>NZ_CP015600.1:2400000-4800000 GCF_001647715.1 Pseudomonas antarctica
GAGGGTCACCGTGACTTCATAGCTTTCAAGATCAATTTCAAACGCGTCCACCCGCAGCACTGTGGGGCTGGCGCGGTAGTGGTAATCGATGGAACGTCTGAGTACAGCCTGGGTGCGCGCGACGACTTCGGCCGGGTTGAACGGTTTGACGATGTAGTCGTCGGCCCCGATGCGCAGGCCCATCAGCTTGTCCATATCCTGGTCCTGCGCCGTCAGCATGATCACCGGCGTATGGCCGCGATGGCGCACTTCGGCAAGCACCTGCCAGCCATCCACGTGAGGCATCAGCACATCCAGCAGCACCAGGTCCGGCTTGAGCGCCAGGTGCATTTCCAGGGCCTGTCGGCCGTCACGTGCGTGTGCGGTGCGAAAGCCACTGCGTTTGAGATAGGCAATCAGGATGTCGGCAATTTCAGGTTCATCTTCGGCAATCAGCACGAGTGCCTGGGTTTCTCTGGCGCTCTCCGGACGGGGCATCGGTGCTACGGGAAAATCAGTCATGGTCTGCTCGGTGAATACGCTGCGAGCCTTTGCGTCCGTGTGCTCGCGCTTATCTGCCTTGTCGTGGCTGCCGGTCCATGGCCACGTTGCCAAGTAGTGATCATAGCGTCTGGGTGAGGGTGCCCAGCAGCTGTTTCTCCTGGTAAGCCTGCGCGACAGGGCGCTACGGCGATCGCAATTGTGCGTAATCAACATGCACTTTCATGGGAGGTTTTGTGGAGAAACGATGGAGACGGGCAATAATTTTGCCCGCCGTGCTCATCACCGCCGTTTTTGCCATCCAGTGCCTGCGAGTGAGTCCAGGACCTGTAGCGATTTGGATCAGGATTTATGGAAGTGGCAGCGATAGCGGTGGATTGACGATCAATACGTAAAAGTCCAGTATGGAATTATAAGTACAAATACAGGGTTCACTTCTCCCTTTCTTCGCGCTTGCCAAACCAACAACAACTTGCGAGACAACGATCATGAAGAAACGCACGCTGATTACCGGCCTGGCCCTGAGCCTGATTGCCTCAAGCCACTTGCTGGCCGCCGAGAAAACCCTGCGCATCGGCATCGAGGCGGCGTACCCACCGTTCGCCTCCAAGACCCAGGACGGCAAAATCGTCGGGTTCGACTACGACATCGGCAACGCGTTGTGTGCGCAAATGAAGGTCAAGTGCGTGTGGGTAGAGGGTGAGTTCGACGGTCTGATTCCTTCCCTCAAAGTGAAGAAAATCGACATGGCCCTGTCGTCCATGACCATCAACGAAGACCGCAAGAAATCGGTGGATTTCACCCACAAGTATTACTTTACGTCCTCGCGCCTGGTGATGAAGGACGGTGCAGCCGTGGATGACCAGTACGCCAGCCTCAAGGGCAAGACCATCGGCGTGCAACGCGCCACGACCACCGACCGCTACGCCACCGAGGTGTTCGAGCCCAAGGGCATCAACGTCAAGCGCTACAGTAATAACGAAGAAATCTACATGGACCTGGCGTCAGGTCGCCTGGATGCGATCTTTGCCGACACCATCCCCCTGAGTGACTTCCTGGCGATGCCACGCGGCAAGGGCTACGCCTTTGTCGGCCCCGAACTCAAGGACCCGAAATACGTGGGCGAGGGCGCCGGGATCGCGGTGCGCAAGGGCAATACGGCATTGGTCAGTGAGTTGAACACGGCCATCGACGGCATCCGTGCCAATGGCGAGTACCAGAAGATTTCACAGCAGTACTTCAAGTCGGATATCTACGGCGACTGACTGCGAATACGGCTCTGAACACCACCGTTGATCGGTGGTGTTGCGAAGATGATCTGCTCAGCCCTTCAATTCCTTGAGGTGCTTGTAGACGGTCGCCCGTCCCATCCCCAGCACATTCGCCACATAGTTCGACGCACTCTTGCCCTTGAACGCGCCTTCGGCATGCAACGCCAGCACCAGCTCACGTTTATGGTCACGGGTCAGCAGATTCAGGCTCAACTGGCGCTCGCGCATCCACGCATGCAAGAAGGTGTTGATCCGTTCCTGCCAGTCATCGCGAAACAATGAGTCCGGTTGCGGGATCAGCTTGCTCGGCGACAGGAACAGGTCCAGTGCCGCCTTGGCATTTTCGAACAGCGAGATATTCAGGTTGATGCACAGCACCGCCAACCGGCGACCTTTGTGGTCGTGGAGCACGGTGCTCAGGCTGCGAATTTTCTGGCCGTCCCAATTGAGCTTTTCGTACGGACCGATATTCACTTCGCGGATGTCATCGCTGAGCATGTCCTCCAGCGCCGAGTCGTCGCCGATGGCCCGTTTCGACAGGTTATTGGCGATGTAGTCGACTTTTTGCGTGCGCAAATCATGCAGCACCACTTCGGCGTGGGGGAAGAACAACGTGGCGATCGCATCGGCAATCGCCCGGAAGTTCTGGACAACCTTTTCGTGTTCAGCGGTGTTCATCAATGCGGCTCCAGGCGGACGGGCGAGAGCATACCAGCGTCCAGGCCGAACCGCGTCAGTTGCTCCGGCAGCGGCGCGCCGCGCACCAGGGCCGCACTGGCCTGGCCCATGGCGGGTGAGGTCTGGATGCCATAGCCGCCTTGCGCCGCGACCCAGAACAGCCCCGGCACGTGCGGGTCGAAGCCCGAGAGCAAATCACCGTCGTGCACAAAACTGCGCAGCCCGGCCCAGGTCCGGGTCGGGCGGCGGATGGTCAGCGTGGTGGCTTCTTCGATCTGGTAAATGCCCATGGCGATGTCCAGCTCTTCGGGCTGCACATCCTGCGGCTCGACGGGGTCGGCGTTGGCCGGTGAGCCCAGGAACATGCCGGCGTCGGGTTTCATGTAGAAGGCTTCGTCGAGGGCCACCAGCATCGGCCACTGATGGGTGTCCACGCCTTCGGGCCCGGCGAAGATAAACGCCGAGCGACGCTTGGGCTGCAAGCCGATGGAGGCCGCGCCGGCCAGCCCGCCGATATGGTCGGCCCAGGCCCCGGCGGCGTTGATGATGATGGGCGTGGTGTACGTCGCATCCTGGGTGCGCACCTGCCACAGGCCCTCGGCGTCACGACTCAGCCCCAGCACGTGGCTGTCGGTGCGTACTTCGCTGTTGTTACGGCGGATGCCGCGCAAATAACCCTGGTGCAGGGCGTCGGTGTCGATGTCGCTGGCCGTCGGGTCGAAGATGGCACCGTGGACTTTTTCGCGACGCAGGATCGGCAACCGCGCGCAGGCTTCGTCGGCAGTCAGGCGCTGCACCTGCGACACCGTGGCTTTGGCACTTTGGTATTGGCTTTCCAGTTCCGCCGGGTCGCCGCTGAAATCCACAGTCATTTCACCGCGCGGCGTGAGCAATGGATGCTCACAGAAGCCCGCCGGCGGGTTATCAAAAAACGTGCGGCTGGCCAGGGTCAACGCGCGCACTTGCGGCGTGCCATAAGCGGCGGTGTAGAGCGCCGCCGAACGCCCGGTGGCGTGGTAGGCCGGGTGATTTTCACGCTCCAGCACCAGCACTTTTCCGTGCTGCGACAGCCAGAAACCCGTGGAAGCGCCCGCAATGCCGCCGCCGATGATGATGAAGTCTGCATGGCTCATGAATATCTCCTGAAAAAGGGGTTAGCGCTGGATTTGATACAACGCATTGGCCAGTGCGACGTCTTCCAGGCCCAACCCGATCGAGCGGAAAAACACACTGCGGTCGTAGTTCGGGCGCTGCGCCATGTCGCTGAGCAATTCGGGCAGGTCACCGACGACGGCACGCTTGTCCCACCCATGTTGTTCGCCGGCGATCAGCATTTCGCCGGCCGCGCCCGGGGTGGTCTGGCGGTAGTCGCAGAACACCTGCATGTCGTTGAGGCAGTGCGGCGGTACTTCATGGGCGCGTGGGGCGTTGGTGCTGATGGAGGTAATCAGCGCCGGTTTGCTCAGGCGCGAGGGGTCCATCACCGGGCCTGCCGACGAGGTGCAGAGCAGAATCACGTCCGCGTCTTCCAGCGCGGCCTCGCAGGTGCTGGCGACGGTCAGGCGTGGGTCCAGGCCGGTGAGATGGGCCAGGGTATCGGCGCTGGCGCGGCGCAAGCGCGGTGAATACAGGCTGATGTGCTGCCAGTCGCGCAGGTTCTGCACATAGCGCAGGTGCGCCTGGGCGACCTTGCCACTGCCGATAATCGCCAGGCGTCGGGCTGCCGCGGGCGCCAGGGCGTCCACCGCCAATGCGGTCGTGGCGGCCGTGCGTTCGGTGGTCAGCTCGGCCGCATCACACAGCAACAGCGGCTGGCCGGTGTGCATCGACATCAACAATGTCCATGCCGTCACCAGTGGCCCTTGGTCGCGCACGATGTAGGGCGACGTCTTGACCCCGTACACCCCGTCTTCGGCCAGCACACCCAAATAGTTGATGAAATCGCCGGCCCCTCGTGGGAACTCCACGCATTGCTGCGCCGGCTGCACCGCCTGCCCGGCGGCCAGGTCGCGGAACAGCTTGCGCAGCACCCGGGGCACGTCCACCTTGGCGAGTAGTTCGCGCGCTTGGGCTTGGTCAATCACTTGAGGCGTGCTGGACATGGCTATCTCCGCAGATAAACTAATTTGTCCATTATGGACTTTTAGTTCTGGCGAGCAATATCCAGGCGAAAAAAAGCTGGCGGCTGAGGGCTATTTCGCAAGCCACACGCTGACACACAACCCGCGCTGCTCCTCAGCGTCGGTAAATGACAGTTGCACCTGCGCCCCGGTGCGATCGGTGATCGCCTTGACGATCGATAAACCCAAGCCGGAACCGGCCTCGTCGGTGCCCAGGCTGCGATAGAACGGGTCAAACACCCGCGCCTGTTCCTCGACTGAAATACCGGGCCCCGAGTCTTTGATTTGCAGTTGAATGGTGTCAGCCATCACCGCCACCGACAGGTCAATACGCCCACCCGGCGGGGTGTAGCGAATGGCGTTATCCACCAGGTTTTTCACCAGCGTGAACAGGTCCATCGCGTTGAACATCACCTGCACGTCCTGAGTGCTTTCAACACCGATATCGATCTGTTTGTGCTCGGCCAACGGCAATAGGTCTTCCAGCACCTGGCGATACACGGCATGCACCGACAGCGGCGTTTGTACGCGCTCCGACGCCGACTGCGCCGCCGCCAGGCTCAGCAGTTGATCGATCAATGTGCGGCCGCGTTGAATGCCGCGTGACAGCGGCTCAAAACGCTCCCGGCTCATGGGCGACAGGTCAGTGGCGGCCAGCCGGTCGGCTTGCAGGGCCAGGGCGGTCATCGGCGAGCGCAGTTCGTGAGCGGCATCGGCGACAAAGCGCCGCTGGCTGTCCATCGACTGCTCAACGCGGGCCAGCAAACGATTGATCGCCACCACAAACGGGCGCACCTCGCTGGGCAGGTGTTGTTCTTCAATGGGGTGCAGTTCCTGCTCGGCGCGCTGGTCGATCTCGGCGGCGAGCACACCAATCGGGCGAAACAACTTGCGCACCAGATCGCCAACCACCAACAGCAGCACCGGAAACAAGATCAGGAACGGCAACAAACTGCGCCAGGCGCTTTCGCGGGCGTCCTTGTCGCGGGCATCGGATTCCTGGGCCACGGCAATGCGTTCGCCACGTGCCGTGGTGTGCACCAGCACGCGAAAGTTTTCACCGGTCACCTCAACGGTGGACAGCCCGTCAGCGAGGTCTGTGGGGAAGGGCAAGGGCAAGGCTTCATCGTTGGTGCCCGTGGCGCGCCGGCCGTCACCCAGGTGTTGAATGATCACCCGGGATTCCTCGTCATCGCCATCAATGGCCGGGCCTTGTGGGTAGTGCAGGGTCATCTGCTGGCGGTCATACAGCATCGCGACCTGGCGTAAGGTGTCGTCCTGCTGTTCGTGGGTTTCGTCGAAGGCCGAGACAAAGGTAAACACGCTGGCCACCAGCGCCACCAGCAAAATGGCCAGGGACAGGGTGACCGACAGCCGCAGTTGGACCGATTCACTCAAACGCTTTTTGAAACCATCCATCCCATGCCCCTGACATTCTTGATGACATGACTGCCCAACTTGCGCCGCAAGGCGTGAATCAGGAATTCGATGGCGTTGCTTTCGACCTCATTGCCCCAGCCATACAGACGGTCTTCCAACTCACTGCGCGAGAGGATTGCTCCTGGGCGAATCAGCAGGGCTTGCAGCAGCGCAAATTCGCGACTGGAAAGGGCGACGTTGCGATGCGCGTCGGTGCTGGCTTGCTTGGTGAGCAGGTCCAGCGACACGCTGCCATTGTCCAGAAACGGCAGAGCGTTCCCGCCTTTGCGGCGCAACACCGCACGGATACGCGCGAGCAATTCCGAGATGTCGAACGGTTTGAGCAGATAGTCATCGGCGCCACTGTCGAGGCCGCGCAGGCGGTCATCGAGACTGTCACGGGCGGTAATGATCAGCAGCGGCACTGGGTTGTTGCGCCCACGGATGCTGTCCAGCACATCGAGGCCGTCCTTGCCGGGCAGGCCCAGGTCCAGCAGCACCAGGTCGTAAGGTTGGGTGTCGAGTGCGGCGAGGCCGGTGAGGCCGTTCTTGACCCAGTCGGCGGCATAGCTCGCATCGCTGAGCGCGCGTTGGATGGCATCGCCAATCATCGGGTCGTCTTCGACCAGCAGTATCCGCATGTCGCCTCCGCAGCAAAAGCAAACGCGGTGAAAGGATCACCGCGTCTGTATTGAAGCATGATTGTCTGATGTCAGCCTTTCATCGCATCGAAGGTCTTGAGCAAGTCCTCCATCGAGGCGGTGCAGTCGGCCTGGTTCGGGTTGCCATCACGCAGGGCTGAAAGCGCACGGTCGATGGCTTTGTCCAGCACGTGCCAGTCGTTCGCGGCCCGAGGTTTGATCCCGGCCTCGGCGGCATCCCAGCTGGTTTCCAGGTCTTTGATGCGGGCTTTGGCACCCGCCAGGTCGTGCTTGGCGACGAGCGCCGACACGTCCGCCGCGATGGCGCGGAATTCGGACAGGTCGCCCAGTTTTGACGCATGGGGTTGGCTGCTCGTGACGGTGGAGCCGCCGGCGGTGTCTTGGGGTTTGTCGGCAGGTTTGGAGCAGCCGGTGGCAATGCCCAGCATAAAGATCGCTGAAACAATGGCGGCGTGGCGGATCATGTTTTGAACGCGCATGAGGGTTTCCTAGAGGTGAGTCGTTATTGGGGGATGACTTTGCGGTTGCTGACACTGATTTGCGCGACGGCCACCAGCAGGACAATGACGCAGAGGAACAGCGCGCTGGTCCAACTGGCGCCCATGCCCAGGCCGCCATAGGTCTTGGCTTGGGTCAGCAGGTCGCCGAGGGAGGCGCCGAAAGGTCGGGTGAGGATGTAGGCGACCCAGAAGGTCAGCACGCTGTTGACGCCCACGCGCCAGGCCACCATGGCCACGGCGATCAAACCGGCGAAAATCACCGCGCCGAGCGTGAAGCCCAGGCCCAGCGCTTCGGTGGCCAGGTCACCGGCAGCGGTGCCCAGGGCAAACGTGCAGAGCACCGTCGTCCAGTAAAACCACTCACGCCGTGGCGTGACGATGTCGCGGATCGACAGGCTGCGCTCGGTGCGATACCAAACCACAAAGTTAAGCGCGAGCAGGCCCGCAAAAATCGCTGTGCTGAGGTACAGGCTGACGTCGAGTTTATCGGTGAGGATATCGGTGATCTGTGTGCCGACGATGCTCACCAGCACCACGGTGAGCCAGTAAATCCAGGGTGTGTAGGCTTTGGTGCGCATCTGCCCGAACAGCGCGACGGCCAACAGCGCAGCCATGCCGAGGCTGGTCCAGCCAGCGCCGAAGCCGGCATTGACGGCGAGGTAATCCGCGCCGGTTTCGCCCACGGTCGTGGACAATATCTTGATCACCCAGAATGACAGCGTCACCTCGGGTACTTTATTCAGCCAACGGGCTGCTGTGGCATTCATGGGGTTACCTCTCCTTGACTGCGCGGTGGTGGGCGCAGGGGAGAAGGTAGGCCCCGAAACTTAGCTGAGACTGAGGGGCGAAGCTTTTTTCAACACATGGGCCATACCGAGCGTGGTGAGGTGAACCCCGCTGCCGATGGGAGGCGCTTGCAGGCCTGAACTGCGCACCAGAATGGCGGGGCCTGGCTCGGCGTCATCGGGTTGCAACACCACAGTCAGCGTGCACGTATTGCCGCCGAACTCGCGTTCGGTCACCACCCCTCGACAGCCGGAAACGTCGGTGGTACTCAACTGCAATTGCTCCGGTCGCAGCATGATTCGCGCCGTGGTGGAGTGGGTCTTGCTGTCGACCTGCACGCGCCCCAGGCCGCAATGCGCCCAGCCCGCTTCGATCCTGGCGGGCATGACCACGGCCTCGCCGAGAAACAATGCGGTCTGCTCATCGACGGGGTACTGGTACAGGTCCATCGGGTGACCGGACTGCACCAGGCGACCCTGGCGCATCACCGCCAACTGATCGGCGAACGACAGCGCCTCGCTTTGATCGTGAGTCACCAGAATCGTGGTAATGCCCGCGTCGCTCAGCAGCCGCGCGACCATCTTGCGCATGGCCGAGCGCAAGCCGGTGTCCAGCGCGGAAAACGGTTCATCGAGCAACATCAGCCGTGGTTGTTGCGCCAAGGCCCGGGCCAGCGCCACCCGTTGCTGCTGGCCGCCGGAGAGTTCATGGGGCCAACGCCCGGCCATGCTGGCGTCGAGGGCTACGCTGTCCATCAGTTCGGCGATACGCGTGTGGCGAGCCTCGCCCTTGGTGGCCAGGCCGAAGCCGATATTGTCGGCCACGGTCATGTGCGGGAACAGCGCGCCGTCCTGCGGCACATACCCGATCTGGCGCTGGTGGGCGGGCACGGCGTGAGTGGCGTCGACCAATGTCTGGCCGTTCAGCGTGAGGCTGCCGGTGTCGGGGAATTCAAAGCCTGCAATCATGCGCAGCAAAGTGGTCTTGCCGGAGCCCGAAGGCCCGACGATCACCGTGCGGCTCCCCGTGGGCACCGATAAGGTGACGTCTGCCAGGGCGCGCTGGGTGCCGAAAGATTTGCAGATGGCGTGGAGTTCGAGGGCGTTCATCGGCCTGCCGTGCGTTTGGATTGATGGTAGAGAAGGCCGGTCAACGGCAGTGACAACAGGATCATGATCAGCGCGTAAGGCGCGGCGGCGGCGTAGTCGATCTCGCTGGTCATCGCCCAGAAGCCGGTCGCCAGGGTGCGGGTGCCGTTGGGCGCCAGCAACAGGGTGGCGGTCAGTTCATTGGTGATCGCCAGGAACACCAGCGCCGCCCCCGCAGCGGCGGCCGGTGCGGCCAGGCGCAGGGTGATCAGCCATAACGCGCGGCCCGGCGAGCGACCGAGGCTGCGGGCCATGTTTTCCAGCTCCACCGGGGCCTGGGCGATACCCGCGCGCAAACTCACCAGCGCGCGTGGCAAGAACATCAGCAGGTAGGCGAGCAGCACGGTAATCGTGGTCTGGTAAATCGGCCGGGCGAAGTGGATGGTCACCGTGACCAGTGCCAGCGCGACTACGATCCCGGGCAACGAGCTGGTGATGTAGTTGCAGCTTTCCAGGATGCGCTGCAAGCGCCCCGGCGCCCGAATCGACAGCCAGGCAATCGGCACCGCCGCGCAGGTGGTCAATACCGCACCGGCTATCCCCAGCAGCACGGTTTGCTCCAGCGCCGGCAACAGTTCGCTGAACTGCCAGACCTCACGGCCACCGGCGATCAACCACTTGCCCAAGGTGATCAGTGGGATACCCAGGGCCAGTGCACAGGTCATGCCTTGCAAGCCGAGGGCGAGCAGGGTGGTGCGGGTGCTCAGGGTCACGATGCGCTGGTCCCGGGCGCTGCCGGAGCCGACCCGCGCATAGCGGGCATGGCCGCGTGCAGCGGACTCCGCGCTCAGCATCGCCAGGCAGCACAGCGCCAACACGGCCGCCAGCATATTGGCTGCCGGGCCATTAAAGGTGGATTTGAACTGATCGAAGATCGCAGTGGTGAACGTGTCAAAGCGAATCATCGCGTACAGGCCGTATTCGGCCAGCAGGTGCAGGCCCACCAACAGGGCACCGCCGCAGATTGCCAGGCGTAACTGCGGCAATACCACCCGCACAAACACGGCCCAGGGCTTGAGGCCCAGGGACTCGGCCACGTCTTCAATGGCCGGGTCAAGCCGGCGCAAGGTCGCCGCCACCGGCAAGTATAGAAACGGGAAGTAGGCAATCACCGACACCAGCACACCGGCCGGCAAGCCATGAATCGACGGCACCAGGCTGACCCAGGCGTAACTGTGCACGAATGCCGGCACCGCCAGCGGCGCCACCGCCAACAGTGACCACACGCGTCGCCCCGGCAGGTTGGTGCGTTCGGTCAGCCAGGCCAGCGCAATGCCCAGCACCACGCACAACGGCAGGGTGAACACCACCAACAGCACGGTGTTGAACAACAATTCGCCGACGCGCGGGCGCCACACCAGCGCCTCAATTTGCGCCCAGCCGATTTGCCACGACACGCCGATTACAAACGCAATCGGCAACAGCGCCATCAGCGAAACCAATACTGACAAACTGGTGACCCACGTGCCCCCACGGCCTCTGAACAGGCCTTGGGTGCGTCGTTGTGGTGGCGCAGGTATCGCGTGGGCGATACCTGGCACTGGGGCTTGAGGCAACAATCAGAGCAGTCCGGCCTGGGTCATCAGCTCGACAGCCTTTTTGCTGTTGAGCTTGGACGCGTCAACCTTCGGTGCGTCCAGTTGCGCCAACGGCACCAGCTTGGGGTTCGATTGGGCGTTCTGGCCCACGGCGTACTCGAAGGCGTTGCCGTCTTTCAAGATCGCTTGGCCGTCTTTGCCGGTAATCCACTTCAAGAAGGCTTGGGCCTCGTCTTTATGTTTGCTGGAGGCCAAAACACCGCCACCGGAAATGCTCACAAAAGCGCCCGGGTCCTGGTGCTTGAAGTAGTGCAATTGGGTGTCCTTGCTGTTTTCGCCGGTCTTGGATTGGTCGACGAAACTGTAGTAGTGGTAAATCACGCCGCTGTCGACCTGGCCTGCGTTGACGGCCTTGAGCACCGCGCTGTTACCCCGGTAAATGCTCGCATTGGTTTTCATCGCCTTGAGCCAGTCGAGGGTGGCGGCTTCGCCCTTCAATTCCAGCACAGCGGCAACGATGGCCTGGAAGTCGGCACCGGCCGGGGAGGCGGCCCAGCGGCCTTTCCAGCTTGGCGAGGCAAGGTCCAGCAGGGATTTCGGCAGGTCGGCTTCTTTCAATTTGCTTGGGTTGTACACAAACACCGTCGAGCGTGCAGCAATGCCCAGCCACTTGCCGTGGGCCGGGCGGTAGGCGGCGTCCACTTGTTCCAGGGTGGCTGGCGCCACCGGCGCGAACAGCCCGGCGTTGTCCACCAGCACCATGGCCGGGGAGTTCTCGGTGAGGAACACGTCAGCCGGGGAGGCCGCGCCTTCCTGCACGATCTGGTTGCCCATCTCGGTGTCGTCGCCGTTGCGTATGGTCACCGGAATCCCGGTTTCCTGGGTGAACCCTTCAACCCAGGCCTTGGTGAGGCTTTCGTGCTGGGCGTTGTACACCACGATGCCCACGGAGTCGGCGGCATACACAGACCCGGCGCCGAGCAGTGCGGTGGCGAGCAGGGCTTTAGTGAAGAAAGAAGGTAGACGGGAAGCCATACGCTGAACGCTCCGGTTTTTATGAATGCACGGGAAACCCGTGAGAGGTCGATTGAGACTGGACCAATAGGAATCATTTGCATGTTTGCGCGCGGCGAATGTAGAGCCAGAAATGAGAAAAATACGTCAAATAAACGGTAAATAAACGTGATGAGCGTTATCAAATGACGCAAATCAACTGTGGGAGCTGGCTTACCTGCGATGGCGGCGGTTCAGTTGGCGGATTTTTCACTGATGTATCGCTATCGCAGGCAAGCCAGCTCCCACAGGGTTTAACTGAGTTTAGGCGGGAAGATGCGCGGGGTTCAGGCACTCGATGGAGCGATCCACGGTGGTCTTGGCAAGCTCCAGCAAATGCCACACCGCCAGAATCTTCGCCCGCTCGGGACTCGTCAGCAGTTCACTGCAATTGAGCGCCGTGGCAGACGCGCTGTCGAGCACACTGGCGGTGTAGAGCAGGGCATCTTCGAAGCTCAGGTCTTCGATTTGAACACCTTGGGTGGGCAGGTAATGGTCGATGGCGCGATTGAAGGCGGCGCGGTCTTTGGTTGAACTGCGGGGAGGATCGGGGACAACTTTTTTCATTGTTTAGTACCTGTCTGATCAAGGAACCGACACTCTGCGCGACTAAACGAGGGTGGTGGCTGTACGCAGGTTAGTCGACCGGTCAGATCAGGAACCCGGCGCGCCCGAAGGCGCCCTGCGCACAGCCACCATAAAACTTCATGGGACAATGCGCCTGTTCTGAACCCCGAGCGACTAAACCCGATCACTGATGAGCAGTGACGGACCGCAGACTAGTCATCGATTCCAACAGGCACAAGGCGGCAGGGATTGTCTAGGAAACGTCCTGCATTTTAAAGAGACACGCCTTGCTGGCCCTTTACAAACCATGACCAAATGCCACTAACCCGACCCCTAAAATAGGGCAGCAGGCTTGCCTGTGATTGCCATTGATATCCACACATCGTGGGCTCTACACCGAACCCCAAGGCCCTAAAACCGTGGCGGTAAGTGGCTTTTTTGTAGGCGCTGCTTCCCCGCGATGTAGGCAACTTCCCAAATGTTGCTCGGCCTTCCCGGGCTTGTGTCCAGGGCGTATTCGCTTGCTTATATTCCGACGCCATCTTCATTGCATCCAGGGATGTGAGGCATGGCGCAGGGCTATATCAATGAGCGCACGACGGACTACCACAGCTTGAAATCCCGGTTGATGGACGGCGCCCTGAGTCGACCGCGCTCCGATCATTTCGACGTGTTGAACCGGCACCTGCGCCCTGGGCTGGTGACGCCGGGGCAGTTGGTAATTGTGCCCGATACCTACAGCGTGAGCTGTTCGAGGGAGGAGGCCTGGCTGATGCGCCAGGCCGAGGTGATTCGTCGGGAGCTGGACGCTGGCGCCGGAACCCAAGTGGTCAACAACTACGACCTGCTGCAAAGCTTTCTGGGGTATGGCTCGTTGGGCGTGGGCAGCGCGACATCGGCGTGGGCGCGGCACCTGGACGAAGTGGCGCATACGCTGGAAGAGATTGAGCGGTTGCATCAGCACCTGAAAAGCGGTGGCTTGGATCGTAAGGCGTTTTTACGCCAGCGTAAGGCTTTGTTCGGCCTGCTGGACGCCCAATTGCAAGGCGCGGCGCGATTTGGCACCGGGTTGCAGGGCAATCAGGCGTTGAAGAAGGTGTTGGGGATTTCAACCAAAAGCTATCTGCATAAGGGCGAGATCGCCGGGTATGCGCAGCGGACGAGGGACATTGCGCAGATGTCGAAGTGGTTGGGAAAGGGGACCTATGTGGGCTTGGGACTGGACGTGGGCGTGGCAGGGTTGGAGATCAAGGAGGCGTGTGTGCAGGGGCGGGAGGCGCAGTGTCGGCGGGCGAAGTATGTGGAGACGGGGAAGTTGGTGGGCGGCGTGGCGGGGGCTCATTGGGGAGGGAAGCTGGGCGCGCAATTAGCCCGTCGCGGCTGTGAGGTTTTTTTGGGCGTCGTGGCTAAAGGAAACGGTGCGCTGGCCTGCGCAGTGATCGGCGGCGCTGCGGGAGGGTATGCAGGAGGTAACTTCTTGGGCACTGGCGGTGCATTTCTGAGCGGGCAAATCGAACAGATCGACGGTGATTTGATCTTTCAGCCAGAGGGCACTTAAGCATGGATTTTCAACTCATCCTGGCAATCTTTTTATTTGCTGGGGCGCTGGTTGGCTCAGGGCTCACTTTATATGCTGAATGCACAAAGCTCGACGCGCTGGAAAGCTGCTTCAGCGAGAACAAGCTGGTCTGCGACAACAAACGGTTTTGGGGCAGAAATCAGCATATCGACAGGTTTCATCGCATGCTCGTGATCACTGAACTGTTGGGAATGCCTAAAATGCACGTCAAAAGAGGGAATGTGACCGAGGCTGAACTGGCGTCCGTCCCCTTGTCCCTCAGGCGTTGGGCGTTGTGGCCGTTTAATTTTGGGATGGCATGGATTGCCGGCTGTATCCTCTGGACTGTCTTGTACGGCTGGTAGCCTACGGTTATTGCTCGACAAATCAGCCCCTATCGCGAGCCGGCTGCCCTGTTCAATCGCCTCTCCACCCGACACCCAGGCACTGCATCAACGCTTATAACCTCGCTGGCAGTGTTGCTGAGTGCGCTGCCGTAGGCGTTCGGGTATAACGCCGGTTCTGAATTGTACCCACGGCGGGGTATGGCGAGAGTGGCGGGCTTGCGGTTTCGCAGGTGCTTACGCGCTACACGACGTCCGTGGTCTATCTTTGGTTCGAACGTCGGCGTCGAAAGGCATTACCCGACTCAGCAGGTATTTCAGGTTGAACACAGCCGTGGGACCCCGTATGGCAATGGACTTCAGGCACAGCCTGACGAAACGGATCGTGATTGTGTTTGCGCTGATGAGCGCCTTCGTGGCGGGCGTGTTTGCAGCGGGCATTATCGCCACCGTGCATGTGGTCGAATACAAACTCACCAGCGCCGACCTCGGCAGCGGGTTGAACCGCCTGTTGCGCCAGGATGACACGGC
Source organism: Pseudomonas antarctica (assembly GCF_001647715.1). NCBI lineage: Bacteria > Pseudomonadati > Pseudomonadota > Gammaproteobacteria > Pseudomonadales > Pseudomonadaceae > Pseudomonas > Pseudomonas antarctica. Next base: position 2,414,656 of record NZ_CP015600.1, read on the forward strand.
CAGCTGGAGCCACCGCCCGGGCAAAGGCGAATTGTTTTTCGCCCAGGGTGAGCAGGGTGACCTGGCGCTCGACCCGTTGCTGACCGAGCTGGCGCCGGGTTTCCAGGAGGTCGACTATCAGGGGCGGGCCTACTACGCGGTGTCTCAGGTGGTCGATGGGCGCCAATACGTGCTGATGCGCAACCAGGAAAGCTTTAAGCAACGTGAGCGTGTGCTGTTCGGCGCGGTGGCGGTGGGTTTTATCCTGAGCATTCTGTTGGCGGTCCTGCTGGGCCGCTTGTTGGCGCGCCGCGTGATGGCGCCGGTGGTACGCCTGGCGCGGCAAGTGCGTCATCGCGACCAGTTGCTGGATGTAGCCCCGCCGTTGCATCCGGATTACGCCGTGGATGAAGTGGGGGAGTTGGCCTTGTCTTTCGACAAGACCCTGGGGCGCCTGCGCGATGCGTTGAGCCGGGAAAAACTGTTCACCAGTGACGTCAGCCACGAGCTGCGCACACCGCTGATGGTCTTGGCCAGCTCCTGCGAATTGTTGCTCGGTGACCCTTCGCTGGATCAACGTTCGGTGGCCCAGGTGGGCCGGATTGCGCGGGCCACCGATGAGATGCGGCAACTAGTGGACACCTTCCTGATGCTGGCGCGGGCCTCGGGTGCCCAGGGCCATGGCGCTCAAGCAACGTTGAAGGACGTGGCGGATGGCCTGGTGGAAATCTGGGGGCGAATGATTCGCGAAAAAGGCCTCGAGTTCATTTATGAAAGCGAACACACCTCACCCGTGGAGTACAACCTGACGCTGTTGCAGTCGGTTATGGGCAACCTGCTGCGTAATGCCTGGCACTACACCGACAGCGGCTTTATTCGACTGACCTTGAGCGAGCACGGTTTTCGTGTGGAGGACAGCGGCATTGGCATTCCCGATCACAAGCGCGAGGCGATGTTCCAGCCCTTTGTCAGAGGTGAACACAGCCGGGGAGAAGGGCTGGGGCTTGGCCTGTCGTTGGTGCAGCGTATTTGCAGCACCCAGCGGTGGCGGGTTGAACTCACCGCCAGGCAACCGAATGGGTGTTGTTTTTCGGTTGACCTGACGGCGAGTTGAACGCCTTTTTCAGCGCATGTGCAGAATAATCGGACTGCTGCTGGCCGGGTCGGTATGCCCGCGCAGCTTGCCGACCGCCTGTGCGTCGACCGCGCCACCGTGGTTGCCCCACGTGCTGCGCACGTAGGTCAACACCTGAGCGATTTCCGGGTCGGACAGTTGTTCACGAAACGCTGGCATGCGGTAGGCGTCCGGTACACCGGCGGCGACCACGCGTTGCGAGCCGTTGAGGGTGATATTGATCGCCGAGGCGCTTTCCTTTGCCAGTGCCGAGGTGGCGCCGGCCAAGGGAGGCATCCACTCGGGTTGGCCCTTGCCGTCGAGGCCATGGCAGGACGCGCAGCGGGTCGCGTAGGTGTGGGCACCGGGGATGTCCGGGCGCGCGTCGGCGGCCACGGCCTGGTATTGCCAGGCCGTGCCGTCACGCTGCGGGTCGCCGGGCAGTGACTTGAGGTAACGCGCGATCGCGGCCAGGTCCTCATCGGCCATGAACTGCGTGGAGTTGTTGAACGCTTCGGTCATCGAGCCGTAGACCACCGCATGTTTGTTGCGCCCGACCTTGAGGAACTGCACGATTTCAGGCTCGCTCCAACGGCCCAATCCGGTGTTGGGGTCCTGGCGCAGGCTCGGCGCGTACCAGCCGTCGAGCAACGCGCCGGCGAGGTACGGCGCGCCGGACTCGTCCAGCGCCTTCTCGTTGAAGGCCAGGCCGCGTGGCGTGTGGCAACTGCCGCAGTGGCCCGGGCCCTGGACGATATACGCGCCACGGTTCCACAGCGCATCCTCGCCGGGTTTGGCGGCGTAGGTGGCGTTCGGCGCGAACACCCCGTTCCACAGCGCGATGGGCCAGCGCAGGTTGAGCGGCCAGGGAATGTCGCTAGGGATGTTGGGCTGCTTGGCCGGTTCTATGCCTTTCATGAAAAACGCGTACAGCGCGCGCATGTCATCATCGCTGAGCTTGGCATAAGACGGGTACGGCATGGCCGGGTAGAACCGTCGGCCGCCCGGCGCAACACCGTGGCGCACCGCCCGGTCGAAGTCGGCTGCGGTGTAGGCGCCGATACCGGTTTCGCGGTCCGGGGTGATGTTGGTGGCGTGAATGGCGCCCAGCGGGGTGGCCATCTCCAGGCCGCCGGCGAACGGCGCCTTGCCCGGCAGGCTGTGGCAGGCCACGCAGTCGCTGAGGCGGGCAACGTACTCGCCACGGCTGACCAGGGCCGGGTCGAAGCTGGTGGTTTGTTCGTGTTCGAGCGGTGAGGCGGGCTGGCGGGTGACGTACCACGCCAGCAGTGCGGCTATGACCGCGCAGGCCAGCGCCAGCCAGCCTGCGGTTGCAGCCAATCGTCGGTTGTTCATGGGCGTTCCCTGTCGGTTAGCTGAAGGTGTATCGGCTCAATGGCAAGCTGCGGATACGCTGGCCGGTCAGGTGCGCCACCGCATTGGCCACGGCTGGCGCCACTGCGGGTAACGGCGGTTCACCGATGCCGCCCATCTTTTCGCCACTTTCGACGATCCGTACGTGCACCTGCGCCATACGCGAAGCCGGCAGGATCGGGTACAGGTCGTAGTTGCGCGCCCGTGGTTTGCCATCCACGTACACCGCTTCCTCCAGCAACGTTTGAGATAAGCCCAAAGCCACGGCGCCATTGACCTGCGCCTCGACGATTGCCGGGTTGACGATGCTGCCCGGGTCAATGGCTTCCCAGATATGGTGCACCTTGACCTGGCCGCTTTCGATCGACACTTCGGCGATCACCGCCGCGTGCGAGCCGAACGGCGAGGCCATGGCCACGCCCCGTGCCCGACGCGTGCCGTCCTCGGCCGTGTAGGGGCCACGTTTCCAGCCACCGGACAAATCGCCCGCCGCTTGCAGCAGGGTGGTCAGCCGCTTGTTGTCGCGCAGCAGGTGCAGGCGCAGCTCGTAGGGGTCGTGGCCGCCTTTGTCGGCCAGTTCGTCGAGGAACGCTTCGTAGAAAAAGTCATTCAGCGAATTGCCCACCGAACGCCAGTAGCCGAGCATGGCCGGGCCCTTGACGTAGATCTGCGCGATGCGTTTGTTGGGGATGGCGTAGGACTTGCCCGACAACCCTTCGAGCGCCGTGGGGTCGAGTTTTTCGCCCTGTTTGCCGGCGATGGCTTCGGAGGGGCCTTCGGTGGCGCTGACCGCCTCAATGGCCACTGGCAAGCCTTTGTCGTCCAGCGCAGCGCGGAACTTGACCACAGCGACCGGGCGCAACACGTCGCGCAGGAACTCTTCTTCGCGGCTCCAGATCAGTTTGATCGGGCGGCCTACCGCTTTGGCCAAGGCGATGGCCTGCGGGTAGGGGTTGGCCGAGTCATACAGGAAATGCCGGCCAAAAAAACCGCCCAGCAGCGGCGAGTGCAGGGTGATTTGTTCAATGGAGAGCCCGGTGCGCTTGGCCATGTCGGCGCGGAACATATCCGGTGCCTGGTTGGGCAACCACACCTCCAGCGAGCCGTCTGGGTTGAAACGCGCCAGGGCTGAAGGGGGCTCCAGCTGAGCGTGGTTGAGGTATTGGTTGTGGTAGGTCGCTTCAATTTTGGTCTTGGCGTTGGCCAGCGCGCCGGCCACATCGCCTTCGTTCTCGTCGTCACGGGCCGGGCCCTGTTGGGCGGCGAGGAAGTCGCGGTACTTGTCGCTGGAGAAGTCCGCGGGCATCGCGCGCACGGTCGAACCGGCAGCCGCTTCCAGCCATTCCACCTGGATCGCCTCCACCGCCCGCTTGGCATGCCACCAGCGTTCGGCAACGACCGCCACTGCACCTGGCAGTTGGTGAACCGAGTGCACGCCTTTCATGGCCTCGACCTGTGCCTGGTTGCGCAGGCTGCCGACGGTCATGCCCAGGCGTGGCGCGTGCTGGACGGCGGCGTGGAGCATGCCGTCTACCTTGAGGTCGATGCTGTATTGCGCCTTGCCGGTGGATTTGTCGTAGGCATCCAGACGTTTCACCGGCTTGCCGATCCAGCGGAACTGGCTGGGGTCGCGCAGTGTAATCGTGGCCGGGTCGGGCACCGGCATGTCCAGGGCACGACCGGCCAACTCACCGTAACCCAGCGAGCGGCCGGAAGCAGCGTGTACGACGCGGCCGGGCTGTGTGGTCAGTTGGGCCACGGGCACGCCCAATTGCTCGGCACCGGCCTGCAGCAACATGGCGCGGGCCAGGGCGCCGAGGCGGCGCATGGTCGGGTAGCTCATGCGGATGGACATGCTGCCACCGGTGATGCGCATACCGTTTTCCATCACCACATAGGCTTCGCCGGGCGGTGCGGCCTCGACCACGAAGGTGGCGGGGTCGGCATCCAGTTCTTCGCCGACGATCTGCGCCATGGCGGTGTGGGTGCCTTGGCCGCCTTCCATGAAGGGGCTGAGCAGGCGCACGCTGCCGTCCGGGCGAATCTCGAGAAATGCCGGCACCTGGGTCCCGCGTTCTGCCGGGCCGGCCGTGGCGGCGTAAGCCCTGGACGCGCCCAGTGGCAGGCCGAAACCTATGACCAGCGCACCGACGGCGGTGCTGGCCAGAAAACGCCGGCGCGACAGATTGACCGGTTCGCCCAATGGCGCATCGAGTATTTCGTTGCGCGTATTCATCAGGCGCTCTCCGTCCTGGCAGGTTGGGCGGCCAGGTCGTGCACGGCCGTGCGGATGGCGTTGTAGGTGCCACAGCGGCACAGGTTGATCATGGCGGCTTCAATCTGTGCATCAGTAGGCGCAGGGGTGTGCTTGAGCAGCGCGGTAGCGGCCATCACCTGACCGGATTGGCAGTAACCGCATTGCGCCACCTGGTGCTCGACCCAGGCCGCGACCACGCGCTTGCCCACGTCATCGGTTTCAATCGACTCGATGGTGGTGACCTCGCGGCCGACCACTGCGGCCACCGGCGTGACGCAGGAACGCACGACATTACCGTCCACCAGTACCGAGCAGGCGCCACACTGGGCCAGGCCGCAGCCGTACTTGGTGCCGGTCATCCCCAGGTCATCGCGGATCACCCATAGCAACGGCGTGTCGGCGTCGGCATCGACCTCATAGGCTTTTTGGTTGATACGTAATTGCATGGTTCACCTGCTGATCATCGGTTGATGTGGCTTTTCTTATAAGTTGCCCATCGTTGCACTCTAGACCACGGTGCAAGGCCTATCTATCCCGTCATCGATAACTCGCAGGATCAGGCAAGTATTCAAGAGGATTGCACGCTTAATGACGGTCCCCCAGCCTGTAGGCCTTCGCTGATCCAAGCCTGCGTGCCGCACTTTTTTTCATTCTCCTGATCTATTCCTGTCACGACCACGCTCATTCAGCGCGTGGACAGCAGCCAGACCCGGTGCCGATGGATCCAACGTTTATAGCTTTTATCAGCCGATGGCCGCTGCTGTTTGCAGCGGTGTTTATATTCAGTTCGACCGGTTGCAGCCAGCAACAGGGGCGCGATATCGCCAGGCAGTTCAGCGATGGCAAACCCGATGAATTCTTTCAAACCAGTGTCGATCGCATGGCAACCCTGAGCATGCGTGACAACCTGCAAAGCCTGTATCTGCTGATGAACAAGCTCTACCTGCGCAACCCCAACCAGTGGCGTCAATCGGGCTACCCGGACGCGGTGACTGCTGCGCGGGCAATCCGCCAGGCCATCGAGAGCCGTCAGTCACTGCCTGCCTTGGGGGACCGCCATGACCTGGCCGCTTTGAGCTATTCATTGGGCCCGGAATTTCGCGGCGATCGCGTCGGGGCGTTCATCTATGCGATCGGCAGCATGCTGGTGACGGCTCACGGCGGTCGCACCCAGTTTTATATGACTGACTCGATCAACCCGCAATTTGTCAGCAACGCCGCGCGCAATATCGAGAAAGCCACCTGGCTGCTCAGCCAGCGTCAGGATGCCAACGGCGTCTTGCTGCTGTTTTCCAATGAACTATCAGAGGAGGGCAGCAACCTCAGTTTTGCCGTTGAGTTTGGCAAGGTGGTCGCGCGTCTGGACCTGCTCGCCCAGATGCTCGATGAGCGTTACCGACGTGTCGCGCTCAATTACGCGCAGAGCCTGCTGCTGATGAACTTCCTGCCGGTGCAGTGACGCGTGGCTGGATCAGGCAGTGCGGTGTTTCCCTTTCCCATGTAGGAAACGGCCTATGTTAGGCCCCTGCGCTTGAAACACACCCTGGGTCGGCAATAGCCTCGGACTTTTCTTGACGATGAGTGCCTACCTTGGGTAAGCGAAAAACGGTTTGGTCTACTGATCGCGAAGTTCGCCTGCGATTTATCCTCTTTGCGGTCATCGACGTCGCGAGCGCCCAAGGTGTTCGCGCTGAGTTGTTATTGCCTTCACAGAAACTGCTGCGTAACGCGCCGAGCGAGTTGCAGCTGCGCGACACCCTCGCGCGCATTTTGGCTTGCGATGAGATGTATGGGTTCAGATTCCCGCCGGGGACGGAGGCAGATGACTTCATGCAGGCGCTGGAACCTCTCACACACGAGACCAAGGGCCTGATTTCTTGAGCGGGTTAGATCGTTTATTTCCTTAAGATTGGTCTCAAGGCCTGAATCGAATATCCACTGCGGCGTTTATGCGGTTGTAGCGGTGGCTGCCTACGTTGATGCATCCGTTTGTCTGTTATCGCGGTGCTCACAGCTGTGTAGATCAACCAAGCGTGCTGCCGAACAGCCATTCCTGCTGCTCTGCCGTCGTCTTGCGCCTGCGCCGGGCGTCTCTAGAATCGGCGCCAGAACTTAGCCCTTTCCTGTCGATTACGGAGTTTCGAACATGATGAACGCAATGCAGATGCCGATGAACACCTCCATGCCAATGATGCCGATGATGGGCATGCCGATGATGATGGCTACCCTGCAGTGCGAAATGGCTGGCGACGCCATGATGTGCACCCTGAAGCCGGCGGCCGGTATGGACATGGCTCAGTTCAAGACCAACGCCGAGATGATGGCGATGATGATGAACTGCGGCATGCCGATGATGATGCAGTGCGCCAATATGTCGATGATGTGCATGTCGGCCGAGGCCATGAAGATGATGACGGACATGAACATGCCGATGATGGCAATGGGCATGTCGATGCCGATGATGAAGTGCATGATGGAATGCACCCTGATGGGCGACAGCATGCAGTGCAAAATGATGCCGATGCCGGGCATGAGCATGGCCATGATGGAAAACTGCTGCATGCTGATGAACAAGCTGATGAACGACTGCGCCATGCCGATGATGATGAGCTGCAACGGCATGCCGATGATGTGCTGCACCTGCTGATAGATCCCGCAGAATAAAAAACGCCCCGATTAATCGGGGCGTTTTGCATTCAGTCCAGCCGTTCCGGGTAGGTGATCACCAGGAACGCCACCGCCTCGCTGTCCGCAGGGTTGCGGTAGCGGTGGGGCTGGTCGGCATAGAACAGGATCGAGTCGCCGGTGGAGAGCAGGTAGCGCTCCTCGTTGACGCTGACTTCCAATACGCCTTGGGCCACCACCAGGTTTTCCTGGATGCCGGGGCCGTGGCCTTCGGAGACTTCCTCGCCGAGGGCGCGCAGGCGGATCTCGTAGAATTCGGACTGGCGCGCCGTGTCGTAGGGAAACAACGCGCGGCTGACAAACGCACCGTCGGCACTCACCAGGCGTTTGCTGTGTTGCGCCGGCAACACCTCGACGCCTTCAAAGGCGCGATCTTCCAGGAACGCCGCCACCGACACCTTCAAACCCTTGGCGATTTTGCACAGCACCTTGATCGACGGCACGCTGCGGCCGGACTCGATCTGCGCGAGCATCGCCCGGCTGACGCCGCAGGCGCGTGCCAGGCCGTCCAGGGAAAGGTAGCGTTTGCTGCGCAGCCGTTGCAGGTTCTGCGCCACACACAGGCTGGTGTCGTCGTCATCCAGGCCAGGCTTGGGAAGCGGTTCGGAGGGCTCGGCCAGCACCTGCAGAAAATTCATCGGTTTACGCCCGGCGAGTATCGCTGGGCGTCGCCGCCTGTGCGGCAACCACCGCAAGCCCTGCACGCGCTGCGTAGATCGCCCACATCAACTCGGCCGCTGCGCGCGCCTGGCGGCGTTTACGGTGGAGGGTGAAGTCGATGACGGTGGCGGATGTTGGCATGGGGGCGATCTCGTGGGTCGTGGGTGACTCAGGGGTTCAACAATAATGCGTGGCTGTTATTTCGTTAAATACTGAGTTCGCATGTGTTAATTCGATTTTGGACTTAAAAAGCAAACCCGGTCTGACGCGGTTGTGGGAAGGGTCTGGTCCGTCAATAAGGCGTGACCTGGTGAGCGTGCCTGGCTTCCCATCACTGTTCGCGTGATGGGCAGCAATATGCCCCCTGCCTGTCACGCCCCTGAATTCCAAGGACCTGACCATGCTGTTGCGCCAACCTCCGCTCCTTTTCGCCGCCTTGACCCTCAGTTCACTGGCGCACGCCGAGACACTGCAACTGGCGCCCGTCGAAGTCACCAGCAGCGAAGCCAGCGCGGGCGAAGTGGCCCAGGCGCAGCTGAAAAGCGTGCCCGGTGGCACCAACTACATCGACATGAGCAGCGTGCAACAGGGCCGGGTGAGCACTAACGAAGATGTGTTCAAGTACCAGCCCGGGGTGTACGCCAAGGCGGCGAACAATGAAGGGGTGAAGCTGTCGATCCGTGGTTCCGGATTGAACCGCAGCCCCGGCGCCCACGCCTCCGGGCTGTATGAAATGTTCGACGGTTTGCCGCTGACCGGCCCGGGCGGCACACCCTACGAGCTCAAGGACCCACTGTGGCAAAGCCGCGTCGAGGTGCTGCGCGGCGCCAACGGCTTTGATCAGGGCGCGCTGGCCCTGGGCGGCTCGGTCAACTACATCACCCATACCGGCTATGACGCGCCCAAGCTGCAACTACGTTATGAAGCAGGCAGCCGCGGCTATGCCCAGCGCGAGATCAGTTCCGGCCAGGTGCTGGGGGACGCCGACTACTACATCAGCCTCACCGACTCCGAATCCGACGGCTACCAGCACCAGAGCGCCGGCACCGGCAAGGGCGTCGCGGCCAACTTCGGTTACCGTTTCAATCCGGACCTGGAGACGCGTTTCTATTTTCGCTACCGCGAAACCACCAACGACTCACCCGGCAAACTGACGCGCTACCAGATCCGTCACGACCCGAGCGCCGCCAACAGCCTGAATGCCGCCCGCGACTCCAAACGCCTGCAGCCCGGCTCGACCTGGATCGCCAACAAGACCACCTTGCAGCTGGACGATCATTCGCGCGTCGAAGTCGGGCTGGCCTATCACGACTACCCGATGGACCTGCGCGAAGGCACCAACCGCCTGAAAGTCGCCTACACCGACGTCAGCGGCACCTTCAACTACATCCGCCAGGACAGTCTGTTCGGCCACGACAGCAACACCACGATTGGCCTGCGCACCACCCAGGCGATGCCGAACAACGGCGCCTCTGAATACGTGCGTACCCCAGTCGGTAACACTGCGACGTATGCCCCCGGCACCAAGACTCGCGACTACAGCTATTTGGGCTCCGACAGCGTCCTGCATGTCGGCAACGAACTGGAATTGGTCCCGGACCTGTGGCTGACCACTGGCCTGGCCGCGATTTACACGCGCCGCGAAACCCAGGTCACCTATCCCGAAGGCCAGGCGCCGCTCAGTCAACATGATTGGGACTACGCGCCACGCATTGGCCTGCGGTATGACTTCACCCCGCAATTGCAGGTGTACGGCAACCTGAGCCGCTCGGTCGAGCCGCCGCACGCGTGGTCGATGATCTGGGGTTCCAATAAGTACTTTCCCAACGGCAGCGGCCCGGCTACCGGTTTGCAACGCGAAGGCGTGAGTTTGCGCAATCAGACCGCTACCACCCTGGAGGTCGGCGGGCGCGGCGAGCAGTGGTTCGGCCAGTGGGACCTGGCGCTGTACCGCTCCGAAGTGCGCCACGAATTGCTCACGGTCGAAACCCAGGCCCAAACCGCCAACAGCAGTGCGATTGTTGCCGAGTCCAACGCCAGCCCAACCGTGCATCAAGGCGTGGAACTGGGCCTGCTCAGCCCACTGTGGGACGGTGGTCGCAACGGCCAGCTTGCCCTGCGCCAGGCCTACACCTTCAGCGACTTCCACTACCGCAACGATGACCGTTTCGGCGACAACACCTTGCCGGGCATCCCCAAACATTACTACCAGGCGCAACTGCGCTACAGCCATCCGACCGGTTTCTACACCAGCCTCAACACCGAGCATGCATCGCGGGTGGCGGTGGACTACGCCAACTCCTACTTTGCTGCGGCCTACACCACACTCGGCGCCACGTTCGGCTACGACGCACCGAAGCAGGACTGGCAAGCCTGGGTCGACCTGCGCAACCTCACTAACCGGCGCTATGCCAACACCGTCACACCGGGTTACGACGACAAGGGGATGGATGTTGCGCGATCCACGCCGGCCGACGGTCGGGGCATTTACACCGGCGTGTCATGGAGCTGGCGTTAAGCACCGTTGTGGCGAGCGCTGCACGGCTGGCGGCGCTTGTGGCATTGGCGGATAACCTGCCGATCGAGGTGGAGCCTTTCACCGACTGGCGGGTGGTGGTCAAACCGCTGTCGATCAGGCTTCGTTCTGCCGCAGGCGCTTGTAAAGCGTATTGCGACTGACCCCCAGTTCCCGCGCGAGGTGGGAAATATTCCCGCCCGCCGCCTTCAGGCGTTGTGTCAGGTCGGTGTTGTCATCCAGAAACTCATGGGTGGGCAACGGCGTCGGCCCCTTCAGATCGACAAAAAAATCATCCGGCAGATGCTCCGGGCGCACCGGCTGTTCCTCGGCCATCGCCAGCGCCACCTGCAACACACTGCTGACCTGACGCAAATTCCCCGGCCACGGGTGCTGCTCAAACAGTGCCAGCACCTCGGCACTCAGCCCGGCCCACTGGGTCGGTTCGCGGTGTTGCTGCCACAACTGCTGGAACAGCGCCTGTTTGTCGGTGCGCTCGCGCAATGGCGGTAATTCCAGGGTCAGGCCGCCGATGCGGTAAAACAGATCCTCACGAAAGCGCCCGGCCTGCACCCATTCGCGCAGCGCACGGTTAGTGGCGGAAATGATCCGCAAGTCCACCGGGAACAGCTCGCTGCTGCCCACCGGCTGCACACAGCGTTCCTGTAATACGCGCAGCAAGCGGGCCTGGGTCGGCAGCGGCATATCGCCAATTTCGTCGAGAAACAGGGTGCCTTTATCGGCTTTGCGGATCAGGCCGATGCTGCCTTTTTGGTTGGCGCCGGTGAAGGCGCCTTTTTCGTAGCCGAACAGCTCCGATTCCACCAACTCGGCCGGAATCGCCGCACAGTTCACGGCGATAAACGCCTGCCGGCTGCGCGAACTGGCCTGGTGCAGGGCTTTGACGAAGACCTCTTTGCCCACGCCGGTCTCGCCGTGGATCAGCAGTGGAATGTCCTTTTCCAGTAACCGCTCGGCCTGGCGCACGGCTTTTTCAACACGGGTGTCGCCAAAGTGCAGGGTCTTGAGACTGATCGGGGCCGGCGTCGCCGGGGGTGGAGCGCTGGGCTTGGGTTCACTGAAGACGCGCGCCTGCACCGGCATTTTCCTTGGCCGCTTCAATAAACACTGGAACCGGTTGCGCCCGGCCGCCTGCAGGGAGAAGGGCAGCCCCTCCGGCTGATTGAGCAATTCCAGCAACGACACCTTGAACAAACTGTCGATCAGCACCCGCGACAAACTGATGCCCAGCAAGTTATCGGCGCGGCGGTTGGCCGACAGCACCTGGCCGCTATCATCAAAGATAAGCAGGCCCGCCCATTGGCTGTCGAGGTTGTTCAGGCCGGTGTTGAAGGTCAGTTGAAAATGCTCGCCGCGAAACAGGTTGAGGATCAGCCGGTTTTCCACGGTCTGGCTCATCATCTTGACCATGCCCAGGGTGTGGGAGGGCGGCAGGTAGCTGTCGCTGGACACATCCAGCACCGCAATGATTTCGCGCTGGGCATCGAAGATCGGCGCCGCCGAGCCGGTCATGAAACGGTTGGCTTTAAGGAAGTGTTCGTCGTGCTCGATATGCACCGCCTGGGCACACGCCAGCGCAGTGCCGATGGCATTGGTGCCGCTGGAGCGCTCCCGCCAACTGGCGCCGGCATTGAACCCCCGCGCCAGTTTCGGCTCGATAAACCGCTGGGTGCCCCACGACGTCAGGACCTGGCCCTGGTTGTCGGCCAGCATGATCAGGCAGTTGGAATTGCTCAGGATGTTTTCGTAGTAGGGCAGCACTTCCTGATGGGTGGTTTGCACCAGGGAATGCTGGCTTTCCAGCAATTGGCTGATGCCTTCGGCAGGCAGTTGGTCGAAGCTCGGTGTGCTCTGGTGGTCCAGGCCAAATGCGCGGCAACGGCGCCAGGAATCCTGGATAAGGGTGTCGTGAGCCAGGGGTTCGGCCATGAGGGCGACCTTCTTTTTATTGTTATGGAGTCTTGCAAACGCTACCTGGAGGAACAGGTTCAAAAATTTAGATCTGTGTCGCCAATCAATTGTTGTTCAGAACTGTTCATTGTCAACCTCGCGCCTGTTCAGTTGTTCAGCCTCGGTTGTTCAGTTGTGTTCACGCTTGAACAGCGTATTGCGCCCATTTCCTTACAGATCAACCACCTGCCGCTTCTGGCACGAAACTCGCTCTGCATCGTTGCCAGATTCATTCCAATAATAAAAAGGGCGTGTCATGTCATTGACTCTGGAACATGTCTCCCGCGTCGTCGAAGGCCAAACCTGGATCGACGACGCCAACCTGCGTTTTGAAGCCGGTTCCTTCAACGTATTGCTCGGCCGTACCCTGTCCGGCAAGACCAGCCTGATGCGCCTGATGGCTGGCCTGGACAAGCCCGACAGCGGGCGCATCCTGATGAATGGCGTGGATGTCACGCAAAAGCCGGTGCGCCTGCGCAACGTGTCGATGGTCTACCAGCAGTTCATCAATTACCCGACCATGACCGTGTTCGAAAACATCGCCTCGCCGTTGCGCCAGGCCGGTGTGTCCAACGAGCTGATCCAGAGCAAAGTGCTGGAAACCGCGAAGATGCTGCGCATCGAGAAATTCCTCCAGCGCCACCCACTCGAACTGTCCGGTGGCCAGCAGCAGCGCACGGCCATGGCCCGCGCGTTGGTGAAAGATGCCGAGTTGATCCTGTTCGATGAGCCGCTGGTGAACCTGGACTACAAGCTGCGTGAAGAACTGCGTCAGGAAATGCGCGAACTGTTCAAGGCCCGCCACACCATCGCGATCTATGCCACCACCGAGCCCAACGAGGCGCTGGCCCTGGGCGGCACCACCACCATCCTCCACGAAGGCCGGGTGATCCAAAGCGGCAAGGCCGCCGAGGTGTATCACCAGCCGCAGACCGTGCTGGCGGCCGAGCTGTTTTCCGAACCGCCGATCAACCTGATGCCCGGGCGTATCAGCGGCAATGAAGTGAGCTTCGCCGATGTCGTGCACTTCCCGCTGAACGTCGACCTGCGCCCCATCGGCGAAGGCGAGTTCCGCTTTGGCGTGCGCCCCAGCCATATCAGCCTGGTGCCGAGCAACGACGATGACCTGGAGCTGGCGGTGACCGTGGAGGTCGCGGAGATCAGCGGCTCGGAAACCTTCCTGCATGTGCGCAGCGAACACTTCCTGCTGGTGCTGCACCTGCCGGGGGTGCATGAGTACGACGTCGACGCACCGATCCGCGTGTATATCCCCACCCATAAACTGTTTGTGTTCGATGGTCAGGGCCGTTTGGTCCAGGCACCCGGGCGCCGTGTCGCGAGGGTTGCCTGATGGCCGAGATTCATTTGCAGAACCTCGCCCACAGCTACAGCCCTACACCCAGCGGTCCTGAGGACTACGCCATTCGGGAAATGAACCACGTGTGGGAGCAGGGCGGTGCCTACGCCTTGCTTGGGCCGTCTGGCTGCGGCAAGTCGACCCTGCTCAATATCATCTCGGGCCTGCTCAGCCCCTCGGAAGGCCAGGTGCTGTTCGACCACACAGTAGTCAACGAACTGACCCCGGAAAAACGCAACATCGCCCAGGTGTTCCAGTTCCCGGTGGTGTACGACACCATGACCGTGTTCGACAACCTGGCCTTTCCGCTGCGTAACCAAGGCATGGCCGAAGCGAAAGTTCACAGCAAGGTGCAGGAAATAGCTGAAGTCCTCGACCTGCAAAACCTGCTGAGCAAAAAGGCGCGCAACCTCACCGCCGATGAAAAACAAAAAGTCTCCATGGGCCGTGGCCTGGTGCGCGACGACGTGTCGGCGATCCTGTTCGATGAACCGCTGACGGTGATCGACCCGCACCTCAAATGGAAGCTGCGGCGCAAGCTCAAGCAGATCCACGAGCAGTTCAATATCACCATGGTCTACGTGACCCACGACCAGCTCGAAGCCTCGACCTTTGCCGACAAGATCGCGGTGATGTACGGCGGGCAGATCGTGCAGTTCGGCACGCCGCGCGAGTTGTTCGAGCGGCCAAGCCACACCTTTGTCGGCTATTTCATCGGCAGCCCTGGGATGAATCTGATCGAAGTGCAGGCCGAAGCCGGTGGGGTGCGTTTTGCCGGGACGCTGCTGCCTTTATCCGCGGCATTGCAGCAACGTATCCGTGAGACCGACTGCAAAAAACTGCAGGTCGGCATCCGCCCGGAATTTATTCACGTGTGGGACGAGTACAACCCCGACGCCCTGCAGGCCGACGTCATCCATGTGGAAGACCTGGGCACCTACAAAATCATCACCCTCAACCTCGACGGCGCGCCGTTGAAAGTGCGCCTGGCCGAAGACAAACCGGTGCCGGAAGGCAAAGCCTCGATCAGCTTCCCCACGCAGTGGTTGATGGTGTATGCCGACGATTACCTGCTGGAGGTGCTGCCATGAACAAGGTGCAGAACAACAAGGCCTGGTGGCTGGTGTTGCCGGTGTTCCTGCTGGTGGCGTTCAGTGCGGTGATCCCGATGATGACGGTGGTCAACTACTCGGTGCAGGACATTTTTGACCAGTCCAGCCGCTACTTTGTCGGTGCCGACTGGTACAAGCAGGTGCTGCTCGACCCGCGCCTGCACGACTCGTTGCTGCGCCAGTTCATCTATTCAGCCTGCGTGCTGTTGATTGAAATTCCGCTGGGTATCGCCATCGCTCTGACCATGCCCACCAAGGGCCGCTGGTCATCGCTGGTGCTGATCATTCTGGCGATTCCGCTGCTGATTCCGTGGAACGTGGTGGGCACCATCTGGCAGATCTTCGGCCGCGCGGATATCGGTTTGCTCGGTTCAACCCTCAACGCCATGGGCATCAGCTACAACTATGCCGCCAACACCATGGACGCCTGGGTCACTGTGCTGGTGATGGATGTGTGGCACTGGACTTCCCTGGTGGCGCTGCTGTGTTACTCGGGGCTACGGGCGATTCCGGACGTGTACTACCAGGCCGCGCGGATTGATCGTGCATCCGCCTGGGCGGTGTTCCGACATATTCAGTTGCCCAAGATGAAAAGCGTGCTGCTGATCGCGGTGATGTTGCGCTTCATGGACAGCTTCATGATCTACACCGAGCCTTTTGTGCTCACCGGCGGCGGGCCGGGTAATGCCACCACGTTCTTAAGTCAGACCCTCACCCAGATGGCCGTAGGCCAATTCGACCTGGGCCCGGCGGCGGCGTTTTCCCTGGTGTACTTCCTGATCATCCTGTTGGTGTCCTGGCTGTTCTACACCGCCATGACCCATTCCGACGCCAACCGCTGAGGCCGCCAACATGAGCAAGCGCAAGGTCGTACCGTTGCTGATCTACATCCTGTTCCTGTTGGTGCCGATCTACTGGCTGCTGAACATGTCGTTCAAGAGCAACACCGAAATCCTCGGCGGGCTGACGCTGTTTCCGCAGGACTTCACCCTTGCCAACTACAAGGTGATCTTCACTGACCCGAGCTGGTACACCGGCTACCTCAACTCACTGTATTACGTGAGCTTGAACACGGTGATTTCTCTGAGTGTGGCGCTGCCGGCGGCCTATGCGTTTTCGCGCTATCGCTTTCTGGGCGACAAACACTTGTTTTTCTGGCTGCTGACCAACCGCATGGCGCCTCCGGCGGTGTTCTTGCTGCCGTTTTTCCAGCTGTATTCGTCTATCGGCCTGTTCGATACGCATATCGCGGTGGCGTTGGCGCATTGCTTGTTCAACGTGCCGTTGGCGGTGTGGATTCTTGAAGGCTTCATGTCCGGCGTGCCTAAGGAAATCGACGAAACCGCCTACATCGACGGCTACAGCTTTCCCAAGTTTTTCGTGAAGATTTTTATCCCGCTGATCGGTTCCGGCATTGGCGTCACCGCGTTTTTCTGCTTCATGTTTTCCTGGGTCGAACTGCTGCTGGCGCGCACCCTGACCTCGGTTAACGCCAAGCCTATCGCCGCGGTGATGACCCGTACGGTGTCGGCATCGGGTATCGATTGGGGCGTACTGGCGGCGGCGGGGGTGTTGACCATCCTGCCCGGCATGCTGGTGATCTGGTTTGTTCGCAACCACGTGGCCAAGGGCTTTGCCCTGGGCCGGGTCTAAAGGAGTCGATGATGGAATGGATGGCCTGGACCACCCCCACCGC
Organism: Pseudomonas antarctica; assembly: GCF_001647715.1. NCBI lineage: Bacteria > Pseudomonadati > Pseudomonadota > Gammaproteobacteria > Pseudomonadales > Pseudomonadaceae > Pseudomonas > Pseudomonas antarctica. The sequence goes on from NZ_CP015600.1 coordinate 2,431,376, forward strand.
GTTGTTCTTTGCGGCGATTGGCCTGTTGCTGGTGGGCATGACCACCTGGGAACTGCGCTCGCCGAGTATCCCGCGGCGCGGTTTGTTGCCGATCAGCACCACCCGTGGTGATCGCTTGTTTATCGGTCTTCTCGGCAGCGCCTACCTGCATCTGCTGGTGATCGGCGTAACCGGCTGGAGCATCTGGGTGGCGACCGCGCTGTCCCTGGTGTGGCTGTTGTGTGTGATGCGTTGGGGCTAGTGCTCCGTGAATAAACAACCAGGAGGTCTCTATGTTGAATAAAAACAATAAGCTGCGACATAGCATTTCATTGGCCGCCGTACTGGCCCTCAGCGGTTTGAGCGCTACGGCCTGGGCCGATGCGTATGAAGATGCCGCGAAAAAATGGATCGGCAGCGAATTCAAACCGTCCACGCTGACGGCCGATCAGCAGCTCGAAGAGTTGAAGTGGTTTATCAAGGCGTCGGAACCGTTCCGTGGGATGAAGATCAACGTGGTGTCGGAAACCCTCACCACCCACGAGTACGAATCCAAGGTGCTGGCCAAGGCCTTCAGCGAAATCACCGGCATCAAGCTGACCCACGACCTGCTGCAGGAAGGCGACGTGGTGGAGAAGCTGCAAACCCAGATGCAGTCCGACAAGAATATCTATGACGGCTGGGTCAACGATTCCGACTTGATCGGTACGCACTTTCGCTATGGAAAAACTGAATCCATCACCGACCTGATGGCCAATGAAGGCAAGGACTTCACCTCACCGACCCTGGATATCAAGGACTTTATCGGCCTCTCCTTCACCACGGCGCCGGACGGCAAGATCTATCAATTGCCCGACCAGCAATTTGCCAACCTCTATTGGTTCCGCGCTGACTGGTTCGAGCGCCCGGAGCTGAAAGCCAAGTTCAAGGAAAAATACGGTTACGACCTCGGCGTGCCGGTGAACTGGTCGGCCTATGAAGACATCGCCAAATTTTTCAGCGAGGACGTCAAGGAAATCGACGGCAAGCGTATCTACGGGCACATGGACTACGGCAAGAAAGACCCGTCCCTGGGCTGGCGCTTCACCGATGCCTGGTTCTCCATGGCCGGTGGCGGCGACAAAGGCCTGCCCAACGGTTTGCCGGTGGACGAGTGGGGCATTCGCGTGGAGGACTGCCACCCGGTGGGCTCCAGCGTAACGCGCGGCGGCGACACCAACGGCCCGGCGGCGGTGTTCGCCACGCAAAAATACGTGGACTGGATGAAAGCCTACGCACCACCGGAAGCGGCGGGCATGACCTTCTCCGAATCCGGCCCGGTGCCGTCCCAAGGCAACATCGCCCAACAAATTTTCTGGTACACCGCCTTCACCGCCGACATGACCAAGCCGGGTTTGCCGGTGGTGAACGCCGACGGTACGCCGAAATGGCGCATGGCCCCCTCGCCAGTCGGGCCTTATTGGGAAAAGGGCATGAAGAAGGGCTATCAGGACGTGGGCTCCTGGACCTTCCTCAAGTCGACACCTGAGAAGCAAAAACTCGCGGCCTGGCTCTACGCGCAGTTCGTCACCTCAAAAACCGTCTCGCTGAAGAAAACCATCGTCGGCCTGACGCCGATTCGTGAGTCCGACATCAACTCTCAGGCGATGACCGACCTGGCGCCGAAACTCGGTGGTTTGGTGGAGTTCTACCGCAGCCCGGCCCGGGTGGAGTGGACCCCGACCGGCACCAACGTGCCGGACTACCCACGCCTGGCGCAACTGTGGTGGAGCAACATCGCGGCCGCCGCCAGCGGCGAGAAAACCCCGCAACAGGCGCTGGACAACCTGGCCAAGGAGCAGGACGCGATCATGACGCGCCTGGAACGCTCCAAGGTGCAGCCGGTGTGTGGCCCGAAAATGAACCCCGAGCGTGATGCCCAATACTGGTTCGACCAGCCGGGCGCGCCGAAGCCGAAACTGGCCAACGAGAAACCGAAAGGGGAAACCGTGAGTTACAACGACTTGCTCAAACAGTGGGAGGCGGCGCGTCAGTAACTGATAGGCGACAACGCTGTACCTGTGGCGAGGGCGCTTGCGCCCGTTGGACTGCGCAGCAGACCCGTTTGTTGGGCCGCTGCGCTGCCCAACGCGGGGTAAGCCCGCTCGCCACAACAAGTGCCCGCTTTACCAGGGGCGGGGAAACGTTAAGTTACGCGCTTGCCTGCGGTTGGATGCGTAATTCCCCGTCCACATCCTTGACCAGTTCACTGGCCAGAAACAGCGGCGCCAGGCGCTTGTGCAACTGCGGCTCGACGAATTCCTTGACCGTGTCCAGCACCAATACGCCACTGAGCGGCAGCTCGGTCTTGGTGTACGACAACCAGGCTTTTTTCAGTGCCATCAACACATCGCTGCCCGCCGTTGAGGCGAAGCGGCGGTGGGTGGGTTTGCCGTCAAAGTGGAAGGTGTGCTGGAACGCATAGCCGGTCTCATCGCCGTTGGCCGCAGCGCAACGCACACAAGTGCAGGGGCCGTCGCCGAAGGCGCTGCGCAGGTAGGTGTTGAAGTCCACCACGGGCTTGAGTGACAGGCGCTTATCCACCTCGAACAGGTCCCCGGTCATTTTATCGTCAGTGTTCAACGTCCATTTCCTCGCAGGTTCGGCAGTCTTTCAAAGCGCGGCACAATACCAGCCGAGCAGCATCCATGGGGATTTTTTGCGCGAACGGTGCTCGCTTCAGTGTTGACGTCCATTCGCCAATGGCCTTGTTAGAGTTTCCCCAATCAACCCCACAGGAAAACGACATGAGCACTCAGACTTCTATCTATAACCACGGCGTTGCATGGGAAGAGGGCCACAGCGTCAGCCAGGGCTATAGCGTCAACGGCACGATTTTCATCGCCGGGCAGTTTTCCCACACGCTGGAAGGCGAATTCGTCGATGGCGACGCCGCTGCGCAAACCCGCAAGACCTTGGAGAACCTCGATCACGTGTTGGCCGGGTTCGGTGTCGGTCGTTCGAACATCGCCGCCGTGGATATTTTCCTGGTGCACGCCAAGCGCGATTTCGAGGCGGTGGTGGCCGTGTGGAAGGACTACATCGGCACGCATCGCCCGGCGGCAACGCTGGTGGGGGTGAACTACCTGGCGTCGGATGCGCAGATCGTCGAGATCAAGGCCGTGGCCCACGCCGATTGATCAGTCCGGTAGCTGTTCGGCAAGCAGGTCGATAAAGCGCCGTACCCGAGGCTCCAGGTAACGCTTGCTCGGGTACATGGCCATGATTTCGACGTTGCCGGCGTTGAGGTCGGGCAGCACCGGCAGTAGAAGGCCGTTGGCCAGGTCGTCGGCGATCAGGAAGTCCGGCAGCAGGGCAATGCCCATGCCTGCCACGGCGGCGTCGCGCAACGCTTCGCCGCTGTCCAGGCGCAGGCGGCTGCGGCCGGGGGCCTTGAGCCATTCGCCGTGTTCGTCGCGAAAGCGCCAGCTTTGTTTGCGTGTGCGGCTGCTGAAATATAAACAGTCGTGGTGGGCGAGGGCGTCCGTGTCACGAGGTGTGCCGTGTTCGGCGAGGTAGGTGGGCGATGCGCAAAGCAACGCTCGATAGCGTGCGACTACGCGAGATATCAACTGGCGGTCGGCATGTTCGCCACCAATGCGGATCGCCAGGTCGAAGCCGTCCTCGACAATATCGGCCATGCGGTCGGTGAAGCTGGCTTCTACTTGCACCTCGGGCCAGGCTTTCAAGTAGGTAGTGAGCAGCGGCAGGATGACGCGCCGCCCAAAGGCGTCGGGCAGTGTCAGTCGCAATAACCCGCGTGGCGTGCCACTGGGCTGGCCGATGCTGTTTTGCGCGGTGTCGACAGCGGCAAGAATCTGTAAACCCTGGTCGTAAAGCGCGCGGCCCTCATCGGTCAGGCTCAAGGTGCGGGTGGTGCGGTTCAACAGACGCACCCCCAGGCTGTCTTCCAGGCGCATCACCGCCTTGCCGGCCGCCGAGCGCGTGAGCCCCATGGCCTGGCCGCCTGCGACAAAGCTGGCGCCATCGACCACGGCCATGAAGATCAGCATTTCATTGAGGTTGGTGCGCAGCATGGGGCGACTCACGGCGGCGAAAGCAGTGGCGCAATATAGCAGCTCGATGCTGTGGATTTATTGCATAAGAATAGATCCCGATATTCTTTTCCAGTCTTAAAAATCGCCGCTAGGCTTCATCACCTTCTCGAAAACGCGGCAAATTCCCCATGACCTTCAAGCGTTCCTCCTTGACCCTGCTGGCCGCGTCCCTCGCGGCCGCGAGTACCTTGCTCAGCCCTGGCGCCCAGGCCGAGGGCAAAATCAGCATCGCCCAACAATTCGGTATCGGTTACCTGATTCTTGATGTGGTGCGCGACCAGCACCTGATCGAAAAACACGGCAAGGCGCAGGGCCTGGATATCCAGGTGGAGTGGAACAGCATTTCCGGCGCCACCGCGATGAATGAATCGCTGCTGGCCGGCGCTCTGGACGTGGTGTCGGCCGGTGTACCGCCGATGCTCACCTTGTGGGACCGCACCAAGGGCAAGCAGAACGTCAAGGCCATCGCCTCCCTGGGCTCGATGCCCAATTACCTGTTGACCAACAACCCGAACGTGAAGAGCCTCCAGGACTTCACCGAGAAAGACCGCATTGCCGTGCCGGCGGCGGGCGTGGGCTTCCAGTCACGCACGTTGCAGATTGAAACCGCCAAGCAGTTTGGCGATGCCAACTACAAGAAGTTCGACGACATCTCCATCAGCCTGGCTCACCCGGACGCCACGGCCGCCTTGATTGCCGGCGGTTCGGAGATCAATTCGCATTTTTCCAGCCCGCCGTTCCAGTACCAGGAATTGTTGAACCCCAACGTGCACAAGGTGCTCAGTTCCTACGACATTCTGGGCGGGCAGGCGTCGTTCAACGTGCTTTACACCACCGAGAAATTCCACGACGAAAACCCCAAGACTTACAAGGCGTTCTACGATGCCCTGGCCGAGGCCGAGCAGATCATCAAGGCCGACAAGCCTGCCGCCGCCAAAACGTATATCCGTGTAGAAGAATCCAAGTTGCCGTTGGACCTGGTGGAGAAAATCGTCCAGGACCCGGAAATCGACTTCACCATCGTGCCGCAGCGCACCTATATCTATGCCGAGAAGTTGCAGGCGCTGGGCGTATTGAAGAACAAGGCGGCGAGCTGGAAGGATTACTTCTTTGAAGAGGCCCATGGCGGGAATGGCAGCTGAGTCACCTGCTTGACTTGAGATACGCACAACTTGTGGGAGCTGGCTTGCCTGTGATAGCGGTGGGTCAGCCCAAAATATGTCAGCTGACACTCCGTCATCGCAGGCAAGCCAGCTCCCACATTGGATTTTCGTCGTCTAAGAATCAGCGAAAGAATTCACCCGGTGTCGCATCAAACTGCTGGCGAAACGCATTGATAAACGCCGACGTCGACTCATACCCACACGCCAACGCCACATCCGTGACCCGCTCGCCTTGTTCCAGGGCGGGCAGGGCGCTCAGCAGGCGCAAGCGCTGGCGCCAGGCGCGAAAGGTCAACCCGGTGTCACTCAGGAACAACCGGCTGAGGGTCTTTTCGCTGACCCCCAGCTTCTGGCTCCACGCCCCCAGCGTCGTTTGCTGCTCCGGGTGCAGGTTCAGGCTGCGATAAATCTGCCGCAGCCGCGAGTCATGGGGCAACGGCAGCATCAAGTCCACCTGCGGCGCGGCGGCAAGTTGGTCCAACACCACTTGAGCCAGGCGCCCGTCCGGCCCATTCTCGGCATATTCCACCGGCAGTTCGCTGAAGCTGCGAATCAACTCGCGCAACAAACTGCTCACCTCCAGCACCTGGCAACGCTCAGCCGCCCAAGTGGTGACGCTGCAATCGAGGTACAGGCTGCGCATTTCCGTGTGCGGCGAACTGAACACCCGGTGCGGCATGCCCGCCGGAATCCACACCGCGCGCTGGGGCGGTGCGACGAAACGGCCGACGCTGGTCTGGATCTCCAGCACCCCGGAAATCGCGTAGGACAATTGCACCCACGGGTGACTGTGCCGGCGCGTCAGGGCCCGGTTGGGCAGTGATTCAGTACGCCCATACACCGGCCGTGGCAGGCTGGAAAGGCCGGGCACACTGCGTCGAACCGTCTTGTCATGTCTTTTAGGCGGCATTTACTGGCTCATTGGCGTTAGTCGGTAACAAGCCGTTACGTTAGAGTCGCGACGATGCTCTTGGCAACCCCTGGAAGAATTGCTTATGACCCGCCCACGTTTTCTACCTGACAACTTCACCCTGACCCTGATCGGCACAGTGATCCTCGCGTCACTGCTGCCCGCCAGTGGCCAAACCGCCGTGGCCTTCGGCTGGGTGACCAACCTGGCCATCGCGCTGCTGTTTTTCCTGCACGGCGCCAAGCTGTCGCGCCAGGCCATCGTCGCCGGTGCCGGCCACTGGCGCCTGCACCTGCTGGTATTCAGCCTGACCTTCGTGCTGTTCCCGTTGCTGGGCCTGGCGCTCAAGCCGGTGCTGTCGCCGCTGATCGGCAAAGACCTGTACATGGGCATGCTTTACCTGTGTGCGCTGCCGGCCACCGTGCAATCGGCGATTGCCTTCACCTCCTTGGCGCGCGGCAATATCCCGGCGGCGATTTGCAGTGCGGCAGCCTCCAGCCTGTTCGGCATTTTTCTTACGCCGTTGTTGGTGACGCTGTTGCTCAATGTGCACGGTGACGCGGGCTCCACCGTCGACGCGATCCTGAAAATCAGCGTGCAGCTGTTGCTGCCCTTCGTCGCCGGGCAGATCGCCCGGCGCTGGATTGGCGAGTGGGTCGGCCGCAATAAATCCTGGCTGAAGTTCGTCGACCAAGGCTCAATCCTGCTGGTGGTGTACGGAGCGTTCAGCGAAGCGGTCAACGAAGGCATTTGGCACCAGATCCCACTGTGGGAACTCGGCGGCCTGGTGGTGGCGTGCTGTGTGTTGCTGGCGTTGGTGCTGGTCGCGTCCACCGTGCTGGGCAAGGCCTTCGGCTTTAACCAGGAAGATCGCATCACCATCCTGTTCTGCGGCTCGAAGAAAAGCCTGGCGACGGGTGTGCCGATGGCCCAGGTGCTGTTTGCCGGGGCAACCATGGGCGTGTTGATTCTGCCGCTGATGTTGTTTCACCAGATCCAGTTGATGGTGTGTGCGGCGCTGGCCCAGCGCTATGCCCGGCGGCCGGAAAGCATTCCTGAGCTGATGGGGCAGGTGGATCCGTGATCTAGATCACACCCTTGACCGAATCACCTCAAGTTAAAGGCCGGCCAGACGACTTACTTATTGAGAGCCCAATAAGGAGAGTCGGCATGAACGTTAAAGGTATTTCGGTGTTTACCGGCCTGTTTTGCCTATGGGCGGGTGCCTGTGGTGCCGCGCAGACAGTGGGGCAAGGCACCATTCAGTTCAGAGGCGCCATCGTCGAGCCGGGGTGTGCGACAAATGCGCGCAGCGGTGCAGTGATGGAACTGACCGGCTGTGCCCAGTCCAATCGCGGCAGCCACCTCGATGTGCGCAATGTGACGCCGGTGGCCAGCGTCAATACGGCCCATGTGAAGCTGGTGTCGGACAGCGGCAACGGGCGTTATTACGACCAGCGCTATCAACTGGTGGACGACGCCGGCAAACCGATTCAGTCGGGCAACTACGTGATTACCATGACGTCGCCATAAGCTCCACGGCGACGATCCGCGCCAACAAAGGGCCGAGAAACCTATAGAATGCTCGGCGGCGGCGCTTGTTCTGCGTGGCCGTTTGATCACCGCCAGAGTACCTCGCCCGTCAATGAGCCTTTCAGCCGCAACGCCCCAAGCCAATTGGCAACCGGTCATCGCCCTCGCGTTGGCCGCCTTTGTGTTCAATACCACCGAATTCGTGCCCGTTGGCTTGCTCAGCGCCATCGGCGCCAGCTTCGACATGCCCATCGCCAGCGTCGGCCTGATGCTCACCATCTATGCCTGGATCGTGTCGCTGACCTCGCTGCCGGTGATGCTGCTGACGCGCAACGTTGAGCGGCGCAAGCTGCTGATCGTGCTGTTCGGCCTGTTTATCGCCAGCCACATTCTCTCCAGTGTCGCCACCAGTTTTGGCTTACTGATGGTCAGCCGCATCGGCATTGCCTTGTCCCATGCGTTGTTCTGGTCGATCACCGCGTCGCTGGCGGTGCGGCTGGCGCCACAAGGCAAACAGGTGCAAGCCCTTGGCCTGCTGGCCACCGGCACGTCGTTGGCGATGGTCCTGGGTATTCCGCTGGGTCGCCTGCTTGGTGAAGCCATGGGTTGGCGCACCACGTTCCTGGTGATTGCCGCGTTCGCCGCCGCCCTGGTGTTCTGGCTGGCGCGCACCTTGCCGCCGCTGCCAAGCCAGAACTCCGGCTCGCTGCGCAGCCTGCCGTTGTTGTTCAAACGCCCTGCACTGGTGGCGCTCTATGTGCTCACCGCCATGACCGTCACCGCGCAATTCACCGCCTACAGCTACATCGAACCCTTCGTCGAAGGCGTCGCCGGCATGAGCGGCAACGCGGTGACCCTGATCCTGCTGGTATTCGGCGGTGCGGGCATCATCGGCTCGCTGTTGTTCAGCCTGGTGCACCGCTTCAACCCGCACCTGTTCGTGGTCAGCGCAGTGTTCCTGCTCGCCGCGTGCCTGGCGCTGATGCTGCCATTGAGCGGCGCCGAGTCGTACCTCGTCGGCCTGAGCATAGTCTGGGGCATGGCGATCATGGGTTTCGGCCTGGCCATGCAGTCCAAGGTGCTGGTGCTGGCACCGGACGCCACCGACGTGGCCATGGCCATGTTTTCCGGCATCTACAACATCGGCATCGGCGGCGGCGCGCTGATGGGCAGTTGGGTTGGCAGCCACTTCGGCTTCGCCTGGATCGGCGCGGCAGGCGGGTTGTTGGCGGCACTGGCGTTAATTGGGTATTGCCTGGCGATTCATCGGTTCGGGCAGGGTGTGGTGCGTCACTGAGGAGCAAACGTCTGATGATCAAAACCCTTGCTGTTGCAGTTCTTACGGGTGTTTGCGGGCTGCTGCTCAGCCCTGTAGCGTCGGCCGCCAGTTTCGACTGTGCCAAGGCCAGGGCGCCAGACGAAATCGCTGTCTGCAAGCACGTCGGCCTGAATGACCAGGACGTGACAATGGCGTTGCTCTACGACTTGAACAAACACTTCATGGCCATGGGCGCGCGGGGCTCGTTAATGGACGGGCAAGGCGCGTGGCTCAAGCAGCGTCGTGCGTGCGGCGCGCAGGTGAGTTGCTTGAGTGATGCCTATACGCAGCGGATCGGGATGTTGCGCCGGTTTATTGATGAGCAGGTGATGACGAAAGGGCCGTTCTGAGACCCTGTTCGTCATTCTACTTCCGGCTTTTGATAAACAGCCTGTGATTCATAGGCAGGATTATCACAAGGCAGCCAGCACGGCCTCGAGTTTCTCCTGATCCCGCGCAAACTGCCGAATCCCTTCCGCCAGCTTCTCAGTCGCCATCGCATCTTCATTCGACGCCCAGCGGAACTGCGCTTCGGTCAACTGCTGACGCGCTTCGCCCTCGGCGCCCGGCACCAATTTGCGCACCAGCGGGTCGGTATCCTCAGCAAGTTTTTGCAGCAAGTCCGGGCTGATGGTCAGACGATCGCAACCGGCCAGCTGTTCGATCTGGCTGAGGGTGCGGAAGCTGGCGCCCATGACCACCGTGTTGATCTGGTTGGCTTTGTAGTAGTTATAAATGCGCGTCACGGACTGCACGCCCGGGTCTTCGGCGCCGGTATAGTCCAGGCCGGTATTTTTGCGGTACCAGTCGTAGATGCGGCCCACGAAGGGCGAGATCAGAAACACGCCCGCATCGGCGCAGGCCACGGCCTGGGCGAACGAGAACAGCAGCGTGAGGTTGGTCTGGATGCCGGCTTTTTCCAGGCGCTCGGCGGTGCGGATGCCTTCCCAGGTGGAGGCCAGTTTGATCAGCACGCGGTCGCGGCCGATGCCGGCCTGGTCGTACAGCGCGATCAATTGGTTGGCCTTGGCCCATAGCGCGTCTTCGTCAAAGGACAAGCGCGCGTCGACTTCGGTGGAGATGCGTCCCGGGATCACTTTGAGAATGCCCGCGCCCACTGACACCGCAAAGTGGTCACACGCCAGGCCCACATCCCCTTTGGACAGGTTCACCGCGTTGCGCAGCAGCTCGGCGTATTCCGGGATGGCGGCGGCCTTGAGCAGCAGCGACGGGTTGGTGGTGGCATCGACCGGACGCAGGCGGCTGATGGCTTCCAGGTCGCCGGTGTCACAGACCACGGTGGTGAATTGCTTGAGTTGTTCGAGTTTGGACGTCATGGGCGGCGGTCTCCAGAGGCGGCAGGGGACACCCGTTGTACCATTTCCCGAGCCGCTTGTTTACCCGCTCGCCAACCCGTCAAGCCTCAGGAAAGCCGGTTTTCTGCGGCCAACGGTTCTGGAACAGCTGCACGTCTACCTGATGGAGCAAGCCGTTGCGAGTAAACGGCGCTGTCGCGAGCCACTTCTGCACGTGGGCTTGATCATCAAAGTCCACCACCATCAGCGAACTCACCGGTTCGCCCTCGGCGCCCAGTAACGGCCCGGCAAACGCATTGGCCAAATGAAACCTTTCCCCTTCTTTGACCGTTCACGCCCACCGGCGGCCTACCCATTTTATACACGGACTTGATAGCGAGGCATGTCTGTACGAGACAAGGTTTGGGTATCAATGTAACCCCTCGAGTCAGCTAACGTCGGTTGGCTCACGGTCCTGCTTCCATCTGGTTTTAGAACGCGATAGGCGTTGGCCTGACCGACCAGGTTGCCATAGCTGTCGTAGTGACCGCCGGATGGCCCTGCCTCAATTCGATAACCTTTGTAGTCTTCGACGAATGCCATGGCCATGTTCCTTGCAGGGTGGGTTGACCACTTCAGACTAAGAAGCATCGCAGGGAGCGTCTACTGTGATAACTAACAGGCTCTCAGAACAAACGGCGATAGGTTTTATATCAAGGCACGCTTGACGAATGAGGCGCGACGCTTGGCCTCACGGCGTCCACGTCTGCACCGCCTGCGCATCCACCGCCTGGGGTAACAGCCCCGCCTTGAAGAACGCATCGGCAATCTTCTGCTGTTCACCCAACTGGTCCACCGTCACCGGCTGCACCTCATAGCTGCGGTGCGCATTGGCGGCTTCGACCGTGGCCACATCCAGATTGCCCCACAGCGGGCCCAGCACTTTCGCCGCGTCCTGCGGGTTGGTTTTTACCCATTTACCCGCGTTTTCCAACTGCTCATACACCAACTTCAACACCTCGGGGTGCGCCTTGGCGTAAGGCGTGCCGGTCAGGTAATAGCGCTTGTAACTGGCCAGCCCGGCGCCATCGGCCAGGGTGCGCGTCGGTAGCTGGCGTTGCACGCTGGTGAGGAAGGGTTCCCAGGTGACCCAGGCGTCGACCTTGTTGTTCTCGAACGCTGCGCGACCATCGGCCGGTGACAGATAGGCCGGCTCGATATCCGAGAAGGCCAGGCCCGCCTTGGCCAGCGCGGCGATCAATAAGTAGTGGGTGCCGGCCGCTTTGGTTACCGCGATTTTCTTGCCTTTCAGATCCGCCAACTGCTGGATCGGCGAGTCCTTGCGCACCACGATGGCCTGGGCTGACGGCGAGGGCGCTTCCTGGGCGAAGTAGGTGAGCTTGGCCTGGGCCGCCTGCGCGAAGATCGGCACGGTGTCAGCCACGTCAGCGCTGATATCGACGTTGCCCACATTCAGTGCTTCGAGCAACGGCAGGCCGCTGGGAAACTCGTGCCAGCTCACGTCGATATTGTCGGCCTTGAGGACTTTTTCCAGGGTGCCCTGGGTTTTCAGCAGGGTGATCAGGGTCGAAGACTTCTGGTAACCGATGCGCACGGTTTCCTGAGCCTCGGCGCTCACGGCGACGGAAAAGGCCAGCAGCCCGATAACAATGGCGAGGGGACGACGGATAGACATGGCGCGCTCGATTTTCAGCGAAATATCTTCAAGCTTAAAGTTCTAAAAAGCATTCGATAAATACTCTTTCGATCTGAGCTTAGGGGGCTTTTTCAAGGTTTCGATGAATCGGGCATAACCATAGAATTATATCGTTCTTTCATAATAGGTGATTATTAATATAAGTTTTGGGCCTGAATATTTTACGTCTCGCTGCTAAGGCTCCTCATGACAAAACGCCGCCAAATCCACTTATCGGCCTTCCTGTTGAGCGGTCCCGTGGTGCACAGCCACGCCGTGTGGCGCCACCCCGAAACCGTCGGCAATTACCTCGACCCGCAATACTATTCACGCATCGCCAAAGTGGTAGAAGAAGGCCTGTTCGACTTCCTGTTTTTCGCTGATCGCCTGGCCGTGGGCGACCAGATGGGCGGCTCGCGCGAATTCGCCTTGCGCTACGGCGCCCAGGACGCTACGCGCCTCGACCCATTGCCGATCCTCTCCTACCTGGTAGGCCAGACCACCAAACTGGGCCTGGGCGCGACCCGCTCCACGACCTATTACGAACCCGCGCATATCGCCCGCGAATTCGCCACGCTCGACCACCTGTCCAAGGGTCGCGCGGCGTGGAATATCGTGACCTCGATGAACGACAGTGAAGGGCGCCTGTTCGGCAAGGACAAGCACCTGGAGCACGACCTGCGCTATGACCGCGCCGATGAATTTGTCGAGGTCGCGCTGAAACTCTGGAACAGCTGGGGCAAGGGCGCGCTCAAGCTGGACCGCGAAAGTGGCGTGCTCGCTGACCCTGCGCTGATCCAGTCGGTGCAGCATCAAGGCGATTGGTTCAAGGTGGAAGGCCCGCTGAATATTCCACGCACGCCCCAGGGTCGACCGGTGCTGATCCAGGCGGGTTCTTCCGGGCGCGGTCGGCGGTTTGGCGCGCGCTGGGCCGAGGCGATTTTCACCATTCACCCGCACCTGGCGGCCATGCGTGCCTTCCGCGATGACGTGCGCGCCCACGTGGTGCAACAAGGCCGCGACGCCGACAGTTGCAAAGTGCTGACGGCGGTGATGCCGTTTATTGGCGGCAGCGAAGCCGAAGCCCGGGCCAAACGCGACAAGCACAACGCCCTGGCGCGGCCTGAGTTGGGCCTGGTGACACTGGCTTCGCAGCTGAATGTGGACCTGTCGCCATTCCCGCTGAACGCCACGCTGGCCGAAGTGGCCCGGTCGCCATTGATCCCTGCGGCGGCCGCCGAAAAGCTGCTGATGCAGGGGCCCGAAATCACCCTGGAACAACTCGGCCGCATCTTTGCCAGCAGTGTGCGCGTGCCGCAACTGGTGGGCACCGGGGCGCAGATCGCCGACCAATTGGCCGAGCTGTTCGAGCAGGGAGGCTGCGACGGGTTTGTGATTTCACCGGGTTACTTGCCGGGCTCGTTCAGCGAGTTTGTCGAGAGTGTGATTCCGCATTTGCAGCGCAAGGGGGTGTTCCGCACGGCGTACGAAGGCTCGACGCTGCGCGAGCATCTGGGGCTGGCCGATCTCAACAACTGAATTTTTTAAAGGGATATTTCGCATGGCTGCTTTTGATCACTTAACCCGCCGCCGGCTCCTGGGCCTTGCCGGCATCACCCTGGCCAGTCCCTTGCTGCTGTCGCTGCCACGCCTGGGCTTGGCAGCCGACGAACATGCGGGGCACAACACCCCACAGGAGCCCGCCGGTACTGGCGACTTTATCCGTCTTGACGCGCCGCGCTCACTCAAGCTGGCGGTCAACCTCAATGCCGTATGCCTGGCCCCGGTGGTGATTGCCCACGGCCAGGGTTTTTTCAAGAAGCACAACCTCGACGTTGAACTCGTCAACTTCGGCAACTCCACCGAAGTGCTGCTCGAAGCCATCGCCACCGGCAAGGCCGATGCGGGCGTGGGCATGGCACTGCGTTGGCTTAAGGCTCTGGAGCAGGGCTTTGATGTGAAACTCACCGCCGGCACCCACGGCGGTTGCCTGCGGCTGCTCAGTGCGGTGAACGGCGGCGTGACCAAGCTGGAAGACCTCAAGGGCAAGGCCATCGGCGTGACCGACATGGCCAGCCCGGATCGTAATTTCTTCTCGATCCTGCTGAAAAAACACGGTGTCGACCCGGTGCGCGATGTCGAGTGGCGCCTGTACCCGGCTGACCTGTTGGGCACGGCCCTGGAGCGCGGGGAAGTGCAGGCGGTCAGCGGCAGTGACCCATTCATGTACCGCCTGATCAAGTCCGGTGTGGCGCGTGAATTGTCCACCAACCTGGTGGAGGAATACGCCAACCTCAGCTGCTGCGTGGTGGGCGTCACCGGCAAGTTGGTGCGCGAAGACAAGCGCGTGGTCGCGGCGCTGACCCAGGCCATTCTGGAAGCCCATGACTATTCCGTGCAGCACCCGGAAGAAGTCGCCAAGGGCTTCCAGGCCTATGCGCTGAACACTTCCACCGAAGAAGTGCAGGCGATTCTGCATGACCATACCCACGGCCACCATGCGGTTGGCGCGGCGCTGACCCAGGAAATCACCACTTACGTCACCGACCTGAAAACCGTGGAAGTGATCAGCAAAAGCACCGACCCGGTGGAGTTCGCCAAGGAGATCACCGCTGATGTCTTCAGTTGATACGACGGCCCTGAACCCGCCTCTGGCATTCAAAGTCTGGTGGCAGGGCGCAGGCGTGGTGGGTGCCTGGGGCGCAGTGGCGCTGCTGATCAGCTACTGGCCCAACGCGACGCGCCATTGGCCGATGACTCAGGGGCTGGCCAACCTGTGCGTCGGTATGGCCGCACTGTTTATTGGGTTGAGCCTGTTGGGGCGGCACTTTTCCATACTGGGCCGACGGTTGCGCAATGCCGGGCCCTGGCTGATTGCGTTGCCGGTGTTGCTGGGCATCTGGGAACTGCTCACCGCCAAACTGGCATTGCTGCCGGTGCCATTTTTCGCGCCGCCGCAGGCGTTGCTCGCGGTGTATATCGAAGACTACGCACGCCTGGCCGACAGTCTGTTGCATTCGGCGTTGCTGCTGGGCTCGGGCGTAGCGTTGGGGGCGGCCACCGGCTTCGTCGCGGGCGTGGCCATCGGCTGGTCCACACGGATCGGCTACTGGCTGCACCCGGTGTTGCGCATCCTTGGGCCGGTGCCGTCGACGGCTTTGTTGCCGCTGTGTTTTTTCCTGTTCCCCAGCAGTTGGAGCGCCAGCGTATTCCTGATCGCCCTGGCCACTTGGTTTCCGGTCACGGTGCTGACCTGGTCCGGCGTGGCGAGTGTGGATAAAGCCTACTACGACGTGGCGCGTACCCTGGGTGCCAAGCACGCTTTCCTGGTTTTCAAGGTGGCGATTCCCGCCGCGTTGCCCCATGTGTTTGTCGGCCTGTTCATGGGCCTGGGCGCCTCATTCTCGACCTTGGCAGTGGCGGAAATGATGGGGGTGAAATCCGGCATCGGCTGGTACCTGCAATGGGCACAGGGGTGGGCGGCGTACGCGAATATGTACGCGGCCTTGTTGATCATGGCGCTGGCGTGTTCGGGGTTGATCACCGGGTTGTTCCTGGTGCGCGACCGCTTGCTGGCCTGGCAGAAAGGAGCAATGAAATGGTAGCCCTGGCACACGCGGCATCGGCATCGACGGGGTTGGCGCTGCGGATAGAAAATCTGAGTCACGGCTTTGCCCTGGACGGGCACCCTCTACCAGTGCTGGAGCGGGTTTCGCTGGACGTAGCACCGGGCGAGTGTGTGGCGCTGCTCGGGCCTTCGGGCTGTGGTAAATCCACCTTGCTGCGCCTGGTGGCCGGTTTGGAACCGGCTGACGCCGGCAGGCTGTTGGCCGATGGCGAACCCATTCTCGGCCCGGACCCGAGCCGCGTGGTGGTCTTCCAGGACCCGACCCTGTACCCGTGGCGCCGCGTGTGGGACAACGTGGCGCTTGGCCTGGAGGCCCAGGGTTTGCTCAAGACGCATGCTTTCAAGGTGGATGAGGCGTTGGAAAAAGTCGGCCTTAGCGCGTTTGCCCGCGCGTACCCTCGACAGCTTTCTGGCGGCATGGCGCAGCGGGTGGCGTTGGCGCGGGCGTTGGTCAATCAGCCGCGATTGCTGATCCTCGACGAACCCTTGGGCAAACTCGATTCATTGACTCGCATCACCATGCAAAAGGAACTCATCGACCTGTGGCAGCGCCAAGGCTATACCGCGTTATTGGTGACTCACGATGTGGAGGAGGCCTTGCTGCTGGCCAACCGCGTGATTGTGTTCAGTGACCGCCCGGCGCAGGTTCAGGCGCAGTTGAGCATTGATCGACCTTACCCTCGGCACCGCGATGACCCTTATCTGGTGGGCCTGCGCCGGCAGATACTGGGCCTGCTGGGTTTGGGAGAGAGCTGGTAGTCATGAGCGCGTTTTCTTCAGCCGCGATAACGCAGCGCTTCCACCAGCAACGCAAACGCCGGCGAAGCCTGTCGCCGGCTTGGGTAGTACAGGTGAAAACCGGCAAAGGGGGCGCACCAGTCGTCCAGCACGGCGATCAAGCGGCCATCCGCCAAGTAAGGCGCCACGATGTCCTGAGGAATGTAGCTCAGGCCAAACCCGTCCACGGCGGCCTTGAGCAGTTGGTACACACCATTGAAGGTCACTTGGCCTGACACCCGCACGTTCAGGCTTTCCCCGGCCTTTTTGAATTCCCAGGCGTACAGGCCACCGTTGGTGGGCAGGCGCAGGTTGTTGCACGCGTGGGCCGTGAGGTCGCGTGGCGTCGTCGGAAGGGGATGGTCGGCAAAATAGCGGGGTGAACCGACGACGAGCATGCGCATGTCCGGGCCGATACGAGTGGCGATCATGCCTTCGGCCACGTCCTCCCCCAGGCGCACGCCGGCGTCGAAACCCTGGGCGGCAATATCGACGAAACCGTAGTCGCAGCAGACTTCGATAGCGATGTCAGGGTATTGGGCCAGGAAAGGTTTGAGCACCGGCCAGAGGATGTCCTCCAGCGCATGGTCCATGGCGTTGATGCGGATCGTGCCCGAGGGCGTGTCGCGCAAATTGCTCAGGCCTTCCAGGCCAATCTGGATTTCATCGAAGTGCGGCCCGACGGTGTCGATCAGGTGTTGCCCGGCCTCGGTGGGCGACACGCTGCGTGTGGTGCGTGTGAGCAAGCGCAGCCCCAAACGCGCTTCCAGCGCGCGGATCGTATGGCTCAGTGCCGACTGCGACACCCCAAGTTTCGCTGCCGCCTTGGTAAAGCTGCGCTCGCGCGCAACGGCCAGGAAGGCGAGCAGGTCATTGGCATTTTCTTTGAGCATTGATGAGCAGCTCTCATAAGTATTTTCAGATTCTAGCGGCTAATTATCTCAATAGGGTGCTGTTAGATTGAATCCAGCCCTTCAATCGGAGAACGACCGTTGAAAACATTCGCCGCCGCAGCGCTCTCGCTGTCATTGCTCGTTCAAGAATCCAGCGCACAGGAGACCCCCATGCTCACCATCACCCCCAATGGCTCGCAACCCTCAGCCCAAGGCCCTGCCGACTGGTTCACCGGCACCGTGCGCGTGGATGCGCCCTTCAAAGGCACCGATGCCGCACGCATCAGTGGCGCCACCGTCACCTTCGAACCGGGCGCACGCACCGCCTGGCATACCCACCCCTTGGGGCAGACATTGATCGTCACCGCCGGCGCCGGGCTGGTGCAGGAATGGGGCCAGCCGGTACGTGCCATCCGCCCCGGCGACACGGTGTGGATTGCCCCCGGCGTCAAGCATTGGCACGGCGCTACGCCCGGCACCGCGATGACTCATATCGCGATTGCCGAGGTGCTGGACGGCAAGGTGGTGGACTGGTTGGAGCCGGTAAGTGAAGGGCAGTACGCGTCAGCGCTGTGACCTCAAACCTGCTCCTCTTCGCGCAACTGCACACTCATATCATCACAACTCTGCGCCCAGTCGCTCAGCCACTGTGGCATAGGCGGTGACGCCTCGGCCAAGCCCAGCTCCCGCAGAAAATCTGCCGGGGGCAGGGTGCCCTTGGCTGATTTAAACAGCCCGCGCATCACCACCACGCCCACCACCCGACCCTTGCTGACAAAACGGTGCTCCATCAGGCTCCATTTGTGGTCCCAGCCGAGCATGCGGGTGTGCACCTCGAACACTTCGAACAGCTTCAACTCGCGGCGAAACTTGCCCCAGGTATCGCCTACGATCGGCAACGCCTTGTTGCGCAGGGCCACGCGAAACGCGCCGGTGCGCAGTACAAAATCCATCCGCGCGACGTCCGCCAGGGAGAAGTACCGGCCATTGGTGACATGCCGGTTGATATCCAGGTCCAGCGGCCACACCCGCATGCGCACCACGGTGGTTGCCAAGCCATGGGCGGGCTTGCGCCAGGGGCGGCGGGACAACATGAACAGCAAGCGAAACCAGAGATTCATAAAAGCGCCAGGCAGTTGATCAGTGGCGGCACTTTACGGGCGCGAGATCGGCTAAGGTAGGTGCGCAAATGACTTATTTCATGCGAAAAACGCACGCGGGCTCTTTTATGCACATTACCTTGCTCCTGGCCGATCAATGCTCCGCCGCCAGTGCGAACCTGGCCCTGGAAATGCTCAGTGCCGCCAACCTGTTTGCCGACAGCCCGCCGTTCGAGATCGTGGTCGCCTCCCTCGACGGCCAGGCCGTGGACGCCTGGGGCGGGCAGCGTTTGCAGGTGGCGTGCGCGACTGCGCAGGTGCGCCAGACCGACCTGATCCTTATCCCCGGCTTCCTCTTTACCCTCAAAGATGCCTTGCCGACTTTTTCTGCCTACGGCCCCTGGTTGCGTGAACAGCATGCCCAAGGGGCCGTGTTGGCGTCGATGTGCACGGCGGCTTTCTTGCTCGCGGAGACCGGTCTGCTGCAAGGTTTGCGCGCCACTACCCACTGGGCGTTTGCCGAGTTTTTCCGACGGCGTTACACGGATGTGGTCCTGGATGACGCGCAGATCCTCTGCGAAGAAAATCGCGTGATCACCTGCGGTGGTGCCAGTGCAGCGATGGATTTGATGCTGCACCTGATCCGCCGTTTCGGCTCACCGGAGCTGGCGCATACTTGTGGCAAATACCTGCTGATCGACAACGTGCGCACCGAGCAGTCGGTGTATGCGGTGTGGTCGTTGCCCAAGAGCCACGGCGACGGGGCGATCCTGCGGGTGCAACGCTGGCTGGAACAGCACTTTGCCCAGGCGCTGGTGATTGACGACGTGGCCCGGCGTTTTGGCTTTGGCGTGCGCAATTTCAAGCGGCGTTTCAAGGAGGCGACCGGCTATACGCCCATCGCCTATGTGCAAACCCTGCGATTGGAGCGCGCCAAGCAGATGCTGGAATCGACGCGCATGACCCTCGACAGCATCACCTACGCGGTCGGGTATGAAGACAGTAACTCGTTTCGCCGCCTGTTCCAGCAGCGCGTAGGGATGCTGCCGGCAGCGTATCGCAAGAAATTCCTGGCAGTTTCGGGCTGATTCAGCGACGTAACTGTGCCTTGCTTTCAACGCACTCCACTAGAAACTCCATCACCACTTTCACCGACGGCGAACGACGGATATCGGGGTACACCGTGAGCCAGATATCGCGCACCGGGCCGTCGGTGGCCGTGGGCAATCGCGCCAGCAGCGGGTCGTGATCGCCCACCAGGGTGGGCAGCACCACGGCGCCGACGTGCGCGCGGGCGGCCATCTGCTGGGTGATCAGGTCGCTGGCGGCAAAAACGATTGGGCGTTGGCCGCGCAGTTGGTGCAGCCACGCTTGTTGGGGCAGGTGGTCACGGCTGCTGTCGTAGGCGATGAAGGTCCACTGCGCGGCAGGTAGCTGGTTGAATTCAGGCGCGCTATAGAGCCCAAAACGCACCACGCCGACCTTGCGGCGCACCAGTGCGTCTTCGTCGGGACGCACTGTGCGCAAGGCAATATCGGCTTCGCCCTTGTCCAGCGCGGCCAGTTGCGTGGAGGGCATCAGCACCAGGTTCAACTGCGGGTACTGGGCGCGCAACCGCGCCACGTGAGGCGCGATGCAATGGTTGGCGATGGACGGCGGGCAACTCACCCGTACGGTGCCGGCCAGTTCGATAGAGGCGACGCGCGACAGGCGCAGCACTTCGGTGGCCATCTCGCCCATGCCTGCCGCCAATTCGGCCAGTGCCATGCCTTGGGCCGTGAGTGGGCGACTGCGGGGCAGGCGGTCCACCAGTTTCACGCCCAGGGCTTTTTCCAATGCATCGACGCGGCGCCCGACGGTGGCGTGTTCCACCTGCAACTCGCGGGCGGCTGCCGACAGCGACTGGGTGCGGGCCAATACGGTGAAGTAATACAGATCCTGCCAATCGAACATCGGGTTATTTCCGCACAGAGGCTGGGAGAGATTGGGGAATATTCCAGCCGATCATGTCCTTTTACCATGGCCGCTTCCCAGTGCAAACGGAGTTGTTCCCCATGAAAGCCATCACCCTGCAAGCCTATGGCGGTCCCGAAGTCGCCCACCTTCGCCACGACGTTGCAAAACCCCAGGTCACAGCCGGGCATGTGCTGGTCAAAGTGGCCTGCGCCGGAATCAATTTCATGGACATTCATACGCGCCAAGGCAAATACGCAAGCTCCGCCACTTACCCGGTGCGCCTGCCGTGCACCTTGGGCATGGAGGGCGCCGGTGTCGTGGTGGAAGTCGGCCCCGGCGTGAGTCACTTGGCTGTGGGCGATCGCGTGGCCTGGTGCATTGCCTGGGGCGCGTATGCCGAGTACGCCAATGTGCCGGCCGACAAAGTCGCGCAGATTCCCGGCGCAATCCCCTTTGATCAAGCCGCTGCGGCGATGTTTCAGGGCTGCACGGCGCACTACCTGATTGACGAGGTGGCGCGTTTGCAAGCAGGCAGTACCTGCCTGATTCACGCGGCGTCCGGCAGCATCGGGCAATTGCTGGTGCAAATGGCGCGTCGGTTGGGGGCGACGGTGTTCACCACCGGCAGCACCGCCGAGAAATGCGCGATTGCCCGGCAGCGCGGCGCCCATCAGGCCTGGACGTATGATGGATTTGCCGACCAGGTCTTGCACGCCACTGGCGGGCGAGGGGTGGACGTGGTCTTCGATTCGCTGGGCAAAAATACCTTGCGTGAAAGTTTTCGGGCTTGTCGCACGCGCGGTTTGATCGTCAACTACGGCAACGTCTCGGGCTCGCTGACCGACCTTGACCCGATTGAGCTGGGGGAGGCGGGCTCGTTGTTTTTGACGCGACCGCGGCTGGCCGACCATATGGCCGATGGGGCGACCGTGCAACGGCGCGCCAATGCGGTATTTGCGGCCATGCTGGAGGGGGCGCTGACAGTGGCGATCGAGGGGCATTACACCCTGGAGACGGTGCAGCAGGTGCATGAACGCATTGAGGCACGGCAACAGATCGGCAAGGCAGTATTGTGGGTGGACCACAACCTGCATTAATCGGGGACGAAAAAAAACCGGCTGATCAGGCCGGTTTGGGGTGCCCCGCAAACAGTGCGGGGTTATGCGTTGTTGCCGCGCAGCCGATCCGCACCGCCTTCAGCCAGGCGACGTTCCTGCAGACGGTCCGCACCGCCTTCGGCCAGGCCGCGTTCTTGCAGACGATCAGCACCGCCTTCAGCCAGGCCGCGTTCTTGCAGACGGTCAGCACCACCCTCGGCCAGGCCGCGTTCCTGCAAGCGATCAGCACCACCTTCGGCGACACGACGCTCCAGCAGACGATCAGAACCGCCTTCTGCTACGTGGTTACCTTGCAGGCGATCCGCGCCGCCTTCAGCGACAACCGGATGAGCAAAAGCGTTTGCAGCGAGTACCGAGAAAGCGAGGCTAAGCAAGATTTGGCGTTTCATGGTGGTGTGCTCCGAGTGTTTTAGTGAGTTGCCGTTTGGCATGGGTTTGATGTTACGCGTTGGATTTTTTAAGAGAACTTCATTGCGCTGATGGTGACTATCGACGCCAGCGATGGCCCGTTTTGCGGGCCATCGTCGACACGGTCATGGCATCTGCGGCAGTTCCTGAGGGCGCAGGTCAAACACCAGCACCTCGGCATCGTCGCCCTGGCTCAGGCGGATCTGGCGTTCGTCCCGCACGCGGGCGCCGTCGCCTTCCTGCAAGCGCTGGCCGTTGATTTCTAAGCTGCCCCGGGCCACATGCACGTACACATGGCGATCCGGCGGCAGGTCCAGGGTCGCGGCTTCGTCGCCCTTGAACAGCCCGGCATACACCCGCGCATCCTGGCGAACAGTGAGCGAGCCCTCGGCGCCATCCGGCGAGATGATCAACTGCAAGCGTCCACGTTTCTGCGTCGCGCTGAAGTGTTCCTGTTGATAGCGCGGTTCGGCGCCGGCCACATTCGGCACGATCCAGATTTGCAGAAAGTGCACGCCCAGGCTCTGGCTGTGGTTGAACTCGCTGTGGGCCACGCCGCTGCCGGCGCTCATCAGTTGCACATCGCCAGGGCGAATCACCGAGCCGGTGCCCAGGGTGTCCTTGTGTTCCAGGGCGCCTTCGAGCGACTTCCAGTGTTTCTGGGGCGCGTTTGGCTCCTCGTGTTTTGCCTTCTGACTCTCAACCCCCAAAGGAGCTACCCGATGACTTACAAACGCTTGAACAAAGACGACGCCGTGGTGCTATTGGTGGACCACCAGACCGGCCTGATCTCGCTGGTGCAGCATTTCTCGCCCAACGAATTCAAGAACAACGTGCTGACCCTGGCCGCGCTGGCTGAAGGCTTCGAAGTGTTCGTGGTGACTGACGCCTCCGGTACGTTCAACGAAGCCGTGCAACGCGCGTCGTGGGCACGCATGAGCGCGGCGGGTGCGCACCTGGTGAACTGGTTCTCGGTGGCCTGCGAGTTGCAGATCGACTGGCGCAACGACATGGAAGGCCTGGCCAACCTGCTGTCGCCGCGTATTCCCAACTACCGCAACCTGATGAACAGCTACTCGGCGTTTACCGCCAAGTAACCGGCCCTCAGGCATTCAGGTAAAACCCTGTGGGAGGGGGCTTGCTCCCGAAAGCGGTATTTCAGTCACCTCGTCTGTGGCTGACACACTGCTTTCGGGAGCAAGCCCCCTCCCACATTTGATTGTGTTCCCACATTGGGTTTGTGGTGTGGCTACCGACAGGCTATAAAACCGCAAAATGTCCACCGAGAAGCGACAATGAATCCCTTCGAAGACATGCGCCTGTTTTGCCAGGTCATGGAGTCCGGCAGTTTCACCGCCGCCGCCGAGCAACTGGGCCTGTCCAAGCAGTTTGTCAGCCGCCGTCTGATCCAGCTGGAAGACCGCCTCGGTGTGCGGCTGCTCAACCGTTCCACGCGTCGTCTGGACGTGACGCCGCTGGGCCAGAGTTATTACGAATCCGCCTTGCGCCTGCTCGGTGAAGTCGAGCAGGTGGAGCAGGGCATTGCCGGCCAGAACAGCGAGCCGCGCGGCACCCTTCGCCTCAGCGCGCCGTTGTCGTTTGCCATGGCTCATCTTGGCTGTCTGTTACCGATGTTCCTGCAACGCCACCCGCACGTGTCGGTGGAAGTCGACCTGAGCGACCGCCCCGTGGACCTGATCGGCGAGGGCTATGACTTGGTGCTGCGAATTGGCACGCTGGAAGACTCCACCTTGATCGCGCGGCGCATCGGCAGTGTCGAACGGGTGTATTGCGCCAGTCCCGAGTACCTGGCCCAGCGCGGCACGCCGCTCAAACCCGAAGACTTGGGCGACCACGACTGCCTGCCCTACGGCCATGGCCGCCAGGTGCAATGGCGATTCCTGACCAAGGGCAAGGTGCAGTCGGTGAATGTCAGCGGACGCATGCGCGTCAATAACGGCGAGCTGCTGCGCGACACGGCCATTGCCGGGTTGGGCGTCACGTATCTGCCGACGTTTATCGTCGCCGATGCCTTGCAGGATGGGCGTCTGGTCACAATCTTGGAAGACTTCACCCCCGAAGCGCTGACCTTGTCTGCGGTTTACCCGCAGCACCGGCAAAGCTCAAGGCCGGTGCAGGCACTGTTGGAGTTTCTACGCGAACGCCTGGCCGGCGGCTGCTGAGTCACTGACACAACACATGACCACTGTGGGAGCGGGCTTGCCCGCGAAAGCATCGGCTCAGTCAACATAGGGTTTGGCTGATACGCCGCTTTCGCGAGCAAGCCCGCTCCCACATTTTTGTAGGCGTTCGGCTTAGCGATCGACCCGGTTGGCCAGCGTCGAACCGCCTACATAACGCTCCAGATTGGCCAGGAACGTATCGGCAATTTCCTGCTTGCTGTTAGTCGAAATGGCTGAGGTATGGGGCGACAAGCGCACACGCGGATGGGTATACAGCGGGTGCCCGTCCGGCAACGGTTCCGGTTCGGTCACGTCCAGCGAGGCCAAGCCGATCTGGCCGTTGTCCAACGCTTCCAGCAACGCCGCCTGATCCAGCAGACCACCACGCGCAATGTTGATAAGGTGCAACCCCGGCTTGGCGCTGCCCAGCACATCACGGTTAACGATATGCCGCGTGGCCTCGGTGAGTGGCGCGGCCAGCACCAGGTGGTCTGCGCGGGCGAACAGGTCGTGGATATCCCGTGCGGTTTCGACGCCTTCCACCGCAATGGGCGCCGCGCGTTGGCGCAGTGCGACCACGTTGATCCCAAGGGCCAGGGCCTTGTGCGCGAGGGCTTCGCCGATGGCACCAAAGCCGAGCAGGCCCAGGGTGGTGCCCTTGAGCGGGCGCAGTGCGGTGAAATGCCACTGGGCGTCCTTCACCCAGATGTCCGGCAAATGCTTGGACGCGGCAAAGATCGTCGCCAGGGCGAACTCGGCGAGGTTATCGGCGGCGCTGCCCCGGGAGGTGCTGACCGGCGGGCCGTTGAACAGCCATTGCGGATAAAAGTCGATGCCCGATGACACCAGGTGCACCCACTGCGCGCCATAGGGCCAGCCGGGCGGCGGGGTGTCCGGCGCGGTGTAACCACGCACGTTGATCGGGCGCAGCAGCAGGATATTGGCCTGGGGCGGCAGGTCACTCGGTACGCCGGCGGGCACGCCGATCACTTGGGCCTGCGGGTGGATCGAGGCGAGGCGTTCGCGAATCACATCGTTATAGTCTTCGTCCAGTTGGCTGGCGATAATCACCTGACTCATGAGCGTTCCTTCTTCAGATTGGGGCACGTTGGGCGAAGACAGCTTTGCCGACGCCTTGCAGCACGGCGTCGTTCTGTGGCGTATGCACGCGACTGCACAGCACGTCGCGGTAGTGCCGTTGCAGCGGACTGTGGCGCGACAGGCCAGGGTTGCCCGAGGCTTCGATGGCCAGCTCCACGGCGCGAATCGCATTGCCGGTCACCAGGTATTTAAGCTGCGCGGCATTGGCGGCAGGCGTGTGACCTTCGGCGGCTGCATCGAGCAGGCTGCGGTTGGCAAACAGCAGGGTGTCGATATGGCCGACAGTTTCCTGAAAACGCGGCAAGCTCGACAGCGCGGCGCCGAGATTGGACGGCTTGCGTTGCTCCAGCCAATTCACCAGCCAGTCCCGCGCAGCCTGGGCCACGGCGTCATACACCGACGACAGCAACACCGACATCCACAGGAACGCATCGCCATCGAGTTCCGGCTGCGGCGCGCTCCAGGGGCTCACACTGATGGCGTGGTCCAGCGGCACCAACACGTTATCGAGCACCACTTCATGGCTGCAGGTAGCCCGCATGCCCAGGTGGTCCCAGGTGTCGATGATGCTCACACCCGGGCTGTTTTTGGGCACTAGCCAGGCACCGACCAACGGGTCGGCGTCGTCACTGCGCGCCCACACGCTGAACCAGCTCAGCCCATGGCTGCCGGTGGAGTAGATTTTGCGCCCGCTGATGCGCCAACCTTCGGCGGTGCGCACCGCCGTGGTCGCCGGCAGGCCGCCACGGGCCGGGGTGCCGAGGTCGGGTTCGACGCGCAGGGCGTTGATCAGCGCACCGTTGCGCACCGCGTCTTCGGCGACGTGCACGCGCAGGTGCCGGGGCCAGGTTTTGCTGTCTTGCAGGCGTGTGTGTTGCAGGTACTGCATCACCAGGATCAGTGCGGTAGAGGGTTCGCCCTTGGCAATCGCGCTGATGGCTTTGCGCGCCTGGGGCAGGTTGGCGCCGCCTCCACCCAGGGCTTTGGGCACGGTGAAGGCGACCAATCCATGCTCATGCAAGCGCTTGAAATTGTCATGGGGAAAGGCGCCGCTCTCATCATACAAATGCGCGTTGCTGGCCAATTCAGCGCTGAGGCGTTCGAGCAGGGCTTCGAAGTTGGCGACTTCCACGGAGCGTAAAGACGGTTGAGTCATGAGTCTGTACTCAGTCAAATGTGGGCGCGGGCTGGCTCGCGATGGCGGTGGTTCAGCCAATGAATAGGCTGCCTGACACAGCGTTATCGGGAGCCAGCCGCATCGTTCAAGCCAGGGCCTTGAGGGGCGCTTCAGCCACGCTGTAACGGTTGGCCGGCACGTGCAGCCCGAGGTTGTCGCGCAAGGTATGGCCGCTGTACTCGGTGCGAAACAGCCCGCGCTGTTGCAGCACCGGCACCACCAACTCGGTGAAGAACTGCAAGCCGTCCGGCAGCACCGAGTTGATGATGAAGCCGTCACTGGCGCCGGCTTCAAACCAGGTCTGGATAGCATCGGCGACTTGCTCCGGGGTGCCGACAAAATCGCGTTTGGGCCGCGAAAAACGCAGGGCCACATCGCGCAATGTCAGGCCTTCGTCCCTGGCCAATTGCTTGATGCGGTCGGAGCCGCCTTTTTGACTGTTGGCGCCCAGGTCGCCGAGTTCCGGGAACGGTTCATCCAGCGGGTATTGGCTGAAGTCGTGGTCGTTGAAGGGACGGCCCAGCGCCACAATGGCGTCCTCTACGGTCACCAGGTCCACGGCCTGCTGATAGCGGCGTTCCACCTCCGCTGCATCGCGCCCGACAATCGGGCGGATGCCGGGCAAGATCGACAGGCTGTCGGCGTCACGGCCAAAGCCCTTGGCGCGGCGCTTCAAGTCGGCGCTGTAGGCCTTGGCCTCTTCAATATTCTCGACGTGCACGAAAATCGCATCAGAATTTTCGGCGGCAAAGTTACGCCCATCTTCCGAGGTGCCCGCCTGGAAAACCACCGGCTGGCCCTGGCGCGAGCGGGCGATGTTCAGCGGGCCTTTCACCGAAAAAAACTCGCCTTTGTGATTCAGGGCATGCAGCTTGTGCGGGGTGAAAAACTCGCCGCTCTGTTTGTCGTAGGCAAAGGCGTCGTCTTCCCAGGAGTCCCACAGGCCCTGGACCACATTCAAGTGTTCCTTGGCGATACGGTAGCGCACGGCGTGTGGCGGGTGCTCGGCCTTGCCGAAGTTATCGGCGGTGCCGCTCAGCCAGGAGGTCACCACGTTCCACCCGGCGCGGCCACCGCTGATATGGTCCAGGGAGGCAAACTGGCGCGCCACCTGGTAAGGCTCGGTGTAGCTCACCGTCACCGTCGCCACCAGGCCGATATGAGTGGTCAATGCGGCGAGGGCCGAGAGGATCGTCAGCGGCTCGAAACGGTTGAGGTAGTGCGGGCTGGATTTGGCGTGAATGTGCAGGCTGTCGGCGATAAACACGAAGTCGAATTTGGCGCTTTCGGCCAATTCAGTCTGCTGTTTGTAGAAGCCAAAGTGAGTACTGGCATTGGCTTGCGCCTGCGGATGGCGCCATTCGCCCCAGCCGTGACCGACACCGTGGACCATGGCGCCCAGTTTCAAATGGCGTGGCTTCAATTGACCTGGCTTGCTCATGTGCTGCTCCTTTTAGCGCGATGCTTGGGAATTGGGGACACGCTCGGCGTTAAAGCTCTTGTCGAAGCCCTGCGACACGTCGATGTGCTTGGGCAGCAGGCCTTCTTTTTGATAGGTGTCGGCTGTGGCTTGAAGGCCGCTGATGACGGCGTCGTCGATCAGCACGGGGGACAGATGGGTGTCTTTGGCCACCTCCACGTGCACGGCTAACGGCAGGCCGGTGATCCTGGCCTGGGCGGCGGCGTACTCATCGGGGTGCACGTTGGCCCATGCGTAGGCGCGATCGACGCGGGCGACAAAGTCATCCAGTTGCGTGCGTTTTTCGGCGATGGCCTGGCGGGTGGCGGCGAAGTACAGGTGATTGCTCAGCAACTGGTTGCCACTGATCAACACGCGGGCCTGGCTCTGTGAGGTGACCACGGTGGTGTAGGGGTCCCATGTGGCCCAGGCGTCGACCGTACCGTTATCCAGTACCAGGCGCGATTCGCTGGGCAGCAGGAAAATGAACTGCACATCCTGGGTCGTCAGGCCAGCGCTGGCCAGGGCCTTGATCGCCAGGTAATGGCCGATGGAGCCGCGCCCGGTGACGATTTTTTTACCCTTGAGGTCGGCCACGGTCTTGATCGGTGAATCCTTGGGCACCAACAGCGCAGTGGTGTTGCGCCCTTCGGCGTGGATGATGCTGACCACCTTGAGCGATGCCCCTGCACCCAGGGCGAACACATACGGTGCATCGCCCAACGCACCGATATCGACGGCGCCGGCATTCAAGGCTTCGCCCAACGGCGAGGCGGACGGGAACTCCGACCACTTGATTTCATACGGGACGTTTTTGGTTTCGCCGGAAGCTTCCAGCAGCGCCTTGATCGTGGATTTCTGATTGGCCACTCGCAGGGGTTGCAGGTCAGCGGCGTGGGCGGTGGTGACCAGGCCCAAGGCGAGGGCGGCGCCCAGCAGAAGGCGCTTGAACGGTGTGGTGAACAGCATGGGACAAACTCCAGGCGTTTGTTAAAGGGGTACGGATACCTCCGCCTGGAGAAGGGGTCGGATGTCCTGGGGCGCTGCACCGTTCGCGGTGCAGCTGTAGCGTCAGGTGATGGGTCAGATCACATGGAAACCGTGGGTGGCGTCGCGGGCCAGTTGGTCGACCAGGCCGAACTCCCAATCCAGGTAAGCCTGCATGGCTTCCTTGGGGTTGTCGGTGCCTTCGTAGGGGCGGCGGTAACGGTCGATGCGCGGCGAGGCCAGATGGGTTTCACCTTCCTGCAGCGGCAGTTGCGCCTTGATCCAGCCGGCCGTGCCGTCTTGCAGCAGGAACACCTGTTTGCCGGTAATGGCTTCGACCTCGGGCACCGCCAGGCGAGCCAGTTGGCTGCTGCCGCAGGTCAGCACGTAACGCTGGGCAGCCGGCACTTTGGCCAGGGCCTCGGGCAATTGCGCGCGCAGCGCCCACCAGGCCCCCGGAATATGGCGTTTCACGTAGTTGGCGCTGGCGGTGAAGTCCAACACGATCGTGTCGCCATGTCCCAGCCAGTCTGCGAGGGTGTGTGGGCTGATGAGTTCGGCTTGTGGCGGCGCGGGAACCGGGGCAACCCAGGCGCCGTGTTCACTGAAATGCGCCGGTTGCAGAGCGTCCAGCACATGCACTTCCCAGCCAAGCTGGGCCAGCCAGGACGCCGACATATTGGCCCGCACGCCATCGTCATCCGCCAGCACCAGTCGCGCACCGCGCACGCTGGCGACGTGGTCGGTTTCCTGGACCAGTTGGCCCCCCGGCGTGGAGCGCGCGCCGGGCAAGTGGCCGGCTTCGAATTCTTCCGGGGTGCGCACATCGAACAGGTAGGTGGTGCGGGTCGGTTCCTGCTGCCAGCGTTGCAGATCTGCCAGCGTGGCGCGGCCGACGCGGGCCTTGTCGGCAACGCGACGCGCGTCCTGGGCGGCGATCCGGCGGTGTTCTTCGGAGGTTGGCGCAAAGCGGCGCGACTGGCCATGGGCGAGTTTCTGCCCGGCCAAGGTCCAGCCGATGGTGCCGTTGCGCAAGGCCGACACCGGGTTGGCAATGCCGGCATTGATCAGTGACTGGGTGCCAATAATGCTGCGGGTACGCCCGGCGCAGTTGACGATGATACGGGTGGCCGGGTCCGGCGCCAGTTCTCGGGCGCGCAACACCAGTTCGGCACCGGGCACGCTGATGCCGGTGGGGATGCTCATGGTCTGGTATTCGTCGAAACGGCGCGCGTCGAGCACCACCACGTCAGCCTGGCTGTCGAGCAAGGCCTGCACCTGTTCAGCGGCCAGGGACGGCGTATGCCGTTCGCTTTCGACCAGTTCGCCAAAGGCCTTGCTTGGCACGTTGACGTCGATAAACAGCTCGCCACCGGCTCGGCGCCAACCGTCTAGCCCACCTTCCAACTGGCTGACCTGGGTGTAGCCCAGCGCAACCAGGCGCTCAACGGCGCGCTGCGCCAGCCCCTCGCCGTTGTCGTAGACGGTGACCTGCGTATCACGGCGTGGAATGCGCGAATACACCTCCAGTTCCAGCTTGGACAGCGGGATGTTCGCAGCGAACAGCGGGTGAGACTCGGCAAACGGCGCTTCTTCGCGCACGTCGACCAGAGCGACTTCCTCACGGTCCAACAAGGCCTGGCGAATCTGGGCAAAGCTGCGGGTCGATACGGTGGTCATAGGGCAGGACTCTTTTCTTTGGACACATCCCAGATGTTCGGGAGGTAGGCGTTGGAATAACCGGAGATAAACAGTTTTTCGCTGCCGTCGGGCTGGTACACCGCGCGGCGCACGGCACCGATGTTGGCGCCGTACACATGGATGCTGATAGACACCTGGTCGCTGTGTGCATTGCTGACCTGATGAATATCCCCCACCTTGGGCGACACGGCCTCGACCTGGCCCGGCACCAAGTGAACAGGCTTGCCTTCGGCCACCAGGCTGCCGTCAGGCGCGCGTTCGAAACCCTGGGAAAACTCCGCGCCACGCAACATGCCAATCAGCCCCCACACCCGATGGTCATGAATCGGTGTGCTTTGCCCCGGCCCCCACACAAAACTGACGATGCTGAAACGCTGGCGGGAATCGGCATGCAGCAAAAATTGCTGGTAGCGCTGCGGGTCGGGCTGGGCGTATTCGTCGGGCAGCCAGTCATCGTGGCTGACCAGTTGCGCCAGTAACTTGCCGCCACGGTGCAGCAGGTCGCCTTCGCGTGGATTGCCGTCGATCAATTCCGCCAGGGCGCCTATAAAGGCTCTGAGTCTCTCGGGGTGCGGGGCCTGGGTCATGGCAATTCCATCGTGCTGTTGATGGTTTTATATAAGCATAATGTTTATATTTAATATGCTATTTTTTAATGATTAGCTTATAGCTTTAGGTAATTTAGAACCGGTCTGAATAGCGTTAGACGTTATCGATCCCAGCATGGACTATCCAGGCAGCGTTGCGGCAACTATGCTTCGCACACATCTTAATGACTGTTCTCTATGTGCGGCCCAAATGAAAATTGACGATATCGATGCCTTTGTCGAAGTGATTCGTTGCCAGTCCATCAGCCACGCAGCCGAGTCGTTGCAGCTGACCCAGCCGGCCATCACCCGCCGTGTGCAGAACTTCGAGCAGGCGCTGGGTGTGGAGCTGTTCGACCGCAATACCAAGCCTCTGAAGCCTACGCTGATTGGCACCCGGGTCTATGAGCAATGCCGCCTGATCCTGCGTGAGATGGATGCACTGCGTGAACTGGTGGCCACGGACGCGCCGCCCACCGGCGTGCTGCGCCTGGGCGTGCCGCAAACCATCGGCGATGTGGTGCTGCTGGATGCGCTCAAGCAGCTGCGTACCGAATACCCGGACCTGCGCGCCCAAGTCGCCACCGGCTGGGGCAGCCAGTTGGTGGGCAAGATCGAGCGCGGCGAGCTGGATGCGGCGGCGGCCTTATTCCCGGCCGGCAAGATATTCCCGGACAACATTGTCGGTGAGTCCATCGGCAAGATGGAGCTGGTGGTGGTGTGCGCCAAGGCACAGTTACCGAAGAAGCCGTGCAAGTTGGCGGACGTGTACCAGAATGGCTGGATTCTCAACCCGGATGGCTGCGGTTTCCGTGCCGGTTTGCAGCGCACGCTGTCCGATCAAGGTTTGGCATTGCGGGTGAACCTGGAAACCTTTGGCACCGAGCTGCAATTGGGGCTTGTGGCTGACGGCCTGGGATTGGGCCTGGTGCCACGCCCGCTGTTGGAGCGCAGCGCCCATCGCGAGCAACTGGCGGTGATGCCGCTCAAGGACTTCAAACCGGTGCTGGATTTGTGGCTGATCTACCCGCACTTCCTGGGCAACCTGCAAAGCCCTGTGGATGCGTTTGGCCAGTGGGTGGCGGCGTCGTTGCACAAGCTGCGGGACGCGGCCTGAGCATTATGGTTATGAAAAAAAATAATAATTAGCTTAGATTAAAATGTGATTTTTATTATTTTTTGCCATCCCATAGGCTGACTGGAAGTCCTTAAGGCTATCCAGGAAGTTTTGCCATGAGCAGCGTCACCCCGATCTCCAGCGTTTCCAGCAACGTTCGCCAGCGCGTCACGCCAGAAGAGTGGGAGGTGCGCGTCAAACTGGCCGCGGCCTATCGACTGGCGGCGTTGTACAAGTGGACCGACCACATCTACACGCACTTTTCCGCCCGTGTGCCGGGGCCGCAGGAGCACTTTCTGATCAACGCCTTCGGGCTTTTGTTCGATGAAATCAGCGCCTCCAACCTGGTCAAGGTCGACCTCGACGGCACCCTGGTCGATGACCCGACCGGCCTGGGCATCAATTACGCCGGTTATGTGATCCATAGCGCCATTCACTGTGCCCGCCACGACCTGCAAGCAGTGCTGCACACCCACACCCGTGACGGTATTGCGGTGTCGGCGCAAAAAGACGGCCTGTTGCCGATCTCCCAACATTCCATCGCGTTCTCCGGCCGGGTGGCCTATCACGGCTATGAGGGCGTGGCCCTGGACCTGGATGAGCGTGAGCGGCTGGTGGCGGATTTGGGTGACAAGAGTGTGATGATCTTGCGCAACCATGGGCTGTTGACGGCTGGCGTCAGCGTGGAGCATGCGTTCCAGCAGCTGCAAGGGTTGGAGCGCGCGTGCACTATCCAGATTGCGGCGCAGGCGGGCGGCAATGCTGAGTTGATCTTCCCGCCGGCAGAGGTGGTGGCCAAGGTGGAAGAGCAGGCCAAGGTATTCAGCAATGGCGAAGGGCCGGGCGTGGCACGGCATTGGAATGCGTTGATTCGGCAATTGGAACGCACCGATACCGATTACAAAAACTGAATTTGAAATCACTGAACAAGTAGAAAATGTGGGAGCGGGCTTGCTCGCGAATGCGGAGTGTCAGTCAACGGAAATATCGACTGATCCACCGCTTTCGCGAGCAAGCCCGCTCCCACAGTAGGTCTGTGTTGCCAATCAGGGTTGTGCACGGCTCAGGCGCGCATCGAATCGGGCATGCGCAGCGCCACCCACCCTGGCAGTGCGTCGTTGACCAAGGCCAGGCAATTGATTGGCGACTTGCGCAGAAGAACTGGCACGCTTGCTTGGGTAAAACGCAGGGCAAATGTGGGAGCTGGCTTGCCTGCGATGGCGGTGGATCAGTCATACACATGCTGACTGGCCTGCCGCACTCGCGAGCAAGCCCGCACACATGACATTTTTGGGTGCCTGGCAAAGAGGCGGCTCAGGCGGCGGGGTGTTCGTTGCCAGAAGTGTTGGCGGATACACCGCCATCGCAGGCAAGCCAGCTCCCACAGTAGATCTGTGTTGCCAATCAGGGTTGTGCACGGCTCAGGCGCGAATCGAATCGGGCATGCGCAGCGCCACTCACCCTGGCAGTGCGTCGTTGACCAAGGCGGGGCAATTGTTTGGTGACTATTGCGCAGACGAACTGGCACGCTTGCTTGGGTAAAACGCAGGGCAAAATGTGGGAGCGGGCTTGCTCGCGAATGCGGAGTGTCAGTCAACGGAAATATCGGCTGACCCACCGCTTTCGCGAGCAAGCCCGCTCCCACAGTGGGTCTGTGTTGCCAATGAGAGTTGTGCACGGCTCAGGCGCGAATCGAATCGGGCATGCGCAGCGCCACTCACCCTGGCAGTGCGTCGTTGACCAAGGCCAGGCAATTGTTTGGCGACTTGCGTAGAAGAACTGGCACGCTTGCTTGGGTAAAACGCAGGGCAAATGTGGGAGCTGGCTTGCCTGCGATGGCGGTGGATCAGTCATACACATGCTGACTGGCCTGCCGCACTCGCGAGCAAGCCCGCACACATGACATTTTTGGGTGCCTGGCAAAGAGGCGGCTCAGGCGGCGGGGTGTTCGTTGCCAGAAGTGTTGGCGGATGCACCGCCATCGCGAGCAAGCCCGCTCCCACAGTAGGTCTGTGTTGCCAATCAGGGTTGTGCGCGGCTCAGGCGCGAATCGAATCGGGCATGCGCAGCGATATGACATCACCGCCTGCCAACAGCGCCATCCACCCTGGCAGTGCGCCGTTGACCAAGGCGGGGCAATTGTTTGGTGACTATTGCGCAGAAGAACTGGCACGTTTACTTGGGTAAAACGCAGGGCAAAATGTGGGAGCGGGCTTGCTCGCGAATGCGGAGTGTCAGTCAACGGAAATATCCACTGATCCACCGTCATCGCGGGCAAGCCCGCTCCCACACTGGGTTTTTTGGGGGGCTTAAGCGACCTGTTTGGCCTGCTCGCGCTCTGCGACCCACTGGCGGGTCAGCGGGATCAGCTGTTTGCCATAGTCGATCGCATCATTGAGCGGGTCGAATCCTCGGATCAGGAAGGTGGTGATGCCCAAGTCGTAGTAATCCAACAACGCTTCAGCGACTTGTTCGGCGGTGCCTACCAGCGAAGTGGAATTGCCCTGCGCGCCGAGCAACCCGGCAATCCCGGTCCACAAACGCTTATCCAGCCGCGAGCCCTGCGCCGCTGCTGCCAGCAACCGACGCGAGCCTTCATTCGGCGGTTCACGGCGCACAAAGCCATTCTTTTCGGCCAGTGCGGTCGCCTGTTGCAAGATCGTTTCGGCCCGCGCCCATGCCAGCTCCTCGGTTTCGGCGAGGATCGGTCGCAACGACAAGCTGAAGCGAATTGTACGCCCGTGCCTGGCCGCTTCCGCACGCACCTGGGTCACGGTTTCGCGTACCTGCTCGTAGGTTTCACCCCACAGCGCATACACGTCGGCATGCTTGCCCGCGACCTCAATGGCGGCCTTGGAGGAACCACCGAAATACACAGGAATATGCGGCTGCTGCGGCGATTTCACCGTCGAGTGTGCGCCCTCTACCTGATAGTAGGTGCCGTCGAAATCGAAGGGCTGTTCGCTGGTCCATTCCTGGCGTACCACACTGAGGTATTCGTCGGTGCGCGCGTAGCGTTCGTCCTTGCCGATATGGCTGCCATCGGCGCGCAGTTCACGGTCGTCGCCACCGGTAATGATGTGCACGGCGGTTCGCCCACCGTTGAATACGTCCAGCGTGGCGAATTGGCGTGCAGCCAGCGTGGGTTGTGTAAAGCCTGGGCGATGGGCGATCAGGAATTGCAGTTTTTGGGTCACGCTGGCGGCATGTGCGGCGATCAGCGTGCTGTCCGGGCTGTTGGAGTGGAAGGCCACCAGGGCGCGGTCGAACCCTGCGGCTTCGTGGGCGCGGGCCACGCTTTCGACGTAGTCCGGTTGCAGGGTAGGGCCGCTGCGCGGGTGGATCTCGGAGGCGTGGTGACCACCGATATAGCCGATGAATTCAATGCTCATGGTCTGTCCTTGCTAATGACGGGATTGACACCTCCTCCGGGCGTGGGGTCGGTCACTCGGGTCAAAAGTAAGGGCAGCGGGCGGGTCTGTAAAATGCCTGTTGGTTCTAACCTAATTATTAAAATACTGAATCATTTTCTATTTTAGTTATCAGCAATGTGCATTAAAGGCCGCACTAAAGACGCAACCGAACCTCCGCACACAATCCGCCGCCTACTCGGTTACTCAAGGTCAGCGAGCCGCCCATCGCCACCGCCAACTGCTGCGCGATCGCCAGCCCCAACCCGGTGCCGCCTGTGCCTCGATTGCGTGAGCTCTCCACCCGGTAAAAGGGCTGCATCACCTGCACCAATTCATCTTCGGCAATGCCAGGCCCACGGTCTGACACGGTGATGGACAACTGCCCGGACGCGGTCGAGCCGACTTCCAGTTCCGCGCTGCCGGCGAATTTCAGGGCATTGTCCAGCAGGTTCACCAGCACGCGGCGCAGTGCATGGGGGCGGGTGTCGAGGACGAGGGCGCTTTTGCCGGTGAGGCTGACAGGCTTGTTCATGTCCTGGTAATCAAACACCAGGCTGTCGAGAAAGGCGTCCAGATCAATGCGGTGACTGGCCTCGGTGGCACCGTGGACGCTGCGGGCGTAGGCCACTCCTTCACGCACCAGGTGCTCCATTTCGCCCAGGTCGCTCCACAGCTTGTCGCGATCGGCGGAGTCTTGCATAAATTCGGCGCGCAGTTTCATGCGGGTAATCGGTGTTTGCAGGTCGTGGGAAATCGCCGCAAGGATCTGCATGCGTTCCTTGAGGTATTCGGCGATGCGCGTTTGCATGGCATTGAACGCTATCGCCGCATGCGCAACCTCGGCCGGGCCTTTCTCGTCCAGAGGCGTGGGGTGTGCGTTGGGGTCAAGGGTTTCGACGGCGCGTGCCAGGCGAGTCAGCGGGCGGATGGCCAGGCGCACGGCAAACCAGGTACAGCCGAGCAACAGCACCAGTTGCAGCACCAGCACCACGGGCAACCAATAGGCGACGGGCAAGGCGGCTGGGCGCACATCGAGGGTTATCGGGTTGCCATCGGCCAGAGTCAGGTGCACCTGGAAGTGTTTCTGCATGCCGGGAATGTTGCGCAAGGTCAACGCGTACTGCTCACCCAGCGCCTGTGAAATCGAGGTGGCGGCCATCGGCACGTCATCGCTGTTCATCGGCTCACCGGCCTCGCCGGCATTTAGCAGGTAGCGGTAGTTCTGCCGGTCGATACGCGGCAACCAACTGGCGCGCTCGTTGGCGGGCAGTCGGTCGAGGATGGCCACCGAGGTGGAGACATCGTTCTCCAGGTTGCCCAGCATGGCCGTGCGCGCGCTGATATAGCGCTCGTAGAACTGCGCGCTGAAGGACAAACCGTTGGCACACACCAGGCTGATCAGGAAGATCAGCGACAACTGCGACGCCAGGGTGCGCGGCCAGCCGAACCGCCATTTCATTGCGTGGCCCCGAGGATTTCCACAGCCAGGGAGAACACATACCCTTCGCTGCGCACGGTCTTGATATAGGCCGGTTCGCGGGCATCATCCAGCAGGCGTTGGCGCAGACGGCTGACCAACAGGTCAATGGAGCGGTCGAACAAATCGGCGTCGCGGCCCTGGGTCAGGTTGAGCAATTGGTCGCGGTTGAGCACGCGCTGCGGATGGTCGAGAAACACCCGCAACAGGCGGTATTCCGCGCCGCTCAGGGCCACCAGGGTGTCGTCTTCGTCGAGCAGGTGGCGGGCAGTCGTGTCCAGGCGCCAGCGCCCAAAACGAATCAATCGCCCGCTCTCACTGACCACCAGGTTCGGCGGCAGCATGCGCGTGCGGCGTAACACTGCGTTGATCCGCGCCAGCAATTCACGGGCGGCGAAGGGTTTGACCAGGTAATCATCGGCACCCATTTCCAGGCCGATGATGCGATCGGTTTCATCGTTACGCGCGGTGAGCATCAGCACCGGCGTAGCCTTGTGCTTGCCCACCCGCAGCTCGCGGCACAGCTGCAAGCCGTCGTCGCCGGGCATCATGATGTCGAGCACGATCAGGTCAACCGGGGTGGTGTCGAGGAAGCTGCGCATCTGGCGGCCGTCAGCAACCACGGTGGTGCGCATGCCGTTTTTCTTCAGGTAATTACCCAAAAGTTCGCGGATCTCCCGGTCGTCATCGACGATCAGGATGTGATCGACATGATCCATGCTGCCTTCCTCGTTAAATGCTCATGAGCCGCAGTCTAGCCATCGGCGCCTGCTTTGCCTTGTGCCCTTTGTATTGCAGTGTATCTGGCGATAACGAGATACACGGCGATGCAAAAAACCGACAGGCACGCGTGCGGGGATCGTTCACCCCAGCGCCTAAGCTAATTCTAAAAAGGTATTTATTACGCGTTTTTAAGATCGTTTAGCTTGGTCGCTCCAACCCAAGACGTTCATGGAGTGAGCCTTTGATGCTGCAATCAATTACCACGTTGCCGTTGCTGGACCTGTCACAGCTCGACGGCAGCCCGCAGCAGCGCGGCAAATTCCTTGATGAGCTGCGATCTGCCGCGCGGCATATCGGGTTTTTCTACCTCACCGGGCACGGGATCGACCCGGCGCTGTTGAGCCAGGTGCAGCAGCAGGCACGCGCATTTTTCGCCTTGCCCGACGCCGATAAGCGCGCGGTCGGCATGCTCAACTCCCCGCACTTTCGCGGTTACAACCGCGCCGCTTCGGAGATCACCCGGGGCCAGCCCGACCTGCGCGAACAGTTCGACGTCGGCGCCGAGCGCGAGCCCCTGGATGCAGAACAATACCCGGCCGCCTGGGCGCGCCTGCAAGGTCCGAACCAATGGCCGGCCGCTTTGCCCGAGCTCAAGCCTCGGGTGCTGGCCTGGCAGCAAGCGATGACGCAGATGTCGTTGCGCCTGCTGCGCGCCTTCGCCCAGGCGCTGTCGCTGCCCGAGAATGCGTTTGACGCGCTGTACGGCAGCACACCCAACGAACACATCAAGCTGATCCGCTACCCCGGTCGTCATGCACAACAAAGTCGCCAGGGCGTAGGTGCGCACAAGGACTCCGGCTTCCTGAGCTTCTTGCTGCAAGACCAGCAAGCCGGTTTGCAGGTGGAAGTGGAGGAGGGCCGTTGGATCGACGCCGCGCCGCGCCCCGGTACGCTGGTGGTCAATATCGGCGAATTGCTTGAGTTGGCCAGCAACGGCTATCTGCGCGCCACCGTGCACCGGGTGGTCTCGCCGCCGGTGGGCAGCGAGCGCTTGTCCCTGGCGTTTTTCCTCGGCGCACAGCTGGATGCGGTGGTGCCGGTGTACCCATTGGCGCCGGAACTGCTGCGTGATGCACATGGCCCTGCCAGCGACCCGCGTAACCCGCTGCTGCGCGATGTCGGCTGGAATTACCTCAAGGGCCGCCTGCGTTCGCACCCTGATGTCGCCCAACGTTTTTACGCCGACGCCACACTTCCCCAAGCACTGTCCGCCTGATCAGGAGATCACGATATTGAAAACCACCGCACTTACCCTGGCGGCGTTGCTGGCCTCATTCAGTGTGTCGGCCGCCGATGCGTTGCGCGTCGCCGCCGACCCGATTCCCCATGCACAGATCCTCGAATACGTGCAGAAGCTTGACCCGAGCCTGAACCTGAAAATCATCGAGATCCCCAGCGGCGTGAACTCCAACGAGTTGCTGGCCCACGGTGATGTGGACGCCAATTACTTCCAGCACCTGCCGTATCTCAACTCACAGGAGCAGGCCCTCGGGCAGAAGTTCGCAGTGGCGGCCACCGTGCATATCGAACCGTTGGGCATCTATTCCCATCGCCATACCAGCCTCGCCCAGGTGCCGGATAAAGGCACCGTGGCCGTGCCGAACAACGTCACCAACCTCAGCCGCGCGCTCTACCTGCTGCAAGCCAATGGCCTGATAACACTCAAGCCAGGTTTCAATGATGCGTCCAAGGACCAGGCCACGCCCAAGGACATTGCCGAGAACCCCAGGCACCTGAAGATCCTGGAAATCGAATCGCCGCAAATCCCTCGTGCATTGGACGATGTGGACCTGGCGGTGATCAATGGCAACTTCGCGCTGGAGGCCGGGTTGGTGCCGGCCAAAGATGCCTTGGGGTTGGAAAAGGCCGAGGGCAACCCCTACGCGAATATCCTCGTGACCACGCCCAGGTTGGCGGACGACCCGCGTATCAAGCAGCTCGCCAAGGACCTGCGTTCACCGCAAGTTGCCCAGTTCATCAGCGAAAAATATGCCGGTTCGGTGATCCCGGTGGCGGCCGAATGATCGTCGTCGAAGGGGTCAGCAAAACCTACGCCGGTGGCCAGCCGGCGGCGCTGGATAACGTGTCTTTGCAGATTGCCGACGGGTCGATCTTCGGCATCGTCGGCCGCAGCGGGGCGGGCAAAAGCACCTTGCTGCGCTGCCTCAATTTGCTGGAGCGGCCAACCAGCGGGCGCATCCTGCTGGATGGTCAGGACCTGACCCAACTGAGCGACAAGCAATTGCGCGAGCAACGCCAGCGCATCGGCATGATCTTCCAGGGCTTCAACCTGCTGCATTCGCGCAACGTGGCGGATAACGTGGCCGTGCCGCTGGAAATCGCCAAGGTGCCCAAGGCTGAGCGAGCGGCGCGGGTGGCCGAGTTGCTGGCGCTGGTAGGGCTCGGCGACAAGGCCCAGGCATTTCCTTCGCAATTGTCTGGCGGGCAAAAACAACGGGTGGGTATTGCCCGCGCGTTGGCGGCGCGCCCGGCGTATTTGCTGTCGGATGAGGCCACCAGCGCCCTTGACCCGGAAACCACCGCGTCGATCCTTGAGCTGTTGCGCGACATCAACCGACAGCTGGGGGTGACCATCGTGTTGATTACCCACGAACTGGAGGTGGTCAAGGCCATCTGCGACAGCGCGGTGTCCCTGGCGCAGGGCCGCGTGGTGGAGAGCGGCACCTTGCTGCAATTGCAGGCTGACCCGGCATCGCGCCTGGGCCGCTCGCTGGCGCCCAGCCTGCAAGTGGTGCGGGCCGTATGAAAACCGACTGGAACGACGTGCTTCAATTGCTCCTCAATGCAACAGGCGAAACCCTCTACATGGTGCTGCTGGCGGGGTGGTTCACACTGTTGATCGGCCTGCCGCTGGGCGTGGTGCTGTTTATCAGCCGACGCGGTGGCCTGTTCCCCCTGCCACGGCTCAACCGTGTGTTGGGCGGGGTGATCAACCTGGGGCGTTCATTGCCCTTTGTGGTGATGTTGATTGCGTTGATTCCGCTGACACGCTTGATCGTCGGCACGACGCTGGGCAGCACGGCGGCGGTCGTGCCGATTACCATCGGCGCCTTTCCGTTTTTTGCGCGCATCGTCGAGAACGCCCTGGATGAAGTGGACAAGGGCCGCATCGAGGCCATTGTGGCCATGGGCGGTGATATCCGCCATGTGATTCTAAAAGTCCTGCTGCCCGAAGCCTTGCCGGCGCTGGTAGCCGGGGTGACGTTGACGTTGGTGATGCTGATCGGCTTTTCCTCCATGGCCGGCGTGATCGGCGGCGGTGGCCTCGGCGACTTGGCGATACGGTATGGCTACCAGCGTTTCAACAACCAGATCATGGTGGTGACGGTCATCGTGTTGGTGGTGCTGGTGCAGGGCGTGCAAAGCCTGGGGGATCGCTGTGTGAGGTCGTTGGCGCATCGTCGCTAAACGTGATCGGTTTGCAGCGGGTCAAGGGGCGCGCACGGCCTTGAGCAGCAGCGCCTCGAACACCCGCTGCGCGCGTGGCTCATCACTGTGGGCAACATTGAAACGCATCGAGTTGAGGTGAGCGGGGTCATAGCCGAACAGCGCACCCGGCGCCAATACCATGCTGCGTTTCAATGCCTCCTGGGCCAGCAACTCGCCGTTTACGCCCGCTGGCAGGCGCGCCCAGATAAACATGCCGCCTTCATAGGCCATCGGCAATTCGCAGCCGCAGCGCTTGAGCCATTGCTCGACGCGCCCACCCGATTCCATCAACCGTTGCACCATGCGCTTGCGGTGTTTGGCGTAGCTGCCTTCGCTGAGCATGCGATAGACGATCTGTTCGAACAGCTCCGAGGTCACGCCGCCGCTCATCAACTTCATGTTGGTCAGGTTGGCGGCCAGTTGTGGCGCGGCCACCACATAGCTGACGCGCGTGTTGGCGCTGAGGATCTTGGAGAACCCCGACAGGTAGGTGACCTGGTTCAGGCCCGCCAGGGTGGCCAGTCGGGGCGGCGGGTTGGGGTGCAAGTCGCCGTAGAGGTCATCCTCGACAATATGGCAGTGGTACTGCTGGGTCAGTTGCAGCAGGCGAAACGCCTGGCTGGGGCTGAACGAGTGGCCGGTGGGGTTATGCAGCACGCTGGTGGTGAGATACAGGCTGGGGCGGTGCTCGGCCAGCAGCTGTTCGAGGGCGGTGAAGTCAAAGCCGTCGGGGCGGCGCTGGATAGTCACCACTTTGACGCCGTGCAGGGCCAGGTTGGCGTGGAAGTTGAAGTAACACGGCGCGTCCAGCAGCACGGTGTCGCCGGGGCGTGCGAGCAGGCGCATCAGCATGTCCAGGCCCTGCACGGTGTTGGGGGTGGTGATGATTTGCTCGACCGGCACCGACAGGCCTTCGGCGTGCAGTTTCTGTTGCAGGGCTTGGCGCAACGGTAACAGCCCGGCCGGCGTGCCCAGCCCGGCGATGCGCAACGACGGCGCGCGCACCACGCTGCGCAGGGTTTGGCGGATGGCTTCGCCGTTCAGCCATTCCTCCGGCAAGTGGCCGCCACCGGGGCGCAGTTCGCCGCTGACGGTGACCAGCGGGCGCCGCAACACGCTGAGCAGGTCCTGGGGCAGCAGGTCGACCCAGGTCGCCGAAGTCGGGTGGGCGGTTTCCATCGCCACAAAGTAGCCGCGCCCCTGGCTTGAGGTCAGCAGGTTGCGCCCGCGCAGACGGTCCAGTGCCTCATTGAGGGTGAATTTGCTCACACCCAGGGTCTGGGTCAACTCACGCACCGATGGCAACTTGCTGCCGGGCGCCCATTCACCGCTCTCGATGGCCTGGCTGAACGCCGCGACGATCTGCTGGACCTTGGGTGTGCCTTCCACAAAGGCGATGGCGGATACAAACATAAACCTTCCTTGTCTTTGCCGGTGCTTTTACCGGTGAAGTTAGGCCGGATTAGGCATCACTTTACCTGCCTTGTGCAATGCCGCTCCCCTAGACTGCGCGCCATCTCGCCAGGAGTTGGCGACATTCCCTACAGGCGAGCAATGGATTTCGCATCCTTATGAAGACTTATATGTGCGCACCCTGCGGCTTTATGTACGTAGAAGAATTGGGCATTCCGGAGGACGGAATCCCGGCAGGCACCCCTTGGGAAGAGGTGCCTGAAGACTGGACATGCCCCGATTGCGGCGTGACCAAGGCCGACTTCATGGCCATCGAACTTTAACCCTCCATCAACGAAAGGAATCGCTCCATGGACAGCAAACTGATCAACCCCACCGTGCCGTTCTGTACCGGTGTGGCTCACCAGAAATACCTCGGCGCCGAAAAAGGCCTGCAAACCGCTGTCGAAGGCGACTGCACCCACTGGTACATCGACGGCAGCCTGTTTGGTGAAATGGTCGACGACTGGACCGAGGCACGCATCGTCAGCCTGCAGGCGCACATCGAGGCGACCGGTGTTAAGCCAATATTCCACGGCAACTTCAAGGCGCCATTGGGCAGTGACGTCGAGGCGTTCCGTGTGGCGGCCGTGGAGTACGTGAAAAAAGAGATCGACATCGCCAGCCGTTTGGGCGCGCCGTTGATCATTCACGGTGGCTGCATCGTCGAGCCGAAAATGGTGCTGATGGCCAAGAAGGTTGCCCTGGAGCACTACCTCAAGTCGGTACAGGAACTGGCAAGTTACGCCGAGGCCAAGGGCACGGATATCTACCTGGAGAACCTGTCCAACTACGTCAATTACCGGCCGTTCCACTACATCTTTACCCATGAAGCCGAATACGCCTTTGTATTCGAGCGCCTGCAAGCGCACAGCAACGTGTACTTCTTCCTGGATGCCGGCCACGCCAACATCGAAAACGGCCTGCCGGCGGAAGTGGTGCGCAAGTATCACCACCTCATCAAGGGCATTTCCTTCAGCAACAACAACGGCGTGCAAGACCAGCACTTCGGCATTCATGACGGCAACTGTGACTACGCCGACGTGATGCAGGCCATCGTCGAAACCAATTGGAAAGGCCTGGTGGCGTTCGAAACCCGCAACCAGACCGCCAAAGCTGCCCTGGCTGACCTGGCGCTGATGTACCGCGAATCCCTGACGACCGAAATCGCGGTCGCCTGATGGGCCCAGGGGCGGGCGCTTGCGTGGCCCGCCCCGTTGTTTTTTTCAATCCAAGGTCCCGGACCATGACAACTGCGTTAACGCTGTCTTCGTTTCTCTACTTTCTGCTGTTTTGCGCCACCATGACCTTCAGCCCCGGCCCCATGACTTTGCTGCTCTTGAGCCTGGGCTTGAAAGACGGCCTGCGCAGCTCGATCCCGGCGCAGATCGGCGCCACGGTGTCCTATCTGATTTCGATCCTGATCTTTGCCGTAGGCTTTTCGGAGTTGATCAAGGGTAACCTCGCCATTACCCAGACCATCCAGTTTGTCGGCGTGGCCTACATTCTCTACCTGGCCTACAAGCAGTGGACCAGCAGCGGCGTCGCGATCAACAAGGACGGTGCCGTGGAAGGCTCGCGCAGCCTGTTCGGCAAAGGCTTGCTGACCGGGTTTTCCAACCCCAAGACCATCATCATGTTCAGCGCGGTGTTCCCGCAGTTTGCCGGGTCAGGTGAGCACAGCTCATCGGCGGATATCGCGATCCTGGGGTTAACCTTTCTGACGCTGCAATTTGCCAGCGGTTGCCTGTACTGCTATTTCGGCCAGCGCATCAAGCACGTACTGGAAAACCCCAAGCGCCGGGTGTTGTTGC
This sequence comes from Pseudomonas antarctica, assembly GCF_001647715.1. Classification (NCBI taxonomy): domain Bacteria; kingdom Pseudomonadati; phylum Pseudomonadota; class Gammaproteobacteria; order Pseudomonadales; family Pseudomonadaceae; genus Pseudomonas; species Pseudomonas antarctica. The sequence goes on from NZ_CP015600.1 coordinate 2,475,948, forward strand.
AGCGAGTCACGGCGGTGTTGCTACTGGGTGTGGCGTTGATGCTGGCGCGCGGTTTTTCGCACTGAATGGCCTGATCTACAGCCTTATGAGCGGTAGTGGCGATTTGCCGTTGCCCTGATAGACTCCAGGCATTCATCCAGGATTACACCCGACCATGTCAGCTGCCGGAGGAAAAGGACTTCCGCTCGCTTCACGGTTGTATAAATCACGTGCACTGGGGCTGACGCTCGGCTTCGTGTGCGTGGTGTTTGGTATGTATCCCCTTCACCCACCGGCGTGGGTGTGGGTGTGGATGGTGATCAACGCCTTTGTCTGGCCGCACCTCGCCTATCAATGGTCGCGCCGCGTGAGCAATTCACTGCGCAGCGAACGCCGCAACCTGCTGTTCGACTCCTTTTGCGGCGGGTTCTGGGTCGGCGCCATGCACTTCAACCCGCTGCCCAGCGTCACCACCGTGTCGATGATGACCATGAACAACGTCGCCATCGGCGGGTTTCGCTTTATGTTGGCCGGTTGGGTCGCGCAGGGGTTGGGTATTGGCCTGTCGTTGCTGATGTTTGGTCCGGCGTTTATCGCCGTGACGACCGAGATCCAGCTGTATGCGTGCCTGCCGATCCTCATGCTGTATCCCCTGGCGCTGGGTTGGATCTGCTATCGCCAGGCCGTGACCCTGGCCCGACACAAACGCGAGTTGCTGGCGTTGAGCCGCACGGACAGCCTGTCCGGCCTGCTCAACCACGGTGCCTGGAAAGACCAACTGGAAATCGAGTTTCAGCGCTGCCGCCGCGAGCAGGTAGGCGCGGCCATTGCGCTGATCGACATCGACCATTTCAAGACCATCAACGATACCTACGGCCATGTCACTGGCGACATCGTGCTGCGCCAATTGAGTAAAGTCCTGCGCCAGAACCTGCGGACCTCCGACCTGGCCGGGCGTTATGGCGGCGATGAGTTTTGTGTGATTCTGCCGGATATGCCACTCAATCGAGCCACGGAAGTGATGGATGCCTTGCGCGATCGCTTCAGTGCGCTAGCGTATGCGCAGGACCCGACCCTGCGCGCCAGCTTGAGCATCGGCCTGGCACCGTATCAAGCGGCCCACGCCGATTCCACCAGTTGGCTCAACGACGCCGACCAGGCCTTGTATGAAGCCAAGAGCAGCGGGCGTAACCGGGTCAGCTCAGTGCAGGGGAGTTGGTTGCGGTCGGTTTAGTGGGGTAGGGTGTCGCAGCCCCTCCCAACAAAAAACAAGGATCGGTCCATGCTCTTTTCCTTCTCCCGTACCCTCCTGGCCGCGACCCTGGCCTTGTCCTTCGCAATGCCGGCCTACAGCGCCGAACCCCACAAACAGATCCAGGCGGATTCCGAGCAGTACAAGGCCGAGGCCCTGAAACTGTTGGAGCGCCTGGTGAATATTGATTCGGGCTCCGGCTACGAGCCAGGCCTGACCCAAGTGCGCGACATCGCCGTCGATGAATTGAAACAGCTCGGTTTCAGCATCGAACTGGTGCCGGACAAGGCCGCCAACAACAGCCATGTGATCGCCACCCTCAAGGGCACCGGTAAAGCCAGGATCCTGCTGATGGCCCACATGGACACCGTGTTCAAGGAAGGCTCGGCCGCCGAACGCCCGTTCCACATCAAGGACGGCCGCGCTTATGGCCCGGGCGTGATGGACGACAAGGGCGGCATCGTCGCCGGTATCTACGCGCTGAAAGTCCTGAAAAACCAGGGCTTCAAGGACTACGCACAAATCACCTTCCTGCTCGACGCCAGCGAAGAAACCGGCTCCGAGGCCGCCTCCGAGCTGATCCGCAACACCGCCAAAGGCCACGACGTTACCCTGAACCTCGAACCCGGCCGCCCAGCCGACGGCCTGGTGGTATGGCGCAAAGGCAGCGCCACCGCCGTGGTCGAAGTCAAAGGCAAAGCCGCCCACGCCGGCGTCGCCCCGGAACTGGGCCGCAACGCCGCCATGGAAGCGGCGCACCAGATTTTGCAACTGGGCAAACTGGGCGATGAAGAAAAGAAAACCACCATCAACTTCACGGTCATCAAGGCCGGTGACCGCACCAACGTCATCCCCGACCAAGCCACCGCCAAGGCGGATGTACGCGCAGCGTTGCCGGAGGAGTTTGATCGAATCGAGAAAGACCTGGCGCGTGTTTCAGCGAATAAGTTGATCCCCGAAACCGAAGTGAAGACCAGCTTGCTGCGAGGCCTGCCACCCATGCCGCAAACGCCGGAATCGGACAAGTTGGTCGCCATTGCCCAGGGCATTTATGGGGAGCTGGGCCGCAAGTTAACCATTGAAGGCAGCGGCGGGGCGGCGGATGCGAGTTTGTCCGCCGGGGTGGGGACGCCGACGTTGGATGGGTTTGGGATTGTCGGTGGGAATATTCATACGCCGGAGGAATATGCCGAGGTGGAGAGTGTGGCGCCGCGGATTTATCTGTTGAGCCGGATGATTATGGAGCTTTCCAAGCGCTGATTTGATTGCAGGGCTCACTCATTCCGGTGAGCCCGATTCTCTGGCCAGCTGGCTTATTGTGACCGCTGCGCAACCCAACGCGAGCAAGCTCGCTCGCCACAGGGTTGGGGTTGTCAGTGAGGCAAGTGGTGTTCTTACCATGTGGATGGGTCTTCGAGACTGGCTCTTTGGAGGTCGTCTTTCCAAACCTCGTTGGCTAATCGGTAGATGTCGGCAAAAAAGCTTTGAGGGTCAACTATTTCTGTTTCGTCCCATGCCATCGTTGAATATTTATCTGGGTCATCCTCAAAAAAACAATGAAAATCAAAGTTTTCTGTATTTAATGCGGCGTCCAGGTTTTCCATTAATTTGTATCGGTGGCGATAGGAAAGCTTGTTGTATGGATCCAGGCAATATTTGAGAATTAGATTTTCTCTATCTTTTTTGTCGTTGGGGTCATAGGCGTGAAGCTCTGCTCCCTTGGTTTCCTCTCTGTCGTAAATGTCAAAAACTCCTACGAAATAATACAAGCTCGCATCAAAAGGTATGTGCTCGGAAAATGGGTGAAATAGCATTTTTATTCCTTGAGCGGAAACAGAGTAAAAGGCGTGCCGTCTTCACGGAATTTCATCTCGGCACCATTCATCGAAGGATTGAACGTTGGATACATAAGGTCTTTCAAAAAAAAGAACAATGATTTTTTCTCTGTCTTTTTTATTGTTAGGGTCGTAGTTTTACAACGCTTCACCTTTGATTTGTTCAAGGTCGAATATTGAAAGTGCCGTTAAAATATACGAGTTGGGTTTTGAACGTTAGCACTTGGCTTGCAACCATCTCCACCTGGACATGTATTCAAGCCTAGCGGATCTACCCACCCCATGGGATTGGGCACGTACTGGTACGCGTTGATCCCACCTGCCAGCTTTACCGGGTCAGGCGTCAGGTAACGACCATTATCCGGATTGTAGTAGCGATGACGGTTGTAGTGCAGCCCGCTTTCCGGGTCGAAGTATTGGCCTTGGAAACGCAGCGGGTTGTCGATTTTGCTGACATCGAGGCGGGCAATTTCTCCGTAGGCGCGGTAGTGCGCCGACCAGACGATTTCACCGTCAGGCGCGGTCAGCTCCTGCGGTGTTCCGAGGTGGTCGAGTTGATAGTGGTAAGGCTGGGTCTCTTTCGGGCCAAAGCCTTCCAGTAGTGTCGAAGGCCTAAAACTGTCCGGTTCGTAGATGTAACTGCGATGGCGATCCGCGTGATGCTCGGCAATCAGCTTGTCGCCTTGCCAAAAAAACTCTGTGGTTATGTCGTCGACGGTTTTGCTGATCCGTCTACCAAACGGGTCATAACGATAGCTGGCGGTTTTCCCGTTCGGCTGGGTAATGCCGATCAGCCGATGCTGGCAGTCATAGCGATATTCGGTGACAAGTTGGTGACCCTTACAGCGTCGTTGGCGGATGAGGTTGCCGAACGCGTCATAGTCGTACTGATGATCGCCCTGGATCATCAGGCGATTACCGGCAACGATGTCCGGGTCGATCCTGCATTAGCAGGTTGCCTGCCGGGTCGTGGCCGAAGCGTTCATGTGCGTCTTGTGAGTGATCGGCCCGAGTCAGACGGGCGAGGGGATCGTAGTGGTGGTACCTCGTCCGCTCCTATTGGGGCTGCTTCTCAGCTCAACGCAAGCTCGCTCACTACAAGGTTTTCTGCTGCCTTATTTGTTTTTTATTTGAAGCTTTGTTTTTTCAGGGTTGAAGCCACATGTTTCAACCACGTTCGAGCGTCCTTCCATTCGTTAAGATAATAGTAGTAGCATCCAATGTCGGCGAATAAATAGTCTTGAAGCTCTTGCTCCGTCTTGTTGGTCATTATTAATCTGTCTAATTCTGACTGTACTTCGAATAGTACGTCCGCAGAAACATCGGAGATGAAAAAGTCAATTACATCATCTGCGTTCTTGTAGTCGTGCACCCAATCTTGATTAAAATAGCCTGCAAGGAATTGCTGTAGTTCGGGATAGTCTTGGTTCATGGGTTTGGAAATCCAGTATGAATTCGGTAGCCATTATGCATGTTGTTATCTCTGCGAATGACAAGGTGAATTTCCGTTCCGGGAACGGAAGTCGTGGTGTTCTTTTTTAAAGCTGGTCCCTATAGGGTGTTTGACTTTTTGGATAATGACAACTTGATTGTTTTGCCCTTTGAAAAAGTTGCTAATCTTGGCTTTGTTGTCATCTAATACGTTTGATATTGCTAACTCTGCCGTTGCGCGATCATTTTCCGGTCCGTGGTCCTGTGGCGAGCGAGTGTGCTCGTCGCAGGTACCAGCTTGGGGGAACACGCTTCATTAGATGTTTTCAATCGATCAATGAATTGGCGTTTTTTGAAGTTCTGCGCTAATCGAAACTTGAGCGAGCAGCAGTTGCTCGATTAGCGAATCAATTGACTGCGCGGTAAGCGTTAAAGTGGGAGATTCCCATTCATAGTCTTTAACGACCTTTATTTGGAAGTGCCCTTTTGCGTCGAATGAAGGATACCAACCTACGTCAATTAGGAAGCCGTGTGGATACTCCACTTGAAGCAAGTCCTCTTTCAGATGGTGGGCTTGATGCTCAATCCCTGATTCCTGCAACATCGAGAGTTCGTCGTAAGTTACTTTGCCTTGTAGAAAATCTAACGAAATCATTTAGTTAATCTCCGGAATTCTTGCTCTGATATAGGGTGGCCGTGGATTGTTTTCGCGCTTAATTCAATACGTATCCAACGGCTAGATACTCCTTCGCTGGCGCCAATGCTCTCAGGATACTCCATCACTTTCCACGTTTTTCCATTAGTAACTGTTCTGCCATTTTTATAGGCTTCTCTTTCCAGATTTTCAATATTTATGCCTGGCTTGTACTTGGCTGGGCCGGACTTTGTTGTAGCCAAAATATCTTTCCAAGGCATTTTTTTTGAGGGGCTGTGCTTATACCCATGAGCTGTCCACTCGATTTCTTCAGGTGCAGGCAGCGCCGGCTGGCTGCCTTTGACTATTGCACTGTTTGCCGGATCTACGACGTCCTCAAAGGGACCGCAATTACCAGGACATTTACTGAGTCCTAGCGGATCTACCCACCCCGTAGGGTTCGGCACGTACTGGTACGCGTTGATCCCACCCGCCAACTTCACCGGGTCGGGTGTCAGATAGCGACCACTGTCCGGATTGTAGTAGCGATGGCGGTTGTAGTGCAGCCCGCTTTCCGCATCGAAATATTGGCCCTGAAAGCGCAGCGGGTTGTCGACTTTATCTATGTCGAGTCGGGCAATTTCACCATAGGCGCGGTAGTGCGCCGACCAGACGATTTCACCGTCGGGGGCGGTGAGTTCCTGCGGGGTACCGAGGTGGTCGAGTTGATAGTGGTAAGGCTGGGTCTCTTTCGGACCAAAACCTTCCAGCAGTGCCAGAGGGCGGAAGCTGTCCGGTTCGTAGATGTAACTGCGATGGCGATCTGCATGGTGTTCGGCAATCAGCTTGTCGCCTTGCCAGAAAAACTCTGTGGTGATGTCGTCGACGGTTTTGCTGATCCGTCGACCAAACGGGTCATAACGATAGCTGGCGGTTTTCCCGTTCGGCTGGGTAATGCCGATCAGCCGATGCTGGCAGTCGTAGCGATATTCGGTGACAAGTTGATGGCCCTTGCCGCGTCTTTGGCGGATCAGGTTGCCGAAGGCGTCGTAGTCGTAATGGTGATCGCCCTGGATCATCAAACGATTCCCCGCCACGATGTCCGGGCCCGGTCGATCCTGCATCAGCAGGTTGCCCGCAGGGTCATGGCCGAAGCGTTCTTGCACGCCTTGCGAGTGATCGGTCCGAGTCAGACGGGCGAGGGGGTCGTAGTGGTAGTGGTGTTCGCCTTTGCGGGTGTCGAGAACCCGGGTGAGGTTGCCGGTTTTGTCGTAGTCGTATTGACGTTGGTAAAGGGTGTGTTGCTGTTGGCTGACAGCATGGGCGTGCAGGCGGTTTTGTTCGTCGTAGTGGTAATGGCTGAGGAGCTGGCCTTGTTGACGCTGGTGCTCGCGACCGGTTTTGAACAGGTGAGAAGTGAGCGTTTCACCATTCAGTTCAACGGTGGAAAGGTGGCCGCCTTTGTCGTGGTTGAAGGTGAGGCGGTTGTTGTCCGGCAGGCGCAGGTTTTGCAGCTGGCCGCAGGCGTCGTAGCCATAGCGCAAGGTGCCCCAGCCCTGGTGTTCGGCGGTGAGCCGGTTTTGCGGGTCGTATTCGTAGGCTAGCGCCCAGTGCCCGTCGTCGACGCTGAGAAGGTTGCCTTGGCGGTCGTAGGCGTAGTCAACAAGGTTGCCGTCGGGCAGGGTTTTTCGTACAAGTCGGCCAGCGTGGTCTCGCTCGTAGCCGGTGACGAGCTGACTACCGTCATCACCATATTCGGTTTTCTCGAGCAGGTTGCCATTGAGGTCGTAGGCGTAGGCGGTACGCTGGCCGTCAAAACCGATTTCCTGCTGGATCAGGCCATTGGGGTGGTAATCGAGCTGGTAGGTTTCGCCGACTTCGTTTTCGATGGCGGTCAGCAGCAACCGTACGTTGTCGTAGCGGTAGTTGACCTGGCTGCCGTCGGCATTGATGCGGCGGCTGATCAGGTGCAGGCCGTCGGCGTATTCGTAGCGGGTGACGTGGCCCCGTTCATCGCGTTCGGCGGTGATTTTTCCGTAGGGGTTGTAGCTGTATTCCCGCGTCGCGCCGCCTGGCAACACAACACGAGTCAACCGACCCACGCTGTCCCATTGATACTGAGTCAGCGCGCCCTGTTCATCCTCGTGCGCAACCTTGCGCCCAAGATAGTCATAGCGATAGCGCTTGATACCGCCATTCGGCAGCTGCTCCTCAAGCAACTGACCACGTTCATTCCAGACCAGCCGGTGACAACTGTTATCCGGATACCAAATCCCGGTCAGTTGCCCGTATTTGTTGTAGCTGTAGTCAGTAATGTGGCCGTCGGGATCGGTCTTACGAATGACGTCGCCCTGATCGTTGCGCTCATACTTCCAGACCGCCTCACCACGCCGTACTACCCGTACGAACCCGTTGTCATGCTCGTAGGAAGTCGGCTCATCCTCCCCAGGAAACAACGCCACCAAACGTCCGGCGTCGTCGTACTGATACGCCGTCACCGCCCCCAACGGGTCCTGCTCGACCGTCAGTCGGCCCTTGTCATCGTAGGATTTGAAGTGCTCGGCACCGTCGGGATCAATGCGCTGCACCAGCCGCGCCCGCTGATCGTGGACGTAAACTTCCCGACTGCCATCAGCGTTCTGAACCGTGACCCGGCCGTTGTCATCCCACGCATACCGCGTGTCCATCTGCGAAAAGCTGGCCCAGTGCCGGACACAGCGTGCCGCCTTGCCAGCCCGTTCCCACGCCCAAAAGAAACTTGCCCCACCGGCCAACTGCCGTTCCAGAATGACGTGCTGATCGTCGTACCGATAAACCTCGCTTTCACCGACAGCGTTGGTCGCTGAAACCAACCGTCCAACTTCGTCATAGGCGTATGAAACGACGTTCTGTTCAGTCACCCATTCAAAGGGTTCATGCCCTTTGGCGCGATGAACCTGATAGTCCACCGCAGCAATGCGGCCCTGTTCGTAGCGCAAAAACAAACACCGGCCTACACCGTTATCCAGCCGCTCGATCCGCCCCAAACGATCACGGCTGATGCGCAGTCGGTTGTCATAAGCATCGCTGATGGTGGTCAGCACACCGTCGCGGAAATGGTAGAAACGCGACGCCTGAGCCAGCACCAGTTCATCGGGTAAAGCACCCAAGTAAATCGCGGCTTCGGCCAAGCTGTTGGTAATCGCCGGCCGAGCCACCGTAGGCAAGGGCAGGGCAGTCGACCGGTTCTCATGATCCGTCCACACCACCGAATCGCCATCCACCACCAACCGCTGCGCCAGCGCATGACTCCAGCCAAACCCCAACCCGCAATCCACGTCCACCGCACTGGTGCGATACAGCCGCGTCCACTCAAACGGCAAAACCCCATCCAAGGTGCCATCGGTGAGGGTCAGCAGTTCCTCCCCGGTCACCATCGACACCGGGCAGCCATTGGTGGCGGTCTTGTCCGCAGGGGCCGCCGCATCGCCGTTCGGGTTCTTACCCGCAGCGGGCACATCGTCGACATGTTCCTGGCGCACCAATGCCGTCTGCTGGGTCTTCTTACGAACCGCAGGCACCGCGTTGGAAACCAACTGCTCACCCGCCTTCAACGACGCAACCGGCACGGTCTTGATCGGCGTCGCCGTACTACTCAACAGCAACGGCTTCACCACCACGGCATGCGGCTCCAACCTGGGCATCACCAGCTTTGTCGCCAACAACTCCAGAAGATCCCGCGTCCGCCCAGACTTGATGTGCCCCAGCACCTGCGTACCCAAGCGCACCGCCACACCCATTCCCGCAGTCGCCCAGATCAGCAGCAGGTTGATCAACACCTCGCCGGTGATTTCCCCCATCAGCTCGTTCATTTCTTGCGGCGGCAGCATTCGCATCCAGCTGACCATCGCCGACACATAAATGAACAGCAGCGGCTCGTCGCTGAGCACCAGCAGGCCGTTGGCAATCGCGTCGTTGCCGAGCTTCAGCAGCTCATCAAGCTCGGCTTGGGAGATGTACTGCAGCAGCTTTTCGCTGTTGGGCTTGATGTCCGCCAACAGCTCATACAGCTGGGTTAAGTTGTCCCACAGCCCGTAAAGCGCTTTGCCCATGCCACTGAGAAACGCCGCTTCCACCATCCGGCGCCGATCCAGCGCAGTAGCGTCCGTATAGTCTTTCCACTGCGCTTGGAACGTGCTGTTCCACTCGCCGCGCAGGCGCGCTTCCAGCTCGCCGATCACCGACTGATAAGACGCGTACAGCGCCTTGACGTGCTCCGTGGAAACGTTGGGATAGAAGCTGATTCGGTACTGCTGGTTGCGATCACACTCGGTGATTTCGAGAATGCCGCTGGGGCCGATGGTCTTGTGGATCGGCTCGCCCAGTGGGCCGCCGTTGGGATCGACGCGTTGCAGCACCACCGGCGTGTTGCCGATGGGCACAAACCGCGTGCTCTGGAACATGTGCACCAGGGTCAACGTGCCGTTGGCCTGGCACGTGGCGACGGTGCTGCCGGGAAAAATGGAGCGGTTGATGGGCGCAACCAGCGCCACCTCGTCGCCGACCTTGAACACCTGCTCGACATCCAGCGCCGAAAAGCTCCAGAAGCTCGCAGCCCAGTCGTCAAAGGTGTTTAGGCACTCTCTAAAGTCGCGCAAGACAGTTTCAACATCGACCGTCTTTGCATCCATTGGGGCCAGGGCCAGCCTGCCAATGGCCGGGTTCAAGCGACAGCCCAAAAAACCTGGGCTTTAACGAAAAAAACCATCTGCAATCCCTCGCACTGTGTGATCAGGCGAAGGACTTTGCAGAGGTTTTAAGGAGAGATCTGTAGAGCTTTTCCGGCTATTACGTGGGAAGTTTCAACGGCTTTTGTCCTCTTCCGCCCAAACACCAGACGGCACAGCGCGGCTGGTCAACGCTGTCAGCCAAGGCATTGCCGCCCGCATACTGCAAGGCTTCGGCGCCAGCCCCCCGGACAAAGCACTGTCCTATACATAGAACGAATAAGGCCGCGTTTGCCGGCTAGTGCTCAAACGCCAGCAGCCTTATGGTGGTCGTACTTTGGAGGTACACCATGAAAAAACTCATCGGCATCTACACCAGCCCCCGCGCCCATTGGGTCGGCGATGGCTTCCCGGTGCGCACGCTGTTTTCCTACGACTCGATGGGCAAGCACATCAGCCCATTCCTGTTGCTGGACCACGCTGGCCCCGCCGATTTCACGCCCACCGATCAACGTCGCGGCGTCGGCCAACACCCGCATCGCGGTTTTGAAACCGTGACCATCGTGTATGACGGCGAAGTCGAGCACCGTGATTCCACCGGCGCCGGTGGCAAGATCGGCCCCGGCGATGTGCAATGGATGACGGCCGCGAAAGGCATCATCCATGAAGAGTTCCATTCCGAAGCCTTTGCCCGCAGCGGCGGGGCGCTGGAGATGGTGCAACTGTGGGTCAACCTGCCGGCCAAGGACAAAATGGCCGACGCCGGTTACCAGACCATCGTCGACGGTGATATCCCGGTGCTGCCGCTGGCCAACGACGCCGGGCAACTGCGCTTGATCGCCGGTGAGTTCGCCGGTACTCAAGGGCCTGCGCGTACCTTCACGCCGATTGACGTGTGGGACCTGCGCCTTAACGCCGGTAAAACGGTGACGCTGGACCTGCACGCCGGGCGCAATACTGCGCTGGTTATTTTGCGCGGCACGGTGCGGGTGAATGGCGAAGAGGTGGCGCGCCAAGGGCAATTGGCGTTGTTCGAGCGCGATGGTGCTCAGCTCACGCTGGAGGCCAACGATGACGCTAAAGTGTTGCTGCTCAGTGGCGAGCCGATTGAGGAGCCTATCGTCGGTCACGGCCCGTTCGTGATGAACACCGAGCAGGAAATCCATCAGGCGTTTGCCGACTTCCAGTCGGGGCGTTTCGGGCAGATGGCGGGCTGATTGCCTGGCGCAATACCCCTGTGGGAGCGGGCTTGCCTGCGATAGCATCACCTCGGTGCAACGGATACACCGAGGTGCCTGCATCGCAGGCAAGCCAGCTCCCACATTTTGTTTTCCTGCGTTCCTGTTTCATGCGATCTTCTCGGCATTCGCCCTGGAGTCGCCTGGATGCCCTCATTTATCGCTGATCACCCGATGTTGTGCGCCGTGGCGCTGATCTTTATCGACATCGCCGTGTGGCGTCTTATTTCCGCCAACCTCGCCAACTGGAAACTCGCGGCGCGCTTGGCGATTTTTGCCGTTTACAGCGCCGTGCTGTTCAACGACGGCATGAACCCCATGCAACTCGCGCCGTATGCCGACAACACCGCCTTGCACCTGGCGGCCACTGCGCTGCAGATCGGCTGGTGGCTGTTCGCCGCGCGCACCCTCACGGTGTTGCTCGGCACGGTGATGATGAATCGGGTCGGGCATGGCGGGCGATTGTTGCAGGACCTGTTGGGCGCGGTGATTTTCCTGATCGCGATCATCGCCGCCATGGCCTACGTGCTCGACCTGCCGGTCAAAGGCGTGCTCGCCACCTCCGGCGCCGTGGCGATCATCGTCGGCCTGGCGCTGCAAAGCACCTTGAGCGATGTGTTTTCCGGGATCGTCCTCAATACCACCAAGCCCTACCAACTGGATGACTGGATCTCCATCGATGGCACCGAAGGCCGCGTCACGGATATCGACTGGCGCGCCACACGCCTGCAAACCTCCCAGGGCAGCATGGCGGTGATCCCCAACTCGCTGGCGGCCAAAGCCAAGATCATCAACTTCTCACGCCCGGCGGACATGTTCGGCCTGGCCGTCAGCCTGCAAGTCAGCCCCCATGCGCGCCCGCAAACCGTGATCGAGGCGCTGGAGCGCGCGATGCAAGGTTGCCGGCCGCTGCTGGCCAAGCCCGCGCCGAGCGTGGCGTTCAAAACCTCGGCCAGTGGCGGCGTCGAATATGAAATCAGCGGGTTTGTGCCGGCCATGACCCTCAAGCGCGAAGTGCGCAACCAGCTTTACGACCTGGCGTTCCGGCACCTGCAAGCGGCGGGCGTAGGCCTGTTGTCCGCCACCGAAAGCAGCGCGCCACCGGCGATGTCTGCCGCGCGGGCCTTGCTGGAGCGTTCGTCGATTTTCTCCACCCTGCGCCAGGAAGAGAAGGACACCTTCAGCCAGAACATGACCCAGCACACCTACCGCGCCGGCGAGATGATCTTGCCGGCGGGGGAGGTCAGCGACCATTTGTTTATTATCGAATCCGGCGTGGTCTCGGTGATGTTGGTCAAGGCTGGCCACAAGTTCGAAGCCGGGCGCATGGGGCCGGGCGAGGTGATTGGCGAGGCGGGAATTTTGTCGGATCAGGCGACGCTGGCGGACTTCTCGGCCAAGACCTTCTGCACGCTGTATCGCATCGAGAGGGAATACCTCAAACCTTGTCTGGATGCGCGGCATGACATCAGCGAAGCAATGAAGGCGCTGCTGGATTTCCGTGTGCACACGGCGCAGGCCTTGACCCAGGAGGCGCCCGTGGTGCCGGTCAAGAAAGGCTTTTTGCAGTGGCTGCGTAATCGCGGGCTGTAGCGGGTCAGGGCGCGATTGCGATGCGGTAGCGCTCATCGAAATCATCCGCCAACTGCGCCAGCGTCACATCCCCCAGGCGCGCCATCAATAGCGCCTGCGCCTGATCGAACGCGTCCGTCAGTGCCGCGTTCACCGCTTGCTCCACCAGGCACGCCGGGTGATCGGTGGACAGGCCGATGGCGAATATCGACGGCGTGCCCAAGGCGTTGTGAATATCCAGCAAGGTAATTTCATTCAGGGGTTTGCCCAGGCTCCAGCCGCCTTGATGGCCCTTTTCCGAGCGCACGTAACCTTGCTCCTTGAGCAGGCCCAAGGTGCGCCGCACCACGACCGGGTTGGTGCCGAGCATCTGCGCGATGGTCTCCGACGTGGCGCGCTCTTCATGGCGGCCCATATGGATCAGCACATGCAGCATGCGCGAGAGGCGGGTGTCGTTTCTCATCAAAAAACCTCAATTCGATTCGGCGCAAAGTATCGTTTGTAACCTAAAAAGTTGCGAGACCCTTGACGCGGTATTTTTACGTAACATATGGTGTGTCGTGAAAGCGCGCGGACCACCGCGAGCGCACAACACGAGATCACTTTCATGATGCATGACGTCATTATCGTGGGCGGCAGCTATGCCGGCCTGTCCGCGGGTCTGCAATTGGCGCGGGCGCGACGCAAGGTATTGGTGATTGATGCCGGGCAGCGGCGTAATCGCTTTGCGGCTACTTCTCATGGCTTTCTCGGCCAGGACGGCCAGGCGCCGGACGTCATCGCCGCTGAAGGGCGCAGCCAGTTGATGGAATACCCGACGGTGACCTGGGTGCAAGACAGCGTGGTCCAGGCTGCTTGCGAGCCGAGTGGTTTCAGCGTTCGCACCCATGGCAATGGCGAGTTCAAAGCCAAGCGCCTGATCCTCGCCTCCGGCGTGGTCGACGAATTACCCGACATCGAAGGCCTCAAGGAACGCTGGGGCACGCGTGTTTTTCACTGTCCTTATTGCCACGGCTACGAATTGGATCAAGGCCGTATCGGCGTATTGGCGACTTCACCGCTGGCGATGCATCACGCATTGATGCTGCCGGATTGGGGCACCACCACCTTGTTCACCAATGGCGTATTTACGCCGGATGCCGAACAGCAGGCGCAGTTGGATCGACGTGGGGTGTCGCTGGAAAGGACGAAGGTCACGCGCATCAGCGGCGACCGCGCTGATTTGGAATTGGCCGACGGCCGGGTCATAGCGCTGGACGGCGTATTCACTCAATCTCGCACACGCATCAGCCCATTAATCGAGCAATTGGGCTGTGAGTTGGCCGATGGCCCCACCGGCCCTTATCTGCACACCAACGACATGCGCCAAACCTCTGTGGCCGGTGTGTTTGCCTGTGGCGACACCTCGCTTGCCGCCGGCTCGGTGGCGCTGGCCGTGGGCGAGGGCGTGCGCGCCGGGGTGGGCGCGCACTTTTCGTTGATCACTGAGTGAGGTAAACCGGGCTGTCGGTGGACAGTGAGGCTTTTACCGCATGGGTCATGTCGGTAATCAGTGCTTCCTCGCGGTCTTCGTTCAGGGCTTTGAGGGTGATGGCGACCACTTCCTGAGGCGTGCTTTTCGGTGCCTGCACATCGGCGACCATGTCGGTATCGATGTAGGCCGGGTGCACGCCGATGACCAGGGTGTTCTGTTCGCGCAGCTCGCCGCGCAGGCCGTTGGTCAGGCCCCACTGGGCGGACTTCGAAGTGCTGTAGCCGCCGGCGCCGGGCGGGCTCAGCCAGCTCAATACCGAGAGGATATTGATCAGCGCGCCGCCGCCGTGCCTGGCCAGGATCGGCGCGAAGGCGCGGCTCACGCGCAGGGTGCCGAAGGTGTTCACGTCGAAGTGCTGCTGCAGGTTCTCGACACTGTCTTCGGCCAGCAACGAGCCGTACTTGAGCCAGCCCGCGTTGTTGATCAGCACACTCACATCACTGCACTGCTCGGCGGCGCGCTGCACGCTGGCCGGGTCGGTAATGTCCAGCGCAACCGGCGTGCTGCCGGGAATATCGACACTGGCCGGGTCCCGCGCCCCGGCGTAAACCTTGGCGGCGCCCGCTGCCAGCAGCGCGGTGACGAACGCTTTGCCCAGGCCACGGTTGGCGCCGGTAACTAGTACTACTTTTCCACGAATATCCATGACGAACTCCAGGCGACGAATTAGGTTTAATGATGAAACCGTTTTTATCCTGAGCCTGCTGGTCCTATAATGCAACCTAATATTTCTGACTGCCGGGAGGCTCGACGATGAAACGCAAATGCCTGGAAGGCGACTGCTGCCCGGTTGCTCGTGCGCTCGATGTGGTGGGCGACTGGTGGACCCTGTTGATCATTCGCGACGCGTACGCCGGGGTGACGCGCTTCGGTGATTTCCATAAGAACCTGGGCGTGGCGAAAAACATCCTCGCTACCCGCCTCAAGGACATGGTCGAGCAAGGCCTGCTGCAAACCAGCGAAATCGGCGCGCGCAGTGAATATCAACTCACCGACAAAGGCCGCGCGCTGATGCCGGTACTCGTCACCCTCGCCCAATGGGGCGAAGCCTTCACCGAGCCGGCGGCTGGCAGCACCCGCTTGCTGGATGCGCAGGCGCTCAAGCCGCTGCGCAAAGTCGAGATCCTGTCCGAAGACGGCCGCGTGCTGGGCCTCGAAGACATCTTCACTCAGCTACCCGCCTGAACTGAACGCGCCCACGGACCCAGGGGCATTTTCTTCAATACCCCACGTGCTCAGCCCTTTACCGTGATGCCATCTTCATGCGGCATCATAAAAAGGAACTGCAATGAGCCTGATCATTTCCATGGCGGCCTTCGCCCTGGCCACCTCCATCACACCGGGCCCGGTCAATGTGGTCGCGCTCAGCGCCGGCGCGCGCTTCGGCTTTGTTGCCAGCCAGAAACACGTAGTCGGCGCCGCCGTCGGCTTCACCTTGCTGTTGGTGCTGATCGGCCTGGGCCTGCATGAAGTGCTGATGCGCTGGCCGCTCCTCACCCAGTTGATCCAGTGGGGCGGGGTGGCCTTCTTGCTGTACATGGCCTGGAAACTCGCGGTCGACGATGGCCGGCTCGACGCCGAGGGCACCGCCACCGCGCCGTCGATGCTCTACGGCGCGATCATGCAATGGCTCAACCCCAAAGCGTGGCTGGCCTGCGTGGCGGGCATGGGCTTGTTTGTGGCCGATGGCGATGCGCGCCAGGTCTGGCTGTTCGCGGCGCTGTACCTGGTGATCTGCTACCTGTCGGTGGCGTGCTGGGCGTATGCCGGCACCTTCTTGCGGCGCTACCTGAGCAACCCGCACGGCGTGCGCCTGTTCAACCGCTCAATGGCCGCGTTGCTGGTGGCCAGTGTGGGTTATTTGCTGATGGCTTGAGCAAGTCGCGGTACTGCCCGGGCGTGGCGGCGAAGTGCTGTTTGAAGGTGCGCTGGAAATGCGCCTGGTCGGCAAAACCGGCGGCCAGCGCCACGTCCGCGATCAACGCGCCGTTGCGCAACTGGGTGCGGGCAAACTGGATGCGCCGGTTCACCAGAAA
Source organism: Pseudomonas antarctica (assembly GCF_001647715.1). Classification (NCBI taxonomy): domain Bacteria; kingdom Pseudomonadati; phylum Pseudomonadota; class Gammaproteobacteria; order Pseudomonadales; family Pseudomonadaceae; genus Pseudomonas; species Pseudomonas antarctica. The sequence goes on from NZ_CP015600.1 coordinate 2,492,165, forward strand.
CGCATGCGGCGTGAGCCCGTAATACTGCTTGAACGCGCGGATCAGGTACGACGGCGACAGCTCGGCCGCCAGGCAAATATCTTCCAGCTTCAATGCCTCGGTGCAGTGCGCGCGGATGTACTCGGCGGCGCGCTCCAGCTTGTGGTTGACCTCCCGCACCGGCGTCAGCGAAGGGTTCAAGCGCTGCTGCACCTCGGTGAAGTAACTCACCAGCGCGCTCTGCTTTTGCAGCAACTCGGCCTGCTCATCCAACAGGATTGCGTAGAGTTCAATCAAGCCGTTGTACAACACGGTATCGCGGGTGTGCGGCGTGTTGAACGGCCGATAACCCTGGTCGGTGCTGAAACCCAGCTGGTATTGCAGGTCTGTTAGCCAAGGCGTGTCGAGGTACAGCATGTGATACGACCAGGGCTGATCGTAGATCGGGTTGCACGCATGCACATCGCCGGGGTTCATCAACACCACCGTGCCGGCGCTGATCTCAAACGTCTGCGCGCCGTAGTGGTAATAACTGCGCCCGGTGGTAATCGCGCCGATGGAAAAATGCTCGTGGGAGTGGCGGGTGTACGTCACCTTGCGCCCGTCCGCGATGGTGCGCGCCTCAATGAACGGCAAGCGCTCGTCACGCCAGAAGCGCGGCGCTTGCGCGGGGTGAGCGGAGGTGTTCAGCGTCATGGCGGTGGCCCCATCCCTTGAGGAACGAGCAGGGATCATTACACAGCCCGGTGCTGCATCGCCATGGCCGTTGATCAAAGCGCTTTAGACAAAAACACCCGGCTGCTGCCTTCTGGTTCACAGGGTATTTCGCCAAACCGCACCCAGCCGTGTTTCTCGTAAAACCCCGGCGCCTGAAAGCTCAGGGTGTACAGCACCGCGTTGCGGCAACCGCGCCGCCGCGCCTCGTCTTCAAACGCCTGCAGCAATTGGCTGCCCAGGCCCGAACCGCGCAGGGCGTCGGGCAGGTGGAACAGGTCGAGGAAGGCCATGCCCAGGGACGTTTTGCCGGTGATGCCGCCGAGAATCTGCCGGGTGTCAGGGTCTTTGAGCAGCACCGTCAGCGGCCGGCGATCGTTGGAGCCGGTGATGGCTGCATTGAACGCAGCCAGGCCGTTGCCGAGCAGGCGCTCGGCGTCGGGGTGGGGTTGGTCGCTGATTTCAATCTGCGCTGCAGTCATCACGGAACGCTTCCTCGGTTAAAGCGCCATCACCATCTCATGCCACGCCATCCCGCCATGTTCCGACGGCGAAGGCTGCACATAGGTGTAGCCCATGCGCGTGTACAACGGCACATGCTGCTCCTTGCACATCAAATGAATCGTCTGCTTGCCCATCGCCCGCATGCGTTGCACAAACTCAGTCATCAGCAGCCTGGAATAACCCTTGCCCTGCTGCGCCGGGTCAACCACCACCGACATAATCACCACATTCGGCGCCTCGGCCGCATGCCCCACCAACTCCTTGAACGCCTCATCCGACATCACCACCTGATGCGCGCAGCCACCGTTGATAAAACCCACCACCGCGCCATCCGCCTCCAGAATCAAAAAGCCCTCGGGGTACTGCGCAATGCGCGTGGCGATCTTTTCCAGCGTCGCGGCTTCATCGCCTTCGTAAGCGCTGATTTCGATGTCAAAGCAACGGCCGGCATCGGCGGGGCGGGCGTTGCGGAAGGTGAGGGCGGGCATGGGCGTTTCCTGGGGCGTTAAACGAAAGGCCACATCATAGCGGCACGCCCAAACACTCGCCATCGCCGCACCGGCAGCGTCGAACAAAGATCAAACGGTGGGAGCTGTCGAGCCCCCGCGAGGCTGCGAAGGCGGCGGTACAGGCACTATCAAAGCCGGATCAGTACGCCTGTTTAAGTTCACCAAAAACCAGAAAACCCGCCAAAGCGGGTTTCCACACAGCTCACATCACATCAACTCACAGTAGCCACATCAAACCCCCGCCGCTCCATCACCGTAAACACGTCCGCCACATCCTGCACCATGATTCGAGCGGTATTGGCGACAGTATTGATGTCGTGCTCGGCATAGTCGGACACATTGGAGCACGCCATCAGATGCAGGTAGGCGAGGGCGGCGTTGAGACGTTCGCTGGCGCAAGCGTGAAGCTCGCTGAGCGGGGCGTCGCTGTCGATGAGGAGGACAGGGTATTCGGTTGCGGTTTGGGACATGGGGGTGAAGCGGCGGGGCGGGTGTTGATTTTTCAAGGTAGTAATCCCTAAGAAAGAAAAATATCGAACAGCCGTAGAACAAGACATCACCGGAAATCGGCTCTGTCGGGTTTAACGGTTTTTGGTGTAATTCCTTTTTAGGGCTGCGAATCCCATCGTCGATCAAGCTGACGACGGAACGGACTATAGAGGGCTGATTTTGGCGAGGCAACGGTGGGCTGTGCGGTTGCTGGGATGGTTTGCGGAAACGGCGACTCTTTTGGGAGCCTGGTTGAATCGGCGTTTAAGCTTTCTAGGCCGCATGTTTAAAGGCGATACGTGCCTGAGGAGGGTTTGGCAAAGTGGATGCGTCTTTCGGCTTTGTGAGATGTTTCTGACTGATTTTTAGGAGGGTTTGGTTGGGTTCACATGCCTGCTCATCTATTTGCATTCGAACTAATCAGTCATTTGCATCGTGTTTACCAGGCAGTTTGCATACGCGACTGATAGACAATGGCCGATCACAGCCTGGCGTAACGGGCCGCAGATGGCTGGGAACCGTGGAACGTGAGTGGCAGCAAACGGCCGATTCTGTTGAAAAAGTAGGTCTCCTGTCGATCTGTAGCGCGCGACCAGCTAAAGCAGGTTGGCTAGAAAGCGCCCCCTTGAGAGCCTAAGAAACCAGTATCATCCGATAGGTGATATGGAGAGCAGAACCATGACAGAGAAAGAGGCATGTGCGATTTTGCAAGCACAAGGTTGGGCCTGTGGAAAGGATGAGGTAAGTGACCGCTTTTGCATCAAGTGTTTGGGCGAGATCCAAGTCCAGATCATTCCGACTATAGGGAAGCGCTCGGATCATTTTAGAGTTTCGTTCACGCCCTCCATCTCCTCGACAGCGTTTTCGGATGCTGTCGCGTTCATCTTTGGGGAGGGAAAATATTTTTCACCTGTCATCGTAAGCAACGAAACGCCCCAGAAGTTAGAGACCATTGGCGCTGACGATGTAGTCGAGCTATCTGACAGGGCGTTATCTTGGGCTCAGAATCAAGATATAGATGCGGGCCTGGCGCTCTACAGGTCTTTACCTACAGACGCCAAAGGAGCAATGCCACTCAGGCATCTAGCTGCACTAGCAATTGCGCAAGATGTCGATCAGTTAGAGGATTACAAAAAAAACTTTGAAAAGGGCGAAAGGCTGGGGTTCGTCCCATACATCACCGTTGAAATGATTGAGCGCTCGCTGCTGATTGCGCAGGGAAACGCTCCCAAGGTTAACTGATTCCCTGAGTAGCTCCATCGACTGATCTGCGGCAAAATCACTCCATCGGCCAGCGGGAGAGTACGCAGCATGATGGGACAGTTATCGAGTGGGCAGGATCGGCTGTTTTACTCGTTCAATCTTGAAGACCACATCCCAAAAAATCATCTTCTGCGCAGCATTGATCGGTGCCTCGATCTGAGCGACCTGCGCCACTACCTCGCCGATTTCTATAGCCCAATTGGGCGTCCTTCGATTGATCCTGAGTTGATGATCCGCATGCTAGTCGTGGGCTATTGCTATGGCATTCGCTCCGAACGGCGCTTGTGTGAAGAGGCTCATTTGAACTTGGCGTATCGCTGGTTCTGCCGGTTGAGCCTTGAGGATGAAGTACCTAATCACTCTACGTTTTCCAAGAATCGACACGGCCGTTTCCGGGACAGCGATCTGTTTCGCTGGTTTTTTAATGAAGTGCTGCATCGCTGCATGGACGCGGGTCTGGTCAAGGGCGAAGGCTTTGCCGTGGACGCCAGCATCATCAAGGCGGACGCGAGTCGGCAACATGGAGCGCCTAGCGATGAAGAGATCAACTGGCGCGACCCGTCTCTGAGCACTCGTGCTGTCAGTGAATACCTCGAAGCACTCGATGAGGAGGGGCTCGCTGAAGCTCTTCCCAAGCGCTTATCGCTGACTGATCCTTTAGCCCGTTGGACGGCCGCCCCGGGTGGCCCAGCGTTTTTCGCCTATTCCACGAACTACCTGATTGATGTCGAGCATGGCGTGATCATGGATGTAGAACCGACACCGGCTCATCGAACGGCTGAGGTCGAGAGTACCAAAACCATGATTGATCGAGTCGAAGAGTTGTTCGACATCAAACCGGATCGCTTAATCGGTGACACCGCATACGGCACAGCACCGATGTTGGCCTGGATGGTGGAAGAGAAAGATATCGAACCGCATGTGCCGGTGTGGGACAAAACCGAGCGCAAGAACGACAGTTTTTCGAGCACCGATTTCCACTGGAATGACGAGGCTGAGGAGTACTCCTGCCCGGCCGGCAACCCATTGCGCAGCGAATGGCGAGCCTTCAAAAATGAGCGCTCACACGTCACCAAAGCCAACACCATCATCTTCCGATCCAGACAGACCGACTGCGCGACGTGTCCGATGAAAACCAAGTGCTGCCCGAACACTGCGTTTCGTAAGATCGCCCGCAGCGTCCATGAAGCTGCTCGGGATACGGCCCGGCGCATTGCAGTAACTCCGTCGTATCAGCGCTCTCGCCACGAACGTAAAAAGGTCGAAATGTTGTTTGCCCACCTCAAACGCATCCTGAAATTGGATCGCTTGCGACTACGTGGCATGAGTGGCGCGACGGATGAATTCACGCTGGCCGCTGCGGTGCAGAACCTACGACGGCTGGCCAAATTTTCATCTCAAGGGCCACCAGTCACGGGATAGGTGCGCCTGCACCAAGCAAAAAACCTCAAATTAACCCAATAACAGAGCAGCAACGGTCAACGAAGGGCCGAAAAACCACTCAATGTGGTGAGTAGGCTCTCCAGTGGTGGTCGTGCCTGAGTTTAGGCGATCTGAAAATCCGACTTTTTCAACAGAATCGGCCAAAAGCAGTCACTTTGTTTCTCCTCGAGAGGGTAGTCGTTCAGTCAGCGGCAGGGCTGGCGAAAACTGTACGTTGTTAATTTAGAGGATATTGTAAAATGCTCAATTAAGGGTCGGTGGTGCGCGGTGTTATTTTCCGCTAAATTTCTGCTCTGAGACTCTAATTTGTATTGGGCAGCACAATATTTATTTCCTACGAAACTTTTCCTTGTAATGAATATAAACCGGCAGCATGACGTCATAAAGCTCATGAAGCCGTGTTTCTATTCCGTCTAGGTAACTGGTTAGCTCTTCCTGCTTAGAGTCAAGGTAGTTCTTGATCACCGCACGCAGCACATCTTCATTTACAATCCCCTTTCTACCTACTGTCTTAGCCAAATGGTCTGCGTTAATGATTAAGGATAACTGATCGAACTGCTCCTCAGTGAAGCGATCATGGTGAATTACCCTATTTCGTATATCTTTGAACTCCCTACACGCCTTATTAAATGCTTTGAGAGGTTTATCCAAACCATACCGTACAACATTTTCATTCGTGACAATAAGCGGGTGATGGATGTACTGATTGTCAATCCCTAGATCTAAAATATTATTGGTAAGAATTAGCGCCCGGTCATATATTGATTGAACTCTAATGATGCTATTCTCTACCATCATCTCTATTAAAGCGCTTCTAGGCCGATCTTCCATAGAAATAGAGTCAAGGTACTTCGTATTTAATAGCTCCAGCGACAACCGAGCTTTGTCCATTGAGCCGCTTAAATGGCTTAGAGCCTTTCCGCAACGGACGATGTAAAACTCGAGATCATTGGCAGTATGAACCTCTACACCATTACCTTTTGCTTCTGCTTTAAAAACTGGACTTTCCTCGTCGAGAAGAATTTCCTTTTCGATTGGATGCATCTTTGACTCCTTGATGATTAACGCGCCGGGGGTGACAACTACAATTTTCCTATTTGTCAGCGCAAACTGGTTGCGCACCAACGGCATCATTGAGCATTTGCACCAAGGCCTCTTTTGCTGCGTCTCGCTGCTCCCTAAAATGCTTACGATACGCGTCAGGCCCCGAACCTTTTTTAGCCTCCGTAGGCCAGTTTTCGGTTTGAAGCGCATACACCGCCTCTCGGTAAGCATTCAGGTGTTTTAATTCACTGATCGACAGAGTAATCGTCAGAGGGGTGTTCAGCAGTGGTGGAGCGACTTGGTTGTTTAATTCTTTGCTCATGACTAGGTTCTTCATTCCTTTGATTGACGGTGGTTCAGACACTGCATCTGCCAGCACAGCCCGCGCAACTTATCGTTTAATTGTAGCTTGCCAGTAGATTGAGCTCGATTCTTTGAGAGCTGCGGCGGGGCCTTCTGAAAAGGGTAACAGCAAGCCGTCGTGGAGTTATAGGAATATTGGTTCCGAAATGCAGTCGTCATCTACCAGAATTCACTACCATGCCGACAACAGCCCGAAACTGAACGGCCGCTTCTGGCCGAAAGCAGGCGGGTATTACCTTGTTTCAGCTGCGTCAGGAGGCCAGCTCTCATAGAAAGAGCCGCCTACAGGGATCGGGTTGCCATCCATATGGTATGCGGCCCATGCCAGTAGGTGAGCCATGCGTTCGGCAGCAACTGGCGACAGCCCGCAAGACTCTCTGACTTCGTCTAGTCGTACTCGGCAAACATCGAGGTGGCGTCGAACGCCTGAAAATCCGCCAAGATAGATATAGAACTCGTCGAGAAGGATACCCACGCCTGGAACACCATAGGTGCCGGCCACACCTGGTGCCTCCTCATATATGGCCTTCACATCATGGCCTTCCAAGGTCGCGACAGCGGTTAGCACCTCGCAAAAAGTATCTTTCATGCTGTTGCTGACCCAGAGGCCATAGCTGTTGCCGATAATGATGGGCGCGCCCATGAGTCTTACTCTGATTTCGATAATGGAATGCTGAAGAAGAGACGGATTCAGCCATGTTGCCAATTTTCAATAGGCCGTCTCCGCTCCGATTATTATCGTTTTGGGCTGGAAAAGGCCATGCGTGGGCGACAGCTCTTGGCCGTCTATCGACATGCACTGGGCGTACTGAGATGATCGCTGGGTGAGGATTGTCGGTGCACTGAGCCCGGCTATCAGAGATCGTCGGCCGGGCGGGGGAAGGACATGTCTGAAGTAACACTTGAGCATTTTCTGCGTGCCGCTGCTGATATCGGAGCGCACGGTGACAACGACACGCTACCTTTCGATGTCGACACGAATTTCGTTTCAGCTAAGCAAAATGAGCTAGCCGAGGTCGCTTTCGGTTTTTCGGAGGAGCTTCGCAAAGACAGTGTGTCCAACAGCAAGAACAAAATCGCAGCATTAACCGTATTCAGCGAGCGCCTTTTGGTCGCTACCGGTGCATCAGGATTCAGGGTTACTACAAAACTTCACCCGTTTTGGAGCATTTATTTCAACGGACTTGGCGTAGCTATCGCCGATCAGTTAGAACAAAGACGTGATCAGCGAACCTTCTCATATAGGTTCCAGGCGGAGGGCGGGTCTGAGTTATTCGACCGGGGCTCATCCTGGAGAGTGTTCAGAGAGGCTACGTCGAAAGAGGCTGCGCTCGCTCCCAAGGGGACGGTAGTCGTCCAAACCGACATTTCAAGTTTTTACGAACACATCTCGCATCATTACTTAGAAAACCTCATCGATGACCTGTTCCCGGATGGCAGGGTAGGTAACCAAATCACCGCACTGTTATCCAAGTTTTCAGCGGGACGCTCCTTCGGATTACCTGTCGGAGGACAGTGCTCGCGGATTCTGGCAGAGCTATTCTTGAACTCTGTCGACCACCGAATGACGCATGACGGGTTACGTTGGCACCGATATGTTGACGACTATGTGCTCATTGCAGATTCGAATTCCGCCGCTTACGCAGGGCTTGCATTTTTATCACATGCTCTCGCGGACTATGGGATCACGCTAAATAAATCGAAAACTATCATGATGACAGCTAAGCATTATGAGGAATACGTTACTACTCAGCTTGGTGGTGACGATACCAACGCCGGAATCTTGAGACATATCGACCTACATTATGATCCATACTCTGATAACCCCGAGGGGGATTATGAGTCGCTGAAAATGACTGTCGAAAATCTAGACGTCCAGAAATTACTCGGCAACGAATTGCAAAAGTCGCTCCCGGATAATTTCCTGATAACCCAAATAGGTAGGACCCTTAAGTTCCATAGCCCAGTAGTAGCCCTACAGCTTGCCACGACGCTATTGGAACCGAATAACTTGCATGCCTTTCGCGCTTCATGGTCAACCATTATGCGAGGTGTAGCCAATCTCAGAGCAGGCGCGGAATATGAAGAAATCCACTCCAATCTGGATGCGGTGATAGATAGAGTAGCTGTCCACTCTGCTCATTTATTGCAAGCTGAAGCCAGCTTGCTGCACTACCTTCGGGTGTTGAAGTTTGCGCAAACGCCGGCTAGAGCCGCTTTTGTCCAAAGTACTTATAAATACAACTCGTCCCACACAGTCAAAAGAGCGTGTATAGACTGCTGGCGTCTATGGAAAGACAGGTCTGGTTTCAGCTCTGTCTCAAGCAGATGGAGTGAAATCAACGCTGAGTGTCAGCGATTGACGTGGCTCGCAGCCGAATCCTTTGGGGATCAAGGGGATGGCCTACGCCGTCAGATAGGGCCAAGCTTAGAACAGTCATGGAGGCTAGGAATAGAGCGTCAGGATCGTCCGACCTTCGCCGGTCTCTATCGGAGCTGGTGTGATGATAACTAATGCTGGGCGTGATCCTAGAACGATTGCTCGAAATATTCCCGGCATACTGAACGCTATTTTTCCAGGGCTAACGCCTGGCATCGTGTCCTTTTATAACAAGTTAGCTATCGATTGTGCGGTGATCGTCGTGCCGGCAGAAGCGATTCAGGCAAGTGAACTACAAAAATCTTTGCTATTCGAACTGGCTTTTGCCGTAGGTGAACAGCGCGTCCTTGGTAACAATCCGACGTGGGGAGAATGCGTTGCTACCGCAACAGACAGGCAGAGTAGGTTCTTCGATGCAATCAGCCCATCGGAAATTTCTGAGAATGATCAACGTATAGCCCTGCGCGTAGCGGACAACCTGGTGACTATGGTTAAGCAGGTAGCTACTGATTGTGACTCGGCTTATGGGGCGGCCCCGGTGATACCCGGCTTTCGCTGGATCGCCTCAGGAACTGGCGATTTTTTTGCCGGATCTACGCTGATCGAAGTGAAATGCATAGCCGGTAATTTCTCCGCTGCCGATTATAGGCAAGTCGCAATGTACTGGCTGTTAAGCTATGCGGCGGCTGTAGAGACGGGCAATTATGAGTGGCGGTCGTGTGTCTTAATGAATCCGAGAACGGGCAAGCTCGTGAATATCCATTTTGATGAGTTCATCCACCTCACCGGCGGCGGCCGAAGCAAGGTGGAGATTCTCCAGGCGTTTGCCGCAACCCTCACTGATATCCAGAAATTCTAGTTCTAGCGGCCCTTCACTTACCTATGTGCAGGCCATTCATATTAAGGGATTAATGAAATGTACAATTTTCGGCCCATCACGCTCGCCATTGCGGTTGCCGCCCTTTTACCGCATGTAATCCAAGCAGCACAGTGCCCCGAGACGCAGTATGAGTCGGGGTACAAAAAGGATAAGCCAACAGTGGCCGCGCCAGAGATGGTCAATGTTGTAGGTCCGATTTTCCAAGGAGGGACAGTCGTCTGTCACGTCTCTTTCGACCTGATGTCGGGAAAGAATAATGTGCTTCATCGCGTAGAGTCGGGAACGCTCAACGGTGCCAAATACCGTTTCTACTACACAGATGGGAGCGGCTCAGTACAAGGGCTGCCTACAAACGTGCTTGATATCCTGAAGGACAAACATGATGAAAACTGGAATCTGCGCTGTAAGCTAGATGGCATGAGCGATACTCATTATTGTGCAATGTCCAGAGCAAGCCTGATGGTAGGTGTCTCCGGCGCTTCCTCCTACTTTGTGCAGGTAGGGAATGACCACTTCCCCGGCTCTTCTATAGCCCTACGCATCGACAAAGCGGCGCCCGTTAACGCCCCTGCTGATCCTGGCTTTTCCCCAAAGCAGGAGGCAGATCTAGTAGCTGCGATGAACGCGGGGACGTCCGTGCTGACCAGGTATGTGGAATGGCCATACGACTCAAACAAAGACCGTAGCATTAGCCTTTTTGGTTTTGGTACGGCATTGCGGGTAATCACCACCTTAAACAAAACTATCCAATGATGAAGAGATCCGCAGGCTAACGATCACCCACGTATGCATTGCTTTATTTATTTACCTACATGATGCTACTGCCAACATTGCGGCGCGCCGAGCTACTGCTACCACGAACAGTTCCAGCGACACGGTACCCAATCGCACCCTGCAGAAGCAGGATATAGCGTCGGTCAGCAGAACTGGCCGATGGACTGCCAAGGATTTTGCGGTTAGAGCGTCTTCATTGATTCGTGGATGGAGCGAATGCGAAAACAGTCGTCGCAGAGCCGAAGTGGGTAATTGCACTCCACCTGACCACCCATTTGCATTCCACTTGCCCACTCATTTGCATTCGAATTGATCAGTCGTTTGCATCGGATTTGACCAGCACACTAGCTGGCCCTCACTGGCAGAAGTCGGCCAAAAGCAGCCATGCGAGCGCGTCTAAAAAAACGGTGCGATTCAGACAGCCTGTTGTTAAGGGCAAGATGGCGGTGAAGTGATCGACCATCAAGACGTCCTCACGCATGGGAACGCCTTGTACGGGAGAATGTCGCTAGTAGATCTACTCACAACGTATAATGTGCGCCTTATCAAACGTCAGAGGCGCATTAGATCGTCATGCGGCTGGCACACACTGAAAAAACGGATATATCTGAACATGGATTTTTTGATTGGCGTTATCGTTACCTGCCTTGTCATTTTCGGCGTGTCCGTCTACAGCAAGACCGACAAACTCAATAAGCTTACCCGGCTCTGCTTCACGGACTGGATGACCCAGTACCACTATGCAGAAACACACATAAAGCACGGCATGTCTCGGGCACTCATCCTCCAGACGTTTCACCTTGCCGTAGATCTGCATGCCCTGACACCACAAGAAAGGGTGGAGCTTGATGCTGGCTGGATGAAGGAAGATCCCAAGGAGATTCTGAACCAATGGTTCGAACACGCCCTGCCGATCGTCAAGCAGGAAATTGGCGCTCATGAGATTGAAAAATCAGAAGCGCGAATGATTGGCGTGTTCATGCTGGTAGCCATGAAAAGCTTCACTATCGGTGAGCCATTGCGCGACTACCTACGCAAATTCAGCTGAACATTTAGGTAAGAGTATGAGCACTCGGGATATCGGGGTCAGACCACGACATACGGCACGATGATCTCCTTGAGATCCACGGTGTTATCCAAACGACAATAAGTAGTGAGCAACGCGGAACACACCTCTCCGACACCTACGATCCATCCCTGATAAACGGCGCAGCATTCGCCCTGCTATCTCAAATCCCCCATGTCCTTACAAACCGCCCACTCTCCCGTCGCTTCTCCGCCGCATCCATGATGGATTGGAAAAACTAATCCTACAGCCGCTACAAAATGGGCACTACAGCACCCTCGCAACCCACCTGTACCACTTTCGTAATAGCACTACTTCCAATAATTGACGCACAGCTCCTCATGACAGGCGACAATCGGCCAAAAGCCGACATATCGTTAAACTCGCTGCTGTCAGCCGATTAACCTGAGAGACGGTCCAAGATACAATCCTCGGATACTTGCACCCGTGCACTCATACGGTTGGTGGGGGGACAGATCAGCGAAATGGGGACGAATGCACTGGTGGATTGAGCCGCCGTCGACAGAGCGGTCTGAGCTAGCGCTCGTCAGGGTGTATCCCTACCTATACGTCTACAAATCACGACTTATACGACATACACGAGTCTCCCTTGGCTTCAACGTAATGAAGAAAGGCCCGGATTATCAGTGCATTTTTTTTCCTCGGGCGTAGACTTGGCGGAATCATGTCTCCACTTATTGTCAGTTGCCTTAAACAAGGAGTACCGTTTTGGGAAGGAAAGCCGCGCACCGCATACCAGCGGAAAAAAAAGGTACTGCAACATCCTCTGTTCGCACCGATGACATGTGGACGAAAAACCCTGCAATCATAAAGAAGTTTCTGGACGCAAGGCCGGAGTTCGAGCAGCTGTGCACCGAGGTCGAATACATTCTGAAAAAAAAGGTCTCGGCAGCGCACATTGAGACCTCATTTTTGGGGGCTAGGGCTAAGACCCTTAATAGCTTTCTAGAAAAATTGAACCGTAAAAACTACACGGACCCTTTCAACCAGTTAGATGATTTAGCAGGAGTAAGGATTGTATGCCTTTACAGTAGCGACATTCCCAATATCATTGACATAATACGCAATGAATTTGATATAGTCCAAGAGATTGATAAGCGAGAAGAACTTGAAGCGAACAAGTTTGGATATATCGGGAACCACTTCATAGTACGTTTAGGCACTAACTACTCAGGAACCCGATACGATGACCTTCGGACTTTGAGATGCGAAATTCAAGTTCGCACCGTTGTACAGGATGCGTGGTCCATAATCCAACATCACATGGTCTACAAAAAAGAGTCACAAGTACCATCCAATCTAATTCGAAAACTTAATGGGCTTGCGGGCTTATTTGAAACTGTAGACGATCAATTCGAATTCATAAGAATGCAGCGCGATATATATCTGGATAGCGTTCGAGTGAGTAAAAACGAACCAAACGACTTCTTAGAAAACGAACTTAATTATGACAGCCTAGTTGAGTTCATGCAGTGGCGCTACGACGAAGTGATCGAAGAGGATGAGCGAGAAATGGTATCGACACTACTCGATGCGCTCACCGAAATCGGAATATTAAAATTAAAAGACATTAAAATCGTACTCGAAAAAAACGAAAAATTTATTGATCTAGCTACAGAAGCCTACTTAGAAATCTGTCAGGAAGAGTTCCCAGAGGGTGATCGCTCTATTTGGGAGCCGATTAAGATACCTATCGCAATATCTGCCAATCCTGAATGGCGAAGTAAGTTTCCTTGGGGAAGCTTTTGGATTAACGCATTTATTCAAGCTGATAAAAAGCTATGACGATTCCATAAACGATACCCTCATTGCCACGCTTTCATGCGCAAACTTAGCAAAGCGCCCCCAGCTAACTACGAGGGTTCGATTCCCATCCCCACTTGCTGAATCGCCCCGAGTTGAGTAGACGCTTTAGAATTCTGCTTTTGGCCGAAAGCAGACCGATTCATCCGTGGCTTTGCAACTGCTGCCCGCTGACCCGACCACGCTTCCTAATGATCGAATCTCTATGAGTTTTTGTCACAGCACCTTATTTTAGTCGCTCAGACGCAACACAAATATGTCTCCGAAGGGCATTCAATTCCGCAGCCTAGCCACCAAAAACAAAAAAACCACCCACACCCCAGCCGCAAAGCCACGATATGGATGGTTCCACCCATCACTCTCAAGACACTACATTCGGTTCACTCAAACTCCACCCACCAACTTCCCCTATCCATCCGTCGCTTTTAAGCACTACCCCGACTCGCCAACCAAAAATACAACGGCGACGTCACCACCAACCCCACCACCCAAGACAAATCCGCCCCGTTAAGGTGTTCGGAAATCGGCCCCACATACAGCGGCGTGTTCATAAACGCAATCTGCACCGCAATCCCCACTGCATATGCCAGCACCATGTCGATGAAGTGGCCGATGAAGTCTTTGCCGGCTAACACCGCTGCAATCGCGCAGGCGGCGAATACGAGGATGGAGATCACCGCGCGGCTCTTGGCGGTTGGAATCCAGCGATACGCGAAGGTCTGCACCAAGGTGATGATCCACAGTGCCGCGCCGTGCAGGTTGAGGGCGTTGTGGCTGATCACGCTGAGCATAAACAGCACCGGCATCAACTGAAGCCGCACCCGCTGCGGCTTCAGTCGTCGGCCAGTCAGCGGCGCGGGGTCTGCAAGGCGTGGTAGCCGTAATCGGCGCGGGCTTTGCGTAAAGGAACGCCCGCCTCGATAGCCGCACGAATATGCGCTTCGGCCTGGTGGATTTCTTCGGCCACCGCCAGCACTTCGCTCAGTGAACCGGCCGGAATCACTACCAGGCCATCACCGTCGCCGCGCAACCAATCATCGGGCTGTACCCGCACGCCGCCCAGCGTAACGGGCGCCTGGATCGCTTCGACACGCACGCGATCCTTGCCGGTGCGCATCCAGTTACCCCGGGCAAAGATCGGGTAGTTAAGCGCCAGCGCACGGTCGACATCGCGGCAGATACCGTCAATCACCGTCCCGGCCAACTGCTTGCGGGCGGCGGTGGAGGTCAGCAAATCGCCCCACACGGTGGTGTCGAGCCGCGCCTGGTTGTCGATCACTACCACCTGGCCGGCCTCAAGGTCGTCGATGTAGTCACCCACCGAGCCGCCGTCCAGGCCAGTAGGGCCGTAGCGCAGGGTCCAGGCTTTGCCTGTGAGGTTGAATGAGCGGTCCAGAGGCATGATGCCGGTGCACTGGCAAACGATTTTCAGGCGGTCCATCGCATCGCTGAGGTCGGTGCAACTCAGGGCGTTGAGACGGGTAAAAATAGAGGTTTGCATGATGTGGCCTTCCTTGTGTCCGGTAGGTTAACGCGCGCTGGCGGCGGCACTGAATGCGTGGATCTTGTCGACGATCTGGCGCGACGCCGTCCTGATTGCCGTGGTGGTATTGCCGGCGATATGTGGCGTCAGTTGCGCGTTGGGAATGCCGGTCAGTGGCGAGTCGAACCGGTCTTTTTCCAGGGCAAAGGTATCGATGGCGACCGCTTTGATATGCCTGGGAAACTGGCGCATGAAGGCTGCCAACTGGTGCTCGTCAACGATCCCGCCGCGAGCGGTATTGATGAGGATTGAACCCTGGCGCATCTGCCGGAACTCGGCAGTGCCGAACAAACCTCGGGTCTGTGGGGTGAGCGGTACGTGGATCGAGACGAGGTCCGCCTCGGCCAGTAACTGTTCAAGGCTTGCTCGTCGTTCAAGCTCAAGGGTGCGCGCCACCGGTTCGGTGAAGCGCTCGGACCCGGTGGCGATCACCTTGATGCCCAGCGCCGCAGCCTTGCGCGCCACCTGCCGGGCAATGCTGCCGGTGCCCACCAGCCCAAGCGTCAGTTCGGCGTATTCGCGGGCAGGTGCCAAGCTGCCTTTTGCCCAATGGCCGTTGTGCGTTTCGGCGTTGTAGTCATCCAGGTCGCGAGACAGAAACAGCGCCTGGGCCACGACGTATTCGGCAACAGCGACCGCGTTGGAACCCGGCGTGTTGAGTATCGCCACACCACACTGCTCGCACGCCAGCCGATCAATATGGTTAACCCCGGTGCCGGCCTGGGCAATGGCGCGCAAGGGTGTGGCCAGCGCGGGCGAGGTGGCGGCGCGGATCAGGCTGGCGCCGAAGGGGATGTTCAGGCGCGTCTTGAACACGCTATAACCCCCGGCCTGATTCACCGCGGCAATAAAGGCAGGCTCGTCATGGCAGTTGATCTCGGCATAGTGAATGCGCGTGGCGTAGTGCTGCCGGATGCGGTCTTTGTCGGCGAAGTAGTGCAGGTTGAGGGTGACGACCAGGCCCAGTTCAAGAAAGCGATCGACTTCCTCAAACAGTAACGGCGGCCCGGGGGCATCCAGTATCAGGGTGGTAAATGCCATACAGTTGATCCTCTTGGAGGGTAGCGCCTGCCGATACCCAGGTTGCCCTGGGTACCGGGGTTAATCACCAGGTGAAATGGTGCGCGCTTGCGGGATCGACCAGGCCCGCGTCGGTACTCACGGCCGCGAGGAACCCGCTGTAGAAATCATTCAGCGATGAAGACTGGATGAACTCGGGATTGCGCTTGGCGTAGATAAGAAACAACCGATAGATTCGCAGGTTCTTTTCCTTGCGGTAGACCTCTGCCTTGAGGCTCGGCCACAGATTGAGCAAGCTGCTTTCCTTGATTTTCCACGGGTCCGCCGGCTCGGTGCCGGTGGTGGCTTTGTGGACAAAGCGCTTACCTTCAATGACTTCCAGGTGCAGGCTGGCCAGCAGTTGCTCGGCCGTGCCGACGGCTTCGGTCTTCAAGGCTTGCGCCAACGCCAGGATGTGGGCCTTTTCCGGGAGGCTGCCGGTCAAGGTCAGCCAGGCGCATTTGAGGTCGGTTCGCGCAATGGCGTAGGCCATGCCTTTGACGTAGGTGTGAAAGCTCTCATCCTCGTTGAAGGCCTTCGCCAAGTGCGTTGCCGGTTCTTGCGCGAACTGCCCGACGCCGATCAGTTCGCTGTGCAACCCACCGGCCAGCAAGGCACGGGTCCAGGGAATCGCACGAATGGCATCGGGGCGCGACTCGAAAACCTTGATGTTGAAGATACGCGAAGGCGGCCGGGTGCCCTTGGCGGTGGCCCTGACCACGTCAAATCGCGCCAGGTCCCGCAGCAGAGAGGGCAGCGCGGGGTGCTCGAAGAACGTCGCCTGGTAACGGCGCACCACGTCCCCCCAACGTTGAATCCTGCCGGCAATGACGTCCTCGGACGGTTGCGGCTGGGGCTCGGCGTGCATACGGTACAACTGGCTGAGAAAGTTGACGGACTGGTTGCGGGTCAGCAGATGAGCGCGCATCTCCGCGCACCCGGCCAGCATGAACCGGGTTTCCGGACCCTCCAGCGCGCCGAACTCCTGCAAGGTCTCTGCGATCACCCCGTTACACCGTGCGTGTTCCCCACCCATGATGACGTGGACGACCACCTCGATTCCGTAGCGGGCCGCGATCGACTTGTGCCGGTTGGCAATCGCCATATTCAGTTTGTGCATGGCCTTGCCGCCTTGCTTGCCCGTGTCGCTGGGGCCAAACGTGATGTATTGGCGGTTGCCGCGTGTTGCCAGATGCTGGCGGTACACCGGGTTTTCGTACACCTCATGCACCGTGGCAAGCGTGCGCTCGGCACCGGCGAGGTCTTCGGGTTGCAGGGCGATGTCGATCCCGTCGCGCACTCGGGCCGCCTTCATCAAGAACAGCACCTCCAGCGCGCTGAGGGCCGAGGTGTACTCGGCGATCCCGTGGATTTTCATCCTGTCGCGATAACGGTCGATCATTTCAAACCGCTCGACCGCGTTGCGCGCATCGTGCATGCGGATATAGCTCGGGTCCTGCTCCATCAGCGCAATGTAATCCTGGCCGGCGTATTGCTGGACTTTCCTGGTATAAATCGGCGTGGTGCGTTGCAGATATCCTTGCCACAGGGCAGCGGGCGTCTGGGCTGCCTCGCCTTCCAGTGCGACCTCAAGCGCAGCCTGACGCGCACGTTCATCCAGCTCGCGATAGTGCAGGCCCTGGCCCAGGCCGATGGATTCCAGCCATTGGCTGGACAGAATTTCATCGACCACGCTGCTGAACATCTCGGCGTTTTCACGAAACTCGATGTCCAGGTAGTGAAAGCCAAACGCATGCACCCGCAGCAGCAGGCGGTCGATGGCAGCCGGCTGGGTAAAACGGATGCTGCCCAGTGCCTCGATCAGCTCGGCGGGCTGCTCGAAATGCGCGGGGTGATCCTTGCCCAGGCGTGCCCGAATCTCTTCCAGGCGGTGCTGTGCGCCGCCGGCCTTGATCAGGCTGTCGATATCAGCGATGTAGCGGTTGCGCAGCGCGGTTTCCAGCGCCACGACCAGGGTTTCGGTGTGCTGGTTGGTGTCATAGGGGCGGCCATCCTTGTCGCCGTATAACCAGGTAAACAAGCTCAGCCATTTTTCCTGCGTCGCCAGGCCCAGGGCGTGATGCACGTCGGGCAACGCGTCATACACACTGTCGGCGTAAAAAATCTGCGACTCGATATCGGTGCCATTACTGCCCGACCACACGGCGTTGTACAACTCCAGCAGCAGCTGCGCAGTGACTTGGGGCTTTTTGAGACCACGGTCCTCGACGTGCTGCGCCAGTTTCTGCAAGACCAGCACGACGGAATGCTTGAGCTGGTCGGTCTCTTTGCACAGCAGCCCCAGGCTGATATTTACCCCGGCCGGTGCAGCAATCAACTGCGAGTCGAGCGTGAGCAACTGACGGGGCAGGCTGGCTTGCGAAGCAATCTGGGTCGCCACGCTTCTGACTGACAATTCGAACAGCAGCTGCTTGATCAGCAACAACTTCCAGAACGCCTCGACGTCTTTGCTGGAGCGGGACTCGAAGAACGCCTTGCCCAAAGCCGCCGCCAATTTCGCATCAGCCTTGTCCAGATACGACAGCGTATCGATTTCGGCGTAGATCCTCAGGCAGGCTCGGGTGTGCGGGGTTTGGGAAGCGTCATCCGTGTTGGCCTTGAGTGCGTGCTCCAGTGCTCGCCATAGAACGTCATGCAGTAACGCGGGGTTGGTATGGCGCAGTGACGGGCGAGTTGATGCATTTTCCAGTATGGAGTTGATCACATGATTCATGGGTTCGAGCCTCGATAATTGTACAAATCCCTTGTTTGCATTGCGCAGAACAGGCACACGCAAAATCATCAATGTCCCAGGCTTAACCCACTGCGTCGTAACGAACGGAACTCACCTGTTCGCCGACAGAAAGCCCCCCTTGTCGGTACCGAAAAACGGCAAAAAAATGAAACAACTTGTTACATCTGTGGGCAATAAAACATGCTCCGAATTTTTCGACAAAAGACCTTTTTGGAATAGAACGCTAGGAAAAAATGATAGGGAGCTAATAAAAATCACAGCGCTGAGTTCTGTTTCAGTGCCGAGCGCTTTTATAAAACCCTGATTCTTCGAAATTAAATCCACGCGCTCAAAAAACGCTCGCCTCGGGAAGAATTTCGCGAAGGCGCAACCTGCGAGCACAACCTAAACAATTCTTCATAAACTCGAAGTTATGAAAAAGCAGAGCAGGCTTATTGCCAGCCCGTTAGAGTCATTTTTCGTATTAAGCGTTTTACCCAAGGAGTGCGCGCCTTGGCACTAAAAATTAGGGTGGTCTGACCTCGTTTTTACCTGACCCACCGCCATCGCGGGCAAGCCCGCTCCCACAAGGTTTCATGCCATGCCTACGATCCGCGTCATGACCCCAACCGACTACGACGCTGTGCTCGAACTGATGCAAAACACCCCCGGTATTTCCCTGCGTGACGCCGACTCCCGCGAGGCCACGCAGCGTTATCTGGCGCGCAACCCGCAGATGAGTTTTGTCGCCGAAGCCGAGCGCCGGTTGATCGGCTGTGTGATGTGCGGCCATGATGGGCGTCGCGGGTATTTGCAACACTTGCTGGTGTTGCCGGACTATCGTCGCCAAGGCATCGCCCAAGTGTTAGTGCAACGCTGCCTCGCTGCGCTGGAGCAGCAGGGCATCCATAAATGCCACCTCGACGTTTTCAAAACCAACACCCACGCGGCCGAGTATTGGCAAGGGCAGGGCTGGACACTTCGAACGGATATCGACCGTTATTCATTCACCCGAAAGGGCAATGAAAACGCATGAAAGGACAACGCAATGCTCGAGATCAAACGGGCCACGCCCGACGACGCCAACGCCGCGTTTAACATCCGCCGCGAAGCCATTCGTAGCCAATGCATCGGCGCCTACACCGCTGAACAAATGGCGCTGTGGACGCGTGGCTCCGCTGAGGACGGCTACAGCGTGCTGATGGACAAGCCGTTTTACCTGGGCTGGGTACAGGGTGAACCGGTCGCCACCGGCATGCTCGACCTCGACAACAACGAAGTGGGCGCGCTGTTTGTGCTGCCGGCGTTCACCGGTCGCGGGTACGGCAAGAACATGCTGGACCATCTGGAAAAGGTCGCGCGGGAATCAGCGATTGAACAGGTGGTGCTGGACGCCACGTTGAACGCAGCGAGCTTTTACAGAGCGTGCGGGTATGTGGGCGATGAGCAGGCGGTGTATCACTCGCCGTCGGGATTAACGTTGGCGTGCATCCCGATGGTAAAGCGGCTGTCTGCGATGTAACGAACACCGCCGAACCCCTGTGGGAGCTGTCGAGCCCCGGCGAGGCTGCGATGGCGGCGGCACTGTCAAAATAGTTGCCGCCTGATACACCGCTCTCGCAGCCTCGCTAAAGCTCGACAGCTCCCACACTTGATCTTCACTCGACGCTGAAGGCCGCACGCAGCCGCTCAATCACCTGCTCGACCGAAGCCCCCTGAATCATTGGCGGCGTCAGGCTCTCGCCAAACTCGCGCCACACAAACAACGTCAACTCCGCCCCATCGGTAAGCGCCTGTTCCGGTGCGCCAAAACCTTGCAGCATCCGATACCGCTCATCCCGCCAAAACGCCTGTTCCACCCAGTCATACACCGGGATGAAATGAAAATGCAGTGGAAAGCCCGGCATATGCCCATAGCGGCTGATATACAGCCATTTCGGCTGCAGCTGTGCCTCCATCACCCGTTGGGTGTGAGCCAGTAAGCCACCCAGCTCCGCGAGTGCGGCCTCGGGCATATCGGCGAGGGTGTCGATGGGGGCTTTGGCGCCGAGCATCAGGTAACCCGGCAGCTTCGAGGCCAGGTGATGGTTGAGTAACCAGTGCTCGGTTTGATGAAGGATGAAAGCCGGGTCGATCTGCATAAACACGCGTCCATGAGAGCAGGGCGGGCAGGATAACAAGCACGGGCGCCTGTATCCCGCAAAAGCGCGCGATCTGTGTCTACCCCTGCGTCTGCCGAGTGGATAGTGTCGAGCCCCGTTCACTGATTTGCGAGCACACGATGGAACTGACTGCCGTCCCGTTTGGCATCACCGACTGGTCCAGCCTCGACGCCGTGATCCATCCCGGCGTTACCGGCAATGCCCTGTGGCGCACTTGCCAGTTTGGCACCACCCGTGTGCGCATGGTCGAGTACACCCCCGGCTACCTGGCCGACCACTGGTGTTGGCGCGGCCACGTCCTGCTGTGCCTCGAGGGCGAGTTACACACGGAGCTGGAGGATGGCCGCCAGTTCACGCTGACGGCCGGGATGAGTTACCAGGTGGGCAATGACATGGAAGGGCATCGCTCATCCACAGGCGTGGGGGCGAAGCTGTTTATTGTGGATTGAGCCTCACCCTTGCGAAACATCCTACCCAACTCCCGCGCCAAGCCAATGCTGAACTCAATCAACGGTGGAGCTGGCTTGCCTGCGATGGCATCGACGGTGTGTCACTGATGGGCCGGGTTGCCGCATCGCAGGCAAGCCAGCGCCCACAAAAAAGCGAATCTGCGGCGTACGCAAATTCGCTGTTGATCTAACCACTCAGGGCCAGGCGCGGTGCCGGGCTTTTGCTTACTGTTGCGGCTTAATGCATCTTGCTATGGTCCATGCCACCCATGTCGTTCAAGGCACGGGCCGGCGCTTTCACGTCGATCGACTGTTTCTCGCCCTTGGCGTTTTCCACGGTCAGGGTCAGCGGCACCTGGTCGCCTTCCTTGATCTGGCCGGTCAGGCCCATCAGCATCACGTGGTAGCCCTCCGGGTCGAGCTTGATCGCTTTGCCGGCGGGCAGGGCGACCGCGTTCACCGGGCCCATGCGCATCACGTCGTCTTTCATGCTCATTTCATGGATCTGCACGTCCTTGGCCACCGGCGACGCCACGCTGAGCAATTTGCTGTCGCTGTCGGCGGTGAGGGTCATGAACGCGCCGCTGGACGGTTGGCCCGCCACGGTCGCGCGGACCCACGCGTCGGTCACTTGTACCTGGGCGCTGGCGTGTGCCGCGAGGCCCAGCAGGGTCAGGCCGAAGGTGATGCGCTTGAGGTGTTGAACGGCAGTCATTAGCAGACCTCCATGACGGTGAGCAGGTCTTCTGCGCACTCTTTAGCGGTAAGGGATGCCGACAGGCCCAGGCGCAGGTTGCCACGGGTGTCGAAGACGAAACTGGTCGAGGTGTGGGACAGGGTGTAGGTGTCACCGGCGGGGATCTTTTCATAAAAGATCCCGAATTCCTTGGCGGCCACGGCGATTTCTTCCGGAGTGCCGTACAGCGCTTCGAAGCTGGGGTCGAAGGCCTTGACGTAGCGGTCGAGCAGTTCCGGTGTGTCGCGCTCGGGGTCGAGGGTGATAAACACCACTTGCATGATCTCGCCGTCGCGGCCCATCAGCTTCTTGGCCTGGGCGGCGCGGGCCAGGGTGGTCGGGCACACGGCCGGGCACTGGGTGAAACCGAAGAACACCACCGGCATGAGGCCACGGAACGAGCTCAGGGTGACGGTTTCGCCGTCAGTATTCTTGAGCTTGAAGGTGCGGCCCATGATCTTGTCACTGAGGTCCTTGCCGTACTTGAAGTTCAGCTTGGGGCTGTAGTCACAGCCGCCCAGTAAACTGCCGAGGCCCAGCAGGCCCATACCGGTCAGCACTTTGCGGCGGGTGAATAACGTACTCATCAACTGTGCATCCTGTGAAACGCCTGCATTGCTCTGGATCTACACATCAGGCTTTGACAGCCAGGCATTGAAACGTAGAAACGAGGAGGGCGCCCAGTCTACCAACCCTGGCCAGCCCGCGTAATCTGCGACGTTCTGCCACAGGGGCGCGTGGCGCTTCATCCTTTTGCGGCTTCGATGGTAAAGTCGCCGCCATGAAATTGAGCCACCCTGACCGTTCGCTGATCGCCTGGGCCCTGTACTTTTGCGTGCTGATGAACGTGTTCGCCTGCGGTTTGGGGCATGGGCAAATGTTGGGCCAGCAGCTCAATGGCATCGGGGGGGCGTTCTGTTCGGTGGGCGGTAGCCAGGCGCCAGTTTCCGACAAAGGGTCAGGTATCCCGGCCTCCAGCAACATCTCGAACTACTTTGCCTGCCCGGTGTGCGCTGCCGTGACGGTGGCCATCGTGTTCCTCATCGGCCTGGCCTGGTTGCTGAGCCTTAAGCAAACCCCGCGCCCTACCCACGAGCGCCGCAACAAAGCCCCTCCGCGCTACTCATGGCCCTCGGCCAACCCTCGCGCTTCCCCCGCATTCTGACGTGTGCCTTGGGTCTCCTGTGATCAGGAGACGTTCTATCGTCACGACTGTGAGTGCGTTTCATGAACCCTCTATTGCCTGCCGGCGCCAGCCGCCTGGTCAGCAAGGCGTCCCGTCGCTTGCGCGCGGAGCCGTTGCGGCCCGAATACCCCAGCAATTCCCGCTGCTTCGTGCATTTGGATGCACGCTTGTTGCCGCATTGGCATGCCTTGTTCGATATTTGCCCGGCACTGCTCAAGCTTGATCCGCCGGAGGGCTTGAACCTGTTTCGCAGCTTCATGACCTGGGCCTATCGCAACCAGACGCCGCAGGATTGGACCTATCACCTGAATGTCTGCCGCTGGCTGCTCACGTCGCCGTATCGAGTACAGATCGACGACGAACCCATTGAGGCGTTTATGGCGGCAGCGGCAGCCCGCTGGATCAATACCGATGAAAGCCAGGCTCAGGGCGTGGTTCTTGGCTGGCGCGATTCGACGGTGTTCGATTGGAAGGGCGCTGCGGTGGTCGGTGTCGAACAGCAGGTACTGCCAGCCCCGACCGGCGACTTTGCCTGGTGCCCGCTGACCCGGCAGGCGGGCTTCAGCGGCTGGTTGCCGGTGCCGTAGGGTTAAGGCGAACCCATTCGCAACGCTGGCCACGGCGATGCCTTGAGCGCAGGCCGGTGGCGGCCTCAATCGCGAAGCGTTTCGTCACGGCTTGAAGGCGATGCGGGCGGCTAGCTGCCGCTGCGCGTTGCCTTCTTCTTGGTCTTCTTGCTGGTGGGCTGCTTGTTTGACGAGCCACTGGTGGAGGCCTTTTCTTTCGGCGGTGTGTCAGCTTTTTTGGTGGAGTCCGAAGGGCTGCTGGGATAGGTGCCCGGAGGCAATGCGGAGCCGGCGACGCGGTTGCCGTTAAGCGAGTTTGCCGGAGCGACATTATCGCCAAAAGCGGCAAAGGCTGGGCTTGCCAGCAGGGCCGTAAAACCGACGATAAGCAAAATCCTTTGGGAAGTACTGGTCTTCATGACGCTTTCCCCTTGATTAGGCCGAAGCCCGGAAAAAACCGGGCCCCGGTGGTGTTTCAATCAAGACTTCTTGCCGCCGCCGGCGCTGTGCGCGCCGCCTTTTTTACCGGCTTCAGAAGCCTTTTCACGGTCATTGGCAAAATTGCCGCCGGAGCCTTGACCACCGCTTTTGTGCGGGGTGTCCGGCTTGCCTTTGCCGCCTGCGCCTGTCGTGGTTTTTCCGTTAGTAGCCATTTCCAAATTCCTCATCAATGAGTGAATCAATTCAATGGTGTCGCTTAATTGGGAATGCGCCATCCAAATCAAAGTTTGAAAAAGTTCGCGAGCATGCGACGAGCGGTTATTACCCGCCGCTGACTTTCCAATGCTTGATGTCTTCGGAAAACACCACCTGCTTGACCTCATGGGCGATCCCGTAAGCCAGTGATTCATGGGCGGCAATGACTTTTTCCTCGGCCGACAGGCACTTGAAAATATCCAGCTGGGTATCGGCCTGGGTGGTCTCCAGCTCATAGATTTTCACATAGCGCGCCAAATCGTTATCCAGGCTCGACAGGTACTCGCGCAGGCGCTGGTGGTCCACCGAGCTTTGGCTGAAATACCAGTTCATCGGGTGGATCAAAAAACGCGAGTGCGGTGTGGTGATGCGACGGTTCGCCGCCAGGAACATGATGATGCCCATGGATTCGATATTGCCCGCGTTAATCGCGCACAACGGCACCGGCAGCGCCTTGAGGAAGGTGTAGAGGGTAAAGCCGAAGTTGGTGCTGCCACCGGTGGTCGAGAGGTTCAGCAGCAGGGAACTGGCGCCTTCGTCAATCGCATCCAGGCAACAGTCGCGAAAGCGTTCGCTGGTACCCTGGTCGATCTGGCAGTGAAAGTGAATAACGTGCTCGGTCATCCTGAACCTCCGTAGTCCAACGCAAAAGAGGTAACTGGGGTTGAGTCTAGAAGGTTGCTCAAGATGCGCCGCGATGATTGGGCGTGAGTGCTGGCTGAAAATCAGATGGAACCCTGAAGCGATCTGCTTGACCTAACGCATAGACCTCAGGAGGTGAATCATGCAATTAGAATATATCTGGATCATTTTGGCAGTGGTTCTGCTGATTCTGGAATTGTGGGCGATCAACGTCGTTTTGCGCAGCACCGGTGGCTGGGAGACCAAAGGGTTGTGGTTGATCATTCTGATCTTCGTACCGCTGTTCGGGCTGATCGCCTGGGCCATGTTCGGGCCAAAACGCGAGATGCCTGAAGTTCGAAAAAACTGACGCTGAACCCGACTGAAAACAGGCGCCCAAGGGGCGCCTGTTTGCATTCCAGGCCCTGCGTTAACCTGCAACGGCCTTGGCAATCGCCTCGTTGAACGCCGGCAAGTCATCCGGTGTACGCGAGGTAATCAAGGTCCAGCCATTGGCGGTGCACTCTTTGACTTCGGCGTCGACCCAGCCGGCAGCGCCGGCATTTTCGAGGTCGATGCGTACGCTCTTGTAGGAGGTCAAGGTCTTGCCCTTGATCACCCCCGCGTCGATCAGCGCCCAGGGTCCATGACAGATTGCTGCGATGGTTTTGCCGGCGTTGACGAAGTCGTTGATCAGTTTCAACGCTGCCGCATCCTGGCGCAGGGTGTCGGCATTGACGGTGCCGCCAGGGATGACCAGGGCGTCAAAGTCGCTGCTGGCGACATCCGCGAGCTGCACGTCGGATTCCACGGTTTGATCCTTCTCGGTATCGCCGACGAAGGTCTGGGTCGTGCCGCCTTTGCTGGAGGCGTGAGTGACAGTCGCACCGTAACCGCGCAGGGCTTGCAGCGGCTTGAGCAGTTCATCGCGCTCGATACCGGTGTTGGAGGTGATGATGAGGATGTTCTTGCCGTTGAGTTGCGAACTCATGGTCGAGTGTCTCCTAAGTCAGGGAAGGATCAGTGGGCGTGATTGGCTTGCAGCTCCTTGGCCATTTTCAGGTGGGCTTCAAGGGTCGGCAGCGTTTTGGTGGCGAAGGCTTTCAACTCGGCGTTGTCCGAAGAGGCGGCTTCTTTCTTGAACAACTCGACGGTTTTTTCGTGGGCCGCCACCTGGTTGTTGGCGTAGGCCTTGTCGAACGATTCGTCGCGCAGTTCCAGGATGGCCTTCTTGGCTTTGTCGGTCAGCGCGGCGTCATCGGGGACTTCGATGTCCAGCTTCTTCGCCAGTGCCGCCAGTTCCTGGTTGGCTTTGGTGTGGTCGGTGACCATGTGTTGGGCGAAAGTCTTCACGTCGCTCGCGCTGCTTTTTTCCAGCGCCAGCTTGCCGGCTTCCACCTCGGTGATACCGCCTTGGGCAGCGTCGTCGACAAAGCTGTTGGACGTAGCGGCCATGGCCGTGGTCATGGAGCCCGCAACCAGCACAAAGGTCAGGCCCATTTGTTTCATCAGCAGAGTAGTCATGGTGAATCTCCTTGAAATCGACAATGGCGTGATGCCGTACCTGATGGTTGAGCGAGTGCTGGAGCAAAAGGTTTAAATTAATTCGCAGTTATTTCGCCGGTGGCACTGGCGGGCAATTTCCTTGAACTAACCCACTTCGCAGGGCTCTGCTGCATAAGTGCCTGCCGATTTAGGTGGGCGTTCAACTGCCTGGAGATACGCCGTGACCGATCACAAAACCGTCGATAAAACCCCGTCGCCCATCAGCTCGGAAGACGCGCAGAAAGGCACCGAAAAACCTGCCAAAGGGCAGACGCTGGAACGTGCGAACCCGCATACCGAAACCGTGGACAAGGTGCTGACGCCTACGTCGATCAAGGACACCGAGCGCCAGACCGACGCCATCAACGAGCAGGCCGCCAAGGCTGAGCGCAAGTTGGGCCACTGAGCATGGCTCGGTCCATTACGGCGTCTGAACTGGGCATCGAGCTCAAGCCCGGGGATGACGCCAGCCTGTTCAGATGGTTTATCGCCAGCTTCCTGATGGGCAAGCGTATCCAGGCGCCCATTGCGGCGCAGGCTTACAAGGTGATCGTGGAAGAGCAGGGCCGTGATACTGCGCGTAAGTTGCAGCACTGCACATCGCGTGAACTGGTCAGCATGCTCGGGCGCGCCCATT
This sequence comes from Pseudomonas antarctica, assembly GCF_001647715.1. Lineage (NCBI taxonomy): Bacteria > Pseudomonadati > Pseudomonadota > Gammaproteobacteria > Pseudomonadales > Pseudomonadaceae > Pseudomonas > Pseudomonas antarctica. The sequence continues at coordinate 2,519,331 of NZ_CP015600.1, forward strand.
ACGTGCGTTACGACGAAACCACGGCGCAGCGCTTGCTCGACCTCAGCGCCAAATTGAACGCCGAGTACGCCGGCAAAATCACCCATATTCGCAGCGCCAGCCAGGACCGTCAGGCTTTTGAAAAGCGCCTGGGCGAATTCGATGGCGTCGGGCCCAAGACGATCGAGATTTTCATGCGCGACGCGGCCACGGTGCTGTTTTGACGGCACGGCTGTATGTGGGGTGTGCCGGCTGGAGTTTGCCATGCGAACGCTGGCCGGACTTTGCCGGCCAGGGCACGCATTTGCAGCGTTATGCAGCGCGTTTCAATGCGGTGGAAATCAACAGTTCGTTTTACCGCCCGCACCAGCCCAAGACTTACCAGCGCTGGGCGGAATCGGTGCCGCCGGCGTTTCGGTTTTCGGTCAAGGTGCCCAAGCGCATCACCCATGAACTGCGTTTACAGCACTGCGAGGCGGCGCTGGATGAGTTCCTTGGGCAGTGCCTGCATCTGGGGGAAAAGCTCGGCTGCCTGCTGGTTCAACTACCGCCTTCGCTGAGCTATGACCCCGTTGTGGCCGCGGGATTTTTCAGTGCAGTGCGCCAGCGCTTTGCCGGTGCCGTGGTGCTGGAACCGCGCCATGCCACGTGGCTTGAGGCTCAAGCGTTGTTGGTGGAGATGCAGATGGGGCGCGTGGTCGCCGACCCAGCGGTGATCGACGCCGGCGTGGGTTGGCAGGGCGTACAGTATTGGCGCCTGCACGGTTCGCCGCGTATCTACCACAGCGCCTATGGCCCGCAACGGGTGCAGGCGTTCGCGCGACAGTTGAACCACGCTGTCGAATCCGGCGTTCCCACCTGGTGCATCTTCGATAACACCGCCAGCGGCCACGCAGTGACCGATGCGTTGTTGTTACTCGACCTCCACGCGCAGCACTTCCAGGCCTAACTGCTCATACGCCTCGACACTCGGCACATGCCACTCCGTGATAAGCGTATGGATTCGGTTGCACGGCGCGACCACAAAGGGTTCCACCGCGCCGAGCTTATCGGCCAGGGTCACGGCCACGACATGGGATGCGCTGTCGAGCAAGGCTTGTTTGACCGCCACTTCATCGAAATGCAGCGAGGTGATACCGACCTGTGGATGCAACGCGCACACGCCCGTAAACAGCAGGTCGGCCTTGATGCTCTGGATCAGGCGCACGGCATCCTGGCCGCTGGTGGACAAGGTGGCAGGGTTGAGCTGGCCACCGGCGAGGATCACTTTTACCTCGGGATGATCCGCCAGGGCGATGGCGATCATCGGCGACGGCGTGATCACGGTCAGGCGGATCGAGCGCGGTAACGACTGGGCAATCTGCAGTGTGGTGGAGCCGGAATCGAACAGCACGATCTGGCCATCCTCCACCAGGTCAGCCGCCAGTTGCGCGAGGTGGCGCTTGACCTCGTTGGTCTCGCCGACGCGGGTGAAGAAGTCCTTGCCGGTGTCTTTGGGCCGGGGCAGGGCGCCGCCGTGCACGCGTTGCAACAAGCCGGCAGCGGCGAGTTCGCCGAGGTCGCGGCGAATGGTGTCCTGGGACACGGCAAAGTGTTCAACCAGCTCAGACGCGGTGACTTTACCGTCGCGCTCCAGCAGCAACAGGATCTTTTGTTTGCGCAAAGAAGGCAGGTCGACAGCTTGGTGGGTGTTGTGCATGTTTGTGCTTCTTTTTGCGGGTTTATGCGAGATTAATCATCTGCTGAAGTAAACGCAATGGCTGGTTGCGCAGCCGATCGGCGGTTACTCTCTGCGCTCAGTTCAGGGAGAGGTGACCCAGATGTCGTTGATCACAACCATCGAAGACTTACGCAAACTGGCGCAGAAACGTGTCCCCCGGATGTTTTACGATTACGCCGATTCCGGCTCCTGGACTGAAAGTACCTACCGGGCCAATGAAAGCGATTTTGCCCGCATCAAATTCCGCCAGCGGGTGGCGCGCAATATCGATGAGCGTTCGATCCGCGCCACCATGATCGGCCAGGACATGGCCATGCCTGTCGCCCTCGCACCCACTGGTCTGGCGGGTATGCAGCATGCCGATGGCGAGATCCTGACCGCCCGCGCCGCCGCCGCTTTTGGCCTGCGCTATACCTTGTCGACCATGAGCATCTGCTCGTTGGAAGACATTGCCGAACACGTAGGCCAGCCGTTCTGGTTCCAGCTGTATGTGATGCGTGATCGCGGGTTTATCGAGCAGTTGATCGAGCGCGCCAAGGCCGCCGGGGTGGACGCGCTGGTGCTGACTCTCGACTTGCAGATTCTCGGGCAACGCCATAAGGACTTGATCAACGGTCTGTCGGCGCCGCCCAAACTGACCCTGCCGAATATCCTCAACATGATGACCAAACCGCGTTGGGTGATGGGCATGCTCGGCACCCAACGTCGCGGCTTCGGCAATATCGTCGGGCATGTAAAAGGCGTGGCGGACATGAGTTCGCTGTCGTCGTGGACCGCCCAGCAATTCGACCCGCGCCTGAGTTGGGATGATGTGGAGTGGATCAAGAAATGCTGGGGCGGCAAGCTGATCATCAAGGGCATCCTTGATGTGGAAGACGCGCGCCTGGCGGCCAATTCCGGTGCGGATGCGTTGGTGGTGAGCAACCACGGTGGCCGTCAGCTGGATGGGGCGCCGTCGAGCATCAGCCAGTTACCGGCGATTGTCGAGGCGGTGGGCGATCAGATTGAAGTGTGGCTCGACGGCGGCATTCGCTCCGGCCAGGACGTACTGAAAGCCATGGCATTGGGCGCGAAAGGCACCCTGATCGGCCGCCCGCATTTGTATGGTTTGGGGGCGATGGGCGAGGCGGGCGTGACCAAGGCCCTTGACATCATCGCCCGTGAGCTGGATGTGTCGATGGCACTGTGCGGCTATAACGATATACGCAATGTGAATCGCGAGATTTTGCTGCCGGGTACCTTTCCCACAGGCGTTTATTGAGCAAAAAAATCGTAAAAAAGTAAAAAGAGTTGTCCACGGAAACCGTGGGTATCTCTGTGGATAACTTTGCGAAGGCCCGGCAGGGTTGGCGATTTAACCCTCGGTTAATATTTGATCAATTTTCGGCGCGGGCCAGTATGGGCAGGGTTTACGCTTGACAGCCAAGCGCGAACCCAGTGCCGAAAAGCATTTTTATGAGTCGTCACTACGGCCTGTGGAGTGCGTGACCACCTGCGCCGGCCCCTTTGATCGCATCAGGTTGTCCAGCGCCTGGCCATAACTGTGGCCAGCCAGGCTCATGCTGTTGTTATGGGTGGCGCCAGGCACCAGCAATAACCGCTTGGGTTCCTGGGCGGCTTCAAACAATTGTTGGCTGAAACGCGGTGGCACGTACTGGTCGGCGAGGCCATGCACGACCAGCAGGGGCATGTGCACGTCGGCAATCTTGTCGATGGAATCGAACTTCTGCGACAGCAACCAGCGCACCGGTAGCGAGGTATTGGCCACGGCTGCGGCCGCGTCCCCGAGTGAAGTGAAGGTGGACTCGATCACGAGCCCGCGCACGGGAACCGGCGTCTGTTTACTCAACTGCGCGGCCAGGTCGATGGCGACCGCACCGCCCAGTGAGTGCCCGTAGATCAGGCGTTTGCCGGGGTCGGGCTGCAACACCTGAAAGCGCTCCCAGGCAATGCGCGCGTCTTCATACACCGTGGTTTCCGAAGGCAGGTCACCGTGGCTTTGGCCAAAACCCCGGTAGTCGATGGCCAGAACCGAGAAGCCCAGCGCGTGCAATTGCTCAATGCGAAACAGTTGCCCGGTGAGGTTCCAGCGCACGCCGTGCAGGTAGAGGATCGCCGGCGCATCCTGCTTGTCCGCCGGGTACCACCAGCCGTGGAGGTTCTGCCCTGGTTTGAAACTGGCGGGCTTGATATCGAATTCCTGTACGGCCTTGGGCAGGCCGGTGTACCAACCCGCGGTGCCCGGCTCGATGCGAAACACCAGCTCGCGTTCCTTGTGTTGCAGCACGGCGCAGCCTACCGGCAGGCCGATGATCAGAATGGCCATGCACAGCAGGGGAAACCAGCGCAGGCCCAGGCGAGACAGAAAACGAGATGGCATGAAGGTTCCAGGACAAAGGCGAAGCACGCGTTTTACCAGATGGTGCAAGACCGCAGGAATTAATTCGACAGTCGACCCAGGGGTTTGCTTGCAAAGTGTTACCGCATTGAACAGGCGCCGGTTCAGGCTGCTGCCATCCCCTGAACCCGATTGCGTCCCTGCGCCTTGGCCAGGTACAGCGCCTGGTCAGCCTGGGAGAGCAAGTGCGAGAGGTCGTGGCCTGCCGCATCGGTGGTGACGATGCCGATGCTGACGCTCAAATAGCCAGGCGCCAGCAGGTCGAGTTCGGCAAATGCCTGGCGAATCCGCTCGGCGACGTGAAAGGCACCGGTTTCATCGCTGTCGGCGAGCAAGCAGGCGAACTCTTCACCGCCAATGCGTGCGAACACGTCGGCGTTGCGCAGCGCGGCTTCAGTCACCCGGCTGAACGCGATCAGCACTTTATCGCCCATTGGGTGGCCAAAGCTGTCGTTCAGGCGCTTGAAGTGGTCCAGGTCGCACAGCAGCAGGGCCGCGCACTGGTTGCGACGGGCGCTGTCCGCCAAGAGTTTTTCCCCCTTGAGCATAAAGGCGCGGCGGTTGCCGACACCGGTCAGCGCGTCACTGAAGGCGGCGGCCTTGAAGCGCAGCTCGGCGCGCTCCTTGACCATCGCCAGGGTGACGTAGGCGATGCCGATGGCGTACAGCATGGACTCAAACAGCATGAGCGAGAAAAACGGTACGCCTTCGCCGCCCGATAGCTGGGCACTCTTGATGGGCAGGCCGGTGTCGGTAAATGCGCGGATAGCATAGAAACCGGTGTGCGACAGGGTCAGTACCAGCGCGGGTACATAGGCCACTTCCAGGCTATCGCGTTTGCGCCACAGCTCCAGGACCGACAGCACTCCATACCCTGCCGCCAGCAGCGAATACAGGGTGACCCGCGCCGATAACGAGGCATAGAACTGCGGCACCAGGCACACCAGCAGCCACAGCCCGGCACCGGCAAAGATGCCCGGCACACTGGGTGGTTTCTGCACGAAGGTACGCATGGCGGTCCAGTTCATCGCGGCACTGAGCAACAGCACCACGTTGCCGATGATCAGCGCGACGAAGTCCATGCCCATGCCGCGCACCACGATCAGCCCCGTGCCCAGGGAGGCGAGCAGCAGCATGATGCCGAGGTAGCCCAGGGTCGGCTCGCGGCCACGGCTCCAGGCATGCGCCGTGAGCAGGCCCATCAGGCAGAATACGAACACGGCCACTATCAGTAGCGTCGGGATGTGCAGCATCATTTCCTTGAACCCGCAGAGAGATCCTTCTTGGGGCGCGATTGTAGCGGCAACTCATCCGCTTGACGCTGGTATTGCCGCCGCGACATGCTCCTGTTCCTTTGAGCCAAGACCTGACCATGGAAAACAGCCCCGTTCGCATCACCGCCGAAGAGACCCTCTCGGACAACTGGTACCTTCTGAAAAAATACAGTTTTGACTTGCGCCGCCGAGATGGCACCTGGCAAGCCCAGACCCGTGAAGTGTATGACCGAGGCAACGGGGCGACCATCCTGTTGTACAACCGTGAGCGGCGCACGGTGCTGCTGATCCGGCAGTTTCGCATGCCCACGTTCGTCAATGATTACCCGGGTTACTTGATCGAAGCTGCGGCCGGTTTGCTGGACAACGCCAGCCCCGAAGAGCGCATTCGCCTGGAAGCCGAGGAAGAGACCGGCTACCGCGTGGGCCATGTGGAAAAAATCTATTCGGCGTTCATGAGTCCGGGGTCGGTGACCGAGCGGATTCACTTCTTTATCGGCGAGTACCAGCCGGCGGACCAGGTCGGCACGGGTGGCGGCCTGGAGGAGGAGGGCGAAGACATCGAGGTGCTGGAACGGGGTTTTGAACAGGCGCTGGCGATGGTGCAGAGCGGTGAGATTGTGGATGGCAAAACCATCATGCTGTTGCAGCACCTTGAATTGCGCATGTTGAAAGAAGGGTGGTGACGCTTGATGCGCTGGTGTGCATTGCTGTGTGTGCTGGCGGCGGGCACTAGCCAGGCGGCCGATGCCTTCTATTTTTGGGCTGACCCTGTGCCGAAAACGCCGGGGACATTGTTGCGCAGCGAAGCACTGACGCCGCAGCAAAGCCTGGCCTCGGCCGCGCAGAACCTGCGGATTTTGTATGCCTCCACTGATGGCCTCGACGACACCACACCCATCGCGGTGTCCGGTGCGCTGTTCCTGCCCAAGGGCACACCGCCAGTGGGTGGCTGGCCGCTGATGGCCTGGGCCCATGGCACGGTCGGCAGCGCTGACCGTTGTGCACCGTCGCTTAACGAGCGCAGCCCAAGGGATACGCGCTACCTCAATTATTGGCTCGACCAGGGCTACGCGATTGTGGCCACCGATTATCAGGGCTTGGGCACGCCGGGCCTGCACCCTTACGGGCTCACTCGGCCGCTGGCCTATGGCGTGCTGGACAGTATTCGTGCTGTGGGTGCGGCGGATTTCAAACTGTCCAGGCGCGTGGTGGTGTTCGGGCAGTCCCAGGGCGGCCGGGCGGCATTTGCCACGGCGGTGTTGGCCAAAGGCTATGCGCCAGAGCTGGATATTGTGGGGGTGGTGGCGACGGGGACGCCGTATGCCACCGCACACGCACACGCACACGCACACGCCCAAGGCCAAAGCCCGGAGCTTGAAAACGCCCGCCGTTCGGTGGTGCCCACGTTTGCCTATAACCTGTTGCGGCTGAGCACGGCCAGTTTGCTGGACCCCGCCTTTGTGCCGGCCGATTACTTGGCAGAGCAGGCGCTGCCAGCGTTCAAAGCCAGTCAGGATGAGTGCCTGCATGCCATCGAGCAGCGGGTGGTGGCGGACGGGCTGACCTTTAACACCAGCTTCAAGCAGTCGCCCAAGGCGGCGCTGGAGCGGGTTAATCGGGCGTCGGCTTACCCCTCGTTGAAAACGGAAATTCCGATTTTTCTCGGCACGGGGGGCAAGGACCTTGATGTGTTTGTGCCGGGGCAGAAGGCGTTGGTGCGGGATGCGTGCAAGGTTGGGGACCGGGTTGAATGGCATTTTTATCCGGAGCTGGATCACTCCGCGACTGTTAATGGGTCTTTGGGCGATTCGACCGGGTTTGTTCGGCGGGCGTTTGCGGGGGCGGTGATTGGCGGGAATTGTGGGCGCTGATGTGTGTGTCGGCGCCCTGCACCGATGCGATGCGGGCGCCTCGGTCTATCAGTGACACTCAGCCGATGCCATCGCAGCGGTTCGGCGGTCCGACAAGCCAGCGCCCACATTTGACCGAATCCGTTCCATGATCAGGTCGGCTGCCAGGCCGCCTCGCTTTCAAAAACCAACAACACCCACTCCCGACTACCGGCTATTGTCAGAAAATTCGCACAGGAGTACAAATGTACTCCATGACGACTTTAACCCCCCGCCGTACTGCCATCCTGACCTTTATCCGCGACCGTATCGCGCAACAAGGCCAACCCCCCAGCCTCGCCGAGATCGCCGAGGCGTTTGGCTTTGCCTCGCGCAGTGTCGCTCGCAAGCATGTGGTGGCCCTGACCGAAGCCGGCTTCATTGAGGTCAACCCCAATCAGGCGCGCGGTATCCGCCTGCTCAACCAACCGGCACGCCCCGAATGGCTGGACGTCCCCGTCCTCGGCCGCGTCGCGGCAGGCTTGCCCATCGGCGCCGACGCCGAAGTGCACAGCCGCCTGCAACTCGACCCTGGCACCTTCGCGAAAACCCCTGACTACCTGCTGCGTGTGCAGGGCGACTCAATGATCGAAGACGGCATCCTCGATGGCGATCTGGTGGGCGTACGCCGCAGCGCCGAGGCCTTGAATGGGCAGATTGTAGTGGCGCGCCTGGACGGCGAAGTCACCATCAAACGCTTCGAACGTCACGGCGACCATGTACGCCTGCTGCCACGCAACCCCGCGTATCAACCCATCGTGGTAGGCCCTGATCAGGACCTGGCTATCGAAGGGGTGTTCTGCGGCCTGGTGAGGCAAGGCTGATGGGCGCCGTCGTTGCACTGGACTCGCTGTTCAATGGCGGCCGAGTCTGGAAGGGCCGGCCTGCCGCACCAGCGGCCAGCGTGCATCCCACAGGGCTTGCGGCGCTGGATGCGGTGCTGCCCAGCGGCGGCTGGCCAGAATCGGCCTTGAGTGAAATCCTGATGGCCAAGGAGGGTGTCGGCGAACTGCAATTGGTACTGCCGACCCTGGCGCGCTTGTCGGCGGCAGGGGAGCGCATTGTGCTCGTGGCACCGCCCTACACCCCGTACCCTCACGCCTGGCAGAACGCCGGGGTGGATTTGCGCCAGCTCTCGGTGATCCAGGCCGAGGAACGTGATGCATTGTGGGCGGTGGAGCAGTGCCTGCGTTCCGGCAGCTGCGGCGCGGTGTTGTGCTGGCCGCGCAAGGCCGATGACCGGGCCTTGCGCCGCTTGCAGGTGGCGGCGGAAACCGGGCAGACCCTGGCGTTTGCCTGGCGATCCTTGAATGAGGCGGTCAACGCGTCGCCCGCCGCCTTGCGCCTGGCGGTCGAAGCCAGGCCTGCCCAGGTGCGGGTGCTCAAGTGCCGCGGTGGGCTGGCCCATCCGGCGCCGATTGCGCTGGCGGGGCACTGAGGTTGCCATGCGCTGGGTGTGTATTGTCTTCCCGCAATTGGCGCTGGACGGGGTGCAGCGTGTGCATCCCGAACCCGACCAACCGCTGGCGCTGCTGGCCGGTACGCCGCAGCGCCGTGTGCTGCAAACCGTCAATGACGCCGCGCGCGCCTTGGGTTTACGCCCCGGCCAATCCCTGACGGCGGCGCATGCCCTGGCCAAGACCTTTGCCAGCGCCGAATACGATCCCGCAGAGATCGAGCGTTGGCAGCAGTTTCTCGCCGCCTGGGCCTACCGTTTCAGTTCCCAGGTCAGCGTGTATTACCCGCGTGCCTTGTTGTTCGAGATCGAATCGAGCCTTGGGCTGTTCGGGCCGTGGCCGCAGCTCGAGGCGCGTTTGCGCCAGGAGCTGACCGAGCTGGGGTTTCGCCACCGTATCGTTGCCGCCCCCAACCCGGCGGCGGCGCGGGTGCTGGCGAATAGTTACGATGGCCTGGCCGTGGCCGATGATCACGCCTTGATGCAGGCGTTGGCGCCACTGCCCATCGACCGCGCCGGTCTCGACCCGCAGGCTGCCACGGCCTTGTCGCGCATGGGCCTGCGTACGTTGGCCCAGGTGCAGGCGTTGCCCCGGCATACCCTGGCACGGCGCTTTGACGCCGATTTGCTCAAGCACCTGGATGCGCTGAGCGGGCAGCGGCCGTTGGCCCTGGCGTTCTATCAGCCGCCGGACCGCTTCGATGTGCGCATCGAGTTGAATTTCGACGTGCAGTCCCACCAGGCGCTGCTGTTCCCCTTGCGTCGTTTAACTGGCGACCTGTCCGCCTTCCTGTGTGGGCGCGACAGTGGCGTGCAGCGTTTCGACCTGCATTTGGAACACGCCCAGGCGCCCGACAGCGTGATCAAGGTCGGCCTGCTCAGCGCCGAACGTGAGCCGGCGATGCTGTTTGAGCTGGCCCGAGGGCGCCTTGAGCAGGTGCAAGTCACCGCGCCGGTACGCGGCTTTCGCTTGGTGGCCCAGGACTTGCCGGTGTTTGTGCCGCAACGCCAGGACCTGTTCGACGATCGTCCGCAACAGACCTTGCCCTGGGCGCAACTGCGCGAACGCCTGCGTGCGCGTCTGGGCGATGAGGCGGTGCAAGGCCTGCGTTTTCACGCCGACCACCGCCCCGAATGCGCCTGGCAAGCGGCCGCCGACAACCGCGCGTGCCCGACCTTGAACAAGGTGCAACGCCCCGGTTGGTTGCTGCATGAACCGACCTTGCTGGCCGAGCACGGTGTACAGATTTTGATGGGCCCGGAACGCATCGAATCCGGCTGGTGGGATGGCGCCGATATCCGCCGCGACTATTACCTGATCCAGACCCGCGCCGGCCAGCAAGGCTGGGCCTATCGCACCGTGGGGCAAAGCGATGGGCTGTGGCTGCAAGGCTGGTTTGCATGAGCTACGCCGAGCTGCATTGCCTGTCCAATTTCAGTTTCCAGCGCGGCGCCTCCAGTGCGCTGGAGTTGTTCGAGCGCGCCAAGCGTCAGGGCTACAGCGCCCTGGCGATCACCGACGAATGCACGTTGTCGGGCATCGTGCGTGCCTGGCAGGCAGCGAAGGCGGTGGACTTGCCGTTGATTATCGGCAGCGAGATGCGCATCGAGAACGGCCCGAAACTGGTGTTGCTGGTGGAGGACCTTACCGGCTACCAGCACCTGTGCCGCTTGATTACCGTGGCCCGTCGCCGCGCCGAAAAAGGCCGCTATCGCCTGCTGCACGAGGACTTCGCACAACCGCTGCCCGGCCTGCTGGCGCTGTGGGTGGCCGAAGACAGCGACATCCAGGCCTCGATCCAATGGCTGCGCCACACCTTCGCCGAACGCCTGTGGCTGGCGGTGCATCTGCACTGCGGCCAGGACGATACGCGCCATCTGGAGCAGCGCTTGCACTTGGCCGCCAGCCTGCAGATTCCGGCGGTGGCGTGCGGCGATGTGCACATGCATGCGCGTGGCCGCCGCGCCCTGCAAGACACCATGACCGCTATCCGCCATCACGTGCCGGTGGCCGAAGCCGGCACGCGTTTACATCCCAATGGCGAACGGCACTTGCGCAGCCTGCAGGCCCTGGCCGCACTGTACCCGCAAGCCTTGCTTGACGAGACCTTGGCCATCGCACGTCGCTGCACCTTCGACTTGAGCCAATTGCGCTACCACTACCCGCGCGAGTTGGTGCCCGACGGCCATAACGCAAAATCCTGGTTGCGCGCCGTGACCGAAGAAGGCATCGCGCAGCGTTGGCCGCAGGGCGTCGATGCGAAGACCTTGCAGCAGATCAACCATGAACTGGAGCTGATCAGTGAGCTGGGCTACGAAAGCTATTTCCTCACGGTGCATGACATCGTGCGCTTCGCCCGCAGCCGCTCGATCCTGTGCCAGGGCCGGGGCTCGGCGGCCAACTCGGCGGTGTGTTTTGCCTTGGGCATCACCGAGATCAACCCGAGCCTGATGAATATGTTGTTCGAGCGCTTCCTGTCCAGGGAGCGCAACGAGCCGCCGGATATCGATGTCGATTTCGAACACGAACGCCGCGAAGAAGTGCTGCAGTACGTGTTCCAGCGCTACGGCCGCACCCGCGCGGCATTGACGGCGGTGGTCAGTTGTTACCACGCGGCCGGCGCGGTGCGCGATGTGGCCAAGGCCCTCGGCTTGCCGCCGGACCAGATCAATGCCCTGGCCGAGTGCTGCGGGCGCTGGAGCGAAGACGCGCCGCCGCTTGAGCGCCTGCGTGAAGGCGGCTTCGACCCGCAAAGCCCGATCCTGCGCCGGGTGCTCACGCTGACCCAGCAATTGATCGGCTTCCCTCGACACCTGTCCCAGCACCCCGGCGGCTTTGTGATTTCCGAATACCCGCTGGACACCCTGGTGCCGGTGGAAAACGCCGCCATGGCCGAGCGCACCATCATCCAGTGGGACAAGGACGACCTCGACGCCGTCGGCCTGCTCAAGGTGGATATCCTGGCGCTGGGCATGCTCAGCGCGATCCGCCGCTGTTTCGATTTGCTGCGCCGCCATCGCAACCTGAACCTGTCACTGGCGGACATACCCAAGGAAGATGCCGCCACCTACGCGATGATCAGCAAGGCCGACACCATCGGCGTGTTCCAGATCGAGTCGCGGGCGCAGATGTCGATGTTGCCGAGGCTGCGGCCGCAAACGTTCTACGACCTGGTGATTGAAGTCGCCATCGTACGGCCCGGGCCGATCCAGGGTGGCATGGTGCATCCGTATTTGCGTCGGCGGAACAAGGAAGAACCCACCACCTATCCTTCCCCGCAGCTCAAGGCGGTGCTGGAGCGTACCTTGGGGGTGCCGCTGTTTCAGGAGCAGGTGATGCAAATCGCCATGGTGGCCGCCGACTACGGCCCCGGCGAAGCCGACCAGTTGCGGCGCTCGATGGCTGCCTGGAAACGCCACGGAGGGCTTGAACCGCATCAGGAGCGCCTGCGCACCGGCATGCTCAAAAACGGCTACAGCGAGGCCTTTGCCGCGCAGATCTTCGAGCAGATCAAAGGCTTTGGCAGCTATGGCTTTCCCGAGTCCCACGCGGCCAGTTTCGCCTTGTTGACCTACGCCAGTTGCTGGCTCAAATGCCATGAACCGGCGGCCTTCGCCTGCGCGTTGATCAACAGCTGGCCCATGGGCTTCTACAGCCCGGACCAGATCCTGCAGGACGCGCGACGCCATCGGTTGCAGGTGCGCCCGGTGGATGTGCTGGCCAGTGACTGGGATTGCAGCCTGGAGCCCATCGACGGCCAGCAACCGGCGATTCGCATGGGCCTGCGCATGATCTCGGGGTTTCGCGAAGAGGACGCGCGGCGCATCGAAGTGGCGCGCCAATACCGGGCCTTCAGTGACATCGCCGACCTCGACGCGCGCGCCGGGCTGGATGCCCGGGCCCAAGCGTTGCTGGCAGATGCCGGTGCGTTGCGCGCGCTGGCCGGCAATCGACACGCCGCGCGCTGGGAAGTCGCTGGCGTACACAAGCAACTCGGGCTGTTTGCCGGCCTGCCCAGCCCTGACGAAGCCGTGGTAGAACTGCCGGAGCCCACGGTCGGTGAGGACTTGCAGGCTGACTACGCCACGGTTGGTACCACCCTTGGCCCGCACCCGTTGGCGTTGTTGCGCGATGAACTGCGTAAGCGGCGCTGTCGCAGCTCCCTGGAGTTGATGGCGGTGGCGCATGGGCGCAATGTCAGCGTTGCCGGCCTGGTCACCGGCCGGCAACGCCCAGGCACTGCCAGTGGCGTCACCTTCGTCACTCTGGAGGATGAGTTCGGCAATCTCAATGTGGTGGTCTGGCGCGACCTGGCTGAGCGTCAGCGCCAGGCCCTGGTCGGCTCGCGGCTGCTGAAAGTCGACGGGCGCTGGGAGGCGGTGGGCGAAGTACGGCACCTGATCGCTGGGCGTTTGACTGACCTGACGCCGTTGTTGGAAGGGATCAATGTGCGCAGTCGGGATTTTCACTAGTTGCCCATGTCTTCATGGATAAGCTATATGGAATGAAACGATTTATTGCAGCCAGGCTCCAAGCTTTAATAAGCGGAGCTGCGCCACCTACCCACCGTTTTGTTCGCCAAGAGCCAACCGATGCATTTTTTATCCAACACCCATGGCTGCCAAGGCTGGGGCGGTGAAATGGCCCAGCGGATCCGTGCGTTCGACTGGTCATCAACCGAGTTGGGGCCGATTGACGCGTGGCCCTACAGCTTGAGCTGCGCCGTACAGATGCTGCTGGCATCGCCCATGCCCATGGTGATGCTCTGGGGGCCGTTGGGGTACATGATTTACAACGACAGTTATTCGGTGTTTGCCGGTGGCCGGCATCCATACCTGTTGGGCACACCCGTGGAGCTGGGCTGGCCGGAAGTCGCTGACTTCAACCGCAATGTGCTGGATACGTGCCTCGCGGGTGGCACCTTGTCGTACCGCAACTTTCCGTTGGAGTTGCTGCGTAACGGTATGCCGGAAGAAGTCTGGATGGATCTTTCCTACAGCCCCGTGGCCGATGATAACCAGCAACCGGCCGGGGTCCTGGTGATCGTTACCGAGACCACTGAGCACGTGAAGTCCGAACGGGTGCGTCAGGAACTGACCCACAACCTCGAACAACGCGTGGCCGCCGAAGTGCAGGCGCGTTCCGCCGCTGAAGACCAACTGCGTCAATCGCAAAAGCTCGAAGCCATCGGCGGCCTGACCGGCGGCGTGGCCCATGACTTCAATAACCTGCTGCAAGTGATCGCCGGCAACCTGCACTTGCTGGCCCGGCATGAGCCGGACAATGCCCAGGTGCAACGCCGTGTCTCAGCGGCCATCGCAGCGGTGGAGCGTGGGGCCAAATTGTCATCGCAGCTGCTGGCTTTTGCGCGTCGCCAACCGTTGTCGCCGGCGGTGTACAACCCGCAACGCATCTATGCAGGGCTGGGTGAACTGCTGCAACGGGCGCTGGGGGAAACCATTCATCTCGACGTGCAACTGCCTCAGGACTCCTGGTGCATCAATGTCGACCGCAACCAGCTGGAAAACGCGCTGCTCAACCTGGCAATCAATGCCCGGGATGCCATGCAAGGCGAGGGCGTGATTCGCATCAACGGCGAAAACATCATTCTTAACCCTGGCGATTGCATCGGTAAAAGTATCAAGCCGGGTGAATACGTGCGCCTGGCGGTGACCGACACGGGCGTCGGTATGACGCCGGAGGTGCTCAAGCGCGCCTTCGAGCCGTTCTTTACCACCAAGCGTGAAGGGCACGGCACCGGCCTGGGCCTGAGCATGGTGTTCGGCTTTGTGCGGCAAAGTGGCGGGCATGTGGAGGTGTGGAGCGAGGAGGGCAACGGTTCGGTGGTGCAGATGTATTTCCCCCGCAGCCTGGAACCGGAAAGCTTCGATGAGCACAGCGAGATGGCGCCCCACAGCGGTGGCCAGGAAACCATTCTGGTGGTTGAAGACAATGAGGGCGTGCGCCTGACCGTCGTCGAACTGCTGCAGCAATCGGGCTACACCGTACTCACGGCCGAGGACGGCGACCGAGCGATGCAAGCGTTGCAAGGCGGGGTGCAGCCGGACCTGATCTTTACCGACGTGGTGATGCCGGGTCGGGTCAAAAGCACTGACCTGGCCGACTGGGCGCGCGTGCAGCAGCCGCCTGTCGCGGTGCTGTTCACCTCCGGCCACACCCGCGACATTCTCTCCACCAATCACCTGTTAAGCCCCGACATTCATCTGCTGAGCAAACCCTATAGCCCCGAAGCGCTTACGCATAGGGTGCGCAGCGTGCTCACCGCAAGACAAGGCTGCTCATGACTTCACAGCGCAACACCCCCCCGATCACGGCCCAACACCTCGGGTTTGTCCGTGTGCGGGGTGCCCGCGAACATAACTTGCGTAACGTCGATGTGGACATTCCCCGGGATGCCCTGGTGGTATTCACCGGTGTCTCGGGTTCCGGCAAATCATCCCTCGCGTTTTCCACGGTGTATGCCGAAGCCCAGCGCCGCTATTTCGAATCGGTGGCGCCCTATGCGCGGCGCCTGATCGACCAGGTCGGCGTGCCCGATGTGGACTCCATCGAAGGCCTGCCACCGGCCGTGGCCCTGCAACAGCAGCGCGGCACGCCCAGTGCGCGTTCTTCGGTGGGCAGCGTCACCACCTTGTCGAGCCTGATCCGCATGCTGTACTCCCGCGCCGGCAGCTACCCGCCGGGGCAGGCGATGCTGTATGCCGAGGACTTTTCGCCGAACCTGCCCCAAGGGGCCTGCCCGCAATGCCATGGTTTGGGCCGTGTGTATGAGGTGACCGAGGCGCTGATGGTGCCTGATCCTTCCTTGACCATTCGCCAGCGCGCGGTGGCGTCCTGGCCGTTGGCATGGCAAGGACAGAACCTGCGCGACATCTTGGTGACCCTCGGCTATGACGTGGACATCCCCTGGCGCGACCTGCCGAAAAAGCAGCGTGACTGGATCCTCTTCACCGAAGAAACCCCGACCGTACCGGTGTACGCAGGCTTCACCCCCGAACAGACCCGCGACGCGTTGAAACGCAAGTTGGAGCCGAGCTACCAAGGCACGTTCAGCGGCGCGCGGCGCTATATCCTGCACACCTTCACCCATACCCAAAGTGCGCTGATGAAAAAGCGCGTCTCGCAATTCATGCAGGGCAGCGCCTGCCCGGCGTGCGAGGGCAAGCGGTTGAACCAGGCGGCGCTGTCGGTGAAGTTTGCCGGGGTGGATATCGGAGCATTGTCGCAGCTGTCATTGGCGCAACTGGCCGAGTTGTTGCGTCCGGTGGCGGCGGGGCAGGACACCCTGAAACTGTCGGTGGAAAAGCGCCTCGCCGCCCAGCGTATTGCCCAGGACCTGCTTGAGCGCGTCAGCACGCTGACCGAGCTGGGCCTGGGCTATTTGTCCCTGGAGCGCAGTACGCCGACGTTGTCCTCCGGGGAGCTGCAGCGCCTGCGCCTGGCGACGCAATTGGGCTCGCAACTGTTCGGGGTGATCTATGTGCTGGATGAGCCGTCCGCGGGCTTGCACCCGGCGGATGGCGAGGCACTGTTCACCGCGCTTGATCGATTGAAAGCCGCAGGCAATTCATTGTTTGTGGTGGAGCATGACCTGGAAACCATGCGCCGCGCCGACTGGCTGATCGACGTGGGGCCTGCGGCCGGTGAGCACGGCGGGCAAATCCTCTACAGTGGGCCACCAGCCGGTTTGGCGGATGTGCAGGCCTCGCAGACGCGCGAGTATTTGTTCGCTGAGCGACGCCCGTCGCCTCCGGCGCGACGTGAGCCCGCTGGCTGGCTGAAGCTCGAAGGCGTGACGCGCAATAACCTCAATGAGGTGCGTGTGGACTTTCCGCTGGGCTGCTTTACGGCGGTGACCGGTATCTCCGGCTCGGGTAAATCCAGCCTGGTCAGCCAGGCGCTGCTGGAACTGGTGGGTACCGGCCTGGGCCGCGTGGTGCAAAGCGACGAAGAACCCAGCCTGGAAGACGACACCCCGCAAAGCAGTGGTGGGCGGATCAGCAGCGGGCTGGAGCACATCCGCCGTCTGGTGCAGGTGGACCAGAAACCCATCGGCCGCACGCCGCGCTCCAACCTTGCGACCTACACCGGGCTGTTCGACAACGTGCGCAAACTCTTCGCCGCCACACCCGCGGCCAGGAAGCGCCACTATGACGCCGGGCAGTTCTCCTTCAACGTCGCCAAGGGCCGCTGCCCCAATTGCGAAGGGGAAGGGTTTGTCAGCGTCGAGTTGTTGTTCATGCCCAGCGTGTACGCGCCATGCCCGACTTGCCATGGTGCGCGCTATAACCCCGAGACGTTGGCGGTCACCTGGCAAGGCCTGAGCATTGCCCAGGTGCTGGGGCTCACGGTGGAGCAGGCGGTGGAGGTGTTTGCCGAACAGCCCGGTGTGTTGCGTTCGTTGCAGGTGCTGCGGGATATCGGCTTGGGGTATTTGCGCCTGGGCCAGCCGGCCACCGAACTGTCCGGTGGCGAGGCGCAGCGGATCAAGCTCGCCACCGAGCTGCAACGCAATGCGCGGGGCGCCACGTTGTATGTGTTGGATGAGCCGACGACCGGCTTGCACCCGCGGGATGTGGACCGCTTGCTCAGCCAGCTTAATCAGCTGGTGGACGCGGGGCATACGGTGGTTGTGGTGGAACACGAAATGCGCGTGGTGGCCCAGAGTGACTGGGTGATTGATATCGGGCCCGGGGCCGGGGATTTGGGCGGGAAGGTGGTGGCCTGTGGCACGCCGCAGACAGTCGCGAAAAGCAAGACCAGCCGGACCGCTCCGTTTCTGGCGCGAGAGCTGCCCTAAGCGTCAGCGCCAAACAAAGGTGGGAGCGGGCTTGCTTGCGAATCGCGAGTGTCAGTCTAAATAGCTATCGACTGATCCAGCGCATTCGCGAGCAAGCCCACTCCCACAGGATTACCCGTGTTCAGCCAGCTGTTGCTTGGCCAGCTTCACCACGTTTTCAAGCGTAAACCCAAACTTCTCCTGCAAGTTGGCCAGTGGCGCCGACGCGCCAAAGCTGTTCATCACCACTTTGGCGCCGGTCTGGCCGACATAGCGGTCCCAGCCCAAGGGGCCTGCCTGTTCCACCACCACCCGCGCCTTGACCGCTGGCGGCAGCACGCTGTCGCGGTAAGCCGCGTCCTGCTCTTCAAACAGCTCCCAGCTCGGCATCGAGACCACCTGCGCGGCAACCCCTTCGGCTGTCAGTTGTTCATACGCCGCCACTGCGAGGCTGACTTCACTGCCCGTCGCCAACAGCAGCACTTCAGGCTTGTCCGCACCGGCCAACACATAAGCCCCTTTGGCGGCACCGGAGGCTGGTGCGTACTTGGTACGATCCAGCGTCGGCAACGCCTGACGTGACAACACCACGCAACTTGGCCGATGGGTTTGCGCCAGGGCGACTTTCCACAGTTCCAGGGTTTCGTTGGCATCGCCCGGGCGCAGGGTCAGCAGCCCCGGCGTGGCACGCAGTTGAGTCAGGTGTTCGATCGGTTGGTGGGTCGGCCCATCTTCGCCCACACCAATCGAGTCATGGGTAAACACGAACACCACCGGCAATTCCATGATCGCCGCCAGGCGGATCGGCGGCTTCATGTAGTCGCTGAACACCAGGAACGTCGAGGTATACGGGCGCAGGTAGGACAGCGCCATGCCATTGGCGATTGCGCCCATGGCGTGCTCGCGGATGCCAAAGTGCAGGTTGCGCCCGCTGTAGTCGTCAGCACTGAAACGCCCGGCCCCGTCGAAGGTGAGGTTGGTCTTGGTCGAAGGTGACAGATCCGCCGAGCCGCCGAGCAGCCAGGGGATTTGCTGGGCGAAGGCATTGAGCACCTCACCACCGGCGGCACGGCTGGCCACGCCTTTGGCGTCGGCGTCGAAGGTGGGCAACTCATCCTGCCAATGCTCCGGCATTTCGCCGGCGCGCATGCGGCTCAGTTCATCCGCCAGTTCAGGCTCGTACTGTGCCAACTGCGCCAAGTGCCGGTTCCATTCTTCATACAGCGGCTCGCTACGCTCCAGCAGTACATCACGCAGCACCGCGCGGGCTTCATCGGGCACCAGGAAGCTGGAATCCTGCGGCCAGCCGTAAGCGGCTTTGGTCAGGCGGATTTCTTCAACGCCCAAGGGTTCGCCGTGGGCGGCGGCGGTGTTGTGTTTGTGGGGCGAGCCGTAGCCGATCACGCTGTCGACCACAATCAGGGTCGGCGCGCCGGTGTTGGTCTTGAAGGTTTCCAGCGCTGCGCTCAAGGCCTGCAGGTCATTGGCATCGGTGACGTGCACGGTGTGCCAGCCATAGGCCTGAAAACGCTTGGCCACGTCTTCACTGAACGCCAGTTCGGTGTGGCCCTCGATACTGATGGTGTTGTTGTCGTAGATCCAGCAGAGGTTATCCAGCTTCAAATGCCCGGCCATGGACGCCGCTTCGCTGCTGATGCCCTCCATCATGTCGCCGTCACCGCACAGGGTGTAGACGTTGTAATCGAACAGCACTTTGCCGTCGCGGTTGAAACGCTTGCCCAGCCAACGCTCGGCCATGGCCATGCCGACGCTGTTGGCGCAACCCTGGCCCAGCGGGCCGGTGGTGGTTTCTACGCCGGTGGTCATGCGGTACTCGGGGTGGCCCGGGGTCTTGGAACCCATCTGCCGGAACTGCTTGATATCGTCCAGGCTGATCGCCGGCTGGCCCGAGCGTTTGCCGTGGGCATCAATCTCGACCACACCGGCCAGGTGCAGCAGCGAATACAACAGCATCGACGCATGCCCCACCGACAACACAAAACGATCACGGTTGGGCCAATCTGGATGGTGCGGGTGATAGCGCAGGAACCGGCTCCACAGCGTGTACCCCACCGGCGCCAGGCCCATGGGCGTGCCGGGGTGGCCGGAGTTGGCCTTCTGCACGGCGTCCATGGCCAGGGTGCGAATCGTGTTGATGCATTGGGTGTCGACAGCAGTGGCAGCATGAGTCATGAAACCGTTCTCCCTCAGGTGGCGATCTACAGTGGAGGGCAGGGGGCGGCAAAGGTTTGATCCCATCGGTCGCGCTGCGACGAACGGGGCTGCATTGACCCAAGACATGACAAGACCCCTTGGAATGGGCTAGCTTCAAGAGCGTAGGCCATTGATCAACTTGCGGAGGTACTCCATGCCAGTGAAACACGACCTGTATCAGGATTTGGGTTTGAGCAAGGAAGTCGTTCACGAACGCAGGAGGAGCGATGACCGCTTGAATTCGCTGCTCGAACAATACGATGCCGCCGACAAGGAGGTAGTCGTTTTCGAATCGTCAGGCGGAGCGGATGACGAACTGGAGAAGTTGAAGAAGAAACGGCTGTCGGTCAAAGACAAGATTGTGCTGCAACTCGCTCCTACAACGGGGCGGTAATATTTGTTCAGAATTGTCTGAGGGACAGGCGGCGTTTCACTGATTATGATGCCCGCCGTCCACCCGGCTCTGGGGACTGTTGCGGCGCAAGGATTGCGCTGCTGAGCCGGGTGGGCAACCTGTTTCACACCCGCCTCATACCCGCCAGCGCTTGAATGCATTCATCCATCGAGCGTTGCTGCGTCTCGCCATACAGCCTCAATTCATCAATCGTCTGGCGGCCCAGCGCCGTCTCGAACTCGGCCTGATTCGATGTGGCCGCATAGTGACTTTGCGCGGCATCGCCCAGGTTTGACTGGAAGATCCCCGCTGCACTCACCGGCAGAAAGTCTTCATACACCAACGGCTCCACATCCACGTGCCCGGCAGCAATCAACGCCTCCAGCGTTTGCGGTTGATCGGCCTGGCCCCGTGCCGCCAAGCCTCGCTCCGTGGCGAAGTAGCGAAAGTACGCGAGGCCCTGTTCACGCATCTGCGCGTGGTTATCGGGGAAGGCCTGGAAGTGTTGCTCCATCAACGCCACATAACGTGCCGCGTTACCCTCATTCGGGAATGCGCCCAGTTCGTCGCGCGCCGCGTTCAGCAGTTGGTCGTACAGGGCGCGGCCTTTGGGCGTCAGCGCCACACCGCGCTGTTCAATTTCGCCGAAACGAGCACTGTGGCTGCCTTGGGCGTCGGTGAAGGCGATGGGCTCGTCGAGGGCCTTGAAGCTGGTCTGGCGCAGCAGGATCGGACACTCGCGGCGTGGCGGACCTTCGATCACCGCTTTGGGGGTAATGCCTTTGCCCGGCATGGCGGCCTGCACCTGGTCGATGTCCAGGGTGCGCGGTGTCAGGTGGTTGATGTGTGGGCCTTTGAACGCCACCACGTCGGCGACCAGGCGGTGTTGGTCGCTCAACTGCTGGTACTGCGCGCCGGTGACGGTGGCGGTGTGGTGCCAGCGAAAGGTTTCCAGGGCCTGGTGGATAAATGCTTCGGCATCAGACGCACTCAGGCCGCCGTCCCGTTCTGCTTGTTCGACCAACGCCAGCGCGCCGGGGGTGAAGATCGAGCGCCTGGCCAGGGCGTTTTCGGCGAAGGCGCGCAGTTCAAGGTTTTCGATCAGTTCCAGGCGTAACAGTGAGGTAAACACCCGGAACGGGCTGGCCTGCAATGAACGTTCGTGCACCGCGCGAAAGGCGGTGGAGTGCACGGGCACGCCGGCCGGCGTCAGGTCGTAATAGCCCACCGGTTGCATGCCCATCACCGCAAACAGGCGGCTGATGGTTGCCAGCTCAAGGGCGGTGCCCAGGCGGATGGCGCCGTGACGTTCCATGTCCAGGCGCTCTATTTCGCCAGTGCGCCGCAACTGCCGGGCCAGGCTTGAATCACTGCCCAGCACCCGCGCATTGGTCTCGGCTACCAGCTCCATCAGCGCGCCATACAGTGGAACTTCATCTCGGTACATGTCGGACATGGCCCTGGAAAAGTCTTTGCGTATCTCGTCGGGGCTGACATAGGCGGCGCTTGGCATAGAAAAATTCCTGAACACTGTAAAGGAGGCTTGGCATTTCTCTGGATTTTGTTGGGCTGGCGCTAGGCTTGCAAACGAAGAATCCTCAGGACTTCATTCTGCAAATGACTGATATGACGCGAATATGACAAAAACTGGCGTTTGAAAAATTTCATTTTTCAGCGGCTTTTCTAACAAATTCTTCACGAGGCGCGCCCCGGTCCTCATGAAACAATCGTCACGTTTGTAGGGATGAAAACGCCGTTTGCACACAACGCACATAAAAAAATGTTTAGGGGCTGCCACACATGAAAATTTCTACACTGGCGTTATCCATCACCGCTGCATTGCTCGCGCAACAAGCTTGCGCGGATGATTTCGGGCTCGGCGCTCTGGGCACTGGCACGGGGCACAGTGGCTTTCTTGAAGACAGCCACGCGGCGGTCAGTTCGCGGACGATGTACTACAGTGCGGACAACCGCTCGGGCACCAGCAACGATCTGCGCGAAGCTGCGACATTGCTGCGGTTCGACTACAAATCCGGCTACACCCAAGGCACCCTTGGCGTCGGTTTCGACGTGATGGCGTTCGGTGCCCTGCGCCTGGACGGTGGCGATGGCCACGCCGCAGGCCCAGGCCTGTCGGGTAACGGCAACAGCTTCTTCCCGACCAAAAACAACGGCACCGAGCCTGCCGACAGTTTCGGCCGCGCTGCGGGTAACGTGAAATTCCGCATTTCCCAGACCGAGTTGCACGTCGGCGGTGCTTTGGCCCCGGTGTTGCCTATCCTGGTCTCCAACGACAGCCGTGTTGCACCGCAGACCTTTGACGGCGGCATCCTCACGTCCAGTGACATTCCTAACGTGACCTTTACCGGTGGTGAGCTGAACAAGGCCGAAGGCCGTGCTTCCAGCAACTCCACAGGCTTGAGCGTCGCTGGCGGTACTCGCGACAGCGACAGCTTCAAGTTCGGCGGTGTGGACTACAAACCGTTCGGTTCGTCCGACAACGCCATCGCTAAAAACCTGACGTTGCAGTACTACTACGCCGACCTGCAGGACTTCTACAAACAGAACTACTTCGGCCTGGTTCACCTACTGCCGCTGGGCAACGACCAGTCGTTCAAGACTGACCTGCGTTACTTCGACAGCACCAGCGATGGCAAAAACGGTGAGGCCGGCTACCAGTTCAACAACAACGGTGGCTACGCCAAGCACGCTGGCGAAGTGGATAACAAAACCTACAGCGCCGCGTTCACCTACCAGTTGGGCGGCAGCAGCCTGATGCTTGGCCACATCGGTGTCAGCGATGACGGCGGCTTCGTCTGGGTCAACCAGGGCAGCATCGCCGATCCAAACGCACAAGGCGCGGGCGGCAGCGACTTCTACCTGTTTACCGATGCCGTGGTGGGCCAGTTCTCCCGCGCGGGCGAGCAGGTCAATTTTGGTCAGTACTCGTATGACTTCAAGGCGTTCGTACCTGGCCTGAAAGCGTCCGTGGCTTACCTGGACGGCACGGGCATCAAGTCCAAAGTCGCTGGCGGTCCTGACCAGAAAGAAAACGAAACCGACTTCCGCCTGGATTACGTCGTGCAGCAAGGCCCGCTCAAAGGCTTTGGTACCACCTTCCGTACCGGTACCTACAAGGGGCATAACACCGGTACTGCGGATCAGGACCAAACCCGTCTGATCTTCAACTATACCTACGCGATCTTCTAAGAACGCGCGTGCTTTTGCAGAACCAAAAAAACCGAGGCCGCCTAATCAGCGGCCTCTTTTTTTGCGCGGGCGGATGAGACTTCATGTGCATCCGCGCATGGATGGGTTCTACACTGCCCCCACTGTGTCAGTGATGGAGGACCCGATGACGGCCACGCCTGCAACCAACATCCGCGCAACGATTGAAGGCCAGCGCCTGGCAACCCAAGAGCCCGAGCGTTGGCGCGACTGGGGCCCTTACTTGAGTGAACGCCAATGGGGCACGGTGCGCGAAGACTACAGCGCCGACGGTGACGCCTGGACCTACTTTCCCCATGAACACGCCCGCAGCCGCGCCTACCGTTGGGGCGAAGACGGCTTGGCCGGTTTCAGCGACAAGGCACAACGCTGGTGCCTGGGCCTGGCGCTTTGGAACGGGCGCGACACGATCATCAAGGAGCGTCTGTTCGGCTTGAATAACGCCGAGGGCAACCACGGTGAAGACGTCAAGGAACTGTACTTTTTCGTTGACGGCGTACCGAGCCATGCCTATATGCGCATGCTCTACAAATACCCGCATGCCGCCTTTCCTTATGCTGACCTGATCGCCGAGAACGCCCGCCGTGGGCTTGAAGATGCCGAGTACGAAATTCTCGACACCGGCGTGTTTGAAGACAACCGCTATTGCGATATCAGCGTCGAATACGCCAAGCATCATCCCGACGATATTTTCATGCGGGTCACCGTGCATAACCGTTCGGACCAGCCGACGCAGCTGCAGGTGCTGCCCCAGTTGTGGGCGCGCAATGACTGGAGCTGGACCTTTGACGCGCCCAAGCCGCAATTGCGGCTGGACGGCGAGCAGGTGCTGGCCCTTCATCATGAACTGCCCGATCGCCATTTCAGCGCCTGGGGGCAGGACGGGCTCGAGTGGGTGTTCTGCGAAAACGAGAGCAATATTCCCCGGTTGGATGGGCAGCCGGCGCCTGGGCCGTTCAAGGATGGCATCAATGATTACGTGGTGGACGGCGTTCAGTCGGCGATTCGCCGTGACGCGGGCACCAAAGTCGCTGCGCGTTTCACCCTTGAACTGGCGGGCCTGGAGAGCAAAACCCTGTACCTGCGGTTTGCGCCTACGGATGCACCCGAGGTCAACGCGCGCAAGCTGTTTGAGCTTCGCCGTCAGGAGGCTGACGACTTCTATGCCGCCCTGCAACAGGGGATCACCAATGAAGATGCGCGCAACGTGCAGCGCCAGGCACTGGCCGGTTTGCTGTGGTCCAAACAGCTTTACTATTTTGACGTAAACCAGTGGCTCGACGGCGACCCGGCCCAACCGGCGCCACCGCCCGAGCGCTTGCATATCCGCAATACCCATTGGCGGCACCTGTCCAACTTCGACATTCTCACCATGCCTGACACCTGGGAATACCCGTGGTACGCCTCCTGGGACCAGGGCTTCCAGGCGGTAGCGATTGCGCTGATTGATCCGGAGTATGCCAAGCAACAGTTATTGCTGTTGGTGAAAGACCGCTTTATGCACCCCAATGGCCAACTGCCGGCGTATGAATGGCGTTTCGACGACGCCAACCCGCCGGTGCATGCCTGGGCCAGTTGGCGGGTGTATCAGCAGGACAAGGCGCTGACCGGGGTCGGCGACATGGATTTCCTTGAGCGCATTTTCCACAAGTTGCTGCTGAATTTTTCCTGGTGGGTCAACCGCAAGGACGCCGAGGGCCGCAACCTGTTCCAGGGCGGGTTCCTGGGCCTGGACAACATTGCCTTGTTCGACCGCTCCGCGGCATTGCCACCGGGCTACCAGCTGGATCAGGCCGACGGCACGGCGTGGGTGGCCGCCTATGCGCTGGACCTGATGCGCATTGGCCTGGAGCTGGCCAAACGCAATGTGGTCTACGTCGATATCGCCGTGAAATTTTTCGAGCACTTCCTGTATATCGCCGGTGCGATCAACCGCGTCGACGACAGCGCCGAGGGCCTATGGGATGAGCACGACCAATTCTTCTACGACGTGCTGCACCGCCCCGACGGCCAGAACGAGCCGGTGCGCCTGCGTTCCATCGTCGGCCTGATGCCGTTGTTCGCGGTGCTGGTGCTGGAGCAGCGCGAACATGAAGGCCTTGAGGGGTTGCGTGAACGGTTGCTGGGGTTCATGAAGCACCGGCCGGATTTGGCGAAGCTGGTGTCGCGCTGGAACGAACCCGGGCAGGGCAATCGCCTGCTGCTGGCGTTGTTGCGCGGCGAGCGCACCAAGGATTTGCTGCGGCGCATGCTCGATGACACTGAGTTTTTGTCGGCCTTTGGCGTGCGTTCATTGTCCAAGGCCTTTGCCGAGCAGCCGTTGGCACTGAAGATGAATGGCGACACGTTGTGCGCGCGCTATCAGCCTGGCGAATCCGACTCACGCTTGTATGGCGGCAACTCCAATTGGCGTGGGCCACTGTGGATGCCGGTGAATTACATGCTGATCGAATCGTTGCGCGAATTTCACCGCTACTACGCGGACAATTTCTCTGTGGAGTACCCGTCTGGGAGTGGTTATCTGGCGTCCCTGGAGGAAGTGGCTGACGGCCTCAGTCAACGCCTGACTCGGTTGTTTTTAAGGGATGAGGAGGGGCTGCGGCCGTCGATGGCGGGGTATGCGCAGCTGGAGGCGGACCCGGCCAGCCGTGACCTGGTGTTGTTCCATGAGTATTTCCATGGTGAAACCGGGCGAGGGTTGGGGGCTTCGCATCAGACGGGGTGGAGCGCGTTGGTCGCGTTGTTGTTGCATGTTCCGGTCAAGGCCTGAATCAGGTAGATTCGCCGGCCCAGCCCTTACAAGGATGTAAATCATGGTTACCGCTTTAAGCCCGGCCAACCTGTTGCGCGCACTGCTGGTGAGCGCCGGCGTATTCGTCGCAGGCCTGTCTGTTGGCAGCGCCAGTGCGCAGGATTTGCGAGCAATGTGCCTGGCGTGCAGTGACGGCTTTACTGCCGATGCGACGAAATGGGTCAAAAACGGCATGTACCGTCTTGACGCCGTGACGCTTACGGATGACGAGAGGGAGATGGGCGTAGAAGCTGATGAGAAACGCAAGATGACCCGGATCAAACCGTTGGTGCTGGGTGCCGATGAAAATGATGCGTTGGTCCAGGCAAGCGTCAACGCTATCGGCGCGATGGGAAACTCTGGGCGCGATGAGATTTTGCTGCAAACGCAGTGGCCCAACCTGACTCGACGGGCGCGTTACGCGTACAGTCTTTTTACGGCTGAAGATCAGCCCGCAGATTTCTATAAAGTCTATGTGCGGGTTGGTCGAAACCAATATGTGGTTGTGATTGGCCGGGACGTGGAGACCGGCGAGTTCGCGATGAGGCCGGGCAAGTGGCGACTCATCAACGAATATGGCAACCCGGGTTCGCCAGAGGATCTGGAGCAGTTTAAAAAAGTCGAGGCCAGCGCTGGGCGTTGATAACCCGCCTTGAGCCAGAAACGAAAAATCCCGTCATTGGCGGGATTTTTCATGTTGAGGCGCGTTTTGCGAACGGCGTTATCAGGCCGGGAACAGTTCGCTCAGCTTCATGGCCAGCATCATGTCGCCTTCGGTGCGCAGTTTGCCGCCCATGAAAGCCTGCATGCCGTCGGTGGAACCGTCAACGATGCCTTTCATGGTTTCGCCGTCCATGACCAGTGTCACCTGGGCGTCCGGGTTTTCGCCTTCCAGCAGTTCGCAGGTGTTGTTCTTGACCACCAGCGAGAAGTTCTGGGTGTCGTCGATACGGAAACCGAACACCAGGTCCAGGCCGTCGGCAGCGGCTGGGTTGAATTTGGCTTTCATTGCTTCTACAGCTTTGGCTACGTCAGTCATGGTTTCGATCCTTTATGGGTGAGTCCAGTGACCTTGGGGTCACGGTTGGCCGCAATTCATCGGAAAGTGATGAGCTGCGGCGCCTTCAACAGTTGCAAGTGGGTATGACTGTTGAAGGAAGCCAGTGCCACCTCGCGACCACGGAATTTCAGCTGGTTGAGCGAGGTGTTAACAATTTGCCAGTTCAATTCGAAAGCCTGGGCAGCAGGCATTCGGGTAATCAGGTGGAGCAGGGCAGTGATGGTTCCGCCGGAGGTAAACACGGCGATCTTGTGCGCGTTATCGGCCGCTTCAAGAATGCGTTGCAGGCCACCTTGTACACGTTCGACAAACCCCAGCCAGCTCTCCAGCCCGGGCGGATCATAGGTGCCGGCCAGCCAGCGCTCGATGATCAGCGCGAAGATGCGTTGGAATTCGCTGCGGTTCTGCGCACCATTGCGCAGCACATCCACAGCGTGGGGTTCGCTGGCGAGCAAGTCAGGGAGCAGGGCGCGGATGATCGCTTCGCCGTCGAATTCGTTGAAGGCAGTGTCGATTTCCAGCGCTGGTATTGGCTGGCCGAGGGCGCTGTATTGTTCGAATGCGGCAGTGGCGGTGTGTTGCTGGCGACGCAGGTCACCCGAGACACAGCGGTCAAACGTAATGCCCAGGTCCGCCAGGTGGCGACCGAGCACTTGCGCTTGTTCCACGCCGACGGGCGACAGGACGTCATAGTCGTCTGCACCGAAGGAGGCCTGGCCATGTCGAATCAGATAAATGCTGCCCACGTCCGTTTTCCCGGTACGTTGAAAGTCTGGCGAGGTTATGAGGATGCCTGCGAGCTGTCAATGAAAAAACATACGCTTGTTTTAAAAGCGCGTTAGAGGGCCGCTGCTGGCGGTTTGAGCACTGGTCCGAAGGCAGTGCCATCGGTATGCTGAGACCATCCGCGCCTGGCGCACTGCAACTTGTAAGGAGTCACATGGATTTTCTGGCCGAATACGCGAGTTTTCTGGCGAAGACCGTCACCTTGGTGGTCGCTATTCTGGTGGTACTGATCAGCTTCGCGGCGTTGCGCAGCAAGGGCCGTCGCAAATCCGCCGGCCAATTGCAGGTCAGCAAGCTCAATGACTTCTATAAAGGCCTGCGTGAGCGCCTGGAATCGAGCCTGCTCGACAAGGACCAGCTCAAGGCCTTGCGCAAGTCCGAAAGCAAAACCGAAAAGAAGAAAGGCAAGAAGAAACCCGAGGCCAAGCCACGGGTGTTCGTGCTGGATTTTGACGGCGACATCAAGGCTTCGGCCACCGAGAGCCTGCGCCATGAAATCACCGCGCTGCTGAGCCTGGCCACGCCGAAGGACGAAGTGGTGCTGCGCCTCGAAAGCGGCGGCGGCATGGTACACAGCTATGGCTTGGCCTCTTCGCAACTGGCGCGTATTCGTCAGGCCGGCGTGCCGTTGACCGTGTGCATCGACAAGGTCGCGGCCAGCGGCGGCTACATGATGGCGTGCATTGGCGAGAAGATCATCAGCGCGCCGTTCGCCATCCTCGGCTCCATTGGCGTGGTGGCGCAGTTGCCTAACGTGAACCGCCTGCTGAAAAAACACGACATCGATTTTGAAGTGCTGACCGCCGGTGAATACAAACGCACCCTCACCGTGTTTGGCGAAAACACCGAGAAGGGTCGCGAGAAATTCCAGGAAGACCTGGACATCACTCATCAATTGTTCAAGAACTTCGTGTCGCGCTATCGCCCACAGTTGGCAATCGACGAAGTGGCGACCGGTGAAGTGTGGCTGGGTGTTGCCGCCCTCGACAAACAACTGGTCGACGAGCTGCAAACCAGCGACGAATACCTGGCCACCAAGGCCAAGACCGCCGAGGTGTTCCATCTGCACTATGCCGAGCGTAAAAGCCTGCAAGAGCGGGTAGGCCTGGCGGCCAGCGGCTCGGTAGACCGTGTGCTGTTGACCTGGTGGAGCCGGTTGACCCAGCAGCGCTTCTGGTAAGTCCAGAAGGTAGCCGATCCCAATGTGGGAGCGGGCTTGCCCGCGATAGCGATGTCCCAGTCGATACATCTACCGACTGACCCGCTGCCATCGCGGGCAAGCCCGCTCCCACATTTAGTTCTGAGTCAGTCTGGAAGACTGTTGTTGTACTGAGGGAATTGGTTTTCGCATCAACATCCCCACCACCAACGCCCCCAGCAGCCCCAACAATCCCGCCACCCATAACACCGTGCTGAACCCGCCCACAAATGCCTGCCGCGCCAGCGGTTGCACTTGCGCCCGTGCGGGCTCCGGCAACAAGCCCATCGCCGCCGGCATATCCCCGGCCACTACCCGCGAGGCGATACCCGCCACCTGGTCCTGCCATTGCGTGTCGATACTCGCGCGCAGCAACTGCTCACTGTGGCTGCTCAGCAATGCCCCATACACACCAATGGCCAACAGGATCGCGCTGAAGCGCATGGTGGTGCTCATGCCCGACGCCATCCCCGCCCGGTCGCGTGGCACGCAGGCCATGATGTTTTTCTGCGTGTCGCCATTGAGCAGGCCGGCCCCGGCGCCCGTGACGGCAATCGCCAGCGCGAAGGCCAGGTAGCCGCCGACATTGACCGCCCAGGCGCTCAACACGTTGCCGCAGCCGACCAGGGTCAAACCCGCGGCCATCATAGTCGCTGGCGCAAAGCGCACCGCCAGGCGTGCACCGATGCGTGGGCAGATCAGCATGGTCAGGGCAAACGGCAACATGCCCAGGCCCGAAGCAATGGCCGAGAAGCCCAGGCCGTTCTGCAAGTAGAACGGCAGCAACGTCATCATCACCTGGGCGCAGCCGGCATAGGCAAACATCCCGAGCAGGGCGCCGATAAACCGTGGGTGGCGGAACAGTTGCAGGTCCACCATGGGCCGTTGTTGCGCGCGCTCGACCCGTACAAACACACCCAGCAACACAGCCCCGCCGATCAGGCGCGCAGAGGTCAACGGACTGTCCCAACCGATGCGATTGGCCTCGATCAGCCCCCAGATCAGGCACAACAGGCTGGCACTGAATGCCAGGCTGCCCCATGGATCCAGGCGTGCTGACTGAGTGTCGCGGGACTCTGGAATCGCACGCAGCACCAGCGCCATCAACCCCAGGCCCACGGGCAGGTTGAGGTAGAAAATCCAGCGCCAGCCCAGGTATTGGGTAATCAGGCCGCCCAACGTTGGCGCGGCGGTCATCGCCACGCCCATGCATGCGCCCCAGAACGCCCAGGCTTTGGCGCGTTCCACTTCATCGTGAAAGGTATGGCCGATGGAGGCCAGGGCCGACGTCAGCAGCAAAGCTGCGCCGACGCCTTTGATGGCGCGGGCAATGTCCAGAAACACGGCATTCGGCGCCGCGCCACACCCCATGGACGCCAGGATGAAAAGGCTCAAGCCCCAGACCAGGGTCTTCTTGCGCCCAAAACGGTCGGCGATGCTGCCGGCCGGTAACAGCAGTGCAGCGAACGCGAGCATATAGGCGCTGACCACCCACTCGATATCGGCGAAGTTGGCGCCCAGGTCGCGGGCAATGCTCGGCAGCGTCACGGCGACGATATTGGTGTCGAGCACGATCAGCGAACAAACGCCGGAGGCGGTCAGCAACGTCAAGCGCGGACTGACCTGGCTCATGGCTGAATTACCTTACGGGCAATATGGAAAAGGCAGTTGACGTACATCGCAAGGGCTCTCTAGTGTTGAGGTCTTGTGAGCTTATCCCTGGCGCTTGCTTGAGTTGTTAGCTGGGCTGAAGCACTTCATTACCTTTGAGCTAATCCTGCGATGGAAATCCGACACTTCCGCTATTTCCTGGCGGTCGCCCGCCAGCGCAATTTCACCCGCGCTGCCGAGCAATTGGGCATCGCGCCGCCCACCCTGAGTCGGCAGATACAGGACATGGAAACCGCCCTGGGCACGCGTTTGTTTATCCGTCAGCAGCGCGAAGTCAGCCTTACCGAGGCGGGCGCTGCGTTACTGATCGAGGCGGAAGCCACCGTGCGTCAGTTTGAGTTTGCCCAGCGCAACGCCCAGCGCGCCGGACGTGGGGATATCGGGCATGTCGAACTGGGCTACGTGGCCTCGGCGGTATACTCGGGGCTGTTGCAGCGGCAAATGCAGGCGTTCAGCCAGGCGTTTCCGGATGTGAGCGTGAATGTGCGCGAATGCGCGATGGCCACATTGCCGACGGCGGTGGCGGACGGGCGCTATGACATCGGCTACATCCGCTCGCCGATGACGCTGCCCGATGGGGTGGAGGCAGTGCGCCTCGACAGCGAAGGTTTTGTGCTGGCGCTGCCGCAGGATTCCTGGCTGCTGGGGCTCAAGGCCATCGGCTGTGAACACCTGCAAAACGAGATCTTTATCTTGCCGGAGCAAATCAGCGGGACGTTGCACGTGGCGGCGCAGGGCGGTTATGCGCCGCGCCTCGGGCCGCAACCGGGCGGCTTGGTGGCGGTGGTGGCGCTGGTGTCGTTAGGGCAGGGCGTCGCGGTGGTGCCGGCGTCGATGGTCGGGCATGTGAGCTTGCCGGGTGTGGTCTACCGCAGTATCCACGGCTGCGAGGCGGCGTCCTGGCTGTCGTTGATTCACCGGCGCTTTGAGCAAGCGCCGGCAGTGGCGCGGTATATCCAGCAAATCAAACGCTCAGTCGGGGCTGCACCGAGTCCGCCAGGCGCGTGAGGATCAGGCAGCACGACACGGCGCCGGCATCCAGCACGCCGAGGGAGCGCTCGCCCAAACGGCTGGCCCGGCCGATTTTGGCGACCAGGTCTTTGGTTGAATCGCGGCCTTGTGACGCGGCGGCTTTCATCGCATCCAGCGCATCGTTGAAACCAGCGCCTCCCGCATGCGCACGTTCGAAGGCTTCAACCGCCGGGATCAGCGTGTCCATCAAACACTTGTCACCCACGCCCGCTTCGGTGATGTCCTGCAGTGAGGTCAAACCGCCGCGCAGCAAGTGAGCAAAGGTTGCGGCGTCGATATTCTCGCTGCTGCGCACTTCGTCGGCCATGCCGATAAACAGGCTGCCATACAACGGCCCCATGGAGCCGCCGATGCCTTCCATCAGGCTCAGGGTCAGTTCATCCAGGGCCTGGGCCAGCGTCAGTTGGCGGCCTTCGATCATGCGGCCGCAATGGGCGAACCCCTTGGCCATGTTGATGCCGTGGTCGCCGTCGCCAATCGCGCCGTCGACTTCGCTGAGGTATTCACGGTTGGCCACGATCACGCTGACCAGGTCGGCGACGATGGCGCTGCCGTCGCGGGTGGAAAAATGCTGGCTCATGGTTCACTCCGCCTGGGTCATGCCGATGGAGCGGCACGGTTGGTCGATAAGGGTTTTCAGCTCGGCGTCGAGGCCGAGCAGGGTGAGGGTGACGCCCATCATCTCCAGGGAGGTGAAGTAGTTGCCCACGTAGCAACGGTGAATCTTCAAGCCCTTGGCCTTGAGCTGTCGCTCAACCTCGGCGTAAAAAATATACAGCTCCATCACCGGCGTGGCGCCCAGGCCCGAGACCAGCACCACCACACTGTCGTCCTTGCTGAAATCACGGTCAGCCAGGATCGGCGCGAGCATGCGTTCGGCCATGGCAGCGGCGGGTTCGATGGGGACGACTTCAATGCCCGGTTCGCCGTGATGGCCGATGCCCAGTTCCATCTGGCCGTCGGGGATCTGGAAGTTTGGTTTGCCCACCGCCGCAATGGTGCAGGGCGTGAGGCCGATGCCAATTGAACGGCAGTGATCGACCGTTTTCTGGGCGACGCGAATCACGCCATCGAGGTCGTAATGCTGGGCAGCCGCGGCACCGCCGATCTTCCACATGAAGATCTCCCCGGCCACGCCGCGCCGCTTGGCGATATCGGCCTGGGGGGCGGAGGCCACATCGTCGTTGGCGACCACGGTACGGATGCGCATGTCTTTGCTGGCGGCCATTTTCATTGCCAGCTTTACGTTCATGTTGTCGCCGGCATAGTTGCCGTACAGGCAGGCTACGCCGGCGCCATGGTCGGCGGCGCGGAAGGCATCGAAAAAGCTCTTGGCGGTGGGCGAGGAGAAAATCTCGCCGACGGCCACGGCGTCCACCAGGCCCGGGCCGACGTAGCCGAGAAAGGCCGGCTCATGGCCCGAACCGCCGCCGGTCACGATGCCAACCCGGCCTTGCCCCGATGGCCTGGCTTTGACGATGACCCGAGGGTTGCTCTCGTATTGGCGCAGTTCGGGGTGGGCGACCAGAATACCGTGCAGCATGTCCTCGACCACTTGGTCCGGATCGTTGATGACTCGATTCATAACGCGGGTTCCTGTTCTTGTTCTAAAGGGCAACAACAATTCAATGTGGGAGCGGGCTTGCCCGCGATAGCGGTGGTTCAGTTGATAGATGTGTTGACTGATATACCGCCATCGCAGGCAAGCCAGCTCCCACAGGGTGGTGTGTTGCTGCTGGGATCAGGGCTCCAATACCACTTTGAGCGACTTGTCCCCGCGCTCCATCACCGCAAACGCTTCCTTAAAATCCGCCAGTGCGAATTTATGGGTCACCACGTCGCGCATGTCGATCTTGCGGTTGCCGATAAAGTCGATGGCGCGCGGGTACATGTATGGCCCCAGGTGCGAGCCCAATATGTCCAGTTCCTTGCGGTCGCCGATGATCGACCAATCTACCGTGGCTTCGTCATTAAATACGCTGAACTCGACGAAGCGCCCCAGCTTGCGCAACATCGCCAGGCCCTGGTTCACCGCCTTGTGGTGCCCGGTGGCTTCGATATAAATGTCGCAGCCATAACCGTCAGTGATCGCGCGGATTTTTGCCAGGACGTCGACGTCGGCCGGGTTCCACACTTCGTCGGCGCCCATGCGCAGGGCGAGGGCGGCGCGTTCGGGCTTCATGTCCAGCACGATCAGCTTTTTCGGGTTGCGCAGGCGCACGGCGCCGATGATGCCCAGGCCCAGGGTGCCGGCACCGGCCACCACCACCACGTCGTCATGGTCGACATTCGCGCGCTCGGCGGCATGCAGTGAGCAGGCCAGCGGTTCGATCAGGATCGCTTCGTCGGGGGCGATGGATTCCGGCACTTTGTGGATGATGCCTTCCTTGGTGAAGATCATGTACTGGGCCATGGCGCCCTGCACATTGTTCTGGAAGCCATACAGGTCATGCTTCTGGCACATCCAGTACTGGCCGTGGTTGCAGAAGCGACAGCCCCAGCACGGCACAATCTGCTCGGAGATCACCCGGTCACCCACCGCCACGCCGCGTTTTTCGGCGCCTGGGCCGAGGGCAACCACGCGGCAGACGAATTCATGCCCGGGGATCATCGGCGGTTTCACGTAGCGCGGTTGCTCGGCGTCGCCCCAGAACGACGGTGCGCCGCGATAGGTCTTGATGTCGCCCATGCAGATGCCGCACAGCTCGACTTTGGTGAGAATCTCGTCAGGCCCGGGTGTGGGCACATCGACGGTTTCCAGGCGGTAGTCTTCCGGGCCATGGCAGACCACGGCCTGCATGGTTTTCGGGATGCTGGGGGCGAGCTGTTCAGGGGTGCGTTCGGTGACGGTGGACATGACAAAACCTCACGACAAAAGATGAATTACTGAATGCTGTAGCCGCCGTCGATCACCATGTTGGCGCCGGTGATCATCTGCGCGGCATCGCTGAGCAGGTACAACGCCAGCCCGGCGATTTCTTGCGGCTGGGCAAAACGGCCCGCCGGGATCTGCAATTTGGCCCGTTCACCCACTTCACCGGCCCAGGCTTTCTTGCCCAGGGCGGTCTCGACGATGGTCGGGGAGATGGCGTTGACGTTGATCTGTGGCGCCCACTCCATAGCCAATACCTTGGTCATGCCGACGATGGCCGCCTTGCTCGCGCAGTAGGCGACGTGGCGGTCCAGGCCGATCACGGCGGCCTGGGAGGCGAGGTTGACGATGCGTCCGCCGCCGTTGGCGAGCATGTGTCTGGCGCACGCCTGGGCCACGAAGAAGCTGGCTTTGAGGTTGATATCCAGGGTGCTGTCCCAGGCGCTTTCGCTGACGTCGACGGCCTTGTCGAGCAGGACGATGCCGGCGCTGTTGATCAGGTAATCCAGGCGCTGGAAGTGTTCGAATACGTGGTCGATGGTGTGCTGCACCTGGTCGATCCGGCTGAGGTCGACCGCAATACCCAGATGCCCGGCGCCCAGGCTCGCGGCCACTTCCACCACGGCGGGGTCACGGTCCAGCAACGCCACGCGTGCGCCGCGCTCCACCAGCAGGCTGGCGCAGGCCAGGCCGATGCCGGCGGCGCCGCCGGTAATCACCGCGCAACGGCCGGTGAGGTCGAAGGCTTGGTTCCAGAATCCAGACATGCATGACTCCTCTGTCTAAAGCGTTGGAGATCCAATGTGGGAGCTGGCTTGCCTGCGATGCAGGCGACTCGGTCTTTTAGTCAAACCGAGGTGATGCCATCGCAGGGAAGCCAGCTCCCACACTTGACCGTATTTCAAGGTGAAAGCTACTTACCGCCGCTGACCTGTTTGTACAGCGCATCCGCATTGGCATTGGTCACCGGCACCCACGGCAGGATGTAGTTCTTGGCGGTGCCGTCACCCCATTTCACGTCCTTGGCATAGCGTTCCCAAATCACCGACTGCGGCTTGTAGTCCTTGCCGGCCAATGCGCGCAATGCCACGTCCAGCGCGCCCTGAGACTGGGCCTGGGCGTCTTGCAGGAAGGTGGTGACTTCGTCTTTCTTCGCCGCCTGGATCGCATCCGGCATGCCGTCGATCGAGGTGACCGGCACGTCTTTGGACGACAAGCCATGGGACTTCAGGGCTTGCACGGCGCCGAGGGCCATGTCGTCGTTCTGGGCGATCACGCCGTTAATGCCTTTGGGGTGCGCGTTCAGCCAGTCTTCGGTGAGGGTCAGGGCCTGGGCGCGGTCCCAGTTGGCGGTTTTTTTCTCGATGATCTTGATGTCGGGGTGTTTGCCCAACACTTCCAGCTCGCCTTTTTCCCGGTCGATCTGCGCCGACTGGCCAATCGGGCCCTGGATGATCACGACGTTGCCACGGCCGTTGAGCTTGTCGACCATGGCCTGGGCTTGCAGGCGGCCGCCTTCCACGTCGTCATTACCCACATAAGGCACGGAGGCATCGGCTACTTTCGTATTGGAGGCGATGACGACCACGTCGTTGCTCATGGCTTGTTTTACGGTGCCGACACCGGCCTTGGTGTCGATCGGCACGAACAGGATGGCGTCGTAGTGCTGGGTCACCATGTTTTCGATCTGGTTGTTTTGGGTCAGGGCGTCGTAGTTGCCGTCGAACACGGTCAACTGCACGGTGCCGTCCTTGACCGCCGGATGTTCCTTCAGCTCGCGGACCCAGTTCTGCATGAACTGGCCCTTGAGGCCGTACACGGCGGCGCCGATTTTGTAGGTCTTGCCATCGGCGGCCAGGGCAATACTGCTGGCGAGCAGGGAGAGAGCCGCAACGGCGGCCAACGTCATTCCAGGTTTCATGGTGAGAACTCCGCTTATTGTTGTAGGTCGTTCAGTTCATTTTTTGGAGGAAAAGCGACTAGCGTTTTTTCTTGCGCCACACGTCTATCAGTACTGCGAACACGATGATCAGGCCCTTGGCGACCTGCTGGTAATAGGACGACACGCCGAGCAGGTTCAGCCCGTTGTTGATCACGCCGATCAACAACGCACCAAACAGCGTGCCGACAATGCTGCCGGTGCCGCCCGACAAGCTGGTGCCGCCGATGACCACCGCGGCAATCGCATCCAGCTCATAGGAAACCCCGGCCTGGGGCAGGGCGGAGGTAGTGCGGGCCGACAGCACTACGCCGGCCAGCCCTGCGAGCAGGCCAGACACCACGTACACCGAAAACATCACCTTGCGCACGCCGATGCCGGAGGTGCGTGCGCTCTTTTCATTGCCGCCCACCGCGTACACATAGCGGCCGTAAGTGGTGTAGCGCAGCACCATCCAGAAGATCAGCGCGACCACGGCGAAGATGACGATGGGCACGCCAATCGGGCCGATCTTGCCAATGCCCAGCGCCAGGTAGGCGTCGGGCAGATCCGTGATGGGGCTGCCGTCGTTGAGAATGAAGGTCATGCCCCGTGCGACGCTGAGCATGCCGAGGGTGGCCACGAACGGCGGGATCGACAGGTTGGCGACCATAAAGCCGTTGACCACGCCGAGCATGGCCCCGGCAAACATCCCGGCACTGACCGCCGCCAGCAGGCCGTAGCCCTGAGTCGCGACCATCGCGCTGCACAGTCCGGCGAAGGCCAGTATCGAGCCCACCGACAGGTCGATGCCCTTGGTCAGAATCACGTAAGTCATGCCCACGGCGAGGATGCCGTTGATCGAGGTCTGGCGCAGGATGTCCATCCAGTTGCGCCAGGTCATGAAATATTCGCTGGAAAACGCCATCACCACGCACAGCAGGATAAACACCAGCGGCAGGCCGAAGCGGTCGAGGGATAAACGCAGTCGATTGCGCGGCGCGGCAGTCATGGGTGCAGCGATGGTTTTGGCATTCATGAGGCAAGACTCAACAAGGCTTCCTGGGAAAGGGCGGTGTCGGTGCTGATGGTCACCAGCCGGCCGCCCTTGAATACGGCGATACGATCACTCAGGTGCAGCAACTCGGGGGCTTCGGATGACACCACAATGGCGGCGCCACCGGCGCGCACGAACTGGTCGAGCAGGTGGTAAATCTCCTGCTTGGCGCCTTCATCAATGCCCCGGGTCGGTTCATCGCACAGCAGGCACACCGGTTCGGTCGACAGGCATTTGGCAAGCACCACTTTCTGCTGGTTGCCACCGCTCATGGAGGCCACCGGCAGTTCCAGGGATGTGGTTTTGATCTGCAGGCGCTTGACCATGTCCTGGGCGAGTTGGGTTTCCTTGCGCGCATTGATCAGCGACCAGCTCGACAGGCGTTTGTAGGCCGACAGCGCAATGTTGGAAAGAATGCTGCCGGTGAGTACTAGGCCACTGTCTTTGCGGTCCTCGGTGACCAGCGACATGCCGGCGTTGATCGTGGCTTTGGGCAAGCCGATCGGCATGGGTTTGCCTTGCAGGGTCACGCTGCCGGAGTCCGCGACGGTCAGGCCGTAGATGCAGTTGAGGAATTCGCTGCGCCCCGAACCCATCAGGCCATAAATGCCGAGGATTTCACCCTGGCGCAGTTGCAGGCTGATGTCGTGGAATTCGCCGTTGCGGCTCAGGTTGTCGACTTGCAGGCAGGTCGTGGGGGCGCATTCGCGGCCGACCTTGTGATCAATGCGCGTCAACTCCTGGCCGACGATGCCGCGCACCAGGTGGTTGCGGTCGATATCGGCCATGCGTCCGCTTTCCACAAAGGCGCCATCGCGAAAGATGCTGTAGTCATCGGCGATCTGCGCCAGTTCGCTCAGACGATGCGACACATAGACGATACCGGCGCCTCGGGCAGTGAGGCGGCGGATGGCTTTGAACAGGGTTTCTGCCTCGCGCTCGCCGATGGCAGAGGTGGGTTCGTCCATGATCATCACCTGGCAGTCATGGCTGAACGCCTTGGCGATTTCTACCAGCTGGATCTGCGCCACGCTCAAGCGGTGCATGGGGCGGGTGGCGTCGACGTCGAACTCCAGGCTTTCGAGCAGCTCGCGGGTGCGGCGGTTGAGGGTCTTGCTGTCGACAATGCAGCCGGCATGGCGCGGTTCGCGGCCCAGCCAGATATTTTCGGCGACGGTCATGTAGGGGATGGGTTCCAGTTCCTGGGTGATCATCGCGATCCCCGCCGCCAGGGCTTCACTCGGGCGGTTGAACTGAACGGGGGCACCGTTGAGCGCAATGGTCCCGGCGTCGCGTTGGGTGATGCCCATCAGGATGCTCAGGAACGTCGACTTGCCTGCGCCATTGCCGCCGCACAACGCATGGACGCTGCCCGCCCGCAGAGAGAGGCGCCCGTCACGCAGGGCAGGCACCCCGGCGTAAGCCTTGGCGACGTGTTCAGCCTGGAGCAGTAATGGCGTGGCCATCGGCGTGTCCTCGTGCTGTGAATTCTTATTAGGTCGCACAGTCATGTTTCGCTGTGATCATATGTGTATCAAATGAAATTCTGATCAGTCAATCTCTTTCACTTAAAACGTAGGAATCTCATCCTGAGTGGTAATGGTGCCCTGTTATAGGGCTTTGACTGTCGAGTCAGTTAAAACTCACTTGACAGAAAGGGCTTAATGCCCGCGAAATGACTGAGAGAAATTTCATCTGCTGATCATTTGATCGGCCTTAAATGCCCTCTCGGCAGTGGAGCCAGACGCCATGAACACACCTTTCCCGGTGGCTATCGGATGCGATGAAGCGGGTTTTGAGCTCAAAGAGCTGTTGAAGCGCCATATCGAGGCGCTCGGCTATCCGGTGACCGACTTCGGTACTCACTCCACGGCGCCGGTGCTGTATCCGGACATCGCCCTGGCCGTGGCCACCGCCATCAATGCCGGGCAGCAACGCCTCGGTGTGCTGGTGTGCGGCACCGGGATCGGCATGGCGATCTCGGCCAACAAGGTATTGGGCATTCGTGCGGCCCAGGCCCATGACACGTATTCGGCGGAGCGCGCGCGCAAGAGCAACGATGCGCAAATCCTGTCCATTGGCGCGCGGGTGATCGGCGCCGAACTGGCCAAAAGCATCGTCAAGTCGTTCCTGGAGTCGGAGTTCGAGGCTGCGCGTTCTGGGGCCAAGGTCGAGCGGATCAATGCGATCGAGCGCGATGGGCATCAGTAGTGGACGTAACGGGGCAAGAGTCGGGAGAATGCGCCTTTGACGCCGAAACGGAAGCCCGTCCCCATGAGTGACAGTACCCAGCGCATTGCCAGCGATATCGATCAGATGACCGAAGTGGCGATGCTCTATTACCTTGAGAACGTCACTCAGGAAGCCATTGCCAAACGCTTCGACCTGTCGCGGGCGAAAGTCAGCCGCTTGCTCAAACGTGCGCGCGATGAAGGGATTGTCGAGGTGCGCGTCTTGCAGCACCCGGCGATGAACAACGAGCTGGAGCGGGCGTTGGTGGAGCGCTTCAAGCTGGACCGCGCCTTGATCGCGGTCGACCACAGCGACCCCGACACCCAGCGCTCGGCTGTCGCCAGCCTGGTGGCGAATTACCTGAACAAGACGCTGAGCGACGGCATGATCGTCGCCGTGGGCATGGGGCGTAACGTCGGTGCCGTGGCGGATAACGTATTTTTGCCGGTGACGCGCAATTGCACGTTTGTCTGCGCCATCGGCGGTTCGCTCAAGGCCGGCGAATACATGAACCCCGACCATATTTGCCGACGCCTGGCCCTGCGTTTTGGTGGCGAGAGCGAAAGCCTGTACGCCCCCGCGCTGGTGGCGAACCCCGAGTTACGGGGCGTGTTGATCAACAATGACACCGTGCGCTCGACCCTGGACCGTGCGCGGCGCGCGGACATTGCGCTGATTGGCATTGGCGACATGAGCGAGAACAGCAACATGGTGCGCATGGGCTGGTTCTCGCCGCAGGAGATCGCGCAGGCGCGGCTGTCGGGCACCGTGGGCGACATGATGGGGTATGACTTTATCGACATCCATGGCCAGCCGGCGGTCAACGCGATTCAAGGTCGGGTGATCGGGTTGACGGTGCAGGAGCTGTTTCGTATCCCGGATGTCGTGGCGATTGCCAGTGAGAACACCAAGGCAGCGGCGACGCTTGGCGCGTTGCGCTCGGGGGTGATCAATACGCTGGCGACCACCGTAACGAATGCCCACACCATCCTGGCGCTGGATGATGCGACGCGCAAAACCTGATATTGCGCAGGTCAAAATGTGGGAGCGGGCTTGCTCGCGAAGGCGGTGTGTCAGTCGACATATGGATTGACTGAACCTCCGCATTCGCGAGCAAGCCCGCTCCCACATTGGTTTTGTGTGTGCTTGGGGACAGATTTTGTAATAATTTTGCGTTGTAGGAAGTTTGGGTTTCGCCTGTACGATTCAAGTCCTTTTCTCGTTGCAGGACTTGCATGAACACCCTCTCGGAGCCTCCCAGTCGTCTTTCCCCAAGACATCCGCTGTCGCTGTTCCCGCTGAAGCACCCCGTATTCCAACTGCTAACCTTGTCCCGGTCCACTGACCGCGCTTTGCCGTGTCCGGCATTCTGAAACCTATAAAGAGACTCTATAAATGGAATGGTTAGCGGATCCAACGGCCTGGCTCGGCCTGTTGACCTTGATTGTGCTGGAACTGGTGCTGGGCATCGACAACCTGGTGTTTATCGCGATCCTGGCGGACAAGCTGCCGCCGGAGCAGCGCGATCGCGCGCGGTTGATCGGTTTGTCCCTGGCGTTGCTGATGCGTTTGGGCCTGCTGGCGAGTATTTCCTGGCTGGTGACGCTCACGCAGCCGCTGTTCGAGGTGTTCGACAAGAGCTTCTCCGGCCGTGACTTGATCATGTTGTTTGGTGGTGTGTTCCTGTTGTTCAAGGCCACCATGGAATTGCACGAGCGCCTTGAAGGCCATGTGGCGCAGCGCACGGGCAATGTGGCGTACGCGATGTTCTGGCCGATCGTGGCGCAGATCGTGGTGCTCGACGCAGTGTTCTCCCTCGACGCGGTGATTACTGCCGTGGGCATGGTCGATGAGCTGGCTGTGATGATGATCGCGGTGATCGTGTCCATCGGCCTGATGATCGTGGCGAGTAAACCGCTGACCCGTTTCGTCAACGCGCACCCGACAGTCATCATGTTGTGTCTGGGCTTTTTGATGATGATCGGTTTCGCCCTGACCGCCGAAGGCCTGGGCTTCCATATTCCCAAGGGCTACCTGTATGCGGCGATTGGTTTCTCGATCCTGATCGAGCTGTTCAACCAGATTGCCCGCGCCCGCCGCAAGAAGTCGGCGCAAGGCGTGTTGCCAGTGCGTGAGCGTACCGCCCATGCGGTGATGCGCTTGCTCGGCGGCCGAAGCCTGGCGGTGGAAGAGGTGGGTGAAGACGTGGCCGACTTG
Organism: Pseudomonas antarctica; assembly: GCF_001647715.1. Lineage (NCBI taxonomy): Bacteria > Pseudomonadati > Pseudomonadota > Gammaproteobacteria > Pseudomonadales > Pseudomonadaceae > Pseudomonas > Pseudomonas antarctica. Next base: position 2,561,521 of record NZ_CP015600.1, read on the forward strand.
CTGGGCGAGCGGGATGCGACCCAGGGTCCGCTGTTTGATCGACGCGAGCGCGTAATGATCAGCGGCGTGCTGCAACTGGCCGAGCGGCCAATCCGTACCTTGATGACGCCACGGGCCAAGGTGGACTGTATCGATCTGGCGGACGATCCCGACACGATCCGCCGCAAACTGATGCATTCGTCCTACTCGCGCCTGCCGTTGATCCGCAACGGCGCGGTGGATGAGCCGCTGGGTTTCGTGCACAAAAAGGAATTGCTCAAGGAATACCTGGCCGGCAACGAGCCTAACCTGGAGCACCTGGCGCGTCGGGCGATCAACCTGCTGGAGAGCTTTTCGATCCTCAACGCCCTGGAGCAGATGCGCCAGGAGTCGACCCACATCGCCTTCGTGATCAACGAATTCGGCGACTTCATGGGCGTGTTGAGCATGACCGACATTCTCGAGTCCATCGCCGGTGAATTGCCGGACGCCAGCGAAATCGAGGGGCCGGATATTGTCGAGGAGGGCGAGGGGTTTCGCGCCAATGGCGCCTTGAACCTCAACCTGGTTCGTCAGCGTACCGGTTTCAATGCCGTTTCCACCGAGGATTATCAGACCCTAGCTGGCTTGGTGATGAGCCTGCTCGATCGCCTGCCGATGGTCGGTGACAGTCTCGAGCATGAAGGCTGGCGCCTGGCTGTGGCGGCGGTGGAAGAGCGACGGGTGACGCAGGTGCTGTTGGCGCCGGTGACGCGTAGTCTTTGAACACCTCCTCCAGGAGTGTTTCCTGTTCATGGGGGTCACCGATGCCCTTGAGGTTTTCGACCTCAAGGGCGTCTTTGTAGACCACCAGCGTGGGGGTGCCGCTAACCCCGTGAATCGGCGGGGTTTGGGTGGTGTCGAGGATCATGCTTTTTACACGCCCGGCGTATTGAGCGGCGATGCGATTGAAACGCAGGTCAGCCCCCAAGCACGCCGGGCAGTAGGGGGAAGTGAACAACACAATCACCAGCGGGTGTTCAGTCAGGATTCTTTGGTATTCGTCGAGGTCACGAATAACCGTTTTTGCAACACCCATGATGATCTCCTTGCGAGCCCGGCCAAATGGTTGCGGGTACGCTAAATCGCGAGATCACCACCGTCTACTGTCAACCTTCACAGGTAACGCTGCTCACGCATCGTCCGCGCGCTCCATGCGTTCCCGGGCCTTTCGCGCCTGATTCGCGCATTTCTTGTATTCCTCATTGTCCCTGGACGCCTTTGCCCGCCGGTAGTCATGGTGGTTCTGACCGGTGTAGTCGGCATTGAAGGCTTCCTTGAGTTTCTGCAGTTGTTCCTTGCATTCGTGGCGGTCGTTCGCGGCCGAGGCGCTGCCGGCTGCCAGGAATGAAAGCAAAACCAAAGTGAGGCTGAGCTTCATCAGAAAGGTCGTCCTTGTTGGCTTGAATGTGCCAAGGCTAGTCCAGCGTGGGGATTTTTGCATGGTGCGCCCGCGCCGCAACGGTGCGGGGTAACACCGTTGTGGTGCACCCGGTTGGGGCCTTTCACGGCGGTGTGGGGCCTTGGGTAGCAATCTGATTTCCCATGATGGCATCACGCTGTACACCCCATGAGAAATTATCTTTCTGATTTATAACGAATTTATCCTTGGCATATTTTTCTGTTACTGCGTGTGGCACACTTTCTGCTGTCTATTCCGTTGTTACATACCAAGTTCCGGTATAGCGGAATACACAACTCCTGGAGTGCTTGTCATGCATCACCGACCTTCCGTGTTTAAAGCGTGTGTTTTTCTCTTCGCCGCATCGGCGTCCCTCGCAAGCATCGTGCACGCGGCGGACAGCAAGCTCGATGATGTGCTCAAGCGTGGGCATCTCATCGTGGGTACAGGCAGTACCAATGCGCCGTGGCACTTCCAGGGAGCGGATGGCAAGTTGCAAGGTTTTGATATCGACATCGGCCGCATTGTGGCCAAGGGATTGTTCAACGATCCAAGCAAGGTCGAATTTGTGGTGCAGTCGTCCGACGCACGCATTCCCAACCTGCTGACCGACAAGGTCGACATGAGTTGCCAGTTCATCACCGTCACCGCCAGCCGTGCGCAGCAGGTAGCCTTTACCTTGCCGTACTACCGCGAAGGCGTGGGCCTGCTGCTGCCGAACAACAGCAAATACAAAGAAATCGAAGACCTGCAAGCCGCAGGCGACAGCGTCACCGTGGCCGTGCTGCAAAACGTCTATGCCGAAGAGCTGGTGCACCAGGCACTGCCCAAGGCCAAGGTCGATCAGTACGACAGCGTCGACCTGATGTACCAGGCCGTGAACTCCGGCCGCGCCGATGCTGCCGCCACCGACCAATCCTCGGTCAAATACCTGATGGTGCAGAACCCGGGCCGCTACCGCAGCCCGACCTACGCCTGGAGCCCGCAAACCTACGCGTGCGCCGTCAAGCGTGGCGACCAGGACTGGCTGAACTTCGTCAACACGGCGTTGCATGAAGCCATGACCGGTGTGGAATTCCCGACCTACAAAGCCTCGTTCAAGCAGTGGTTCGGTGTGGACCTGCCAGAGCCTGCGATTGGTTTCCCTGTTGAATTCAAGTGATGTGTAAACCGGGGGCGCAGCGTGTTGCGCCCCGCTTCAGGTACTGCCGACCATGAACTATCAGTTGAACTTTGCCGCCGTGTGGCGTGATTTCCCCAGCTTGCTGGCGGGGCTCGGCCTGGGCCTTGAGCTGGCGTTGCTGTCGATCGCGATTGGCTGTGTGATCGGCTTGATGATGGCCTTTGCCATGCTGTCCAGGCACCGGGCGTTGCGAGTCTTCGCCTCGGTGTATGTGACGGTGATCCGCAATACGCCGATCCTCGTGCTGATCCTGTTGATCTACTTTGCCCTGCCGTCGCTGGGGATTCGTCTCGATAAAATCCCTTCCTTCATCATCACTCTGTCGCTGTACGCCGGTGCCTACCTGACCGAAGTGTTCCGTGCCGGGCTGTTGAATATTCCCAAGGGCTTGCGTGAAGCCGGCTTGGCCATCGGCCTGGGCGAGTGGCGCATTCGTGCCTACATCACCGTGCCGGTGATGCTGCGCAACGTGTTGCCGGCGCTGTCGAACAACTTTATTTCGCTGTTCAAGGACACCTCGTTGGCCGCCGCTATCGCGGTGCCGGAGCTGACCTATTATGCCCGCAAGATCAACGTCGAAAGCTACCGGGTGATTGAAACCTGGATGGTTACGACCGCGCTCTACGTGGCCGCCTGTTATTTCATCGCCATGCTGCTCCGTTACCTGGAACAGCGTCTGGCGATCCGTCGTTAAGGAGGGTTTCCATGTACGAGTCCCCCAGCTGGCTGCATGAGTTGTGGATCGCCCGGGATACCCTCTGGGCGGGGTTTCAGACCAGCATCTACTGCTCGGTGCTGGCGATTATCTTTGGCACGCTGATCGGTATCTTCGCGGGGTTGATCCTGACCTACGGCAAATTCTGGATGCGTGCGCCGTTTCGTCTGTACGTTGACCTGATCCGTGGCACGCCAGTGTTTGTGCTGGTGCTGGCGTGTTTTTACATGCTGCCGGCGCTCGGTTGGCAGATCACCGCGTTCCAGGCCGGTGCGGTCGGGCTGACGTTGTTCTGCGGCTCGCACGTCTCGGAAATTGTGCGCGGCGCGTTGCAAGCCATCCCCCGTGGGCAACTGGAAGCGGGCAAGGCGATTGGCCTGACGTTCTACCAGTCCCTGGGTTACGTGCTGTTGCCTCAGGCGCTGCGACAGATATTGCCGACCTGGGTCAATTCCTCCACGGAAATCGTCAAGGCCTCGACCTTGCTTTCGGTGATTGGCGTGGCTGAATTGCTGCTGAGCACGCAGCAAGTGATCGCGCGTACTTTCATGACCCTGGAGTTCTATCTGTTCGCCGGGTTTCTGTTCTTTGTCATCAACTACGCCATCGAGTTATTCGGGCGCTACATTGAAAAGCGGGTGGCCTTGCCATGAACCAACCACACACTAACCCACCGCTGCTGAACATTCGCGGCCTGCGCAAACAATACGGCCAGGTGGAAGTGCTCAAAGGCGTCGACCTGTCCATGCAGCGCGGCAACGTGGTGACCTTGATCGGCTCCAGCGGCTCGGGCAAGACCACGCTGCTGCGTTGCGTCAACTTGCTGGAAGAATTCCAGGGCGGCCAGATCACCCTGGATGGCGAATCCATCGGCTACAGCGAAATCGCCGGCAAGCGTGTGCGCCACCCTGAACGCGTGATTGCCCAGCACCGCGCGATGACCGGCATGGCGTTCCAGCAGTTCAACCTGTTTCCGCATCTGACGGCGTTGCAAAACGTCACCCTCGGCCTGCTCAAGGTCAAGAAAATGGGCAAGGACGAAGCTGTGGCCCTGGCCGAAAAATGGCTCGACCGCGTCGGCCTGCTGGAGCGGCGCAACCACTTCCCCGGCCAATTGTCAGGCGGCCAGCAACAGCGTGTGGCGATTGCCCGTGCGATCGCGATGAACCCCAGCTTGATGCTGTTCGACGAAGTCACCTCGGCCCTCGACCCGGAGCTGGTTGGGGAGGTGCTGAGCGTGATCAAGGGCCTGGCGGAGGAGGGCATGACCATGTTGCTGGTCACCCACGAAATGCGTTTTGCCTATGAAGTGTCGGACAAGATCGTATTCATGAACCAGGGCCGCATTGAAGAGCAGGGCACCTCGAAGGACATCTTCGAGCGTCCGCAATCGCCGCGCCTGGCGGAATTTTTGAAGAACATTCGTTTTTAATCAGGAGCAACGTTATGACCATTACTCGTTACGGCACCGGCAGCACCGCCGGCGGTGGCCAGCCACGTCCTTTCGCCCGCGCGGTGGAAGCGGACGGCTGGCTCTACGTCTCGGGCCAGGTGCCAGCGGTGGACGGTGAAATCATCAACGGCGGCATCGTCGAGCAAACCCGCCAGACCCTGCGCAATGTGGTGGCGATTCTGGAAGAGGCCGGCTACGAACTCAAAGACGTGGTGCGCGTGGGTGTATGGCTGGAAGACCCACGGGACTTCTGGAGTTTCAACAAGGTATTCGGCGAATACTTCACCCCGGAACACGCCCCGGCGCGTGCCTGTGTACAGGCCAACATGATGGTGGACTGCAAGGTCGAGATTGATTGCGTGGCCTACAGGAAAAAAGGCTAAATGCCCCATTCTTGAAGCCATAGGAGATCCAATGTGGGAGCGGGCTTGCCCGCGATGACGGAGTGTCAGCCAGCCCATCTGGCACTGACCCACCGCAATCACGGGCAAGCCCGTTCCCACAGGGGATCACTGTGCAGCACCCACCTTTGACGGGACCGATTACTGCCATGACCGAAGACACCATCAAACGCCGCGCCAAAGGCCTGGACCGTGCTTTCGATATCCTCGATTTTCTCAAGGAGATCGGCCAGCCCCTGCGCCCGAATGATATTGCCAGCGGCATCGGCAGCCCCAAATCCACCGTCTATGAGTTGGTCGCATCGCTGCTGGAGCGGCGCATCCTGGAAACGGTGGGCAAGGACGGCCACGTCTACCTCGGCCGCCAGTTGTACTTCCTCGGCCAGGCGCACCTGCGCCATTTCGACCTGACCCGCGAGGCCGACCACGCCTTGCAGGAAATCGTCAGCCAAACCCACGAAACCGCGCAGATGTGCCTGCTCAATGGGCGCAAATACACGGTGGCGCTGATGCGCGAAGGTGAGCGGCATTTCCGTATTTCATCGGACATCGGCGAAAACGCACCCATCCCGTGGACTGCCTCCGGGCGCCTGTTGCTGGGGCACTTGAGCGACCAGCAAATCATCGACCTGATCGACTACGACGATTTCATCCTGCCGGACGGCCAGCGCCTGGCGCTGGACACCTTCCTGGCGCAAATCCGCCAGGCCACGCTCGACGGTTTCTTCTCTTTCGACAGCGTGGCCGACACCTTTACCCATTGCTTCGCTGCCCCGGTCCGCGACGCACAAGGCATCAGCATTGCGACCTTGTGCATCGTCGCCCCACGGGCCGACGCGATTAAAAATTACAACGACTATCGCCGGGTGTTGATCGACAGCGCCAACAACCTGGCCCGTCGCATCAACGAATAGGAGTTTTCCATGTCTGCCTTCAACGCCGTTGAAAAAGGCGCCGCCGCGATTGGCGCCCACCTGGTCCGCGACGTCAGCCTGCCGGCCCTGGTGCTGCACCGTGACGCCCTGGAACACAACATTCGCTGGATGCAAGCGTTTGTCAGCAACAGCGGCGCAGAACTCGCGCCCCATGGTAAAACCAGCATGATGCCCGCGCTGTTCCAGCGCCAGATCGCCCAAGGCGCCTGGGGTATTACCCTGGCCAATGCGGTGCAGACCCGCGCCGCCTACGCCGGTGGCGTGCGCCGCGTGTTGATGGCCAACCAATTGGTTGGTGCGCCGAACATGGCGTTGATTGCCGACCTGTTGGCCGATCCTGATTTCGACTTCCACTGCATGGTCGACCACCCGGACAACGTCGCCGACCTGGGCCTGTTCTTCGCTGCCCGTGGCTTGCGCCTGAACGTGATGATCGAATACGGCGTGGTCGGCGGCCGTTGCGGTTGCCGCAGCGAGCAGGACGTGCGCGAACTCGCCAAGGCGATCAAGGCCCAGCCGGCCCTGGCCCTTACCGGTATTGAAGGCTATGAAGGCGTGATCCACGGTGAACATGCCATCAGCGGCATCCGCGAGTTCGCCGCCAGCCTGGTGCGATTGGCCGTGGACCTGCAAAACAACGGCTCTTTCGACCTGCCCAAGCCCATCATCACCGCATCGGGGTCGGCCTGGTACGACCTGATCGCCGAGTCCTTCGAAACGCAAAACGCCGCCGGCCGTTTCCTCAGCGTGTTGCGCCCGGGCAGCTACGTGGCCCACGACCACGGTATCTACAAAGACGCGCAATGCTGCGTGCTCGACCGCCGCAGCGACCTCAATGAAGGCCTGCGCCCTGCGTTGGAAGTCTGGGCGCATGTGCAATCGTTGCCCGAGCCTGGCTTTGCCGTGATTGCCCTGGGCAAGCGCGACGTGGCCTACGACGCCGGGTTGCCGGTGCCGCTCAAACGCTACAAGGCCGGTATCCTGCCCGCCGAAGGCGATGACGTGACCGCGTGCAAAGTCACGGCGGTGATGGACCAGCATGCGTTCATGACGGTGGCGCCAGGGGTTGAGTTGCGTATCGGTGACATCATCTCGTTCGGCACCTCGCACCCTTGCCTGACCTTCGACAAATGGCAAGTGGGCTGCCTGGTGGATGAGCAGTTGCAGGTGATCGAGTCGCTGCATACCTGCTTCTAGACCGAGTCGCGGCCATCGCAGGCAAGCCAGCTCCCACATTGACCGCGTTGTATCTGAAGGAATGCAGTCAACTGTGAGAGCGGGCTTGCTCGCGAAGGAGCCATCAGCCACACCAGAGATTAGCGGCCATCGCAGGCAAGCCAGCTCCCACATTGACCGCGTTGTATCTGAAGGAATGCAGTCAACCGTGGGAGCGGGCTTGCCCGCGAAGGGGCCATCAGCCACACCAGAGATTAGCGGCCATCGCAGGCAAGCCAGCTCCCACATTGACCGCGTTGTATCTGAAGGAATGCAGTCAACCGTGGGAGCGGGCTTGCCCGCGAAGGGGCCATCAGCCACACCAGAGATTAGCGGCCATCGCAGGCAAGCCGGTTCCCACATTGACCGCGTTGTATCTGAAGGAATGCAGTCAACTGTGGGAGCGGGCTTGCTCGCGAAGGGGCCATCAGCCACACCAGAGATTAGCGGCCATCGCAGGCAAGCCAGCTCCCACATTGACCGCGTTGTATCTGAAGGAATGCAGTCAACCGTGGGAGCGGGCTTGCTCGCGAAGGGGCCATCAGCCACACCAGAGATTAGCGGCCATCGCAGGCAAGCCGGTTCCCACATTGACCGCGTTGTATCTGAAGGAATGCAGTCAACTGTGGGAGCGGGCTTGCTCGCGAAGGGGCCATCAGCCACACCAGAGATTAGCGGCCATCGCAGGCAAGCCAGCTCCCACATTGACCGCGTTGTATCTGAAGGAATGCAGTCAACTGTGGGAGCGGGCTTGCCCGCGAAGGGGTCATCAGCCACACCAGAGATTAAAGGCATGAACACACAACCGCGCATCGCCCTGATCGGCGAATGCATGATCGAACTGCAGCACCGCGCCGACGGCAGCCTGCATCAGAGCTTCGGCGGCGACACCCTGAACACGGCGGTGTACCTGCGCCGCGAGCTGGGCGCTGTCGGCACGGTCGACTACGTCACCGCGTTGGGCGATGACAGTTTCAGCGATGCCATGTGCCAACAGTGGCGCGACGAAGGCCTGGGCCTGGACAGGGTTCAGCGCTTGCCCGGCCGTTTGCCGGGGTTGTATTGCATCCAGACGGACGCCAACGGCGAACGCAAATTCCTCTATTGGCGCAATGAAGCCGCAGTGCGTGATTGCTTCACCACGCCGGCCGCCGAACCGATCCTGGCGGCCTTGCCGGATTACGCCGTGGTGTATTTCAGCGGTATCACCCTGGCGGTGCTCGGTGAAATCGGGCGTGAGCGCTTACTGCAAAGCCTGATTGAAACCCGCCGGCGCGGCGGCAAGGTGGTGTTCGACAACAACTACCGGCCGCGTCTGTGGGCCAGTGTCGAGGCGGCGCGCGCGGCGTATCACACGGTGTTGGCCGAGGTGGATATCGCCTTGCTGACCGAGGATGACGAACGTGCATTGTTTGGGTATGCCGACACTGAGCAGGTGTTTGCGGCGTACCCGGGCATTGAGGAAGTGGTGCTCAAGCGTGGGGCGGATGCGTGTTTGATCCGTTGCGCAGGCGAGCGCTTTGCCGTGCCGGCGTTGCAGGTCGAGCAGGTGGTGGATACGACGGCGGCGGGGGATTCGTTCAGTGCGGCGTATTTGGCCAGTCGGCTGAAGGGTGGTTCGCCAGAGGCGGCGGCCTTGGCTGGGCATCGGTTGGCGAGCCGGGTGATTCAAGTACCGGGTGCACTGATCCCAAGATAGTCGGTGAATGGCCGCCTGCGGCGGTTCGCGAGCAAGCCCGGCTCCCACATTGACGGCATTCCTTCAGTTGAAATGCAATCAAATGTGGGAGCGGGCTTGCTCGCGAAAGCGGTCTAACGCCAAACCCTCAGTCGCGGTAAAACACCTGCACCAGGTGATAGCCAAACTTGCTCTTGATTGGCCCGTGCACCACCTTCACCGGCTTTTTGAAGATCACCGCATCAATCGCCCCGACCATCTGCCCTGGCCGCACTTCACCCAAATCACCGCCGCGCTTGCCGGACGGGCAGGTCGAGTATTTCTTGGCCAGCACATCAAACGCTTCGCCCTTGGCAATGCGCTGCTTGAGCTGTTCGGCTTCTTCGCTGGTCTTCACCAGAATGTGACGGGCTTGGGCTTTCATTGATTTCTACCAGGTGTGCGGCGGCGCGCGATTATGCCTGAACTCATTCGTCGACGCTGATCATGCTGCGGATTTTTGTCGCCAGCAGGTCAATGGAAAACGGCTTGGCGACCATGTCCATGCCGTCCTCCAGGAAGCCCTGGCGCTCGGCGGCTTTTTCGGCGTAACCGGTCATGAACAACACGCGCAGGCCCGGCCGGTGCTGACGGGCGATTTCCGCCAGTTGTCGGCCGTTCATGCCCGGCAGGCCGACGTCGGTCACCAGCAGGTCCACGCGCAAATCCGACTCCAGCAACGGCAGCGCCGTGCGTGCGTCCGCGGCCTGGTGTGCGGTGTAACCCAACTCATCCAGCACATTGATCACCAGCATGCGCACCGCCGGGTCATCCTCGACCACCACCACCGACTCACCGGCCAGCGCCAACGGGGCTTCGCTCAGATGTTGCGGCAGGTGGCTTTCCAGGGCGGTGCCATGCAGGCGCGGCAGGTACAGGCGCACGCAGGTGCCTTGGCCGGGTTCGCTTTGAATCGTCACGTGGCCACCGGATTGCTGGGCAAACCCATAGATCATCGACAGCCCAAGGCCTGTGCCCTGGCCGATAGGCTTGGTGGTGAAAAACGGGTCGAACGCCTTGGCCAGGATCTTCGGTGCCATGCCGGTGCCGTTGTCGCACACGCCCAGCATCACGTAGTCGCCGGCCTTCACCGGTTCGAGGGTGGTGATATCGCTGCCATCGAGGTAGCTGTTGGCGGTTTCGATCAGCAATTCGCCGCCGTCGGGCATCGCGTCGCGCGCGTTGATCACCAGGTTGAGCAGGGCGTTTTCCAACTGGCTGGCATCGGTATTCACGGGCCAGATATCGCGGCCCAGTTGCACCTTGAGCGTGATATGCGCGCCCTTGGTTCGCCGGAACAAATCTTCCAGGGACACCACCAGCTGGTTCGGATCAAGCGGGCGGCGGTCCAGCGACTGGCGGCGGGAGAACGCCAGCAGCCGATGGGTGAGGGCGGCCGCGCGATGGGCGGAAGACACCGCGGCGTCGGTAAAGCGGCCGATTTCGTCGCTGCGCCCGGCACTGATATAGCGCTGCATCAGGTCCAGGCTGCCGATAATCCCGGTCAGCATATTGTTGAAATCATGGGCAATGCCGCCGGTAAGCTGGCCCACGGCTTCCATTTTCTGCGCATGACGCAGCGCATCTTCGGCGCGCTCGCGTTCAAACATTTCGTTTTGCAAGCGCTGGTTGGCCTCCGCCAGCGCCTGTGTGCGCTGGGCGACGCGCTCTTCCAGGTTCTCGTTGAGGTGCCGCAAGGCCTCTTCGGTGAGTTTGCGTTCGGTCTCATCGATGACAAAGATATAGAAACCGTTCACCGAGCCGTCATTGCTGAAGCGTGGCAGGTACTTCATCAACGCGTGGCGCGGCCGGCCGTCGTGATGCGGCGTAACGGTCATGAAGCTGCAGGCCTTGCCCTTGAGCGCGGCAGCGATCTTGTCTTCGCGACCGGCATACAACTCGTCGCCGATCACCTCACGGATGGTTTTGCCGTACAGCTCCTGGGGCGTCATGCCATACCAGTCCAGGTAGGCGCTGTTGTTCAGGCGAAAGCGCTGTTCGTGGTCGACGTAGCCAATCAGCACCGGCATGGCGTTAATGATCAATTGCAGCTCGGTCTGGCTTTGGCGCAGCGCGTGCTCGGTGTGTTTGCGTTCGGTCAGGTCCAGCGCGGCGCCAAGGAAGCGTGCCGGGCGGCCTTGCGGGTCTTTGTAGCAGCGACCACGGGCGAACACCCAGCGCACCTGGCCATCGGCTTGCAGCAAGCGGTATTCCTCGGCGTATTCGGTGCCGAAAGTGATGCAGTGCTTGATGCTGCGCGCCACCATGCCGCGGTCTTCGGGATGGACGCCTTGCAGGTAGTCGCTGATGGGCAGCAGGCCGGCGTCACTCGGGTCGACGCCATGCAAATAGGCGAAGTGGGCGTCGGCGATAAAGCGGTCTTCGCCGATGTCCCAATCCCACGTACCTACCGCATCGGTGGCGGCCAGCGCCAATTGCAGACGTTGTTCGGTGCTGTGCTGGGCCTTGAGGCTGTCATCGGAGCGCTGTTGCAGTTCGATGGCTTTGCTGCGGCGCTCGTTGGTTTCGATGGCGGTGACCAGAATACCGGCGACGGCGCCGCTTTCGTCGCGGACCGGGCTGTAGGTCAGGTCGAGCCAGATTTCGGTGTCGCGGTGGTTGCGTTGCAGGACGAAGCGCTGTTCGGTGAACGTGCGCACCTGGCCGGTGAGGACGGCGTCGTAGATCGGGGCGGTGAAGCTCGCCAGCTCCGGCCAGCTCTCATGCGCGGGTTGGCCCATGGCGCCGGGGTGTTTGTTGCCCGCGAGCGCGGCGAAGCCGTCGTTGTAGAGCTGCGTGAGCTGGCTGCCCCACAGCAGGAGCATCGGCATCGGCGAGTGGACCACGATATCGACGGCTGTGCGCAGGCTTTGCGGCCAGTCATCGGCCTCACCGAGGGGGCTTTGCGCCCAGTCCAGCCGCGCAATCAATGCAACGGCTTCGCTTCCGGTGGATGTTACTTTCATGAAAAAGCCCTAAACCCGACACTTTGAAATACGACAAAGCCGATTATCCCGCGACACGGGAACGGCTGACTACCCCTCGAAAAATAGCATGCATTGGGGTTTTGTCTTCAAATGAGTGCTTACAGGCTGAAACCTTTCATCCTTGTGCCAGCTCCGGGCGGTCACGAAACTGTGCCAGTGCCTCCGGGTTCGCCAACGCGTCAGTGTTTTTTACCGGCTCACCGTGCACCACGTTGCGCACCGCCAGTTCGACGATCTTGCCGCTGATGGTGCGCGGGATATCGCTGACGGCGAGGATCTTCGCCGGCACATGGCGCGGCGTGGTGTTGGCGCGAATCACCTGGCGAATCTGTTGCTCCAGGGCGTCATCCAGTTCAATGCCGTCATTGAGGCGCACAAACAGCACCACCCGCACATCGTCCTGCCAGCGTTGGCCGATGGCCAGGCTTTCCAGGACCTGCGGGACCTTTTCCACCTGGCGATAAATTTCCGCCGTGCCGATGCGCACGCCACCCGGGTTGAGCACCGCATCGGAGCGACCATGGATCAACAGGCTGCCATTGGGGCGCTGTTCGGCGTAGTCGCCCTGGGCCCATACACCGGGAAACTGGCTGAAATAAGACGCGCGCAGTTTCTGCTGATCCGGGTCATTCCAGAGCCCGATCGGCATCGCCGGAAAATGCCGAGTGCAGACCAGTTCGCCTTTTTCCCCAATCAATGGCTGGCCCTGGTCGTCCCACACTTCGATAGCCATTGCCAGGCTCTTGCACTGCATTTCACCGCGCCGTACCGGTAGCACCGGGTTGCCGATGACAAAGCAGGAGACGATATCGGTGCCGCCCGACATCGACGACAGGCACAGCTCGCCTTTGATGTCGCGGTACACGTAGTCGTAGCTCTGCGGCGACAGCGGCGAGCCAGTCGAAATCAGCCCTTTGAGGCTGCTCAAATCATGACTCAGGCGCGGTTGCAGGCCGGCTTTTTCCAGCGTGGCGAGGAATTTCGGGCTGGTGCCGAATACGCTGATTTTCTCCGCATCGATCAGGTCGATCAGCCGTTCGGGGCCCGGGTGAAAGGGCGAACCGTCATACAGTACGGCCGTCGCGCCGAGGGCCAGCACCGACACCAGCCAGTTCCACATCATCCAGCCGCACGTGGTGTAGTAAAAGAGGCAGTCAGCCCGCGACAGGTCGGCATGCAGACCGTGTTCCTTGAGGTGCGTGAGCAGCACGCCGCCGGTGCCGTGGATGATGCACTTGGGCACGCCGGTGGTGCCGCTGGAATAGAGGATGTACAGCGGGTGATTGAACGGCACGGCGACAAACTCAGGTTCGCCGCCAGGTTGATAGAAGTCGCTCCACAGCGCGACCCTGGCCTGGGTCTGATAGTCCTCGGCTGTCGCCTGCGGCCGGGCATACGGCACGATGATCAACTGTTGCAGGGAGGGCAGGCGTGCAAGGATTTCATTCAGCTTGGTGCTTTGGTCGATGGTCTTGCCGGCGTAGCGATAACCCGCGCAGGTGATCAGCACCTTGGGTTCGATCTGGCCGAAACGGTCGATCACGCCTTGGGTGCCGAAGTCCGGCGATGAACAGGACCAGATCGCACCGAGGCTGGTGGTGGCGAGCATGCCGACCAGGGTTTGCCAGGTGTTGGGCATGCACGCGGCCACGCGGTCGCCCACGCCGACACCCGCTGCGCGCAGGCTGTTTTGCAGGCCGGCGACGTGGGTAGCCAGTTCGGCGTAGGTCAGTTGTTCGCGCTGGCCGTCTTCGCTGATAGCGACCACCGCCGGGTGATCATCGCGGCGGCGCAGCAAATGTTCGGCAAAGTTCAGGGTAGCGTCAGGGAACCACTGGGCGCTGGGCATTTCACGGTCTTCGATCAGCGTCACCGAGGGCGGGCTGCGAAATTGCACGTCAAAGAACGCGACGATGGCCTGCCAGAAGTCGGGGCGCTGGTCGATGCTCCACTGGTGCAGGGCCGGGTAGTCCGGCAACTGAACGCTGTAGCGGCCGTTGATGAAGCGTCGGAACTGGTCCATCCGCGTGTTGGCGATGCGTTCGGGGGAGGGTTGCCAGAGGATCTCGGACATTGCGCAATCTCTTGTTCTTAGATGAAATCTACCCAACAACACTGAGCCAATGTGGGAGCAGGCTTGCTCGCGAATGCGGTGGGTCAGTTACAAACTTGCTGGCTGACACTCCGCCTTCGCGAGCAAGCCCGCTCCCACATTTTAAATCTCCTGCGTTTGGAATAGCGGGGCTTACTGAGCCAGCCAGCCGCCATCGATATTCCACGCCGCGCCGCGCACCTGGGCGCCGGCCTCGCTGCACAGAAACAACACCAACTCACCCAGCTGCGGCGGCGTCACGAACTCCAGCGACGGCTGTTTCTCCGCGAGCAAATCATGCTGCGCCTGCTGTGGATCAACACCGTTGGCCGCACGGTCATCAATCTGCTTCTGCACCAGCGGCGTCAGCACCCACCCAGGGCAGATGGCGTTGCAGGTGACGTTGGTGGTGGCGGTCTCCAGGCCCACCACTTTGGTCAGGCCGATCACGCCATGCTTGGCCGCCACGTACGCGGCCTTACCCACCGAACCGACCAGGCCATGCACCGAGGCGATATTGACGATACGCCCCCAGCCTTTGGCTTTCATGCCCGGCAGGCTCAAGCGCGTGCTGTGGAATACCGACGACAGGTTGATCGCGATGATCGAATCCCAGCGTTCCACCGGGAAATCCTCCACCGCCGACACATGCTGAATGCCGGCGTTATTGACCAATATATCCACGCCACCGAACTCGCGCTCGGCATAGGCCAGCATGTCGGCGATCTGCGCCGGGTCGCTGACGTCTGCCGGGTGATGGCCGACTTTGCCGCCGAACGCCTGCACCTGGGTGACCACCGCGCTGGCGTCGCCGAAGCCGTTGAGGATCAGGTTGGCGCCGGCCTTGGCCAGGCTCAGCGCTATGCCCAAGCCGATGCCGCTGGTGGAGCCGGTGACCAGGGCGGTCTTGCCGTTCAAGTTCGTCATGTAAACCTCACACAATGCCGGTGGCGTAGAAAGTACCGATCACCACGAACACCGCGAGGGTCTTGATAATCGTGATGCCGAAAATATCCTTGTAGGCTTCGCGGTGGGTCAGGCCGGTCACCGCCAGCAGCGTAATCACCGCGCCGTTGTGGGGCAGGGTGTCCATGCCGCCGCTGGCCATGGCCGCGACCCGGTGCAGCACTTCAAGAGGGATATTGGCCGCATGGGCCGCCGAAATAAAGCTCTCGGACATCGCCGCCAGGGCGATGCTCATGCCGCCCGAGGCGGAACCGGTGATACCGGCCAGCAGGGTCACGGTGATCGCTTCGTTGACCAGCGGATTGGGGATGCCCTTGAGCCAGTCCGCCAGCACCAGAAAGCCCGGTAGCGAGGCGATGACCGCACCAAAGCCATATTCCGACGCGGTGTTCATCGCCGCCAGCAGCGCACCGCTTACCGCGCTTTTACTGCCTTCGGCGAGCTTGTCGCGAATCGCCGACCAGCCGAACACCAGCACCATGACGATACCCACCAGCAACGCCGCCTGCACCGCCCAGATCGCCGTGAGCTTGGCGATCTCGGTGGTCACCGGCGCGCTCATGCCCGGCAAGCTCAGGCTGTGGGTCTTGCCATACCACTGCGGAATCCAGTGGGTGAACAGCAGGTTCATCACGCCCACCAGAATCAGCGGTGACAGTGCGACCCATGGGTTGGGCAAGGTGAGGTTTTCAGCGGTTTCCGGCTCGTTACGCAGCTCGGTGCCATAGCCTTCGCCGGCTCGTTGCGCCTTGTTGCGCTGGCGCGCCAGGTAGAGCATGCCGGTGCAGAACACGAAGATGGTGCCGATCAAGCCCAGCCACGGCGCAGCCCAGGCGGTGGTATTGAAGAACGTGCTGGGGATGATGTTCTGGATCTGCGGCGTGCCCGGCAGGGCGTCCATGGTGAACGAGAACGCGCCGAGGGCGATGGTCGCGGGGATCAGGCGCTTGGGGATATTGCTCTGGCGGAACATCTCTGCTGCGAACGGGTAAACCGCAAACACCACCACAAACAAGGACACGCCGCCGTAGGTGAGCAGGGCGCAGACCAGCACGATCACCAGCATCGCCTGGCGTGTGCCGAGCAAACGGATCGCGGCGGCAACAATCGAGCGCGAAAAGCCCGACAGCTCGATCAGCTTGCCGAACACCGCGCCGAGCAGGAACACCGGGAAATACAGTTTGATAAAGCCGACCATTTTTTCCATGAACACCCCGGTAAAGGCAGGGGCGACGGCGGACGGGTCGGTGAGCAGCACGGCGCCGAGGGCGGCGATGGGGGCAAACAGGATGACGCTGTAGCCACGGTAGGCCGCCAGCATCAGCAGCGCGAGGGCTGCCAGGGCAATGATCACACTCATGGTGTGTCTCCAAATCGGATTGTTATTGTTGTGGGGTGGTGCTTTGGAGAGGGGCTATAGCGAGATGTGTGCCAACACGTTAACGCGTTGAAATATAAGAATATTATTTGATTTTAGATCGGTGGGTCAGAATTTTGTCTCTATCTAGAGACAGGTGAAGACCCAATGTGGGAGCGGGCTTGCTCGCGAAAGCGGTGTGTCAGTGCTAGATGAGCTGGCTGAAATACCGCATTCGCGAGCAAGCCCGCTCCCACATTAGATTGTCTTCATAGATAGAATTATTTCTCTGTTTTGAGACTAGGCGATGCCAAGGGCAACCATTTTCTTGTACAGGGTCGACCTACCCAGCCCCAACCGCTTGGCCGCGTCCACCACATTGCCTTCACAGGCCTTCAGCGCCGCTGCAATCAGCTGCCGATCAAACCGCTCCCGCGCCGCCGCAAACGTCTCGCCCTCGAGCGTTTCCACCGCGTCACGCTGCACCGGGCTAAACGTCCCAATCGCCGCGCGAATCTCCCTGGCATCCAGCACCAGGTCATCACTCAACAACGCTGCGCGTTCCAGCACATTGCGCAACTCACGGATATTCCCCGGCCACGCATGTTGCGCCAACAGCGCGAGGGCCTCGCGGTCCAGTTCGTGCTGGCTGCGCAGCTCTTCAAGAATCGCCTCGCTCAACGCCGGAATATCATCCAGTCGCTCCCTCAAGGGCGGCACCTGGATCGGCAGCACATTCAGCCGGTAATACAAATCCGCACGGAACTCACCGCGCTTGATCGCCGCCTCCAGGTCCATGGACGTGGCGGCAATCACCCGCACATCGCTATGCAGCATGTCGTTGGAGCCTACCGCTTCGTATTCCTTCTCCTGCAACACCCGCAGCAGTTTGCTTTGCAGCGGCAGCGGCATATCACCGATTTCATCGAGAAACAGCGTGCCGCCCTGGGCGATCTGCAACTTACCCGGGCGGCCCTTGCGGTCGGCCCCGGTAAACGCGCCCGGCGCGGTGCCGAAAAACTCGGCTTCGAGCAGGTCATGGGGAATCGCGGCGCTGTTGATACTGACGAAGGCTTTGTGCGCACGCGGCGAGGCGCCATGGATCGCCTGGGCCAGCAGCTCTTTGCCGGTGCCGGTTTCGCCCAGCAGCAACACCGGTGACTCGGCGCTCGCACTGCGCCGCGCTCGGCGCTTGACTTCCAGGCTGGCCGCGCTGGTGCCGATAAAGTGCGCGAAGTTGTATTTGCTCTGCCGCGAACGCAGCAACGAACGCGTGGAAGCAAGCTCCTGCTGCATGCTGAGGTAGCGCTCGATCAGTGGCGACAGGTTGCGCAGCTCATCAAACAACGCAAACCCAATTGCACCAATCACCGCGCCGGCATCGTCGTGAATCGGCAGGCGCATCACCACCAGCGGGCCCTTGGGCGTGTCCTGGATATCCAGCAAAATCGGCTGATCGTTGCGCACGACCTGGCGCAACAAACTGTTGGCGATCACCTGCTCACAAGGCTGGCCGATGGCATCGTCGGCGCTTTTAAGCCCGAAACGCTTGGCGTAGCGCTCGTTCATCCACACGATATTCGCGTCACGGTCGACAATCACCGTGCCTTCGCTGGACTGCTCGATAATCTCGAACAGCGACTGGATAGCCAGGCCGCGAACCCGTTGGTAATCCTTGAGGCTTTCGTTGCTATTCATGCACCCGCCGCCAACACAAAATATGAAGAGGGCCGCGCTCCTACAAGGGAATATGCGCTGCCGCCAGAAGCTCTTTGGTGTACGCGTGCTGCGGCGCTTCGAACACATCATGGCTCGCGCCGCGCTCCACCACCTTGCCATCCTTGATCACGATCATGTCGTGGGCCATGGCGCGTACTACCGCCAGGTCATGGCTGATAAACAGGTAGGTCAGGCCGTATTTCTCTTGCAGTTCGCGCAGTAACGCCACGACCTGCTTTTGCACTGTGCGGTCGAGGGCGGACGTGGGTTCGTCCAGCAACATCAGCGCCGGCTTGAGCACCAAGGCGCGGGCGATGGCGATGCGTTGGCGCTGCCCGCCGGAAAACTCATGGGGGTAACGATGACGGCTGGCGGGGTCGAGGCCCACATCCTTGAGCACCTGGATCACCTGCGCATCGCGGTCGGCCAGGCTGCACGGCGCGTGCACTTCCAGGCCTTCGCTGATGATCTGCTGCACCGACATACGCGGGCTGAGGCTGCCGAACGGGTCCTGGAACACCACCTGCATCTGCTTGCGCCACGGGCGCATTTGCTGGTTGTTCAGGGGGTCGAGGGCTTCGCCCTGGAAGCGGATGCTGCCGGTGGAATCCAGCAAACGCAGGATCGCCTGGCCCAGGGTCGACTTGCCTGAACCGGACTCGCCGACAATCCCCAGGGTCTTGCCGCGCTGCACGCTGAGGCTGATGCCGTCCACTGCGCGCAGGTAAGTTTTGCGCCGGAACAGCCCGCCGCCGAGGGGGAATTGCACGGTCAGGTTGTCGACCTGCAACACCGTCTCGCGTTCGTCGTTGCACAGCGCGCTGCCGGCAGGCTCGGCATCCAGCAGCAGGCGGCTGTAAGGATGCTGCGGTGCGTTGAACAGCGTCTGGCAGTCGGCCTGCTCGACAATCTCACCGGCGCGCATCACGCACACGCGTTGGGCAATGCTGCGCACCAGGTTGAGGTCATGGCTGATCAGCAGCAGCGACATGCCCAACCGTTGTTGCAGGGACTTGAGCAGCAGCAGGATCTTGCGCTGCACGGTCACGTCCAGCGCGGTGGTGGGTTCGTCGGCGATCAGCAGTTCCGGCTCGCAGGCCAGGGCCATGGCGATCATCACGCGCTGGCGCTGGCCGCCGGACAGCTGATGCGGATAGGCCTTGAGGCGCTCCTGGGGTTTCTGGATGCCCACCAGTTCAAGCAGTTCGAGGATGCGCGCCTGCGCCGCCTTGCCGCCCAGGCCCTTGTGCAACAGCAGGGTTTCGCCGATTTGCTTTTCGATGCTGTGCAACGGGTTGAGGGAGGTCATTGGCTCCTGGAAGATCATCGCAATGCGGTTGCCGCGCAGCTTTTGCAACGTGCTCGCCGACGCGCCGATCAACTCCTGGCCGCGGTACTTCACCGAGCCGGTGGTTTCGGTGCCGGCTTCGGGCAGCAATTGCAAAATCGAATGGGCCGTCACCGACTTGCCCGAGCCCGACTCGCCCACCAGTGCCAGGCACTCGCCGGGGCGGACATCCAGGCACAGTTTGCTCACCACGGTCTGGCCGCTGAAGGCGACGCTGAGGTCGCGGATTTCGATCAGGTTCATCTGCAGTCACTCATGAACGTGGGTCGAAGGCATCACGTAATGCCTCGCCAATAAAGACCAGCAGCGACAGGATCAGCGCCAGGGTGAAAAACGCCGTCAAGCCCAGCCACGGCGCTTGCAGGTTTTGCTTGCCCTGGGCAATCAGCTCGCCCAGCGACGCGCTGCCCGCCGGCATGCCGAAGCCGAGGAAATCCAGGGCGCTCAAGGTGGAAATCGCCCCGGTCAAAATAAACGGCAGGTAGCTCAGGGTGGCGGTCATGGCATTCGGCAGGATATGCCGGCGAATGATCTTGCCGTCGCCCAGGCCCAATGCGCGGGCGGCCTTGACGTATTCCAGGTTGCGCCCGCGCAGGAACTCGGCGCGCACCACGTCTACCAGGGCCAGCCAGGAAAACAGCGCCATGATCCCCAGCAGCCACCAGAAATTCGGCTCGACAAAGCCCGACAGAATGATCAGCAGGTAGAGCACCGGCAATCCGGACCAGACCTCCAATATGCGCTGGCCAAGCAGATCCACCCAGCCGCCGTAGTAACCCTGCAAGGCACCGGCGGCAATGCCGATGGCGGCGCTGATTGCCGTCAACGCCAGTGCAAACAGGATCGACACCCGTGCACCAAAGATCACCCGCGCCAGCACATCGCGCGACTGATCGTCGGTGCCCAGCCAGTTCACCGCCGAGGGTGGGCTGGGGGCAGGGCGGGTCAGTTCGTAGTTGGGCGTGTCATCGCTGAACGGGATCGGCGGGAACAGCATCCAGCCACCGTCCTGCTTGATCAGCTTTTGCACGTAGTCACTGCGGTAGTCGGCCTGGAACGGCAACTGGCCGCCGAACTGCTGTTCGGTGTAGCGCTTGAACACCGGAAAATACAGCTCGTTCTTGAAGCTGAGCACCAGCGGTTTGTCATTGGCGATCAATTCGCCGCCCAGGGTCAGGATAAACAGGCCGATAAACAGCCACAGCGACCACCAGCCGCGCCGGTTTTTCTTGAACCGCTCAAAACGCCGACGCGCCACCGGGGATAAATTAAGCATCAGGCGTTCCTCGCGGCGAAGTCGATACGCGGGTCCACCAGGGTGTAGCAGAGGTCACCGATGAGTTTTATCAAGAGCCCGAACAAGGTGAAGATAAACAGCGAGCCGAACACCACCGGGTAGTCACGGGACACGGCGGCCTCGTAGCTCATGCGGCCCAGGCCATCGAGGGAGAAGATCACTTCGATGAGCAGGGAACCGGCGAAAAACACGCTGATAAAGGCCTGGGGAATCCCCGAGATCACCAGCAGCATCGCGTTGCGGAACACATGGCCGTAGAGCACGCGTCGTTCGCTCAAGCCTTTGGCGCGGGCCGTGACCACATACTGGCGGGTGATTTCATTCAAGAATGAGTTCTTGGTGAGGATTGTCAGGGTGGCAAACCCGCCGATCACCAGCGCCGTGACCGGCAACACCAAGTGCCAGAAGTAGTCGGCGATCTTGCCGACGGTGCTGAGTTCATCGAAGTTCTCCGACACCAGCCCGCGCACCGGGAACCAGTTCAGCGACGTGCCACCAGCGAACAGCACAATCAGGAACATTGCAAACAGGAACGCCGGCATCGCGTAGCCGATGACGATGGCGGTGCTGCTCCACACGTCAAAGCTGCTGCCATGGCGCACGGCTTTGCGAATGCCCAGGGGGATCGACACCAGGTAGGTAATCAAGGTGGCCCATAAACCCAGGGAAATGGTCACCGGCATTTTTTCCAGGATCAGGTCGATCACGGTTTTGCCGCGGAAGAAGCTGTTGCCGAAGTCCAGTTGGGCGTAGTTCTTGAGCATCAACCACAGGCGTTCCGGGGCGGGCTTGTCGAAGCCGTATTGTTTTTCAATGTCCTTGATCAGTTTGGGGTCGAGGCCACGGCTGGCGCGTGAGCCGCTGATGCTTTCGCCGGAAGAACCGCCGATGCCGCCCCCGCCGATCCCTTGCAAGTGCGCGATAGCCTGTTCGACCGGCCCGCCGGGCGCGGCCTGTACGATCACGAAGTTCACCAGCAGGATGATCACCAGCGTCGGGATGATCAGCAGCAGGCGCCGCACGATATAGGCAAACATCAGCGTGTACCTGCGCGTTTTTTCAACTCGGCGTCCATTTGCTCATTCGTCAGTGGCGTGGGGCTGATTTCCCACCAGGTTTCCAGCGCTTCGTCGTTTTTGGCCGCGATGGCCGGGCGCCCGAAGCGGTTCCACCACGCGGCGGAGGTGCCGGGCGGGTAGTAATTCGGAATCCACAGGTAGCTCCATTGCAGCACACGGTCCAGGGCGTGGGCGTAGGTGAGCATCTGGGCGTGGGTGTTGGCCTTGACCAGGCCGTTGATCAGGGTGTCGACGGCCGGGTCTTTCAACACCATGTAGTTATTGGCGCCGGGGTCGTAGGCTGCCTGGGAGCCGAAGTAGTTATACAGCTCCATCCCGGGTGAGGTGGTCACCGGGAAGCCAATCACGATCATGTCGTAATCGCGCGCCATCATGCGGTTGACGTATTGCGAGGAGTCGATGCGGCGGATATTCAGGGTGATGCCGATCTGCGCGAGGTTGCGTTTGTACGGCAGCAACAGACGTTCCAGGCCCGGCTGGGCATTGAGGAAAGTGAATTCCAGCGGTTCGCCTTGGGCATTCACCAGCTTGTCGCCGTCCGGTGTCCAGCCGGCTTCTTCCAACAAGGCCAGGGCTTGTAACTGCTTGTCGCGGATCATGCCGCTGCCGTCGGTGATCGGCGCCTTGAAGACCTGGGTGAAGGCTTCGTCTGGAATCTGCCCGCGCAGGGGTTCGAGAATCGCCAGCTCTTCTTTGGTCGGCAATTGGCTCGCCGCCAGCTCGCTATTGGAGAAGTAGCTCTGCTGGCGGATGTACATATTGCGCATCATCTGGCGGTTGGCCCATTCGAAGTCCCACAGCATTGCCAGCGCCTGACGTACACGGCGGTCCTTGAACATCGGCTTTTGCACGTTGAACACATAGCCCTGGGCCGGTTGCGGCATCTCTTTGGCCAAGTGCGCGCGTTGCAGGCGGCCGTCGTCGAGGGCCGGGCCGTTGTAACCGATGGAATAACCGGTGGCGGAGAACTCGCGGTTGAAGTCGTAGGCGCCGCCGCGCAGCACCTGGCGGGCCACTTCGGTGTCGCCGAAATACTCCAGGCTCAGGTGATTGAAGTTGTACAGGCCACGGCTGACGGGCAAGTCCTTGCCCCACCAGTCAGGGTCGCGGGTAAAGGTGATGGTGCTGCCGGAGTCGATCTTGCTGATTTTGTACGGGCCGCTGCCCAGCGGGGCTTCATAGCCACCGCCATTGGCGAAATCACGGGTTTTCCACCAGTGTTCGGGGAATACTGGCAAGGTGGCGATATCCAGGGGCAGGGTGCGGTTTTCATTGCTGGAAAAGTCAAAACGCACCTGGCGCTCGCCTTCGACTTCGACGTGCTTGACGTCGGCGAACAGGGTGCGAAAGCGCAGGCTGCCTTGGGTCATCAGCAGGTCGAAGCTGTAGCGCACATCTTCGGCGGTGATCGGCTTGCCGTCGGCAAAACGCGCCTTGGGGTTGAGGTAGAAACGCAGCGACAGGCCGTCGTCCGAGCGTTCCATCTTCTCTGCAACCAGGCCGTAAACCGTGTAGGGCTCATCCAGCGAACGCTGGGCCAGCGGGGCGTACAGCCAGCCGTCGACCTGGGAGACGCCGATGCCTTTGTCGATATACGGCAACACATGGTCGAAACGCCCGATCTCGATGGCCGAGCGGCGCAGGCTGCCGCCTTTGGGGGCGTTAGGGTTGGCGTAGTCGAAATGGGTGAAACCGGCAGGGTATTTGGCGGGTTCACCGTATACGGTCAAGTAAGTTTGCGGGGCCGCAATCGCGGCGGTGCTGGCCATTAGAAGGGCCAGGGCAGTGCCGAAGAGTTTTAGGGAAAAAGCCAATCGCATTATCAGCCTTGAACGCCAGGTGAAGAAGAATAGGGACGGGTACGTTAACGGCTTAAGCGTCGCCCGTCACCCCATGCACAACGGCCCGCCAAAAGGCGGGCCGTTGTTTATAGCAGCAGCGCAGACTGGATCAGTCCTGGCGGCTGGTGACTTCCAGCAGGTGATAACCGAACTGGGTTTTCACCGGGCCTTGCACGGTGTTGACCGGGGCGCTGAAGACGACGGTGTCGAACTCTTTAACCATTTGGCCTGGGCCGAACGAGCCCAGGTTGCCGCCGTCGCGGCTGGATGGGCAGCTGGAGTTGGCTTTGGCGATTTCTGCGAAATCGGCGCCGCCTTCGATCTGGGCTTTGAGTTCGTTGCACTTGTCTTCAGTGGAAACGAGGATGTGACGGGCGGTGGCTTTGGCCATGGGGAGTAACTCCTTGATGTAAAAAGGGTGAGCCTACCGGATTGAGGCGTTTATTTCTTGGCAAAGTTCCAATGTTTTGTTGGGTGGGTGGGTGGGTGGTTGGCTGGTTGGGTGAGTACATATCCGTTGCTGCGGTAACGGCGGCTTAGGGTTCCGCCCTTACGGCGGGTCACTTTTTTACAAAGCGCCTAAAAAAGTAACCAAAAAACGCTTTGCCCCACCACTCGGTGCCTCGCCTGGGCTCGGCATGCCCGCACTCCGGCTTGAATCCGTGGGCCGCCGCAATGGGCCATCCCTGGCCCAGTGCGGCTAACCCGGCGTCCTGCCGGGTTACCCACGGATTCAAGCCTGCGTTCGGCCATCGTGGTTAACGGGGCCTGTCAGATCAAGATCAACAGCAGAGCACGGCGGCCTGGTAGCCGACCTGAGTGGTAGAAGCGAAAGCAGGGCAAAAGCACAGCAGAAGCAGAACTGCTTTTCTGTGGGAGCTGGCTTGCCTGCGATGCAGGCACCTCGGTACATCAGGCATACCCAATTGATGCCATCGCAGCGGTTCGGCGGTCCGACAAGCCAGCTCCCACATTGACCGAGTGCAGCCTGAAGAACAGCACACCTTCTGCCTGATGTACTGAGTTCAAAATGTGATTAACAGGGCCTGTCAGATCAAAATCAAAAGCAGAGCACGGCGGCCTGGTAGCCGACCTGAGTGGTAGAAGCGAAAACAGGGTAAAAGCAGGGCTGCTTTTCTGTGGGAGCTGGCTTGCCTGCGATGCAGGCACCTCGGTACATCAGGCATACCCAATTGATGCCATCGCAGCGGTTCGGCGGTCCGACAAGCCAGCTCCCACATTGACCGAGTGCAGCCTGAAGAGCCGCATACCCTCTGCCTGATGTACTGAGTTCAAAATGTGATTAACAGGGCCTGTCAGATCAAAATCAAAAGCAGAGCACGGCGGCCTGGTAGCCGACTTGAGTGGTAGAAGCGAAAGCAGAGCAAAACAGGGCAGAGCGACACTACTGCTACCTGATGTAATGAGATCCAAACGTGGGAGCGAGATCTGCTTCAGTAGCCAGGGCGGCTGTGAGGCCGTCGTGCTCGGCTTTTGATTTGTTTTTGATTTTAGTTTTAGGCGGCCCGCGCCGTAAGGGCGGAACCCCTATCAGCCACAACCCAAATAATGGATAGGCCCAAGGTCACCCGCCAACACCGGCGGGCACCAAAAACGCCGCCTCCAACAACTGCCGTGTGTAAGCATGCTGGGGGTCAGCAAAAATCGCCGATGCCTCTCCCTGTTCCACCACCTGTCCATGCTTGACCACCATCAGTTGGTGACTCAGGGCCTTTACCACCGCCAAGTCATGGCTGATAAACAGATACGTCAAGTTGTACTTGGCCTGCAAACTGCGCAGCAACTCCACCACCTGGCGCTGCACCGTGCGATCCAGTGCTGACGTCGGTTCATCCAGCAAAATCAGGCGTGGCTTGAGGACCAACGCGCGGGCGATGGCGATGCGTTGCCGTTGGCCGCCGGAGAACTCGTGCGGGTAGCGATGCCGCGCGTCCGGGTCCAGGCCGACCTCCTTGAGCGCCGCAATAATCGCCGCTTCCTGCTCCACCGGCGTACCCATCTTGTGAATGCGCAAACCTTCGCCAACAATCTCGCTGACGCTCATGCGCGGGCTCAAGCTGCCGAACGGGTCCTGAAACACCACCTGCATTTCCCGACGCAACGGGCGCACCTGTTGCTGGGTAAGCCGGTCCAGTTGCTGGCCCTCAAAGCGAATCCCGCCTGTGCTTGCGATCAAGCGCAAAATCGCCAGGCCCAGGGTGGATTTACCCGAGCCGCTTTCGCCGACAATGCCCAGGGTCTGGCCCTGGGGCAGGCTGAAATTGATGCCGTCCACCGCCTTGACGTAATCGACGGTGTTACGCAAAAAGCCTTTCTTGATCGGAAACCACACCTTCAGGTCATCGACTTCCAGCAGCGGCGGCCCCACCTCATTGGTGGCCGGCCCGCCGCTGGGCTCCGCCGCCAACAGCTCCTGGGTATAAGGATGCTGCGGCGACTGGAACAGCGTCTCGCACTCCGCCTGTTCAACGATGCAGCCCTGTTGCATCACGCATACACGGTGGGCGATGCGTCGCACCAGGTTCAGGTCGTGGCTGATCAGCAGCAACGCCATGCCCAGCCGTGCCTGCAACTCTTTGAGCAGCTCGAGAATCTTCAACTGCACCGTCACGTCGAGGGCCGTGGTCGGCTCGTCGGCGATCAGCAACTCGGGCTCGTTGGCCAATGCCATGGCGATCATCACCCGCTGGCGCTGGCCGCCGGACAGTTCGTGGGGCAGGGCCTTGAGGCGTTTGTGCGGTTCGGGAATACCCACCAGCTCCAGCAATTCCAGGGTGCGTTGGGTCGCGACCTTGCCCGTGAGCCCCTTGTGCAGGCCGAGCACTTCGTTGATCTGCTTCTCGATGCAGTGCAGCGGGTTCAACGAGGTCATCGGCTCCTGGAAAATCATCGCAATGCGGTTACCGCGAATATGCCGGATGGTTTTTTCTTTGAGCGTCAGCAGGTCTTGCCCGGAATAGTTGATGGTGCCGGCCGGGTGCCGTGCCAGCGGGTAAGGCAGCAGGCGCAGGATCGAGTGGGCGGTCACCGACTTGCCCGAGCCGCTTTCGCCGACCAGGGCCAGGGTTTCGCCGCGCTTGATATCGAAGCTGACGTTGTTGACCACGCGGTGGTGATGGTCGCCGGTGACGAACTCGACGCAGAGGTCGCGGACTTCGATCAGATTGTCCTGATTCATCTCATTTCCTCGGGTCGAAGGCATCGCGCGCGGACTCGCCGATAAACACCAGCAAACTCAGCATGATCGCCAGCACGGCAAAGGCACTCATGCCCAGCCACGGCGCTTGCAGGTTGGATTTACCCTGGGCCACCAGTTCACCCAACGACGGTGAGCCGGCC
The DNA here is from genome assembly GCF_001647715.1 of Pseudomonas antarctica. Classification (NCBI taxonomy): domain Bacteria; kingdom Pseudomonadati; phylum Pseudomonadota; class Gammaproteobacteria; order Pseudomonadales; family Pseudomonadaceae; genus Pseudomonas; species Pseudomonas antarctica. Next base: position 2,588,606 of record NZ_CP015600.1, read on the forward strand.
GGCAGGCCGAAGCCGAGAAAGTCCAGGGCGGTGAGGGTGCCAATGGCGCCAGTGAGGATGAACGGCATAAAGGTCATGGTCGAGACCATCGCATTGGGCAGGATATGCCGGAACATGATTGCGCCGTTCTGCATGCCCAGCGCGCGCGCTGCGCGCACGTATTCAAGGTTGCGCCCGCGCAGGAACTCGGCGCGCACCACGTCCACCAGGCTCATCCAGGAAAACAGCAGCATGATCCCCAGCAGCCACCAAAAATTGGGCTGCACAAAGCTGGCGAGAATGATCAGCAGGTACAGCACCGGCAAACCCGACCAGATCTCCAGGAAGCGCTGCCCGGCCAGGTCGACCCAGCCGCCATAGAAACCCTGCAAGGCCCCGGCGACCACGCCGATGATCGAGCTGAGCACCGTCAGCGTGAGGGCAAACAGCACTGACACACGAAACCCATAGATCACCCGCGCCAGCACATCACGGCCCTGGTCGTCGGTGCCCAGCAGGTTGACCGAGGAGGGCGGCGCGGGGGCCGGCACCTTCAGGTCGTAGTTGATGCTCTGGTAGCTGAACGGGATCGGCGCCCACAGCGTCCAGGCATCCTTGGCCTTGAGCAGTTCCTGGATATACGGGCTCTTGTAGTTGGCCTCCAACGGGAACTCGCCGCCGAAGGTGGTCTCCGGGTAGCGTTTGAGCGCCGGGAAGTACCAGTCACCGTCGAAGTGCACGGCCAACGGCTTGTCGTTGGCGATCAACTCTGCGCCCAGGCTCAGCACGAACAGGACCAGGAACAGCCACAGCGACCACCAGCCACGTTTATTGGCTTTGAAACGCTCGAATCGGCGGCGATTGAGGGGGGATAGATTCATCTCAATGCTCCCGGCTGGCAAAGTCGATACGCGGATCGACCAAGGTGTAGGTGAGGTCACCGATCAGTTTCACCACCAGCCCCAGCAGGGTGAAGATAAACAGCGTGCCGAACACCACCGGGTAGTCACGGTTGATCGCGGCTTCAAAACTCATCAGGCCCAGGCCGTCGAGAGAGAAGATCACTTCCACCAGCAACGAGCCGGTGAAGAAAATCCCGATAAACGCCGAAGGGAAACCGGCGATGACCAGCAGCATGGCGTTGCGAAACACATGGCCATACAGCACACGGTGGTTGGTCAGGCCCTTGGCTTTGGCGGTGACCACATACTGTTTGTTGATTTCGTCGAGGAAGCTGTTTTTGGTCAGCAGCGTCATCGTCGCGAAGTTGCCGATCACCAGTGCGGTGACGGGCAAGGCCAGGTGCCAGAAGTAATCGAGAATCTTGCCGCCCCAGCTCAGCTCGTCAAAATTATTCGAGGTGAGCCCGCGCAAGGGGAACCAGTCGAGGTAACTCCCGCCGGCAAACACCACGATCAGCAGGATCGCAAACAGGAATGCCGGGATCGCGTAGCCGACGATGATCGCCGAGCTGGTCCACACGTCGAAGTGGCTGCCGTGTCGTGTGGCTTTGGCGATCCCCAGGGGGATCGACACCAGGTACATGATCAGCGTGCTCCATAACCCGAGGGAGATGGACACCGGCATCTTTTCCTTGATCAGGTCGATGACCTTGGCATCGCGAAAGAAGCTGTCGCCGAAATCCAGCCTTGCGTAATTCTTGACCATGATCCACAGGCGTTCCGGCGCCGACTTGTCGAAGCCGTACATCTTCTCGATTTCCTTGATCAGCGCCGGGTCCAGGCCCTGGGCGCCGCGGTAGCTGGAGCCGGCCACCGAGACCTCGGCACCGCCCCCGGCAATGCGGCTGGTGGCGCCGTCAAAGCCTTCGAGCTTGGCGATCATCTGCTCCACCGGGCCACCGGGAGCGGCCTGGATGATGATGAAGTTGATCAGCAAAATCCCGAACAGCGTGGGGATGATCAGCAACAGGCGGCGAACAATATAGGCCAGCATTTAATCGCCTCCGCTCGCCGGATCGGCGCTGTGTGGGGTGTCCAGGGTGACGGCCGGTTTGACCTCGGGTTTGGCCCACCAGGTGGCCGTGCCCACGTCGTAGCGTGGCGGGGTCTTGGGGTGGCCGAGGTGGTCCCAGTACGCGACGCGGTAGGTCTTGATGTGCCAGTTGGGAATCACGTAGTAGCCGAACTGCAACGCGCGGTCCAGCGCTTTGGCGTGGTCCACCAGGCTTTGGCGTGAGCTGGCGTCGATCAACGCTTCCACCAGTTGGTCGATGACCGGGTCCTTGAGGCCCATGTAGTTGCGACTGCCGGGCTTGTCGGCGCTGGACGACGACCAGAATTCGCGCTGTTCGTTACCCGGTGATGTCGATTGCGGGAAGCTGCCTACCAGCATGTCGAAGTCCCGCGAACGCAGGCGGTTGATGTACTGCGAAACGTCGACGCGGCGAATCACCAGGTTGATGCCAAGGTCGGCCAGGTTGCGCTTGAACGGCAGCAGTACCCGTTCGAAGTCGGTCTGGGCCAGCAGGAACTCGATGTTCACGGGTTTGCCGGTGGTGTCGACCATCTTGTCGTCGACGATCTTCCAGCCGGCCTCTTGCAACAACTGGTAGGCCTCGCGCTGCTGGTTGCGGATCATGCCGCTGCCGTCGGTTTTGGCAGGCTCAAAGGCCTGGGTAAAGACTTCGGCGGGGAGCTTGTCGCGGAACGGTGCCAGGATTGCCGTTTCATCCGGGCCGGGCAAGCCGGTAGCGGCCATTTCCGAGTTCTCGAAGTAGCTGCGGGTGCGGGTGTAGGCGCCATTGAACAGCTGTTTGTTGCTCCACTCGAAATCCAGCAACAGGCTGATGGCTTTGCGTACCCGCACATCCTGGAACATCGGTTTGCGCGTGTTGAACACAAAACCCTGCATGCCGGTGGGGTTGCCGTTGGGGATTTCTTCCTTGATCAGTCGCCCCTGAGCCACGGCCGGAATGTTGTAGGCGTTGGCCCAGTTCTTCGCGCTGAATTCCAGCCAGTAGTCGAACTGCCCGGCCTTCAAGGCTTCCAGGGCTACGGTGCCGTCACGGTAATAGTCAGTAATACGGGTGTCGAAGTTGTAGAAACCCTGGGTCATCGGCAAGTCCTTGGCCCAGTAGTCCTTGACCCGCTCGTAGCGCACCATGCGCCCGGGCTTGACCTCGGCGACTTTGTACGGCCCGCTGCCGAGCGGTATTTCCAGGTTGCCCTTGGCAAAGTCGCGGGTCGCCCACCAATGTTTGGGTAATACCGGCAGCTGCCCAAGGATCAGCGGCAATTCGCGGTTATTGGTGCGCTTGAACTTGAACAGCACGCGCAGCGGGTCTTCGGCCACCACTTCGTCGACGTCGGCGTAATAGGTGCGGTAGAGCGGCGAGCCGTCTTTGATCAGCGCCTGGAAAGTGAACACCACGTCTTCGGCGCGGATCGGGTGACCATCGTTAAAGCGCGCTTCGGGGCGCAGGTAGAAGCGTACCCAACTGTTGTCCGGTGCCTTTTCGATCTTGCCGGCCACCAGCCCGTATTCAGTGATGGGCTCGTCCAGGCTTTGCATGGCCAGGGTGTCGTAGATCAGCGGCAGGTTGTCCGCCGGCACGCCCTTGCTGATGTAGGGGTTAAGGCTGTCGAAGCCGCCCATGGCCGACTCGCGGAAGGTACCGCCCTTGGGGGCGTCGGGGTTTACGTAGTCGAAATGTTTAAAGTCGGCGGGGTACTTGGGGGGTTCGTTGTAAAGGGTCAACGCATGTTGCGGCGCGGCGTTGGCCGCGGAGCACAGCAGCAGACTGGTGAGCAATGCGTTGCGCAAAGACATCATTGGGCTTTCTCCGAAGCTTTCAGCCACCATGCGCTCAGGCCCAGGCTGTAGGGCGGCGTGGTGACAAAGGCGAACCGGTTGCGGTACGCCAGGCGATGATAGTTGAGGTACCAGTTGGGGATACTGTAGTGCTGCCACAGCAGCACCCGGTCCAAGGCGCGGCCGGCGGCCAATTGTTCTTCGCGGGTCTGCGCCGCCAGCAGTTGGTCCAGCAGGTGGTCCACCACCGGGTTGGCGATGCCTGCGTAGTTCTTGCTGCCCTTGATCGCCGCCTGGCTGGAGTGGAAGTACTGCCACTGTTCAAGGCCGGGGCTCAAGGTCTGGTTGAGGGTGACCAGGACCATGTCGAAGTCGAACTGATCGAGGCGCTGCTTGTATTGCGCCCGGTCCACGGTACGCAAGCGTGCGTCGATGCCGATGCTGATCAGGTTCTCGACATACGGCTGCAGGATGCGTTCCAGGTTCGGGTTCACCAGCAGGATTTCCAAGCGCAGCGGCTGCCCTTTGCTGTCCAGCAGGCGCTGGCCCGACAGTTTCCAGCCGGCCTCGCCGAGCAGGGCCAGGGCGCGGCGCAGGGTGTCGCGCGGGATGCCACGACCGTCGGTCTGCGGCAGACTGAAGGCTTGTGTAAACAGGTTGGCCGGCAACTGGTCACGGTACGGCGAAAGCATCAGCCACTCGTGACCCACCGGCACGCCGGTCGCGGAAAATTCGCTGTTGGGGTAGTAGCTCACGGAGCGTTTGTAGGCGCTGCTGAACAGGGTACGGTTGGTCCACTCAAAGTCGAACATCAGCCCCAGCGCCTCGCGCACCTTGGCCTGGGCGAAGGTCGGGCGTCGGGTGTTCATGAACAGACCCTGGCTCTGGGTCGGGATCTGGTGGGCAATTTGCGCCTTGATCACATCGCCTCGGTTGACCGCCGGGAAGTTATAGCCTGTGGCCCAGTTCTTGGCCTGGTGTTCGATGTAGATGTCGAACTCGCCGGCCTTGAAGGCTTCAAAGGCCACGTCGCTGTCGCGGTAGAACTCGACTTCGACCTTGTCGTAATTGTAGAAGCCCTGGTTGACCGGCAGGTCTTTGCCCCAGTAATCCTTGACCCGCTCGAACACCAGTTGCCGGCCTGGGGTGACTTTGGTGATGCGATACGGCCCGCTGCCCAGCGGTGGTTCGAACGTGGTGGCCTTGAAATCGCGGTTCTTCCAGTAATGCTGGGGCAATACTGGCAACTCGCCCAGGCGCAGGATCAGCAATGGGTTGCCGGCGCGCTTGAACACGAAACGGATGCGATGACGGTTGAGGATGTCGACCCGCGCCACCTCTTGAAGGTTGGTGCGGTACTGCGGGTGGCCTTCGGTCAATAGCGTGCGATAGGAAAATGCCACGTCATAGGCGGTGATGGGTTTGCCATCGTGGAAGCGCGCTTCCGGGCGCAGGTTGAACACCACCCAACTGCGGTCTTCGCTGTATTCCACCGACTGGGCAATCAGCCCGTAGCTGGAGGTCGGTTCGTCGCCGGACGGCGCGTACTGGCCGGTGCCGACCATCAGCGGCTCGTTCAGCTCATTGACGCCGTATTGCAGGAAGTTGGGGGTGGAAACCGGGCTTGAGCCCTTGAAGGTGTAAGGGTTGAGGGTGTCGAACGTGCCAAATGCCATGACCCGCAATGTCCCGCCTTTTGGCGCTGCAGGGTTTACCCAATCGAAGTGGGTGAATTTGGCCGGGTACTTGAGCACGCCGAACTGCGTATAACCGTGGCTCTCGGTAATCGTCGCGTTCGCAGCAAAGCTCAAGGCCAGACTTATTAGTAGAAGGAGGGGACGCTTCAAGTCAGAGATCCGATCCAGGCGGCTTGGGCTTTATGATCGGTACAGTAACAGCTTGTTCCGGTTGGAAAAAGGTTGTTTCAGAGGCTGACCGAGGGCTGGCAAGGTCTTGAGCCTGGGGTCAATCAAATGTGGGAGCTGGCTTGCCTGCGATAGCATCGGCTCGGTGTCACTGATACACCGAGGTGTTTGCATCGCAGGCAAGCCAGCTCCCACACAAACCTGCCCATGCATTGAGTTTGCCTTAGCGCGGCCCGGAAACCACCAGCATCTGCCCCGGCTTCAGCGCCTGGCCAGTACGCGGGTTCCAGCGCTTGAGATGTTGCATCTCAACGTTGAAGCGCTTGGCGACGATGTACAGCGAGTCGCCTTTCTTGACCTTGTATTGCACTGGCTTCTTGCTGTCAGCCTTGGCCACCAGCTTGCGCGTGTCCTGCATCACCAGGGTCTGGCCGACCTTGAGGGCTTGCCCATTGAGCTTGTTCCAGCGCTGCAGGTCATGCACATCGACCTTGTTCGCCTTGGCGATCAGCGTGAGGTTGTCGCCCGTGCGCACTTTGTAGTTGCGAGTGCGCCCGGCAACCCGCGTGGTCTCAACTTCGTCGAACACCTGCTTTTTCGGGCGCATCGCCAGCAATTCTTCCGGCTTCATCGTCGAAAGGGTGCTGGTAAGCAGTTGCGCCTTGGAGCTCGGTACGAGCAAATGCTGGGGGCCGTCGAGGGTGGTGCGTTGTTTCAAGGCCGGGTTGAGCTGGAACAGTTCGTCTTCGTCGATCTCAGCCAGCGCGGCGACCCGGGACAGGTCCATGCTTTGCTTGACTTCAACCACTTCGAAGTAGGGCGTGTTGGCAATCGGATTCAGGTTGACGCCGTAGGCCTCGGGGGCCAGTACCACCTGGGACAGCGCCAGGAACTTGGGCACGTAGTCCTTGGTTTCCTGGGGCAGGGGCAGGTTCCAGTAGTCGGTAGGCAGGCCGAGTTTTTCGTTGCGCTCGATGGCCCGGCTGACCGTGCCTTCACCGGCGTTGTACGCCGCCAGGGCCAGCAACCAGTCGCCGTTGAACATGTCATGCAGACGTGTCAGATAGTCCAGGGCGGCGGTGGTGGAGGCAGTGATATCGCGGCGGCCGTCGTAGGCACGGGTCTGGCGCAGGTTGAAGTAGCGCCCGGTGGAGGGAATGAACTGCCACAGACCGACCGCATCGCTGCGCGAATAGGCCATTGGGTTGTAGGCACTTTCAATCACTGGCAGCAGGGCCAGCTCCAGGGGCATGTTGCGTTCTTCAAGCCGTTCGACGATGTAATGAATGTAGAGGCTGCCGCGTTCTCCGGCGTTCTCCAGGAAGGAAGGGTTACTGGCGAACCACAAACGCTGTTGCTCGATGCGCGGGTTGACGCCCAGGCCGTCCTGCAATTGAAAGCCCCGTCGCATGCGTTCCCAGACATCCTGGGGTACTTCGGGGCTGGGCTTCTCTGAGAGCCAAATAGGTTTTTGCTTGATCTTGGCGGCAAGATTGGGTTTGGGTTGCACGGTGGATTGTGCAGCGAAATTTGTCGATTGGCAGCCCGCCAGAGTCGCGGACACAGCCACCGCCACGGCTTGAGCCAGGCGGGTCAATGCGTCTGAAGAGATGGATTTACGAATAGATGACGACATTGGCTGGAAGTAAGTTCCGGGCAAAAATGTCGGGCGATTCTAGAAAGCGCTTTGGTTCCGGTCAACCATTCAGAAATTCCGTATCAGATTGCATCCTGTTAGAACTTATCTTTCCATGCCCTCAAGCTAGCAAACACCTCGGCCCCAGAGCGGTTGTCACGACCGTTCCGTTCGTCCGCTTTTTGTTTAACGGATGTTTCGGCGGTACGTAGAAAAGGGTTAGTACGTTTTTCCAGGGCCAGATTGGACGGCAGCGTCATCTCGCCACGGGTCCGCAACTGCTTGACGGTTTCCACGCGTTCGGCGATATCGGGATTGTTCGGTTCCACGGCCTGGGCAAATTTGAGGTTGCTTTGTGTGTACTCGTGGGTGCAGTACACCAGGGTGTCGTCGGGGAGAGCGGCCAGGCGTTGCAGTGAGGTGTGCATTTGTTCCGGCGTGCCTTCGAACAGGCGGCCGCAACCGGCGGCAAACAGGGTGTCGCCACAAAACAGCACGCCCTGATGGTAAAAGGCGATATGGCCCAGGGTGTGCCCCGGCACGCTATAAATATCGAAATCCCAGCCCAGCGCCGTGACGCGGTCGTTATCCGTCAAGGCCACGTCCCGCGCCGGGATATTTTCGCTCGCGGGGCCGTAGACCTTGGCGCCGGTCACATTTTTCAGTTGCTCGACGCCGCCGACATGATCGTGATGATGGTGGGTGATCAGGATGTCGCTGAGGGTCCACTGCGGGTTCTGCTTGAGCCAGGCCAGCACCGGCGCGGCATCGCCGGGGTCGACCACGGCGCAGCGTAGGGTGTGCGGGTCTTGTAACAACCAGATGTAGTTGTCGGTGAACGCGGGGAGTGCACTGATCTGTATCATTCTTCGATTCGCCAAGCTGAACACATTGGTGCATCTTAGAACGTCTAGGCGAGTTGGAGAATGCAATGACTGATAAAGCGTTCGCCCAGGCCGATCCTGAATGGCTGGCCCTGATCAGCGCGGCCCGTGAATGGCTGTCCGGGCCGATCGGGCAATTTCTGCTGGATGAAGAACGGCGCATGCTCGAAGACGAGTTGGGTCGGTTCTTTGGTGGTTACCTGGTGCATTACGGCCCGTCGGCCCAGACGCCGCCTGCCGCGCCGCAGGTGCAACGCAATGTGCGCCTGGGCGCGCCGTTGCCGGGGGTGGAGATTGTCTGCGAGGAACAGGCCTGGCCGTTGAGCGAGCATGCCGCCGATGTGGTGGTGTTGCAGCATGGCCTGGATTTTTGCCTGTCGCCCCACGGTTTGCTGCGCGAAGCCGCGAGCAGTGTGCGCCCGGGTGGCCATTTGCTGATTATCGGCATCAACCCCTGGAGCAGCTGGGGCCTGCGCCATGTGTTCGCCCATGACGGCCTGCGCCAGGCGCGCTGCATCGCGCCGTCACGGGTAGGCGACTGGCTGAACCTGCTGGGCTTTGCGCTGGAGAAACGCCGCTTCGGGTGCTATCGTCCGCCGCTTGCGTCCGCCAAGTGGCAAGGCCGTCTGGCCGGCTGGGAACGCCGGGCGGGTGCGTGGCAGCTGTCGGGCGGCGGCTTCTATTTATTGGTGGCGCGCAAGATTGTGGTCGGGCTGCGGCCGGTGCGTCAGGTGCTACGCCAGCCCATGGGCAAGCTGGTGCCGATGCCGATGGCCAAGGTCAATCGCAAGCAGAGCGAACCGTAAACTCCCTTTTTGATTACCGGCCGAATCTTTCGGCCTCGGGATACTGTCGGTCGATTACCGCCAGCCCGTTTTGATGGATGCAACCGATGACCGATACCGTAGAACTCTTCACCGATGGCGCCTGCAAGGGCAACCCCGGCCCCGGCGGTTGGGGCGCGTTGCTGGTGTGCAAGGGCGTGGAGAAGGAACTGTGGGGCGGCGAAGCCAACACCACCAACAACCGCATGGAGCTGATGGGTGCCATCCGTGGCCTGGAAGAGCTCAAGCGCCGGTGTGACGTGCTGCTGGTGACCGACTCGCAATACGTGATGAAGGGCATCAACGAGTGGATGGTCAACTGGAAAAAGCGCGGCTGGAAAACGGCGGCCAAGGAACCGGTGAAGAATGCCGACCTGTGGCAGCTGCTCGATGAGCAATGCAACCGCCACAACATCACCTGGAAATGGGTGCGCGGGCACATCGGCCATCCTGGCAACGAACGCGCCGACCAACTGGCCAACCGTGGCGTGGATGAAGTACGGGGTTACAAGCAGAGCTGAGGTTTAAAGTACGGCGATGGCCTGTGCCAGCTGCATGTCGCTGAAGGTTTGCTCCGGCAAACGCTCTCGGATATGCATCAGCGCCGACTCCAGGCGCACGCCACGGATCTGGCCATCGCTGGCCACAAACGATTCGGCGTCCTCCCTGGCAGCCTGAACAATCTTGTCATCCTTGAAGGAAGAACTGGTGCCCTTGGTGGCACTCATGGACAGGCTGACCAGGAAGTCGGTCGTCATCACGAAACTGGTGGCGTGCGCCGTGCAGGTGCTGCCTGCCAGCAGCAGGGCACACAGGGTTTTTGACAGGTTCATGGCTCAGCGCAGTCCGCATTCGAGTGGGGTGCGCAGGCTAGCAAGGGCGCCCAGGGCAAACTGCTGCAGCTTTGCTAAAGAGTGTTAAAAACTATAGTGGATCAAGCGCCTTGGGCCAGTCTTGGGCTGCGCAATGCGTGACGTGCTAATATCCCGCCCCTTGAAATACACCACCGTTGAGAGCTGAACCCTGATGGCCATCCGATCTGTTGTACTCGATACCGAAACCACCGGCATGCCGGTGACCGATGGCCACCGGATCATCGAAATCGGTTGTGTCGAGCTGATGGGGCGGCGCCTTACCGGCCGTCACTTTCACGTTTACCTGCAGCCGGACCGGGACAGTGACGAGGGTGCGATCGGCGTCCACGGCATCACCGACGAATTCCTCAAAGGCAAGCCGCGCTTCGCTGAAGTGGCCGACGAGTTTTTCGAATTTATCAATGGCGCCCAGCTGATCATCCATAACGCGGCGTTCGACGTCGGTTTCATCAATAACGAATTTGCCCTGATGGGGCAGAGCGATCGTGCGGATATCTCCCAGCACTGCTCGATCCTCGACACCTTGATGATGGCCCGTGAGCGTCACCCAGGCCAGCGCAACAGCCTGGATGCCTTGTGCAAGCGCTATGGCGTCGACAACTCCGGCCGTGAACTCCACGGCGCCTTGCTCGACTCCGAGATTCTCGCCGACGTTTACCTGACCATGACCGGCGGGCAAACCAGCCTGTCCCTGGCCGGTAATGCCTCCGATGGCACGGGTTCGGCGGAGGGCTCGGGCAATCGTCCTTCGGAAATTCGCCGTTTGCCGGCGGATCGCAAGCCGACCCCCATCATCCGCGCCAGCGAGCAGGATCTGGCTGAGCATGCGGCGCGGTTGGAGGCGATTGCCAAGTCGGCCGGTGCGCCGGCGTTGTGGACGCAACTGACCCAGCAATAGCCTGATTCAACGCGGTTGAAAAATGTGGGAGCTGGCTTGCCTGCGATAGCGGTAGGTTAGTTGATGAATGTGCTGGCTGATACACCGGGTTCGCGAGCAAGCCCGCTTCCACAGTTGATCTCCATCGCCGGAAAAATCTTCATTCGCGTCATCCGCTCCCAGCTTCTACCCTGAATGCATAGCCCTCAGGACTACAAGCGCTCATGTACAAAGACCTGAAGTTCCCTGTTCTTATCGTACATCGCGACATCAAGGCCGACACCGTTGCCGGTGATCGGGTTCGAGGCATCGCCCGCGAGCTGGAACAAGAGGGCTTCAGCATCTTCTCTGCCGTCGACTACGCCGAAGGCCGGCTGGTGGCTTCTACCCATCACGGCCTGGCATGCATGTTGATCGCCGCCGAAGGGGCTGGGGAAAATACCCACTTGCTGCAAAACATGGTCGAGTTAATTCGCCTGGCGCGGGTGAGGGCGCCCAACCTGCCGATCTTTGCTCTGGGCGAGCAGGTCACCCTGGAGAATGCGCCGGCCGATGCCATGAGCGAGCTTAACCAGTTGCGCGGGATTCTTTATTTGTTCGAAGACACCGTGCCGTTTCTTGCCCGGCAAGTCGCTCGCGCCGCACGCACTTACCTGGATGGCTTGTTACCGCCGTTCTTCAAAGCATTGGTGCAGCACACCGCCGATTCCAATTACTCCTGGCACACACCCGGCCATGGTGGTGGTGTGGCTTACCGCAAAAGCCCCGTCGGGCAGGCGTTTCATCAGTTCTTTGGGGAAAATACCCTGCGGTCGGACCTGTCCGTGTCCGTGCCCGAATTGGGCTCACTGCTCGATCACACAGGCCCGCTGGCGGAAGCCGAAGCCCGCGCCGCGCGTAACTTCGGCGCCGATCACACGTTCTTTGTGATCAACGGAACCTCGACGGCCAACAAGATCGTCTGGCATTCCATGGTCGGTCGCGACGACCTGGTGCTGGTGGATCGCAACTGCCACAAGTCGGTGTTGCATTCGATCATCATGACCGGCGCGATCCCGTTGTACCTGTGCCCGGAGCGCAACGAACTGGGGATCATCGGCCCGATCCCCCTGAGCGAATTCAGCCCCGAGTCGATCCAGGCCAAAATCGAAGCCAGCCCTTTGACCCGTGGCCGGCCGCCGAAAGTAAAGATGGCGGTGGTCACCAACTCTACCTATGACGGCCTGTGCTACAACGCCGAGCTGATCAAGCAGCAATTGGGCAACAGTGTCGAGGTCTTGCACTTTGACGAGGCCTGGTACGCCTACGCGGCCTTCCACGAGTTTTTCGCCGGTCGTTATGGCATGGGCACCTCGCGCACCCCGGACAGCCCCCTGGTATTTACCACGCACTCGACGCACAAACTGCTGGCGGCCTTCAGCCAGGCTTCAATGATCCATGTGCAGGACGGCGGCGCGCGCCAACTCGACCGCGACCGTTTCAATGAAGCGTTCATGATGCACATCTCCACCTCGCCGCAATACAGCATCATTGCCTCGCTGGACGTGGCGTCGGCGATGATGGAAGGCCCGGCCGGGCGTTCGCTGTTGCAGGAGATGTTCGACGAGGCCCTGAGCTTCCGGCGCGCACTGGCCAACCTGCGCCAGCATATCGCCGCCGAGGACTGGTGGTTTTCGATCTGGCAACCGCCTTCGGTGGCCGGTATCGACCGGGTGGCCACCGCGGATTGGCTGTTGCACCCTCAGGATGACTGGCATGGCTTTGGGGATGTGGCCGAAGACTACGTGTTGCTGGACCCGATCAAAGTGACGCTGGTGATGCCTGGCCTGAGCGCCGGAGGTGCCTTGAGCGAACGCGGAATTCCTGCGGCGGTCGTCAGCAAATTCCTCTGGGAGCGTGGGTTGGTGGTGGAGAAGACCGGGCTATATTCTTTCCTCGTGTTGTTTTCCATGGGGATCACCAAAGGCAAATGGAGTACCTTGCTCACCGAGTTGCTGGAGTTCAAGCGCAACTACGACGCTAACGTCAGCTTGGCCAGTTGTTTGCCATCGGTGTTTAAACAGGGGCCGGCGCGTTATCAAGGCCTGGGCTTGCGCGACCTGTGCGATCAATTGCACAGTTGTTACCGCAGCAATGCCACGGCCAGGCACCTCAAGCGCATGTACACGGTATTACCGGAAATTGCGATGAAACCCGCCGACGCCTACGATCAGTTGGTGCGGGGTGAAGTCGAAGCTGTTTCCATTGATGCCTTGTCAGGGCGCATCGCAGCCGTGATGCTGGTGCCTTATCCGCCGGGCATTCCGTTGATCATGCCGGGCGAGCGCTTTACCGAGGCGACGCGGTCGATCATCGACTACCTGGTGTTTGCCCGCACATTCGATAGCAGTTTCCCCGGTTTTGTCGCGGATGTTCATGGGTTGCAACACGAAGATGACGGCAATGGCCGTTGTTACACCGTCGATTGCATCAAGGGTTAAGAATGTTTATGCAAGCTGTAATGAACCCGAAGTATCCAGGGCTCAGTGTTCGGGTCGCCGACGAAGGTTTTGATGCCTACGTGTGGGGCAATGATTTCAGCTTTGAGGTCAGCGGCTATGGTGTGCCGGAAATGGGCAGGCGTGTCGACCAATGGGCCGTGGAGCGCATCCTGCCGTACCGCAAGTGTTATGGCATCGACCCGGAAGAGTTCGCCAGTTTTCGCGACGCACCCGACAGCGCGATTTTTATGGCTTACCTGGATGACCGTGCGGTAGGGCATGTCGTGGTCAGCACCAACTGGAACGGTTTTGCCCACGTTGACGAACTGGCGGTGGCCTTGCCTGCGCGGCGGCATGGGGTGGCCAAGGCGCTGCTGGACGTGGCGCAGTTCTGGGCGCGCAAGAAAAACCTGCCGGGCATGATGCTCGAAACCCAGAACAACAACCTCGGCGCCTGCCGCCTGTATGAGCGTTGCGGGTATGTGATGGGCGGGATTGATCAACTGCGTTATCGCGGGATTGATCCGCAAACCCGCGAAGTGGCGATTTTCTGGTACCGGTTGTTCAAGACGGAACTCGAACAGGCTTAGCTTGCCAACAGGCTTTCTGCCTTTTGCGTGACAATTTCCAGCAACGCATTCAGCGCGGGTGACGTCACGCCCTCTTTGAGGGTCAGCGCGTACAGATTAACCATGATCGGCGGCGACACCGGGCACGCATCCAGCCCAGCCTCTGGAGCGCCAAAGGCGGTGAACGGATCGACAATCGCCAGGCCTTCGCCGGCTTCCACCATGCTGCGCATCATCTGGTAGGTCTGCACACGCGTTTGCACCACTGGCAGCGGGCGCAGGGCTTGCAGTTTGGCGTCCAACTGACGGCTGAGCGGGTCATGCCCTTCAAGCCCGATCAACGACTGCCCGGCCAGGTCCTGCAGCGCAATGTACTTTTGCTTGGGTTTCAGCCAGCCATGGGGCGCGAGCAATTGCAGCTTGCCTTGGGCCAGTACGGTGCTGTGGATTTGCGGGTGTTGCGGGTCCTGCAGGCTCAGGCCCACATCGGCTTCGTGCAGCAGCAGGCTCCTGACAATCTCCCGGGTTGGCTGGCTCGACAGGTTGCACGGCGTGTCCTGGAAGCGCCGGCGCAGTACGGCGATGCTTTGCGGTAACAGTTGATTGGCCAGGGGCTGGGTGCACAGGGCACGCAGGGTCGGCGCGTGATGGTGTTTCAAGCGGCTGGCCAGGCGTTGTACCGGTTCCAGTGCTTCATAGAGATGGGCGATTTGTGCCTGCAGCTCCAAGGTCTCTCGCGTCGCTTGCAAACGCCCGCGCACACTGGCAAACAGCATGAAACCCAATTGGAGTTCGGCATCCTTGAGCGTTGCCTCCACATCGCCCACGGGGAGTTGCAACCATTCGGCGGCCGTGCCGAGGTGTCCGGTCTGCAAGATGGCCTGAATCACTTCGATATGACGTAAACGCATCGCCGGAGTCTATGTTCAGTGCGGTGGGGTTTCAATGGCTGGGGAAAAAAGAGCACGAGCATGGCCGGGTGTCGGCTACCGTTAGCGTGTATACAACTGCAACGATCAGGTCATATAAGAACGTATCAGCCGAGGAACAATGGGGAGCCTTACAATGCCAGGACGTACCACAATCGGAAAGATCCCCGGCCAGCGTGGCTTTACGCGTTGGGCGGTGCTGGTGGTGTTGATCATCATTGGCTTGCTGGCCTTTGCGGTGGGGCCACGTTTACTCGGTGAGGTAACCATAACGGAAATTGCCACGGCGAAAGCCCAGGTGGCCGAACTGGGGAAGGCGCTCGAGCAGTTCCATCAAGACATTGGCCGTTACCCCACTGATGAAGAAGGCCTGGAGGCACTGACCACAGCACCCGACGGCGAGGCGAAATGGAAGGGGCCTTATGTGAGCGAAGACCTGCTGGCCGACCCTTGGGGCATTGCCTATCAGTACCACTATCCGCCCACTCAATCCAAAACGCCGTTCGACCTGTTCTCGTTTGGCAAGGACCGCACGCTGGGCGGTGTCGGGGAGAACAAGGATATTACCTACGGCGACAACTGATTCATCTGGCATTACCCATCGACCTGATTAGAATGGCGCATCTGATCATCAACGACCAATGCCGGTTACTCGGCACTTAAAACAAAAACAGGTCCGGTCTCACATGCCTAAACCCTCGATATTCCTCGGGGTAACGGCCAAGCAACTTCTGGTCCTGGTGACCGTTGGGGGCGTGGCTGCTTATCTCTTCAATAATCACGATGAACACACGCCGGAAAATCTCGCCCTTGAGGCGTTTATCCGTTCCCAGGAACAGGTGGGCGAGCAGGTGGGCGCGGTGCTGGAAATTGCGTTGGTCAGGCAGGTGGTTGCCTATCCCGGTTACGGCACGTCGGGCTACAAGCGATCGCTGTATGCCGTCGAAGGGGAGCGGGGGCAATTGATGGTGACGCTCAGGCAAATGGACGGTGAGCAGGGCGTCGAGGTGACGGAAATACGTCGGCCGTGATCACCCAGCCCAGTCAACGCCATCAATGGCCAGGACTGAGCAGGTCGATAAGGCGGGATCTTATGAGGCGAGAACCGTTGGCGATTCGCGGGTGATAACGGTCCCCGACTGGATCAATCTGAATTCTTCGCCGTCCAGTTTCTCTACACGATCGCCAATGGCCAGCTTGTAGGTAGTGGTGGGCGCCGAGCCAGCCGGGTCGCTTTGCGCCGGGTTGGATTCCTGGAACTCATGCACCGAATACACGCGTCCTTCCGCGTCTCTGGCATGGAACTGTCCGACAAGTACTGCAGCCATCTGTTTAGAACCTCTGGAGATAAACACTCGATTTGCGGTTCTGTAGACCGTCATGGAGCGGGGTAGTTTACCTATGGAAAAAAAATACTATTCGTTGATGTTTTCAGACGCTTCCTACGCGAGCTACGGCGAGTCAAACGTCTTGGGGATGATCAAAACCTTCTGGTGAACCCGTCGCGAAGACTCTATAACTACAAGCTCCTTTAGTCAGACGTCGGGAAAACCCCAATGAGCAAGGTCTACACGATTGCCGTCCTGGTCGGCAGCTTGAGAAAAGAGTCGATCAACCGCAAGGTCGCCCTGGCGTTGGCCGAACTGGCCCCTGCCAATCTCAAATTGAACATTGTTGAAATTGGCGATTTGCCGCTCTACAACGAGGACATCGACGGGGCATCACCGCCCGCAGCCTACAGTACTTTCCGTCAGCAGGTACGTTCATCCGACGCGGTGCTGTTCGTGACCCCGGAATACAACCGTTCCGTGCCTGCGCCGTTGAAGAATGCCATCGACGTTGGTTCGCGACCGTACGGGCAAAGCGTCTACAGCGGCAAGCCTGGGGCGATCATCAGTGTGTCGCCGGGGGCGATTGGAGGCTTTGGTGCCAACCATCATCTGCGCCAGTCCCTGGTGTTCCTCGATGTGCCGTGCATGCAGCAGCCGGAAGCGTACCTGGGTGGGGCGGGCAGTGTGTTTGATGAGGCGGGTAAGGTGTCGGAGAAGACCAAGCCGTTCTTGCAGGCGTTTATTGATGCTTATGGGAAATGGGTTGAGAAGCAGTCGGGCTGATCGGGTTGGTTGGGTACATATCCGTTGCTGCGGTAACGGCGGCTTAGGGTTCCGCCCTTACGGCGGGTCACTTTTTTACAAAGCGCCTAAAAAAGTAACCAAAAAACGCTTTGCCCCACCACTCGGTGCCTCGCCTGGGCTCGGCATGCCCGCACTCCGGCTTGAATCCGTGGGCCGCCGCAATGGGCCATCCCTGGCCCAGTGCGGCTAACCCGGCGTCCTGCCGGGTTACCCACGGATTCAAGCCTGCGTTCGGCCATCGTGGTTAACGGGGCCTGTCAGATCAAGATCAACAGCAGAGCACGGCGGCCTGAAAGCCGACCTGAGTGGTTGAAGCAAAAGCAGGGCAACAGCACAGCAACACCACTTTTACCGGGTGAATTGAGTTCCAAATGTGGGAGCGGGCTTGCTCGCGAATGCGGTGTGTCAGTCAACTCATTTGTAACTGACACACCGCATTCGCGAGCAAGCCCGCTCCCACATTTGATTGGGTTCAGCTTCCAAGATCAGGTCGGCTGTCAGGCCGCCTCGGTTTTGCTTTTGATCTAACCACTCAGGTCGGCTACCAGGCCGCCGTGCTCTGCTTTTGATCTTGATCTGCTGTTGATCTTAGGCGCCCCGTTAACCACGCTGGCCGAACGCAGGCTTTGGAGCGTGGGTAAACCGGCAGGACGCCGGTTTAGCCGCGATGGGCCAAGGATGGCCCATGGCGGCGGCCCACGGTCCAAAGCCTGCGTGAGGGCACACCGAGCCTAGGCGAGGTGCCGAGTGGTGGGGCAAGAGCCCTTTGGTTACTTTGGGGCTTTTCCAAAGTGACCCGCCGTAAGGGCGGAACCCATGTCAGCCGTAACCCAAACAACGGATATGTACACAAATCCCCCCACCACCCTCAGCGCAACCAGTTGGTGCGCGCCAACTCGATCACTTCATCACCGCGCCCGCTCATCACCGCCTTGAGCATGTACAGGCTGAAACCCTTGGCCTGTTCCAACTTGATGCTGGGCGGCATCACCAGTTCCTGCGTGGCGGTAACGACGTCCACCAGCACCGGGCCGTCATGCGCCAGGGCTCGGCGCAAGGCCGGTTCGAGGTCTTCGGATTGTTCCACGCGAATGCCGAGGATGCCCATGGCATTGGACATGGCCGCGAAATCCGGATTTTTCAATTCAGTGCCGGTGTCGAGGTAGCCAGCGGCTTTCATTTCCATGGCGACAAACCCGAGTGACGAGTTATCGAACACGATGACTTTGACCGGCAATTTCAATTGCGCCAACGAGATGAAATCGCCCATCAACATGGCAAACCCACCGTCGCCGGACATCGAAATGACCTGGCGCCCGGGGAAAGCCGCTTGTGCGCCGATGGCCTGCGGCATGGCATTGGCCATCGAACCGTGGTTGAACGAACCGATCAGGCGGCGTTTGCCGTTCATTTTCAAGTAGCGCGCAGCCCAGACGGTGGGTGAGCCGACGTCGGCGGTGAAGATGGCATCGTCATCCGCCAACTCGCTGAGTAAGCGCGCCACGTATTGCGGGTGGATCGGCCGGTCAGCCTTTGAGGGCTCTGCCAGGTCATCCAGGCCTTGGCGGGCCTTCTCGTAATGCTTCAGTGAGGTGTCGAGAAAGCTGCGGTCGGCCTTGCGGGTCAGGCGCGGCAACAGTGCTTCGATGGTCTCGCTGACGTCGGCAGCGATACCCAGGTCCAGCGTGGCCCGGCGCCCCAGCGCCTGCGGGTTGCGGTCGACCTGGATGATTTTCGCGTCGGTCGGGTAGAACTGGCGGTACGGGAAGTCGGTGCCGAGCATGATCAGCGTGTCGCAGTTGAGCATGGCGTGATAACCGGAGCTGAAACCGATCAAGCCGGTCATGCCCACATCAAACGGGTTGTCCCACTCCACATGCTCTTTACCGCGCAAGGCATGCACCACCGGCGCGCCCAAGGCATCGGCCAGGGCCACCACTTGGTCGTGGGCGCCGGCACAGCCGCTGCCGCACAGCAGGGTGACTTTCTGGCTGCCCTCAAGGATCTCGGTGAGGCGTTGCAGGTCCTGCTCCGCCGGCAAAGTGCGCGGTGCGTGCAGGGCCGGCCACGGCTTGAGCTTGTCTTGTACTTCCAGCAGCGACACATCGCCAGGAATCACCACCACCGCCACGCCACGGTTGAGGATCGCCGAGCGCATGGCGCGGTGCAGCACCTGGGGCATTTGCTCGGGGTTGGTCACCAGCTCGATAAAGTGGCTGCACTCTTTGAACAGTTCCTGGGGATGGGTTTCCTGAAAGTAGTTCAGGCCGATTTCCGAGGAGGGAATCTGTGCGGCAATGGCCAGCACCGGGACATGGTTGCGATGGCAGTCGAACAGGCCATTGATCAAATGCAGGTTGCCCGGCCCGCAACTGCCGGCGCACACCGTCAGTTCGCCGGTGGCGGCGGCTTCGGCACCGGCGGCGAAGGCGGCGACTTCTTCGTGGCGCACGTGCATCCACTCGATGCTGTCCATGGTGCGCAGGGCGTCGGTCAGGCCATTGAGGCTGTCGCCGGTCAGGCCCCAGATGCGTTTGATGCCCGCCTGTTCAAGGGTGGTCGCCAATTGCTGGGCCAGGTTGATTTTCGCCATGAAGAACTCCAATCGTCAGTGAGGTAAAAAATTGCTGATCAATAGGGGACAGTTCGATCACGGCGAATGCTCCGCTCTTAATGTGAAGATTGCGTCATGGCGGCGCGGTATTGGCGGGTGCGGCGGGCGATAAACCACTGGTCGCGGACCAACGCCATCCACGGTGCGACCTTCGGCTTGGGCAGGTGGCCGCGGCTCAGGCGGCGCATCTGGTAACGCACCACCGCCAGCGTGGCGAGGGCTGCCAGGGGTTTGCGCTGCCAGTTGATGGGTTTGAGTTGCGGGTTCAGATCGCGCCCTTCGCGCCAGTGTTTGATCAGTTGTGGTTCCAGCGTCAGGGCGGTGGCGATGCCGGCCATGGCAATGCCGCTGTCCAGCACCTGCTGCACGATTGGCAGGCGACGAATACCGCCGGTGACCATCAGCGGCATGTTGGCGAGGGTTGCAAGCGCTTTGGCAAATTCCAGGAAGTACGCTTCACGCGCCAGGGTACGGCCGTCCCGCGCGTCTCCTTGCATCGCCGGGGCCTCATAGCTGCCGCCGGATAACTCGAGCAGGTCGATGGGCAACGGGTTGAGCATCTCGACCACCGCGCGCGCATCGGCCTCTTCGAACCCGCCGCGCTGGAAGTCCGCCGAGTTGAGCTTTACCGCCACACAAAAGGACGGGCTGACGTTGGCGCGCACTGCGTTGATCACCTCCAGCAGCAGGCGCGCACGGTTTTCCAGCGAGCCGCCCCAGCGATCGGTACGCAGGTTGCTCAGCGGCGAGAGAAACTGGCTGAGCAAATAGCCATGCGCTGCGTGGATTTGCACCCCGGTAAACCCGGCTTTCTCGGCCAGGCGCGCGCTGGTGGCGAAGCGCTTGATCACGTCTTGAATGTCGTGCTCGGTCATGGCCCTGGGCTTGGCAAACATCTTCGAAAAACCGCCCAGCTCGAGTGCTACCGCTGAGGGCGCCAAGGCTTGCTGGCCCAGATTGGCCATGGTCTGGCGCCCCGGATGGCTGAGCTGCACCCAAAAGTGCACGCCCTTGGCGCGGGCAACATCGGCCCATTCACGGAAGCTCTCCAGGTGCTGCTCATCTTCCAGGGCCACGCCGCCGGGGCCGGTCATGGCGTGGCGGTCGATCATCACGTTGCCGGTCAGTAATAAACCGGGCTCACCGTCCGCCCAGGTCTTGTACAACTGCTTCAATTCGCGCGAGGGCGCTTGCCGGGCGTCGGCCATATTCTCTTCCATCGCCGCCTTGGCGATGCGGTTGGTAAGGATTTGGCCGTTGGGCAGTTGCAAGGCTTCAAAGGGCGACATGGATTGACTCCTGGGCGGGGGAGGCCTCAGGCTAAGCTTAAAGTTAACTTTAATGTCAAGCAGGGCGTGGCAATGAATATTGGTGAGCTGGCAAAACAAAGCGGGCTGGCAGCGTCGCGTATCAGGTTCTACGAGGCCGAAGGGCTGATCAGCCAGGTGGGGCGCCAGGCCAATGGCTATCGACGCTATTCAGCACAAGCGTTGCAGACCCTGCAACTGATTCAGAGCGCGCAGCAGGCCGGGTTTACCTTGCAGGAACTCAAGGCGCTGATGCCAGCACCAGGCGAGCACAAGCGCGATGAATTGGTCGAGGCACTGGAGCGTAAGGTGCAGCAGATCGAAGCGATGCAGGCGCAGTTGGCCCAGAGCAAAGCTCAGTTGCTGGGCGTGATCGAGGCGGTGCGGGCCCAGCCGGCAGATGTGCCGTGTTCCATAGGGCAGAAGCACGTGCTGGCGTCGATCAAAATCAATTCATAAAAAAGCCCTGGCATGCCAGGGCTTTTTCATGCGCTAACGTTTAGCGACGACGGAACAAGGGCAGCGGTTCATCCGTTGCGGCTTGATACGTCACCGAGAAGTCCTTGAGGCTTTCCAACGCTTCATACGGGTCTTTGTCGGCGCGCAAGGCGAAGGCATCGAACCCGCAGCGGTGCAGATAAAACAGCTGGTCGCGCAGCACATCGCCAATCGCGCGCAGCTCGCCTTTGAAACCGTAGCGGTCTCGCAGCAGGCGTGCGTTGGAGTAGTTGCGACCGTCGGTGAAGGCCGGGAAGTTCAGGGCGATGACCTGGAAGTGTTCCACGTCGTTGCCGATTTCTTCGGCTTCTTCATCGGCGTCCAGCCACACACCCAGGCCGCCGTCGCGGGCCTTGAGCGCATGGGCGTGCTCGCGCCACAGGGCCAACGGTACGATCAGGTCGTCGCAGTTGGAAATGCCATCGAAGCTCGCGTCCTTGGGCAGCAGGTGCCAGGTTTCGTCGAGGACTTCGTTGTTCTTAATGATTCGCTGCATAGACGCGCTCCTTGAACAGGTCGATGCCAATGCGCTGGTAGGTGTCGATGAAACGCTCATCTTCGGTGCGCTGTTCGATGTACACGTCGATCAGCTTGCCGATCACCTCGGGCATGGCTTCCTGGGCGAAGGACGGGCCGAGGATCTTGCCCAGGCTCGCATCGCGGCTGGCGCTGCCACCCAGGGACACTTGGTAGAATTCTTCGCCTTTCTTGTCCACGCCCAGGATGCCGATGTGGCCGACGTGGTGGTGACCACAGGCGTTCATGCAACCGGAGATGTTCAGGTCCAGCTCGCCGATGTCGAACAGGTAGTCCAGGTCGTCGAAACGGCGCTGGATCGATTCGGCGATCGGGATCGATTTGGCGTTGGCCAGGGAGCAGAAGTCGCCGCCCGGGCAGCAGATGATGTCGGTCAGCAGGCCGATGTTCGGCGTGGCGAAACCGCCTTCGCGCAGCTCGCCCCACAGGGTGAACAGTTGGCTCTGTTCAACGTCGGCGAGAATGATGTTCTGCTCATGGGAGGTGCGCAGTTGGCCGAAGCTGTAGCGCTCGGCCAGGTCGGCGACGGCGTCCAGCTGTTTGTCGGTGATATCGCCCGGTGCAACGCCGGTGGGTTTCAGCGACAGGGTCACCGCGACATAGCCCGGCTTTTTGTGCGCCAGGGTGTTGCGGGTACGCCAGCGGGCGAAACCTGGGTGCTGCTGGTCAAGGTCGGCCAGCGCAGCTTCCTGGTTGCTCAGGGCTTTGTACTCAGGGTCGACGAAGTGCTTGGCGACGCGGTGTACTTCGGCTTCGGTCAGGGTGGTCTGGCCGCCGCGCAGGTGTTCCATTTCAGCGTCGACTTTCTGGGCAAATACCTCAGGGGTCAGCGCTTTGACCAGGATCTTGATCCGGGCCTTGTACTTGTTGTCACGACGGCCGTAGCGGTTGTAGACCCGCAAAATGGCATCGAGGTAGCTCAACAGGTCCTGCCATGGCAGGAATTCATTGATGAATGCGCCGACGACCGGTGTACGACCGAGGCCGCCACCGACCAGCACACGGAAGCCCAGCTCGCCGGCTGCGTTGTGCACCGGCTCAAGGCCAATGTCATGCACTTCGATGGCGGCGCGGTCCGAGGTCGAGCCATTGATGGCGATCTTGAACTTGCGCGGCAAGTAGGCGAATTCCGGGTGAAAGGTGGTCCACTGACGGACGATTTCACACCAGGGGCGCGGGTCGATCAGCTCGTCGGCGGCTACGCCGGCGAATTGGTCGGTGGTCACGTTGCGCAGGCAGTTACCGCTGGTCTGAATGGCGTGCATCTGCACGGTCGCCAGTTCAGCCAGGATGTCCGGCACGTCCTCCAGCGCCGGCCAGTTGAACTGCACGTTCTGGCGGGTACTGATGTGGGCATAGCCTTTGTCGAAGTCACGGGCAATCTTGGCCATCATGCGCGTCTGGCGCGAGGTCAGTTGGCCATAAGGCACGGCCACCCGCAGCATCGGCGCAAAGCGCTGAACATAAAGGCCATTTTGCAGGCGCAGAGGGCGGAACTCTTCCTCGCTCAGCTCACCTGCCAAGTAGCGTCGGGTCTGATCACGGAACTGCTTGACGCGGTCCTCGATGATGCGCTGATCGTATTCGTCGTATACGTACATATAGGTCCTGTTCTCGGCAAATCTGCGCGCACGGCCGCGCACTCCCAACGGAGCCGGCGCACGATACCAGTTTGCGTTTATGCGCAAAAGTGATGTTTGAGTATATGTAAATAACCAAATTGACTAATGAGAACGGTTATCGCGATACCCACATTTGTCATGCGGGCAATCATGATCTTTACTGTCGTCGAGTCTTAGTGCAATCACCTATAAAACCGACAAGAGGCGATGCGATGAGCAATTCGACCAAAGCCCGTAAACCTGACAGTACCGTTGACGCCTGGGCCATTTTGTTCCTGATAATTCTGGTGGTCGGAACCGCCGTGTTCTGGGTTAGCCACCAATAAAAGAAGGTTGGTTGAGCCTCGATTGACTGCCAGTTTGCCACTATCATGGCGGCCAACATTCAAGGCTCAAACGACTATGTTGAAGGTTCTGATTGCGTGTGCGTGGTTACTGGGATCGGCGTACGGGGCGATGGCCCATGCGACGTCAGTGGTCTTTCTTAACCCGGGCACGTCCACGGAACCCTTCTGGGTCGGCTATTCGCAATTCATGCAGGCCGCTGCCAAGGACCTCGGCCTGCATTTGTGCGTGCGCTATTCCGAGCGCGACAGCAATAACACCCTGACGCAGGCGCGAGAGGCGTTGCAGGGCGCTGACCGCCCCGATTATCTGGTGCTGGTCAACGAACAGTATGTTGCCCCGCAGATTCTGCGCCTGGCCCAAGGCAGCGGGGTCAAGCTGCTGCTCGTCAACAACGCCCTGACCCCGGATCAGGTGCAGTTCCTGGACGTGTCCAATCAGCCTGACCTGCTCGGCAGCATCGTTGCCGATGACGAGCAGGCGGGCTACCTGATGCTCACCGAGTTGCTGCGTCAACATGGCCCCATTGCGCCCGGCCAGACCCTCGACTTGCTGGCGTTCTCCGGGGTCAAGAACACGCCTGTCTCGCTGCTGCGCGAAAAAGGTTTGCGCAAGGCGCTGGATGAACACCCCGAAGTCCGGTTGCGCCAATTGGTGTACGGCGAATGGAACCGCCAACGCGCCCTTGAACAAGCCACTCAGCTGTTCAAGCGGCACCCGGAGACGGCGCTGGTGTGGTCGGCCAATGACGAGATGGCCCTGGGCGCCATGCAGGCTCTGCAGGACAGTGGCCGCGTACCGGGCAAGGATGTGTTGTTCAGTGCGATCAACAGCTCGTCGCCCATCCTTGAGGCTCGGCTCGACGGTCGACTGAGTGTCCTGGTGGCGGGGCATTTCACCCTGGGCGGTTGGGCCATGGTGCTGTT
Organism: Pseudomonas antarctica; assembly: GCF_001647715.1. Lineage (NCBI taxonomy): Bacteria > Pseudomonadati > Pseudomonadota > Gammaproteobacteria > Pseudomonadales > Pseudomonadaceae > Pseudomonas > Pseudomonas antarctica. The sequence continues at coordinate 2,613,282 of NZ_CP015600.1, forward strand.
GTATGACGATGCCCATGGGGTGGATATCGCCCGGCACGGCGGGAGCGAGCGTGAGGTCGCGCTGTTCCAGCTGATTGGGCCGGAGCAGGCGCGCCGCTTGTTGCAAATCAATGCCGGCAGCGATTACAGCGTGGATTTTCGGGCGTTATCGGCCTTGGGCAAACCTGAAAGCTATCGTTACCCGTTCAGCCTGCGCGCTGTGTTGCCTTGACCCTCCTCAGACGCCGGCCAGGTGCAGCACCAGCTTGACGATGCCGAACAGCGCCAGCGCAAACACCGCCGTGAACAGAATGCCCAGGATCACAAAGTGGCTGGGCTTGCCGTGGGTAAAGTCCCGCGCGCGGTTCTTGCCGCTCTGCACACCGAAGGCGGCGGCCATCACACTGTGCAGCATTTGCCAGAAGGTCGGTGGCTTGTTGTCGACTGGACCGTTCATACATCCCTCGTCAGGTAGATCTCCCTACAGAGCATAGACAACTCTCGGTGAGGCCACGCCCGTTGTATGTATGCACCAACGACCAAAGGCGGAGCGGTGATGTGCTGTCACTCCCAATCACAGGAGTGACACCATGCCCGATTCATCTCGCCGTCCCGCCACTGGCAAGCCGCCAGTGGCAACCCTGAGTATTCACGGCGACGTCCTCGAAAAGGCCGTTCCGCAATGGCTGGTCGACGCGACGCCAGCCCGCAGGTTGGCACTTAAAGAAACCGCGGCGGTCTTGCCCGACTGGTACAAAAACGCCTCGCCCGAACAGCGCAAGACCGTCAACGCGAGCGTCAAGGCCAGCGCCGTCGCTCAGGTTCAGTTGCACAAAACCATGTCGACGTTTCAGGACGTTGATGCATTCGCCAAGCCATTACTGCCCAAGGCGTTGAAAGAACAGTTCCAGGTGGAAATCGACGTCGACAAGACGTTGTTATGCCCCAGGCGCCCGCTGCAGGTCAGTACGATTGAGATAACGGTTGACGGTATTGGCGCTGTTTTTTTGGAGGATGTGGAAGCTGTCAAGTTCAGGCAGCTTCGACATGGGTGGAGTTAGTGCGATTTACTCACGGCCTGGGCAGTTCCAGCTTAAGGAACAGCTCCTTATCCAGCGGCGGTTTGATCTCGGCTTTATCCAAATTGACCACGGCTCGGTTGTCAGCGCGAGCCCGTTCGATCAGTTCTTTACGCGTAAACAGGCGCTCAGCTTTAGTCTTTAGATGGCCGAAGGCCGGTGTTAATGCTGGAGTATCGGCCGCCGGGTAATGAAAGTGCGCGTACCACAGGACGGTTTCTTCATACGGTTTCCCATGTTTTATTTGGCTTTTATCGCGTATCACGTATTCGCTGAGATAGTCGCCTGCCTTCAATAAAACTCGGCTTTTGACCAGGTTGATATCGACAAAACCGTGTTGCCACAGGTACGCAATATTGGACGCTTTGGGGCGCTGTTGCTTGTAGCCCTCGCTGCATACTTCACGTGCCAGCTTGAGTGTGGTGGATGACTCGTCGCGGTAGGTGTTCATCATGGCGTTCGCATCTGGATGCGAGGCATGATTACGTTCGATTTCATCGGCCAGGGCGGCCATTTTGTTCGCATGCGGGGTCAACATGTCTTGCCAGTCCAGCGGGTTGAGCATTTCGCCGCGTGTCGGGTCCTGAAGCTTTCTCTGCAGGCCGCGTATCTTGCGTTCGATTTCCGCCCTTTGGGGTATCGCGCTTTCTGCCTCACGTTTAATAGCGGCCAATGAGCGAACCACCGGCGCAGGCGGTTGTGTGGCGGGCGTCGCCGCAACAACCTCGACCCATACGCCTTCATTGGCGTGTTCGAGGTAGGTGGCGACGATCTGCCCGGTGATGGGGTCGTTGATGTCGACAAATTGGCCGGGGTCCTCCGGTCGAGGATCGCGCAAATCACCCACCAGGCTGCTGTTGTTGCGCGTCTTGATGACTTTCCTGGCGGCGGGTTTCGCCCGGGTCGGGCTGGCAGAACTTGGCAGGAGGGCAAACCCTTGGTCTGTCAGGATCAAATCGGCCAGCTGTGCTTCAAGGCTGGTACGGGTGTCAATGAGCTGCTCCAGGAATGGGGTTTGATACTCCTCGCGCACAAAGCCGGAGCCCATTTCACTTAATGAGTTAACGGCGTTCTCGAGTCGCTCATAGCGTTCAAGGACGCCCTTGAGTACGGCAACTTGCTCAACCGTAGAGTAGCCACTGGTTGTACGCATTTCCGTGTGCGCCAAGACGCTGGCTGTGGTTTTAGGATCAGTGAGTTCCTGGACGAAAAGAAACTCCGCCGGTTCTCGGGAACCGTGGGAGCGGTCCAGTACCAGCTCGGTAAGGAATAGCAGTGCGTGTTGCTTTAGGGCGATCGAGGATATCTTTTGGTCGGTGGGCCTGTCTTGCAATAGAAAATTGCGCAGTGCGGGGTCTGCCTGTTTGAGGAAGGTTTCGATTTTTTCTGCAGGCTCAACCATCTGTTCGAGCGCTTCAACCTGTAGCGTCTTGGTGTTGATGTACGCCTCGTAGGCGTCTGTGACGTTGTCGCGCAACTCTCTGTTGACGCGGTCTCCGAGCTCCACGGTGTTTTCGCCGCGTTCGGTTTCAAGGGTGTCGGTAAATTTTTGCGACAACACCTCAAAGATTGACCCCCAGTAGTTATAAGCAAACTGGGTTGCGACGTCGCGTGATCGTTTGTGTCTCGGGTCCGTTCTGTCGGCTTCCATCAGTTCGCCGTTCTTGACTTCGATCTTCTGCATTGTCGGGTTAATCACCTCCGCGTTTTGCCGGTAGTTGTCGAATGCGATATCCCAATGCAATTTGGCTTGCGCGGTCATGAGTTGTCTTTGCGCATGCCGTTCTGTGATTCTGGCGTGCAGTTCTGGAAGCGCAGTCGAGGTGCCGAGCCTTATCCAATCCTCTCGCAACGCTTTTTTATGTTCGACCAGTTGGGTCCTGGCCGTGTCCAGCGCTGTTTTGAACGGAAGAAACGTGATCGCCAATGGCAGCATTTCGGCATTGAGACTTTCCAGGTCTCTCTTCAGCGCGGCTATCCGATCTCGATGCTGTCGCTGCCATTTATCCAGCTTTTCCCTGGGCATACCGCCTTCCAGCCGAGCCTTTCGTTCCAGCCGCCAATGCCCTTGTCCGTCGCTGGCCAACTTGAAGCCAGGACGCTGCGGGTGCTGCGGGTCAACCAGGTAGACCTCGCCGAAACCGGCTACCACGCTGACTTGAAACAGCAGCCCGCCGACGCTGGCGTGCCAGCTATTGTCAATTCTGTACAGCCCCTTGAGCGGGCCGCTTGCCTCGGCGGGTGGCAAGGTTTCGGGCCACGGCACGTGAACATCGAGCAGCGCCTTGAGCAACTTCGCGCTGCTCTGGGGGCTGGCTATCGAGCGGCTGAAGTCCAGCGCGGTGTGGCCTGTCGCCGGAGGCTCACCCGGCAGCGCGACCGAGCCGTGTTGGACCGGTGCAGTGCTCTCCGGAGGCGGCAAACCCGCAGTGCGGCGCCAGGACGCCAGGTGCAGAGCGTTGTCTTGCGGGGCGAGTTCCGATAACGGCTGTCGGGCGCCATCCGAGGGTGTGGCGGCATGCAACAGCACCATCGCGGTATTGAGCAACAGGTCAATCAGCGCCAGCTCGCGGGTGGTCGGGTCATCGCTGTCGAGTCCGGCCAAATCCTGTTCCAGGCTGCTGACCAGGACCAGGAACCAGCCCGCCAACATGGCCGGGCCGCGCACCAATGGCAGCAACAAGGTGTTGAACAGCAGCCAGGCACCTTCCATCACGATCGCCCAGCGGCTTCCGCTGTTGGACACCGACTCGCGATCAGCCAGGTCGACCATCGCCCTTGCGGTGCTGCCGAACAGGTGGCCAAGCAGCTTGCCGTTGACCTGTGACTGAAGCCATTCATCGGCACCCTCATCGACTGCCAGCGTCGCGGGGGCCGGCTGTTCAGGCGGGGCGAATTCATCCCCGGGCAGGAAGCGAATGATGTGCGGCTCTTTAAACCCGCCGTGATCGTAGATCGGACGCGCCTTGTCGCTTAGCCAGGTCAGCACGCTCGTCTGCACCGCGCCGGGAGTGGCAAGCGCATCCAGCAAGGCCTGGCGTGTGGGGTATTGATACAGGCTGTCGGTATACAGCGGCCGATACAGCAGGTGCGGGCCGATGTTGGCGTCCCGAGGCTCGATAACAAACATGTTATTGACTGTGTCGGGCGTGGCTCCGGCTTTTCGGCACAGGGCCAGTGGGCGCAGGACGATCTCCTGGCCGTCGACGATTCTGTCGGCGGGGGTGTCGCCCATCAACGCCTTCACATAACGATAGCCTGTGGTGGTGACGCCATACTGCTGCCTGATCCGGTACTCCAGCGCCTGCATCGGCAGGTGGACCTTGAGTTCGCGAGTAAACAGGGTCTCCCGTTGGCGCGCGTCGCTCGTGTCGGTGAGCAACAGGTCCTTGATCTTCTGTGGATAGGCTGTGCCAATGTCGACGCGCTGGATCAACCCCTGGCTACCCAGCAAGTAGTCTGTGGTCATCCAGTCCGGCAGTGTCTCGGCACTTTTGGCGGCGAGCGTCAGCGTGCCTTTGGGCTTGCCGGCGAGGTTCTTCAGCGCCAGCTCCGTCAGCGACATGCGTACATGCTCGATAATGCCGGCGCCGCCCGGGTAGCCGGCGGCCACGGCGAAATCCAACACCAACTCGTCGGGATCGTAATCCTCATGGTCGGTTTGCATCTGTTTGCGCAATGCGTCGCGGCTGAAATTGTGGATGTTTGCAATGCCCTCGTTGAAAGAGCGGCCCTGATTCTGTTTCATCACTCGCGCCATGTCCTGCAGATGGCGGTGGTAGGCAAAGCGGTCATCGGCACTGGCGTGCTTGAGCCACGCGGGCAGCTGGCGGTCGACCTTTTGCAGGCGCGCAGCAGAAGGCACCGGGACCTTGGTAAACAGTAGGGCTGGGTCCGTGAGTTTATTCAGGGCTTGGGCAAGCGCTGCTTCGCTTTGGCCTTGAAATGACAAACTCGCCAGGTCTTCAAGTTGCTGATTAAGAATAAGCCCGGCCTGCTGTTCGAACACGTTGCCTTCAGGCTCATTGCGCCGCCAGGTGATGCTGTCGCACTGGAATTGGTTCTGCATCCTGGCCCCCCAGGTTTCGCCAAAGGCATCCATCGAGTCAAACGGCTCGACAGCCCCCGTCAGGCTGCACAGCAGCACCTGTTGGTCGCGCACCAGCAGCAGGTCCGGCGTGAGCAGGCGTGATGCTTTCCCGGCGCTGGAAAGAGTGGTTTCAATGAAATAGGCATACGTGGTGGGCGTGGAGCGGGGCAGACGCTCGAGGCGCCCGGGCCAGGCGGCGGTGACAGCCAGCATGTCCCGTTGTACTTCGGTCAGGCCTGAGGGGCCTGCTGCTGCCGCGGTCATCTGACCATTGAGAAATTCACCCAGCCATTGCCAGCGACTGCTGCCGTGGCTGTCGGTGGCGCTCCAGTAGTCAGTCAGGGCGTGCTGGAAATGCAGGTAGAGCGATGAGGGTAAAGCGTCGATGAGTTGCGCGATGACCTGCATGTCGATCAGCGGCAGCGCTGCGGGCTTCAGCACCGTAGGCACGTTTTGCGTCAGGTAGAACGGCAGTTCACGGCGTGGCTGCAGGTCAAGTAGCTGCGGGTTCAAGACATGTGCGATAGCGATGTTCATCAACAGCGGGTAGGTATAACCGCCAGCGGGGGCCGGGGTGGCCAGCTTGACCGAGAGCAGGTCCAGTTGCAGGGTCGGGTAGCGCTGCAGGATGCGCTCGCGCAGGGCATTGAACACCACTGAAAACAAAGCTGGGCGAGTGGCGAAACGCTCATGGACAGCCTGGGCAGGTAATTGGCCCAGGGCTGTGGGTAACACGGGGTAGGTTGGATCGGGCATGACGAAATCCTGTTTCCTGTTTCAATCCGGTGCGGGTTGGCTGCCGGGTCAGCGGACCGATGATCGGTCCGCTACAGGAAATCGGATTTCGTCGTGGCGAGTACGGTAGGGGGATACCGCAAATAGGGCCGAGCGTCTTAGTTGTCGTAACCCAGGTTCGGCGCCAGCCAGCGTTCGGTGACGCTCAAGTCCTGTTGCTTACGCGCGGTGTAGCTTTGCACCTGGTCCTTGTCGACCTTGCCCACGGCGAAGTATTGCGCCTGCGGATGGGCGAAGTACCAGCCGCTGACTGCCGCCGCCGGGAACATCGCGTAGTGCTCGGTCAGGAACACGCCGCTACGGCCCGCCTGCATTTCGCGGGCCTCGGGGTCGAGCAGTTGGAACAGTTGGGCTTTCTCGGTGTGGTCCGGGCACGCCGGGTAGCCCGGGGCAGGGCGGATGCCGCTGTATTGCTCTTTGATCAGCGCCTCGTTATCCAGCTGTTCGTCCTTGGCGTAGCCCCAGTGTTCTTTACGCACTTGCTGGTGCAGCCACTCGGCGCAGGCCTCGGCCAGGCGGTCGGCCAGGGCCTTGACCATGATCGAGTTGTAATCGTCGCCTGCGTCCTGATAGGCCTTGGCCACTTCTTCGGCGCCGATACCCGCGGTGGTGATGAAGCCACCGATGTAGTCGGTGACGCCGCTGTCTTTTGGCGCGACGAAGTCGGCCAGGGAGAAGTTTGGCTTGCCGTCGGTCTTGATGATTTGCTGGCGCAGGTGATGCAACCTGGCAATCGGCTGGCCGTCGTCACCGTAGACTTCCAGGTCATCGTCCTGCACCTGGTTGGTCGGCCAGAAGCCGAACACTGCGCGGGCGCTGATGAGTTTTTCGTCGATCAGCTTTTTCAGCATTTCCCGGGCATCGGCGTAGAGCGCGGTAGCCGCTTCGCCCACCACTTCGTCTTCGAGGATGCGCGGGAACTTGCCGGCCAGGTCCCAGGAGATAAAGAACGGCGTCCAGTCGATGTACTCGGCCAGCACCTTGAGGTCGATATTGTCCAGCACCTTGGCGCCAGTAAACGTCGGTTTCACCGGGGTATAGGTGCTCCAGTCGAACTGCGGCTTCTTGGCGATCGCGGCCGGGTAGCTCAGACGCTCGGTGCGGGCGCTGCGGTTCGAGGTGCGCTCGCGCACGTCGATGTATTCCAGGCGGGTTTTCTCGACGAAGGCTGGCTTCAATTCCTTGGACAGCAACTGCGTGGCCACGCCCACCGCACGGGAGGCGTCGGTTACATAGATCACCGCGTCGTTGCTGTACTTGGGCTCGATCTTCACCGCAGTGTGCGCCTTGGACGTGGTCGCGCCACCGATCATCAGCGGCAGGTGGAAGTCCTGGCGCTGCATCTCGCGGGCCACATGCACCATCTCATCCAGGGACGGCGTGATCAGGCCGGACAGGCCAATGATGTCGCACTTCTGTTCCTTGGCCACCTGCAGGATCTTCTCGGCCGGGACCATCACGCCCAGGTCGACAATGTCATAGCCGTTGCAACCCAGCACCACGCCAACAATGTTCTTGCCGATGTCATGCACGTCACCTTTTACGGTGGCCATCAGGATCTTGCCCTTGGCTTCCGGCTTGTCGCCTTTTTCCAGTTCGATGAACGGGATCAAGTGGGCCACGGCCTGCTTCATCACCCGGGCGGATTTAACCACCTGGGGCAGGAACATTTTGCCGGCGCCAAACAGGTCGCCGACGATGTTCATGCCGGACATCAACGGGCCTTCGATCACCTCGATCGGGCGCGCGAACGATTGGCGGGATTCCTCGGTGTCTTCGACGATATGCGTGGTGATGCCCTTTACCAGCGCGTGCTCCAGGCGCTGGTTCACCGGCCAGCCACGCCATTCCTCGGTCTCGGCTTCTTTTACGCTGCCGTCACCTTTGTATTTGTCGGCGATGGCGAGGAGGGCGTCGGTGCCTTCCGGTGTGCGGTTGAGCACCACGTCTTCGACCGCATCGCGCAGCTCGGCCGGGATCTGGTCGTAGATCTCCAACTGGCCGGCGTTGACGATACCCATGGTCAGGCCATTGCGGATCGCATACAGCAGGAACACCGAGTGGATCGCCTCACGCACCGGGTTGTTACCGCGGAACGAGAACGACACGTTGGACACGCCACCCGAGGTCAGCGCATACGGCAGCTCATCGCGGATATAGGCGCAGGCGTTGATGAAGTCCACGGCGTAGTTGTTGTGCTCTTCGATACCGGTGGCGACCGCGAAGATGTTCGGGTCGAAGATGATGTCTTCCGGCGGGAAGCCGACGTCATTGACCAAAATGTCGTAGGAGCGTTTGCAGATTTCTTTCTTGCGCGCTTCGGTGTCGGCCTGGCCGGCTTCGTCAAAGGCCATCACCACCACGGCGGCGCCGTAGCGTTTGCACAGCTTGGCGTGGTGAATGAACTGCTCCACGCCTTCCTTCATGCTGATGGAGTTAACGATGCCCTTGCCCTGGATGCACTTGAGGCCGGCCTCGATCACTTCCCACTTGGAGGAGTCGATCATGATCGGTACACGGGAGATGTCCGGCTCGCCGGCAATCAGATTGAGGAAGGTCACCATGGCCTTCTTCGAATCGAGCATCCCTTCGTCCATGTTGATGTCGATCACCTGGGCGCCGGCTTCCACCTGCTGCAGGGCGACTTCCAGGGCTTCGGTGTAGTTGTCTTCACGGATCAGGCGGGCAAAACGTGCGGAACCGGTAATGTTGGTGCGCTCGCCGACGTTGACGAACAACGAGCTGCGATCAATGGTGAACGGCTCCAGGCCCGACAGGCGGCAAGCCTTGGGAATGTCCGGGATCGGGCGCGGCGCATAACCGGCCACGGCCTTGGCGATGGCTTCGATGTGGCCCGGCGTGGTGCCGCAGCAGCCGCCCACAATGTTGAGGAAGCCGCTCTGGGCGAATTCTTCGATGACCTTGGCGGTTTCCGACGGCAGCTCGTCGTACTCGCCGAACTCATTGGGCAGGCCGGCGTTTGGGTGCGCCGACACGTGGGTGCTGGCCTTGTTCGACAGTTCTTCCAGGTACGGGCGCAGCTCACTCGCCCCAAGGGCGCAGTTCAGGCCTACGGAAATCGGCTTGGCGTGGCTGACGGAGTTCCAGAACGCTTCGGTGGTCTGGCCCGACAGGGTACGGCCGGAGGCGTCGGTGATAGTGCCGGAAATCATGATCGGCAACTCGATACCCAGTTCTTCGAACACGCCTTGCACGGCGAAGATCGCGGCTTTGGCGTTGAGTGTGTCGAAGATGGTTTCGATCAGGATCAGATCGGCGCCGCCCTCGATCAGACCTTTGGTCGCCTCGGTGTAGTTTTCCACCAGCTCATCAAAGGTCACGTTACGGTAGCCGGGGTTGTTCACGTCAGGCGACAGCGAGCACGTACGGCTGGTAGGGCCGAGCACGCCAGCGACGAAGCGCGGCTTGGCCGGGTTTTCCAGGGTCTTCGCGTCGGCGACCTTGCGCGCCAGGCGTGCGCCCTCTACGTTTAATTCGTAGGCCAGGGCTTCCATGCCGTAATCGGCCATGGAAATGCGCGTGGCGTTGAAGGTGTTGGTTTCCAGAATGTCGGCGCCGGCATCCAGGTAGGCTTTTTCGATGCCGCCGATCACGTCCGGACGGGTGATGACCAGCAAGTCGTTGTTGCCCTTGACGTCGCTCGGCCAGTCGGCGAAGCGCTTGCCACGATAATCCTGTTCCTCAAGCTTGTAGCTCTGGATCATCGTGCCCATACCGCCATCGAGTATCAGGATACGTTCCTTGAGGGCTTGATGAAGGGCTTGCAGACGAGCGCTACGATCGGACATGGGACTACTCTGGTCAGGCATTTCGGAGGGGACGAATCATAGCAAACCTGTGCCGATTTAGAGCATGTCCAGGTTTTGCATGAATATCGTTCATGTTGGTGCGGGATGCAGGTCGGTAGAATTCCCGGGATTTATCATTTTGGCTTCATATCGGGACCAGGCTCATGCCGTATCGCATCATCGTCAGCCTTGCACTTTTGCTGATTGGCACCACTACGCAGGCCCAAGATCCCGCCCCGGCGATTTCCTACACCCGTGACATTCAACCGATTTTTACCGAGAAGTGCGTGGCGTGCCATGCCTGCTATGACTCGGCCTGCCAGTTGAACCTGGGCAGCGGCGAAGGCGCGGCCCGGGGCGCGACCAAAGTGCCGGTCTACGACGGTGAGCGCAGCCAGGCAACCAAGCCGGTCCGGCTGTTCTATGACGCCTTCGGTAAAGCCGCCTGGCAGCGCGAAGGCTTCAGCTCGGTACTTGATGCCCAGGGCAGCCAGGCCGCGCTGATGGCGCGCATGTTGGAGTTGGGCCACCGTCGTGCGCCCTTGCAGCCCAATGGCAAATTGCCTGAAGACATCGTGCTGGGCCTGAACCGCGAAAACATGTGCCCGTCGCCAGGTGAATTCGACGCCTACGCCGGCGCACACCCCAATGAGGGCATGCCGCTGGCCGTCACCGGCTTGAGTGACCAGCAATACCAGACCCTGCAACGCTGGCTGGCCTCCGGTGCGCCGATCGATGAGCAAGGCGTGGCGCCGAGTGCCCAGGAAGCCGCGCAGGTGCTGCAGTGGGAAAACCTGCTCAACGCCCCCGGCGCCCGCCAAAGCCTGGTGGCGCGCTGGCTGTACGAACACCTGTTTATTGCGCATCTTTATTTCGAGGGCGGCGAACCCGGGCATTTCTTTCAGTGGGTACGCTCACGTACCCCCAGCGGCCAGCCGATTGACCTGATCAACACCCGCCGCCCCAACGACGACCCCGGCACTCGGGTGTACTACCGCCTGTGGCCGGTACAAGGGGTGATCGTGCATAAAACCCACATCACCTATCCTCTCAGTGCGCAGAAAATGGCACGGGTCAAATCCCTGTTCTACAGCGGTGATTGGCAGGTCACCGCGTCGCCGGGCTACGGCCCCGGGCGCCGTGCCAACCCATTCGAGACCTTCGAGGCGATCCCGGCGCAGGCGCGTTACCAGTTCATGCTGGACAACGCCGAGTATTTTGTACGCACTTTTATTCGTGGCCCGGTGTGCCGCGGGCAGATTGCCACGGACGTGATCCGCGACAACTTCTGGGCGCTGTTTCAGGCGCCGGATCACGATCTGTACATCACCGATGCCCGCTATCGCGGCCAGGCGACGCCGTTGCTGGCGATGCCGGGGCAGAATGATGACGTGGGCAGTGTGCTCAGCCTGTGGCTCAAGTACCGCGACAAGCGCAACCAGTACGAAGCCCTGCGTCGGGACAGTTATGCCGACCTGCCGGCGCCAAGCTGGTCAACCCTGTGGGCCGGCAATGACAATGCGCTGTTGAGCATCTTCCGCCACTTTGACAGTGCCTCGGTCAATAAAGGCCTGATCGGTGAAGTCCCGCAGACGATGTGGTTGTTCGATTACCCGTTGCTGGAGCGCACCTACTACCAACTGGTGGTCAACTTTGACGTGTTCGGCAATGTCTCGCACCAGGCCCAGACCCGGCTCTACTTCGACCTGATCCGCAATGGTGCCGAGCAGAATTTCCTGCGCCTGATGCCGGCCGATACCCGCGACGACTTTATGGACGATTGGTACCAGAACAGCGGGAAACTCAAGCTCTGGCTGGACTACGAGGCGATTGACGATGACACGCCGAGTGGGTTGCATCTGGATAAGAAGGACCCGAAGCGCGATTTTGCCAATCAGTTATTGACGCGTTATGGCGATTTGAACGCCAGTCCGGACCCGATCAACCGTTGTGCCGGTGCCTATTGCTCGCGCGATGGGATTGATCCGGCGTTGCGGGATGCGGAGCAGGCCCTCAGTCGCCTCACGTCGAGGCCGGCGGCGGGGCTCAAGGTGATTGAGCAACTGCCTGAGGCCACTATGTTGCGGATCGAGACCGCCAGCGGCAAGCGGGTGGTTTACAGCATGTTGCGTAACCGGGCGCACAGTAATGTGGCGTTTTTGCTGGGTGAGGCTTATCGCTATCAGCCGGGGCTGGATACTGTGACCATTTATCCAGGGGTGCTGAGCAGTTATCCGAACTTCATTTTCAATATTCCGGCGCAGGAGGTGCCGGGGTTTGTTTTGGCGATGGAGAGTGCCAGGGATGCTCAGCAGTTTGAGAAGATTGTTGATCGGTGGGGTGTGCGGCGCAGTCATCCGCTGTTTTGGCAGTATTTCCACGACTTGTCGCGGTATGTTCTGGAGACTACGCCGGTTGAGGCGGGGGTGTTGGATATGAATCGGTATGAGAATTTGTGATTTGTGATTTGTGTGGGGGTACATATCCGTTGCTGCGGTAACGGCGGCTTAGGGTTCCGCCCTTACGGCGGGTCACTTTTTTACAAAGCGCCTAAAAAAGTAACCAAAAAACGCTTTGCCCCACCACTCGGTGCCTCGCCTGGGCTCGGCATGCCCGCACTCCGGCTTGAATCCGTGGGCCGCCGCAATGGGCCATCCCTGGCCCAGTGCGGCTAACCCGGCGTCCTGCCGGGTTACCCACGGATTCAAGCCTGCGTTCGGCCAGCGTGGTTAACGGGGCCTGTCAGATCAAAATCAAAAGCAGAGCACGGCGGCCTGAAAGCCGACCTGAGTGGTTGAAGCAAAAGCAGGGCAAAAGCACAGCGGAAGCAGAACTGCTTTTCTGTGGGAGCTGGCTTGCCTGCGATGCAAGCACCTCGGTACATCAGGCATACCCAGCTGATGCCATCGCAGCGGTTCGGCGGTCCGACAAGCCAGCCCCACATTGACCGAGTACAGCCTGAAGAGCAGCACACTCTCTGCCTGATGTACTGAGTTCAAAATGTGGTTAACGGGGCCTGTCAGATCAAGATCAACAGCAGATCAAAAGCAGAGCACGGCGGCCTGGTAGCCGACCTGAGTGGTAGAAGCGAAGGCAGGGCAAAAGCACAGCAGAAGCAGAACTGCTTTTCTGTGGGAGCTGGCTTGCCTGCGATGCAGGCACCTCGGTCCACCAAGTACACCGAGCTGATGCCATCGCAGCGGTTCGGCGGTCCGACAAGCCAGCCCCACATTGACCGAGTACAGCCTGAAGAGCAGCACACTCTCTGCCTGATGTACTGAGTTCCAAATGTGTGTGAACTAATTTGTAAACCATGTGGGTGAGTCATACCGGCAAGAGCCCTGCTTACGTTGGGGCTTTTCCAAAGTGAGTCGCCGTAAGGGCGAAACCATAGGCCGCCGTTACCGAAGAAACGGATAGGTACATCCCCCCAAGGCACCCACACAAAAAACTATCCCGACAAAAACACTAGGACTTTGTACCTCGGTAATAATTTGGCGTAAACTGCCCGCAAGCCTGTGAGGAGTTTCCATGACTGCCATAACCATTACCGACGCCGCGCACGATTACCTGGCTGATCTGCTGTCCAAGCAGAACACCCCAGGCATCGGTATCCGCGTCTTTATCACCCAGCCCGGCACCCAATACGCCGAGACTTGCATCGCCTACTGCAAGCCCGGGGAAGAGAAGCCTGAAGACACCGCCCTGGGGCTCAAAAGCTTCACCGCGTACATCGATAACTTCAGCGAAGCGTTCCTGGACGATGCTGTGGTCGATTACGCCACCGACCGCATGGGCGGCCAGTTGACCATCAAGGCGCCTAACGCCAAGGTGCCGAACGTCAACGCCGACAGCCCGGTCAACGAGCGCATCAACTACTACCTGCAAACCGAGATCAACCCAGGGCTCGCCAGCCACGGTGGTCAGGTCAGCTTGATCGATGTCGTGGAAGACGGCATTGCCGTGTTGAAATTCGGCGGTGGTTGCCAAGGCTGCGGCCAGGCGGACGTGACCCTGCGTGAAGGCATCGAGCGCACCCTGCTCGAGCGCATTCCGGAGCTCAAGGGCGTACGCGATGTGACTGACCACACGCAGAAAGAAAACGCCTACTACTGAGTAAGGCGTTCACTGCGAACAAAAAAACGGCGCCCCGTGAGCGCCGTTTTTTATGCTTAAAATTCAGTGTCTTACACACTCTTTCTAACAAATAAGATTAACTGTGGGAGCGGGCTTGCTCGCGAATGCGGTAGTTCAGTCAGAGATGCACTGGCTGACACTCCGCGTTCGCAAGCAAGCCCACATGTCCAACCGCACTCTTCAGGGGCGATAGAGGTGCGCGTGGCCTGCCCGGTACAGTGAGGACTCGCTGAAGCTGTCGCTTGCCAACACCCTGCCAACCACAATCAGTGCCGTACGCCGGAACCCCTTGGCGGCCACCTTCTCGGCAATATCACTCAGCGTGCCGACAACCCAGTCCTGATCCGGCCACGTCGCCCGGTGCACCACGGCAATCGGGCAGTCCGCGCCATAGTGCGGCAGCAGTTCGGCGACGATTTTGTCCAGGTGGTTGACCCCCAGGTGAATCGCCATGGTCGTGCCGTGGCGGGCCAGGCTGTCGAACGCCTCACCGGCAGGCATGCTGGTTTTGTCGGCGTAGCGGGTCAGGATCACGCTTTGGGCGATATCCGGCAGGGTCAGTTCCGCCTCCAGCAACGCCGCACAAGCCGCCACTGCCGTCACCCCGGGAATGATCTGGAAGGGAATGCCCCGTTCGCGCAAATGGCGGATTTGTTCGCCAATCGCCCCATACAGGCTCGGGTCGCCGGAGTGCACGCGGGCCACATCCTGGCCCTTTGCATGGGCTGCCTGGATCAACTCGATGATCTGTTCCAGGTGCAATTCGGCGCTATTGACCACCTGTTCCGCCTGATGACCCTCCAATACGGCGGTGGGCACCAGCGAGCCGGCATAAATGATCACCGGGCAACTGCGGATCAGCCGCTGGCCTTTGACGGTGATCAATTCCGGGTCGCCGGGGCCTGCGCCGATAAAGTAGACGGTCATGGGGAGTTCCTGTTGAAAAACGGGCGAGCATGAAGATTGCTCATGATCGAGAACGGCAATTATCGGGATTTTAGCCGGTGCAGGCTAATGCAAAGGTGGCCTGGGCGGTTTTTTTGCGGGTGATCAACAGGCGGGCAGGGGCGTGGGAGAGCTGTTCAGCCAAGGCAAGGGCCGCGCTTTCGGCGATGCCGTAACAGCCGGTGTGTGCGAAGGCCACGGCTGATTTGTGGCTCAGCCGGTCCTCGTAAACCGCCAGGTGTTCTGCACTGAAACACTGTAACGGCAGGTTCAGCATGTGAGCCAGGGCAAGCAAGCCCGGTTCATCCTGCTTGCGATCAATACTGGCCAGGGCCGCAATATGTTGGCGCTCAATACCGCCCTCGGCGAGGACGGCGTCAAACAGACCCAGCAGGGTGTGAACGTCACAACCCCGCCGGCATCCCAGCCCGACCACCAGCGTCATGCCGAGTAATGTTCGTCGCGGTTACGGCGGAACAGCCACGCGCTGATCAGGCCTAAGGCCAGCCAGAATGCAACGTTGGTCAGCTGCGATGCGATCTTGAACTGTGATTCCAGCGCTTCGGGGGCCAGCATCGAATGCACGAGGGGTTGCGGTGCGCCGATAACATGCGGGACGGCGATGATCGCCACACCCAGCACTTTCAGCAGCCCGTTGCGACCAAACACCAGCAGCGCGATACCGGCTGCGGTGGACGCCGCGGTGCCGATCCACCAGACCTGCCGTTGTGCCAAATCAGCCGCGGCAGTCCCCGGCAATTCCGGTGGCAGGCCCAAAGTGGGCGCCAGCACGAACGTCGCGTAACCCGCCAAGCCCCACAGCAGCCCTTGGGCCGTGCGAGTCGGCGCGCGCAGGGTGTAGAGACCTGCCAACATCAGCGCAAAACCGACGGCGACCACCAGGTTTCCGCCGGTGGTAGACAGCACGCGCTGCCAGCCATTTTCCGGCTCCCAAGCTTCGGCGTCGTGGATATGGGCTGCGGCACCTTCGGCATGTTCATGGGTCACTTCGACAGCAGACGGGGCTTTTTCAAAGGTTTCCGCCTGCAAAATCAGCGGTGCGACCCAGAAGCTTTGCAGCAGGGTCAGTAGCAGGGCGGCCAGCAAGCCGGTGAAACCTGCGGTTTGAGCAATACGCTTGATCATGTCGGCAGGCCTCAGTGGCACGGGAACGCGGCGCTGTGGCGGGTATCGTGGGCCGCGTTGTGCACCGCCTCGATATGCGAGAAACCGGCGAAATACACCAGGCAGGCGCCGAGGATCGAGGCACCGATGGCGGCGCTCAGGCGTTGGCTCAGGGTGGCGGAGCTACGGGTGGTGTGCGAGGTGCTGCTGATGATCGACATGGCGCGTCCCTTCTGGGTGTCAGGGTGGAACGAGCGCATGAAAACCCCGCGAGCCAGGCACGCAGAGTTTTAAACAGCGCCCGCCCACCGCGGGTTTGTTATCTGATTTTTTCGGGCCGGTCTCCGGGCTTGCGAGGGGGCTCTTGAACTAGAGTCCTGAAAGCATCGCCTTCCCATACCCGAGGGCACAGTGGCTGTGACGCTTCGCTCGCTTACCGTTGCGGGGGCAGCACCGGACTGGTCATGCACGCATGATTTACCGGTTTCCCGTTTCACCCTGTGAAGGGCACCCGAAACAAGGTGTGTAGGAGAGCATGGGGGTGGGAGGGGAGTCAATTGGGGTTTTTTGGTGGGTGTACATATCCGTTGCTGCGGTAACGGCGGCTTAGGGTTCCGCCCTTACGGCGGGTCACCTTTTTTACAAACGCCTAAAAAAGTAACCAAAAAACGCTTTGCCCCACCACTCGGTACCTCGCCCAGGCTCGGTATGCCCGCACTCCGGCTTGAATCCGTGGGCCGCCGCAATGGGCCATCCCTGGCCCAGTGCGGCTAACCCGGCGTCCTGCCGGGTTACCCACGGATTCAAGCCTGCGTTCGGCCATCGTGGTTAACGGGGCCTGTGAGATCAAGGTCAACAGCAGAGCACGGCGGCCTAGTAGCCGACCTGAGTGGTAGAAGCAAAAGCAGGGCAAAAACACGGCAACAACAGAACTGCTTTTCTGTGGGAGCTGGCTTGCCTGCGATGGCATCAACTGTGTGTCACTGACAGACCGAGATGTCTACATTGCAGGCAAGGCAGTCCCCACATTTGAATGCGTTCAGCGTCCAGGTTCAGGTCAGCTGCTAGGCCGCCGAACTCCGCTGTTGAGCTTTTTGATCTTAGGCGGCCCACTTAGGAATGCCGGAGGACGGGCACACCGAGCCTGGGCGAGGTGTCGAGTGGTGGGGTACTTTTGGTTGAGCCGGCATTTCGGGCCCTTTTCCAAAAGCGACCTGCCGTAAAGGCGGAACCTAAGCCGCCGTTACCGCAGCAACGGCTATGTACATCAACCAAACAACCCCATCATTGACCATCCCCCACGCACTGCGTAGCCTTGCACCTTCGAGGTTCTTCGGCCCAGGTCGAAGCTAAGAAGGGAACGCGGTTCAAGCCGCGGCTGCCCCCGCAACTGTGAAGGGTTCATCTGACTGCCACGCCACTGCCAATACGGCGGGAAGGCGCAGCCAGCGCCGGTCGTAAGACCCGCATGCCCCAAGCCAGGAGACCTGCCTCGTAACCGATTTTCTACTTCAACCGGGCGGGGTGATCCGGTGACGAAATCAGCTTCTGCGCATTTGCCGCAGGGCCTGTCGTCCCGTATGCCCGCCCCAAAGGGCATCCGATGAAAACACTGGCCAAACTCCCCGTCACCATCGTTACCGGCTTCCTCGGCTCGGGCAAAACCACCTTGCTGCGCCATATGCTCGACAACGCCCAGGGCCGTCGCATCGCCGTGATCGTCAACGAGTTCGGCGAGCTGGGCATCGACGGTGAAATCCTCAAGCAGTGCTCCATCGGTTGCACCGAGGAAGAAGCCAACGGCCGCGTGTACGAACTGGCCAACGGCTGCCTGTGCTGCACCGTGCAGGAAGAATTCTTCCCGGTGATGCGCGAATTGGTCTCCCGTCGCGGTGACCTCGACCATATCCTGATCGAAACCTCGGGCCTGGCCCTGCCAAAACCGTTGGTCCAGGCCTTCCAGTGGCCGGAAATCCGCAGCGCCTGCACGGTTGACGCGGTGATTACCGTGGTCGACAGCCCGGCTGTCGCCGCAGGCACCTTTGCCGCGTTCCCGGATCAGGTTGATGCCCAGCGCAAACTCGACCCGAACCTGGACCACGAATCGCCCCTGCACGAGCTGTTCGCCGACCAACTGGCCAGCGCCGACCTGGTGATCCTCAACAAAGCCGACCTGATCAGCCCTGAAGACCTGGCACGCGTGCGCCTTGAAGTCGCCGAAGAGCTGCCGCCGGCCGTGAAAATCATCGAGGCCAGCAGCGGTCGCGTGCCGCTGGACGTGTTGATTGGCCTGGGCGCCGGCTCCGAAGAACACATCGACGGTCGCCACAGCCACCACGATCATCACCACGAAGGTGAAGACGACCACGACCACGATGCGTTTGATTCCATCTCCATCGACTTGCCGCAAGCTGATGAAGCGCTGCTGCTCGACGCCCTGAATCAACTGGTGGTGCAACACGGCATCCTGCGTGTCAAAGGTTTCGCGGCGATCCCGAACAAGCCGATGCGCCTGCTGATCCAGGGTGTGGGCACGCGTTTCGACAAGCATTTCGACCGTGCCTGGGGTGCTGATGAAGCCCGCATCACGCGTCTGGTGCTGATCGGCCAGGAGCTGGATGCGGCGGGCCTCGAAGCGCAACTGCGCGCTGCGCTCAGCGTTTAACCCATGCACCTGCTCAGGACCCAGCCCGGCGGTTTCGTCTCGGAAGACAACATTGCCGACTTAGGCCAAACCCCCGCCGAGCTGGTGATTCTGTGCAGCGGCGATTCCAGCCTGGCACTGCTGGCCGAAGCGGCCCAGCAGTTGCCCGACGATTACCCCAGCTTTCGCCTGGCCAACCCGATGCAGGTGCAAAACCATGCCTCGGTCGACCTGTACGTCGATGAGGTGCTGCGCCACGCCAAGGTCATCCTGATTTCGCTGCACGGCGGCATCGGTTATTGGCGCTACGGCATCGAGCGCCTGGTGGAATTGGCCGAGCGCGGCGTGCAGCTGATCCTGGTGCCGGGTGATGATCGCCCGGACCCGGAACTCAGCGGCTTGAGCTCCGTTGGCGCAGAAGCGCGCGACCGCCTGTGGCACTTCCTGCGCCAGGGCGGCCTGGGCAACGCGCTGGATTTCTATCGCTGCCTGGCAAGCAGCTACCTGGGCCGCGACTATGCCTGGGCCGAACCGCAAAGCCTGCCGCGCACCGCGATTTATCACCCGCACAAAGCCAACCCGCGCTTGAATGACTGGCAGTCGGATTGGCAGGCAGATTGGCCGGTAGCCGCAGTGCTGTTCTATCGCTCGCATTTGCAGGCGGCCAATACCGGTTTTATCGACGTGTTCTGCCAACGCTTGCAGGCGGCGGGCCTTAATCCGTTGCCGATAGCGGTGGCCAGTTTGAAAGAGCCCGGCTGCCTCACGGTGGTCGAAGATTGGCTGGATGACGTGCAGGCGGCGGTGATTCTGAACACCACCGGCTTTGCCCAGTCCAGCCCGGAAGCCCCGCATTTACGGCCATTTCGCCGCAATATTCCGGTGATCCAGGCGATTTGCGCCCAGGACAACCAGCCCGGCTGGGAGGCCAGCGAGCAAGGCCTCGGCCCGCGCGACCTGGCGATGCATATCGCCTTGCCGGAGCTGGACGGGCGCATTATCAGTCGTCCCATCAGCTTCAAAGACCTGGCCTGGCGCAGTGAGCGCAGCCAGTCCGACGTGGTGTGCTACCGCGCTGCGCCCGAGCGCATGGATTTCGTCGCCGAGCTGGCGCGGCGCTGGGTCGAACTGGCACGGGTGCCGAATGCACAAAAGCGCATCGCACTGATCCTCGCCAACTACCCGACCCGTGACGGCCGCATTGGCAATGGCGTGGGCCTGGACACCCCGGCGGCGGCGCTGAATATCCTGCGCGCGCTGCAAGCCGAAGGTTATCCCGTGCCCAGCGAGTTGCCGCACAGCGGCACGGCCTTGATTCATGACCTGCTCGGCGGCGTCACCAACGATCTGGACAGCCTCGACCTGCGCCCGTGCCACCAAAGCCTGGGCCTGGACGACTACGAGGCGATGTTCAAGCACCTGCCTGAAGCCAATCGTCAGGCGGTTTTGGCGCGCTGGGGCGCACCGCAGAACGATCCGATGTGCCGCGACGGCCGCATGATGATCGCCGGCCTGCGCCTGGGCCTGACTTTTGTCGGCATCCAGCCGGCGCGGGGTTATCAGGTTGACCACAGCGCGGTGTACCACGACCCGGACCTGGTACCGCCCCACGGTTATTTGGCGTTTTACTTTTGGTTGCGCCATACCTACGGCGCCCATGGCGTGATCCATGTGGGCAAGCACGGCAACCTCGAATGGCTGCCGGGCAAGGGTGTGGGGCTGTCGGAGAACTGCTGGCCCGACGCGCTGCTGGGGCCGTTGCCGAATATCTACCCATTTATCGTCAATGACCCGGGCGAGGGTGCCCAGGCCAAGCGTCGCACTCAAGCGGTGATCATCGACCACCTCATGCCACCGCTGACGCGTGCCGAGACCTACGGCCCGCTGCGTAACCTGGAGCTGTTGGCCGACGAGTATTACGAGGCGCAATTGCTGGACCCACGCCGCGCCCTTGAATTGCAAAAAGACATTCTCAAGCTGGTGCGCGAAACCCATATCGATCAGGAGCTGGAGCTGGATAACGAGGCCGACGCCACGGTCTGGTTGCCGCGCCTGGACACCTACCTGTGCGATTTGAAGGAGTCGCAGATCCGCGACGGCCTGCATATTTTTGGCGAGTCGCCCGAAGGTCGTTTGCGCATCGACACCCTGCTGGCCTTGCTGCGCATCCCGCGCGGCGATGGGCGTGGCCCGCAATCGAGCTTGCTGCGGGTGCTGGCCAAGGCGTTTGAACTGGGCTTTGACCCACTCGATTGTGCCCTGGCCGAGCCCTGGACCGGGCGTCGCCCCGAGGTTTTGCAAAACATTGATCAGCAGCTCTGGCGCACCGCCGGTGATACCCGCGAGCGCCTGGAGTTATATGCCGCGCGTTTGATCGAGCAAGCGCTGGAAGGGCCGATTGAGCAGTTGGAGGAACCTGGCTGGGAGGATGTGAAGTCGGTCATCGAGAGCCTGCGCGTCGTCGTGGCACCGCGTCTGGACGCGTGCGGGCCTGCGGAAATGCAGGGTTTGCTGGAGGCGTTGAGTGGCCGCTTTGTACCCGCAGGCCCCAGCGGCGCACCCAGTCGTGGGCGCCTGGATGTACTGCCCACCGGGCGTAATTTCTTCACCGTGGATGTGCGCAACCTGCCCACCACCACGGCCTGGCGCATTGGCTTCCAATCCGCCAACCTGATTCTTGAGCGGCACCTGCAAGACCATGGCGACCACCTGCGCCAGCTCGGCCTGTCGGTCTGGGGCACCGCCACCATGCGTACCGGCGGTGATGATATTGCCCAGGCCATGGCGCTGATGGGCGTGCGCCCGGTATGGGCCACGGGCAGCCAGCGCGTGGATGACTTCGAGATTCTGCCGATCAGCCTGTTGGACCGCCCGCGCGTTGACGTAACGCTGCGCGTGTCCGGGTTCTTCCGTGATGCCTTTGCCAACCTGATCCGGCTGTTTGATGCAGCCGTGCAGGCAGTGGCGGCCCTGGATGAGCCGGATGACATGAACCCGCTGGCGGCCAAGGTGCGCAGCGAGCGCGAGGCGCTGCTCAGCGCGGGCCTGGATGAAGAAGCGGCCGCGAAACAGGCTGGCTGGCGCATCTTCGGCGCCAAGCCTGGCGCCTATGGCGCGGGCGTACAGGGTGCGATTGACGGTCGCCTGTGGCAGAGCCGCGAGGATTTGGCCGAGGTCTACCTGAACTGGGGCGGCTATGCGTATGGCGGTTCCGATGAGGGCACTGCCGCCCGCGAACAGTTCGCCCAGCGCCTGAGCCAGGTGCAGGCAGTGTTGCAGAACCAGGACAACCGCGAGCACGACCTGCTCGACTCCAACGACTACTACCAATTCCAGGGCGGTATGCTCGCGGCCGTGGAAACCCTGAGCGGTGATAAAGCCGCCAGCTATCATGGCGACCATAGCCAGCCGGACCTGCCCAAGGTCCGCACCCTGAAGGAAGAGCTGAACCGGGTCATCCGTTCCCGTGCCGCCAATCCCAAATGGATCGACGGCGTGAAGCGCCATGGCTATAAAGGCGCGTTCGAAATGGCCGCGACGGTAGACAACCTGTTCGCATTCGACGCCACCACCGCGCTGATTGATGATCACCAATACGCCTTGCTCGCCGACGCTTACTTGCTCGACCCTGACACCCGGGCCTTTGTGCAGCAGCACAACCCCGATGCGTTGCGCGATATGACCGAGCGTATGCTCGAAGCCCAGCAGCGCGGCATGTGGCAAGAGCCCGGAGCGTATCGCGAGGCGTTGGAAAACCTGTTGCTGGATATAGAAGAAGACAGCTGATGATTGATATTCCGCATTTCCCGCTGTCCGCCGTGGTCGGCGCCGACGACTTGAAACTGGCCCTGTGCCTCACCGCCATCGACCCGAAAATCGGCGGTGTGCTGATCGAAGGCCCGCGCGGCATGGCCAAGTCCACGCTGGCGCGAGGCCTGGCAGATTTGTTGGCCAGCGGTCAGTTTGTCACCTTGCCGTTGGGCGCTACCGAAGAGCGGCTGGTGGGCACGTTGGATCTGGACGCTGCGCTGGGCGAAGGCCGCGCGCAATTTTCCCCCGGTGTCCTGGCCAAGGCTGACGGCGGCGTGCTGTATGTCGATGAAGTCAACTTGCTGCCCGATCACCTGGTGGACCTGCTGCTGGATGTGGCCGCCAGCGGCACCAACCTGATCGAGCGCGACGGGATTTCCCATCGGCATTCGGCGCGCTTTGTATTGATCGGCACCATGAACCCGGAAGAGGGCGAATTGCGCCCGCAACTGCTCGACCGCTTCGGTTTCAATGTGGCATTGAGCGGGCAAACCCAGCCCACCGAGCGCGGGCAAATTATCCGCCGCCGCCTGGATTTCGACAGCGATCCCGTAGCGTTCTGCAGCCAATGGGCCACGCAGCAAGCCGCCTTGCGCGATCGCTGCACCCAGGCGCGGGCGCGGCTCGACAGCATTGCGTTGGATGATCAGGCGTTGGCGCAGATCACCGAGCGCTGTTTTGCCGCCGGTGTCGATGGCTTGCGCGCAGACCTCGTGTGGTTGCGCGGCGCGCGCGCCCATGCGGCCTGGCGTGGCGCTGGCGCCATCGCCGAGGAAGATATCGAAGCCGTGGCCGAATTCGCCTTGCGCCATCGCCGTCAGGCGCAAACCCCTCCGGCGAGCCCGCCCGATAAAGGCCAGGCGCCACAACCCTCGGACTCCTCGCCCGGCCAAGGCCAATGGGGCGATATGCCCGCACCGGCCTTGCCCACGGGCGCACGCCGGGATGTGCCCACCTGGCCAAAAAAGCCCTAGGCATTCGCCCCCGACCTGACGCGGGGGCGGATGCCCGGCCCAAGGCGGGGCGACTGGAAAAAGGCAGGCACGGCAAAGCGCGTCGTGCAACGTTGGGTTCGATCAACTGGCCGGGCACCTTGCTCGGTGGTCGGCCGCAAACCCGTGAGGATGTGGTCTACCACCTGCGCAGCCGCTCAGCCCATGAGTTGTGGCTGGTGATTGTCGATGCCTCGGCGTCCACTCGGCGCCATGGCGCGTTGAGCGACGCCAAAGGCTTGCTGGCCCAGTTGTTTGATGACGCATATCGGCAGCGGGCGCGCATGGCGTTACTGACGGCCAGCGGGCAAGCGCCCAAATGGCAGGTGCAGGGGTTGAAGGCCGCCAAAGGCTTGGCCGGGTGGCTGGCTCAACTCGGCGCCGGCGGCGGCACGCCGTTGCTGGCGGCGTTGTCCGAAGCCGCGCATTGGCTGCGCGCGCGGCGTAAGCGTTACCCGGCCGAGCAGCAGCGTTTGCTGGTGATTACCGATGGGCGGCTCAAAGACATCGCCGGATTAGCGGCGCTCGACTGCCCGGGGTTGCTGGTGGATATCGAGCGTGGCCCGATCCAGCTCGGGCGCGCCAAACAGCTGGCGCTTGAGCTGCAGCTGGACTATCGACATATCGACAGCGTGTCGCTGCAATAAAAGTGAACGTTCCCTGATTCCCGCTTGTCCCCGCTTCCCATGTCACCCCCTGCCTGCCAAATCCCTTAATTTTCCAAGCCTGCCGGAAGCCTCTCCAGGCCCCCGGCTGCGCCCGCGATTTTTTTTCAGGGCGCCCAGCACACCCGATCCAAGCGGCAGCTGAAAACGGACTTTCTCCTCAACCGTGACTTATCAGGCAGGTTACCCCCATGCAGTTCAGCGAATTATTGGCAGCGATTTCCACCCATGCGATCCGTCTGCAACTGGAAGAGGGCGACCTGATCATCCTGGGCGACGACGAAGCGCTGGATGACGCGCTGTGGGACCAACTGATTGCCCACAAACCCCGCCTGCTTGAGTGGGTGGCCGAGCATGGCGGTGACTGGCTGAGCCCGGCCTACCGCATTACCCCGGACATGCTGCCCCTGGTCAGCCTCGACCAACCGGCCATCGACCGTATCGTCGCCGCCATCCCCGGCGGTGCGGCGAATGTGCAGGACATCTACCCCTTGGCGCCGCTCCAGGAGGGCATGCTTTACCACCATCTCTCGGCGGAGCAGGGCGATCCCTACGTGCTGCACGCGCAGTTTGTATTCGACAACCGCGCGCGTTTGGATGCGTTTGCGCAAGCGCTGCAATGGGTCATTGACCGCCACGATATCCTGCGCACGTCGATGGCCTGGGAGCGCCTCGACGAGCCGCTGCAAGTGGTGTGGCGCAAGGCAACCCTGGCCTGCGAAGAAGCGCACATGAACGGCGGTGATGCTTTGGCCCAGTTGCTGGCGCGCTACGATGCACGCACTTACCGCATGGACCTGGGCCAGGCGCCGTTGCTGCGCCTGGTGTTTGCCGACGACCCGGCCAACCAGCGTGTGGTGGCGATGCTGCTGTTTCACCACACCATCCTCGACCACACTGCGCTCGACGTGGTGCGCCATGAAATCCAGTTGTACCTGGCCGGTCAGCAAGCCCACGCCGCCGAGCCGGTGGCGTTTCGCAGCTACATCGCCCAAGTGCGCCACGGCGTCAGCGAGCAGGCGCATGAGGCGTTCTTCCGCGAGATGCTGGCGGATATCGATGCGCCGACCTTGCCGTTCGGGCTGCAGGATGTGCGGGGCGACGGGCAGGGTATTGATGAGGCGCGCCTTCTCGTCGACAGCGCCGTGAGCCGTCGCCTGCGCACCTTGGCGCGACCGCTTGGCGTGAGCGTGGCTAGCATGATGCACGTGGCCCTGGCGCGCGTATTGGGTGTGGTCTCAGGTAGCGAGTCGGTGGTGTTCGGCACGGTGATGCTCGGCCGCATGGGCGCTGGCGAGGGCGGTGAGCGGGCCTTGGGCATGTTCATCAACACCTTGCCACTGCGCGTGGATGTGGGCGCGCACGCTGTGCGTGCCGAGGTCAAGGCCACCCATGCGCGCCTCACCGCCTTGCTCAATCACGAACATGCCTCCCTGGCACTGGCCCAGCGTTGCAGTGGTGTGGCGGCTCCGACGCCGCTGTTCAGCGCAATGCTCAACTACCGCCACAGCGCCGCCACCGATATGGCCGCGGTGATCGAGGTTGCCGAAGGCATTCAGGTGCTGGGCGCCGAAGAGCGCACCAACTACCCGCTGACGGTCAACGTGGATGACCTGGGTGAAGACGTTGCGTTAACGGTAATGGTGGATGCGTCCATCGGTGCGCAACGCGTTGCCGGTTACCTGCATACCGCGCTGGAAAGCCTGGCCGATGCCCTGGAGCAGCGACCGGATCAACTGCTGAGCGGCCTGAATATCCTGCCCGATGCCGAGCGTCACCACCTGCTGCACAGCCTCAACCAAAGCCCCGCGCACTACACCGACACCGCGCTGATCCACCACCAGGTCGAAACCCACGCCGCCGCCCAGCCCGACGCTATTGCCTTGCGCTTCGAACACCTGCGCCTCACCTACCGCCAACTCAATGAACGCGCCAACCAGGTCGCCCACCGCCTGCTGGCCCAAGGCATTCGCCCGGATGGCCGTGTGGCGATCTGCGTGGAGCGCGGCCCGGAAATGATCATCGGCCTGCTGGGCATCCTCAAGGCGGGCGCCGGTTATGTCCCGATCGACCCGGCTTACCCGCTGGAGCGCATCGCCTACACCCTGGCTGACAGCGAACCCTTGGCGGTGCTGGTGCAAGCCAACACTCGCCATTTGGTCGGCGACCGGCTGTCGATTGACCTCGACAGCGTGCGCGGTGAGTCCATCGTCAACCCGCGGGTCAACCTCAGCCCGGCCAACCTGGCCTATGTGATCTACACCTCAGGTTCCACCGGTTTGCCCAAAGGCGTGATGATCGAGCACCGCCAGGTGGCGCGGTTGTTCACGGCCACCGAGCAGTGGTTCGGTTTCAACCCTAACGATGTGTGGGCGCTGTTCCATTCCTTCGCGTTCGACTTCTCCGTGTGGGAAATCTGGGGCGCGCTGATGCACGGCGGCCAGTTGCTGATCGTGCCGCAACTGGTCAGCCGCTCGCCGGATGAGTGCTACACGCTGCTCTGCGAAGCGGGCGTGAGCATCCTCAACCAGACGCCCAGCGCCTTCCGGCAACTGATCGCCGCGCAGGGCAACAGCCTTCAGTCGCATTCCTGTCGCCAGGTGATTTTCGGCGGCGAAGCGCTGGAACCCGGCATGCTCAAGCCGTGGTACAGCCGCTCAATCAACGCCGGAACGCAACTGGTCAACATGTACGGCATCACTGAAACCACCGTGCACGTCACTTATCGCGCGCTGGAGGCGGCGGATGCGCAGTTGGTCGGCGTGAGCCCGATTGGCGTGCGTATTCCCGACCTGCAGCTCTACGTGCTGGACGAGCATCGCGAGCCGCTGCCGTTTGGCGTGGTCGGCGAGTTGTACGTCGGCGGCGCTGGTGTGGCGCGCGGTTACCTCAACCGTGATGCGCTTAACGCCGAGCGCTTCCTGGCCGACCCGGCCACCGGCCTGCGCATGTACAAGACCGGCGACCTCGGCCGCCTGTTGGCCGATGGCAGCGTCGACTACCTGGGCCGTAACGATGACCAGGTAAAGATCCGCGGTTTCCGTATCGAACTGGGTGAAATCGAAGCACGCCTGGCCACCGCCAACGGCGTGCGTGACGCTGTGGTGATCGCCCGTGAGGACGAGCCGGGTAACAAACGCCTGGTAGCCTATGTGATTGCCGAGCACGAAGTCAGCGCCGCCGAACTGCGCGACCACCTGCTGCTGAGCCTGGCCGAATACATGGTGCCCAGCGCCTTCGTGCTGCTGGATAAGTTCCCGCTGACCACCAACGGCAAGCTCGACCGCAAGGCCTTGCCCGCACCGGATGCCGATGCATTGGCGCGGCGTGACTATGCCGCCCCGCAAGGTGCGATTGAAACCGCCATCGCCGGTATCTGGCAGGAGCTGTTGAAGCTCGACAAGGTGGGCCGCGACGACAACTTCTTTGAACTCGGCGGCCACTCGCTGCTGGCGGTCAAGTTGATCGAGCGCATGCGCCAGATGGACTTGAGCGCTGATGTGCGCGTGCTGTTCGGTCAACCCACGCTGTCTGCACTGGCGGGCGCGGTGGGCGGGCAGCGGGACGTACAGGTGCCGGTCAATCTGATCGCGCCAACGAGCGCACACATCACCCCTGACATGTTGCCGTTAGTGGCGCTGGACCAGGCCGCTATCGACCATATCCTGCGCACCGTGCCCGGTGGCATCGCCAACGTGCAGGACATCTACGGCCTGGCGCCGTTGCAGGCCGGTATTCTTTATCACCACCTGGCAACCACCGAGGGCGACCCCTACGTGTTGCAGGTGCAATTCAGCTTTGCCGACCAAACAGCGCTGGATGCGTTTGTCCGTGCGTTGCACAGCGTCATAGAACGCAACGACATCCTGCGCACCGGCATTCTCTGGGAAGGCCTGGATGAACCGGTACAAGTGGTCTTGCGCCAGGCGCCGCTGGCGGTTGAGCGCATCGACGTACAGGGTGTTGATGCCCTGGCGCAGCTGCAACAACGCTTCGACCCACGCCACTATCGCCTCGACCTGTCCCGCGCCTCGCTGATGCATTTTGGTTACGCCCAGCAGCAGGATGGCTTCGTCGGCATTCTGCTGCTGCACCATATCCTGATCGATCACACCGCCTTGCACGTGCTGGTGGAAGAAATGAGCGCAAGCCTGGCCGGTCGCAGCGCGCAACTGCCGGACGCGGTGCAGTACCGTAACTACGTGGCCCAGGCGCGACTGGGTACTACGCAGGCGCAACATGAAGCCTTCTTCAGCGACATGCTCGGCGATATCGACGAGCCGACGCTGGCCTTCGGTTTGCAGGATGTCAATGGCGACGGCAGCGGTATCGTCAACGCTCACCTGCCGCTGGACCCGGCCCTCAGCCAAGGCCTGCGCGAACAGGCGCGGCAACTGGGCGTCAGCACCGCCAGCCTGGTGCACCTGGCCTGGGCCCAGGTGTTGGCGCAAGTTTCCGGCCAGCAAGACGTGGTGTTCGGCACCGTGCTGCTCGGCCGTATGCAAGGCGGCGAGGGCGCCGACCGTGCGCTGGGAATGTTCATCAACACCTTGCCGCTGCGGGTCAGCCTCGGCGCGACCAGTGTACAAGCCGGCGTACGCGCCACCCACGCACGCCTGGCGCAGTTGCTGGGGCATGAGCACGCCTCGCTGTCACTGGCCCAGCGTTGCAGTGGCGTGCCGGGTTCATTGCCGTTGTTCAGCACGCTGCTCAACTACCGCCACAGCGCGGCCGGGGACGCGCCGGGAGAGAGCCCGTTCGCCACCTCCGGTATCGAAATTCTCAGTTCCGAAGAACGCAGCAATTACCCGCTGGTGCTGAACGTCGATGACCTCGGCACAGGGTTTGCGCTCACCGTACAAGGCGTGGCCACACTGGATGTGCAGCGCGTGGGCGACTATATGCTCACCGCGTTGGCCCACCTGGTGACCGCGCTGCAACAAGCGCCGACCACGCCATTGCAGGCGGTGTCGATTTTACCCGCAGCCGAACGCCACCAAGTGCTGGTGGGTTTCAATGCCACCGCCCGCGAATACCCGTCGCAGCTCACCGTGCACCAACTGTTCGAAGCCCAGGCGCTGGCCCGTCCCGAAGCCGTGGCGGCGGTGCATGGTGCGTTGTCCTTGAGTTATCGCGACCTCAACCGCCGGGCCAATCGACTGGCCCATCACCTGATCAACCAGGGCGTGCAACCGGGCGAAAGTGTCGCGATTGCGCTGCCACGCTCCCTGGATTTGCTGGTCTGCCAACTGGCGGTCCTCAAGTGCGCGGCGGTGTATGTGCCGCTGGATGTCAACGCCCCGGTCGAGCGCCAGGCCTTCATGGTGCAGGACAGCGGTGCGCGCCACGTGCTGAATGCCCTGGCCGACCTGAACCTGGATGCGCTGTCACCGCGCAATCCCGACCTGGTCCAGTCGTCGCACAGCGTGGCGTACATCATGTACACCTCCGGCTCCACCGGCGCACCGAAAGGCGTGCAAGTGCCACACTGCGCGGTCTCGCGCCTGGTGCTCAACAACGGCTACGCCGATTTCAACGAGCGCGACCGTGTGGCCTTCGCTTCCAACCCGGCCTTCGACGCCAGCACCCTCGACGTGTGGGCGCCGTTGCTCAATGGCGGTTGCGTGGTGGTGGTCGAGCATGCGGTGCTGTTGTCCCAAGCGGCGTTTGCCTCGCTGTTGCAGGAACAAGCGGTCAGCGTGCTGTGGATGACCGCGGGCCTGTTCCATCAATACGCTGATGCGTTGCTGCCGGTGTTCCGTCAGTTGCGTTACTTGATTGTCGGCGGCGATGTGCTTGACCCGCTGGTGATCGGCCGTGTGCTCAAACACGGCAAACCCCAACACCTGTTGAACGGCTATGGGCCGACCGAAGCCACCACGTTCTCCACCACGTTTGAGATCAGTGCGGCGGGCGCGGGCGGCGTCCCGATTGGACGGCCGATTGCGAATGCTCAGGCCTACGTGCTGGATGCGCGCCAGCAACCGCTGCCGCTGGGCGTGGTCGGCGAGCTGTATATCGGCGGTGCGGGCGTGGCCAAGGGGTACTTGAACCAGCCGCAACTGACCGCCGAAAAATTCATTCCGAACCCCTTCGGTGAAGGCCAGCTTTACCGCACCGGCGACCTGGCCTGCTGGCAGGCCGACGGTAACTTGCTGTACCAGGGGCGCAATGACCTGCAAGTGAAGATCCGCGGTTTCCGTATCGAACCCGGTGAAATCGAGAGCTGCCTGGCCGCCATCCCTGGCGTCAAGGATGCGGTGGTAATGGCCCGCGAAGACGAGCCTGGCGATAAACGCCTGGTGGCCTACTACACCGCCCAGGCACCGTTGGAAATCGAAGCGCTGCGCGCCCACGTGCAAGGCCGGTTGCCGGACTACATGGTGCCGTCAGCCTATGTCTGGCTGGAACTGTTGCCGCTGACCGCCAACGGCAAACTCGACCGCAAGGGCCTGCCAGTGCCGGGTCAGAGTGCGTTGCTCAGCCGTGGCTATGAGGCGCCGGAAGGTGCGCTGGAAACCCTGCTGGCGCAGATCTGGCAGGACGTGCTCAAGCTGGAGCGCGTCGGGCGCCATGATCATTTCTTCGAACTGGGTGGGCATTCGTTGCTCGCGGTCAGCCTGATCGAACGCATGCGCCAGGTCGGCCTGAGTGCCGATGTGCGCGTGCTGTTCAGCCAACCCAGCCTCGCGGCCTTGGCGGCGGCGGTTGGCAGCGGGCGCGAGATCGTGGTGCCGGCCAATGGCATTCCATCGGGCTGCACGCGTATCACCCCGGTGATGTTGACGCTGCTGGACATTGACCAAAGCGCTATCGAGCGTATCGTCGCCACTGTTCCTGGCGGCGCGGCCAATGTGCAGGATATCTACCCGCTGGCGCCGTTGCAGGAAGGCATTCTGTATCACCACATCAGCGCCGAGCAGGGCGACCCGTACCTGCTGCAATCGCGCATGGCGTTTGACAGCCTTGAGCGCCTGCACGGCTTTATGGGCGCGCTGCAACAGGTCGTGGCGCGTCACGACATCCTGCGCACCGGCGTGGTCTGGGAAGGCCTGGACAGCCCGGTGCAAGTGGTCTGGCGCGAAGCACAGTTGACGGTTCAGGAAGTCGCCCTGGACCCGGCCGACGGCGGCATCATTGAACAATTGCATGCGCGCTTTGACGCCCGTCATTACCGTCTGGACATCACCCAGGCGCCGCTGCTGCGCATGGTCTACGCCCACGACCCGGCGAATAATCGGGTCGCCGCCATCCTGTTGTTCCACCACCTGGCGCTCGACCATACCGCCATGGAAGTGGTTGGCCAGGAGATGCGTGCGTTTCTGTTCAATCAGGCGGATGCCTTGCCGGTGGCGGCGCCGTTCCGCAATTACGTAGCCCAGGCGCGCCTGGGGGTCAGCGTGGCCGAGCATGAGCAGTTCTTCCGCGACATGCTCGCCGATGTCGATGAGCCGACCCTGCCGTTTGGCGTGCAGGATGTGCAGGGTGACGGCCGTGATATCGAAGAGGCCGAGCAGCCCCTGGACGCGGGGTTGGCGTTGCGGGTGCGTGAGCAGGCGCGTGTGTCGGGCGTCAGTGCGGCCAGCCTGATGCACCTTGCCTGGGCTCAAGTGTTGGGGTGGGTGTCGGGGCGCGACGACGTGGTGTTCGGCACCGTATTGATGGGCCGCCTGCAGGCCGGCGATGGCGCGGACCGCGCGTTGGGTATGTTTATCAACACCTTGCCGCTGCGTGTTGATGTGGCGGGCGGCGCCGCGAGTGCGCTCAAGGCAACCCATTCACGCTTGAGCGCTTTGCTGGGGCACGAACATGCGTCCCTGGCGCTGGCTCAGCGTTGCAGCGGCGTCCCGGCCGCCGTCCCGCTGTTCAGCGCCTTGCTCAACTACCGGCATAGCACCCCCGACGAAATGGCCCGCGGCGGCCACGGTATTTGGGAAGGCGTGCAACTGCTGGGCGGAGAAGAGCGCAGCAACTACCCGCTGACCCTCAGCGTCGATGACCTCGGTGCAGGCTTTGGCTTGACCGTACTGGCGTTGCCGCAGATCGGCGCCCAGCGCCTGTGTGGTTACATGCATAGCGCCGTGGAGCAGTTGGTCACGGCACTGGAGCAGGCACCGAACACCGCACTGAATCAGTTGCAGATGCTGCGGCCGGCAGAACGCGACACCCTGCTGCGTGAGTTCAACGCCACCGCCGCCGATTTCCCTACGGGTCAGACCGTGCAGGGTGCCTTCGAAGCCCAGGTCGAACGCCAGCCCCACGCGATTGCCGTGCAGCAAGACGGCGAATCCCTGACCTATCAGCAGCTCAACCAACGCGCCAACCAGTTGGCCCATCACCTGCTGGCGCTGGGCGTACAGCCGGATGATCGGGTAGCGATCTGCTGCCGTCGTGGCCCGCAGATGTTGGTCGGGCTGCTGGGCATTCTTAAAGCCGGCGCCGGTTATGTGCCCATCGACCCGGCGTATCCCGCCGAGCGTATCGCTTACCTGTTGCAGGACAGTGCGCCGGTGGCGGTGCTGGCCGAAGCCAGCACCCGCGATTTGTTAGGCGCAGTCGCCAGCCTGGACCTGTTTGACGACAGTCGGCAACACCTTGCCGTGAGCAATCCTCAGCTCGCCGGCCTGACTGCGGCCCATTTGGCCTACGTGATCTACACCTCGGGCTCCACCGGCCAACCCAAAGGCGTGATGGTCGAACACCGCACCGTGGAAAACCTGGTGCACTGGCACTGCGAAGCCTTCGGCCTGGATGCGCGCAGCCACACCAGCAGCGTCGCCGGTGCAGGGTTCGATGCCATGGCCTGGGAGGTCTGGCCCGCGCTGTGTTCAGGTGCAACGCTGCACTTGCCGCCGGCCAATGTCGGGAATGAAAACATCGACGAATTGCTCGCCTGGTGGCTGGCGCAGCCGCTGGACGTGAGCTTCCTGCCGACGCCGGTGGCCGAATACGCGTTCAGCCAGAACCTGCTACACCCAACCCTGCGCATTCTGCTGATCGGCGGCGACCGCCTGCGCCAGTTCACTCAAGAGCGGCGCTTTGCCGTGATCAACAACTACGGGCCGACCGAAGCCACGGTGGTCGCCACCTCTGGGCGTGTGCGCGCCGGGCAGGCGCTGCATATCGGCCGGCCGGTCGCCAATGCCAGCGCGTACTTGCTCGATGCACAACGGCGCCTGGTGCCGGTGGGCGTGGCCGGCGAGTTGTATGTGGGCGGCAGCGGCGTGGCGCGGGGTTATTTGAACCGCCCGGACTTGACCGCCGAACGCTTCCTGCAAGACCCGTTCAACCCAGGGCGCATGTACCGCACCGGCGACCTGGCGCGCTGGTTGCCCGATGGCAATATCGAGTACCTGGGCCGTAATGATGACCAGGTCAAAGTGCGCGGCGTGCGTGTCGAACTGGGCGAAATCGAAAGCCGCCTGGCTGCACTGGACGGCATTGGCGAAGCCGTGGTGTTGGTGCGCGAGGGCCGTCTGATCGCCTGGTTCACCGAACAATACCCGCTGGCGATTAACACTCTGCGCGCGCACCTGCGCGATCAGCTCCCCGACGCGCTGGTGCCGGCAGCCTACGTCAAGCTCGACGCGCTGCCCCTGACCGCCAACGGCAAACTGGACCGCAAGGCTCTGCCGCAACCCGATCAAGCGGCGTTGCTGAGCCGCGACTATGAGGCACCTCAAGGTGAGGTGGAAACCACCCTCGCGCGTATCTGGGCCGAGGTGTTGCAGGTCGAGCAAGTCGGCCGTCACGACCACTTCTTCGAACTGGGTGGCCATTCGCTGCTGGCCGTCAGCCTGATCGAGCGCATGCGCCAGGTCGGCCTCAGCGCTGATGTGCGCGTGCTGTTCAGCCAGCCAACGCTCGCTGCCCTGGCCGCCGCCGTGGGCAGTGGTCGCGAAGTGCAGGTACCGGCCAACCGCATCGCCGCCGACTGCCAACGCATCACCCCGGACATGCTCGCGCTGGTGACACTCGACCAATCGACGATTGATCAGGTGGTCGCCTGCGTCCCCGGTGGCGCCGCCAATGTGCAAGACATCTACCCGCTGGCGCCGTTGCAGGAAGGCATTCTTTATCACTACATCACCGCCGAGCAGGGCGACCCGTACCTGCTGCAATCGCACCTGGCTTTCGACAGTGTGGAGCGCCTGAATGCCTTTGCCCAGGCGCTGCAAAAGGTCATCGACCGTCATGACATCCTGCGCACCGGTGTGGTGTGGGAGGGCTTGGCGCAACCGCTGCAAGTGGTGTGGCGCAAGGCCGAGCTGAGCGTGCAGGCGCTGCACTTGCAAGGCGATGTACTGGCCGGTCTGCACGAGCGTTTCGATGCGCGGCGCTACCGCCTGGATATCAGCCAGGCGCCACTGATCCGCCTGATGTATGCCGATGACCCGGCCAACGCGCGTGTCGTGGTGGTGCTGCTCTATCACCATATCGCCCTCGACCACACCGCATTCGACGTGGTGCTGCGCGAAATGCAGGGCTATCTGCTCGGTCACCCGGCCCCCACGGCGGCGCCGATGCCGTACCGCAATTATGTGGCCCAGGCGCGTTTGGGCGTCAGCGAACAGGAACACGAACGCTTCTTTCGCGAGATGCTCGGTGATGTGGACGAACCCACCTTGCCGTTCGGCTTGCAGGATGTGCGCGGCGACGGCAGCGAAATCGAAGAACACTGCCTGCGCCTGGACAGCGACCTCAACCGCCGCCTGCGCGCCCAGGCCCGTTTGCTCGGCGTGAGCACGGCGAGCCTGTTCCATCTGGCCTGGGGCCAAGTGCTGGCGGTTACGTCAGGGCGTCACAGCGTGGTATTCGGCACGGTGTTGGTTGGCCGCATGCAAGGCGGCGAGGGCGCTGACCGGGCGCTGGGGGTCTTTATCAATACCTTGCCGCTGCGCCTGGAAATCGACGCGCAAGGTGCCCGCGTTGCGGTGCGTGCGACCCACGCCCGACTCACCGCGTTGCTGGGGCATGAGCATGCATCGCTGGCGCTGGCGCAGCGTTGCAGCGGGGTGGCGGCACCGGCGCCGCTGTTCAGCTCGATGCTCAACTACCGCCATCGCGGCGCCGCGACTCAATCGGCAGACGCGCAACAGGCCTGGGAAGGCATGCAAACCCTGGTCAACGACGGGCGCACCAACTACCCGCTGACCTTGAACGTGGATGACCTGGGCGATGGCTACGAGGTCACCGCCCTGGCGCAAATCGACGCGCAACGGGTGTGTGGCTATATGCAAATAGCCTTGGCCGGGCTGGTCGAAGCCCTGGAGCAGGCGCCGCATCAGCCGCTCAATCGCTTGCCGATTCTAGGCCATGACGAGCGGCAAAAACTGCTGGTCGAATTCAACTCAACGGAGGTGAACTACAACCTCGAGCAGACCCTGCACGGCCTGTTCGAAGCCCAGGTCGAGCGCACGCCGGACGCCATCGCGGTCAAAACCGGTGACCTGCACCTGACCTATCAGGCGCTCAACGCACGTGCCAACCGCCTCGCCCATCACCTGCGCGAGCGGGGCGTGCAGCCGGATTCGCGCGTGGGTATCTGCGTCGAGCGGAGCCTGGACATGGTCATCGGCCTGTTTGCCATCCTCAAGGCCGGTGGCGGTTATGTACCACTCGACCCGGCGTACCCAGCGGAGCGTATTGCCTACATGCTGCAAGACAGCGCGCCCGTGGTGGTGCTGGCGCAGGGCGCAACCGTTGAGTTGCTCGGCGACGTGCCGGTACTCGACCTGGACCAGGACACCTGGCAACACCAGTCCGCTGCCAACCCCCACGTGCCGGGCCTCACCGCCCAGCATCAGGCCTACGTGATCTATACCTCCGGTTCCACCGGCCAACCCAAGGGCGTGATCAACGAGCATGCTGGCGTGGTCAACCGCCTGCTGTGGATGCAGGACGCGTACGGCCTCAAAGCCCATGACGCAGTGCTGCAGAAAACCCCCTTCAGTTTCGACGTGTCGGTGTGGGAGTTCTTCTGGCCGCTGTTTACCGGCGCACGCCTGGTGATGGCGCGTCCGGGTGGCCACAAGGAACCGGCGTACCTGTGCGAAGTGATCGCAGCGGAGCACATCACCACGCTGCACTTTGTGCCGTCGATGCTCGATGTGTTCCTGGCCCACGGCGATGTGAGCCAGGCCGCCGGGCTGGTGCGCGTGATGTGCAGCGGTGAAGCCTTGCCGGGCAGCCTGGTGCGGCGCTTCAAGCAACAACTGCCGGGGATCGGCCTGTACAACCTGTATGGCCCGACCGAAGCGGCCGTTGATGTGACGGCCTGGAACTGTGCACGCCCCGACGTGCCGGACAACACGCCCATCGGCAAGCCGATTGCCAACACGCGCATGTACCTGCTGGATGCACAGTTGCAACCGGTGCCGTTGGGGGTGGTCGGCGAGCTGTTTATCGGTGGCGTGCAAGTGGCGCGCGGCTACTTGAATCGGCCTGAGCTGACCGCCGAACGCTTCCTCAAAGACCCCTTCACGGGCGGCCGTATGTACCGCACCGGTGACGTCGGCCGCTACTTGCCCGACGGCAATATCGAGTACCTGGGCCGCAACGATGACCAGGTGAAGATCCGCGGTTTGCGCATCGAACTGGGCGAAATCCAGGCGCGGCTGCTGGAGCATCCGCAGGTCAAGGAAGCTGCGGTGGTGGCCCGCGAAGATCGCCTGGTGGCTTACTACACCGGTGTGCCGGCCGACATCGAACACCTGCGCGCCCACCTGTTGCTTCAGTTGCCGGACTTTATGGTGCCCGCGCTGTTCGTGCACCTTGACGCGTTGCCCCTGAGCCCCAACGGCAAGCTCGACCGCAAGGCCTTGCCCGCGCCTGGCATGGAGGCGCTGATCGTGCGTGAGTACGCGGCGCCGCAAGGTGACACCGAGATACTCCTCGCGCAGCTGTGGGCGGAACTGCTCAAGGTGGAGCGGGTAGGGCGCCATGACAACTTCTTTGAACTGGGCGGGCATTCGCTGCTCGCCGTGAGCTTGATCGGACGCCTGCGCCAGGAAGGCATGGAAGCCGATGTGCGGGCGTTGTTTGAACAGCCGACCCTTGCCGGCTACGCCGCCATAACCGAACGAATGGAGATCGTCCTGTGAGTATTCTTGAGCTGTTGGCGACGCTGAAAACCAAGGACATCCAACTGGCGCTCAAGGGCGAGCAGTTGTCGGTGCAAGGCAATAAACAAGCGCTGAGCGACCCGGCGATCCTTGCCGCGTTGCGTGAACACAAACCCGCGCTGATCGCGTTGATCCAGGCCGGGGAGTATTCGGCGAGCAAGGCCGGTGAAGTCGAAGTGCCGGCCAATGCTATCCCGGCGGGTGCCGAGCGCATCACACCCGCCATGCTGACCTTGTCGACGCTGAGCCAGGACGAGATCGACCGTATCGTCTCGACCGTCGAGGGTGGCGTGGCGAATATCCAGGATATCTACCCGCTCGCGCCCTTGCAGGAAGGCATTCTGTTCCACCACGTCAGCGCCGAACAGGGTGACCCGTATGTGATGCAATCGCAGTTTGCGTTCGACAACCTGGCGCGCTTCGAGGCATTTGCCCAGGCCCTGCAAACCGTCATGGACCGCCACGACATCCTGCGTACCGGCGTGGTCTGGGACGGCTTGCAGGAACCCTCGCAAGTGGTGTGGCGCCAGGCGCGCCTGCCGGTGCAGGCCCTTCAACTGAACCCTGCCGATGGCGACATCGCCGCGCAACTGCACGCGCTGTTCGACGCCCGCCACTACCGACTCGACGTCACGCAGGCGCCGCTGCTGCGCCTGGTTCGTGCCGAAGACCCGCTGAATCAGCGCATCGTTGCCACCTTGCTGTTCCACCATATGGCCCTCGACCACAGCGCCCTCGAAGTGGTGTGCCACGAACTGCAGGCGTGCTTGCTGGGGCAGGGCGCAGCGCTGGGCCAGGCCGTGCCGTTTCGCAACTATGTGGCCCAGGCGCGACTGGGCATCAGCGAGCAGGAACACGAAGGTTTCTTCCGCCAGATGCTCGGCGATATCAGCGAGCCGACCTTACCGTTTGGTTTACAGGATGTGCAGGGCGATGCCCGGGGCATTGCCGAAGTCAGCCTGCCATTGGCGCCGGCGTTGGGGCAGCGCTTGCGCGCGCAAGCCCGGCAACTCGGGGTGAGTGCCGCCAGCCTGTTCCACATGGGCTGGGCTCAGGTGTTGGGGGTACTGGCCGGCAAAGAACAGGTGGTATTCGGCACCGTCCTGATGGGCCGCATGCAAGGCAGCCATGACACCGATCGGGCGCTGGGGATTTTCATCAACACACTGCCGTTTCGCGTGGACGTGGATGGCCAGGACGTGCGCACCGGGGTCAAGGCCACCCACGCACGGCTGACCACCTTGCTGCGCCATGAGCACGCCGCGTTGGCGCTGGCCCAGCGTTGCAGCGGGGTGGTGGCGCCGACGCCGCTGTTCAGTGCCCTGCTCAATTACCGTCACAGTGCGCCG
This sequence comes from Pseudomonas antarctica, assembly GCF_001647715.1. Taxonomy (NCBI): domain Bacteria; kingdom Pseudomonadati; phylum Pseudomonadota; class Gammaproteobacteria; order Pseudomonadales; family Pseudomonadaceae; genus Pseudomonas; species Pseudomonas antarctica. The sequence goes on from NZ_CP015600.1 coordinate 2,651,825, forward strand.
GCGGCCGGTAACGCGGCGGTATCGGCCTGGCAAGGGATCGTCGCGCTCAGCGCCGAAGAACGCACCAACTACCCGCTGACGTTGAGTGTGGATGACCTCGGCGACGGCTTCGGCTTGAGCCTGCTCGCCAGCACCTTGGTCGACCCGCAGCGCGTCTGCGCCTACCTGCAAACCGCCCTGGAAAACCTGGTGACCGCGCTGGAGCAAGCGCCGCATACGACGCTTAACCTCGTGTCGGTGGTGCCTGCCGCCGAGCAACAACAACTGCTGGAGCAGTTCAACGCCACTCAGGCCCACTTCCCGCAGGGCACCACATTGCACGGGCGTATCGAAGCCCAGGCCGCCCGCACGCCCGAGGCCATCGCAGCGGTGCACCAGGGCCGCCAACTGACTTACGCCGAGCTGAATCAGCAAGCCAACCTGCTGGCCCATCACCTGCTGGCGCTGGGCGTCAAACCGGACGATCGCGTGGCCATCGTCGCCCGTCGTGGCCTGGACACCCTGGCCGGGTTGCTGGCGATCCTCAAGGCCGGAGCCTGCTATGTGCCGGTCGACCCGTCACACCCGGCCGAGCGTTTGAACTACCTGTTGACCGACAGCGCCCCGGTGGCGGTGCTGACCCAGCACGCACTGCTGGAACGCCTGCCCGCCCTTGAAGTGCCGGTGATCAACCTGGACCGCTTCACCTGGCAGCACCATTCGGCCGGCAACCCCAAGGCCGCCGCGACCCCGTCGAACCTCGCCTATGTGATCTATACCTCCGGCTCCACCGGCCTGCCCAAAGGCGTGATGGTCGAACACCACGCGGTGGCCAATCTGGTGGACTGGCACTGCCGTGCCTTTGACCTGTGTGCCGGGCGCCACACTGCCAGCGTCGCCGGTTTCGGCTTTGATGCGATGGCCTGGGAAGTGTGGCCGGCGCTGTGTGTCGGCGCGACCTTGCACCTGCCGCCCGCCAATGACGGGGCGCAAGACATCGACGCCTTGCTGGCCTGGTGGTGCGCGCAGCCGCTGGACGTGTGCTTCCTGCCCACGCCGGTGGCCGAGTACGCGTTCAGCCAACAGATTGAACACCCCACGCTGCGCACCTTGCTGATTGGCGGCGATCGCCTGCGCCAGTTCGCGCGTGCCCAGCGTTTCGAGTTGATCAACAACTACGGGCCCACCGAGGCCACGGTGGTTGCCACTTCCGGCAAGGTCGAGGTTGGCCAGCCGTTGCATATCGGCAAACCTGTCGCGAATGCCACGGTGTACCTGCTGGACGAACAACAACGGCCGGTGCCGTTGGGGGTAGCCGGTGAGCTGTATGTGGGCGGCAAGGGCGTGGCGCGCGGTTATTTGAATCGCCCGGAACTGACGGCCGAACGTTTCCTGCAAGACCCGTTCAATGCGGGCCGCATGTACCGTACCGGCGACCTGGCGCGCTGGTTGCCGGACGGCACTATTGAGTACCTGGGGCGCAATGATGATCAGGTGAAAATCCGTGGCGTGCGCATCGAGTTGGGCGAGATCGAAACCCAGCTCAACCAATTGCCCGGGATTCAGGAGGCCGTGGTGCTGGTCCGTGAGGATCGACTGGTGGCTTACTTCACTGAAAATGCTCAGCTCGACCCGCTGGCCATCGATGATATCCGCGCCCATCTGGTGGCGCACCTGCCGGACTACATGGTGCCGGTTGCCTATGTGAAGCTTGACGCGCTGCCCCTGACCGCCAACGGCAAACTCGACCGCAAAGCCCTGCCGGCGCCCGATAGGGCGGCCGTGTTTACCCGCGAATACGAGTCGCCCGAGGGCGAGATCGAAAGCGTGCTCGCCCAGATCTGGGCAGATGTGCTGCACGTAGCGCGTGTCGGGCGCCGCGATCACTTTTTTGAGCTGGGCGGGCACTCGCTGCTGGCGATGCGCATGGTGTCGCAAGTGCGCCAGCGCCTGGGGGTTGAGCTGAACCTCGGCGACTTGTTTGCCAATGCCGAACTGGCGGCGGTCGCCGAGGTGCTGGCCCGCTCGGGTCGCAGCACGTTGCCGGACATCCTCCCGGCCAACCGTGATGAAGCTGTGCCGCTGTCCTTCGCCCAGCAGCGCCTGTGGTTTCTGGCGCTGATGGAAGGTGCCAACACGGCCTACAACATTCCTATCGGCTTGCGTTTGCGTGGGCAGTTGCATGTCGAGGCCTTGCAACGGGCGCTGGCGCGTATCGTCGCGCGCCACGAAACCCTGCGCAGTCGTTTTGCCCAGCACGGCGACGACGCCCATGTGCTGATCGTGCCCGCCGAAGACGTGCTGCCCTTGCAAGTGCAGGACCTGCGCCGTCACCCGCAACCCCAACAGGCGCTGGATGCGTTGATCCGCGGCGAGGCCTCGGCGCCGTTTGACCTGGAGCGCGGCCCGTTGCTGCGCGGGCGACTGGTGGTGATGGCGGACGAGCACCATGTGCTGTTGCTGACCTTGCACCATATCGTCTCCGATGGCTGGTCGATGGGCGTGCTGACCCGCGAACTGATGGCGCTGTATCAAGCCTTCAGTCACGGCCGGCCCGACCCGTTGCCGCCGTTGCCGATTCAGTACGGCGACTTTGCCGTGTGGCAGCGCTTGTGGCTCAGTGGTGAAGTGCTGCAGCGCCAAAGCAGTTATTGGCAGCAAGCCCTGGCCGGTGCGCCGGCCTTGCTCACGCTGCCCACCGACCGCCCACGCCCGGCGCAGCAGGACTATGCCGGCAGCAGCGTCGAAGTGCGCCTGGATGAACGCCTCACCGCCGGGCTCAAGGCCTTGAGCCAACGCCACGGCACCACGCTGTACATGACCTTGATGACCGCCTGGGCCTCGCTGTTGGCGCGGCTGTCCGGGCAATACGATCTGGTGATCGGCTCGCCGGTTGCCAACCGCAACCGCAGCGAAATCGAAGGGTTGATCGGCCTGTTCGTCAACACCCTGGCGGTGCGCATCGACACGTCGGGCGAGTTGAGCACCGAGGCGTTGCTGGCGCGGGTCAAGGCGCTCACGCTGCAAGCCCAGGCCCATCAGGACTTGCCGTTCGAACAGGTGGTGGAAATCACCCGGCCGGTGCGCAGCCTGGCCCATAGCCCGGTGTTCCAGACGCTGCTGACCTGGCAGGACAGCAGCGCGCCGATCCTCGCGCTGGGTGATCTGGCCCTGGAAGGTATCGTCGAGAACAGCCACTTTGCCAAGTTCGACCTGTCGCTGAACCTCGGCGAAGTGCAGGGCAGCATTCTCGGTGCGCTGGAGTATGCGGTGGCACTGTTTGATGAATCGACCGTGCAGCGTTATGTCGGCTACTTCACCCGCGTGCTGCAGGCCATGGTCGATAACGACCAGGCGGTGCTGGAGCATGTGCCGCTGGTGGGTGAACGTGAGCGGCAGCATTTACTGTTCGATTTCAACGCCACCGCCGTCAGTTACAACCTTGAGCAGACCTTGCACGGGATGTTCGAAGCGCAGGTGGCGCGCACGCCGGACGCGATGGCGATCAAGGCGGGCCAGCAGCACCTGACCTATGCCGAGCTGAACGCGCAGGCCAATCAGTTGGCCCATCACCTGCGGGCGCTGGGCGTGCAGCCGGATTCGCGCGTGGCGATCTGCGTCGAGCGGGGCCTGGAGATGGTCATCGGCTTGTATGCGATTCTCAAGGCTGGCGCGGCGTATGTGCCGCTGGACCCGGCCTATCCACACGAACGCATTACCTACATGTTGCAGGACAGCGCACCGGCAGTGGTCCTGGCCCAAGGCGCTACGCGTGGGTTGCTGGGCGAGGTCGCGGTGGTCGACCTGGACCAGCCGACCTGGCAGCATCAACCGGTCGACAACCTCGGCGTTCAGGGCGTGAGCGCCTATGTGATTTACACCTCCGGCTCCACCGGCCAGCCCAAAGGCGTGATCAACGACCATACGGGTGTGGTCAACCGCCTGCTGTGGATGCAGGACGCCTATGGGCTCACGGCGCAGGACACGGTGCTGCAGAAAACCCCCTTCAGTTTTGACGTGTCGGTGTGGGAGTTCTTCTGGCCGCTGTTTACCGGAGCACGGTTGGTGATGGCGCGCCCGGGCGGGCATAAAGACCCGGTTTACCTGTGCGAAGTGATTGCGGCCGAACACATCACCACCTTGCATTTCGTCCCCTCAATGCTCGATGTGTTCCTCGCCCACGGCGATGTGACTCAGGCCGCCGGGCTGGTACGCGTGATGTGCAGCGGTGAAGCCTTGCCGGGCAGCCTGGTGCGACGGTTTAAACAACAGCTTCCAGGCAGCGCGCTGCATAACCTGTATGGCCCGACCGAAGCCGCTGTGGATGTGACGGCGTGGAACTGCGCAGGCGCGGTGACGCCGGACAATACGCCCATCGGCAAACCCATCGCCAATACACGCATGTATGTGCTCGATAGCCAGTTGCAGCCGGTGCCGTTGGGCGTGGTGGGCGAGTTGTTCATTGGTGGCGTGCAAGTGGCGCGGGGCTATCTGAACCGGCCGGAGCTGACCGCCGAGCGTTTCCTCGACGACCCGTTTACCCACGGCCGGATGTACCGCACCGGCGACGTCGGCCGCTACCTGGCCGACGGCACTCTCGAGTACCTGGGGCGCAATGATGACCAGGTGAAGATCCGTGGTTTGCGTATTGAACTGGGCGAAATCCAGGCGCGGCTGCTGGAGCATCCTCAGGTCAACGAAGCCGCCGTGGTGGCCCGCGAAGAGCGGCTGGTCGCCTATTACACCGGCACTCACAGCGACATCGACGATTTGCGCAGCCATCTGCTGCAGCACTTGCCTGAGTTCATGGTGCCGGCGATTTTCGTGCACATGGATGGGCTGCCGCTGAGCCCCAACGGCAAGCTCGACCGCAAGGCCCTGCCGGCGCCGGGCCTGGATTCGGTGGTGGTGCGCGAGTACGAAGCGCCGCAAGGCGATACGGAAATCAGCCTGGCCAGCCTGTGGGCCGAGTTGCTCAATGTGGAACGCGTGGGCCGTCACGACAACTTCTTTGAACTGGGCGGGCACTCATTGCTGGCGGTCAGCCTGATGGGCAGGATGCGCCGCCTCGGGTTGTCGGCGGATGTGAAAGTGCTGTTTGGTCAGCCGACACTGGCCGCCTTGGCTGCGGCGCTGGGTGGCGGTCGCGAAGTCGCGGTGCCGGCCAATCGCATTGCCGCTGATTGCGCCCATATCACGCCGGACATGCTCGCGCTGATCGCGTTGGACCAGGCCGCCATCGAGCGCATTGTCGCCGGCATCCCCGGCGGTGCGGCGAATGTGCAGGACATCTACCCGCTGGCACCGTTGCAGGCGGGCATTCTTTATCACCATCGCGCGGTGCTCGACGGTGATGCTTATCTGCTGCAGGCGCAGTTTGCCTTTGACAGTCCGCTGCGCCTGCAAGCCTTTGCCCGGGCGTTGCAGGCGGTGATCCAGCGACATGACATCCTGCGTTCGTCCTTCCATTGGGACGGTCTGGAAGAGCCGGTGCAGGTGGTTTGGCGTGAGGCCTCGTTAAGCGTCGAAACAGGCCCGTTGCCGCAGCGCCTGGACCTGGCCCAAGCCCCCTTGATGCGCCTGGTGTATACACAGGAGTCGCAACGAGTGGTCGCCACGTTGCTTTTCCATCACTTGGTGATGGACCACATTGCGCTGGAAATCCTGCAGCATGAAATGCAGGCGTTTCTGTTGGGGCAAGAGAAAGAACTGGGCGCGGCGGTGCCGTATCGCAACTATGTGGCCCAGACTCGCTTGGGGCTTGATGATCACGAGGCCTTCTTTCGCGAGATGCTGGGTGAGATCGACGAGCCAACCGAGGTCGCAAACCTGGGCGCCGATGAAAAGGTTCAGCGGGCAATTGAGCCTCAATTGAGCCAGCGCCTGCGTGCCCAGGCGCGCCAATCGGGTGTCAGCGCCGCCAGCCTGATGCATATGGCCTGGGCCCATGTACTGGGCAAAGTCAGCGGCCGCGAACAGGTAGTGTTTGGCACGGTGATGCTCGGTCGCCTGCAAGGGGGCGAAGGCGCCGAACGGGCCATGGGCGTGTTTATCAACACCTTGCCGTTGCGGGTCGACCTGGGCCAACACTCAGTGCGTACGGCGCTGCGTGCAACCCATGCACGGCTGACCCAACTGCTCAGCCATGAACATGCGCCGCTGGCGCTGGCCCAACGTTGCAGTAAGGTGCCGGTGGCGACGCCGTTGTTCAGCGTGCTGTTCAACTACCGTCACAGCGCGCCGCAAGCCGGTGGCGTGGCGGCGGCATGGCAGGGCATTCAGTTGCTCAAGGCCGAGGAACATACCAGTTACGGGCTGTCGGTGAGCGTGGATGACCTGGGCGATGGCTTCCGCTTTGAAGCCATGGGGCCGGGCGCCCGACGTTTGTGTGACTACCTGCACACTGCACTTGAACAGGTGGTGGAGGCGCTGGAGCACAATCGCGAAATCGCCATCGGCTGCCTGCCAATCCTGCCGGCCGCTGAGCGCCAACAGCTGGCGGACTTCAACGCTACCGCCCGGGCGTTCCCCCGCGAACACACGGTGCAGCGCCTGTTCGAAGCCCAGGCCCAGGCACGACCGGATGCCTTGGCGGCGTTGCACGGCGAGCAAGTGCTCGGTTACGGCGAACTGAACACTCGCGCCAACCGCCTGGCTCATCACTTATTGAGCCTGGGCGTGCGTCCTGCCGATAACGTGGCGATCCTGCTACCGCGCTCTTTGGACCTGCTGGTCAGCCAACTGGCGATCCTCAAGTGCGCCGCTGCCTATGTGCCGCTGGACATCAACGCGCCCGCCGAACGCCAGGGCTTTATAGTGCAGGACAGCGGCGCGACCTGGGTCATTACCCGCAGCGATGCCGCCATCGAGTACCCGGCCCGGCGCCTTGACCTGGACACCCTGGCGCTTGACCCTCAACCGAGCCACAACCCGGACCTGTCGCAGGCCTCGGACAGCGTGGCGTACATCATGTACACCTCCGGTTCCACCGGTACGCCGAAGGGGGTGTTGGTGCCCCATCGCGGCATCACGCGCCTGGTGCTTAACAACGGCTACGCCGACTTCAATGCCGCCGACCGCGTGGCGTTTGCCTCCAACCCGGCGTTCGACGCCAGCACCATGGACGTGTGGGGCCCGCTGCTGAACGGCGGCCAGGTGCAGGTGATCGACCACGCGACGTTGCTCGAGCCGGCGGCTTTCGGCCGGGCGTTGAGCGGGGCGACGGTGCTCTTCGTCACCACGGCGCTGTTCAACCAGTACGTGCAGATGATTCCCGAGGCGCTGGCCGGCTTGCGCGTGCTGTTGTGCGGTGGCGAACGTGCCGACCCGGCGGCGTTCCGCACCCTGCTGGCCCGCGCGCCCGCCTTGCGCCTGGTGCATTGCTATGGGCCGACGGAGACCACCACCTACGCCTGCACTTATGAAGTGCGCGCTGTCGCGGATGACGCTGAAAGTGTGCCGGTGGGGCGGCCGATTTCCAACACGCAAATCCATGTGCTGGATGCGCAATTGCAGGCGGTGCCGCTGGGTGTGACCGGTGAAATTTGCATCGGTGGTGACGGTGTGGCCAAGGGGTACTTGAACCGGCCGGAGCTGACGGCGGAAAAGTTTGTCGATGACCCGTTCAACGCGGGCGCCTTGATGTACCGCACCGGCGACCTTGGCCGCTGGACGGCGGATGGCCTGCTGGAATGTATCGGGCGCAATGACGACCAAGTGAAAATCCGCGGCTTTCGCATCGAACTGGGTGAAATCGAAGCACGCCTGGCGAGCTTTGCGAGCATCCAGGACGTGGTGGTGCTGGCGCGTGAGGACGTGCCGGGTGACAAGCGCCTGGTGGCGTATTTCACCTGGGCGGCCGCGCCTGTTGGCATCGACAACGTGCGTGCGCACCTTCATGGCCAGTTGCCGGACTACATGCTGCCGTCGGCCTATGTGCCGCTGGCGCATTTGCCGCTGACAGCCAATGGCAAGGTCGATCGCAAGGCCTTGCCTTTGCCAGCCTTGGACGCCTTTACCCACCGCGATTTTGAAGCGCCTGCCGATGCGTTGGAAGACACCCTCGCACAGCTCTGGGCCGGTGTCTTGAAGCTGGAACAGGTTGGGCGACACGACAGTTTCTTTGAACTGGGCGGGCATTCATTGCTGGCGATTCGACTGGTCAACCTGATGGATGAAGCCGGCCTGCAGGTGTCTCTGGCCGAGTTGTTCCAGCACGCCAGCGTCGCCAGCGTGGCCGCAATGCTGCGCCAGCGCACGGATGAACCGGTGGTGCGTGACAGTGCATTGATAACGGTGCGCAGCAGCGGCTCGCAGCCGCCGCTGTTCCTGATCCACGAATTCAGCGGCATGGACGTGTACTTCCCGGCACTGGGCCAACACTTGCCCGGTGATTATCCGATCTATGGCCTGGCGGGCCTGGCACTCGGTGAGGCGCACCTGAACACCATGGAAGGCCTGGCGGCCCGCCTGGTCGGCCTGATACGCAGCGTTCAGCCCCATGGGCCTTACCGTGTGGCGGGCTGGTCGTTCGGCGGCGTGCTGGCGTATGAAGTGGCGATGCAATTGCTGGGGCTGGATGAAGCGGTTGAGTTCCTCGGTTTGATCGACAGTTACGTGCCGCGCATGACCGACCAGGGCAAGGCGCGCTGGAGCGGGCCGGATGCCCTGAAGCGGCATTTGTTGTTGCAGTGCACAGCGTATTGGAAAGCACAGGGAGGTGTGGATGAGCTGGCGAGCCTTGAACAGTTGGAGGCGGGCATTGGACAGCTGGACTTTGCGGCTCTGCTGCAACGCTGTCGCGATGAAGGTTTGCTATACGCGCAAATGGCAGCGGCTACGGACGCGGACCTCTTGAGCTTTATCGAGCGGGAAGTGGGGCATGGGCATGCGCTGGCGCATTACAGCGTGTTTGCGTTGCCGGTTCCGGTGCAGCTCTTCAGCGCCATGGAGCGGCCCACCGAGTTGTCGCGGCGCAGTGTTTCGCTGGGCTGGGAGGATGCGTTGGCACCTGGGCAATTGCGCCGGATAGACGTGCCAGGGGACCACCAGAGCATGATGCAGGCGCCGCACATTCAGGCGTTGGGCCGTGCGATGAGCGAGGCGCTGGCGACAGGTTCGGCGGTGAAGGAAGGGGTGCATCAGCCGCTGTTGCGCATTCAGAGCGGGCGGGCGGGGTATGCGCCAGTGTTCTGCGTACCTGGGGCGGGGGACAGCGTCACCGGGTTTGTCGGATTGAGTGAAGCGCTGGGGCGCGACTGGCCGCTGTTCGGGTTGCAGCCACGAGGCTTGGATGGCGAGGCGGTGCCCCATAGCCAGGTGGAAGCGGCAGCCCAGTGTTATCTGACGGCGCTGGAGCAGGAGTGCCCGCGCGGGCCGGTGCATCTGGTCGGGCATTCGTTCGGCGGCTGGGTCGCGCTGGAGATGGCCGTGCGGTTGCAGGCGATGGGCCGAGAGGTGGCGTCGTTGACGGTGATCGACAGTGAGTCGCCGGGGGGCAATGGCGTGGTAGGGCGGCCGTATACGTCGACGGCGGCGTTGTTGCGGTTGATTGAAGCCATGCAGTTGTCCGCCGGAAAGTCCCTGGACATCGACCCTGTGGCGTTTGCCGGGCGCGATGAAGTGGCGCAGCGCCAGTGGCTTCACGCCGGGATGGTCGCGGTTGGTTTGTTGCCGGCGCGTGCCAGTGTGGACGCGATGGCGGGGCCCGCACGCACGTATGCCGCAGCCTTGCGCACGGTGTATCGACCGACTCAGCGCTACCACGGGGTTGTGCGATTGGTATTGGCGCAGGACCCGGCGCTGGATGCGGCGGGCAATCAACGGGAGCAGGGGTTAATGATCGACGGTTGGCGGCGTCAGGGCAGTGGCCTGGAGGTTTGGTATGGCGGCGGGAATCACTTCACGTTGCTCAAGGCCCCGAATGTTCACGGGCTTGCGCAGTGGTGGCTGGAAGGTGTGGTGATTGGGGAGGTGGTTTCGTGAAATTTCGTAAAACAGGCGTGTTCCTGGCAGTCGCCATCGCGGCCGGTCTGGTCGTCTACACGGTGCAAGCACCCGCCGATGCCCCGCAATACCTGACCGCTACGGCCGAACGGGGTGACATCGAAAACGCTGTATTGGCCACGGGGGTGCTGGAAGGCGTCAAGCAAGTGGATGTCGGCTCCCAGGTTTCCGGCCAATTGAAATCCCTCAAAGTCAAAGTCGGCGACAAGGTGAAAAAGGGCCAATGGCTTGCCGAAATCGACCCATTGATCCTGCAGAATACCCTGCGCAAAGCCCAGGTTGACGAGGAAAACCTGCAGGCCCAGCGCCGTGCCACGGCCGCTCAACTCAAACAGGCCAAGTCGGTTTACGAGCGCTATAAAGGCTTGCAGGTTGACGAGTCGGTCTCGCGCCAGGATTTCGAAGACGCCGAATCGACGTTCCAGGTGCAGCAGGCCAACCTGTTGTCCCTGGATGCGCAGATAAAAAGCGCGCATATCCAGATCGACACCGCCAAGGTCAACCTGGACTACACCCGTATCGTCGCGCCCATCGACGGCGATGTGGTGGGCATCGTCACCCAGGAAGGCCAGACCGTGATCGCCAGCCAACTGGCACCGGTGCTGCTCAAGCTGGCGGACCTGGACACCATGACCGTCAAGGCTCAAGTGTCCGAAGCGGATGTGATCCATATCAGCCCCGGCCAGCAGGTGTATTTCACTATCCTGGGTGAGGCCGACAAGCGCTATTACGCCAAGCTGCGCGGCACTGAGCCGGCGCCGCAGAACTTCCTCGAAACCCAGACGGCTGGCACACCCAAGCAAAACACCGCGGTGTTCTACAACGCGCTGTTCGACGTGCCCAACCCCGAACACCGCCTGCGCATCGCGATGACTGCGCAGGTACGCATCGTGCTCGACACCGCCCAGTCCGCATTGATGGTGCCGGTGGCGGCGCTCGGTGCGCGCAACGCCGATGGCAGTTACCCGCTGCGCGTGTTGGATGCCAAGGGCAAGGCGGTGTCGCGCAACGTGAAGACCGGGATCAATAACAACGTCAAAGTGCAGATTCTGGAGGGCCTGGCCGAGGGCGACAAAGTCGTGATCGGCGACGCAACGCCCGCTGTGGCGGGGAGCTGACGCATGACCCAGCCACTGTTGGAACTCAAGGGCATCACCCGTACTTTCATGGCCGGCGAGCGTGAGTTCATTGCGCTCAAAGGTATCGACCTGACCATTCATGCCGGGGAAATGGTGGCGATCATCGGCGCCTCGGGTTCGGGTAAGTCGACCCTGATGAACATCCTCGGCGGTCTCGATTACGCCACCGCCGGCAGCTACAAGATCAATGGTATCGAAACCCGCTCGCTGGGCGATGAGCAGTTGGCGGAGCTGCGCCGCGACTACTTCGGTTTTATCTTCCAGCGCTACCATTTGCTCGCGCACCTGAGTGCGTTGCATAACGTCGAAATGCCGGCGATCTACGCCGGCACACCGGAGACCCAACGCCACAGCCGGGCGCGGGAATTGCTCACGCGCCTGGGCCTGGCCGGGCACACCACCCACCGGCCCAGCCAGCTTTCGGGCGGGCAGCAGCAACGGGTGAGTATCGCGCGGGCGTTGATGAACGGCGGCGAGGTGATTCTCGCCGACGAACCCACCGGCGCACTCGATACCCACAGCGGCAAGGAGGTTATGCGTATCCTTGCTGAACTGCACGCCGCCGGGCACACGGTGATTATCGTCACCCACGACCCGAAGGTGGCGGCGAATGCCCAGCGCATTGTCGAGGTGTGCGACGGTGAGATTGTCAGCGACAAGGCCAATGACAGTGTCGGCCTGGAGCTGCCCAGCGAGGCCCCGATCGAGTCCAAGCGCAGCGGCGCCCGGCGTTTGGTGGCGAGCCTGGGGTTGTTCAAGGAAGCGTTCAACATGGCCTGGGTGGCGCTGATTTCCCACCGCATGCGCACCTTGCTGACCATGCTCGGCATCGTCATCGGCATCACCTCGGTGGTGTCGATTTCGGCCATTGGCGAAGGCGCCAAGCGCTATGTGCTCAAGGACATCCAGGCCATCGGCAGCAACACCATTGACATCTTTTCCGGCACCAGTTTCGGTGACAGTCGCGCCTCGGCCATCGAGACACTGATGCCGTCGGATGTGGAGGCGTTGAACCAACTGTACTACGTCGACAGCGCCACGCCGGTGGTCGGCCGCAACCTGTTGTTGCGTTTCGGCAATATCGACGTGGATGCGCAGGTGAATGGGGTCAGCGACCGTTACTTCACCGTGAAGGGGCTGAAACTGGAAGCCGGGATTGCCTTCAGTGAAAGCGACGCGCGGCGCCAGGCCCAGGTGGTGGTGATCGACCACAACACCCGTCACCGTCTCTTCGGGCCAAACGTTGACCCGTTGGGCCAGGTGATTCTGGTAGGCAACCTGCCGTGCACGGTGATTGGCGTGACGGCTGACAACAAAAACATGTTCGCCGCCAGCAAGGCGCTGAACGTGTGGGTCCCGTATGAGACGGCGGCGGGGCGGTTGTTGGGGCAGCGCCATCTGGACAGCATCACCGTGCGCATCAAGGACGGCCAGCCGAGCAAGGTGGTGGAAGACAACGTCAATAAACTCATGCTGCAACGCCATGGCACCAAGGATTTTTTCACCAATAACCTCGACAGCATTATGCAGACCGTACAGAAAACCAGCCGCTCCCTGGCGCTGCTGTTGTCGCTGATCGCGGTCATTTCGTTGCTGGTAGGCGGTATCGGGGTGATGAACATCATGCTGGTGTCGGTCACCGAGCGCACCCGTGAAATCGGTATACGCATGGCCGTGGGCGCGCGGCAGTCGGACATCCGCCAACAGTTCCTGGTGGAGGCGGTCATGGTCTGCCTGATCGGCGGGATGATTGGTATCTCGCTGTCGTTTGCGATCGGCTATCTGTTTTCGTTGTTTGTGAAGGAGTGGGAAATGGTGTTTTCCCTGGGGTCTATCGTCACCGCATTTGCCTGTTCGACGATGATCGGGATTGTGTTTGGCTTTGTGCCCGCAAGGAACGCGGCGCGGTTGGACCCGATTGAGGCGCTTGCAAGGGACTGATTTCGCTCAAGCAACCGTTATCAGGTGTGGGAGCTGGATTGGCTGCGATGCAGGCACCGCGGATGGTCATTAAGACTCAATCGATGCCATCGCCGGCAAGCCAGCTCCCACCGGGTTTTGCGCTGAGTTAGAGCCCCGTGGCTATCCCTTCCTCAGTCGCGTACATCCACCGCAACAACGAGTGCCGCCCGCTGATCCCCAGCTTGATCGCCGCGCGCTTGAGGTAGCTCTCGATGGTGTTGACCTTCAACGTCAATTGCTCGGCCAACTCCGGTGCAGTGCGCCCGGCCAGCAGGCCTACGCACACCTCAAGTTCACGGTTGGACAGGCGCAGCCCCGATTGCACCAGGCGTTCTTCGATGCGTCGGCGCAGGGTTTCGATGCCTTGTTTTTCCGGCGCCGCTGCGTCGTTGCTCTGGCGGCCGGGCTGAATGGCGGTGATGTGCTTCTCGACCATGGGCAGCAACAGCGTGGAGAAGTCCTGCAGCATGTTGCGTTCCTGCGCCGAAAAGCTCTCGGACTGATGCGAGCGATACACCGACAGCACGTAGCGCACATCGTCCTTGCGGCGCGTCAGGTGCAGTTGTGCGGCGGGTTGCTCTGCGCCCAAAGCCGCCACCGAGTCGGTGTAGACCGGGCTGATCCGGCGTCGGGTGTGCCCCTCTGCACTCACCCGCAATTGGGTGATATGGGTGGCGTCCACTGCCAGTTGAGTAAGGATCAGGTCATGCAGCATGCGCGGGAAATGGCGACTGCCGGTGCTGGCGATGACCTTGCCTATATGGGGGAACAGGTGTGAGTTCATCAGTTCGTCCATGAGTTTTAAATGTCGGTATTCAGCCTTATAACGACGGGGTCCAAGAAGGTAACCAAGGTGAATAACCTACAGTGATAATGCTCCCGCCGAGAACCTATGCTAGTACAGCCTGGCAAAAGCATGGGGATCCAATCTGGAAAAAATCAGATTAAAAACGCATAACGGCGGTCGGACCAGTCCGACCACCGTTTGTGGGAAATGATTACATCAAACACAGGCCTTACTTCATGGCGTGCTCGTCGATCAAGGCCCGACGCGGCGCAGTGCGGCTGCATTTGGCCAGCGCCTGATGGATGTCTGCCAGCAGGTCGGCGACATCCTCAAGCCCGACCGACAACCGCACCAGGCCCTCGCTGATACCGTGTTGCGCACGTTCTTCGGGGGTGTAGGTGGAATGGGTCATGCTGGCCGGGTGCTGGGCCAGCGACTCGGCATCGCCCAGGCTGACTGCGCGGGTGAATAACCCGAGGGCATTCATGAAGCGCCGACCGGTCTCGATGCCGCCCTTGAGTTCAAACGCAATCATGCCGCCGGACAGTTTCATCTGGCGTGCCGCCAATTCGTATTGTGGGAAAGAGCGCAGCCCGGGGTAGGTCACCCACTGCACGGCCGGGTGCGCCTGCAAGGCTTCGGCCACCGCCTGGGCGTTGCTGCAATGGCGGTCCATGCGCAGGGCCAGCGTCTTGAGGCCGCGCATCAACAGTGAGGCGTCCTGGGGCGACATCACCGCGCCGGTCAAGTCTTTGAGCCCTTGCAGGCGGATGCGTTGCGCCAGGGCCTGATTGCTCACGGCGATACCGGCAGTGATGTCACCATGGCCGCTGAGGTATTTAGTGGCCGAGTGCACCACCACGTCGGCCCCCAGCTCCAGGGGGCGTTGCAGATAAGGCGTGCAGTAAGTGTTGTCGACCACCACGGTGACGTTGGGCTGCTGATGTGCGAGGTCGGCCACGGCGGCAATATCCACCAATCGAAGGTTGGGGTTGGCCGGGGTCTCACAGTAGATCATGCGGGTGGCGGGGGTGAGTGCAGCGCGCAGGGCGGCCAGGTCGGTGAGGTCGACATGACGCACCTTGATACCGAATTCACCGATGCCGTGGTGCAGCAGGGCGAAGGTGCAACCGTAGAGGGTCTGGCTGACGATCACTTCATCGCCCGGGCGCAGCAGGGTCCAGAACGTCGCGGCAATCGCGCCCATGCCAGAACTGAAGGCCACGGCCGCCTCACCGTTTTCCAGGGTCGCCATGCGCGATTCGAGCAGCGCCAGGGTCGGGTTGGAAATACGCGTATAAAAATGGCCGCTGGCTTCACCGGCAAAGCAGGCAGCGCCGTATTCAACCGTGGGAAAAGCGAACGTGGCGGACAGGTAGATAGGCGGCACGAGCGCGCCGTGATGGTCCTTGGGGTCATAACCGTGGTGGATAGCGCGGGTGGAAAAGCCGAATGTGTTGTGTTTATTGTTCATGTCGGGCGCTCCTTATTTCCTACAATGCTATGCTCATAACCACAGATGAACGTTGCAACATTGGCAGGAAAATCCCGGATTAAGGGACGAAATATCCATAAAAATAATGAATAGAGGCAAGCTATGCCCGTCAGCCTGGATCGCACCGACAAAGCGCTTTTAAACGCATTGCAAGGCAATGCCCGCCTGACCGTGGCCGAGTTGGCCGACCGTGTTGCCCTGACCACTTCGCCGTGCTGGCGACGGGTGCGCAACCTGGAGGAGAGCGGGGTGATCAGCGGCTATCAGGCGATCCTCTCGCCCAAGGCGCTGGGGTATGGCGTGACGGCATTTGTCAGCATCATGATGGAGAGCCACACCCAGGAAATCGCTCGCGCGTTTGAGCAACGATTGCTGGACATTCCCGAGATCGTGGCGTGCCATAACGTGTCGGGGCGCTATGACTTTTTACTTGAGGTAGTGGCCAAGGATCTGGAGTCGTTTGGCGAGTTTGCGCGGGAGGTGTTGCAGACCTTGCCTTGCGTCAAAGAGATCTATTCGAGCTTTTCCTACAAGTCGGTACGGCGGTTGCGGGTGATACCTTTGCCTGGGTGACCGAGTACCTATCCCCGGTCTGCCAGCCCCCGCGCCGCCGACAAAGACTGTATCGCGCCAGCCGCCTGAAGTAGCCGTTCAGTTTGTCTTCAAGTACCCGCGTGGCGTGGTGCCGGTCATGCGTTTGAAGAAGGCGATCAACGCGCTGTCACTGGCAAAGCCCAGTTCGAAGGCGCAGTAGCCCACGTTACGTCCCGTGGCGAGCAATTCGATGACTCGCATCAAGCGCCACTGCTGGCGCCATTGCTGATAGCCCAGGCCGGTTTCCCGCAGGAAAATCCGGCCGATGGTCTTGGTGCTGGCGCCAATTTGCTTTTCCAGGTCTTGCAGTGTGGGTGGCAATGTTTCGAGGTCTTCCAGCAAGGGGGCCAGGCGTTTGTCCTGCGGCAATGGCAGGAGCATCGGCTGCTCGGCGGCAGCCTGGATTTCGTCCAGGCACAAGGCCAACAGATGGGCATATCGGCCACTGTGCCAATCGGTCTCGTAGGGGGCCATCGCCATCGGTTCCAGCACCGCGTGCAGCAAGGTGCTGACTTCAATGACCCGTACCTGGTTTGGCAATTGCTCGGCCAATGCCGGGCTCACGTACAACGAACGGTAATCCACGGTTTTATGCATCACCGCGCGTTGGGGCACGCCGCAGGGTATCCACGCCGCACGGGAGGGCGGCAGCAGGCACAGTTGGTTGTCCAGGGTGATACGGGTGCAACCTTGTCGAGTGAACAACAGTTGCCCGCGCTGGTGCCGATGCAGGCCGGAGTCATGGTCGCCGAGCAGCGCGGCGATGCCAACAACGGGCGCCGCCAGGCAGTCGGGATCGAAGGATTCATCGGCGGCAAGCCAAGCCATAGGTTGTCCGATTTAATGGATAAGTTGTCGAAGTCAGGATAATAGCCCAGTCGCTCGTCTTTAAACTTCTTGTGTTGTTTTATGCGAGTGAGTTGTTGATGAACCTAAAAAAAATAGGGGTGTTGGCGGTGGTGTTGCTGATGTTTCCGCAACTGGCCCAAACGCTTTACAGCCCGGCCCTGGGTGATATCGGTCGGGCTTTTGCGGTTGGGCCTGAACGGGCAGGGCAGACCCTTTCGGTGTATTTCCTGGCGTTCGCGTTCGGGGTGGTGGTGTGGGGCCGGTTGTGCGATCGCTGGGGGCGGCGACCGGTGATGTTGGCCGGGCTGGCCTTATATATTGGCGCCACAGCGCTGGCCTTGGGTGTAAGCACGTTCAATGCTTTGTTACTGGCCCAGGCCCTGGCCGCGTTTGGCGCGGCAGTAGGCTCGGTGGCGACGCAGACGATCTTGCGCGACCGTTTCCACGGTGCGCAATTGGCCCAGGTGTTTTCCATAATGGGCGTTGCCCTTGCTGCCAGCCCGGCGCTTGGTTTGTTCAGCGGCGCGACCCTGGTGCAGCACTTTGGTTATCGCGGCATGCTCACGGGCTTGTTGCTGCTGGCATTGGCATTATGGGGCTGGTGCGTCTGGGCCTTGCCTGAAACACGTCCAGTGTCATTGCCGACGGCATCGCTGCTCGAGACTCTGAACCTGATGCTCAGGGACGCAGCGATTTGGCGCTCGGTCGGGTTGGTGGCGGCGTTCAATATTGCGTTGTTCGGCTATTACAGCGTGGGCCCGTTTATCTTTTCACAACTGGGGTTGTCCGCCGCTGAGTTCGGTTACAGCGGTGTGCTGCTGGCGCTGGGGTCTGGGCTCGGGGCCTGGCTGAACAAGCGGTTGCTCAACCGTGGCATGAACGGTGATCAGTTGGTACTGACCGCCGCCGGATTAGCGGTGTTGGGTGGCTTGCTGGTCTTGCTGCTGCAAGACAGCTGGTTGTTCGTAGGGCCTATGTTGCTTGTGGTGCTGGCATTCGGCATGGCGATTCCTAATGTGCTCGGGGCTGCGCTTGTACGTTATTCCGACCGCCTTGGCAGCGCCGCCGCGGTATTCGGCTTGCTGTATTACCTGGCCATCGGCGCGGGACTTACCCTGGTGGCCTGGGCCCAGAACCTTGGCTGGAGTCTTTTGATCTGTGGCGTGGCGGCGCTGTGGATGGCAACGCCGCGAGTGTTCAGAAGTTGACCGAAGCACTCAGGCGCGCCGTCAACGGTGCGCCCTGGAACAGATAGTCATCGCCCATGTACTCGCCCGCATCGCGCCAATAGCGCTTGTCGAACAGGTTGTCGACGCTCAGGCGAAACACCGTTTCATAACCGTCGATTTTAGTGGTGTAACGGCTGCCGACATTGACCACTGCGTAATCGCCCACCTCCACATTGCCGGTGCGGTTGGCGTATTTCCTGGCGCTGTATTGCACGCCGCCGAGCAGCGCTAAACCATTCATCCATGGTAACGCGTAGTCGGCGTACACACTGGCGCGCAGTGTGGGCACATTGATCGCCTGGTGGCCTTCATAATCTGGCGTGCCACTGTTGTTCACCCGCGCGCGAATCGCCGCCACGCTGGTTGCGATTTGCAGGCGGTCGGTGGCCCAGCCGTTGGCGGACAGTTCCAGGCCAGTGTTTTTTTGCTCGCCTTGTTGCACGTAGGTGAACGTGTCGCCTGCGGGCCTGGCGTACTGATAAGCCTGGCGCGTCTGGAATACGGCGGCGGCGAAGCTGATGCGGCGCCAGTCATATTTAACGCCGGCTTCGATTTGTCGCGAGACAGTAGGTGCCAAGGTGTCCCCGCTGTTACTGGCGAACCACGGCGCAGTGCCGCCCAGCGAAAGCCCCTTGCTGTAGCTGGTGTACAGCGAGATATTTTCCACGGGTTTGTAGATTAACGAGGCTTGAGGCAGGAACACGTATTGCTGGGTGTGGCGTGACTCGTTGCCATTCTCATCGAAAGCTTTTTCATCCAGGCGCACTTCGCGACCGCCGAGGATGGTCTGCCATTGCTCGTTGAAACGGATGCGGTCGGTGACGAACAGCCCGTATTGGCGGCTGTCGAGGTTGCGGTGGCTGTCGTTCAGGGGTTTATCGGTAGGCGTGAAGGTGGGCGCATCCTCATAGATATTGCCGCTGCCGATCCACTCATTGACTGACTTACGTTTGTCGATCACCCGGCGAAACGCACTGGTGCCGAAGGTCAACTCATGGCCCAGGCCTGCTGTTTCGAATAGCCCTGTCATGGCGGCCTGGACTTCATCGTCGCGGCGGGTGTCGTCGGGGCTGCGGTAGTCGTAGATGTCGTAGTTGCCTTCGGGGGTGAAGTAATTGCCGACGCCCTGAGTGTCTCCACCCCACGCAAACGAACTGTAGTCATCAATCACCACCTGGCTGCGCGCCGCGCTCACGCTGCCTTTCCACTGATCGCTGAAGCGGTATTCAAACTTGCCGTTGAGGTTCAACGAGTCGATACCGACCTGATGGGAACCACTCTGGTGGCCCAGCAGTTTCTTTGGCGAAGCGTCATGCGGCACTTGCGTGCCGCCCAATAGTTGATAACCCGGCACCGAGCGCTGTTGCTTGTTCTGGTATTCCGCATCCAGTTGCAGCAGCGCGTCGGGGCTGATGTTCCAGTCGAAGGCCAGGGACACAAAGTCGCGCTGGCCATTGGCATGTTCCACATAGGCATTGAGGTCTTCGTGGGCGACGTTGGCGCGCAGGCCAAACTGCTGTTCGCTGCCAAACCAGCCGCCGACATCGGTGGCGATATAGCCACTGCCACGGTCATCGGTGGACACCGTCACCGAACGCACATCCTCCGGGCGTTTGGTCACGTAGTTGATCACGCCGCCGGGCTCGGAAATCCCGCTTTGCAAACCGGCCAGGCCTTTGAGCACTTCCACCTGCTGCTTGTTTTCCAGGGCGACGTTCTGTTCGCCGGTGATGGTGCGCCCGTTGATCTTGTAGCTGCTCGCGGCGTTCAGCGAGAAGCCGCGCACCACGAAGTTTTCGTAGTAGCCGATGGGCGCATAGCTGTCGCCCACCGAGGCATCGTTGCGCAGCACTTCACTGAGCAGGCGCGCTTGTTGGTCCTTGATCAGTGCGGCGTTGATCACCGTGATTGACGCCGGGGTGTCCAGCAAGGGGGCTTCACTGAAGCCGCCGACCGAAGCGGTGTCCGTGCGGTAGCCCGATTCCTCCTGGCCCTGGACCTGTACCGCCGGCAGTTCTATGTCAGCCGCTGGACTGCTACCGATACCGCCACTGAGCAGCAAGCCAAGGGCAAAACGTGAAGTGACGACGGGACGAAAACGCAACACCATGGGGGCAGGGCCTTAAAGCGCAGGGCAGGGGGGCGCATAAACTAGGGGTATGTGTGAGGTTTTACAAGATGCAAAGCGCGGACTCGGCCACCGGTTGACGGTGGTTCAACCGTGGCGCTTGAGGGTCTCGCTGGGCAGTTCCTTGAACAACGCCCGATAGCTGTTGGAAAACCGCCCCAAATGCCAGAACGACCAGTTCATCGCCACTTCGGCCACGGTGGTGTCGGTGGCGTTGAGCAGTTCGCGTCGCGCCCCGTTCAAACGCCGCAGGCGCAACCACTGTGCCGGGCTCATCCCGGTGTAGGTCTTGAACCCTTGCTGCAATTGACGCAGCGGCACGCCGGCAATCTGCGCCAGCTCCAACAGGTTGACGGTTTCGTCCGGCGCATCCGCTGCCCACTCGCCGATGCGCGCCATCAACTGGCGTTCTGCACTGCGGCGCTGTAACGAACTACGGTCCAGGCACACGCAAGCGTTGTCGAGAATGAATAGGCAATCGTCGAGTAACTGTTGGGTGAGGGTGTCGCGGCTGATCGGGTCGAGCGTGGCGGACAACCGTGTGAGGGTGCCGCTGAGCCAGCGCGTGAACAGCGCGTTCTGCTGGCACGTCAGCGGTGCCATGAACAACCCTTCCAGTTTCGCCACGTCCAGCCCATGGCGCTGGACGAACTGCGGGCCGAACACGACGGCCACTTCACGGTAATTCTCCGGAGTGATCCAGGTGTTGCGGCTTTCGCCATTGAGCATGTAGAGCGCGTTGTCGCTGCCGTCGAAACAGAACGCCAACGCGCCCGGCGGGGCATTGAAGTGCTGTTCCACGCGCGTGTTCATGCACTCTTCGTACACTTGTACCCCTTGCAGGTCGAGGTAGCGGATCTGCCCGGCAAAATGCCCCGGGGACATCTGCTGGTACTGCTGCACCCAACCGGGTGTCGCACTGCATTGAGCGGCCACATCACCGGTGGTGAAGGCCTGTACGCGCAAAGCTGTTGCCTGTGTCATGGGTAACCTGGGCGCACTCTATTGGTGCGTTATGGTTCGTGCAAAGTGGATAGATGCCGACGTGCGGCGGCATCAAGATAGACCTCAATGCGCCGAGAGTACAAGCCGACGCCGCATCCAACCCATGACGAGGTCCTTATGAACGCCCCCTTCGATCAGCTGTCCGCCTGGCTGAAAGAACACAAGATTACCGAAGTCGAATGCGTGATCAGTGATTTGACTGGCATCGCACGCGGCAAGATTGCGCCCACCAACAAGTTCCTGCATGAGCGAGGCATGCGCCTGCCGGAAAGTGTGTTGCTGCAAACGGTGACCGGGGACTTTGTCGACGACGATATCTACTACGACCTGCTCGACCCGGCCGACATCGACATGATCTGCCGCCCGGTGTCCAACGCCACGTACGTGGTGCCGTGGGCCATCGAGCCTACGGCCATCGTGATCCACGACACCTTCGACAAGCTGGGCAACCCCATCGAGTTGTCGCCGCGCAACGTGCTGAAAAAAGTCCTGCAGCTCTATACCGATCAGGGCTGGCAGCCGATTGTCGCGCCGGAAATGGAGTTTTACCTGACCCAGCGCTGCGAAGACCCGGACCTGCCGCTGAAAACCCCTGTAGGCCGTTCCGGCCGGGCTGAAACCGGGCGCCAGTCGTTTTCCATCGACGCCGCCAACGAATTCGACCCGCTGTTCGAAGACGTCTACGACTGGTGCGAACTCCAGGGCCTGGACCTCGACACGCTGATCCACGAGGACGGCCCGGCGCAGATGGAAATCAACTTCCGTCACGGCGACGCCCTTGACCTGGCCGACCAGATCACCGTGTTCAAACGCACCCTGCGCGAAGCCGCGCTCAAGCACAACGTGGCGGCCACCTTCATGGCCAAGCCAGTTGCCGACGAACCGGGCAGCGCCATGCATTTGCACCAGAGCGTGGTGGACATTGCCACGGGCAAGCCGGTATTCGTCGACGCCGACGGCAAGATGAGCCAACTGTTTTTGCACCACATCGGCGGCCTGCAAAAGTACATCCCCAAGCTGCTGCCGATGTTCGCTCCCAATGTGAACTCATTCCGTCGCTTCCTGCCGGACACCTCGGCGCCGGTTAATGTCGAGTGGGGCGAAGAAAACCGCACCGTCGGCTTGCGCGTGCCGACCTCCAGCCCCGACGCGATGCGCGTGGAAAACCGCCTGCCGGGCGCAGATGCCAACCCCTACCTGGCGATTGCCGCCAGCTTGCTGTGTGGCTACCTGGGCATGATCGAACAGATCGACCCGAGCGCGCCGGTGGAAGGCCGTGCCTATGAACGCCGCAACCTGCGCCTGCCGTTCACCCTCGAAGATGCGCTGGCACGGATGGAGGACTGCGACACGGTCAAGCAGTACCTGGGCGACAAGTTCGTGCGCGGCTACGTCGCGGTCAAACGCGCCGAGCATGAGAATTTCAAGCGGGTGATCAGTTCCTGGGAGCGTGAGTTCCTGCTGTTGAGCGTCTAAAAAAACTAAAAGGGGTGTCGATATGCGTCTTGTGAAAAAGCTTCTCCCGCTGGCTCTGGTGGCGGCGTTCAGCAGTGCAAGCCAGGCCGCGCCGACGGTCAGCGTCTACAACTGGACCGATTATATCGGTGATACCACCCTGGCCGATTTCCAGGCCAAGACCGGTATAAAAGTGGTCTACGACGTGTTCGACTCCAACGAAACCCTGGAAGGCAAGCTTCTCGCGGGGCGCACGGGTTATGACGTGGTGGTGCCGTCCAACCACTTTCTGGCGCGCCAGGTGAAAGCCGGCGCGTTCCTCAAGCTGGACCGCTCGCAGTTGCCGAACTTCAAGAACCTCGACCCCAAGTTGCTCAAGCTGCTGGAGCAAAACGATCCGGGCAACGCCCATTCGGTGCCGTACCTGTGGGGCACCAACGGCATCGGCTATAACGTCGACAAGGTCAAGCAGGTGCTGGGCGTCGACCATATCGATTCGTGGGCGGTGCTGTTCGAACCCGAGAACATCAAAAAACTGCACGAGTGCGGCGTGGCCTTCCTCGATTCGGCGGACGAGCTGTTCCCGGCGATCCTCAACTACATGGGCAAAGACCCGCGCAGCGAGAACCCCGAGGACTACAAACAGGCTGAGGCCAAGCTGTTGACGCTGCGGCCGTACATCACTTATTTCCACTCCTCCAAGTACATTTCGGACTTGGCCAACGGTGATATCTGCGTGGCCTTCGGTTATTCCGGCGACGTATTCCAGGCCGCCAACCGCGCCAAGGAAGCCAAGAACGGCGTGAATATCGCGTACGCGATTCCCAAGGAAGGCTCCAACCTGTGGTTCGACCTGCTGGCCATTCCCGCGGACGCCACCAACCCGAAAGAAGCCCACGCCTTTATCAACTACCTGCTCGACCCTGAGGTGATCGCCAAGGTCAGTGCCTCGGTCGGTTATGCCAACGCCAACCCGGCGGCCAAGCCCTTTATGGCGCCGGAACTGGTGAATAACCCTGAGGTGTACCCGTCTCAGGAAGTGCTCGACAAACTCTATATTTCCACCACGCCGACCCCGGCGACCATGCGCCTGATGACCCGCGCCTGGAGCAAAGTGAAGACCAACAAATGAAGCACGCCAGCGACCACGCCCAGTCCTATTACCTGGCTTCGGCCAATGCCATGCCTGAGCGTCCGTCGCTGGGCACCGACCTGAGCGCCGATGTGTGCGTGATCGGTGGTGGTTTCACCGGGGTCAACACCGCCATTGAACTGGCTCAGCGCGGGCTTTCGGTGATCCTGCTGGAGGCCCGGCGCATTGGCTGGGGCGCCAGCGGGCGCAACGGCGGGCAGTTGATCCGCGGTATTGGCCACGATGTGTCGGGGTTTGCCAAGTATGTAGGCGAGGAGGGCGTTCGCTACCTGGAGCGGGCCGGAATTGATTCAGTCGCGCTGGTGGGCGAGCGTATCCGCGAACACGCCATCGATTGCGACCTGCGTTGGGGCTTTTGCGAATTGGCGAATACCCCGGCGCAGTTCGCCGCGTTCAAAGGCGAGCAGGACAGCCTGGCGGCGATGGGGTATGCCCATCAAACCCGTCTGGTCGGCCCGCAGGATATGCCACAGGTCGTCGGCTCGGTGGCCTATGCCGGTGGCCTGGTCGATATGGGCTCCGGTCACTTGCATCCGTTGAACCTGGTGCTGGGCGAGGCGCAGGTGGCCGAGTCCCTCGGGGTGCGGATTTTCGAGCACACCCAGGTGCTTGAACTGATCCACGGCGACGCGGTGCAGGTGCGTTGCGCCGGCGGCACCGTGCGTGCCGCCAGCCTGGTGTTGGCGTGCAATGCACATTTGGACGAGTTGGAGCCGCGCTTAAGCGGCAAAGTCCTGCCGGCCGGCAGTTACATCATCGCCACCGCGCCATTATCCGAGACGCTGGCCAAGCAATTGATCCCGCAAAACTTCGCGCTGTGCGACCAGAAAGTCGGCCTGGATTACTACCGGCTTTCCGCTGATCGACGCCTGTTGTTCGGCGGTGCCTGCCATTATTCGGGGCGTGACCCGGCGGACATCGCCGCGTATATGCAACCGAAGCTGCTCAAGGTGTTTCCGCAGTTGGCAAACACGGCCATCGAGTTTCAGTGGGGCGGCAAAATTGGCATCACCGCCAACCGTTTTCCTCAGGTCGGGCGACTCAAGCAATACCCGAATGTGTTCTACGCCCAGGGCTACTCCGGGCATGGGCTCAACGTGACGCATTGGTGCGCGAAGCTTTTAGCCGAAGCCATTCATGCCGGCCACAGCCAGGGCCTGGATATTTTCAGCCAGGTGCCGCACATGACTTTTCCGGGCGGCAAGGCCTTGCGCTCGCCGCTGTTGGCGTTAGGGATGTTGTGGTTTCGGCTGCGCGAGTGGGTTAGCTGATGCGCCGCGGTCTGAGTGTGGGAGCGGGCTTGCCCGCGAAAGCAGGGTGTCAGGCGATGCATTCGGTGACTGATTCACCGCCTTCGCGAGCAAGCCCGCTCCCACATTTAATGCATCGTCAGCCTTCAGGTTCGGTGAGCACCTTACGGAAGGTTTCGACCAAGGGTCGCAGGTTGATCCGATGCCACGCGGCCCACAGCGGGGTGGTGTAAGTCAGCCATGGTAATTCGCGCAACACCACGCCGGGCGGGGCATTGCGGCTCAGGCCTTTTTGCACCATTGCCACGCCCAATCCCGAGGCAACCAGGCCGAGTGCGGTAAACGGCTCGCTGGCTTCCATGGGGATTTGCGGCGTGAAACCGGCGCGAATGCAGGCGGCGACGAAGTCATCGGCCGGGTTGGCGCCGGGTTTGCGCTGGACGCCGATCCACTCCTGATCGGCCATATGTTCGGGTAACAGCTCGCTTTGGCGGGCCAATGGATGATGCTCCGGCAGGGCCAGCAGCATCGGGTCGTCCAGCACTTGCAGGGCGATCAGGTCCGGGTCATCAGCGGCCGGTGGTTCGCTGACCAGGGCAATATCGAGGCTGCGTTGGCGCAGGCCCTCGAGCTGCTCCAGGGAGGGCAAGTTGTACAGCTTGATATGCACGGTCGGCCGGTCGCCCCGCAATACACGCAAGGCATTGGGCAGCACGCCGGCATGCATGGCGTTTTCGATATAGCCGATGCACAGGCCGCCTTCTTCGCCGCGACCCAGGCGCTTGCCCAACGATTCCAGGCGATTGGCATGGGTCAGCAGCGCCTTGGTTTCGGCAAGAAAGGTCTGGCCATCGCGGGTCAGTCGGATGCGTTGCTGGCTGCGTTCGAACAGGGTCAGGCCCAGGCGTTCTTCGAGCTGGGCGATCTGCCGGCTCAGGGGTGACTGGGATATGTGCAGGCGTTCGGCAGCGCGGCCCACGTGTTCTTCTTCTGCGACCACTTCAAAGTAGCGCAGTTGGCGGAGGTCAATCATGTTAGACCTGCAAGGACTCAAGTTGGTCGTAGTATGTCTTGGACGGTCTGATCTGCGCAATCTAGGATCTGCTCAACGGTCACAGCGACCCTGAACCCGATTAAGGATCCACCATGAGCTTGAAAGACAAATTGCCCGGCCCATTGGGCTTCGGCACCGCCCCGTTGGGCAATATGTTCCGCGCCATTCCTGAAGACGAAGCCCAGGCCACTGTCGCAGCCGCATGGAATGCGGGCGTGCGCTACTTCGATACCGCGCCGTTCTACGGCTCGGGCCTTGCGGAAATTCGATTGGGCCAGGCCCTGTCGCAGTACAACCGCGATGATTTCGTGCTCAGCACCAAAGTCGGACGAGTGATTCTCGATGAAGTCGAACACAGCACCCGCGACCTGGGCGAAAAAAGCGGCGTGTTTGAACACGGTCGACCGAACAAGATGCTCAACGACTACAGCGCCGACGCTACCTTGCGTTCCATCGAAGACAGCCTTGAACGCCTGCAAACCGATCGCCTGGACATCGTCTGGATTCACGACATCGCCCAGGACTTCTACGGCGACCAGTGGCTGGACTACTTCAACCAGGCGCGCACCGGCGCCTTCAAGGTATTGACCCGCTTGCGCGAAGAAGGCGTGATCAAGGCCTGGGGCTTGGGCGTGAACCGCGTTGAGCCCTGCGAGCTGACCCTGGACCTCAGCGAGGCCCAGCCCGATGGCTTCCTGCTGGCCGGCCGCTACACGTTGCTCGACCATGAGCGTGCGCTGCAACGTTTGATGGACGCAGCCCTGGCGCAGAACGTCGAGATTGTCGTTGGCGGCCCTTACAGTTCGGGCATCCTGGCCGGCGGCGCGCACTTTGAATACCAGCCCGCCAGCCCTGCGATCATCCACAAGGTCGAGCAGATCAAGGCCATTGCCCAGGCGTTTGGCGTCAGCGTGAAAGCGGCCGCCCTGCAATTTTCCCTGGCCCACCCGGCGGTGGCCGCAGTGATTCCGGGTGCCAGTCGTCCGGGGCGGATTGCCGAAGACGTCGCAGCGTTGTCAGAGAATATTCCGGCGGCCTTCTGGCAGGCGCTGCGCGATGCCGGCCTGGTCTCGACCCGTGCGCCGTTGCCGCTTTAATTTCAGGAGTCTGATATGAACATCGATGTAAGCGGCAAAGTAGCCATCGTCAGCGGCAGCACCGCAGGCATTGGCCTGGGCATCAGCCAGGCGCTGGCAGAGTCCGGTGCGACCGTGGTGGTGATCGGGCGTGAAGCAGGGAAGGTCGATGACGCCCTGGCGAGCATTCGCCAGGCGGTACCGGGCGCTGATCTGCGTGGCTGGGTGGCGGATCTCGGTACGGCTGAGGGCGCAGCGACACTGTTCGCCGCCGAACCGCGCGCCGACATCCTGGTCAACAACCTGGGCATCTTCAATGATGTGGATTTCTTTGAAGCGCCAGACAGTGAGTGGACGCGCTTCTACGAGGTCAATGTGATCGCTGGCGTGCGCCTGGCGCGGCATTATGTGCCGGGTATGGTCGAGCAGGGCTGGGGGCGGGTGATCTTCCTGTCGTCGGAGTCCGGCGTGGCGACACCGGCGGACATGATCAACTACGGCGTGACCAAAAGCGCCAATTTGGCCGTGTCCCACGGCCTGGCCAAGCGTCTGGCCGGTACGGGCGTGACCGTCAACGCGGTGCTGCCGGGGCCAACCTTTACCGACGGCCTGGAGCATATGCTCAAGGACGCCACGGCGAAGTCCGGGCGCAGTGCGCGGGACGAGGCGGATGTATTTGTGCGTAATGCGCGGCCTACTTCGATCATCCAGCGTGCGGCAAATGTGGATGAAGTGGCCAACCTGGTGGCGTACATTGCTTCACCCCTGTCTTCTGCAACCACAGGTGCCGCGTTGCGGGTCGACGGCGGCGTTGTCGACAGCATGGCGATCTGAAGTCTTATTTTTTCTGGAGTATTTATTGTGGCGACAGCTTCTTCTGTTATTGAAATTCCGGTCTCGGCCGATCAGGTTTGGCAATTGGTCGGTGGCTTCAACGCGCTGCCGGATTGGCTGCCCCTGATCGTCAAGAGTGAGGCGAGTGAAGGCGGGCGTGTGCGTCACCTGGAAACCGCAGATGGCGGCGTGGTGGTCGAGCGTATGCAGAGCTTTGATAACGTGGCGCGCACCTACAGCTACACCATTGAGCAGTCGCCGTTTCCGGTGAGTGCTTACCTGGCGACCTTGCAGGTTGAAGCGTTGACCGAGGCGTCGGCGAAAGTGACCTGGTCCGGCGTATTTACCCCGGCTGCCGGGACCACCGATGCGGAGGTGGAGGCCTTGTTTGCTGGTGTTTACAGCGGCGGGCTTGAGGCGCTGCGCGCTAACTTCTAACAGGCAAAGTAGGCCTGATGTGGGAGCGGGCTTGCTCGCGAAAGCGGTGAGTCAGTCGATATTTTCGGTGGCTGATACTCCGCATTCGCGAGCAAGCCCGCTCCCACATTTTTTACCGCTGTGATGTTCAGGCTTCGGGCATCAGCTGCCGCCGACACTCCAACACCAACCGCGCACCGCCACTCTGGCTGCTGCCGACGTCCAGCTTGAACCCGTGCAAGTTGATGATCGCCGCGACAATCGACAAGCCCAGGCCGAACCCGCCTTGCTGGTCGCTTTCATCCACGCGATAGAAGCGCTGGAATACCGCATCGCGTTCCGCCGCCGGAATGCCCGGGCCGGAATCGTGTACTTCGATGCGCGTGCTGCCGCTGTCGTTGACCCCGCGCAATATCACTTCACCGCCCGGTGGCGAGAACTTGATCGAGTTGCTCAACAGGTTGGCCAAGGCCTCGAACAACAATGCGCGGTCGCCGGTAATCCACGGCAGTGACTCCGGCACTTCGAGCCGCAGCTGCAATTCGCCTTCTTCGGCCAGCGGTAGATAGAAGTCATGCAACTCGCGCAGCAGTGGTAATGGGTCCATTACCAGGAAGCCTGAGCGGCGCTGGTGGTCTTCCAGCTCCGAGATCCGCAGCAGCCCACGAAAGCGCGCCATCAGGGTGTCGGTTTCGGCAATCGCGTCGTCCAGTTTCACCGCGTAGCCCGAATCTTGCTCTGCCTCTTGTTTGATGCGGTAGAGCTGCGCACGCAAGCGTGTCAGTGGGGTGCGCAGGTCATGGGCGATGTTGTCGCACACGCCCTTGACCTCGTTCATCAGCTTCTCGATACGGTCGAGCATGGCATTGACGATGGCGGCAAGCATGTCCAGTTCGTCACGCCGGTTCGACAGCGGCAAACGGTGGGTCAGGTCGCCGGCGACGATAGCTTCGGCGCTGGCCTGGATCCCGCGAATGCGTCGTAGCGGGCGCCGGCGCAACAAATGCCAGCCGGCCGCGCCGGGAATAATCGTCAGCGACAGCGCCCACAGCAGTGCATGCCAGATGATCCGTGTAACGCCGAACAGCGAACCGTTGGCGCGTACCAGCACCAGCCAGCGACCGTCTTCGGTGTGGGTGGCCACGGCGTCGCAGCTGTCCTTGGGGAGTTTTGGGTCGTCGGAGTCGACGCAATTGGCCAGGGCGTGGATCTTGCCGTCCAGCGGCAGGTCCGGTGGCACGGCGCGGATTGGGCCGCTCAAGGGGCGAAATTGCTCATCGAACAGGCCGTAGGCGTCCACGCCCTTCATGTCGAAGGTCATGCTGGTGGTCAGGGCTTCCACCAATTCTTCGCCGTCGAAACGCTGGAACAAATGCTGACGCTGCATCAGGGAGTGGCGCGACAAGTCGCCGAGGTACCCTGACACCTCGTAGTACAGCACCCCCATGAGGATGCAACTCCAGGCCACAAACAGCGAGCTGTAAAGCGCCAGCAAGCGGCTGCTGGAGGAGCGCCAGCCCTTAGAGGGGTTCAGCAATGACATAACCGGAACCTCGTACCGTGCGGATCAACGGCGTGAGGCCCGGTGGATCGATTTTTTTGCGCAGGCGACCGATGTGCACGTCGATCAGGTTGGTGCCCGGGTCAAAGTGATAGCCCCAGACTTCCTCGAAAATCATCATCCGCGACAAAATCTGCCCGGTGTTGCGCATCAGGAACTCGAGCAGTTTGTATTCGGTCGGCAGCAAGCTCAGCGGTTGTTCGGCGCGGCTGGCTTCGCGGCTGATCAGGTTCAGTTCAAGGTCGGCCACGCGCAGGGCGGTTTCGAATTCCTTGACCGTGCTTTTGCGGCGCAGCAGCACTTCGACGCGGGCGGCCATTTCGTCAGAAGCGAACGGTTTGGTCAGGTAGTCGTCACCGCCGGCACGCAAGCCACGCACACGCTCGTCGACATCGGAGAGGGCGCTGATCATCAGGATCGGCGTCGACACCCCGATGGTGCGCAGGGTCGTGACGATGGCCAGGCCATCCAGCTCCGGCAGCATACGGTCGAGGGTGATCAGATCGTAATCACCACTCACAGCGCGGACCAGGCCTTCGCGGCCGTTGTCCACCCAATCCACGTCCAGTCCATGGCTACTCAGCTCGGCGACGATCTCGCGGGCCGTTACGGCGTCATCCTCGATGGTCAAAATACGGGTCATAGGATTACCTGGTGAGCGATTCACACTAGAAGTGGGGCCATTTTGCCAAGAACCAGCTGAATGTTTCCTAAATTAAACTTCATGTTGGCAAAACCACCACAAATTTAATCACTGAGCCGGTCCGGTGTGCGCGCTGGGTTGCCGGCGATGGCAGTGTGCCGGCAACCGTTTTGTCATTGGTACACCGCTACCGCAGGCAAGCCAGCTCCCACAGGCACCGCGTTTGTGGGGAGATTGCAGAACGCCCGCCCCGAACAGGCTTTTCTTGCAACTTGCATGGTTTAACGAAGTTCAATTTAGTTAACGTATTGAAATATAAGGATTTTAAATTTTGCGCCGACTGGCACGCTGCCTGCACTGTCCCTTTTGAGACTTGTAACACTATTTTTCCTGCCGGGAGCAAAACAACAATGATCACATCCTCATCCACGCTGCAAGAGTCGAGTTCGCGCTCCGGGGTTTCCTGGGGCGCAATTTTTGCCGGGGCCGCTGCGGCGGCTGCACTGTCCCTAATCCTCGTGTTGTTGGGCTTCGGCCTGGGCTTTTCGGCAGTGTCGCCGTGGGCCGACAGCGGCATTAGCGCCAAGGGGCTCGGCATTTCCACGATTGTCTGGCTGGCATTTACCCAGATCGTTGCCTCGGGCCTGGGCGGTTATATCGCCGGTCGGTTGCGCGTGAAGTGGGCCAATATGCACGGCGATGAAGTGTACTTTCGCGACACGGCCCATGGTTTCCTCGCTTGGGCGGTTGCGACGCTGGTCACTGCGGTGCTGGTAGTCGGTTCGGTCAGCAGCGTGGTCAGCGGTGGCGTTAAAGCCGGTGCCAGTGTTGCAGCGGGTGCCGCCAGCGGCATGAGCCAGGCAGCCGGCAGCGCAGCCAAAGGCGCCAACAGCGGCGACTTCGACTATTACGTCGATAGCCTGTTCCGCGATGACCGCCCGGCTGCCGTCAGCGACGACGCCGTACACGGCGTGGTAGCCCGCATCCTCACCCGCACACTGAGCAACGACGGCCAACTGGCGCCGGAAGACCGTACCTACCTCGCCCAGTTGATCAGCCAGCGCACCAACCTCAGCCAGGCCGACGCCGAAGCGCGGATCGACAAGGTCTACGGCGAAGCCCGTAAAGCCATCGAAGACGCCAAGCTCAAGGCCAAGCAAGCTGCCGATACCGCTGCGAAAGTCGCTGCCTACACGTCGCTGTGGACCTTTGTTGCGCTGTTGATCGGTGCCTTCTTCGCCAGCTTCGCCGCTACCTTCGGCGGCCGTCGTCGGGATGCCGTGGTGTATGTCGAAACCGAACACTTTGTCCGTTAATTCAAGGAGAACATCATGCGCTCATTACTTCTGTGGTTCCTCGGCGTGCCTATCCCGGTCATTATTCTGATCGCGATCTTCATGCACTAAACCTGAGCCTGGCTCGGTCCCCAGTGGGAGCGGGCTTGCTTGCGAAGCGGTCTTTCAGCGACTCATGAGCTGACGGATACACCGCTTTCGTGAGCAAGCCCGTTCCCACTTTTGGTTTGGCGCAGGGTCAGCCAGCCTGTGACCAGCAATGCACTGGCGACCAGGGTCATGATCACCAACGGTTCTGAAGTACCGTCCGACAGCAGCCCGGTCGCCCAACTGCTGACCGCCGTGAGGAACATTTGGGTAAAAAAGAACAACCCCGATGCCGTCCCCGCAATCGCGCCGTAAGGCTGCAATACCGAGAGCTGGCAGGCCGGAATCACCATCCCCACCGACACCATGATCACCACCATCGGCAGCACAATTGCCAGCCAATCACCCGGCAGCAGGGCCGTAGCCCCCGCGAGCATCAGGCTACCCAGCACGTTCAGGCCGATTGCGGCGCTGATCAAAGCGTCGGGTTCGAAACGCAGCACCAGGCGCCGGAACAGGTTTGCCCCGAGCATATAACCGCTGATGGTTGCAGCAAACACCAGCGCGTAGGCCGTGGCGGACAGGTGGAAGCCCCGTTGCAACAAGGCCGAAGATTCGCTGATAAACGGGAAATAGGTGCTGTACACGCAGCCGATGGCGATGGAGTAACGCAGGAAGTAGCGGTCGCGCAGGAGCTGGCCGTAGAGGCGCAGCAGGTTGCCTGGCGGCGCCGCGGCGACTTCCGGCGGGCGGGTTTCTGGCAAGCGGCGATACACCACCAGGTACAGCCCCGCGCCGATGACGCCGAGCACCACAAACAGGCCACGCCAGTTGATAAAGGGCAGCATCAGGCTGCCCAGCACCGGCGCGGCCATCGGCGAGATCGCCATGGCCATGGAGATCAGGCCGAGCAGGCGCGCCTGTTCATGACGGTCGAAGTAATCACGCACGATTACCCGACCGATCACCGTGGTGCAGCAACCGCCCAGGGCCTGGAACAGGCGGGCGACGATCAGCACCTCAAGGCTGTTGGCCAGCGCACAGGCCACGGTCGCGAGCACATACAGAAACAGCCCGGCCAACAAAATCGGGCGACGCCCGAAGCGGTCCGTCAGTGGGCCGCTGACTAGCAGGGAAATCGCCGAACCCAAGGTGTACAGCGTGAGGGTCAGTTGCAGTTGGCTGTCGCTGGTGTGGAAGTAATCGGCCATGGCGGGCAGGGCCGGCAGGTGCATGTCCAGGGTGATACGTGGCAGGCCGATCAGTACGGTCAGCAGTACCAGCCAGAAGCAGGAGGAGAGGGCGCGTTGAGTCATGGGAAGCTTCTTCGCAATGCATTGAACCCGAACTCTAACGGCTCTGTGGTTTAATCCTCAGGGCCACTTATGCATAGAGTGATTGGACCACTATGAGCCGAGGAAAAGCCGCATCCGCCCTGGACCTGCCGCGCCCCGATACATTGGAGGCCGGCAAGCAGCAGGGCGCCTACGAGGCCTTGCGTGCGGCGATCTTGAACCGCCAATTGCCGGCCGGCAGCCGATTGCCGTCCACCCGCAGCCTGGCCGAACGCTGGCTGCTGTCGCGCGGTACGCTTGAAGCGGCGTTCGAGCGATTGCACAGCGAAGGCTACGTGCAGCGCGTGGCGGGCTCCGGCACGCGGGTGTGCGCGGTGATCCCCGAGCAATTTATTGCGGCCTTGGCGCCCACCGAAAGCCCACGCCGTATGGCCGTGCCCGATCAGCCTGATGCGGGCGTGCAAAGTCACGTGCCCTTCGTTGCGCGGCGCCCGGATGCCGGCCTGTTCGATCTGAAAGCCTGGGCACGCTGCATCTCCCGCGGGCTACTGTCGGCAGGGCCGGGTGCGCTGGAAGCTTCCCACCCGGCCGGATTGCCGGCGTTGCGCGCGCAAATTGCCGATTACTTGCGCAGCTATCGCGGCATGCACTGCGAGGCGGACGAGGTGATCGTCACCACCGGCATTCGCCATGGCCTCGACCTGATTGCCCGCACCTTGCTTAAACCGGGCGACACGGCGTGTGTCGAAGACCCCGGCTATACACCGGCGCGTCGCCTGTTCACGCTGGCAGGCGCGCAGGTTGTGCCGATCCCGGTCACGGCCGAAGGCCTCGACACCGCGCAACTCCCGGGTGCTGCACGCTTGGCGTATGTCACGCCTGCACACCAGGCGCCGTTGGGCATGACCCTGTCGGTCTCGCACCGCCTGGCGCTGTTGGACTGGGCCGCGCGCACGGATGCCTGGGTGGTCGAAGACGATTACGACAGCGAATACAACTACAACAGTGCGCCCCTGGCGGCGCTCAAATCCCTGGATTCCGGCGATCGGGTGATTTACTGCGGCAGCTTCAACAAGAACCTGTTCCCCGGCTTGCGCGTGGGCTTCATGGTCGTGCCCAGGACGCTGCGACCCGCGTTGCTGCGTACCTTGCAACTGACCGGGCATTCAGTGGGCGCCACGGATCAAGTGGGGTTGGTGGAGTTCCTGGGCAGCGGGGCCTTTGTGCGCCATCTGCGCGCCTCGCGTCAGGCGTATCAGGCCCGGCGCGATGCCTTGCTGGCCTGTCTCCCGCAAGGCTGCGCGGTCAGCGGCCAGCAGGCCGGGTTGCACTTTGTGCTGTGGTTGCCGGCCGGCGGCGATGAGGCGGATTTCTGCACGCGTGCCGCCGCTGTGGGGCTGACGTTGCAGCCGTTGGGCAAGTTCTGCGTCGAAGCGAGCTTGGCGCCGGCAGTGATCATTGGCTACACCGCGTTGACCCTGGCGCAGATCCGTTTTCACGGGCGAGTGCTCACGAAATTGTTAATGGCGACTTAACGCCCGCTTGGCTAGACTCGCGCCCCATGAGCCGCCTCCTGCGTTTAATCCTGGTCATGCTGTTAAGCCTCACGCTTCCCCTGACCGGGATGGCGGGTGTGCCGTCGAGCACCGAGCCTTGCCCGATGCAGATGTCGGACATGCAAATGATGACGGACATGCCCCCCGATTGCTGCCAGGACGGCGTCGACCATGGCAAGGCCTGCAAGCCCGGCCAGGAGTGCAAGAGCGGTGGCTTGCTGCAACTGTCGATGCCGGTGCTCAAGGCCCCACTGACCCTGGCACACCCTTTAACCGCCAGCCTCTCCTCGGACTTCATCCCCGACCGCACGCCGCCCGGCGTCTGGCGCCCGCCCCGTCGCTGATTCCTGTTGCACCTGAAGACTCATCCCGACCCGGGATGACCTTGCTGTGGGCCGCTTAAAGCGCGACGCAGCGGAACAGATCAGGAATCTTCAACATGAATTCCCTCTACATGCGCGCCCTGGTGGTGGGCGTGCTGGTGTGGCCGGCGCTGGCCTCTGCGCTGACCCTGGATGACGCCCTGCGCCTGGCGCAAAACAACGCGCCCTCACTGACCGCAGAGTCGGCCAAGCTGCAAGCCGCCTCACAGGTGGCAATTGCGGCCGGTGAATTGCCCGACCCGAAACTGGTGGTAGGCCTGCAAAACTTCCCCATCGGCGGGCCCAATCGCGGCACATTGTATGGCGATGACATGACCGACCAGATGATCGGAATCCAGCAACAGGTGCCCAGCCGCGACAAGCGCAAGGCCCGCGTGGAGCTGGCGGATGCAACGATAGAACGCACGGCGGCTGAAGGCCGGATCGAGCGGCTGAGCGTGCGCCAGGCCACGGCCCAGGCGTGGATTCGCGCCTACGCCGTGGAGCGCAAAGAGGCCTTGTTCAAAGACTTTTATCGGCAGAATCGCCTGTTGCAAGACAGCGTGCGTGCGCAGTTGGCCGCGGGACGTGGCCAGGCTTCTGATGCCGTTATTCCCAAGCAGGAAGCCGCCGAGTTGGCGGAGCGCGAGGACGAGTTGACCCAACAACGCGCCCAGGCGCGCGCCGCCCTCAAGCGCTGGATCGGCGCGGCCGCCAATGAGGCGCCCAGCGGCCAGTTACCCAAATGGACCATCGACAGTCTCGGCTACAGCCACAACCTGCATCAACACCCTGAGCTGCAAGCCTTTGTACCGCGCACTCGCGAGGCGCAGGCGCGCTTGCAGGAAGCCAGGGCGCAAAAGACCTCGGACTGGAGTTGGGAGGTCGACTACCAGCACCGGGGCCGGGAATACGGCGATATGGTCAGCCTGCAATTGAGTTTTGACCTGCCGATTTTCCCTGGCCGCCGACAAAACCCGGGTATCGCTGCCAAGCAGGCCGAGGTGGATCAACTGGATGCCGAGCGCGAAGCCGCTACCCGTGAACATACCCAGATGCTCGATGACGACCTCGCGGTGTATCAGCGCCTGGACCGCGCCGTGCTGCGCAGCCAGGACAGCCTGGTGCCGCTGGCCGAAGAGAAGGTGGCGTTGAGCCTGGCCGGTTATCGCGCGGGCAAGGGCGACTTGTTGAATGTGGTCAGTGCCCGTCGCGAGCTGGTCCAGGCCCGCTTCAAACAGATGGATGCCATCGAGCAGCGCGCCTTGATCGGTGCCCAGTTGTATTTCGCCTATGGGGAGCCCAGCAATGAATAATCGAATCGTCGCATTACTGGTGCTGCTGGGGCTGGGGGCGGGCTACGGGTTGGCGCAGTTGCATCCGCAAACCTCGGTTGCGCCTGCATCGAAAGACGATAAGCAGGCGTTGTACTGGTACGACCCGATGTACCCGCAGCAGAAGTTCGACAAACCCGGCAAGTCGCCCTTCATGGATATGCAATTGGTTCCGCGCTACGCCGAAGCTGAAGGTGCTGCTGCAACTATGCCAGCGGTACAGATCGACCCACGGCAAACCCAGAATATCGGCGTGCGCCTGGCGAGCGTGACCCGTGGCGTGATGACCTCTACGCTGGACCTGTCGGGCATCCTTGCCTTCAACGAGCGTGAGGTGGCGGTGGTCCAGGCGCGGGCCGCCGGGTTTGTCGAGCGGGTGTATGCGCGCGCGCCGGGGGATGTGCTAAAAGCCGGCGCGCCCTTGGCGGACCTCCTGATCCCCGAGTGGGCGGCGGCCCAGGAAGAATTCCTCGCACTGCGTCACAGCGGTGACAGCGGGTTGATCGCGGCGGCCCGGCAACGCTTGCGACTGAGCGGCATGCCTACCGGTTTGATCCAGCAAATGGAGCGCAGTGGCCGGGTGCAGTCGGTGTTGACGGTCACCAGCCCGTTGAGCGGCGCATTGCAAACCCTGGAGGTGCGCGAAGGCATGACGCTGGCGGCGGGGCAGACCCTGGCGCGGATCAACGGGTTGGATCAGGTGTGGTTGCAGATCGCCGTACCGGAGGCCCAAGGGGCGACATTGGCGGTGGGGCAAACCGTGCAGAGCCGGTTTGTCGGTTTACCCGGCAAGCGCGTCTCCGGCACCGTCAGCGCGATCTTGCCGGCCACCGCCATGGACAGTCGCACCGTGCAGGTACGTGTGGAATTGCCCAACCCCGATGGCACCTTGCGCCCGGGCATGACCGCTCAAGTGCGCCTGGCGCAAACCAGCGGGCAAGCGGTGCTGCAAGTGCCCAGCGAAGCCTTGATCCGCACCGGCAAACGCGTGCTGGTGATGCTGGCCGAGGAGGGCGGGCATTATCGGCCGGTCGAAGTCGAAGCCGGCGCGGAAAACCGGGACCAGACGGTGATCCGCAGCGGTTTGCAGGAAGGCCAGCAGGTGGTCGCTTCCGGGCAATTTCTGCTGGACTCGGAAGCCAGTTTGAGGGGAATTACCGCGCCACCGTCCGGCATGCCTGAAATGGGTATGCAACCGGGAGCCCAGCCATGATCGCCCTGCTGATTCGTGGGGCGGTGGCTAACCGTTTTCTGGTGTTGCTTGCCACGCTATTCATCACGGCATGGGGCGTTTGGGCGGTGCAAAACACCCCGGTCGATGCCTTGCCGGATCTCTCGGATGTGCAGGTGATTATCCGCACGCCGTTCCCGGGCCAGGCGCCGCAGATCGTGGAAAACCAGGTCACCTACCCGATGACCACCACCATGTTGTCGGTACCGGGTGCCAAGACTGTACGCGGGTTTTCGTTCTTCGGTGACAGCTACGTTTACGTGCTGTTCGACGAAGGTACCGACCTGTATTGGGCCCGTTCGCGGGTGTTGGAATACCTCAGCCAATTGCAGGCACGCTTGCCGGCCTCGGCCAAACCCTCGCTGGGGCCGGACGCCACCGGGGTCGGCTGGATCTACCAATACGCATTGGTGGACCGCACGGGCCAACACGACCTGGCGCAGTTGCGTGCCTTGCAGGACTGGTTTCTTAAATTCGAACTCAAGACCCTGCCGAATGTGGCGGAAGTCGCGACCATCGGCGGCCAGGTCAAGCAGTACCAAGTGCAGCTCGACCCACCGGCCATGGCCAGTCACGGCATCACCCAGGCTCAAGTTGCGCAGGCTATCGGCAAGGCCAATCAGGAAACCGGCGGCTCGGTGCTGAATATGGGCGAGTCCGAGTACATGGTGCGAGCGTCCGGTTACCTGAAAAGCCTGGCTGATTTTCGCGCCATTCCATTGCGCCTCGACAGCAACAATGTGCCGGTGACGCTCGGCGATGTGGCAACGGTCCAACTAGGCCCGGACCTGCGCCGTGGCATCGGCGAGCTCGACGGCGAAGGCGAAGCGGTCGGCGGCGTGGTGATTCTGCGCAGCGGTAAAAATGCGCGTGAAGCCATCGCTGCGGTCAAAACCAGGCTGGAGCAATTGAAGAGCAGCCTGCCGCCCGGTGTGGACATCGTCACGACCTACGACCGCAGCAAATTGATCGACCGTGCCGTCGACAACCTGAGCCACAAGCTGCTGGAAGAGTTCCTGGTGGTGGCGCTGGTGTGCGGGATTTTCCTCTGGCATCTGCGCTCATCGCTGGTGGCGATCATCTCGTTGCCGGTGGGCGTGTTGATCGCGTTTATCGTCATGCGTTTCCAGGGGCTCAACGCCAATATCATGTCCCTGGGCGGCATCGCGATTGCCATTGGTGCGATGGTGGACGCGGCGGTGGTGATGATTGAAAACGCCCACAAGAAGATCGAAGCCTGGCACCACGCCCATCCCGGCAAAACCCTTGAGGGTGATGAGCACTGGAAGGTGGTGACCGATGCGGCGGTGGAGGTCGGGCCGGCGCTGTTTTTCTGTTTGCTGATCATCACCCTGTCGTTTATCCCGGTGTTCACCTTGCAGGCCCAGGAAGGCCGCTTGTTCGGCCCGCTGGCTTACACCAAGACCTACGCCATGGCGGCAGCGGCCGGGTTGTCGGTGACGTTGATCCCGGTGCTGATGGGCTATTGGATTCGCGGGCGCATTCCCGACGAGCAGCGTAACCCGCTCAATCGCGGCCTGATCAAACTCTATCAACCGGCCCTGGATGCCGTGCTGCGTTGGCCGCGCGTGACCTTGCT
Organism: Pseudomonas antarctica; assembly: GCF_001647715.1. Classification (NCBI taxonomy): domain Bacteria; kingdom Pseudomonadati; phylum Pseudomonadota; class Gammaproteobacteria; order Pseudomonadales; family Pseudomonadaceae; genus Pseudomonas; species Pseudomonas antarctica. Next base: position 2,691,200 of record NZ_CP015600.1, read on the forward strand.
GGTGGCGCTGCTGATGGTCGCCAGCGTGCTGTGGCCGGTGGCGGAACTCGGTGGCGAGTTCCTGCCGCCGCTGGACGAGGGCGACTTGCTCTACATGCCGTCGGCATTGCCGGGGCTGTCGACGCAGACCGCAGGTGAACTGCTGCAACGCACGGACCGCCTGATCAAGAGTGTGCCGGAAGTGGCCCATGTGTTTGGCAAGGCCGGCCGCGCCGAAACCGCCACCGACCCGGCGCCGCTGGAGATGTTCGAGACCACGATCGAGTTCAAGCCCCGGGACCAATGGCGCCCCGGCATGACCCCGCAATCATTGGTGAAGGAGCTGGACCGTGTGGTGCAGGTGCCGGGCCTGACCAATATCTGGATTCCCCCCATCCGCAACCGTATCGACATGCTCGCCACCGGCGTCAAAAGCCCGATCGGCGTGAAGGTGGCGGGCACCAGCCTGATGCAGATCGACGCGGTGACCCAGGCCGTGGAGAAGGTCGCCAAGGGTGTGCCCGGCGTGAGTTCGGCATTGGCCGAGCGCCTGACCGGCGGGCGCTATATCGATGTGGATATCGACCGCGCGGCAGCCGCGCAATACGGTCTGAACATCGCTGATGTGCAGTCGATTGTGTCGGGGGCCATTGGCGGGGAAACCATTGGCGAAACTGTAGAAGGTCTGGCGCGCTTCCCCATCAGCCTGCGTTACCCCAAGGCCTGGCGCGACTCGGTGGAGTCGCTACGCAATCTGCCGATCTATACGCCACAGCGCAGCCAGATCACCCTCGGTACGGTGGCCAGGCTCAAGGTCAGTGAAGGCCCGCCGATGCTCAAAAGTGAAAATGCACGGCCTTCCGGCTGGGTGTATATCGACGTGCGTGATCGCGACTTGGCGTCCGTGGTCAAGGACCTCCGTGAGGCCATCAACCAGCAGGTGCACCTGCAACCGGGCATGAGCCTCAGCTATTCGGGGCAGTTCGAGTTTCTGGAGCGGGCCAATCAGCGTTTGAAGCTGGTCGTGCCGGCGACCTTGCTGATCATCTTTGTGTTGCTGTACCTGACCTTCCGCCGTGTGGACGAGGCGTTGCTGATCCTCGGTACATTGCCGTTCGCACTGACCGGTGGCGTCTGGTTGCTCTACTGGCTGGGCTTCAACCTGTCGGTGGCCACGGGCGTGGGCTTTATCGCGTTGGCGGGCGTGTCGGCCGAGTTTGGCGTGATTATGCTGCTCTACCTGAAAAACGCCTGGGCCGAGCGCAAGGACGGTGACCTGCTGGCGGCCATCACCGAAGGCGCAGTGCTGCGGGTGAGGCCCAAGGCGATGACCGTTGCGGTGATCATCGCCGGGTTGTTGCCGATCCTGCTGGGCGGCGGCACGGGCAGTGAGGTCATGAGCCGCATCGCCGCGCCGATGATCGGCGGCATGCTAACGGCGCCGTTGTTGTCGCTGTTCGTGATCCCGGCCGCGTATCACCTGATGCGCCGTGCCAAGGCCAAACGCTGAGCAAACATGGGGGAGGGGGCTCGTGTGGGAGCGGGCTTGCTCGCGAATACGTTGTGTCAGTCGCCAGATACATTGACGGACCCACCGCCATCGCGGCATAGGTATCTACGCAACTATTTGTGTCGCTTTAGGCCTGTGAGGGGGTTAGGTAGGTTGAGTACATATCCGTTGCTGCGGTAACGGCTGCTTAGGGTTCCGCCCTTACGGCGGGTCACTTTTTTACAAAGCGCCTAAAAAAGTAACCAAAAAACGCTTTGCCCCACCACTCGGTGCCTCGCCTGGGCTCGGCATGCCCGCACTCCGGCTTGAATCCGTGGGCCGCCGCAATGGGCCATCCTTGGCCCAGTGCGGCTAACCCGGCGTCCTGCCGGGTTACCCACGGATTCAAGCCTGCGTTCGGCCATCGTGGTTAACGGGGCCTGTCAGATCAAGATCAAAAGCAGAGCACGGCGGCCTGGTAGCCGACCTGAGTGGTTGAAGCAAAAGCAGGGCAACAGCACAGCAACACCACTTTTACCGGATGAAATGAGTTCCAACTGTGGGAGCGGCGGTGCGACGATTCGACTTGCTCGCGAATGCGGTGTGTCAGTCAACTTATTTGTAACTGACACACCGCATTCGCGAGCAAGCCCGCTCCCACATTTGATTGGGTTCAGCTTCCAAGATCAGGTCGGCTGTAAGGCCGCCTCGGTTTTGCTTTTGATCTAACCACTCAGGTCGGCTACCAGGCCGCCGTGCTCTGCTTTTGATCTTGATCTGCTGTTGATCTTAGGCGCCCCGTTAACCACGCTGGCCGAACGTAGGTATTACGGAGCGGGTAAACCGGCAGGACGCCGGTTTAGCCGCGACGGGGCAGGGACGGCCCGTCGCGGCGGCCCGCTTCGTGATGCCGGAGTGAGGGCACACCGAGCCCAGGCGAGGTGCCGAGTGGTGGGGCAAGAGCCTTTTGGTTACTTTTGGGCTCCTTTCAAAAGTGACCCGCCGTAAGGGCGGAACCCATGTCAGCCGTTACCCAAACAACGGATATGTACTCAACGCCCCCCCGACAACCACAGCACTCAACCCGTAAAAAAAGATGTGTAGATACCTATGGCCATCGCGGGCGAGCCCGCTCCCACAGGGGATATCCAATGCCACAGGATCAGTCGTCGAAGCCGACCTGCTCGTGAATCTCATCCACCTTCAATTCCAACCGGTACGCCACGGCAATAAACAACGCCTGGCACAGGCACAAGGTGGCGCTCAACGAGCGGAAGGCAAACGATGACCCTTCATTCACCAACAGCACCGCGTTCGCCCGTTTGGCCAGGGGCGATAGGTTGCTGTCGGTGATGATCAGGGTCTTGGCCTGGTGATGTTGGGCAATGCGCAGGCAGTGCTGGGTCTCTTTGCCGTAGGGCGTAAAGCTGATGGCAATCACCAGGTCATTGGCGCGCACGCTGCGCATCTGTTCGCGGTAGCTGCCGCCCAGGCCTGAAATCAGGTGAATGCGCTTGTTGGTGTGTTGCAGGTTGTAGACCAGGTAATCGGCCACCGCAAAGGAGCGGCGCACACCGACCACGTAGATATTGTCGGCATTGACCACCAGGTCCACGGCCTTCTCAAACGCCACATCGTCCAGTTCCAGCCCCAGGCGCTCGATGCCGGACAGGGTGGCGTTCACACATTCACGCGCCAGGTCGCCGCCGCTGGCCTTCTGCGATTTGTTCGCGATCATGCTGCGAATGCGCTGCTGGTAGTTCTGCACCGGCGTGGTCTTGTGGGTGTAGGCCTCGCGAAACAGCGCCTGCATCTCACTGAACCCACTGAAGCCGAAGCGCTGGGAAAACCGCACGATGGCCGACGGGTGCACTTCACATTCGCGGGCGATGTCGCTGATGCGGTCAACCATGATCCGGTCGCTTTGCTGGCTCATGTAGCTGGCGATGCGTTTGAGCTGGCGCGGCAGACTTTCATATTCGTCGGTGATCAGCTGCAACAGGCGCTCGGCATTGATCGGGGGGCTGGCGAGAGGGTCTTGCGAAGGAGTCTCGGGCGTGGCCGGCTGATCGGTGCGGGACATGGGCAATCCTTTTGGCTTGTTCTTCTGATGCGCTGATGGGTGTGCGCAAGTCTACAGGGTAGGCGCAAAAAAATACCCCGGCATCACGGCGCCTATGGGCGGCTGAAACGGCGCAGGAGGGCTGGCATGCCATTATGCTGGCTTATTGGAAAAAATATTCCACTAAAAATAATTATGGAATAAATATTGATTGAGGCCGCTGAACGTTCTAGTCTGCTTGCACCAAGAGCGTGTGCCGTCACCACGGCGGCACCACGCAGGCTGATAAAAATAACAGGAGCCAGCATGGGCCAGACTCGTTTTGCCAGTGGGCGTCAATTGGATCTGATTTGCCTCGGGCGCCTGGGCGTCGACCTCTACGCACAGCAAGTGGGTGCGCGGCTTGAGGACGTGTCCAGCTTCGCCAAATACCTCGGCGGGTCGTCCGCCAATATCGCGTTCGGCACCGCGAGGCTGGGGCTCAAGTCGGCGATGCTGAGCCGGGTAGGGGACGACCACATGGGCCGCTTCCTGGTGGAATCCCTGGCCCGTGAAGGCTGTGATGTCAGCGGCATCAAGGTCGACGCGGAGCGCCTTACCGCCCTGGTCCTGCTGGGCCTCAAGGACCGCGAAACCTTCCCCTTGGTGTTCTACCGCGAAAACTGCGCCGACATGGCGCTGCGCGCTGAGGACATCAGCGAAGCCTTTATTGCCTCCAGCAAAGCCTTGCTGATCACCGGCACACATTTCTCCACCGATGGCGTGTACAAGGCCAGCATCCAGGCCCTGGACTACGCCGCTAAACACAACGTCAAGCGCGTGCTGGATATTGACTACCGCCCCGTGCTGTGGGGCCTGGCGGGCAAGGCGGATGGTGAAACCCGGTTTGTCGCCGACCAGAATGTCAGCCAGCATGTGCAGAAAATCCTGCCACGTTTCGACTTGATCGTCGGCACGGAAGAAGAGTTTTTGATCGCGGGCGGCAGTGAAGATTTGCTCACCGCTTTGCGTACCGTACGTGAACTGACCCCGGCGACCCTGGTGGTCAAACTCGGCCCGCAAGGTTGCACGGTGATCCACGGCGCGGTGCCAGCGCGGCTGGAGGATGGCGCAATTTACCCGGGCGTGCGGGTTGAAGTGCTGAATGTGCTGGGGGCCGGCGATGCGTTTATGTCGGGCTTCCTCAGCGGCTGGATAAACGATGCCAGCGATGAGCGCTGCAGCCAGTTGGCCAACGCCTGCGGTGGTCTCGTCGTGTCCCGCCACGCTTGCGCGCCGGCCATGCCAACGCCTGCCGAACTGGATTACCTGTTCAATAGCCCGGTGCCCATCACCCGCCCTGACCAGGACGTCACCCTCCAGCGCCTGCACCGGGTCACCGTGCCGCGTAAAGCCTGGAAGCAGCTGTTCGTGTTTGCGTTCGACCATCGCTGGCAATTGGTGGACCTGGCGCAAAAAGGCGGCCAGGACCTGACGCGTATCAGCGACATCAAGCAGCTGTTTATCCAGGCCATTGAACGTGTGGAACATAAGCTACGCGAGCAAGGTGTCGAGGCTGATGTGGGCCTGCTGGCCGACCAACGCTTCGGGCAGGATGCGCTCAATGCCGCCAGCGGTCGCGGCTGGTGGATCGCCCGCCCGGTGGAAGTGCAGAACTCGCGGCCCCTGGCGTTTGAGCACGGTCGCTCGGTAGGCAGCAATCTGATCGCCTGGCCGCAGGAGCAAATCATCAAGTGCCTGGTGCAATTCCACCCTGACGACGAGCCGATGCTGCGCCTGGAACAGGAAGCGCAACTCAAGGCCGTGTACGAGGCCTCCCTGGTCAGCGGCCATGAGCTGTTGCTGGAAGTCATCCCGCCCAAAGACCACCCGTCGACCTATCCCGACGTGCTCTATCGCAGCCTCAAGCGCTTGTACAACCTGGGCATCTACCCGGCATGGTGGAAGATCGAGGCGCAATCGGCCGCAGACTGGAAAAAGCTCGATGAGCTGATCCAGGAACGCGACCCGTACTGCCGCGGCGTGGTGCTGCTGGGCCTTAACGCATCGGCTGAATGCCTCGCCGATGGCTTCCAGCAAGCCAGCCAAAGCACCACCTGCCGTGGGTTTGCGGTGGGCCGCACGATCTTCCAGGAACCGAGCCGCGCGTGGATGGCGGGGGAGATTAATGATGAGACGTTGATTGAGCAGGTGCAGCAAACCTTCGAACAGCTCATCAACGCCTGGCGCAGTTCGCGCACCTGAACACAGTCTTTAACCTGAAAGGCATTCAAATGTGGAAGCTGGCTTGTCGATTCGACAAGCCAGCTTCCACACACACCAGATATCAGTGAAGCTGAAAAACAATAAAGGTGCAGCCATGCCCGCAATCCGAATTGGCATCAACCCGATCTCCTGGAGCAACGACGACCTGCCGGCGCTGGGTGGCGAAACGCCCCTGAGCACCGCCCTGAGCGAAGGCAAGGAAATCGGCTACGAGGGTTTTGAGCTCAACGGCAAATTCCCCAAGAACGCAAAAGGGGTGGGCGATGTGTTGCGCCCCTATGACCTGGCGCTGGTCTCTGGCTGGTACTCCAGCCGCCTGGCGCGGCGTTCGGTGGCAGAGGAAATCGAGGCCATCGCCGGTCACGTCGAGCTGCTGAAACAGAACGGTGCCACGGTGTTGGTCTACGGCGAAGTGGCTGATTCTATCCAGGGCTCGAAAGTCCGCCTGATCGAACGCCCGCGTTTGCACAGCGAACAGGCCTGGCAGGACTATGCCGACAAACTCACCGAGTTGGCGCGCTTCACCCTGTCCCAGGGCGTGCGCCTGGCTTACCACCACCATATGGGCGCCTACGTCGAGTCGCCGGAGGACATCGACCAGCTGATGCGCCGAACCGGCCCGGAAGTCGGCCTGCTGTTCGATTCGGGCCACTGTTACATGGGCGGTGGCGAACCCATCGAGGTACTGCGCAAACACATCGACCGCGTCTGCCACGTGCACTTCAAGGACGTACGCAAGCCGGTGGTGCAACTGGCGCGCAATCAGATGTGGAGCTTTCCGGACTGCATCGTCAATGGCACCTTCACCGTGCCCGGCGATGGCGATATCGACTTTGCCGAGCTGCTCGATGTATTGCTGGCCGCCCACTACGAGGGCTGGCTGGTAGTTGAAGCCGAGCAGGACCCGGCCGTGGCGCCCAGCTATATCTATGCGAAAAAGGGCTATGACACGTTGCGCGCGCTTCTCAACGAGAGGACTGAGTGATGAGCTTGTTGGTTAAAAGCAGCAAACGCGGGCAAACCATGGTCGCGCTGGAAGAGGGGCGCCTGGAGTACGTGGGCTTTGCCGCCTACCGCCTGAGCCTCGGTGAAAGCCTGCCGGTCAGCGCTGGCGATAAAGAGGTGTGCCTGGTACTGCTCAGTGGCCGGGTGAATATCGAGGGCGAGGGGTTCAACTGGCAGAACCTCGGTGATCGTCAGTCGGTATTCGAAGACAAATCACCCTTCGCCGCCTACCTGCCGCCGGGCACCGAAGCGCAGATTACCGCCTTGAGCGATGTGCAAATCGCCGTCTGCGCCGCGCCCGGTGCAGAGGGGTTTGAACCGCGTCTGATCCGTCCTGAACAGTGCAAACGCAGCGTGCGCGGCAAAGGCGCCAATACCCGTTATGTGTGTGACATCCTGCCTGACAGCGAGCCGGCCCATTCGCTGCTGGTGGTGGAAGTGCGCACGCCCTCCGGGCATTCGTCGAGCTACCCGCCACACAAACACGACACCGACGACCTGCCGCACCAGAGTTTTCTCGAAGAAACCTACTACCACCAGATTAATCCGCCCCAAGGCTTCGTGTTCCAGCGGGTGTACACCGACGACCGCAGTATCGACCAGGCCATGGCCGTGGAAAACAGCGACTTGGTGGTCGTGCCCAAGGGTTATCACCCGGTCAGCGTGCCGTATGGCTACGAGTCGTACTACCTGAACGTGATGGCCGGCCCCAAGCGCGCCTGGCATTTCCATAACGACCCACAGCACAGCTGGCTGCTGGACCTTTAATCGGTTTGGACGGAGAACAATAACAATGCAGTCGTCTCTGCGTTTTGCCCTAAACCGTATGGTCGCGCCCAACCTTTCCCTGCCGGACTTCATCCAGTTGGCTGCGGCCCTCAAATGCGATGCCATCGAGATTCGCAACGACCTCAAGGGGCACGAAATCGAATTCGGCACGCCGGCCAGCCGCGTGCGCGAGTTGTGCGCAGGGCAGGGCATTGCGGTGCTGTCGATCAACGCGCTGTACCCGTTTGATGTATGGAACGATGAACGTCGCGCCCAGGCGATCGCCCTCGCCACCTATGCCCGCGAATGCGGCGCGCAAGGCCTGGTGATGTGCCCGCTGAATGAGCGCGGCGATGCACGCAGCGAAGCCCAGCGTGCCGCCGGTTTGCGCACGGCGTTGAGCGAGCTGGCGCCGATCCTGCGTGAATACGCGATTCTGGGTTTTATCGAGCCCCTGGGGTTTGAGGAATGTGCTCTGCGCCGCAAGCGCGTGGCGGTGGACGCGATCCAGTCGATTGGCGGGTTGGATGTGTTCCGCCTGGTGCACGACACCTTTCATCATCACCTGGCCAGCGAGCATGAGTTCTTCCCGGAACTGACCGGGCTGGTGCATATCTCCGGCGTGGAAGATGCAGACGCACCACTGAATTCGATTCGCGACGGCCACCGCGTGCTGGTCGGCGAGGGCGATATCCTCGGCAATGCTGCGCAGATCGACACCTTGCTCAGCACCGGGTATGGCGGCTATCTGTCGTTCGAGCCGTTTGCTGAAAGCGTGCATGGGCTGGTGGATATTCAGCAGGCCATTGGGGCAAGCATCGCCCACCTGCAAAACGCCCGGCCCTGACGCTCCCTCATAACATCACTGTTGATCGACAGATTTGCATTCATACAAGGTGCGAACATGACCACAACACGATTGACCATGGCCCAGGCCCTGGTGAAGTTTCTGGATAACCAATACGTCGAAGTCGATGGCGTGCAGAGCAAGTTTGTCGCCGGTGTGTTCACCATTTTTGGTCACGGCAACGTGCTGGGCCTGGGCCAGGCCCTGGAGCAGGACAGCGGCGACCTGGTGGTGCACCAGGGCCGCAACGAGCAGGGCATGGCCCACGCCGCCATCGGTTTTGCCAAGCAGCACCTGCGCCGCAAGATCTACGCGTGCACCGCATCCGTGGGCCCGGGCGCGGCCAATATGCTGACCGCTGCGGCGACCGCCACGGCCAACCGTATTCCGTTGCTACTGCTGCCGGGCGATGTGTATGCCAGCCGCCAACCTGACCCGGTGCTGCAGCAAATCGAGCAATTCCACGACCTGAGCATCAGCACCAACGATGCGTTCCGTTCGGTGAGCAAATACTGGGACCGCATCAACCGTCCCGAACAGTTGATGACCGCCGCGATCCACGCCATGCGCGTGCTCACCGACCCCGCCGAAACCGGCGCTGTGACCCTGGCGCTGCCTCAGGATGTGCAGGCCGAAGCCTGGGACTATCCCGACTATTTCCTGCAAAAACGTGTGCACCGTATCGAGCGTCGTCCAGCCACCCACGCGATGATCGCTGACGCTGTGGCCGCCTTTCGGGGCAAACGCAAGCCGCTGATCATCTGCGGCGGTGGTGTGAAGTACGCCGGGGCAAATGCCGCGTTGCAAGCCTTTGCCGAGCGCTTTGATATTCCTTTCGCCGAAACCCAGGCGGGCAAGAGTGCGGTGGTGTCCAACCACCCGCTGAACCTCGGCGGCATCGGTGAAACCGGCTGCCTGGCGGCTAACCTGCTGGCGCCCGAGGCCGATCTGATTATCGGCATCGGCACGCGTTATACCGATTTCACGACCTCATCCAAATCGCTGTTCAAGCATCCCGAGGTGAAGTTTCTCAACCTCAATATCAGCCCCTGCGATGCCTTGAAGCTCGACGGCGTACAAGTGCTGGCGGACGCGAAGGTTGGCCTTGAGGCACTGGCTGACGCCTTGGGCGACTACCGCGCCGGTTGGGGCGAGCAGGTCTGCGACGCCAAGGCGCAGCTGGAGGCGGAAGTGGACCGTGTGCATCACGTGGAATACAGCGGTGATGATTTTGTTCCGCAGGTTGATGACCACCTGGATCGCGCGGTGCTGCGCGAATTCATCGAATTGACCGGCTCGTGCCTGACTCAGAGCCGTGTACTCGGTGTGCTCAATGACACCCTGGCCGATGACGCCATCATCGTCGCCGCCGCCGGTAGCCTGCCCGGCGACTTGCAGCGCAGCTGGCGCAGCAAAGGCGTCAACACCTACCACGTCGAGTATGGCTATTCATGCATGGGCTACGAGATCAACGCGGCCCTCGGCGTGAAGCTGGCTGAACCGACAAAGGAGGTGTACGCGCTGGTCGGCGATGGCTCTTACATGATGCTGCACTCGGAGCTTGCCACCTCGATCCAGGAGCGGCGCAAGATCAACGTGGTGCTGCTGGACAACATGGCGTTCGGTTGCATCAACAACCTGCAGATCGGCAACGGCATGGACAGCTTCGGCACGGAATTTCGCTTCCGCAACCCCGAGAGCGGCAAGCTCGACGGCGGCCTGGTGCCGGTGGATTTCGCCATGAGCGCGGCGGCTTATGGCTGCAAGACCTATAAGGTCAGCACCGTGGAACAGCTCGAATCGGCGCTGGCCGATGCGCGCACACAAACGGTATCGACGTTGATTGATATCAAGGTACTGCCCAAGACCATGATCCACGGCTACTTGTCGTGGTGGCGTGTGGGTGTTGCCCAGGTGTCCACCAGCGAACGCACGAATGCGGCGGCGAAAAAACTCAATGAACAGCTGGCCAAGGCCCGGCAGTACTAATAACAAGAGGAGTTTGGTATGTCTTTGAAGCTAGGTGTAATCGGTACGGGCGCCATCGGCCGGGACCACATTCGTCGTTGCAGCCAGACCTTGCTTAACAGCCAGGTAGTTGCGGTGACCGACATCAACCTTGAGCAAGCTGCCAAGGTTGTGGCTGATTTGAAGCTGGACGCCGAGGTATACGCCGACGGCCATGCGCTGATCAATTCGCCGCACGTCGAGGCGATTCTGGTGACCTCCTGGGGCCCGAGCCACGAAGAATTCGTGCTCGCCGCCATCGCCGCCGGCAAACCCGTGTTCTGCGAAAAACCCCTGGCCGTGACGGCCGAAGGCTGCCGCAAGATCGTTGATGCTGAAGTCGCCTATGGCAAGCGCCTGGTGCAAGTGGGCTTCATGCGCCCGTACGACGAAGGCTATCGCGCCCTCAAGGCCGTGATCGACAGCGGCCAGATCGGCGAGCCGTTGATGCTGCATTGCGCGCACCGCAACCCAACGGTGGGTGAGAACTACAAGACCGACATGGCCATCACCGACACGTTGATCCACGAGTTGGATGTGTTGCGCTGGTTGCTCAACGACGACTACGTGTCGGTGCAGGTGGTGTTCCCGCGCAAGACCAGCAAGGCCCTGGCCCACCTGCGCGACCCGCAGATTGTGCTGCTGGAAACCGCCAAGGGCACGCGCATCGACGTGGAAGTGTTTGTGAACTGCCAATACGGCTACGACATCCAGTGCGAAGTGGTGGGGGAGACCGGTATCGCCAAGCTGCCGGAACCGTCCCAGGTGCAGTTGCGCAGTGGCGCGAAGCTGTCGAATGCGATTCTGATGGATTGGAAAGACCGCTTTATCGGCGCCTACGACGTCGAGTTGCAGGCCTTCATCGACAGCGTGCGCGCCGGGCAAGTCGGCGGGCCGTCGGCGTGGGATGGGTTTGCGGCGGCAGTGGCGGCGGATGCGTGTATCGAAGCGCAGAGCAGCGAGCAGATCATTAAGGTCAGCTTGCCACCGCGCCCACCTTTCTACGGCTAAGCCCCACTCCACTGAACGCACTTGGTCGGTGTGGGAGCTGGCTTGCCTGCGATGACGGCGGCACATTCAACATTGATGCCGCCTGATACACCGCTTTCGCAGGTAAGCCAGCTCCCACATTTAGATCGGGTTTCCACTTCATGAAGGAGCGCATATATGCGAATCGGACTTGTCGGCTACGGCCACGGCGGCCGTTATTTTCACGCACCGTTGATTGCAACCCTGCCCGGCGCAACCTTTGTGGGCGTAGTGACACGTTCCCCCGAGCGTCGCCTACAGCTGGCGAGCGACCATCCAGGCCTCAAGGCCTTCGACTCCATTGGCCAGATCGTCGAGGCGGGTGTTGATGCTTTAGTGATTTCCACCACCCTCAAAGGACGCCCCGCCCTGGTGCTGGAAGCCATCGAACACGGGGTTGCGGTGGTCAGCGACAAGCCCTTCGCCGCCAATGCCGAACAGGCTCAGGCACTGATCACGGCCGCCGAACGCCAGGGTGTATTGCTCAGCGTCTACCAGAACCGGCGTTGGGATTCGGATTTCCTGACCCTGCGTAAACTGATTGACGCCGGCGCTCTGGGCGCAATCACGCGCTTTGAGTCGCGCGTCGAACGTTATAGCCCGGACGCGGTGGGCAATGTCAGCGGCGGCGGTTGGTTGCGCGACCTGGGCAGCCATCTGGTGGACCAGGCGCTGCAATTGTTCGGCCCGGTGGACCGGGTGTTCGCCCAACTGCAATTCAGCCCGCAACATCCGACCCTCGATCACGGCTTTTTCGTTTCCCTGACTCACGCCAATGGGGTGATTTCCCACCTGTGGGGCAGTGCGCTGCAAAACAGCCAGGCCCCGCGTTTTCGCGTCAGTGGCACCTTGGGGTGTTACACCGTGGAGGGGCTGGACGGTCAGGAAGCCGCACTGATGGCGGGCAAGTCGCCGAAAACCGAGGGCGAGCACTGGGGCGCGGAAGAGCATCGGCGTTGGGGGTGGTTTGAACAGGGCGAGGAGCGTGAGCGGGTGCCGTCGGAGAAAGGCTGCTGGACGCAGTTCTATCGCCAGTTGCAAAGTGCTGTCCAAGGGCTTGGGCCGCTGCCGGTGGATGCCAATGACGCATTGGAAACCACCCGTATATTGGACGCTGCACGCCTTAGCAACGAGCGCCAGCAGGTGGTTTCAACAAAAATAGAATAAAATTCTAAAACAGGTTGATATGGAAATTATTTTCTAATAAAGTCTTTTCCAGGTTGCATAAAGTACGTCTCGGACTCGATTCGGGCGACTCGACAAAAACAAGATCAAAAACAACCAGGTACCGTCAGATGAAAATCTTCAACGCTGTACTGCGAGTTTTACGCCCCGCCCTTGCGCCCCGCGGTCTGCCCCGCGCGCGGCCGTTTTATTTCTCCTTCCTTAATGTGCTGTGCGTCGAAAACAAAGGCGCGCTGGTGTGCTGCATTCCCGGCGCACCGGTGGTTCAACTGCCGTCTTCGCCAGCCACGCTCTGATAAACGCAACGTCCAAAAAACCAACAAGAAATTGGAGACAGACCGTTCATGAAGACCCCGATCCGTTTTACCGCGCTGGCCTTGTCCATGCTGCTTGCCAGCGGTTTTGCCGCGGCCGCCGATATCAAGGTGGGCGTGACCATGTCCGCTTTCGATGACACGTTCCTGACCTACCTGCGCGAAGACATGGACAAGCAAGCCAAGTCCTATCCCAAGGGTGACGGCGTACAGCTGCAGTTCGAAGACGCCCGGGCCGACGTGGTCAAGCAACTGAGCCAGGTCGAGAACTTTATCAGCCAGAAAGTCGACGCGATTATCGTCAACCCGGTCGATACCGCCTCGACCAAGAACATCATCAGTGCCGCTACCAAGGCGGGCATCCCGCTGGTCTTCGTCAACCGTCGTCCTGACCAAAAAGAGTTGCCCAAGGATGTCGTCGCGGTGACGTCCGATGACGTCGAGGCCGGTCGTCTGCAAATGCAGTACATCGCCGACAAGCTCGGCGGCAAGGGCAAGATCGTCATCCTGCTGGGTGACCTGGCGAACAACTCCACCACCAACCGTACCAAAGGTGTGAAGGAAATCCTGGCCAAATACCCCGGCATTACCATCGAGCAAGAACAGACCGGCATCTGGCTGCGTGACAAGGGCATGACCCTGGTCAACGACTGGCTGACCCAAGGTCGCGAATTCAATGCGGTTCTGGCCAACAATGATGAGATGGCCATTGGCGCGTCCATGGCGCTGAAGTCGGCGGGTACCAAGCCGGGCACCGTGTTAATTGCGGGGGTTGATGGCACGCCGGACGGTTTGAACGCAATTACCAAGGGCGACATGGCGGCGTCGGCCTTCCAGGACGCCAAGGGCCAGGCGGTCGGTTCGGTGGAGGCGGCGCGCAAGATGGCGAAGAAGGAGCCGGTCGAGCAGAACGTAATCATCCCGTTCAAGCTGATCACACCGGACAACGTCAAAGACTTCAAGTAGCCCTTCATAACAACAATAAGCAAGCAGGGCGGCCACGGTCGCTCTGCTGATGGAGTACCCGATATGCTTGCTCAAGCCACCGTCTCGCAGCCTCCCGGCATCCAGCCCGTGCTGCAGGAAGAACCCTACCTGCTGGAAATCCTCAACATCAGCAAAGGCTTTCCCGGCGTCGTGGCCCTGGCCGATGTGCAATTGCGGGTACGCCCGGGTTCAGTGCTGGCGCTGATGGGCGAGAACGGTGCGGGTAAATCGACGCTGATGAAAATCATCGCCGGTATCTACCAGCCTGACGCGGGGGAAATTCGCCTACGTGGCAAGCCGATTGTGTTTGAAACACCGCTGGCGGCGCAGAAGGCCGGGATCGCGATGATCCACCAGGAACTCAACCTGATGCCGCACATGAGCATCGCCGAAAATATCTGGATCGGTCGCGAGCAGCTCAACAGCCTGCACATGGTCAACCACCGTGAAATGCACCGCTGCACTGCCGAATTGCTGGCACGCCTGCGCATCAACCTTGACCCCGAAGAACATGTCGGCAACCTCAGCATCGCCGAGCGGCAGATGGTCGAGATTGCCAAGGCGGTGTCCTACGACTCCGACATCCTGATCATGGATGAACCGACCTCAGCCATTACCGAGAAGGAAGTGGCCCACCTGTTTTCGATCATTGCCGACCTCAAGTCCCAAGGCAAAGGCATCGTCTATATCACGCATAAAATGAACGAAGTGTTCGCCATTGCCGACGAAGTGGCGGTGTTTCGTGACGGCCACTACATCGGTCTGCAGCGCGCCGACAGCATGAACAGCGACAGCCTGATTTCGATGATGGTCGGCCGTGAACTGAGCCAGTTGTTCCCGGTGCGCGAGACGCCCATTGGCGAACTGCTGTTGTCGGTGCGTGACCTGCGCCTGGACGGTGTGTTCAAGGACGTGTCATTCGATCTGCACGCCGGTGAAATCCTCGGCATCGCCGGGTTGATGGGCTCGGGCCGCACCAACGTGGCGGAAACGATCTTCGGCATCACCCCAAGCTCCGGAGGGCAGATCACTCTCGACGGCAAGCCGGTGCGCATCAGCGACCCGCACATGGCCATCGAGAAGGGTTTTGCGCTGTTGACCGAAGACCGCAAGCTCAGCGGCCTGTTCCCGTGCCTGTCGGTCCTGGAAAACATGGAGATGGCCGTGCTGCCGCTTTACTCGGGCAACGGGTTTATCCAGCAGAAGGCCCTGCGCGCCTTGTGCGAAGACATGTGCAAGAAGCTGCGGGTGAAAACCCCATCCCTAGAACAGTGCATCGACACGTTGTCCGGCGGCAACCAGCAAAAAGCCCTGCTGGCGCGTTGGCTGATGACCAACCCACGCCTGTTGATTCTCGATGAGCCGACCCGTGGCATCGATGTCGGCGCCAAGGCCGAGATCTATCGCTTGATTTCCTTCCTCGCCAGCGAAGGTATGGCGGTGATCATGATTTCCTCCGAACTGCCGGAAGTGCTGGGCATGAGCGACCGGGTGATGGTGATGCACGAAGGCGAACTGATGGGCACCCTGGATCGCGCAGATGCAACCCAGGAAAAAGTCATGCAGTTGGCTTCCGGTATGACCGTAGTCCACTGACGAACAGCACAGAATAAGAAGGTGATTGGCTATGAACGCAATAACAGACAACAAGCCTGCCACGGCACCGGTCAAGCGCCGTCGGCGTTTACCCACCGAGCTGAGCATCTTCCTGGTGCTGATCGGCATCGGCCTGGTATTTGAACTGTTCGGCTGGATCGTGCGTGACCAGAGCTTCCTGATGAACTCCCAGCGCCTGGTGCTGATGATCCTGCAAGTGTCGATCATCGGCCTGCTGGCGATCGGTGTGACCCAAGTGATCATCACCACCGGTATCGACCTGTCCTCCGGCTCTGTGTTGGCGTTATCGGCGATGATCGCCGCCAGTCTGGCGCAGACCTCGGACTTTTCCCGCGCGGTGTTCCCCAGCCTGACTGACTTGCCGGTGTGGATTCCCGTGGCGATGGGCCTGGGGGTCGGGCTGCTGGCGGGAGCGATTAACGGCAGTATCATCGCCGTTACCGGTATCCCGCCGTTTATTGCCACCTTGGGCATGATGGTCTCGGCGCGTGGCCTGGCGCGTTACTACACCGAAGGCCAGCCGGTGAGCATGCTGTCGGACTCCTACACGGCGATTGGTCATGGTGCGATGCCGGTGATCATCTTTCTGGTGGTGGCGGTGATCTTCCATATCGCCCTGCGCTACACCAAGTACGGCAAGTACACCTACGCCATCGGCGGCAACATGCAGGCGGCGCGCACGTCGGGGATCAACGTCAAGCGCCATCTGATCATCGTCTACAGCATTGCCGGGTTGCTGGCGGGCCTGGCCGGTGTTGTCGCTTCGGCGCGTGCCGCTACCGGCCAGGCCGGTATGGGCATGTCCTATGAACTGGACGCGATTGCTGCGGCGGTGATCGGCGGCACCAGCCTGGCGGGCGGGGTAGGGCGCATCACCGGCACCGTGATCGGCGCGTTGATCCTCGGGGTGATGGCGAGCGGGTTTACCTTTGTCGGGGTGGATGCGTATATCCAGGACATCATCAAGGGCCTGATCATCGTGGTGGCGGTGGTAATCGACCAATATCGCAACAAGCGCAAACTCAAGCGCTAACGCAGATTTGCAGCTGGCGCAGAACCAAAGTGTGGGAGCGGGCTTGCTCGCGAAAGCGGTGTATCAGTGCCCAATGCGCTGCCTGACACTCAGCATTCGCGAGCAAGCCCGCTCCCACATTTGGATCTGCGCCAATGAGTTCTAACCGTTTGTCTTCTATATAGCTCCACAAGACTGAATTTCTTGCTATAAACGCACTCCGATGACCATTCGCCAAGCCCGTCCTGGTGCCTTTGGGGGTTAATTGGGAAAAAATGCCTGTCTTTTCAGTTGCTGAGCCCTCAAGTCGGCCTTAGACTGCCGCCCCTCGTAAATTGAGTGCCGGGTGGCGCTTGAAATGGATGGCGCCTTTCCGAGACCGGCACAGGCCTTCCGGGAAGCTCCCTTATTCGCCTTAATGCACGTATTTTTTATAGAGAAATCAATGACAAAGGAAAAGTTGCTGGCCATGCCGGCGGATGACTACATGAATGCCGAACAGCACGCTTTTTTCGAGCAGTTGCTGCAAGACATGAAGGTGGAACACCACGCGCGCATTGAACAGAACCGCATCGCCATCGAAAGCCTGGATACCCCGGCTGACCCGGCTGACGCCGCTTCTGTGGAAGAAGAGCGCACTTGGCTGGTGAATGCCATCGACCGCGACCAGCGTATGCTGCCGCAGCTTGAGCGCGCTCTGGAGCGCATCAAGGAAGATTCTTTTGGCTGGTGCGATGACAGCGGCGAGCCTATCGGCCTCAAGCGCCTGCTGATCAGCCCAACCACCAAATACTGCATCGAAGCGCAAGAACGTCACGAGCAGATCGACAAGCACCAGCGTCAAGCCTGATACGCTGAAGGCTGCTGTGCTGAAATTGGACGCCGTGCATGCGGTGTCCAGAAATACCGTTTACACCCCTGTCTGTTGATTTGCTGCAAGTAACTCCACTAAAGGCCCATGGATAATGGCCCAATACTGGCGTTTAATGCGTAAACAATAACGACAAGCAGTGGGGTAACGACGATGGCTGGAGACGGATCTCTGATGGGCGCAGCGGTGCCACCGCACACGGTGGCGCGCGTGCTGCCCGGCTGGCCGACGCAGCTTGTGCAGAGCGCCGCCCTGGTGCTGGTATTGCTGGGTCTGGCCTTTGCCGGCTTGCCGTTGTACGTCTGCGTGCCACTGGCCTTGTTGGTGATCTGGCTGCCCGCCCTCAAAACCCGTGCGCCCCGCGTGCAGCCATCCCCGGCCGTCGACACGGTGGGCGAACTGACCCGTGATCTTTCCTATACCACCAGCCATAACGCGCTTTCCGCTGCCGGCGTGGCCTATTCGGTCAAGCAACTGGCGGCTCGGGTGCAGTCGCAACTGAGCGCAGCCAAGCAGATTGTCAGCAGTGCCGAAGTGATGATCGGTACCGAACAGGTCACCTCCCAGCTCAGCCGCCAAGCCCTGGGCGCGGCCAGCCAGGCCCATCAGTGCAGCACGCAAGGGCGTGAAGTGCTGGCGCAGTCGATCATCCGCATGCGCCAGCTCAGCCAGCGCGCCAATGCCAGCCGTGAACTGATCGAAGCCTTGAGCCAGCGCAGTGAGGAAATCCAGCGCGTGACCCTGGTGATCCAATCCATCGCCAGTCAGACCAACTTGCTTGCATTGAACGCCGCCATCGAAGCGGCGCGTGCGGGTGAGCACGGGCGCGGCTTTGCCGTGGTCGCCGATGAAGTGCGTGGCCTCGCCGGGCGCACAGCCACGGCCACCGACGAGGTTGGGGTGATGGTCGCTGATATCCAACAACGTACCGCTCAAGTGGTTGAGCAGATTCGTCAACTGTCGGCGGACCTGCACATCGGCGTCGAGCAAGTGGAACATGCGGGCGAGCAACTGGAAAACATCGCCAGCCTGGCGGCGGATGTGGAAGGGCAAGTCCACGAGATTGCGCAGGGCACCGACACTAACCGCGCGCAACTCGATAGTCTGTTCCACGCCGTGGAGCAAATGCGCAGCGACTTGACGGTGAGCGACGAGCAAACTCGGCAACTGGCCGACGTCGCCGTGCAAATGGAGGGGCAGGCGGAAACCATCAGCGAACGCCTGGCTGAGGTCGGCCTGGACGACTATCACCAGCGCATCTACGACCTGGCCCGTGAAGGCGCCAGCCGTATTGCCGAACAGTTTGAGGCCGATGTCTTGCAAAACCGTATCAGCCTGGAGGACTTGTTTGACCGCAGCTACACGCCCATTCCGAATACCCGCCCGAGCAAATACCACACGCGTTTTGATGGCTACACCGACCAAGTCTTACCGGCGATCCAGGAGGCGTTGCTGCCGCGCCATGAAGGGTTGGTATTCGCTATCGCCTGCACACCTCAGGGCTACGTGCCGACGCACAACAAGGCGTTCTCCCACGCCCTCACCGGTGACGCGCAGGTCGATGCACTGCAGAACCGTACCAAGCGCAAATTTGAAGACCGCACCGGCATTCGTTGCGGCAGCCATCAACAAGCGGTGTTGTTGCAGACCTACACCCGCGACACCGGCGAGTTGATGCACGATTTGTCGGTGCCGATTATGGTCAGGGGCAGGCATTGGGGGGGCTTGCGCCTGGGCTATAAACCGGAAGGGGCTAAAGCCGCGCGTTAGGATTGTTGCTGTTTATGCAATGGAGCTATTCCGGGGATAGCTTTTTCCAACTGGAATAAAACCGTAGCATGGCCAACATTGTTAGGCAGCTAACTAATGTTGCGGAGATTCTCCATGCAAAATAAGGTTGATGTGGCCGTGATGATCGGCAGTGGCGTACCACAAGCCCTGCGTGCGCTGGGTCAGAAAGCTTGCTGGGTGGTGTTGCTCAATGGTGAGCAACGCGGCACTGCGTTCGCCAGCCGCGATGAAGCCGAGGAGTGCAGGGCTGCCTGGGAGGCGCTGATGCGCCTGGAACAGTCAGACAGCCTGCATTGACGGGGGTTAGTGCGGTTGATGCAGACGCTGGTTCAGTTCATCCACCGGGATGGCCCATTCGGCGTCTTCGCGCAATTCTTCCTTGAGAAACGCCGCTTGTTGCGGCGTCCAGAAAGGTGCATCGATCAGCTTAACGTCTTCATCCAGCGTGTGTGCGCCGATGAATGCGTCGATGGCTTCGGGGCTTGAATCCAGGCCGAGTTGTTCAAACAGAGTTTCAAGTGTCGGGATTGGCGCGTCCATGGTCGTTCTCCATGCAAGGTGATGGTCGTTGTGCATGTGAGGCTCAGGGCGTGTCAGAGTTCAGGAATTAAGTGCCCCCGAATCCACGGCGGTTTTCAGGGCCTTGGCGGCATCCTTTGCTGCAACTGCGGCGGCGTCGACAGTTTTGAACCAACGATCTTTTTCTACCTGATGCGTGGTGATCGTGGTCAGCGGTGGTTTGGCCCGCATGATGATCACCGCTTGAAACTCACCGTCTACTTCCCTCGCATCGCCATGGATGAAAAATTCGCCAATATCAAATTCCGTCACGTATAGCCTTCCCTTCAAGGTAACTGCACTGATGAAACCTGACCCGCAGGGGGCAAACTTCAATGGACGGAGCAGTATGGCAGTTGTTGAGGGGCGACGGCGCAGTAAAGTCATCCAGACGACGAAACAAACCCGCCGTAAGCGGCGTGCAAGCTGGCGTCGAGCTATTTGGCCAACTCGCAGGCCTGGGCGTGCGTACTGCGAAAACCTCTGATTCTGCCGCTGGTCACTTCCAGGATATGTAAGAAATTGCGGCCGGCCGGTACAACTGGGTAAAGAACGGAATTGGAGTACCCGTTGGGGTAATCTAAGCAGTAGTATTGGCGCTCGTCTTGACATGATGAACGAGCGCCGGAAGGCGTAACGTCGTGTTGGCGCGGGTGCATGGCCAGCGCCTGTCGATCAATCGTGTTGACTCACCAGCAGCGTTTCGGCTGGTTTTGACCCGTGTTGCTGTTTTAGTATTGTCGTCGGCAGCCCATGCTTGGTTCCACGCCAGGTAATTTGTTATGTGTAGGTTGTCGGAAACTGCGTTTTTAACTGGGTTATTCTCTGAAGCTGGTCGGCGCGTATTCTCGGGCCGTTGAACCTGTGATTTTCTGTGGCGCCAGATGACCTTACATGAGGTCCATCGCGCACGCCTGTACTAGTCTCATGACGTAGAAGCGGGTTCTCTTCAGTTTTTTTTCGAATGTGTAATCGTGGCTACGCGCTATTTTTTGTGGCTACGGGTCGTTTTTTTGTGCTGCCCGCTCCGGCGGTCGGCGTTATTTTTGATGTGGGGGCGTTTCCTTGGCAGTCAGTAATCTGGATATGCACGCGTTATTCGTGCTGGGTGATTTGCGCGCAAAGTTGGTCAAGCAGTTTCAATCCCGTTTCGTTTACATCACAGAGCAGACGCCGGAAGGTATCTACATCGCCGAGATCGATACCGAAACGGCGTTGGTCGTGGATGACAAACCACGCCTGGAACTCAAGGTGGGTGACCACTTTCGCGCGGCCGTGTTGCCGAGTCGTGAAGGTGGCAAGTTCGAACTGAAGTTCCGCGACATCAAGTTGACGGTGTATGGCCTGGGCGATTACGCCTTCGTTTCTTCGGCCGAAGGCCAGGGCATCGTATTCAAGGAAGGCCACAGCGTGATGCTGGTGTTTGCCGCCAATGAACAGCTGCAGGAAGGCCTGACCAAAACCCTCAAGGCGGTGACCGGTAAGGCGGCCAAGTGGCGCAAGGGCGAACTGGTGACCTTCAAGGCCAGCGAGTAGTCGCCAAACACTGTGTGTATTTTTGCTCTCCCGGAACCTCTACTACAGTTGAGTTGACTTAACTATTCAGAGGCTTCGCGCATCCGCAGCAAAGCCTTCCGCTATGGTTGTGAAAACGCGAGGTGCAAGGCATGAAAGGATTGAGATCGCTGTTGGCGGCGTCCCTGACGACCCTGGGGTTGTCGGTGGCCTCACTGCCGATATCGGCCGCCCAGGCACCGGTGCATTTCGCCGACCTGAACTGGGAAAGCGGCAGCCTCATCACCGAGGTGCTGCGGTTTATCGTCGAGAAGGGCTATGACCTGCCCACCGACACCTTGCCCGGTACCACGATCACCCTGGAAACCGCCTTGGCGAAAAACGACATCCAGGTGATCGGCGAAGAATGGGCCGGCCGTAGCCCGGTCTGGATCAAGGCAGAAGCCGAAGGCAAAGTGGTCGGTCTGGGCGATACGGTCAAGGGAGCCACCGAGGGTTGGTGGGTGCCGGAATATGTGGTCAAGGGCGACGCTGCCAAAGGCCTTAAGCCGTTGGCGCCGGACCTCAAAACTGTGCAGGACCTGGCGCGTTACAAGGACGTGTTCAAGGACCCCGAGTCGCCTGGCAAAGGGCGCTTTCTGAACAGCCCGATCGGCTGGACGTCGGAAGTGGTGAACGCGCAGAAGCTCAAGGCTTACGGCCTGAGCGACAGCTACGTGAACTTTCGCAGCGGCTCCGGTGCGGCACTGGATGCTGAAATTGCGTCGTCGATCCGTCGAGGCAAACCGGTATTGTTCTACTACTGGTCACCAACGCCCTTGATGGGGCGTTACAAATTGATCCAGTTGCAAGAGCCACCGTTTGACGCCGATGCCTGGAAGACGCTCACCGACGCGGATAATCCGAATCCGAGGCCGACTCGGTCGTTGGCGTCCAAGTTGAGCATTGGTGTGTCGACGCCGTTCCAAAAGGACCACCCGCAGATTGCTGAGTTTTTTACTAAGGTTCAGTTTCCTATCGAGCCGCTTAATAAATCGCTGGCATCGATGAGCGAGAAACACACGCCGCCACGGGATGTGGCTCAGGTGTTTCTGAAAGAGCACCCTGAGGTGTGGAAGGCTTGGTTGACGGAAGATGTGGCGCAGAAAGTGGAAGCGAGCCTGAAGTAACCGACGGTCCTTCTATTGAATGGATATCCAAATGTGGGGCTTGTGTGGGAGTCGGGCTTGCCCGCGATAGCATCGCCGCGGTGTAACGGATATACCGAGGTGACGGCATCGCAGGCAAGCCAGCTCCCACACTTGATTGCATTCCAGCGTTAGAACCTGGTTTGCACCGCGACCTCCAAGGTCCTTGGTGAACCCAGGTAGTACGCCGGCGACACATGCGCGAACTCGGCGTACACCTCATTCGTCAGATTACGCACCCGCCCGGTCACCGACGTGTGCGAGTCCACTTTGTAGCGCAGGAAAGTCCCGAACAGCGTGTAGGCCGGCACCGTCTGAGTGTTGGCATTATCCGCAAACACCTCTGCGACATACCGCGCATCCACACCGCCTTGCCAATCCTCAGAAAAGTCATAGGTCAGCCACACGTTGCCCACGCGCTTGGGCACGTTGGTGGGTGTGTTGCCTTTGCGCGAGACCACCGCGCCGCTGGCGATTTTCTCGTTGAAATCATCGTACTCGGCATCCACCCAGGCAAAGTTGCCTTCGGCCAGCAGCCTTGGCGTGATGCGCAATGAACTGGCCAACTCGATCCCCTTGGATGTCTGGGCACCCACCGGGATGCTGTTGTTCGGGTCCAACGGGTCGGTGACGGCAAAATCCTTGCGCTCGATCTTGTACGCCGCGAGGGTGGCCGAACCGCGACCGTCCAGGTAATCGAACTTGCTGCCTACTTCCCACTGCTTGCCAGTCGACACGTCGAATACTTGGGTGGTGGTCGATGGCTGCTCAGCCGCCGTGCTGTATTGCACATACACATTGGCCGATGGAATGAACTGGTAGGTCAGGCCCACGCGGCCGGTTACCGGCTCCCAACTGCGCCTGAAATGCCGTGGGTTGGTGGCGGTGATGGTGCGGTGATTGGTGACGTCCAGATCGATAGCGTCGTAACGCAAGCCCGTCAAGAGCGAGAGTTTATCGGTGAGGCCCAGGCGATTTTCTACGAACAGTGCCTTGGTTGTGACTTGGTTGGTCTTGTCTTTGACGAAGCCAGGCTTGGTGCCTGGGATAGCGTAGAAATGCCCAGGGTTGTAGTCGTTCGGGTCCACCGTGCTGTTACCCGGCACGTTCAGCGGGTTGTTGGTAGTGCTGTTGACTTTGTACTCAAAGCCGCCCGACCACGTTGTCGAAAGGCCGAAGAACGTGTCGTCATGGCGCAGCTCGAATTGGTTGCCGTTCTGCTCGCCCTGATGACGGACTTGATAAGCGGTCGAGCGGTTCACCGCGCTATTGTCGGCGTTGTATTGGTAGGTCTCCAGGTTGCGATAGTCGCGTTGGCTGTCGAGGTGATAAAGGGTGTTTTTCAGCGTGGTACTGTCGTTGATCCGGTAGTCGATGATCGAGCGCGCCCAGAGGGTGCGTTGTTCGTAACGGCCGTCGGCGACGTTGTAGTTGTTGAAGCGGTTGTGCTTGTCGATCTTCAACTCGCCGGCCTTGGGATTGAGCACCGGTGTGCCCCAATACGGGCTGTCTTCGTGTTCATCCTGGTATTCCAGGGCCAGGGTGTGGGACAGGTTGGGCGTGAGGTCGCTGAGCAGGGAAAACGCCACGCTCCAGGCATCACGCTGGTCGCGGTCGATGTAGCTGTGGTTGGTGTTGCGGCTGACGTCCAGGCGCGCGTAATGCTGCACCTCGGCGCCCGGTTCGGTCAGAGCGTGATTGAGGCCAAAGGCTATGCCGGCGGTGTCGTAGCTGCCATAAGTGAGCTGGCCTTCGGCGGCCTGTTCCTCACGGGTTGCGAGCTTCGTCACGTAGTTCAGCGAGCCGCCCACGGAGCCGGCGCCGTTGATCAAGGAGGAGGGGCCACCGACCAATTCCACGCGGTCGTAAATCCACGCATCGACCGGCCGTGCCAAGCCGGTGGCGACATTGATGCCGTTGAACATTTGGGTGATCTGGCTGCTGGTAAAGCCACGATAGGACACAAACCCGCCAAACCCGGGTGGCGCACTGGCGTTGACGCCTGGCAGAGTGTTGGCAGCATCGCGAAAGGTCTTGGCGCCATGGCGCTCGATGTCATTGCGAGTGGCGATGGCCACCGACGCCGGGGTTTCCCGCACGCTTAAGCCCAGCCGGGAAGCCGTGCCGCTGGATTGATCCAGGGCCAGCCCCGGCTCAGTGGATTGTTCGCCATCAATGGTGGTGGGGGCTAATTCCAGCGCCCAGGCACAGACAGGCAGGCAGCCGAACAGGCCCGCCAACAAGGGTAAATGTTTCATGGTTGAATCCTGAAAAACTTGGCTTGAAAACAACGCACAGCCGCCCGTATTCCCCAATGGGAACGGTGGCCGGTGCAGATCGGAAAGCGAAGGAATCAGGCGAAAGCGGGTGGCGCGCGAGGGTTGGCCGTGGGCCAGGTGAAGCGGGCAGGGATGTCGGCGGCGAGAACCACGGCCGGTGGTGGCGCGTGAGGTTGTGGCAACACCGCCACATTCAGGCTGGAGCTCAGTGCCGGGCCCATGCCGCCGGTCGAACAAAGCGGGCAGCCGAACGCCTTGGACAGCGTCGGCAGGTTCTCATCCGTGGAGTTAGTCTGCGCCGGCGCCTGGGTACGCGGGTCAACCGTACAGAACTGGCCACCGATGCCGTTGAGTTGCATCCCCAGCATCTGCCCATGACCAATACTGCACGCGAACACATTGAACAGGACGCAGCAGTAAAGCATCCAGGCAATGAGCGAGCGGTCGGCACGGGCGATTTTCATGGGGCGGCACTTTACCATCAGCCGCCGACGAAATGCCTACAAAAAATCTCAGGGCGACTATCCTAATTCGCACCTTTCAGGGAGAGCCAGTCATGAGCTTTGTCATCGCGCGGTGGATCGTCGGGGTTTTTACCTGCATCAGCATGGTGCACCTGTACTGGGCCGCCGGTGGCAAACTCGGCAGCGTTGCGGCCATTCCCCAGCTGCCCGGCGAATTCGCCCGCGGGCCAAGGCCGGCATTCAAGCCCTCGGCACTGGGCACGTTCCTCGTCGCGATGGGGTTGGTGGCAATTGCTTTGCTGGTTTGCCTGCGAGCTGGGCTGTATTTCTCGCCCGTGCCCCATGGAGCGCTGCAGTGGGGGATCAGCGCGATAGCCTTGGTCATGTTTGCCAGGGCGATTGGGGATTCGGAGTTGGTGGGGTTTTTCAAGAAGGTGGGTGGGTCCAGGTTTGCAAGGTTGGACACGTATTTTTATTCGCCGTTGTGTTTGGTGTTGGGGGTGGGGTTGTTGGTGGTGGCGTGGGGGTGAGTGGGGCGGTGCGATAATAATGTGGCGCTCATTTGACTCAGGTTGGTTGCTTTTTTTGGGGAGCTCGCAAGTTAAGTATTGATGAAGCAATGAACATCTTCAGGGATTATTATTTCGAATAATGTTTTGTGTGGCGCTGAAGTGACTTCGTATAATCGGTCGAGAATAAGAGTTGGGCGCTGCATGTGTTTCGCTGTCATAAAATCTACATAGAATTACTGCTGGATTTGCCCTGAGGTAATCGCGGATTTTTATGGCAGTGATGCAGTCTTCAAAGATTGTCATGCTGCTCCAGAGGCCACATATTTTCGCGCTGGTTTTTGAAATATCATAAAAACGTCTTGGGAGCCTTCCAGGGTCTGAGGGGCGATTTGACTCGGGTTACGCGATCGACTTTTGATATTGGAATAGACATTGCTGAGTTTTTTTGAAGAAAATCACTGCTTTAAGTTCGCCTGGTTAGCTATTCTACTTGGTCTTTATCTTCTCATAGTTTGATTAAAAATTTATATGTGGTGGATCGGTTTCATTTCTGTATCTTGAAGTAAATATGGGGGTTGTCGCTGATTTTCTAAGGCGTCATGAACTTTATTTCATTTGCCCTTTCGGTAGCAGGACTATATGAAAACACTGATTATAATCCTGAGCCAATGTTTATCTAAAATAATTATTCGTCTTTTGTTGAAAAGGCCACGTCAATCCTGTCGACATTTAATTTTATAAACGAATCGTTCAGATCCGGGTGGTCGTAGTGCACGCCCTCATCGCTCAGTAAAGTAAAAGTTTGAAAAGTGTCATTATGTAGCATCCCGTAAAGTATGTAAGAGAAACCATTCTCTATGCGCTCGGCAAAAATATTAATCGAATCGACTTTTTGAGCGTGATAATAATCAGCTAGGTTTAAGTTTAGCTCTACATCATAATTTTTCCCTACCTCAATTTCGTAAGGGCAGAAGCTAGCGAAGCAAGTGACTACGGTTTTATCAATGAGTAGTGTCACCTCTTCCTCTATCAGTTCATTGAGCGCTACGACCTGTGCTTTCTTAAACTTACTCGGTGTGAGGTGTGATGGTTTTGTCATAGGCGTTGCCATTTATTGTCCTCCAGAAATCTTTTCCGCTTTTAGTGTGGAGCGTTGTAATCTGTCTGTCCTGGTTGGTTCCCACAAAAGCAAACTTTGCTTGGCCTGATCTATTTAAGCCTAAGAGTAAAACATATCCTGTTCTTTGGCCGCCTTTGTAAGGATAGTTGACTGGGGTGCCGTTATCCAT
Source organism: Pseudomonas antarctica (assembly GCF_001647715.1). NCBI lineage: Bacteria > Pseudomonadati > Pseudomonadota > Gammaproteobacteria > Pseudomonadales > Pseudomonadaceae > Pseudomonas > Pseudomonas antarctica. Next base: position 2,718,232 of record NZ_CP015600.1, read on the forward strand.
CACATGCCGTGCGGTGAGTAAGTACTCGTGGCTATTTTTGGAGTTGAATTCTGCTCCATGCTTCTCGTAATGGGCGATCAGTTTTTCTTCGGATCCAAACTCAGTGAGGCGTCGTGAGGTCGAAGGCGTGGAGGGCTCGTCTTTATGAGCCTTAGCTTTTTCTGATGGCTCCTCAACTTCAGCATCCGGATTGCATCCTTTTCCTCCTGGGCAGGTGCTCAATCCCAGCGGGTCTACCCATCCGGTTGGGTTGGGTACGTACTGGTAGGTGTTGATCCCTCCCGCCAACTTCACCGGGTCAGGCGTCAGGTAACGACCACTATCCGGATTGTAGTAGCGATGGCGGTTGTAGTGCAGCCCGCTTTCCGCATCGAAATATTGGCCCTGAAAGCGCAGCGGGTTGTCGACTTTATCTATGTCGAGTCGGGCAATCTCACCGTAGGCGCGGTAGTGCGCCGACCAGACGATTTCACCGTCAGGCGCGGTCAGCTCCTGCGGTGTGCCTAGATGATCGAGTTGGTAGTGGAAGGGCTGGGTGTCTTTTGGACCAAAGCCTTCCAGCATTGCCAGAGGCCTAAAACTGTCCGGTTCGTAGATGTAGCTGCGATGGCGATCCGCGTGATGCTCGGCAATCAGCTTGTCGCCTTGCCAAAAAAACTCTGTCGTTATGTCGTCGACGGTTTTGCTGATCCGTCGCCCAAACGGGTCATAACGATAGCTGGCGGTTTTCCCGTTCGGCTGGGTAATGCCGATCAGCCGATGCTGGCAGTCGTAGCGGTATTCAGTAACGAGTTGATGGCCCTTGCCACGTCGCTGACGGATCAGGTTGCCGAAGGCGTCATAGTCGTAATGATGATCGCCCTGGATCATCAACCGATTCCCCGCCACGATGTCCGGGCCGGGTCGATCCTGCATTAGCAGGTTGCCTGCCGGGTCGTGGCCGAAGCGTTCTTGCACGCCTTGCGAGTGATCGGCCCGGGTCAGGCGGGCGAGGGGATCGTAGTGGTAGTCGTGTTGGCCTTTACGGGTATCGAGCAGGCGGGTGAGGTTGCCGGTTTTGTCGTAGTCGTATTGGCGCTGGTAGAGGGTGTGTTGCTGTTGGCTGACAGCATGGGTGTGCAGGCGGTTTTGCTCGTCGTAGTGGTAGTTGCTGAGGAGCTGGCCTTGTTGGCGCTGGTGCTCGCGACCGGTTTTGAACAGGTGAGACGTGAGCGTTTCATCATTCAGTTCAACGGTGGAAAGGTGGCCGCCTTTGTCGTGGTTGAAGGTGAGGCGGTTGTTGTCCGGCAGACGCAGGTTTTGCAGCTGGCCGCAGGCGTCGTAACCGTAGCGCAAGGTGCCCCAGCCTTGGTGGTCGGCGGTGAGGCGGTTTTGGCTGTCGTATTCGTAGGCTAGCGCCCAGTGGCCGTCGTCGACGCTGAGAAGGTTGCCTTGGCGGTCGTAGGCGTAGTCAACAAGGTTGCCGTCGGGCAGGGTTTTTCGTACAAGGCGGCCAGCGTGGTCTCGCTCGTAGCCGGTGACGAGCTGACTACCGTCATCACCATATTCGGTCTTTTCCGCCAGGTTGCCGTTGAGGTCGTAAACGTAGGCGGTGCGCTGGCCGTCAAAACCGATTTCCTGCTGGATCAGGCCATTGGGGTGGTAATCGAGCTGGTAGGTTTCGCCGACTTCGTTTTCGATGGCGGTCAGCAGCAACCGCACGTTGTCGTAGCGGTAGTTGACCTGGCTGCCGTCGGCATTGATGCGGCGGCTGATCAGGTGCAGACCGTCGGCGTACTCGTAGCGGGTGACGTGGCCCCGTTCATCGCGTTCGGCGGTGATTTTTCCGTAGGGGTTGTAGCTGTATTCCCGCGTCGCGCCGCCTGGCAACACAACACGAGTCAACCGACCCACGCTGTCCCATTGATACTGAGTCAGCGCGCCCTGTTCATCCTCGTGCGCAACCTTGCGCCCAAGATCGTCATAGCGATAGCGCTTGATACCGCCATTCGGCAGCTGCTCCTCAAGCAACTGACCACGTTCATTCCAGACCAGCCGGTGACAACTGTTATCCGGATACCAAATCCCGGTCAGTTGCCCGTATTTGTTGTAGCTGTAGTCCGTAATGTGGCCGTCGGGATCGGTCTTACGAATGACGTCGCCCTGGTCGTTGCGCTCATACTTCCAGACCGCCTCACCACGCCGTACAACCCGTACGAGCCCGTTATCGTGCTCGTAGGAAGTCGGCTCATCCTCCCCAGGAAACAACGCCACCAAACGTCCGGCGTCGTCGTACTGATACGCCGTCACCGCGCCCAACGGGTCCTGCTCGACCGTCAGCCGGCCTTTGTCGTCATAGGACTTGAAGTGCTCGGCACCGTCGGGATCAATGCGCTGCACCAGCCGCGCCCGCTGATCGTGGACGTAAACTTCCCGACTGCCATCAGCGTTCTGAACCGTGACCCGGCCGTTGTCATCCCACGCATACCGCGTGTCCATCTGCGAAAAGCTGGCCCAGTGCCGGACACAGCGTGCCGCCTTGCCAGCCCGTTCCCATGCCCAAAAGAAACTCGCCCCACCGGCCAACTGCCGCTCAAGAATGACGTGCTGATCGTCGTACCGATAAATCTCGCTTTCACCGACAGCATTGGTCGCCGACACCAGTCGGCCAATATCGTCATAGGCGTAGGAAACGACGTTCTGTTCAGTCACCCATTCAAAGGGTTCATGCCCTTTGGCGCGATGAACCTGGTAGTCCACGGCCACGATTCGGCCGAACTCATAGCGCAAAAACAGCGAGCGACCTGCACCGTTATCCAGTCGTTCGATTCGCCCCAAACGATCACGGCTGATGCGCAGCCGGTTTTCATACGTATCGCTGATGGCCGTCAGCACACCGTCGCGGAAATGGTAGAAACGCGACGCCTGAGCCAGCACTAACTCATCGGGCAAAGCGCCCAAGTAGATCGCCGCTTCGGCCAGGCTGTTGGTAATCGCCGGCCGAGCCACCGTAGGCAAGGGTAGGGCAGTCGACCGGTTCTCATGATCCGTCCACACCACCGAATCACCCGTAACCACCAACCGCTGGGCCAGCGCATGACTCCAGCCAAACCCCAAGCCGCAATCCACGTCCACCGCACTGGTGCGATACAGCCGCGTCCACTCAAACGGCAAAACCCCATCCAAGGTGCCGTCGGTGAGGGTCAGCAATTCTTCCCCGGTCACCATCGACACCGGGCATCCATTAGTAGCCGTCTTATCCGCAGCCGCCGCCGCATCCCCGTTCGGGTTTTTAGCCGACGCAGGCACATCATTAACCGACTCTTTCTGCTTGAGAACCGCGTTCTGCCGCGCCCGCCAGCGCATCTGCATCGTGCCTTGCTTGAGCCCGCCGACCACGCCGCGAACCGCCACCGCCTTGTAGCGATCCACCGCCTGCATAAACCTGGTCAGAATCGTGAGCAGGCTCCTGACAAAACCAACGGCGGCTTCAAGAATCTGTGCGCCATACTTGACCAACCGTACACTCAGATACGCCACTCCCGCCGCCGGCAGCGCGATCATCAACACCGCGCCAATCACCAGGTCAATCAACAAGGACACCACAAACCCGGCCGCCACCTCGGCTATCTCGCCCGGCGGCAGCGCGTCCAGCCACAGCATGGCCGTGCGCACTATCAGGTACAGCGCCGCCTCATCACTGGCCAGCAACATCGCCTGTTCCATGACCTTGGGCGCATCGGTGGCCAACTGCGCCAACTTGGCGGCCTCGGTGCCGAGCTGCTCGACGTATTTCAACGGGTCTTCAAGAATCGCCTGCACCAGCTTGATGCTGTCCCACACGTCCCGGATCGCCGCCCAACTGCCCGCCAGCACGCCGCTGCCAATCGCGCTGGCGGTCGATTGCTGCCAATAGGGTTTGAAGTCTTTCCATTGCTCGCGCAGCCATTGCTCCAGGTCCGCCGTCAGCCCGGCGTAGGACGCAAACAACGCGTCCACCTGGTGCGCAGAAACGCCGCCCTGCACCCGCACCTCATATCGCCCGCCTGCCACGCAGGTGTGTGAGCCTTTGCCGTGTTCATCCAGCATGATCACGGTGGAACTGCCGTCATCCAGTCGAATAACCTCAACCGGGATGTCGCCGATCGGCACGTCGTACACCGACTCGAACGTGCTTTCGATCTTCAGCACACCGCCCGCCGGGCAGCGGGCGACGGTGGAAAAACGCGTATCGGAAATACTGACTGATTGTTGCGAATCCCCCGCCCTCAGTACCCGATCCATCCCCAGCAACGACGGCATATCCGTTGCGTGGCTGAGCGAATCCAATGCCCGCGCATACCAGGCCCCCATCTGCTGGCGATACTCCGCCAGGCTCTGATGAAAGCCATTCAGTTCATGTTCGATAAAGGCAATGTGGGCAGCGTTGGTCATCCGTGACGTCTCGGCAAGATGGCAAGGCGTCGGAGTCTGCTGCAGGAAAAAGCGGCTGGACGAGTGGTTGGAAAAATCAGAAATAGATGACTTTAAGCGGGTAAAAACCGCAAAAAACTAACCCGAAGGCCTACACAAAAAAGCGATTCAGCTCATTGCGCCAGCCTTGACGACAACCTCGACACCACGGCGGCCTATGCCTACTTGGATAACCGCGCGAGTGCGACCTAGCAGGAGCGATAAGTCGTCGATAAGGCAATTTAATGGCCCCTTTGTAACAAAATTCTCGCCAGAATCGCTTTTATTTTCAGGTGGTTAGGTGGGGATGCAAATGCGCACTGTTGGAATGATGCTGATCGCCTGCTCCCTGGCCGGCGGCGCGGCTGCCGTGCAGGCACGGGAGCTGCGCGAAGGTGACAAGTACATGTGCAGCTGGGGCGCAGGCACCGCCGCCAGGGCTCAGGAACTCAAACTGTCGGGCGTGTCGCTGTATGCCGCGCGGCAGAAGATCCAGACCATCAAGTTCAGCAAATCGTGGATGCGCATGATGGCGATGGGCATCACCGAGCAGACTTATGACAGCCCTTCACGTCTCAAACCTGAGGTGATTCGTCAGAGTTTTTATCAGGATTGCCTGCGTTACAAAGTGGCGCGCAAATGATCCACCGGCGATTTGCACTGGCCAGTGCAAAATTTGCGTAAACCTGTCCAACTTTGCCCTGGCGTGCCTCGCCATACTGGCGCCAGGTAAACCAAGAGGCACAGGCCATGACTGATTACGTATTCACCCCCGCGCCAACCCCATCCCTGGCCATACAAGGCAGCGACGCGCGTTTCCCGCTGCGTCGCGTCTTCTGCGTAGGCCGCAACTACAGCGAGCACGCCCGCGAAATGGGGCATGACCCGGATCGCGAGCCGCCGTTTTTCTTCATGAAGCCGGCGGATACGGTAGTGCCGGCCAAAGGGGTGATTGCTTACCCGCCGTTGACCGCTGACCTGCACCACGAAGTGGAACTGGTGGTGGCCATCGGCAAAGACGGGGTGGATATCAGCCCGGAACAGGCTTTTTCGCATATATGGGGTTATGGCGTCGGCATTGACCTGACTCGCCGAGACCTGCAGGCCCAGGCGAAAAAGCTCTCCCGTCCGTGGGAATGGGCCAAGGCTTTCGATGAGTCGGCGCCCAGTACCGCGTTGCAGCCTGTGAGTGCGGTAGGGCACCCGTCGAGCGGCAAAATCTGGCTCAAGGTCAATGGTGAGCAACGCCAGCTCGGCGACCTGGCCGATCAGATTTGGTCGGTCAGTGAAGTAATCAGCCACGCCTCCAAATCGGTAGCACTCAAGGCCGGTGACCTGATCTTTACCGGCACCCCGGCGGGCGTCGGCGCGTTGCAGCCGGGGGATGTGGTCACCGCCGGCATCGACGGCGTTGGCGAGTTGAGTTTCACCCTCGGCCAAGGTTGAGGCTAAAGTGGTGCCCAGGCCACCCGAGAGACTGTTATGCCAGGCACCCGCGTCACCACCTATGGCATGGAGCAACGCAGCGACCGCCCCGACTTCTATATCCGCGATAGACGCGGGCGGGCGGCGCTGACCAGCCCGCATCGGCATGAATACTTCCAGATCCAGATCAACCTGGGCGGCGACACCGTGCAACATATCGGCGGCGCGGTGCGACCGTTTCCGCACAAAGCCCTGGCGTTTATCCTGCCCCATCGCCTGCATGTGATTCCCCACCCGCAAGACGGCGAGTTCATGCTGATCAACTTCAGCCAGGCGTTTTTCCTGCCGCAATTGACCTGCGATCCGTTGGATTTGGAGGACATCCCCATCGGCCAGGCGCCGGAGTTGTCGCCGTTTCGCTTTCAGGAGCAACTGGATTTCATTCTCGACGACGCGGCCTTCGACGAAGTGAAAACCTGGCTCGCGCATATGCGCACCCTGGACGCCCATCGCACGTTCGGCGCCCGTGAGCGACTAAAAGGCTATCTATTCCAACTGGTCGGCCTCGTCTGCGAACAGTACGCCGAACCCTTGCAGGCATTTGCCGCCAATAACGCCACGCGGCGCGGTCGCAAAGACGCCCTGGCAAGGCTGCAGGGCTATATTCGCGAGCATCTGCACGAACCGACGCTCAACCTGACCGACGCGGCGGCCGCTGCGTTCCTGTCGCCCAACTACCTCACTCATCTGCTACGCAAAGAAACCGGCAAACCCTTTTCCCAATGGGTGCTTGACCGTCGCATGCAGTTGGCGCGCACCTTATTGCTCAACAGCGCGCAAATGATCGGTGTGATCGCCCAGCGCTGCGGGTTTATGGATCAAGCGTATTTCTCCCGGTGTTTTCGTAAGGCCCACGGCTTGACCCCAGGGCAGTTTCGCCGTCGGCAGCAGACAGAATCCTTGTAGTCGCGCGCTTTCTCTTACAAATCCACCACAATGTATATGTTTCTATTTGCATACAATCGCATGTTGTAGGGGAGGAGGCGTTCATGGAAAACCTCGTACGATTGGCGACGCTTGCGGATATCGACAGCTTGTTTGCCATCCGCACCGCGGTGCTGCAAAACCACTTGAGTCGTGCACAGCTGGCCGACCTTGGCATTACGCCGCAGGTGTTGGCAGACAGCATCCGCGAAGCGCCGTGTGTATGGGTCGCGCACGTGAATGGCCAACCCGCCGCGTTTTCCATGGTCGACGTGGCCGAAGGCGAGGTGTTTGCGATGTTCGTGCACCCTGCCTACGAGGGCCGTGGCTTGGGCCGCCGACTGATGGCGGTGGCTGAAGCCGCGTTGTTCGAACGCCACGACAGGTTGTTTCTGGTCACGGATGGACGTGATGAGATAAGGGCCAATGGGTTTTACCAACGACTGGGTTGGTCGAAGGTGGGACAGGTCGATGGCGACGATGTCCGTTATGAAAAGAGCAGGGCGCCTTAAAGCAATGAACCTACCAGAACCCTCTCCGGCCAACAGCTTTCGCTATTTTTCGATCGGGGTTCTGTGCGTGGCGGTGCTGCTCGGCGTCTGTTTTATACGGTTTAACGCCCAGGTAGACCGTGATCGGCAAGAGGCAGCAGAGCGCCTGGCCCTCTGCCAACGTATAGAAAACGTTGCTCGCGCGGCATCGCCCGCAGGCTTTGAGTCGCCCGAAGCCTGCAAACAATTAAGACAGCGGTATTCCGACAGTGTCGCGCCGTTGTAGGCAATAACCCCATTTTAATAGCGGAAATACAGCCGAGAAGTCGTTAGGGTTATAACGCTTAATTGCACCAAAAAGTGGCACTTTTAGTCTTCGACACCCTGAAAATTGTGTGGTTATTGAATGACTTACGACGCTTTTAATCCGACGAAAGGATTAAAATAATCTTGTGACAGGTTTATCCAGTCGGTAGTATTGCCGGGCGTTCACCTCCCACGGTTTATGCATTTTTAAATCCCAAGTTTCCATCAGCTACTTGGGATTTTTTTTGCCCGGAGTTTGACTTCGACGTCAAGTTTCAATATCGGCAAACTCCGCTCGCATCCGTCCATTACGTTTGGCCTGGTACAGCAACTTGTCGACGGATTCGACAAACCCCAGCATCGCGCTGTTCGGTGTAACGACATGGGTGCCGACTCCCAGGCTCAGCGTCAGTAACTGGGAAACCGCTGAAAATTCGTGCTCGATCTGCTGCTGGCAGATGAGATGCAGGCAGCGTCGGGCCACCTGCCTGGCTGATGCCGCGTCGGTCTCCGGCAGCAACCACACAAACTCCTCGCCGCCGATACGTGCGATGAAATCCCGTGGCCGGTTGGCCGCCAGCGACAAGGTACGAGCCACCTGGCGCAGGCATTCATCGCCCTTGAGATGGCCGTAGTGGTCGTTGTACTGCTTGAAAAAATCAATATCGAGAATGATCAACGACAACGGCAGCTGGCTTCGCTGCGCGCTGGCCCATTCCCGTTCGAGTACGGTGTCGAACATCCGGCGGTTGGCGATGCCGGTGAGGCCGTCCTGAAAAGAATACTCCTCCAGTTGTTTTTGCAGGCGGATCAGGTGTTCTTCGGTCTTCTTGCGCTCGCTGATATCGAACATAAAGCCAATCAATGCCTGGACTTCATCGTCCTTGCGCACCACATGCACCACGTCGCGAATCCACACATAGTCGCCGTTCACTGTCAGCGCGCGGTAATCGGCTTCATGGTCCACGCCGGCGCGTGATTGCGACACGCAGAAATTCACCACGTATTCGCGGTCGTCCGGGTGCATCCGTTCTACCCAGTCATCCACGCTGACCCAACTTTGCGGGGTCCAGCCCAACAACGTTTCGATCTGCGGTCCGATATAGCTGAAGGTCATGGTCTGCCAGTCAATGCGCCAGGGGATGGCCTTGGTCGACTCCAGCAGCGTCCTGTACACGTCACTATCAGGCTGGCTCGGTGGATTGATGCTCATGGCGGGCTGCTCGAGTGATGGCGAAAAGCCAAGAGCGTCTTTTGAACCACGCCGCGAGTCAAGCCTTCGCCAAAGTGACGGACGAGAGGTCGTGTGCTGGGTTTCTGGCGTCAGCGCACCAGCATTTACAGGGCAAAATGCGGCACAGGTATCACTTTTGAATTAATTGTTCAGTAGCAGGCAAAACCTTATCTATGCTGGGTGCATCACACCAACAGGGTAGAACCCAGGGACGGGGGCTCAGCATGATTTCGATCATCGAACTCAACCGCATCATGGCCGTGGGCTTCCTCCCGCTTTCCTGTGATTGCAGCCTCAACAGCGACGGCTCGCTGCGCATCAGCGTGTTCGAGCCGGCGTCCGGTCGTGTCGACTTGCTGCTGACCCGGGTGTCGCCCCAAGGCCTGGACAGCATCCGTTCCATCTCAAACCTGATTGGCGAATTGCGCACCGAGATCAAGGCCGGGCGCCGTGGCTTTGCTGCGGTGGGCTAGCTGTTGACGGTGCTGGTGGGCGTGGACACTGCGCCGTAGTAGCGCCAGCAGCAATGCCGGTGTTCCGGCAGGATCACGCAGCCGCTGAGGCTGACGATCAACAGGGCGGCAACCAGCATATAGAGTCGACGGGACATGATATTTCCTCATTGTGTGTTCTGCGTTACCTCTTGAACGCCGCCACCTGCGCAAATCCGTCGCGATGCCTGCACACATTTCATCAAGCCCCCTCATCCCCTGAGCAATACTCCTTTCAATCTCGGCCTTGAAAAAAAGCTGCGCGACGTGCGACGGATTTTTCGGCGCACGCCGTTGAACTCATCAGCAGCGAGCATTTTCGTTCGCCATATGGAGGAGTTGCCATGAGAACACTGGCCAAATTGCGCTATGCCCTGTTGATCCCGATGGCCTTTGCCGCGCTTGTCAGTACCCCGACCTTTGCCCAGACCGAAGTGATCATCCGCCAGGCGCCTCCGGCAGAACGGGTTGAAGTGATCCCTGCCGAACGCCCGGGCTACGCGTGGGACCGTGGCCACTGGAAATGGGAACGCGGTGCCTATGCATGGGTGCCGGGCCATTGGCAGCCGGTGATGCGCAATGCCCGCTGGGAGCCTGGGCACTGGGAATCCCGTGGCCCGAACTGGTATTGGCGCGAAGGCCATTGGGTCCGCTGAAATTTGATACTTAGCCTGCGGACCGAGAGTTACCCGATTGAAAGACACTGATCCGGACGTTGAGCTACTGGCGCGTATCAGCAACAACGAGCCTGCCGCCGTCAACGAAATGGTAACGCGCAAGTTGCCGCGTTTGCTCGCGCTCGCCAGTCGGATCCTGGGGGATGCCGACGAAGCCAAGGACGTCGCCCAGGAAAGTTTTCTGCGGATCTGGCGCCAGGCGGCCAACTGGCGCGCCGGCGAAGCGCGTTTTGACACCTGGCTGCACCGGGTGGCGCTCAACCTGTGCCATGACCGTCTGCGCCGGCGCAAGGAACGCCCGTTGAACGAGGAGGAGGCGCTGACACTGGCGGACAGCGCGCCGTCCCCGGATGAACAGTTGGAAACAGCCGACCGCAGTGCCCGAATGGCCGCTGCATTGGCCAGGTTACCCGAGCGCCAGCGCGAAGCCATTGTGCTGCAGTACTATCAGGAGCTGTCGAACATCGACGCCGCGGCTCTGATGAATATCAGCGTCGAGGCACTGGAGAGCCTGCTGTCGAGGGCCCGCCGCCAGTTGCGCAGCCAACTTGCCGACACACCCGGGCTTGCCCGCCCAGGAAGGGGAAAATCATGACACCTGAACGATTTGCGCACTTGGCTGATGCCTATGGAGCCAGCTTGCACCGCTGGCCCATCGCTGAACAGGCCGCGGCCCAGGCCTTGCTCGACAGCGGTAACGCCAGCGCGCGCGAGGCGTTGTGCGATGCGGGCTGGCTGGATGGGCAGTTGGACAACCATCAACTGGCCTGCGCAGATCCGGCACTGGCACGGCAGATTCGCCAATCCGCCCCGCGACGCGCCTCTTTCTGGTCGCGCTATGCCAACTGGTTATCGCCCGCCGGCCTGGTCGGTGTGGGGATTGCAGGTATCGCCGCCGGGGTGCTGGTGGCGTCGTTGAGTGTGCCATTGCCCATGTTGTCATCCGAAGTGCTGCCCAGTGTCTTCGATCAGGGCGATGCCGACGTCGTCTTCACTGTCAACGCCGAGGAAACCGAGCAATGACCGTAAAATCCCTTAAACCCTGGCTGGTCGTCTCGGTGTTGCTCAACGTGTTCCTGATCGGCGGTGTAGGTGGCGGCCTGTATCACTGGATGGCCACTGCCAAGCCCGCCGAAGCGGTGGTCAACCAGCACGGCCTGCGCCAGGCGATGATCAAGTTGCCGGCAGAGCGCCGCAAAGAGTTGCGCCAACTGCTGCGGCATAACCGTGCTGACAGCCAACCGCTGATCATGGCCGGTCGCGAAGCGCGCCTGGGTGTGATCAAACAACTCGAAGCGCCGACGCTGGACCACGATGTACTGGTGGCCGAACTGGCCAAGGCCCGCGAAGCGGATGTCGCGCTCAGGGCGCTGGTGGATGCCACACTGGCGCAGTTCGCAAGCAACTTGCCCCAGGATGAACGGCAGAAACTGGTCGAGGCGCTGTACCAGCGCGGGCAGGGCAAAACCAAGGAGAAACTCCCCCAGGTCGCGGGGAATAAACCGCGTTCTTGATCTGTATGCAGGTGACGACCTGGCTCCTGAGTCAGGCCCGGTCAGCTGTGGGGGCTGGCTTGCCTGCGATGCAGGCGACTCGGTCTTTGCGATCTAAGCGCACTGTCCACCTGCAACCTCGCCATACCCACTTGATGCAACACCGAAATCCCCAACATTCGTGACGTCCGGTGCAGACCCGTGCGCACGACAATCAGCGGATTAAAGCGGTTGGATGGCCGAGGCAAGACGTACAGCCGCTGCCGCGTTCGTCAAATCCTTTGTCGAACGGCAGAAAACGGAAGGCGGGGTGAGGCGGGGAGTCAGAGGCGACGCAGGAAGGATTTGACGATGTGCCGGGTGGCGTCGGTGGTGTCCAGCTCGTCCATGGCACTATAAGCGTGCCACCGGCAATCAATGATCTCGTTGCGTGGGTGCGCCTCGGCAATGTTCACCACCGAGGCTTCGAACACATGATGCACCGTGTCGCGGGCTTTCAATTCCTGCAAGTACAGCAGGCCGTCCACGTTCAACCCGGTTTCTTCTTGCAGCTCGCGTGCGGCTGCCCCGACCGGGCGCTCGTCACGCTCGACCTTGCCGCCCGGCAATGCCCATTTTGACCTGGCCTTGCGCACGAAGAGGATGCGCTCCTCATGTTTGCAAATGACGGTTGCACGTATTTTCAAGGTCTACACCTCCCTAGTTGAATGACTGTCATGAAAGTGTAATGCAATTGTCATGCTAATCGGCGGTGGCGCGCACGGGTGGTGATGTGGATACTTCCCCCTTGATAAAACGGACGAGGACAACTGATGAATACCGTACGTTGGGGCATGATTGGCTGTGGCAGTGTCACTGAGTTAAAGAGTGGACCCGCCTTCTACAAAGTGCCAGGTTCTGCGCTGGTGGCCGTGATGGGGCGCCGCGAAGCCGCTGTGCGCGATTATGCGGCACGCCACGGCATTGCCCGTTTCTATACCGACGCCCAGGCACTGATTGACGACCCTGAAGTCGACGCGGTGTACATCGCCACCCCACCCGACAGCCACCTTGAATACAGCCTGATGGTGGCTGCGGCGGGCAAGCATTGCTGCGTCGAGAAGCCCATGGCCATCAACGCCGAGCAAAGCGCGCTGATGCAGCGCACCTTCGAGCGCGCCGGGCTGTACTTGTTTGTGTCCTACTACCGCCGTTCGCTGCCACGCTTTCAGCAAGTGCGCGACTGGCTGCGGGACGGGCGCATCGGTGAGTTGCGCCATGTGACCTGGTCGCTGTGCAAGCCGCCAGCGCCCGCCGACGCCAGCCCTGCCAATTGGCGTACCGACCCGGCCATCGCCGGCGGCGGCTACTTTGCCGACCTCGCCAGCCATGGGTTTGACCTGTTCCAGTACCTGGCGGGCGATATCGTCGAAGTCACCGGTTTTACTGCACGACAAGCGGGGCAGTATGCGGCTGAGGATGCGGTGACGGCCTGCTGGACCTTCAGTTCGGGCGCGCTGGGCATGGGCTGCTGGAACTTTGTCGCGGATCGCCGCGAAGACCGGGTGGAGCTGATCGGCAGCGCTGGCCGCATCACGTTTGCGGTGTTCGAGGACGAGCCGTTGCGTCTTGAAGGTGAGGTTGACGAAGTGTTGGAAGTGCCTTGCCATGAACATATCCAATGGCATCACGTGCAGTCCATGAACGCGCACATTCGTGGGGAAGCCGAGCATCCTTCACTGGCGATCGAGGCGCTGAAGACGGATCGAATTCTGGATAAAGTATTGCTACGCAATCCGCGCCGTCCTGATTGATTTTCCTATGGCGGGCGTTGCTTTTGCGACTGTCGGTTGGCACTGGCCAGGACCGACACTAGTCGCTTACTTTTTCAAGGAATGGATCGATGAACTACAAGGCAGCCTTAATGGCGCTGGGGCTGGTGCTGGCCAGTATGGCGACGCAAGCGGCACCACGGGAGCAACGGCCGGCGGGGGATTTTGATTTTTATGTGCTGTCATTATCATGGTCACCAACGTTCTGCCGGACGCACCCGGGTAACGAGCAATGTTCAGGCAAAGGCTATGGGTTTGTACTGCATGGGCTGTGGCCGCAGTACGCCAAAGGTGGTTGGCCGGCTTCGTGTGATGCGCAATCGCGGTTGTCGGCCGAGGAGTTGGCCAAAGGGGCGTTGATCTTCCCGACACAGGCCCTGCTCAAGCATGAGTGGGCCAAGCACGGCACCTGCAGCGGGCTGGAGGCTTCGCGCTATCTGGACGCGACCGATACGGCCCTGGCAGCGGTGCAGATTCCGCAGCAATTGCAGCCGTTCAACGTGCCGAATTACCTGGATGCGCAGGCGATTGAAAGCCTGTTCCGCCAGAGCAACCCGGCCATGGGCGACCATGGCATGGCCGTCATCTGCAAGGGTAAGGTGTTGTCCGAAGTGCGGGTGTGCCTGAGCAAGGAACTGCGCTTCGCCGGCTGCCCAAAGAGTGTGAAGACCCAGTGCAAGGGTGGGGACATTCGGATTCCGGTTCAGCGTTGATCACGTACCGGGGTGCAATGCGATGGCGGCAGGCGCCGTTGCGCTCGACGCCCCGGCCCGATCCGCCAGGTAACGTGCCGGCGGCTGACCCACCGTTTTGCGGAACATCGTGATAAAGCCGCTGGCGTTCTCATAACCCAGGTCCAGCGCGACCCGCTGCACACTTTCACCCTTGGCCAGGCGTTGCAGTGACAGGATCACATGCAACTGCCGGCGCCAGCGCCCGAAACTCAAGCCTAACTCCTCTAACAGCAGGCGCGTCATGCTGCGCTCGCTCATGCCAATGCGCACGGCCCACTGGCCGAGCGTGGCTTTATCTGCCGGGGCGGCCAGCAGGCTGTCGGCCAGGCGCCGCAGCCGCAGGTCCCGGGGCATGGGCAGGTGCAGGGCTTCAACCGGGGCCTGCGCCAGTTCGTCCAGCAGCGTGCTGATCAGGCGCCCCTGCGCACTGTCTTCTTCATACAAGTGCGGGAAGCTGACCGCCTTGCTGATCAGCTCATGCAACAAGCCGGACACCGCCAGGGTGCAGCACTGCGCGGGCAGGGCGCCGGCGGCATCCGGATCGATCAACAGGCAATACACTTCCGCCTCCCCGGAGCCCCGTGCGGCATGCGACAGACCACCGGGAATCCAAAGCGCGCACTGCGGCGGCACGATCCAGATTCCGGCCTCGATCTGGCAATGAATGACCCCGCGCAGCGTGTAGATCAACTGGCCCTTGCGATGAGCGTGCGCGGCGTGTTCCCAGCTCTCGGACGTGCTGGTGGCGCCCACCGCCACGACCGCGCGCGGGATCACGTCGGCGTCTCTGGCCCTGGCAGGGTCGTGCTGATCAAGGCGATGGCGTTGCATGGCGGGTTCGCTGCTTGGCTGAATTGCGAAATATATTGGCTATTTTATGCAATGCCGTCCAGGGGGATGAGCTCTATAGTGAGATCTACTCTCATTTAGGAACTCTGCCATGCGACTCGACAGTTCGACGTTCCCTGTGGTGAAAATCGTGTTTGACGCCCCCAACGAAGGCGGCCCGGATGACACATTCGTGATTTTTGAACGCCTGCTGGCACGCGAGCAATCATTCGTACTGCTGCACGAAAAAGCCGTCGACGAAAGCAACCATGAACACTCCCACGAAGAGCGCAAACACGCCTCGATCTGGATGAAGAAAAACAAACAGGCCTTGCGCACGTACGTCAAAGGCATGATCCAGGTCGAGCCGAGCGCGGCCAAGCGCCTGGCACTCAAGCCGTTTGCCGTTACGTTCGGCAAAGCCTGGGGCTACCCATTGCTGGTGGTCGAGTCCAGGGACCGCGCCTGGGCGCTGGCGCGGGATGTGCTGGATGAACAGGTGTCGGATGTGGCGCATTTCTAAACGCCGCCGCACAAACCCTGTGGGAGCTGGCTTGCCTGCGATGGCGGTAGGTCAGCCACCTCGATGGTGGCTGACACGGCCCCATCGCAGGCAAGCCAGCTCCCACAGGGCCAAGTGGCGCGCATCAGTCCACGCAAATCGCCCGGCCCAGTCGGCCTTTCTCGACCGTTGCCGAGCAGCCGAAGTGACTGTTATCCATCTGGCAGGCGCCGGTACACGCCTCGCCCCTGTCTCTGTATGGCGTGATGCTATCGGATGTGGCGCATTTCTAAGCTGCACCGCACAAACCCTGTGGGAGCTGGCTTGCCTGCGATGGCGGTGGGTCAGCCACCTCGATGGCGGCTGACACGGCCCCATCGCAGGCAAGCCAGCTCCCACAGGGGTTAAGTGGCGCGCATTAGTCCACGCAAATCGCCCGGCCCAGTCGGCCTTTCTCGACCGTTGCCGAGCAGCCGAAGTGACTGTTATCCACCTGGCAGGCGCCGGTACACGCCTCGCCCCTGTCTTGGTATGGCGTGATGCTATCGGATGTGGCGCATTTCTAAGCTGCACCGCACAAACCTTGTGGGAGCTGGCTTGCCTGCGATGGCGGTGGGTCAGCACCTCGATGGTGGCTGACACGGCCCCATCGCAGGCAAGCCAGCTCCCACAGGGGGTTAAGTGGTGCGCATTAGTCCACGCAAATCGCCCGGCCCAGTTGGCCTTTCTCGACCGTTGCCGAGCAGCCGAAGTGACTGTTATCCACCTGGCAGGCGCCCGTGACAGGCCCGTTGCCGGCGTGCGTGGTCACGTTGGTCTGGCACTCACCGTCGCACTGGCTTGAATCGGTGCACGCCTTGCCCGCGTCTTTGTAGGGCGTGATGCACGTCCAGCGCTGCAACTTGCCGACTTGCTTCATCGCGCCACCGCCCGCCAGGCAGGTGGAGGCGGTGGCGTCCTGTGCGGGTGGCCGGGTGTGAGCGGTTGTCGTGCAAGCCGATACCAGCAGCAGGGCGGTCAGGCCAATTATCAACTTCATGCAAAAGTCCTCGAGGAGTCAGCGCAGCGGTGCAGTGTACGGGCTATTAAGCTACTTTGATTGACGAGCAAACCCTACCCGGAACTGACGCATGCAAACGTTATGGAAACGCTATTTGAGCTGGCTGGAAAACGACTTGAGCACGCAGATCTTCGACAACGTGAAGAACCTGTTGGTGTGCGCGCTGCTGTTTGCGGCGGGGACCAATACGTTGCTCGGACAACGTGAGTTATTTATTGGGATGTTCGCCTCCAGTGTGGCCGGCTGGGGCCTGATTATCCTGTCGGCCGTGTTGATGTTATTGAACATCAGCGATGGCATTCGCCGGCTCGCCAAGCTGCGTTATCACCTGGCGTTGCAGCTGTTGCTGATCCTGGTTTACCTGGTGATTGCCGAGCGGGTGGTAGAGATAGTGTGGGGCTTTCGGGCGCATTGAAGTATCCTCCGCGCCCCGCTATCACTGATTCAAAGAAACATGACCGGACAAGACATGCAGGCACTGCTCGAGTCGATCCTCGACGAAGTTCGTCCACTGATCGGCCAGGGCAAAGTCGCCGACTACATCCCCGCGCTGGCCGATGTGCCCGCCAATCAACTCGGCATTGCCGTGTATGGCAACGACGGCTCCGCCTACTGCGCCGGTGATGCCGACACCCTGTTCTCGGTGCAGAGTATCTCCAAGGTGTTCAGCCTGGTGCAGGCCATCGACCACGGCGGCGAAACCATCTGGGAACGCTTGGGCCACGAGCCTTCGGGGCAACCGTTCAATTCCATGGTGCAGCTGGAATTCGAACGCGGCCGCCCGCGCAATCCGTTTATCAACGCCGGTGCCTTGGTGATCTGCGATATCAACCAGTCGCGCTTTGCCGTGCCGATCCTCTCGATGCGCGACTTTGTGCGGCGCCTGTCGGGTAACCCGCAGATTCTGGTCAACAGCGTCGTCGCCGAATCCGAAGCCCAACACGGCGCGCGCAACGCGGCCATGGCGTACCTGATGAAGTCCTTCGGCAACTTCCACAACGACGTGGACGCGGTGCTGCACAGCTATTTCAACTATTGCGCATTGCAGATGAGCTGCCTGGATTTGGCCAAGGCGTTCAGCTTCCTCGCCAACGAAGGCACGAGCGCCCACAGCGGCGAGCAAATCCTGACCGCGCGTCAGACCAAGCAAGTCAACTCGATCATGGCCACCAGCGGGCTGTATGACGAGGCGGGCAATTTTGCTTATCGCGTCGGTCTGCCGGGCAAGAGTGGGGTCGGCGGCGGGATTGTCGCGGTCGTGCCGGGGCAGTTTACGGTGTGCGTGTGGTCGCCGGAGCTGAATGCGGCGGGCAACTCGCTGGCGGGGATGAAGGCGTTGGAGTTGTTGAGTGAACGGATTGGGTGGTCGGTGTTTTGAGGGCCTGGGGGTTTACGGCGGTGGCCGTAAATCCCCATTTATGCCTAAGCTTTGCGCGGCTTCACGAACAGATCGAGCATCAAGAACAACGCCCCGGCAGTAATCGCGATATCGGCAATATTGAACACGCCGGTATGCGTCGGCCCCACGTTCAGCACCATGTAATCAACAACATGGCCGTCCCGAAATACCCGGTCGATCAGGTTGCCGATACCGCCCAAGGCGATCGCATAAAGCGGCAGGACCTTGCGAAGCGGCAGGCTCCAGTTGGACAGCGACCACCCCATTGCCCACGCAACCACGACGGCCACACCGACGATAAAAATCAGTTGTTTGACCTGCGGCGGCAGCGCCGCGCCCAGGCTGAGAAAGGCGCCGGGGTTAAGGCTCAGTTCCAGCACCAGGTTGATAGGGTTGGAGCCGAGTTTGAAACTGTTGGTTGGTAGTGAAACCAGGGCCAGCAGTTTGACTAGCTGGTCGACGGCAATAAAGGCGAGGCCGGCGAGGAGGGCGAAGGTGCGGCCTCGCAGTAGGGGCGACGTGCTCAAGCGGTAACTTCCTGTTCCGGGCTTTCGATAGAGCGCCCGAAGATAGCTCAGGCGCTCTACCTCGTCCATCTCAAGCCGTCGGGTGGGCTACATTCAGTGCTTTGTCGACCAGCAGTTGCACACCTTCGAGCATTCGGCAGATGCCCAGCGCGACATTGCGTTGGGAGCCGTCGATTTCGAAGGCCAGGTGGTTGGCAATGTCGCTGATGGACGCCAGGTCTTGTGATGCGTTGACCAGCAAGGTTTCGGTGCCCAGGTCGGCACGCACGGTGAAGAGGCCATCGCTGGGTTCGGGAATGGGCTTGCCGGGGTTGAGGTAATGGTTGATCGCGCGGTAGGCCACTTCGTGCAGGGTGCTGGTGTCGAAGTCTGGATGGCCGGGGGGATTTGGGCTGTCTTTAATCATGGTGAACTTCCTAAGATTAAGTGGCGCTGCCAACATTCGCGGTCAAGCGAAGAGGGTGGCAGCCGTACGCGGGTTGACCGACCGGCAATCAAAGGAAATCCGGCATACCCGAAGGTATCCCGCGCACAGCTACCGCAACACGATACCTCAGGCGTAAAAAAAACGCCTGAAATAGGTTCTGGCTGTAGCAGTCCTCTAATTAATCGGACGGTCAAGTCCGGTCACTGAGCTGGCAGCGACGGCACAGAGGTTAGTCAGCGCACTTCCGACCGACAACCTGAAATCCCCGTGGGAAACGTCCGAGAGCATCTGGCGTCGAACGATTCTGCAATCGCGTAAACTGCACCGGCTCAAGGAAGATGCCGACCATGCCCAAACCGCTGAATGATGTCGTCCAAACCGCAGCAAAGAAGGTGTTGCAGCAGCTCATCGCGTGCATCACGCCCGACTCTACAGAAAGCTCCATCGCCCGCAATGCCACACAGTTACTCACCGAAGCCGGCTACCCGGACACTTGGTATTACGACTGCCCGGCCTTTGTATTGCTCGGTTCGCGCAGCCTGCTTTCCGTGTCTGGCCGTGACTATCGGCCTGCAGAGGAACCGGTGGGAACCCACAACCTGATAACGGTGGACCTGAGCCCAAGGTCAGGCAGCCTTTGGGGCGATTGTGCTCGGTCGTTTTACATGGAAGAGGGCGTTTGCCGGGCGGTGCCGATCGGTGTTGAATTCAGCCGTGGCCATGCGACTGAACGCGAATTGCATGAGCGCATGCGGCGGTTTGTGCGGCCTGAAACCACCTTCAATGCGCTGTATGAATTTGCCAATGATTTGATCGAGACGGCCGGTTTCGAGAACCTGGATTTTGCCGCCAATGTTGGCCACAGCCTCTGCGAGCGGCGTGATCAGCGGCTTTACATTGAAGCGGGCAATCAGCGGCGTCTTGATGAGGTGGCGTGTTTTACCTTCGAGCCGCATGTCCGCGAACGGGGCGGGCGGTGGGGTTACAAGCACGAGAATATCTATTTCTTCAATGACAAGGGTGACGCCTGCGAGTTGTGAGCTAAACGCGGTCGTGAAGCGGTGCGAAAATCCTGGAGGTGTAAATGTACTGTGGGAGTTGGCTTGCCTGCGATAGCGGTCTTTCAGTGATGGATGTGTTGGCAGACCCATCGCCATCGCAGGCAAGCCAGCTCCCACATTCTGATCTTCATTGGCTTTGAATGATCGGTCGGTGGTGGCAATGCTTGCGGGCGCTGAGCAACTCAGGAGTACCAGGCGCGCCGCAAATCAAAATGTGGGAGGGGGCTTGCTCCCGATTGCAGTGGGTCAGTTACAGAATTTTCAACTGGCACACCGTCATCGGGAGCAAGCCCCCTCCCACATTTGGATCGTCATTGGTTTCTGGATACCCATTTACCCAAACAAAAAATGCGCCCCGTGGGGCGCATTTTTTTGTTCAGTCAGCTAACGCCTATTCAAGCAGTCGCATCCCAAGCACGGTCACCGTTCTCGTCTTTAATCCGAGTCGGCAACCCCATCACATCCAGCGCCTTGAGGAACGGCTCAGCCGGCAGCTCCTCGACGTTGGCCATGTGTTTTACATCCCACTCGCCACGCGCAACCAGCAACGCAGCGGCTACCGGTGGCACGCCAGCGGTGTAGGAGATGCCCTGGCTGTCGGTTTCAGCGAAGGCTTCTTCATGGCACGCCACGTTGTAGATGAACATCTCACGCGGCTGGCCGTCCTTGGTGCCTTTGACCAGGTCGCCGATGCAGGTCTTGCCGGTGTAGCCAGGGGCGAGCGAAGACGGGTCGGGCAGCACGGCCTTGACCACTTTCAACGGCACCACTTCCAGGCCTTCGGCGGTTGTGACCGGCTTTTCGGAGAGCAGGCCGAGGTTTTTCAGTACGGTGAACACGTTGATGTAGTGTTCGCCGAAGCTCATCCAGAAACGCACGTTGGGCACGTCGAGGTTTTTCGACAGCGAGTGCACTTCATCGTGGCCGGTCAGGTACAGGTTCTGCGAACCGACCACCGGCAGGTCGTCGGTGCGTTTGACTTCGAACATGGTGTTGCTGGTCCACTGGCTGTTCTGCCAGCTCCACACCTGCCCGGTGAATTCGCGGAAGTTGATTTCCGGGTCGAAGTTGGTGGCGAAGTATTTGCCATGGCTGCCGGCATTGACGTCGAGAATGTCGATCGAATCAATGCGGTCAAAATGCTGTTGCTGCGCCAGCGCGGCATACGCGTTGACGACACCCGGGTCGAAGCCCACGCCAAGGATGGCGGTGATGTTCTTCTGTTTGCACTCTTCCAGGTGGTTCCATTCGTAGTTGCCGTACCACGGCGGGGTCTCGCAGACCTTGCCCGGCTCTTCGTGGATGGCGGTATCGAGGTACGCAACGCCCGTATCGATGCAGGCGCGCAGCACCGACATGTTGAGGAACGCGGAACCTACGTTGATGACGATCTGCGAGTCAGTCTCGCGGATCAGGGCCTTGGTCGCTTCCACGTCCAGGGCGTTCAGCGCGAAGGCTTGGATCTCGGCGGGAACCTTGAGGCTACCCTTGGCCTTGACGCTGTCGATGATGGCCTGGCATTTGGAGATGTTGCGCGACGCGATAGCAATACGACCGAGTTCGTCGTTGTGCTGCGCGCACTTGTGGGCCACCACCTTGGCGACACCTCCTGCACCAATGATAAGAACGTTCTTTTTCAATTGCTTTATCTCTCCTTTATCCGCCAGCTTACGAAAGGCTGGACAGGTAGTCGTCGTAACCAAATTCACGAACCACCTCGACTGTACCGTCGAGTTGTTTCACTACGATGGACGGCATTTTCAGGCCGTTGAACCAGTTTTTCTTGACCATGGTGTAGCCTGCGGTGTCGATGAACGACAGCCGATCGCCGATGGCCAGCGGACGATCAAATTGATACTCGCCGAAGATGTCCCCGGCCAGGCAGGATTTGCCGCACACCATGACGGTGTGTTCACCTTCGCTCGGCGCCAGCTTGGCGTTGAGGCGGTAGATCAGCAGGTCCAGCAGGTGGGCTTCGATGGAGCTGTCTACCACGGCGAGGTTCTTGCCGTTGTAGAGGGTGTCGAGCACGGTCACTTCCAGCGAGGCGCTGTTGGTGATCGCCGCTTCGCCGGGTTCCAGGTACACCTGCACGTCGTACTTCTGCGAGAACGCCTTGAGGCGCTGGCAGAAGGCGTCGATGGCATAGCCTTCACCGGTGAAGTGGATGCCGCCGCCGAGGCTGACCCAGTTGACCTTGTGCAGGAGCGCGCCGAAGCGTTCTTCGATGGTGTTGAGCATCTGGTCGAACAGGTTGAAGTCACCGTTCTCGCAGTTGTTGTGGAACATGAAGCCGGAGATCTGCTCGATGACGCCTTCGATCTTCACCGGGTCCCATTCGCCCAGACGGCTGAACGGGCGCGCCGGGTCGGCCAGCAGGTAGTCGGAACTGCTCACCTGCGGGTTCACACGCAGGCCGCGGGTCTTGCCTTCGGAACGCTCGGCAAAGCGCTGCAGCTGGCTGATGGAGTTGAAGATGATCTTGTCGCAGTTATCCAGCATCTCCTCGATTTCATCGTCGGCCCAGGCCACGCTGTAGGCGTGCGCCTCGCCTTCGAACTTCTGGCGGCCGAGCTTCAACTCGTACAGCGACGACGAGGTGGTGCCGTCCATGTATTCCTGCATCAAGTCGAACACCGACCAGGTGGCAAAGCACTTGAGCGCCAGCAGGGCCTTGGCGCCGGACTGTTCGCGCACGTAAGCAATCTTCTGCATGTTGACCAGAAGCTTCTGTTTATCGATGAGGTAGTACGGCGTTTTGATCATTTTTGAGAGCCTGCGGCGGTGCCTGCCAAAAAAGGACACGCATTGTGCCCGCACTTGGATCGAATCGAAAGGTTAGCGGGCGGATTTTGCGCGCCGGGTTTCCAAGGATAGCGCCTGAATATGACTGTCCAGGGGTATGACACCGACCGACGGTGAGCGCAACTGCCTTGATGAAGCGCACACATCACGTTGAGCCGAGATTGCTCATAAGCCTCTCTGGGCGATCCTTGCCAGCAAGGGCAACGCAATGGAGAATGACGGATCTCTCACCAGCTTAAAAGTTATTTCTGATTTGAATCAATAGCTTATGGTTTTGTTTTCGCGCTGGGCAGGCCAGGCGAAACACCGTTTGAGTTGAACGTCACGTCCCGCGAAGTCAGCGCCTGGGAGCCGCAGTTCAAACGTTATCGAGGATATTAAGTGTTGCAATAGCCTTGCGGCTTTTGCCCTTGGTTCAGCGCTTATTTTTACAACAAGGCCCCATAAAACATGAAAACAAAAATAGTACTCATCGCGTCGCTGGGCATGTTATCGCTCATTCAAACTTCACCCTCCGCCGCAGATAACACCAATGGTAAAAACCTCTATTCGCAGCGGTGTGTGATGTGCCACGGAACAGACCTCAAGGGAACAGGGCCCTTGGCGCATAAGAGCAATCCGCCTACACCTGACCTTACAACGTCTGCTTTCAAGAAACGGCTCAACGATTATCCGGGCGTTATTGTGTCATCGATAATACTTCGTCCCAATGGAGACTTGATCCCAAGGACGTTGCAAGAGAACGGAGTAAAGCTCTCGCCCTTTGCCTGGAAGGTTCAGGATTTTCGCGATTTAAATCAATACATGCGGGGTGTGATTTCAAACACTCGATGAGGGTGAGAAGTGAGGTGGGTACATCGTTAATGAACACTCTCGGTTAAAAGCCGCCTCAACTGAAGCGGATAGCACTGACATCAAACCGTAATCTGCCCACCACCTTCCTGCCACATTCCCTCGCTACTGTCCTCGCCAATGAGATCGATCTCAAGCGAGTGACAATGACTGACTTGAAAGACGTTGCACGGCTGGCTGGCGTATCCCGCGCCACCGCCGCCCGCACCTTTGCCTCACCCGACCAGGTGCGCCCGGCCACCCGTGAGCAGGTGTTCGCCGCCGCTCGTGAGCTGGGCTTTCGGCCCAATTTGCTCGGCCGCCAATTGCGCCTGCAAACCACCCAGCTGATTGGCGTAGTGGTGCCCAACCTGCTCAACCCGGTGTTCGCCGAACAGTTCCAGGCCATGGAGCGTGCGGCACGGTTGCGCGGCTACAGCCTGTTGCTGGCGACCACCGACTACAGCAGCGAACGCGAAAGCGTGGTGGTGGAAGAGTTGTTGCGCCAACGCGTCGACGGCCTGGTGCTGACGGTGACCGACGCCGAAAGCAACAGCGTGCTCAACAGCCTCGCCACCGAACAAACGCCGTTCGTGCTGGCGTATCACCAACCGAGCAATCCCGGCTACAGCGCGGTGTCGGTCGATAACCGCGCGGGTATGGCCCTGGCCACGCGTTATTTGCTGGAAGCGGGGCACCGACGCATCAGCATGGTCGCCGGCCCCGCATTGCAGTCGGATCGCGCTCGCCTGCGTTACGCCGGTTATTGCGACGCGATGAAAGCGTACGGGCTCGACAGCCGCCCGGTCATCGAGATGCCAGCCCACACCCAGGCCGAGTTCGCGGCCATCGAGCCCTTTCTGCAAGGCCCCCAGGCACCGACCGCGCTGGTGTGCTCCAACGATTTTCTTGCCATCAGCCTGATCGCCGAGTTGCGCCGCAACGCCTGGAATGTGCCTGAGCAACTCTCGGTCATGGGCTTTGATGGCATATCGCTTGGCACCCAGATGCACCCGACCCTGTGCAGCGTGGTGCAACCCATCGCGCTGCTCGCCAGCACCGTGATCGATCAACTGCTGGCGCAGATCGCCGGTAACTCCCCGATTTCCCATTGCCTGCCTTGCCATATCCGGCCCGGCGAAAGCACTCAACCCCATGAGGAGACGCTTGATGCGCGCGTTCAGTAAAACCTTGGCAGCCTTGCTGCTGTGCGGCGCGGCCAGCCTGGCCCACGCCGCCGAAACCGCGATTTGCTACAACTGCCCGCCCGATTGGGCGGACTGGGGCAGCCAACTCAAGGCCATCGCCGCCAGCACCGGCGTGCAGGTGCCGCTGGACAACAAGAACTCCGGCCAGTCCCTGGCGCAGTTGGTGGCCGAGAAAGCCGCGCCGGTGGCGGACGTGGTGTATTACGGCGTGACCTTCGGCCTGCAGGCGCAAAAAGCCCAGGTGGTCGACACCTACACACCCAAAGGCTGGGAGCAGATCCCTGCCGGCTTGAAGGACCCGGCCGGCCACTGGTTTGCGATTCACTCCGGCACCTTGGGCATCATGGTCAACGTCGACGCGCTGGGCGGCTTGCCCGTGCCGCAAGGCTGGGCCGACCTGCTCAAACCTGAGTACAAAGGCATGGTCGGTTACCTGGACCCGTCCAGTGCGTTTGTGGGCTACGTCTCCGCCGTGGCGATCAACCGCGCGCTGGGCGGTGACCTGGATAACTTCGCCCCAGCCATCGACTACTTCCAGAAGCTCGCGAAAAACGCGCCCATCGTGCCCAAGCAGACGGCCTATGCGCGGGTGCTGTCCGGCGAGCTGCCGATCCTGGTGGACTACGACTTCAACGCCTACCGCGCGCGTTACAAGGACAACGCCAATGTCGCCTTCGTGATCCCCAAAGAGGGCAGCATCAGCGTGCCGTACGTGATGAGCCTGGTGGCTAACGCGCCGCATCGCGCGAATGCCGAAAAGGTCCTCGACTTCGTGCTGTCCGACGCAGGCCAGGCGCTCTGGGCCAAGGCCTACCTGCGCCCTGTACGGCCGATGAAAATGCCGGCCGATGTGGCCGCGCAGTTCCTGCCGGACAGCGACTACGCGCGTGCCGGCGTGGTCGATTACGAAAAAATGGCCGCTGTGCAGGAAGCCTTCGCCGCCCGTTACCTGAACGAGGTCAAGTAAGTGGCCGCATCGGCAAAACACGCCGCCTGGGCATTGGCCCCGGCCTTTGCGGTGCTGCTCGCGTTCTGGCTGTTGCCGCTGGCGCACCTGGTGGTGCTCGGCGCGCAAAGCCGCGACAGCCAAGGCAGCGGTTATTGGCAGGTGCTCAGCAGTGCGCAGTACCTGGGCAGCCTGGGGCAAACCGTGATCCTTGCGCTGGTGGTGACGTTGGTCGCGTTACTGATCGGCGGCATCAGCGGCGTCTTTCTCGCGCGCCAGCATTTCTTCGGGCGCTCGGCGCTGGTGGCGCTCTTGACCTTTCCGCTGGCGTTTCCCGGGGTGGTGGTGGGCTTTCTGGTGATCCTGTTGGCCGGGCGCCAAGGCCTGTTCGCTGCCTTGGGTCTGCAACTGGCCGGTGAGCGCTGGATCTTTGCGTATTCGTTGGCTGGGCTGTTCGTGGGCTACCTGTACTTCTCGATTCCACGGGTGATTCTCACGGTGATGGCGGCGTGCGAAAGCCTCGACCGTAGCCTCGAAGAAGCCGCTCATTCATTGGGGGCGGGCCATTGGCGCGTGGTGTGCGACGTCATCGTGCCGGGCTTGGCACCCGCGCTCGCCTCCTGCGGGGCGATCTGCTTTGCCACCTCAATGGGCGCATTTGGTACAGCCTTTACCTTGGGCACGCGACTGAACGTCACCCCGGTGGCGATCTACAACGTGTTCACCAACTACGCCAACTTTGCCGTCGCCGCTGCGCTGTCGGTGGTGCTGGGGGCGGTGACCTGGGCCGTGTTGCTGTTGACACGGCGGCTGGTGAAAAACGCGGGGACAGTCCTGTGAAGCGCTCTTCGCTGTTTGTGATTCAACTGCTGTTTACCCTGCTGGTGTGCGCCTTCATGTTGGTGCCGGTGGTGATGTCATTGTTGGCCGGGTTGACGCGCAACTTCTTTGTCGGCCTGTCCAGTGGGTTGACCTTCGACTGGCTGATCCAGGTGTGGCAGGCCTATTCGCCGACCGTGTGGCTGTCACTGCAATTGGCCCTGGCCTGCGCGGTATGCGTCTGCGTGATCGGCGTACCTGCGGCCTATGCCCTTGTGCGGATGAACAACCGCTTCAGTCGCGCCTTCGAAGAACTGATGGTGCTGCCGGTGGCAATGCCGGGGTTGGCCAGTGCGTTGGCGTTGCTGCTGACCTACGGCCAGTTCGGCACGTTTCGCAGCAGTTGGTTGTTCATCCTCGTCGGCCACGTGCTGTTCACCTTGCCGTTTCTGGTGCGCCCGGTGATGGCCGTGATGCAACGCCAGCAACTGCCGGTGCTGGAGGAGGCGGCGGCGAGCCTCGGCGCAGGGCCGATCAAGCGCTTCTTCAGCGTGGTAGTACCGAACTGCCGGGCGGGGATTCTCGCCGGCGTGCTGATGGTGGTGACCCTGAGCCTGGGTGAATTCAACCTGACGTGGATGCTGCATACACCCATGACCAAAACGCTGCCCGTAGGCCTGGCCGACAGCTACGCCTCGGCCCGCCTGGAAATCGCCAGCGCCTACACCCTTATCTTTTTGCTGATGATCGTGCCGCTGCTGATTGCGCTGCAGGCCATCAGTGCTCGTTTGTCCCGTGGAGAGCGTCGATGACCGCTATCACTATCCGGTTACAGGGCTGTCGCAAGGCATTCGCCGACGGCACCGTGGCCGTGCATGACCTGAATTTGACTGTCGAGGGCGGTGAAACCCTGGCCATTCTCGGCCCGTCCGGCTGTGGCAAAACCACGACCCTGCGCCTGATTGCCGGCCTGGAGCGCCCGGACGTGGGCCAGGTGTTTTTCGGCGATCAAGACGTCACCCGCCTGCCCATCGAGCGTCGCGATGTGGGCATGGTGTTCCAGAACTACGCGCTGTTTCCTAACCTGGATGTGGCCGGCAACATCGTCTACGGCTTGAAGATTCGCGGTGTGTCGGCGCCGGCGCGCAACAAGCGCTGTGAAGAGTTGCTGGAACTGGTGGGCTTGCAGCACCACGGCAAGCGCAGCATCCATGAACTCTCGGGGGGGCAGCGTCAGCGCGTGGCCCTGGCTCGGGCGCTGGCTCCGCGGCCTAAAGTGCTGTTGCTGGATGAACCCCTGGCCGCCCTCGATGCGCAATTGCGCGAGCGGTTGCGCAGTGAGTTGGACCAACTGCTGCGCGGGCTCGGCATCACCTCGGTATTTGTCACCCACGATCAGGGCGAAGCCATGGCCCTGGGCGACCGCATCCTGGTGATGGAGCAGGGGCGTGTAGCGCAACTGGCCAGCCCACGGCAGATCTATCAGCAACCGGCCAACGCCTTCGTCGCCGGTTTCGTCGGCAATCTCAATGCCTTCGTGGTACTCGACCGCACCGCCCATGGCCTGAAAGTCTGCGGCGGTGAGCTGCCGTGGCACGCCGCCGACCGCCCCGGCACCGTGTACTGCCGCCCCGAACACCTGCGCGTGATGGAGGGCGAGGGGCACTTGCACGGCCACCTGTTGGCGCAGTTCTTCCAGGGGGCACAAAGCCGCCTGTTGGTGGATGTCGGCGGCCCACAACCGCTGCTGGTGGACAGCAGCGACAACCAGTTGCACAGCGTCGGCGCGCCGATTGCCCTGGCCATTGCGCCGCACATGTTGTTCACCCTGAATGCGTGAGAGCTTATTTTGAACCGTCCGTTTGTTGTTGCGCAGATCAGCGATTTGCACCTTAAAGCCGGCAATCGCTTGACCTATGACGTTGTCGATACCCTGGGCGCGCTGCGCCGTGCCGTCGACCATCTGAACGCCAGCTACCCCAGGCCCGATATTGTGGTGGTCAGCGGCGATCTGGTGGACTTCGGTCGCGCCGACGAATACGCCGTGCTGCACCCTGAGCTGGCGCGCCTGCAGATGCCTTGCTACCTGGTGCCCGGCAACCATGACACGCGCGGTCCGTTGCTGGATGCCTTCCGCGATCATGGTTATTTACCCGCTTCGGCAGAGGGCCCTTTGGATTGGGTAGTGGACGAACATCCGCTGCGTCTGATCGGCCTCGACTCGACCATTCCCGGTGGCCATGGCGGCCAGTTGCTGGACAGCCAGTTGCAGTGGCTCGACGAACAGTTGGCGCTGCGCCCCGCTGCACCGACCTTGCTGATCCTGCATCACCCGCCGTTTATGAGCGGCATTGGCCATATGGACCGCGAAGCCTTTATCAACGCCGCCGCTTTGGAGCGCGTCGTTGCCCGCCACCCTCAGGTGGAGCGCCTGTTGTGCGGGCATTTACATCGGCCCATGCAACGGCGTTTTGGCGGTAGCTTGAGTTGTGTGTGCCCCGGCACTTCCCACCAGATCGTGCTCGACCTGCAAGACGCCGCGCCCGCGCATTTCAACCTGGAGCCGGCGGGTTACCTGCTGCACCGCTGGGATGAACAGCAGGGGTTGATCAGCCACAACGGCGTGTTCGGGGATTACCCGGGGCCGTATCCGTTTTATGACGCTCATGGATTGATTGACTGAGGTTTTACGGAGGTTCACTTCACTCAACTAAGTACTTAAACGCTCGTTAGTGCACCGGCCCACTCAAGTGGGGCCGCGTGCTTCCTGCTGCCTTTTTTTGCGCCCGGAACCTGGATTCCGCGCCGGAGTTCGTCCTGATGAAAGCCACGTTGAATGTATTAAGCGTATTGACCGGCGGTCTGGGCATTGCCCTGAGCCCTTTGGCGAGCGCTGATTTCCTGAGCGACAGTAAAGCCAACTTGAGCATGCGCAACTTCTACTTCAATAACGACAACCGTGACGGCGCCGCCGCCCCGTCGAAGACCGAAGAGTGGGGCCAGGCGTTTATCCTCAACTACCAGTCGGGCTTTACCGAAGGCACCGTCGGCTTTGGCCTTGACGCCGTCGGCATGCTCGGCGTGACCCTCGACAGCGGTGCCGGCCGCCACGTGGGCAGCTCGATGATCCCCAACGATGACGGCAAAGCGGCGGACAGCTGGGCACGTGCTGGCGCGACGGCCAAGGCGCGTTTCGCCAAGACCGAGTTGCGCTACGGCTACCTGCGCCCGAACCTGCCGATCCTGGTGAGCAACGATGGCCGCCTGTTACCGCAATCCTTCGAAGGTGGGCAGGTCACCAGTAAAGACATCGACAACCTGACCCTGATCGGCGGTCAACTGCAACACACCACCGGCCGTGGCTCCAGCGACAGCAGCGGCCTGGCAGCGGCGGGCGGCACTCGGGAAAGCAATAAATTCAACTACGCCGGTGCCGACTACCAAGTGAACAAGGACCTGCTGGTCCAGTATTACTACGCCAACCTCGAAGACTATTACCAACAGCACTTCGCCGGTTTGATCCATGTGTTGCCGCTGGGCGACTACGGCTCACTGAAAACCGACCTGCGTTACTTCAAGACCACCTCCGACGGCAAAAACAGCAGCGCTGCCGGGCGCGCCGAAGGTTATAAGTTCGGCGGCTATACCAAGAACGGCGACGGCGAAATCGACAACAACACCTGGAGTGCCGCCTTCATTTACTCCCTGGGGCCCCATGCGATCACCGCCGGTTACCAGCAAGTCTCCGACGACAGCAACTTTGCCCAACTCAACCAGGGTGGCCTGGTGAACAAAGGGGAGGGTGGTTCCAGCCTGTACCTGTACACCGACCGTACGGTGCAGACCTTCATCCAGGCCGGTGAGCGTACTGCCTTCGCGCAATATGCCTACGACTTCGTCGCGCTGGGCCTGCCAGGCCTGAAGGCGTCGGTGATGTATTTGAAGGGCGACCATATCCTCACCACCACCGGCAACAATGCCAGCGAGTGGGAGCGGGATATCTCCCTGGATTACGTGGTGCAAAGCGGTACATTCAAGAACGTCGGGTTCGGCTGGCGCAATGGTATGTCGCGCAGCGACGTGGCGCGCGACCAGGATCAGAATCGGGTGTTTGTGAGTTATTCGATTCCGTTGATGTAGGTGACAGACGCACCGCGCCTCAAGGCTCTTTTGAGGCGCGTGCTTTCAAGGGCGTGAGTGATTTTACGTGCGTCGCCTTGTCATCCTCGATGGGTTGAAAACCGCAGCGCAGATAAAACTGCGTGGCCTTTGGTGTATCGGTGAACAGGCGCACGGCCTGAAAATGAACCGCTGCGTCGTCCAGCAGCTGTTCTACCAGGGCCTTTGCGATACGACGGCCTCGCATCGCGGGCGCCACGTATACCCGGCGCAGTCGACCGATTCCCGGGCCGGCGTATGGGTCGCAGGACATGCCGCCGACGGCAATCAACTGGCCGTGACGAAAGACGCCCAACAGGCACTCACCGGGTTGATCAAATCGATTGGAGCGGTTTTCCCATTCGGTGATAAGCCGCGTCAGGAACCGGAAACCTTCGGCAACGGCCTGCGCTTCCAGTACGTGGATCTGCTGGGGGAGTTCGCCCAGCGTGTGTATCGCAACGTCTTCGCTGGCCTGTATCACTCATATTCCCCGCTAAATCAGACGGCCTTGGGCTCAGCGCAACAGGAAACTGTGGTGAGTCAACCGCTCGCCACAGTGGATTGATTATTCCCGTTCACGCCACCCGATTTCTGCCCGCAGCCTTGGCCTCATACAGCTGCATATCCGCGCGCTTGAGCAGGGCTAAAGAATCCCGGTCCGAAGGCTGGGCGATGCTCACGCCAATACTCACTGTGACTTGGCCCACCGACGGAAATTTCGCCGCAGCCACGGCGGCCCGGATTTTCTCGGCGACGACGTCCGGGCTGTCGGGCTCTTCAACTTCCGGCAGCAATACCGCGAATTCTTCACCGCCGTAGCGCGCGACAAAGTCGGTGGCGCGGGTGTTGCTCTCGATCAGCGTCGCCAGTTGGCATAACACGTCATCGCCTACCGCGTGGCCGTAGGTGTCGTTGACGCGCTTGAAGTAGTCTGCGTCGATCAGCAGCAGGGCGAAGGTGCGGCCGGTGCGTTGGAACAGCAGGCTGTTCTCGGCGAGTTTCTCATCGAAGCGGCGGCGGTTGTAGACACCGGTGAGCGCGTCGTGTGTGGCCAGGCTCAAGAGGTCGGCATTGGCTTGGGTGAGGTCGGCGGTGCGCTGGGCGACCGTGGCCTCCAGGGAGGCGTTGGCTTCCTGCAGTTCGCGCTCTTTGGCGAGCAGCGATTGGGTCATGCTGCTGATGGACCGGCCCAGTTGGGCGATTTCCAGCACCGAATGTTCCTGCGGGAAGACGGCGCCGGGCTGTTGGTCCTGCACTTGCTTGGCTGACTTGGCCAGGCGCTCGATGGGACGGCTGAGTGATGATGCGATGTAGTAAGCGGCAAGTACGAAGATAATTGCTGCGAGTAACCCCAGTAGCAGCAATTTGTAGAGCAGGGTGTGCGCCGGTTGCAGCGCGACGTCCAACGGTTGGCGCACCATGATGTACCAGGTCATTTTGGCATTCGTCGGGCTTGGGACCGCGACCGAGGCGGTGACATAGCCGTTGCCCGTGGACCAGCCGGAGGTCGTGAGCAATGAGTCGGGCGGCATGTGCTCGCCTGCGAGCAATTCGGGGTAAAGCACCTTGCCATCGACGTCGACAATCAGCGCCTCGATATCGGGGATGGCATCCTTTTGCATCACGGCGGAATCGACGATCTGGGTAACCCAGCTCCAGTGGGCATGGGCGCCCAGCACGGCTATCGTTTCACCTTCAGCATTGCGAATCGGCGCAGCGAAATCGATAAAGCGCAGCGGCTCGCCATTCGCAGCACCGGGTAGTAGCTTGGCGAGCAAGACGGCTTCGTGGGGGTCGCCGGTGTACTCGGCGTGCATGCCTGCCTGAAACCACGGCCGCTGTTGCACCGATTGATTGACCAGCAGCCCGTTGACCGCCTGTCGCACACGCCCGTCGGCGTCTGCAACGCCCATCCACGCATACTCCGCGCGCGATTGGGTGCGCAGCTCCATCAAGGTCAGGATATCCGGCGCGTCCAGGTTGCCCCTGCGCATGATCGGTGCCTTACTCAACAACGACACTTCCAGCTGGCGTTCGCGCAGTTGCACAGCCAATAGCGCGGCCGTCGAGCGGGCCGTGCTGAGCAGCGTATTGCCACTGGCCTGCTTCATCTGCTCTGTGGCGATTTGACCGACATAGAAGCCCACGCTGAGCAGCGTGAGCAATGACAAGCCGGCAAACCAAAGGGTCAGATGACTGCGCAGGCTGGCTTTGATCATGGGGGCTCATTTTTTAGTGTTTGTTTTGACTCATGTTATGCCCAATGCAAGGGTTACGACCAGCGGTGGATGCGCTTATGTGTTGGTCTTCAATTTGGTCCACAAACGCGTAGCCAATCGTGCAATCGCCGGGGGCAAGTCTTCGACGATAAACAACTTGTCCATCACACCTTTCGGCGGATAGATCGCCAGGTCCTGCTTCACCGCAGGCGTCAGAAATTCATCTGCCGCGCTATTGGGGTTGGCGTAGTGGATGCTGTTGCTGATGTTGGCGATCACCTTGGGGTCGAGCAGATAATTCATATAAGTGTAGGCGTTCTTTTCATGGGGGGCGGCTTTGGGCATCACCACCATGTCCATCCAGAGCGTCGAGCCTTCCTCAGGGATGGAGTAGGCGATCTCGATACCGTTTTTGGCTTCCTTCGCGCTGGTGGCCGCTTGCACGATGTCGCCGTTGAAACCGATCACCGCGCAGATATTGCCGTTGGCCAGGTCGCTGATGTACTTGGAGGCGTGGAAGTACTGGATGTAAGGACGGATCTTTAACAATGCCTGCTCGGCCTGTTTATAGTCGCCGGGTTCATGGCTGTGGTGGGGCAGCCCGAGGTAGTTGAGGGTGATGGGCAGTATCTGCGTGGGGTTGTCGATGATCGCTACCCCGCAGGTGCTGAGTTTTTTGATCGTGTCGACATCAAAAAACATCTTCCACGAGTGGGTGACGTCGGTGTTGCCAAAGATCGCCTTGATCTTCTCGACGTTGTAGCCGATGCCGGCGGTGCCCCACATATACGGGAAACCGTACTGGTTGCCCGGGTCGTTGACCTCAAGTTTTTTCATCAGCAGCGGGTCGAGGTTTTTCCAGTTGGGTAACTGGCTGCGGTCCAGCTTCTGGATCGCTGCGGCCTTGATCAACCTCGACAGGAAATGGTTGGAAGGGCTGACCACGTCATAGCCGGTATTGCCGGTCATCAACTTGGATTCGAGCACTTCGTTGCTGTCATGAATGTCGTAGGTGGCCTTGATACCGGTGGCCTGGGTAAAGCGGGTGAGGGTGTCGTCGGCGATATAGCCGTTCCAGTTGGAGATATTGACCTCTTCGGCGGCATAGCCGGCCGCCGAAAACGCACCGAACATCACGGCCACGGACAATTGCTTGATGTGCATTGCATTCACCTTTTTTGTTTTAGATTTCGGAACGGGCACGTACCGCTTCAATACGCATGCGCAGCAGGGCACCGAGGTCAAACAGCGGGCGGGGCGGCAGCCAGCCGGGCTGCGCACGCTGTATGACCGATTGCAGCAAGGGTGAGCTTGCGCCCGATGCCCACTCCGCCATCAGTCGCCCCCACAACGTGCCGCGCGCCACGCCGGAACCGTTGCAGCCGGCGATGGCAAACAGGTTGTTTTCGACCTTGGCGAAGTAAGGCTGGCCGGACCGCGACGCGCTGAGGTGGCCGGTCCAGGTGTAGTGGATGTCTTGCTCGGTGAGCCACGGGAAGCGTCGTTGCAAGCCACGCACATGGTGGTGGCGCCGTTGCAGTAAGTCGCCATTGGACAAGTCACGCGTGCGGTACTCGGCCGTGTTGCGGATCATCACGCGCCGGTCCGGCGTCAAACGCACGGTGGCGCCGAGTGGCCGCGTTGACAGCACGCCCCAGGGTTCGGCGGCGCATTCTTTTTCCGTCAGCGGGCGGGTGAGGCTCGCGCTCAGTTCCATGGGGAAGGTGGCGCTGTGGTCCAGGCCGACGCGGGGGATAAAGGCGTTCAGGCACACCAGCACGTGCCGTGCTTCGATACTCCCGGCCCGGCTGGTCGCGCGAATGGCGCCGTTGCTCATGCGTTCCATACCGGTGATATCGGTGTTTTCAAACAGACTGACCGATGCAGGTAACGCCGCCAGCAAACCCTTCACATATTTGGCCGGTTGCAGCAGGGCGTTGCCGTTGCCGCACCAGATTCCGGCCTGGTAATGCGCGGTGCCGAGCTTCTGGTGCAGTGCGTCACCTTGCAGGCCTTGTGCAGAGGCACCGAGGGCGTGCAGGGTGGCAAGTTTGTCGTCGACCTGGTTGAGTTTGTCGGCGTCATGCACGGCAAAGAAGTAGCCATTGTCGCGAAAGTCGCAGTCGATGCCATGGCGTGTGATGCGCTGGCGCACCTCGTCGCTGGCGGCCCGAGAGATGGCAGTGTCCACCTCGAATCCTGCGAACCCTGGGCGGCCCAACAACTCGTTTTCAGCCGGGTGTTCATGGGCCACCACAAACCCCGAGTTCCGCGCCGAGGCGCCTTGGGCGGCGTATTGACGGTCGACGATCACGATGCGTGCTTCAGGGTGCAGGGCCGCGAGGCTGTGGGCGGCACACAGCCCGGTGATGCCGGCGCCGATCACCAGCCAATCGGCCTGTTGCGCGCCCTTCAAGGCGTCGCGGGCGGGTAGGGGGGCGGTTTGGGCTATCCAGCCACAGGTATTGTCCACGTTTGCCTCGGCTGCATGCGTTGATTGCATGGATGATTTAAGTCGATGGCTGGAATTTATAGGGGGTTGGGTGATACAACCAACGTTATAAAATCATCCAGTTATTCGGAAAGCGCATGGATAAGATTCGTCACGTGCCGTCCTTGCAAGGCCTGCAGGCGCTGGTGGAAGTCAGTGACAGCGCCAGCTTCACTCAGGCCGCGCATACGCTGTGCCTGACCCAAAGCGCGGTCAGTCGCCAAATCCAGCAATTGGAAAGCCATTTCGGCGTGGCGCTGTTCACCCGCACCAGTCGCAGCCTGCGCGTTACTGTCGAAGGCGAGCAAGTGCTGGCATGTGCTCGCAGTATCCTCGCGCAGCTCAAGGTGCTGGAGGACCGGATTTCGCCGCAGAAACGCCCGTTTCGGATTCGCCTGCACGTGTCGCTGGCCGTGCGTTGGCTGCTGCCGAAGCTGAGTGATTTCTATCGGCTGCACCCGGACATTTCGCTGGCCATCGAGACCGTCGCCACCGAAGCGGTCGAGCCTGCCGGCGACAGTGATGCTTACATCCAGTACCTGCCCAAGCCGCCGAGCGATCCGGCGAGCCTGACGTTGTTCGAGGAAAAATTGGTGCCGGTGTGCGCTCCCGGGCTGGGGCCGCTGACCACACTGGACGACCTGCGCCACATGGCGCTGCTGCACCGTTCGGTGGACAAGCAGGACTGGCGCGTGTGGCTGGCCGCCAACGGCGCCGGCGCGCTGGAGGACTACCGCCATATTCCGTTTAACCTCGATGAACTGGCGCTGGACGCCGCCGCCCGTGGGTTGGGTGTGGCGATGACCGACCTGACGCTGGCCGTCGAATCCATCGAGCGGGGCGTGCTGGTGGTGCCGTTGGGCGAACCTTTGGAGACCGGCGGGGTGTATGCGCTGTGCCTGCAACCCATGGCGGCGTCTCACCCCGGTTGTGCAGTGGTCATGGAGTGGTTTGCACGACAGGCGCAGCGGTGAACCACAAACGTACAAGATTCAGCGCAAACCGCCTCGGTAGACTCGCCGCACTTCTTCTACGGCAGGTTCTCCATGGACATCTTTCTCTACGCCTTCAGCGTCATGTACAGCCCGGGTCCGGTAAATTTCATGGGCTTGAATGCCGGGCTCACCGGCAAATTCCGCCGCTCCACCGGTTTCTTCATCGGCGTAGGCTGCGCGATGCTGTTGCTGTTCGTACTGTTTGGTTACACCGGCGAGGCGATCATTTCCCAAGCGGCACTACCGTATATCTCGCTGGTCGGCGGCGTTTACACACTGTATCTGGCCTATCAGGTGTTCACCGCGCGCACGGTTGTCGAGGACGCTTCCCGTGAACCGGGCAAAACCCTCACGTTCTGGAACGGCCTGGTGATTCAGTTGCTTAATCCCAAAGGCATCATGGCGGTACTGCCGATCACCAGCGTGATGTTGCCGGCGGCGCATATCAGCGGTGCGTCCATTGCTGGAGTGTCGGCATTACTGGCGTGCGGTGCGTTCGGCGCGCCTTGGGTCTACGCGTTGCTTGGGGCGGTGCTGGGACGGCGAATCAGCGGGACGTCGGCGTTTACCGTCTTCAACCGCTGCATGGGGATAGCACTGGCCGCGTGTGCGTATTTCATGTTTCACGCGTTCTACCTGCACCTGATTTAAACATGAGCAAATCTTGTGTTCGTCTGAAATAAAATGAGTTTGTCTCACTATCAGCATCTGTCGACAATGGCTGCCATAAATACCTACGTTGGAGTTGTATGTCATGGCAGTCGCTCATTCCCTTGGATTTCCGCGCATTGGACGCGATCGTGAACTGAAAAAAGCGCAGGAAGCGTTTTGGAAGGGTGAACTCGACGAAGCGGGCCTGCGTGCCGTCGGCCGTGACCTGCGCAAGACCCACTGGGACCTGCAGAAAAAGGCCGGTATCGAATTGCTGCCCGCCGGTGACTTCGCCTGGTATGACCAGGTACTGACACATTCGCTGATGTTCGGCGTGATCCCTGAGCGTTTCCGCCCGGCGGATGGCAAAGCCACGTTGCATACCCTGTTCGGCATGGCCCGTGGCGTCAGTGACAGCTGCTGCGGCGGTGCCCACGCTCAGGAAATGACCAAGTGGTTCGACACCAACTACCACTATCTGGTACCCGAATTCAGCGCCGATCAGCAGTTCCACCTGGGTTGGGATGAGTTGTTTGAAGAAGTGCAGGAAGCCCGTGACCTGGGCCACACCGTCAAGCCGGTCGTCATCGGCCCGCTGACTTACCTGTGGCTGGGCAAGGCCAAGGGCGGCGACTTCGACAAGCTCGACCTGCTCGAGCGCCTGCTGCCGCTGTACGGCCAGATCTTCCAGCGCCTGGCTGACCTGGGCGTTGAGTGGGTGCAGATTGACGAGCCAATCCTGGTGCTGGACCTGCCACAAGCGTGGAAAAACGCTTTTGAGCGTGCCTACAACCTGATCCAGCGTGACCCGCTGAAAAAGCTGGTGGCCACTTACTTCGGCGGCCTCGAAGAGAACCTGGGCCTGGCCGC
Organism: Pseudomonas antarctica; assembly: GCF_001647715.1. Classification (NCBI taxonomy): domain Bacteria; kingdom Pseudomonadati; phylum Pseudomonadota; class Gammaproteobacteria; order Pseudomonadales; family Pseudomonadaceae; genus Pseudomonas; species Pseudomonas antarctica. The sequence goes on from NZ_CP015600.1 coordinate 2,756,109, forward strand.
TAACCTGCCGGTCGACGGCCTGCACATCGACCTGGTGCGTGCGCCGGACCAATACCCGACGATCCTCGACCGCTTGCCGGCTTATAAAGTGTTGTCGTTGGGGGTCGTCAACGGCCGTAACGTCTGGCGTTGCGACCTGGAAAAAGCCCTGGCGACTTTGCAACACGCGCATGAGAAATTGGGTGATCGCCTGTGGGTGGCACCGTCCTGCTCGCTGCTGCACAGCCCGGTTGACTTGAACCGTGAAGACACGCTGGATGCCGAACTGAAAAGCTGGTTGGCGTTCGCCCTGCAGAAGTGCTCGGAAGTCGCGGTGCTGGCCCAGGCTGTCACTGAGCCCGAAGCACCGAACGTGCTCGCCGCCCTGGCGCAAAGCCGCGCGGTACAAGCGGCCCGCGCCGCTTCGCCACGCATTCACAAGCCGGCCGTGCAAGCCCGTGTGGCGGCAATCACCGCCAAGGACACGCAGCGCCAGTCGCTGTTCGCGCAGCGTATCAACAAACAGCGTGCCGGCCTGAACCTGCCGCTGTTCCCGACCACCACCATCGGTTCATTCCCGCAAACCGCCTCGATCCGCCTGGCGCGCCAGTCCTTCAAAACCGGCAAGCTGAGTGAAGCCGAATACGTCGAAGCCATGCACAGCGAGATCAAACACGCCGTTGAAGTGCAGGAAAACCTGGGCCTGGATGTGCTGGTGCACGGTGAAGCCGAGCGCAACGACATGGTTGAATACTTCGCCGAGCAACTGGACGGCTACGTGTTCACCCGCTTCGGCTGGGTCCAGAGCTACGGTTCGCGCTGCGTGAAACCGGCGGTGATCTTCGGCGACCTGAGCCGCCCCAAAGCCATGACGGTGGAGTGGATCCGCTACGCCCAGGGCCTGACCAGCAAGGTCATGAAGGGCATGCTGACCGGCCCGGTGACCTTGCTGATGTGGTCTTTCCCACGGGAAGACGTGAGCCGCGAAGTGCAGGCGCGTCAACTGGCCTTGGCCATCCGTGACGAGGTGGTCGACCTGGAAGCCGCCGGCATCAAGATCGTCCAAATCGACGAAGCCGCGTTCCGTGAAGGGCTGCCGTTGCGCCAGGCGCAGTGGCAGCACTACCTGGACTGGGCGACCGAAGTGTTCCGTCTGTGCGCCTGCGGGGTGCGCGATGAAACCCAGATCCACACCCACATGTGCTACAGCGAGTTCAACGATGTGATCGAGTCCATTGCGGCCATGGATGCCGACGTCATCACCATCGAGACGTCGCGCTCGGACATGGAGTTGCTGGACGCGTTCGAAGCCTTCGCTTACCCGAACGAAATCGGCCCGGGTGTCTACGACATCCACTCGCCACGCGTGCCGGATGTTGCACAAATGGTTAACTTGCTGCGCAAGGCGGCCAAACGGATTCCGGCCGAGCGTCTGTGGGTCAACCCGGATTGCGGTTTGAAGACCCGTGCCTGGCCGGAGACTGAAGCGGCGCTGATCCACATGGTCGCGGCGGCGCGTCAACTACGCGCTGAACTGGCGTGATCTAAACCTCTGACCGACGGGGCCAACCTTACTTGGGGTTGACCTCGATGCGGTCAAACCCCTTCCAGCGATACAGCATCACCGAGAGGGCCCAACTGGCGATAAAGATCCCGTAGATGCCAAACAGTTTGGCACGCACATGGCTATTGGAATCACTGAAAACCTGGGCAAGACGGTGGATCATCAGGTACACCCTATGGGCAGTGGCGCGGTCGTTTCGAAGCGGTTAAGGCTTCAGGTTGAGAAACTTAATCGATTCTGTCGGCGTCGATAATGAAATAGGCAGGTTGAGTGGAGAGAAAGATGGCAGGCATGAATGGGCAGTCTATCGAGGCGGTGATTCAGTTCTGGAAGCAGGCCGGGCCCAAGCGCTGGTTCGCCAAGGACGACGAATTTGACGCGGCCTTTCGCGACGGGTTTCACGCGACCCACATGCAGGCGGCACGGCGCGAGTTGGAAGGCTGGCTGGGTTCAGCCCATGGCGCGCTGGCGTTGCTGATCCTGCTGGATCAATACCCACGCAATGCGTTTCGCGGTACCGCGCATATGTTTGCCACCGACCCGCTGGCGCGTTTGTACGCACACCGCATGGTCGAGGGCGGGCTCGACCAGCTTGTCGAGCCCGAACTACGCGCGTTCTGTTATTTGCCGTTTGAGCATTCGGAAGACCCGGCGGATCAGCAGCGTTCGGTGGCGTTGAACCAGCACCTGGATGCCAGCACCCGCCACTGGGCCAATGAGCACGCGAACATCATCCAACGGTTCGGGCGTTTCCCCCATCGCAATGCGGTGCTGGCCAGGGTAACCACGCCACAGGAACAGGCATTTCTCCAGGCCGGCGGCTTCGCAGGCTAGGCTTCGGCCTGCGCCAGGGGTACCTTGGCGGGCGCTGGACGAAAGCGCCGCAGGCCCTTGAGGTCGACCGCCCAGCGCAACGCTTCGGTGGCCGAAGGACGCGGGCCGTGGCTGATTGCGTTGTCATCCTCGCCCAGCGTGCCGAGGTAGCCCTGGGCGCCGCCGCGCTCGCTCCAGTAATGGGTGTGGCTCAGCCAGGAGCGGGCGAGCCAGCCTTTCCATTTGCCCACGGTTACCGGCAGGTCCAGCACGCCTGCGCCCATCACTGGCTTGACCGGGCCGCCGACGACATCACCAAACAGGCCGAAGGGCGCCGGGAAGTAGAGATTGGTCCAGCGCGTCACGGCAAATACCGCTGCATGATGCAGGTACTGCGGGGTGAACGGTTTTTGGCCGAGCATCACTGGCTGGCGGGCGTTGTAGCCGTAGCCCTTGGTGTCCTCGGTGGGCGGGCAGGCCGGGGCTTCGCGGCGCTCAATGCGTTTTTTGAAGTCACTCACACTGCGGCCCAGCAGCAGGCTGGCATGCGCCATCGGGCTGCCGACGGTGACCAGGTCGGTGATGCGCCACGGGTTGCCCAGGCCGCGCTGCTCGATAAACGCTTCGGCCTGCTGCTCGCGAAAACTCAAAGTACGGCCCAGGCTGCCGTCGAGGGCCGCGCCGGCGTTGGGCAGCGCTTCCTTGATCACCGGTTGCAGGGCTGCGTGGTCGGCATAACGGCTGGCCAGCTCGCGGTTGCTGGGGATGACTTGGGTCAGTTGGTCGTGATGTTCATGCCACAGGTAGCCGACGATATCGTAGGCAATCACACTGCCCAAGCTGTGGCCGACGACGATGATGCGGTCATAGTCGCCCTTTTTGTGCAGGGCGCGCAGCAACTCCACGCCATCGGCACGGATCTGTTCGCGCACCACTACGTTCTGCGGGTTGGGGCTGAGGTAGCGGGCCGCGTCACCCAAATAGGACAGCGCGGAATAGCGCAACCCCAGGCCGATGGCGCCGACCAGCAGTGGAACCAGTGCGAAGGGGTTGTCGCTGTGATCGAACTGGCCCCAGGCCGTGGCCAGGGTGCCGGTAGCGACCAGCAGCAAGAGCACCATCACCGTCCAGCGGGTGGTGCGCCAGATCGGCACGATGGCGTCGGGAATGTCGCGGCGCGGGCGCTTGAAAATATCCCACAGCCAGCCCAGCAGATGGCCGACCTTGGTGCCTTGCATCTTGTGAGCCCAGTAATACTCGTAGAAATCCGTGCTGGTGCGCCCCGACGACTTCAGAACACGCAGGTCGAAATTGCGCGAGAGCCGGTCCGGCTTGCTCCAGTAGAACGGAGTGCCGCCGGGCGTGTCCGTCGGGATCATGGCTTCCACGAAGCCGCGTAAAGTGTCCATCGGGCGCTGTTCGCCGATGCCGTGGATGACGACAACTGCTTGTTTCATAAGCTGATCATTCCTTGAAGAACTACGAAAGGCAGGGCCGATTTCGCAGAGTAGCTAATCGCTATGATCTTGCCATCATTGCTGCTATTCCCGCCAGGAATGCCCCCATAAAATCCCTGCATTGTCTTTATCGGCGCAGATCTCGTAGCGTGAGGGCTCACCCCAGGAGATTGCTCATGAGCCATGGCCCGCTGCGCCTTTACGTTGATTCAATGTTCACCAGCCCTTACGCGATGTCGGTGTTCGTCACCCTGCGGGAAAAGGGCCTGGCCTTCGAGACCGTCAGCCTTGATCTTGAAGCGGCGCACAACCAGACCGCGGAGTTTGCCCGGCTGTCGATGACCCAACGCGTACCGACGTTAGTGGAGGGAGACTTCGCGCTGTCGGAGTCTTCGGCGATCTGTGAGTACCTGGATCAGGCCTACCCTGAAACAGCGGTGTACCCGGCAGATCCAAGACAGCGGGCGAGGGCGCGACAGGTCCAGGCGTGGTTGCGCAGCGACCTGTTGCCGATTCGCCAGGAGCGCTCGACCTTGGTGGTGTTTTACGGGCAAAAGGCCCCGCCGTTGTCGCCCGCGGCGCAAGCGGCGGCGCGCAAGTTGATCGATGCGGCGCAGGCGCTGTTGGCGGGCAACCCGACGAACCTGTTCGGCGCGTGGTCCATTGCTGACGTGGACTTGGCCGTGATGCTCAATCGCTTGATCCTGGGCGGTGACAGCGTGCCTGACGAGCTGGTCGCCTACGCCCGGCACCAGTGGCAGCGGCCATCGGTGCAGGAATGGGTCAACCTGCAACGCCCGGCGCTGTAGCGGTTTCTTGCCATTCCTGGGTCACGCGCCGGTCCAGGTCTTCCCAATCCGCCATGCCCAGCACCCGCGTCGTGTTCAAGCCGCGCAGGTAACCGCGCAGTTGCTGGGCGCTGGCATAGCGCTTTTCGGCGTCCGCCGCTTCGTCCTGCAACACGTGTTCATAATCGACCAGGTAATCGGCGACCCGCTCGCGAAACTCCGGCAGTACGGCGTCGCGGATGCGGTCGAAGGTTTTCTGGTGGGGCTTCATGGCGTGGTCCTTATAGTTTTAGAGCGGTCGGAGTAGGCGACACTATCGGTTCAAATGATAGTCACCATCAAGGAACGCAAGTTCTGTTTTTACGCGAAAAGCGGACAATCACGCCATCGAGACGCTGTTCAAGGAAATGCGCGATGAGGACGATGATCCAGTTGGGTTTAATCATGCTGATGCTCGGCACAGCGCTGCTGGCCAACCCGGCCATTGCCGATGATGTGCATGCGGGCCATTTGCTGCCACTCGTCGGTAGCGTAGACTCCCTGCAGCACGCGCAATCGGTGGGTGTGTTGTACAGCGAAAACACCCGCGACAACCTCAACTACCTTGAACGCTACCACGCCATGGCCATGAACGGCGCCAAGGATGCCCTCGACGGGCGTATCCGCGAGGCGTTCGTCACCAGTTCCGACCCGGAATTGGCGATTGATTGGTTGATGAGCTCGCTGCAGGGCACTTTTCGTATCGTGACTGTCTATAGCAGCCTGGATGAGCTGGTGCAGGCTCACCCGGACGTGGTGGTGGTGCTCGATACCCATAACCAACTGCTGACCCAGCGCAACGACGTGGTCGAAGCGCGTTTTGTGGCGCGGTTTTATGATGCGAACCTGCAATACATCGCCAAGGCCGAAGGCTCGGTGCTCAAGCAGGTGCCGTCGGTGTGGGTGCTGGACAAGGCGGCGCCCGAGATAGCCGCGCAGATTGAACAGCAGCGTGATGTACAGCTTGACGCCTTGAAGCAGTTTGATGTGTCGCTCAAGGCCCTGGTTCGCGCAGGTTGACGCGTGGATTGATGTGAACCCTATTGGTTATTTTCAGGAATGTTTATGCGCTCTTTTTTCGTCCCGGCCCTGGCTTTTGCTTCCTTGTTGCTGACCGGTTGTATCACCGCTCCCAATGCTCCGACCTTGACGTTGCAAACCGATAAGAACCCTGAAGGCTATCTGCAGTGCGTCTTGCCCAAGCTTGAAAAATACGGCATCACCTCGACCGTGACCCAGAATTCGCGCCACGCCAAAGTCGTGTTGACCAGCAAATTTGCGGCTGATGATGTGTTGGAAGCCTACAAGTCCCAAGAGGGCAGCAAGGTGTTCGTGTACGAGCGCAAGCCGCTGGCTTCGGCGCTCAAGCCGTCGCGGCTTGAGTTGGCGGCGCAGGACTGCAAGTAACGCCACACCCCACAGAACCCAGTGTGGGAGCGGGCAAGCCCGCCCCCACATTTTTTTGCGCTCGGCCTAAGGTTTTGCTTCGCTGCTGAAGCTGTCGACAACCTTGACCAGCCCTTGAGCCGCCAACGCCACCAACTCACCGCCTTTTTCCACCGTCGCCAGGGCCGGGTCCGAGCCCATGCGACCATCGGGGAAGCGTGCGCGGAAGTCCAGCGCTTCGCGAATCGGGCCGGTGTTGGCGATTTGCGGGGAATACTCGGCGGACTTGATCGATTCCGGGTAGGCCCACTGCGTCACCGCAATCTCCGACGGCGTGGCATGGCTGCCGTGGCCTACCGGGAATTGGCGGTGGGCCAGGTCATTGACGCCTTCCAGATCCCACCAGTTCACCAGTTTCAGCGCGAACCCGGCCGGGCGGCGGGCATAGCTGGCTTCGGCGTACAGCTCGGAAAAGGCGGCCTCGATGGTGGCGATGTTGCCGCCGTGGCCGTTCAGAAACAGGATCTTCTCGAAACCGTGCCCGGCCAGCGACCGAACCCAGTCGCCAATCGCGGCAATAAACGTGGACGGGCGCAGGGAAATGGTGCCGGGAAAGCCCAGGTGGTGCTGGGCCATGCCGATATTGAAGGTCGGGGCGATCAGGATGTCGGCATTCTGCTGCGCCTCATGGGCGATGATCTCCGGGCACATCCAGTCAGTGCCCAACAGGCCGGTGGGGCCGTGCTGCTCGTTGGAGCCGATGGGGATCACCACCGTGCGGCTGCGCTCCAGAAACTGGCCGATCTCGATCCAGGTGGATTTATGTAGAAGCATGCGACGCTCTCTTTTATCGGTGGGGACAGGCTAACCACCACGGATTGTACGACTACTCGCCACTTGTTGGGGCTTGCAGTTGAGGTAGGTCGACGACTTCAACCAGCGCTGGTCCGGGTACCAGGAGAACATGAACTGCCCATCCTTGAGTTTGTCTACCACCTGGCGCGCCACCTGCGGGCGCACGGCCGGGCAACCCTGGCTGCGGCCGATACGGCCTTCGCGCTTGCTCCACGCCGAGTTGACGTAGTCGGCGGCATGAATCACCAGCGCGCGGTCGCGGGCCTGGTCATTGAAACCCGGCTCCAGGCCGTCCATGCGCAACGAGTAACCGTGGGCGCCGAGGTAACTTTCCTGGGTGCGGAACAAGCCCAGGCTGGATTGGTGGCTGCCTTCGAGGTTAGAGAACTGGGTGGCGAAGTTTTCCCCGGATTTGGCGCCGTGAGCCACCAGATCGCGCAGTACCAGGGTTTTTTTGCGTAAATCGAAGATCCATAGCCGACGAGCGGTAGAGGGCTGGGAGTAGTCAATAACGGCCAGGCGATCCGAGCGTTCCTCGCCGTTATTGACTGCGCACTGCACCGCGCTCAAGGCGCTTTTCAGTACGGTGGGATTGAGTTCTGGAGCCGAGCGCGCCAGGCTGCTATACAAAGAAGGAGACGTGGGATTGGCGGCGAGCGCAACATTGCTCAGCGTAGCCAGGGTCACGGTGATTAAACCGAAGCGGCCTATAAAAGTCAGCATCTACAGTACATCCCCCCGCTGTGGGTTGGAGTTAAGTCAATTGTTCAAAAAACACGCATGTTACTTGAGCATTTGCCTGCTCGTTGCACCACTGGTCGCGACAGCTGATGAGCTGCCGGTGGACGCTGTGCCGCCCGTTTCAATCAGCCCGATGCAACAGGCCCTCGCGCAGTTACCCAGCGTGTGCCCAGGCCTTGCCCCACAAATAGACGCAGCGGCCCAATTGCGCCTGCAAGCGTTTTACCAGCAGCAGGGTGATAGTCCGCTGTGGTCAGCCGATGATCGCCGCCAAGCCTTGCAAGCCCAATTGCGGATGCTGGCTGACGATGGCCTGGACCCCACCCACTATAGCCTGCCCGCAACAGACGCCACGGCCAACGTGCTGTGCAGCGACATCGGCACCAGCCAGCAATACCTGCAAGCCCTGCAGGACTTGCACTACGGGCGTTTGCAGCAGTCGCGATTCGAGCCACTGTGGCATTCCCAACCACCGCTCCATGACCCCAATGCCGAAGTGCTGGCCTTCGCCGCGACTGGCCTGCACGACCTGGCCCAGGCGTTTGACCAGGCGCGCCCCAGCGCCGATCTCTACCGCAGTTTGCGCAGTACGTATGCCACCGTGCGCCTGCAACCTTTGCCCCATTGGGACCCGGTCGCCGGCGGCCCGTTGCTGCGTCCCGGCATGGAAGACCCGCGTGTGCCCGAACTGGCGCGGCGTCTTTACAACGGCGGGTACCTGGCCAAAGTGCCAGCCGGCAACGGCACGCAATACCGTGACGAGCTGGTCAAGGCGGTCAAGGCCTTCCAGCTCAGCCACTCGTTGCAGGCAGACGGTGTGATTGGTGCCGGCACCGTGGCCGAGCTCAACATCAGCCCGGCGATGCGCCGCGACCAGCTGCGCATCAACCTCGAACGTTTCCGTTGGCTGGCCCAGGACCTGGAGCCCGAAGGGGTGGTGGTCAACGTCGCGGCCGCACAACTGAGCGTTTATCAGAGCGGTATCCCGGTGTGGCAAACCCGCTTGCAAGTCGGGCGGGCCGAGCGTCAGACGCCGTTGCTCAAGTCACGGATTACCCGGCTGACGCTCAACCCCACCTGGACCATCCCGCCTACCATCATGCGTGAGGACAAGCTCCCGGCCATCCGCCTCAACCCCGAATACCTGCGCCAACAAAACCTGCAAGTGCTCGATGCCCAAGGTCACCCACTCACGGCCGACCAGGTGGATTGGTCGCGCCCCGGCAATATTCTCCTGCGCCAGGAAGCCGGCCCGCGCAACCCGCTGGGCAAGATCGTGATGCGCTTTCCCAACCCGTACTCGGTCTACCTGCATGACACGCCGAGCCAGCCATTGTTCACCAAAGGCCCGCGCGCGTTCAGTTCGGGGTGTGTGCGGGTTGAGCAGCCCATGCTGCTGCGCGACTTACTGGTAACCCCGGCCGAACGCACGCGCACCGATGAGTTGCTGGCTACCGGCGTGACCCATGAATTCCGGCTGGCCACGCCCGTGCCGGTGCTGTTGGGTTACTGGACAGTGGAGGTCGACCGCCAGGGCGGGCTGCTGTACGCGCCGGATATTTATGGGCGTGACCCGGTGTTGATGAAGGCAATGGGGGCATTGCTCTAAGCAATATGCGCCAAGATCCGGGTGACAGCCTGATCCGCTGTCATCAGCGCGGTGTCGAGCGTCAACGGCTGTTCTTCCCAGGCCTCGTACTCATGCGCTGAGACGGATTGCCAAGTGGGAGGTACCAGCCCGGGAATATCCCCAGCGCGGCTTTCCACCCGGCGTTGGTGTTCGTGTTGATCAGAACACACCACCTGGATATTCACCCACTCAACATCGGCTGCCGCCGCCACGGCTTTCCACGCATCCCGGCTTTCCTTGACCGGGTTCACGCCGTCCGCAATCACCGTCTGCCCCAAGCGCAAATTGCTCAGCGCCAGCGCATTCGCCACGCTGTAGCCGCTGGCGCCGACATCGCCGGCCAGTACCGCCGACTCCCGCAGCGCCTGCTCGATCACATCGATGCGCAGGTACACCGCGCGGGTGCGCCGCGCCAGTTCACGGGCAATCGTGGTTTTGCCGGTGCCAGGCAGGCCGCTGAATACAATTAGCATGGTCCATCCTTTGAAGAGAGAACCCGGCCAGTCTAGCCGCGCTTACTGCAAATAGCAGGCGCTGATCCAGTCCGCCGGGTGCGCTGACAATTGCGTCGCCGTGGGCAGATAGCGCTTGTCCAGTTGCGCGGCCAGCCAGAACAGCGTCGCGCTGCTTTTGGGTTCCCAGGTGCCGCTGTAACCGGCTTCGCCCACGGCGGCGCGGTCTTTGTCGAACTGCACGTGGGTGTGCACGAACTCCTGATGGCTGCGTTGACCATTGGCATAGGGCACCAGCCAGTCCAGCGCGGCGCCCAGGGAAGCACCATTGGCCTTGAGGTTCAGCCAGTCGCCACCGTAGGGCTTGGCCGCCAGCGCGGCTTGCACCAGGGGCTCAAGGTCGTAGACCACGTAATGCAGGGCGTCACGGTCCTGGAAGTCGGTGACCGAACCGTCGGGCAGGATGTTGTCGGCAACCTGCTGTTTAAATAATTGATGGGCTTGCTCGAGCATGGCCTGGTCGCCGAGGGCGGCGGCGGCCACGGTGACCAACTTGACGCGATGGCTCTGCCAGTTATTGGTCTGGGTACCTTTTTTCTGCCCGTGGAATTGCTGGATATGCGCGATATAGCCGTTGCCCAGCGTGCTGATCAAGCGGCGGCTGGCCGCGCGGGTTTCCAGGCGCAAGTGATCGGCAGTCAGCGCGTAGGCATTGATCAGCATATCGAGGTTGGTTTCGTCGATGGGGTTGAAGTCCGGCTGATACACGTCGGCCCATGCGGCGAGGTAGTCGTCGACTTGTTTGAGGTAACGCGGGTCGCCGCTCAACCGCCAGGCCAGCGCCGCCTGGCGCATCACCGGCCAGTCTTTCTCGGCGGCGATGCTTTGCGCGCGGATGCCCTGGTTTGGCAGCGTGCCTTCGGTGTGTAAATGGGGCAACGGCGCGGGCGGGTCGGCCAGGTGCCGTTGGGCGGCGGCCAGCAGCGCTTTGGCCGTCGAGTTCGAAGCGGCCGGCTGGCACAGGTTCGGTGTTTGCGCAGCCGCCATGGCCGCGTGGGAAAGCACGGCCAGCAGTGCGGTTAAGGCGACGGTGGTGGTTTTCATGGCGGGCTCTGCCGGACGGGATCGCGCCCACGCTAGCACGCAGCCGAATCGGGGTTGATGAAACTCCCGTATGCTTGCCTGCCAACCCTGCTCGAATCCAAAACAGCCCATGACCTTGCCCTTCGTGAAGATGCATGCCCATGGCGACGATTTCATCATCATCGACCGCCGCGGTCAGGACGACCCGATTACCGCGCAGGTCGCCCGTCGCCTGGGTGACCGCCATACCGGCATCGGTTTCAACCAACTGGCTGTGGTACTCGACTGCACCGACGCCGCCGCGCGTATCAAGTTCTGGAACCCCAATGGCACACCGCTGCAAACCTGCGGCAGCGCCACCCGGGGCGTGGCCGACCGCTTGATGCATGAAACCGGCTGTCAGTCGGTGGTATTGCGCACCGACCGGGGCTTGTTGACCTGTGTGCGGGCGGCGGGGCAGCAGGTGTCAGTGAATATGGGCGCCCCTTCACTGGACTGGTCGGCAGTGCCGCTGGCCGAGGCAATGGACACCCGCACCTTGCCCATCGACGGCGCGCCTGCGGCGTGCAGCATGGGCAACCCGCACTGCACGTATTTCGTGGATGACCTCACCGCCTTTGATGTGGCGGCCCAGGGCGCAGCGCTGGAAACTCATCCGTTGTTCCCGGCCAAGACCAATGTGCATTTCGTGCAGGTGCTGGACCGTCGGCATATCCGCCTGCGCATCTGGGAGCGTGGCGGTGGCGTGCCGCTGGGCTCCGGTTCGTGCTGCTGCGGGGCGGTGGTCAATGGGATCCGGCGCGGGTTGCTCGATGATACGGTGCACGTGCAGTGCGACGGCGGGGCGGTCACCGTGCAGTGGGACGGGCAGGGCGGCGTGATCCTGACCGGCAGCGTGGAGCCGATCATGCAGGGCGCGGCCTACGTGCTCTAGAACGTCACGGTAAAGGTTGTACCGGTGTTCTCGCAGGAACTCACTGCCACATCGCCACCGTGCGCCTTGGCCAGTTCGCGCACGATATACAGGCCCAAGCCCACGCTGCGCACCTCGCTGCCCTGGTCGGTGCCACGGGTCATGGGCTCGAACAGCCCGGCCAGCAGGGTTTCAGGAATTACCGCACCGTAGTTGTGCACCGCCACTTCGCAGCCCTTGTCGGCCAGGCGCGAGGTGATGGTGATCGGCAGGAGTAAGTCGCCATACGCCACGCTGTTGGCGACCAGATTGCCGATGACCTGCTGCACACGGTCGGCATCCAGGCACGCAACTCCCGTGCCTTCGGTGTGGTGCTTCAACGTGGCATTGGGGAAAGCCATGCGCAGTTCATCGACGGCGTGTTGAATCACCGCGTGCAGGTCCAACGAGGTGGTCTTGATGCTGATGCCGTGGCCGACCCTGGCCTGGGTGAAGTCCAGCAAGTCGGCGATCATCCGTTGCGCGCGCTCGGACGACTGGGAGATATGGCCCAGCAACTGGCGTTCCTTGGACGTGCGCTCGCTACGGCTGAGAAAGTCGGACGCCATACGGATGGCCGTGAGGGGGTTCTTCAAGTCGTGGCTGACAATCGCCATCATCTGCTCGGCAAACAAGGCACGGCGCTGGGCGACTGCGTAGGCTTCGCTCAGCTCGGCCTGGGCCTGCTGCAGCGCCATTTCGGCAGTGGTTCTTTGTTGCAGCAAGGCTTCGGCGAGCTTGCGCGCATTGAGCAGCTCGCGTTCGTACTTGTCGCGGTCGGTGGTGCCGAACAACGCCAGGTCATGCACCACGGCATCTGCCTGATCGCGCTTGCTGGCGTTAAGCAGGACGGTCACCTTGTGCCCGTCGTGGTGCAGCATGTCGAGCTTTACCTCGCTGACACTGCCATGCATGCGCAACATCGGCGCCAGGTGGGTCTGGTGGAAAATCCGCCCGCCCATGGTCAGCAGGTCCTGGAAACGCCGCCCATGCAACTCGGCGTTGCTCAACCCCAGCCATTCCCCGAGTCGTGCGTTGGCACGCAGGATCGTGCCGTCCTCAGCGGTGACGGCCAGGGCACAGGCGGCGCTGTCGAACAAATCAGCCGGCATGGGCCACCCACGGCCCCAGGAAATTTTCCATTGCCGCCGCGCAGGCCTGCGGCGCGCTCATGTGCGGGCAATGGCCGACGTTGTCTACCAGGCAAAAGGTGCTGTTGGGGAGCACGCTGTGCAGGTACTCACCCACGACTACCGGGGCGATCAGATCGTCGCTCGATTGCAGGATCAATACGGGTGTGGTCAGGCCGGCCACGTCCTGACGGTTATCGGACATGAAGGTCACTCGCGCAAATTGCTTGGCGATATCGGGTTCGGTGCGGCAGAAACTGTCGCTGAGTTCGGCGCTCAACCCTGGTTGTCCGTGTGCGCCCATGATCACCGGGGCCATGGCGCTGGACCAGCCGAGGTAGTTGCTGTCGAGGGTGTCGAGCAGGTCGTCGATATCACTGCGCTTGAAACCACCGACATAATCCACGTCATCAATGTAGCGTGGCGAAGGGCCGATCATCACATGGGCGGCGATACGGCCGGGCGCGAGGCGGTCGGCGAGGGTGCCAATCATGGCGCTGACCGAATGGCTGACCAGAATCACCGGGCCGCTGGCGAAGGCGTCGATAATCTCGTTCAAGTCGTGGGCGTAGCCATCCAGCGCACTGTATTTGGCCTTGTCGAACGCACTGACATCCGACAACCCGGCGCCGACGAGGTCGTAAAGCACCACGCGAAAGCGGTTGATAAATGGCGGCGCGAGGTAATTCCACATCGCCTGATTGCAGCCGAAACCATGGGAGAACACCAGGGTCGCCGACCCGCTGCCCATCACACTGACGTTGTTGCGATGTTTCAGGTTCATGGCGTTCTCATAGGTGGCATTTTGCTATGTTGGCGTAATGAGCAGTTTAAATAGTCACAGGCGCGGGGTCACGCGTTATAGCGCCGATAAGGTAAAGTCAGTGCCTTCAGGAAGAAATTTTAGGTAACAAAGTATGAGGCTGTTTTTGCGGCAATCTGTTTTGAGTCTGCTGGCCTTACTCGTTGTTGGCCTGTTCAACACGGCCCTGGCCGACACCTCGCCAATCAAGGTGACCCTCGACCAGCGGGTGATCGACCTTACCAATACGCTGGACACCGGCACCACCGATCGCCTGAAATCTCAGCTCGCTGCCCTGGAGCAACGCAAAGGTGCGCAAGTTGCCGTGCTGCTGGTGCCCACCACCGGCGGCGCGAGCATCGAAGACTTCGCCAATCAACTGTTCCGCGCTTGGAAACTGGGGCGCAAGGACGTCAATGACGGCATCCTGCTGGTGGTCGCCAAGAGTGACCACAAGGTGCGCATCGAAGTGGGCTACGGCCTGGAAGGCACCGTCACTGACCTGCTGGCGCATCGCATTATCGAAGAACACATTACCCCGGCGTTTCGCCAGGGCGACTACGTGGGCGGGATTCAACAGGCGGTCAACGATCTGACGGTGCTGGTAGACGGAGGCGACCTGCCCAACGTGGCCGAGCCGGGGATTAATCATCAAGCGATCGCGGTGTTGCTGGCGTTCATCGCCGGTGCCGTTGGCGGTGTGCTGATCGCTGCCGGCAAACTGCACTGGCGACTGGCGTTGATTGCCACGCTGGTGGTGACGGTGCTACTGGCGATTTATGGTGGCGGCCGGGACTGGCCGATCTACCTGTTGGTCTTGCCGCTGACCCTGCTGATTGGTGGTGCGACCTTCGGTGCGCTGTGGATGGCGCGCGCGGTGTTTTACAGCGTAATCGGGCTGCTGGCTTACATCGTCGGGGTATTGGTGGCGGATCGGTTAATGGACGTCAGCTTGATCCATTGGCTGGTATGGCCATTAGGCGGCGCTTTGATTCTGGGTCTGTACGCGGGGCTGTTTTTCGTCATCAAGGCGTCCTGGAAAAACAGCCCGCGCTTCTTTCTCGTACGTGCCTTGGTGGTCGTGGCGATTTATGTGATGGCCGGTTGGCTATTGGGGCGCGGTTACCAGGGCTGGATAGTCGCGATACCGGTGGCCTCTTTCGCAGCGTTTATTCTCTTTGTGCAGAGCATTGCAAGTTCAGGCTCAGGCGGCGGTAGCGGTTCGAGCGACAGCAGCTCAAGTTCCAGTAGCTCAAGTTCCGACAGCAGTTCGTCCGGTGGCGGCGGTTCCAGTGGCGGCGGCGGGGCGTCGGGCAGTTGGTAACGCGGCTAGCATGGTTTGTAGCCTACCCATCCGTTGAAACTGAAGCCTGCGTAGAGCAGTTCCACGCCTTCGAACCCGGCGTCCTGCATCAGGGCTGCATTCTGCTCGGGTGACCGCACCGGCAGTTGCGCACTGATCGCCGTAATCGCCGTTCGGCATCCGCCGCCGGCACCCCCGAGTCCACTGCAAACGCCGCATAGCGCTTCAACGCCTACAAAACGCCAGCTCGGTTCTGCGTCGGCAAACCGTTTCAACTCCAAGCCGCCCCCAGCGCCCAGCACTAGCCCATTGCCTGTGGCGGGAACCTGTTCGCGCAGCAGCACGGTGGTCATGCGTTGCAAGCCATCGAAACCCCGCACCAGGCGCACAGGCCCCTCGGCGTAGCGAGCGACGGCATCGGGGTTGGAAAAAAAGCTCATGCAGGGTTCCTGCGGGTTGGGCGAGGGATAAACGCTACTGTGGCAATTTGGCAGTGGCAATTGCAGTCACCTGTATTCATGGTAAAACGTCGATCTTCAGGACCCCACAGCACGGAGGCTCAATGGCTGCTGCCATCACCCCAGAAATCACGCTTCGTAATGCCATTCCCGAGGACGCCTTATGCATTGGCGTGCTGGGTATGCAGGTCTTTCTGGATACCTACGCGACACAGGGTATTCGCAGCTCGATTGCCAATGAAGCGCTGCAGGCCTTTGCGCCGCAGACCATCGCCCAACTGATGGCGCAGCCAGACATCTCGCTGGTGGTGGCTGAGTCGAACGGCCATCTCGTGGGCTTTGCTCAGGTCAAACTCACCGCCAGCCATTCGATGATCAAGGCGTCTGACGTTGCCGAACTGCAACGCCTGTATATCCAGGAGCGATTTACCGGCCTGGGTATTGGCTATCAGTTGCTGCAAGCGGCAGAGCACCGCGCCAAGCTTGGCGGCGCCTCGTTATTGTGGGCGACCGTGTGGGTGGGCAATGAACGCGCGTTGGGTTTTTACCCTCGGCGCGGTTATGAGGTGCTGGGTTCACCGACGTATACCTTTCAGGGGGAAACCCATGGGAATCGCCTGTTTGGTAAAGCCCTGATGCCCAACGCGTGAGGGCTCACGGCAGGATGATGTAGGCGTTCTGCTGGATGATCGGCTGGTGCGAGCCTTGCACCAGGTGAACATAGCGACCGTCCACCAGATCAATGGGCAGGCAGTCGTCAATGTCCATCACGCCATCGGTGTGGGCCTGGGACCAGTGCTGCAACATCTGCCGCTGCCCCTTGCGCTTGGCTTCCTGCTTGTCACGGGCGACCACCAGCAGGTAATGATGAGCCTCGCCAAAAGCGTGGGTTTCATAGCCGCCGAGGTTGATGAAGTACAGGTGCTGCGCACCGGCAGGTGGCGCCATCTGGCTGAGTTCGACTTTCCAGCCGTCGACGCCATCGACGGCCATCCACGCATCAATGTGCACACCTTTCGGGCTGCCGAACCAGCCGTCGCGTAATTGTGCGTAGGTGTGTTGCAGTGTATCCGCGACTGCGAATACCACATCGTGAACTTCGATTTTAGCCCGTGGGTGCTTGCCCCCGAGCATGACGACAAACAGCATTGCAGGTCCGTCCTGGCGACTTGGAAAAGGCTAACCATACTTCGATTGAACCCTTTTGTCCGGTCAGTGCCACACTGTTAATCCGCGAACTCATCAGGAGGTTGTTATGCGTACCATTGATCTGGCCGGTGTTCCCGTCCCTGTCATCGGCCAGGGAACCTGGCGAATGGGCGAAAACCCGGACAAGCGCAGCGCCGAAGTCGCCGCGTTACAACTGGGTATCGATGAGGGCATGACCTTGATCGACACCGCCGAAATGTATGGTGAAGGCGGCGCCGAGCAAGTGGTCGGCGAGGCCATTCGCGGCAAGCGCGATCAGGTGTTCCTGGTCAGTAAAATCTACCCTCACAATGCCAGCCACAAGGGCGTTCCCCGTGCCTGTGACGCCAGCCTTCAGCGCCTTGGCACCGACTACATTGACTTATACCTGTTGCATTGGCGCGGCCAGTACCCGCTTGAGGAAACCGTCGAAGCTTTCGAGCGTCTGCGCGAGGCGGGCAAGATCGGCCGTTGGGGTGTTTCCAACTTTGACGTCGCCGACCTGCAGGAACTCGCCTCCCCAGCCTGTGCCACCAACCAGGTGCTCTACAACATCGAAGAGCGTGGTATCGAGTTCGACCTCCTGCCATGGTGGCAACAGCACCATTTGCCGTTGATGGCGTACTGCCCAATCGCCCAGGGCGGTGAGCTACTGTCCAGCCCGACGCTCAAGCAGATTGCCCATCGACATGAGGCCACACCCGCACAAATCGCCCTGGCCTGGGTACTGCGCCAGGAGGGCGTGATTGCGATCCCCAAGGCAGTGAGTCCCGAGCATGTGCGGCTCAACGCCAGCGCCGCGAAACTGGTGCTGGACGAGCACGATCTGGACGCAATCGACCGTGTGTTTGGCGCACCCAAGCGCAAGCATCCGCTGTCGATGGTGTAACAGCCAGCCTGGCAGAACCGGCGCCCTCCATGGCGCCGATTCCAGCATCCCCCAGGGTTAGCCGGCGACCGGGCTACGCCAGTCATCAGAGCCGGAAGTACCTGCCACCTCGTGAGTCCAGATGATCTTGCGATAGGTGAAGTGCACGTCTTCCAAATGCGTGAAGTGCGCGTTTTCAGGCGCCTGGCAGTTGGGCATGCGCGACTGAATATCCACGATGGTCGCCCCTTCGAGCTCGATGGTGAAGTAGTGCTCCTGGGTTCCAGCCGAAGAGGTACGGAACCACTCCAGTCGGCATTTGACTTCTTCGCCGCTGGTCAACGCGCTGAACAGCAGAGGTGATGATTTATCGAAGACCTTGCTGATCATCAGCTGTTTTTTGATTTTTCGCAGGGCAAAACCCGCGAAGACTAATTCGAAAGCTATGCAGTTTTTATTTCAGCATGCGGTTAATTAGTGTCGCTTGTAGGACGGTTCGTCAAAGCTCTGCGGAAAGATCTCTGTTGTGATGTGGGGGCTAGTAAAGGCTAGTTGCGATACATCATCCTATGGCAGAAGGAAATTGTTGAAAGTTGTGTGGCGTTTTTTTCTTAAGAGCATGGAGTTTATATGCTGTGGTTGGTGGATTTTATGGTGCGTAGGTTGGAAGTGTGAATTCCAGCGCTGTAGCTGACAAAGCATATTGGAGGATTCGATAATGACTACAAATAGCTTTCAAAATGAAGTACCTAAAGCACGGGTCAATATTAAGCTTGACCTGCATACCGGCGGTGCTCAGAAAAAAGTAGAGTTGCCGCTGAAGTTGATGCTGATGGGGGATTACAGTAATGGGGAGGAAAAGCGTTCGCTCTCTGAGCGGGGCAAAGTTGATATAAATAAAAATAACTTTGACAGCGTTCTTGGTGAGTTCTCGCCTAGGCTGAAACTTGCAGTAAGCAACACCTTGGCTGACGATGCGTCCGATACTTCTGTTGAGCTGAATTTTCAGAGCATGAAGGACTTTGAGCCTGAGAAGATAGCGCGGCAAATTCCGCAGCTACGAGCCCTACTGGCGATGCGTAATCTGCTGCGCGATCTTAAATCCAATCTTTTGGATAACGCCACCTTTCGCAATGAGCTGGAACGTATCCTCAAGGACGACGCGCTGAGCGACGAGCTGCGAGCTGAATTGGCCGCATTGGCTCCCCAAGAAGATCGTTAATTGTCGTCGCCTCGTTAATAAGGAAGTTCGCGTCATGTCACTAGAGCAATCATCCGCAACCACACTGTCCAATAAGACTTATTATGCAGGCAGTGACCAGGGTGTCTATGGCACCTTGTTTGCCAAGATTAATCTCAGTCCTGTTGCTGCGTTAAGTGGTATTGAGGTTTTTCAAAACTCCGAAGCCCTATCCGATGCTTCTGCTGACGAGCGGGTAACTGCGGGTGTAAGAGTCTTTCTGGATTTGCTAAAGCAGTCGTCGCATAAAGTAGAGCGCTTAGATAAAGCCTTGTTGGATGAACACATCGCTTCCCTGGATGAGCAGATTAGTCGCCAACTTGATGCGGTCATGCATCACCCCGATTTTCAGCGCGTAGAGTCAACTTGGCGTGGTGTGAAGTCGTTGATAGATCAGACCGATTTTCGTCAGAACGTGCGTATCGAACTACTGGATATAAGCAAAGAGCATCTGGTGCAAGACTTCGAAGACGCTCCGGAAATTGCCCAGAGCGGCTTGTATTTGCACACTTATACTCAGGAGTACGACACCCCAGGTGGAGAACCGATTGCAGCAGCTATCTCCAACTATGAGTTTAGTCGCAGTCCGCAAGATATTGCCCTGTTGCGCAATATTTCCAAAGTGTCAGCGGCAGCCCACATGCCGTTCATTGGATCTGTCGGTCCGGCGTTCTTTGGCAAGAAGTCGATGGAAGAAGTGGCTGCTATCAAGGATATCGGCAACTATTTTGACCGTGCTGAATACATCAAGTGGAAGGCGTTCCGTGACAGCGACGATGCACGTTACATCGGTCTGACCATGCCACGTGTCCTGGGTCGCCTTCCTTACGGTCCGGACACAGTGCCGATCCGCAGCTTCAACTACATCGAAAGTGTGAAGGGGCCGGACCACGAGAAATACCTGTGGACTAACGCTTCGTTCGCCTTCGCGGCAAATATGGTGAAAAGCTTTATCACCAACGGTTGGTGCGTGCAGATTCGCGGTCCGCAATCGGGTGGCGCGGTCACGGAACTACCGATTCACCTATATGACCTGGGCACTGGCAACCAGGTAAAGATTCCATCCGAAGTGATGATTCCGGAGACCCGTGAGTTTGAATTCGCCAATCTCGGTTTTATCCCGTTGTCGTATTACAAAAACCGCGATTATGCTTGTTTCTTCTCGGCCAACTCAGCTCAAAAGCCGGCTCTGTATGACACCGCCGACGCCACTGCCAATAGCCGAATCAATGCCCGCCTGCCATACATTTTCCTCCTGTCGCGTATTGCCCATTACCTGAAGCTGATCCAGCGCGAGAACATCGGTACCACCAAGGATCGTCGCTTGCTGGAGTTGGAGCTAAACAAGTGGATCGGCGGCCTCGTCACTGAAATGACCGATCCGGGCGACGATTTGCAAGCCTCCCACCCGCTGCGCGATGCCAAGGTGACGGTAGAGGACATTGAGGACAACCCCGGTTTCTTCCTCGTCAAGCTGTATGCGGTACCGCACTTCCAGGTCGAAGGCATGGACGTCAGTTTGTCATTGGTTTCGCAGATGCCCAAGGCAAAAGCCTAAGCCACTTCGCAGGGAAATGATGTGATGAAGATCGACCGCCCCCTTTGGGCTGCGGGGGCGTTGCTGTCCCCGCAACAATTCCAGCAGCAGGCACGCTGGGAAGCCTGGACTAACGAGAGTCTGGCCCATTTGTCGCTTGTGCACCCCTGGGGTGTCTTGGGGGTGGCGTTCGACATGCAGGCCCTGCGGCTGGGCAAGCTCAAGGCTACTCAAGTGCGTGTACGCATGCCCGATGGCACGCTGGTTGACACCGACCACGTGGATCGTTTGCCGCCCGCACTGGAGTTGGCAGGTTTGCTACCCGACGAAGCTCAAAACGCTAAGTTGTTATTGGCATTGCCGCTGGAGCAAGCCAATGGCAACAACTGTTTGTTCGATGGCGCGAAGGCCCACCGGCCAACTCGCTATCGCCAGGATTGGCGGCAAGTGCAGGATGTTTACGCAGACGAGGTGCAATCGATCGGTGTGCTGGAAAACGCCCTGACCCTGCGACTGGCTGACGACGAGAATGCAGATTACCTGACATGCCCGGTCGCACGTTTGGTACGTGACGGGCAGGGCGCCTGGAATCTTGATCCTGAGTATGTGCCACCGTTGCTCAGTTTCTCGGCCCATTCGGGGCTGCTGACCCAACTCGATAATTTATTGACCCAGCTATCCGCTAAGCGGCAACGGCTGATGGGCATGCGTCGTGAGAGCAACCAGCGCATGGCTGACTTTGCGGTGGCCGATGTGTCGTTGTTCTGGCTGCTCAACGCGTTGAACACTTATCAGCCGGTACTGGCTGACCTCAAGGCACAGCCTGCACGGCATCCCGAACAGGTGTATCTGGATCTGATTAAACTGGCAGGTAGCCTGCTGACTTTTTCCCTGGAACACGATATCGACAAGATTCCTGCCTATCGGCATGAACAGTTGGAAAGCGTATTCCCACCCTTGATGCGCACAATTTCTACCTTGCTGGAAGCCAGTCTGCCATCGCGGGTTGTTGCGCTGGAGCTGGAAGAAGTGAGTGCCAATCGCTGGCAAGTCACGCTCAACGATGCGCGACTGCGTGAGCAGGACGGTGCCGACTTCTACCTGTCGGTGCGCTGCCGCATGCCCGCGGCACAGTTGCAAAGCCAATTCTCGCGCCTGTGCAAGGTGGGCACGCCGGACGACGTTGATCACTTGGTCAACGCAGCGCTCGATGGTGTCCCGTTGCAGCCGCTAAGTCATGTGCCTGCGGCCATTCCGTTGCGCTTGGAAAACCAATATTTCGCTCTTGATCTAGGTCATGCCAAGGGGCAAGCGATGCTGGCCGAAGGCACCTGCGCCTTTTACGTACCGAGCACGTTGCTCGACATCAAGCTTGAACTGTTTGCGGTACTGCGCGCATGAGTCTGACGGCCTCGAAAAAACATCCTAACGCCGCGTTGGATCTCGACGTGCTGCTGCAAGACAGCTACCTATTGGTGGTCGAGCTGCGCCAAGGTGCATCAGTGCAAAATGGCTCGAATCTATGGAGTCGTTGTGAGAAGCAGGTCGAGCAGACTCAACAGAGCCTCAAGGATGCAGGCATAAACGCTCGCAGCATCGAGTTGATCAGTCACGCCCAATGCGCGTTGCTGGACGAGACAGCCCTTAGCTGCGCAAAGGGTGATGCCCACGCCAAATGGGCAAGCCAGCCCTTGCAGGCACGATTTTTCAGCACCCATCAAGCCGGTGAATTTCTGTATGAAAACATACGAGAAGCACTGCGTACCCCAACGACGGATGTGCAGGTACTGACGGTATTCCAGCGCGTGCTGATGCTTGGTTTTCAAGGCAGATACCGTGACGTGAACGATCCAGAGCGCGAACAACTGCTGGCAGCCTTGAATGCACGGGTTGCGCCATTGGAACTCAACCAGGCACTGACAACGCAAAGCATCGGTCACCGTAAGCATTCGCTGCGCTGGGCGCGTTCGCCATTGGTTCATGTTCTGGCGGCGGGACTTTTGTTGGTTGGAGTCTGGTGGGGCCTGGATCATTGGTTGGCCGGCCTGATCGCTACGCTCGTACCTGGTCAGGCGTGAGGGTTGTGATGACACTCAAGCTGACGCGAAGTCTTTGGTTGTGGGCCGCAGTTTTGGCCTTGGTCGTTCTGTGGGTACTACCATTTGCTGGCTGGATTAGCACAGTGGCTGCCTTGGTCGTTGTAATCGTGTTCGCCTGGGCCTGGGTCCGCGGGGGGCGCCATTTCTCACTGAAGGGCCAGCAACTGGTGTTGGCGGGCGATAAATCTCTGCCTTCGTTCGCCTACCGTCAGCCCGTGGTGTTGGTCTGTGGCGATGGGCTAGCCGGTCTGTTTGGATCGGTGCCTGCCGAGCAAATCACCCTGCGCACCACCTTGCAGGGTTGCTATGTGCGAGTACCCAATCCAGATCAGCTACTGACTGTGACCACCGGTATACAGGCCCAGCGCCCGAACTGGAGTGGGCAACTGAGCGTGATGTTCATTGCCAACCCGGGCGAACACTCCGACTCGGCAGAGTTAGCTGGCCGGGTGCGTGCCTTCCGCAATCAGATCGCTCTGGTACGTAAGCGTGGCGTTGCATTGCCGCTGATGCTGGTGAGCTATTTGCAAGCGGCTAAAGGCGAGGGTGCCTGGTTCAATTGGGAGTCCGGCCAAACGAGTCCTTACGTGCGCGAGTCCGGTGCCTGTACCAGTTTGCTCGACTGGCAGCGACAGTCCACCGACAGCACAACGTACGCCGCACGTTTGCGCAGTAGCGTACAGGTGAGCAGTGCAGCGACGTGGTTGAAGGAAACAATACTCCCGCACTTTGAGCCTCGTGCTGCTGATCATCCAGTGGCCTTCGCCGTTACCCTGGTGCCGTCGCTGTCACAGAGCATCGCCGGCAATTTATGGCAACAATGGTTACGAGAAAAGACCGGGTTGAGTGGCGTAGGGCAACCGCTGCCGGGATCGAGTTCAGCCTTACCGTTTCCTGACCCGCTGTTGAATCTACTGCCGCTTCAAGCCCGGCACTCTCCGGCCCGTGGGGCGAGGGTTGCGGCGCTGTGGTTGTTCGCGGCAGCTGGTGTTGTGGCCTTTGCCAGCTCGGCCTGGCAGAACAACCTGCTGTTGCGTCAGGTCAGTGATGATCTACGGCGCTACACCACTATTCCTTCTGTGTCACAGCGTGACGAGCCCCAATTCGCCTTGCGCGAAAATGCTATGGCAGTACTGCGCAAGGACGCCCTGCGCCTGGATGAGTACTACCGGCAGGGCGAGCCATTGAGGTTGGGCCTGGGCTTGTATCGCGGCGAGTTGTTGCGACAGCCGTTGCTGGCGACTATCGCCGGTCATCGGAATCCCTATGAGTCCCCGACGGTCGCGAAAATTTCCAATCCGGTGCGACTGGACAGCCTGTCTCTGTTCGGAACTGGGAGCGCCGAACTCAAACCGGACGCCACCAAGGTGCTGATCAACGCGTTGGTCAACATTAAAGCCCAGTCAGGCTGGCTGATCGTCATCGCCGGGCACACCGACGTCACTGGCAGCCCTATGCAGAACCTTGAACTGTCCCGCGCTCGTGCTGCGTCGGTACGCGACTGGATGCAGCGCATGGGTGATATCCCCGACAGCTGCTTCGCTGTTCAGGGTTTTGGCGCCAACCAGCCAGTGGCAAGTAATGATACCGAGGGTGGGCGTTCAGCCAACCGTCGAGTCGATATTCGTCTGGTACCGGAAGTGGGGGCCTGTGCGCCGGCCATTCCGGTGCCGGGCGCAGACCCCTCTGTCGCATTCAGCGACATACAACCCTGAGAAAAGGAGCTTCACATGGCTATTCCCGTTTACCTATGGCTGCAAGATGACGGCGGCGCTGAAATTAAAGGGTCCGTTGATGTAGAGAAGCGTGTGGGCAGCATCGAGGTCATCGCCCAAGACCACAGCCTGTACATCCCAACCGACAACAATACCGGCAAGCTGACCGGCACGCGGGTTCACACCCCGTTCCTATTCTCCAAGGAAATCGATGCCTCCAGCCCTTATCTGTACAAGGCCGTGACCACAGGTCAGACGCTCAAAAGCGCCGAGTTCAAATGGTTCCGCATCGATGACGCCGGCCAGGAAGTCGAGTACTTCATCACCAAGTTGGAAAACGTCAAGGTCGTAAAAGTCGCGCCGAAAATGCACGACGTCAAAGATGCGAGCAAAGAAAAACACAACCATCTGGAGCAGATTGAGCTGCGCTACGAGAAGGTCACCTGGACCTACAAAGACGGCAACATCATTCACTCCGATTCCTGGAACGAACGCCAAAGCGCCTGATGCAAGAGGACCAGCAGACGTTATTCCGTCTGTTGGTTCGCGGTGTGCAGGGTTGAGCCTCCGTTCGCGGGGGCTCAGCCAAATACATCGCGCTGCATGTTCCTTTGACCGCACGCCGAGAATCCAGAACAGGGATGTACCCCATGGCTCAAAATTCCACTCGTTTGCTTCGCCGCCTCAACCCCTATTGCGCTCAGGCACTGAGTGCAGCGGCAACCTTGTGCCAAAGCCGCACCCATGGGCTGATCACCATCGAGCACTGGCTGCTCAAGTTGCTTGAACAAGGCGAGGGCGACCTGACCCTGATCGCCCGCCGCTACGAATGGGACATGGATGCACTCTGGCGCGGCCTGATCGACCACCTCGACACCCTGCCGCGCAGTGTGCAAAGCAAGCCGCAGTTGTGCGGCAGGCTGCAACAACTGATCAAGAATGCCTGGCTACTGGCATCCCTGGATGGCAACAACGACATTCTGCGTTCAGCCCATTTGCTCGGTGCACTGTTGGAGACTCCAAGTCTGCTCGTCTGTGATGCTACCTGGCCGCTGCTCAGTATCAGCGCGGCCCAGTTACAGCGATTATATGTGTTGCTTGACCAGCACTCCGAAGAGCGTCCGCAAGTACAGCAAGAAGCGGCACTGGACAATACCGCGTTGCCAGCTTTATCCGGCACCGATAAACCGGATGCCTTGAAGGTCATCCTGGACAAATTCACCCACGACGTTACTGCCAAGGCTTGGGCGGGGCAGATCGACCCGGTGTTTGGCCGTGACGATGAGATTCGCCAGGTCATCGATATTCTCAGCCGTCGGCGCAAGAACAATCCGATTTTGGTGGGGGAGCCCGGCGTGGGCAAAACCGCTTTGGTTGAAGGTCTTGCATTACGCATCGTTGAGGGCAATGTTCCCGACAGCCTCAAGCAGGTCAGCGTACGCATCCTTGACTTGGGTTTGTTGCAAGCTGGCGCCGGGGTAAAAGGCGAATTCGAACAGCGTCTGAAAAACGTCATTGAGGCCGTGCAGCTAGCGCCTGACCCGGTGCTGTTGTTTATCGACGAAGCCCACACTCTGATTGGCGCTGGTAACCAGGCTGGCGGTGCGGACGCCGCCAACTTGCTCAAGCCGGCCTTGGCGCGTGGCGAGTTGCGCACCATCGCCGCCACCACCTGGAGTGAATACAAGCAGTATTTCGAGCGCGACGCTGCCTTGGAACGACGCTTTCAGATGGTCAAAGTTGACGAGCCTGACGACGCCAATGCCTGCCTGATGCTGCGTGGCCTCAAAGCGCGATACGCCAGCCACCATGGCGTACACATTCAGGACGCGGCGGTACAGGCTGCGGTCACGCTTTCACGGCGCTACCTGACGGGCCGCCAACTCCCCGACAAAGCCATCGACCTCCTCGACACCGCCAGTGCACGCGTACGCATGAGCTTGGACTGCGAACCACAAGCGCTGGTGCGCCTTAAGGCTCGGCAGACGGCATTGGACCTGGAGCGCCAAGCCCTGGAAGAAGACCAGCAACTGAGCGGTAGCCCCGCCAGCGAGCGCCTGGCGATAATCGCCGCGCAGCACGCCGAGTTGTACAACCAGCTAATCGAGCTTGAGGAGCAATACCGCAACGAACTTAACCTAACGCAGCAATTGCGCGATGCCCGCCAAGCAGAACCTTCACAAATCGCTGTCTGTCTGCAGCTGCAACAACAACTGAGCAATGCCCAGGGCAATCAGCCACTTCTTTCCCTCGACGTCGATGCGCGCAGTGTGGCCGAAGTCATTGCTGATTGGACCGGCGTCCCGTTGGGCAGCTTGCTTAAGGACGAACAAGCCAACCTGCTTGAGCTGGAATACCAACTGAGTGAACAAGTGATCGGCCAGGATCTTGCGCTCGGCGCTTTGGCTCAGCGCCTACGCGCAGCCAAGACCGGACTGACAGACGATAAAGTGCCACTGGGCGTATTTTTGTTGGTGGGCACTAGTGGCGTCGGCAAAACCGAAACCGCTCTGGCCCTGGTCGATAAGCTGTTCGGTGGCGAAAAATCGTTGATCACCATCAATCTCTCGGAATATCAGGAAGCCCACACCGTCAGCCAGCTTAAAGGCTCACCTCCCGGCTACGTCGGCTACGGCCAGGGCGGCGTGCTCACTGAAGCTGTGCGCCAACGCCCCTACAGCGTTGTGCTGCTTGATGAAGTGGAGAAAGCGCACCGCGACGTTCTCAATATTTTTTACCAGGTCTTTGATCGGGGCTGTATGCGCGATGGCGAAGGCCGAGAGATCGACTTCCGTAACACCGTCATTCTCATGACTTCCAACCTTGGCAGTGATCAACTTCAAGCTTGTCTGCAAGAGTTCCCCGACGCACCTGATAGCACCTTGCAAGAGTTGCTGCGCCCGATACTGCGCGACCACTTCCAGCCAGCCCTATTGGCTCGTTTTCAGACCCTGATTTACCGCCCACTTCAAGCCGACGCCCTGCAGCGCATCGTCGCTATCAAGCTAGCCCAGGTTGCCAAGCGCTTGCAGTGTCATTACGGGTTGGAGTGTCAGATCGAAGCGGACCTCAACGCGGCGCTGGTAGCTGCCTGCCTGTTGCCCGACACGGGTGCGCGTAACATCGACAGCCTGCTCAACCAGCAGATCCTGCCTGTGCTTAGTCAGCAGTTACTGCAACGCCAAGCCGCACGGAAGAAAACGCGAAGCGTGATTCTGGGCTACAGCGCTGAAGAAGGTATCGTCCTGAACTTCATCGACGCTCATGACGCGGCATCACTTGTCGCCGTGGAGGCCTGAACATGCTCAATGAACGGCGCAGCTTCTTCGACCACAGCCGGCACAAACTCACTGTTCGCGACGTTGACGCAGTTCTCGATGTCCTGGCCTTTAAAGGCAGAGAGGGTTTGAGTCAGCCATTTAATTATCGTGTGGAACTGACCAGCACCGACGGCGATATCGCCGCCGAAAAAATGCTCGGCCAAGACGCCAGTTTGAGCTTGAGTGGCGCACCCCAAAGTCGTTCTATGGGTAGCTTTAACGCCCCGCCTAGCGGTCCGTTGCGTACGCTTCATGGAGTAATCACTGGTTTCAAGCGCCTATCCGGTTCCAACGACGAAGCCCGCTACGAAATAACCCTGGAACCACGCTTTGCCCTGCTTGGTCGAGGTCGGCAATTTCGCATTTACCAACATCAATCAGTACCTGAAATCGTCGAAAGCATCCTGCGCAGCCGCCACAACTTTGAAGGCCAAGACTTTCTCTTCAACTTGGTGCGCGAATACCCCAAACGTGAACAGGTCATGCAGTACGGCGAAAGCGACCTGGCCTTCATCTCCCGCCTGCTGGCCGACGTTGGCATCTGGTATTGCTTCACCTGCGACGAACGCCTGAACATCGACGTAATTGAATTCCATGATGACCAGCGTCATTACCAGTTCGATGTGGAGCTGGCGTACCGCCCGCAATCGGGACTTAGCAGCAGCGGAAATGACGGTGCGTGGGCCCTGCAATCCAGCCACCAAGTGGTGGAACAGCACGTTAACATTCGTGCCTACCATCACCGCGTTGCCAACACTTCGCAAGACGGCAATGTCGATCAAACCCGTGGCGCGAGCACAACCTACGGCGAGGCTTATCACTACGCCGAACCCTACACCGGGCTGGGTGACGCCTATGCCCAAGACGAAGACCTGCAAAGTGAGAGCGGTTATTTCTACGCTCACCTGCGTCACGAGCGTTATCTCAACGGTCACACTCAACTCAGCGGCATCAGCAGCAGCGCCACCTTGGCTCCTGGGCAGGTACTTAAAATCTCTGGCGGTGCCCCACAGGCTTTTGCCCCTGGTGCGGTGATCACCCAATTGATCAGCCACGCCGCCCGCGACAGCAGTTACGAAGTTACTTTCGAGGCAATTCCCTACTCGGAAACCGTGTGCTTTCGCCCAGCGCTGAAAGATAAACCGCAAATCGCCGGCACCGTCCCGGCGCGCGTCACCAGCCCGCAGGAGCATGACCCTTACGGCCACATCGACATCGAAGGCCGCTACAAGGTCAACTTTCTATTTGACCGCGACACCTGGAAGGCGGGCGAAGAAAGCCTATGGCTTCGCCTGGCCCGCCCGTACGCCGGCGACACCCACGGCCTGCACTTGCCGTTGATTCCCGGCACCGAAGTCGCCATCGCCTTCGAACAAGGCGACCCGGACCGGCCCTACATCGCCCACGCCCTGCACGACAGCCAACACGTAGACCATGTGACCTTGCGCAACTACAAACGCAACGTGCTGCGCACTCCGGCCAACAACAAACTGCGCATGGACGACACGCGGGGGCAGGAGCATACCAAGGTCAGTACAGAGCACAGTGGCAAGAGTCAGCTCAACCTGGGGCATCTAGTAGATGCCGAGCGGCAACCACGAGGCCAGGGGGCGGAGTTACGCACCGATGGTCATGCCGCCATCCGCGCAGGCAGTGGGATTTTCATCAGTGCTGACGTTCAGCCCAAAGCTCAAGGGCAGATGCTTGAAATGAGTGCAGTGTTAGGCCGTTTACAGAAGGCGGGCGATCAGTTGGACGGGCTGTCTGTCGATGCCCAGGCCGCCAATGCTGAACCAGCGGATGTGCAGGCACAACTGACGCTCATGCGTGAACAGCTTGATGGACTCAAAGAGGCGGTGGTGCTGCTCAGCGCTCCCGAAGGTATCGCCCTGACCAGCGGCAAACACCTGCAACTAGCGGCGCAGGACAACCTGATGATCAATGCCGGGGCCGAGGCGGATATCAGTGTGGTCAAGCGACTGTTTATCGGTGTAGGGCAGGGGTTAAGTCTATTTGTGCGCAAGCTGGGCATCAAGTTGATTGCGAACCAAGGTCCGGTAAACATCCAGGCACAGAACGACACGCTGGAACTGATGGCCCGCCATGGCTTGGAGATCATCAGCACCGAAGATGAAATCCGCATCGTCGCCAAGAAGAAAATTACCCTGAATGCTGGTGGCAGCTACATCACCCTTGATCAGAGCAGCATCGAGTCTGGTACGCAGGGAGACTACTACATCAAATCGGCGCACTTCGATTACCTGGGTCCGGCCCAACAAGTGCTGGATATGCCACAGCCACCTCAATTGACCGAGCATAAATCCAAGTCCCTGGGGCTTATGGATTTCTCTGGCTAATCCTTTTGCAAAAACAGGAGCGGAGTACACCATGGGCAGCTTGATATTTCAGTTTTTTGATCTTTTTGGTCGTGAGCGAAAGGCTCCGATTGACCCGCCAGACGAGCCTGTCTTGCCGACGCCACAGACACCTTCTGCGGAGCCTCACGCGCCGACACCTGCCAGCGCCGTGACATTGCAGCCACTGGTTAGCTGGAACCATCCCTTCAAGGACAAAAAATCCCCACTGGATCAATTAACCCAACTGGCCAAAGCAGCGTCAGGTTATTACCCGCTGGGACGTAATGGTCTTTGGCACGGTGGCGTGCATTTCGATAGTGGCACCGCCGGAACCTTGGATCAAACAAGCGTGCATTGTCTGGCGGACGGTGAGGTTGTGGCTTACCGCATCGACGAGTACTCACCAACCTCGACTTATTTCGTCAATGAGCTGTGTGCGCTAAAGCCCTTTTCACGTAATTTTGTTCTGGTACGCCACTGTCTTGAGGCTCCAAAGATTGAGGGCTGTACGGATGCTCCGCCCAGCCTGATCTTTTACAGCTTGTATATGCACCTGCAGGATTGGGCGGTGTACCGGGATGATGCTTCTGTCGCCCGGCCGGCGTTTTGGTCCGAAGGGCAGGCCCGTTGGGTCAAGGCGACGACTAGAGACGCACTCCCCGGCCATCCTGCGCAGTTGGGCCTGAACGTTCGTAACCAAGCGCAAGGGGGCAAGGTGTTGACTCTTTTGCCACGGGGCGCGCAGGTGACCGTCAGCGGTGAGGGGGAATATCGCAAGCTAGAAAACACTAACGGACCAGATGCTCTGATAAGTGCCGATGGTTCTTTGCGGGGCTACCTTTCATATGAATATTTAGTACCCATCGCGGGTGGGGAGTACAGGGTCAAGGCTTCGTCACTCAAAGTTCGCGCTGAGCCGAATGCCAGACTCGGAACCGAAGCCATTATGGAACTACCACACGGCAGCGAGGTAGTCGTCAGCGGTGAGGGGGAGTTTGGGAAACTGGAGCGGGTGAACCAGTACGTTCATTTCAATTCGCTGGAGGGCGCTTTAGAACCGATAGCGAACCGCATCGTGGTTCTCGATCAACCAATAGCGATCAAGGCTGGCGACTTAATCGGTCACATTGGCGAATACCAAGACGGCGGTGCTGAGCACCCGGAAAAGAAGTTGCACCTGGAAGTCTTCAGCGATGATGACGTCGAAACGTTCATCGAAGTGAGTCGTGCCTGGGCACAGCGGCTGCCTGCCACAGGCAAAACCTGGCTAAAACTTGCCAAGGGCACTGCTGTGGTAACACATCAGGAGCATTTCAGCGCCATACAACCACCCACCTTGAACGCAGCCAGCACACCCAGTGACGCCGATCTCTTGGTGCCGAAAAGCCTGCTCGACGGCCTACCTGCCGACAAGAAAATAGTCATCTCGGCAACAGCCGAACGAAAAGCCTGCAACTGGTATCGCCTTGAAGGGCTGCTCCACGACGCGAACAGCGTGTTACTCGATGGTTGGGTTCTTGAAGAAGTCGGGGTCACTCAGTGGTTCGATCCCTGGTCATGGGAGGGCTACGACGTAATCTTCAACTATGATTCCCCTCGGCAAACCCTGGCTTCCTTTCTTCGGGCGGCAAACCGCTTCAGTGAGGAACAAATTGAACGCCACGGTGCCTTGGCCGACATATCGGACAACGGACCGCTAAAGAGTCGGCTGTACGACATCATCGACCGTGACCATGATGGAAAAATGACGGCTGAAGAGTTGCAAGCCGCGATTAGCCTACCGGCACACGCGCAATCTCTGTCGAAACTAATCATCCACAACGAAAGTGAGTGGCGCCACGAACCTCATAAGTGGGACGCACTGGACGAAGTGCTTGGCCATAGCGGTTCGACACCGCACCTGAACTGGTTGGCGGAGAAAGAGCGGATCAAGCAGGTGAGTTGGTGGGGGGAGGTGGCGCCGAAACTTGGGTTGCCGGCGCATGGGCAGGTGTATCACTTGCATTTTATGGGGCTTGGGGGGTGGTTCGCCAAGTTGGCTGGGCTAATCAATGTGGACGATTTTCTGATGTTGTACGAGCAACAACATGCACTGTTTTCGTCTGGTACTCGGGCTCTAAGTCAAGGTTCAAAGGAGAATCTAAGAAAAATAGTAACATCTATAAATTTGTACTACGATTCAAGTTTAACGAAGGCTAATCTCTACGAAGTGGCTTATATGTTGGCAACTGTCAGGCATGAAGCATACTACTTCCCGGCCGGGGAGTTTTTTAGTGAGGAGCCAGAGGTAGGTAATGCTGCATATTTCAATAAGTACGACCCGGTTCTTGCTTCCACCCCCGAGCATAGAACGAGGGCTAGGGAGAATGGTAATACTGAGAGAGGAGATGGGTATAAGTATAGAGGTCGAGGTTGTGTCCACCTGACATGGAAAAATAATTATCGAAAATTTTCCGCCTTGTTATCTGTTGATTTTGTTTCTAATCCGGACGCAGCGGCCAAGTTTGAGTACTCTATCCCTATTATGATTATAGGTATGACAGAAGGGATGTTTACTGGAAAGAAGCTAGCTAACTATATTAATGCTAATGGTGTGAACTATATGTCGGCAAGAAGAATTATAAATGGTATCGACGAACAAGCCTTGATTGCTTCCTACGCGGAAAGATTTGAAAATATTTTAAAGCAAGCATCTCAATTGCCTGCGGGGTTTTAATATGTTCAAAGGGAGGCTCGTACTGGGTTCGTTTTTATTGCTTTTGGCTTGTTCGAATGCGACTGCCGAAGAAATAGCGGTCGGTAGAAGTTCGGGCAGTATAGTATTGCTAGATAATGGTGGTGAGAAAATTTATCAAAATATAATTGGTAGTAAGGATGGTTTTTCTCGGCGATTGATAAGTGTCGATGGCCGTCCCGCACTTCAAGTGAGCGGTAGGTTTGATTTTTATTATACCCTACTGGCTAATAGAGGCGAAATGCTGATAGATTGTGCTTATTCTGATGTTCGGAATAATTACAATGGTGCCAGGGCGACTGCTGGAATGTGTGGATTAAATATGGAACTCAAGGAGGATTACGACGAGATCGCGCAGGGCTATTCAAATGAATGGAATTCCTCAGTTTTCTCTTTTGATACCAGGTCGGTACTTGAAGGTGGGGTTGGGAATGATTTTTTACTTGGGAAAATTGGTGAGATTGAGGTTTTTGATCGATACTCTTCAATTAGGTCGGTAGAGAACTCGTCCCCTCAGAAACTAATTAAAAGTCGAGTTGGGTGTTATAATTTTGGAGAGGGTGTAGGGTTTCTGGTTTTTATGCATGGGGATAAACTAGTGCCGCGATATGTTGATATACTTCGTTCGGAAAGCCCTATGGTTTTTCAACGATTGCAAGAGCAGGATTTAAAAAGAATCGCTGTGGAGAAGTGTGATTCATGATAATTAACATGGCAATGCATAATTAGGTCGTTAGTGCCTGATAACGTTAGCTTTGATCATGTTCAGTATGTGAGGCCGAGTTGGAGTCTCTAAGGGTCTGAATTTTTCCCACTCTTGGTACGACTAAATCGACAACAAAATTGACACGGGCATAAGAAGTTGCACTCCTTGGTGTCGATATGACACGCGAAGAAGTTTGGGTGGAATTTAGATTTTCAGGAAAGACTGTTACGGGAGGGTGATTGATGTGCAACGATATTGGAGGTGTAATAAGTTTTAGGACATAGGCTTGCAGTGCTAATGTGGTGTTGATTAAGTATTGCGAATTTTGTTTTTTGTGACGGTGGTGATTGTTTTTTGATATTTTTATTTTCGAGGCAGGTCGTACGGTTGTGCTGGTAAATGACTAAGGCACAGCTGTAAATATACACAGGAGTACTCTGTTTTTAATTGATTGAGCGGTGTGGTCAAGCGGGAGTTAGACGTTGATGAAATGGACGAGTTTGGTTCTGTTGCTTGGGAATTCGATGTTTGTTTGTGCGGAAAGTAAACTTTATAATTTGAGTCCGGTTTTTAATGAGGTGGATGTTGCTGAGTTCTTGTCGGCGAGCGGAGCGCGTGGACAAACTATAAGTGGCTATCTGACAGGTAAAAGTGGCGTTCGCTACACTATCCCCGATGTGTGCGAGCCAGAAGGTGGCGACGCTGAACTAACTGATGCATATACGGTAAAAGGAAAAAGAAGCTATTTTTTGTTTACTTGTGCTTGGCCTGTTCAGCATTCTGGTATTGGTCTCAGTGGCGTCCAGTATGAGACTTTTATTTATATCGAAAAAAACCTGGCCTCAGTCGGCAAAGAAAAGGAGTTGTCCAGAATTTTGTCTGGTTATGAGGGGAAGTTGTCGGAGGGAAGTAGCAACTACGCTTGGTATGTATCACGTAAGATTGCGAGTGAAAAAATACTAGAACTTGAGCGTGGAAGGTCCGTAGATTTTCTTAAGTTGGCGCAGCTTATTGTTCTAAGTCGTTTGAATGACGGGGGGTGAGGCAATCAAATCTTATTTAGGTTCTGGGCGTGTTGAAGAATTACTTCAAGAATTTCCGATTAGTAATTCTACCGTTGCCGCTTACAATGATTTGGGTTATGCATTATGGCAAGCGGGTGAGGAAGTTGGGGCCTATAAATTGCTGAGAGCCGTTGAGGGAGCGTCTCCGGGTAGAGTTGTTCTAAAGCTAAATATTGCGGATGTTTTATGGGGGGGCGATAAAGAAAAGGCAATAGTTTACTATGAGGAGTACATTAGTCTGATGAGGAAGGCCGGAAAGGAAAAGTTAGTCCCGGTGAGTGTGTTTGAAAAAATAACTTCTCACTAATCAGTATGTGAGGAAAGAGAATCCCGTGGCGCATCATGGGGTGTGCTAGTTAGAGCTTTTTTTTTGCGTAGCTTAAGTTAATAAAAATTATGGCGCTGATCTCGTAGGTTGTTTGCGCGCACCGGTGTCGTGCGCGCTATAAAGTCTGGCTGGATAGTGAAAGTCCATCACATGACAAGAGCGCGTCTCAGGGGCGTAGATAACTGTGTCGGTATTAATCCTAGGTAAGTCATGAAAGATATCATTCGTATCGGCGACAAATCGACCGGCGGGGGCACTGTTCTATCAGGCTCCATTGTTATGGTTTTCAGGGGAATTGGTGTGGCACGCAAGGGCGACCCAGTTGATTGCCCCGTTCCTGGCCATGGCCGAACAGAAATTGCCGAGGGGCACTCAACGTTTAACGACCATGGCATTCCAGTTGCGTTTCACGGGCATCGCTGCGCTTGCAACTGCATCCTGATTTCGTCGCTGCCTCAAGCGAGCGCGAGCTAGCCATGTCGGTCAGATTGGATCAAGTGCCAGCACTGGCGCTACGACCCGTACGACCGAGGGCTTGGCTCTGGCTAGGTGTACTGCCACTGCTGCTACTGCTGCTGGGTCTGTGCGGAACTTTTTTGTTCGGCACCCAAACGTTGCGCCAACAACCAGTAAGTTTCTGGGGGCTGGCGTTGGGCGTTCCGCTACTGGGTTGGTGCCTGTTGGCCTGCGTGCGTGCTTTGTTGTATTGCGGTCAACAGCAGGTTGCTGACGGTTGGGATAAGGCACGTGAAGAGGATTTGATCCAAAAGTTCCGTCGTGGTCGGCGCGTACAGCAGGTGTTGGGTGTGGCTCTGCTCTCGGCCGTGCGGGAGCCGGAGGCGCCGTCAGTAACACAACTTAATGCTTTGCTCGGCGGCGTTAAGGCGCTCAAGGCTCAACCTCCCAGGCACGGCCAAACTACGTTTCGTCACAGCCGTATAGCGGGCGTTGCGGATGAAGAAACTGAGCAGGCGTTACGACGCGTGGTGATGCAAGTACTGGCCGATTTAGTCCCAATTCTCGAACAGGCTCCCGACGATAGACCGTTGGCATTACTACTGGAAGTTGATAGCGCTTTGCCGCAGAACGTGTTGCAGCAGATATGGCGGCAGGCATGGAGCGAGTCCGGAATCCGTCAGTCGACAGTGCCTATTGAGGGCTTTGGGCTAAAGGCGTTGGATCAGTGGCTCGATCACCGCATTTTTGATGAGGCGTTGCTGTTGGTAGTGGCGATACAGTTTGCGCCGCAGCAGCCAGAAGGGACGGCTGAAGTTGCGGTCGGATTGCTGTTGGGTAACCGATTGACGCAAACCGTCTTGCCCCCTAAGGCCTACCTGCATCGCCCGGAGCAGGAGCGCGAGCCAACGACAGAGGCTTTGCTCTATGCAGCTCGGCAGGCCTTGGACTGGGTACCAATCGACGCGCAATCAATCGAGCAAATATGGCGGGTCGGGATTGATGTGCAACGTGTTGCAGCGCTGACCAAGGTCTTGGTTGACGTGTCGCTCCAGTCGAAGCACAACCAAGGGGTTTGCAACCTAGACACTGTGCTTGGCCACCCGGGCAAAGCATCACCGTGGCTGGCGATTGCCGCAGCGACGCAGACCATTCAGAGCGGCGCTGGGCCGCAATTCATTTTCAGCGGGGGCGACTGTGTTGATGCAGGGCTCTGGAGCACCGTCTTGACGCCTGTGCTATCGCTTTCCAAGTAGGACTTTAGAATGCAGTTTGGACGTTTAGTGTGGTTGACAGTTCTGATCATCGTGCTGTTGCTGATCGGCACGATCCTGGGTGTATTGGTCTGGCAATACCCCGAGCTGTTTGGATTTCGGTCCGGCGATGATCGCCAATCTACGATGTTGTGGGTGATAGCGGCTGCAACCTTGGTTTTGTTGATGTGCGTCGCGGGTTACCATTTGTTGGGGCATCAGTTCGGGTATAAGGCTTATCCGCGAATAGGGGCAGATGATCGGTCGGAGCAGTCTGCCCGTCCTGAATCCCATGATGCTCAAGCTGTAACACGAGTGAGCTTGGTTCGAAGCCATATGCGCGACCGCCACGGTATCTTCTGGCGCCGCAAAGTCCGCCTACTGCTAGTCGTCGGCGAGCCTGCCGAAATCGAAGCCATCGCCCCAACCCTGGCCGGGCAATTCTGGCTTGAAGGCCAAGGCACAGTCCTGCTGTGGGGCGGTAGTGCCCAGGCTGCGCTGGACCAATCATTCCCTACCCAATGGGATGGGCTGAGCCGCTGGCATGCGCTGGACGGGGTGGTTTGGGCGTTGAACAAAACCCAGGCCGCCGATGACGCGGCGATGGGCAAAGGTGTACGCCAAGTGCAGCGCCTTGCCCGTGACCTGCACTGGCAGTTGCCGTTGTACCTGTGGCAGGTTTGCGACAGTGCATGGTCGCAGGACTCTCGCAAAGCGCAGCCGGTGGGCTGCCAGTTGCCCGAGTGCTTCACGGCGGCGGCATTGGAAACCTCCCTAGCGCGCTTGCTGGAGCCTCTGCGTCGCGAGGGCTTGGCGCAGATGAACGCCGAGATGAAGCATGACTTCCTACTGCGCCTGTCCCGCGATTTAAGCGGTGAAGGTATTGCCCGTTGGCGTCACACACTGGCGCCCCTTGCCGGTGAGTTTTCCCGTGGCGTGCCATTGCGTGGGTTGTGGTTCAGCCTGCCTGTGCAGCGCACGCAATATGATTTGAAAAATGACTGGCCGGTTGCCCCGGTGTGGCACGGCGTGCTCAGCGATAATGCCAATGGGCGTCGGCTGGGCTGGAGCTTGCCGCGAGTCGGCTATGCGCTGGTGCTGGGGTTGGCGACGTTATTGGGCGCTGGGTTGTTGGGGTCGTTTGTCAGCAACCGTGTGCAAATTGCCCAAGTGCAAACTTCGTTGGCGGCATTGCAGCAGTCGGGCAGTAGTGACGAGCAACTGAGTGCACTCAACGACTTGGTGCGCGAACTGGGACGTCTGGAATACCGCGCCGAACACGGTGCGCTTTGGTATCAGCGCTTCGGCTTGAATCAGAATCTGGGCCTGCTTGATGCGTTGTGGCCACGCTATGTTGAAGCCAACAACCGCTTGATCCGTGACCCAGCGGCGGCCAGTTTGCGACGACAGCTAAACGCGTTGATCAGTTTGCCTGCGGGCAGCGAGCAACGAGCAGCGCGAGCCCAGGATGCCTACGAGCAGTTGAAGGCTTACCTGATGATGGCGCGCCCGCAAAAAGCCGACGCCACCTTCCTGACCAAAGCCCTGGGCAATGTCGAGCCGGTGCGCGACGGTGTATCTCCGGGGCTCTGGCAAGGTCTGGCGCCTAACCTGTGGCAGTTCTATGGCGAACACTTGGCGGCGCACCCGGCCTGGGCCATCAAAGCTGACCCGAGGCTGGTTGCTCAGGCCCGACAGGTTCTACTTGGGCAACTGGGCCAGCGCAATGCAGAAACCAGTCTGTACCAGCAGGTCCTCGACACAGCGGCCAATCAATACCGTGAGCTGAGCGTGCAGAACATGGTGGGTGAAACTGATGTGCTGGCGCTGTTCTACACCGAAGCCAGTGTACCGGGCGTGTTCACCCGCCAGGCCTGGGAAGGTCAGGTACGCCAGGCGATTGATGATA
Organism: Pseudomonas antarctica; assembly: GCF_001647715.1. Classification (NCBI taxonomy): domain Bacteria; kingdom Pseudomonadati; phylum Pseudomonadota; class Gammaproteobacteria; order Pseudomonadales; family Pseudomonadaceae; genus Pseudomonas; species Pseudomonas antarctica. The sequence goes on from NZ_CP015600.1 coordinate 2,794,315, forward strand.
TCGCCGAGGCACGCCGCGAAGAAATTGACTGGGTGCTCAGCGACAACCACACCGATATCGCCGCCGAGTTGACCCCGGATGAACTCAGAGAACGCCTGACCGAGCGTTACTTTCAGGACTACGCCAGTGCCTGGCTGGACTTTCTCAACAGCCTGCGGTGGAACCCAGCCAATAGCTTGGGCGATGTGATCGACCAACTGACTTTGATGACCGATGTACGCCAATCGCCGCTGATTGCCATGATGAATACGCTGGCTTATCAAGGGCAGGCTGGCGCTCGCAGCCAGGCCCTGGCCGACTCGTTGATACAGTCCGCGCAAAAGCTCATCGCCAAGGACAAAGTGCCAATGATTGATCAACTGGCACAAGCACCGCGCAGTCCGCTGGATGCCACTTTCGGGCCGCTATTGACCCTGCTCGGCAAAGACCCTGAGGGCAAGGCCGATAACGACAGGTTGAGCCTGCAAGCGTTCCTGACCCGTGTCACCCGGCTGCGCCTGAAATTACAGCAAGTCAGCAATGCACCCGATCCGAGGGAAATGACCCAAGCTTTGGCGCAGACGGTGTTTCAGGGCAAGAGCGTCGATCTCACAGACACTCAGTCCTACGGAAGCCTGATCGCGGCCAGCTTGGGCGCAGAGTGGAATGGCGTCGGCCATACGCTTTTTGTGCAGCCGTTAGATGAAGCGTGGCAACGGGTTTTGCAACCCTCGGCCGCGGGACTCAATAGTCAGTGGCAGCGCTCAATCGTTCGTGAGTGGCAGAGTGCTTTCGCCGGCCGCTATCCGTTTGCGGAAACCGCCAGCGACTCCTCGTTCCCGATGCTGGGGCAGATGATCCGCGCCGACTCCGGGCGTATCGAGCAATTTTTACGCAGCCAACTAAGCGGTGTGTTGCGTAAAGAAGGCAGCCGTTGGGTAGCTGACCCAAGCCATAGCCAGGGGCTGCGCATCAATCCGCAGTTTCTGGCGGCGATTAATCAACTGAGCCATCTGGCCGACGTGATCTACACCGACGGCGGCATGGGACTGAGTTTTGAGCTGCAAGGCAAACCGGTACGCGATGTGGTGCAAACCACCTTCATCCTCAATGGTGAACAACATCAGTACTTCAACCAGAAAGAGCTTTGGCAGCGTTTCAATTGGCCGGGGCGCAGTGATCATCCCGGCGCCAGCCTGAGCTGGACCAGTATCCATACCGGCGAGCGCCTTTTCGGTGACTACCAAGGCACTTGGGGCCTGATCCGCTTGTTAGAAAAAGCACGAATCACCCCCTTGGACGACGGCGATAGCCGCTACCGCATGGTCCTCAAGGCCCCCGATGGTTTGAACCTGACTTGGAACCTGCGCACCGAACTGGGTGCAGGGCCATTGGCCTTGCTCAAGCTACGAAACTTCGCGTTGCCGCCACAGATATTCCTCAACGAGGTTGCGGCAGAAGTGCCGTATGCGCAGAACGGAGTCTTTGAATGAGCCTGCACACCTTGATTACCCATTGCCTGGGCAAGCGCGACCCTTCGGCCCTGGCCCGCAGCCACGCTGAGTGCTGGCAAGCGTGGCTTCAACCGATCAGTGAAGACTCGCCTGTAGGCGAAGACCCAGGCTACGACGATGACTTCCAACGCCTGCGCGAGGAGGTCAACAAGCTCTCGGGTGCGGATGCCGAGCGTGTGGCTCAACTGGCAGAAAAGCTGCTGATCCACACCTGTAAAGACCTGCGCGTCGCTACGTATTACCTGTGGGCGCGCGTGCAGAAGGACGGGGAGGCCGGGTTGGCCGATGGCCTCACTTTGCTCGCCTCGTTGGTGGACCGTTTCGCCGTTGATGTGCTGCCGTTGCGGCCCAATAGTCGCAAGATGGCGCTGGAATGGCTGGCGAGCGGCAAGGTGCTGGACAGCCTGTCGCTGTACCCCGAAGTGGTCCGCAGCGAAGCCGAGCGCACGGTGGCGGCACTGGCCTGGCTGGAGCGTGGGCTTGAAGCCTGGCCGCAAGATCAGCGCCCGGCACTCGGTGCGCTGTACGGCGCGTTGTCCGTTCGGTTGTCGCAGTCTGGTGGGGTGGATGCGCTGGTGCCGCAGCACAGTGCCCGGCACGAATCGAATGTGCAGACGGCGGCGCCGACCGCCGCGGCCATCAAGTCTGGGCGCGACTTGCTGGACAGCGGTAGGGCGTTAGCGGGCTATTTACGCGAACAGCCCCTTGGCTGGCTGGCGGGGCATCGGCTGATGAAAAGTTTGCGCTGGGACACGGTGCACCAGGTGCCGCCTGAGGAAGCCAGCGGCAATACGCGGCTGGCGTCTCCCCGTGGGGATTATCGGGCGCAGCTCAAGCGTCTTTACCAGCAACAAAGCTGGACTGAATTACTCGATCAGGTCGAGCGTATGTACGCCGAGAGCGTGAACCACTTCTGGCTGGATTTGCAGTGGTACGTGTACCAGGCGCTGAGTAAACAACCCGCGCCACAAGACGGCTGGGCAGACATCGTCAAGCGTGACCTGGGTATGTTCCTCGAGCGCTTACCGGGCCTGGAACTGTTGAACTGGAACGACGGCACGCCCTTCGCCGACGAAACCACCCGCGACTGGATCACCCAGCACGTCAGTGGCAACCGCCCGCAGCAATGGCTCCCGGCACCGAAGGCGGTGTTGAGCACGAGCGATGCCGAGATTCTGTCGCTGGAGGACGAGGCGCTGGCGCAGGCCGACAAAGACGGCGTGGACGTGGCGCTCGGCTGGCTGGCGGCCCGGCCGGGTGTGCTGACCGGGCGCAAGCGCTGGCTACTGCGCCTGCTGATGGCACGAGTAGCCGAGCAATACGGCAAAGGCGACTTGGCCATGCACGTATTGGCAGAGCTGGACGCTACCGCACAGCACCACGCGCTGGCGGACTGGGAGCCAGAGCTGAATTTTGAGGTCAAGGCACGCCTGCTCAAGCTGTTGCGTCTGAAAGCGCAGCGCACTGACGCCGACAAACCCGCCCTGGCCCGGCGCACCGAGGCGCTGTTGGCGTCGTTGGTCGCGATTGACCCAGTACGCGCTGCCGTGCTCTGCGGTTAACCCTCATTTATCAGGAATTTATCTGTGAGCATGGACAATTTAACCCTGCGCTATTACGACGCCGAAATGCGTTACCTGCGCGAAGCCGGCAAGGAGTTCGCCGAAGCGTTCCCGGATCGGGCGGCCCACCTCAACCTGGACAAACCGGGTGCGCAAGACCCGTATGTGGAGCGCCTGTTCGAAGGCTTTGCGTTCTTGATGGGGCGCCTGCGCGAGAAGCTCGATGATGATTTACCGGAGTTGACCGAAGGGCTGGTCAGCCTGTTGTGGCCTCACTATTTACGCACCATTCCGTCGCTGTCGGTTGTTGAACTGGCCCCCGAACTTGCGCAGATGAAACGTAGCGAGTTGGTCGGTAAGGGTTTCGAGGTGTTATCCCAACCCATTGGCCCACAGCGCACTCGTTGCCGTTACACCACGACTCAGGACCTCACGTTGCAGCCGCTGGCCTTGGAGTCGGTGCGACTGGCCTACGAGCCAGACGGTCGCTCGCTATTACGACTGCGCTTTGCCTGCGGCGCGTTGACGGACTGGAATCAGATCGACCTGAGCAGCTTGCCGCTGTACCTGAGTGCCGATGCGCCGCTAGCCAGCGCCTTGCACCAGGCGCTGACGCTCAATACCCAGGCGCTTTACGTGCGTCTGCCCGGCCAGCAGGAGCGCCAGGCAATGGAAGGCCATTTTGCGCCCAAGGGGTTTGCTGACGAGGATCGTCTGTGGCCCAAGGGCGACAGTGCGTTCAGCGGGTATCAGTTGCTGCTGGAATACTTCACCTTTCGCGAGAAATTCATGTTCGTGACCCTCTGTGGTCTGGAACACCTGAGCCTCAGTGCCGGTACGCCTTGGTTCGAACTGGACGTGGTGCTGCGTGAAGCATGGCCAAAGGAATTCAGTGTGAGCAGCGAACACATTCGCTTGCATGCCGTGCCGGTGATCAATCTGTTTGCGCTGGAGGCCGATCCACTGACGCTGGCGCCTTTAGAAACCGACTACCTACTGCGGCCTATGCGGTTGCAGGACGGTCATACTGAGATTTACTCAGTCGACCAGGTCACCTCGTCAAAAAATGCTGTGCGCCATGACTACGTGCCGTTCAGCAGCTTTCGCCATAAGGGCGGCATGCTGCGCGACGATGCTCCCGAGCGATATTTCCATACCCGTTTAAAACGCTCTGCCAAAGGGCTGCATGATACCTGGCTGATCCTGGGCGGTGACGGCTTCGATAAGGATCGGTTGCGCAACAGCGAAAGCCTGTCGTTACGCTTGACCGGCACCAACGGATTGTTACCGCGCAAGGCTTTGCAAAGCACCTTGCTTGACACCGTGGTGCAATCTACCCAGACCGGGTTGCGAGTACGCAACCTGTGTGCCCCCAGCTTGCCGTGCTACCCACCCAATCGTGACCGTTTTCACTGGCGAGTGCTCAGCCATCTAGGCTCGAATTTCTTGCCGATGCTCGACAGCGCCGAGGTGCTGCGCGGCACCCTTGCGCTGTACGACTGGACTGGCAGCGAACTGAACCGCCGTCGCCTGGAGGCGATTGTCGAGGTTCGCCATCATCTGGTGCAGCGCTTCGAGAAGGGCTTCCTGCTACGGGGTGTGGATATCGAAATCACCTTGGATGCCAATGGTTTTTCAGGGGAGGGCGATATCAGCCTGTTTGGCGAGATGCTCCATCGTTTCTTTGGCCTGTACGCCGACATTCATTTATTCAACCAGCTCACGCTGATCTTGCAACCTACTGGAAAGTGCCTGCGATGGAACGAGAACCACAGTCAGCGTATTCCCGGCTGAAAGCCGTTGGGTTGCTGGAAGCGCTGGACGGGCGGATCGCCGAGGCCAACCTCTACCGGTTCTGCCAGTTGCTGGAGCAGACGTTGCCCGATCACCCGCCGCTGGGGAGCACCGCGCACCCGGCGGATGACCCGGTGCGGTTTCGGCCCGACCCCGGCATGGGTTTTCCTGCGGGGGAATTGAAAGCCATTGAAACCTGCGAGGACCATCCCGAACGTCCGGCGACGGTACGCACACGCCTGCTGGGTCTTTATGGTGTCGACTCGCCGATGCCGACGGCCTTCCTGGACGATATCGCCCAGCGTCGTGAAGGCCATGAAGCCCTTGAGGCATTCCTTGATATTTTCAATCACAGGATCTTTACGCAGTTTTATCGCGTCTGGCGCAAGTACTCCTACCCAGCGACATTTGCGGCGGGCGGCAGCGATGCGACTTCACAATGTCTGCTGGGGTTGATCGGCCTCGGGGTTCCGGGCCCTGCCAAGCATATTGCCACGCCGATTTCACGCTTTCTGGCACTGCTCGGCGTAATGCGCCTGCCCACTCGCAACGCCGAAGGTATTACCGCACTGGTCAAGCTGCTGGCCCCTAACACCCAGGTCCGAGTAACGCCGCACTGGCCGCAGAAAGTGTCCTTGGCTCAGCCGGCCAGCCTGTCGAGTACTCGACCGGTGAGCTTGTCCCAGGGTACGCCGTTGGGCAGTGTCGGCCTTGATGCCAACAGTCAGTTGCACCTGGCGCTGTTCACCGAGGACCTGGACGAAGCGCGTGGCTGGTTGCCGGGCAACCAGCTGCACAACGACTTGTTGGTATTGCTGCGGGTGTATTTGGGCTGGCGTTGCACCGCGAAATTGCAACTGTCGCTGCCGATACACAGCCTGCCTAAACCAGTGCTAGGCAGTACGCCGGTATTGCTGGGCATGACCGGTGTTCTGGGCTTGGGCAGCGACGCTTGGCAGGCCCGCGAGCACGAAACTATCAGTATCAACCTGGGCCGATACCAAGGCCTGCACAGCAACCCCCTATTCAGAGAGGCACAGCATGTCGCGTACCGTTTTTAATTTATTGAAAGTGGTGGTTCTTGGAGCACTGCTGAGCGGGTGTGGATTGACTCAGACTGTGAGTGACGCAACCTCGTCCACGGCCAAGGCCATCTTCTATAAAAAAGTGAAAACCTTGCACTTGGACTTCACCGGTCGGGCAGCGATGAACACCGACATGTCGGACATGCGTGGCTTGTCGGTGCCGACGGTGGTGCGTGTGTATCAACTGCGCGACAACAAAATCATGGATAAAGCTACCTACGACAGTGTGCTTAATGAGGCCGACAACTTGCTACGCGCCGACCTACTGGACCAGCAAGCGATGGTGATCAAGCCCGGAGAGGGCGCGCAGCTGAACGTGCCGCTGGATCAAGACGCTCAGTTTGTAACGGTGGTGGCGTTATTCCGAACACCCGATACCCAAATGAATACCTGGCGCCTGACGTTGCCCCGCGATGACCTGGACCCGGACCGGGCAAGGGTGATGGAACTGGGCAACAATCGGCTGACCCTGCAACCGTTGGCACAGGACTAATCCGTGAGCGAGCTGAACCCTTCGCTGTACGAAATGCTCCTGCAGAACTTCAACGGCGAGCTGGACCTTTACCGAGTATTGGAAGAGGACCAGCACACACTGTCCGTGCTGGACAATCTGCAACGCATCCTCAATAGCCGGGCGGGATCGCTTAGTCATTTACCAGACTATGGCTTGCCGGACATGGGCTTGATTCTGCAAGGACTGCCCGCTTCAGCGCATGGGCTGATGGGCACGCTGACTAATACTCTGCTCAAGTATGAGCCGCGCCTTAAGGCAGTGACTATTGAACTGTTGCCGCAGACCCGGCCAGGTCATTTGGAATATGCCCTGGATGCGCAACTGAAAAACGGCGAGCGGGTGAGCTTCGGCACGACTCTGGCACCCGAGGGCAAAGTGTTGGTACGTCATCTTAAGCGGCAGAACTATCTGTCGCAGCCTTAAACCTGTAACTGAAGGGAAGCTGAATGACAGCGTTATTGGAAATGCGGATTCGAGTTGGTGGTGATCCGCGCGGCTTTAGCGAATTTAAAATGTTGCGTGACGAGTTGGCCAAGCTGAGCCATCCGGCGTGTCCAGATGTCGACTGGGCAAAGGTTGAACAGTTGTGCCTGACATTGTTCCAGAACAACGGAGCGGAGTTGCAAACCGCAGCCTCTTTTGCGCTGGCGCGCAGCCAACGTAATGGCGTGGAGGGCATGACGCAAGGTGTGACGCTGATCGAGACGCTGTGCAGCGAATGGTCAACTGTGTGGCCGCCGATGGCACCGGTGCGCTTGGGCATCTTGGCCTGGCTGTTTGCCCAATGGCAGCCGTTGCTTCGTAGTCAGCACACTACGACGCAAACGTTGCCTGCCCTGAACCACCTCAGTAGTGAGCTGGAGCGGCTAGCCATGCAATTGGATCGCCATGGGGAAGCACCTTTGATCACCTTGCAGGCTTTACGTCACCAAGTTGTTAGCCTGATGCAACGACTGCAAAGCAATGTTGTTTCGGGTGAAATGTTGCCGATACTGATCAGGGTTCCGGAGCCGGCATTCGTTATGCCGGTGGTTGTTCTGCCATCTCATCCGATGCCGGAACTACCGCCTGTGGCCTTCGAAACTCGCAAGCGTCGTAGTGCTCTGTGGCTGTTTGCGCTGGCCGCCACCTTAGCTTTAAGTGGGTTTTTGTTGTGGTGGAGTCATATGGCTGGCCAAAGCGTCCAGCCGAAACAGGCCATGCCTGATCCGGTGCGGTTGGACAGCCTGTCGCTATTCGATGCTGGCAGTACCGAACTTAAGCCGGGCTCGACCAAGGTGCTGATCAATGCTCTGGTCAATATCAAAGCACAGCCGGGCTGGCTGATTGTGATCGTTGGGCATACCGACACTACCGGCGACGCCGAACAAAATCTTCAATTGTCATATGCACGTGCTTCGGCAGTGCGCGACTGGATGCAGCGCATGGGCGACCTTCCTGATAACTGCTTCGCCGTCCATGGTGCGGCTGGCGCTCAGGCGATCGCCAGCAATGACACTGCATCCGGACGGGCAGCGAACCGTAGGGTGGATATCCAATTGGTGCCGCAAGTGGAAGCGTGTGCGCTGGTCGCTACAGAACCGTTGAGTAAGAGTGCCTAGACCCATCAGCTCAACCCGCCAAATCATGCAGCCGACAATACTCATCCCAACTCAACCCCGCCATCTGCGCAACCTCCTTGTGCACTTCGAGGCGCTGGGCTTCGAAGGCTGCATGGGATTCGGCCGTCAGTTTGAGGGTCAGCTCCCAGGCAAACAGGTTCTGACGTTCCGCCTCTGCCTCGAACGCTTCATGCAGGCGTTCGGCGCGGTACTGCGCCACGGTTTCGCCTTTGGCCTGCGCCGCCAAGGGGTTGAGGGTGTCCAGTTCTGCGGCCACCAGCGGGTGTTCGTTCAAGAAACGGTCCAGGGCGCGCTGGTGATTATCACCGGGTTCTGACAAGGGCTTACTCCTGATTAGGTGAGGTCACTAGATGGGGGCATGCCGCTGGTTTTGCAATCAGGTCGCGGGCAATCGTCTCAAAACGCACGCCTCAACACGCACGGTTCGGTCCGGTGGCGTCGGGGCGACGACCCTCCATTGGAGGCGGGCCGGACCGCTGGCGTGGGCGTCGGGAAAACTCGCTTCGCTTGCGTTGATGGCGGCGCAGGAAAACCCCAGCAGCGCACAGGTCATAAGGGGCAGTATTCGTCGCATGGGCAGGCACCTGGATGTCGGGTAAGACACACGGAGCAAGGCCTGGGCTCGAGTCCGTTCGAGAGTAACCATTCAAAGCATGGGCTCACTCACCGTCGGCGACAAGCATCAAGGGCCGAAATTAATTCTGAATAATTGCGGGTGGCGCGGCAAAAACCTTTCGCTCTCGGTAGCTGGCCGTGTAGCGTTACACGAGAATTCCGGGCTGCCACTAGCGGCAGAAGGCGATGGGCGGAGGGGCGGGGCATGGTGCAAACGCTGTTCAAACTTTTCCTTACTCAACGCCTGGCGGCCTTGGCCAGTACCGAATCATTGCGCGCCATACGTGAAGGGCTCCTGTGGATTCTGCCGTGCCTGCTGGTGTCGGCTGGTTTCCTGATCCTGTCCGAATGCGCCAGGGTGCTGGGGTTCGATCCGCAGGTGGTGGGCTTTCTGTCTGGGCTGCACAACCAGATCAGTTCGGTCATTCCGCTGCTGGTGGCGGCCTCCATTGGTTACATGCTGGCGATCCAGCACCGCTTGCCACAATTGCCTGTCGCTTTTTTATGCCTGGCTCACGTGGTGGTCGCCACGTTTGTCTTGCGGGAATACCCCCGAGCGTCGGCCACCTTCGTATTGTTCATCGCCATCGCCTCGCCGCTGCTCAATGTGCCGGCGATAGCCTGGCTGCACCGTTTCCGTTGGACCCGCCTGGTCAACGAGGACCTGGTCGGCCATAACCTGCGGGGTGCCATCAATATGGTGGTGCCGGGCGCCATTACCGCGCTGTTATTGGTGGTGGTGTTGTCGTTGCTGCTACTGATTCCCTATGTGGCGCAACTCCAGGGGCCGCAGGTGCTCGATGCGCTGCAATCGCCTTATGGCAGCGGGTTGTTTGTGACCCTGATGAATTCGCTGCTGTGGTTTTTCGGCATTCACGGTGTGTATGCCATGCAGCCGCTGTTCGATGTCTTGGATCAGGCCGTAGTGCTCAATGGCACCGCACTCGCGGCGGGTGAGCCGATCAAGTACCTGCTCAACAATGGCTTGCTGGGTTCTTTCGCGTTTATCGGCGGGTCTGGCGGGGCGTTATGCCTGTTGTTGGCGATTCTGCTGTTCTCCAAAAGCAAGTCCATGCGTTTGCTGGCAATGGCCAGTTTGCCGCTGTCGTTATTCAATGTCAGCGAGGTCTTGCTGTTCGGCTTGCCGATCATCCTGAACCCGCGCTTGTTTATCCCGTTTCTGCTGGTGCCGGCGCTCAACACCATGGTGGCATTGACGGTGGTACACCTGGGTTGGGTGTCACCGGCGGTGGCCAGCGTGCCGTTTACTGCGCCGGTGTTGCTCAATGCCTACCTCAGCACGCACGGTGACGTAGCGGCCGTGGTGTTGCAGGTGCTGCTGCTGTGTCTGGGCACCCTGGTGTATGCGCCGTATGTACGCGCGATTCATCGTCAGGCCAGCGAAGGCGGCACGGTGTATCTCAAGTCGTTGGACATGACCTTCCGCGGCCTCGAGGAGAAGGGCCGCCTGCTGGAGTTGGACCCTGTGCTGGCGTCCCACCGGACCCTGGCCCGTCAGGCCGTCGAACTGAGCCGCATCCAGCAGATCAGCGACTACGAGTTCTATCTCGAATACCAGCCCCAGGTCTCCACACGCACCGGCCTGTGTACCGGCTGTGAGGCGCTGATGCGCGCGCGCGACAGCAAGGGCACGGTGCACTCACCCTGGGAATTCCTGCAATGGCTCGCCCAGGCGCGGTTGATGCCGGATGTGGATGTGTGGGTGGCATCCCAGGCGGTGCGCCAGTACCAGAAGTGGAAGAAAAACGGTTTCGCCTTGCCCATGACCATCAACATATCGAGCTCCACCCTGACGGACGCCGCCTACGGCGAGCGCCTGGTGGAAATTCTCGCGCAGGCCCATGGGCAGGTGTCGGTGGAAATCACCGAAGACGCATTGGTCGGTGATATCCAGGTGACCCGCCAAACCATCCAGAAACTGCAAGCGATCGGCGCCAAGGTGTATATCGATGACTTCGGTACCGGGTTTTCTGCGTTGAGTTATCTGCACCAGTTTCCGGTGGACTTCATCAAGATCGACCGCAGTTTTGTGGTCGCCCAGCGCGACCCCAAGGGGGCGCAGGTGCTGACCGGCATGCTGCGTTTCTGTGAGGCGCTCAAGCTCGGCGTGGTGGTGGAAGGCGTGGAGACCGCCGAGCAGTTGGCGTTCCTGAGCACCGGCCCCGAATTGTTTATCCAGGGCTGGTATTTCAGCAAGGCGCTGCCCGGCGATCAGTTGCAACGCTTTGTCCGCGAGCGCGCCTCAACTCAGGTTTAAACCGAGGCTGACGCGTATTCGCGTTGGGTCTGCTCGATCTCTTCGACCAGCCCGTCGATCCTTGCCAGGCGCTTGCGGTTGTCGTGGTCCCAGGGGTGAAAGCCCGGTTTGAAATAGTGCAGCCAAGGCCGCAGCATGCGTGGGAAAACTCCCTTGGGTCCGTACAGAAACTTGAGCATGCGCCAGAAGCCCTTCAGGTGCCCACCGGCCTTGCGGTCGGCAATCAGCAGGCGCAGGTGGAAATCCAACACTACCAGCCAGAAAAACACGGTAACGGTCAGCATGGTGCCGGTGCGCAGCAGATAGCGCCCGGGCCCGGGCTTGATCACGGTGTTCCACACATCGAACGCGACGGCTTTGTGTTCAGTTTCTTCGAGGGCGTGCCAGTACCACATTTGCTGGTAGCCCTTGAGTGAGTCGCCAAAGCGCGTGGGATCGCTGAGCAGGATTTCCGCAAGCATCGCCGTGTAGTGTTCAAGGGCAATGGTCACCGCCAGATTGAAGGAGGCAGGCAGGTGTTTTTTTTGCAGGTCGAGGATGAATTTAAGCCGCCGGTCCAGGGTATCCGCCGGCAGACCTGCCGCTTGCAGCAGATTGTTGTAGGCCACGTGTTCGCGGCTGTGCATGGCTTCCTGCCCGATAAAACCCTGTATCTCTTTTTTCAGTTCCGGGTCGTCAATGCGCTGGCGGTAATGGCGCACGCTGTCCATGAAAAACAGCTCGCCCTGGGGAAACAGCAGCGACAACGCATTAAAGAAATGCGTGATGAACGGGCCTTGTTCGTGCCAGTCCTTGATGCGCCCGGCGGGCAAGGCAAAACGGATATCGCGACGGATGGGTAGCATGGTGCGTGCTCCTGTTCAGAGACGGGGTTCGTCGTTGGGTTCAAACACCGGCGTGCGCTGTTTGGGCGCCATGCGCTTGCTGGCGAACACCACCAGGGCTTGATAAGCCGCAGGCAGGCAGCGGGCGAGCAGGTCGAGGAAGTACGCGTCGCGACCGATCAGCACACGGCGTTTGTTCTTGCGTACGCCTTGCAGAATCACTTTGGCGGCGTGGTCGGCATCGGTGATGAACAGCTTTTCAAAGTCAGCGCGAGCCTGTTGCTCACTGTGGATCAGAAAGCCGGTCATGTTCGCGTCGATGCGGCTGCTGCGGCAGATATCGGTGCGAATGCCGCCTGGGTGCACGCAGGTGGCGGACACGCCGCAACGTTGCAGGTCGAGTTCCTGGCGCAGGGATTCGGTAAAGCCGCGTACGGCAAACTTGGTCGCGTTGTAGCCGCTCATGCCCGGTTGGGCAAACAGGCCGAATACGCTGGAGGTGTTGACCACATGCCCATTGCCGCTGGCTTTCAGGTACGGCAAAAACGCCTTGGTGCCGTGTACCACGCCCCAGAAGTTGATACCGACGATCCATTCCAGGTCGGCATAGTCCACACCTTCGACCGTGCTCGACAGCGCCACGCCGGCATTGTTGAAGATCAGGTTGACCTGGCCGTGGTCGCTCACGCAGCGTGCGGCCCAGGCTTCCATGGCCTGGCGGTCTGCCACATCCACTACATGCGTGGTGATCTTCACCGGCGACAGGGTCGAGGTTTTGATCAGCGCCAAGGTTTGATCCAGCCCTTGGCTGTTTTTATCCGCCAGGGCCAAGTGGCAACCTTCCCGTGCCAGCGCCAGGGCCAACGCGCGGCCCATGCCGGACGCCGCGCCGGTGATAGCCGCCACGCGGCCGTTGAATGACTTCATGACAGGCTTCCTTCAGCAGTGGCGTTTGGCGCTGTTATCACGTGGGGGATGGCGTGGGTCGGTGCCATTGCAACCACATAGTCCTTGAGCGCGAAATGCCGGGTGACTTGCTTGAAGCGCCAGGTCGAGCCGGGCCACAACGTGGTGTTCTTGCCGGTGCGCGGGTCGAGGTACCAGCTCTGGCAACCGCCGGTACTCCAGATGGTGCGTTTGAGTTTGTCCTGCAGTTGCAGGTTGTAGGCCTGCTCCACGTCGGGTTTGACGTCAACCGTGGCGATACGTTGGCGCTGCATGTGCTGGAGCGCATCAAGGATGTAGGTGACCTGGGCCTCGATCATCAGAATCATCGAGTTATGCCCAAGGCCGGTGTTGGGCCCGACGATCAGAAACAGGTTCGGATACCCCGGCACCGTGGTGCCTTTGTACGCATGGGCGCCGTCGCGCCATGCGTCCATCAGGTCAATGCCGTCGCGGCCGATGATACAGTCGCGGGGCAGGGGATCGGTGGCCTGGAAACCGGTGCCGAAAATCAGGCAGTCGGCCGGGTGTTTGTTGCCATCGGCCGTGATAACGCCGTCGGCTTCGATGCGCAGTATGTGGTCGGTTACCACCTCGACATTGCTGCGCGACAGCGCCGGGTAATAGTCATTGGAGATCAGCACGCGCTTGCAGCCGATGGTGTAGTCCGGCGTAAGTGTTTTGCGCAGGGAAGGGCGGGCCACTTGCTTATGCAGGTGCCGCAGGGCGATTTTCTGCACCATCTTCATCAGTTTTGGGTGCAGGGCAAAGCCTACGACGCGGCCTTCCAGTGCCCAGTAAAACGCGCCGCGTACCAAGCGCTGCGTGAACGGCAAGTGCTTGAAGGCCCAGCGCTCGATGCGCGAAATGTCCCGGTCGGGCTTGGGCATGATCCACGGCGGCGTGCGCTGGAACAGGTCCAGGTGCGCCACCTGCGGCGCGATCTGCGGTACGAACTGGATGGCACTCGCGCCGGTGCCGATCACGGCGACGCGTTTGCCCTTCAATGAATAGGCGTGGTCCCACTGCTGGGAATGGAAGCGCTTGCCCTTGAAGCTGTCCAGCCCCGGAATATCCGGCAGTGCCGGGCGCGACAAGCCGCCCATGCCCGACACCAGCACCCGCGCGCTGACCTGTCGGCCATTGTTGAAGCTCAGTTGCCAGCGTTGCTGTTGATCATCAAAGACCGCACGTTGCAGGCCCATGCCGAAGCGCAGATGAGGCGCCAGCTCGAAACGCCGTGCGCATTGCTCAAGGTACGCGCGGATCTCTGCCTGCGGGGCGAATTGCCGCGTCCAGTCCGGGTTCGGCGCAAACGAAAACGAATACACATGGGACTGCACGTCGCAGGCGCAACCCGGGTAATGGTTGTCGCGCCACGTGCCACCGAGGGTGTCGGCCTGCTCGGCGATGAAGAAGTCGGTGAACCCGGCTTCCTTGAGTTTGATCGCCATGCACAGGCCGGCGAAACCTGAACCGATAATGGCGATGTCGATTGAATCACTGTGGGCATTCATAGGCAGGCCTCATAGAGGGAGCGCTGGGCGGGCATCGGGTGTGCTCCTGTCTTTTTTGTTGTGTCTTTTAGATAGAACACCATTGCAAAGGAAAAATGAATTAATTATTTTAAAAAAGATTTTAAATAATCTACCTGAAAATATCGCCTACGCTAGGACCTTGTTCCGCATGTGCGACTTGTCCGACGGACGAGCACGGTATGCATGAAGTTTAGGTCCAGGGTGTGGACGATGGCTGAGGCCTTGATCAATAACGGTCGGGTCGCCAGCAGCAGGGAAGCAGAGGACCGAGCTATGGCTGTCGAATGGGTTGTCGCTGCGGGTGTGCTTGTGGCCGCAAGCGTTGTGTTGTGGGGTTTCAGTGCCTGGATGACGCGGCGCATTGAAGCGGCCGTTCCGATCAACGGGCGCTTCGTGGAGGTTGATGGCGAGCGCTTTCACTATGTAGAGGAAGGTAAGGGTCCACCGTTGGTGATGATTCACGGGCTGATGGGCAGTAGTCGCAATTTGACCTATGCCTTGTCCAGCCAGTTGCGTGAGCGCTTTCGCGTCATCACGGTTGATCGTCCGGGATCGGGCTATTCCAGCCGCCACGCAGGCACCGCGGCAGATCTGCCGGCCCAGGCCCGACAAATCGCCGCCTTTATCAAGACGCTCGACCTGGATAAACCGCTGGTGCTGGGGCATTCCCTCGGCGGGGCGATATCCCTGGCGCTGGCGCTTGATCATCCCCATGCGGTGTCCGGGTTGATCCTGGTGGCGCCGCTGACCCATCCCCAGCGCATGTTGCCGCTGGTCTTTCTGTCGCTGGCGGTGCGCCCGGCGTGGTTGCGGCGCTGGATCTCGCACACGCTGACTTTGCCTGTCGGCCTGCTCACCCAAGGGTCGGTGGTGAAAGGTGTATTCGCCCCAGACGCCGCGCCGCCTGACTTCGCCACGCGCGGCGGCGGGCTGCTCGGTATGCGTCCTGACAACTTCTACGCAGCCTCCAGTGAGATCAATCTCGTCAATGACGACCTGCCGGACATGGTCAAGCGCTACCCCCAATTGACCCTGCCGATCGGGCTGATTTATGGCGCGCGCGACAACGTGCTGGACTTCCAGAAGCACGGCCAAGCCTTGGCGAGCAAGGTGCCCGGGCTGAAATTGCAGGTGGTGGAGGGCCGTGGCCATATGCTGCCGATTACCGCCACCGAGCGCGTGGCGGCGCTGGTGGATCAGGTCGCCAAGCGGGCCACGCCAGCCCTGAGTGCCACGGTGCTGCGCCCTTCCTTTGCCTTGGCGAGCAAATGATTGTGCTACCCGACTCGCGGTTCAATGGCGTTAAAGCTTGCCCTAGACACCTGACCAAACGGCTGAAAAAGAGACTGCCCGGTCACGTGGCGATGGGTCCAAGAAACTAGTTGACGACCTAACGATTCCGCGCTATTTATTTAAAAAAATTATTTCAATGTCTAATTTGAAACAGTTTTTGAAATGCCTAAGAGCGAATAAAATAATGAAAAAAACGCCTTTTATCGCATCGTTGAATTCTCGGAGCCGTCAGCGCTCCGTGCCGCTGTTGAGTGCCGCGAATCTTTCCCTGCCAAGCCGCTGCGTGCGGAGGCTGCCATGAATCAGACCCTGGCAACCCCACACGTCTGGACCGACGGCAAGCGCCACCTGTGGTGGCTCGGCATCCTGCCCCTGGCAACGCCGTTGCTGTCCGGCGCCCTGGCAATTACCACCGGTGTACAGCAACTGTGGTGGGTCGGCGTACTGGTGATCTTCGGCTTGATCCCGTTGATCGACGGCCTGCTCGGTGAAGACGTCAGCAACCCACCCGAATCCGCCGTCAGCAACCTCGAATCTCAAAGCTATTACCGCTGGATCGTCTACACCGGTGTGCTGTTTGTTATCACTTCGGTGGTGATGACCGGCTGGCTGGCCGCCGGTGGTATTGAATGGATCATCAACGGCGGCCTGCTGCACGCCACCGCAACCCTTGACCCTGCAAGCGGCTTGGCAAAAACCGCGGCATTCATTACCGCGCGCACTGAGTTGCACGGCGAGGTCAGCTGGTTCACTTATTTGGGCATGGCGATGTCCACGGGGGCAGCCACTGGCATCGCGATCAACACCGCGCATGAGCTGGGGCACAAACCCAAGCCGCTGGAAGTGTTCCTGGCCAAGGTCACCCTCGCGCCGACGTTCTACGGGCACTTCTACACCGAACATAACCGTGGCCATCACGTACGCGTCGCGACACCGGAAGACCCGGCCAGCTCACGCCTGGGTGAGAGTTTCTGGGCTTTCCTGCCGCGTTCGGTGTGGTTCAGCGCCGTGTCGGCGTGGAACCTGGAGCGCGAGCGCTTGCGCAAACTCGGCCTGCCGGCCTTGCACTGGAAGAACGCCGTGCTCAGCGCCTGGATGTACAGCGTGGTGTTATGGGGTGTGATGATTGTCTGGTTGGGGGCGGCCGTGATTCCGTTCCTGATTATCCAGGGTATCTACGGGTTTTCATTGCTGGAAGTGGTGAACTACGTCGAGCACTACGGGCTTCAACGCCAGAAGTTGCCCAACGGTCGTTATGAACGTTGTTCGCCGCGGCACTCGTGGAACAGCAACCGAATTGTCACCAATATCTTTCTGTTCCAACTTCAGCGGCATTCCGATCACCATGCCAACCCGACGCGTAGTTATCAGTCGTTGCGCCACTTCGATGAATCACCGCAACTGCCTTATGGGTACGCGAGCATGATTGTCTGGGCCTATGTACCGTACTTGTGGCGGCGCTGCATGGACCATCGGGTACTCAATCATTATGCCGGGGATATTACCCTGACCAATCTTCAACCTTCCCAACGGTTGAAGTACCTGGAGAAGTACAGTCACAGTGCGACGCCATTCTAACGTGAAGTAACACAGGGGTTGTGTCACTCGGGATCTGTGTATCGCGCGGGTTTTCATCGCCCAGGTTTTACGGATTGAGTGGTCAGTAAGTTGTTTGACCCGACAACAATAATTTCAAGGGAAGGACGTACATTATGCAAAGCCCTGCCACGTTCACCGCGCATGTCGTATTGGCCGCCCTGGGCCTGATTGTTTACCAACAGGCCCAGGCGGCGCGTATCGAGCCGGCCGGCAGCGCCTTTACGGCACAAGGCCCCATCAGCTTTTCCAAAGGCGCGCTGATCAGCGCCGACTGCACCATCAAGGTGGCCGGCAAAGTTGCCGCCGATGGGGCATCGGTGAATGTCGATAAAGTTGAATTCGATGGCGGCCTCAAGTGCAGCCGTGTCGAGGCAATCAACTTGCCTTGGGTGTTAGTTGCCAAGGATACCAAGAGCGGCTCCATGTCGAAGATCAGTGTGGATGTTCACGCGTTTGGCCTGGGCGGCAAGTGTGGTCCGTCCACGGCCAACGGTACATGGGATAACGCCACCGGCAAGTTGGAAGCCGCCAATGTACCGATTGGCGAAGACTGCACGATCAAGACGGTGTCGATCAAGATGCCGCCCACCTTCAAAGTGGTCGAATAAAAGAACCCGAATACTACAGCGGTAATTGAATTGAAATTTGGCTGGAAAGGGACGTTCTGCAGTTTCACCGTGACTTCTCGTTCATGGCCATTACCCCTGGCGAAATGACTCGCCATAACATGTGAGGAAAAACAATGAAAAGCTTGAAAACTCTCGTGTCGTTGACTGCTCTGGCTGTTTGCATGGGCGCTGCTTCGATGGCCACTGCGGCTTCGATCAGCCCGGAAGGTCCTTTCACCACCACCGCAGGCTCCATCGTCGTGCAGTCACCGTCTTCATTCGGGGGCTCTGTGACCTGCGGCATTACCTTCAGCGGTAATGTCAGTGGCGGTGTTGCCACAATCAACAATGCTGCCCTGACCGGTGGCGGCCTGTGCTCGTTGCCAACCCTTAAAAGCATCCCGTCGCCAGGCTGGAAGCTGACCGCATTGTCGGGCGCTGCAGGCCAAGTGGAGAACGTGGGTTACACCATCAAAAAAACCATCGTACTTCCAGGCACTGACTGCGGCCCGTCCACCATCAGCGTGGCCTGGAACGCTGCGACTCACACGCTGACAGCTGCCAACCAGGCGCTGAGCGGCGGCTGCAACATTGTCTCGCTGACCACGACTGCCGCCGGCCTGACGGTTAACCCATAACGGGCGTGCATTGCAGAACGAAGGGTTGATCACCCGTTGAAAAACCGGTGCCTCGCAAGAGGTGCCGGCTGACGTGGAAAGCCGGCAATGCCGGGAGCGCATAATAATAAGGAGTGCCGCATGATCACTAAGAAACAACAGGCTCAAACACTGCTGGGGCTGGCATTACTGGGGGGGCTGATGACGACAGCGCCCGTGCAGGCGGGTGGTTTCTCCACGCCGACATACGGCGCCCCTGGGTGGGGGCGGGCGTTCGGCGGCGGTTCTCTGTTCAAGAACGACCCAAGTTCTGCTTACAACAACCCGGCGGCCATGGCATTTGTCGACCAGGCCGTGGTTCAACAGACCGTCGACTATGCGCGTGTGAAGATTAAGTACAGCGGCCAGGCTTACGATTACGCCGGTAATCCAGTCTCCAATACCGCCGTGATGCCCGATGGCAGCTTTGATCCGAGCACGGCAGTCGTCAACAACAATGACGGTGGCCAGGGCGGTTTCACCGCCTGGTTGCCGACCGGTTTTCTGGTCATCCCGATGGGTGACCGTTTTGCATTCGGCCTCAGCCAGGTCGTGCCACAAGGGATGCGCACCACCTGGAATGAAAACTCCAAGTTTCGCGACTTTGCCGTGGACACCAAAATCGAAACCGTCGGCCTGACGGGGTCGTTATCGTTCAAGGTACGTGACGACTTCTCCATCGGTGGTGGCATGATCGTCCAGCGCAGCCAAGGCTTTGTCAGCCAGAACATCGATCTGTTTTCGGCTGCGTCGGTCTCTCCCGGTTTGGGCAATGGGGCGTTTCCGTCGGGCGTCGGCACCGCACTGATGCGCGTCAAGGTCGATAATGTCTCCGTTGGCTGGTTTACCGGCGTTGTCTGGAAACCGACTGACCAGGACTCGTTGGGCCTTAACTACCACGCCAAAATCAAAAACAAGATGACCGGTAAATACAACATCCGGGCTGATGCGCTGAACAACGGTTTGATGACCGACGACACCGTCTTCGGTACCGGCAAGACGCTGGTTGAAACGGCGTACCCTGGGCTGAAGTTGTACCCCAACGGCGCCAATGCCAGCACTCAGCTGGATATTCCGGCGACTGCCGCGATCGACTGGGTGCATCAGTTCAACGACCGTTGGACCTTGGGTCTCAGCGCCATGTGGACGCAATGGTCGTCCTTCAAGGACCTGACACTCAAGTCCGAGGGCTCGACGATCGTTGCCATTCCTTACAACTATCGGGATGCATGGATGTACTCCGTGGGTGGCGATTTCAGGGCCACGGATGAACTGACCCTGCGGGCCGGTGTGGCGTATGACCAAACCCCGACGCGCGACTCGACGCGCGATCCACGTATCCCGGACGGCGACCGTTACTTTGCATCACTGGGTGCGGGTTACGATATCAAGGCCATACCGGGCTTGTCGCTGGACGCCGCGTATTCGCACCAGTTTGTTCAGAAGGTCAACATCAGAACCCAGAACGTTGATCGTCTTGGCGGCGGTCGTCTCGACGGTACGGCTGAGTCTTCAGGCGACATCGTCAGCTTGTCAGCCACCTACAAGTTCTAACACCACGACGGCACGAGCACCCAGCGCATCTTGGTGCTCGCGCCTGAAATTGCCTCAATTGCTGCTTTAGCAGGCTGACTCGTTCAGCCCTTTATTGTTGCGCGAACGCATTAAATAAAAATTTCAAAACAAAATTTGAATTTGTCTTTTCAAGTTTGTAGTGTGGCCTTACGCCGCAGTTCATTTTGATCTGCCTGCGCATTGGCCGTGCCCTGAATCAAGTAGAGGTATCCCCATGGTTATCTGGTTATTGGTGGGTCTCGCAGCAGCGATTGCCCTGGCGTATCGACAGGCCGCCGCAGCCCTTTGGTTGGGCGCTGGCCTGATCTGGCTGGCGCTTGGTTACCTGCTCAATGGGGTGGCGGGCCTGGGTATCACCGTCGCGGCGGTGTTGGTGGTATTGCCGGCCTTGCTGCTGACGATCAAACCCCTGCGTCGCGCGCTGTTGACCAGCAAGGCCCTGGGCCTGTTTCGTACGATCATGCCGGCGATGTCCGACACCGAGCGCGCCGCCATCGAATCCGGCACCGTGTGGTGGGACGCCGAGCTGTTCAGCGGCAAACCCAACTGGGATCGGTTGCTCAAAGCCGCTCCGGCGAGCCTCAGTGCCGAAGAGCAGGCCTTCCTCGACAATGAGGTCGAGACGCTGTGCGACATGTCCAACGATTGGGAAACTACTCAGGTCTGGCAAGACATGTCCCCCGAAGGTTGGCAGTACACCAAAGACGCCGGGTTCCTCGGCATGATCATTCCCAAGCAGTACGGCGGCAAAGGTTTCTCCCACTATGCGCATTCGCAAGTGGTGATGAAGTTGTCGACACGTTGCTCGGCGGCGGCGATTTCGGTGATGGTGCCCAACTCCCTGGGCCCGGCAGAATTGCTGCTGCATTACGGCACCGATGCCCAGCGTAATTACTACTTGCCGCGCTTGGCGCGGGGTGAAGACATTCCGTGCTTTGCGCTGACCAGCCCGTATGCCGGCTCCGACGCCGGGGCGATTCCGGACCTGGGCATCGTCTGCAAAGGCGTGCACGAGGGTGAGGAAGTGCTCGGCTTCAAGGTGACCTGGGACAAGCGCTACATCACCCTTGGCCCGATCGCCACGGTGCTGGGCCTGGCGTTTCGCGCCGAAGACCCGCAGGGTTTACTCGGCAAGGCTGGTTCGCTGGGCATTACCTGTGCGCTGATTCCGACGTCTCATCCCGGTGTGAACAGTGGTCGCCGTCACTGGCCGCTGAATGCCGTATTCCAGAACGGCCCTACAACCGGCAAGGATGTATTCATTCCCCTGGAGTGGGTCATCGGCGGCCGCGAGCAAGTCGGCAACGGCTGGCGCATGTTGATGGAATGCCTGGCTGCGGGGCGGGCGATTTCCTTGCCATCGGCCAACGTCGGCCTGGGCAAAGTGGCGGTACGCGGCACCACCGCCTATGCCGCGATGCGTAAACAGTTCGGCCTGCCCATCGGCAAGTTCGAAGGCGTGCAGGCGCCATTGGCGCGCATGGCCGGGCACTTGTATGCCTGCGATGCGGTGCGCAAGGTGTCGGTGGCGTCCCTGGATGCCGGTGAAAAGCCCTCGGTGATTTCCGCCATCGCCAAATACCACGTCACCGAGCGCGCGCGAATCATCGTCAACGACGGCATGGACATCGTCGCGGGTAAGGGCATCTGTATGGGGCCCAATAACTTCCTGGCCCGCGCCTATCAGCAAAGCCCGATTGCCATCACGGTAGAAGGCGCGAACATCATGACCCGTTGCCTGATTATCTTTGGCCAGGGGCTGATTCGTTGCCATCCCTATGTGTTCCGCGAGATGGAAGCGGCGCGCAACCCGGATCGGCGCAAGGCGCTGGAAGCCTTCGACAGCGCGATGTTCGGCCATCTGAGTTTTGTGCTGGCCAATACCGTGCGCGCCGCCGTGCATTCGCTGATGGGCGGGCGGCTGATTTCTGTCCCGGCCAAGACCGAGCCGGCGCTGGCGTCCTACTACCGCCAGGCCAATCGGCTGTCGGTGGTGCTGGCGTTGATCTCGGATATTTCCATGGGCGTGCTGGGCGGCGCCCTCAAGCGCAAGGAAAGCATCACCGGGCGCCTGGGCGATATTCTGTCGCAGCTCTACATCCTCTCTTGCGTGCTCAAGCGCTTTGAAGATGACGGTCGGCCCCAGGCGGACCTGCCGCTGGTGCACTGGTCGGCCCAGGACGCGTTATTGCGCGCCCATGAAGCCCTGGCCGAAGTGCTCGATAATTACCCTTCGAAAGCCGCTGCGCGAGTGCTGCGTGGCTTGAGTTTCCCGTTCGGTATTGCCCTGCGTAAACCGTCGGACCGCTTGCTGGCCCAGGTGGCCGAGGTGGTGCAAACCCCGGGCGAAACCCGCGACCGCTTGCTGGCCAATTCCTACATTCCGCGTCCGGAAATCGACAAGCTGGCTTATGGCGAATTGGGCTTCCGTCTGTTGCCGCAGGTGGAATTGATCGACGCCCGGCTCAAGTCTGCGGTCAAGCAAGGCTTGATCGAGCCCATGCCGATCTCCGCCACGGCCTTTACCGGTTGGCGCGTCAAGGCGCGGGCGCTGGACCTGATCAGCGATGACGAAGACCGCCTGCTGGGGCGCTATGTGGAATATGCCGACCACGGTATTCAGGTCGACGACTTCCCGCAGGATTTCGGTTTGCTGGAGGCCTTGCAGCGGCGTCAGCAAGCGTTGGAGCCCGTGGCCAAGCGCCGCAGCAGCCAAAGCGAAAACGCCTCGGTCAACTAGGGAAAACGCGCTCAGTGTGGGAGCGGGCTTGCCCGCGATAGCGGTCTGCCTGACACACCGCCATCGCAGGCAAGCCAGCTCCCACATTTGATCGGGTTTACACGGCAACGCAGCGTTGTAAGTGGATCTATCTATGAGTGACAGCTACCTATCCTTCGTCAATTCCCCCTGGGGCCGCCGCCTGGCCCAGGCCATCGGCCTGCCGCAACCCTTGCCGTTGCAACGTCACCGCAGTGGCCAACACGGCCTGGTCAACCCGGTGATTGTCGCCGGGGCAGGGCGGCTTTGCGCGCGGCTACACGCGATTTTCGCCGCCACCGACACGGTCGCCGCCACCCCGGCGACACCCAAGGCGCCGTCCACCGTCAAGGTGCAGGGCGCCGTGTTCGACGCCAGTGGCGTGCTCGATTTGCAGCAGCTCGACGAGCTTTACGTGTTCTTCCACGCCAATGCCAAACGCCTTGGCCACCACGGCCGCGTGGTGGTGCTCGGCACGGCGCCGGAACATTGCCAGGACTTGCCCCAGGCCATCGCCCAACGTGCCCTCGAAGGCCTGGTACGTTCGTTGGCCAAGGAGCTGCGCCGGGCAATTACCGTGCAATTGATTTAT
This sequence comes from Pseudomonas antarctica, assembly GCF_001647715.1. Taxonomy (NCBI): domain Bacteria; kingdom Pseudomonadati; phylum Pseudomonadota; class Gammaproteobacteria; order Pseudomonadales; family Pseudomonadaceae; genus Pseudomonas; species Pseudomonas antarctica. The sequence continues at coordinate 2,817,666 of NZ_CP015600.1, forward strand.
GTGGCGCCGGGTGCCGAAGACGCGCTGGACAGCAGCCTGCGGTTCTTCCTGTCGCGCCGTTCGGCCTATGTGTCGGGGCAAGTGGTGCGCCTGGAAACGCCGGTGGACGGCAACGTTGCCGTCAACTGGGACAAACCCTTCGCGGGTCGGCGCGCCCTGGTAACCGGCGCTTCCCGTGGCATTGGTTTGGCGATCGCCCAAGTGCTGGCCCGCGACGGCGCCCATTTGGTTTGCGTGGATGTGCCCCAGGCCCAGGACGCGCTGCTGCAAGCCGCCAGCAGTGTGAACGGCTCAGCCTTGCCGCTGGACATCACCGCAGCGGATGCGGCCTCGCTGTTGCAGGCGCATGTCAGCCAATACGGTGCTTTTGACGTGGTGGTCCATAACGCCGGCATCACCCGCGACAAGACCATCGCCAAGATGACCGAAGCCGCCTGGCGCAGTGTGCTGGCGGTCAACCTCGAAGCGCCATTGCAGTTGAGCACGGCATTGCTCAGCGGCCAGGGGCTGAACCCCGGTGGGCGGATTGTGTGTGTGTCGTCGATTTCCGGCATCGCCGGCAACCTGGGGCAAAGCAACTACGCCACCTCCAAGGCCGGGGTGATTGGCCTGGTGCAGAGCCTTGCACCGCTGGCGGCGGCGCAGCAGGTCACGGTGAATGCGGTGGCGCCCGGGTTTATCGAAACCCAGATGACCGCAAAAATCCCGCTGATGATTCGCGAGGCGGGGCGGCGCATGAACTCACTGTCCCAGGGCGGACAGCCCATCGACGTGGCCGAGACCATCGCCTGGCTGGCGCACCCTGCATCCGGCGGGGTTAACGGCCAAGTCGTACGCGTGTGCGGCCAAAGCCTGCTGGGAGCCTGAGGAATGGACTACGTGACGCAGATTATCGACCCGCCGCCGTCGCGCACTCAGTTGTTGCTGGACGGCGTGCGCGCGCTGCGTAAACCCAAGCTCGACGGTGCGCCACCCTTGCCCACGGCGCTTCTGGTGCGCTCGGCGGCGCAGCTGTCGGCCAGCGGCATTGCCGCGTATGGCCGCGCGTGTGGTTTCCGGCGCGAGCAGGGCGTGCCGCTGTCCTATCCACACGTGCTGGCGTTCCCATTGCACCTGATGCTGCTGACTCGGCCCAGCTTCCCATACCCGGCCAGCGGCATGGTGCATCTGGCTAATCGTATTCGTCAGCACCAACGCTTGCAGGAAGGTCAGGCCTTGCGCCTTGAGGTGTTTTGCGAGCGCTGGGTGGCGCATCCCAAGGGCCAGGCGCTGAGCATTGCCACCCGGGCTTACGGCGCGGACAGGCTGGTGTGGGAGAGCGACAGCCTGTACTTGCGCCGTGACGTGAATAACCCGGTGGGCGAACCGTGGGACGACGTGCTGGCATTGCAGGAAGAGGGCCTGTTACGCACCCAGCGCTGGGTGTTGCCTGCCGATCTGGGCCGACGATTTGCCAAGGTTTCGGGAGACTTCAACCCGATTCATACCTCGCTGATCGGCGCCAGAATCTTTGGCTTTCGCCGTGCCATCGCTCATGGCATGTGGACCCTGGGCCGCGCGTTGGCCGCCCAGCAACCGCCGGGCGGCCTGGATCAGGCGCAAGCCCATTGTGACTTCAAGTTGCCCATCTTCCTGCCCGGTCAGGTCGCCCTGTGGAACCGCCCTGTAACCGGCCCACGGCGTGAGTTCGAAGTGCGCAATGTCGCGGGCGACAAACCCCATATGCGTGGGCTTTTTATTTGGCAGCCCAATTTTGAAGAGCGCCATCAATGAATGACTACAGCTTCAACCCGGCCCCGACCCGCCGCGTGGCGATCATCGGTGGCAACCGTATCCCCTTTGCCCGCTCGAACACCGTGTATGCCCACGACAGCAATCTGGACTTGCTGGTCGCCGCCTTGCAAGGCCTGGTGGACCGCTACAACCTGCACGGCCAGCGCCTGGGCGAGTTTGCCGCTGGCGCGGTGATCAAGCACTCGCGGGACTTCAACCTGGCGCGTGAATCGCTGCTCTCCACTACGCTGTCACCCGAAACACCCGCGTACGACGTGCAGCAAGCCTGCGGCACCGGCCTGGAAGCTGCCTTGCTGGTGGCGAATAAAATCGCCCTGGGCCAGATCGAAGTGGGCATTGCCGGTGGGGCCGACACCACCTCCGACGCGCCCATCGGCATCAACGAAGCCTTGCGCCACACCTTGCTGGCGGCCAATCGGGCCAAGGGTATGGGCGACAAGTTGAAGGCGTTACTGAAGGTGCGTCCGTCGATGTTTTTCAAGCCGTTGCTGCCGCGCAATGGCGAACCGCGCACCGGCCTGTCCATGGGCGAACACTGTGAAGAAATGGCCAAGCGCTGGCAGATCAAACGCCTGGCCCAGGATGAGCTGACCCTGACCAGTCACCAGCGCCTGGAGGCTGCCTACCAACGCGGCTTTTTCGATGACCTGATCAGCCCTCATCGCGGCCTGGCCCGCGACAACAACCTGCGCGCCGATGCCAGCCTGGAAAAACTCGCGGGCCTGGCTCCTGCCTACGACCGCCAAAATGGCACCCTCACGGCAGGCAACTCCACGCCGTTGACCGATGGCGCGTCGGTGGTGCTGTTGGCCAGTGAAGCCTGGGCCGCTGAACAGGGCTTACCGGTGCTGGCCTACCTGCGCACCGGCGAGACGGCAGCGGTGAATTTTGTCGACGGTACCGAAGGCCTGTTGATGGCGCCGGCCTATGCGGTACCACGCATGCTCAAGCGCGAAGGCCTGAGCGTTGCCGACTTTGATTTCTTCGAGATCCACGAAGCCTTTGCCGCTCAGGTACTGTGCACCCTCAAGGCTTGGGAGGACGCCGATTATTGCCGCGAGCGACTCGGCTTGGATGCCCCGCTGGGTGCTATCGAACGCAGCAAGATGAACGTCAACGGCGGCTCCCTCGGCTGTGGTCACCCGTTCGCCGCAACCGGTGGGCGACAACTGGCGGCACTGGCCAAGACCATTCACGAAAACGGCGGCGGACGCGGCTTGATTTCGATCTGTGCGGCGGGCGGGCTGGGCATCACCGCCATCGTCGAAAAGTAGCGCTATCAAAAACAACAACAAGGAGACTGCCATGAACGCTGTAAGCCTGGAACGCACTGAACGGATCTGGTTGAACGCTTACCTGCCCGGCGTCCCGGCGGACATTGAGGCCGGTATCGAGGCCTACCCGTCGTTGCGCGAAGTGTTCCTGGAACACCTGGAGAAATTTCGCGAGCGGGTTGCCTACGTCAGTATCGGTACCGAAATGACCTATGCCGACTGGCAAGTGCAAGGCATTGCGTTTGCCGCGTGGCTGCAGGGCCAGGGCGTGAAAAAGGGCGACCGCGTGGCGCTGATGATGCCCAACTGCTTGCAGTACCCGATTTGCCTGCTGGGCACGATCCTGGCCGGTGCGGTGGTGGTGAACGTTAACCCGCTGTACACCTCCCATGAGCTCAAGCATCTGCTCAAGGACAGCGGCGCTGAAACCGTGGTGATCTTCGAAAATTTCGCCCACACCCTCGAAAAGGTGGTGGCCGGCAGCAACGTCAAGCGCGTGGTAGTGGCGGCCATCGGCGATTTGCTGGGCACCTTCAAGGGGGCAGCGATGAACTTCATCCTGCGCCGTGTGCAAAAGCAGGTGCCCGTCTTTAATCTGCCGGGCTCGGTACGCTTCAACCAGGTGCTGAAACAGGGGCGGGCGCAGCATCACTTTCCGGTCACCATGGGCCTCGATGAGCTGGCCTTTTTGCAATACACCGGCGGCACCACGGGGGACGCCAAGGGCGTGATGCTCAGCCACCGCAATATCATCGCCAACCTGCTGCAAGCCAAGGCCTGGGTCGGTGATCAGCTCGATCAGCACAAACAGGAAACCAACGTCACCTTGCTGCCGCTGTACCACATCTTTTCGCTCACGGTGAACTGCCTGATGTTCATGTGCCTGGGCGGGCGCAATATCTTGATCGCCAACCCTCGGGACGTGAAGCGGGTGCAGATGATCCTGCGCAAGGAGCGCTTCAATGGGATTGCCGGGGTCAACACGCTGTTTAACGGCTTGCTGGAGAACAAGGCATTCTGCGCGCGGGACTTCTCGGATTTGCGCATGGTGATTGCTGGCGGCATGGCCACGCACACGGCGGTGGCCAAGCGTTGGAAGGAAGTCACCGGGCTGCCGATCGTCGAGGGTTATGGGCTGACCGAGTGCTCGCCGGTGGTGAGCATCAGCCCCATCGACATTTCACGCATGCGCGAGATGGCGTTCACCGGCAGCATCGGCGTGCCGTTGCCGTCGACCTGGGTGCGCTTTATTCGTGAAGATGGCGAGCTGGCCGACATCGGTGAGCAGGGCGAACTGCAAGTGCGCGGCCCGCAGGTGATGCAGGGCTACTGGAAACGCCCGAAGGAAACCGCCGAGGTGCTGGATGCCGAAGGGTGGTTGTCGACCGGTGATATCGGCGTGATGGACGAGCGTGGCTATATTCGCCTGGTCGACCGCAAAAAAGACATGATCCTGGTCTCGGGTTTCAACGTGTACCCCAATGAAATCGAAGACGTGGTGGCGCTGCACCCAGGCGTGGGCGAGGTGGCGGCAATCGGTGTTGAGGATGCTGTGACAGGGGAGAAGGTGAAGATCATTGTGGTGCGCAAAGACCCGAACCTTACTCAGGAACAGATACTTGCCCATTGCCGGGAATACCTGACGGGGTACAAGGTGCCGCGGTATGTGGAGTTTCGCAGCAACGAGTTGCCCAAGACGACCGTCGGCAAAGTATTGCGCCGGGCGTTGCGCTGATTGGAAAGCGTTGATGATCTAAATGTGGGAGCGGGCTTGCCTGCGATGACCATAGGTATCTACGCAACTCTTTGTGTCGATTTAAGTCTGTGAGGGGGTTGAGTAGATTGAGTACATATCCGTTGCTGCGGTAACGGCTGCTATTGGTTCCGCCCTTACGGCGGGTCACTTTTTTACAAAACGCCTAAAAAAGTAACCAAAAAACGCTTTGCCCCACCACTCGGTGCCTCGCCTAGGCTCGGCATGCCCGCACTCCGGCTTGAATCCGTGGGCCGCCGCCATGGGCCATCCTTGGCCCATCGCGGCTAACCCGGCGTCCTGCCGGGTTACCCACGGATTCAAGCCTGCGTTCGGCCATCGTGGTTAACGGGGCCTGTCAGATCAAGATCAACAGCAGATCAAAAGCAGAGCACGGCGGCCTGGTAGCCGACCTGAGTGGTTGAAGCAAAAGCAGGGCAAAAGCACAGCGGAAGCAGAACTGCTTTTCTGTGGGAGCTGGCTTGCCTGCGATGCAGGCACCTCGGTACATCAGGCATACCCAATTGATGCCATCGCAGCGGTTCGGCGGTCCGACAAGCCAGCTCCCACATTGACCGAGTACAGCCTGAAGAGTCGCATACCCTCTGCCTGATGTACTGAGTTCAAAATGTGATTAACAGGGCCTGTCAGATCAAGATCAACAGCAGATCAAAAGCAGAGCACGGCGGCCTGGTAGCCGACCTGAGTGGTTGAAGCAAAAGCAGGGCAAAAGCACAGCGGAAGCAGAACTGCTTTTCTGTGGGAGCTGGCTTGCCTGCGATGCAAACACCTCGGTACATCAGGCATACCCAGCTGATGTCATCGCAGCGGTTCGGCGGTCCGACAAGCCAGCTCCCACATTGACCGAGTACAGCTTGAAGAGTCGCATACCCTCTGCCTGATGTACTGAGTTCAAAATGTGGTTAACGGGGCCTGTCAGATCAAGATCAACAGCAGATCAAAAGCAGAGCACGGCGGCCTGGTAGCCGACCTGAGTGGTAGAAGCAAAAGCAGGGCAAAAGCACAGCAGAAGCAGAACTGCTTTTCTGTGGGAGCTGGCTTGCCTGCGATGCAAACACCTCGGTACATCAGGCATACCCAATTGATGCCATCGCAGCGGTTCGGCGGTCCGACAAGCCAGCTCCCACATTGACCGAGTACAGCCTGAAGAGTCGCATACCCTCTGCCTGATGTACTGAGTTCAAAATGTGGTTAACGGGGCCTGTCAGATCAAGATCAACAGTAGATCAAAAGCAGAGCACGGCGGCCTGGTAGCCGACCTGAGTGGTTGAAGCAAAAGCAGGGCAGAAGCAGGGCAGAAGCAGGGCAACACCACTTCTACCTGATGAAATGAGTTCCAAATGTGGGAGCGGCGGTGCGACGATTCGACTTGCTCGCGAATGCGGTAGGGTCAGTTACAAATAAGCTGCCTGACCCACCGCATTCGCGAGCAAGCCCGCTCCCACAATTTTGACTGAGTTTAGCTGCCAGCACCGCAGTGCTCTGCTTTTCTGTGGGAGCTATTCAGCGCTCGGGATTCAGGGTTTCCAGGCCGCCGGATTCACCAGGTTTTTCGGCCGTTCACCCGACAATGCCGCCAGCAGATTATCCACCGCACAGCGTGCCATCGCTTCCCGCGTTTCGTGGGTCGCCGAACCGATATGCGGCGTGGCCACCACGTTATTCAAGCGCAACAACGGCGAGTCGTGATTCAGCGGCTCACGCTCAAACACATCCAGCCCCGCCGCCCGAATCGTGCGTTGCTGCAGTGCCTCGACCAGCGCGGCTTCATCGACGACTTTGCCCCGAGAAATATTGATAAAAATCGTCTCGGGGCCCATCTGTGCAAATTCCTCAGCACCAATCAATTTCTCGGTTTCAGCCGTGAGCGGCAGTGTCAGGCAGACAAAGTCGGCCTCCTTGAGCAACGCCACCAGGCTGCGGTACTGCGCGCCGAAGCGCTCTTCTACCAGCGGCTTGGGCGAGTGGCTGTGGTAGATCACCGGCATGCCGAAACCGAAATGCCCGCGTTGGGCCAGGGCTTCACCGATGCGGCCCATGCCGATAATGCCCAGGGTCTTGCCGTGCACGTCGCTGCCGAAATGCGAGGGGCCGATGTTCTTGTTCCATTGGCCGGCGCGCACCATATCGGCGAGTTCGACCACGCGGCGGGCGGTGGCCAGGATCAACGCAAAGCCGGTGTCCGCCGTGGTTTCGGTGAGTACGTCCGGGGTGTTGCTGAGCAGAATGCCGCGTTGGGTCAGGTAGTCGATGTCGTAGTTGTCGACACCGACCGAGACGCTGGCCACCGCTTCCAGTTTGGGCGCCAGATCGAGCAGCGTGGCGTCCAGGCGCAGGCTGGCACCCAGCAGGCCGTGGGCGCTGGGCAGGGCGTCACGCAGTTTGGCCAGGCCGGGTTCGTCCAGCGCGTCGATCAACGTGACGTCGGCGTGCTCGTGCAGGCGGGCCATCAATGGCGCCGAGAGTTTTTTGTATAAAACGACAGATTTCTTCATCGGGTTTTAACCTTCAAATCAAAAGTAGGCGACGGCGCGCGTTTACGGTCGCTGGCGCCGGGCTTGAGGAAAATCGTCAGCACCACCGCGAACATCAATGCGCCGCTCATCAGCAGGTAGGAGGCGCCGGGCGAACCGGTGCTGCTATTGAGGTAACCCACCAGGTACGAACCACCGAACGAGCCGAGCGCGCCCATGCTGTTGATCAGCGCCATGGCGCCACCGGCAACGTTGGCCGGCAGGATCTCCGGGACAATGGCGAAGAACGGGCCATAAGGCGCATACATGCAGGCCCCGGCGATCACCAACAGGGTGTAGGACCACCAGAAGTGCTCGGCGCCCAGGGCGTAGGACGCGTAGAAAGCGATGGACGCAATCAGCAACGGCGGCCACACAAAACGTTTACGTTTTTGCAGCTTGTCCGAGCCCCAGGACACCGCGAGCATACCGATGACGGCTGCCAGGTAAGGCAGCGCGGACAGCCAGCCCGCTTCGACCATGTCCATCTGCAAACCGGCCTTGAGAATCGATGGCAGCCACAGCACAAAGCCGTACACGCCGATGCTCCAGCAGAAAAACTGCAGGGCCAGGATGATCACCTTGGGCGAGCGAAAGGCTTCGGCGTAGTTTTTCACCGCCTTGATGCCGACTTGCTCGGCAGCCAGGGCCGTTTCCAAGTCCTGCTTCTGTGCGTCGCTCAGCCACTTGGCATCCTTGGGCCGTTCGTCAGCCAGGCGCCACCAGATAAACGCCCAGATCACCGCCGGCAGGCCTTCAACGATAAACATCCAGCGCCAACTGAAATGCTGCACCAGATAGCCCGACACCACCGACATCCAAAGCATGGTCACCGGGTTGCCGAGGATCAGGAACGTGTTGGCCCGCGAGCGTTCGGCACGGGTAAACCAGTGGCACAGGTAGACCAGCATCGCCGGCATCACCGCCGCTTCCACCACCCCAAGCATGAAGCGAATCGCGATCAACATATAGGCGTTGGACACCACGCCGGTCAGGGTGGCCAAGCCGCCCCACAGGATCAGGCTGACGAAAATCAGTTTTTTAACGCTGCGTTTCTGCGCGTAGATAGCCCCCGGTACCTGGAAAAAAAAGTAGCCGAGAAAGAACAGCGCCCCCAGCAGCGACGACATGCCGGGGGTGATCATCAAGTCTTCGGCCATCCCGGAGGCGGCGGCGAAGCCGTAGTTGGCGCGGTCCAGGTACGCCAGGCTATACGTGATAAACACGATGGGCATGATGTACCACCAGCGGCGGGTGGCGAGTTTCAAGGTGTCCATGGGGTTGCTCCTGAGCTTGTTGTAGTTGTGGCAACAGGGTGTGGGTCATGCAATGGATCGAGTGGGTAACTCCGCACGGGTGGGCAGGCCTTCCATATCTCCGCGGCTTTGCACGGCGCGGCTGCCGATCCAGTTGCCGCGCTGTACGGCCTCGGGGAAGCTGAGGTTGTCGAGCAAGGCGCTGATCATGCCGACGGCAAAGCCATCACCGGCGCCGACGGTGTCCACGACTTTTTCCACCGGCACGGCGGCGACAAAGCCCTGGTCCATCTGGGTGCGGTAGTAGGCACCATCCGGCCCAAGCTTGATGGCCACGGCTTCGGCACCCTGGTCGAGGTAGAAGGCGGCGATGTCGGCCGGGTCGTCGAAGCCGGTGAGCAAGCGGCCCTCGCTCAAGCCGGGCAAGACCCAGTCAGCCAGGCTTGCGAGGGCGTTTATCTGGCGAATCATCTGCTGCTGATTGGCCCACAGAGACGGGCGCAGGTTCGGGTCGAATGACACGCTGCGCCCGGCCTTGCGCATCTGCGTCATCAGCGTCACGGACAGCTCGCGGGTGGCCTCGGACAAGGCCGGCGGAATACCGGTGGCATGCAGGTGCCGCGCTTGCAGCAGGGCGGGACGAATGTCGGCAATCGACAAATGACTGGCGGCCGAGCCTTTGCGGAAATATTCCACTTGAGGGTCTGCGCCAGTCTCTTCGCGGGATTTGAACTGAAAACCGGTGGGGTGCAGCGGATCGACCGCCACATGGCGACAATCCAGGCCTTCTTTTTGCAGGGTGTCGATGACAAACCGGCCGAGGGAATCAGCCCCGACCCGGCTCAGCCAGGCGACATTGAAACCCAGGCGCGACAGACCAATAGCCACATTGCTGTCGGCCCCGGCAATGCGTTTGTGGAACTGGGCCACCTCGGCCAAGTCGCCGGTCTGTTCGGCGACAAACATCGCCATGGTTTCACCAAACGACAGGATATCGATCTCAGACATGGGCATTCTCCGCACGGGGCTGGCCAAGGAGGGCGAGGGCGGCGACCTGTTGCGCGGTGATTTCGGTCAAGTCATCACCTTGCAACGGGAATTCCACGGCCCTGGTAATACCTTGAGTCATATGCTTGAGCAGTTGTTCCCACAGATGCAGGTCGGTGGCGCTGGGCGGCAAGGCCACCAGCTTGCCGTCCTGGCGACGCGCCACGGCCTTGCAGTGCAGGTAATCCACGTGCCGGCCCAGCAGGCGTGCGGCGGTGAGGGCGGATTGGTCTTGCCACTGCCAGTTGCCGATGTCGAAGGTCATTTTGACCGGCACACCCAGGCGTTCAACCTCGGTAAAGAACCGTTGCATCGGCTCGATGCGCCCGCCGTGCAGGGTCTGGTCGTTTTCCACCAGCAATTGGACCGGGTGGCGGTTGAGCAGGGCGTGCAGGCTTTGCAGGTCGTTGGTGTCGGTGAAGTAACCGAGGGAGACTTTCAGCCAGCGTGCGCCGAATGCCTGCGCGCGGTCCAGGGTGGCGGCGAGTTCGGCATTCGGCTGGGCGCGCCCGGCGACCCAGAGTTCCAGCGGCGACGAAAACACCGATTCCAGGCCATGCTCAGCGGCTGCCTGGGCGAGGACGGCGGGTTGTTCGGTGGTCAGCAATTCTTCACGCCATTCGATGCGCTGGGCGCCGGCAGCATTGAGCAACGAGACAAAACTCAATTGGCCCTGCTGGCGTATCAGATCAGCGCCGTAGCTGGAAAGGCTGATGGAGACGGGGTACTTATGCATTGTTGTTTACCTCTGAAACCGGTTTCATTTTTATACACAAAACAGGGGTGGGAGCTGGCTTGCCTGCGATGGCGGTGAATCAGTCGATTACTGCTTCGGCTGAGAACCCGCGATCGCAGGCAAGCCAGCGCCCACAGGGGGTTGAGTTGAGCCCCGAATGATCAGTTGCGGCAAAAAGCCCAGGGTGCGCGTCGGTGCGTCATCGCCACGCAGGCGTTTGAGCAGGCAGTCGAAGGCGCTCGCGCCTATCGCTTCGGTCGGCTGGGCGAGGGCGGTGATGCCGTTGCCTACCAGCGGGTACCAGTCCAGGTCATCCAGGGCGATCAGGCCGACCTCATTAAACAGGTTGCAGCCTAAAGACTTGAGCGCGCGGGTACAGGCCAGCGTGGCGATACCGTTGGCGCAGAACAAGGCTTTGGGGTCGGGCTTGGCAAGAAAGGCCTGCAGACGATTTTCCAGCTCGCCATCGAGTTCCAGCACGGCGCCGGTCAATCCTGGGCGACTGGCTATCTCTGCCTTGAAGCTGGTTTGGCGTTCCAGTCGCGAACTGGTGCCATCGGCCGCTTCGCTCACCAGCAACACATCGCGATAACCCTGCTGTTCGAGATGCTCCACGGCCATGCGTACCGCCGCGAAGTTATCCAAACCCACCATGTCGCTGTGCAGCGGCTCGACCTTGCGGTCGACCAGCACCAGCGGCATTTCCTGTTGCAACTCCAGCAACTGGTCGAGGTGATGGCCAAGGGTGTTCACGATCAACCCTTCGATGTTGTACGAACGCAATGCTGCCAGATGCTGGCGCTCCTGCTCGTCATCGCGGTCGGTGTTGCACACCACCAGGCTGTAGCCGTGCTGACGGCAGGCGGTTTCGACGCCGTGCATCACGGCAATGGAATAGGGGTTGCGGATATCGGCCACCAGCATGCCGATCAGGCGAGTGCGCCCACGTTTCAAGCCCCGCGCCATTTGGTTAGGGCGGTAGCCGAGTTCGCTGATCGCCTGTTCGATGCGCAGGGCAATGGCGTCGGAGAGCAAGGCGCGGTCATCACCGATAAAGCGCGAGACGCTGGCTTTGGACACACCGGCGCGCTCGGCGACGTCGAGCATGGTCACGCGGCTGCGCTGGGCGGCGGAAAAAGAAGTCACGGTTGCAGGCCTTTCTTATTGGAGGTTGTGGAGCTTTGAAACCGGTTTCAGGAGACCTCAACAACGAAAGTACGTCAAGTGTATTTCAGTGCAAATGTGCAATCAGCCGGTGGCTCGGCCCGACGAGTGGCGGCGCTACCTGTTAGTTCTGACAGTATCCGAACAGCAGCGTTAAGTATTCAATCCTGTCTAACGTAGTTGGTAATAGCCATTCACACATGCGTCGGAGAACACCATGGGCAACAGTTCAGCAGATGATGCTATCAACAAAGAAAATGCCGCAGGTTTTGCCGCTGCTGAGGCTGCCGGGGTGGCGACTGTTCCGACATTGCCTGCACCTGACATAAGCAACGTAGAGCCCGATGGATTAATTCTAATAAAATATCTATTTGACGATTTGGTCGTTAAGTTAACCAAGCCTTGGCAATTTTTGCCCCAACTCGGCGAGAGCGACTTTGTGACCTTCATATGGCACGTCGAGGGCAGCGTCGCGTTTGATCTTGAACCGATTGAGTTGGTAGGGCCTATTACCGCGGATGATTTTCCTGTTGAGGTAACGATACCTCAGGCTTATTTTCTCAACAGTGCGAAGGTGCGTGTTTCTTACCGTGTTAATAACTTGTTTGTTGACAGCGAGGTTTTTGAAGTTTCGTCCGACAGGACAATTATTATCGACAGAGTTGCGCCGGGGGGCGGCCAAGTGCTTAACGCCGCCAGGTTTCTACTCGATCCTATTACAGAGTACGATTCAAGCAATGCCACGGCTGAGGTCGACGTGCCCGGCGATTACCTTGATCGAAAAGCGTTCGACACGGTTTTATGTTATTTAAGTGACCGAGACACACTGCCTACACGCCCGGCCATCCATGAGCAATCATTTGCTGCTGTGAGTGGCCCTATGCGTGTGAATATTCCGATGGCGGAGATTCGCAAGTTTGCCGGCGCGCCCCTGCTGTATTTCTTTTATCGTCTGCGTGACCGTGCGGGGAATATCTCTGCTCAATACTCATTCGTTGCGAGTACCGGCCTGCAGTTGAATGCCCCGCCCGCCAACCTGTCGGTACCTGAAGTGCCGGCGTATGATTCCGATTTGCTGGTTAATCGGGAGGACGCACGTCGTATTGTCTCGGTCAGGGTGCGTCACTACGACAACCTGTTGGCAGATGATCAGTGTGTGGTCGAGTGGGACGGTATTAAGCTCCCGCCGGTGCCAGTCAGCGCGTTGCCATTCTCGGTCAGCGTGGAGTGGAGCGTGTTGATCGCCAAAGGCGCGAACCTGCGCCGAATCATTAACTTACCCGTGCGCTACGCCATTCTCCGCGCAGGCGATACGGTGGGCCCAGGCATCAGCTCCCCAGTGAAACGGGTCACTGTGGACATGACGATTGCAGGCCAGGAAAACCCTCAGGCGCCTGCGCTGCTGAACCGTCAATTGGCCCTGGTTAACATCCATGGCGCGGTCTCCCAGATTCCCAACCGTCTGGACAGCAGTGATGCCAACCAGCCGGTGAGAGCGTCGTTTACCTTGTTCGACAACCCGGTGCAGGGTGAGCGCGCCTTGCTTTTCTGGCCAGGCCAGGCGACACCGGTCGCGACTTATCTGGTTAAGCCGGGTGACGTCGGCGGGAAGATCGTCGACTTTGACAATCGAATTGATTGGCAGGTGATTCAGGCCGGCGGCAGTAATGCGAACACGCTTGTGAGTTACCAGACCGATAATGGTGTGAACCAACAGTTATCGCCTGATCAAACGGTTTTTGTCAGTCTTACTCCGCCCATCAGTTACCCAAAACCCAGCTTTCCCCAGACGGCGCCACACCCTCATAAATGGTTGGCGTGTGATGCGAAAGTGTGGGAAGGCATTAAAGTGGTGGTCAACCCCGCACCGAATGTTCTGCAACCGGGAGACCAGGTCGTGTTGTCATGGCAGGGCTATCTAAACTACCCGGATCGCAATCCGCTTCCTGCAACCGCCGACACCTTTGAATATGTTTGGGTGGCGGGCGATACGACGCATGAATATATCATTGAGCCTTACGAAGCGCTGATCAGGCCATTGAGTGACTATGCAGGGGGAGCCGCTCGTTACAGTGTATTCCGTGAGGGTATCTTACAAGGGACATCAGCAACCGCCTACGTGCCGATTGATCGTAAGTACAGCACGGGTAAATACTGCGGGCCGAACGGTGTAGGGCCTGGGGAAAAATAAGAACGGCTGTTTTATAAGGTTGCGGTGGAGAGGGCGACAGGCACTCTTCATCACGAACTTCTTCGTCTCTAATAATTGTATTGGCGGGCGCGGAAAGAAGTAACGCTCTAAAGGGTCAGCAGGGCATTAATGCACGTTGACTGTCTGTGTTTGTTCGGCATTCATATCAAATGAAGATGGAGAATATATATGAGCACCCCTGTGTCTGCAAAAGTTGCCGCCATACTTGCCGCTGGGCCCACGCTGCGTGCACCTGAGGTCTTGGGCGCACTCAATCCTGCGACGGGCCTTATTTCAGCAGAAGCCGCCAAGCTGCCCTCCACGCTGAGGTGTGAATTGGGGAGTGAAACGCTGAGCGATGACTGGATCGAAATACTCATGCAAGACCTCTCCCAGCCGTTGCCCAATTGGGTAACGCGGTATGGCCCTGCCCAATTTGAAATAACGTCGACAGACGCCACGCTTGATGTGACCGTCCCTTTTACTCAGTCAGAAATAAACGATGGAGGGATAAGGGACGGTCGGTATCAGTTCCAGTACAGGGTGTTTGTGAATGATTACGATGAGAATGACGTAGCAAGACCGCAGGAAGAGTTTAACTTTTCAACGTCCGGGAATTTCACGGTTGACCGGTTTGCTCCCTGGTCCAGTCAGATAAATAGCGTTCAACCCCCTGTCTCAACTTACACAGGGACTGGGGATCCGGCGCAGCCGCTGACACAGGCTATTATTAACAATGACGGGGGGGCACCCTTCAACCTTGCCAACAATACCTACCCGTATCCGGCCGGGCAATGGGCACTCGGCGATACCTACACACATTACTGGAGCCAAGATACGGTTCCACTGGCTGCGTTTGTGGTAGGGACGACGCTGGCGCTGCAAACCGGCAACACATTTACCGTGCCTGCCCGTTTTATCACCGGCAGCGGTGTCTGGTATTACTTCTACACCTGCACCGACGCTGCGGGGAACGTCAGCCGGCCATCGATCGTTAATCGCTTCAATGTGTCGCTGTTGCCGACGCCCACGCAACTGGATATTTTCATTCCGTTGGCACCGGCACCGGTAGGGGGCAGTGTCGATGATCTGCTCAATATTGCGGACTATTTGGCACGTATCGAGTTCCAGGGGACCTACACGGACCCGCAGTTTAATCTGGATAAAATTCAGTGGAAGGTGGGCTCACAACCGTGGACTTCGTTATCTGCTACGTTCACCACCTTACCGGTGGTCATCTCGGGAACAGTACTTAACGATTTGCTAAAGATCGAATACGGGAAGCAGAGGGGGCCTGTGCCGACCCCCATGCAATTTCGGGTAAATCAAAACGGCGCAATTACCGATTCTCCTCCTAAGATCGTCAAGGTCGACTTGAGTGTACCGGGCCCGGAAAACCCAGGCGAGCCTGGAAGCCGGAACCCCAATTTGAATCCAGCGCATATATATGGCCAAGGTTCGCTGGTGGCGGATGAGTTGACAGCCGAGCATGCCAATAAACCTATTACCGTGGAGATTGTATTGTGGACGGCCGAGGACATACCCGGACCCAATCAGTGGATCCACGTTGTAGGCAGCGATGGCATTGCAGTGTTGCCTCCTTATGAAATCACCAATCAATTGCCGGGTGACACGGTCAGTTTTGATATCCAATGGGACTCAGGTTTAATCAAGTTTAATGGTGTTCAGAACATTCACTATTTTATCGCGTCCTCGGCAACGCCGGCGCCCACCGACAACATCAATAGAGCGCCGGATACAGAGATTACTGTGACAGACGCTGTGATGGTTTCCCTGGAACCGCCTGAGTTTGTCAATGCGAAGGGCCCAGTCGGTAAAAGGGTTTGGACCTGTGATTCGATGGGGCCAAGGCCGCAAGTAAACCCTGCTAATTATGACGGCCGGATTTTCGTGCCTGGGGACCAGAGGTTTGTGTTGAATCAGATGCTGCAGTTGGTTGTCCGGATTACGTCACCCACGGCAGACGCTTTCATAATCCTCGAAGAGCTTATTACACCTCAGGTTAGAGCCAGTGGCTTTACGTTCCCCGTACCGTTCTCATTCCTCAGGCCGCTTCGATCGGGGCTCGTACAGGTGACCAGCATCGCACCACTCGTAGGCAACGTCAGCGGGCGCGGCAATAACACCATCACCGGGCGCACAACGTTGGCGAACACATATTGTGATTTTGTCCTGGTAACAAACCCTTAGGGCACCACGTAGGTAAGCAGTCGGTATGACTACGTCTCCCTCTTTTGGAGGGGGACGCAAGTCACTGACTTTTTTCTGTTAATCAGCCACTTGAGACACAGGTTTTTACCAAGGACTTAAGGGATTGTTCCTACAGAATGTCGGGCTTTTACTCCTTAGTCTGTGTGCCTCAGAGGTTAGGCTCGCTTTTTATAGACCAGCCAAACCGTTTTCGTAGGCTTTGCCAAAGAGTGATTGACCATGTCGGCACTGAATATATTCGAACTCAAGCCCTTGAGTAAGATGATGAAAGTCCCAACCATTACGTTCTGCCTGTTTGCTGCGGTACATGGGCAAGCGCAAGCCGCTCAGTTGAACGGTGAGCAAAAAACCATTGACGCCACTGAGCAAACTACGGATTGGCAATTGTTTAACCAGTCCACCCTGGACATAAACAACGCAACGGCCACCAGCATTGCACTCGCAGCCTCTACGCTGAACATGAATGCCGGCAGTCAGGCCAATGATGTTCGTGCGACTAACGGGTCCGTGGTTCATCTCGAATCAGCGCATGTAACTTCGAACAACCCGGTGTTCGGCGCAGTGCGCCTGGAACAAAGCGCTGCGTTTATCAATAGCAGTACGATTACCAACAACAACGGCGTGGGTTTGCAAGCCGTTGGTGCTGTAAGTTCCGACGATGGCTCGTCAACACAAGTAAGCAACAGCATTATCAGCGGTACTGCCGGCGGGGCGGAAGCCAGCAGCGGTAGCCAGATGGACTTCAAGCAAGGCACCTTGGTACAAGGTACTGGCGTGAACAGTTTTGGCCTTTCCCTGCGGGGTGCCACGGCAACGGCCACCCAGGCCACGATCGTCGGCCAGGGCAGCGGGGTATCGTTTACCCGCGGACGTTTTGATACGACCGATGGCAAGTTGGTATTGGACCAATCCGTTGTTGAGGGCAAAACCGGTTCCGCCATTTCGGTCAGGGCCTCGCAAGGCCTGGCCCCGGTGGTAGAAATAGAGGTGCGCAACGGCTCCACGCTCACGGGGGGTAACGGTAATCTGCTGTCTGTCACGGGCGGCAGTTCAGCGACGATGACGGTTGATAACAGCCGTTTGACCGGCAATGTGGTGGTCGATGGCACCAGCACCGCCCATTTGACCCTGCAGAACAACGCCGAGTTGACTGGCCAGTTGCAGAATGTGTCCAGCTTGAACGTGGGCAATGCTTCCAACTGGAACATGACGGGCGACAGCCAGGTCGGTGTACTGAACATGACCGGTGGTACGGTTACCATGGGCGCCGGGGATGCGTTCTATCAACTGAACCTGAATACGCTTGCCGGTGATGACACGTTTGTTATGGGCACCGATTTCGCGCAAGGCAAGACGGACTTCATCAATGTCACCGGCGAAGCTACGGGTAATCACAACCTGTTGCTGTCGGCCAGTGGCGCTGAGCCGGTCAACCCCGATCAGGTTCGCGTGGTCCATACCGGCGGTGGGGATGCGCAGTTCTCCCTGATTAATGGCCCGGTGGATGCAGGTGCTTTTGCCTACGATCTGAAAAAAGAAGGCACTGATTGGTATCTCGACCCGGAAACCCGTACGAAAAGCCGTGGCACCCGTGTGGTAACGGCACTCTTCAACACCGCGCCGACGGTGATGTACGGCGAAGAGGCCTCGTTGCGCGCCCGCATGGGTGAGTTGCGTTTCGAGCCAGGCCAGGCGGGTCTTTGGGTTCGTGGTTTTGGTAACAAGTACAACGTGTCCGAAAGTTCGGGTACCGCGTATACGCAAAACCAGCGCGGCTTCTCCATCGGTGCGGACATGCCGCTGGTAGACAGCCAATGGCTGGTGGGTGTGATGGCTGGTCATAGTACCTCCGACCTTAACCCTGCGCGCGGCTCCTCGGGTACCGTCAAGAGCTACTTCGTGGGCGCTTATGCAACCTGGATGGACCAGGAAAGCGGGTTCTACTTTGATACGGTAGCCAAGGCCAACCGTTTCCAGAACGAAGCCAAAGTAAGCCTCAGCGACGCTACATCGACCAAAGGTAATTACAACAACGTGGGTGGCAGCCTGTCGGCTGAGTTCGGTCGCAATATCAAACTCGATGATGGCTGGTACGTTGAACCTTATGGTCGACTGTCGACGATTGTGGTCCAGGGTGGAAACTACAGTCTGAAAAATGGCTTGAAAGTCGACGGTGAACGTACCCGTTCACGTATCGCTGAAGCCGGCGCGACAGTAGGGCGTGATATCCAGCTCGACAGTGGCACCATTATCCAGCCGTACCTGCGTGCGGCCATGGTTCACGAGTTCGCCAACAATAATAAGGTTGCGGTCAACAACCAGACCTTCAACAATGACCTGTCAGGTTCGCGCGCCAAGTTTGGTGCCGGCGTAGCGGTGAAACTCTCGCAGAACCTGCAAATGCACGCGGACCTTGAAACCAGCTCCAGTAATAAAATCGATCAGGTACTGGGTGCCAACGTTGGCGTACGTTATTCCTTCTAACTAAAGCGCCGGTCATTAAAAAGCCCTGATCTTTCGATCAGGGCTTTTTTGTCGTTGGTTAATTACTCTGTTTCAAGTGAAAATTGAGGGTGACGTATTCTATGCGAATCTCATTAGTCGTTGACTGGAGCTTGCCGGTGACTTCAAAAGGACTGAGTGACAGCTTTTCAATAACCAGGATCGCTTTACCAGGCTTGTTTTCTGGATCTCCGCTGCGACTGCTGATGCACTGGGCGACCAAAACAGGGTCTTCGGCCTTGTAGGAAACCCAGGCCATTGGAGGATTGTGCGTTCGCAGTTGCAGTTCTTTGCCGAATTCGACATCGCTCGGGAATTGGATGAATACATCTTCTGCCACGTTGCCGTCTTCATGTTTGTGAATAAGGTTCATGCTGACAATGCCTTGATGGATGCTCCATTTACCGATATCGGTTTTAAATGAGTGATCACCAATCGTTCCTTTTACCTCGCCAGTTGCGTCGCGGGGGGCTGGTTTTTCAGTTGCCAATTTCAGTGTCGCTGCCATGATCGCCTCTCCATCAATGATGTTTTTGCAAGATTCAGAAGCGCTGATGCTTCTGACTGCAGGTATCAAGCGACAAATAAAATATTTATGTAACTGTCAGAATTCACAGTTTACAAATGCGTGTCTATCTTCTTCGTTACGCCGCTTGTGAAGGCAGTATTCAACTGTGCCCGTACAGCGCTATGTTTGAATAGCTCACGCTATTAGAGGCCTTTCCTCACACTTGTCTACTGTCATAGTTGACAGTCTAATAAAAGACTTTTAATAGCTTTTTCATCTAAGTGTGCAGGCGACAAGGCCAGGGGTCTGGCCAGCCAAGCTCAGCTGAACAGACCCGCGGCGATATTGATCGAGAAGCCAAGGATGGCGGTATTGAACAAGAAGCCGATCAACGATTGGCCCAACACCACTTTACGCATGCTGCGCGTGGCAACGCCTACATCGGCCGTCTGCACCGCCACGCCAATGGTGAACGAGAAGTACAGGAAGTCCCAATAGTTGGGGTTACGCAAACCTTCGGCAAAGCGCAGCGCCGGCTCGTCACCTTCCCACGTATAAAAAAGCCGCGCGTAATGCACGCTGAAAATCACGCCGGTCAGCAACCATGAACCGATCACCGTCATACCGGTAAAACCGTAATGCAGCAGGCGCGCGGTGCTGTCCAGGTCTTTGCTGCCCACCAGGTTCAGCGTGATGGTCGCCAGGCTGGCAATCGCCGCGATGCACACCATGAACAGCACCAACCCTGCGTTTTCATCCTCAATCTCGGCGAAGCGTTTGACGTCGTCGGCACGCGAGCGGCTGGTCAGCCACAGCATCAGTATCAGGTAGGTCCAGACGCCGGCGTTCCAGCCGATGAGGATTTTGCTGATGATCGTGTCGGCGGGCGCCAGGATGCCCACGGCAAGGCCCAGGACGGCGGCGGCGGAGAGGCGAGGGTGGGTGCGGGCGAGGAAGGCCATAGGTGCTCACAACAGGGGAGGTTGTGAGCACCATAGCGCATTTTCAAACGGGTTATGAACGCTTGCGCACCAGCTTCATGACGACCACAAAGAACACCGGCACAAACACCACCGCCAGTGTTGCGGTGATCATCCCGCCTATCACGCCCGTGCCGATCGCCTGCTGGCTGGCCGAGCTGGCACCGGTGGCAATGGCCAACGGCACCACGCCGAGGATAAAGGCGAGCGACGTCATGATGATGGGCCGTAAACGCAGGCGCGCGGCTTTCAAGGTGGCGTCGATCAAGTCTTCGCCCTGCTCATACAAGTCCTTGGCGAACTCGATGATCAGGATCGCGTTCTTCGCCGACAAGCCAATGATGGTGATCAGGCCGACCTTGAAGAACACATCGTTAGGCATGCCGCGCAAGCTCACCGCCAATACGGCGCCGAGCACACCCAGCGGCACCACCAACAATACCGACGTTGGAATCGACCAGCTTTCATACAGCGCGGCCAGGCACAGGAACACGATCAACAGCGACAGGCCCAACAGCAATGGCGCCTGGGACCCGGACAAGCGTTCCTGCAACGACAAACCGGTCCATTCCTGGCCCAGGCCCGCCGGCAGTTGGCTGACCAGGCGCTGAATTTCTTCCATCGCCTCACCGGTGCTGTGCCCCGGTGCTGCTTCACCGCTGATGGCGATGGCCGGGTAGCCGTTGTAACGCGTCAACTGCGCAGGGCCCTGGGTCCATTTGGCTTCGACGAATGCCGACAACGGCACCATCTTCCCGGCGTTGTTGCGCACGTTGATCTTCATCAAGTCCGCCACCTGGCTGCGCTGGTCGCCTTCGGCCTGCACGACCACCCGCTGCATGCGGCCCTGGTTGGGGAAGTCGTTGACATAGGCTGAGCCGATGGCCGAGGACAGCACATTACCCACGTCCGCGAAGGAGACCCCAAGGGCGTTGGCCTGCTTGCGGTCAACCTGCAACTGCACTTGCGGCGCTTCAGCCAGGGCGCTTTCGCGCACGTTGGCCAGGATCGGGCTTTTCTCGGCGGCCGCCAGCAACTCGGTACGTGCCTGCATCAACGCGGCATGGCCGACACCGCCACGGTCCTGCAAGCGGAACTCGAAACCGCTGGAGGTGCCAAGGCCGTCCACGGGCGGTGGCAGGATCGCAAAGGCAATCGCATCCTTAAGCTCGCCGAAAGCGGCGTTGGCGCGGTCGGCAATGGCCGAGGCCGAATCCTCGCTGCTGCGTTTCGACCAATCCTTGAGCGTGGTAAACGCCAGCGCCGCGTTCTGCCCGGAACCGGAAAAACTGAAGCCCATGATCATGGTGGTATCGCCCACCCCAGGCTCCTCGGCGTTATGCGCTTCGATCTGCTCGGCCACCTGCACCGTGCGGTTCTTGCTCGCACCCGGCGGCAACTGGATATCGGTAATGGTGTAACCCTGGTCCTCCACCGGCAGGAACGAAGAGGGCAGGCGGCTGAACATCCACCCCAGGCCCACCAGCAATACCAGGTAGATCAGCAGGTAACGGCCGCTGCGCTTGAGGGCATAGGCCACCCAGCCTTCATAACGGTCCGTGAAGCTTTCAAAACGTTTGTTGAACCAGCCGAAAAAGCCGCTTTTGGCGTGGTGCTCGCCCTTGGCAATCGGTTTAAGCAAGGTAGCGCATAAGGCCGGGGTCAACGTCAGGGCGAGGAACGCCGAGAACAGGATCGAGGTTGCCATCGACAGCGAGAACTGCTGGTAGATCACCCCGACCGAACCCGGCATGAACGCCATTGGCAGAAACACCGCGACCAACACCAGGGTGATACCGACGATGGCCCCGGTAATCTGGCCCATGGCCTTGCGCGTTGCCTCTTTGGGCGACAAGCCCTCGGTGACCATGATGCGCTCGACGTTCTCCACTACCACAATCGCATCGTCCACCAGGATGCCGATCGCCAGCACCATGCCGAACATGGTCAGCACGTTGATCGAGAAGCCCAGCAACAACATGGTGGCGAAGGTGCCCATCAGTGCAATGGGCACCACCAGCGTCGGGATCAAGGTATAGCGCACGTTCTGCAGGAACAGGTACATCACCGCAAACACCAGCGCCATCGCCTCGAGCAAGGTGTAGACCACTTTGGTAATCGAGACCTTGACGAAGGGCGAGGTGTCGTACGGGATCTTGTACTCCACGTTGGCCGGGAAGTAGCGCGACAGCTCGTCCATCTTCGCCCGCACCAGGGTCGCCGTTTTCAGCGCGTTGGCGCCCGGCGACAGCTGCACACTGACGGCGGTGGATGGCTTGCCGTTCAGGCGTGTGGAGAACTGGTATTCCTGGCTGCCGATCTCCACCCGCGCCACGTCGCCGATACGCACGGTGGAGCCGTCAGGGTTGGCTTTGAGCACGATGTCGGCGAATTCCGCCGGCGTCGACAGTTGGCCCTTGACCAGGATGGCGGCGGTGATTTCCTGGGTCTTGGTACCCGGCAAATCACCGATGCTGCCCGCCGAGACCTGGGCGTTCTGCGCGCTGATTGCAGCGTTCACGTCGGCCGGGGTGAGGTTGAAGCCAATCAACTTCTGCGGGTCGATCCAGATACGCATGGCGCGCTCGGCGCCATACAGCTGGGCTTTGCCCACACCGTCCAGGCGCTTGAGCTCGTTCATCACGTTGCGTGCCAGGTAATCGCTGAGCGCGACGTCATCGAGCTTGCCGTCGTTGGAGGTCAGGGTGACCAGCAGCAGGAAGCCAGCGGAAACCTTTTCCACCTGCAAGCCTTGCTGGGTCACCGCTTGCGGCAAGCGCGGCTCTACCGCTTTAAGGCGGTTTTGCACATCAACCTGGGCCATTTCCGGGTTGGTGCCCGGCTGGAAGGTGGCGGTGATCGTGGCCGAACCCAGGCTGCTCTGGGATTCGAAATACAGCAGGTGATCGGCGCCGTTGAGCTCCTGCTCAATCAGGCTGACTACGCTTTCATCCAGGGTCTGGGCCGAAGCGCCCGGGTACACCGCGTAGATTTCCACCTTTGGCGGCGCCACGTTGGGGTACTGCGCGACTGGCAACTGCGGGATGGCGAGCGCGCCGGCCAGCAAGATAAACAGGGCGACCACCCAGGCGAAAATCGGGCGGTCAATAAAGAACTGCGGCATGGCGGGTTATTCCTTTACGAGCTGGCCAGGGGCCGGGCTGTCGTCCACTTCGACTTTTTCACCGGGGCGCGCGTGTTGCAGGCCTTCGACGATGATGCGATCACCGGGCTTGAGGCCGCTGCTGACGATCCAGCGATCCTCGACGACCGCGCCCAGCTCCACCGGCTGTTGGCTGACGGTCTGCTCGGCGTCCAACAGCAGCACCATCGGGATGCCGGCGCTGTCGCGCGTAATGGCGCGTTGCGGCACGCTGATGCCTTGCTTATCAACCGCTTGTTCCAGGCGCACGCGCACAAAACTGCCGGGCAGCAGGTCGAGGTCCGGGTTGGGGAACTCGCTGCGCAGGATGATCTGCCCGGTGCCCGGGTCGACGCTGATCTCGGCAAACAGCAATTTGCCCGGCAGCGGGTACAGGCTGCCGTCGTCCTGGATCAGCGTGGCCTTGGCCTGGTCCTGGCCGACCTGCTTCAAGCTGCCGGCACGGAAGGCGCGGCGCAGGTCATTCAGCTCGCGGGTCGACTGGGTCAGGTCAGCGTGAATCGGGTCCAGTTGCTGGATGATCGCCAGTGGCGTGGCTTCGTTCTGGCCCACCAGTGCACCCTCGGTCACCAGCGCGCGGCCGATTCGGCCGGAGATCGGCGCAGTGACGGTGGCGTAGCCCAGGTTCAGCTTCGCACGCTCGACGGCAGCCTTATTAGCGGCGACTTCGGCGTTGGTCTGGCGCACGGCGGCGCGGGCATTGTCGTAGTCCTGGCCGCTGATGGCATTGCCTTCTACCAACTGGCTGTAGCGCTGTTCTTGCAGGCGTGCCTGGAAGGCATTGGCCTGGGCCTTGTCCAGGTTGGCCCGAGCGCTGTCCAGGTCAGCCTTGAACGGGGCCGGGTCAATGCGAAACAGCACATCGCCCTGTTTCACGTCGTGGCCTTCCTTGAACACGCGCTGCATGACCACGCCAGCGACCCGTGCACGCACTTCGGCAATGCGCGGTGCGGCGATTCGCCCGCTCAGTTCGCTGGTGATGGAGAGGGGTTTGGCCTGCAGGGTTTCGATGCGGACTTTGGCCAAGGGCATTTCCGGCGCGTCATCGGCCGACTTGCCACAAGCACTCAGTGCCAGCGTCAAGGCCAGCAGGCAAAACGGCGCAAACAGATTCTTCGACATGCTCATATCCCAATATTGACTGGCGCATCCTAAAGTCACCTGCGCCGCGGTGCTGTGAAGCTCTGTAGCCCGTCTGTGAAGAAATGTAAGGTGCGGCGCGCTGAGCGCCGGGGGCGTATATCCTTGCACAATCCTGCAACACACCAACAAACCGCATTATTTGGAAACACCATGCCCAACATCCTTCTGGTGGAAGATGACGCCGCGCTCTCCGAGCTGATTGCCAGTTACCTGGAACGTAATGGCTACCACGTCAGCGTACTCAGCCGTGGCGATCACGTTCGCGAGCGCGCACGCCTTAACCCGCCGGACCTGGTGATCCTCGACCTGATGTTGCCGGGGCTTGACGGCCTGCAGGTGTGTCGCTTGCTGCGTGCCGACTCGGCGGGCTTGCCGATCCTGATGCTCACCGCGCGAGACGACAGCCACGATCAGGTGCTGGGCCTGGAAATGGGCGCTGACGACTATGTCACCAAGCCCTGCGAGCCGCGCGTATTGCTGGCGCGAGTGCGCACCTTGTTGCGCCGCAGCAGCCTGTCCGACCCCCAGGTTGCCAACGACCAGATCATCATGGGCAACCTGTGTATCGACCTGTCCGAACGCACGGTGACGTGGCGCGAGCAAGCGGTGGAGCTGTCCAGCGGTGAATACAACCTGCTGGTGGTGCTGGCCCGGCATGCCGGTGAAGTGCTCAGCCGCGACCAGATTCTGCAACGCCTGCGCGGTATCGAGTTCAACGGTACCGACCGCTCGGTGGACGTGGCCATTTCCAAGCTGCGCCGTAAGTTCGACGACCATGCCGGCGAAGCGCGCAAGATCAAGACCGTGTGGGGCAAGGGTTACTTGTTCAGCCGTTCCGAGTGGGAATGCTGATCCATGTTTCGTGCGCTGCTACGCCTCTACCTGATCACCATCGTCACCTACAGTGCGGCGATCTACCTGATTCCCAAACTGGTGATCAAGGTGTTCGAACATCGCTACATGAACTACAACGTCGAGCAGAGTGGCGGTCAGCAAAAGCTGATCGTTGAACACTATCTGCGCGTGCCGGTGGAGCACTGGTCAGAGGTCACCGCGCAACTGGGCCGTGACTTTGCGCCGCTGAAAGTGCAACTGCTGCTGCGCCAGGACGCGAGTTACACCCCTGAAGAAGAGCACCTGCTGGAGCAAGGCAAACCGGTGATCCGCCTGGGAGAGTGGGGCTGGATGGATCAAATCAGTTCACCGGTCAACGATCAATTTGTGGTCAAGCTGACGATCCCGCCCGACCCGCTGGACATGAACCTGCTGTACTGGTCGATGAACGTGTTGATCGGTGCTGCGCTGCTGGCGTGCCTGCTGTTTTGGCTGCGCCCGCATTGGCGCGACCTGGAGCGCCTGAAGACCACCGCCGTCCAGTTGGGCAGGGGCAACCTGGCTGAGCGTACGCACATTCCCGCCAGGTCCAACATCGGCAGCCTGGCCACGGTGTTTGACACCATGGCCGACGATATCGAGCGCCTGCTCAACCAGCAGCGTGACCTGCTCAATGCGGTCTCCCACGAACTGCGCACACCGCTGACGCGCCTGGACTTCGGCCTGGCCCTGGCCCTGTCGGAAGACTTGCCCCAGGCCAGTCGCGAGCGTCTGCAAAGCCTCGTTGCGCACATCCGCGAGCTGGACGAATTAGTGCTGGAATTGCTCTCCTACAGCCGCCTGCAAAACCCGGCGCAGTTGCCGGAGCGTGTGGAAGTGGTGCTCGACGAGTTTATCGACAGCGTGCTGGGCAGCGTCGATGACGAGTTGGAAAACCCCGAGATTGTCATCGATGTGGCGCTCGACTGTGCCGTGGAGCGCGTCAGCCTCGACCCGCGCCTCACGGCCCGCGCCCTGCAGAACCTGCTGCGCAATGCCACGCGGTATTGCGACAAGCGCATCCAGGTAGGCGTCAAGGTCTGTGCCAATGGCTGTGAAATCTGGGTGGATGACGATGGCATCGGCATTCCCGTGGACCAGCGTGAGCGTATTTTCGAGCCGTTTTACCGCCTGGACCGTAGCCGCGACCGCGCCACTGGCGGCTTCGGCCTGGGCTTGGCGATCAGTCGGCGTGCGATGGAAGCCCAGGGCGGCACGTTAACGGCGCTGGCATCGCCGCTGGGCGGTGCGCGGTTTCGCGTGTGGTTGCCCAGCGTCGGCTGATCAGAGCACCTTGACGGCGCGGCCGATGGCCTGGATCGGCCCGGTCGGCTTGCCGGTCTGCGAACCACGCGGGTCTTCCAGGGTCAGCTCGAACAGCTGGTTTGGCGTGAGGGGTGGCAGTTTGTCCAAGGGCACCGACAGGGTCTGCCCCGGTTTGACCAGGCCCAGTGATACGGGGCCTTGCCAGCCATCGCCTTTGGTCCAGAATTGCAGGGCCTTGTCGGCCGGCACGTCCATCACGCCCAACGGAATCAACTGGATCTGTTGAGTATTGCTGGCCTGGATGACCCAACCCGGTGCCTGGCTTTGAGGCGCCACCAGCACCACCACAAAGGTCGGTTCAGCGCTGGGCGGGCGGGTCAGCAGCAGCGCGGCCAGTACCAGTGTGGTGACCAGCCCCGCACCGGCCAAACCGCGCCAGAGTGCAAGCAGGTTCCACCAGGGCTCGCGGGTATCGGCGCGCCCAACAGTGCGTTCGATGCGCCGCCATAGCTGTGCGGACGGGGGGACCGGTTCGGCCAATGCCGTCAGGGGCAACAGGCGTTGTTCCCAGGCGTCCACCGCCGTGCGCAACGCGGCGTCGTGTTGCAGGCGTCGTTCAACCTCGGCGCGCTGTTCAAAGGGCAGGGTGCCCAGCACGTATTCGCTGGCCAGTTCGTCCAATGGGTTACTCATGCCATGCACTCCCGCAGCGCGGCGAGGCTACGTTTGATCCAGGCTTTGACGGTCCCCAGCGGGGTGTCCAGTTTCTGCGCGATTTCACTCTGGGAATAGCCGTCGACATAGGCGTGGAGGATGCAACGGCGGCGGGCCGGGTCTAGCTGTTCCAGGCAATGGTGAATCTGCCCGCTGCGTGCGCTGAACTCAACGGCGTCGTCGTCGGCGGCGGCGAGGTCGTCATGTTCCTCGCCTAACGGCACCTCGCGGTGATGATTGCGCACGAAATTCAAGGCCAGGTGCCGGGTCACGCTGAATACCCAGCCACGCGCCGAACCGCGGTCGGGGTCGAAGCTGGCGGCGCCGCGCCAGATCTTGATAAACGCGTCGTGCACGATGTCCTCGGCCAGGGCTTTGTCGCGGGCAATGCGCAAGGCCACGCCGAGCAGACGGCTGCTGTCCTGCTCATACAGCCGACGCAGGGCGCGTTGATCGCCACGCGCGCAGGCCAGAAGGCAGGCTTCGTAGTCAAAAGGGGCTTCAGGCAAGGACCGGGGTTTCCGCCGCAAGAACATGATCAATGCCCCGACCCAAAGGTCGGGGCGCCAGCGCATTAGCCTAGCTGAATGTGCTCAGTTGGCTGCCCAGAATATGTAGTCGGCCTGGTATTTCACCACTTCCTGCTTGCCCTTGTTGGCGGCGGTGCACGCGGTACTCGGCGCCACGCCCCCTTTAAGAGCGACCCGCTGGATATAACTTACGCCAGTCATCGCACCCTTGCCCTCGGCCGGGTTGGCCTTGACCAACTGATAGGGCAGGTTGCCCGCACCCGACGGCGCCACCGCCAATTGGGTGCCGGTGACCTTTGAACCGTCCTTGGCTTGCCAGGTGGCCGGCGGGCCGAAGTAGGTGCCCACTGGCTTGCCGCTGCGGTCATTCAGTACCGCTTTGGGGCCGACGAAGGTCCATTCGGTCTGGCCGGCAGCGTTAGCTTTGTCGCGGCATTCGTAGGTGATTTCGCCGACGCCGGTGGTCTCCAGCGCCACCTTGTGGCCATCCGGCACCTTGATGCTGTCGGGTAAACCGGTTTGGGCAAAGGCGGTGGGGGCGCCGAGGAGCAAACCAGTCAGGCAGAGCAATGCTTTAGCGTTCATCGGGACTTCTCCATTGAGTAGAACAGCAGGGTTGCTGTGGGTACTACCCATGAGCCGCCTGATTGGATGCACCGGTTAGAAAATAAAATGCGAAGGGCGCACACTGTGCACCCGCTTTACCCGAGGAGAGATTGGCAATGACTGGTATTCACGCGTCTGCTCAACAAGGGTTTTCTACCCAGGCCGTCGCTTACGCCCACGGTCGACCGGACTATCCACGGCAACTCACCGGCTGGTTGAGCGACACACTGGGTATTAGCGCGCAGTCGACGGTCATCGACCTGGGCGCCGGCACCGGCAAGTTCACCCGCTTGCTCAATACCCTGGCGCCCACGCTGATTGCCGTGGAGCCGGTGCCGGCAATGGGCGCGCAGTTGAGCAAGCTGCTGCCGGATGTGCACCTGGTCAATGGCACCGCCGAAGCGATTCCGCTGGAAAGCGCCGTTGCGGATGCGGTGGTGTGCGCACAAGCCTTCCACTGGTTTGCCACCGAGGCGGCCGTGGCGGAAATCCACCGGGTACTCAAACCGGATGGACGCCTGGGATTGGTGTGGAATGTGCGCGACGAGTCGGTGGATTGGGTCGCCGCCATGACTGAAATCATCACGCCATACGAAGGTGACACGCCGCGCTTTCACAGCGGCCGTTGGCGCGAAGCCTTCACCGGCAAGTATTTTTCCGCGCCCGAAATCACCTGCTTTCCCTATCAACATGTGGGCAGCCCTCAGGAAGTGATCATGGATCGCTTTCTGTCGGTGAGCTTCATCGCGGCGCTGCCTGCCGCGCAAAAGGCCACGGTGACTGCGCAATTGCTCACGCTGATCGACACCCATCCTGCTTTGCGCGGGCGCGATACGGTAGCTTTTCAGTACCAGACTCAAGCCTACGTCTGCCATCGGCTGACAGAAAAAGCATAAAGTCAGATCATATTGATATAAGTCGTTATAAGAAAAATCGCTATCCTGCGGCCAGAAATTTATAAGGCCGCGGGTAGCTGCAATGGATGTAGGTAATATTGGTTTTGTAATCGCTGGCCTGATCGTTGGTTTTATCGTGGGCATGACGGGTGTAGGTGGGGGCTCTTTGATGACCCCGATCCTGTTGTGGTTCGGCATTAACCCGGCCACCGCCGTGGGCACCGACCTGTTGTACGCCGCCATCACCAAGTCCGGTGGTGTGCTGGTACACAGCAAGAACAAGAACATCGACTGGACCATCACCGGCTGGCTGACCCTGGGCAGTGTGCCCGCCGTGCTGCTGACCTTGTGGTTCCTCGCCAGCCTGCACACCGACCCCAGCGCGATGAACGCGGTGATCAAGCAAGCCCTTGGCGTGGTGCTGCTGTTGACCGCCCTGGCGATCCTGTTCAAGAAAAGCCTGTTGGCCTTCGCCCAGCGCCATGCCGGCGATGACTACCACATGAGCCCGCGTAACCTGAACGCGCTGACGGTGGTCACCGGCGCAATCCTGGGCACCATGGTAGCCTTGACCTCTATCGGCGCCGGCGCCCTGGGCACCGTCGCGCTGTTTATCCTGTACCCGTTTCTGGCGACGCGACGTTTAGTCGGCACCGAGATCGCCCATGCCGTGCCGTTGACCCTGGTGGCGGGCCTGGGCCACGCCAGCATGGGTAATATGGACTGGCACCTGCTGGGCTTTTTGCTGATGGGGTCGCTGCCGGGGATTTACCTCGGCAGCCACATGACCGGCAAAGTCCCGGACGGCGTATTACGCCCATGCCTGGCGATCATGTTGATGACCATCGGCTACAAGCTGGCGTTCTAAGGCGTACGCCATTCAAGTGTGGGAGCGGGCCTGCTCCCACCTGTTTTCCGCGTCAGATTTTGGCCGGGCCGTTGCCGATCTGCCATACAAACGGTGGCTCGGTGCCGTTGATCACCCAATCACCCACGATGCGCGCCTTGTAGATCACCGGGTTGTGGGATGACACGGTGCGCGCATTGCGCCAGTGGCGGTCGAGGGCTTTACCCTGGCGCACGTCCGAGGCCCCCAGTGCGTTGAACAATTCGCTGGTGGCACGCTGGATCAGCGCTGACACCACCACCTGCGCCGTCGCTGATTCAATCTCGGCAGCCACATTAGCTGCACGTTCTGCGGCGTCATCCCCGGCAAATCGCGCCAAGTAAGCCTGTTGCGCCGGCACTGCAGCTTTAAGCGCGCTGGCCTCGGCGGCGTAGATCAGTGCTGCCACCTCACCGACGACTTGTTGAACCTGCGCATCCTGGCTGACGTGGGCGGCATTGCCATGGCTGTAAATGCGTTTGCGACTGCGCACCTGATGCGCCACGTCGTTGAGCGCGGCGCGACCAATGCCGGCCAGGCTCGCCAGCAGCACCAACTGGTAAAACGCCGTCTGGTATTTGAAACGGGTGGCAAAATCGATGAGGTTTTCCGTTTCGACGATGGCGTCGGTAAAGCGCGTGGTGCCGCTGCCGGTGGTGCGCTGGCCGAAGCCGTCCCAGTCATCGCTTTGCACCACGCCGGGTTGGCGCGTGCGGGTGGCGGCAATCACGTCGCCACCGGTGTCGCTGCGCTGGGCATATACGTCGATCCAGTCGGAGAAAATGCTGCCGGTGCTGTAGAACTTTTCGCCGTTGAGTTTCCATTGGTCACCGTCGGGGCTGACCTGGGTGACGACGTCGCCGATCGCGACATTGCCGATTTCAGTCCAGGCGCAGCCGACGATATCGCCATCGACAAAACGCTTGAACCACAGGTCGCGACCCGCGCTCGGTGGTGCATTCAGGCGGTCTTCGGCAAAGGCGAAGTGGCCGCGCAGGGCCTGGGGCACGTTGGAGTCGGCGGCGGCCAATTCAATCAGCAGTTCGAACAACTGCGGCAGGGACGCACCACCACCGCCGTATTCCACCGGCACCCGCACCGCGCCAAAGCCGGCCTCCTTGAGCCATTGAATCGGCTCATGGGGCAGGGTACGGCTTTGTTCACGCGCCAGTGCGCCGTCGGCGATACGCTGGAATATCGGCCGAAAACGTGCGGCCAGGGTGGGGTAATCGACGCCGGTGGACAGCGGGTTGATGACGTGTTGCTCGGTCATGGGGTACGGCTCCTGGGCAGTGATCAAGTGTTACGGTGATTGCACAGTCCGTGCCGGGTTCTTCAGCCCGTATTCAGGGGCAAAGGGTGCAATTCACTGTTGCTCCAGCAACAGTGTTTCGACAAACCGGCGCGATCCCTGACATTCGTCGCCCAGCGACCCAGCGCTGTGTTTCTTGCCGCGATGCCCATGGCCCGGGCGTTTGCCAAGGCCTGGCACGCTTGCTGCTCAACCCTTCGGTACATTCCTTTGTGCGAGGTATCGCTAGATGAGTCAGCAAGCCGTGAAATTTGCCTACTGGGTGCCCAACGTGAGCGGTGGGTTGGTGGTGAGCAAGATTGAACAACGCACCCATTGGGGTATTGACTACAACCGCAAACTGGCGCAGTTGGCCGAAGCGGCAGGCTTTGAATATGGCCTGACGCAAATTCGCTTCACCGCAGGCTACGGCGCCGAAAACCAGCATGAATCCGTGGCGTTCAGCCATGCGCTGCTGGCGGCCACCACCACGCTCAAGGTCATCGCCGCGATCTTGCCCGGCCCATGGCAGCCGGCGCTGGCGGCCAAGCAACTGGCGACTATCGACCAGCTCACCAACGGCCGTATCGCGGTGAATATCGTCAGTGGCTGGTTCAAGGGCGAATTCCAGGCCATCGGTGAGCCGTGGCTGGAGCACGATGAGCGCTATCGCCGCTCCGAGGAATTTATCCGCGCGCTGAAGGGCATCTGGAGCCAGGACGATTTCACCTTCAAGGGCGACTTCTACCGTTTCAACAACTACACCCTCAAGCCCAAGCCGCTGGGCCAGCCGGAAGTCTTCCAGGGCGGCAGCTCGCGGGCGGCGCGGGACATGGCCGCACGCGTGTCGGACTGGTACTTCACCAACGGCAACACGCCGGAAGGCATCAAGGCCCAGGTGGATGACATTCGTACCAAGGCTGCCGCGAATAACCATTCGGTCAAAGTCGGCGTGAATGCCTTTGTGATCGCCCGCGACACCGAGGAAGAAGCCCGCGCCGTGCTCGCAGAAATCATCGACAAGGCCGACCCCGAGGCGGTGAATGCGTTTGGTGATGCCGCCAAGCAGGCAGGCAAGGCCTCGCCGGAAGGTGAGGGCAACTGGGCCAAGTCCAGCTTCGAAGACCTGGTGCAATACAACGACGGCTTCAAGACCAACCTGATCGGCACCCCGCAGCAGATTGCCGAGCGCATCGTTGCGCTCAAGGCCGTGGGCGTTGACCTGGTGCTGGCCGGCTTCCTGCACTTCCAGGAGGAAGTCGAGTACTTCGGCAAACGCGTGTTGCCGCTGGTTCGCGAGCTGGAAGCCAAAGCCGGGATCAAGCAAGTGGCTTGAAAAGCACAACCGCCGCACGCAATTTGTTATTGCCGAACCGGCACATTCGCTCGAACTCCCCATGGCTGACCGGCAGGTGCTGGCAGTCCAGGGGCTGGCGATGCTGGCTGTGGTCTACATCGGGGTCGTGCAGGTAAACGAAGTCCTCGTCGCAATCGGTGACCATCACCCAATGGGGCGATTTGGAGCGGGTGAGGCGGTAGCTGCTGATCAACACCAGCGGCTGTCCGCCGTCCTGCAATACTTGAGGTAAATCCAGCGCGCCGCCGAGCACCTGCTCAACATCGCTGCCTGCCAGCTCTTCCTCAAACGCCTCGTGGACCAGGCGCATGACGTCCTTTTTATGCTGGTCACGCACGCCGTCGAGAAACAGCGGCCCGCGCACATTCACCTGCATTCGCACCCTGAACCCCCGACGCCAGGCCGCCAGGGCCAAGCCTTGCGGGCTGCAGCCGCCATGGCCTGCGGTCATGAACACGGTGGTCGCCTCGCGCCAGATTTGCAGCTCTTCGCGGCGCTGGGCGAGGCGATGCGGTACCAGCGCGCCCATGGCCATCAGCAGGCAGGCGGCGCCGCAGGTGAAGTCGGTGGTCTGCTGGTAGTACGGCACGCTCTGCGGGCGCGCGACCTGATGCTGGAGAATGCGTTTTTCCAGGCGGATGGCGGCGGTGTGGTCTTCGTAATAGTCGTTGATCAGGGCAAAGCGGCGGTAGCCATTGCGTTCATACAGGGCGAGGGCGCCGGGGTTGTCGGTGCGCACCTCCAGGCGCAGGTAAGCGCAATCATGCGCTACGGCGCAGGCCTCAATGCGCGTCAGCAACTGCTTGCCCAGGCCCGTGCCCCGTGCATGCTCGGCGATCGCGATGGAGTAGAGCCGCGCCAGCGAGGTGCCGCGATGGAACAACACCAGCGCATAACCGAGCAATTGCTGCTCATTTTCCGCGACCAGCAACTGGCCATGGGCGCGGCTGACCATCCACTGGAAACTGCGCGGCGAGAGCCGGTCAGTGGTGAAACAATGCTGTTCCAGCGCCACCAATTCGGGCACATCAGCGGGGGTTGCAACGCGAAAGGAAAGAGCCATATGACCGCCGTAAAAGTTGCGTAACGAAACGGGACTTCTCTAAAAGATCGTGCTTAATAGAAAAGGTCGAGTTCTCTAAAGCGGATCAAATATTATGTCGGCGGTACAAAGTCATTGGCGTGAAGTATCCGAGCAAACCGTCGCGGCGACAATAACTTCCAACGGTTATTTTTCCGCGCCTCTTAAAGGTTCCAGTCAAGTCGTGATTATTGTCGAGCGCAAGGAAGATTGGGCCTCCTACTTCCCCAGCGAAGACATCGTGACGGCCCAGGAGTACCTCGAGCAAACCCGCGAGAACGAAACGGGCAAGCGCGTGCAGGTCATCAACCTGTGCCGTAGCTACAAGTACCTGGGGCACGGTTACTACTGCTCGTTGCTGGCCGAAGCACGAGGGCACAAGGTGATTCCATCGGTGCGTACCATCAGCGAACTGACCAAAAAGTCGCTGTATGGCTTGTCCCTGGATGACTTGGATAAAACCCTCGATAAAGCCTTGAGTCATCACCTCTACAGCAATACCGAAGGGTTTACCCTGACGCTGTACTTTGGCCGAACCAATATAGAACCGTTGCAGGAGTTGGCCCGTCAGCTGTTTGAAACCTTCCCGTGTCCGATCTTGTTAGTTGAATTTCGCAAGAACAACGGCTGGCATATCGAGGGCGTGAAATCCGGCGTATTGCACAAGTTACGCGACGACCAGGAAGACCAGTTCGCCCACGCCCTCGACAACTTCAGCCGCAAGATCTGGCGCCAACCGCGCTCACGTCGATTGGCCCGCTATGACCTGGCCATCCTCCATGATCCCCAGGAGCAATTGCCGCCGTCGAATGCCAAGGCGCTGGAGAACTTCGTGCGCGTCGGCAAGGGCCTGGGCATTGATGTGGAACTGATCGAGCGCAAGGATTACTCGCGCCTCGCCGAGTACGACGCCTTGCTGATCCGTGAGACCACCAGCGTCGACAACCACACCTACCGTTTTGCCAAGAAAGCCGAAAGCGAAGGCCTGGTGGTGATGGATGACCCGGCGTCGATCCTGCGCTGTACCAACAAGGTCTACCTCACCGACCTGCTCAACAGTCACCAACTGGGTATGCCCGCCACCGAGATTCTCTACAAGGAGCGACCGGAAGATTTCGAGCGGGTCGGCGAACGCCTCGGCTTCCCGCTGGTGTTGAAGATCCCCGACGGTTGTTTCTCCCGGGGCGTGATCAAGGTTGAAAGCCAGGAAGCCTTGCTCAAGGCCACCGCCGAGTTGTTTGAACACTCGGTGCTGTTACTGGCCCAGGAGTTTTTCTACACCGAGTACGACTGGCGCATCGGCGTACTCAACCGCAAGCCGATCTTTGCCTGCCAGTACTTCATGTCCAAGGGCCATTGGCAGATCTACAACCA
Organism: Pseudomonas antarctica; assembly: GCF_001647715.1. Taxonomy (NCBI): domain Bacteria; kingdom Pseudomonadati; phylum Pseudomonadota; class Gammaproteobacteria; order Pseudomonadales; family Pseudomonadaceae; genus Pseudomonas; species Pseudomonas antarctica. The sequence continues at coordinate 2,852,817 of NZ_CP015600.1, forward strand.
CAAGGCCATCGGCCAGGACATCAACGGCGAATGCCGCACCCTGGCGGTCCACGAAGCGCCCAAGGCGGTGGTGGAACTGGCGGTCAAGACCGCCAACCTGATCGGCGACGGCCTGTACGGCGTCGACCTCAAGCAATCCGGCGACAAGGTGGTGGTGATCGAGGTCAACGACAACCCCAATATGGATGCCGGTATCGAAGATGCCTATTTGCAAGACGACCTGTATGCGCTGGTGCTGGAGGAGTTTGTACGGCGCCTGGAATTGAAACGCCAAGGCCAGGTCTGGTGACGCGCCATGATCCAGCGTTTTGAACTGACCGACGGAAAGCTGCGCAAAGGGGACAGGGACGACGCTCCGATCATGCTGTTCAATAACCCGGATGTTGCCGAACGCGAATGGCTGCGCGACCACCATAAACTCGACGAACACGCCCTGGCCTCGGCACTCGACCCGGACGAAGTCTCACGTATTGAATTTCACCCCGACTACCTGTTCCTGATCTGGAAACGCCCGGAGAAATACTCCGGTGGTGGCAACCTGATGTTTGAAGTGGCGTCCTGCGGCCTGTTGTTTTCGCCGGGTCGCCTGCTGGTGATTGCTACCGATGAAACCCCGCTGTCCGGCCTCGGCGCTCGCCGGCCGCTGCACACGCCATTGGATGTGCTGCTCGATCTGTTGCTCAACAACATCCATCACTACTTGGGCCACCTCAAGGTGATCAAGTTGGTTGCGCGGGAGTTGCAGCAACAGTTCAACGCGTCGATGAGCAACCATCACCTGATGCAAATGTTCAACCTCAGCGAGAGCCTGATCTATTACATCAACGCGCTGCACAGCAACGGCGCGGTGCTGTCGCGGTTGCGTAATCATGGGGAAAAGGAACATTTCAGCGCCGAGATCCTGGGGCTGATCGATGACCTGATCATTGAAAACCACCAGTGCTACAAGCAGGCGGAGATCTACTCCAATGTGTTTTCCGGGTTGATCGACGCGCGCGGCAACCTGATGAACAACAGCATGAACAACCTGCTGCGCAAGCTGACGTTGATCAACGTGGTGTTCCTGCCGCTTAACCTGATTGCCAGTGTGGGCGGCATGTCGGAGTTCAGCATGATGACGGCGGGTACACCGTGGTGGGTGTCGTACCCGCTGTTGATGGTGGCGATGGGCGTTGGGGCGGGGTTGATGGTGGTGGGGCTCAAGCGCATCGCGGGTGGCGCAAATGTGGTGTGAGCACTGAACACCTGTGGGCGCTGGCTTGCCTGCGATGGCCATAGGTGTCTACGCAACTCTTTGTGTTGCTTTAAGCCTGTGAGGGGTTAGGGAGATTGAGTACATGTCCGTTGCTGCGGTAACGGCGGCTTAGGGTTCCGCCCTTACGGCGGGTCACTTTTTTACAAAGCGCCTAAAAAAGTAACCAAAAAACGCTTTGCCCCACCACTCGGTGCCTCGCCCAGGCTCGGCATGCCCTCACTCCGGCTTGAATCCGTGGGCCGCCGCCATGGGCCATCCTTGGCCCATCGCGGCTAACCCGGCGTCCTGCCGGGTTACCCACGGATTCAAGCCTGCGTTCGGCCAGCGTGGTTAACGGGGCCTGTCAGATCAAGATCAACAGCAGATCAAAAGCAGAGCACGGCGGCCTGGTAGCCGACCTGAGTGGTTGAAGCAAAAGCAGATCAATAGCTGGGCAGAGCGACACTACTGCTACCTGATGTAATGAGATCCACTGTGGGAGCGGGATTGCTCGCGAAAGCGGTGTGTCAGTCAACTTATTTGTAACTGACACACCGCTTTCGCGAGCAAGTCGAATCGTCGCACCGCCGCTCCCACAGTTGATTGAGTTCAGTTTCCAAGATCAGGTCGGCTGTCAGGCCGCCTCGGTTTTGCTTTTGATCTAACCACTCAGGTCGGCTACTAGGCCGCCGTGCTTTGCTTTTGATTTTGATCTGCTGTTGATTTTGATATTAGGCGCCCCGTTAACCACGCTGGCCGAACGCAGGCTTTGGAGCGTGGGTAACCCGGCAGGACGCCGGGTTAGCCGCGATGGGCCAAGGATGGCCCATGGCGGCGGCCCACGGTCCAAAGCCTGCGTGAGGGCACACCGAGCCTAGGCGAGGTGCCGAGTGGTGGGGCAAGAGCCCTTTGGTGGACTTGCTCCCTCAAAACGTACGCCATAAAGCGAGCGTTATGCAGTCTGCTTCAGTTGCTTTGCGTAGTCATTAGGTGAGCTGTATCCCAGCGCCGAGTGCAGCCGTGTCGGGTTGTAAAAACCATGGATGTAGCTCGCGATAGATGCGTGAGCCTGTGCTTTGCTGGGATACACACCGGTGGCTTCCTCCTTTTTAAGTGTGGCAAAAAAGCTCTCTGCTACGGCGTTATCCCAGCAGTTACCCTTGCGACTCATGCTTTGTACGAAGCCTCTTTCCATGATCATGCTGCGAAAACCGCTGCCTGTGTACTGGGCGGATTCAACCGGTCGTCGCAACACTGGATTGTTGTACAGACTTTAAATACTCATTCAGTGCTTCGGCAGGTGTTTTCCAGCCTAGTGTTTTTCGAGGTCTAGTATTGAGTACGTGAGCTACCGCCTGTATTTCTTGGGCACTCCAACGAGAGAGGTCAGTCCCTTTCGGGAAGTATTGCCGTAGAAGGCCGTTCGTATTTTCGTTTGTGCCGCGCTGCCATGGACTATGTGGATCAGCAAAGAAAACCTTTACTCCGGACTCGATGGTAAACCGAGCGTGATCCGACAACTCCTTTCCACGATCCCAGGTCAAGGATCGCCACAGCTCGATGGGAAGATCAGTCACCGTCTTCTTCAATGCGTTGGCCATACTAACAGCCCCATAGCCAGCCAGCGCCGGGCCGTTCTTCGTGCGGGGGATTAGCCCATAACCTTTCTCGCGAGGCAGATGGACGAGCATGGTAAATCGAGTTGAGCGCTCGACCAGAGTTCCAATCGCAGAACGGTTCAGACCGATGATCAGGTCGCCCTCCCAATGCCCGGGTACAGCCCGATCTTCTACCTCAGCAGGACGACTGGAGATCATCACGTCCTCGCTGACGTGTGCCCACACTTTGGCCTGCGATCGGGCTCTCGGTACGCGTAACGCTCGTCCTGAGCGCAGGCAACTCACCAGTTCGCGCTTGAGAGCTCCTCGACCCTGAATGTAGAGCGCCTGATATATGGCTTCATGAGAGATGCGCATGGATTCATCATCCGGAAAATCGATCTGGAGCCGGTTGGCAATTTGTTCAGGCGACCAGCCATTGACCCATTTACGGTCACTGCGATGCGGTTTATTTCGGCCTTTGAAGGGTGCTTGCCGAGGCCCAGAAATCTCACGACCATCGGCGTCTTGAACCTTGCCCTCAAGGCGGTCGCGTACGTACTGGTGCAGTCGCGGGTTAGTGACCAGTTTTGCTGGTTTCGGCCTCTTGGCCACCAGTTCTGCCTTCCATTGCGCTACTGACGCTCGATATTCAAGCCGACCGCAACGGGTAGCAGCATTTCGTGTCAGCTCCCGTGAAATTGTCGATGGGCTTCGTCCAAGGCGACGAGCGATCTCACGAACGCCAACACTTTGCGCTCGAAGCAGCCCAATCTCTTCTCTCTCTGCAAACGATAAGTATCGTCCTGATATGTGATTCGACATGAATAATGGCATCCCGCCTCGATGACGGAACCAGCGTGTACCTACCGCGGTTGATACGCCAACGGCATGTGCTGCCTTTTCGCTTGTGATGCCTGTTGCAATCTGCAGCCAAAATAGCCGTTCGATCTCATTACGAAGTGAGGGTGCACCTGGAGAACGCATCGCTCCCCGGCCCGTCAATTTTTGCATCCATCCTGCAGGTCGTCCCATAAACACCTCGATCAAGGTGTTGCGACGACCGGTTGAATCCGCCCTGCCGGCCTCGATCGGAGTGAAAAATCACACCTTGATCAACCGGCGTTTTCGTCCAGGCATTCAGGAATGCCTGCTGTACCAAACCCTCAGGCATACGCTCCGATAGGCTATAACCGAGTACCTGACGCGTCTGGATGCTGAGCACCACAGCCAAGTACAACCACCCCTGACGCGTCGAAATATAGGTGATATCTCCCACCCATGCGGGTGTTGGGCTTGTCACAGAAAAGCGTCTTTTCAATACGTTGTCAGAAATTGGTTGGATATACCGGTTATCCGTCGAGTGTTTGAACCGAGCCTTGATCTTCCCTCGCAACATTTCTTCTCGCATCAGCCGGGCTACTCGCTTGTGACCAATCGCATATGACCGGCTATGAAGCGCCTTAACCATGCGTGGACGCCCATAAGTGCCGCGACTGGCATGATGAATCGCACGAATTTCCAGGCGAATCACCGCATCTGGATCAGGGCGCTCCTGGCGCTTCAAATAGCCGTGAAAGCCCGACACCGAGACCTCCATCACTCGACATAACAGCCTGACCGGAAAGTGAGTCCGTTCACGGGCGACAAAGGCGTATCTCAGTTGGACTCTCTGGCAAAGAACGCCGTCGCTTTTTTTAGGATTTCTCGCTCCATTTTGAGCGTGGCATTTTCAGCTCGAAGCCGGGCCAGTTCGCTTTCCAAGTCAGAGACCGGGTGCCGAGCGGGAGAACTGAGAGGACGCCCGTTGCGTGCGGCGTCCAGCCAATTCCCTAGGGTTTTGACCGAGATATCCAACTGTCGCGCAGCTTCTCCTCGACCAATGCTTTCAGCAAGTGTCACTGCTTGGGCTTTGAAGTCGTCGGTGTAACTGCGGCGGGTTTGCTGTGACATAGGTGCCTCCAAGGTTGCGATTAAAATATCGCTTCTTGGCGTCCGCTGCGAGGGAGCAAGTCCACCAAAAGGGCTCTTGCCCCACCACTCGGCACCTCGCTTAGGCTCGGTGTGCCCTCACGCAGGCTTTGGACCGTGGGCCGCCGCCATGGGCCATCCTTGGCCCATCGCGGCTAACCCGGCGTCCTGCCGGGTTACCCACGGATTCAAGCCTGCGTTCGGCCAGCGTGGTTAACGGGGCCTGTCAGATCAAGATCAACAGCAGATCAAAAGCAGAGCACGGCGGCCTGGTAGCCGACCTGAGTGGTTGAAGCAAAAGCAGATCAATAGCTGGGCAGAGCGACACTACTGCTACCTGATGTAATGAGATCCACTGTGGGAGCGGGCTTGCTCGCGAAAGCGGTGTGTCAGTCAACTTATTTGTAACTGACACACCGCTTTCGCGAGCAAGCCCGCTCCCACAGTTGATTGAGTTCAGTTTCCAAGATCAGGTCGGCTGTCAGGCCGCCTCGGTTTTGCTTTTGATCTAACCACTCAGGTCGGCTACCAGGCCGCCGTGCTTTGCTTTTGATTTTGATCTGCTGTTGATTTTGATCTTAGGCGCCCCGTTAACCACGCTGGCCGAACGCAGGCTTTGGAGCGTGGGTAACCCGGCAGGACGCCGGGTTAGCCGCGATGGGCCAAGGATGGCCCATGGCGGCGGCCCACGGTCCAAAGCCTGCGTGAGGGCACACCGAGCCTAGGCGAGGTGCCGAGTGGTGGGGCAAGAGCCCTTTGGTTACTTTGGGGCTTTTCCAAAGTGACCCGCCGTAAGGGCGGAACCCATATCAGCCGTTACCCAAACAACGGATATGCACTCAGCGCCCCCCGACAACCACAGCACTCAACCCGTAAAAAAGATAGGTAGATACCTAGGCTGCGATGGCATCACCGCAGAACGTCTGAAACACCGCGCCGCCTGTATCGCAGGCAAGCCAGCTCTCACACGTGTGTGCCGTTCAGACGGCTGGCTGCAGGGTCAGTATTTCGAATCCCGAGGCTGTCACCGCGACCGTGTGTTCCCACTGCGCTGAGAGACTGTTGTCCTTGGTCACCACTGTCCAGCCGTCTTTGAGGCTGCGCACTTTGGCGCTGCCCTGGTTGAGCATGGGCTCAATGGTAAAGACCATGCCTTCGCGCAGTTCGAGCCCGGTGCCAGGCCGACCGAAGTGCAGGATCTGCGGTTCTTCGTGCATTTCACGGCCGATACCATGGCCGCAATATTCACGCACGACGCTGTAGCCGTTGGCCTGCGCATGGCTCTGGATCGCATGGCCGATATCTCCCAGGCGCGCGCCGGGCCGAACCTGGCGAATGCCGGCCCACATCGCCTCGAAGGTCTTTTCCACCAGCCGCTGCGCTTTGGGCGCCACGTTGCCGATCATGTACATCTTGCTGGAGTCGGCGATAAAGCCGCCTTTTTCCAGGGTAATGTCGATGTTGATGATATCGCCGTCCTTGAGGATTTCCTTGGCGCTCGGCATGCCATGGCACACTACCTCATTGATCGAGGTGTTGATGCAAAACGGGTAGTCGTATTGCCCGAGGCTCGCCGGGCGGGCGTTCAAGTCATTGCGGATGAAGGCTTCGACAGCGCTGTCCAGCTCCAAAGTGGAGCGTCCGGCGGCGACAAACCCGTCGAGCATGGTGAACACCTGGGCCAGCAGGCGCCCGGATTCGCGCATGACGGCCAGTTGAGCGGCAGTCTTGATCATCAGCCGCGCCCCCGGATCAGGTCGGGTTTGTCCAGCAACAGCTTGTTGATCAGCTCGTTGTAGGGCAGCTGCGGGTTGAGTTCGGCGAGCAGGCCAATCTTGATCCAGAACTCGGCCTGGGCGTTGATGGAGCGGTCCATGGCGGCGCTGGCCAGGCGCAGCTGTTCGTGCAGTTGGTCGGTGATCTTGACGATGCCCATGAGGTTCACTGTGCTGTGTGGATATACAAAGCGTATACGTTTCGTATGTCCATCGTAAACCCCGACGCGCTGAAAGGTGGTTGAGCATTGACTTGCCCGGTAATCGCCGGTTAATTTCGTTGCATGACTTTTCAAGCCTTCCGCAGCCAGCCAAGCATTATTACCGCCATTCCTCATTTGGCGGGATAGCGCACGGCTGCACCCAAACCCGCCCTAGAGGCGGGTTTTGTTTTTCCGTCTCCAGTGCCCTTTACAAAATGCCAGGAGACACCCATGAGCACCTGCACAGCGACCCACTCCGCCGACCCTGGACTGCTTGAGCACTACGTGAAAAAGATCCTCGCCGCCCCGGTCTATGACCTGGCGGTGCGTACCCCGCTGCAACTGGCTCCTGCGCTGTCGATGTTGCTCGGCAACCAGGTATTGCTCAAGCGCGAAGACCTGCAACCGACTTTTTCCTTCAAGATTCGTGGCGCCTACAACAAGCTCGTGCAGCTTACGCCTGAGCAAAAAGCCCGCGGTGTCGTGACGGCATCGGCCGGTAACCATGCGCAAGGTGTGGCGCTGGCGGCGCGGGAGTTGGGGATCAAGGCCCGTATCGTCATGCCGTGCAGCACACCGGAGTTGAAGGTGCTGGGCGTACGCTCGCGGGGCGCCGAAGCGGTGTTGTATGGGGAGAGCTTTCCGTTTGCCCTGGCGCATGCGTTGCAATTGGCCGAGAGCTCGGGGTGCACGTTTGTCTCGCCTTTTGACGACCCGGACGTGATCGCTGGCCAAGGCACCGTGGCAATGGAAATCTTGCGCCAGCAACAGGGGCCGCTGGACGCGATCTTTGTGCCGGTGGGCGGCGGTGGCCTGATCGCCGGGATTGCCGCTTACGTGAAATACCTGCGCCCGGAGGTGCGCATCATCGGCGTCGAGCCCGAAGGCTCCAGTTGCCTGTTGGCGGCCCTGCGCGCCGGTGAGCGAGTGGTGCTGCCGAGTGTCGACGGGTTTGCCGATGGCACCGCAGTGGCGCAGATCGGCGCCTTTGGTTTTGAAATCTGCCGTGACTGGGTGGATGAGGTCGTCACCGTCAGCAACGACGAATTGTGCAGTGCCATCAAATTGATCTACGACGACACGCGCTCCATCACCGAGCCCTCTGGCGCGCTGGCGGTAGCAGGCATTCGCCGCTATGTCGGCCAAAAAGGCGTGCGCGGGCAGACCCTGGTGGCGGTGAATTCCGGGGCCAATATCAACTTTGATAGTTTGCGACATGTTGCTGAAAGAGTGGCGGCGCAAGGTGCAAGTTAGTGCATAAACGTTTAATCGACGCTGTTCGGCGATGATTCGCGCTGCGTAAACAGAGTTATATAAATGGGCCTGCCGCTTATGAGGAAAAGTTACAACAAGAGTCGATTTTGCCGAGTAGGCTGATGAAGGTAAGCGCCTTCCAGGGTCGGTAAGGCGCGGCAGGCAAGCGTCTGCCGGATACACAATAATCTGTTGGCAGTCTCATAAAAGGAGAGGTTGGCCATGCTTTCGGAATTAGAACTTCGCAGCATTATTGAAGGAAGTTTCCTGCCCAAACGGTGCGAATGCACCAAAGCCGAAGATGCTTCGCTGACGATCAGGGTCTATGACGACCGTGACCGCGACCGAGTGGATTTGGAAGTCAAAGGCATAAACGCCGATAAACTCGACAGCAGTCGAGCCATTTGCAACCTCATCAGCGGGTTGCGCGAAGACCTCAAGCACACCCATGCACCCGCTCTGCAAAGAGTCGGAGCGCGCGGCTATTACTAGGTGGTAGTTTGAGGTTGAGTCACCGAAGACCTGTGGGCCTGGATAAACGCCAGGCCCAATACGGGTTTTTTCGCCGCATTTCAGCTCTGAAACAGGCAAGCCTGGGACATCTTCGGGTAGCTCACGTAGTGCACTTCGCCGGCCTTGTCCACGAACTTGATTGATGCATTGATCACCTGGCATTCAGTGACCTGAGGCTCGGTCATGGCAATTACTTTTTGAACGTCCATGGTCTTGCCGTAGTGATAAGGCACCGGTTGCTCATTGGCTTGGGTGAACGCCGATACGGCGGCCAGCGCCAAGGTGCTGGCGAGGGTAACCAGGGTTTGTGTTTTCATCAGTGTTCTCTTCCACAGTGGTCTGTTCATCGACGTGATGAACGGGAGGCCCGACCCGGGTAACAGCAGAGGCTGCCAGGGGCGGTAGGACGCACTGTTGTTTACCGATATTAACTATGGATTAACGTAACGATTGGCAGACAGGTCCTACATGCCATTCGGTTTTTTCTTGGCGGATAGCCGAAAATACCCACGTATTTGTAGGAGATATGCTCGTTTTAGTGAAGTGGCGCAGGCCCGCCCCGGCTCTTTTCAGGGGCCGGGTGGCGGAGCGCCATTGAAGGAGAGCGTCGCTACCGTCTCAATTCTGAAAATCGCAGGCTTCGGACATCTTCCGATAGCCCACATCTTCGACTTTGCCGGCTTTATCGACGAACTTGATATCAGCGTTGATGACCTTGCACACATTAGTGTCGGTCTCGTGCATGGCAATCACTTTGTCGATGTTCAAGGGCATGCCGTATTGATAAGGCACTGGCTTGCTGGCAGCCGTCTGGGTGTCGGCCTGGGCCATGCCCGAGACCGCTGCCAGGGCCAAGGTGCCGGTAAAAACTAAAGTACGCAGTTTCATGAGGGTTCTCCGCAAGTCGTTCGCGGGCGCATCAACACGATGCACCGGCGGCCGCACGGGCCCGGGGGCGGTGAGTGCGGTCAACTTCACGATCGGCTGGCGGGATTAACCTTGGATTAATTGTGGCCTAACTGACAAAACCTTCATGAACGTGTGTTCAGCCGAGCTGCTTTCGATACGGCAAATCCGGCCCGGTCTTGCTGCAGGTCAGCGCCGCGGCGCGGATCGCGAAGCCCAGCATACTGTCGATCTGCGCACGTGTGAGCTGGTGCAGGCCTTGCACCGAATCCAGCTGCTGCTCGGTCAACCAGGCAATCAACGCCGCCTGGAAGGTGTCCCCGGCCCCGACCGTATCGGCCATCACCACGTTGACCGCCGGCGCAGACCATGTGCCGTGCTGGCGGCTGAACACCGTAGCGCCTTCGCCGCCACGGGTGAGGAACACCAGTTGGCAGCGGTGTTGCAGCCAACCTTGCAGGACACTTTCCGGCGATTGATCGGGGTAGAGCAGGTGCAAGTCTTCATCGCTGACTTTGATCAGGTCGGCGTGCTTGACCAGTTCGGCCACGCGGTCACGCCACAGCTGGATATCCGGCTGCGGGTTCAGCCGTACGTTGGGATCGAGGCTGATCAGGCGCTTGCCGCTTTCGCGCTTGACCAGGCTCAGCAACGTGTCACCAATCGGCTGCACCACCAGCGAAAACGAGCCGATATGCACCCCGCGAATCTCGTCGCCTAGTGTGGGCAGGTGCGCGACCTCCAGCTGGCGGTCAGCGCAGCCTTCGCCGCGAAAGCTGTATTGCGGCGTGCCATTGGCACCCACGGCGACCATCGCCAGTGTGGTCGGCGCGGCGAACTCCACCAGGAATTGCTCACTCACCCCTTCGTCCCTGAGCACTTGCAGCAAGCGGCGCCCGAGGAAGTCGGTGGACAAACCGCCGAACAGCCCGGCCTCGATACCCAGGCGGCGCAAACCCACGGCCACGTTGAACGGCGAACCGCCGGCAATCGCTTTGTAATTGACCTTGGAGGCCTGCCCGCTGGCATCCTCTTCACTGAAAAAATCGAACAGCGCTTCGCCACACACCAGATACATAGTCGTTCGCTCTTAAAGGGTTGCCACGAGCTGTTGATAGCGCTCGTAGGCGTGTTGATAGGCGCTTACATTGCCGGCCGACGGCAGCGTACGGCTGGCCGGATCGACGCTTACGCATTTGTCGCACAGGCTGGCCAGGGGCTCGCCGGACTGGCTCCAGGCTGCCTGGATCGCCGCGCCCAGGGCCGCCGCTTCACTTTGTTCAGTGCAGACCACTTCGGTGTTCATGATATCGGCAACCATCTGGCGCCACACCGGGCTTTTCGAGCCGCCGCCGATCAGGCGGATGCTCTGGCCTTGCACGCCGGTCTGGCGCAGCAGGTCCAGGCCATAACGCAGGCCAAAGGTAGTGCCCTCGACCACCGCGCGGCACAGGTTGGGGCGGGTCAGATTGGTCATGGTCAGGCCGTGCACACTGCCGGTGGCGTGGGGCAGGGCGGGCACACGTTCGCCGTTGAGGAAGGGCAGCATGCTCACGCCATCGGCGCCGATCGGGGCTTGGGCGACCAAGGCGTTGAACGCCGCCAGGTCCAGTTCGAACAGCTCGCGAATCACCCCGGTAGCGTTGGTCAGGTTCATGGTGCAGATCAAGGGCAGCCAACCGCCGCTGGAGGAGCAGAAGGTCGCGACCGAGGCTTGCGGGCTCACATTCGGCTGGTCGGCAAACGCATACACGGTGCCGGATGAGCCCAGGCTCATAGTGATGACACCGGGGGCGATATTGCCCGTGCCGATGGCGCCCATCATATTGTCGCCGCCACCGCTGGAGACGACGGCGTTGGGGTTGATGCCCAGGCGTTCGGCAATGGCGGGCAGAATCGTGCCCACCGCTTGATGTGCTTCGATCAAGGCCGGCAGCGCCGCTTCCAGGCGGCCGCTCGGGTCGATGTGCTTGAGCAGTGCCACATCCCATTCACGGGTGCGCACGTTGAAGTAGCCGGTGCCTGATGCATCGCCGTACTCCGCGACGGCACGGCCGGTCAGCCAGTAGTTGAGGTAGTCGTGGGGCAGCAGGACATGGGCGATGCGGGCGAACACGTCCGGGTGTTGTTCGCGGGTCCAGAGCAGTTTCGACACCGTGTAACCCGGTGCAATCGCCACGCCGAGGCGTTCCAGCGAGCCATTCTCGCCACCCAAATACGCCAGCAGGCGGTCGTTTTCCGGCGCGCTTTCGGTATCGCACCAGAGTTTGGCCGGGCGCAGCACCTGGCCTTGGTCATCCAGCAAAACCAGGCCGTGTTGCTGGCCGGAGACGCCGATGCCGAGGATGTCCGGGCCATCCACACCTGCCTGTTGCAGGGCGCGGTGAGTGGCCTCGGTGAAGGCGTCCAGCCATTCCTGGGTGTGCTGTTCGCGACGGCCATTGGCGCCGCTGATCAGCGTATGCGCGGCGGCGCCCAGGCCCAGCACCTTGCCGCTGGAAGCGTCGAGGACGATGGCCTTGGTACCTTGGGTGCCACAGTCGATGCCGAGGTAGAGGTTTTGCTGGGTCATGGTGGAGTGCTCAGCAGTATTGTTGGATTGAAAATGTGATCAATGTGGGAGCGGGCTTGCTCGCGAAAGCGGTGAGTCAGTGAAGAATAAATTGACTGAAACACCGCATTCGCGAGCAAGCCCGCTCCCACATTTTGATCCGGTTCAGTCAGTTAATCTTGGCGAGCAGACCTTCCAAGGTCTTCGTCACGCCCTGATCTCGAAGGCTTTGATAACACCGCTCGAACGCTGCCACAAACTCCGCTGACTTGGGAATAGCCGTGCCAAAAATCTCCTCAACACCCAGTAACCGTTGGCTGATCAGTGCCTCATCACTTACCAGGCCCTGGCAGAACTGCGCGCGCGGGTCCGGAATCGTGTAGGCCACGCCATTCTCATCGACACCTTTGAGGTACAACGCCCAAGCGGCCACAACCAGTGCGGCACGCTCCGTCTCGCGCCCGTCCGCGATCAAACGATTGATGGTTGGCACAGTGAATTTCGGAAACTTCGACGAGCCATCGGAACACACGCGCTCCAACTGGTCGGCAATTGCCTGGTTGGAGAAACGATCCACCAGGGTTTGCTTGTACGCCGTCAGGTCGATGCCCGGCACCGGCGCCAGGTTCGGTGTGACGTCCAGGTCCATGTAGGCACGCATGTAGGCGACAAACACCGGGTCATTCATGGTTTCGTGAACAAACCGGTAACCCTTCAGAAAACCCAGGTAGGTCAGGGCCAGGTGGCTGCCATTGAGCAGGCCGATCTTCATCTCTTCGTAGGGCGTGACGTCGTCGGTGAATTGCACGCCAACCGTTTCCCAGGCCGGGCGACCGTTGACGAATTTGTCTTCCAGCACCCACTGCACAAAGGGTTCGCATACCACTGGCCAGGCATCGTCGATGCCGTGGTCATCATGCAACTGCAGACGGTGGGCGGTGCTGGTCATGGGCGTGATGCGGTCGACCATGGCGTTCGGGAAGCTCACGTTGGCCTTGATCCAGTCATGCAGCTCAGCGTTGTGCAGGGCAGCAAAGGCCAGCAGTGCCTTGCGCGTGACGCCGCCATTGTGCGGCAGGTTATCGCAGGACATTACGGTGAACGCCGCAGTGCCGGCCGCACGGCGCTGGGTCAGCGCCGCGCAGATAAAGCCGAACACGGTTTTCGGTGACTCAGGGTGCGCCAGGTCGTGCTGGATCTGCGGCAGGTGGGCCATGAATTCGCCGTTGCTGTCGTCGATGCAGTAGCCGCCTTCGGTGATGGTCAGCGAAACGATGCGAATCTCGGGGCTGGCCAGCTTGTCGATCAGTGCTTGAGCGCCGTCTTCGGCCAGCAGCATGTCGCTGATGGCGCCGATCACGCGCACCTCGGTGTCGTCGGTATCGCCCAGCTCATACAAGGTGAACAGGTAATCCTGGCCGGCCAGGTCGTCGCGGGCCTTGCGGTCCTCGGCACGCAGGCCGACGCCGCAGATGCTCCAGTCGAGGCCAGCGCCGGTATTCATCAAGGCATCGGTGTAATACGCCTGGTGTGCGCGGTGGAAACCACCGACGCCGATATGCGCGATACCCTGCGTAGTGCTGGCAATCGCGTACGCCGGAATTTTCACTTCCGGCGCCAGTTGGGTGAGGTTCTGTTTATTCAGTTTCATCACAAATCTCGCGAAATCAGGCGGCAGCGCGCAGTGGTCGGGCCACGGCCACGCCGTCGGTGTCGAACAGATGGCAGTGCGCCGGGTCCAGGTGCAGGTGCAGCGTTTCGCCATATTGGCTGGCCATGTCGCCGCGAATCCGCATCGTCAACGGCTCGCCGTTGGCAGTGATGACGTGGCAGAAAGTGTCGCTGCCCAGGCGTTCGCCGACGTCGGCAGTGACGGTCAGCGTGGTTTGGCCGGGCGAGGCAATTTCCAGGTGTTCCGGGCGAATGCCCAGGGTCACCGCGCTGCCCACACTCAAGCTGGCACCACTGAGCGGCAGGCTGATCCGGGTGCCGGCGTCCAGCTGTACTTCGCAGCCCTGGCCCTCAACGCGGGTGACCTTGCCCTTGAGGAAGCCCATTTTCGGCGTGCCGAGAAAACCCGCCACAAACAGGTTGGCCGGCTGGTGGTACAGCTCCAGCGGCGAGCCGACTTGTTCGATACGGCCACTGTTCAGCACAACGACTTTGTCCGCCAGGGTCATGGCCTCGACCTGGTCGTGGGTCACGTAGATCATGGTCGCCTGCAGTTCTTTATGCAGGCGCGCCAGTTCCAGGCGCATCTGCACGCGCAGGGCGGCGTCGAGGTTGGACAGCGGTTCGTCGAACAGAAAGATCTTCGGGTTACGCACAATCGCGCGGCCGATGGCCACCCGCTGACGCTGGCCGCCGGACAGCTGCTTGGGCTTGCGCTCCAGCAACGGGCCGAGTTCGAGGATGCGCGCCGCTTCGCTGACTTTGCTTTCCACCAGCTTCTTGTCGACGCCGGCCAGGTCAAGGGCAAACGACATGTTCTTGCGCACGCTCATATGCGGATACAAGGCATAGGTCTGGAACACCATCGCCAGGTCGCGCTTGGCCGGGGTAACTTCGGTGATGTCGCGGCCATCGAGTTCGATGGTGCCTTCGGTGACTTCTTCAAGGCCCGCGATCAAACGCAGCAGGGTGGATTTACCGCAGCCCGACGGGCCGACGAACACCACGAATTCCTTGTCGTTCACTTCCAGGTCAATGCCCTTGATGATGGAAAAGCCTTCGAAGCCTTTTTGCAGATTCTTGATTTTCAGGTTGGCCATGGGATGGGCCTCCACGTCTAAATTCGTTTTTGTTAGAGAGCAGCCGTTATTTCACGGCGCCGAAGGACAAACCGCGCACCAGCTGTTTCTGGCTGATCCAGCCAAAAATCAGGATCGGCGCACAGGCCAGGGTCGAGACGGCAGACAATTTGGCCCAGAACAAACCTTCGGGGCTGGAGTAGGAGGCGATCAGTGCGGTCAGTGGCGCGGCGTTGGACGAGGTCAGGTTCAACGACCAGAACGCCTCGTTCCAGCACAGGATCAGCGACAGCAACACGGTGGAAGCCAGGCCACCCTTGGCAATCGGCAGCAGCACGCGGACCATTTCCTGCCACAGCGTGGCACCATCCAGGCGGGCGGCTTCGAGGATGTCTTTGGGGATGTCCTTGAAGTAGGTGTAAACCATCCACACCACAATCGGCAGGTTGATCAGGGTGTAGATGATGATCAGCGCAATGCGCGTATCGAGCAGGCCAAAGCTCTTGGCCAGCAGGTAGATCGGCATCAGTACGCCCACCGGCGGCAGCATCTTGGTCGACAGCATCCACAGCAGCGTGCCCTTGGTGCGCTGGGTTTCGTAGAACGCCATGGAGTAGGCGGCCGGCACCGAGATCAGCAGGCACAGGGCAGTGGCGCTGAACGAAATCACCACCGAGTTCCAGGCGTAGGCGAAGTAGTTGCTGCGCTCGTTGATGTGCAGGTAGTTCTCCAGCGTCGGCGTGAAGATGAACTGCGGCGGCGTGGCGAACGCGTCGATTTCGGTCTTGAAGCTGGTCAGTACCATCCAGAAGATCGGGAAGAAAATCAGGATCGCAATGGCCCAGGCCAGGGTGCCGAGCAGCAGGCTTTGCAGGCGGCGGGATTGTTGAAGCGTCATGGCGCGGCCCTCAAGGCTTGTCAGTCAGGTTTTTGCCGATCATCCGCACCAGGATGATCGCCGCGATATTGGCGATGACCACGGCAATCAAGCCGCCGGCCGAGGCCATTCCCACGTCGAACTGCACCAGCGCCTGGTTGTAGATCAGGTAGGCGAGGTTGGTCGAGGCGTAGCCGGGGCCACCGTTGGTGGTGGTGAAAATTTCGGCGAACACCGAGAGCAGGAAGATGGTTTCGATCATCACCACCACGGCAATCGGGCGGGCCAGGTGGGGCAAGGTCAGGTGCCAGAAGATCGCGATGGCACCGGCACCGTCCAGGCGTGCGGCTTCCTTTTGTTCCTGGTCGAGGGACTGCATGGCGGTCATCAACAGCAGAATGGCGAAGGGCAGCCATTGCCACGACACAATGATGATGATCGACAGCAACGGGTAGTGCGCCAGCCAGTCCACGGGCTCGGCGCCGAACAACTTCCACACGGCGGCGAGCACGCCCGACACCGGGTGGAAAATCAGGTTCTTCCAGATCAGCGCACCGACGGTGGGCATGATGAAGAACGGCGAAATCAACAACACCCGCACCACCCCGCGACCAAAAAACTCACTGGCCTCGAGCAGGGCACTGATCAGCACGCCGAACACCACGCTGATCAGCAGCACGCTGCCAACCAGCAACAGGGTATTGGTGGCGCCGGGCAGGAAGCCCGAGTCGGTGATGAAGTAGGTGAAGTTCTCCAGCCCCACGAATTGGTTTTCGCCGGGGTAGAGCAGGTTGTAGCGGATCAGCGAAAAGTACAGCGTCATGCCCAGCGGCACGATCATCCACAGCAGCAGCAAGGCCACCGAGGGGCTGACGAGGAACCAGCCGGGGTTGGCCAGGCGGCTTTTGCGCGGCTTTTCCTGCGTGGTGGTTTGCACTTGGGCAGTGTTGGTATTCATAGGGTCAGAACCAGTCAGGTACATGCAGAACGAGAGTCGAAGCGCGGTCAATGTGGGAGCGGGCTTTTGTGGGAGCTGGCTTGCCTGCGATGGCATCCACTCGGCTTAACTGACAGACCGAGGTGTCTGCATCGCAGGCAAGCCAGCGCCCACCTAAAGCAGCTCCCACATGAAACGGGTCCCCACATTGACAGTGGCTAGCCTGCTTTACTTGGGATAACCCGCCCGCTTCATTTCACGCTCGGTGGTGGTCTGCGCGGCGGTCAAGGCTTGATCCACCGTTTGCTGACCGGTCAGCGCGCCCGAGAAGAACTTGCCGACCTGGGTACCAATCGCCTGGAATTCAGGAATGGTCACCAACTGGATACCGATATACGGCACTGGCTTGAGGGTCGGTTTGGTCGGGTCGGCGACTTTCAGCGATTCGAGGGTCACTTTGGCGAACGGCGCCGCCTTCATGTACTCGTCGCTGTAGGTCGACTTGCGCGTACCTGGCGGTACGTTGGCAATGCCGTCGGTCTTGGCGACCAGTTGGCTGTATTCCTTGGAAGTGGCCCAACTGGTGAACACCTTGGCGGCGTCCTTGGCTTTGGAACTGGTCGGAATAGCCAGGGACCAGGAGTACAGCCACGACGTGCCCTTGTCGGTTTTCTCGTGTGGGGCGAAGGTGAAGCCGACATGGTCGGACACCTTGCTCTGGGTTTTGTCGGTCACGAACGAGCCGGCCACGCTGGCATCGACCCAGATCGCGCACTTGCCGCTGTTGAACAGCGCCAGGTTTTCGTTGAAACCGTTGCTGGAAGCCCCCGGTGGGCCGGATTTCTTCATGTTGTCGACGTAGAAGTTCAGCGCGTCCTTCCACTCTGGGCCGTTGAATTCCGGCTGCCACTTCTCATCGAACCAGCGCGCACCGTAGCCGTTGGCCAGGGTGGTGATCAGCGCCATGTTCTCGCCCCAACCGGCTTTACCGCGCAGGCACAGGCCGTATTGCTCTTTGGTCTTGTCGGTGAGTTTTGCCGCGAATTCACCGATCTGAGTCCAGGTCGGGTGCTCAGGCATGGTCAGCCCGGCGTCCTTGAACAGGTCGGTGCGGTAGTAGGTGATCGAGCTCTCGGCATAGAACGGCAGGGCGTACAGCGAACCTTTTTCAGACAAGCCGTCACGCACAGAAGGGAATACATCGTCGAGTTCGTAGGACGCCGGCAGGTCTTTCATCGGCTCCAGCCAGCCCTTGGCGCCCCAGAGTGCAGCTTCGTACATGCCGATGGTCAATACATCGAACTGTCCGCCCTGGGTGGCGATGTCGGTGGTCAGGCGCTGGCGCAGCACGTTTTCTTCGAGCACCACCCAGTTCAGCTTGATGTCCGGATGCTCGGTCTCGAAAGTTTTCGAGAGCTTTTGCATGCGAATCATGTCGCTGTTGTTGACGGTGGCAATGGTCAGGGTTTGCGCGCCAAGACTGACGGCGCTGAGGGTCATGCATACAGTCATGCAAGAACAGGTAAGCAGAGCTTTTGCTGTGAACTTCATCGCGCACTCCATTTCCGCGCCCAAGGGCTACGGAAGGACAGTTATTGTTGTTGTGTCTTCCTACAAGCAGTCAGGAAGAGTGTGCGTTGATTACAGCCTTCAAATGGGGATATGACAAATCCTTGGGCGCACTGGGACTGATACTTTTTTGCACTGCCTGAGGCAGCGCGCCTCCCGCACCGACCACAGCAGCGAATGCGGGCAAGACGGCTGCCTGGATTAATCGGCGAAGTCGAAGACATCGTTGATCATGGGCTTACTGAAAACGCCCTTGCCAGTCCCCTCGATCAACGTGAAGGTGCCATCCGGGTTGATATCAACGCCCAGTGAGCTGGCTATTGTGGTGTCCACGCCCGGCTTTTTCAGGATAGCCAGCAGTGGTTTTTTTCCGTTGGACTCTTGTCCCAATACAACCCCCATGCCCACCGCAGATTGGGAGTCGATGCCGCCTACAAATATGACTTTGCCGCCATTCGCCAATGACGTGTTCAGTTCATCCAGTACGTGATAAGTATCTTTATCGAATAAGCCGAATTCCAGATTACTGCCGGTCAGATGCATCAATGTGCGTTTTTGATACACGCCGTCCTTCAGGTCAGTCAGCACGGCGAGTGCAGAGCAGTCTGTGAGACTGCGAGTCGACAATTGGGTGTGCGGGTCTTCCGCGGTATGCGAGTAACCCATCAGCACTTCAACGGGAGGTTTGATCTTCGGGGCCCCAAAGGTGCGCGGTTGATAATCGACCTTGGTTGTGTAAATCACCGGCTTTTCATCACTGCCAATATTAAGTTCAATCTCCGTGCCATTATCTTTCATGACGTTAAATTCGATATCGCGCCCAGCGAGCTTGCGGTTCATTTCCGTTTGGGCCATGAGGTGGATGTCATTGTCACTGAGGGTTGGATAGTGTCTGCGGTAACCCGCCGATGCATCTTCGTAGATCTTGAATGGATCTTCACCGTCAATGCCCAGGTAGTCTGTAATGATTTCCTGCTCAAAACCCTTTACGCGCACGCCTGTGAGTGCATGAAGTTGCGCCGCGAGGGACTGTTCAGCCCCGTTACCGGAGTAGCACGCTAATAACCGCACGTCGCTATAGTCTCGGATGTCTATGCCGCGCGCCAACAATTCGCGGTCTATATCTACCGCTGCGTAACGCTTGCCCTCTTCCCCAAAGATGTACGCAGGCTCTTCGCCTATGGGTTTCTCACCATGGCCCATGATGTTGAGGCGTTGCTTGCCGTTGTACGTGTCCTCGAAGACTTGAATGTCGCCGGTAAGCGGTTTGATCTCCTGCGCACCGCCCAGGACGATGCGGTTTTTCGACGGGGAGGCGGGCGGTGCCACGTCATCGACCAACAGGCTGGTGCCGCTGGCCGGCCTTGCTGAGAGGGCGGTGGATTGTTCAGGCAATGATCGCGCTTTGAAATGGATCAACAGTGTCGCAAGGTTGACCAGCAGATCTGTCAGCGCCGCTTCTTTCCCCTTCGAGCCCTCATCACCCAGAACCTCCAGGTCCTTGATGATGCCTTCAGCCTGCAGCAGCAAACCGAGTACGGCGCCGGGTCCGCGCAGTGCTGGCAGTACTGCATTGAGTAGCAGGAAACCCCCAGTTTTCAGAGACACCCACCGGTTTTGTGCATCGGATGTCGATTGTTGTTCGGCCAGGGTGATCAAGCTGTGGGCGTTGGCCTCGTACAGGTATTCCATCAATTTTCCGTCTTGCAGCGTTTGCTGCAGTCGGGTGTCCACGGCCAAGGGGATTGTCTCGTTGGCGGAAACGGACCCCAGGCTGTAGCCGAATATCACCAGGTTGGGGTGTTTAAAACCGTTGCCGCGGTAGAGCTGTCGGGTATTTTCGTCGGGTAACCAGGCGAGGGTATCGTTTTGCAGCTTGCCTGGCTGCTGTATGGCTTCCAGCAGTGCCTGGTGAGAAGGAAATTGCAGGAGCGGGGCATCGGCAACCAGCGGGCGATAGAGAATATGCGGGCCGGTTGTGCTGTCTTTGGGTTCGATCAGGTAGGCACCTTCGACCACATCGGTTTTACCTTGCGCCTTATTGTCAAAGGCCAGTGGTCGAATAACGATGTTCTTCCCGTCCAGGGTCCTGGGGCCTGGCCCCGGCTTGAGTATCTCCTGGACATACCGGAACCCCGTGTTGTTGAAACCGGCTTCTCCCTTGATGCTCAGTTCCAGCGCTTTGAGTTGTAGTTCGATGGGCACTTGCTGGACAAACAGTGACCGGCGTTCCGCCATTTTGGCGGGGTCGTCGAGGAGTTTTTCCTTGAGCAAGGCGGGGTAGGTCTTGCCGATATCAAGGTCGGTAACCAGTTTTTTAAGCACACCCTCTTGCTCAAGTGCGGGCACCCGGACTTTGATTTCTACGCCGTTTTCATCCTTGAGCCCTGACTTGAAGAAGACCTCTATTTGGCCATCAGGCAGCCCCGACAGGTTATTGAGCAGCATGTCCGTCAGGCTCATGGTTTGGCGATCGATAAAGCCAGAACCCAGTGTCCCGTAAGCCACTTTGAAGACCACCTCCAGATTCGCGGCGGCGTGCTGCGTGAGCTTTTGGCTTTCGGGCAATAGGTCAAATTGCTGCTGTGCAAAAGCGCGGATGTCCTTGATGTCGCTGTTGTACGCAGCGCCTTTATTGCGCTGTATGAAGCTTGCCAGCCCCTGGCTGAGTTCATGCATTACAAAACGTTCCGCTTCACCGGCATTGCTCATCCAGTCGGGCAACCGGGTTTTTGCGTGCGACGGGGCCTTTGCGTCAGTCGGTGGTAACTGTTTGAACAGGCTGTCGCTCTGATGCTGTTTGATAAGGGTATCGGCCTGGGCGTCGAACATATTGCCGGAGAGCTTCTCCAGGGTATCCCCGGCCTTTTCGATGTCGTCCCAGGCGTTATACGGTGTGATTTTTCCACTGGGCTCCACCAGCAAGAGGATTTGACGATCTGATTGCGACAGGTAGCGATGAATCACCCAATTCGGCGTGGAACCCGGCGTGGAACCGGCCAGGGTATAGACGGTAGCGTCCGATGAATTGGGATCAAGTGGTGCGGGGCGCGTCGATCCTTGGGGGTGCCTCACGACCATGTCCACGGTTTTACGTTGCTCGTCATCCAGGCCGGGTTGTTTCATGCTGGCCAGTTGCAGGTTGCTGCGCAGAATATGACTGACCAACGTACGTCGGCTGCCGGTGAAGGCGGTGTTGGCATGGGTCGCAGTGCTGAAGGCTTGCTTGTTCCAGTATTCGCGCGAATCAGTCGCGAAGGCTTGGTTGAGTCGGCCCGGTAGCTCACCTATGACATCGCTTAGGGCCGTCAAATCCAGGCCGAGCGGGACGTCGGCAGCGTTGCCCGTGCGGGCCAGCAAGTCAGGGCGAGTGTCAAACGCTCTATCGGTGCTGGTGAAGTTCGGGGCCTCACCGCCGGCCAGGTAGTCCCAGGCAAATGTCATCAATTGTGTTTGCTTAACTTTTCCAGGGGTGTCCGCGACGGATGTTTCAATGGCGATCTGGTTGACGTCGACGTCCAGTGACGGGGCCGCCTGCTTTATCCGCTCGCTGAGCAATCGTGCGACCACCGAGTACACGTTGGGCTCACCGGCAAACTGACGGCGTGCAATCGCGGCCGCCGGGTCGAGGGCCGGGATGGGCTTTTCAACCGCTGGTGCAACCCCCTCAGGTTGAGTTGCGCTTGGGTTTGCGAGCTTCTGGATGGCGGCGCGTTGCCGTGCCTGAGCTGCGCTGGAGCGTGTGTCTGTCGCAGGGGTGTCTTTGCTCAATGCGTGAAAGCCGTTGCGACTGAGCGTTGAGGCTTGTTTGAGTACGCTCGTCAACGTGCCGTCATTGTTTGGCTCGCCGTAAAATTTACTGATCCAGGAGAGGCTGATCTGCACGTCTTTGCCGGGCGGCACGCTTGTGTTGCGCAGGGTTTGCCCGAGGGTTGAGTATTCAGGTATCTCAGAAACCGAAAAGCCGGTGCGCGGGCCTTTGTCGTAACGCGCCATTTCCGGCCTGATACTTAACAAGGCGCTGCTATACAGTCTCGCCATTTCCAAGTCAGCTTCCTCAACTGACGGCTTGAGCGTGCGCTGAAAAGGGGAGAGAAGCTCGGGCTTCAATGCGATTTCCCCAGCAAAATCTTCTATCGCTTCACGTTGTTGCTCTTGAATGCGCGAATAAACCGGGTTGAGCCCTCGGGCTTTTGAGTCAGGCTCACGCAGCGCGTCGAAGGAGTGGTGGTGTTGCTGCAGGGTGATCAATCGGAGCATGTCCGCTGGTCTGCCGTCATGGCGCGCGGCGTAGAAGTCGCCTATTACCTCGGTAGAGGCACGGTGTGCGCCGGTATACCTGATCAATTCTTTAGGCGGCGAGGCGAACGCTCGAGCGGCGGCCGTAACGGCTGCGGTGGCCTGCTCATAGCCAGTATCATATTTACTGAACGTGGCAAGTTTGCCGTTTGCAATGCAATCAATAGCCCATCCTGATTGCGTGTTCAGTTTGAGGGTTGAGGTATCAATTTTGTGTTTGCTTGCGAAACTTGCAAACGGTTCGCTTTGAATGGCATGGGTAAGTTGAGCCCAGGCTCTACCGAACGTTGAGAAGGGAGGAATATCGGCAATCACCGTAGCCTCCCGCGAGCGCTTCTTTCCAGCGGGATCGGCAATGACTTGATCCATCAATGCAGCGCTATGCAGGGAGGAGAGGGCTGCATCGCCTGCTCTGATCAATTGGGTTGCGATCTTTGTGGTGGTCAGGTCCACCACTGGGCCGGAACGCTTAATCCGTGCAGGATGAGTAGAGGTGGCTTCGGATTGGGATGGGGTGAGGGTTACAGACGAGGGATGCAGGCTGGAGCGAAAGGGCTCGATTCTCATGAGCGCGTTTTCCTAACGGTGCGAGAGCTAAGGTATACGCAGTAGTTATTTAATGCGTACATCGCGGATAAGTCTCGTGGAAACTTACCTTTGAACCGTAGGTTTATTGGTCGTAAGCGAGCGGAAGTTCACCTTCCAGTGTTGCCGGATGTGAGGCGGTACAGCCAATGTTTACGAAGGGCACACAGCGGTGCAGGGATTGGGCTCATCACATGAATAACTACCCCAGG
Organism: Pseudomonas antarctica; assembly: GCF_001647715.1. Taxonomy (NCBI): domain Bacteria; kingdom Pseudomonadati; phylum Pseudomonadota; class Gammaproteobacteria; order Pseudomonadales; family Pseudomonadaceae; genus Pseudomonas; species Pseudomonas antarctica. Next base: position 2,876,051 of record NZ_CP015600.1, read on the forward strand.
TTCTGCTCCGTCAAGCGCTGCACCGCCAGCCGGCGGTAGTGGGAAGGGGTCATGCCCTTGAGCTGCTGGAAGCGTCGGTTAAAGTTGGAGATGTTGTTGAAACCCGACTCAAAGCACACGTCCGTCACGGCTTTATCGCCGTCCGCCAGCAACTCGCAGGACTTGCTGATGCGCAGGCGGTTCACAAACTCGATAAACGTTCGCCCCGTCGCCTGTTTGAATACCCTGGAGAAATAGGTGGGCTTCATTCCCAGGTAGTCCGCCACTTCTTCCAGCGATAACTCGCGGGCGTAATGCGCGAAAATGTAGTCCACCGCGCGGTTCGTGCGGTCGATGCTGTGCTCATCCGCCAGTTGCGGCGTGGTCACGCCGGACAACAATTGATAGTCCTCACACGCGCTCAGCACTTCCAGCAAGATAAAGAAGTGCCCCAGGCGCGCCATGCCTTGGGCCTCCTCGATGCGTTGCATCAAGGTCATGGCCTGGGCGATGGTCTTTTTGCAGCGAAATTCGATGCCGCACTGCGCCCTTTCGAGCAGCGGTGCCAGGGTCTTGAGTTCGGTGAAGATCTGGCTGCCGCCCTCAAACAGTTCATCGGTGAAATTCACCAGCATGTCGCGCTTGGGCACTACCTCGTCTTCATCCACCTGGCTGATCCAGTTATGGGGCAGGTTGGGGCCGGTGAGGAACAGGCTTTCCGGGTAGAAATTACCGATGTAGTCGCCGATAAACACTTTGCCGGAGCTGGCCACGATCAGGTGCAGCTCGTACTCCTTGTGGAAATGCCAGCGCACCAGCGGGCAGGGGAAGCCGTGTTGGCGATAGATGATGGACAGACCGTTGTGATCGTCCATCAGCTCGTAGGAAGGGTCGGTGATTCGCGTTGCTCGGGTCATGCTGCCGTCGCTTTATTGTGGTTGCTGCTTGGGATAATGCCCCCTTGCGCGTGACCTCGCCAGCGTCGGTGTTTATACGGTGCGGTTTTTTGCCTCGATCCACTGGGACATGTACTGCGTACTTTTATGCGCGTGGTGGCGCAGCATGCTGCCGGTGAAGTTGTCCCGGCGATGGCTGGCAAGTTGGCTGCGGCAACGCTCCAGGCAGTCCACCAGTGCGGGGCCATGGAGGGTTTGGTCGTAGCGACGGGCCAGCAATTGGCGGCCGTCTTCCTGGGCTTGGGTCCAGCGCTCGAGGTCTTGGTACAGCGCCACGGCCGCAGCGGCCAGGCCCGTCGCGCTTTGCTCAATCGCGCCCGGCCACGGCTGTTCATCCCCCATGGCCTCGGCGCCAATCGGCGTGGTGATATTCGGCGTCCCGCAGAGCATGGCATCCGCCAGTTTGCCCTTGATGCCGGCGCCAAAGCGCAATGGTGCCAGGCAGATACGTGCGGCCGTCATCACTTGCAGGGCGTCTTCAGCCCAGTTCATCACATGAAAACCCTGCGCCGGGTTGTGCAATGCGGTGGCCTTGGGCGGTGTGTAGGAACCATAGATATGCAGTTGGGCGCCGGGCAATTGCTGGCGGATCAAGGGCCAGAGGCTGTTCTTCATCCACAGCACCGCATCCCAATTGGGCGCGTGGCGGAAGTTGCCGATGCTAAGGAAGTGCGCGCGGTCTGCGAACGGTACAAAGGCCTCGGTCGGCGGCTGCAGCATCAACGGGCACCAGTGGAGCAGGGCGGCGGGCACCTTGAATTGTTCGGTGAGCAGGCGGATTTCCACGTCGGAAATCATCAGGCTGATATCACAGCGGTAAATGGCCGCGATCTCGCGCTTGGCGACATCCGTGTTGGCCATCAACTGGAATTCTTCCGTCAGCGCCGGTGCAAACAGCGCGCTGAAATCATCGCTGTCGGGGTGGGCCTTGAGGTGGTCCTTGAGACGCTGGTGGCGGGCATCCCGCAGGCTTTGCAGGTCGGAGGTTTCCAATACGCGCAGGGCATCGGGGCAACACTTTTCGACGCGCCAGCCGAACTGTTCCTCCATCATGAAGCGGTCGAACAGTACGATGTCCGGGGACAACGCGCTGACAAAATCATCGAAACTGCTGTTATTGAGTTCGATCGCGCATTCGGTAATACCCAGCGCCGGCAAGTCTGCCTTGTGCTCGCCTACGGTGGCCGGGCTGCTGAATGTAATGTCCCAGCCCTGGTCCAGGAAGCTTTGCAGAATCTGCATCATATGCCCGCCGGCCGCCGAGGAGCGCGGCTCCGGCCAGACATAACCAATGACCAGGACTTTGGTGGCGGGCTGATTCATCGACAACGGATTCCTTGAGGGGCGTGCGAAAAGCGCGCAATTAAACCATAGGCCCGTGTACTTGGCGCGCCATGAGAATTTATGTCTGGCGGTAGGTAGCCACCTCAGTTTGTGGTTAACTTCGGGCTCTCGAATTCGTTCAATCAAACCCAGTATAAGGATTCCGTTCATGGCTCAAGTCACCCTTCGTGGTAACCCTGTCCAGGTTGAAGGCGAATTGCCGCAAACCGGTTCCGCCGCTCCAGCGTTCAGCCTGACCGCCGTTGACCTGTCGCAGGCAACCCTGGAAACGTTCGCCGGCAAGCGCAAAGTGCTGAACATCTTCCCAAGCGTCGACACCCCGACCTGCGCCACCTCGGTGCGCAAGTTCAATGCCGAGGCCAACACCCTGAGCAACACGGTTGTGCTGTGCATCTCCTCTGACCTGCCGTTTGCCCAGAAGCGTTTCTGCGGCACTGAAGGCCTGGACAACGTGCTGAGCCTGTCGGATTTCCGCGACGCCCACTTTGCCGTTGACTACGGTGTGTCCCTGGCCGACGGCCCGCTGCAAGGTCTGACCGCCCGCGCAGTTGTCGTGCTGGATGAAAACAACAACGTGCTGCACAGCGAGCTGGTCAGCGAAATCGGTCAAGAGCCGAACTACGAAGCAGCCCTGGCTGTTTTGAAGTAACTGTTTCAGCGCATTACTGTCGTTTTGCAGTAACACGCTTGATGCATGCTTGCGGCCTGGCCTAGTCCAGGCCGTTTTTATTTGCCCGTCAGCAGTTTAGTGAAATAGCGAACGGACTAAGGCCAGAAGTTAAAAGTTGTAAGTCCAAGGTAAATAGCCGGTAAAGGCGCTTTTCTTAATGCGCTCCAGTGCTTATCTTTCAGCCTCCCAAAGAAGAAGCTCTCGCGCCCAATGGTTGATCAATCCATGCAATCCTCCCCCCGCAACTCCCGCCGCTGGCTGTTTGGCCTGCTCGTGCTGCTGGTTATCGCCGGCCTGTGCTGGAAATTCTGGCCCGGCAGCACCAAGGATGCCGCCGAGAAAAAGCCGGCCGGGCATGCCGGCAAGTCGGGGATGATGCGCCCGGGCTTCGGGGGTTCCACCGGCCCGATTCCGGTGCGCGTGGCGCCGGCGGTGCTGGGGGAGTTTCCGGTGTACTACAAGGCCTTGGGCACGGTGACTGCGCTCAATACCATTAATGTGCGCAGCCGGGTGGGCGGTGAGTTGGTGAAGATCGCCTTTGAAGAAGGGCAGATGGTCAAGGCCGGTGACTTGCTGGCGGAAATCGACCCGCGCAGTTACCAGAACGCCTTGCTGCAGGCCCAGGGCACGCTGTTGCAGAACCAGGCCCAGCTGAAAAACGCGCAAGTAGATGTACAGCGTTACCGCGACCTGTATGCCCAGGACAGCATCGCCAAACAGACCCTGGACACCGCCGAAGCGTTGGTCATGCAGTACCAGGGCACGGTCAAGACCAACCAGGGCGCGGTGGATGACGCCAAGCTGAACCTCGAATTCACCAAGATTCGCGCACCGATCAGCGGCCGCGTCGGCTTGCGTCAGGTCGACGTAGGCAACCTGGTCGCCGCCAACGACACCACGTTCCTCGCGGTGATCACCCAGACCCAGCCGATCAACGTGGCCTTCACCTTGCCGGAAAACACCCTGGACACCGTCCTCAGCCGTTATCACGCCGGCAACAAGCTGCCCGTGGAAGCCTGGGACCGTGGCGATGTGAAAAAGCAGGCTGTCGGCGTGTTGCAGAGCCTGGACAACCAGATCGACGTCACCACCGGCACCCTGAAATTCAAGGGCCGTTTCGATAACAAGGACCAGGCACTCTTCCCCAACCAGTTCGTTAACGTGCACCTGCTGGCCGATACCCTGCATAACGTCGTGCTGGCGCCATCCGCGGCGATTCAGTTCGGCAATAATGGCACCTTCGTCTACAAGCTCGATGGCGACAAGAAGGTCAAGGTTCAGCCCCTCGTGATTGGCGACACCGATGGCGACAACACGGTGATCAAGGAAGGCCTGGGGGCTGGCGACCGTGTGGTGCTGGAAGGCACCGACCGCTTGAAAGACGGCAGCGAAATCGAAGTGGTCAACGACAGCAGCGAAGTAGAGACCACGCCGACCGAACACTTGCAAGGCAAACCCGCAGCAAAAGGGGAGACCGGCGATAAGACGGGCAAGGCGCAAAAGGTCGGTTCATGAACCTGTCGCGGCTGTTTATTCTACGCCCGGTTGCCACCACGCTGAGCATGCTGGCGATTGTCCTGGCCGGTATCATCTCGTATCGACTACTGCCGGTATCGGCCTTGCCTCAAGTGGATTACCCGACCATCCGGGTGATGACCCTGTACCCCGGCGCCAGCCCGGACGTAATGACCAGCGCGGTCACGGCACCGCTGGAGCGTCAGTTCGGGCAAATGCCCGGCCTGACCCAGATGGCGTCCACCAGTTCCGGCGGTGCGTCGGTGCTGACCCTGCGCTTCAACCTCGACATCAATATGGATGTCGCCGAGCAACAGGTGCAGGCCGCAATCAACGCCGCCACCAACCTGCTGCCCAAGGATTTGCCGGCGCCGCCGGTGTACAACAAGGTCAACCCGGCGGATACCCCGGTGCTGACCCTGGCCATTACCTCCAAGACCATGCTGCTGCCCAAGCTCAATGACCTGGTCGACACGCGTATGGCGCAAAAGATTGCGCAGATCAGCGGCGTCGGCATGGTCAGCATCGCCGGTGGCCAGCGCCAGGCCGTGCGTATCAAAGTCAACCCCGAGGCCTTGGCCGCCAATGGCTTGAACCTGTCGGACGTGCGCACCCTGATCGCCGCCTCCAACGTCAACCAGCCCAAGGGCAACTTCGACGGCCCGACCCGGGTGTCGATGCTCGACGCCAACGACCAGTTGGTCTCGCCCCAGCAATATGCCGAATTGATCCTGGCCTATAACAATGGCGCACCGTTGCGCCTTAAAGACGTGGCACAAATCGTCGACGGCGCGGAAAACGAACGCCTTGCCGCCTGGGCCAACGAAAACCAGGCGGTGCTGCTCAATATCCAGCGTCAGCCGGGTGCCAACGTGATCGAGGTGGTCGACCGTATCAAGGCGTTGCTGCCGAGCATCACCGACAACCTGCCGGCCGGCCTGGACGTGACGGTACTCACCGACCGCACCCAAACCATTCGCGCGTCGGTGAAGGACGTACAGCACGAATTGCTGATCGCCATTGCGCTGGTGGTGATGGTGACCTTCCTGTTCCTGCGCCGTGTCAGCGCGACCATTATTCCGTCGATTGCCGTTCCGCTGTCGCTGGTGGGCACCTTCGGCGTGATGTACCTGGCGGGGTTCTCCATCAATAACCTGACGCTGATGGCCTTGACCATCGCCACCGGTTTTGTGGTGGACGATGCCATCGTGATGCTGGAGAACATCTCGCGTTATATCGAGGAGGGCGAGACGCCGCTGGCAGCGGCTCTCAAGGGCGCCAAACAGATCGGCTTTACCCTGATTTCCCTGACCTTGTCGTTGATCGCGGTATTGATCCCGCTGCTGTTCATGGCCGATGTGGTCGGGCGGCTGTTTCGCGAGTTCGCCATCACCCTGGCGGTGGCGATCCTGATTTCCCTGGTGGTTTCGCTGACCCTGACGCCAATGATGTGCGCGCGTCTGCTCAAGCGTGAACCCAAGGAAGAAGAGCAAGGCCGTTTCTACAAGGCCAGCGGCGCCTGGATCGATTGGTTGATCGAGGCCTACGGCCGCAAGTTGCAGTGGGTGCTCAAGCACCAGCCGCTGACCTTGCTGGTGGCCATCGCCACCCTGGGCCTGACCGTGGTGCTGTATCTGGTGGTGCCCAAGGGGTTTTTCCCGGTGCAGGACACCGGGGTGATTCAGGGTATTTCTGAAGCGCCACAGTCGATTTCGTTTGCCGCCATGAGCCAGCGCCAACAGCAGCTGGCGAAGGTCATCCTGGCCGATCCGGCCGTTGAAAGCCTGTCCTCCTACATCGGTGTGGATGGCGATAATGCCACCCTCAACAGCGGGCGCCTGTTGATCAACCTCAAGGCCCACGGCCAGCGCGACTTGAGCGCAGCCCAGGTGATTACGCGCTTGCAGCCTGAAATCGACAAGCTGGTGGGTATCCGCCTGTTCATGCAGCCGGTGCAGGACCTGACCATCGAAGACCGCGTGAGCCGCACCCAGTACCAGTTCAGCATGTCGTCGCCCGACGCCGAGCTGTTGGCGTTGTGGAGCGACAAGCTGGTGCACGCCCTCAGCCAGTTGCCGGAACTGACCGACGTCGCCAGCGACCTGCAGGACAAAGGCTTACAGGTGTACCTGGTGATCGACCGCGATGCGGCTTCGCGCCTCGGGGTGAGTGTATCGACCATCACCGACGCGCTGTACGACGCCTTCGGCCAGCGACAGATTTCCACTATCTACACCCAGGCCAGCCAATACCGCGTGGTGCTGCAGGCTCAATCCGGTGAAACCCTCGGGCCCGCCGCGTTGAACCAGATCCATGTGAAGACCACCGACGGCGGCCAGGTGCGCTTGTCGAGCCTGGCCCACGTTGAGCAGCGCCAGGCGCAGTTGGCCATCGCGCATATCGGCCAGTTCCCGGCGGTGATGATGTCCTTCAACCTGGCCCCCGGCGTCGCGCTGGGCAAAGGTGTGGAACTGATCAACCAGACCCAGAAAGACATCGGCATGCCGGTGGGCGTGCAGACCCAGTTCCAGGGTGCGGCCCAAGCATTCGAGGCCTCGCTGTCGAGCACCTTGCTGCTGATCCTGGCGGCGGTGGTCACCATGTATATCGTGCTGGGTGTGCTGTACGAGAGCTACATCCATCCGATCACCATCCTGTCGACCTTGCCGTCGGCGGCGGTGGGGGCCTTGCTGGCGTTGCTGCTCAGCGGCAATGACCTGGGCATGATCGCGATCATCGGCATCATTCTGCTGATTGGTATCGTGAAAAAGAACGCGATCATGATGATCGACTTCGCCCTCGACGCCGAACGTAACCAGGGCCTGGACCCGCAGACGGCGATCTATCAAGCGGCGCTGCTGCGTTTCCGGCCGATCCTGATGACCACGCTGGCAGCGTTGTTTGGTGCAGTGCCCTTGATGCTGGCCACCGGTTCGGGCGCTGAACTGCGCCAGCCGCTGGGCCTGGTAATGGTGGGCGGCTTGTTGGTGAGCCAGGTCTTGACCTTGTTTACCACGCCGGTGATCTACCTGTACTTCGACCGTCTTGGCCGTCGCTGGCGCAAAGAGCCGCAAAGCCTGGAGCCGGTTGAGTCATGAACCTCTCCGGACCGTTTATTCGCCGGCCGGTAGCCACCATGCTGCTGAGCCTGGCGATCCTGTTGCTCGGCGGCGTCAGCTTCAACTTGCTGCCGGTGTCGCCGCTGCCGCAGATCGACTTCCCGGTGATCGTGGTGTCGGCCAGCTTGCCCGGCGCCAGCCCCGAGGTGATGGCCTCCACCGTGGCCACGCCGCTGGAGCGCTCATTCGGCGCGATTGCCGGCATTACCACCATGAGCAGTTCGTCGAGCCAGGGTTCCACCCGGGTGATCCTCGCGTTTGATTCCGACCGTGATATCAACGGCGCCGCACGGGAAGTGCAGGCGGCGATCAACGCGTCGCGCAACCTGTTGCCCAGCGGCATGCGCAGCATGCCGACCTACAAGAAGATCAACCCGTCCCAGGCACCGATCATGGTGCTCTCGCTGACCTCCGACGTGCTGAAAAAGGGCGAGTTGTACGACCTGGCTTCGACCATCCTCTCGCAAAGCCTGTCCCAGGTGCCGGGTGTGGGTGAAGTGCAGATTGGCGGCAGTTCCTTGCCGGCGGTGCGCATCGAACTTGAACCCAAGGCCCTCGACCAGTACGGCGTGGCCCTGGACGATGTGCGCAACACCATCGCCAATGCCAACCAGCGTCGGCCCAAGGGCTCCCTGGAAGACAGCGAGCGCAACTGGCAGATCCAGGCCAACGACCAATTGGAAAAGGCCAAGGACTACGAGCCGCTGCTGATTCGCTACCAGAACGGTGCGGCCCTGCGCCTGGGCGACGTGGCCAAGATCAGTGACGGTGTGGAAGACCGCTACAACAGTGGCTTTTTCAACAATGATTCGGCGGTGCTGCTGGTGATCAACCGCCAATCCGGCGCCAACATCATCGAGACGGTCCGGCAAATCAAGGCACAGTTGCCGGCCTTGCAGGCGGTGCTGCCGTCCAGCGTCAAACTCAACCTGGCCATGGACCGCTCGCCGGTCATCACCGCGACCTTGCATGAAGCCGAGATGACCTTGCTGATTGCCGTGGCCCTGGTGGTGCTGGTGGTGTACCTGTTCCTGGGTAACTTCCGCGCCTCGTTGATTCCGACCCTGGCGGTGCCGGTATCGCTGGTGGGCACCTTTGCGGTGATGTACCTGTTCGGCTTCTCGTTGAACAACTTCTCGCTGATGGCGCTGATTCTGGCCACCGGCCTGGTGGTGGACGATGCCATCGTGGTGCTGGAGAACATTTCCCGGCATATCGATGACGGTGTGCCGCCGATGAAGGCGGCCTACCTGGGCGCCGAGGAAGTCGGCTTTACCTTGCTGTCGATGAACGTCTCGCTGGTGGCGGTGTTCCTGTCCATCCTGTTTATGGGCGGCATTGTCACCAACCTGTTCCGTGAGTTTTCCATCACCTTGTCGGCAGCGATCATTGTCTCGTTGATCGTTTCGCTGACCTTGACCCCGATGCTCTGTGCCCGTTGGCTCAAGCCCCATATCAAAGGCCACATGACCGGCTTGCAGCGCTGGAGCCAGCAGGTCAACGACCGTATGGTGGCCGCCTATGCCACCAGCCTGGACTGGGTGCTGCGCCACCGGCGCCTGACCCTGCTCAGCCTGTTTGTCACCGTGGGCGTTAACGTCGCGTTGTACGTGGTGGTGCCGAAAACCTTTATGCCTCAGCAGGACACCGGCCAGTTGATCGGCTTTGTGCGCGGCGATGATGGGCTGTCATTCAATGTGATGCAGCCGAAGATGGAGACCTTCCGCAAGGCGGTCCTCAAGGATCCGGCAGTGCTCAGCGTGGCCGGCTTTATCGGCGGCAACAACGGCACCAACAACGCGGTGATGCTGGTGCGCCTCAAGCCTATCGCCGAACGCAAGATCTCGGCCCAGGCGGTGATCGAGCGTTTGCGCAAGGACGTGCCGCTGGTGCCGGGCGGGCGCCTGTTCCTCATGGCCGACCAGGACCTGCAATTTGGCGGCAGTCGCGATCAGACCAGTGCGCAATACTCCTACATCCTGCAAAGCGGTGACCTGGCCGCGCTGCGCCTGTGGTACCCGAAAGTGGTCGCCGCCTTGCGCGAGTTGCCGGAGCTGACCGCCATCGACGCCCGCGAAGGGCGGGGTGCGGCGCAGGTGACGCTGGTGGTCGACCGCGACCAGGCCAAGCGCCTGGGTATCGACATGAACATGGTCACGGCAGTGCTGAACAACGCCTACAGCCAGCGGCAGATCTCGACCATCTACGACAGCCTCAACCAGTACCAGGTGGTGATGGAGGTCAACCCGAAATACGCCCAGGACCCGATTACCCTGAACCAGATGCAGGTGATTACGTCCACCGGCGCGCGGGTCCCGTTGTCGACCATTGCCCATTACGAAAACAGCCTGGCAGACGACCGCGTCAGCCATGAAGGCCAGTTCGCCTCGGAAAACATTGCCTTCGACATGTCTCCCGGGGTGACCGTGGAGCAGGGCACCGCCGCCATTGAGCGCGCCATTGCCAAGGTGGGCTTGCCCGAAGATGTGATCGCCAAGATGGCCGGTACCGCCGATGCGTTTGCGGCGACCCAGAAAGGCCAGCCGTTCATGATCCTTGGGGCGTTGGTGGCGGTTTACCTGGTGCTGGGCATTTTGTATGAAAGCTACATTCACCCGCTGACCATCCTCTCGACCTTGCCTTCGGCCGGTGTAGGGGCATTGCTGTCGATCTACCTGCTGGGGGGGGAATTCAGCCTGATTTCGCTGCTGGGGCTGTTCCTGCTGATCGGGGTGGTGAAGAAAAACGCGATCCTGATGATCGACCTGGCCTTGCAACTGGAGCGTCATGAGGGCATGAGCCCGCTGGAGTCGATTCGCAGCGCCTGCCTGTTGCGCTTGCGACCGATCCTGATGACCACGCTTGCCGCCATCCTCGGCGCCTTGCCTTTGCTGCTCGGCGCCGGTGATGGCGCGGAAATGCGCAAGCCGCTGGGCCTGACCATCATTGGCGGCCTGGTGTTCAGCCAGATCCTGACCCTTTACACCACTCCGGTGGTTTACCTCTATCTTGACCGCGCGCGCCACCGCTTCAATGCCTGGCGCGGTGTGCGTACTGATGCTGCCTTGGACACTGCGCTATGACCGATTCAACGTTTGCCAAATTGGCCATGAGTATGCCCCGTGGTTCCCGCGTCGCCAGCCTGGTGCTGTGCGGCGCGCTGCTCAGCGCGTGCGCCATCGGCCCGGATTACAAGCGCCCGGCGGTCATCGAACCGGTGCAATTCAAGGAAGCCCAGGGCTGGCGTCAGGCCATGCCCAGCGACTCCCTCGCTCGCGGTGCCTGGTGGGAGTTGTATGGCGACCGCCAGCTCAATGATCTGGTGACACGCCTCAACAATGCCAACCAGACCGTCGCCCAGGCCGAAGCGCGCTTCCGTCAGGCGCAGGCCCAGGTGCGCAGCGCTCGGGGGGCGTTTTTCCCGACGGTGGACCTGAGCGTCGGCAAGACCCGCGCCAGCCAGGGTACCGGCAGCAGTAATGCCAGCCTGAGCAGCTCCAGCAGCGGTATCCGCGACACCCTCAACACGCAATTGGGCGTGAGTTGGGAGGCGGATGTCTGGGGCAAGTTGCGCCGCGGCCTGGAAGCCAATGAAGCCACGGCCGAGGCCAGCTCGGCGGACCTGGCGGCGATGCGCCTGAGCCAGCAGTCCGAGCTGGTGCAAGACTACTTGCAACTGCGCGTCATGGACGAACAGACCCGCCTGTTGCAAGCCACGCTGGACACCTACCAGCGCTCGCTGCAAATGACCGAAAACCAGTACCGTGCCGGTGTGTCCGGCAAGGATGCGATCGCTCAGGCGCAAACCCAGCTCAAGACCACCCAGGCCAGCTTGATCGACCTGATCTGGCAGCGCGCCCAGTTGGAAAACGCCATCGCCGTATTGATCGGCGAGGCGCCGGCCAACTTCAACCTGGCGGTCAGCAAAGACATTCCCACACTGCCGCAAATTCCAGTCAGCCTGCCGTCGCAATTGCTGGAACGTCGCCCGGATATCGCCTCGGCCGAACGCTCCGTAATCGCCGCCAACGCCAATATTGGCGTGGCCAAGGCTGCTTATTATCCAGACCTGACCTTGAGTCTGGCGGGCGGTTATTCCAGCAGCACCTACGCCAACTGGATCAGCCTGCCGAACCGTTTCTGGTCGGTTGGGCCTAAGTTGGCGATGACCCTGTTTGACGGGGGGCAGCGCTCGGCGGAAGTCGACCGAACGGTGGCCTCGTATGATGAGACTGTGGCGAAGTACCGCCAGACGGTGCTGGATGGTTTCCGCGAAGTGGAAAACTACATGGTGCAGTTGAAAGTGCTGGAGGACGAGGCCGTCGTCAGTAATGAAGCCTTGGACGCGGCGCGGGAATCGTTGCGGTTGACGCAAAACCAGTACAAAGCCGGGTTGATTGCCTATCTGGATGTGGTGACCGTGCAGGCGACGGCGTTGAGTAACGAGCGCACGGTGCTGACACTGTTGCAAACGCGGTTGGTGGCGAGCGTGCAGTTGATTGCTGCGTTGGGCGGCGGGTGGGATGGGGTGACCTCGGTAGCCGATAAGGAGTGACCGGGGTGCCTGTGCGTTCTTGCGGTAACGCATAGGCACACGACTCCAGCGCCATTAAGCCCGGCACTTTAAAGCCAGTGGATTGGCGTCAAAACGTCGATGCTGGCATTCTGATAATTAATCAACGCGCCAAGATTTTTTCTCGCTACAATCGCCCGCTTTGCCACCTGGCACGGGCGTCCCACGCCCGTCAGTCTTGAGAAACCCCATGCTGATCGGTAGTTATTCCCCCTCCTTGGTCGTGATCTCCCTGTTCGTCGCGATCCTGGCGTCCTACACGGCGCTGGACCTGGCCGGCCGCCTTGCGACCGCCCAAGGCCGCGCCGCATACGTGTGGATGGCGGGTGGCGCATTGGCGATGGGCACAGGCGTCTGGTCCATGCACTTTATCGGCATGTTGGCCTTGCGCCTGCCGTTTGCCCTCGGGTTTGACCTGGGCATTACCGCGCTATCGCTGCTGATCGCCGTGTTATCCAGCGGCTTCGCATTATGGCTGGTCAGCCAACCCCGTTTGCCTGCGTGGCAACTGGCGTTTGGCGCGTTGATCATGGGGGCGGGCATCAGCAGCATGCACTACACCGGCATGGCGGCGATGCGCATGACTCCCGGGATCGACTACGACCCTACCTTGTTTGGCGCTTCGTTGTTGATTGCGGTGGTGGCTTCGGGGGCTGCCCTGTGGATCGCCTTCAACCTGCGGCGCAACACCCCTTATGTTCGCCTGGCACGCGGGGGCGCGGCAGTGGTCATGGGCATTGCAATCGTCGGCATGCACTACACCGGCATGGCCGCTGCGCGCTTTGCCGACGACAGTTTTTGTGGTGCCGTGCTGACCGGGTTGAGCGGCAAGGGCCTGGATAACCTGGTGCTGGTCACCTCATTGGCGGTGTTGATCATCGCATTGCTGACCTCGCTGCTGGATGCACGCCTCGAAGCGCGCACCGCCGTCCTGGCGGACTCCCTGACCCTGGCCAACCAGGAACTGACCCACCTGGCCCTGCATGACATGCTTACCGGCCTGCCCAATCGCACCTTGCTCGCCGACCGTATTCAACAAGCCATCCAGACAGTGACGGAGCAGGGCGGTTGCTTTGCCCTGATGTTTATCGACCTGGATGGCTTCAAACCCGTCAACGATGCCTTCGGCCACCACATGGGCGACCAGTTGCTGCGGGAGGTGGGCCTGCGTCTGCGCGAGGACCTGCGCAGTCAGGACACCCTGGCCCGTATCGGCGGCGATGAGTTTGTGCTGCTGGTGCAATTGATGCAGCCGGATGATGCGATGGGCCTGGCCGAACGCCAGGTCGGACTGATCAATCGTGCGTTCAAGGTCGCCGAACATGAGCTGAATATTTCCGCGAGCATCGGCATTGCCCTGTTCCCTGGCAACGGCAACACCCCTCAAGAACTGTTGATGAACGCCGACGCCGCGATGTACCACGCCAAGGGCATGGGCAAGAATGGCTACAGCTTCTTTGATGTGTCGATGAACACGAACGCGCGCAAGCAACTGCAGTTGTTGCAGGACCTGCGCAGCGCCGTTGAGCACGAGCAGTTTCGGCTGTATTACCAGCCCAAGTTCGATGCGGTCAGCGGTATTGCGATTGGCGCCGAAGCCTTGCTGCGCTGGGAGCATCCGCAGCAGGGGTTGATGCTGCCGGCGACCTTTATCGAACTGGCGGAAAAGACCGGCTTGATTATTCCCATCGGTGAGTGGGTGCTGAACGAAGCCTGTCGCCAGATGCGCCTGTGGTACGTCCAGGGTTACGAAGACTGGCGCATTGCGGTGAACCTGTCGGCGTTACAGTTCTGCCATGCCGGGTTGGTAAAAAGTGTCGCCGCGGCCCTGGACCGTCACCAGTTGCCGGCCAACAGCCTGACCCTGGAAATCACCGAAACCACCGCCATGAGCGATGCCGATGCAAGCATGACGGTGTTGCAGCAGCTGTCGGACATGGGCGTTGACCTGTCCATTGATGACTTCGGCACCGGTTATTCGAGCCTGATGTACCTCAAGCGCCTGCCCGCCAACGAGCTGAAGATCGACCGCGGTTTTGTGCGCGACCTGGAACACGACAGTGATGATGCCGCTATCGTTTCGGCCATCGTTGCCCTCGGCCAGGCGCTGGGGCTGCGAATCGTCGCCGAAGGTGTGGAGACCGATATGCAGCAGAGTTTCCTGACTCGACTGGGTTGTAACTCGCTGCAAGGCTATTTGTTGGGCCACCCGTTGCCGGCTGACAGTTTCATGGCCGACATCCAGCGCGCCGAAGAGGCGTTAACGCCTGACAAACGCGGTGGGTGACGGGTATTCTTGGATCCAACCCTATACATCAGGTTGACTCAGGAGACCGCACGCATGGACAAAGTCGTCATCATCACCGGGGGCAGTCGTGGCATCGGCGCCCAGACCGCGTTGCTGGCCGCTCGCCAGGGCTATCGCATTTGCCTCAACTACCAGTCCGATGAAGCGGCTGCCCAGCGTGTGCTGGAGCAGGTCCGTGCCCTGGGTGCGCAGGCGATTGCTGTGCGTGCCGATGTGAGCATCGAAGATGAAGTGATCGCGTTGTTCGCCCGTGTGGATGCCGAACTGGGCCGTGTCACCGCGCTGGTCAACAACGCCGGCACTGTCGGGCATAAGTCGCGGGTGGATGAGATGTCTGAATTTCGCATCCTGAAAATCATGAAGACCAACGTGCTGGGGCCGATCCTGTGTGCCAAGCACGCGGTGCTGCGCATGTCGCCCAGGCATGGCGGGCAGGGCGGCAGTATCGTCAATGTGTCGTCGGTGGCGGCGCGCCTGGGTTCGCCGGGTGAATATGTCGACTATGCCGCTTCCAAGGGCGCATTGGATAGCTTCACCATTGGCCTGTCCAAAGAGGTGGCGGGTGAGGGGATTCGCGTCAACGCCGTGCGCCCTGGCTATATCTTTACCGACTTCCACGCCTTGAGCGGTGACCCGGATCGGGTCAGCAAGCTCGAGTCCGGCATCCCCATGGCCCGGGGTGGGCGCCCGGATGAGGTGGCGGAAGCGATTATCTGGTTGTTGTCGGATAAGGCTTCCTACACGACCGGAACATTCCTGGATTTGGCCGGTGGGCGTTAACGTCCCGGCTCGTCAGGTTGGCTGGTTGCGCAGCTCTTCATATCCGTACCAGGAAAACCGTCTGAGCAGGCTGGCCTCGGAGTTTTCCACGCGGGCGTAACCGCTGTCGGAGAACCCGTCGATATAGCCATTGCGGCTGACGCTCGCGTGCAGGGTTTGGTCGTCTACGTTATCGATAAAGCGTAATACTTTGTCCAGATTGTAGGCTGCATCGGCCCTTGCTTCCGGGTCTGGATTCGCGTTAGTCCAGTCGCCCACCTGCAACTTGAGGTCATCGCCTACCTGGTAATGATCGCGGCCATCCAGGAAACGCCGCGTTATCAGGCTTTGTTCGATGATTCTTTGTGCCGAGCGATGATCTCCGGCAGGGCGGCTAACAGGCCCCGTCATCTCGCGTACTTGTTTTTGTTCCGCTGCGCGTATGTAGTGGGGCGGGATGGGGGGCAGCCTCAGGACTGCGGAAGTGACAGACGTGCACATGGAAAGAAACCTGTAGGTTGAACCAAAGGAAACACACATTTCGATGGAAAAGTGTGCACCTTTGTATGTGGCTCTTCCTTCATCTCGGTTCCGGCTTAAAACGAGCGCACAATCCGCCCCAATGTCTCCATGGCCTTTTCCGATGCCTCGGTCCAGGGGCTTCCGTAGTTCAAGCGAATACAATTCCTGAAGCGCTGGGTCGCCGAGAAGATCGGCCCTGGCGCAATGCTGATGCCCTGAGCCAGGGCCATCTGGAATAACTTCAACGAGTCCGTTTGCGCCGGCAATTCCAGCCAAAGGAAATAGCCTCCGGCCGGCTGGCTGACCCGTGTTTGCGCCGGAAAGTAGCGGGCGATTGCTGCCAGCATGGCGCTTTGCTGTTCTTCCAGGGCGTAGCGCAATTTGCGCAAGTGCCGGTCATAGCCACCGTGTTGCAGGTAGTCGGCAATGGCCGCCTGGGCTGGCATCGACGGGCATAACGAGGTCATCAGCTTCAAGCGCTCGACCTTCTGCGCAAAGCGCCCGGCCGCCACCCAGCCTACGCGGTAGCCTGGGGCCAAACTTTTGGCGAAGGAACCGCAATGCATCACCAGCCCCTCGGTGTCGAAGGCTTTCGCCGGTTTTGGCGCGTGTTGCCCGTAGTATAACTCGGCGTACACATCGTCTTCGATCAGCGGCACCTGATGGCTGCGCAGCAGTTCCACCAGTGCCTGTTTTTTCGCCTCCGGCAGGGTGGCACCCATGGGGTTCTGAAAGCTGGTCATGGTCCAGCAAGCCTTGATCGGGTAGCGTTCCAGGCTTTTCGCCAAGGCGCTCAGGTCGATGCCGTCGCGCGGGTGCACGGGGATTTCCACCGCCTTGAGCTTCAGGCGCTCCAGCACTTGCAGGCAGGCATAAAACGCCGGTGCTTCAATGGCCACCAGGTCGCCCGGTTCCGTCACCGCCTGCAGGCACAAGTTCAGCGCCTCCAGGGCGCCGTTAGTGATCAGCAGCTCCTCCATGGGCAGCATCAGGCCGCCGACCATATAGCGCAGGGCAATCTGTCGCCGCAATTGGGGGTTGCCCGGCGACATGTCAGTGACCACCAGGCGCGGGTCCATCTCACGGCTGGCGCTGGCCAGGGAACGGGCCAGGCGTGGCAGCGGGAACAGCATCGGGCTGGGGAAGGCCGAGCCGAAAGGTACGGTATTGGGGTCCTTGATGGAGTCGAGTACCGAAAACACCAACTCACTCACATCCACTTCGGTGGACTCATGCACGTGCTCACTCACCACGGGCTCGGAAAACGGGCTCGGTGCATGGGTGTTGACGAAGTAACCGGAACGCGGCCGCGCGCGGATCAGGCCACGGCGCTCCAGCAGGTAGTAGGCCTGGAACACCGTGGACGGGCTGACGCCGTAGGTCTGGCTGGCATAGCGCACCGACGGCACCCGCTGGCCGGGCCCGAGGACGCCGGAGCGGATCAGTTCTGCGATGTCATCGGCGAATTTTTCGTAGCGTTTCATTGGAACCTTAAACAATTTTTCAGTAGGTACACCGAACAAGCCCGCTCACGCTTTTGGATCTCGGCATATTCAGCCACACATCAGCGGTTAATCGGCGCTACAAAGCGGCTATCGGCCGCACTGTAGATCCAGGGCTCATCCACATCCGTCACCTTGAATCGCAGGGTTTGCGAGCTGCTCGTCGGCTGGTCGGACAGCAAGGCGACCGACACCGGTACATCGCTGATTTCCCCCGGCGCCAGGCTGATCTCGGTTTTGCCTTGCAACTGGAAGCCGTCGGCGTCTACCAGCTCCAGACGATAGTCCTGGCGCTGCTGGGTCTTGTTGATGACCTTGAGGCTGTAGATGTTCTCGATCAAGCCCTGGCTGTTTTCGCGGAACATGCCTCGGTCTTTGGTGACGTCCAGTGACACCATTGGACGTTGCACCAGAGCCACCACCAATGCCGCGATCATCACCAACAGCACGGCACTGTAGCCGATCAGCCGTGGCCTGAGCAGGTGCGTCTTGCCACCTTGCAGTTGGTGTTCGGAGGTATAACTCACCAGGCCACGGGCGTAGCCCATCTTATCCATGATCGAATCGCAGGCGTCGATGCACGCCGCGCAGCCGATGCACTCCATTTGCAGGCCGTCACGGATATCGATACCGGTGGGACACACTTGCACACACAGCTGGCAGTCGATGCAATCGCCCAGGCCGACGTCGGCTGGCCAGGCCTCGCGCTTGCGTGGCCCGCGCTGTTCGCCGCGTGCCGTGTCGTAGGAAATGGTCAGGGTGTCCTTGTCGAACATCACGCTTTGGAACCGCGCATACGGGCACATGTGCATGCACACCGCTTCGCGCAGCCAGCCGGCATTGAGGTAAGTGGCGGCGGTGAAAAACAGCACCCAGAACAGACTCACGCCGCCCATTTGCCAGGTCAGCAGCTCTGTGGCCAAGGGCCGGATGGGGGTGAAATAGCCGACAAAGGTCAACCCTGTCAGTACGCTGATGCTCAGCCACATCGTGTGTTTGGCCGAACGCCGGGCGAGCTTGGCCAGGCTCCACGGCGCCGCTTGCAGCTTGATGCGTTGGTTACGCTCGCCTTCGGTGACCTTTTCGCACCACATGAACAGCCAGGTAAACGAGCTTTGCGGGCAGGTGTAGCCGCACCACACGCGACCGGCAAACACGGTTATCGCAAACAGGCCGAAAGCGCAGATGATCAGCAGCGCCGACAGCAGGATGAAATCCTGGGGCCAGAAAGTGGCGCCGAAGATGTGGAATTTGCTTTCAGCCAAGTCCCAGAGTACGGCTTGGCGCCCACCCCAATTCAGCCACACGGTGCCGAAAAACGCCAGGAACAGCAAAGCGGCGCCGCTCACACGCAAGGTACGGAACAGGCCGGTGAAGCTGCGGGTATGAATCAAGTTGTCGCTGGATTTGGCCTTCACCTTCTTTGGGTGCAGGGGCTCAAAGGTTTCCACGGTTGGGATTCTTTCGCTCATGGTCGTTCGCTCATCAGCCTCCATCAGGCCGATGAACTATGAGCGTCGTACTGTTTGCATAACAGACTCAGGTATGGCGATAAAAAGCGGATCAGATGGGCTTTTTACACGGTGCTGCGACAATCTGCTGCACTCCGTAACACATAGGGTGCAGCAGTATTGAGTGTGAGCTGATACAGATCAATTAAATCGCCGAACCAGGTTCAGTGACTTTCTTGTGCTGGCGCCCATCCGTTGCACCGGCCACTGTGAGCGCATCGGCCTCCGCTTCGGTGATGTAGATCTGCTCGCCGTTCAGCGCCACGTAGGACATGGCCTTGGCAATGTCGGTGCTGACCGTTACATCACGTGCCGGTAGGATCTGTTCCTGGCCGTCGTCGTTGACTTTGAAATAGCACGTCTGATTTTCGATACGGACTGGCATGGTGATCTCCTTTTCAAAGGCTGGTGATCGTTAGGGTGAGGTGCGTTGCCAGGCGTTCCAGGCAACTGACTGGCGGTCGCTGCTGTCCATGCTTTGACGGCAATCTTTACCAACCCCTACAAAGGACCGCATCCATGGACGCCTGGTGGCAAGAAGTCCTGCAAACGCTGCAAGCCGAGTTCGCCGATATCGGTGACGCACGGCAGCTCACCCAGATTACCGTGCGCCTGCTGATCGCCGCGATCCTGGGCGGCATCCTCGGTTTTGAGCGAGAACAGAAGGGCAAGGCGGCCGGCGTGCGCACTCATATGCTGGTGGCAATGGGGGCCGCATTATTTGTGTTGGTGCCGCAGATGTCCGGTAGCCAGGCGGATGCCATGAGCCGGGTGCTGCAGGGCGTCATTGCGGGGATTGGTTTCCTCGGGGCGGGGACCATTCTCAAGGGCAAGGAAGATGAGCAGGGCCAGCACGTCAAAGGCCTGACCACCGCCGCTGGCTTATGGATGACCGCCGCCATTGGTGTGGCGGCGGGGATGGGGCGTGAATCGACGGCGGTGCTCAGTACATTGCTGGCGCTGGCGGTCTTCAGCGTGATGCCGATGATCGTCAAGCGGCTGGAGAAAAACGAGTGAGTGCCTATCAGGCCTTGATGTCTCGGTATCGCACTTCGCCAGACACTTTCAGTTCGAACGGCGGCTCTCCCGGGTTGCGGGAAATCGTCACGAAACTGGTGTTGCTGCCTGCATAGTAGTTAATCGTCATTTCGCCACTGACGCCGGAGAAACGTTCGACCAATGACAACGGCTGTTGGCCCAGTTGCGTGCGAATGCCGGTCAAATCGATCTTGTCGGTACCTGACGAAAAGTTCATCACCTCGCCGGGCGCCGCGTTGATGTCGTTATAGCTGAAAATTTGCGGGGTGCCTTCAGCGGGGGGCAAAGGGGTATTGCCGGGCGCGGTGGGCGCACGGTCGGGCGGTGAGTCGGGCGCGGGCTGGTCCTTGTGGGCGTCTTCAAGCGGTTTCCCTGGCTCTGGAATGGCCTCGGCTTCGCGTTGCAGCGCTTCCAGGTTGGCCGGACTAAATATTTGGCGGATTATATTCTGAATCTTTTCCCGCTTTGCTGGATCAGGCTCCAGGGTTTTAAGTGAGTCTTCGCTCAAGAGTTCACGGAGCTCTTGTGCTCGCTGTGCGGTTTCCTTGGAATTCGGTTCGCGCATCATCTGGATGAGGCTGTCTCGGCTTAACAACTGCTCAAGTCTGTCCTTCTTTGCGGTGGCTTCGGCTGAGGCTCCGGTATTTGAATCAGCCTGGCTTTCGTCGATATTGGAGGGCTTTTTGGTACCCTCAGATTGGAGAGGTTTCGACGTTGCCAATGGGTTGCTGTCTGGCTCGGCAGGTGTACTTTCGGGCGTTGTATCGGCCTCGGCCGGCTGAAACGGCTTGCCAATAGCTATCAGGTTTTTGCTGAGGGGGGTGCTCAGGCGAGTGCGCTGCAGCGTATTGGCTTTCTCCTGTTGTCGTTCGATTTCGATCTGCTTGATAGCTACGTAGCTTTCTGCGGGATCGACCTGGCTAGTGCGCTCCTGGATCCTTTCAGGGGTCAGGTCTGGGTTTGGAATCCATGCGGCTTCAGCCTGTCCGGCCTTGATGTTTTTCTCGCTTAATGTCCGGCCGATATTATCCCGCAGTTGTGACATAACGGCCGGATCACTGGTCAGGGTGTTAAGTGAGTCCTCGCTCAACAGCGCACGCAGGTCCTTGAGGCTCTGCGCGGTGTCCTTGGAGTATGGCTTGCGCAGCATCTGGATGAGGCTGTCCGCAGTTAACAATTGGGCGACTCTGTTCCACTTTGCGATGACGTCTGGCGAGGGTTGAGAGGTTGCTGCAGCCTCGGCGGTAAAGGCGCTGTCGGGCGCCTCATCTTGTAGCTGTTTTGGTGGTTCGAGGCTGTCGCGGGGAAGCCCTTCGGGTTGCTTCTTTTGCGAGGGATCATTCGAGCCCGCCTGGAAGGAGTTTGACAGCATGGGCATGGGAGCTTGGTGGGACAACGATGTTATCGACATGATCAGCACTCGCGTTGTGATTGAAGCGGACCGCGCCAAAGCCAAAACAGCTGTCTGGCCTGGGTCCACGCGAGCGAATTTTCTGATAACGAGGAAGGGGAAAGAGTTAAGAGCTCTCTTTACCGCTGGTAGGAAGTTTCTGTAGTGCTTGCCCGCAATCTGCTGGATTGCGGGCAAATGCACGTTCGCCAGGTTTATTTCAAACAATCACCGGCGGCAGGGTCGTTGGCGGTTCTTCCACCGGTGGCGGTTCATTTTCCGGTGGTTCTTTCTCCGGAATCGGTTGCGGTTCGCTGGGCGGCAGGGTCGGGTTGTCGATATTCGGGTCAGGGGTTTCAGCCGGGATCGGGATATTCATCGGTGTGGCCTCCTTTGTGCTTTGCTCTATCGGTGGACAACCGCAGGGGAGAATTGATTCCCCGCCCAATGGCGGCATATCCACCTGAACTTTTCACCTGGGCACAGGCTCGGACCTAGTACGGCCCTGCTCAGGGAGAGCGCCGCCGTATCAGAATTCGGATCAAGCAAAGAGCGTCCACAGGGCGTAAGGGGAAGATGCTCGATGACTGCTGAAACACTGGCTCCAGACCATTCAATATTGCCGCTGTCCCAGGCGTTGCTGTTGCCCAGGATCGCTATCGAAAGCACCACGCCGGTTATCGACGGCGGCGAGTTCGCCGTAAAAGCGGTGGTTGGCCAACGGGTAACCGTCACCAGCAAGGTGTTCGCCGACGGCCATGACAAGCTCGCCGTACTGATCCGCTGGCGCCCGCTGCAGGATGAAAGCTGGCACAGCGTGGTCATGACCGATGTGGGTAACAATGGCTGGGAAGGCGCGTTTACCGTCACTCAGCAAGGCCCCCACGAATACTGCATCGAAGCCTGGATCGATACCTTCGCCAGCTTCTGTTACGAACTGCGCAAGAAACATGAGGCCGGGGTACCGGTAAGCCTGGAGTTGCAGGAGGGTCGCAGCCTGGTGTTGCAGGCGGCCGAACGCAGCGACAACGAGCTGCGCGATCGCCTGATGTTGTTGCACCACGAGCTCGCAGGCAGGCTGGAAACCGAGCAGGTCGCGCAGTTCCTGCACGAAGAAAGTGCACACTTGATGACCCAGGCCGACCACCGCGCCTACTTGAGCATCAGCCCCGCCTACCCGATTGACGTTGAGCGCACCGCCGCACAGTTTGCCAGCTGGTACGAGTTGTTCCCCCGCTCGATCACCGACGACCCGGCGCGCCACGGCACCTTCAACGATGTGCACTCACGGTTGTCGATGATCCATGACATGGGGTTCGACGTCCTCTATTTTCCGCCGATTCATCCCATTGGCCGCAGCCATCGCAAGGGCAGGAACAACGCCCTGACGGCGGGCCCGGATGATCCCGGCAGCCCCTACGCCATTGGCAGCGAGGAGGGCGGACACGACGCCATCCACCCGCAATTGGGCAGCCGTGATGACTTCCGTCGCCTGGTCAAGGCCGCCGCCGACCATGGCCTGGAAATCGCGCTCGATTTTGCCATCCAGTGTTCCCAGGACCACCCGTGGCTCAAAGAACATCCGGGCTGGTTCAACTGGCGTCCGGACGGCACGATCAAATACGCGGAAAACCCGCCGAAAAAGTATCAGGACATCGTCAACGTCGACTTCTACGCGGCCGACTCGATTCCCAGCCTGTGGACCGAGTTGCGCGACGTTGTGGTGGGCTGGGTGGAGGAGGGTGTGAAGACGTTCCGTGTCGACAACCCCCACACCAAGCCGCTGCCGTTCTGGCAATGGTTGATCAGCGACGTGCGCGCCAAGCACCCTGACGTGATCTTCCTGGCCGAGGCATTCACCACGCCGGCGATGATGGCGCGCTTGGGCAAGGTCGGTTACTCCCAGAGCTACACCTATTTCACCTGGCGCAACACCAAGGCCGAGCTGAGCGAATACTTCGCGCAGTTGAACGAGTCGCCGTGGCGTGAATGCTACCGGCCAAACTTCTTTGTCAACACACCGGACATCAACCCAGGCTTCCTGCATGAGTCCGGTCGCCCGGGCTTTTTGATCCGCGCGGCGCTGGCCACCATGGGCTCGGGCCTGTGGGGTATGTATTCGGGCTTTGAACTGTGCGAGGCGGCGCCGGTACCGGGCAAGGAAGAGTATCTGGATTCAGAGAAATACGAGATCCGCCCACGGGACTACACGGCGCCCGGAAATATCATTGCCGAAATTGCACAGCTCAACCGTATTCGCCGGCAGAACCCCGCGTTGCAGACCCACTTGGGCCTGAAGCTGTACAACGCGTGGAACGACAACATCCTGTACTTCGGCAAGCGCAGTGACGACGGCAGCAATTTCATTCTGGTCGCGGTCAACCTCGACCCCTTCAACGCCCAAGAGGCGCATTTTGAGTTGCCGTTATGGGAAATGGGCTTGCCGGACGATGCCCAGACCCAAGGCGAAGACTTGATGAGCGGCCACCGCTGGAGCTGGTACGGCAAGACCCAGTGGATGCGGCTTGACCCGCAGATGCCGTTTGGTATCTGGAGAATCACCACATCCTGAACTGAGCCTGATCTTCACATCGATGAAGCTCAAATGTGGCAGCCGGCTTGCCTGCGATAGCGTTCTATCAGTCACACATTTATCTGCTATCGCAAGCACGCCAGCGCCCACCTCGAACCCGCCCCTTCAGGTAAATGTTCAAGCATTTCAGGAGTTTCCAATGGCGAAGAAACCCAAGGCTGCCACCTTTATCAAAGACCCGCTCTGGTACAAGGACGCGGTGATCTATCAGGTTCACGTCAAATCCTATTTCGACTCCAATAACGACGGTATCGGCGACTTTCCCGGCCTGATTGCCAAACTCGATTACATCGCCGACCTCGGCGTGAACACCATTTGGCTCTTGCCGTTTTACCCCTCGCCACGCCGCGACGACGGCTATGACATCGCCGAGTACCGTGGCGTGCATAGCGACTACGGCACCATGGCCGACGCCAAACGCTTTATCAGCGAGGCGCACAAACGTGGGCTGCGGGTTATCACCGAACTGGTGATCAACCACACCTCCGACCAGCATCCCTGGTTCCAGCGGGCGCGCAAGGCCAAGCCGGGTTCGGCCGCGCGGGACTTCTATGTGTGGTCGGATGACGATCAGAAATACGATGGCACGCGCATCATTTTCCTCGACACCGAAAAGTCCAACTGGACCTGGGACCCCGTGGCCGGCCAGTACTTCTGGCACCGTTTCTATTCTCATCAGCCGGACCTCAACTTCGACAACCCGCAAGTCATGAAAGCCGTGCTGTCGGTGATGCGTTACTGGCTGGACATGGGCATCGACGGCCTGCGTCTGGACGCCATTCCGTACCTGATCGAACGCGATGGCACCAACAACGAAAACCTGCCGGAAACCCACGACGTCCTCAAGCAGATCCGCGCCGAGATCGACGCTCACTACCCCGACCGCATGCTGCTCGCCGAAGCCAACCAATGGCCGGAAGACACGCAGTTGTATTTTGGTGACAAAAAAGGCGATGACGGCGACGAGTGCCATATGGCTTTTCACTTCCCGCTGATGCCGCGCATGTACATGGCGCTGGCCCAGGAAGATCGCTTCCCCATCACCGATATTCTGCGCCAGACCCCGGAGATTCCCGCCAATTGCCAGTGGGCGATCTTCCTGCGCAACCACGATGAACTGACCCTGGAAATGGTCACCGACAAAGAGCGCGACTACCTGTGGAACTACTACGCCGCTGATCGCCGCGCGCGCATCAACCTCGGCATTCGCCGGCGCCTGGCGCCGCTGATGGAGCGCGATCGCCGCCGCATTGAACTGCTCAACAGCCTGCTGCTGTCCATGCCCGGCACGCCGACGTTGTATTACGGCGATGAAATCGGCATGGGCGATAACATTTACCTGGGCGACCGCGACGGCGTGCGCACGCCGATGCAATGGTCCATCGACCGTAACGGCGGTTTCTCCCGCGCCGATCCGGCCAGCCTGGTGCTGCCACCGATCATGGACCCGCAGTACGGCTACCTGTCGGTTAACGTCGAAACCCAGGCCCAGGACCCGCATTCGCTGCTGAACTGGACGCGCCGCATGTTGGCGGTGCGCAAACAGTCCAAGGCCTTTGGCCGGGGCAGCTTGAAAATGCTCTCGCCGAGCAACCGCCGCATTCTGGCGTATACCCGCGAATACACCGGGGCAGACGGGCGTAATGAGCTCATCCTGTGCGTGGCCAACGTGTCACGCAGTGCCCAGGCGGCGGAGCTGGATTTGTCAGCCTTTGCGGGCATGGTGCCGGTGGAGATGCTGGGCGGTAACGCGTTTCCGCCCATTGGCCAGCTGAATTACTTGCTGACCCTGGCGCCGTACGGTTTCTACTGGTTCGTGCTCGCAGCGGAAAACCAGATGCCGAGCTGGCATGTAGAGCCGGCCCAGAGCATCCCGGACTTCACCACCCTGGTGTTGAAACAACGCATGGAAGAGTTGCTCGACGAACCGTGCCGCACCACCCTGGAGCACACTTCGCTGCCGGCCTGGCTGCCCAAGCGGCGCTGGTTCGCCGGTAAGGACACGGCCATCGACAGTGTGCATATTGCCTACGGCGTGCGCTTCGGCGACCCAGAGCATCCGGTATTGCTCAGTGAAATCGAGGTGAGCAGCGGCGGCCAGGTCAGCCGCTATCAGCTGCCGTTCGGCTTTCTGGGTGAAGACCAGCTCACCAGCGCGTTGCCGCAGCAATTGGCCCTGGCCCGGGTACGGCGAGCACGTCAGGTTGGCCTGGTGACCGATGCGTTCAGTCTTGAGCACTTTATCCGCGCGGTGATCCACGGCCTGCAGGCCGGCACGGTATTGAATACTCACGAAGGCGATTTGCGCTTCGAGGCCACGTCGCAGCTGGCCAAGCTGCAATTGAGCGAGGAGCCGCAGGTGCGTTACCTGGCGGCCGAGCAGTCCAACAGTTCGGTCGTGGTGGGCGAGAGTCTGGTGCTCAAACTCATCCGTAAAGTCAGCGCCGGGGTGCATCCGGAACTGGAAATGAGCGCTTACCTGACCGAAGCCGGTTACCCGAATATTTCGCCGCTGTTGGGCTCGATGATTCGCCACGACACCGCGGGGCAAGACAACCTGCTGATGATCGCCCAAGGCTATCTGAGCAACCAGGGCGATGCCTGGGGCTGGACCCAGAACAACCTCGAACGCGCGATTCGCGACGAACTCGCAGAAGCGATTTCCGAACAGGAACAGCATTACAACGCGTTGGGTGAACTGGCCGATTTCGCCGCATTGCTCGGCCGGCGCCTGGGTGAAATGCACGTGGTACTGGCGGCGAAAACTGCCAATAAAGACTTCAAGCCTGAAGTCACTACGGCCAAGGATACCCAGGCCTGGGCCAAGGATGTCGGGGCGCAGATCGACCGCGCGCTGCAATTGCTCAAGCTTCATCAAAGCCAATTGAACCCTGCCGATCAGGCGCTGGTCAGTGATTTGCTGGCCCATAAAAAAGCCATTGGCAGTCACGTGCAGGCCCTGGCGAAAGCCACGGCGGGCGGGCTGCGGATTCGTGTCCACGGTGACTTGCACCTGGGCCAGGTACTGGTGGTGAAAGGCGATGCCTACCTGATCGACTTTGAAGGGGAACCGGCGCGGCCGCTGCATGAACGACGCGGCAAACACAGCCCGTATAAAGATGTGAGTGGCGTGTTGCGCTCGTTTGATTATGCAGCGGCCATGGCCCTGAATGTGCAAGGAGTGGATCACTCGCCCGATGCGGACATTGCCCGCAAGCGTGTGACTGATCGATACCTGAGTGAAGCGCGTGCGGCTTTTACTCAGGCTTATCATCAGGCTACGTCTACACTGGCGCATGACTGGCAGGATGCCAACGGCCAGGACGCCGCGCTGACGTTGTTCAGCCTGGAGAAGGCCGCGTACGAAGTGGCTTACGAAGCGGAAAATCGCCCGACCTGGTTGCCGGTGCCGTTACAAGGTTTACACGGCCTGCTCAGCGGGCTTACACCTATATCGAAAACTGCACGCGGTGGGGAGACGTCATGAGTTTTACACAGAGAGAACCGCTGCAACCAAAAGTGACCGCAATGCCGGCGCCCAAGGACATTGAAGCCTTGGTACGTGCCGAGCACCACGACCCATTCTCGATTCTGGGGCCGCACGACGATGAGCAGGATGGCCAGTTTATCCGCGCCTTTCTGCCGGAGGCCTTGAGCGTCCAGGTACTGGCGCGCGACAGCGGTGAGCCGATCGGCAGCCTGGACGCGACCCAGGTGCCGGGCTTGTTCGTCGGGCATTTCAACACTCGCCAGGGCTACCTGCTGAAAATCCAGTGGGCCGGCGGTGAACAGATCACCGAAGACCCTTACAGCTTCAACCAATTGCTCCTGGGCGAAATGGACCTGTACCTGTTTGCCGAAGGTAATCACCGTGACCTCAGCAGCTGCTTGGGCGCACAGGTAACCAGCGTCGATGGCATACAGGGTGTGCGCTTCGCCGTTTGGGCACCGAATGCCCGGCGTGTGTCGGTAGTAGGCGATTTCAATATCTGGGACGGCCGCCGCCATCCGATGCGATTGCGTCACCCATCGGGCGTGTGGGAAATCTTTATCCCGCGCCTGCAACCAGGTGCCGCCTACAAGTATGAAATTCTTGGCGCCAACGGGATTTTGCCGCTCAAGGCCGACCCCATGGCACTCGCGACCCAATTGCCGCCCGACACCGCCTCGAAAGTCGCCGCGCCGTTGCAGGTGGACTGGCAAGACCACGAGTGGATGCAGGCGCGTGCCGATAAGCAAAAGTCCACGGCGCCGTTGTCGATCTATGAGTTACACGTTGGCTCCTGGCAGTGCGAGCTGGATGAGGCCGGTGAAGTGTCCCGTCAGTACGGCTGGCGCGAACTCGCTGAACGCTTGATTCCCTATGTGCAGCAATTGGGCTTCACCCATGTTGAACTGATGCCGATCATGGAACACCCGTTCGGCGGCTCATGGGGCTACCAGGCGTTGTCGCAGTTCGCACCGAGTGCACGCTTTGGCTCACCGGAGGATTTCGGGTTTTTCGTCAACGCCCTGCATCAGGCTGACATTGGCATCATTCTCGATTGGGTCCCGGCGCATTTTCCTACCGATACCCACGGCCTTGCGCAGTTCGACGGCACCGCGTTGTACGAGTATGCCAACCCGCTGGAAGGCTTCCACCAGGATTGGGACACACTGATTTACAACCTTGGCCGCACGGAAGTTCACGGTTTTATGCTGGCCTCGGCGTTGCACTGGCTCAAACACTTCCATATCGATGGCTTGCGTGTGGATGCGGTGGCTTCGATGCTGTATCGCGACTATTCGCGCAAGGCCGGCGAGTGGGTGCCCAATCGCTATGGCGGACGTGAGAACCTCGAAGCCATCGACTTCCTGCGCCATTTGAACGATGTGGTCGCGCTGGAAGCACCGGGTGCGTTGGTGATTGCCGAAGAATCCACGGCGTGGCCGGGTGTCAGCCAGAGCACCCAGCAAGGTGGCCTGGGCTTCAACTACAAGTGGAACATGGGCTGGATGCACGACTCGCTGCATTACATCCAGCAAGACCCGGTGTATCGCGCTCATCATCACAATGAACTGAGTTTCGGCCTGGTCTATGCCTGGTCCGAGCGTTTTATCCTGCCGATCTCTCACGATGAAGTGGTGCACGGCAAACACTCGTTGATCGACAAGATGCCCGGTGACCGCTGGCAGAAGTTCGCCAACCTGCGGGCCTACCTGAGCTTCATGTGGATGCACCCCGGCAAAAAACTGCTGTTCATGGGGTGCGAATTCGGCCAGTGGCGCGAGTGGAACCACGATCAGCAACTGGACTGGTACCTGCTGCAGTATCCCGAGCACAGGGGCGTGCAGAAGCTGGTCGGCGACCTTAACCGCCTTTACCGTGAAGAACCCGCGCTGCACGAACAGGATGATGCGCCCCAGGGCTTCCAATGGGTGATTGGCGACGATGCAATCAACAGCGTTTATGCCTGGTTACGGTGGAGCAAGGACGGCAAGCCGGTGTTGGTCGTCGCCAACTTCACGCCGGTGCCTCGTGAGGCCTATTCCGTGGGTGTGCCGTTTGCCGGGCGCTGGAGCGAGGTGATCAACAGTGATGCCGACACGTACGCCGGTTCCAATTACGGTAATGGGGGAGCGGTGTTTACCCAGGATGAACCGCACCACGGGCAGCCGGTGTCGCTGTCGCTGAATTTGCCGCCACTGGGTGTGCTGATTTTGCGCCCGGAAGCGCTTTAAGGGCTCTGGTAGGCGGATTCGGTTGTCCGTGCTACTGGCAGGGTGCCACAATGGCGCCTTTGTCGCGGCAGTTGAAACAGGCGTATTTCATGAACGGCCTTGGGCGTGCGCAGGACCAGGATGGCTTTATCGAAGAGCAGGTGCGAACGGACCGTTTGCACCAGCTGTTTCGCCAGTCGTTCGCCGCCATTTTCGGCAGTTACCTGGGCGCCGTCATGCTGTGCTGGCTGTGTTGGGACCGCTTTGATCACACGGTCATGGAGGTCTGGCTGGTGGTGCTGGCGGTGACATCACTGTTACGGCTCAAGATGTTCATGAACTGGTTTCGTTGCCCTAACAGTGAGCGTACGCCTGATCGCTGGGAGCGCCGCTACTGGGTTACGCTGATGTTGTCCGCGGGCACCTGGGGCATCGGCGCGCTGGCCGTCATGCCGCCTGACGATCGTGTGTCCCAAGTGTTGGTCATACTGTTTGCCGTGGGTATGTCCGTCAGTGCGGTCTCCTGTTATTCGGCCTACCGCTATATGACATTGGGCTCGATGTCCCTGGTGTTATTGCCGTGCACGCTGTGGTTGCTGTTCCAGCCCTCGCCCATGCAAGTAGGCGTGGCCATTGCGGTGCTGGTGTTCTCGACCTTCGTGGTCAGCGCCACGCGCAAGCTGTCGGATGCCCTGGAAAAAGCGTTTCGCCTGACCCGGCAAATGGAGCGCGCCCACACTATTTCCACGCGCGCTGCCCAGACTGACGAACTCACCGGGCTGATGAATCGTCGCGCGTTTTTTGAACATGCCCACGTGTTGTATGCGCAGTGTCGCCATAACCAGCAACCGCTGAGCGCGCTGATGATGGACATGGACCACTTCAAGAACATCAACGATACCTACGGCCATCAGGCTGGCGATCAGGTGTTGCGCCAGATTGGCGGGGTGATCAGCGCATCGTTTCGCCAGGCCGACGTGTATGGTCGGCTGGGCGGCGAGGAGTTTGCCGTGTTGCTGCCCAATACCTCCCTGGAGACCGCGCGCGATATCGCCGAGCAATTGGTCAAGGCGATTTCCGGCCTGGCCTCCGAGCCGGTGCAAGGCTTGACCGCCAGCCTGGGTGTTGCCACCACTCGCAGCCTCGATCAGGACCTGCACAGCCTGATGAACACTGCCGATAAAGCGCTGTATCGCGCCAAGGCCATGGGTCGCAATCAGGTCGTGGCGGCAGAGTAGGGGTCAGTCTCGCTGCATCGACTTGGCCAATGCGCGCGCCACCTGGTCGGCCGAGTAGGGCTTTGCCAGGAAGTCGACGCCCTCGTAGGCACTGTCAGCCAGCTCTTCGCTGTAGCCCGAAGTGAGCACCACCGGCAGGTCGGGGCGCCGTTGGCGCAGCAGTTTGGTCATCGCCACGCCGGTCATGCCCGGCATTACCACATCCGAGAAAATCGCGTCGAACCCGCTCACATCCGGACCGGCCAGCGCCAGTGCCTGTTCGGCGTTGGTGGCCCAAGTAGTCTGGTAGCCCAGGTCCTGCAAGATCTGGTTGGCGAAACGGCCCACTTCGAGGTTGTCTTCCACGATCAGGATATGGCGCAGCGCCGTGTCGGGCGCCGGGCTGGGGTCTTCCTGGGGTGGGCAGGGCTGCCCGGCCACAGGCTGCGTTTCGGGCAAATACAGGGTGAACACGCTGCCTTGGCCGATGGCGCTGGTGACGTCGACGTTGCCCCCGGACTGCTTGGCAAACCCGAACACCTGTGACAACCCCAGGCCCGTGCCTTTACCCACGGCCTTGGTGGTAAAGAACGGTTCGAAAATGCGCTCGACGGTGTCGTCGTCAATACCGCTTCCGGTGTCGGCCAGTTCAATGCGCACAAACGGCTGGTGTGCTTCGGCATCGCCACGGATGCGCGGTAACGCCGCCACATTCGCCACGCGCAGGGTGAGGGTGCCTTGACCCTCCATGGCGTCGCGGGCATTGAGCGCGATATTGATCAGTGCCGTTTCGAACTGGCTGGAGTCGACGCACACATGGCAAGGCCGTTGCGGCAACTGCACCTGCACATGGATGCGGGCACCGGTCACGCTTTCGAGCATCTCGCCGATGTTCTTGACCCGCTGGCCCACGTCGAAAACTTGCGGGTTGAGCGGCTGCCGGCGGGCGAAGGCGAGCAGTTGGCTAGTGAGCTTGCTGGCGCGTTCGACGGTGTCTGATACGGCGCCCATGTAGCGTTGACGGCGTTCTTCGGACAGACCCGGTTGGCGCAGGAAGTCCACCGAGGAGCGGATGATCGTCAGCAGGTTGTTGAAATCGTGCGCCACACCGCCGGTCAACTGGCCGATGGCCTCGAGCTTTTGGGACTGGTGTAACGCGGCTTCGGCCTGGGTCAGGGCGGTGGTGCGTTCTTCTACGCGCCGCTCCAGGGTGGCGTTCAATTCGGTAATGGCCGCCAGGCCCTCGCGTACAGCGGCGTCGGCGCGCACACGTTCGATATGGGCCCAGGAACGCTCGGTAACTTCGCCCACCAGGGCCAGGTCATACGGCGACCACACACGTGCGAATTTGTGGTGTACGGCCATCAGCGCGGACAGGCGGCCGTTCTTGATCAGCGGAAAGCACGCTGTCGCCGTGACGCCCAGTGCCTGAAAGCTGGCGGACTCCTCGGCGGGCATTTCCAGGCGGTTGTCGCCAATCACAAACGGCTCACCCGCGCGCAGGCGGCTTACGGTCAGCTCGCCGAACGCCGCCAGGCTGTAACGGCCGACGATACTGGGCGAGCCAGGCGCCGCCCAATTGTCGCGAATGGTGAAGCCGTCTTCATCGGCCTCCATATCGGCGTAGGCGCAAATGGACACCTGCAGGTGCTCGGCCAACAGACGCGTGGTGGTGGTCATGATGGCTTCGGCATTGCTGCAATTGGTCACGGCGCTGCCAATCGCATCCAATACGGCCAGGCGGCGGGAGAGGAATACGGTAGCGGTGGTTTCGGTGACGGTATCGAGCATGCCCACGATCTGGCCTTGCGGGTCACGCACAGGACTGTAGCAAAACGTGAAGTACGCTTGCTCCGGACCGTTGCCACGCTCAACCACCAGCGGGTAGTTTTCGATGTAGGTCGCGTGCCCCTCAAAGGCGGCTTTGGCGATGGGGCCGATGTCATCCCATGCCTCACGCCAGATTTCGCTGAACGCACGCCCGAGCGAATAAGGTTTATCGCCAAGAATAGGAATAAACGCATCGTTGTAGAGCGTGATCAGGTGGGGGCCCCAGATGATGGACTGGGGGAAGCTTGAGGCAAGACACAGCGCAACTGTGGTTTTGAGTACGTCGGGCCATTGTTCCAGCTCGCCGAGCGGCGTACTGGCCCAATCATGCTGACGAACACGCTCAGCCATCTCGCTGCTGCCTTGCAGCCAATTCATCATTGGGTGGATACCTTATTGCCACGGTCTTCAGGGGGCGCTGATTGTATCAGCGCATCCAGCTACAGACCGGAATCACCGCGACCAGTTCAGCGAAATGATCGCGGTGATGGCAATTTGATGCTTTCTCCAAATGAATAGATCGACATGCCTGGCTCGCAGGCGCGGCCTGCCAACTATTGCGCGCCGAAAACCGCCGTCCAATAAATCCCCGCGTCACTCTTCGGGTCCATGGCATAGGCTGCCCCCAACTCGCGAAATTGCGGGTTCATCAGGTTGGCGCAATGGCCGGGGCTGGCGAGCCAGCCGTCCACCACCTTGCGCGGGGTGTCGAGGCCGGCGGCGATGTTTTCGCCGATGTTCTTCGCGATATAACCGGCCAGTTCCGCGCGGTCGCCGGGTGTGCGGCCATCGTGGTCCAGATGGTCGAAGAAATTGCCGTTGGCCATATTGCGCGTGTGGCTGTTGGCGGAATTGGCCAACTCCTCGTTCCACGACAGCGGTGTGGTCGCGGTAAATGCCTGGGTGCCGCACTGGCGTGGTTGTTCACGGGCGGTGTTGATCAGGTTGAGGATTTGCTTGCCTTCGGTCTGCCAATCCCCAAGTCCGCTGGTCAACAACGGCCGGGCCAGCACAATGCGCCAATCCTGGCCGCTGTTGCTCACGCCGATATCGACAAACTGCGGGTCCAGCACTACGCGACAGAAACTTTCGCGCACCGCCTTCATCGCCGCCTCGGCGTTTTTGGGGCCGGAGAGGCTGATGGCCTGCACATTCACCATCGGGTACGCGGCCCGCGCCAGCGCCTGCTGCAAGTCGCCGACATTGGTCGCCGGCAGCACCAGCCGCGTGTCGCTGGCCAACGGTGGCAGTTCCTGGGAACCCTGGTTACCGCAGCGCTGTACCTGGCTGCGGTATTCGTTGATCTGTTGCACTAACTGACTTTCTTCATTCGCCATCGCGCTGGCGCAGAACGCCAGACTGGCGGCCAGCGTCGTAAGACCCATCATCAATGACAGCACGCGCATGGACGTTACCCTTGAGCTTGAAAGTGCCCATGATGCGCGATGTAACCCGGTCAGGCGCAACGCCTTTTTTGTTTTTTTGCCTCAACGG
This sequence comes from Pseudomonas antarctica, assembly GCF_001647715.1. Lineage (NCBI taxonomy): Bacteria > Pseudomonadati > Pseudomonadota > Gammaproteobacteria > Pseudomonadales > Pseudomonadaceae > Pseudomonas > Pseudomonas antarctica. Next base: position 2,910,071 of record NZ_CP015600.1, read on the forward strand.
GTGTTCTGCGGGCAGTTCTCGGCGCTGGTGCGGCGCCAGGCAAAGGTGCTCGCGGTAACGATTAATGCCAGCGACACGCCGAAGGTTACGTGCAGGCCATTAGCCACGGTTTGCGCCGTCGCACGGGTCACGTCGGGGCTGGCCCAGGCAAAGACTGCGCCCAGGGCCCAGGCACCGAAAATCAGGCCGAGGTTGCGTGACAGGTTCAGCAGGCCGGAGACCGTGCCGCGGCGTGATGGCTCGACATCGCTCATCACCGCGGTAGTGTTCGCGGCCTGGAACAGGCTGTAGCCCATGGTCAGCAGGATCAGCGAGCCCAGGTAGGCGATCAAGCCCGAAGCCAACGCCAGCGAGAGCGCGCCAAGCCCCATGATGCCCAACCCCGCGAGGGTCATGCGCGGGCTGCCCAGCCGGTCGGTGAGGAGGCCCGCCGGCAGGCCATTGAGCGCCGAGACACACGGGCCGACGGCCATCGCCAGGCCCATCCAGGCCGAATCAAGCCCCAGGCCACGGGACAGATAGAAAGGCCCGACCACGAAGGTGGTCATGATCACCGCCGACACCAGTGCACTCATTGCCAATCCTGCGCGCAACGCCGGGTCTCTCAATGGCAACCAGAATGCATCGCCCGAGGTGGAGGCGTGGGCCTGCCGATCAACCGGCAAATAACGCAAGGCGAGGGCGCCGGCCAACACGCCCAGCGGCACACCCAGCAGAAACAACGCGCGCCAGCCCCACAGGCTGAGCAATATTCCGCCGACGCTGGGCCCCATGGCGGTGCCGACGGCCGACATCGTGCCCAGCAAGCCCATCACGCGCCCGGTACGCTCCCGGGTGACCGTTTCGCCGACCATTGCCAGTGTCATCGCCATCATGACCGCCGCCCCCAGGCCTTGCAGGACGCGTGCACCCATCAGCCATGGCAATGACGGTGCGACACCGCACAGCGCGCACGCCGCAGCGAACAGCAGCAAGCCGGTGAGCAATAACCGGCGCCGGCCCAGGCGATCCCCCAGGCGGCCGGCGCTGACAATGACCGCTGTGATCGCCAACAGATAAGCCAGCACCACCCACTGCACCGAATGGAAGGAAGCATTGAAGGCTTGCGCCAGCGCGGGTAAGCCGACGTTGGCGATGCTGGTCCCCAGAGAGGCCAGCAACATAGACAGGGACAGGCAGACGAGACCGCCGCGAGAAGAGGTGTGCATGGGAAATTCCTTGAGTGAACGCTGCTGTCACAAATCTACGGCGTCGCCTAACATGGCGGAAGACGCATGGGTTGCAGCTAATACATGCAGCCAACGCCTGATAGGAGCGCCAATGCCGGATCTGAATTTGCTGATTACCCTGGATGTCTTGCTCAGCGAAGGCAGCGTGGCGCGCGCCGCCAAACGCCTGCGTCTGAGCCCGTCGGCCATGAGCCGTGCGCTGGCACGGCTGCGTGAAACCACCGGCGACCCCTTGTTGGTGCGTGCCGGGCGTGGCCTCGTGCCGACACCGCGCGCGCTGGCGCTGCGCGAGCACGTCGGCCGTTTGGTACAAGACGCCCAAGCCGTGCTGCGGCCCGCGCAATCCCTGGACATGAGCCAGGTGATACGCACTTTCACGCTGCGCTCCAGCGAAGAGTTTGTCGAAAATCTTGGCCCGGCATTGCTGGCGCGCATCGCCCAAGACGCGCCCGGCGTGCGGCTGCGCTTCGTCAACAAGACGGACAAGGACAATGCCTTGCTGCGTGACGCCAGCGTGGACCTGGCGATCGGCGTGGTCGACGCCAGTGCCGGCCCGGAGGTGCTGACCCAGGCGTTGTTTCGCGATCGCTTGGTCGGCGTGGTGCGCAGCGGTCATCCTCTGAGCCAGGGGGATGTCAGCGCCGAGCGTTTTGCCGAGGGCCAGCACGTCTACGTGTCACGGCGCGGGTTGGACCGTGGCGAGGTCGATGACGCGCTCGAAGCCCAAGGCCTCACGCGTCACATCAGTACCATCGTCGCCGGTTTTGCCACGGCGATCGCCCTTGCCCGCGACACTGATCTGATCGCCAGCGTGCCCGAGCGCTACACCGCCAATCAGCGCGCGGGTCTGTATAGCTTCCCACTGCCGGTCGCAATACCGACTTTCACCCTGTCCATGCTCTGGCATCCACGCCTGGATGCCGACCTGGCCCATCGCTGGTTGCGTGGCTGTTTGCGTGAGGTGTGCGGGCACTGAACCGGCCGCAACAGGTACAATCGCGGCTGCCTTGACGCGAAACCCCAGGAATTTGCATGTTCAGCCTTACCCGCTATACCGCGCCGTGCCCCGAGTCGGTCAACAGCCAGATCCTGCAGATGGTGGTGGACAACCTCACCGACATCAGCAGCGTCGCGCTGGCACCGAGTAATTTGCTCTACAACATCTATCAGTACGCCACCGGCTTTGAGGTGCACCTTTACCTGCAGGCGCTGGATGGTTCCAAAGGCATTGCCGTCGAGCTGGTGGTGGCGATGGATGAGGAACAGGTGATTGGATTTTGCCTGTATCTGCCCGTGAAGGATGATCCGCAGGCCTGCGGTATTGCCTTTATGGCCGTGCAAGCCGGGCGTCGGCGCCAGGGCGTGGCACGCGCGATGATGCACGAGGTGCTCGCGTGCTATCCCCATGCGGAACTGGCGTGTGCGGTGGAAAAGGTCTCGGCTTTTGAAGCCATGGGCTTTCAGGTTCGCGGCGCGCGGGGCACCCAGGTATTGATGAACACACGCGATTACGGCACCGATGGCTTGATGGGCGTGCTGGACGTGGCCTCGATCTATACCTCATTGGAGGTCCGGCAGATTCATACCTACCTGCTGCAAAAACACGGCAAGCGCGCGATGGTCGACGCGGAGAAACAGCGCGATCGCCACCTTGATCAGCTGACACGCAAGGTTGAGCGGTTTGTAAGTGAGCGTCTGGCCTGAATAAAAAAACCTCCCAAGGGAGGTTTTTTATTGCCGCGTCAAATCTCATGGCTTGGTCAGGCGCCTGTTCCCGGCGGGCTGCCGTCATCACGGGTAATCACCCTGTAGCGGTCGGCATCGGGGTGAAGCGTGATTCAACCCCGCGCCCGTTTGATCATCGCCAGAATCGTCGCCAGCAACTCCTGCTGCGCCTCTTCGCGGCTGATCTCGCCACTGGCTGCCGCATGGGACAAGGCTTCCGCCGCGCCGAGCATGGCGCGCATGGCGGCCTGGGAAACATTGGCGCCGGGTGCAAACGGCGCCAGGGCATCCCGGCATTTATCGAGGAAGATTGCCTCATATTTGCGCTTGAGGGTTTCCAGCTCCGGCGAACTGCTCAAGGCGGCAATCACGCCCGGGATTTCCCGCCCTTGCAATAACACGCAATCGACATAGGACGAGGCAATCACCCACGCCCGATCCTCCAATGTTGCGTCGCTGGCGTCCAGGGCATCGGCCAGCACCTGGTTCTGGCGCCCGTCGAAGTCCTCGTAAAGCGCAGCCAGCAACCCGGCGCGGGTGACGAAATGGTCATAGACCACCGGTTTGGTCACGCCCGCCAGTTCCGCCAGGCGGCCGAGGGTCAGGGCTTCGGTGCCTTCATCGCTGACCAGTTGCCAAGCCACGTCCAGCAATTGGCGAAGGCGATCTTCGCGTGAAAGGCGTCGACGTGGGGCAGGGGATTCATCGCTTGACATGCTTATATACCAAAAGTAACTTAAGAGTCGTAACTTACTAAAAGTAGCTTAAGCCCAGACTAAACTGAAAGGGAGTCAATGTCATGCACGCACTGCTCGTCGTTGCCCATCACGACCCAAAATCCCTAACCCACAGCCTTGCCGTGCAAGTGGCGGCGGGCCTCACCGCTGCTGGCCATACGTACGAGATCGCCGACCTCGCCGCCGAAGGCTTCGACCCGCGCTACACCGCCGCCGACCACCTGGTACACCGCACGCGCGCCGAACCGCCGGCTGACGTGCTTGCCGAACAGGCCCGCATCGACCGCGCGGATGCACTGGTGCTGGCGTTCCCGGTCTATTGGTGGTCGCTGCCGGGCCTGCTCAAAGGCTGGGTCGACCGTGTGTTCGTCAACGGCTGGGCGATTGATTACGGCCCGGACAGCCCGGTGGTGAAAAAACTGCGGCATTTGCAGGTGCATCTGCTGGCGGTCGGCGCAGCGGACGCAAGCGCGTTTGATCGACACGGTTATGCCAAGGCGATGCGCACGCAGATTGATTACGGGATTTTTGATTACTGCGGCGCGCAGGTGGTGACGTCGAAGTTGCTGCTGGAGTCGGAAAGCGGCACGGCGCAGGCGCATTTGCAGACGGCGAAGGCGCTAGGGCAGGGCCTGTTTGCAAACGAGACGGTCGCCGGGTAGTCAGCCTTCGCGAAACAAATCGTGGGCGTCCAGCAGGCGGTAGGTAATTTCCGGGCGTTTTTCCATGCCTCTGCGAATCGCCGCCGGAATGGCTTGTCGGGTTTTACGGCACATACCGGGCAGCTCATCGAGGGTGATCAGTATCCCGCGCATGCTCTTGACCTCGGTGTGCCCCGGCGCGACATGCACGCGGATACCCAATAGCTCGTACATCCGCTGTTGCATGTGCTCCAGGTCCTGCAGGCTTTTGAGGTCTTCAAGGCGTTCGATCAGCTTCTTCTCTTCCTGACGTGTCAGGTTGAGGACGCGCAGGTCGGCGTCGGGGACTTGCAGCAGTTGTTCGCGATCGCAGACACACACGCCGGGTGGGCAGGGTTGGCGAATTGTCATGATCACTCCCTCCCCATGCCGACGCGTTGGATCAGTAGCTCAGCGCAACCCCAAGACTGCCCAGGGCCTTCCAGTAGCCAGGGTAGGTCTTGGCGACGCAGTCCGGGTCTTGAATACGCACCCCCGACACCTTCAGGCCTGCCAGGGCAAAGCACATGGCGATGCGGTGGTCGGCGTGGGTGTCGATCAGCGCAGTGCACGAGGTGCCGGCCAACGCAGGATCACTGGCGACGAGCAGGTCGTCACCTTCGATGGTCGCCAAACCCGGGCGGATTTCGTTGAGACCGTCGTGCAGCGCCTGTACGCGATCACATTCCTTCACGCGCAGGTTGGCCAGTTCGGTAAAACGCACCGGGGTGTTGTTGAACGCGGCAAGCACCGCGAGGGTCGGGATCGCGTCCTGCATTTGCGAGCCGACGACGGTGGCCTGCATGTGCGGGAACTGGGCGATCACGGCTTGTGCCTTGGCGTCCGGCTGGGTGAAGTCTTGCGCGGCGACGCCAATGTCGATGTGGCCGCCGGTCAACACTTCAGCGGCCCACAAGTAGGTGGCGGCGGAGGCGTCGGGTTCGATCAGGTAATCATGGGCGGTGTAGCCGGTCGGGGCCACGCGCCAGGTGGTGTCGTCAACCGCGTCCACTTGAGCGCCGAACGCGCGCATGCAGTCCAGGGTCAGGTCCACATAGCCACGGGCGCCAATGTCTTTGCCGGTCAACGCCACTTCAATGGGCGCTTCGCCGCATGCGGCAAGCATCAGCAGGGCTGACACATATTGGCTGGACAAACCGCCATCGATTTCAAACCGCTTGGCCTTGATCTTGCCCACGCCATGCACGGTCACGGGCGGGCAGCCGGTCGGGCTATCGACGCGGATGCCGTTCTGGCCAAGGGTCGCCAGCAGCGGGCCGATCGGGCGTTTTTGCATGTAGTCGTCGCCGTCCAGCACCACCGTGCCTTCGACCGTCGCCACGGCAGCGGTGAGAAAACGCATCGCGGTGCCGGCATTGCCCAGAAACAGCGGTTGCGTTGGCAATTGCAGTTTGCCTGCGCCGGTGACCACGAAGGTGGTCTCGTCCGGCTCGTCGATGGTCACGCCCATCTGGCGCAGGGCCACCGACATGTGGCGGGTGTCATCACTCTTCAAGGCGCCGCTCAGGCGGCTGGTGCCCTTGGCCAGGGCTGCCAGCAACAGGGCACGGTTGGTAATGGATTTGGAGCCGGGCGGCGCGACCTTGCCGTTCAGGGGGAAATTAGGCGGTGTAACGGTCACGGTTTTCTGCGAACTCAAGGTACAAGGCTCCTGATCAAGGCAAGGTGGTGCGCAGTGGCGCGACGGACGGACGGAATAATCAGCCAAACACGCCACGCTTGTCGAGCAGGGATCGTTGTACGGCGCGTATTACGGCGCCATCAGCCCATTCACTGCACCGTAGGTGAAGGCCTTGAGGTCTTGGGTGTGCAAGGTGCCGGTGCGCAGGAAACCACCCGCGAGCTGGTGCATGGCCCCATAGAGGAACTCGGCGATGCTGGAACCCGCCGTCAAGCGCCGCACACCCAGCGCTTGCAGGCTTTCGGGAGTGGGCAGGTTGGCCCAGGCCAGTACATTGACGGGCAAGGGCGTGGCCTGGCACAGCTGCCGGATTTCGTGTTCAATGTGGATGCCGGCCGCGAACAAGCCGTCTGCACCTGCCTGCTGATAAATGCTTGCGCGGCGCACAAGCTCTTCCAGGCGTTGAGCCTCGGGGGCCAAGCCCTTGAGGTACACATCGCAGCGTGCATTGATAAACAGCTTCACCCCGCAGCGATCGGCGATCTGGCGCGCCACTTCGATCTTGCGCGCCAATAGTTCAGGCGAACCGGCACCGTCTTCCAGGTTGATGCCCACGGCGCCGGCCTCGATCAGCGCTTCCACGAGTTGGCCGACCTGCTGCGGATCGTCCGAATAACCGCCTTCGATATCGACACTCAGGGGGACATCGATAACCCGCACGATGGAGTGCACAGTGCTGACCAGCAGCGGCTGCGGCAACTGGTTGCCATCCTTGTAACCATGCGCCCACGCCACGGCGGCGCTGCTGGTGGCAACGGCCTTACTGCCCAGTTGCGCCACCAGGCGCGCACCGCCGGCGTCGGCGACATTGGGCAGGATCAGCAAGGTGTCGCGGTGAAGGGCGTGGAAGGCGTCGGCGTGTGCGGGCATGGTCAATCAGTCCTTTGAGCGAGCGTTTTTTATTGAAGGCGCTTTTGATACCAAGAATCGGAGGACGGCCGCAACGAATAACCTAATCCAGGTCGACATTTCCTACATCGGTGTCGACTTGGTGTCTTATCCCTAACGCAGCGTGTAGCCGTACCGCTCGTTACCGGGTAGGACTACTGCCAAAATTGATGCAGGACAAAGGCCTTTACTCCGCGAAACTGAGGCGAAGTATGAAGTTTCCGAGAGAAGTGCCTGCTGGACAATAAAACGCAGCGAGGTAAGTTCGAAGCGTGCCCCATGACGGGGCATATTCAATCAAGGAGTGAATGAAATGAACAAACCCGAGACTCAACTCAGACATGGTCGCGTCGTGACGCCGGCCAGCCGTGGTTCCGTGGCAGTGGAACGCGGGCTGTTGGGCAACTGGCAAGTCAACGAAATGGAAGGCGGCAAGAACTTCCCGGCACTCACCGCCGGGCCTTTCCCAGCACCCTATGAAACCGACGACCCCAGCGTAACGCCACCTGCCGATGGGTATATCCTGAGCGGCGGTAAAACCGACGACCGTGACTGCATCAACTTCACCGACGAGGAAATGGGCAAAAAGCTCAATACCCCGTTTAACTGGCCGTTGCTGAATGTCGAGGCCGGCCAGGTGTTCAAGGTGCAGTGGGAATACACCGCCGCCCACGTCACCCGTGGCTATCGTTGGTTAATCACCAAGGATGGCTGGGACCCCAAGCAGCGCATCAGCCGCGCTCAACTGGAGGCCAAGCCGTTCTTTGAAGACTTTTACACCCAAGTGCCTTACTACCAGCACGCCGACGAAATGAAAGCCAAGGTCGAACACCAGGTCACCCTGCCCAAAGGCAAGAAGGGCCGGCACGTAGTGGTGTTGATGTGGATCGTGGCCAACACCGGCAACGCGTTTTATCAGGCGTTTGACCTGGACTTCAAGTAAGTCCGATTAACGCTTGCTCAACCAGTAATCATGTAACGCCCGCACGGCCGGTTCGATTTCGCTGACCTGCTGTTGATGGGCGTTTACATCCAGGTCCGCCGGCAACTCGAAGTTATCCTGCTCGGCGCACCAGGAAATTTTCTCCAACTGCGTGGCCTGTTCGGCCGGCAGTTCCGGCCAGTTGCCAATCGCGGCACCACGGATATAGCCAAAGCACCATTCTTCAGCGAGCGTTACGGCCTGGCCTTGATGTTCGGTGTCATCGAAGCGTGCCTTGAAGTTTTGCGTATCGGTTGCCAGTTGCGCCGCCAGGGTATTCATATGGCGCACGCACAGCTCCAGGAAGCGCTGGGCCTCTTCGGCACTCTCCCACGCCGGGTTCTGCCCACCCCAGATCGCCGGGAACCACTCACCGACTTCCACTTGTGCCGGGCTGGACACCAGCGCGGTGAAATAGCCGTCGAGTTCGGCCAGGTTCAGCACCGAATGATCGTCGCCGTACTTGAGCAAGGTTTCTTCGATGAATTCGAAATCGGCAGGGGCGAGAGGTTGGGCGTGCATGGCATTTCCTTTGAGCGTCGAACGCCGCTGATGGGCGGCTTAAAGCGCGAAGGATGGCGCCTGGGCCGGCTTTTTTCCAGCGTTTTTGCCGGGTTTTACCTGCGACGTTGGCACAGCTTGCTCACGCACGTTGCGCCCACCACTGCGAGAATGATCGGCACCAGAAAGTCATGGTCGATGCGGGTAAATTCCGCCACCAGCACAATCGCGGTCAGCGGCATGCTCATGCTGGCCGCCAGGAACGCCGCCGCGCCAATGATCGCAAACGCCCCCAGCGGCACGCCGGGCCACAGCAGGCTCCAGGCGCCGCCGAGGATGATCGCCAGCAATGCGCCGTTGGCCAGGCCCGGCGTCAGCAGACCGCCTTCGGCCCCGGCGCGCAGGCTGCTGGCGGTGATCAGCACCTTGACCAGCAGCAGAATGGCGGCCAGGCCGATGCTCAGTTCATTGTCGAAGCCCAATTGCGCCGGGCCTTTGCCATTGCCGAGAATTTGCGGCAGCAGCATCGCCAGCCCACCGATAATCGTGAAGTTGATCACCGACAACACCGGTAAACGCCAGCCGCGCGCGGCATTGGCCCTGGCGGCGCCGGTAAGGCGGGTAAAGCCATAGGCGGCCACGCCAAACACTGGCCCGCAGACCACCGCCCAGGCGATCAATGCCGGGCTCAGCGCAAAGTGCGGCACCTCATATTGCGATTGCGCGCCCAGACCGATCCACGCCACTGCCGCGCCCAGCGCCGAAGTCGTCAGGGCAATCACGGCCGCCGGCCAACTGAATGCCCCCACCAGCACTTCCAGCACAAACACCGCGCCGCCCAACGGCACGTTATAGACTGCCGCCAGCCCGGCGCCCGCACCGCACGCCACGATCAAGCGGTGCATGTCGGGTTCAAGCCGCGCACGTTGCGACAACCACGTCGCCGCCAATGCGCCGACTTCACGCGGCGCCACTTCACGCCCCAGTGGCGAGCCAAGGGCCACGGTGATGATCTGCAGCACGCTGTGGGCGAGGGTGGTCTTGGGCGGCATGCTCGGCATGCTGGGCGATACCGCCTGCTTGATACTCACTAGTGGGCGACCGTAGCGATAAATCGTCCACCAGCCCAACCCGGCCACCACACCGCACACCACCAGCACCCACACGCGGCGTTCCGGCGGCGCAGCGGTCACGCCCCATAAAAAGGTTTCGTGGCTGACCAGGCTGTCGAGGCTGTAACCGTAGGCCAAATGCTGGATGCCATGCAGCAGCAACGCCAGGAGCATGCCGCCCAGACCCGCGCCAATCCCGGTCAGCACGACGACCAGGGCCAGAATCAACGATGAACGAAACGTGGACGGCATACACGGCTCCAGGCAAGGGCCCTGATTGTATAGCCGATAAGTCGCGCTTTCGGGATGAAATGTAACGGCGCTGCATGAACCTGCCGCCCACGCCCTTTCATTACGTTTGCCAGTCCCGTTTTTGGCTGATGCGCCGTCGCGCTCCCTTGTTATAGTTCGGGCCTTATCACTCGCCAGTCAGGGATCACTGCCATGTCCGAATACCAAGCCTTCGTCGTCGAACTCACCGGCAACGTTGCCCATGTGCAGATCAACCGCCCGGAAAAGATCAATGCGATGAACGCGGCGTTCTGGACCGAAATCATCGACATCTTCCAATGGGTCGAAGACACCGACGCCGTCCGCGCCGTGGTGCTCAGCGGCGCCGGCAAGCATTTTTCCTCGGGCATCGACTTGATGATGCTTGCCTCGGTGGCCAACGAGTTCGGCAAGGACGTAGGCCGCAATGCACGCCTGCTGCGCCGCAAGATCCTGGAACTGCAAGCGTCCTTCAACGCCGTCGACAACTGCCGTAAACCCGTACTGGCGGCGATCCACGGCTACTGCATTGGAGGCGCTATCGACCTGATCAGCGCCTGCGACATGCGCTACGCCGCCGAGGATGCGCAATTTTCCATCAAGGAAATCGACATCGGCATGGCCGCTGACGTCGGCACCTTGCAACGCCTGCCGCGCATTGTCGGCGACGGTATGTTGCGTGAGCTGGCCTACACCGGCCGCCAATTTGGCGCTGAGGAAGCGCGCAGCATCGGCCTGGTCAATCGCGTGTATTCGGACTATGAAAGGCTGTTGGCTGGCGTCATGGAAATTGCCCAGCAAATCGCCGCCAAGTCGCCGATTGCCGTGGCCGGCACCAAGGCCATGATCAGCTACATGCGCGACCACACGGTCAATGATGGTTTGGAATACGTTGCCACCTGGAACTCGGCTATGTTGCAATCCAACGACCTGCGTGTGGCCATCGCGGCCCATATGAGCAAGCAGAAACCCGAATTCGTGGATTGACCGACATGACCCCAGGCTGGATTACCACAACGCTGCTCGACAACGACGCCCCCGGCGGCTGGGCCGTCGCCCGCAGCCGCGAAGGCTTTTTGCATGACACCAACGGCCCGCTGTTTCCCAGGGAATGGCTCAAGCGCCAGGACCTCTCGGTGTTCGCCGAACATGGCATCGGCCACCTCGATGGCGAGCCGGTGTACTTGCTTGAGCTCAACTCGGCCAGTGATGTGCCGGGTTGCAGTTGGCAGGGTTTGCGCGGCTTCATGCTGCAAGGCGACCACACGCTGTACAAAGTGTTGGGTTACGCCGCGCAGATCGGCACATGGGCGCGGGAACATCGGTTTTGCGGCAGTTGCGGCCAGGCCATGGTCCAGGTGCCACGGGAGCGGGCGATGTATTGCCAGGCGTGCGACCTGCGCAGCTACCCGAGGATTTCGCCGAGCATGATCGTGCTGGTGACGCGGGGCGACGAGATCCTGTTGGCACGCTCGCCACGCTTTGTCAGCGGTGTCTACAGCACCCTGGCCGGGTTTGCCGAGCCGGGTGAATCCGCTGAAGACTGCCTGATTCGCGAAGTACGCGAAGAAGTGCAGGTGGAGGTCAAGAATATCCAGTACATGGGCAGCCAATGCTGGCCGTTCCCACACTCGATGATGCTGGGGTTCCATGCCGAGTACGCCGGCGGCGACATCGTGCCCCAGGCCGACGAGATCGAAGACGCGCAGTGGTTCAACATCCACGACCTGCCGCCGTTGCCGGCGTCACGCTCGATTGCGCGCTACCTGATCGACCTCTACCTGGCTCGGCGCTTAGGCCACGCTGAACCAGTGCTGCCAGGCTAGGCGCACGGTCAGGCCGAGCACCACGGTGATAAACACCGGGCGAATGAATTTGGCGCCGCCGCTGATCGCGCTGCGTGCGCCAAAGAACGCGCCACCCATCACCGAGAAGCCCATCGCCAGGCCGACGATCCAGTCCACCGAACCGTTGAAGATGAACACCGACAGCGCCGCCGCGTTGCTGACGAAGTTCATGCTGCGCGCCACGCCGCTGGCTTTGACCAGGTCGATCGGGTGCAGCAGCATCGTGCTCACCGTCCAGAACGCGCCGGTGCCGGGCCCGGCCACGCCATCGTAGAAGCCCAGGCCGAAGCCTTGGGTGGACTGCCATTTCTTCTTGATGGGTGCATCGGCATCCAGCGGCGCCTTGGGCGTGCCGCCGAACAGCAGGTACACACCGCAACCGAACACGATTACCGGGAGCATTTTGTTCAGGGTTTCGGCGGGCAGGTAGTGGGCGACCACCGCACCGGCCAGGGCCCCGATCAGGGTGCCGACGATGGCATGGACCCATTGGCGCGGGTGAAACAGTTTGCGCCGGTAGAAGGTGAAGCTCGCGGTGGCGGAGCCGAACGTCGAACTCAGTTTGTTGGTGCCCAGTACCAGGTGTGGCGGCATGCCGGCGGTCAGCAGGGCCGGCGTGGTGAGCAGGCCGCCGCCGCCGGCGATGGCGTCGATGAAACCGGCGATAAAGGCAACGACGGCGAGAATGGCGAGGGTGGTCAGGTCAACGCTGAGTTCGAAGGGCATGGGCAGGGCTTATTATTGGCAGGGCGCAGCGAAGGGGCTGTACCGAAGGCCAGTATCTTACCTGTCTGATGAAGGCAGAACCAAATGTGGGAGCGGGTTTGCTCCCACCTTTTAAATCCTGCCCACTTTATTAACGGTGTGTGCCTAACCACTCCAGCGCGGTGCGCCACACACAAATCCCGAGGAAGTAAGCCGACATCAGCGACCACAGCCCGAACGTCCACGGGTTGGTATTCGGGTAATCCACCACCATCAAAAAGCTGCACAGCAACCAGATCGTGGTGACTGCGATATTGATCGGCATGAACCGCTTGACCCGGAACGGGTGCAGGAACTTCATGGGGGTCACCGTCAACAGCGCCAGGCCGATCACGGTCAGCAACGTGACCCAGGCTTGCGGCTGGATGATGTAGACGCACAGGGCAACCACGTTCCACGCGGCGGGGAAGCCGACAAAGTAGTTGTCCTTGCTCTTCATATTCACGTTGCAGAAGCAGAACAACGACGACACCAGAATCACCGAAACCGTGAACAGGTGCGTAAAGTCCGGCAGGTCGATATAGCGGTAGATAAACAGTGCCGGAATAAACACGTAGGTCAGGTAATCAATCACCAGGTCCAGCACCGAGCCATCAAAGCTCGGTAATACCGTACTCACATTCACTCGGCGCGCCAGCGAGCCGTCGACACCATCGACCACCAGCGCAAGGCCCAGCCACAGCAGGCAAGCCTTGGGTGAGTTTTCCAGTAGTGCCAGGGTGGCCAGGAAGGCCAATACCACACCGGTGGCGGTAAAGCCGTGGGCGCCCCAGGCTTTGAGTCTGGCTACATGCAGGGTCGATATCACGGGCGGTTCTCCAAAAGGTCAAACGGGGCAGCCGACGACGTAACGCCGTCGAGTCTGGCCAGGGGATGCAGGTATCGACCGGGAAGGGGGGGATAAGGTTCACCCTCCCGGTATATCACTTAGCGTAGCAAGCGTAGGACGTTTCGGCATCAGCCCTGACGGAACACCAGCGCCTTCAGACCACTTTGAGGGTCGATATCCGGAAATTCCGGTGGGTTCTCCAGCCGCTCGACAAAGCGCAGGCCCGGTGCTTCGCGGGTTACACCGTCAATCAGGAAGTCTTCGCCGAAGGCCGGGTCGTTCATGCAGGCCAATACCGTGCCTTGCGCCGTGAGCAAATCCGGCAGGCGGCGCAGTACGCGCTGGTAGTCCTTGGTCAGCAGGAAGCTGCCTTTCTGAAAAGAGGGCGGGTCGATGATCACCAGGTCGTAGGGGCCACTGTTGGTGACTTTGGCCCAGGACTTGAACAAGTCGTGGCCCAGAAAGGTGACCTTGCTCAGGTCGTGACCATTCAGGCGATGGTTGTCGCGCCCACGGCTCAGGGCACCACGGGCCATGTCCAGGTTCACCACATGGTCCGCGCCACCTTCGATGGCGGCCACCGAAAACCCACAGGTATAGGCGAACAGGTTAAGCACGCGCTGGCCCTTGGCCTGCTCGCGGACCCAGTTGCGGCCGTAGCGCATGTCAAGAAACAGCCCGCTGTTCTGTTTTTTACCCAGGTCGATCAGGTAACGCAGGCCACCTTCGGTGATGGTCAGCTCATCCATCGCTTCGCCCACCAGCCATTCGGTGGTGCTCTGCGGCAGATAGCGGTGTTGCAGGGCGACCGTATGAACACCGAAGCGAGCCCAATCAATCTGCACCAGTTGCTGCTTCAAGGCATCCAGTTGCTCCGTCTCTTTGAACAGGGCAACCAGCACCACGCCTTGCAGCCAGTCCACCGTCAGTTGTTCCAGCCCGGGCCAGCAGCGGCCACGGCCATGGAACAAGCGCCGGGTTTCAGCCGGCGCGCCGGCCAGGGCGGTGAGCAAATGGGCGTGCAAGGTAGCGAGTGCGTCTGGGTTCATCATTCAGCGTCGGTCTTTGAGCGGGCGGCATTTTAAACACAGTTACGGGTTTCAGGGGGGGCTGGAGCACATCGTGCTGGGAAAGCACGCCGGGCGATCAATTGATATGCCCAGAATTACGGCAACTGGTGCGGCACAACGTGAATCTTGCGGTCTTCCAATGCCGGCGCAGACGCTGCGCGTCGAGCACCTCCAACGTGCTCGCCATCACCCGCACCCGTAAATGCTTCAGGTGCAGCCAAACTTCCTGTTCTTCATCGGCGTTGTAGCCATTCCACTGAATGACTTCATGGTGATAACGCTTGCAGCCTCGGCAGACAAGGTCGCTGTAAACCGTGGAGCACAGGCCCTATGCAAGGTGTCTTGATGGTTTGATTGGGTATAAGGAGCCTGATCTATAGGTAAAGCAAGGTAATGGTGATTTAAAACCAGACGTTTTAAATATTGTGACAAAAGTGCTAACGCATTTTGTTGGCGTTTCTTTGTTGTCGGGGGGCAAAGATGGTTCTAGTTCTGAAAGGGTAACAACCATTAAAACTACACTCAAAGCTTTGGTCTATTGGCTGGCTGCACTTGTGTATCAGCCAGTCCTCCCGCTTGGTGACCTTCATCGAACCTACGCCAGTCGAGCCCACAACTTGGATTACGTGTAGTTTGAACGCAGGGACGTCCCTACACGTTTATATGCGCGATGCGTTCAAGGACCAGTCGGCACTTGATGCACATTTTTTACTGTGTACTTTCAGCGGTTCGCCGCAAAGGCGGCTGATGTGCTCAGCCAACCCCTGTAGCTGATATTTTGGAACGGGAGTCAAATTAAAACTGCCCACGGGCCGCTTATTACGGTCCATGGGCCAAAAGCTAGTTTCCAATATCACCAGAAACACACCTTAGACTTGTACTTAGCCCTTTGGTGGAAATGGGTCATCTCCGTAGGTATTGCGCTCGCGAATCTGGCCATTCTGTCCATGGATGAACATTTCGCTCTCCTGGTTTATTGCGATTTCGCGTGCAAGTTTAATAGCTTCTGCTTGAGTACCAACGACCTTAGTGGCTTTTGAGTTGCCTGCGCCTTTTACGGCCCAGTCGTTGCCATGAGGTACTACATGTTGATTTTTTTTGGCCATGATTAATGATCTCTTCAGATTTGGTGTCTGAGCGCTGGCAATTAATTTGCCGGCTCGTCGGATTAATTTGGAGCCCAAGATATGGATGCAAAATCTTGTCTCCGACGATCAGCCATTGACACCGCTTGACGGTCCTCCATAATCACGCCCCGCATTTCCTCAAATGCTTTCGTGATTGTGGTTTTCCCCAATCGCGGCTCGTATAGGTGGGCTTTGTTCACCTTTACGATCAAGACCCACAGCAGTCGCTCGAACGATTGCTGTGGGTTTCTTGTTTCTGGTCCCTTCTTTTTCAGTCCTTCGATGGCACACTTGGATGCTACTTGTGCCTAGGTGTCACTGCAGTCGTAGAGGTCAGTCCCAGCTTAAAGCGCCGCCAGTTTGATACTCGATCACGCGGGTTTCGAAGAAGTTTTTCTCTTTCTTCAAGTCCATGATCTCGCTCATCCACGGAAACGGGTTAGTCGTTCCTGGATACTCTTCCTTCAAGCCAATCTGCGACAAACGACGATTCGCGATGAACTTCAGATAGTCTTCCATCATCGCCGCATTCATGCCCAGTACGCCGCGCGGCATGGTATCGCGCGCATATTCAATCTCCAGCTGCGTCCCTTGCAGGATCATCTGGGTCGCTTCTTCCTTCATCTCAGCATCCCACAAGTGTGGGTTTTCGATTTTGATCTGGTTGATCACGTCGATACCGAAGTTCAGGTGCATCGACTCGTCGCGCAGAATGTACTGGAACTGCTCGGCGACGCCGGTCATTTTGTTGCGGCGGCCCATGGACAGGATCTGGGTGAAGCCGCAGTAGAAGAAGATGCCTTCGAGGACGCAGTAGTAGGCGACCAGGTTGCGCAGCAGTTCTTTGTCGGTTTCGACGGTGCCGGTTTCGAACTTCGGATCGGAGATCGAACGGGTGTACTTCAGGCCCCACGCGGCTTTTTTAGCCACCGATGGGATCTCGTGGTACATGTTGAAGATCTCGCCTTCATCCATGGCCAGCGATTCGATGCAGTACTGGTAGGCGTGGGTGTGGATCGCTTCTTCGAAGGCCTGGCGCAGGATGTACTGGCGGCACTCCGGGTTGGTGATCAGGCGGTACACGGCCAGCACCAGGTTGTTCGCGACCAGGGAGTCGGCAGTGGAGAAGAAGCCGAGGTTGCGCATGACGATGCGGCGTTCGTCGTCGGTCAGGCCTTCCGGGTTTTTCCACAGCGCGATGTCGGCGGTCATGTTGACCTCTTGCGGCATCCAGTGGTTGGCGCAGCCGTCGAGGTACTTTTGCCAGGCCCAGTCGTACTTGAAGGGCACGAGTTGGTTGAGGTCGGCGCGGCAGTTGATCATGCGCTTTTCGTCAACGGCGACGCGGGCGGCGGAGCCTTCCAGCTCAGCGAGGCCTTCGGCGACGTCGAGTTTGTCCAGGGCGGCCTTGGCGCGGATGATCGCAGCGGAGTCGTTGGCAGTCACATTGCGTGCTTCCAGCGCAGCAGCGGCGCCGGCACCGTCGAGGCGGTCCATGTTGGCTTCGCTGGCGTGGCCGGCATTGGCGCCTTTGATCACCGCTGCACCGGTGTCTTCGTTGTCGACTTCATCCCAACTCAGCATTGAAATACTCCTTCCTGTTCTGTTTTGACGGCGTCTAAGCCCGTCCAAAAATATGCGTTTTGCAGGCTACTAGGCATTGAAATACTGCGCGTAGTGTGGTCAGTAAATACCGATGCTGCACACTATGTAGTGGTCTGTTCTGTTTGTGGGCACACTATATGGTGTGTAACAAACCAGGTCAACGGCACAAGCGGGCACCGATCGTCGCAGGGGCCATGAGCAAAACTCACACCCCTATGACTTTTAATGGTTACGGCCGCCTCAACGCCCAGTGCTAAAAATTCGCCAACAAGCTCCCCATAACAACAATGAGCGTTTGCGAAAATGAAATCACTTGATCTGTACATCGGCGAAGGCTTCGAAGGCCCAGGCGTCAATGCTGCCCACATCAACATCCTGATCGGCCCACGCAATGGCCCTGCCGGCCAAGCGTTCGCCACCAGCCTCGCATCCCCAAGCCAGGGCCATTGCCCGTTCATGGTGATTGCCCAGCCGAATATCCCGGTCAAACCCATGACCCTTTACGTCAACAAAGCCGCCATCGGCAGTGACCTGCACGGCAATGCCACCTGGGGCGCGTCCCAGGCCGGGATCGCCAAGGCGGTGCTCGAAGCCTTGCTCGACAGCACGTTGCCGCCGGAAGCCGAAGACGAGTGGGCCATCGTTACCGCCAACTGGGTTAACCCGGCCTGCGATGACCTGGACGCCGTCTACCTGAATAACTACAACGCCTGCCGCACCGCGATCCGCGCCGCCTTGACCGGCACACCGCACACTGCGCAGTTGGCCGACGTGGTCAACCACATCAGCAATCCTTTCTACACGCCCAAGGCCTGAGGAGACTGCCATGCACTACATCCGTTTGGGCAACTCCGGCCTGCAAGTCTCGCGCCTGTGCCTGGGCACCATGAACATGGGCACCCCGGATTGGAAACCGTGGATCTTCGATGAGAAGCAAAGCGAGCCGATCGTCGCTCACGCTCTGGACAACGGCGTCAACTTCATCGACCTGGCTGACTTCTATTCGGCGGGTGTCGGCGAAGAAGTGGTGGGGCGCATCCTCAAGCGCGTGGCACGGCGTGAAGACATCGTGGTCACCACCAAAGTCGGTTATGGCACCCGCAATGGCATCAACGCCAGCGGCCACTCGCGCAAGCACATCATGGACAGCATCGACGCGTCCCTCCGCCGGCTGGGCATGGATTACGTCGACGTGTTCATGCTGCATTACTTCGATGTCAATACACCGGTCGAAGAAACCATGGCCGCGATGAACGACATTGTGCGTTCCGGCAAGGCCCGTTATATCGGCGTATCGACCATGCTCACCGGCCAACTGGCCAAGATCCTCATGGCCTGCGAGCGCAATGGTTGGGTCAAGCCGATCAATATGCAGCTGCAACTGAACTGCGCCTACCGTGAAGAAGAGCGCGAGATGATCCCGTTCTGCCGCGACCAGGGCCTGGGTGTCTCGGTGTTCAGCCCGCTGGCCCGTGGCTTGCTCACCGGCGAAGTGCAGTCGACCCGCAACCAGACCGACTTCTTCACCCAGCAGATGTACAGCGACCAGGCGTCGTTCGACATCGCCCATTCGGTGCAACGCGTGGCACGTGCCCGTGGCGTGTCGAATGCGCAGATCGCCCAGGCCTGGGTCGCCAACCATCCCGGCGTCGATGTGATGCTGGTGGGCGCCGACACCACCGCGCAATTTGACAGCGCACTCGCGGCCCTCGACACCCAGCTGGATGCCGAAGAACTGCACGAGCTGGAACGCAACTACACCCCGTGCGATGTGATCAACGACTACACCGCCGGCAAGCGCATCCTGCGCGAGGCCCGCCCGGGCCTGGACCGTTTCAACCTGATCGAGGCCGTGGCATGAACCCGCTGATCCGTACTGGCAACTACATAGATGGCCAATGGTCCAGCGGTGGGCCGACGTACCCGGTGCTCAACCCGGCCAATGGCGCCTTGATCGCAGACGTCCAGCGCGCGGGCGCGCAAGCCACCGACCTGGCCATCCAGGCCGCCAACCGCGCTTTGCCGGCCTGGCGCAAGCTCACCGCCAAGGAGCGCAGCCAGCGCCTCAAGCGCTGGAGCGAACTGATGCTGGGCCACCAGAAGGACCTGGCCCAACTGCTGAGCCTGGAACAGGGCAAACCCCTGGCCGAAGCGATGGGCGAAGTGGTCTACGCCGCGAGTTTTCTGGAGTGGTTCGGCGAAGAAGCCAAGCGCGCCTATGGCGACGTGATCCCGACCCACAAGGCTGATGCACGCATCATCGTGACCAAGGAAGCAATTGGCGTGGTGGCTGCCATCACCCCGTGGAACTTCCCGCTGGCGATGGTCACCCGCAAAGTCGGCCCGGCGCTCGCGGCCGGTTGCACCATGATCCTCAAGCCTTCGGAAGAAACCCCGCTGTCGGCATTTGCCCTGGCGGTGCTGGCGGAGCAGGCGGGTATTCCGGCGGGTGTGTTCAACATCGTCTCCGGTGATGCCGTCGCCATTGGCGGCGCACTGCAAGCTTCCAGCGTGGTGCGCAAACTGTCATTCACCGGCTCCACCCGCACCGGCAAACTGCTGATGCGCCAGGCCGCCGACACGCTGAAAAAAGTTTCGCTGGAACTGGGCGGCAACGCGCCCTTCATTGTGTTCGACGATGCCGACCTGGAGGCCGCCGTCAAAGGTGCCATGGCCTCCAAGTTCCGCAACACCGGGCAGACCTGTGTGTGCGTCAACCGCTTCTTTATCCAGGACGGGGTGTATGAGGCCTTCACCCACAAATTGGCGGAGGCGGTCAGCGCGATGCGTGTGGGCAGCGCGTTGGACGGCGAAACCGAACAGGGCCCGCTGATCAACGCGGCGGCGCTGGCCAAGGTTGAAGCCCATGTCGGCGATGCGTTGGAGAAGGGCGCCAAGCTGCTGTGTGGCGGTCGTCGCCACGCGTTGGGGGGCACCTTCTTCGAACCGACCATCCTGACTGAAGCCCATGGCGATATGTTGATCGCCCGGGAAGAAACCTTTGGGCCGGTGGCGGCGTGCTTCCGTTTCAAGGATGAGGCCGAGGTGCTGCAACGTGCCAATGACACGCCGTTCGGGTTGTCTGCGTATTTCTACAGTCGTGATATCGGCCGGGTGTGGCGCATGGCTGAAGGTCTGGAGGCCGGCATGGTGGGTATCAACGAAGGGATTATCTCTACTGAAGTCGCGCCGTTTGGCGGTATCAAGGAGTCTGGGTTGGGCCGTGAGGGTTCCAGGTACGGGCTGGATGATTATCTGGAGATCAAATACTTGTTGATGGGGGGCTTGTGAGACAACGTCGCTCTAAGGTGGGCGCTGGCTTGGCTGCGGTAGCGGGGTGTTGGGGGTGTTGGGGGTGTTGGTGTACATATCCGTTGCTGCGGTAACGGCGGCTTAGGGTTCCGCCCTTACGGCGGGTCACTTTTTTACAAAACGCCTAAAAAAGTAACCAAAAAACGCTTTGCCCCACCACTCGGTGCCTCGCCTAGGCTCGGCATGCCCGCACTCCGGCTTGAATCCGTGGGCCGCCGCAATGGGCCATCCTTGGCCCAGTGCGGCTAACCCGGCGTCCTGCCGGGTTACCCACGGATTCAAGCCTGCGTTCGGCCATCGTGGTTAACGGGGCCTGTCAGATCAAAATCAAAAGCAGAGCACGGCGGCCTGGTAGCCGACCTGAGTGGTAGAAGCAAAAGCCAGGTCAAGGTCCGGATCAAGAGCTGCTTTTCTGTGGGAGCTGGCTTGTCGGACCGCCGAACCGCTGCGATGCAGACACCTCGGTATATCAGGCATAAGCAGTGGATGCCATTGCAGGCAGGCCAGCTTCCATGGAGCCCATCGCCGCCATTACCCAAACAATGGCTATGTAGTCGCTATCAAGGGTTACGCACTCGGTTCAACCACTCGGTAAACAACCGAACCTTGGATAACCCTTGCTTGTCCGCCGCCACATCCAGCCAATAACCATACGGGCCGATCACTTCCACCGCGGTGATCGGCAATAAACTGCCAGTAGCCAGTTCGCGCTCGATCATTTGCCGGTCTATCACGGCCAGGCCGCCGCCAGCCAGGGCGGTGTGTATGACTTGGTCCAGGGTGCTGAATTCCAGGCCCTGGCCCGCGTCGATGTCGTCCCGGCCCATGGCGGCCAGCCAGTTTTCCCAGACCTTCAAGCGCTTGCCGTCGTGCAGGATGTGCAGCAATGGGAAACGCTGCAGGTTGGGCGGTTGGCCGTCGCTGAACAGCTCCGGGCTGGCCACGGCGATGTGGCGTTCCATCACCAGCAATTCACTGCGGCAATGCGGGTCTGGTTCAAGGCCGAAGCGAATTCGGCAGTCGATCTCTGCCAGGCTGTCATGGCTGTTCTGATGCGTGACGCTGAGGTTGATAGCCGGATAGCGCTCGCAAAAGCGTCGTAAGTGCGCCGACAGCCAGCGCGTGGCCCAGGTCGGCGGCGCGACGATGCGCAGGCGCTGGCGCAGGTTGGGTACGCGCACGGCTTGCAGGGCGCGTTCGATATGGTCGAAGGCGTCGCTCAGGTGCGGGGAGAGGGCGAAGCCGGCTTCGGTCAGGGACAGGCCCTGGGGCGTGCGGATGAAGAGGGCGACGCCGAGGTAGTCTTCCAATTGTTTGATCTGGCGGCTGACGGCGCCTTGGGTCACGTTAAGGCCCACGGCAGCCTGGCTGAAGCTGCGGTGGCGGGCGACTTCTTCGAAGATGCGCAGCATGTTGAGAGCGGGCAGTTGGCGCATGAAAGGACTTCCACACTGGTTGTTTTTAGAGTGCCTGTAGCGGCCTCTTCGCGAGCAAGCCCGCTCCCGCAGGAGGAATGCATTCCAACTGTGGGAGCGGGCTTGCTCGCGAAGGCTTCAGTGGTATCGCCTCCGATTAGAAGTAGTACCCAATGTTCATATACAGCTGATTCTCCCACTGGTTACTCCCACCCGCACCCAAGCTCTCGGTATAGCTGCTGCCGCCGATATACGGATCGTTCTTGCCAATCAACCACTCCGTCGCGACCCACAACTTGCTCACCGAAAACGACGTGCCGAGGATCACCCGCTGCGAGGTCTTGAACTGACTCTCGGATTTATCAAACGCACTGTAGTTGGCATACAGCTTTACACCGCTGATCTGGTCAAACAGGTATTTGCCGCCCACGTCGTAGCTCAAGTCCGCCACGTATAAATTACCCCGGCTGGCTACGTTGAACGTCCCGTCGTAGCCACCCAAGGTGACGACGCTATTGGTGCCCGGGTTGCGCGGTGACATTTGCTGGCGCGCCGCCTGCAATTGCACGCCCCACGGGCCGTTCTTGCCCAGGTAGTGGATTGCCACGGCGTTGCGGCGGCCGTCGTCGTTGGTGTCTTTGTTTTCCAGCGTGGAGGTCAGGCCGGAAAGCCCGACTTCGGATTTCCAGTTGCCCAGCTCCAGGGCCTTGGCCACCCGCACCACCACGGTGTTGCGCTCCTGGTTGTTGCTGCCGTCGCCCACGTAGCTGTCGGCTTCGGAGATCACGCTGGAGTAGGTCACGCCCTTGCTGGTGCCTTTGCCTTGCCACGCCGGGCGCAGGTAGTAGCCGGCCTGGATATTCCAGTCGCCGCTTTGCTGGATGTATTTGGCGCCGACCTGTTGCACGTCTTCCAGGCCGATGACGTTGCCCAGGGTTTCGTAGAAGGTGCTGCCAAAGTACGGCTGCAAACCAAACGGTACTGTGTTCAAGCCCACTTGCACCTGCTGGTTCGGGTTGAACTTGTAGCCGACCCACGCGAACTTGGCGAACTGAATATCGCCGTAGTTCTTGGTGTACTGGTACGGGTAGGAACGCCCGTAGAACCGGTACTGCGCCTCGCCGATCCAGGTGTCGGAGTTGTACTTGGCGCTGAGGAAGGCCGTGTCGAGGCCGAACTTCTGGATGTCGCGATCCGGGTCATAGTCCCAGCGTGCACGCACGGCGCCGCCGAGGTCGAGGTTGTCGGTGACCTGGTAGGCCATGGCCGGTGCCGCAAGGGCGCCGAGCACAGGGACCAGGGCGATGTAACGTAGGGTTGGTCGCATGGTTTCGCTCTCATTATTGGTTATTTTTTGGCAACAGCAGCCCGTTGCCGCAGCGAACGCTGCGACGCAGGGAAAGGGTGACAACTCAGTGCGCTGCGGGGCGGATCAACCTCAACGGCGGCCCGTCAGCCGGTAGTTGCGTCGCGCCCGGCGCAGCGGCAAGCAAGGCCTGGGTGTAGCTGTTCTGTGGTCTGAGCAATACCTGTTCGGCGCTGCCGTATTCCACCACTTCACCCTGGCGCATCACGGCGATGTGGTCGCTGATCTGCGCCGCCACGCGCAGGTCGTGGGTGATAAACAGGATGCTCAGGTTCAACTGCTGTTGCAGGTCGGCGAGCAGCTCCAGCACCTGTTTTTGCACCGACACATCCAGCGCCGAGACACTTTCATCGGCGATCAGCACTTCCGGGCGCATGGCCAGGGCGCGGGCGATGCCGATGCGCTGGCGCTGGCCACCGGAAAACTGGCGCGGCTTGCGCTTGAGCGCATCACGCTTGAGGCCGACCTGTTCAAGCAAGTCACCGGCCTCGGCCCAGGCATCCTTGGCCGACAACCCACGCAATTGTGCGGCGCGGGCGATGATGTCACCGACGCGGTGCCGTGGATTGAGCGAGCCGTACGGGTCCTGGAAGATCATCTGGATACGCCGCCGATTGGCCGCCAGGGCCGAACCGCGCAAGGCCAGAAAATCAGTGTCGCCGACCCACACATGCCCGCTGTCGCTGTCGACCAGGCGAATGGCTGCTTTGACCAGGGTGCTTTTGCCCGAGCCGGACTCGCCGACAATCGCCAGTGTTTTGCCGCGTGGCAGGTTCAGCGACACGTTGCGCAGCGCCGCCACTGAGCTGCCGCCGACGTTGTAGGTCTTGGTCAGGTTTTCGATGCGCAACGCCAACTCGCCATCCGCGCTCGGCGTGTGCAATTCCGGGTGCAGCGCCGGCACTGCCGCGATCAGCTTGCGGGTGTAGGCGTGCGCCGGGGCATTCAGCACTTGGTCGCGCTCCCCGATTTCCACCAGGCGGCCGCCTTCCATGACGGCAATGCGGTCGGCAATTTGCGCCACCACGCCGAAGTCGTGGGTGATAAACAGAATGCCGTGCTGGCCACGCCCACGCAGCTCGCGCACCAGTTTCAAGACCTGGGCCTGGGTGGTTACGTCGAGTGCCGTGGTGGGCTCGTCGGCGATCAACAAGTCGGGGTTCATCGCCAACGCCATGGCAATCACCACGCGCTGGCACTGGCCACCGGACAGTTGATGGGGAAAGCTGTTGGCAATGCGTGGCGGGTCGGGCAACTGGGTGGATTCGAGCAGCGCGAGCGTGCGTTCGCGACGTTCGCGCTGGGGCATTTGCGGGGCATGGATAGCGAAGATTTCTTCGACTTGCTTGCCGATCCGAATCGCCGGGTTCAGCGCCGCCATGGGCTCCTGGAAAATCATCGCAATGCGGTTGCCGCGCAGTTCGCGCAGGCGTTTTTCGTCCAGGCTGCAGATGTCGTCGCCGAGAAAATCGATCACCCCACCGGCATGCCGCAGGCCTTTGGCGTAATCGCCCATGATCGCCGCCGACAGCACTGATTTACCCGAGCCGGATTCACCGATTACGCAGAGGATTTCGCCCTTGCGTACGTCCAGGCTGATGCCTTGCACGGCGTGGCTGCGGTCGGCGCCGGCCGGCAGTTCGATCGACAGGTTTTGCACCCGTAATACTGGTTGTGGGTTCATGCTCAATTCCTTGCGCCTTGCTGGGCGTTTTCATCCAGGCCGTCCGCCAGCAGGCTCAAGCCCAGCATCAGGGTGGAAATGGCAATGCACGGGAAGATCACCAGGTGCGGGAAGGCGATGGCCATGGCGCGGCCGTCGTTGATCATGCCGCCCCAGTCCGGGGTCGGTGGCGGCAGGCCAAGGCCGAGAAAGCCCAGGGCGCCGATCATGATCGCGGTGTAGCCGATGCGCAGGCAGAAATCGACTATCAGCGGCCCGCCGCAGTTGGGCAGGATTTCCACGAGCATGATCCGCAGCGAACCCTCGCCCTGAGTGATTGCGCTGAGGACGTAGTCCCGCGAGCGGATGTCGATGGTCAGGGCACGCATGATGCGGAAAATCGCCGGGGCACTGGTGAAGGTCACCGCAATCAGGATATTCAGCGCCGACGCGCCGAGGGCGATGATGATCACGATGTACAACACCAGCACCGGGAACGACAGCACCGTGTCGGCCACATACGACAGCACGGCATCGACCCAGCCGTTGAAGTAACCGGCGCACAGGCCCATGGCGATGCCCACGGCGAACGCGGTGAGCGTGGCCAGGATCGACCAGAACAGCACGGTGCGGGTGCCCCAGATCAGCCGCGAGAGAATGTCGCGCCCGATCATGTCGGTGCCCAGCAGGAAGCTTTGGCCGTTGTCGCCGCTCGTCAGCGGGGTCAGCAGTGGGGTAAAGCTTTCCAGCGGATCATGGGGCGCCAGCCACGGCGCAAAGAGCGCGACCAAGACCCAGCCGCCCACCAGCAGCAGGCCGAGCAACGCCAGGGGATGTTTGAAGGCGTGCAGGCGATTCATTGGGCACCTCCGCCGAGACTGCGCAGGGTGATGCGCGGGTTGAGCCAGGTGTAGGCCAGGTCCGAGAAAATCTTGGTGATGCCCACCACGACGGCACTGACCATGGCGCAGGCTTCGATCAGGTACACGTCATGGTTCAGCGACGCGGTGTACAGCAACGAGCCGAAGCCCTTGTAGGCAAAGAACACCTCGACCACGATCACGTTGGACAGCAGCCACGGGATGTACAGCATGATCACCGTGATCGGTGCGATCAGCACATTGCGCAGGGCATGGCGCACGACGATGCGTGCGGTGGAGGCACCTTTGAGTCGCGCCGTGCGGATGTACGGCGACTGCATCACTTCCACCATCGACGCCCGGGTGATTCGCGCCAGGTAGCCGATGCCGAACAAGCACAACACCATCAGCGGCAGCACCAGTTCCACGGCGCTGAACCCCTCGCTCATGCTGCTGACACCCGGCAGCCAGTTGAGCCAGAACACAAAGATTGCCGAGACGAACACTGCACTGGCGAAATCGGGAATCGAGGTGGTGACAATCGACAGGAACGACACCAGGCGGTCGAGCGCCGAGCCCTGGCGAATGCCGGCGAGAATGCCCAGTGTCAATGCCACGGGCACCATCACCAGCAAGGCCAGCCCGGCAAGCGTCAGGGTTTGTGCCAGGTTGGGCAGCAACAGCTTGATCACCGACTCACGAAAGTACACTGAAGTGCCCCAGTCGCCGCTGACAAAGTCCTTGAGCCACACCAGGTAACGCCACACAAAAGGTTGGTTGTAGCCATGTTCCACCAGCCACGCCGCCCGCTGGTCTGCGGCGGAGTAGGGGCCAAGGACGTTGATGGCCACGTCTTCGATGTTCAGCTCCAGGGCCAGGAACACGATCAATGACACCGACAGCAGGGTCGCCACCAGCGCGAGTAATTTGCGCAATAGAAAATGAGCCATGGGTGCATGCTCCGACAAATATTGGGATGCCTGCCCGCGTGCGGGCAGGGCGTTTGCGCCTTAACTCAGGCGCTTAGCCACACGCTGCCCATGGGGTAGAAGTCGGAAGGGTGCACCTGGAAGCCCTGGACCTTTTTGCTCACGGCCGTGAACTTGTCGCCCCAGAACGGCTGCACGATCACGCAGGCGTCCTGCAGGATCTGCTCGACGCTTTGCATGGCCACGGCGCGTTGCTTGGGGTCGATGATGCCCATGGCTTTGTCCAGTGCGGCATCGAAGGCCGGGTCGCTGTAGTGGCTTTCATTCCAGGCGCCGCCGCCGCGGTAGGCCAACTCCAGGGACATCACGCCCAACGGGCGATGGGCCCAGTACGTGAGGCTGAACGCCGCCTTGTCCCAGATCGGCCAGTATTGGGCCGCCGGCACCACTTTGAGGTTGATGCGAATTCCGGCTTCCAGGCAGTTCTGTTGCAGGATCTGCGCACAGTCCTGTTCGTAGCGGCCCTGGGTGTTGCCGACGATCAGGTCGATGTCGATGCCATTCGGGAAGCCGGCTTCGGCCAGCAATTTCTTGGCCGTCGCCACGTCGCGGTTGCGCTTGGGCAGCGGGAAGTATTCGGGATGGGAAGGCGCCACATGGTGGTCTTCGCCCAGGGTGCCCATGCCGCGGTAGGCGATCTTCAGCATCTGCGCGTTATCGGCGCACAGCACCACGGCCTTGCGGATGCGCAGGTCGGTGAATGGCTTTTGATCGCAGGCCATGCGCATCACCACGGTTTGCGCGGATTTGCAGGTGAGCAATTGCGCGCCGGGCAGGCGTTTGGCGAGGTCCAGCTCGGCCACGGTCACGCGGTACAGCACGTCCACTTGGCCGGCTTGCAAGGCGGCGAGGTGGGTGGACACGTCGGTGCCCATGTCGATGTAGCGCAGCTCGTCGAGGTTGGCGGGCTTGCCCCAGTAATCGGCGCGTTTGGCGAACGTCGCCTGTTTGTTCACCGCGAATGCGACCAGCTTGAACGGCCCGGTGGCCAGCGGGTTTTTCGCCCAGTCATCACCGGCTTTGAAGCTGCGGTGCACGATGGCGCAGGTGAATGCGTTGAGCATCTCCGGGATCGCCAACATCGGCCGCTTGAGCTGCAGGCGAAACTGGTAGTCGCTGACTTTTTCGAAGGCCTTGATGTCCTGGAAGGCGGTGCGGTTGACCGACTTGGAGTCAGCGGCAATCCAGCGCTCGATGTTGTGCTGCACGTCGTCGACGTTGAAGCTGTCGCCATTGCTCCACTTCACGTCCTGGCGCAGGTTGAAGGTCCAGGTGGTGAGGTCGTCGGAGGGGCTCCAGCTTTCGGCGAGGTAGGGGTGAGTGATGTTATCGGCGTCGACCCAGGTCAGGTATTCCAGCGAGTTGCGCAGCAGGTTCGAGGCTTCGATCCAGGTGATCAGCATCGGGTCCTGGATTTCCTGAATCGCACAGGCAAAGCGCAGGCTGCCGCCTTGGCGGGCGGGTGTGCCGTCGGCGGCCTGGGCGTCGTTGCCGAGCAAGGCCGAGCCGATAAAGCTACTCGCGCTGGCCACGGTGATACCCAGCAGGGCGGCGGTGCGCAGGAATTGGCGGCGGTTGATTTCGCCACGTTGGACTTGGGAACACAGGTCATTTACGGCTGGATGCGGCGCGGCGCCGTCCAGGGTAGTCAACTCTTTCATAAGCCTCTCCGGTACTTGCGAATATGCGTTTTTGTTGAACCGCAAGGGTCAGTGGCAAGCGCCGCCAAGGCGCAGCACGGACCGCTGTGAAACCGGCAGAAGAACAAGGCGCAACGAAGTCAGGAGGCGGGCAATGGGACAGGACATAGGGCAGCTCTCATGTTGTTTTTATTAGAGATGCCCGCAGTTTTGTCATTTGCGCAAAGATCGACAAACGACAAATTCTGCGATGTAACGTTCTATAAATGCATGTTACAGGTCCTGCCCAGGCCCACCTGTCGCGCTAGACGCGTTCAGCGTGGCAACAGGCGCGGGTCGAACGGGTAATCGGAGAGCAACTCGATGCCGTGTTCGTGGATATAGATCTGTTCTTCAAGCTTCACGCCTTCGCCGCCGTCGTCGTGGCCGATGTAGCTTTCCACACAGATGGTCATGCCGGCCTCGAACACGCCGTCGTAACCCAGCGCGTCAATGTCTTCGCGGTGCACCACATAAGGGTACTCGCCGGTCATGCCAACCCCGTGCACCAGGGCGAAGTAGCGGTTGTTTTTGTAATGCTCGGGAATCTTCCAGGCCATCTCGGCGTATTCCTTGAAGCTGCGCCCGGCCTTGAGCATTTCGACGTTGGTTTGCACTTGCTCATAGGCGAGTTTGTACAGCTCTTGCTGCTTGGCGGTGGCGGCCTGGTCGCCGCACAGGAAGGTGCGCGAAAAGTCCGCGTAGTAGCCGAAGCGGCCGACCACGTCGGTATCCAGGGCGACCAGATCACCGGCTTCGATCGGCCGCGTGCTGCATTCCTGGAACCAGGGGTTGGTGCGTGGCCCGGAGGACAGCAGCCGGGTCTCGACGTAGTCGCCGTCGGTGGCGATCACATGCTGGTGCAGGTGCGACCACAGCTGGTTCTCGGTGATGCCGGGCGTCAGTTTGCTTTCCATCAACCGCACCCCGGCCTCGGTAGCACGCAGGCTCGCGCGGATCATCTTCAGCTCGTTGGGCACCTTGATGCAGCGCGCACGCTCCAGCGGTTCCTGGGCGTCAAACACCTGGTAGCCGAGCTTTTGCAATTCGAAGGCCGCCGCCGACGTGGCGCTTTCAATCGCGATGCGTTTTCCGCCACCGCACTTGCGCACCAACTCGTCAATCTCGGCGGCCCAGTCGGCAGTGACGTTGCCGAGAAAACTTTCACAGAAGTAATAAGAGATCGCCTTGGCCGGGCGCACTTCATCCACGGTATTGAGGGTTTCGGCCAAGTGCAGGCAGCCGCCGAACTCGAAGATCACCACCGGGCCTTCCGCCGGGATAAAAGCATAGCGCGCCGGGTTACGCGCCGAGTACACCTGCATATTGCGTGAGCCGGTGGCGTAACGCATGTGGGTAGGGTCGAACAGCACACAGGCGGCGTAGTCGCGTTTCTTCAGTTCGTTGCGCACCCGTTGCAGACGGTCCAGCTGGATCTGCTGGATTTCGTCATAGGTGGGCTCACAGTCGGCGGGGTTGCGGTTCGGGCCGGACAGACTCATGGGGTGTTCCTCGCAGGGCAAATACGGTTTTTAAGTTTTTTGGGGGCGAATCAGTCGAGCAACTGGTCGCTGCGCACCAGGTTGCGTTCGGCTTGCAGGTGGGCTTCGGACAGGCGTCCGTAAAGCTGTTTGGTGCGTTGGGCGCGGCCGATAATTCCGGGCTTTTCCGAGTAGGCGAAGATCGCCGTATTGCGCTCGGTGGCGCCTTCGACGCGGGTGACCCGGTGTACGGAGAAACGGCCCTTGAAAATCTGCAGGTCGCCCGGGTTGAGTGCCAGGTCCTTGACCCGCGAACGGTCCTCGCCGCGTACTACTTTGCCGACGGCACCGAGGTTTTCCTGGCTGCGCGAGCGGATCATCGGCGCGTATTCGAACAGGCCGCCGGCCTCGGGCTTCTGGGTCATCATGCTGACGATGAATTCGTTGGTGTCGAAGTGCCAAGGCTGCTCGGTGCCTTCGGGCATCACGTTGATGACCAGCCCGGCGAAGGGGTCGGCGTATTCGAAAATCTCCGGTTCGTCGAGGCAGGCGCCGATAAAGCGTTTCATCATTGGCGAGACATACAGCCGGTGGATGATTGCGTCGGGGGCGATCATGTCGCGGGTCACAAAGCCGCTGGTGCGCTCCATGAACGTGCGGCGCGGGTCATCCTGGGGCAGGCTGGCGTCGTCCTCGGTGAAGTAGGCGTTGACCTTGCGCACCGAATAAAACGTTTTGCCCGACAGTGCCTGGCCTTCCAGGCGCGCCTGTTCCAGCACTTCGGGGCGCAGGAAGTTCTTTAGCAGGCAGCAACCGTCCTCGGCCAATTCGGCGCGGGCATGTTCAATTAATGCCTGTAATTGAACATGGCCCGAATCATGTATGGGGTACAGCGCGGTATTAATGATGTCGCTGATATCACCGGTTTCGGCATCGGCAAGTTTAAGACTCATACACGGCTCCTGAAGTAGGGTGTTGTGTTGAGTGGATAGTTGCGTAAAGCGATTTGAAGTGGAAATTACAAGTTGTGATCGAATCCATCGGCAGGGGCGATAGTGATGTCAGGCGAACTGGATGGCAGCTTACTTAAAGTGTTTGTGGCAATTATCGAGTGCCAGGGCTTTTCGGCCGCGGCCGAGCGCCTGCATAAAACCCAGTCCACCGTCAGCCAGAGCTTGCAGCGGCTGGAGGAGATTGTTGGCACACCGCTGATCCATCGCACCAGCCGCTCCATCGGCCTCACCCCGAGTGGGGAGACCTTTCTGATTTACGCCCGGCAAATCCTCAAGCTGCACCACGAGGCGGTGGCTGCGGCGCAATTGCCCAATGAGCAGGTGTGTATCCACCTGGGCATGCCGGAGGACTACGCCGAATATTGCCTGGGCGGCATGCTCAAGGACTTCCAGGCGCAGTTTGCCCAAGTGCGCCCGGACATCTGCTGCGAGATGTCCACCGCGCTGGTCAGCCGGTTGCACCGCGGCGAGTTGGACCTGGTGTTGGGCGTCGAACATGCCGGCCTGCAGCCCGGTGAATACCTGTGCGACGAGCCGCTGGTGTGGGTGGCGGCGCCGAGCTGGAGTGCCGTGGGGCGCCAGTCGGTGCCGCTGGCCGTGTACGCCGAGGGCTGTGCGTTCCGTGCCAATGCCGTGCAGGCGCTGGCCCAGGCCGGGCGTTCATGGCAGGTGGTGTACACCAGTCAGAGCCCACGCGGAATCGCGATTGCGATTGAGCAGGGTCTGTCGGTTGGGGTGATGGCGCGGCGCCTGGTGCCGGCTGGCTGGCAGATTCTGGATGAGCGCCAAGGCTTCCCGCCGATTGCGCCGGCCCGCCTGATGTTCTGGCGCACAGCCGGTTGCCAGGTGCCGGAAGTGGAGGCGCTGGTAGAGATTTTGCAGCGCCAGTTGGGGCGTTCAGGGTACCTGGACAGGCCGCGCAGCGTCAGTCGCTCGCCGAGCCATGCGTTTGAGCAATAACAGGCCAGCGAGCACCCAGCCGACGATCCAGGCATGCACCCCGGCAAATTCGCCGCTGGCCTGCAACAGCCAGCCGCACAACCCATTGGCCGAGGCGCTGGCCAAGCCATAGCTGACCATGCTCAGGCTCACCACTTGCAGGCTGTGCACCGGGTTGAGACGTGCGCTGAGGTAGGCCGCCATCAAGCCCCACGAGGGGAAATAAAATACTGCAAACAACCCGGCGGCCAACCAGCTCAACAACAGGCTGGGATGCCACAGCAGGCCAATCATCGCGAGGCCGAAAGCGCCGATGCTCAGCGCCAGCACCCGCAATGCACCCCAGCGATCCGCCAGCGTGCCCAACAGCAGGCCGCCGATTGCGCCGCCGATGCCGATCAGCGTCCACATTGAGCCGGTCACTGCTGCGCCGGCGTGCAGGCGATCGCTGACAAATGCCGACAAAAAATTAAGAAACGGCCCACTGATTGCGCCGATAAACCCGCTGAGCAAGACAATCTGCATTGCCACAGGGTGTTCCAGGCACACGTTCAGCCACTGCTTCAGCACTTGATTGAACGCGGGCGGCCGGCTGGAGCGAGGCGCTTGTTCGGCGTAGGGAGCCAGGGCCCACAGCGTCAGCAGCGTGACCAGCAGCGTCAAGCCTGCGCAGATCAGCCAGAACTGGCGTAACGACAACCCCTGTAGCCAGGTGATCAGCAACCCGTTCAGGCAAATCGCAAAGGCCGCCCCCGAAGACGCCAGCCCCAGCACGCGACTGCGGTGGCTGGCCGGGATGACCTCGCGGGCGAGTGCCGCAATCGCGTTCCAGTTCGACACCGCACACGCCGACACCAGCGCCAGGCACAGGGCAAAGGGCAGCACCCAGGGTGTGGCGACCGCCAGGGCCAGCAACACCGGGCTCAGCACCATGGTCAGGCGCACCATGGTGCGCGGGGTCACCCACGCCGCGGCAATGCCGCTGGCAATGGATGCCCCCATATAAAACAGCTGCAGCAAGGCGGCAATCAGCGCCGCCTGGCTGTAGCTCAGTTCAAATACCTGGCGAATCTGCGGCAATAAAGCGGAATACAGAAAAATACTGAAACCGTGGGTGGTGGCGTTGCAGGCGGTGAAGACCAGTGCCAACAGCGCAATACTTCGCCGCGATGAAACAGGCGTACTCGACATGGCGCGGCCCTGATTTAAATGATGAGTCAGGCAGTGGGTTAGTTGTTGCAGAGACTAACTTTTGTGGTGAGTGGGCGACCAATGCTTAATTGTCTTAGTGTGCATGCGTCCTACGCGTGCTATTTATTCGTCAACGACGTATTCAGGTTAAAAACGACGCTGCTGGCATTAACCGAGTTTTTCTTCGGCCGCAGAGGGTGCTACCCCAGGTTCAATACAAAAAGGTATGTTGTGTGCAGCATTGCTCTGCTCAATCTTCCTTGTCCGCTGCTGTCGAGTGCCCTCCATGAAACGCAAAATGCCTGGTCTCAATGCCCTCAAAGCCTTCGAAGTTGCCGGCAGCACCGGCAGTTTTACCCGGGCTGCCGAGTTGTTGAACGTGACCCAAAGTGCGGTCAGTCGCCAGGTCCGCCAGCTTGAGGAACAACTGGGAGAGCACCTGCTGGAACGGCGTCACCACCATTTGGAGCTGACCAGTGCCGGGCGTGTGTTGTTGCGGGCGTTGCATCAGTCTTTTGACAAGATCGAGCTGACGGTGCGCAGCATTCAGCAGAAAACCCATTCCAACCGACTGCACCTCCACGCGCCGCCGACCTTTACCAGCCGCTGGTTGATGCCGCGCCTGGGAAGGCTGCGCGAGCAACACCCGGAGTTGGAGTTGAGCATCACCACCTGCATGCAGGACACCCTGGCGCAGACCAGCACCCTCGACTGTGCGATTCGTTTTGGCAATGGTGAGTGGGATGGGCTGGACAGCTCGCTGTTGTTCCAGGAGCGGCATATCGCCGTGTGCACACCGTCGTTGTTCGCCCGCGAAGGTGGCGGGGACGGTATCGACTTGAATCGGATGACGTTGCTGCATGTGTTGGCGAGTGAAGATCAGCGTTATCTCACGTGGAAGCATTGGCTGGATGCGGCGCGGATTACCGGAGTGGATACCCAGGGCGGTTATGAGTTTGATTTGCTCAACCTGGCGATACAGGCGGCGGTCGATGGGTTGGGGATTACCATTGCGGACTGGCATATGGTTGCGTCGGAGTTGGCCAGTGGGCAGTTGACGCAGGTGTTGAATGTGCATGTGGAAGGGCATCAGTCCTACTGGCTGGTGACCCGGCCGGAGCAGACGGATATGCCGCAGTTGCAGGTGTTTGGGCGCTGGCTGCAGGAGGAAATCTGGTTGGCGCAGCGGCAGTTGGAGCCTTCTACGGCGGCGGGGTGAGTTTGAGTACCTATCCGTTACCGCAGTAACGGATAGGTACTCGAACA
Organism: Pseudomonas antarctica; assembly: GCF_001647715.1. Lineage (NCBI taxonomy): Bacteria > Pseudomonadati > Pseudomonadota > Gammaproteobacteria > Pseudomonadales > Pseudomonadaceae > Pseudomonas > Pseudomonas antarctica. The sequence goes on from NZ_CP015600.1 coordinate 2,944,314, forward strand.
CCCGTAACCTTCATTTTCCTCACGTTACCCCACCCAATAAGTCGTTTGCACACCCCCCAAGCAAATACAAAACTGCATGTCACTCGCAAAACAACAACGTTGGGCAAACCACATGCAATTCGAGCGCAATTTCTATAACGGTCAGTTCGTCGAGCCCGCCAGCGACGCCCTGATCGCCGTTTACAACCCTGCCAATGAATCCCTGGTCGGCCACGTCAGCGCTGCCACCGCCGATGAGGCCATTGCCGCCGTCGACGCCGCCGCCATCGCCCAAAAAACCTGGGGCAAGCTCACCAGCATCGAACGCGCCGAACACTTGCGTGCCTTTGCCGACGCCCTGGACGGCCACGCCGAAGCCATCGGCACGGCCCTGGCCCGCGAGTCCGGCAAGAGCGTCAGCGATGCCAGCAACGAAGCACGCTACGCCGCGCAAATTACCCGCTACCACGCCGAATGGGCGCGCCGTATCGAAGGCGAAATCATCCCCAGCGACACGCCGGATGAAAACCTGTTCCTGCAACGCGAGCCGATTGGCGTCGTGGCCTGCCTGATCCCGTTCAACTACCCGGTCTACACCTTGCTGCGCAAGGTCGCCCCGGCGCTGATCGCCGGTAATACCGTGGTGGTACGGCCCAGCAATAACACCCCGTTGTCCGCGTTTGAGATCGCCAAGGCCGTGGTCACCGCCGGGATTCCGGCCGGTGTCATCAACATCCTGACCATGGACCATGCCACCGCTGCCAGTGTCTGCACGCATAAAGCGGTCGGCCTGATTACCCTTACCGGCAGCGTGAATGCCGGGCGTATCGTGCTTGATTACTGCAAGGCCAATATCGCCAAGCCGTCCCTGGAACTGGGCGGCAAGACTCCGGCGATCATCGAGGCCGATGCCGACCTGGAAAAGGCTGCCAGCGCCATCATCGGCTCCAAGACGACCCACTGCGGCCAACTGTGCACGGCGGTAGAGCGGGTGTATGTGCACGAAAGCGTCTACGACCGCTTCCTCGCCTTGCTGAAAACCAAGATCAGCGCCGTCAAGTTCGGCGACCGGGCCAACGATGAAAGCTTGATGGGCCCGCTGGTCAACGCCAGTTCACAAAGGAATATCCATGCCATGGTCGAGCGCGCCGTGGCTGCGGGTGCTGTACTGGAAACAGGCGGCGTGCTGCCCGAGGGCCCCGGCCATTTCTACCCGCCGACCTTGCTCAGCGGCTGCCGCCAGGACATGGAAATCATCCAGGAAGAAATTTTCGGCCCCGTGCTGCCGGTGCTCAAGTACCGCGACATTGACGAAGCACTGGCCATGGCCAACGACCACCAGTTCGGCCTGTCGTCGGTGCTCTACACCGAGAACTACCGCACGGCGATGAAAGTGGCGAACGCCATTGAAGCCGGCGAGTTGTACGTCAATCGCACCCCGGCGGACCCGTATCAGGGCTTTCACGCCGGTTGGAAACGCTCAGGGCTGGGCGGCGATGACGGCAAGCACGGAATGCTGGAATTCACCCAGACCCGTCTGGTGGTCATGAAGTACTGATTCACGCATACCGGCTGCACCTTCAATAAAAACAATTATGAGGGCACCTGCACAGTGGGTGCCCGAGGTCATCAAGATGTCCAAGCCTGCACCCGTTGCCCAGGGTCTCGATGCCGTGTCCGCGGCAAAAAGCGACACCGCCAGTCGCTATTTCCAATTGCTCTTGCTGGTATTGGCCGCCGGGGCGATTTACCCGATCCTCTACCTGCGCCAGGTCTACCAGACCACCATGCTCGACGTGTTCCAGATCAACCACAGTGAACTGGGCTACTTGTACTCCATGCTCGGCACCGTCTTTTTGCTCAGCTACCTGCCCAGCGGTTGGCTGGCCGACCGTTTGCCGCCGCGCTTTCTGATCTTTTTCTCGCTGGTCGCCACCGGCGCCCTGGGCCTGTGGTATTCGACGGTGCCGTCGATGACCGGCCTGATGATTATCTTCGGTTGCTGGGGGCTCACCACCGGCCTGACCTTCTGGGCCTCGGTGCTCAAGCGCGTAAAGATGATCGCCCACCCCACTGAGCAGGGGCGTTTCTTCGGGATACTCGATGGCGGTCGCGGCCTGGTTGAAGCGTTATTGGCAACCGTGGCCCTCGGTCTGTTCGCCTATGCCACTGAAACCCGCAGCCAGTCGGCGGCCGAAGGTTTCAAACAGGTGGTCTACCTGTATTCGTTCATCTGCATCGCCATCGGCTGCGGGCTGGTGTTGCTCAAGGACCCCAAGTCCATGGCCGAAACGTCGGCGGTGGAGAAGGGTAAGTTCAACCTGATTGCCGACCTCACGACTCTGGTGAAGATCCCCGAACTGTGGCTGGTGACCGCCATCGTGTTCTGCGGTTATCACATGTTCTGGGCCACCTACAGCTTCTCCGATTACCTGCAAGGCAGCGGCATGACCGCCGTCATGGCCGGCACCATCACCACCATCAAATTGTGGATGCGCCCCATCGGCGGCATTGGCGGCGGTTGGTTGGGGGACAAGTTCTCGAATATCTCGGTGCTGATCGTCGCGCTGGTGCTGGTGACCCTGGCCATGGTCGGGCTGATTGTGTTCCCGGCGCTCAATAGCCTCGGGCTGCTGATCGGCACGGTGATCTTCATCGGCCTGATGACGTATGCGATTCGCGGCCTGTACTGGGCGATCCTCGACAGTTGCGACATCCCGCTGCGCATCACTGGCCTGGCCATCGGCATTGTCTCGGTGGTGGGTTACCTGCCCGACACCTTTATCCCGCTGATCAATGGCTACCTGACCGACACCTACCCAGGCAAGGCCGGTTACAACCTGTACTTCGGCTACATCGCTTTTGTCGGCGTGCTCGGGACCCTGGCGGCCCTGACCCTGCGCGCTCGAATCAACCGTAAAAAATTCAACCAGACAGGTGCCTGAGATGAAAATCGTCGCCCTTGAAACCCATATCGTCGCCGTTCCACCGCCGCACATTGGTGGTATGTACTGGCTGTTCGTCAAACTCAAGACCGACTGCGGCATCGAAGGTGTCGGTGAGATCTACGCCGCCACCTTTGGCCCCAAGGCCATGCTGCCGATCATCGAGGATGTGTTTGAGCGCTACCTGCTCAACCACGACCCGCACCATATCGAGCGCTTTTTCCGCCAGGCCTATTCCAGCGGTTTCACCCAACGCCCGGACTTGACCATGATGGGTGTGGTCAGCGGCCTGGAAATGGCCTGCTGGGACATCATCGGCAAGGCGGCCAACAAGCCGGTCTACGAATTGCTCGGCGGCAAGGTCAACGAGCGCCTGCGTTCCTACACCTACCTGTACCCGGTTAACAGCCTGGGCGAGTATGACTACGACGACCCGGACCTGGCGGCCGAGTGCGCCATCGAGAATATGAACAAGGGCTTCACCGCGGTGAAATTCGACCCGGCGGGGCCGTACACCGCGTACTCCGGCCACCAGATTTCCCTGGAGGTGCTGGAACGCTGCGAGACCTTCTGCCGCAAGATCCGCGAGGCGGTAGGCGACAAGTGCGACCTGCTGTTCGGCACCCACGGGCAGATGGTGCCATCGTCGGCGATCCGCCTGGCCAAGCGCCTGGAGAAATACGACCCGCTCTGGTTCGAAGAGCCGGTACCGCCTGGCCAGGAAGAGGCCATGGCCCAAGTGGCGGCCAAGACCAGTATCCCGATCGCCACGGGCGAACGGCTGACCACCAAGTATGAATTCTTCAAGCTGCTACAAGCTGGCGGCGCGTCGATCCTGCAGATGAACGTGGCGCGCTGCGGCGGGCTGCTGGAGGCGAAGAAAATCGCGAGCATGGCCGAGGCCTACTACGCGCAGATCGCGCCCCATCTGTACAACGGGCCGATTGGCGCGGCGGCGAGTTTCCAGCTGGCCACCTGCACGCCGAACTTCCTGATCCAGGAAAGCATCATGACCTGGGGCGGTTTCCATGCCGAAATCCTGACCAAGCCACTGCAATGGGAGGACGGCTACATCATTCCGTCCACTGAGCCGGGCCTGGGGGTGGAGCTGAACATGGACGTGGTGCGCAAGCACACGCCCTATACCGGCGAGCGCCTGCACCTGCAAATGGCTGCGACACCGGCTGACGTCAAAGACACCTCGCCGGCCAAAGGCTGAGCCAGGCACTTCACTACGAATAACGCGGTAATTGTGCATGACATATGACTACATCATCGCCGGCGCCGGCGCCGCAGGGTGCGTACTGGCTAACCGGTTGTCCGCCTCGGGCGAATACTCCGTGTTGCTGCTGGAAGCCGGCGGCAAAGACAGTTCCTGGTGGTTCAAGATCCCGGTCGGTTTCGCCAAGATGTATTACAACCCGACCTTCAACTGGATGTACTACAGCCAGCCGCAAAAGCAGCTGGCAGGCCGTGAAATCTACGCGCCACGGGGCAAAGTGCAGGGTGGCTCGGGCTCGATCAATGCGATGATCTATGTGCGCGGCCAGGCCCATGACTTCAATGACTGGGCCGCCAACGGCAACGATGGCTGGGGCTTTGCAGACGTGCTGCCGTACTTTCGCAAGCTGGAAAACCACCCGTTGGGCGACACCGAGTACCACGGCGGTAGTGGCCCCATCAGCATCACGCCGATGAAGGGCCAGACCCACCCGATCTGTGACGTGTTCCTCAAGGGCTGCGAGCAACTCGGCTACGCCCATAGCGACGACTTCAACGGCCCGAATTTCGAAGGCGCCGGGCTGTATGACGTCAACACCCGCAAGGGCGAGCGCTGCTCCAGCAGCTTTGCCCATTTGCACCCGGCCCTCAGTCGCTCGAACCTGACCGTGGAATTGCATGCGCTGGTTGATCGCGTGCTGTTCGACGACCAGCAACGCGCCACCGGCATTGCCGTCACCCAGCACGGCGTGGTCCGTACCTTCACCGCGCGCAAGGAAGTGATCCTGTGCGCCGGTGCGGTGGACACGCCCAAGATCCTGCAACTGTCGGGTGTGGCTGACCAACAACTGCTGGCCGAGCATGCAATCCCGCTGGTCAAGCACCTGCCGGCCGTGGGCGATAACCTGCAAGACCACCTGTGCGCCAGCTACTACTACAAGGCCAATATCCCGACGCTGAACGATGAGCTCAGCTCGCTGTTCGGCCAGTTGAAACTCGGCCTCAAGTACCTGTTTACGCGCAAAGGTGCGTTGGCCATGAGCGTCAACCAGGCGGGTGGTTTCTTTCGCGGCAACGACGCGCAGAAGGACCCGAACCTGCAGCTGTATTTCAACCCGCTGTCGTACCAGATTCCAAAAAACAACAAGGCCAGCCTCAAGCCCGAGCCTTACTCCGGCTTCCTGCTGTGCTTCAACCCGTGCCGCCCGACCAGCCGTGGCACCATCCGCATCGCCTCGAAAAACCCGCGGGACGCGGCGCTGATCGACCCCAACTACCTGAGCACCCAAAAGGACATCGACGAGGTGATCCAGGGCAGCCGATTGATGCGCAAGATCATGCAGGCACCAGCGCTCAAGGGCATCACCGTGGCCGAAGTATTACCGGGCGCGGCGGTGCAGACCGATGAGCAGATGCTGCAATACTTCCGTGAAAACAGCGGCTCGATCTACCACCTGTGCGGCTCCTGCGCCATGGGCTCGGACCCGCAGGTCTCGGTGGTGGACAAACGCTTGAAGGTGCATGGGCTGGACGGATTGCGGATTGTCGATGCGTCGATCTTTCCGAATGTGACGTCGGGCAATACCCATGCGGCGGTGTTGATGGTGGCAGAGAAGGGCGCCGACCTGATTTTGCAGGACGCTTGATCGTGCCAGCGGCCACAAGGGTTTACTGCGCCTGGGAAACCGGGTGCAGCGAGGGGGTGTTGCGTCGGGTGATATGGCTGATCCCCATAATCACCAACGGCGTAAACAGCGCCACATACGCGTTATCAATCCCCCAAGGGTTACCCGCCAGAAACCAGCCTACCGTCGCCAGGAGTGACGCAATAATGCTCAGGAATGCGCCGGTCGCGGTGCCGAAGCGTGGCGCGTAGAACACCAGCAATACCAGGACCGCCAACGACGCTCGCAGGGCTTTGCCGAGAAAAGCGATCATCAGCACTTTGTCCGAGGTGAGTGCCAACGCAATGGGCAGCAGGCCCACCGCAATGGTCGCCAGACGCACGAAGCGCAGGTTCTTGGCGTCACTTTTTTCCGGGTTGAACCACGGCTCGTAGAAGTCCCGCAGCAGCAACGTGGCCGAGCCCATGCTCACCGCCGATATCGTGCCGAACAGCGAGCCAGCCAGGCCCGCAACGACTAATCCGGCGGTCAATTGATCCATGCTCGCGATTAGGCTGGGAAAGGCTTGCAGCGAATCCACCTGAGGAAACAACACGGCGCTGCACATGCCGATCAATGCCGCGCCGATGCCAAACGGCACCATCAACACCGCCACGTAGAAGCACGCACGCTGGGCCTTGCCCGCATGGCTGACGGTGTTCACTGCCTGGATCACGTACTGGGTGGAAAAGATTGAGCCGATCCCGGCGATCATCCACGCAATGATCTGGCCCCAGCCGACGGTGGTCCAGTTGAACATGCTCGCGGGCAATTGCGCCTGTAACTGGCCGATGCCGCCGACTTGCTTGAGACCGAACCACAACGCTAGGCCGACACCCAGGTACTTCAACGCTGCGTGCACAAAGTTGGTGTAGATCACCGAGCGCATGCCGCCGATGCTTACATACATCACTGACACTACGCCGACAATGACGATGGCCAGTGTGCGGTCCACTTGCATCACGCTGGCCAACACCGCTCCGCCGCTGGCGTAGATGGACACCGCGACGATCTCCAGCGCGAAAATGGTAATGATGGAGGTCGCGAAGCGCGTGCGCTGGCCGTAGTTGCGCGAGAGCACGCCGGAGATGGTGTTGTCGCCCAGCTCCTTATATTTGCGCGCCAACAGCCAGGCGAACAGCACAAAGCCCAGGGCCAGGGCGAACAGGTTCCACGCAGCCGAGAGGCCGACTTTGAACCCGGTCTGCGCGGTGCCGATGCTGACTGCCGTGCCGATGAATTCAGAGAGCATCAGGAAGCCAATCAGGAATGCGGGGAAGTGCCCACCGCCGGTGGTGTAGTTGGTGGCGCTGCGCGAATGCCGACGTACCCCGTAGCTGATCAGCGCAAGGCTAACCATGTACAGGCCGGTGATGGACAGGACAATCCAGGAGGAATGGGTCTGCATCTTTATACTCTTTAGGTATTTTTATAGTTGGCGCTAGTTTCCTCCCTTGTTTTTGTTTGCGTCTAATATCAAGTGAGTATGGTTTGATACTCGCTGGGTATTTATCTACCAGCCGCGCAACCGCTCCCAGACGTGCACTTCACCGTTATCCAGAATCGCGTGGTAGCGACCAAACTGCGCCCCTGTGGCGCACGCATGGTTGGGCAGGATGCGCAGGCGGGTGCCGAGCGGGAACTGTGCGACGACGTCCATACCGCTGTCTTCGAACCGCGCCACACCATGTTCCTGATTGGCACTGCTCAACAACAAGCCTGCGATGGGCTCACCGTGTTCATCACACACCTGGCCATAGCCGAAATCGCGTCTCTGCGATTGGGTGCCGCGATCCCGGCTCATGGCCATCCAGCCGGCGTCGGTGATGATCCAGCCTTTTTCCGCTTGATGGCCGATCACCGTAGTCAGCACGCTCAAGGCCAGTTCCTCGGTGCGGCACACGCCGATGTTGTGCATCACCAGGTCGAAAAACGCATACACCCCGGCGCGCAGTTCGGTGACGCCGTCCAGGTTCATTGCCGACAATGCGGTCGGAGTGGAACCGACGCTGACCTGCACGCAGGGCAAGCCCGCCGCTCGAATCCGCTCGGCCGCTTCAACACAGCGCGCACGTTCCTGCTCGGCAATGGCCTGCAAGGCCTCGGGCGTATCCAGCCCGTAGCTTTCACCGGCGTGAGTCAGCACGCCGGTGAGTGTGTTGCCGAGCAGGTGCGCGATTTCCAGCAGTAAGGGCTCCTGCGGCTTGACCCCGGAGCGGTGGCCGTCGCAGTCGATCTCGATCATGACGGCAAAGGCTTCACCGTGCTCTCGGCCGAAATCAACAATCGCCCGGGCACCGGCGAGGCTGTCGGTGATCAGCGTCAGCGCACAACCCTGACGACGCAGTGCCAGCGCTTGAGGCAGTTTGTGTGGCGCCATCGCCACTGCATAGAGAATGTCGTGGAGGCCCAGTTCGAAGAAATACTCGGCTTCTTTCAGCGTCGAAACGGTGATGCCGTGAGCACCGGCGGCGATCTGTGCGGCCACCACTTCGGTGCATTTGTGGGTTTTGACGTGGGGGCGCAAGTGCACGCCCAAGCTGTCGGCGCGCTGTTGCATGCGCTGGATATTGCGCTGCATTTTCAGCGTATCAATCAATGCGGCAGGGGTGTCCATGGTTCAAGCTCCACAATGAGGGACAGCGGCCAAATTGACGCCCTGTCCAGGACTGGATATGTTGTCTTGCATGAAAAAGACCTCTCCCGAAGACACCACCCTGATCAGCCAGCTCGAACAGATTGCCGAAGGCTTGAGCAAGACTTTCAGCCCATTCTGCGAGGTGGTGCTGCATGACTTGCGTGACCCGCAGCACGCGATCCTGGCGATCCATAACAACCTCTCCGGGCGTCAGCCGGGTGACCCGGCCACCGAGCTTGGGCTGGCGCGAATTGCCGACCCTGAGTACCCCCAGGTCATCGCCAATTACCAGAACCAGTTCGCCGATGGCCGCCAGGTCAAGAGCACCTCGATTGGTATCAAGGACGCCAGCGGCAAGTACGTCGCCGCCTTGTGCATGAACGTGGATCTTTCGTTGTTCCGGGGCTTGCAGGGCATGCTGGAACAGTTTGGCTCGGTCAGTGGTGACAAGCCCGGCGAGTCCCTCGACCCCTCGGGCGCCGATGTAATTCGCGCACGTATCGACCAGTTCGCCGCACGCCTGGCAACCACGCCGCGTGCACTCAAGGCGGCGGACCGGCGGGTGCTGCTGCAAGAGCTCAAAGACGCCGGCTGCATGGATATTCGTCGGGCCATGGAGACTGTGGCCTCGCACTTGGGCGTGTCACGCGCAGCGGTCTACACCTACGCCAAGTAGCGCGCCACGGCTTCAATCTCCACCAGGTAACCGTGATGCAATTCGGGCACCGGCACCACCGCGCGGGCAGGGCGGTGATCGCCCAGCGCGGCAGCGTAAACGCGGTCGAACGCCGGCCAGTGCCCGACCCCGGCAACGTACACCGTGACCTTCACCAAATCCTGCGGCGAACCGCCGGCGGCGTTCAGGATGGCCAACAGATTATGCAGTGCGATTTGGGCCTGTTCGGCAAACGGCGCCGACAGGTTGTGACGCCCGTCCGGGCTGACCGGCAATTGCCCGGAGATATACAGCGTGTCGCCGTGGCTCATGGCCTGGGAATAATGCCCGGCAGGTGCCGAGGCCTTCGACGTGTGGATGATCTTCATGGCGCCTCGCTGAGCAGGGCGGCGTAGCGCTGGATGTCCACGTTGCCGCCGGTGACGATGATGCCCACGCGCTGGCCTTTGAACCGCTCGCCCAGTTGGCGTAATGCCGCCAGGCCCAGGCAGCCGGTCGGTTCAACCACCAGTTTCATGCGCTGCATGAAGAAGCGCATGGCGTCTACCAACTGCGCGTCGGAAACCGTAAGGATGTCATTCACCAAGTCACGGATGATCGGGAAGGTGTAGTTGCCCAAATGTTGGGTTTGCGCGCCGTCGGCGATGGTCGCCGGGGTGTCGATATGCACGATGCTGCCGCTGTGGAATGAGCGCTGGCCATCGTTACCGGCTTGGGGTTCGACGCCGAACAGTTGGCAATCCGGCGACAGGGCGCGAGTCGATAACGCGGTGCCGGAGAGCATGCCACCCCCGCCCAGGCCGACGAACAGGGCGTCCAGCGGGCCGCTGAATTCCAGCAACTCTTTAGCGGCGGTGCCTTGGCCGGCGAGGATGTGCGGGTGATCGTAAGGCGGGATCAGCGTCATGCCGTGTTCAACGGCCAGGGTGCGGCCGATTTGTTCGCGGTCTTCGGTGAAACGGTCGTACAGCACCACGCTGGCGCCATATTCCCGCGTCGCTGCAACCTTGGCGGCAGGCGCGTCGGTGGGCATCACGATAGTCGCCGGCATGCCCAGCAAACGAGCAGCCAGCGCAATGCCCTGGGCGTGGTTGCCGGAAGAAAACGCCACCACGCCCGCCTTGCGCTGCTGCGCGTCAAACTGCGACAGGGCATTGAACGCGCCGCGAAACTTGAACGAGCCGGTGCGTTGCAGGTTTTCACATTTGATGAACACCTGGGCGCCGGTTTCGGCGTCGAGGGTGCGCGAAGTAAAGACCGGCGTCTGATAGGCGATGCCTTCCAGCCGTTGGGCGGCAGCGATGACGTCTTGATAGTCAGGCAATTGCATGAGCGGACCTCGTGTGCATTTGTGGATAAAATATCTATATCAAGACAAATAGTAAAGTTCCGTTTATCACGCCCGACATGCTAGCGTTTCGAGCTTCTTTGACCGCTGGAGGGTTCGACGTTGATCCGACTCACCGACTACATCGCCCACGTTTCCCAATCCCCGTTGGCGCCTTGGGCTGACCTCACGCCTTGGGCGTTGGTGGCCCAGGCACCGGCAATTGTTCGCCAGTTACTGGCGCAATTGCCGGCAGACGCTTACGTCGTTCAGGATGAAATCGCCATCCACCGTACCGCCACCGTCGAGTCCGGCGCCTTGCTCAAGGGGCCACTGATCATCGGCGCGCATTGTTTTATCGCCAGTGGTTCTCTGCTGCGCGCCGGGTGCTGGGTGGATGCGCAATGCATCATCGGCCCGGGTGCGGAGTTGAAAAGCTCGTTTGTGTTCAGTGGCAGCAAGCTGGCGCATTTCAACTTTGTCGGCGATTCGGTGCTGGGCCATGGGGTCAATCTGGAGGCCGGCAGCATCGTCGCCAACTACCGCAATGAGCGCGAGGATAAGGAAGTGCAGGTGCGGATCAACGGGCAATTGCAGCGCACCGGGTGCGATAAATTCGGCGCGTTGCTCGGCGATCAGTGCCGAATCGGCGCCAATGCGGTGTTGGCGCCGGGGGCGGTGTTGGCACCTGCCAGCGTGGTCGGGCGCGGTCAGGTATTTGATGCAGAGGCTTGCGTATAAACGCAATGTTGAAAAGAACATGGTGTGTCGGCACGATATTAAATAGAATTAATCTCATTTGAGATTAACTCGCGCCGCGCAGGTTGCTCGCCATGACTGATGCTGTTGCCCCGACCCACGCTGCCGAACTCACGTTGTCGAGTTTGTACCGCGACCACCGCAGTTGGCTGGAAAGCTGGTTGCGGCGGCGCCTGGGCAATGCCTGGGATGCAGCGGACCTGAGCCAGGACACCTTTTTGCGCGTGCTCGCCAGTGCACAGCCAATTGCGCAGATGCAGGAACCGCGTGCCTATCTGGTGACCGTCGGCAAGCGCCTGCTGGTCAACTTTCATCAGCGGCGCAGCCTTGAGCAGGCGTACTTGAATGCGTTGGCAAACCTGCCGCACGCCTGCGTGCCGTCACCCGAACAACGCTGGCTGATGCTCGAAACCCTGCAAGCACTGGATGAGTTGCTTGACGGTTTACCGGTGCTGGTGCGCCGCGCGTTTCTGTGGAGCCAGTTGGAAGGCCTGGGCTATCGAGATATTGCCGAACGGCTCGACGTTTGCGAGCGCACGGTGAAGCGCTACATGGCCCAAGCCTACGAACATTGCCTGCTGGTGGACCTGTGAATCGCGATGTCGCGCGCGCCGCCGCCCAATGGCTGGCATTGCTGGAGTCCGGCGCCGCCACCGAGCGTGACCATGCGGCCTTGCAGCAATGGCGCGACAGCCATCCCCAACACGAACAGACTTGGCAAAAAGCCCAATCCCTGCGCCAGCGTTTCAGTGACTTGCCACACGCATTGGCGATGGCCAGCCTCGACCGTCCGCAATTGGCGCGGCGAGCGATCCTCAAGCGTGCCTTGGGTGTGGCGGCGCTGGTGCCCACCGCCTGGTTGATCAGCCGCCAGTTGCCGATCGAGGCGTGGCGTGCCGATCTGCACACCGCCACCGGCGAGCGCAAACGCCTGCCCTTGATCGATGGCAGCAGCAGCCTGCAACTCAATACCGCCACAGCGGTCGATGTCGACCGCGCGCATCGGCGCATCACGCTGGTGGAAGGGGAATTGGCGCTGAGTGTGCCGGGCTCGGCTTTGATCACAGTGAACACCCGCTACGGCGAGGTTCAGGTCAGCCAGGCCGAGGTGTGTGTGCGGCAGTCGTCGACCGGCTGCCGGGTGTCGGTGCTCAAGGGCGCGGTGCAGGTGCGCGATGTGACCGGGCAACTGGCGACTTTGAGCAACGGTCAGCAAGCGTTATTAAAGCCCCAGGGGCTTAGGGAGCGGGTGCCGTTCGATGCGCAGCAACTGGACTGGCGCGATGGCGTCTTGACCGCGCAAAACCAGGCGCTAGGGGATTTTTTGCGCGAGCTGGAGCGTTATCGCCCAGGTGTGCTGCGCTGGGACCCGAGCCTGGAAACCCTGCGGGTCACCGGCAGCTTTCGCCTGGATGACACCGACCGCATCCTAAGCCTGCTGGCCCAGACACTGGGGTTTGAGGTGCGGGCGCGGACGCGGTATTGGGTGACACTCAGTCGCACATTGGCCTAAATCACATGGGCCCGCTGCAACTCGGTCAAGGACAGCGCCTTGAGCTGCGCCAGCAGCGGGTCACGCCGGTCTCGCGGGTGAGGCAGGTCCACCGCCAGTGTCTGACGAATGCTGCTTGGCCGGTTGTCCATCACCAGCACCCGGTCACTCAGGTACAGCGCCTCGTCCACATCGTGGGTCACCAGCAGCAGGGCAATGGCATGGTGCTCGGCCAGTTGCAGCAGCAAGTCCTGCAGTTTCATGCGGGTGAAAGCGTCCACCGCGCTGAAGGGCTCATCGAGCAATAGCACCTGCGGGCGTGAATACAGGCCGCGCGCGATGGCCACCCGTTGCGCCATGCCGCCGGACAAGGCCTTGGGCAGCGCCTGGGCGAAGCCCGCGAGGCCGACTTCTTCGATCAACTGCGTGACCCAGGCCTTGTCATAGTGGCTGTCATCGCTGAAACCGATGTTTTGCTCCACCGTCAGCCAAGGCATCAGCCGGGGCTCCTGGAATACAAAAGCGACCTCGCCTGAGGGGCTGCGCAGTTCACCCTGGAAGTCCTTTTCCAGGCCGGCGACGATGCGCAACAACGTGCTTTTGCCGCATCCGCTGGGGCCCAGCAGGCTCACGGCTTCGCGCGGTAGCAACGCCAGGTGTACATTTTTCAGCACTGTGGTGCTGGCAAAGTTTTTACGCGCGACGTGAATCTCTAATAACGGTTGCATGCTCATTGCTCCGCGCCTTGGCCATTGAAGGTGTCACGCCAGGCCAGACAGCGTTTCTCCAGTGCCGCGAGCACGCCATCGCTGACCTTGCCCAACAGCGCCAGCACGATGATTGCCGCCAGCACGATGTCCGGCCGCGAGGTTTCCCGACCATCACTGAGCAAGTAGCCCAGGCCCTTGGTGGCCGCGATCAGTTCGGCGGCCACCAGAAACATCCAGGCCAGGCTCAGGCCGCTGCGCAGCCCGGTAAACAGGCCGGGCAGGGCGGCGGGCAAGAGAATCCGGCGCACCAGGCGTGGCCTGCTGAAACCGTACATTTGCCCGACTTCCACCAGCTTGCGGTCGATATCACGAATCGCCGCGACGCCATTGAGGTACACCGGGAAGAACGCGCCAATCGCGATCAGCACGATCTTCGAGGTTTCATCGATGCCCAGCCACAGCAGCAACAGGGGTACCCAGGCCAGGCTCGGAATTGAGCGCAACCCGGCAAACGTTGGCTCCAGGTAGGCTTCGGCTTCACGGCTCAAGCCCACCCAGGCGGCGAAGATCAAGGCCAGGCTCGCGCCAATGGTGAAGCCCGCCAACACCCGCAACAGGCTGGCGCTGATGTGTTTCCACAACGCGCCCTCGGCCAGGTCGGTGAGCGTCACCGCAATCTCGCTGGGGGCCGGCATCTGGTAGGATGGCAGCCAGCCGATACGCACGACCACTTCCAGCACCAGCAGGATCAGCACCGGCAACAGCAGCCCCTTGAGCCGCCGAGGCCAGGCGCTGCGGTTGATGGCGACCGGCGCGGGAAGGGCCGTTGTTTGGATTCTGCTGGTCATCACGCTCCCCTTACTGCTTTGGCAGCGCCTGGCCGAAAGAGGTGTCGATCAATTGGTCGATCACCTGGTCCACGTTCACGCCACGGCGCACCAATTCCTCGGACACCAGGATCGGCGCAGCGGCCTTGGAGGACAGCACATCCTGGGCGGTCAGCAACGGGCTGCCGAGGTCGGTGCGCGACAGTTGCAGCTTGGCCACTTCCAGCGGCAGGCCGGCTTCGTCGGCGAGCAATTTGGCGAAATCATCCGGGTGTTTCACTGCCCAGTCGCGGGCTTTTTCATAGGCGCCGAGCACCTTGCTGATGGTCTGCGGATGCTCCTTGGCGTACTGCTCGGTGACGCTGACCACGCCGTAGCTGTTGAAGTCCTTGTTGCGGTACAGCAGGCGTGAGCCGGCCTGAATTTCACTGGCGGCCATGTGCGGGTCGAGACCGGCCCAGGCGTCTACGTCACCTTTTTCCAGCGCCGTGCGGCCGTCGGGGTGTTGCAGGTGAACTAACTCGACGTCGTCTTTTTTCAGCCCGGCTTGTTGCAGGCTGCGCAGGGTGAACAGGTACGGGTCGGTGCCTTTGGTGGCGGCGATTTTCTTGCCTTTCAGATCCGTCACGCGGTTGAACGGCGAGTCTTTGCGCACCACCAGCGCGGTCCACTCGGCGCGGCTGTAGACGTACACCGATTTGATCGGGCTGCCATTGGCGCGGCTCAACACCGCCGACAGGCTGGCGGACGAGGCAAAGTCGACGCCGCCGCTGTTGAGGTATTCCAGCGAGCGGTTGCTGCCTTGGCTCAGTACCCAGCCGACTTTGCTGTTCGGCAGCGCTTGTTCCAGCCAGCCGAAATGCTTGAGCACCAGGCTGACCGGTGAGTAGTAGGCGTAATCCAGGTTGACTTGCGCGGGGTCGGCTTCGGCGGCGAAGGCTTGCGGTTGCACACACAAGATGAGGGCGCAGGCGCCCAGTAAGCGTTGGGTGAAGGGTTTCATGGAACAGCTCCGGACAAGGCGGTGAGAGAAGGCTTTTCTTATATTCAGAAAATTGAAATGACATGTTCCATCATGCTCAATCGGAATATGCAGTCTCTGTGCCATCTGTTGTCGGGGCGTATTTGCTGGGGTTCAGGTCAATTGTGTTGTGGTGTGAGAGGGCAGTGTGTTGATCCGCTGTTGCCAGGTGAACAGTGCGTATATATCCATATCGAATAAATAAAGAGTTATATATTCCTTTTAATGGATGATTGAGTGGCGCATTTTGAGGGCCTGCGCATTCGTGCGGATTGACCCAACAGCCAAAAGGAAAGCCGACATGACTATTAAAGCGATCAACGTGCGCAACCAGTTCAAGGGCGTGATCAAGGAAATTCTGCTGGGGGAAGTGGTGTCCGAAATCGACGTGCAGACCGCGTCCGGCATCGTCACCTCTGTGATCACCACCCGCTCGGTGCGTGACCTGGAATTGAAAGTGGGCAGCGAAGTGATTGCCTTTGTGAAGTCGACCGAAGTGTCCATCGCCAAGCTGTAAACCCCGATCATTTGGGGGGGGCTGGCTTGCCTGTGATAGTCATAGGTATCTACGCAACTCTTTGTGTTGCTTTGCGCCTGTTAGGGGGTTAGGTAGATTGAGTACATATCCGTTGCTGCGGTTACGGCTGCTTAGGGTTCCGCCCTTACGGCGGGTCACTTTTTTACAAAGCGCCTAAAAAAGTAACCAAAAAACGCTTTGCCCCACCACTCGGTGCCTCGCCTGGGCTCGGCATGCCCGCACTCCGGCTTGAATCCGTGGGCCGCCGCAATGGGCCATCCTTGGCCCAGTGCGGCTAACCCGGCGTCCTGCCGGGTTACCCACGGATTCAAGCCTGCGTTCGGCCATCGTGGTTAACGGGGCCTGTCAGATCAAGATCAAAAGCAGATCAAAAGCAGAGCACGGCGGCCTGGTAGCCGACCTGAGTGGTAGAAGCCACAGCAGGGCAAAAGCACAGCAGAAGCAGATCAGAAGCAGATCAGAAGCAGAATTGCTTTTCTGTGGGAGCTGGCTTGCCTGCGATGCGGACACCTCGGTCCACCAAGTACACCGAGTTGATGCTATCGCAGCGGTTCGGCGGTCCGACAAGCCAGCTCCCACATTTGATTAGGTTCAGCTTCCAAGATCAGGTCGGCTGTCAGGCCGCCTCGGTTTTGCTTTTGATCTAACCACTCAGGTCGGCTACTAGGCCGGCGTGCTCTGCTTTTGATCTTGATCTGTTTTTGATTTTGATCTTAGGCGCCCCGTTAACCACGCTGGCCGAACGCAGGCTTTGGAGCGTGGGTAACCCGGCAGGACGCCGGGTTAGCCGCACTGGGCCAAGGATGGCCCATGGCGGCGGCCCACGGTCCAAAGCCTGCGTGAGGGCACACCGAGCCTAGGCGAGGTGCCGAGTGGTGGGGCAAGAGCCCTTTGGTTACTTTGGGGCTTTTCCAAAGTGACCCGCCGTAAGGGCGGAACCCATGTCAGCCGTGACCCAAACAACGGATATGTACTCAGCGCCCCCCCGACAACCACAGCACTCAACCCGTAAAAAAAGAGGTGTAGATACCTATGCCGCGATAGCGGTCTATCAGTCACATCACATGGATGGTAAATGCGAAGCCGTCATCGCAGGCAAGCCAGCTCCCACATGGAGAGAGGCCCGCCCGCCTGGCCGTTAGTTAATGCGCGGGCCACCGCCGCCGGGTGCATGGGGTTGTGGTCTCTCCGGCGGCGCATCACTCGGCAAGCTTTTCGGCGGTGTGTTCGGGTCTTCGTAATGCTTGTGCAAGTCCCCGTCCAGTCGGTTACTCGAGGAGCCACCTTTTTGCGGGGTCTCGTCAAAGTGTTCCCACTCGGATTGCTGGAAGCGAAAAATACTGTCGTCGGTCGGCGTGTCGCGGCCTTTGTAGTGGTGGATTTCGTAGTGGGCGTATTCGACCTTGTCGGCCCAGTTGTCCTGCAATAAACCGTCGCCGGCCAGGTCGCGGTACCAGTCGTTTTCTTTCTCGGTGGCTTTCTGTTTTTTGTTGTGGTCGACAAAGTAGCCGATGATCCCGCCGACTACCGCCAGCACCACACCCACCAGGAACAGCGGCCCGGTCAATGCCGCCGCCGTGCCCGCGCCAAACAGTGCGGCGGCGCCGAGCACCCCGGCCGATGCGCCGAACGCACCGCCCGCCACTTGCAGGCCACCCGCCGCCTGGGCCAGCGGGTCTTTGCTGTCGACCCCACTCTTGATCGCCAGGGCGCCCAACACGATATCGGCAAAACCCCCGACGATATCCGTGGCCGGGCCCAGGACCTTGATCACCGAACCGGCAATCTTCGCCGACTTGGACGCACCCAACTTGGCCGCGCCTGCTGCCGCCAGGCCGTCATCCAGGTGAGTGGCCAGGCCTTCGGTGGCCTCGGTGACGGCTTTGTCGCCCTCGCCGAACATTGTCGAGATGCCGTCGTACTGGCTGTCGGGCACGGCATCGAGGGCACTGGTAATCTTGGCTTTGACGTCGCTTGGCAACTCGTTGACGCGAAACTCGAAGTTAGGCTCCTGCAGCCCGTTCTTGCCCCAAATCTCCGGCAAGGTCTTGTCCAGGCCGAGGAAGTCCACCAGGCCGCCTTTGCCCAAGGTCTCGCCGATCTTGTCGCCCAGGCGCACAAAGTGGCTGGAACCGCCGGCAAAGCTGAGGAAATCCTTGGCGATGGACATCCGCTGCGCCGGGGTTTCACCGAGCTTGCCGCCTTTGCCCACCAGTTGGTAAATCGCTGAAAACAGCGTCACGCCGGCGCCGAGGGAGCCAAGAATGCCCTTGCTGTTAAGGGTGTTGAAGACCTCGCCGAGCATGCCGCGATCGGCCACTGCGATATAGGGTTTGTTCAGTGCGCTTTTCAGGTCGGCTTCGCTGATGGAGCCGTTGTTCTTGTAGACCTCACCCAACTCTTCCAGAGCCTTGGTCACCCCGGCCGACTTTTCCTTGCCCTGCAAGCCTTCGTTGAGGAACTTCTCGAGGGTTTCCTGGGTACGGCGCGGCAGGTCGAGCAGGGTGCCTTTCAATACACCCTTGAGCAGGCCGAACAGGTCCTTGGTGGCCAGTTCCTTGTTCTCGTCGGAGATCTTGCTCGGGTCCGAAAGAATCGCATTGAGGTCGGTGGTCAAACCATCGGCCTGGATATTCTGCGCCGCTTTGCTGGCCGCTTCGGGATCGAACAGTGACAGCGAGGTCAGGGTGTCGCTCAGGTCTTTTTGCGCCTCGGAGGTCTTGCCCTGGTTTTGCAGGTCCTTGAGGTACAGCACGTAATCCGGGTTGGATGTGAGGTCCAGCAGCTTCTGCTTGATCTCGTCCTTGTTCGGCAGCTTGTTGATCGCGTCGTCCATCTTCGACTTGTAGTCGGCCTGCACGGTCGGGTCTTTGAACAGTTCGCCGATCTGCTGTTGCACGGCCTTGCCGTCGATGATGTCGTGCATGTCGGCCGAGGTCAGCTCGGTCTGCTTGTCATCGAACTCGCGCCAGGTGGTGTTGAACGGGCGCTTGGATTCTTCGTAGCCGGTGATGCCGTGGCCATTCTGGTAGGCGGCCTGGGCTTCCAGGGCGCGCACCAGCTTGGCCCGCGGGTCATCCTTGGGAATCGAGCCGTCTTTGACGCCGGCGCGGTAGGTGTCGATCAGTTGGGTGGTGGCCAGTTCGCTGACGCTCAGGGTTGGCGACTTGTCGTCTTTTTCATCGGCGTGCACGCCGGTGTCCATGTTCAGCACATCCAGGTCAGCGGACTTGGGCAGGTTGTGCTTCGTGCGGGTGTCATCGACTGCACCGGCACTGAAGGCGTCCCACTTGGCCTTGACGTCATCGTAGAGCTGCGGGCTCAGTTCCTTGGACACGATGACTTTGCCTTCGCTGGTCTCGTAGCGGATCAGGCCATCGCCCAGTTCATCGGGGGAACCAAAGGTGATGTCGGTATTTTTCAGGAAGTCATTCGGCCCCGCCAGCTTGTAGCCTTCGCTTTCGCTGGTGTGGATTTTGTCCCAGGTGTCATGCGCGGTGGCGACACTCTTGAACAGCTCGGGGCTGACATTCGAGGACACCACCACCTTGGTGCCGTCATGGAGTTCGTAGGTGAGGATGCTGTCTTTCTGGTCGTTGTTCCAACTGAACGTCTTGTAGTCATTCAGGCCCGGCACTGGCGTGTTGGCGTCGGCCAGTGTCGCGCCGTTATTCAGTTCGCCTTCCACCACGGCCTTCTTGCCCGGGTCGGTATAGACCTCGTGCAGGCCGGCCAGGTAGTCGAACAGCTTGGGGTTGTCATCACGGGCCACGACCATTTTCTGGCCGTTGCTTTCGAAGCGGATCAGCCCCGGGCCGACTTCATCGACCGGGCCGACGGTGGTGCCACCATACGGCGGCCACACTTCGTTATCGCTGGCGCGCTTGTAGCCGGCGTCTTCGCTGCTGGTGAGGCCGGTGAAACTCGCATAGTCGTCCTTGGCTTTCTGGAAGGCTTCGGGGTTGTCACGCTGGCTGATAACGACCTTGGTGCCGTCCTGGGTTTCATAGCGGATCACGCCGGGGCCGGTTTCATCAGGCGGGCCGAGAGATTTGTAATCGGCGAGTTTTTCCGGTGCCTTGCCGTCCGCGCCCAGGCTCTGGTAACCGGCGTTCTGGCTGGCAACCACGCCGGAGAGGGACTTGAAGTCTGCGCTGACTTGCTTGAACAGGTCCGGGCTGTCGTGCTCGCTGACGATGACCTTCTTGCCGTCCTGGGTCTCGTAACGAATCAGCCCCGGGCCCACTTCATCCGGCGGGCCGATGGCCTTGTAGTCAGACAGAGCAGGTGGCGGCGTGGCGTCCTTGGCCGCCAGTTCGTAGCCTTGTTGCTTGCTGGCATCGAGCCCCGATGGCGTCTTGTCCTGGGACTCGACTTTCTTGTTTGCACTGTTCTTGAGTAGCACATGGAACGCTGCGGCTGACTTAAGCGGCGTACCGGGAAGGGATTTGGGGTCGGACGAACGATCAAGGGGCTGGGTCGCCATGCCATGGAACTCCTGCTGTTGCCGGTGGGACTGAAAGGCAAAAACAGTAACAGCAGGGGTTCGGCACTCGCTGCGAAACGTTGTGAATTGCGCCCTAACGGTGACGCAGTGCGTGCGCCATGCGTTGCAGGCCTTCTTCGAGCATCGCCCGTGGGCAGCCGAAGTTCAGGCGTACAAACTGCTGGCTGTCATCGCCGAATTCGATGCCTGCGCTCAAGCCGACCTTGGCCTGTTCCAGGAAGAATTGCTGTGGGTCATCCAGGCCCAGGGCGCTGCAATCCAGCCAAGCCAGAAAGGTGCCCTGAGGGGCATGCATCACCACACCCGGCAAACGGGTTTGCACGGCATTGAGCAGATAGTCACGGTTGGCTTGCAGGTACTGCACCAGCGCGTCCAGCCAGTCGCTGCACTGGCTATAGGCGGCGCGGGTGGCTTCCAGGCCCAGCGGGCTGACACTGTCGACCATGCCGCAGCGGGCATTATTGAAGCGCTCGCGCACCTCGGCGTTCTGCACCACGGCAAAGCAGGTCTTCAAACCGGCCACGTTGTAGGCCTTGCTCGCCGACATCAGGGTAATGGTGCGCTGGGCGATTTCGGGACTGAGGCTGGCGGTAGGGATGTGGCGGCGGCCATCGAAGCACAGTTCGGCATGGATTTCGTCGCTGATGATCAGCGCGCCGTTTTCCAGGCAGGCGTTGGCCACGGCGAGCAGTTCTTCGCGGGGGAAGACTTTGCCCATGGGGTTGTGCGGGTTGCTCAGCAACAGTGCACCGGCGCCGGTCAGTGCCTGGCGTATCGCGGGCATTGGTGTGATGTATTCGCCGTTGATCAGTTCGAACGGCACTTCGATACGCGGCAGGTTCCAGTGACCCGGTGCCAAGCGGATCGGCCGGTAATTGGGGGTTTGCAGCACCACCGGTTGGCCCGGTTGCACAAACGCATGCAGGGCCATATTGAAGCCGGGCTCGACGCCGGGCAGGAACAACAGCTCTTCAGGCTGCACGCGCCAGGCGTATTTGGCCCACAGGTCAGCGACGATGGCTTCGCGCACGTCCGGGCCGGCGACGCTGTAGCCAAGGATTTGCTGATCAAGGCGAGCATGCAGCGCGTGCAATATCGCGGGTGGCGCGGCGATATCCATGTCGGCGATCCACATCGGCAAGATGTCTTGCGGGTAGCGGCTCCACTTGGTGCTGCCGGTGCCGAGGCGGGGGTGGATCGTGTCGAAATCAAAGCTCATGGGCGGCTCGTATCAGAGAGGCAGGTGCAAGAATGGCGCTGATTCTAGCGCCATTAATTTTATAGGCCAGTGCTGATTGCCTGCGACAATTGTCGGTGTGCCTGTTCCACCGCCCGGGCGACCGCTTGTTCTCCGCGCACCATGGCGCCCAGGTAGACGAAATCCACGCTGTGGATGCCCACCGTCGACAGGATCGCGGTCAGATAAGGTGTCAGGAAATCCGGCTCATGCCCCTTGCGTGAATTGCCGCAACTGACCAGCACAAACGTACGCAGATCCTTGAGCAACCCGACTTTTTCGAACTGTGCATTCACCGTGAAACTGCGATGAATACGCACCACATGGTCGATCCAGCCCTTGAGCGCCGCCGGCACGGTGAAATTGTGCACCGGGGTGCAGAGGATCAGCAGGTCACAGGCTTCCAGCTCGACGATCAATTGTTCCGACAACGCCGTCGCGTTGCCGCTTAAGCCGCCAGGCGTGGTGAGTGCATTCGCATACTCACGGGTCAGCGGCGGCAATGCCTGGCCGCCGTAATCGCGCTCGCTGACCTCGGCGCCCGGCACCACGTCATCCAGCAGCGCGCGGGCCAGCTTGAAGGTCTGCGCGGCCTTGCCGTGGGGGCTGAAGCTGAGTAACAGGGCGCGGGTCATTGGCTCAGGTCCTGGGAAAAATGCATGCCGCGCGGCAACAAGCCTTGACGGAAGTAGAAACGCTGGGCCAGGACCATATGCAAGCCGGTGTCCAACACCAGGTAGCGATAACCCCGGGTGCGGGTTTCTTCGCGCACCCGCTCGAGCAGTTGCTCGCCCAGGCGTCGACGTTGCAAAGCCGCATCGACCACCAGGTCATCGACATAGATAAACCGCCCGTAGAGGGTGTTTTCGGTCAGCCGGTAGCCGGCCAGGCCGATGACCCGGCCGTGCTCGCGCGCGGCCAGCAAGTGGTAGCCATTTTGGCGCTGGCGCTGGACTTGTTCCGCGAAGCTGATGGCGTCGGTCAGGTGCGGCCGCAGTTGCTGCATCAGCGCAAAGCTGGCGATGCAGTCGGCCTCGGTTTCCATCGGCGCGAATTCGACGTGCTCATTCATCGTTGAGGTTCTCCTGATGGGCCTTGACCGCCGTCGGCACTTTGCGAAAGCTGATGGCGACGCGGTTCAAAGCGTTCATCAGGGAAATGGCCAGGGTCAGGTCAGCGACTTCCTTCTCGCTGAACATTGCCGCCACGCTGACGTAATCCGCTTGCGGCACCTGGGTTTGCGCGACCTGGGTGACCACCTCGGCCCAGGCCAGGGCGGCACGTTCACGCGCGGTAAACAGCGGCAATGCTTCGTGCCAGGCCGCCAGTAGCATGATTTTTTCCAGGCTCACGCCTTGCTTGAGCAGGTCGCGCGAATGCGAGTCCAGGCAATAAGCGCAGCCGTTGAGTTGCGAGACCCGCAGGTACACCAGTTCAATCAATTCTTTCTCCAGGCCGCAGCCATGGATATAGCTGTGGACTGATCCCAGGGCTTTGTAACCTGCAGGGGCGGCTTTGGCGTAATCGAGACGGTGTTTCATGGGCGATCCTTGTTTGCGTAAGGGATGCGCCATTTTCGGTGGCGGCACGGCCGCTCAACAGGGGCATGATTGGACAAGTGGGTTGGGACATGATCAGACTCCGCTTTGTCATTCTGCCGAGCCTGTTTGCGATGTCGTCACTGCCCAAATACCAGGAAATCTACCGCCGCTTTCGTCTGGCCATTGATCAGGGCCAGCTTGGCCCGGGTGATCGCGTGCCGTCGGTGCGCAGCCTTGCGCTGGAACTCAAGGTGGCGCGCGGAACGGTGGAAGCGGCTTATCAACTGTTGGTCAGTGAGGGTTTCTTTGAGGCGCGGGGGCAGGCGGGCACCGTCATTTCCAGGGCATTGCCGCAGGTTGCGATGAAACCGCAGCCGGCCGCACTGCCGCAGGCCTCGGCAACCCCGGCGTTGCAAATGGGGCAGCCGGCGCTGGATGCGTTCCCGCGCAAACTGTGGGCACGACTGGTCACCCGGCAGGTGCGCCGCACCGATGCCGACAGCCTGGGCATGGGCGACGTGCGTGGCGCCCAGGCGTTGCGTGTGGCGATTGCCAGCTACCTGGCGTTGTACCGGGGCGTGGAATGTACGCCACAGCAGGTATTTGTGTGCTCAGGCTATGCGGGGTGCCTGACGCTGGTGTGCGATGCGCTGCAGATGGCGGGGCAGCGTTGCTGGTATGAAGACCCGGGTTATCTGCACGCACGGCAGCTATTGATCCATCAAGGTGTTGAGCTGGTGCCGGTGCCGGTGGATCGGGATGGACTGGATGTCGGGCAGGGCATCCAGCGTGATCGGCAGGCGCGACTGGCGGTCGTGACCCCGGCCCATCAGAGCCCCCTGGGCGTGGCGTTGAGCTGGGCGCGGCGGCAGGCTTTGCTGGCCTGGGCGCAGGAGCAGGGCAGTTGGGTGGTAGAGGATGATTACGACAGTGAGTTTCGCTACCAGGGGCAGCCGTTGGCGGCGCTCAAGAGTCAGGATGTGCAAGACCGGGTGATCCATGTCGGGAGCTTCAGCAAAATGCTGTTTCCGGGGTTGCGGCTGGGCTATCTGGTGGTGCCCGCGCAGTTGGTGGAGGCTTTCGAGCACAGCGCCCACGCGTTGCAACAGCGCAGTGCGCAGTTATTGCAGCTGACGGCGGCGGATTTTCTGGAACAGGGCCATTTCACCCGACACCTGAAAAAGATGCGCCTGTTGTATGCGCAGCGCCGAGGGTTTTTAGTGGAGGCGTTACGCGTGCATTGCGCGGCGTTTTTGTGCGTGGATGAGCAAGCCGGGGGGATAAATCTGTTGGCGCGGTTGGTGGTGGCGGTGCCGGATCACGTTGTCGCCGAGGCGGCGAATCGCGAAGGCCTTGCCCTTCAAGCGTTGTCGCAGTGGATGCTTGAACCGGGGCGCGAGCAAGGCTTATTGATGGGCTTCACCAATGTCGTAACAGCGCAGCAGGCGACGGATGTGGCCCTGAAATTGTCCGGCATTCTACAGGCCTGCCTCAATCCAAAGAGGGGGGCGGGCTTGCTCGACAAAGCAGGGAACCCGTCGGGCCGCCCGTGATTGAAAGATCGCATCGCGAGCAAGCCCGCGGCCACATTTGTCGGTGTTCGGCTTATAAACCCTGGCTGGCGCGAATCAAGTCATACGCCTTGCGCGCAATCGGATTCGCTGTATTCGGCCGAATCCACAAGTAATAGGTCACCTCCGGCAGTCGCGGCAACCCATCCGTTTCCCCGAGCACGCGCATATCCGGCCCCAACATCTCCATGCTGCGCGGCGTTACGCCCAGGCCTGCGCGGGTTGCGGCCTTGATGCCGATCAGGTTCGACGCCAGGTACGCCTGCCGCCAGGGAATATTGGCCCGTTCCAACGCCTCCAGCGCGTAGCGCCGGTAGATGCTTGGCTCATCCACCAGAATCAACGGCAGCGGTTCACCTGGCTGGTGAATGTACTGCGCCGAACAAATCCACCACACCGGCGAGGTGCGCAACGCAAACCCCTCAAGATTCGGGTCGGAGCGGGTGGAAATCACCATGTCCACCTTGCCCCGGTGCAGGTCATCCATCAAAAACGGGCTGCGCCCCACGTCGATTTCCAGGCGCAGTCGCGGGGCCGAGCGGGCGATGTGGCTCAGGATGGGCGGCAGAATGGTGTCGGCGATGTCGTGGGGCGAACCGATACGCAGCACCCCGCTCAAGCTGCTTTCGCGCAGGGAGTTCAACGCGTCATCATTCAGCGAGAGCATCTGTCGCGCATGGCGCAACAGTTGCAAACCCGGCTCGGTCAGTTGTTTTTGGCGGCCGCGCTTTTCGAACAGGCTCACGCCCACTTGCTGCTCCAGGCGCTGCATGTGCTGGGTCACGGACGATTGGGTACGCGCCAGGTGCGTGCCGGCTTCGGCAAAGCTGTGGTGATCGACCACCGCGATAAATGTGCGCAGGAGCTCTAAATCAAGGGTCGACATGGCCATTTCCAAGGGCGGTTTTATATCAAGAGTGCGAAGTTAAACATTACATATTTTAATGTGTTGTCGGGAGTGTTTTTTAAAAAGACCAATAAATAATGGGTTATGCCTGAATGAAAGGCGGTGCTTACACTGCAAGTTATAACGATATGAGATATTTGCATTTCCGTTGCCACCGCACTCTCCCTAGCATGCCCCTCCATCAGGTCGGGGTACGCCGACCATTCGCCAGGGGGAAGTCCAATGATGTTCAAGAAATGGTTGCCGGTGGCCCTGGGATCGATGATCGCCTTGGGCGCCACTGCGGCGGCCCAGGCCGATGCGACACTGGACAAAGTCGAGCAGCGCCATGTGCTGGTGGTCGGCGTGTTGTTGTCCGGCGGGCCGTTCGGCAGCATTGATCCCGCCACGCAGAAGCCCAAGGGATTGAACGTGGACCTGGCTAACGAACTGGGGCGTCAGCTCAAGGCCGATGTGCAATTGGTGCCGGTGTTGCCCGCCAACCGCGTGCAGTTTCTGCAGCAAGGCAAGGTTGACCTGCTGATTGCCAATATGGAATGGACCGCCGAGCGCGGCGAAATCCTTGGCTTTGTGCCAACGCCGTTCTATCGCGTCGGCGGCACTGCGGCGGTGCTCAAAGACAGCAAGATCACCCGTTGGGAAGACCTTAGTGGCCAACCCGTGTGCACCTCTCAAGGCAGCAGCTACGTCAAGCCGCTGACCGAGTTCGGCGCCCAGATCAAGGCGTTCAAGAGCTCGTCCGAATCGCTGCTGGCACTGCGCGGCAACAACTGCGTCGCGGCGGTGCATGACTCCACCCTGATCAACCCACTGATCAACGACAGCGCCGAATGGAAGGACTACCGCGCCCTCAGCCCGGAGCTCAACCCGGCGCCGTCGGTGATCTGGACCCGTCGCGGCGAAGGCGATACCCAGGCCCGGCTCGACCCGATCGTCAAGGAACTGCACCGCAGCGGCTGGCTGATCGAAGCCCAGACGCGCAACCGCATCAGCCCGGCGTCGCCAGCGCTGGTGGAGTTGCAACAACAGTTCAAGGGCGCTTGAGATGAATCTGAAAACCCTGACCGCACTCGGCCTGGCCCTGTGCGCCGGCTTCGCCCACGCCGATGCCACCCTCGACAAAATCCAGCAACGCCACGCCATCAGCGTCGGCGTGATCCTCAGCGGCCCGCCGTTCGGCACTATCGACCCCAAGACCGGCGAGCACCTGGGCTACAACGTCGAACTGGCCAAGGGCATTGGCCAGGTGCTGGGCGTGGAGACCAGAACGGTCTCGGTACTGGCGCCCAACCGCGTGCAGTTCCTGCAACAGGGCAAGGTCGACATCTTGATCGCCAATATGCAATTCACCGAAGAGCGTGCCGACATCCTCGACTACGTGCCCACACCGTATGAGGAAGTCGGCGGTGCGGCGTTGATTCGCAAGGGCGCCGGCATCACGCAATGGGCCGACCTCAAGGACAAGCCGGTGTGCGTGTCCCAGGGCAGCAACTTCATCAAGCCGCTGCAGGAAACCTACGGCGCGCAGATCAAGGCGTTCCGCAGCCAGTCCGAATCGTTGTTGTCGCTGCGCGGCAACGGTTGCGTGGCCGCCGTACACGTCAGTCCGACCATGCATGCGCTGCTCAATGAAGCCGAATGGGACGGTTACGAAATCCCCTTGCCGGGTGATTTGATCCCGTCGAAGTCGGTGATCTGGATTCGCAAGGGCGAACACGACACCCAGGCCAAGCTCGATGCCATCGTGCGTGACTGGCATAAAACCGGATTTCTGATTGCCCTCGGCGAGCGCACCGGTATGGCGCCGTCCCAGGCCTTGCGGGATTTGCACGAGCAATACAGCCATGAGTGAAGCGCTTTTTGCCACCTTGCAACAGCTGCTCGGCGCAACCCATGTACAAACCAGCGAAGAAGCGGCGCCGTACCTCATTGACAAGCAAGGGCGCTACACCGGCCAGGTAATCGCGGCAGTGCACCCGGCCAATACCGATGAAGTGGCGGCGGTGGTGCGTGCCTGCGTGGCCTTGAGCGCGCCCATCGTGGTGCAGGGCGGCAACACCGGTCTGATGGCCGGCGCCACGCCGGACGCCAGCGGGCGCTCGGTGTTGCTGTTGCTCGACCGCATGGACCGCGTACGCACTGTCGATACCGACAACGACACCCTCACGGTGGAAGCCGGGTGCATCCTGCAGAACATCCAGGACGTGGCGCGCGATGCCGATCGCTTGTTCCCGTTGAGCCTCGGCGCCGAAGGCAGTTGCACCATCGGCGGCAACCTCGGCACCAATGCCGGCGGCACAGCGGTATTGCGTTACGGCAATACCCGCGAGCTGACCCTGGGCCTGGAGGTGGTGACTGCCGAAGGCGAAATCTGGCATGGCCTGCGCGGTTTGCGCAAGGACAACACCGGCTACGACCTGCGTGATTTGTACATCGGCAGCGAAGGTACCCTGGGGATTATCACGGCCGCCACCTTAAAGCTGTTCCCGCTGCCGAAAGCCCAGGCTACGGCGCTATTAGCCTTTGATGAACTGGCCCAGGCGGTGGCGTTTTTGTCCCATGCCCGCGCCGGCTTTGGCGCCAACCTGACGGCCTTTGAACTGCTGACCGCTGATTGCCTTGCGTTGTTGCGCGAACAATTTCCGGACGGTCCGCAGCCTTTTAAAACGGCGAGCCAGCCCTGGTTTGCGTTGATTGAACTCTCGGATAACCACGGCGAAAGCCACGCCCGCGAGGCCTTCGAGCGGGTGCTCGGCGATGCCTTCGAGCAGCAACTGCTCAGTGACGCCTTGATCGCCGAGAGCCTGGCGCAAAGCGAGGCGCTGTGGCTGCTGCGCGAGAACATGAGCGAGGCGCAGAAGCGCGCCGGGCGCAACATGAAGCACGATATCTCGGTGCCGATTTCCCAGGTTGTGGCCTTCGTTGCCCACACCGACGCGCTGCTGCAACAGCATTTCCCCGGCGTGCGCAACTTCACCTTCGGCCACCTGGGCGACGGCAACCTGCATTACAACGTGGCACACCCATTGGATTCGACGGTGGACGCACACATGGCTCACTACGCCGAGTTGAGCGCGTTGGTGCATGACAGCGCCCATGCCCACGGCGGCTCGATCAGTGCCGAGCATGGCATCGGTCAGCGCAAGGTCGGCCTGCTCAGCCGCTACAAGAGCCCGGTGGAGCTGGACCTGATGCGCCGCATCAAGCAGGCGCTTGACCCGTACAACCTGCTCAACCCGGGCAAAGTCCTTGAGGTGCAGCCATGACCGTACGTTTGTCCAAACGCGTGCAGCGCGTGTCGCTGTCGGCCAACGCCGCGGCCAAATCCCGCGCCACCGAATTGCGTGACACTGGCCGCGATATCCTCGATCTCACCACCGGCGAGCCGGATTTCGACACCCCGGAACACATCAAGCAAGCCGCCTACACCGCCATCGCGGCGGGCGCCACCAAGTACACGCCGACGCCGGGTGTAAAGGCGCTGCGCCTGGCTGTGCAACGCAAACTGGCCGGGGAAAATCACCTGGACTACCCACTGGCGTCCATCGTGATTGCCAACGGCGCCAAGCAAATCATCTTCAATGCTTTCGCCGCCACCTTGGATGAAGGTGATCAAGTGTTGGTACCGACGCCTTACTGGCCGTCGTTTCCGGACAGCGTGCGCTTCAACGGCGGCGAACCGGTGTTCATCGAATGTGGGCTGGAGCAGGGCTGCAAGTTGCTCCCGGCCGAGTTGCAACAACACATCACTGAGCGCACGCGCTGGTTGATTCTGAATGGCCCGGGCAACCCCAGCGGCGCGGTCTACAGCGACACCGAATTGCAGGCGTTGGCCGAGGTGCTGCGTCGCCATCCTCAGGTGCTGATCCTGCTGGATGAACTGTACGAGCACATCCGCTTCGATGGTCGCCCGGCCCAGAGTCTGCTGAACGTCGCGCCGGACCTGCAGGACCGTTGCCTGCTGGTCGGCGGTGTGTCCAAGACCTACGCCATGACCGGCTGGCGCATCGGCTTCGGTGCCGGGCCGAAAACCCTGACCGATGCGATGGCTGTGGTGCAATCCCAATCCACCTCTGGCGCATCATCGGTGGGGCAGGCGGCCGCGTTGGCGGCGTACACCGGCGGGTTGGACTTCCTCGCTGAGCAGGTCGCGGCTTACCAGTTGCGGCGAGACATTTTGGTCACGGCCCTTAACGGTGTCGAGGGCCTGGAAGTCCTTGAGCCTCAGGGCGGCTTCTTTGTATTCGTGCGTTGCGCCGGGCTGCTGGGGCGCCGCCGCCCGGACGGCCAGCGCGTGGACAACGACGGCGATGTGGTCGCCTGGCTGCTGGAGGAGGGCGTAGCCGGTGTGGCGGGCAGTGCCTATGGCCTGTCGCCGTGGTTTCGCTTGTCCATCGCCACGGCGACCGACAGCGTGGCCGAGGCCGGGCGGCGTATCGCGGCAGCCTGCGGAAAATTGCGATGATGGAGCTTTTCGTCCATTGGGCCGCAGGCTTTGGTCTGAACTACACCTTCCTGCTGGACGCCTACCAGCGCGGCAGCCTGGTACAAGGCGCGCTGACCACCGGCCTGTTGTGCCTGTTCACGATCATTGGCAGCCTGCTGGCGGGTATCAGCCTGGCGGCGATGCTCACCTGCGGCAATCCGTGGCTGGCCAAGCCGGCGCGGGTGTTTGTCGAGGTCACGCGCAATACGCCGACGCTGGTGCAGCTGTATTGCGCGTTCCTGGTGCTGAACATGTTGCTGACCCAGGCGGTCGGCGCGGCCAACCCGCTGACGCCGTTTGCCTGGGTGGTGATTGTGATCTCCCTGCACAAAGGCGCGTTCCATGCCGAGGCCTTGCGCGCCGGGATCGAAGCGGTGCCCGCCGTCACACTTGAAGCTGCCAGTTCCCTGGCGTTCAGCAGCCGTCAATTGCTTTGGAATGTGCAGTTGCCCCTGGCGGTGCGCTTTGCCTTGCCGTCGCTGATCAACAACCTGATTGACCTGGTGAAGATGACCGCCGTGGCCTCCGCGATCGCGGTGGGCGACATCACCTACGCCGCGATCATGATCTGGACCCAGAGCGACAACGTGCTGGAACTGATGATCCTGATCCTGAGCTTCTTCGGTCTGCTGAGTTTTATCGTCAATTGTGTGGGGCGCTGGCTGGAAGCGCGCCTGAGGATGCCCGGCTATGGCCATTGATTCATTTCCGGTGCTGTCAGCGTTGTGGCAGTGGTCACCGGCGCTGGTGGCGGGCTTCGGCCAGAACATCCTGATCAGCCTGTTGGCGATTGCCATCGGCTCGTTGCTCGGCCTGTTGATCGGTGCGCTGGCGTTATCGCCGGTGGGGATTGTTGCGCGACTGTGGGTGCAGGTGTTTCGCAATGCGCCGTGGCTGGTGCTGATCTATTTCACCACCTACGTGTTCCCGTTCGAAATTCATATTGGCAGCAGTTACGTGTCGTTTCCCGACTGGGTCAAGGTCACCATCGGCCTGGCCTTGCCGGCGAGTGCCAACGTCGCGGAGATCTTCCGGGGTGCCATCGGTTCGATTCCCAGCACCCAGTGGGAAGCCGCACGCTCGCTGGCGTTTACCCGCGGGCAGCTGTTCCGTTCGATCATCCTGCCGCAGTGCTTCAAGCGTATGTTGCCGCCGTGGATGAACCTGTATGCGGTGGTCACCATGGGCACGGCGCTGGCGTCACTGGTGGGTGTGCATGACGTGATCGACACCGCGCAGATCGCCAGCAATACCGTGAATCTGACCGGTTTTACCGTGGTGATCTATCTGAGCCTGCTGGTGTTGTTCTTCGCCTATTGCTACCCGATTTCCCGTCTCACCCAACACCTGGAGCGCCGTTATGCCTTCTATTGAACCCCTGGTGAGCCTGCGGGATATCCACCTGTCATTCGGCAGCAACCCGGTGCTCAAGGGCATCGACCTGGAGGTGTACCGAGGTCAAGCGGTCTCGATTATCGGCCCGTCGGGTTCGGGTAAGTCCACCATTCTGCGTTGCATTACGGGGTTGTTGCAGCCGCAGCGCGGCACCATTCGTGTGGGTGACACCCGTGTGGACACCCTGACGCAGGAAACCCAGCGTATCGAGTTGCGCAAGCGCGTCGGCTTTGTGTTCCAGCAATACAACCTGTTCCCGCATTTATCCGTTTTGGAAAACCTGGTGATTGCGCCGCGCAAAGTGTTGGGCCGCAACCGTGCAGACGCCGAGAAAGACGCACGAGCGCTGTTGGCCAAAGTGCGCATGGAGCACAAGGCCGACGCCTATCCGGGCCAGTTGTCCGGCGGCCAGCAGCAGCGCGTGGCGATTGCCCGTGCCCTGGCAATGCGCCCGGAGCTGATCCTGTTCGATGAAGTGACCTCGGCGCTGGACCCGGAAACCGTCGGTGAAGTGCTGACGGTGATCCGCGAGCTGACCGAAGAGGGCATGACCTGCGTGCTGGTCACCCATGAAATGCGCTTCGCCGAAGAGATCAGTGACTTGGTGTACTTCACTGAAAACGGCGTGATTGTCGAGCACGGCAGCGCAGCCCATATTTTCCAGAACCCGAGCAGCGAACGCACCCAGACGTTCCTGCGTCATGCCCTGGGCGATTCGGGGCGCCGTGGCCCCATCGCCCACGACCCGTACCTGTTGACCAATTTGAGCCGTTACAGCCTGTCAGTCTGATAAGAGGAATACCGTCATGAGTAGCGTAAACCGTGCCGCCGTTATCGAGGCGTTTTTGCAGCAGATTCGCGTCATCAACCAGCGCGGCGTAGACCGCGCGGCCCTGGTGGAAATCGTCAGCCTGCTGGAAGACCTGGCTGAGCGTCGCGACCTGTTCAACTTCGACGAATTTCCCGCGCCGGTGCCAGGGCAGGGCAGCACAGCGTTTCGCTATCGTTTGAATGACGACGGTGACACCCCGACGCTGTACCTCAACTCGCTGTTGCCAGGCAAAAGCACGATCGCGCATAACCACGATACCTGGGCAATCATCAGTGCGATCGAAGGCCAGGAAATCAATTACGTCTACGCGCGCAATGACGAGGGCCGTGAGCCGGGGTTCACCACCCTGACCCTTGAGAAAGAAGTGATTGTGCAGCCGGGCACGTCGATCTCGTTTCTCGGTGCAGACCTGCACGGTATTCGTGTCGAAGGCGAGCAGGCGACCTTGCATTTCCACCTCTACGGCTTGCCGCTGGAATCGCTGAACGGCCGGTACGGCGTGGAAGCTGACGGTCGCATCCTCAATTACAACGCCTCGCAGATGGCGCCGTCGATCAAGGCCTATTTGTAAGCACGCCAACGATCAAATGTGGGCGGGGGCTTGCTCCCGAAAGCATCGGGTCAGACACATCAGCATTGCCTGATACACCGCATTCGCGAGCAAGCCCGCTCCCACATTGGGTGCAGCGTTCATCCCAGGGGTTTTTATGATTGATCTGTATTACTGGCCAACGGGCAACGGCCTCAAAGTCGGCATCCTGTTGGAAGAGTTGGGGCTTGAATACCGCCTGCTGCCGGTGAATATCCGCGAAGGCGAGCAAAAGCAGGCGAGCTTCCAGCGCATCAGCGCCAATGGGCGGATTCCGGCCATTGTCGACCATCGCACCGAAACGCCGCTGAGCCTGTTTGAGTCCGGGGCGATCCTCAATTACCTGGCTGACAGCGCCGGGCAATTCCTGCCGCCGGCCGGGAGTGCCGCGCGGCAAAAGGTGCAGGAATGGCTGTTCTGGCAGGTCGGGCATATCACCCCGTACCTGAGCCAGTTGCAGCTCTTCAAGGAGAAGGCGCCGGAGCCGATTCCGTTCGCCCTCGACCTGCTGAATGCCGAGGCCACGCGCCTCTATGGCGTGCTCGAACAGCGCCTGGCCGAGGTGCCGTATGTGGCCGGTGAATACTCGGTGGCGGATATGGCGATCTTTCCGTGGATTCAGCCGCTGCGCCAGGGCCAGGCATTGGCGGACTACCCACATATCCAGGCCTGGCGCCTGCGCATCAAAGCGCGACCGGCGGTGCAGCGGGCCTATGCCAAGGGGCTCGAAGTGGCACCCGGCGAGCGCTCGTTGGCGTTGCAGTAACTCTTTTCTTAACTTGTTGGGACTTCCATGAGCCAGACCATCACCCCACGTCAACTGCAGCAATGGCTGTTCGACGGGCAGGAAATCGCCGTATTCGACGTGCGCGAACACGGGCAATACGGCGAAGCCCACCTGTTCCACGGGGTGAACCTGCCCTATAGCCGCCTGGAGCTGGATGTGCGCCGGCTGGCGCCGAACCCCCAGGTGCGTCTGGTGATTTACGACCAGGACGGTGGTGAGGTAGCGGCGCGTACGGCAGAGCGTTTACACGCCCTGGGCTACAGCGGTGTGCAGGTGCTCGAAGGCGGCGCCGATGGCTGGCAAGCGGCGGGTTTGCAGCTGTTTGCGGGGGTGCACGTGCCGTCCAAGGCCTTTGGCGAATTGGTCGAAGAGGCCAGCCACACACCCCATGTCACCGCGCGGCAATTAGCCGAGTGGCAGGCGCGTGGCGAGCCTCTCGTGTTGCTGGACGGTCGGCCGTTTGATGAATACCGCAAGATGACTATTCCCGGCTCCATCTGCTGCCCGAACGGGGAATTGGGCTACCGTGTGCATGACCTGGTGCCCGATGAGCGCACGCCAATCGTGATCAACTGCGCCGGGCGTACCCGCAGCATTATCGGCGCGCAGACGTTGATCAACCTGGGGCTGAAGAACCCGATCTACGCCTTGGAAAACGGTACCCAGGGTTGGTACCTGGAAGACTTTGCCCTGGAACACGGCAGCACCCGGCGTTACGCCGATCAGGTCAGCACCGACCTGGCCCAACAACGCCAGGCCGCTCGGCAGCTGGCTGAGCGGGCAGGGGTGGTCAGTGTGTCGGCGGATCAGGTCCGGCAATGGGCGGATGACGCGCAGCGCAGCCTGTTCTTGTGTGACGTACGCACTGCCGAAGAATTTACCCTCGGCAGCTTGCCGGGCGCGCAACACACGCCGGGCGGGCAATTGATCCAGTCCACCGACTTGTACATCGGCGTGCGCCACGCGCGCATTGTGCTGGTGGACAGCGACGGCGTGCGCGCGCCGATTGTTGCCAGTTGGCTGCGCCAGTTGGGGCATGAGGCTTACGTGCTGAGCGGGGGTATCGACAGTGGCCTGGTGCTACCGCTTGTGCAGCCGGTGGCGTACCAGCCGTTGCCGTTGATCAGCGCCCAGGCGCTGGCGCTGGCGTTGGCGTTGAACGATGTGAACCTGATCGATCTGCGGCCGAGCATGGTGTACCGCAAAGGGCATATTGCGGGTTCGCAATGGTCGATTCGTTCACTGTTGAAGACTGATCATCGACCTTTAGTGCTGGTCGCGGATGATCCCGCCTTGGCGGCATTCGCAGCCGACGGCTTGCCTGCAAGGCTGCTCGACGGCGGCTTCAGTGCATGGGCCGCTGCCGGCCTGCCGGTTAACGAAGACCCGCAAACCCCGCGCGATGCACAGTGCATCGACTTCCTGTTTTTCACCCACGACCGCCACAGCGGCAACAAGGATGCCGCCCGCCAATACCTGGCCTGGGAAATAGGCCTGTTGGCGCAGATGAGCGAAGCGGAAATCGCCAGCCTCAAGCCCCTGGCGCCGCCGTCGCGCGTGCGTACTCGGCTGATCCACGCCGCGCGTACCGAAAAGGGCCATGGCGCTCGTGCGGTGAATGTGCCGGTCTCCCGTTTGAGCACTGTGCTGTTTGATAACCTCGCACAGATGCGCGACGCCCGCGCTCGCCGTGACAGTGAGCGCGTGCTGAGCTACGGCGCGCGCGGCAACCCGACGTCGCATGCGCTGGAAGACCTGGTGACTGAGCTTGAGGGCGGCCATCGCACACGGCTTTACGGCACCGGCCTGGCGGCAGCGGCGCAGGTGTTTCTGGCTTATCTGCGTCCTGGCGATCATGTGCTGATCACTGACGCGGTGTATTCCCCGGTGCGCAAACTGGCCCGTGAGTTCCTGCAGCCGTTCGGTATTGAAGTCAGCTACTTCTCGCCGGATGGCGAGGGTTTGGAGGCGCAGTTGCAAGCCAATACCAAGCTGGTTTACGCCGAAGTGCCGGGCTCATTGCTGTATGAACTGTGTGACCTGCCGGCGATTGCGGCGCTGTGCAAACCGCATGGCATCCTGTTGGCGGTCGATAACACCTGGGGCTCGGGCTACCTGTATCGGCCGCTGGCATTGGGCGCGGACATTTCGATCATGGCTCTGACCAAATACCTGGGCGGCCACAGCGATGTGATGATGGGCAGTGTGTGCACCACCGAGGCAGCCTGGGCGGCGCTGGGCAAAATGAGCGACACCTTCGGCAACGCGGTGAGCGCCGACGATGCCTACCTGATTCTGCGCGGCGCACGCACGTTGGCTTCGCGCCTGGATGTGCATGAGCGCCAGGCTGTGGACATTGCTCATTGGTTGCAGGCGCAACCGCAGGTCAAGCGGGTGTTCCATCCTGCATTGCCGGAGCACCCGGGCCATGCGTTGTGGCGTCGGGATTTCAGCGGCAGCAATGGTTTGTTGTCGTTTGAATTGGCGAACCCAGACCCGGCTTGCATCGAGCGTTTTATCGACGGCTTGCAACTGTTCGGCTTGGGCGCGTCGTGGGGCGGTTATGAAAGCCTGGTCACCGTGGCCAATACCCAGGACCGGGACAGTGCGGCGGATCGCGGGCTTAACCCGGTGGTGCGCCTGCATATCGGCCTGGAAGATGTGGCGGCATTGATTGAGGATTTGCAGCGCGGGTTTGCACTTGCAGGCTGAGTGATGATCGCTCCCACGCCAGGTGGGAGCGATCCGCCGGTCAGTGTTTGACCGGGGTTGGCAATGTCACGAGGTTGACGTAGCCGTCCCAGAACTTCTGCTGATCGACGCCAAACACCACGTTGGCTTTCTGCGTACCGACCGGTGCGCCTTTTTTGTAGCCCAGTGCACGGCCGTAGTCGGCGCCAAAGGTCGCATCTACGTCCACCCACAACTCGCGGGATTCGGTGACGATTTGCGGGTTGACCAGGAACAGTGCGGGCAAACTGTCCCAGGTAAAGCTGTGGTAGCTCGGGTCTTTGTCGAACAGCGGCCCGAACTCGTGCTTGTAGAGGTCGGCAATCGCGCCTTTCTGGGCAATCACGCGCTGGTAAACCGATTTGTCGAAGGTGACTTTCTCGCACACATCATTCGGGAAAATCACGTGTTCGATCGGTGAGCGCAACACGATCTTCGCGGCCTCCGGGTCGAACCACCAGTTGAACTCCGCCGCCGGGGTGGTGTTGCCCGGGATCTCCAGGGCGCCGCCCATGTACACGATGCGCTTGATCAGCGGCACGATGTCCGGCGCCGAGCGAATCGCCAGGGCGACGTTGGTCAACGGGCCGACGGCGAGAATGGTCACCTGGTGCGGGTTGGCCCGCACGCTTTCGACGATGAACTGTGCGGCCGTTTCACTGCGCAACTGGGTGTGGGTCGCCAGGCCATCCGGTGGCGCGATCAGTTGTGAGGCCGAGGTAGGGCGCGGGTGTTTGAACGCCCCCGGCCAGCCGGAGCCAAACAGCGCTTTCTCTGCCTCGTAAGTGGCGTAGTCATGCAGCAGCGGGTAGGCGGCGCCCGAGTAGACGCCCACCTCGTTCTCCACCCCCATGCGTTCCACGGCCTTGAGGGCATCGACTTGTTCCTGGTCGACCCAGGCGTTGCCGCTGACGAGCGTCATGCCCAGCAGGTCGATGCGTTTTTGCGCATGCAACTGGGCGAGCATGATAAAGGCCTGGCCGTCATCGTTGAGCACGTTGAAGTCGGTGTCGAAGATGACTTTTTCAGCCGCCTGCGCGGTGCCGGCACACAGGCCGACGGCGACAATCAGGGCACAGCTTTTAAGGAAAGCTTGCATGGTGATTCATCCGAAAAAATTGTTGTTGTTAACGGTTCACCAGTTTCGCCGGCAAGGCGATGACCAGGAAGCTGCTGAGGATCAGGCACCCGGCGAAGAACCACAAGGCGCCCGCGCTGCTGCCTGTGACGTCGATCGCCACACCCATCAACGAGTTACTCACCAGGCCTGCGATATTCGCCAGCGAGCACGCCAGGGCAAAACCGGTGGCCGCCGCCGTGCCTTTGAGAAAGGTCGCCGGCAGGCTGAAAAACACCGGCACGGCGCCGATGATCGCGGCCGAGGCGATGGCGAACAACAGCACCGTGGCAACCACGTTATGGGTGAAGAATGTGCTGGTGGCCATCGCCGCCGCGCCGATCAGAAACGGCACGATGATGTGCCAGCGGCGTTCGCGATGTTTGTCGGAGCTGGCGCCGATCAGCAGCATGCCGAGCAAGGCCGCCACGCTCGGCAACGCAGTGAGCATGCCGATATGGAAGGTGTCGGTGATGCCCGCATTGCGGATGAATGTCGGCATCCAGAAACCCATGGCGTAGGCGCTGAGCAGGATCGAAAAATCGATACCGCCAAGCATCCACACTTTGAGATTGAAGAAGCCGTCGCGGAAGCTGTGCTTGCTGCCGGTGGCGTCCGCGTCGTCCTTGCGCAGTTCGCTTTCGAGCAGGCTCTTTTCTTCGTCCGACAGCCATTTGGCCTGTTGAAAGGTATTGGGCAGCGCCCAGAATGTCAGCACGCCGAGCAATACACTGGGCACCGCTTCAATCAGGAACAGCCACTGCCAACCACGCAGGCCGCCCATGTTGTCGAAGTGGCCCATGATCCAGCCGGACAGCGGGCCGCCGATCACGCTGGACAGCGGCAGGCCGATCATGAACAGCGCGATGATGCGCCCCCGTCGATGGGTGGGGAACCAGGTGGTGAGGTAATACAGCACGCCTGGCAAAAAGCCCGCTTCGGCGGCGCCGAGCAGAAAGCGCAGGATGTAGAACTGGGTGGTGGAGGTGACCAGCATGGTGCAGGCCGAGAGCAGGCCCCAGGTGATCATGATGCGTGCGATCCAGATCTTCGCGCCGACCCTTTCCAGGACCAGGTTGCTCGGCACTTCAAAGATGATGTAGCCGACGAAGAACAAGCCGGCGCCCAGGCCAAACGCGGTTTCACTGAAGTGCAGTTGGTCGAGCATCTGCAACTTGGCAAAGCCGATGTTGATGCGGTCGAGGTAGGCGGCCAGGTAGCAGAAACACAGGAACGGAATCAGCTTCCAGGTGATCTTGTGGTAAAGCGTGGTAACGGGGTCGGCGACCGTGGTCGCGGGCGCTGCATTCGCAATGGGCATTGGGGTGTCTCCCGGCGGTGACTTATGGTTTTTATACAGCCGCTTTTGTTCGAGCACTTCGGAGTGCTGTAAAAGCGACTTCCAAAGGCAGTGTCAGAAGACTGAGATATTTCTGGTTTGGCATTGACCTGTGGCGAGCGAGCATCTGTGGGCGCTGGCTTGCCTGCGATGGCATCGGCGCGGTGTAACAGTTACACCGCAGCGTGCGCATCGCGGGCAAGCCCGGCTCCCACAGGGATCGGCTCCCATAGGTGAATGCATTTCCAGGCCGGACCTCAGTTTTTTCAAGACCACGCTCTATGGCGCAGTTCTTAATAACGTCTTATTGCTCCCTGAACTTGCTCATCGCCTCCTGCTTGCTCACCACGTCGCCATACTTGCTGTCGATATCGAACAAGTTGGCTTCGTGGGGCGCGGGGTGTCGGTCGCCGACGCATTCGCGCACGACGATGGTGCGAAACCCGTGTTGCACCGCATCCACTGCGGTGGCACGAATGCAGCCGCTGGTGGAACAGCCGGCCAGCACCACCGTGTCGATGCCTTGGGCGTGCAGCATCGGGGCCAGGCTGCTGCCGAAAAATGCACTGGCATATTGCTTGGTGATCACCACTTCATCGGCCCGGGGCAAGACCTCGGGGCAGAACGCCGCGAGTGGGTTGCCTTCGACCATGTCCTTCATCACCGGGGCTTTCTTGACCCAGATGCCACCGTCGGCGAAATGGCCGGGATGGTAGCGGATATTGGTGTGCACCACCGCAATCCCGTGCTTGCGTGCAGTGGCCAACAGTTCGACGCTTTCAGTGACGGCAATTGCAACCTCGGGGGCATATAACGGCGCGCCTTCGGTGGTATAGCCCTGCATGAAGTCGATCATCAGCAGTGCGGCTTTTTTGCCGAAGCCAATGCGGTTGCCCCATACGCCCTGGTAGTTGGCGTCGGCGGATTGTTCGCTCATCGCAAAACTCCTCAATACGCGCCGGAGAGCAGGGCGCCGGCCCCAGGAACGATCGGCTCCAGGTCCAGCGCCTTGAGCATGGCGTAGGTGGTAGCGATGGCGGCGGTGAGCACCGGTTTGCCGGTTTGTGCCTCGACCTTGGCCACCACCGGCAGCGACTGCATCTGCACGCAGGCCGAGAGCACGATCACGTCGACGCCTTCCAGGTTCATACCGGCGACGATGGCCGGCAGGTTGGCCGGGTCGTGGCGCGCCACTTCGAGGTTGTCGGGGATCTCCAGGGCGCGCCAGTCCACCACGTCAAAGCCTTCTTCGCGGATGTAGTTCACCACCAGTTCGGTCAGTGGCTTCATATACGGCGCGACAATTGCGATGCGCTTGGCGCCCATGACTTTCAGGCCTTCGATCAGCGCACCGGCGCTGGTGATGACCGGAGCGTTGGCGTCGTTATCCGCCGTGGCCTTGCGCAGGCGCTGTTCGGAGTTGCGGTGATAACCCAGCCCCATCGCCATGATCGCCACCAGGCAGGCGTAACCCAGCACGTCGACCTTGGCATCGGACAGTTCAACGGCGCAACGGTCGGATTCGCCGTCCATCGCCGCCAGTTCTTCTTTGCGCACTTGCTTCATGCGCATGCGGCTGGAGTGAAAGGTAAAGCGCTCGGGGCGAATCGCCTGGCGCGCAGTGAGCATCGCCGGGATCTCGGTTTCCATGGTGGTGTTGGAACTCGGCACGATCTGGCCGATGCGGTAAGGCTTCTGCATGGTGGTCTCCATTCTTATTGTGTGAGGAAGTCGCCGAGGGCGTGGAAGAAACCCTCGAGGTCATCCCACGGAATCATGTGCCCGGCGTTGGGTACGCGGGCGACCTGGATGGCCGGTTGCAGGTCCTGGATTTCAGCGATGTCCTCGTCGAGGATCACCCCGCCGCGCCCTGCCACCATCAACAGGGCAGGGGCCTTGAGGTGGGGCAGGTCCTGGTGGAAGTCCACCGCGTGAAAGTCATTGAAGGCGCGCACGATGGCGGGTTCATAGCAGGTGTGCAGCCATTCGGCGCGCAGTTGCAGCTGCTCTTGC
The DNA here is from genome assembly GCF_001647715.1 of Pseudomonas antarctica. Lineage (NCBI taxonomy): Bacteria > Pseudomonadati > Pseudomonadota > Gammaproteobacteria > Pseudomonadales > Pseudomonadaceae > Pseudomonas > Pseudomonas antarctica. The sequence continues at coordinate 2,985,162 of NZ_CP015600.1, forward strand.
GTCCAGGTGGCGCAGAAAGCGCGCATCGCCTCGGCATCCATCCCAAGCAGGGACTGGCGGATCGAGTCGACGTACCACGGCAGTTTGCTCGGGTATTCACGCCGACCAGGGCCAGACACCGGCGGGTCGATCAGCACCACGCGGTTTACGCCCTGGGGATGTTTGACGGCACTGCGCACGGCAAAGCGCGCGCCCATGGAATGGCCGACCAAGTGGTAGCTGTCCAGGTTCAGCGCATCGGCAAACGCGCCAATGTCCTCGGCGCAGGTGTCTGCGCTGTAATCCAGCTCGGGGCCGGTGGACGACAGGCCGCGTCCACGTACATCCAGTACATAGGTGTCGAACTGCGCGCCCAGGCGCTGCGCGACAAACCCCCAGGTAATCGCCGGGCTGGTGATGCCCGGGATCAGGATCAGCGCCGGGCCTTTGCCGCCGTAACGCAAGTAGTGCTGGCGAATGCCATTGGCCTGGACGTTACCGCCATACAAAAAGGTGCTCACGCGGCCACCCCCGATTTCAGCTCCTGGGCGTACAGGTCATAGCCGTAGACCCAGGCCGGGTCTTCCTGGGTGCGCAACCAGGTATTGGCGTTGGACACCGCCTGCACGCGGGAAGCGCGCTCCTTGCGGTTGGCTTCATACAGCTCGAACGCCGTGCGGTAGTCGCTGATTCCGGTTTCCTGCAGGCAGCGCGTGAGCATGGCGGCATCTTCAATGGCCATGCCGGCGCCCTGGGCCATGTGCGGTTTCATCGGGTGGCACGCGTCCCCCAGCAATACCAGGCGGCCACGGCTCCACAGTGGGAGTGGGTTGCGGTTGCGCAGCGGCCATTTAGTCACGCTTTCGGTGGACTCGATCAATGCCTGCACGGTGGGGTGATAGCCCTTGAAGGCATCAAACATCTCCTCGCGGCTGCTGTCGACGAACGCGCCCTGGAAGTCCCATTCGGCATGGGGCACGCCGGTGACGTAGTAGTACTCGTCGCGTTTGCCGGTGGTGTAATACACCATCATGTGCCGGTCTTCGGTCCACCACTTGATGCAGTCTTCGAACCTGAGGTCGTACTTGGCCAATTGGTCGCCACGGATCAGCGCGCGGTGCGCCACCCAGCCGCTGTACAGCGGTTTTTCCACGCCGAGCAGTTCTTCGCGAATCTTCGAATTGATGCCGTCGGCGCCGATCACGATGTCGGCGTAGGTCACTTCACCGTCGGCAAAGGTCAGGCGTACCTGGGTGTCGGTTTCCTCGAGGGTATCCAGGCGTTTGTTGAAGTGCAGCGTGCCGGGTTTGAGGGTGGACATTTGCAAGGCGTGCAGGTCGCCACGGTGCACGGTGATGTAGGAGGCGCCGTAGCCGGTGAGGGGAATGCGCGAGAGGTAATCGCCGGTTTCGCCGCAACGGCTGAACCAGTGCTCGGGGTGTGAGCCCATCAAGTCCAGCTGTTGTTCGATGCCCATGCGGCGAAAGATTTTCATGATGTTGGGGCCCATGTGGATCCCCGCACCCAATCGGGAAAACGCTGGCGCCTGCTCGTAGATGTCTACGTCAAAACCGGCTTGCTGCAACAGGGTGGCCGCTGCGGCACCGCCCAGGCCGGCACCGACGATAGCGATTTTTTGTGTGCTTCCCATGGGGCGTGATCCTCTCTCTTTTTGATTTTTGGCGGCGTCTGTCCGCAAGGTTTTTAAAGTGTATACGCTCATTTTTTGAAATGGGAAGCCTGTGCTCGCAAAATAATTTTTTGAGCGTTATGGTCATCTGTAACGCTTTTATCCCTTTATCTGTTGGGTTTGTTTCGTAAGGTAACGTTGTGGTGCGCTACTTGCAGTCCGTCTGCAATTCAGGTCTCATCGTTATTAATTGGCGTATACGCTATATAAATGCACTAAAGTGAAGCGCGGTGCTTGAACGTGGTGCAGCCCAACAGGAGACAGGAAAATGCCGGTAAGCGATTGCGAACTGACCCAGATGTTTGAACACGTGCTGACGCTGTCGAAGGTCGATCCGACCCAGAGCGTTGCCGTGCTCAAGAGCCATTACTCCGACCCACGCACCGTGCGCGCCGCGATGGATGCTGCGCAGCGCCTGGGGGCCAAGGTGTATGCGGTGGAGCTGCCGTCGTTCAACCATCCCAAGGCGATGGGCAATGACATGACCGCCTACTGCGGCGACACCGCGCTCACCGGCAATATTGCCGCCCAGCGTGCGCTGGAAGCGGCTGACCTGGTCGTCGACACCATGATGTTGCTGCACTCGCCAGAGCAGGAGCAGATCCTCAAGACCGGCACCCGCATCCTGCTGGCCGTGGAGCCCCCGGAAGTGCTGGCGCGCATGCTGCCCACAGAAGAAGACAAGGTGCGTGTGCTGGCGGCCGAGCAGTTGCTGAAAAAGGCGCGCTCGATTCACGTCAAATCCCGCGCCGGCAGTGACTTTCGTGCGGCATTGGGGCAGTACCCGTCAGTGACCGAGTACGGTTTTGCCGATGAGCCGGGGCGTTGGGACCACTGGCCCAGCGGCTTCCTGTTCTCCTGGCCCAATGAAGAAACCGCCGAGGGCGTGCTGGTGCTGGACATCGGTGACATCCTGCTGCCGTTCAAGACCTACGCGCGCGAGAAGATCACGCTGGAGATCGAGAAGGGCTTTATCACCAAGATCCACGGCGGCTTCGAGGCTGAATACCTGCGTGATTACATGAAGTATTTCAACGACCCCGAGGTGTACGGCATCTCTCATATCGGCTGGGGTTTGCAGCCACGGGCGCAGTGGACTGCCATGGGGCTGCATGACAAGAACGACGGTATGTGCATGGACGCGCGGGCGTTCTATGGCAATTTCCTGTTCTCCACCGGGCCCAATACCGAGGTGGGTGGGACGCGCAAGACGCCGTGCCATATGGATATTCCGCTGCGGCATTGTGATGTGTATCTGGATGATGAGGCGGTTGTTATCGCCGGTGACGTCGTCGCGCCAGCCGCCTCACTGGCCCGCTGAAGATTCAAAGGTGGGAGCGGGCTTGCTCGCGAAAGCGGTGTATCAGTTAACAGATTCAGTGGCTGAACCACCGCATTCGCGAGTAAGCCCGCTCCCACAGGGTTGTCCGGGTTTCTTCAGTGAGAAGCTTGAGTCCATGCATTATCCCCGCCATCATGCCTGCCCATCGCTAGTCACCCACCGAGCCCGCCGTGCCTGATTCCTACGTTTTCTCTGAACAAGTTGGCCACCTGCTGCGCAAGGCCTACCAGCGCCACCTGGCGATCTTTCAGCAGAATGTCGGCGACTCCCAGCTCACTGCCGTGCAGTTTGTCACCCTGTGCGCGCTGCGCGATCACGGTGCAAGTTCCCTCACCGAACTGGTCAAGGCCACCGCCGTGGACCAGGCGACCATTCGCGGTATTGTCGAGCGGTTAAAGGCCAAGGAGCTGATTACCCTGGAGCCGGACCCGCAAGATAAACGCAAGGTGGTGGTCGACCTTTCCGCTGCCGGTGCCGTGCTGGTAGATCAAACCGTGCCCTGTGCCGCGCAGATCAGCGAGCTGACCATGAGCAACCTCAACCCGGCCGAACGGGTGGCGGTGTTGTTCCTGTTGCGCAAGATGATCGACGACCCGCAGGAATAAGTGTGGCAAGCGGGCTTGCCCCGCATTGGGCAGCGCAGCAGCCCTAAACTGACCCAGCCGCTGGGTTCTCACTGAAAAAGCGCGGCGGCCTTGATAGGGCCCCTTCGCGCCCTAACGCGGGGCGAACCCGCTCGCCACAGGGTGTGCCACCATCCGTTGGCATCGTTTTTGCTCTCGGTTCATGTAGTAGTCACTTCACGCATCAAGTGTGTCGCGAGGCCCCAGGCCGGCGACGCTTTTTTTTGACTGTTTCGTGTAGTAGGCACTTCACCAACTGATACAGGCGAAGCGAATGATCAGCCCCCTCATCACGGTAGCGCTTGAGGTCAACGGCCACACCCAAGAAGTCAGCGCCATGGCGGATACGCCGCTGTTGCTGGTGTTGCGCAATGACCTGGCGCTCAACGGCGCCAAATACGGCTGCGGTTTGGGCGAGTGCGGCGCCTGCACTGTGATCATCGATGGCGTGGCGGCGCGTTCTTGTGTGTTCCCATTGTCCGGTGCGGCAGGGCGAGAGATCGTCACTCTCGAGGGCCTGGGGACACGCCAGGCGCCGCATCCGGTGCAACAAGTGTTTATCGATGAGCAGGCCGCGCAATGCGGCTACTGCCTCAACGGCATGATCATGACCGCCAAGGCCTTGCTCGACCGCAACCCCAGCCCCAGCGAAACCGAGGTCCGCAATGAACTCTCGGGCAACCTCTGCCGCTGTGGCACTCATATCGAAATCCTGCGCGCCGTGCTGCGTGCCGCTCACCTCTTGACCGTGGATGGCCGACCATGACCGACACCCCACTTTCCCGTGACCAGTGGCTGGCCAAGGCCGGCGTCTTACTCGTCGTCGATGACGTGTTGCCGCCTTCGGGCCCGGTGGCCAAGGGCGGCACGCCCACCGTGAAACCCAAGGAGCTGGGGCTGTTTATCGCCGTCAACGATGACGGTGTGGTCTATGCGTTCAACGGCCATGTGGATCTGGGCACCGGCATTCGCACCTCACTCGCGCAGATCGTCGCCGAAGAGCTGGACCTGACCCTGGACCAGGTCAAGATGGTGCTGGGGGATACCGAGCGCGCGCCTAACCAGGGCGCGACCATTGCCAGTGCGACCGTGCAGATTTCAGCGATCCCCTTGCGTAACGCTGCGGCCGAGGCGCGACGTTTTTTGCTGGCGCGGGCGGCGGGCCGTTGGGGAGTGAGTACGGGCAGCCTCAAGGTTGAAGCCGGGGTTATCCGCGCACAGGACGGGCGCAGCACGACCTACGGTGAACTGGTCAGCGGCCAGCACGACCAGTTGCGCATCAGCGGTGATGCACCGTTGAAGGCTGTCGAGGATTACCGTCTGGTGGGCCAGGGCGCTGCGCGCGTGGATATCCCCGGCAAGGCCACCGGTGAACTGACTTACGTGCACGACATGCGCGTGCCGGACATGCTCCATGGTCGCGTCATTCGCCCGCCGTATGCCGGGTTGGATTGCGGGGATTTTGTCGGTAACAGCCTGTTAAGTGTGGACGAGACGTCTATCGCAGCTATCCCCGGAATCGTCGCCGTAGTGGTGATTCGGGATTTTGTCGGCGTGGTCGCGTTGCGTGAAGAGCAGGCGATCAAGGCCGCCCAAGCATTACAGGTGCACTGGAAACCCTGGAACAACGCCTTGCCGGACATGAGTGATGTCGAGCAGGCCATCCGCGACAACCCACGGGTGCGCCGCACGGTGCTTGACCAGGGCAATGTCGATGCAGCCCTGGCCGGTGCCAGCCAGCGCATGCCGCGCAGTTACCTGTGGCCGTACCAGATGCATGGCTCGATTGGTCCCTCGTGTGGCGTGGCCGATTACCAGGCAGCCGGGAGTCGGGTGTGGTCCGGCAGCCAGAACCCCCACCTGTTAAGGGCGGATCTGGCGTGGTTGGTTGAGTGCGATGAAAACCTGATTGATGTCATCCGTATGGAAGCCGCCGGCTGCTACGGGCGTAATTGTGCCGATGATGTGTGCGCCGATGCCTTACTGTTATCCCGCGCCGTGGGCAAGCCGGTGCGGGTGCAACTGACCCGTGAACAGGAACACCTGTGGGAGCCCAAGGGCACGGCGCAGTTGATGGATGTGGACGGCGGCCTCAACGCCGACGGCAGCATTGCCGGCTATGATTTTGAAACCAGTTACCCCTCCAACGGCGCACCGACCCTGGCACTGTTGCTCACCGGTCGCGTCGAGCCGGTGGCGGCGATGTTCGAGATGGGCGACCGCACCTCGATCCCGCCGTATGACATCGACCACATGCGCGTGACCATCAACGACATGGCGCCCATCGTACGCGCCTCGTGGATGCGCGGCGTGTCGGCCTTGCCCAACACCTTTGCCCATGAATCCTATATCGACGAACTGGCGTTTGCGGCCGGTGTCGACCCGGTGGAATACCGCCTGCGCTACCTCAAGGATGAGCGTGCCATCGACCTGGTGAAGTCCACGGCTGAACGCGCCAATTGGTCACCGCGCACCGCGCCGATGCAAACCGCCAACGAAGACCACCTGCTGCGCGGCCGGGGCTTTGCGTACGCGCGTTATATCCACAGCAAGTTCCCCGGCTTCGGCGCGGCGTGGGCGGCCTGGGTGGCGGATGTGGCCATCGACAAACAGACCGGCGACGTATCGGTGACGCGCGTGGTGATCGGCCATGACGCGGGGATGATGATCAACCCGGCGGGCGTGCAGCATCAGATTCACGGCAATGTGATCCAGTCCACCAGCCGCGTGTTGAAGGAGCGCGTGACCTTTGAAGAGTCGACCGTGGCGAGCAAGGAGTGGGGCGGCTACCCGATCCTGACGTTCCCCGAAGTGCCGCAGATCGATGTACTGATGATGCCGCGTCAGGACCAGCCGCCAATGGGCGCCGGTGAATCGGCGTCGGTGCCGAGCGCGGCGGCGATTGCCAACGCGATTTATGATGCCACCGGCATTCGTTTTCGCGAGTTGCCCATCACGCCCGAGCGGGTCTTGGCCGCGCTGAACGCCGGTACGTTGGGCGAACCTGCCAGGTCGCCGGAAAAACGCAAAAAATGGTGGTTCGGTGCGCTGTTTGCAACCTTGGGCGCGGTGCTGGCCACGGCCTGGCCGTTTCAGCCTGAAATCGCACCGATTGCACCGCCCGGTGCCGGCACCTGGTCCAAGGCCACCCTGGAACGCGGGCGTTTGCTGGCGGCGGTGGGCGATTGCGCGGTCTGCCATACGGCACCGGGCGGGGTGACCAACGCAGGCGGGCTGGCGATGCAGACGCCATTCGGCACGTTGTACAGCAGCAATATCACCCCCGATGTGAAGACCGGGATCGGCGCCTGGTCGTACCCGGCATTCGAGCGCGCGATGCGCGACGGCATTGGCCGCGATGGGCGCAATTTGTATCCGGCGTTTCCCTATACGGCGTTTCGCAATATCAACGATGCCGATATGCAGGCGCTGTATGCCTACCTCATGTCGCAGGCGCCGGTGAGCCAGGCGCCGACGCCGAATGCGATGAATTTCCCGTTCAATATCCGGCCGTTGATGGCCGGTTGGAATGCGCTGAATTTAAGGCGTGCAGAAATCACCCCGCAGCCTGAACGCGGTGAGCAGTGGAACCGCGGCAATTATCTGGTCAATGGTCTGGGGCACTGCGCGGCGTGCCATTCGCCGCGTAACCTGATGGGCGCGGAGAAGGGCGGCAAGGCGTTCCTCGCCGGTGGCCGTGTCGATGGGTGGGAAGCGCCGGCATTGACCGGCTTGTCCAAGGCCCCGACGCCGTGGACTGAAGACCAGTTGTTCAGCTACCTCAGCACCGGTTATTCCGACGCCCATGGCGTGGCCGCGGGGCCGATGGGCCCGGTGGTGAGTGAGCTGTCGAAGTTACCCAAGGCGGATATCCGCGCGATGGCGGTGTATTTGGCTTCGCTCAATGGCGAAGCGACGGCGCAAGCGCAGGTTGTGGCGGCGACTGTACCGAATCCGAATGGCCGTCGCGTGTTTGAAGGGGCGTGCAAGGCCTGCCATGCCGATGGCCTGGGGCCGAAGTTGTTCGGCGTCAGCCCGTCATTGGCGACCAACACCAATGTGCACAGCGACCAGCCGGATAACCTGATCAAGGTGATTTTGCAGGGTATCAGCAACCCGGCGACCAAGGACCTGGGGTATATGCCGGGCTTCAAGGACAGTTTGTCCACTGCTCAAGTGGCGGATTTGGTTGCGTACCTGCGAGGGCAATTTGCGCCGAATGCACCGCGCTGGGAAGGGCTGGAACAGACGGTTGCGCACCTGCGTGCCAACCCCGGCACTCACTGATATGTCCAAGACATTTGAAGATCAACTGTGGGGGCTGGCTTGTCTGCGATGGCGGCGGTTCAGTTGATATCTGCACTGACTGACACACTGCTGTCGCAGCATAGGTATCTACGCAACTCTTTGTGTCGCTTTAAGTCTGTGGGGGGTGGGTAGATTGAGTACATATCCGTTGCTGCGGTAACGGCTGCTTGGGGTTCCGCCCTTACGGCGGGTCACTTTTGGCAACGCCCCAAAAGTAACCAAAAGGTCTTTGCCCCACCACTCGGTGCCTCGCCCAGGCTCGGCATGCCCGCACTCCGGCTTGAATCCGTGGGCCGCCGCAATGGGCCATCCTTGGCCCAGTGCGGCTAACCCGGCGTCCTGCCGGGTTACCCACGGATTCAAGCCTGCGTTCGGCCATCGTGGTTAACGGGGCCTGTCAGATCAAGATCAAAAGCAGAGCACGGCGGCCTGGTAGCCGACCTGAGTGGTTGAAGCAAAAGCAGGGCAACAGCACAGCAACACCACTTTTACCGGATGAAATGAGATCCAACTGTGGGAGCGGGCTTGCTCGCGAATGCGGTGTGTCAGTCAACTTATTTGTAACTGACACACCGCTTTCGCGAGCAAGCCCGCTCCCACATTTGATTAGGTTCAGCTTCCAAGATCAGGTCGGCTGTCAGGCCGCCTCGGTTTTGCTTTTGATCTAACCACTCAGGTCGGCTACTAGGCCGCCGTGCTCTGCTTTTGATCTTGATCTGTTTTTGATTTTGATCTTAGGCGCCCCGTTAACCACGCTGGCCGAACGCAGGCTTTGGAGCGTGGGTAACCCGGCAGGATGCCGGGTTAGCCGCGATGGGCCAAGGATGGCCCATGGCGGCGGCCCACGGTCCAAAGCCGGAGTGAGGGCACACCGAGCCCTGGCGAGGTGCCGAGTGGTGGGGCATGAGCCTTTTGGTTACTTTTGGGCTCTTTTCAAAAGTGACCCGCCGTAAGGGCGGAACCCATGTCAGCCGTGACCCAAACAACGGATATGCACTCAGCGCCCCCCGACAACCACAGCACTCAACCCGTAAAAAAAGATATGTAGATACCTATGGCTATCGCAGGCAACCCAGCTCCCACTGTTTGAGCCGGTTTCTACAGCGAGGTCGGCGTGACCCCACGCACTACCAAATCACTGATAAACCCCAGCCAATCCTGCTGCGGCCCTTTAGCCGACAGGTCTTCACCGAGGAAGGAACTGAGGGTGTGGCGATTGGAGTTATAGAAGTAGCACAGCGAGGCGATCATCAAGTACACGTGCTTAAGGTCGATGTCCAGGCGGAACACACCTTGGGCTTGACCGGCTTCTATGATCGGCCGCAATACGCCGACGGCTTCTCCCGACAGCCGGCGCATCTCGCCGGACTGCTGGGCATGCTTGCCCTGGTGCAAATTCTCGATGCTCAGGATCGCCACGAACTCGGGGTGTTTGACGTAGTAATTCCAGATAAACGCCACCAAGTCGCGCAGCGCCTGCACCGGCGCATCCGGGTTCAGCTTGAGTTTGCTTTCGGCTTTATTGAACTGCTCGTAGATGTGCTCCAGCACGCAGACAAACAGGTGTTCCTTGCTGCCGAAATAGTAATAAAGCATACGGTCGTTGGAGTCGGCCGCCTTGGAGATGGTATCGACGCGCCCACCGGAATAGCCGTCGCGGGTGAACACCTGGACCGCCGCCTGCAGAATGCGCGCACGTGTCTGGTCGGCCTGTTGGGCGCGAATACCGGTCTTCTTGATCACCATTAAAAAGCGCCTTACCGACAGTCAAGGCGCGAAATATAGCATGGGCATTTTTGCGGCCGTTCTGTGACCGACAAGTTCTGTAATAAAAACGCCATTGCGCTGGGGATTGGAATCCAGTCGGGCTATTTTGGTGCGTCTTAATAACTAGAGTAGCCATGGATGAAATACCAACCCTTCAGCCGTACCCTGATTGCCACCGCACTGGTGTTGACCGTCAGCGGTGTGCAAGCCGCTTCCCAGGCCCCGGTGGCCGGTGAAAATGGCATGGTGGTCACGGCCCAGCATTTGGCAACTCACGTGGGCGTCGATGTGCTCAAGGCCGGCGGCAACGCGGTCGATGCGGCTGTGGCCGTGGGCTACGCCCTGGCCGTGGTCTACCCGGCGGCGGGCAACCTGGGCGGCGGCGGCTTCATGACCGTGCAACTGGCGGATGGGCGCAAGACTTTCCTCGACTTCCGCGAAAAAGCCCCGCTGGCGGCGACGGCCGACATGTACCTGGACAAAGACGGCAAGGTCATCGACGGCCTTAGCGCCAAGGGCCATTTGGCGGTCGGCGTACCCGGCACGGTGTCCGGGATGGAAACGGCGCTGAGCCAATACGGCACCCTCAAGCGCGCCCAGGTGATTGCCCCGGCGATCAAGCTGGCGGAAAACGGTTTCGAACTGGAGCAGGGTGATATCGACCTGCTGCACACCGCCACCGGCGAGTTCGAAAAAGACCAGGACCTGCGCGCAATCTTCCTGCACAACGGCCAGCCGATGCAGGTCGGCCAGAAGCTGGTGCAGAAAGACCTGGCCAAGACCCTCAAGGAAATCTCCGCCAAGGGCGCCGACGGTTTCTATAAAGGCTGGGTCGCCAAGGCGCTGGTGGATTCCAGCCAGGCCGGCAAAGGCATCATCACCCAGGCTGACCTCGACAAGTACAAGACCCGTGAACTGGCGCCCATCGAGTGCGACTACCGAGGCTACCACGTGGTCTCGGCACCGCCGCCGAGCTCGGGTGGCGTGGTGATCTGCCAGATCATGAACATCCTTGAAGGCTACCCGATGGCCGACCTCGGCTATCACTCGGCCCAAGGCCTGCACTACCAGATCGAAGCGATGCGCCACGCCTACGTGGACCGTAACAGCTACCTGGGCGACCCGGACTTCGTGAAGAACCCGGTCGCTCATTTGCTGGACAAGGACTACGCCGCCAAGCTGCGCGCAGCCATCGAGCCGCAGAAAGCCGGGGATTCCCAGGCGATCAAGCCGGGTGTGTCGCCCCATGAAGGCAACAACACCACGCATTACTCCATCGTCGACAAGTGGGGCAACGCCGTATCGGTGACCTACACCCTGAACGACTGGTTTGGTGCCGGCGTCATGGCGAGCAAGACCGGGGTGATCCTCAACGATGAAATGGATGACTTCACCGTCAAGGTCGGCGTACCGAACATGTACGGGCTGGTCCAGGGTGAGGCCAATGCCATCGCTCCGGGCAAGGCGCCTTTGTCGTCGATGAGCCCGACCATCGTGACCAAAGACGGCAAGGCCGTGATGGTGGTGGGTACGCCAGGAGGCAGCCGGATTATCACGGCGACCTTGCTGACCATCCTGAATGTCATCGACTACAAGATGAACATCCAGGAGGCCGTCGACGCCCCGCGTTTCCACCAGCAGTGGATGCCTGAGACCACCAACCTCGAGGCCTTCGCCGTCAGCCCGGACACCCAGAAGATCCTGGAAAGCTGGGGCCACAAGTTTGCCGGTCCACAGGACGCCAACCACTTGGCCGCGATCCTGGTGGGCGCACCGTCACTGGGTGGCAAGCCGGTAGGCAACAACCGTTTCTACGGGGCTAACGACCCGCGTCGCAACACCGGCCTGTCTTTGGGCTACTAAACGCCGTCAACTACTGCATGAGCGAGCCAGCTTGCTCCTGCAGTAGTTGTTCGACTGCGGCGAAGGCCTGGTCGCGGCGTGCCTGCCAACCCCCACGAATCACTACCACGGGCTGCCGGTGCTGTTGCAGCCAGTCCAGGCTGCCCTGGAAAAACGCCCGGCGGTCTGCCAGTTCCGGTTGGCAACGCTGGCCGTCGGCGGTCCATTCCACATCCTCGGGCGAAAGCAGAAGGTGCAGGTCGTAATGCCGCGCCAGCAACTCGCTGTCGAGCCACGCCGGGCAGTCGCCGAACAGCGTCTGGCTCCACAGCGTATTGGTCAGCAGGTGCGTGTCGAGGATCAGCAGCCCGGGTTGCTCGGCGCGCGCGGCGTCCTCCCAGGCCAGTTGGCCCCGGGCGATGGCGGGGATATCCGCCAGGGTGGTGTCACGCTGATAGTGGTCGATGAAGTACCGCACGTATTCACCGACCATCAGCCCGCCGAAGTGTGCATGCAGTTCAGCCGCCAGCCAGCTTTTGCCGCTGGATTCAGGACCGGCCAGTACCACAACTTTCATGCGTGCAACGCCGGGTCGGCGCGCCATTCACGCCAGCCTTGCACGGCAATCACGGTGAACAGCGCGTAAAGCGCGGCCGTCAGGTACAGGCCTTTATAGAGGAACAGCCCGACGAAGATCACGTCCACCGCAATCCACAGCGGCCAGCATTGCACGCGTTTTTGCGCCATCCACATTTGTGCCACCAGGCTGAAGCCGGTGAGGGCGGCGTCAAGCCAGGGTTGGGCGGCATCGGTCCAGTGGGCCATGGCGGCGCCGAGCAGCAGGCTGAAGACTGCGCCGACGGCCAGGCTGGTCATGATCGAAGGCCAGCCGAGGCTGCTGACCTGGCGGCCTTGCTTGACGTCACCGGCGCGGGTCCATTGCCACCAGCCGTAGAGTTGCAGGGCGGCGTAGACCACCTGCAGCAGCATGTCGGAATAGAGTTTCACGTCGAAGAACACCCAGGTGTAAAGCAGCACCATCACCAGCCCGATGGGCCAGCACCAGGGGTTCTGTTTGACCGTCAACCAGACAGCGATCACCCCCAGGGCGGCGGCGAACAGTTCAAGCCCGGACATGGCGGTTCCTTGGGGAGGTGGGAGAGGGCGGGGATTGTAACTTCAAAATGTCGAAGGACCAATGTGGGAGGGGCGAGCCGCCTCCCACCTGTTGAACGGTGCTAGACCTTGAATTGGCGCAGCAGCCCATTGAGCTGTTCACTCAACTCGCGCAGATGTGCGCTCGCCACGCTGGATTGTTCCGCCGCCAGCGCTGTGCTGTGAGACAAACCGGCTGCCTGGGTGACGTTCTGGTTGATGTCTTCCACCACATGCGCCTGTTGCAAGGTCGCGCTGGCAATCGAGGCGTTCAAGCCATTGAGGTTATGTAACGCCTGGCCGATGGCAGTCAGGCTGGCACCGGCCTGGCCGGCTTGCGCGATGGTGAGTTGCGAGGCGCTATGGCTGTCGCTGATCACCTTGACGGCCGCTTCCGAGTGACCTTGCAGGCGCTCGATCATCGCCTGGATCTCTGCGGTGGATTTTTGCGTGCGCTGGGCCAACAGCCGCACTTCATCGGCCACCACGGCAAACCCACGGCCTTGCTCACCGGCGCGTGCGGCTTCGATGGCGGCGTTGAGGGCCAACAGGTTGGTCTGGTCGGCGATGGAGCGAATCACTTCGAGCACGCCGCCGATCTGCGTGCTTTCACTGGACAGCGTGCGAATCACCTCCACGGCCTGGCTGATGGTGCCGGAGAGCTGGTCGATCTGCTGCAAGCTGCCGTCGATATTCACTTGGCCCTGCTGCGCCTGGGCCTGGGCATCACGCATTTCGCTGGCGGCGTGCTCGGCGTTTTTCGCCACGTCCTGCACGCCGTACGTCACTTCATTGATCGCCGTCGCCACCAGCTCCATCTGTTGCGATTGTTGCTGGCTGCGGTCATGGGCCTGCTGGGCGTTGGTGCCCAACTCCGTGGAGGACTGCCCCAGGGCGTTGGCGCACACCTGCAGCTGGCTGACCACCTGGCGCAACTTTGCCGTAAAGCTGTTGAAGTGCTGCGAAAGCTGGGTGACTTCATCGCGCCCGTGGGTGTCGAGACTGCGGGTCAGGTCGCTTTCGCCACTGGCAATATTGGCCATCGCGTTCACGGCCGTCTGCAACGGCTGCACGATACTGCGGGCAATCAACGTGACCAGCACCGCCATCATCAGTGCAATGACCAGGCCGATCAGCGAGGTTTTCCACACCTGGCCTTTGAATTCGGCCTGCACATCATCCACGTAGACGCCGGAGCCGATAATCCAGCCCCAGGGTTCGAACAGCTGGATATAGGAGGTCTTTTCCACCGGCGCTTCAGCACCCGGTTTCGGCCAGCGGTAGTTAACGATGCCGGCGCCCTTGGCCTTGGCCAGGCTCACGAACTCGTTGAACACCGCAAAACCGTCCGGGTCGCGGATGGCCGAGAGGTTCTGGCCATCCAGCTTGGGGTTGGCCGCGTGCATGATCATCACGGGCGTCAGGTCGTTGATCCAGAAATAATCGTCGTGGTCGTAGCGCAGGCCGCGCACCGCGCTCAGAGCCTGCTTTTGCGCCGCTTCGCGGGTCAATACGCCGGTTTTCTCGAGGTTCTGGTAATAAGCCAATACACCGCTGGCCGTCTGCACCACGTGTTGTGTCTGCTGGCTTTTGGCTTGGTAGAGGTCACCATGGATCTGTTTGAGCATCAGCAACCCGAGGGTCAGCAGCATCAACACGGCGACTATCAGGATCAGCCAAAGACGGCGGCTGATCGACATGCTGCGCAAACTGTTCATCGTCCTGTCACTCCGTGCTTTTTATAATAATGGGCGCTGCATCGACATTTCCGGCTTGTCTGATAGGCTTTCGGCCTGTAATCAAAAAACCTGAGTACTCCCTGATTTTTCACGAAATTTTTGCGGCCCGATGTTGAAAATCCACACCGGGCCTTGAGTGTGCTCGTCGTCAGTGAACTATTAAAAAGACAGACAAGGCATGCCGCCGCGCATGACCTTTGGGGGAAACATGGACTTTTGGACCGCCATACAGGCACTGATTCTTGGCGTTGTGGAGGGGCTGACTGAGTTCCTGCCGATTTCCAGCACCGGGCACCAGATCATCGTTGCCGACTTGATCGGCTTCGGCGGCGAACGTTTTGAAGCGTTCAACATCATCATCCAGTTGGGCGCGATCCTGGCTGTGGTGTGGGAGTTTCGGCGCAAGATCCTCGACGTGGTGATCGGCTTGCCGACCCAGCGCAACGCGCAGCGCTTCACCGTCAACCTGATCATCGCGGTACTGCCGGCCGTGGTCTTGGGGGTGATTTTTGCCGACCTGATCAAGCACTACCTGTTCAACCCGATCACCGTGGCCACCGCCCTGGTGGTGGGTGGCGTGATCATGTTGTGGGCCGAGCGCCGCCAACATGCGGTCCACGCTGAAACAGTGGACGAAATCACCTGGAAAGACGCACTCAAAGTCGGCGTTGCTCAATGCCTGGCGATGATTCCGGGCACCTCGCGCTCCGGCGCCACCATCATTGGCGGCTTGCTGTTCGGTCTGTCGCGCAAAACCGCTACCGAATTCTCGTTCTTCCTGGCCATGCCAACCATGGTCGGTGCGGCGGTGTACTCGGGCTACAAGTACCGTCATCTGTTCCAGCCCGATGATTTGCCGGTGTTTGCCATCGGTTTTGTCACTTCATTCATCTTCGCGATGATTGCGGTCAAGGCCTTGCTCAAGTTTATTGCCAGCCACAGCTATGCGGCCTTTGCCTGGTATCGGATCGCGTTCGGCCTGGTGATCCTGGCGACCTGGCAGTTTGGCTGGATCGACTGGACGGCGGTCAAGCCATGAACATTCAGCACCCGCGCCTGAAGTCGCTGATCTTTGTGTTGTTGTGCGCCGCGCCGCTGATTGGGGCGGCGTTGGTGTGGTATCGCGGCGAGACGGTGATTCCGCTGGCTGCCTACGGCGTCGTCAGTGTGGTGGCGTTTTTTCTGTACTGGGGTGACAAGCGCAAGGCGCAATCGGAGGGCCCGCGCGTTCGGGAAAATATCCTGCATGCCGTGGAGCTCGCGGGCGGATGGCCGGGGGCGCTGATTGCCCAGCAGGTGTTTCGCCACAAAACGCGCAAGGTGTCTTACCAGGTGCTGTTCTGGGTGATTGTGTTGCTGCACGAGGTGTTCTGGCTCGATCAGCTATTCCTGGGCGGCACGTTGCTGGCGGTTTTATAGGGTAGAGGCGCTTGGGATATACCCTACAAGCCTGCGGGAAGCGCCTCACTCAATCGACCATATGAATGGGCGATACACCGGCGTTATGCTCAAAGCACTGAACGCAGTGGGGTAATACGGATGTCTTTATCGGATTCATTGCTACGCCATTCTGCTACCAAACTTGGCGCATTGATTCAACAGCGCAAGCTCTCATCTACCGCCATTGTCTCCGCCTACCTCGCACGTATCGAGGCGCTCAACCCTTCGGTTAACGCCTTGGTTCAAGTGTGTGCCGAGGCGGCGCTGGCCAGTGCGTGGGCGGCGGATCATGCAGTCGCCAACGGTGAGTATTGGGGCGCGTTACACGGCGTTCCCTTTACGGTCAAAGATGTTATCGACACGCGCGGCGTGGTGTCGGCGGTGGGTTTGACTGAGCGGGCTCACTACCTGCCGGAACAGGACGCCGTGGTGGTGACGCGCATGAAAGCCGCCGGCGGCATTTTGCTTGGCAAAAGCAACTGCCCGCCGGGTGGCGGCGGCGGTGTCACCCACAATCCTGTCTACGGCGCCACGCGCAACCCGCATGCGCTTGCCTATAGCCCCGGAGGCAGCAGTGGTGGCGAAGCGGCGGCGATTGCTGCTGGGCTTTCACCGTTGGGGCTGGGCAGCGACTCCGGTGGCAGCTTGCGCGTCCCCGCACATTTTTGTGGTGTCTGTACGTTGAAACCCACCAGCGGCCGTGTGCCTAACACCGGTGTCTTTGATCACCCGGGCGGGTTGAGTGACTATCGCAGTCAGATTGGCCCGATGGCCCGGCATGTCGAAGACCTGGCCCTGGTGCTGCAGGTCATTGCCGGTGAAGATGGGCGCGATGCCGGGGTGATTCCGATGCCGTTGCGCGGTATGCAGACTCAAACGCTGAAGGGTTTGCGAGTCGCCTGGTACAGCGATGGCGGCATTGAGTCCGTCGACGCAATCACGCAAGAGACACTGCAGGTAGTGGCCGCTCTGTTGGAACGTGCAGGCGCCTTGATCCGTCCGGCCTTTCCATCGGCGTTGAGCAATGCCCGCGACATTACCGAACGCTACTGGGCAATGAGTAAAGGCACCGGCGCGCAGTCGATACAGTTGCTTTCAGATTGGGATCAGTTTCGCACGGCCATGCTGGGGTTCATGGCCGACTACGACCTTATCCTGTGCCCTGTCGACGCGGCGCCGGCAACCCGCCTGGGAGAGACTCGGCCAGGGCTGTTCAGTCACACGTTGCCTTACAGCCTGGCGGGTTGGCCTTGTGTGGTGGTGCGCGGCGGAACTGATCACGCCGGTTTGCCGGTTGGCGTGCAGATTGTCGCGCGACCCTGGCACGAGCATCTCGCGTTGGCGGCGGCAGCGGCCATTGAGCGCGCGCTGCCGTTCCCGCTTTGAGCGGTCACTCCAGCTTGAGTCCCACTTGCGTGCGCTTGGGCAGCTTGCTCACCACTAACTGGTGTGAGCGCTGCAACAGGCCACGCAGTTCCTCGGCGTTCAGCGGGTAGGGCGTGTTCATGATGATCCATTGCGCCCGTGCCAGGTACGGCGCCGGGTGGATGCCGGGGCGGTCCACATGGCCCAGGAACAGTTCTTTGTCGACCTTGAACGCCAATGAATCGCCCCGCAGGTGCTGCACGGCGAACATCTTGTTGCCGGCGATGGAAAACACCCGCACGCCGCCCCATTTGTAGTCTTCCCGTGCGCCGGGCAGGCTCAGGCAGAAGGTGGCGACTTGTTCTTCGGTCATTTTCATAGCAAACGGTCTCCGCAACCCTTGAAGGCTTCTTCCAGGTAGTCGATCCAGGCTCGGATGGCCGGCAGTACGCCACGGCGGTGCGGGTAGACCGCCTGCAGCCAGCCGCCGGGTGACGACCACTGCGGCAACAACTGCACCAATTGACCGCTGGCCAATTCCTCTTCGCAATACATCATTGGCAGCACGGTAAAGCCCAGGCTCTTCATGGCGCAGGCTTTGCGCACGATGAAATCGTCGATGCCCAGGCGGGCTTCCAGCGCCAGGTCTTCGCTATTGCCTTGCGGATCGATCAGGCGCAGGTGCACCAGGCGGTCAGCTTCAAGTGCGCCGAGCACCGGCAGTTGCTTGAGGTCTTCGAGGCTGTTGATTTGCCGCCCCTGGATGAATTCAGGGCTGGCGACGAGGATAGTCTGGGCCTGGCGCAGGCGCTTGGTCACCAGCAGTGGGTCTTCATCGCCTAACTCGCGCACGCGCAGGGCGACGTCGATGCCTTCGGCCACCAGGTCGACACGGCGGTTAACCAGGGTCATTTCCAGTTGTACAAGCGGGTGAGCGGCAAGGAAACCGGCGACCATGTCCGGCAGCATGTGCTGGGCCATGCCCACCGGGCAACTGACCCGTAAGCGCCCGCGCGGTTCGCTGGACATGCTCGCCACGGCTTCGTCGGCCATTTCCGCCTCCAGCAGCATGGCCTGGCAATGGCGCAGGTAGCGCTCGCCGACGGCGGTGAGGGTCAATTGGCGAGTGGTGCGCTGCAAGAGGCGTGCACCAAGGCGTTCTTCCAGCTCGGCAATCCGTCGCGACAACCGTGACTTGGGAATCCCGAGCAGCCGCCCGGCGGCCGCAAAGCCGCCGGCTTCGACGACTTTGGCAAAATAGTAGAGGTCGTTGAGGTCTTGCATGGTCAACCTGTTGTCCTGTCAGTGGGACGAACTATCCGCGTCTGACGAGGGCAAATCCACTACAAAAAAGCCAGCGCCTTGTGGACGCTGGCTATGACAGGCATGCAAGGCTCAGAACTGCAGCCGGCCACAGACTTATTCGCTTGCCCTGAACGCCGTGAGCAACAGGGCGATCCCGGCAAACGCCGCACCGGTGAGTGCCTGGCCCTGCCAGCCGTAGAGTTCCGAGGCCAAAGCACCGGCTGCGGAACCCAAGGCGCCACCGATAAAATAAACCACCATGAACACCGTGTTGAGTCGGCTGGTGGCTGACGGCTCCAGTGCCAATACGCGGGTCTGGTTGGCCAGTTGGTTGGTCCGGTTTCCCAGGTCGAGAAACGTCGCCGCGATCAGGATCGGCCACCACCAGCCTTGGGGCCCCAGGGTGTAAATCAGGATAAACGCCACGAGCACCGTGGTGATGCCGACGCGCTCCAGCAGACGGCCATGGCGGCGGGTTTGTTGGCCGATGGTCGAGGCGCAGAGAATGCCGACGATAGCTGATAGGCCCAGCAGCCCAGCCTGCGCGCTGGAAAACCCATACGGCGGCAAGGCCAGCAGCGCGGCCATAGAGCCCCAAAACACATTCAATGCGCCAAATACCAGGGCGCCCTTGATCGCCGATTGGCGCAGGGTCGGGTATTGCCTGGCCAGGCCCCACAGGGATTTGAGCAAGGCGCCATACGCAAGTTTGCTGGTGGAAATCGACACGGGCATGCGCGTCAGGATCGCCAGGAACAGCACCACATCCAATGCCGCCGCCATCGCGAACATGCCGCGCCAGCCCAGCCAGCCGCTGACCACACCGCTGACGGTCCTGGCCAGCAAACCACCCGCGGACAGGCCGCTGACCATCAGGCCCAGCACTGCGCCTTTCTGCTCGGGCGCGCTCAGGTCCGAGGCAGCGGGAATGATCACCTGCGCGCTGATGCCCGACAGCCCCAACAGCAAGCTCGCTATCAGCAGCCAGGCATAAGACGGCGCCGTGGCCGAGGCCAGCAGGCTGATGAAGTTGATGCACAGCACCGCCAGGATCAAGGTGCGCCGGCTGATGCGATCGCCCAGCGGTACAAACAGCAGCAGGCCGCAGGCGTAACCGATTTGCGTGAGCATGGCGATCTGCCCGACATGCGCGGTGGACACCTCGAAGGTGTTGGCAATCAGCGGCAGCATGGCCTGGTTGTAGTAGATCGTGGCGACCGAAAACCCGCAGCAAATGGCGAGAAGAAGGGTCAGCCCTTTGGTCAGGGTGGGGGAGTGTGCGTGCATGGCGTGCCCGGTGGCTGTCGAATCTGCGGCGAGAATGAAGTGAAGCGCGCGTTAAATCCAGCGTGGCAGAGGATTGGACAGCGACGGTGTGGGATTGGGTTTTTGCTGAATTTGGATTGTCCTGCTGGCAGGACAAACAATCGCATTTCAGCCCTCTAATCGAACATTGGGTTCATGTGTAGCATCAACCTCACTCGGTCGCCTCGTCGCGATCCTCACTTGGAGATCCCACATGAAACTGTTGCATATCGATTCCAGCATCCTCGGCGACAACTCGGCTTCCCGTCAGCTCAGCGCTGGTGTGGTCAAGGCCTGGCAAGCGGCTGAGCCGGGTGTGGAAGTGACTTACCGCGACCTGGCCAGCGAAGGCATCAGCCACTTTTCCGGCGTGACCCTCGGTGCGCTGGGCACCGCTGCCGAGTTGCGTGACGCCGTACAAAAGCACGAAGCTGAGCTGAGCGCTTCATCGCTGGCTGAATTCATCGCTGCCGACGCTGTGGTGATTGGCGCGCCGATGTACAACTTTTCGGTGCCTTCGCAGCTCAAGGCCTGGATCGACCGCATCGCGGTGGCCGGCCAGACGTTCCGTTACACCGAAGCCGGCCCTGAAGGCCTGTGCGGTGGCAAGAAACTGATCATTGTGTCCACAGCAGGTGGCCTGCACGCCGGTCAGGCGAGCAATGTCGGCCACGAAGACTACTTGAAGCTGGTGTTTGGCTTCCTCGGCATCACTGACATTGAGTTTGTCCGCGCCCAAGGCCTGGCCTACGGTGAGGAAGTGCGCAGCAAAGCACTGAGCGACGCTAACGTCGTCATCAACGAACAATTGTTCGCCGCCGCGTAAGGCTTGTGTAAATTTCGCCTTTGCTCGGTTCCAATCTGAGCCCAGGCGCCTAAACTCTGTATTCTGATCGCCTCAAAACGATCGGAGTACGGAGTTTTTTCGTTTACCCGCTGTCACTACTTTGGCCCAGGTTATGCAGGTATGGGTTTATCACCCGGTGCGAGTGCCTTGAACCATGGACTTTTCAAATCGATATGCCGCGGGTGTTAATCGTGGTCGCGCAGCAAAGGTGGACATCCCCATGATGCGTCTTTGTGCCGTTTTGGTTCTTTCCCTGCTCGGTAGCCTTATTTCAGTGCACGCCGCGCCAGCACCGCACCCGCATTGGAGTGTGGGCTTCCACCGCATGAGTTTTCTCGACCCGCTGGATCAGCAGCCGATGAAAGCCATCGCGTTCTATCCGTCTACCGACGATGACCACAGCACGCAGATGGGGCCTTATCACGTCGCCGCCACGGAAGACTCCAAGGTCGCCATTGGCCGTTTCCCCATGCTGATGTTGTCCCACGGCAACACAGGCACACCGCTGGCGCTGCATGACCTGGCCACCTCGCTGGCGCGCAAAGGCTTTGTGGTGGTGGCTGTTTTGCACCCTGGCGACAACTACAAGGACCACAGCCGACTGGGCACGGTGAGCAACTTGTATGGGCGGCCGATCCAGATTTCCGCAGCGATCACGGCCACCCTCGGCGACCCGATGCTGTCGCCGTTCGTGAACGTTGATCAGGTAGGTGTTATCGGTTATTCGGCCGGCGGAGAAACTGCATTGATCCTCGCGGGTGCCAAGCCGGATTTTGACCGTCTGCGTCGCTATTGCCACGAACGCCCTGAAGACCGCGACGCCTGCACCACCAACGGCGAGTTAGTGGTCGATCGCGATGACTTGCAGCCGCAGGCCGATCCACGAATCCACGCCTTGATGCTGATGGCACCGTTGAGCCTGATGTTTGGCCGCCATACCCTGGCCGACGTGCATGTGCCGGTGCTGCTCTACAGTGGCGATGGCGACAAGTTGGTGGCGGTGGACAAGAATGCCGCCGCCCTGGCCCGCAAACTGCCGCAGCCACCGGATTTCAAACTGTTGGCCGGAGCAGGGCACTTCGTATTCATGGCGCCGTGTGACAGCGATCAATTGGCGACAATGCCGGCCATCTGTACAGATGCCGACGGTGTAGACCGCGAAGGCATCCACCGCGACCTTATTTCAGAGGCGGGGCGCTTCTTCGTCCACACCCTCGGGCAATCGACCCGCGCCGGTTTGCAGACGGCTGATCAGTAAGCTCGACGCTTGAGCAGTACGGTCAGGCCCAGCGCTGTGACGGACAATAGCGCCGCGCAAAAGAAGATCCAGCCGTAGCCGAGGTTCAGCGCTACGGCGCCCATCAATGGCCCGGCGATCGCCAGGGCCAAATCAAAAAACACGGCATAGGCACTCAACCCGGCGCCACGGCTGCTGTTGGGCACCTGTTTGATGGCTTCCACGCCCAGCGCCGGGTAGACCAGCGACAAGCCGAAACCGGTCAGGCCGGCACCGATCAGGGCGACGCCTGTGGAGGGCGCCAGCCACAGCAGGGTCAGGCCCATGGTTTCGATGGTCATGCAGGCAATCGCCGCCGTAAATCCACCAAAGCGGCTGATGGCCGAGATAAACACCAGGCGCGAGAGGATAAAACACACGCCAAACACTGTGAGGCAGTACGCCGCGCCGACCCAGCCGCGATTGAGGTAATACAGGGTGATAAAGGTGGTCAGCGTGCCGTAGCCGATTGAGGCCAGGCACAGGCTGGCGCCAAACGGGGCGATGCGCCCGAACACCGCCCAGAATGGCAGCCGCTCGCCGCGCACCACCGGCACCGACGGTTTATTGCGGATCAGCACCAGGCCCACTGCCGCCAATACTGACAGGGCGATTCCGAGGCTGGTGTAGCCGTAGTCCGCCACCATCACCACGCCCAGCGGCGCGCCAATCGCAATGGCGCCGTAGGACGCGATGCCATTCCAGGAAATCGAGCGTGCTGTGTGTTCGACGCCTACCGCACCCATGCACCAACTGATGGTTCCCACGCCGATCAGGCCCTGGGCTACGCCGAGCAGCAACCGGGCGACGATCAGAATGCCCAGGCTCAAGGCAGGCAGGCTCTCGAGTAATGTTGCGAAAACCGTCAGCACGCCGCTGGCCAGGATGCCCGACAGGCCCAGCACAATCGCGCGTTTGGTGCCGACGTTGTCCGACATCCGCCCGGCCATTGGACGGCTGAGCAGCGTTGCCAGGTATTGCGAGCCGATGGTAAGCCCGGCCACTACGGCGCTGAAGCCCAACTGCTCATGCACATAGCCCGGGATGACCGCGATCGGCAGGCCGATGCAGAGAAAGGCGATGAAGGTGTAGAAGACGATGGAGACAATCTGCCGGGTGATCGACAGGGGCGTGGGGGCGGCGGCAGGCATGGTCACTCGTTCGCGGGCGGGCGGTGACGGCATGATGGCAAGGGCTTGGGGGAAAAGGAAGCAGGCTAACTAGTTTGTTTGATTCGCAGGGGAGTGTGCCCGGTCGGCTTTTTTGTGGCGAGCAGGCTTGCCCTGCGTTGGGCCGCGCAGCAGCCGCCATAAAAAACACCGCGTTCTGCCTGGCAGAACGCGGTGTCTGGTTTTAGGGCCGCTTCGCAACCCAACGCGGGGCAAGCCCGCTTGCCACAATGGCGCTCTAAGTGACTTAGAACACCACGCCTTGGCTACGCAGGTAGTCGTCGTAGGTGCCGCTGAAGTCGATCACGCCGCTTGGGCTCAACTCGATGATGCGGGTGGCCAGGGACGATACGAACTCACGGTCGTGGCTGACGAAGATCAGCGTGCCCGGGTAGTTTTCCAGCGCCAGGTTCAGCGCTTCGATGGATTCCATGTCCAAGTGGTTGGTCGGTTCGTCCATGATCAGCACGTTCGGCTTTTGCAGGATCAGCTTGCCGAACAGCATGCGACCTTGCTCACCACCGGAAATCACCTTGACCGACTTGAGGATCTCATCGTTGGAGAACAGCATGCGGCCCAGGGTGCCACGGATCACTTGCTCGCCTTGGGTCCATTGGCCCATCCAGTCGAACAGGCTCATGTCGTCTTCAAAGTCCGAAGCGTGGTCTTGGGCGTAGTAGCCCAATTCTGCGGCGTCGGTCCACTTGATGCTACCCGCATCCGGCGTCAGTTCATTGACCAGGGTGCGCAGCAGGGTGGTCTTGCCGATACCGTTCGGGCCGATGATCGCCACGCGCTCGCCGGCTTCGACCTGGAAGCTGAAGTCCTTGAACAGCGGCTTGCCGTCGAAGCCTTTGGCCATACGATCGACGATGACCGCCTGGCGGTGCAGTTTCTTGGTTTGTTCGAAACGGATGAACGGGCTCACGCGGCTCGAAGGCTTGACCTCGGCCAGTTGGATCTTGTCGATTGCCTTGGCGCGGGAAGTGGCCTGCTTGGCTTTCGAGGCGTTGGCCGAGAAGCGGCTGACGAACGATTGCAGTTCGGAGATCTGCGCTTTCTTCTTGGCGTTGTCCGACAGCAGTTGCTCGCGGGACTGGGTTGCCACGGTCATGTACTCGTCGTAGTTGCCCGGGAACAGGCGCAGCTCGCCGTAGTCCAGGTCAGCCATGTGGGTGCACACGCTGTTCAGGAAGTGACGGTCGTGAGAGATGATGATCATCAGGCTGGAGCGCTGGGTCAGGATGTTTTCCAGCCAGCGGATGGTGTTGATGTCCAGGTGGTTGGTCGGTTCGTCGAGCAACAGCACTTCAGGGTCGGAGAACAACGCCTGGGCCAGCAATACGCGCAGTTTCCAGCCTGGCGACACTTCGCTCATCGGGCCGAAGTGTTGTTCCAGGGGAATACCCAGGCCCAGCAGCAGCTCACCGGCACGGGATTCGGCGGTGTAGCCGTCCATCTCGGCGAATTCGGTTTCCAGCTCGGCCACGGCCATGCCGTCGTCTTCGCTCATTTCCGGCAGCGAGTAGATGCGGTCGCGCTCGGCCTTGACCTTCCACAGTTCCTCGTGGCCCATGATCACGGTGTCGAGTACGGTGAATTCTTCGTAGGCGAACTGGTCCTGGCGCAGTTTACCCAGGCGTACGTTCGGCTCCAGCATGACCTGGCCGCCGGACGGATCGAGGTCGCCGCCGAGGATTTTCATGAAGGTCGACTTGCCGCAACCGTTGGCACCGATCAAACCATAACGGTTGCCGGCGCCGAACTTGACCGAGACGTTCTCGAAGAGCGGCTTGGCGCCGAACTGCATGGTGATGTTAGCTGTGGAGATCAATTACTTTACCTATCAATGGGTTGCGAGCGTGGCGGCAGGAGCCTTCAGGCATGCGTCAACAGCGACATCAAGGCGCGAAACCCGGTCGCTGAGCAGAAAATTTTGGATGTGTGTTGGAATTTGGCGCGCATTGTCGCATATGTCAGGCGACAGTTGTATGGCGAGCGAGGGATGGTTTCATCAGCGTCTCCGGCATGGCCAGCCATAACAAGGCTAACGCCACCGCAGCGACGCCCGCCAGAGTCAGGAACGCCGCGTTATAGCCGGCCTGTTGCACGACGAAACCGGCCAGGCTGCTGCTCAGTGCCGCGCCCAGCCCAAACACCGTGGACAGCGCGCCGAGGCTGACATTGAAACGGCCAGTGCCCTGGGTCAGGTCTTTGACGATGACCGGGAACAGCGCGCCGAAAATCCCCGCGCCGATGCCATCGAGCATCTGCACGGCGACCAACCAATAGGGGTCGCTGGACAACGTATACAGCACGCCGCGCAGCGGCAAAATCATGAAACCGGCCAACAGCAGCGGCTTGCGCCCCCACAGGTCTGCCTTGAGCCCAACCAGCCACGCCATCGGCACCATCACCAATTGTGCGGCGACGATACACGCCGAGGTCAGCGGCGTGGCCATTTGCAGGTTGATCTGTGACAGCTTCTGGCTGACCAGCGGCAGCATGGCGGCATTGGCCAGGTGGAAAAGGGCGCAACAGATGGCGAACAGCAGCAGCGGGCGATTGCCCAGTAATACCTTCATGCCGGAGGGTTGTTCGTGATCGCGGGTGTGGGCCGGGTCAAAGCCCCGAGCGACCTCATGGTCTATCGCCTTGGCCGAGACGCAACTGACCGCCACAATACTGGCCAACGCCATAAAGGCCATCAGGTAGAACACCACCACCGGGCCGAACAGGTACGCCAACCCGCCGGCCAACAGCGCCGCCACGGCGTTGCCGGCGTGGTTGAAGGTTTCATTGCGCCCGGTACGGCGGGTGAAGGCGCGCGGCCCGGTAATCCCCAACGAAATCGCCGAAATCGCCGGGGCGAACACTGAGGCGGCGACGGCACTGGCGGCCTGGGTCAAGGCTACCCAACTGAAAGCGCTGACAAACGGCAGCGTCAGGCAACTGACCGTAACGAGGATGGCGGCCACGGCTATCACCGCGCGTTTGCTGCGCGTGCGGTCAATCAGTGCGCCCGCCGGGCCCTGAGTGAGCAAGCCGGCGATACCCGCGAGCGTCATCACCACACCGATGCTGGCCGGGTCCCATTTATGGACGGCCAGCAGGTAGATCGCCAGGTAAGGTCCCAGCCCGTCGCGGACGTCGGCCAGGAAGAAATTCAGGCTGTCCAGGGATAAGGTATTACGCAGGTCAGCGTGATTGGCCACGGCGAACTCTTCGGGAGGGGCGTTCAAGGGCTGAACACTCATTGGCTTAGTGACCTGTTGGCTTGTGTAGAAGTTTCGCTTCCGCGGAGGGTTTCGTCCGACAGGTAATTGGCTTATTTTCCGCAGATTGCTTTAACGACTATCTGGAGACGCAATGGACATGCCCTCAGCCCAACAGGCCATCGCCAGCAACAAAGACGCCTGGGATGCATCCGCCACGCTGCACAAAGACAGCCCTCACTGGAATGCACTGCTGGCCTCGATTGCCCACGCGGACTTTTCCTGCCTCGACCCAACCATCACTGCACTGCTGCAGGACGTCGGCGTTGCCGGCAAGGACGTGGTGCAATTGTGCTGCAACAACGGTCGCGAAAGCCTGTCGTTGTTCGCCTTGGGCGCGCGCGCCGTGGTGGGCGTCGATCAATCCCGAGCCTTTCTCCTGCAAGCGCGGGAACTGGCCGATGTTTCGCCCCACAGCCCGGAGTTTATTGAAGCCGATATCCATCATCTGCCTGAGGGCTTGCAGGGGCGTTTCGATGTAGCCCTGGTGACGATTGGCGTTCTGAACTGGATGCCGGATGTGGCGCTGTTTATGCGGCATGCGGCCAGTACGCTCAAACCCGGTGGCACCCTGGTGATCTACGAGACTCACCCGTTCCTCGAAGTGTTCGACCCGCGGGCCGCCAATCCGCTGTTGCCCACCAGTTCGTACTTCCAGCGCGATCCGTTCGTGTTACAGCAGTCGATTGTCTATGAAGGGCTGGACGAGGTTCCCGGGCCGACGTCTTATTGGTACGTGCATACCCTGGGCAGCATCGTAAGCGGGTTGATCTCGGCGCAGTTGCAGGTTGACCATCTGCGAGAGTATCCGCATTCAAATCGTGAAGAGTTGTATGACCAATACGAGCACCAACCGGCCCAGTTGCCCCTATGCTTCACCTTGACCGCCAGCAAACGTCCCGTCTGAGCCGGTTGACCGCGCAAAAAAAAGCCCGCGAGAAGAGGCGGGCCAAGTGATTCACTGGAGTAGGTAGGCCTCACCCTATAGGCCGGAAAGTGAAGGTCATGTGAAAACCGTGTCGCAAGTTCGGATGGCGCGTGGTTCAGGCTCGGCGTACAAAAGTGCGCATGGTTTGCCCGGGCCCGGTGCTGAATACAGCCGGGCGCGGCATGCCTTCGTCCGCGGCGATAAACACAAAGTCATTCTTTTCCAGACGATAGCTGGCGGGCAAGGGCTTGCCGGCGTCATCGCCCATGGAGTCAACCCAGGTAATGCTTTTAGGCTGAGTGCTGCTGTCCAGAGAAAAGCTGCCGGCGAGCAATATTTCGCCACTGACGGTTCTCACTTCGAATTGATCCCCGCTAATCGTGGTAATCGCCCCTGGTGCGCTGTGTGCATCAACTGGGTTGACCACGCCATTGTCTTCCAGGGATGTCTGCTCCCAAGCGCCCTGAAGCATTTGATAGTCCGGGTCTGACAGAGATTGCATGCAAATTCCTTATTGCTGAAGGTTGAGGTGCCGTGTGAGCACAACATTACGGGGAATGAATCGGCCAATGTGTAACTGTAACGCTACTGACAGGCGGCGCAAACAGCCTTTTTTTGTGGGCTGACAGCGATTTAGTCATCTATTGACTACGCTGGTGACATTCTTAGTCATACATAAGGGACGGCCTTGCCTGTTCATCGACATGAAACAGAAACAATCTCTAATAGCATCGGATTTTTCGCCATACCCAGTGGTCTGACTGCCATAGGTCATTCGTATTCAGGGCGTTGTCTCTGAGTTTCCATGCCTCTCGGGCTTCAAGTCCGAATTTCAGGGGCGGTGGCTTTCTATTGTCAACTTTAGAGTGTTCTTATTTTGAACCAAACTTCTCCGCTCAATTCGCCGGCAACGCCAGATGAAATTGACCTGTTTGAATTGTTCCAAGCCCTGTGGCGGCAAAAAAAGTTGATAGTGGGTTGTACGATTCTTACAGGCCTACTGGGAGCGGGTTACGCGTTTATGGCGCCCAAGCAGTATGAGGTCAGCAGTGTGCTGCGGCCGGCGGCGATCAATGAGCTGGATGCGCTGAACCGCTCCGAGGTTTACAAACTGCCTGCCGCTGATGCGCTGGCGAAAGTAGGCGCGCAGCTGGATTCCTATGAGGCTCGCCTGGCGTTCTTTAAAAGTCATGAACAACTGTTCAATGCCTACCAGAAGCCGGGTCGCAGCCTCGAGCAGAGTTTTGAAGATTTCAATCGAAGCTCAATCAACGTGATCCTGTCGGACCCCAAGAAAGCCGATTCCCTGAGCAATTCTATCCGCCTGGAGTTGCAATACCCGGCTGGCGTCGACGGCGTTGCGATCCTCAACGGTTTTGTCGATTACGCCATTGCCGCGGAGCGTGAGCAAGTCGGCGCCGACCTCAAGGTGATCGTTAATAACCGCCTGAGCGAGCTCAAGGGCAAAATCGACGCCGCCCGTGCCAATTATGAAACGGAAAAGGAATCAAAAATCGCCACGCTGCTTGAGGCCGACAGGCTCAAGCGTGCCCGATTGCAGGATGAGCTCGGTGGGCTGCGCCTGCAGATGAAAATGGAGCGCACCGACCGCCTGGCAGAACTGGCCGAGGCGATCTCGATTGCCAAAACCATGGGCATCAGGAAGCCGACGACGCCATCGTCCATGGCCGATACCACGCGAGCAGGCTCAAATCAGGTGGTGCGCACCGAGATCAGCAACCAGAAGGTCCCGTTGTATTTCCTCGGCACTGAAGCCCTGGAAGCCGAGCGAACTGCCTTGCAACAGCGTACCAGCGATGACTTCACCAATAGCCGTGTCGCTGAAATTGGCAAAGAGCTTCAACTGCTGGAATCCAACCGTGAAGTTGAGATTCTGCAAAAACGTGGGAACGAAGATATCTTCTTGCGGGATGTCGAACCGCTTCGGGCGGAAGCCGCCAGGCTACGCGGCCTCAACATCGATATGAGCCATTTGAAGCTGGTGGCCGTCGACCGCCGCGCCCAGGAGCCGCTGGCCTCCATCAAGCCGAAAAAACTGCTGATCATCGCGGTGAGTCTGGTGATGGGCGTGTTCCTGGGCTTGCTGGTGGCGCTGATCCGTCACTTTATACTCGTGCACCGCCAGGCTGAACCGTACGCCTTTGTGGGGAGTGGCCGTTTCCAACGTGGCGAGCGCACAGACGGTCAGCCGCCGCGGTAAACACGCCTGCAATGGGCCGGTAACCAGGCCGGTCCATACTTGCTTATGACGTTTAGTAGACAGCTTTTCACAATTCTTAGTTAACCTTTGGTTACAAACTGTGGCTAAATAACCACCAATGGCATTGGTCCGGACAGTAAACCCGCGACTAACTGCCAATGTGTAATCGTGATTTCAGGTGCTGCTTACTTATCCTCGGCCGTTGTGGGCATGCAGGAGCAGCCTGTTCTCTTCTGACTTGTGACGAATCCCTTGAAACTCATCATTGTTGTTCTCTACGTTGCCTCCATTGCGTATGTTCACCTGCGTGGCAGGGTGCGACACAAGCTGGGCCGCCAGCTTAGCGACCACTCGACGTTCCTCGCGCCGGTCAACTGCTTCCTCTACATGTTTTCCAAGCAGCCAAGCCGTCCCTTTCTGTCGCCCAGCGATTTTCCGGACCTGAGCCCGCTACAGGAGCATTGGGAGGAAATCCGCCAGGAAGGCCAGAACCTGATGCGGGCAGGCGAGATCAAGCGCTCTGACCAGTACAACGACGTGGGTTTCAACTCGTTCTTCAAGTCCGGCTGGAAGCGTTTTTACCTCAAGTGGTATGGCGACAGTCACCCGTCGGCGATGAAGCTGTGCCCGCGCACCACTGAACTGGTGCAAAGCATCGGCTCGATCAAGGCGGCGATGTTTGCCGAGTTGCCGCCGGGCTCCAAGCTGGTACGCCACCGCGATCCGTACGCCGGTTCCTACCGCTATCACTTGGGCCTGGATACACCCAATGACCCTGGCTGCTACATCAATGTGGATGGCGAAAGCTATTACTGGCGCGACGGCGAGCCGGTGATGTTTGATGAGACCTACATTCACTACGCGGAAAACACCACACCGCACAACCGCATCATTTTGTTCTGCGACATCGAACGCCCAATGAAGTACCGCTGGGCGGCGGCGTTCAACCGCTGGTTCAGCCGTAACGTGATGGCAGCTGCCGGTTCGCCCAATGATGATGGCGACAAGACCGGGGGCTTGAACCGCGCGTTCACGCGCCTGTACAAGATCCGTCTGCGTGGTAAAGAGCTCAAAAAGCGCAATCGTGCACGCTACTACCTGGAAAAATGGGCAATCTTCGCCGGTTTGGCGCTGATCTTTATCCTGATCTAAATTGCCCTGCGGGCGCGAATCACTGCGGTGGTTTCGCGCCCAGCTTGTCCCACATCGTCTTGCTGATCTTCTGCCGGTGCGCATAACCGGTCCACGGATCGCCCTTGAGGTTGTTCAACCGCAGGTGCAGGTTGGCGATCGTCCACTGTTGGGCTCCGCGTAACCCTTTCAATTCCTCTCGACTCACCGGTACCGATACCGGCAAGCCAGGTCGTGCCCTGACCGAATAGGCGGCGACGGTGCTCGCGCCACGCGCGTTGCGCAGGTAGTCGATAAAGATCTTGCCGATCCGGTTCTTTGGGCCCGAGGTAGCACTAAAGCGTTCGGGCAATTGCAGCGCCATGAACTGCGCGATGGCTTTGGCAAACGCCTTCACGGTCTCCCAGCCATCCCGGCGCGCGAGCGGTACAACCAGGTGCAGACCTTTACCGCCGCTGGTCTTGACGAAGGCCTGGAGCCCAAGCTCATCCAATACCGACAGTGTCAGTTGCGCTGCTTCCAGCATGGTTTTCCAAGGCAGTGCCGGGTCCGGGTCCAGGTCAAGTACAAACAGGTCGGGGGTTTCGATGTGGTCCGAGGTGGCGCCCCAGGTATGCAGCTCGACCGTGCCCATCTGCACGGCGCCGATCAGGGCGCTCGCCGTGTCGATTTCCATCAGGCGTGCATGGCCCGGGTCGAGCTTCTGGTCCAGCTGTTTGATATGCGCAATGGCGAGTCGCTCAGAGTGCTTTTGGAAGAACTGCTCGCCCTCGATGCCTTGCGGTGCACGCAGCAGCGAGACGGGCCGGTGGCGCAGGAAGGGCAGGATCCATTCACTGATGCTGTCGTAGTAGGCGGCCAATTGCTGTTTTTGTGTACCACTTTGCGGGTCAATCACGCGGTCGGGGTGGGTGATGTTCACAGCGCTGCTGGCGCTTCTCGCCGGCGTAGCCTTCGTGAGGGACTTGGCCTTACGTGGCTGCTCACGATTGATCTGCGTCGCCGGCTTATCGGTGCGCAACGCAACGAATGACGCCTGGCGCACCACGCCTTCGCGGGTCCATTCGGTGAAATTCACTTCGCCGACCAGCGAGGGTTCAACCCAGTGCACACCGCGTGCCTGAGTGCGGGTCAAGGGCTGTTCCAGCGGTGAGGTTTTGCGTTGCAGCGGCGTGAGCTGCGCGTAGATCGACTTCAGCGCCGCCTGATCAAACCCGGTACCTACGCGTCCGGCATAGACCAGCCCGGCGTCGTCATTGACCGCCAGCAGCAGCGCACCAAACCCACTGCGTGAGCCTTGGGGGCGCGTGTAGCCGACAATCACGAACTCCTGGCGCAAGCGGCACTTGAGTTTGATCCAGTCGGCACTGCGGCTGGAAACATAAGGGCTGCCTGCGCGCTTGCCGATTACGCCTTCCAGTGCCAGGTCGCAGGCGCTTTCGAAGATGTCGCGCTGGTTGGCGGTAAAGGCTTCGGAGAACCGCAGCAATTTGCTGCGGCTGCCGGACAGCGCGGATTTGAGCGCGGCACGGCGTTCCTCCACGGGGGCTTCGCGCAGATCTTGCCCTTGCAGAAAAGGCGCGTCGAACAGGTAATAGACGATGTCCAGGCTGCGGCCGATATCGAACGCATTTTGCAGCGCCTGGAAGTCTGGCAAGCCGTCGGCATTGAGGCTGACCACTTCGCCGTCCAGCCAGCTGTCCTTGAGCTTGAGGGCTTGCAGCGCTTTGACTTGACGCGGCAAGCGGTCGGTCCAGTCATTGCCGTTGCGGGTAAACAGGCGCACCTCACCGTCGCGTATGCGTGTCAGCATGCGGTAACCGTCGAATTTGATTTCATACCGCCAGTCGCCGGGCGGTGCGCGGTCAACCAGGGTCGCCAATTGCGGGGTGAGTTGTTCGGGCAGGGCAGTGGGCGCTTTCTCGCGTTTCTTTGGCGGCTTGGGAGTACCAACCACGGCGCCGCTGAGCACACTTTTCGGCTGGTCCTGGACGATGTCGTAGTCAGCGGTCGGCCTGGCCTGCGGGTCCTTTTCCTTGATCAGCAACCACTGTTCCTTATCGCCGCTGCCCTTGAGCCGAGTGCGGACCAGCGCCCAATCGCCGGAAAGTTTTTCACCGACCAGGGTGAACTTGAGTTTGCCGGCCGCATACGCCTTGTGCGGCTCGTCATGGGGTTGCCAGACACCGCGATCCCACACAATCACATCCCCGGCACCATATTGGCCGGGCGCAATACTGCCTTCAAAGGTGCCGTAGCTCAGAGGGTGGTCTTCAACGTGAACCGCCAGGCGTTTCTGGCTGGGGTCGAGGCTCGGCCCCTTCGGCACCGCCCAACTTTTAAGTACGCCATCGAGCTCCAGGCGAAAGTCGTAGTGCAGGTTGCGGGCGTCATGTTTTTGAATCACGAATGACAGGGCCGAAGCCTTGCGTTTACCAGCAGGCGCGTCGCCTGCGGGCTCTGCGGTGATCTCAAAATCGCGCTTGCGGTTGTATTCACTCAGGGGCTTCGCCATGACGTTCTCCGGCGGGTGTCAGGCTCTTGAGGCCTTTTTGGAGGACGTTTTCGCGGCAGGCTTTTTCGGCGCGGCCTTTTTCGTCGCGGGCTTGGCGGCGGTGGCTTTGCCGGCAAGACTGCGTTTGAGCAGCTCTGTCAGGTCGATGACATCGGCCGATTTACGTTCCTCGCTGCCTTCCTGGCTTTCCACATCTTCGATTTTGCCGGCCTTGGCCTTTTTCGCGACCAGCGCCATGATCTTTTCCTGGAAGCTGTCGCGGTACTCGTCGGGCTGCCAGTCGGCACTCATGTCTTCCACCAGGCGCTTGGCCATGTCCAACTCGCCCTTGGTCAAACTCGGTTTGGTCACGTCGCTGCCCAGTTCCAGTTCGTCCAGGCTGCGTACCTCGGCGGGCCAACGCAGCATCACCAGTACCAGCGCCGAGTCCAGTGGCATCAGCGCCGCCAGGTGCTGCTTGGTGTGCAGGACCACATTGGCCAGTGCCACCCTGGCGGTTTTCTTCAGCGTTTCGCGCAGCAGGGCGTAGACCTTGCCGCCGCGTTTGTCCGGGGCCAGGAAGTAGGGCGTGTCGATGTTTTGCAGAGGGATCTGGTCGGCGGCGACAAAGGCGATGATTTCTATGGTTTGGGTCGACTTAGGGTGAGCGGAGCGGATTTCTTCTTCGCTGAGCACCACATAGCGGCCTTTCTCGTAGGCCACGCCCTTGACGATATTGTCCTTGGTGATTTCCTTGCCGGTGGCCTTGTTGATGCGCTTGTAGCCCACCGGGTCCATGCTGCGCTTGTCCAGCCAGTCAAAATCGACGCCCTCGGAGGACGTCGCCGAGACCAGCGAGACCGGGATATGGACCAAGCCGAAACTGATGGCGCCTTTCCAGATTGCCCTTGGCATGGCTGCGTTCCTTGAGAAGAGTCAGTGTTCTGGTGACTCGCAGGCGTTGGCAAAAGTTTCGACGGGCAGATGCGCGGACAGATTGTGTTACATCTGATGAGAAACTATTTAATGTCGAAAGCCGAACCCAAGGCGTAGCGTGTTATCGAAAGCAGGTACCACTCGCCCCAAAGAGGCTTTGTCATGAACAGCTGTGTGCGTCATCTCGCAGTGCTCGCGTTGGGCCTGGCGCTCGCGCCATTTGCCCAGGCGCAAAACCTGCCCGGCAGCAACGATTCCAACAACAGCCCCATTCATCGGGCCAACCCCAACAGCATGCAGGGCACCCAGCCCAATACGCCGGCCGTTCGCGGTGTCCAGACCGGGCCGACCAGCCCCGCGCCGACCGTGGAAAACGGTGGTATCGGCAATCGCTACCCGAAACGGGATGCCGCCCCGAGCCGTCCCGCCACTGACACCAAAGCGCCCACTTACGATGCCAACGGCAATCGCCGGTAAGGACTCTGTCTTATGTTTCTACGCAAAACCCTTCTAGCCGCGCTTTGCGCAACCACGCTGCTGCCCATGACGACCGTTTGGGCGGCTGATGCCCAGCAGTTCCCGAGCGAGCAAGGCAGCATCACGGCGACCCCGATCGCCAAAGGCCTGGACCACCCGTGGGCGGTGGCGTTTCTGCCAGACAAACAAGGCTTCCTGGTGACCGAGCGCCCGGGGCATCTGCGGTTTGTCAGCCCGGACGGCAAGCTTTCAGCGCCACTGACCGGTGTGCCGCAGGTGTGGGCCAAAGGGCAGGGCGGTTTGCTCGATGTGGTGCTCTCGCCGGACTTCAAGCAGGACCGTATGGTCTACCTGTCGTACGCCGAAGGCGGCGGCGAGGGTGGCAAAGCCGGCACCGCCGTCGGGCGTGGGCGTCTGGCCGACGACTTGAGCGGTTTGAAAGACTTCAAGGTGATCCTGCGCCAGGAGCCCAAGCTCTCGACCGGAAACCACTTCGGCTCACGTCTGGCTTTCGACCGCGATGGCTACCTGTT
The DNA here is from genome assembly GCF_001647715.1 of Pseudomonas antarctica. Classification (NCBI taxonomy): domain Bacteria; kingdom Pseudomonadati; phylum Pseudomonadota; class Gammaproteobacteria; order Pseudomonadales; family Pseudomonadaceae; genus Pseudomonas; species Pseudomonas antarctica. Next base: position 3,020,309 of record NZ_CP015600.1, read on the forward strand.
CGTGACGCTCGGTGAAAACAACGACCGGCCGACGGCCCAGGACCTGGACAAGTTGCAAGGCAAGGTGGTGCGGATCTTCCCGGATGGCCGCGTGCCGGATGACAACCCTTTCGTCGGTCAGGAGGGCGTACGCCCCGAAATCTGGTCCTATGGCCAGCGCAACCCGCAAGGGCTGGCGATGAACCCGTGGAGCGGCACGATCTGGGAAAATGAACATGGGCCGCGCGGAGGGGATGAAATCAACATCATTGAGCGTGGCAAGAATTACGGTTGGCCATTGGCAACCCATGGCATCAACTATTCCCTCACGCCAATTCCCGAGGCCAAGGGCAAGACCGTGGAGGGTACAGTGGCGCCCCATCACGTCTGGGAAAAATCGCCGGGCATCAGTGGCATGGCGTTTTATGACGCCGATCGTTTCAAGGCGTGGCAGCACAACCTGTTTATTGGCGCGTTATCCAGCCAGGAGCTGATCCGCCTGCAGTTCGATGGCGACAAGGTGATCCATGAGGAGCGCCTGCTGGGCGCTTTGCACGCGCGGATTCGCGATGTGCGGCAGGGGCCGGACGGCTACCTGTATGTGCTGACCGATGAGGACAAGGGCGTGCTGTATCGGGTAGGCCTGAATCAGGACTGAACAACCTCGGCAGGCGGGAGCAGGCAAGCCAGCTCCCACCTGTTGACAGCGTGGGTCTATAAACCCAGGTCAGACAAGCCTGGGTGATCATCCGGGCGCCGGCCCAGCGGCCAGTGGAACTTGCGCTCGTTTTCCTTGATAGGCAGGTCGTTGATGCAGGCAAAACGATTCGCCATCAAGCCGTTCTCGTCGAATTCCCAGTTCTCATTGCCATAGGACCGGAACCAGTTGCCGGAGTCGTCGTGCCACTCATAGGCATAACGCACGGCGATGCGGTTGCCGGTAAACGCCCACAACTCCTTGATCAGCCGATAGTCCAGCTCCTTGGCCCATTTACGGGTGAGGAAACCTTTGGCCTCTTCGCGGTTGTGCGCAAACTCGGCGCGGTTTCGCCACTGCGTGTCCGGCGTATAAGCCAGCGACACCCGCTGCGGGTCCCGGGAATTCCAGCCGTCTTCGGCCAGGCGGACTTTCTCGATGGCGGACTCCCGGGTAAATGGAGGCAGCGGCGGACGTACTTCGGCGTTGGATGACATGGGGCAGCTCCTGAACACAAAAAGGGTTATCGAAAGTTGCAACGCATGTGCGTTCAAAGCCCCAATAACGTTCGCGCCATGCATTGCGCGTTATCAGCAGCCGTTGAATCGCCCATCACCAAGGCAACGGTAATGGCGCCGTCGATCAGGATCAGCAGTTGCGCGGCCTGCTGTTCGGGGGCTGCGGTGCCATGGGCTTGACACAGTTCACGTGCGTACTCGAACAGTTTCTGTTTATGCGCCTTGGCCAGCAGGCGCACCGGGTCTTGCGGGTTGCCGGTTTCGCCACTGGTATTGATAAAAGCGCAACCACGAAAGTCCGCCGAGCCGAACCAGGCCTTGAGGGCGCTGAACAGCGCCAGCAGGCGTTCGCCACTGCCTTCGCTGCGTTGCACTTCATCGCGCAGCCACTGCATCCAGCGTGCGTCGCGGCGTTGCAGCGCGGCGATCACCAGCTCATCTTTGTTGGCGAAGTAACGGTAAATACTGTTGCGCGAAACACCGGCCGTTTTCACCAGCAACTCCATGCCCGTGGCGGCGATGCCGTGGCGATAGATCAGCTTTTCGGTAACGTCGAGGATAATGTCGCGGGTTTCACTCAGGGTCATATCGTTCATGCCGGCTACAGTAGAACGATCGTTCTTCTTGGTCAATTACATTTTTCCCCTGTGTGACAGCGAGACCTGAGCACCCCCATGGTGTAAGCTCGGGGCCTCTTCGGATTCGACCATTGCGAGCCTTATGCCGTCGTTCTTCAAACGCTCCCTGTTGCCCAAGCTGCGCGGTTTCCCACTGTCTCCCGATGCCATCGACGTGCTGTCCGGCGCCGACGCATTTCGCCGTTGCCTGCTGGAAAAAATTTCCCAGGCCACGCAGCGTATCTACATTGTTGCGCTGTACTTGCAGCAGGACGAAGCAGGGCAGGAAATCTACGACGCCTTGCACGCCGCCAAGGCTGCGCGGCCCGCGCTGGACGTTGTGGTGGTGGTCGATTCATTGCGTGCCCAGCGCGGCTTGATCGGTGCCGGCAAGCAGCCGGGCAACAGCGCCTGGTACCAGGCCATGACCCAAACCCACGCCAGCGAAGTGCCGGTTTACGGCGTGCCGGTGCAAACCCGCGAACTGTTCGGCGTGTTGCACCTCAAGGGCTTTGTGATCGACGACAGTGTGCTGTACAGCGGCGCCAGCCTGAACAACGTGTACCTGCACAAGTTCGACAAGTACCGTTTTGACCGCTATCACCTGATCCACAACCCGGCGTTGGCTGACTCGATGCAACACCTGGTGGAGCACGGGCTGGTAGCGTCCAAGGCCGTGCACCGCCTGGACTTGCCGAACCCGCCGACCACCCGCAGCCTGCGCAACGATATCGGCGACCTGCGCAGCCGCTTGAAGCACGCGGCCTATGACACCACCACGGGGCTGTTGCCTAATGGCCATTTGTCGGTGAGCCCATTGCTCGGTGTCGGCAAGAACAACCCGTTGAACCGGGTGATCCTCGAGCTGATCGCCAGTGCCCAGCATCAACTGACCATTTGCACGCCGTACTTCAACCTGCCGCTGCCAGTGACCCGGGAAATTAACCGGGCCCTGGCGCGCGGGGTGAAGGTCGACATCATCGTCGGCGACAAAACCGCCAACGATTTCTACATACCGCCCAGCGAGCCATTCAAGGTGATCTCGGCACTGCCTTACCTGTATGAAATCAGCCTGCGCCGATTCGCCAAACGTCATCAGCCAATGATCGACAGCGGCCAGTTGAACCTGCACTTGTGGCGCGACGGTGACAACACCTACCACCTCAAGGGAATGTGGGTCGACCAGCGTTACACCTTGCTCACGGGCAATAACCTCAACCCGCGTGCGTTCCGCCTCGATCTGGAAAACGCCTTGCTGATTGATGACCCGCAAGGCCAGTGGCTGGCGCCGAGGCGTACGGAGCTGGCAGAGATTTTTCAGCACACCACGCGCATTGAACGTTACCAACAATTGCAGACGCTGCTGGAGTACCCGCCGGCCGTGGGCAAGTTCCTGCGGCGGGTCAGCAGGGTGCGGATCGAGCGGTTGCTTTACCGCATTTTGTAAGCGCGCATAGGTTCTCCGGAATCGCCGGCTTTCCAGTTTACTTTCGTCGACGTATTGAGATCTCTCCTACACCTTGCCTTTGGGTTCTCTCTTAGGCTTTTTGTTGGTAGTTCTTAAGGACAAGAACTCTTGCGGTTAAACGTGAAGAGAACTTGAAATGTCGACAGTTTCTGTAAGCCGTACAGCTATGCCTGCTTATGTTTCGGCAGCTAGCAATGGTGAGGCGAAACCGCTTAATCCCTCCAGCGCGCCGAGGGCTCAGGACCGGCCGGATGCGAGTGAACAGTCATCGGTTGCCGGCGCGCTACAGCAGTGGGGCGGCCAACTGAAACAAGTGGGGCTCGAACAACACTCGATACGCTCAAAGCGCGAGGCTCCCTCGGCAGACCCCGTGCGCAAACCCATGGTTTACCCAGCGTCCGAGCCCGCAAAACAAGCCGATGCCAATCTGCAGAAAACCCTCACCCACTTGCTGCTTACCGGCAAGCTCAGAGCCAACCCCTTTCCTCCAAACGCCTCGATCAGCCCTTTCATTGAGGCCTTCATCGACGCAGTGCGCGAGCCGCCGGTGCAGGCGTGGCTTAACGCCAAAGGCCTGGATGTATCGACGGTGCGTGTTTTCAGCGACGGGGTAGCAGGCTCGGTGGTGGTTGGGGGCGAAACGGTAACGCGAAGGTTCACCACTACCGACGGGTCAGGTTGGTGGCAGGTCGGCGCAAAAGTCAGCGAGGCTGTGAAAAAGCTGCGCCCGGATGATTTAGGGGTATTGCTGCCGGGAAATGAAGCGGTCCCGTTCCGGGATTTAAACGCGATCCTGCATTTTTACGGTGTAAACATGCCCAGCGCCCCAACAGATGGAAAGCAGCTTGGCGAGCGGCTTAAAAAAGCCGGTTGGCCGGCTATATCCAACGAAACACGTAACGAATGGCGCCAACGGTTCGAGCAGCTTTCGCAGAAAAGCACTGACGTCGATGTTCGCTCGCAACTGGCGTCACAACTGCAGGCACAGGTCGCAGATAAAAACGAAGGAGACACGCTCAACCTGAGCGACCTGCCCGCAGTCATTTACCCTGAATCGACGTTGGCGCAAAAAAGCCAGCGACCCCGTGAACGCTTTGTTGAATGGCTGGCGATGCCAGCGTTCAAGACCTTCATGGAGAAGACGGGCCTTGGCGGCGCGGATACCGTTTACAGGCTATCCAACGGCAACCTCGAATTGCGTGACGCCGCTAATCAATGGATCTCTCTACACGTCTTTCTGGACGATGAGATCAGCAAAGTTTCAGTGGGCGGTAGTCCGGCCGAAAAAGCCGCTATCCACAGCCTCAATAACGACTTCAATCAACTCGTAGAGAGGAGCAAGGCAACCGGAAACGTCGTGTATTCGCGCCCCCTGTACGACCTACGGCAACTGCTGAGTTTTTCCGGGTTGGGGAGCCCCGAAACGGTTGCGCAAGTGAACTCGGCCATTGCCTGGCTGACCACTCGGTTGCCACCCCCGCCAACGGCAGGGGACTTTGGCGGATTGTCACCCTATACCTGGGCTCCAGGTGCGCTGTCGTCGAATGATTTGATCGTGTTGAAGGCGGCATCTATCGGGCCTGGCTCGGTGACTCAACTGTTGGTCAGCCATATGGCCAGAATAGATTTGCCGAATGATCGGGACCTGCAACTGCAAGGGTTTTTCGACTCGGCCCACGCTGTCGCCGAGGCCCAGGCACTGGCCCAGCGGCTGAATATGGCGGAGGTCAAAGGTGGCCAGCCGCTCTCACGGGCAACCCGTCATCAACTCCTGGCGGCCGCCATCAAGGCCGGCACCGGTGCCGAGCTGCCCGGCAAGCCTGGGGTGGTTGCCGGCTACGACATTTATCAGCCCAACAACCTTGGCCGCACGTTGGACGAGGTACGCGGCGATATTGAAACCCAATTGGAAAGTAAAGTTGCCGACGCCAAGATGGCACCTCTGATCGCCCATCTGTTGTTGGCACAGGCGGCCCCCGAGTTTCTGGTTAAACCCGACCCCGGCGTGTCGGCACAGGCGCCTGAGTCGCTCAAGTTGTCACCCGGGCAAGTCAGCATGGGTTCGACCGCTTGGATGAACCTGCGCCTTGGTTGTGCCATGGCGGATAAACTGGGTGGGGCGGGTAGTTCACGATCGTTGAATATCACCCAGGCTCAGGCCCTTACCCGGCTCAATCCCATGGGGCTGGAACACGAGACGTTGATAAAATGCCTCGGGGCACCGACGCTGCTGGATTGGGCCGTGATGAGTGGTGTATTTCCCAAGAGGTCCGATGGGTTTTACTCTGCTGGGGATTACAGCGCCGCCGCGCAGGCGTTCGCCGACCGAGAAAACAGCACTCACACAGCTTTCCAGAGCCTGACCAGTGAGCCGCCCAGCCAGACGAGCCTGTTGATTAATCAATTGGCGCTGCTGTTTCCTGAAATGACCCAAGAAGAAATCGCCAACTTCAAACTCGAACTTGATACCGACACGCCGTACAACCCTAGAAATGAAGGGCACCTGGAGCCACGCCAGCTGCGCTTGACCGATGTGATCCTTACACAACAAGCGAGTCTGGACCCTCTGACGCTCCTGGGCGACGTGTTGAACAAGGTATTTGCCCAAGACAAAACATACAGATTCATTCACCCCAAGGTTTCTCAGGAAACCTTTAACGATAGGGTCAGCAAGCTTTCGTCAATTGCGTCGCTGGTGACGCCTGCTGTGGATCAATACCTGGCCGACAGTCGTCGTGCAGAAGAAACCGTGATCAAGCTGATGATCGCCAACGCACCGCTGGATGTGCGCCAGGGGTTGGAGTCCGGTGATGTGGAGATCTTCACATTGCGGGAAGAGACCGGGGAGTCCCTGGAACGGGATCAGGGGAAGGACTCGAAGGTTGCCGACAAGAGGGCCAAGCGCGGCGTTCTGCTGCGTTACAAGAACAAAGGGGAAGAAGGGGGATACACCTATCTCGAAATGTTCCCAGGCTCAATGAAGGTATCCAAACGCCACCTGCTGTTCTCTGAGCTCAAGTTGGACGGTGTGGTTGAAAAAGATTCGGTTCCCTATGGCCCTTTCGCACACATATCTGTGGACTTTCGTAAGGCGGCACCGGTTGACTTTGACTTCCAGGCCTACCAGACGGGGAGCGAGCTGCGCCCTGGGGTGCGAACCAAGGCCATTATCGAAAAGTTCGGGCAAACGTTGCCGGGTCAGGCTGCGCCGAGGCGGTCCAACGTCACACCTGTTTATGTGCCCAACAGTTGGGCTTCGAGAAAAACCAACGATATAGCCAAGGCTATCGTCGCCGCCACGTTCGATGGCAAACGCCAGGCGTTGCTCGATTACGCCAACGAGCCGACAAAGCTGCGGAAAAGACGCACCTATCCGTTTGATTCCGGGAAAGTCTTTACCCATGAAAACCTGAGAACGGTGTTAAGCCTTATCCCGTTTGTGGGGGCTGTTGCCGATATCGGCGACGGCAACATTGGCGCAGGGTTCAAAGGGTTGTTGATCGACTTCGCTTCATTCGCATTTACTGGAGGGTTGGCCGGGGCAAGAAACTTTTTCAAGGGGCTCAAGGCGATTGTTCCGTTCAGCGGCACTGCATTCACCCTGCGGGCGGTGAAAGGCGTTGCGCCATTCTTTCGCAGTCTGTTCAATCCGCTCGACGGAGTTTCTGATGTCTTGAGGATCGGCCCCAAAGCAATCGGTGCAACCCGACAAGTACTGGCAGGTAAGTTGGTGCCTGTCGGGAAGGGTTTCTATCTGACGACCACGGCCTTTGAAAAGTGCCGATGGGGGCTTGGGGTCTATGACACGTTGTACCCTCAGCCCGTGGGGCAGGAGACCAGTATGTACCCGTCAAGCCAACTGGGAGTGAGTCAAAATTGCGCATTGCGCGCGGTGCAAATAGACACACTGTGGTACGCGATTGACCCCGTCACGCAGCAGCCCACTGGCGCTCCATTGCAAGACTTCACGCCGGACTCACCGGTGAGTTAAGCGCTCACAGGCCCCGTGCCATGCACTCTACGACTCGTCCAGGTGCATGGCGTGGGAGTTTGTTATCAGTTCAGACCCAGCTTGCCACGCAAGGTGGAAAGGTCTTCAGCCAAGGTATTGACCGGACCCACCAGGGCCTTGCGGTCGGTTTCCTTGACCTTGTCGTAGGTCTCGTAGCCACCATCCTTGGTTTTGTACTTGGCCAGGATTTTGTCCACGGTGGCGAAGTTCTTGTCGACCTTGGCCAGGAAGGCCTTGTCTTGCTTCTCGAGCTGGCCACGGAACAGGTCGACGATTTTCTTCGCGCCGTCGATGTTGCCCTGGAAGTCATACAGGTCGGTGTGGCTGTAGCGGTCTTCTTCACCGGAGATCTTGGTGGCGGCGACTTCTTCCAGCAATGCTGCGGCACCGCCGACGACTTTTTCGGGCGGGAAGGTCAGGCCATCGACTCGGGTTTTCAGGTCGTTGACGTCGGTGTTGAGCTTGGCGGTCAGCGTTTCCAGGCCTTTGGTGGTGTTCTGGGAGAACAGCACGTACTCGATGCGGTGGAAGCCGGTGAAGTCTTCGGCGGTCACGCCTTTTTCGTGGTCATCAACGCGTGAGTCGATCGAGGCATCGAGGTCGCTGAACAGCTCGGCTATCGGCTCGATGGACTCATAGTGCACGCGGGTTGGCGCGTAGAGCTTCTTGGCGGTGGCCAGGTCGCCTTGGTTGATAGCATCGGTGAACGCTTTGGTCTGGGTGACCAGCTCACCGATTTCTTCGGTGACGTAGATCTTGTAGTCCGATACCGGGCCTACCAGGTCCAGCGGCGCAGTCGCGGCGAAAGCTGCCAGCGGCGAAAGGGTCATTAACAACGACAACGCGATAATCGACTTCTTCATGTGACGTATCCGCTCTGAGTTTGTTTTAAGTGTTGGCAGTGGTTTGAGGGTGCGTTGCAGCAAGTAGCGTGCGCCCAATGAAATCCTTGGGGCCCGCCACCCCTGGCAAGGTGAAGAAGTACCCGCCGCCGACCGGCTTGAGGTATTCCTCCAGGGGCTCGCCGTTGAGGCGGGTTTGCACGCTGATAAAGCCTTTCTCCAGGTCAGCCTGGTAGCAGATGAACAACAGCCCCATGTCCAGCTGACCGTTTTTGTTGACGCCGTTGGAGTAGTTGAACGGCCGACGCAGGATCAGGTTGGCCTGAGTCTGCGGGGTGCGTGGGTTGGCCAGGCGGATGTGGGCATCGAGCTTGGTCAACTTGCCTTCCGGGTCCTTGCTGTAGTCGGGGACCTGGGTTTCTTTGTCGCCATCCATCGGCGCGCCTGTGGGTTTGACGCGGCCGATGATGCTTTCCTGTTCTTGCAGCGGAGTACGGTCCCAGCGCTCGACAAAGTTGCGGATGATCCGCACGGCCTGATAGCTGCCGTTGGCGGTCCAGGCGGGTTCGTCGCTGCCGGGCTGCACCCAGACAATCTGGTCCATGGCCTTGTTGTCGTTGGAGTTCGGGTTAGCCGAACCGTCACGAAAGCCCAGGAAGTTACGTGCGCTCTGCGCAGGCTCACCCGGTTTGACGGGGGCCTGGGGCGGTACGCTGCCTTCCTGCTTCCAGCGCACCAGCAGCAGGTCCGGCAGGTTCTTCACGATGTCGCGCAGGGCGTGGATATTGGTGTCCGGCGTGTTGGAGGAAAATTGCAGGCTCAGGTCGCCGTGGCACTGCGCCGGTTCCAGCGCGTCATTGGGGAAGCCGACCATGCGGATCAGGCGCTTGGGTTTGACGGCAGTGAGGCCGAAACGCTCATCGAAGAGCGACTCGCCGACGGAGACGGTGATCGTCAGGTTATCCGGTGTCACGACCGGGCCGAGGATGCCGGAGTCGGTGGGTGGCAGTTTCGGGTCGACTTGCGGCACGGTGCCGCCGGTCATCAGGAAGCCGATGCGCTCGTTCAACGTGCGGAACAGGCGCTCCAGGTCCTCGCGGTCGCTGGCCAGCACATCAAACGCTACGAGCATGCCGCAGGCCGGGCGCGGAGTGACGATGCCGCTCTGGTGCTTGCCGAAAAAGTCCTGATGGTCCTGGGTCTTGTCACTGCGCGGTGCGGTAGTGACCTGTTCGGCGGCGGCGGCCGCCATGGCCGGGCAGGTCAGGGTGCTGCCGGCAATCGCTGCGCCGGTGGCGGCCATGCCGAGCAGGACCCGGCGGCGTTGCGCGGAAAATTGTTCTGAATCACTCATGTGTTAGGTCGTCTTCACTGCAGGCCGGAAAGGCCAAGGGCGGGGTCGATTCCATCGAGTGCAACGGCCAGAGCCTTGGCCTTGTCGGCGATCTGCTTGCGCTGATCGGCGGTAACGCTGTCATACGCGCTGTAGCCGTTGTTGACCTTGAACCCATTGAGTTCGGCATCGAACGCTTCGAGGGCGCTGTCGATTTTCGGCAGCACGTCAGCAGCGGACTTGGTCAACAACGGTCGCATCAACTCCACCACCTTGTGGGCGGCTTCAAGGTTGGCGGCAAAGCCGTTCAAGTCGATATGGCTGTAGCGTTCCTCTTCACCGCTGGCGGCACGAACATCCGCTAGGCTATTGAGGTTGCGCACCACAATGCTCACCAGTTGCTCGGGTGGCAGCGACTGGGCCAGCAGTTGTTGCTTGAGCGCGGTGACGTCGCTGACCAGGCGTTGAGCAACCGGCGCCAGGCCATCCAGGCTGCGCTGCTTGAACAGGCTGTATTCAAGGCGGTGGAAGCCGCTGAAGGCAGGGTCTTGCTCGCGCTTTTCAAAGTAGTCGGCGCGGGCGTTGATCGCGTTATCCAGCTCGGCCAGGCGTTGCGAGGCCGGCGCCAGTCGCTGATACGCCTCGCGGGCCGGCACATACAGTGCCTGGGCCTGGGCCAGGTCGCCGGCCTCAATGGCTTGCTGCAGCGCGGTCACCGCCTTGATCAGTGCACTGCCTTGGCTGCTCAGGTACACGCGGAACTCCGACAGCGGACCGATAAAGGCCACCATCGACGGCTTGGCCTTGGCCTGGGCATCGGACGCCGCCGTCGGTGTGACGTGCAAGGTACCGCGCGGGTTGCTCAGCAAACCGCACGTGATCGCATAGTCGCCGGGCAGCAGGTTGGCGTTGATGATCTGGCTTAAACCCGGGGCGATATTTTCGCGCTCTTCAATCACCAGCACACCGTCCAGGATTTCCCATTCCACCGCGCGGTCGGAGCGGTTGATGATGCGAAAACTCGCGCGCCCGGCGGGCACGGTCAGTTCGTTGGGTTCGCAGGCGTGTCCATGGATGGTCACGGCAATTTCATCGTGGTTGGTCTGGCGTTTGGCCGCGGCCAACTGTGAGGCGTAGTAGAACAGCGCGCCGGCGGCGATCATCACCACCACCGAGCCGGCCACCGCCCAGCGCAAGGCGCGGGAAGGCGGTGCCGATTGAGGGGTTTGGTTGGACAAGAGACGGTCCTTACTGGCTGGAAACGGAAGAGGGGTTGGCGACGGGCCTGGCGGGGGGCGAGGGCAGGAAGAACATCACCAGCGCCACCACCAGATAAATCAGATAGGCGCCCAGGGTGCTGACCGTTGGCGCTTCCTGGTAACCGAACATACCGGCCAGGACTGAGCCCAGCGGGCTGTCCATCGGCAGCGCGGCACTGAAGTCGAACAGCACGGTTTGCAGGTGGTTCCACACACCGGCTTCGTGCAGGGCCTGCACCGAATTGGCCAGAATGCCGGCGGCTACCACGAGGATGAACAGGCCGGTCCAGCGGAAAAACGCGCCGAGGTTCAGGCGCATGCTGCCGCTGTAGATCAGGAACCCGACGATGATCGCCAGGATCAGGCCGAGCAGGGCGCCAATCGGTGCGCCCGGGCCTTCGCTCTGCTGGAACACCGCCAGCAGGAAGAACACCGTTTCCAGGCCTTCGCGGGCCACGGCGAAAAACACCATGGCGATCAGCGCAATCACCTGATGCCTGGAGCCTGTGAGCGCGTGGTCCAGGGATGCATGCAGGGAATGTTTGATCGAGCGCGCTACCTTGCGCATCCAGAACACCATGGAACTGAGAATGCCCACGGCGACCAGGCCTACGACACCTTCGAACAGTTCCTGTTGTTTTTGCGGGAATTCAGCGCTGACCAGTTCCAGGCCACCGCCTACCAGCAAGGCGAGGGCGGCGGCAAGGAACACGCCGATCCACACGGCGGGCATCCACTGGCCGCGACCGGTTTGTTGCAGGTAGCTGGCGATGATGCCAACGATCAATGCGGCTTCAATGCCTTCGCGCAGCATGATTAAAAAGGGAACGAGCATTCGGCACCGCATCAAGACTGTAGAAGATGCTAATTTGTAACATAATGATACTCATTACTAAACACTGAATGTCGACCTTTGCTGAACTACGGCTGAACGGTGGTGGCGAATCGCAACCGACCTTATGATGCTCATCCTCTTTTGTAGCGTTGAATAGCCCAACCCCCATGGCGGAAAAAGACACCATCTCCATCCATCTTGTCCGTGAGGCCTTACTGCAAAGTTGCGCCCCCGGCGCGGCCACCGTTGAAGCGTTGAGCAAGGTCGGGATCGCCCCGGCATGGCTGCAGCAGCCCAATGCTCGGGTGCCGGCAACGGCGTACGCGCGCCTGTGGCGCTTGTTGGCGCGGCGCCTGGATGATGAGTTCTTCGGCATGGACCCGCGCAAGCTCAAGTCCGGCAGCCTGGCGTTCCTGTGCCGCGCCGCAATGGCGCAGCCCAGTCTGGACACAAGTCTGGAAACCGGCCTGGGTTTTCTGTCGCTGATGCTTGAGCAGATGCCCGCTCAACTGGTGCGCCAGCAAAGCCTGGCAGAAATTGTGTTGCTGGAGCCCGAGTTGGAGCCCAAGCGGGCGTTTACCTATTTCACTTATTGGATGATCGTCCATGGCGTCGCCTGCTGGCTCGCGGGGCGACGCATTCCGATCCTGGCCATTGAGCTGCGTTGCTCGCAGCCGGACTTCTGTGACGATTATCGGGTGATGTTCTCCGACAACCTGCGGTTTGACCGGCCGCGCACGCGCATGATCTTTTCTGCCGACTGCCTGGACCTGCCGATCAAGCGCAGCCCGGAGGACCTCAAGCGTTTTCTCGCGCATGCGCCGGCCAACATCCTGGTCAAATACCGTGATCCGGATAGCCTGGCTACTCGCATCAAGAACGACCTGCGCCAGATGCCGCCTGACATGTGGCCGGAAACCGACGGCCTGGCCGCCAGCCTGTGCATCTCGGCTTCGACCCTGCGCCGCCGCCTGGCGGATGAAGGCCAGACCTATCAGGGCCTTAAAGACAGCGTGCGCAAGGAACTGGCGATTGTCTGGCTGGCTGAGCCACAGGTCAGTTTTGCCGAAATCGCCGGGCGGTTGGGGTTTGCCGACACCAGTTCGTTCTACAAGGCGTTTCGCAAGTGGTCGGGGTCCAACCCCGGGCATTACCGCAGTTTGATATTGAACGAAGCGATAAGCCAATAGGTCACTTGCAAGCGACCGACCCTCTCTGACCGCAGACCCATGGTTTCAATGATCTGGGGCACTTTCCGGCGCCGGATTATGTGTGATAGTCGGCGCGACCGTCCCATCGCTTGCCCCTGACGCAGCCTGATCGGCACTTGTCGCGATCAACGTCTACGCCATTTCCCTCATTCAAGAGCAGGATTTCATGGCACTTCACAAAACCGTAGAAACTCAAGACCAAGCCATCGAAGATGTGTATTCGAGCGGCTCGTCCCAGCACACCTTGCCCAAGTACCGTTTGCCTGATCACTCGACTACGCCGTCGGCGGCCTACAACCTGGTGCGCGATGAGCTGTTGCTTGACGGCAACTCGCGGCAGAACCTGGCGACCTTCTGCACCACGTGGGTCGAGCCCGAAGTGAAGCAGTTGATGGCCGATGCCCTCGACAAGAACATGATCGACAAGGACGAGTACCCGCAAACCGCCGAGATTGAAAACCGTTGCGTGCACATCATCGCCGACCTCTGGCATGCGCCCAAATCCTGGCAAACCGTTGGCTGTTCGACCACAGGTTCCAGTGAAGCCGCCATGCTTGGTGGCCTGGCCCTGAAGTGGAGCTGGAAGAAGCGTCGTGAAGCCGCTGGCCTGCCGACCGACAAACCGAACTTCGTGTGCGGCCCGGTGCAGATTTGCTGGAAAAAATTCGCGCGTTATTTTGATGTGGAAATTCGTGAAGTGCCCTTGCGCGGTGACGCCTTGGGCCTGCTTCCGGCCGACCTGCGAGAATATTGCGACGAGAACACCATCGGCGTGGTCGCGACCTTGGGCGTCACCTTCACGGGTATCTACGAGCCTGTCGCCGCGTTGGCCGCCGAGTTGGACTCGATGCAGCGCGATCTCGGCCTGGATATCCCGATACATGTTGATGCGGCGAGTGGCGGGTTTATCGCCCCGTTCATCCAGCGGACGCTGCAATGGGACTTTGTGATCGAACGGGTCAAATCGATCAACGCGTCGGGCCACAAGTACGGGCTGGCGCCGCTTGGCGTGGGCTGGGTCATTTGGCGTTCCACCGCCGACTTGCCGGAAGAGCTGATCTTCTACGTGGATTATCTGGGCGGCAATATGGCGACCTTCGCCCTGAATTTCAGCCGGCCGGGCGGTGAAATCATTGCCCAGTACTACAACTTCCTGCGGCTCGGGCGTGATGGCTATACGCGTATTCAGCAGGCCTGCTCCGACACGGCGCAATGGCTCGCCTCGGAAATCGTCAAATTCGCCCCGCTGGAGTTGGTGTACGACGGCAAAGACGGGCTGCCGGCGGTCTGTTACAAACTCAAGGACGGCATTGACCATGGATTCAGCCTGTATGACCTGTCCGAGCGCGTGCGCATGCGCGGTTGGCAGATCGCGTCGTACCCGCTGCCGTCAGATCGCCAGAGCGTCGTGGTGCAGCGCATCCTGGTCCGCCATGGCGTGAGCCGCGACCTGGTGGCGCTGTTGCTTGAAGACCTGCGCAAGGCCATTGCCTACTTGCAGAAAAACCCGGTGTTGAATTCCGACGCCGGGCCGAGCTTCAGCCACGGTGCGATTGCTGAGCCGGTCATCCCGGCCGACACCCCGAACCTCGCCTGAACGCATTGCATCTTCACCGGGCCTGAGGCCCGGTGCCTTTAGCGTTTCATCGCAAGGTACGAATCATCGTGACAGCCTTCTTCAATTTCCTGCACGACAACCCCTATATTCTGCTGTTCCTGGTGGTCGGCCTGTCCGTCTGGGTCGGGCGCGGCACCATCAAAGGTTACGGCTTGGGGGCGGTGGCCGGGGCTATCGTCATAGGCTGCGCCATTGCGACGTGGGCGTCTTACTACGGCGTGCATTTCGAGCTCGATAACTTCACCAAGAGCCTGTTTTATTACCTGTTCATGTACGGCGTAGGGTTGCGGGTCGGTCCCTCGTTTATCAATAGCCTGAAGGGCGATGGGTTGAAATTCACCTTTCTGGCGATTCTTTCGTCGTTCCTCGGCTTGGGCATCGTGGTGTTGGGGGTGAAGCTGTTGTCGCTGCCGGTGGGTGCGGCCGGCGGTATTCTTGCCGGTTCACAAACCATGTCGGCGGCCATCGGTTCGGCGGAACAAGCCATCACTTCCGGCGTCGTGCCGCTGCCACCGGGCACCACCGCCGCAGCGGCGACGGCCATGATTGCGCTGTCCTATGGCATCACTTACATCTGGGGCACGGTCGGCATCATCCTGATCTGCAAATACCTGCCGCGCTGGTGGGGAGTGGATGCACGCAAGGCGGCCAAGGCGTATGAGGTGGAGCATGGCGTGCCGAACGTTGACGACGCCGGGCTCAGTGGCTATCGGCCTTTTGACCTGCGCGCCTATCGATTGGTGAACAGTGAATGGGTGGGGCAAACCATCGCGCAGTTTCGCCAACAATTTGAGCTGTACCAGATCGAGAATGTCGAGCGCGGCGACCAGTTGCTCGGGGCCGATCCGGCACTGGTGCTGCAACTGGGCGATATCATTGCGCTGGGGGGCAGCCTTGATGCGCTGACGGATCACATGGGCCTGATCGGGCCGGAAGTGCCGGATGCCTGGGCGCTTAATATCCCGCTGGATGAGGCGGTGATTCTGGTGACCCACCGCGACGCGATCGGCAAGCAGCTCAAGCAGTTCAGCCAGTCGTCGATTGCCGGACAGGTGCAACTGGTGGGTATCGAGCGCGGCGGCGCGCCCATTCCCGTGGGGCTGGAAACACGCCTGCAACGCTTGGATGTGATGCACCTGATCGGCCTGCGTACGGCCATCGACAAAGCCACGGCGTTACTGGGCAAGGCAGGGCGGCCGAGTACCGCGACCGATTTGCTGACGCTATCGCTGGGTATGGTATTGGGCTTGCTGATCGGCCTGATCCAAGTGCCGGCGTTCGGTGCAGCGGTGGGCCTGGGCAACGCGGGCGGCTTGCTGGTGTCGGGGATTATCGTGTCGTCACTGGTGTCGCGAGTGCGCTTCTTTGGCAATACACCCAACGCGGCACGCAACATTCTTGAGGACATGGGGCTGATTTTCTTTGTCGCGATCGTAGGGGTGAATGCCGGGGCTAATCTGGTTTCACAAATTAGCCCGATCATCGCGTTGAAGATCTTTGTGCTGGGCTTTGTGGCCTGCACCATTCCGCCGTTTATCGTATGGGCGGTGGGGTTTCACGTGTTCAAGATCAACCCGGCGATCCTCATGGGCGGTGTGGCGGGGGCGCGTAGCCATTCCGGGCCAGCACGTGAAGCCGCCAAGGAGATCGACAGCAGCGTGCCCTGGATCGGTTTTCCAGTGGCGTATGCGGTGTCGGGGATTTTGCTGACGGTGTTTGGCTACTTCGCGATGGTTCTCGCACGCTGACGCCGATTCAGGAGGCTCCAGGCACAACACACTGTGCGCACTGTCGGTCATCGGCGGTGCAGCCGGGGTCCGCCATGGCTTGCTTATAGGCCAAAGGATCAAGCAGCGCCGTATAGCAAATCAGGTGGTGATTGCACAGGGGGTTGTCTTTAATCCCGAGACTTGAAGCACCGGCGGGAATTGTCTTGGCCTGCAACAACGCGTAGTAGGCGGAGAAATGCAATATGTCACTCTTTGGGACGGTCGGCACAACATCGCGTGCATAGTTGAAGAGGTCGTAGTTGCCGACTTGAGTCTCGAAAAAGTCCACGAACGTCTTGTTACCGGTTTTTGGCGAGGCAAACAGGCAGGCACTCGCCTTACAGCCTTGCAGGTTCAGGTCGAGGGTCAGGTAGGTTGCGAGGGCCGACCCCAGGCTGTGTCCCAACACCATCGGCGGGTTGGCCGCCGTGAGTTGGCTGATGCCGAGCGCCAGCGGCACCGGCGACGCACCGTCCGCGCCGTGGAATTGCATCGTCCGGTAGATGTCCCAAAAACCCTGATCCACCAGCCCGGCTTTCGGGTTGGGGTGGTTCATCATCAGGAAGTCGAGGTCGTCACCCCATTCCTGCGCACCGTCGGTGCCGCGTATCGCCACCACGTACTGGTCCTGGCCCTGGACGTTACGCTGGGCGACATAGCCGTAGCAGACGCGACTGCGCTGGTCGTCAGAGGCGCCGAGCATGGTCGACCTCAAGCCAAGGCCAGATATCAGGATGTCGTCCGAGCCTGAGATAAATCCCACCACGTTCCATCCCGTTTCGTTGATGCGTGGGTCGATTCGTGGCGGAATCTGGCGAGGATTTATGTCGCACAGGTCCCAGGCGTACATCACCAGTAATGCGTAGGGGGCAGCAGAAAGTCGATCCATCTCGGGCTCCTTGTGAAGTCATCACTGTGAATGAGTGAAGCACAAGATCCGTGTTAAACCTGCTGAATCCGCTATAAAAAAAGCCCCGCGACCGAATGGACCGCAGGGCTAAAAAATTGGCTGGATGCGACCAACCAAAGGAGCTCTTTACCTCACTTGCTGCTGGCGACGACGGTGTCCGGCTGCCAGCCACCACCGAGGGCTTTGTAGATCGCGACAATCCCGCGATACAAATCCACTTCGGCCTGTGCCTGTGAGTCTTCCGCCGCCAGGCGCTCACGTTGCGCGTCGAGCAGCACCAGAAAGTCCACCGTCCCTTCGCGATAACGGATCGCGGCAAGGTCGGCGGCGGCGCGGCTGGATTCACTTTGACGAATCAGCGAGACCAGACGCTGCTGGCGTTTGCCGTAATCACTGAAGGCATTTTCCGATTCTTCCAGAGCCAGCAATACTTGCTGCTCATACGTCGCCAGGGCGCCATCGGCCTCGGCATTCGCGCCGCGCAAACGCGCACGCACGCTGCCCAGGTCAAACGCCGCCCAGGTGATGCTCGGGCCGAGGGACCAGGCATTCGCGGCCGCCGAGCCGATCTGCGAACCGCGCCCGGCGGTAAAGCCGAGGAAGCCGCTGAGGCTGACCCGCGGGAACAGGTCCGCCTTGGCCACGCCGATACGGGCAGTAGCGGCGGCCAGTTTGCGTTCGGCACTGAGAATGTCCGGGCGACGTTGCAGCAGTTGCCCCGGGTCACCGATTGGCAACGCCTTGGCAATCGCCGGTAGGTCTTTCGGGCTCAGGTCCACGGTCAGCTTGTCGGGGCGCTGGCCGAGGAGGGTGGCGATGCGGTTACGCTCGCGTACTTGCTCGGCTTGCAGTTGCGGCACGCTGGCTTCAACCGCCGCCAGGCGGGCATCGGCGCGCTCCACGTCGAGTTGGTCGCCGACGCCGGCATCACGCAGGCTGACGGTGATGGTGCGCGATTCCTGCTGGTTCTTCAGGTTGTCCAGGGCGATGCGTTCGCGCAGTTGAGCGCCGCGCAGTTGGCCGTAGGCGTCCACCAACTCGGCAATCATGGTGACTTGCAGTTGGTACAGGTCGGCTTCCGCCACCTGTTGGTCAGCGTCGCTGGCTTCGAGGTTGCGGCGGATGCGGCCGAACAAGTCGACTTCCCAGGCCATGTCCAGGCCCAGGTCGTAGCGTTCGCTGTTGACGCGCTTGGTGGTCTGGCCGGGAATCTGGCCTTTGCCCACGTCGCTGCTGGCACGGCTGGTCACCACCGGCATGATGTCGTTGGCCGCGTCATCGCGAATCGCGCGGGCGGCTCGCAGACGGGCGAACGCTACACGCAGGTCGCGGTTACCGCTCAGCGACTGGGTCACCAGTTGGTTGAGAGTAGGGTCCTCGAACTGCTGCCACCAAATGCCTTCGTACTGGGCATGGTCATAGCTTTTGGTGTCGGCGGCGGCCGTGATATTGGCAGCCGCAAGCTTCTCGGTTTTGTAGTCCGGGCCGACGGCGCAGGCGCTCAGCGCCAATACCAGCAGGCTAGGCAGGAATACTTTCACGCTCATTGCTGTGTCTCCAGCTTCAAGGCCTTGGCCGCTTTGCGCGCTTCGCTGCGCTCCACATAGCGACGGATCAATACGTAGAATACTGGCGTCAGCAACAGGCCGAAGAAGGTCACCCCGATCATCCCGGAGAACACCGCCACGCCCATGGCATGACGCATCTCGGC
Source organism: Pseudomonas antarctica (assembly GCF_001647715.1). Taxonomy (NCBI): domain Bacteria; kingdom Pseudomonadati; phylum Pseudomonadota; class Gammaproteobacteria; order Pseudomonadales; family Pseudomonadaceae; genus Pseudomonas; species Pseudomonas antarctica. The sequence goes on from NZ_CP015600.1 coordinate 3,039,088, forward strand.
ACCGGCACCGCTGGACAACACCAGTGGCACCACACCCATGATGAAGGCGAACGAGGTCATCAGGATCGGCCGCAGACGCAGACGGCAGGCTTCCAGTACCGCAGCGAGCGGATCGAGCCCCTCGGCCTGTTTATCCTTGGCAAACTCGACGATCAGAATCGCGTTCTTACACGCCAGGCCCACCAGTACGATCAAGCCGATCTGGGTGAAGATGTTGTTGTCGCCGCCGGAGATGATCACCCCGGTAATGGCCGACAGCAGCGTCATCGGTACGATCAGGATCACCGCCAATGGCAGGCTCCAGCTTTCGTACTGGGCCGCCAGTACCAGGAACGCCAGCAGTACGCAGAGCGGGAACACGAACAGTGCAGTGTTGCCCGAGAGGATTTGCTGATAAGTCAGGTCGGTCCACTCGTAGGTCATGCCGTTGGGCAGTTCCTCTTTCAGCAGCTTTTCAATCGCTGCCTGGGCCTGGCCGGAGCTGTAGCCCGGTGCGGCGTTGCCGTTGATTTCGGCGGTGATAAAGCCGTTGTAGTGCATCACGCGGTCAGGGCCCGAGGTGTCGCTGACCTTGATGAAGGTCGCCAGCGGGATCATCTCGCCTTTGTTGTTACGCACTTTCAACTGGCCGATCTGGTCTTCATCCTGGCGGAACTGCTGCTCAGCCTGCACGTTGACTTGATAGGTACGGCCGAAGCGGTTGAAGTCGTTGGCATACAACGAACCCAGGTAGATCTGCAGGGTGTCGAAGATGTCGCTGACCGCCACGCCATGGGTCTTGGCCTTTTCGCGGTCGATGGCGGCATCGACCTGGGGCACGTTGACCGTGTAGCTGGTGAACAGTCCGAACAACTCCGGCGTGGTGCGGCTCTTGGTGATGATGTTCTGCACTTCTTTGTACAGCTCGTCATACCCCAGGTTGCCACGGTCTTCGATCTGCAGGCGGAACCCGCCAATCGTGCCCAGGCCCTGTACCGGCGGCGGTGGGAAGATTGCCATGTAGGCTTCTTCGATGCCGCTGTACTTGCCGTTCAGTGCACCGGCAATCGCACCTGCAGACATGCTCGGGTCTTTACGTTCGTCGAACGGCTTCAAGGTCACGAACACGATGCCGCTGTTCGGGCTGTTGGTGAAACCGTTGATCGACAGGCCCGGGAACGCTACGGCGCTTTCCACGCCCGGTTGCTTCAGCGCGATGTCGGACATGCGCTTGATCACATCTTCAGTGCGGTCCAGGCTCGCAGCGTCCGGCAATTGCGCGAAGGCCACCAGGTATTGCTTGTCCTGGGCCGGCACGAAACCGGTCGGGGTGTGGGCAAAACCGAACCAGGTCAGCACCATCAAACCGGCGTAAAGGAACAACGCGATACCGCTGCCACGAATCACCCGGCGTACGGTGCCGACGTAACCGTGGCTGGCCTTGACGAAGAAGCGGTTGAAGGGACGGAACAACCAGCCGCCGAAAATCTTGTCGAGCACCTTGGAGAAGCGATCCTTCGGCGCATCATGACCGCGCAGCAACACGGCAGCGAGGGCAGGGGACAAGGTCAGCGAGTTGAAGGCCGAAATTACCGTCGAGATCGCAATGGTCAACGCGAACTGCTTATAGAACTGCCCGGTCAAGCCGCTGATAAAGGCTGCTGGAATGAACACCGCACACAGCACCAACGCGGTGGCGATGATCGGGCCGGTCACTTCGCTCATGGCTTTTTCAGTGGCCTGGAACGGTTCCAATCCCAACTCGATATTACGCTCGACGTTCTCCACCACCACGATGGCGTCGTCCACCACGATACCGATCGCCAGTACCAGGCCGAACAGCGACAGCGCGTTAAGCGAGAAGCCAAACAGGTGCATCACCGCAAACGTACCGATCAACGAGACCGGCACCGCCACCAATGGAATGATCGAGGCGCGCCAGGTTTGCAGGAACAGAATCACCACCAGCACCACGAGGATCAGTGCTTCGAACAGGGTGTGCACCACCGCTTCGATGGAGCCACGCACGAAGATGGTCGGGTCATAGACGATGCTGTAGTCCATCCCTTGCGGGAAGTTCTTTTTCAGCTCTTCCATCTTGCCGCGCACTTCGTTGGAGATCTCGATGGCGTTGGAGCCTGGGCGCTGGAAGATCGGGATCGCCACGGCCGGCTGGTTGTTGAGCAACGAACGCAGGGCGTATTGGCTGGAACCCAGCTCGACCCGTGCGATGTCCTTCAGGCGCGTGATTTCACCGTTATCGCCTGCGCGAATGATGATGTTCTCGAACTCTTCTTCCGTCACCAGACGGCCCTGAGTGTTCACCGACAACTGGAAGCTGGTGGCATTCGGCGCAGGTTGCGCACCCAGGGCACCGGCGGCCACTTGACGGTTCTGTTCGCGGATCGCATTCACGACATCAGTGGCGGTCAGGTTGCGCGACGCGGTCTTGTTCGGGTCCAGCCATACACGCAGGGAGTAGTCGCCCATGCCGAACAGCTGCACATCACCCACACCGCCCAGGCGTGCCAGCTCATCCTTCACATTGAGCAAGGCGTAGTTGGACAGGTACAGCATGTCGTAACGCTGATCCGGTGAGGTCAAGTGCACCACCATGGTCAGGTCCGGGGAAGCCTTGTCCACGGTGATACCGATGCGGGTCACTTCCTCAGGCAGTTTCGGCTGAGTCCGCGTCACACGGTTTTGCACCTGCACCTGCGCGTTGTCCAGGTCGGTGCCCAGGGCGAAGGTGATGGTCAGGGTCAGCTTGCCGTCGGCGGTGGACTGCGAGGACATGTACAGCATGTTCTCGACGCCGGTGATGGCTTGCTCCAGGGGAGCGGCCACGGTTTCACCGATGACTTTGGGGTTGGCACCCGGGAAGTTGGCACGCACCACGACGGTCGGTGGCACCACTTCCGGGTATTCGCTGATCGGCAGTTGGAACAGCGAGATTGCACCGGCGATCAGGATCAACAGCGACAGCACCGCTGCGAAGATCGGCCGTGAAATGAAGAACTTGGAAAAATTCATCTTGAGTTGTATCCCTTAACCGCGTGGAGTCGCGACGCTGGCAACTTTGGGCGCGGCTTTATCCGGCGCCACTTGCTCCAGGTTGCTGGCTTCAAGCGCTTGTCGTTGTTGTGCCAAGGCGGCGAGGGTTTCCTTGCTGGCCATCGGGATGGTTTCCGGTGCAACCGGCGACCCCGGACGAATGCGCTGCAAGCCCTTCACGACGATGGTGTCGTCCTTGTTCAAACCGCTGCGTACGATGCGCAAGCCTTCGATCTTCGGCCCCAGTTCCACCGAGCGATAAGCCGGTTTGTCGCCGTCCATCACCAGCACGAACTTCTTGCCCAGGTCGGTGCCGACCGCTTCGTCGTTGATCAACACAGCGGAGTAGGTGCCGCTGCCAACCAGCTTCAAGCGGGCATACAGGCCAGGGGTGTATTCGCCCTTGCTGTTATCGAACACGGCGCGGCCACGGATGGTGCCGGTGGCCGGGTTGACCTGGTTGTCGACGAAGTTCATCTGGCCCAGGTGCGGGTTGCCGGTTTCGTTGGACAGGCCCAGGTACACAGGCGTTGTTGCGCCACGACGGCCTTGGCGGGCCAGCTCGGTGTACTTGAGGTACACGCGCTCATCGGCGTCGAAGTAGGCGTAGACCTTGTCGGTGGAGACCACGCTGGTGAGTGCGGTGACGTCGGCGGTCACCAGGTTGCCGGCGGTGATTTCGGCACGGCTGACGCGGCCGCTGATCGGCGAGGTCACGCGGGTAAAGCTCAGGTTGAGCTTGGCCAGGTCCAACTGCGCCTGAATCCCGGCGACAGCGGCGCGGGCTTCCTGGGCAGCGGTGGTGCGCGAGTCGGCCAGTTCGGCGGAAATCGCGTTGCTCTGACGCAGGCGTTCGCCCCGTTGCGCTTCATTATCGCTACGGCTGGCGGCGGCTTTGGTTTGGGCAAGCTGGGCTTCGAGGCGGCGCACTTCAGCCTGGAACGGACGCGGGTCGATCTGGAACAGCACATCGCCTTTCTTCACCAGGGCGCCTTCGATGAACGCCACTTGGTCGATCTGGCCGGACACGCGCGGACGAATCTGCACGGTTTCCGGCGCTTCCAGGCGACCGGTGAATTCATCCCACTCGTTTACCGGTTGTTCGAGCACCTTGGCCACACTGATTTTTGCAGGGGGCATGGCGGCCGCTTGTTCCGGAGTTTTGCCGCACGCGCTCATCACCACCACGGCCAAAATCGCCAGGGGGAAGCGCAAATGTTTGAGTGACTGTTCCATGAGGTGCATCCGCCAATGTATTTGAGATGGGCGGATCATGCGCGGCGAGGTGCTATGTCACGAATCGAATGAAGCAAAGGTAACTATCATTCGGAATGATATAAGCGCGAGATTAGCCCTCTAGGATGCGGGTTTCGTTAGGGAGCTATCAATGGGCTTGATGACAAAGGTGTATTGCGCAGCTTGCAAGGAACACGGCCAACGTCGCGCTGCCGCTGGCCAGCTTGCGTTGCAAGCCGCTTGAACAGTATCAACCTGGCCGCAGGCGTCAGCCCGGGTGGTAATTTGACGCAACCGATCGTATACCCCGCCAGGACGCTCGAAGGCGCTCACTTCACCGGTTTGGCGGTGAGGGCACCTGACAGGGAAACGCCCAGCAGATACAGCATCCCACCGCCGATTATAAAAAGTACCAGCATGTAGAAAATGTAGTGAGCCGGCTGCGTTGCCAGCACCCATCCGCACAGCACGGGCCCCAATGCTGCGCCGACGTTGCTGAGGTTCTGCGCGGCGTAATACATGCCGCGCAGATGATTCGGCGCAATGTTGTCGATGAACATGTATTCGGCGGGGAACACGATAATTTCACCCAGGGTGAAAATGGCCATGGACAGCACCCACATCAACAGTGTGGTGGACAGCGCGAACCCGCCCAGCCCGACGATAAACAGGCTGAGGCCGGCCGCCAGCCACACGTTCAAGTACCGATGGGTAATCCGTTTGCCCAGGCCGTATTGCAGGCTGATCACCATCAGGGCATTGGTTGCCACAACCGTGCTGATAATCCGGTAGGTCGCCTGGGGCGTGGAGGTGACTATCAGGTACTGCGAGAGATAGGCAGTGAATTGGCCGAACACCACCGCACTCAATAGCCCGCCCAAGGTAAAGCACACCAGGCGGTAATCACGCAGCAGCAGTTTGCCGACTGCCAGGAACGGCGTGGGCGGCCGGTTTGCCTCGACCGTCACCAGGCACCTGTCGCCCCACACGAAATAGATAAAAAAGAACCCGGCACCAAGCCCTGCTGACATCAGAAAGGGCAGGCTGGTATCCACGGCGGCCAACCCCGCGCCCAGAAACGGCCCGACGGCATAACCGATATTGGTCAGCGTGTATTTGATCGAAAACACTTCGCTGCGCTGATTGACGGGGAGCAGGCTGCCAAATCCGGCCTTCACTGCAATATCAATCACGGCATAGGCCAGGTTGACTGACACCAGGCACAGGTAAAACAGCCAGAGCGCGGGCGCGACATAGGCGCCGAGAAAGCTCAGCGTGAACACGCCGCAGAACGTGAGAATAAGCCGGTAACTGGACATTCTGTCCACTAGAAAACCGCCATACAGGCTCAGCATCGAGCCAATGATCAGCGTGCTGCCAATGACCAGGCCGATGTCGGCGATGCTCAATTCAAAGTGGCCCGACAAGTAGATGACCAGGTAGGGCAGCGTAATTGCGCGGGCGAGGGTTAATACCAGTGAGGCACACAGCAGCAGGTTGAGGGTGAGCGGGTAGTTTTTCAGCGTTGCCAGCATTCGAGCCTCATCGTCCATTTATAAGGTGCGAGCGTCATGATTCGCTCGCTCGGAAAGGTGCAGCTTACTTTTGATCCTGGTTCTGATTTAGGATGCTTTTTATCAATATATTGGAAATGAATTCATGAATAAGGAACGTCTGTGTTTTCCTCCGAACGCTTGAAGGGCATCGATGTGTTTGTCTGTGTCGCGCAGTACGGCAGCTTCACGGCAGCGGCCGAGAAAATGCACCTGACGGCCTCTGCCATCAGTAAAAACATCGCGCGCCTGGAAACGCGCCTGGGCGCCAGACTGTTCGAGCGCACCACGCGCACGTTATCGCTGACGGATGCCGGTGTTGCGTTTCTGCGCACCTGCACCGGCGTACTGGCAGACCTGGAAGAAGCGGAGTTATCACTTCAGGCAGAAAACACCGAGCCTCGCGGGCGTGTGCGCATTGACCTGCCCAGCGCATTTGGCCGCGCACAGGTGTTACCGATCCTTCTGCAGTGGGTGAAGGATCATCCATTGCTGATACCGCATATCTCTTTCTCAGATGGTTTTATCGACCCGCTCAAGGAAGGCGTGGACATCGTGGTGCGCATTGGCGACGCACACACCTGGCCGGAGACGGTAGAGCACCGGCTGCTCAACCGTGAGCGGCATGTTTTGTGTGCATCCCCTGCGTATCTGGCTCGCCATGGCACCCCACACGCGGAGCGCGACCTTGAGCATCATCGGTGTATTGCCTATGGCTGGATTGACGGGAGCATCAGCCCTTGGCGTTACGCCGGTGAGCAGGGCGAAACACGCCACAGGCAAATCGCTGCGCACCTGGTGATGGGGAATGGTGACGGATTGATGATGGCCGCACTGGCAGGCTGCGGTATCGTACAGTTGCCGTCATGGCTGATCGAGCAACCATTGCGGGAGGGGACGCTGGTTGAGGTGTTGCCGAAACTGGCAATCACGGGAATGGAGATCAATGTGGCCTGGGTTAAAAATCGCCAGGCGCTGCCCAAGATTCGCGCGGTAGTTGATGCGCTGGTTACGGGGCTGGGCGCTTGAGTGAGCGGTCGCTTGACTTTAAATATGTGCAGAAATAGCACAGGTATTGTTTGCTTATGTGCGTGGATCAAACAGTAGGGCCTGCTTAAGCTGGCCTCGTCAACCCGACGACTGCTTAAGGAAACCCGCTCATGTCCCACGCCATTGCTACTTCTCAATTGACCCTGCGCGCCGCAAACGCCGGCGCCGTGCCGCACATGCTTAAAACCGTCATCGCCGGCCTTGGCCTGCTGATGAGCCTCGGCCAATGTGCCGTGGCCGCTGATGCTCAGGTCAATACTCAGCCGACCATCCGCGCCATGTTCGGTGCCAAACCGACCGACCAGTTGGACCCGAAAACCACCGCGCTGCTGGTGATCGACTTCCAGAACGAATACTTCACGGGCCGCATGCCGATCCCGGATGGCATGAAAGCCCTGGACAACGCCCAGCGCCTGATTGCGTTTGCCGACAAGCAACATATCCCGGTGATCCACGTGCAACACGTGGCTCCGGAGGGCGCAGCGGTGTTTGCCAAGGACGGTAAAACGGTGAACTTCCACCCGTTGATGCAGCCGCGTCCACAGGACAAAGTCATTCAAAAAACCACCGTGAGTGTGTTCGCCAGCACCGATATCGACGCCCAGTTGAAGAAAGCCGGAATCAAGACACTGATCATTTCCGGCCTGATGACCCACGCCTGTGTCGCCGGTGCCGCGCGTGACGCGGTGCCGTTGGGCTACGACGTTGTGGTAGCATCCGATGCCACTGCAACCCGCGCAATCACTCGCGCCAATGGGGATTCGGTGTCCAAGGACGCGTTGCACAACGCGGCGCTGGCGGAAATCGAAGACACCTTCGGTTCGGTGCTGACCACCGCGCAAATCGTTGCCTTGCCCGTGCACTGATCCACCGGATTGCTCGCCTGGAGTCACATTCGCTTCATGAACCAGTTATCTGCCATGCGCGCCTTTCGGTGCATCGTCGAGGCCAAGGGCTTCTCTGCCGCGGCAGAGCGGCTGGACACAACCCACTCGACGATTTCCCGGCAATTGCAGCAACTGGAAGTTGAACTGGGCGTTCAGTTGATCAACCGCAACACCCGGCGTTTCAGCCTGACCCGCCCCGGAGAGCACTACTTCGCAGCGTGCGTCGATATTCTCGATCGCCTTGATGCGGCCGCCATGGCCATGGCGCAGGGGCATCAGCAACCCAATGGCCTGTTGCGGGTCAGCGTGCCCCTGGTGGTCGGCACACTGGACCTGCCGCACTGGCTGCCGGGTTTCCAGAAGCGCTACCCCGATATCGAACTTGAGCTGTGCTGCGACGATCAGTTCGTTGATCTGGTCGCCGAAGGGTTCGATGTGGCTATCCGTATCGCCAGTGCACTGGCTGACACCACGCTGGTCGCGCGCACCCTGACGGTTTCAAAGCTGGTCCTGGTGGCTTCTCCGGCCTATGTAAACAGACACGGTTTGCCACGCACAGCCCAGGAACTCGACGGCCATCGCTTGCTGGCGTTTATCGGCGCCTCATCCGACTGGGAGCTGTGCCCGCCACGCGGTGCACCGGTCAAGGTCACGCCAACGGGGCAGTTCAAGACCAACACCCTCAGCGCCTTGCACGCCGCCGCACTGGCCGGCGCCGGCATCGCGTGTTTTACCCAGGCCACCGTGCGCGCTAATTTTGCGCAAGGGCAACTCGTCTCCATTCTGCCCAACTATTCACTGGGCCAACGGCATTACTTCGCGCTCTATCCGCAATCGCGGTATCTGGCGCCCAACGTCAGGGCGTTTGTCGATTACATGGCCGACTTCTACGCGTCCCAAGGGCAAGCCGTAAGCGGTCACGGATAATTTTCAATACAGCTTTCGACAGGATTCGACCATGTCAAACCTCCCAACAGAACCCACCACGCTCCACGATCCGTACCTATGGCTTGAAGAGGTCGACAGTGCCAGGGCGCTGGAATGGGTGCGGGCGCAGAACCTGAAAACCGATACGCGCCTCGCGCAATCGGACGCCTTCAAAACGCTGCAGGCCGACCTGCTGGCGGTGCTGGATAGCGACAGCAATATCCCATTCGTGGAAAAAATCGGCGCGCACTATTACAACTTCTGGATTGACGCCGCGCACCCACGCGGCCTGTGGCGTCGCACCACGCTGGAGGAGTACCGCAAGGCCCAACCCGCATGGGAAACCGTGCTGGATATCGATGCGTTGAACGCCCTTGAGGGCGAGAACTGGGTATGGCATGGCGCCAACTGCCTGCGACCGGGCCATTCGCAACCGGGCTATCAGCGCTGTCTGATCGAACTGTCCCGTGGCGGGGCGGATGCCAGCGTGACGCGCGAATTTGATCTGGTCGGCAAAGCCTGGGTCGAAGACGGCTTCCAACTGCCCGAGTCCAAGGGCGGAATGGACTGGATCGACCAGGACAGCGTGTATGTGTTCACCGATTTCGGTGCGGCCAGCATGACGCGCTCGGGCTACCCGCGCATCGTCAAGCAGTGGCAGCGCGGAACGCCGCTGAGCGCGGCCAGTGTTGTGTACGAAGGCCAGCACGACGATATGTATATCGCGGCAATGCACGACAGTACGCCGGGCTACGAACGTGATATCGTCAGCCGTACGCTGGCGTTCTACAACGATGAGCTGTACCTGCGGGCCGGCGACGGCAAACTGAGCAAAATCGACGCGCCTAACTCGGCCGAAAAATCGCTGCACAAAGACTGGCTGCTGCTGAAACTACGTGACGACTGGCCAGTGGGTGACGGCTATGTGGCCGGCTCGTTGTTGGCAATCAAGTTTGAACATTTCATGGCCGGCGCGCGCGATTTCGACGTGTTGTTCGTGCCGTCTGACAGCACCTCGCTGGCAGACATGGACTGGACGCGCAACCACTTGGTGCTGAACGTGCTGGATGACGTCAGGAACCGTCTCAGCGTGTTGACGCCTGGCGCCGAAGGATGGACGCGCAGTGCATTTATCGGTGCGCCGCCGATGGCGACTGTGGACGTGAGTGCGGTCGACAGCGATGACAGCGACGCGGTTTGGCTGATCACGCGGGACTACCTCACGCCGGTCACGCTTTCACTGGCTCAAATCGGCGCTCAACCGCACGTGCTGAAAGCCATGCCGGCGTTCTTCGATTCGAGTCGCCACGTGGTGCAACAGCATTTTGCAGCGTCCAGGGATGGCACTCGTGTGCCGTATTTCCTGGTGCATGAGCAAGGGTTGCAGTACGACGGCAGTGCGCCAACCTTGCTCTATGGCTACGGCGGTTTCGAGTATTCGCTGTGCCCGGAGTACTCCGGCGGGCTGGGCCGCGCCTGGCTTGCCAAAGGCGGGGTGTATGCCGTCGCCAACATTCGCGGCGGTGGCGAATACGGCCCGCGTTGGCACCAGGCCGCACTCAAGCACAATCGCGCGCGCGCCTACGAAGATTTTGCCGCCGTAGCGCAAGACCTGATCAGCCGAAAAATCACCGCGCCCCGGCATTTGGGCGTGCAAGGTGGCAGCAATGGCGGCCTGTTGGTCGGCAATATGCTGACCCAGTACCCTGAACTGTTAGGCGCCGTTGTCGTGCAGGTGCCGTTGCTCGATATGCAGCGCTATCACCACTTACTGGCCGGAGCCTCGTGGATGGAGGAGTACGGCAACCCGGACGTGCCCGAAGAGTGGGCCTACATCCAGACTTTTTCGCCTTACCACCTGTTCGATCCGGCGCAGACTTACCCGCCGGTGCTGTTCACCACCTCCACCCGTGATGACCGCGTACACCCGGCCCACGCCCGCAAGCTGGCGGCCAGGATGATCGAGTCCAACCAGGACGTGACCTATTACGAGAACATCGAAGGGGGCCATGGTGGAGCGGCGGATAACGCGCAGAGTGCGTACATGAAAGCGTTGGTTTACAGCTTTTTGTGGGAGCGGTTGAGCGTCGGCGGGGATTGACCGAGGCCGGCGGGTCAGAGGCTGTCCGGGTCGTTCGCCTGCTGGGTGCTCTCAAAAAAAACGGTAGCCTCGCTTCGATTTGCTCACAGATCACTACATACCGAGCCCAAAGATGCACTCTCGTATGCTGAGGGGCCTCGCATCACGCACCCGAGGCAGGAGCCGTATGCGGTAGTTTCGCACCGGGGGAGGGAACTGCCATTCCTACCGCGACCGATTGATCAACACTGACTTCATTCGAAATTGGCTATTGTTCTGCCTGCGGTACATGACGCTATGAGGTTTCGTTCCTGAGGAAACTCGCTATGTTTTGGCGTCTTTATTTTAATAAAGTATTCCGGGGATAGCATTTTGATCTATAAAAAAGGCGGCCGCCTGAAATTCCTCGTCTACGCTCGCTTCAACGGCCCTTAAACCTTGGGTTAACCCGCTCAGTATTCATATGGAAATGATGATGGGTGTAAAGGAAGACACGGTCGTAGAACAGTCACTTGGGGTCATGCCTGGGGGCAGCGCAAGCTACTGGATACACCACGGCGCCTGCGGCACGAAGTCCAGTTTTTGCCCGCTGCCCTGGCGTTGCAGGAGCAACCAGTACACCCGGCCCCGCGCTACATTCTCTTTTCAATCATGCTATTCGCAGCTCTAGCCTTCTTCTGGGCCTGCCTGGGTGAGATTGATGTCGTGGCGACCGCCACCGGCAAAGTTGTCGCAAGTGGCAAGAGCAAAACCATCCAGCCCAGCGAGGTGGCGGTAGTCAAAGCGATCCATGTATACGACGGTGAACAAGTAAAGGTCGGGGATGTATTGATAGAGCTGGATGCCAGCGTGACCGGTGCTGATGTCAGGCGTTTGAACAGCGATTTGATGGCCGCCAAGGTCGACAGCACCCGGGCTGGAGCCATGCTTGAAGCAATCCAGAACCATAAAGAACCAGGATCGCTACAGGGCAAAATTAATGATGCCGGCCCTGTTCAACAACTCGCTGCTGAGCGTTGGTTGCAGGGGCAATATTTCGAACTTAAAAGTGCCCTGTACCAAGCGGAAGCGGAGATCGATCAACGCACGGCAGAAATCGCTTCAGCCAATATCAACGTCGGTACTTTGCAGAAAACATTACCCGTCTCTCGAAGACTTGCAGAGGACTACAAGACGCTGTTAGAGCAACAGTATGTTCCGCGTCATGCCTACCTGGAGAAAGAACTAGCGCTGCTTGATCTAGAACGTGAGCTGGCATTGCAGCGTGGGCGAGTGAACGAACTCAAGGCTGCGAAGAAGGAGGCTGAAGGACGCTGGGTAGGCATCCTCGCCCAGACCCGTCGGGCCATGCTGGATTTGCAGCAGCAGTCGGAACAGAAAGTTGCCTCGCTCACTCAAGAGGTCAGCAAAGCTGAGCAGCGTGATCATCTGATGCGATTGACTGCGCCGGTAGATGGGATGGTGCAGCAGTTGGCTGTTCACACAATCGGCGGAGTTGTCACCGCCGCTCAACCCTTGATGGTTGTCGTGCCGACTGACCGGCCAGTAGAAGTTGAGGCAATGCTGGAGAATGAGGTAATTAGCGTCTCCAATGATGCCATTGAAGATGAGAAACGAGGTTTGCTTTACAGTGTCAGAGTTCGCTTGTTTAGCGATTTTGTGACTGTAAAGGGCAAGGATATTAGTTTGGTGTCCGGTATGTCAGTGAGTTCTAACGTAAAGACTGATCATCGACGAATAATTGACTACTTGCTGAGCCCGCTAGAGCGCCATATCGCTGAAAGTATGATGGAGTATTAATATGAAAGGTGTTTTATTGTTTTTGGCTATTTGTGTAGTTGGTTGCGGTGCTGTTATGGCATGGGCAGAGCAGATTATGTATTTTAAAGTGGGGGAGTCGAAGTATTATGTGAATTCATCGGCTTCAGAAAGAGGTGTCATGACTGATGGTGAAAATCAAATTTTAATCATTCATGATCTGGATGTCGTAAATATGGGGAAGGTCTCCGTATATGTAGAGCGAAATCAGGCCAAAAAAAACGATACGGGGCGCCTTGCTTATGAATTTGTAAAGCCGACGTTGACGGTGGCGGAGTCTAACTCAAAGTTTGTAGTGTATAAGTCGAGCGATGAGGTAAGGAGTAATGATTTAATATTTAACGACTTGATTTCGGGTGAGTATATTTATTTTGATTGTCGACTTCAAAGTCTTTGTACTATTAGAGGTACTTATAAGGGAGAGCTTGGGGTTAGAGTCGACTTTAGACCGTCAGAAAAAAAATTGACCTATAGCGAAATACTGAAAGGGTACTGGGATGTAAAACGGCTAATTTTTATAGGTCAACGTGATGGAAACTAACGTGGTTTTGTCCGCTGATCAAAGAGTCGCTGTCCAAAACCTTGTGTCTCAAAAAAATTACGCTTCAGGTTATCTTTATGTGGCTAATATCGTCTCTGGTCAGGCAGGAGGGGATCCTAGGACTGCTAGATGGTTGGAAACGGCCGCGAGTATTAACTCTAATGATGGTAGTTGGCATAGTGACTTCGTGCATTATGCAACTTATCAGGCGCTGCGAGATCAGGGTTTGCCTGTGAGTCCGGATGTATTTTCCACAAGACGGATAGCTTTGCCGAGGCCGTGCTAATGGCTGCGAATCTGGGGGATGACGCGGACACTACCGCGGCAATCGTTGGCCAGGTTGCCGGTGCATATTATGGCGTGCAAAGTATTCCAGAGGATTGGTTAGGCAAGTTGTGGATGCGTGAGCGGATCCAGGCCACTGCCGATGCGTTGATGCAGATGGGCGAGCCTCACTAAGACACGCGCCATCGCCCGGGATTAATCCTCGATCACTAAGCCGATGGCAGGAACAATCAACAGCGTACTGATCGTCATCGACAGCACATTGCCAATATACGGATGCAGGTAACTCGGCAACCGGCCGACAATCGCGCACGCCAACGGCGGCGCAATCAGCGCGCCCAGCACCGAGCTGAGCACAATAACCGTCACGCTACCGCCATAAGTCAACACAGCGGCCGGCACCACCGACACTAGTGGCACATAGGTCGGGTACCAACCCCGTATTCGCCATTGCTGTCGCCATAGGAGGATGCCCAGCAGTGAGGTCAGCGCCTGGCCTGCCACCAGATGCAGTACCCAGCCCGACCCATCGGCGGGGCTCAGAGGATTTAAGGGGTAGGCCAGCAACACGCGTGCGAGCAAACCCAGGCTGGCCCACTCATTGCCAAAAAACGGCGCTTCGGAAAAGTCTGCCAGCACATGACGTAGCGTCCAGCGTAGGCCGTAATTGGGTGTTTTCAGAGGCGCGGTGGGAGGGTCGTTGGCCTTGGCTTCAGGCGCACGGCTTACCAGTATCGGCACTGCGTACGTACATGGCTTGCCATAGCCAGAATGCGCTGGCGGCGCATCTCGGTGATGATCGTGGTGATGTGCTCGAGCTTGATTTCGCTGACCTGTTTTTTGCCAATGACAGGGAAGACGTAGTTGTTCAGGGCGCCGCGAAACCCCGCAACAGATTTGCTCACCAGATCGGGGGACTTGAAAGCCAACCATTGCTCAGCCACGTATACGAAAGTTCGTTCTTCGTTAAGTAGCTGCGCTTCTACCTTGGCGGTCTTGGCCTTGAGCGGGGCTATGTGGTTGGCCACGTCGCGGCGTGCACCGCGAGCAATGTGGCTTGCCTCTCTCAGGCTGATGTCGGGGTAAGTCCCAATCGTGAAACAGTTTTCCTTGCCAAGCAGCCGATATTTCAGGCGCCACGATTTGGAAGGGTGGTTCCGAGCATGCTCGAAAGCCTGACCTGCAAGTAAAGGCCTGGGACTTCGCCGTCGACGTACTTGCCGGGTTCGGTCAGTGAACGGATGAAGGCATTGCTGAGTTTTCGTCTGAAAACAGGGGCGTTTTCTGGAGGCATCGGTGGGGGTGGGCAATTTTTATGAGCCGGAATTTACCCCCAGTTTTGTCCCCCATCAGCCCAAGAATTCAGTGGAAATAGACGGACGGCCATAGACTAATAATGTTCATAACACGATGTTTAAAAAGCTTTTTTGGATGTCAATGGAATTTTGTTACAGACTGTCCGGGTCCCCAAAAAACATCTGAATCCGCGACCGCAGCCACCGCTCTCCCGGGTCGTTATCCTGCGACCCGCGCCAGGCCATATGCAGTTCAAAGCTACGCACCGGCAACGGCGGGTCTTCGGCCCGAAGGCCGCCCGCCGCTGTCAGGGCCTCGGCTGCATAGTCCGGCACGGTGGCCAGAATGTCGGTGCCCGCCAGCAAGGTGCCCAGCCCATTGAACTGCGGCACAGCCAGTACCACGTGGCGTTTTCGATTTAGCTTTTCCAGCTCTTCGTCAATAAACCCGCTCAGGTCGCCCGCGAAGGACACCAGGGCGTGGGGGCGCGCGCAGAAGTCGTCCAGGCTCAGCGAGCCGGGCACGCTGTCGGCACGCAGCAGTTTCGGCAGGCTGCGACGCAGCACTTTGCGCTTGGCATTGGCCGGCAGGTCGGCGGTGTAGCTGACGCCGATGGAGATCTCACCGGAGGCCAGGAGGCCCGGCATCAGGATGTAGTTGACGCGGCGCACCACCAGCACGATGCCGGGAGCTTCGGCACGCAGGCGTTTGAGCAATTGGGGAAGCAGGGCGAATTCGACGTCGTCGGACAGGCCGATACGGAACACGGCGGTGCTGGTGGCCGGGTCGAACTCGGCGGCACGGCTCACGGCGGTGGAAATCGAGTCCAGGGCCGGGGAGAGCAGGGCGAAGATTTCTACAGCGCGTGCCGACGGCTCCATGCTGCGCCCGGTGCGCACAAACAGCGGGTCATCAAACAGCCCGCGCAGACGCGACAAGGCCGCACTGATGGCCGGCTGGCCGAGGAACAGCTTCTCGGCGGCGCGGGTCACGCTGCGCTCATGCATCAAGGTTTCGAATACGATCAAGAGGTTAAGGTCGACACGACGCAGGTCGTTACGGTTCATCTTGTGTCCTGGAAGAGTCAGCAAACTTGACGTGAACGGCCATATTCAGAACCCTCAGGTTCCACTTAGACGCATGACCGGCATGAATCTTACGGGGAAAGGCTGGTACTCTGCACAAGATAATTGAGTTTTCCTACAGGAGTTGAGGTCTATTCCTCGGTTGCGGAATCAATGACAGGCATGTCGACTATTAACGCCGACCGATGGCCTTAGCTGGAAAGCCCAGATAGAGTTCATGGCATTAGAGGTTACTTTGACGAGGTTTGCGATGTCCCGCACGATCCGTTTTCACAAGTTTGGTCCGGCCGAGGTGCTCAAATGCGAAGAGCATGCAGCCGCACAGCCCGCACCGGGCGAAGTGCAGGTGCGTGTCGAAGCGATTGGCATCAGCTGGTATGACATTTTGTGGCGCCAGAACCTGGCGTCCTCGCATGCACGTTTGCCGTCCGGCCTTGGTCATGAAATGGCCGGTGTGGTCGTCGCCCTCGGTGAGGGCGTGGATGATTTGGCTGTGGGCGATAAAGTGGCCAGTTTCCCGGCCGAGAGCCCCAATGATTATCCGGTGTATGGCGAGCAGATCGTCCTGCCCCGTTCGGCCTTGACCCGCTACCCGGACGTCTTGAGCCCGATTCAAGCCAGCGTGCACTACACGCCGCTGCTGATTGCCTACTTTGCGTACATGGATCTGGCGCGGGTCAAGCCCGGTCAATTTGCCTTAGTGACCGACGCCAGCCACTGCGCCGGTCCCTCGTTCGTACAACTGGGCAAGGCCTTGGGTGTGCGGGTGATTGCCGCGACCAAGGACAGCGCGGAGCGTGAGTACTTACTGTCCCTGGGGGCGGAGAAGGTCATCGTCACCGAAGAGCAGGACTTGCTCATGCAGATCAACAAGTACACCGATAACCGCGGCGTGGATGTGGTGTTCGATGGCTTGGGCGGCCCGCAGATGTCATTGCTGGGCGATGTCCTGGCGCCGCGTGGCAGCCTGGTGCTCTATGGCCTGCAAGGCGGCAACCAGACGCCATTCCCGGCGTGCGCAGCCTTCCAGAAGAACATTCAATTCTTCGTGCACTGTATCGGTAACTTCACCGGAAAGCCGGAACTGGGCATCATTCAGGACCATGTGGCGTTGCAACGTGCGTTGCGCGATATCAACCAACTGACGGCCGATCGGGTGTTGGTGCCACTGAAAACCACGGTGTTTGCGTTCAACCAGTTCGTGGAAGCGCACCGTTATATGGACGAATGTCCGTGCCGCGAGCGTGTTGCGTTGCAGGTTGAAGCTGTTTGAGATGTAGGAATATTCGCAAATAAGTCTTCAAACCCCCGGGCGCATGGGGCAAATGCGCCATTTGACAGGGTTTAACCCGCGCGGTGGCTGAAACGCGCAGGTGCCCTTCAGTCCTGTAAACGATACCTTTCTCCCCGGCGCCGCCCTGAAATTCAGCGCGGCGTTCTTGTGTGTGCCTCTTCAACGTAATTCCTGATAACTGTCTGAACTGGTTTTCGGCCAGGTTCTGTATCTGTTATTCATTATTTCAGTCCTGATAATTGGTGCTTCACTTTCAACTCAAGGACTGAGTAATGAATGACAATCTGATACGGCGGCCGGTACTTCCCGCCATGACGCGTGATGCAGTGCTTATCCAGCTCCGAGGAAACGGGGCCTTTCACGGCGGATATCAATCAATACGCAAACGAATATCAAAGTTTAGTGGTTTTTATTTGTCGGATGGCTCTTTTAAACCATGGTTAAAGGGTTGTAGGAGTTTGTCTGAATATTCCTAGGAGCACTGCTGTAATGGGCTGGATGCTTGTTGCACTGGCTTTCGGCGCCGCGAGTGCTCTCGGACGTGCGAAGTACGCAGTCCATCGGTTTGTTGCAAGATGCTAGTGTTTTTTATCGCGAACACTGTGCCACGGGCAACGTCATTACACATGCAAGAGATCGGGCAACTACGCTCGGTAGTTGTTTGAAACTGATATTTCAACTCAGGTAGTAGAGCTATGAGCGCTATTCACGAACAGGCTATGAATTATGTTTACCAGCAAGTTCAACAACGCTTAGTCGGGTATTTCACACGTGCGGAGCGCACAGCACTTCAATTGTTGATTCAGCGTATCGTCGTGGCCGCAGGCGGAATGGAGCAAGTGGGGGATTACAAAGTGCTGGTGGCCCACGGCGGCGGCGAAGTCAGCAGCTACACCCTGGCACTGCTGCGTGCCGCACAACTGAGTATTGCCGGGCGATCGCCCAGGACGTTCCAGCTACGGGTCGCCACGCTGTGCCACGCGGGCATGACTCAAGACACCCTCGACGCGATTCATCGCGGTTACACCCGATTGTTTTTCCACGATGACCACCGCGTCGAGCTGCTGATGGTCGACAACGAACAGGTGCTGCCCTTCAATCACCAGCGTCCGGTCTCCGGCCGTGCCTGTGAAACCCACCAGCGCAACATGTTGATGGTGGGGCATCTGACCTCCGGCGATATTCGCGCCACCTTGTGCAACGAGACCTACTTGGCCCTGGGTGATTTCTATCAGCGTGTCACGGCCTGGAAAGGCGGCGTGCATGCATTGGTCAGCGGCGATTCCACGCGTAAACAGAGCCAGCTCCTCGCCTGGCTGAAAAAGGCCGCTCAAGCCAGGGGGGTCAGCCCCCCGAAGGGCCAGCCTTCCTCGCTCAACGGGCTGTTCAAGCGCATGGATGAATGGAGCGGCGACTTCTACCGCGACCTGTACGGCGAGCACTACGTGCCAAAGGCCGACATCAGCCCGGGTGGGCACCGCAACTTGGCGTACATCGGAATGGCCGACCTGCTCGAGGGTATCGAGCGCGCTCGTGCACCTTTGCTCACCGAGTTCATGGGCTACACACCGGACCCGCTGGGCTTTCATTTCAGCCACCCAGCCTTTGCCAATCCGTTGTTGATGGCGCACCTGCGAGGCCTGCAGGCCGAATGCCTGCGCGAGTTGCGTTACGAGGAGGGCGTCGATGAGTTCCTGGTGCTCGCGCGTGAGTACCTGCGGCGTCGGCATGTTCCCGAAGAGCTGGTGACCCGGGCCGTCAACCGAGAGGAGCGCGTCGTGTCGAGCACTTACGCCCAGCAGTTCTTCGGCCTGGATGAAAGCCAACTGACCTGCCTGTTGTTTTCACCCTTTATCCATCACGGTGAGCGACTGGAAGGTTACTTGCGTCAGTGCCACCCCGGAATGCTGGTGGCGTTGCCCGAACTGCACAAGATGCTGCAGGGCAAGCCCGCCGCCGAGATGCTGCAGCAATGGGTGGCCGACGCCAGTGGGCTGCCGCTGTCCTTGCTTCAGCATCTGTACCGCAAGCGGCCGATGACGCTTGCTCCTGCTGGCATACGTAGCGGTTTAACGCAAAGGCCCATGGCCAGTGGCAGCATGGCCTGTCAGCTGTCCGGCCGATGACGCTGCGAGGGGCGCGGCAAGTAGACTTCGCTTATCAGGCGGTCTATCGCTACATGATCAATTTGATCAATGAGGTCAGTAGCGATGCTCGGGTAAAACTGCCGTCGTTGCGCCAGTTATCCCAGCGTCTGAATGTATCGATATCCACCATTCAATACGCGTACTCGCTGTTGGAGAAAGAGGGCCGGGTGTATTCGGTGGCCAAGTCGGGCTATTACGCTTGGCCGCTGGCGGGTAGCCCGGACACATGGCCCAGTGGGGATTTACTCGAACGCCTCTATGTGGCGGCTCGCCGCCCAGGCATGATGGTACTCAGCGGCGATGAACCTGCGTTGCTGGCGTCGCTGGACGGCACCATGCTGGGGCTGGAGCGCGAGCTGGTGCGCCAGTATCCGCGTCATTTGCAGCCGTGGTCCCAGCCATGTGGCGTTTGGGAACTGAGAGCGGCGCTGGCGGCACGCTATACCTCGTCGCCGACGCGTTGTTGGCACGCCGACGACGTGTATATCGGTGCCGACCTGCAAGGCGTGCTCGACATTCTCATTGAGGTGTTGGGCTTGCGGGGCTCCACGGTGATCGTCGAGTCGCCCTGCGACTGGCTGATCCTGCGCGTGCTGCAGGATGCCGGGGTGCGCATCCTCGAGTGGCCCTGGGGCGACGATGGCAGCCTGGACCTGGTGACGCTCGAAGGGATGCTGCGCAGTGAGCCGGTGCAGCTGGTGTTGCTGTCATCGTCGGTCAGCCTGCCGTCGGCGGTTGCGATGCAGCCTCGTGACCGCCTGGGCGTGGCGAAACTGCTTGACCAGTACGATTGCTGGCTGCTCGAAAACGACACCTGCGGTGAGCTGGGTTTCAAGCCGCCCCAGGCGGCACTGCGCGACCTCGTCAACCCTGAACGATTGGTGGTGTTTTCCTCATTCGAGAAAATACTCGGGCCAGAGGCGCCTTTTGGTTATGCGCTGTCGCGGCACCTGAGCGGCGAATTGCAGCGCCAGTTCCTGTTGCGTTCGTTCCGGTTGTCCTCCATTCGCCAACGCGCGATTGCACGCTTGTATCAGAGTGGGCGAATCGACCAGCACCTGCACGACTTGCGCCGGTTGCTGCGTGAACAGGCGAGCGAAATGAGCCAGTACCTGGACCGGCATCTGGGTGATCAAGTGAGCTATCGGATGCCCGCAGGGGGTGGCGCGTTCTGGTTAAGCTCCACTCAAACAGTGGACATGCGCCAGGTATTCCAGCACTTGCTGGCGCGGCAGGTGGTGATTGCGCCCGGAGAACTGTTCAGCATCGGCGGCTTGCATCATCAGCACCTGCGTTTAAGCCATACTTTCCATGGCCAGCCCAACCTGGAGATTGCCCTGGCGACACTGGGCGAGGCGCTGCGACAGGCACAGATTGCCTAAGCGCATGAAATTTCTCTTGCCGCTGTAGGATCGATACCGTCGCGCAGTAGTCCAACTCTCAGTAAACTGTCATTTTTTCCGAATCCTTCTTTATCGAGGTTTATGCATGACAATCAGTCCTTTTGCGGGCAAGCCGGCCCCAGCTCAGTTGCTGGTGGATATCCCGCGACTGGTCACGGCCTATTACACCGGCCAGCCTGATGCAGCGATCTCCACACAGCGTGTGGCCTTTGGTACCTCCGGGCACCGCGGCAGCTCGTTTGAGCTGAGCTTCAACGAATGGCATGTGCTCGCCATCAGCCAGGCCATCTGCCTGTACCGTGAAGCCCAAGGTATCAATGGTCCTTTGTTCGTCGGCCTGGATACCCACGCACTGTCGACACCTGCCGGTGCCAGCGCCCTGGAAGTCCTGGCGGCCAACGGTGTGCACGTCATGCTGGCCGAAGGCGATGAATACACGCCGACCCCGGCCATTTCTCACGCCATCATTTGCTACAACCGTGGCCGTACCACTGGCCTGGCGGACGGCATCGTGATTACGCCGTCGCACAACCCGCCACAAAGCGGCGGCTACAAGTACAACCCACCCAACGGCGGCCCGGCCGATACCCACGTGACCAAGTGGATCGAAGCCAAGGCCAACGAGCTGCTGGCCAACAAACTGGCCGGGGTCAAACGCATCACCCACGCCCAGGCGCTCAAGGCAGATACCACGCACCGCCACGACTACCTCAACAGCTACGTGGCCGACCTGGTCAATGTGATCGACATGGACGCCATCCGCAGCGCCGATCTGCGCCTGGGTGTCGATCCGTTGGGTGGCGCAGGGGTGCGCTACTGGTCGGCAATTGCCGAGCACTACCGTTTGAACCTCGATGTGGTGAACACCGAAGTGGACGCCACGTTCCGCTTCATGAGCGTCGATTGGGACGGTCAGATCCGCATGGACCCGTCCTCCAGCTATGCCATGCAAGGCTTGATCGGCCTCAAAGAGCGCTTTGACGTGGCCTTCGCCTGCGACCCGGACCACGACCGCCATGGCATCGTCACTCCGTCCGGTGGCCTGCTGGCACCGAACAACTACCTGGCAGTGTCCATTGATTACCTGTTCCAGAACCGTCCTGAATGGCGTGCTGACGCGGCCGTAGGCAAGACCGTGGTCAGCAGCGGCTTGATTGATCGCGTCGCCGCCCGTATCGGTCGTCGCCTGTACGAAGTGCCGGTCGGCTTCAAGTGGTTTGCCGATGGCCTGTTCGAAGGTTCGCTGGGCTTTGGCGGCGAAGAAAGCGCTGGCGCCTCGTTCCTGCGTAAAGACGGCACCGTGTGGAGCACCGACAAGGACGGCTTGATCCCGGCTTTGTTGGCGGCGGAGATGACCTCGCGCAAAGGCCAGGACCCAAGCCAGATCTACCGTGGCCTGACCGACGCCCTGGGCGAGCCGTTCGCGATTCGTGTGGATGCCAAGGCCACCCCGGCGCAGAAGGCCCTGTTGGGCAAACTGTCGCCGGAGCAGGTCACGTCCACGCAATTGGCCGGGGAGAGCATCCAACAAATCCTTAGCCATGCGCCGGGTAATAACCAGGCCATTGGCGGTTTGAAAGTGATGACCGAAAACGGCTGGTTCGCCGCGCGGCCATCGGGCACCGAGGACATCTACAAGATCTACGCCGAGAGCTTTATTGGCGAAGATCACCTCAAGCAGTTGGTGGAAGAAGCACAGGTGCTGGTAGACGGCGCCATCAGCCAGTAATTACGCCAAACCAAAAGTGGGAGGGGCTTGCTCCCTCCCACTTTTTTGCTTGGCGCAAAGCGTCACATCAGGCCAGGTCGACCAACACGATTTCGCTGTCTTCAATCGCCGTCACCCGCAACACCTGCTCATCCTCAACCGCCACACCGTCTCGAGCTTGCGCCCGTAAGCCATTGACCTCAATCACCCCCGTCGCTGGCACCAGATACGCCCGACGTCCGCTGTCCAGCCGATACTCGGCACTCTCACCTGCTTTCAGGTTGGCTGCCACCAGGCGTGCATCGGCACGAATGCGCAGGCTTTCACTGTCACCGGCTTTGCCGCTGGCCAATGTCACAAATCCCTCGCGATCACCCTTCGGGAAAGGTTTGGCACCCCAGGAGGGCGGCAAGCCGGCTTCATTCGGGATGATCCAGATCTGGAAAATCTTGGTCGGCGTGGCTTCCAGGTTGTATTCGCTGTGGGCAATCCCGGTGCCGGCGCTCATTACCTGCACGTCGCCAGCCTCGGTACGGCCCTTGTTGCCCAGGTTGTCGGCATGGCTGATGGCGCCTTCACGCACATAAGTGATGATTTCCATGTCGCGGTGCGGGTGCTGGGGGAAGCCGGTACCTGGCGCGATGATGTCATCGTTCCACACCCGCAGATTGCCCCAGTGCATGCGCTTGGGGTCGTGGTATTCGGCGAATGAAAAGTGATGATGAGCGTCGAGCCAGCCATGATGTGCGCCGCCCAGGGTATTGAAAGGTCGAAGTTCAAGCATGATCGTCTCCTGTTGATGGGCCCATCATCCTGCAGTGCAAGATCGATAAAAAGCGTAAAAAATGCCTGATTCCTATCAGTTGATTCGATTGGTTGCTGGCGTTTTGACTTTTACTTCGTCGCCTAACTGCATGACGTCAAAGCAATTGGCTGGAACTGAGCGCCGATTCCGGCGACCATGGCGCCTTCGCCAAAACCAACCTCATCGCTGGAGTCCGCGTGCCGCAACAAACGCCTGATCTGCCCCCCGAGCTGCGCCCGTTAAACGAAATGCCTTGGCTCAAACGCCTTGCCGCGCGTTTGTTTGGCCATGGCCTCACGCGCCTGCGTGCGCAGCATCGGTTTTCGTGGCTGCACGGTCAGGCCGATGGGTTCCGCAGCGGGCATGAGGCGGGTGTGGAGTATGGTTATCGCGAGGGCAAGGCCGACGGTATAGAGGAAGGTCGGCAGGTGTTGCTGATCCGCGACTTTCGCCCTGATGAGCACCGTGCACCGGGTGTGGATGACAGTTTGTTCGACGACTGGCGCCTGCCACTCACCGCCGAGGTGAAGAAGCGCATGAAGGCTGATGTGGCGCGCTTGCTGCCGGCCCATGCACAGCCAAGTGCCGCGCAATGGAAGATGATCTTCAGCGACACACCCTCGACCTCAGTGATTGCGGGCGCGGGTGCTGGCAAGTCCACCTCGCTGGTGCTGCGCATACTGCTGCTGACCCATTACTTGGGCTTTGAGCTGAGCTCGATGACCGTGGTGACGTTCACCCGCGAGTCGCGCAAGGACTTCATCAACAAGCTCATGGAAATTCTCGGCCTATGGGGCCAACCCCTTGGCTTCAAAGACGCTCAGGCGGTGGTGCGCACCTTTCACTCGCGCATTCTGCCGATGGTCCGCAGCCTGCCGGGGTTTGAACGGCTGCAAGCCTTCGAAAACCTCAGCAGCGGTGTCGAGGACGCCGACAGCAACCCATTCGACCTGCGTATCAGCGACGCCCAGCGCCAACAGATGAATGCCTGTTATCACCGGCTGCATGGCCGCCATGAGCGCTTTCGCGAGCTGATTACCCCGTTGGCGCGTCACGGCCTGCAACTCAAGGAGCTGGAGCGCGATCACCCGGACGTACAGAAGCGGGTGGCCGTGACCGAACTGGCAGCCAAGCGCGATGAAGAACTCTGCGATGTGATTGAGGACCTGTGGTTTCGCGCCGGCGCCTGGCCGATCAAGGGCATTGAGCCCAGCCGCCAGATGTTCGAAATCAACGGCGCGCAGTTTCATTGCCACGGTTATATCCCGGAACTGGATGCCTGGGTCATGCTGGGTTTCGATTCGCGGGAAAATGCCCAGGTCAGTCGCCCAAACGCGAAACTATCGGTACGCGCGGAGTGGGCGGTAAAACGCACCCTGTTTCAAGCTTTCTGCCGTAAGCCTTTGATATGGATAGATAGTTACGAATCGTCAAAGCGTCTTTTAAGCAGCCTTGCCGGTGACGCCGCCGCCGGGCCCGGTTTTGATTACAAGGTCAAAGGTGAGCTGTCGTCGGCGCCGCTGTTGGACAGTTTTGTCATGGCGGCCGGGTTTATCGAGAACCTCGGGTTGGACGTACCGACGGCTGTTGGCCAAATGAGCTTCGCCAAGGACGACCCGGACCGGTTCTTCTTTGAAGCCCTGAGTATTTTCTGGAAGGCCCTGGAAGACCACCTGCTGGATCAATCCCCGCCGATCATGACCTACAACCGGATGTTCTCGCTGTTCGGCGAAAACACCCCGGAAAACCTCAAGTTGCTCAGCGACCCGCTGCTGCGGCCGATGTCGCACCTCATGATTGATGAGTTTCAGGATGTCTCACCGCAGATCGTCTCCTGGCTGCGGGCCAGCCTGCGCGAGATCCGTAGCCGAGGCCCGGCGATGCACGTGGGCCGTGGCGCACAACGCTCGTCCTTGTTGTGCGTGGGCGATGACTGGCAGTCGATTTATGGTTGGCGCGGTAGCTCGCCCAAGTATTTTATGGCGTTCAACAAGGAATTCCCGTCGCCGAGCACCACCCGCGTGATGCTCAGTGAGAATTACCGCAGCCATCAGCACATCATCGACGCCGCCGAGCATATCGTGCGTGCCGCCCCGGCGATCCCCGGCAAGAAGGCCAAAGCCAGTGGCGAACCCAAGGCAACGGTGCCTGTTGCGGTGCTGGAGCGGGACGATGCTGCGTTGGGTCGCCGGTTGCTGGAGCACTATCAAAAAGGCGAATCAGTGTTAATGCTTTATCGAAAAAGTAGCGATAAGTTACTGATTCAAGAGCATATTCAGTCGGTAGTTAATGTGGATTCTAGTTTGCCGCCGCACGCGCGCCGCTTGAAGCAACTGACCTATCACAGCGCCAAAGGCCTGCAAGCGGATGCGGTATTCCTGCTTGGGGATTGCCAACACGTTACGAGTTCGCCCTACAAGAACCAGGTCTACCGCATGGCGGGCCTGGGCAATGAGGGTGACAGCGAGCCGTATGACGCTGCACAAAAAGACGAAGTGCTGCGTCTGGCCTATGTCGGGATTACCCGTGCGGTGAGCCATTGCTATTGGTATGTGGAGAAGCCGGAAGGCCAGGGCGTGAATGTGCCCCGGGCGTCAGAGCGAGTCGACGGCAGAAAAGCGTTTTTTGACGATCAGCGTAATCAGTAGATACACGCAATTCCCCTGAGGGAGTGAGCAAGCCCACTCCCACAGGGGGATCTTTTCACTTGATCGATCGGTTCAAGCCCGCAAGGACAGCGGTGGCACGAAACTCTCCAGCTCATCCTCAACCGCCTCGATGATTCGCTCCACATCGGCGGCATTCATCACGGTCGCGCAGGGGATGCCGGCAATGGCAATCAATGTTTCGCCCGTGCCACGGTCGAACAGACGGGCGACCATACTGCCAGGGGCGTCCATGCTCCCCTCAAAGCCCACCGGATGAAAATGCCAGCGCATCAGCTGGCACGCGTTGGGGAACGTCACTTTGTTCATGTTGCCCACCTTGTTCATTGAGCGCTTCCTTTAGCTCGCGGCAGGGGGCCAGGACCGTCACTGGTCATGGCATCGACTCACTTCAAAATAGCATCCGTTCGCAAGTCGACGGTGAGTTTTTTGGCCCCGTTCGGCGGTTCTCTTCCGTTAGGTTGATGTAGGTCACGTCCTACTACAAACTAGGCAAAAGGCCACTAGCCAGAAGTTCCGTTTGGCCATTGAAGGGCCCGCTAAAATTGGGCAATCTCAGTCGTTTATCCGTCACCGAGCCTTACATGCCCAACATCGCCCCAGACGATGCTTGCCAAAACACTCACGCCACCGGCGAGCTGGTCTTGCGCCACCATTTGTGTTGGCGGCATCGAGACCTGGATGGCGTCATGTCCTACTACCACCCCGACATCCAGTACCACGACTTCTTCCAGAACCGCGTCGTCGGTTACGCCGAGTTGCGTGATTACCTGCAAGCCAGCATGCCCCGTGGCGCCGATGAGGCGATTGAGCACACCGACCGTATCCGCGCCGACGGCGACACTGCGTTTATTCAGTACCGCATTACTTTGCGCGGCGGGCAGGGCCTGGTGTCGTTTCGCACCAGCGAAGCCATCACCGTACGCGATGGCCTGATCTGGCGTGTAAACGAGTATGCGTCCCTGGTCCACGAGCAGCCCACCCAGGCCATGCGCCCGACGGTCAGCCGCTTGGGCCTGTCCCCCCAGCAATTGGGGCATATGGCCAAAGACCTGCAGCAATACTTCGAACTCAAGCAACCCTACCTGGACCCGGAACTGGATTTGCAGCGGGTGGCCAAGGAAGTTGGCTACAGCCGCAATCAGATTTCTTACCTGCTGAACCAGGTGCTCGGGCAGAGCTTCTACCGCTACGTCAACCAGGCCCGGCTCCAGCATTTGCTGGCCGCGCTGGAGACCGCCGTGCCGCCGATAAAAGTCGATGACCTGGCATTCGCTGCCGGTTTCAACTCGCTGTCGGCGTTCTACAGTGCGTTTCGCCAGCACACTGGCCAATCGCCGAAGGCCTACGTCAAACAAATTTCCCTGCGTGCACGCGCGCAAGACAGCCAATAACACCGCGCTCTAGGATCCAGCCTATCGAAACGAGGTTGGGGAATTTGGCATGCCGGCATGGCGCACTATCAGTTTATGGATGGAACAGTTGGACGAGCCGCTGCAAGCACGGCCGTCGCTTGAGCATGACCTGGACGTCAATGTGGCCATTATCGGCGCCGGCTACACCGGCCTGTGGACCGCTTATTACCTGAAACGCCAGGCCCCCGAGTTGAAAATCGCGATAATCGAGGCGCAGACCGCAGGCTTCGGTGCTTCGGGCCGCAACGGCGGCTGGCTGATGGGCAACTTGCTGGGTGAAGACCGCCTGCTGGCCGGGCTTTCACCGCAACAGCGCCGTGCTTCATTTGACCTGCTGCACGGCATCCCCGATGAAGTGGCCCGGGTGCTGGCCCGCGAAGGCATCGACTGCGACTACCGCAAGGGTGGCGCGCTTTACTGCGCCGCGCGTTATCCCGAGCAAGAAGGCAGCCTGCGGCGTTACCTGGACAAGCTCTATGCCCAAGGCCTGACCGAAGCCGATTATCGCTGGCTGAGCCCGCAACAACTGGCCGAACAGATCCGCATCGCCAAGCCCTATGGCGGTATTTATGCGCCCCATGTCGCGACCATCAACCCCGCCAAGCTGGTGCGCGGCCTGGCGAACGTGGTGGAGGGCATGGGCGTCACCATCTACGAAAACAGCCCGGTCACCCATTGGCAGTCCGGCAGCCTGCGCACCGCGAATGCCAGCGTGCGCGCGGCTTGGGTGGTGCCGGCAGTCGAAGGCTACGCCACTACCTTGCCGCCGTTGGGGCGCTATCAGTTGCCGGTACAAAGCTTGATTGTCGCCACCGAGCCGCTGCCCGCCAGCACCTGGGATGAAATTGGCTTGAGCCATGGCCAGGCGTTCGGCGAGAGCAGTCGGCAGGTCACCTATGGCCAGCGTTCAGCCGATAACCGTTTGGTATTCGGCGCCCGTGGCGGCTACCAGTTCGCCGGTAAGTTGCGCCACAACTTCGACCTGACCGACAGCGAAGTGGAGCTGCGTCGCTACCTGTTTGGCGAACTCTTCCCACAGCTTAAGAACGTAAAGATTACCCACTCCTGGGGCGGCAACCTTGGGATGTCGCGTAACTTCCGGCCGCACATGTTGTGCGACCACAAGACCGGCATCGCGCTGTCCGGCGGTTATGGCGGGGAGGGCGTAGGCGCCACCAACCTCGGCGGCCGCACCCTGGCCGATCTGATTCTCGGCCTCGACACACCCTTGACCACGCAGCCCTGGGTGATCCGCGAACGTGGCCTGGACGCGCTCAAAGCCTGGGAGCCCGAGCCATGCCGCTGGCTGGGCTACAACGCGATCATTCGCAGTTTTGTCCATGAAGACCAGGTGTTGGCCAACCCCAGTACCGCGCCTTGGCGCCGCAAGTTGGCGACCGGCGTGGCGGGATTCATGGAAAGTTTCATGCACTAAGACGTTTCACTCACACGAGAAGCCCCATGAGCATCACTCAATTCAAAGACGCGCTGAATGCCCACTTGCCCGACTCATCACCTGTGGCCGTGCCCTTGGGCGAGCCCATCGCCGTGGCCTCGACCTTGAGCGTAGAGCGTAACGACGGCGTCGAAACCGGCATCTGGGCATGCACGCCAGGGCGCTGGCGTCGGCAGATCAAATCCCAGGAGTTTTGCCACTTTATCCAGGGCCGCTGCACCTTCACCCCCGACAACGGTGAAGTCGTCCACCTACAAGCCGGCGATGCACTGATGTTGCCGGCCAACAGCACCGGGGTCTGGGATATCCAGGAAACCGTGCGCAAGACCTACGTACTGATGCTGCAAGCGCCCAGCTGCAAGCCTCAAGACTAAAAGCTTACAGCTTGCAGCTGAACGCTTGCAGCTGCCTTTTGTTCTCCTGCC
The DNA here is from genome assembly GCF_001647715.1 of Pseudomonas antarctica. Taxonomy (NCBI): domain Bacteria; kingdom Pseudomonadati; phylum Pseudomonadota; class Gammaproteobacteria; order Pseudomonadales; family Pseudomonadaceae; genus Pseudomonas; species Pseudomonas antarctica. The sequence goes on from NZ_CP015600.1 coordinate 3,068,198, forward strand.
ATAAAAACAGCCCTAAAACCGCCAGGAAATCGAACCATGAAAGCCATTGCCCTGTTGCCCTTGATGTTGGTGGCCTCTATCAGTCAGGCCGCCGAGACGGTGAAGATCTACAACTGGTCGGACTACATCGCACCGGACACCACCAAGAACTTCCAGAAAGAAACCGGCATCGGTTTCACCTACGACGTGTACGACAGCAACGAAACCCTCGACGGTAAGTTGATGACCGGCAAATCCGGCTACGACGTGGTGTTCCCGTCCAACCATTTCATGGCCCGGCAGATCCAGGGCGGCGCCCTGAAAAAGCTCGACAAGCGCCAGCTGCCTAACTGGAAAAACCTTAACCCGGTGTTGCTCAAGGCCCTGGAGAACAACGACCCGGGCAATACCCATGGCTTCCCGTACCTGTGGGGCAGCACCGGCATTGGCTACAACATCGACAAGGTCAAGGCGGTACTGGGCGACAACGCGCCAGTGGACTCCTGGGACTTGATCTTCAAGCCCGAAAACATGGCCAAGTTGCAGAAGTGCGGGGTCGCGATCCTCGACAACGGCCCGGAACTGCTGCCGGCCGCGCTCAACTACCTGGGCTTGCCGCACCACAGCAAGAAGGCCGAGGACTACAAGAAGGCCGAAGACCTGCTGATGAAAGTGCGGCCGTATGTGGCGTACTTCCACTCCTCGAAATACACCGCCGACCTGGCCAACGGCGATATTTGCGTGGCCGTCGGGTTCTCCGGCGACATCCTGCAGGCCGAAAGCCGCGCCAAGGAAGCCAAGAACGGCGTGAACATTGGCTACAGCATTCCCAAGGAAGGCGCGGCCATCTGGTTCGACATGGTCGCCATGCCCGCCGATGCGCCTGACGAAAAAGCCGGTTATGCGTTCATGAACTACCTGCTGCGCCCGGACGTGATGGCCAGCATCACCAACTATGTGCGCTACGCCAACGGCAACGCGGCGGCCGATAGCCTGGTGGACCCGGCGATCAAAGCCGACACCAAGGTGTACCCGAGCCCGGAAATGATGGGCAAGTTGTTCGCGCTGGAGGCGATGCCGCTGAATATCGACCGGATTCGCACGCGGGTGTGGAACACCATTCGTACCGGGCGCTAGGCAGAACGCAGCACCCCTGTGGGAGCAGGCTTGTGTGGGAGGCGGCTTGCTCCCACATTCAGACTGCAAAGGGTCCAAAGATCAGGGGTTTTCCAGGTCATGCCCCAGCGATTGGATAAACAACGAAAACAGTTCCGGCTGTGACGAAACATCCAGCTTCGCGTACAGATGGCGCCGGTGCACCTTCACGGTGTCCGGCGAGATCTTCAGGCGCTCGGCCATGGCTTTGGACGAAAAACCGCGCAGTACCAGTCGCGCGACTTCCAGTTCGCGTTCCGAGAGTACGCCGCTGCCGAAATGGCTCAGCGCATCCCTGATCTGGCTGTCCATGGCCGGCGCGCGCAGGGTACTTTGCTGCCAATGCTGCTGCATCAACGGCAGCACCCAGGCCGCCAGCATGGCCATCAGCCCGGTTTCTTCAACGCTGAACCGCCGTTGCATGCCCAGCGATAACGACAAGGTGCCCATTCCCGGCAATTGCAGAATGAACTGCACCTCGTCCTCCAGCACGTTGTCGTGGAAGTAGTTGAGGAAGTATTCACTCTGGCGAAAATGGTCCGGCGCCACTTCCTCCAGGCGGTACACGCCGCTGGCGTAGCCCTCGCGACAGGCCTGGTAAAACGGGTCGAGCAAATACAAACCATTGAGGTACACCAGCATCGACGCTGGTTTGCTGCTGGGCTGGGCGTCGTATTCTTCCAGGGCCTGGGGCGGGCCGCCTTTGGGATAGAAAATCGCCAAGGCGTTATCGAACGGCAGGCATTGGTGCAGCAACAACACCAGCTGTTTCCAGAACCGCTCGGTGCCGATGTGCGCGACGGTACGCCCTAAACCGGCGTGCATGCCGACCTCTCTGAACAGGCTCATGTAACAGGCTCCCGCCATCAAAAGATCGGCCAAGGGTTCGGCTTTTAACGAGTACCGTCAAGGGGAGTACGCCAATAGGGGAATTGGCCGGCATAAACACAGCGTTTACCTTTGCCACTGTCCAGTGGGAAACATATCCCGCAAAAGCCCGACTTTTCGTTTCTGCCTCCTACCAAAAACAACGACAGAGGATAACGATATGAGTGCTTCCCCCGCGCCAGATGGCGTGCTCAAGCCAACGCTGAGCGTTTTCGATGTGGTGGCCATTACGGTTTCGGCGGTCACGCCGGCCAGTTCCGTGTTTGTGATTGCGCCCTTTGCCATTCAGCAGGCGGGCAGTGGTGTATTCCTGGCGTTTGTGATGGCCGCGGTGCTCGCCCTGATGTTCGCGTTCTGTTACGCCGAGCTGGGCCGGGCGCACAACAGCGCCGGGGGTGAGTACGTGTATGCCAAGCGGGTATTTGGCGGTATGGCGGGTTATGCGACGTTTCTGACGGTGTTGGTGATGTTGCTGTTTATCCCGCCGGTACTGGCGACGGGGGCGGCGACTTACCTGAACAACGCCCTGGGCACGAGATTCGATTCCCAAACCGTGGCCCTGGTGATTGTGGTGTGCAGCTACGCCTTGGGCATCCTCAATATCAAGCTCAATGCCTGGATCACCGGCACCTGCCTGCTGTTGGAAGTGGCGGCGTTGCTGGTCATCGTGTTTATCGGCTTCGGTAACCCGGTGCAGCCCGCCAGCGTGTTGTTTCAACCGCAGATCGTCGAAAACGGCGTGCTGCACCTGGCGCCTTGGGCGTTGGTGATCGGTGCGGTGGGTATCGGCCTGTTCTCGTTCAATGGTTACGGCCCGGCCGTCTTGCTCGCCGAGGACATGAAGTGCGGTGGCAAAGGCGTGCACAAGGCGGTGTTGTGGTCGCTGGGCCTGGTGGTGGTGATCGAGCTGGTGCCTATCACCGCGCTGTTGATCGGCGCGCCGTCGCTGAGTGCGATGATCAGCAGCCCGGACCCGATTGGCTATTTGCTGACCAGCCATGGCAATGAAACCTTATCCCGACTGGTCAGCGCGGGGATCTTCCTGTCGGTGTTCAACGCAATCGTCGCCATCGTTATTCAGATTGGTCGTGTGGTGTTCAGCAGTGGCCGCGATGCCTTGTGGACGCCGCGCATCAACACGCTGTTCACACGCATTCACCCGCGCTGGGATTCGCCGTGGCTGGCGACATTGTTCCTGGCCATTCCCTCGGCGCTGCTGAGCTTCAGCTCCAACCTGGCGGACCTCACTTCGTTCAGCGTGTTGCTGATCATGCTGGTGTACCTGGTGGTGGCGATGAGCGCGCTGATGAGCCGGGTGCTGCTGCGTGATCGCGAACATCCCTATCGCATGCCGTTGTGGCCGCTGCCGGCGCTGTTGGCGGTGCTGGGCGCGGGTTATCTGCTGGTGACCCTGGTTGCACAAGCGTCCGTGCGCGACATCATGATTATCATCGGCTTGCTGGCCTTGTCGGTGATTTTGTATTGCATCAGTGGCCGGTCGAGTCCGGCGTTTCAGAAATTGTAAGGAGTGGGTATGCGTGCACGTCAATTGGGCATCACGTTGGGGCTGGGTACGCCTGGCGAATTGAATGCTATCACCGATGTTCCAGGCGTCCGGGTCGGCCACAGTACGCTCAAGACCCGTATCGACGGCAAGCAAGTGCGCACTGGCGTCACCGTGATCCAGCCGCGCGCCGGGGAGGCGCGGCACCAGCCGTGTTTTGCCGGCTACCACGTGCTCAATGGCAATGGCGACGCCACCGGCCTTGAGTGGATCAGCGAGGCCGGGTTGTTGACCACGCCAATGGCCATCACCAACACCCATAGCATCGGTATCGTGCGTGACACCTTGATCGCCCTGGAGCGCGAGCGCCTGGCGGACCCGGCGGTGTACTGGTGCATGCCGGTCGTCATGGAAACCTACGATGGCCTGCTCAACGACATCTGGGGCCAACACGTCAAACCCGAGCATGTGCGCCAGGCGCTGGACACTGCCGAGAGCGGCCCGGTGCAGGAGGGCGCGGTGGGCGGCGGCACCGGCATGATCTGCCATGAGTTCAAGGGCGGCATCGGCACGGCGTCCCGACGTTTGCCTGAAGCGCAAGGCGGCTGGACCGTCGGTGTATTGGTGCAGGCCAACCATGGCAAACGCCAGGAACTGCGCGTGGATGGCTACCCGGTGGGCCGCCAGTTGATGGGCATTGCTTCACCGTTCGCCGAACGGGGCACGCCGGGCATGGGCTCGATCGTGGTGATTATCGCCACTGACGCGCCGCTGCTGCCCCATCAATGCAAGCGCCTGGCGCAGCGCGCCTCCATCGGCATTGCCCGCACCGGTGGCGGCACCGAGGACTCCAGTGGCGACCTGTTCCTGGCCTTCGCCACCGGCAATCACGCGCTACCACCGGCGGATTACGCGCGCAAGGACCTGCCGCTGAGCACCGTGTTGCGCATGGTCAATAACGACCATATTTCGCCGCTGTTCAGCGCTGCGGCCGAGGCGGTGGAGGAGGCGATCATCAATGCCATGCTGGCCGGCGAGGCCATGACCACGGATGACGGCGTCCAGGTGCCTGGGTTGGCGGGCGAGACCTTATTGGAGGCATTAGGCAAGTCGGGTTGGGGTGTGTCCCGGTAATAGGGGACAACGTTAATTAAATAGTCTAAGTAATGGCTCTTTAATGTCGCCAATGACACCGTGACAATATATTGGATCCATTATTCAAGTGCGCCGCTCAACTAGAGCGGCGTTTCGTCTATTTAATATTTAAATAACAGTGGCTGGCAATTTGCCGCGCAACAGCAATGCCGCCCAATAAATGCTACGCGCGACTTCTTTAAGTTGAATCTGCGTCACATTTTCAGTTCAGAAATATTTGTAGACGAAAGATTTCAAGTTGTGTCAGTTTCGATACGCCTTCAAAAGAGGCGAGTGATAGGACGATCTCGCCCGCGAGGTTCCTATCGACCAAAGACTGATGCACTTGCAAACAAGGAAGTACGTTTATGTCAAAAGTAAAAGACAAAGCTATTGTTTCTGCCGCGCAAGCCAGCACTGCTTACTCGCAAATCGATAGCTTTAGCCATTTATACGACCGTGGCGGCAACCTCACGGTTAATGGCAAACCGTCCTATTCCGTGGACCAGGCAGCCACCCAGCTGCTGCGTGATGGCGCCGCGTATCGGGATTTTGATGGCAACGGCAAGATTGATCTGACTTACACCTTCCTCACCTCGGCTTCCTCGGCCACCATGAACAAGCATGGCATCTCCGGGTTCAGCCAGTTCAACACCCAGCAGAAAGCACAGGCCGCACTGGCCATGCAATCCTGGTCGGATGTTGCCAACGTGACCTTTAGCGAAAAGGCCTCGGGCGGTGACGCACACATGACCTTCGGCAACTACAGCGGTGGCCAGGACGGCGCGGCGGCGTTCGCTTACCTGCCCGGCACCGGCGCAGGCTACGACGGCACCTCGTGGTACCTGACCAACAATAGCTACACGCCGAACAAGACGCCGGACCTGAATAACTATGGCCGGCAGACCCTGACCCACGAAATCGGCCACACCCTGGGCCTGGCTCACCCTGGCGACTACAACGCCGGGAATGGCAACCCGACCTATAACGACGCGACCTATGGACAGGACACGCGTGGCTACAGCGTCATGAGTTACTGGAGCGAGAGCAACACCAACCAGAACTTCAGTAAAGGCGGCGTCGAAGCTTATTCTTCGGGCCCGCTGATCGACGACATTGCCGCGATCCAGAAGCTCTACGGTGCCAACTACAGCACCCGCGCCGGCGACACCACCTACGGTTTCAACTCCAACACCGGGCGTGACTTCTATAGCGCCACCTCCAACGCCGACAAGCTGGTGTTTTCGGTATGGGACGGTGGCGGCAACGACACCCTGGACTTCTCCGGTTTCACCCAGAACCAGAAGATCAACCTCAATGAGGCCTCGTTCTCCGACGTTGGCGGCCTGGTGGGCAACGTGTCCATCGCCAAGGGCGTTACCGTCGAGAACGCGTTCGGTGGTTCGGGCAACGACCTGATCATTGGTAACAACGCAGCCAACCTCATCAAAGGCGGTGCCGGCAACGACATCATCTACGGTGGTGGCGGTGCGGACCAACTGTGGGGCGGCGCCGGCAACGACACCTTCGTGTTCGGTGCCAGTTCCGATTCCAAGCCGGGTGCGGCAGACAAGATCTTTGACTTCACCTCCGGTTCGGACAAGATCGACCTGTCCGGTATCACCAAAGGTGCAGGCTTGACCTTCGTCAACGCGTTCTCCGGGCATGCCGGCGACGCAGTGCTGAGTTATGCCTCGGGCACCAACCTGGGCACCTTGGCCGTGGACTTCTCCGGGCACGGCGTGGCGGATTTCCTCGTCACCACCGTTGGCCAGGCAGCGGTCAGCGACATCGTAGCGTGATGTAAAGCGCGCGGCGCTTCGGCGCCGCGCTCTAGGATGGAGCGAAAGATGCCGCGTTTTTCTCATTTGATCGCCTGTGCTTCACAGGTGTTGTTCGTTTCGGCAGGAGCCCATGTAATGGCGAGCAGTCTTGTTTTACCCACCACCGCGCAATTGGCCGGCCATTGGCAGTTACACCAGCAGGATCGGGTGTGCGCGCTGGACTTGCTGGAACAGGCCAATGCCCTGGCCGGTGATGTCGGCTGTGTCACCGCATGGCTGGGCGAGAAACCCCTGACCTGGACGCCCACCCCGGATGGTATCTGGCTGATGAATGCCGAAGGCACGGGCATTACCCATTTAAACCGCCAGAAAGAAGGCGAATATAAAGGGCGCACACCGTCCGGCACGGAAGTTGTACTGCAACGAAGACCTTAGTTAAAAGTTATAAGCATATAACTCGATTTTTATAGTTGGCCGCCCTTACTAAGGGTTTGGGCAACTATTGCGCGTCATTCGCTCACGGAAGATAAGAAGATATGGCGAAGTCCCATGCGGTTGCGCCCTTATTCAGGGCGTTGGGTGAATACAAGAGTATTTTGATCAGCATCGGCTGCTTCACGGCGTTGATTAACCTGTTGATGCTGGTGCCGTCGATTTACATGCTGCAAGTGTATGACCGTGTGCTGTCCTCCCAGAATGAAACCACCCTGGTGATGTTGACGCTGATGGTCGTGGGCTTCTTTGCCTTTATCGGCACCCTGGAAGTCGTGCGCAGTTTTATCGTGATCCGTATTGGCAGCCAGCTGGAGCGGCGTTTCAACTTGCGCGTGTACAAGGCTGCGTTTGAACGCAACCTGCAGCGGGGCCAGGGGCATGCCGGGCAATCTCTCGGCGATTTGACGGTTATCCGGCAGTTCATCACCGGGCCGGCGCTGTTCGCGTTCTTCGATGCGCCGTGGTTTCCCATCTATCTGTTCGTGATTTTCCTGTTCAACGTGTGGCTCGGCGTGTTGGCCACTGCGGGCGCGGTGCTGCTGATCGCGCTGGCGTGCCTGAATGAATACCTGACCAAAAAGCCGTTGGGCGAGGCGGGTGCGTTCTCCCAGCAGTCCACGCAGTTGGCGACCAGCCATTTGCACAACGCCGAAACGATCCAGGCCATGGGCATGCTCGGCGCGTTGCGCAAACGCTGGTTTGCCGTGCATTCGCAATTTCTCGGCTATCAGAACACGGCCAGCGATACCGGCTCGGTGATCACCTCGCTGAGCAAGTCCCTGCGTCTGTGCCTGCAATCGTTGGTGCTGGGCCTGGGCGCATTTTTGGTGATCAAGGGCGAGATGACCGCCGGGATGATGATCGCCGGCTCCATCCTCATGGGCCGCGTGCTCAGCCCCATCGACCAGTTGATTGCGGTGTGGAAGCAGTGGAGTTCGGCCAAGCTGGCCTACCAGCGGCTTGACGAGTTGCTGCGTGAATTCCCGCCGGAAGTTGAGCAGATGGCGTTGCCGGCCCCCAAGGGCCAGGTCAGTTTCGAGCAAGTCAGCGCAGGCCCGCCGGGGCGGCGCATGGCGACCTTGCATCAAGTCAGCTTCAGCCTCGGCGCGGGCGAAGTGCTGGGCGTGCTCGGCGCGTCGGGTTCGGGCAAATCCACCCTGGCCCGCGTGCTGGTGGGCGTGTGGCCAACCCTGGCCGGCACCGTGCGCCTGGACGGCGCGGATATTCATCGCTGGGACCGCGACGACCTTGGCCCGCATATCGGTTACTTGCCCCAGGACATCGAACTGTTCAGCGGCAGCATCGCCGACAACATCGCACGCTTTCGCGATGCCGACCCGGAACTCGTGGTCAGAGCCGCGCAACAAGCCGGTGTACATGAACTGATCCTGCGCCTGCCCCAAGGCTACGACACCGTGCTGGGCGATAACGGCGGCGGCCTCTCCGGTGGCCAGAAACAACGCGTGGCGCTGGCGCGTGCGCTGTACGGCGGCCCGCGCTTGATCGTGCTGGATGAGCCCAACTCCAACCTCGACACCGTCGGCGAAGCGGCCTTGGCCAGCGCCATCGTGCAGATGAAAGCCCAGGGCAGCAGCGTTGTGCTGGTGACTCACCGTTCCTCGGCGTTGGCCCAGGCCGACAAGTTACTGGTGCTCAACGAAGGGCGCCTGCAGGCGTTCGGGCCGAGCCAGGAAGTGCTGCGCGCCTTGTCGGGCCAGCAGGAAGCACCCCGCGAAAAGGCCGGCGTGAGCCTCAGCCGTCAGTACCAAGCCGGAAGGAATCCAGGCGCATGAGCAGCCTTATTGTTGAACCCCGTTTTGAACAGCGTGACGCCGGTTTCTTTGTCCGTATGGGCTGGTTGCTGACCCTGGTCGGCGCCGGTGGTTTTTTCCTCTGGGCCAGCCTGGCGCCGCTGGACCAGGGCATTCCGGTGCAAGGCACGGTGGTGGTGTCGGGCAAGCGCAAGGCGGTGCAAACCTTCAGCCCCGGCGTGGTCAGCCGGATCCTGGTGAAGGAAGGCGAACTGGTCAAACAGGGCCAGCCGCTGTTTCGCCTCGACCAGACCCAGAACCAGGCCGACGTGCAATCCCTGCAAGCCCAGTACAGCATGGCCTGGGCCAGCGTGGCGCGCTGGCAGAGTGAGCGTGACAACCGTTCCAGCATTGCCTTTCCTGCCGAGTTGAGCGCCAACCCTGATCCAGCGTTGGCGCTCGTTCTGGAAGGCCAGCGCCAACTGTTCAGCAGCCGTCGCGAAGCCTTTGCCCGCGAACAAGCCGGTATCCGCGCGAACATTGACGGCGCCACCTCACAGCTGAGCGGCATGCGTCGCGCCCGCAGCGACCTGACCGCCCAGGCGCAATCGCTGCGTGACCAACTGAGCAACCTGCAACCGTTGGCCGACAACGGCTACATCCCGCGCAACCGGCTAATGGAATACCAGCGCCAACTGTCCCAGGTTCAGCAAGACCTCGCCCAGAACACCGGCGAAAGCGGGCGTGTGGAGCAGGGCATCCTTGAGTCGCGCCTCAAGTTGCAGCAACACAGCGAGGAATATCAAAAGGAAGTACGCAGCCAACTGGCCGATGCGCAACTGCGCAGCCTGACCCTGGAGCAACAGCTCACCTCAGCCGGCTTCAACCTGCAACACAGCGAAATCAATGCGCCGGCCGATGGCATTGCGGTCAACCTCGGCGTGCACACCGAAGGTGCCGTGGTGCGTGCGGGCGAGACCCTGCTGGAAATTGTGCCGCAAGGCACGCGCCTGGAAGTCGAAGGGCACTTGCCGGTGCACCTGGTGGACAAGGTCGGTACGCACTTGCCGGTCGATATTCTCTTCACCGCCTTCAACCAGAGCCGCACGCCGCGGGTACCGGGGGAAGTCAGCCTGATCTCCGCCGACCAGATGCTCGATGAAAAAACCGGCGCGCCGTACTACGTGCTGCGCACCACTGTGAGCGAGGTGGCGCTGGCGAAGCTGCATGGCCTGGTGATCAAGCCGGGCATGCCCGCCGAGATGTTCGTGCGCACCGGCGAGCGCTCGTTGCTCAATTACTTGTTCAAGCCGCTGCTCGATCGCGCCGGCTCCGCGTTGACCGAGGAATGAGCATGAAGCCTGTGTTCCTCGCCTTTCTATTGAGCTGCACCGGTGCCCAAGCCGCCATGGGCCCGTTTGATGTCTACGAGCAGGCCCTGCGCAACGACCCGGTGTTTCTGGGTGCCATCAAGGAGCGCGACGCCGGCCTGGAAAACCGCACCATCGGTCGCGCCGGGCTGCTGCCGAGGCTGTCGTACAACTACAACAAGGGCCGCAACAACTCCAAAGCCACCTTGCCCGACGGGCGCGGCGGTAATTACCACGACAACCGTAACTACGACAGCTATGGCTCGACGTTCAGCCTGCAGCAGCCGCTGTTTGACTACGAAGCCTATGCCAACTACCGCAAGGGCGTGGCCCAGTCGCTGTTTGCCGATGAAAGCTTTCGCGACAAGAGCCAGGCGCTGCTGGTGCGGGTGCTGAGCTATTACACCCAGGCACTGTTTGCCCAGGACCAGATCGATATTGCCCGCGCCAAAAAGAAGGCCTTCGAGCAGCAGTTCCAGCAGAACCAGCACCTGTTCCAACAGGGCGAGGGCACTCGCACCGACATCCTCGAAGCCGAATCCCGTTACGAGCTGGCCACCGCCGAAGAAATCCAGGCGCTGGACGAACAAGACGCGTCGTTACGCGAGCTGGGTGCGTTGATCGGCGTGCAGAGCGTCAACATCAATGACCTGGCGCCACTGAACCAAAGCTTTGCCGCTTTCACGTTGACCCCGGCCAATTACGACACCTGGTATGAACTGGCGATCAGCAATAACCCCACGCTGGCCTCCCAGCGCCAGGCCGTGGAAGTGGCGCGTTATGAAGTGGAGCGCAACCGCGCCGGGCATCTGCCGAAGATCACCGCGTATGCCAGTTCACGCCAGCAGGAATCCGACAGCGGCAACACCTACAACCAGCGCTACGACACCAACACCATCGGCGTCGAAGTGAGCGTGCCGCTGTATGCCGGTGGCGGCATCTCGGCCTCTACCCGTCAGGCCAGTCGCAGCATGGAGCAGGCCGAGTACGAGCTGGAAGGCAAGACCCGCGAAACCCTGATTGAGCTGCGTCGCCAGTTCAGCGCCTGCCTGTCGGGGGTGAGCAAATTGCGCGCCTATCAAAAGGCCCTGACGTCGGCCGAGGCGCTGGTGGTGTCGACCAAGCAAAGCATCCTCGGCGGCGAGCGGGTCAACCTCGACGCGTTGAACGCCGAGCAGCAGTTGTACAGCACCCGTCGCGACCTGGCCCAGGCCCGGTATGACTACCTGATGGCCTGGACCAAATTGCACTACTACGCGGGCAACTTGCGCGACACCGACCTTGCGAAAGTCGATGAGGCCTTCGGCCCTGTGAAATGAGCACATATAAAAACAATAAGGATGGTTTAGATGATCACCGATTCACCGCGTTTCAAACCGTTTACCGCAGGCTCCTTGCTCCTGTTGTCCGTTGCGGCACAGGCGGCCTATATCGAGACCGGCCAACCCGGTAACCCTGCCAGTTGGCGTTCCGCCGAATTCCAGAGCGACTGGGGCCTGGGTCGCATGAAGGCGGATGAAGCCTATGCCACCGGCATCACCGGCAACGGGGTCAAGGTCGGTGCGCTGGACTCAGGCTTCGATCCCAATCACCCCGAGGCTTCCAAAGACCGCTATCACGCCGTCACCGCCACAGGCACCTACGTCGATGGCAGCCCGTTCAGCACCACCGGTGCGCTCAACCCCAATAACGACTCCCACGGCACCCATGTCACCGGCACCATGGGCGCCGCCCGTGATGGCACCGGCATGCACGGCGTGGCCTACAACGCGCAAATCTATGTGGGCAATACCAACGCCAACGACAGCTTCCTGTTTGGCCCGACCCCGGACCCCAAGTATTTCAAGGCGGTGTACAGCGCGTTGGTGGATTCCGGTGTGCGGGCCATCAACAACAGTTGGGGCAGCCAGCCCAAGGACGTCAGCTACCAAACCCTCGGCGACCTGCATGCGGCCTACGCCCAGCATTACAACCAGGGCACGTGGCTGGATGCGGCGGCGGACGTGGCAAAGGCCGGCGTTATCAACGTGTTCAGTGCCGGTAACAGCGGTTACGCGAACGCGAGCGTGCGTTCGGCCTTGCCGTATTTCCAGCCGGAACTGGAAGGCCACTGGTTGGCCGTGTCGGGTTTGGACAAGGCGAATAACCAGAAATACAACAAGTGCGGGATCGCCAAATACTGGTGCATTTCCACACCGGGCGCGCTGATCAACAGCACCGTTCCCGATGGCGGTTATGGGGTGAAATCCGGCACCTCGATGTCGGCGCCCCATGCCACGGGCGCGCTGGCGCTGGTCATGGAACGCTACCCGTACATGACCAATGAGCAAGCGTTGCAGGTGCTGTTGACCACCGCCACGCAGCTCGACGGTTCGCTCACCCAGGCACCCAACACCACTGTGGGCTGGGGCGTGCCAGACCTCGGCCGGGCAATGCACGGGCCGGGGCAATTGCTTGGCCCGATGAATGTCAGCCTGGCCGCCGGGCAGGGTGATGTCTGGAGCAATGCAATCTCCGATCAGGCCTTGCTCCAGCGCCAGGCCGAGGACCGCGCCGAGCACAGCGCCTGGCAGCAAACCCTGGTCGACAAGGGCTGGCAAAATGGTGTGGGCGCGACCGCCAGCCAGCAGGACAAGACCGATTACGCCGTTGGCAACGCCCGCGACCAGGCCGCTGCAAACCGGGTATATGAAGGCAGCCTGATCAAATCCGGTGCCGGCAGCCTGGTACTCAGCGGCGAAAGCACCTACCGTGGCGCGACCACCGTTAATGGGGGGTTGTTGGCCGTGAATGGCGCGTTGACCTCGGCCGTGACCGTCAACACCAGCGGCACACTCGGCGGTTCCGGGCGTATCGGCGCCTTGTCGGTGAACAGCGGTGGCACGGTGGCACCGGGCAATTCCGTGGGCACTTTGCAGGTGGCCGGCGATGTGAACCTGGGCGCGGGCTCCACGTATGCGGTGGAACTGACCCCCACCAGCAGCGACCGCATTGTCGCGGGCGGCAAGGCCGTGCTGGGCGGCGGCACCGTAACCCTGGCGCTGGAAAACAGCCCGACGTTACTCAGCCAGAACCAGGTGCACAGCCTGATTGGCCAGCAATACACCATCCTCCAGGCGGCGGGTGGCATCCAGGGCCAGTTTGGCCAGGTACTGCCCAACTACGTGTTCCTCGGCGGCACACTCGACTACGCCGCCAATGGCGTGCAGTTGGACGTGGGGCGCAACAACGCCACATTCGCCAGCGTCGCCGCCACCCGTAACCAGCGCAACGTTGCGGCCGCCGCCGAGCAACTCGGCGCCGGTAACCCGGTGTATGAGAGCGTGTTGGTGTCGGACTCGGTCGCCACCGCCCGCCAAGGCTTGCAGCAATTGTCCGGTGAAATCTACCCGGCGATTGGCGCGATGCTGATCAACGACAGCCTGCAACTGCGCGACGCCGTCGGCGAGCGCCTGCGCCATGTGCCGGTGAACGGTGAAAGCAACCTGTGGCTCAAGGCGCTCGGCGCCTGGGGCAAGACCGACAGCCGCAGCGAAACGGCTGGCGCCAACACCTCGATCGGCGGCCTGCTGGCCGGTGTCGACGGTGCACTCGACGAGCAGACCCGTGTGGGTGTGGTTGCCGGCTACAGCGACAGCTCGCTGAATATGGGCAGCGGCACGCATTCGTCGGCGTCCATCGACAGTTACCACTTCGGCGCGTATGCCGGGCGTGAATTGGGCGACTGGCGCGTCAGCGTCGGCGGTGCCTACAGCTGGCATCGCGGCGATGTGAAGCGTGAGTTGCAATACGGCGAAGTCAGCGGCAAGCAAAAGACCAAGCTGGACGCGCGCACGGCCCAGCTGTTCACCGAAGCCGCGTACCGCATTCACCTGCAACCGCTGGCGCTGGAACCGTTCGCCAACCTGGCCTACGTGCACCTGGACAGTGACTCTTTCCACGAAAAAGGCGATGCCGCAGCGCTTGAGCGTGGCAGTGATCGGCGCGATGCCGTGCTCAGCACCCTTGGTGTGCGGGCGCTGAAAACCCTGCCTCTGAATGACCATCAGCAGCTTGAACTCTCCGGTTCCCTGGGCTGGCAACACAGCCTCACGGCGGTCGATTCCGAAGAACATTTGGCGTTTGTCGCAGGCGGGCCTTCATTTGCCGTGCGCAGTTCGCCGTTGCTGCGCGATGCCGCATTGGTCGGTGTGCAGGCCAGCCTCGCGCTGAGCCCGACCACACGGGTCAACCTGGATTACAACGGCCAGTTGGGTGGCCGTGAGAAAACCCAGGGCGTGGGGCTGAGCCTGAACTGGCAGTTCTAGAGGGCAGCGCAGGTCAGAAGGTGGGAGCGGGCGTGCTCGCGATAGCGGTGGGGCAGTGATGCAGTTGCTGGCTGATACACCCTCATCGCAGGCAAGCCAGCTCCCACATTCACTCGTCGGCGCTCCAGAGAAAGCGATTTACACACGTGCAATAAGAAAACTAAGGAAGGTCACCGTGAAAAAACACAAGTCAGGGTTAATTACCGCCACTCACACAGGCCCGGGCTATCCGCTCAAGGCCTTGAGCTGCGTGCCATACGGCGCGTTGCTGTGCTGCCTGGCAAGCCTGGGAACCGCCCAGGCCGCACCCTATGTGGAAGCGGGCAAACTGGGCGACGCCGCGAGCTGGCGCAGCAACGAGTTCAAGGCCGATTGGGGCCTGGGCGCCGTGCACGCAGACGCTGCCTACGCCGCCGGCTACACCGGCAAGGGCGTCAAGCTGGGCATCTTCGACCAGCCGGTGTACGCCCAGCACCCGGAATTCGCCAGCCCCGGCAAGGTGGTGACGATTGTCACCGAAGGCATCCGCCAATACACCGACCCCTATATTCCGGTGAAGGCGGGCGATGCGTTCCGTTATGACGGCACGCCGTCCCAGGACTCTAACGGCAAGCTGGGTAACCATGGCACCCACGTCGGCGGCATTGCCGCCGGTAACCGTGACGGAGGGCCGATGCATGGCGTGGCCTTCAATGCGCAAATCATCAGCGCGGAAAACGGCGACCCGGGGCCGGAAGACGGGATCATCCTCGGCAACGACGGCGCGGTGTACAAGGCAGGCTGGGATGGGCTGGTCGCCAGCGGCGCCCGGATCATCAACAACAGCTGGGGCATCGGCATTGGTGACCAGTACGCCAAGGGCGGTCGCGATCCGGCGTACCCGAACTTCACGGTCAATGAAGCGCAGGCGCAGTTCAATAATATCCGGCCGATCCTCGGCACGCTTGCCGGTGGTGCTTATCAAGGCGCAATCGATGCGGCCCGCAGCGGCGTGCTGACCATCTTTGCCGCCGGTAACGACTACAACCGCAACAACCCGGATGCAATGTCGGGCCTGGCGTACTTTGTGCCGGAGATTGCACCGAACTGGCTGTCGGTAGCCGCCTTGCAGCAAAACCCGGATACCACGAGTCCCAATCCGTATGTGATCAGCACCTTCTCGTCGCGCTGCGGGTATGCGGCGAGCTTCTGTGTGTCGGCGCCGGGCACGAAGATTTTCAGCTCGATCATCAACGGCACCACCCTTGCCAACCTCACCACCGACTGGGCCAACAAAAACGGCACCTCTATGGCTGCGCCCCATGTGGCGGGCGCCGCGGCGGTGCTGATGGAGCGCTTCCCGTACATGAGCGGCGAGCAGGTCTCCACCGTGCTCAAAACCACCGCTACCGACCTCGGCGCGCCGGGCATCGACGCGCTGTACGGCTGGGGCATGATCAACCTGGGCAAGGCGGTTAATGGGCCAGGGATGTTTATTACCGCCGAAGATATCCCGGCTGAGTTCCGTATCGACGGGGCGTATGGCAGCGGGCAGTTTGTCGCGGATTTGCCAGGGATCGGCGCCGTGGTGGATGCCGGCAAACCGACCCAACGCCTGTGCACGGACGTGCATTGCGGGTTGGACGTGTGGAGCAACAATATTTCAGGCCATGGCGGCCTGACCAAGCAGGGCATCGGCACCCTGGTGCTGACCGGCGCTAACACCTACAGCGGCCCGACCCTGGTCAATCAAGGTTTGCTGGCGATCAACGGCTCGGTCACTTCCGACGTGACCGTCGGCCAGAGCGGTGTGCTCGGTGGCTCGGGGCGCATCGGTTCGCTGAGCGCAAAAAGCGGCGGCACCGTGGCACCGGGTAATTCCATCGGCACGCTGAATGTGGCGGGTAATGTCACCTTTGACGCAGGGTCGACCTACGCGGTGGAGTTGTCGCCGACCAGCAGTGACCGAATTGTCGCCGGGGGGACCGCCACGCTCAATGGCGGCACCGTGACCCTGGCCCTGGAAAACAGCCCGACGCTGCTGACCAATGCGCAGGCTGGAAGCTTGATCGGTCGCCAGTACAACATCCTGCAAGCCGCAGGCGGCGTAACCGGCAGTTTCGGTGCGGTAGTGCCGAACTACCTGTTTGTCGGTGGCACCTTGAACTACGCCGCCACCGGCGTGCAACTGGACGTGGCGCGTACCAACAGCTTCGCCAGTGTGGCCGTGACGCCAAACCAGCGTGCTGTGGCGGCTGCGGCCGACCAATTGGGCGCGGGCAATGCGGTGTATGAAAGCCTGTTGCTGGCGCCGACTGCAGCCTCGGCGCAAGGTGCGTTCCAACAGCTCTCCGGCGAAATTTACCCGGCGCTGCAAAGTGCGTTGGTGAATGACAGCCGTTACGTGCGTGAAGCAGTGGGCGAACGCCTGCGCAATGGCGAGATGGGCGCCAGCAGCCAGACCCTCGATAGCCGTGGCAACGTGTGGGTCAAGGCGTTGGGCGCGTGGGGCAAGACGGACAGCCGCAGCGACACGGCGGGCTACACCACGTCACTGGGCGGCATGCTCGCTGGTGTAGACGGCGCGCTGGACGAGGCGACCCGTATCGGCCTGGTCGCCGGCTACAGCGACACCTCGTTGAACATGGGCAACGACACCCATTCCCGGGCTTCGGTCGACAGCTACCACTTCGGCGCGTACGCCGGGCATGAGATCGGTGCCTTGCGCCTGAGCGGTGGTGCGACCTACAGCTGGCATCGCGCCGACGTGAAGCGCGACCTGCAATACGGCGACGTCTCCGGCAAGCAAAAAGTCAAAGTGGATGCGAGCAGCACCCAGGTGTTCGGCGAGGCGGCATATCGCGTCAACCTGCAACCTTTGGCCCTGGAGCCGTTCGCCAACCTGGCCTACGTGCACCTGGACACCGACGGTTTCACCGAAAAGGGTGATGCCGCTGCGCTGAAAGGTCGCGACGACAGCCGTGATGTGGTGTTGAGCACCTTGGGCATGCGTGCGTTGAAGACCTTCAATGTCAATGACCACCAGCAACTCGAGGTGTCCGGCACGCTGGGCTGGCAGCACAACCTGAGCAGCACCGATTCCGAACAGCACCTGGCGTTTGCCTCGGGCGGTCCGTCGTTTGCGGTGGAAAGCGCACCGATGGTGCGTGATGCGGCATTGGTGGGCGCGCGGGTCAGCCTGGCGTTGAGCAAGGACGCGCGGGTGAACTTTGATTACAACGGCCTGCTGGCCAGCAAGGAAAAAATCCACGGGGTGGGGTTGAGCCTCGACTGGGCGTTCTAAGGGTTTCACACCCTTGCAGGGTGCCGGGCTTGTGTGGGAGCCGGGCTTGCCCGCGATGCAGGCACCTCGGTAGGTCAGTTGCACCGAGGTGATGCTATCGCAGGCAAGCCAGCTCCCACATAAAGCCTGTTCCCTCAGGGGCAACGGGTGTTTTCGCTTTCTCTACAAATCCAACAACAGAGAGGCACTACCATGGGTATCTTTGACTATAAAAACCTCGGCACCGAGGGTTCCAAAGCGCTGTTCGCCGACGCCATGGCGATCACGTTGTACTCCTACCACAACCTGGATAACGGCTTTGCCGTGGGTTACCAGCACAATGGCCTCGGGCTTGGTTTGCCGGCCACGCTGGTCGGTGCGCTGCTCGGGAGCACGGATTCACAGGGCGTGATCCCAGGTATTCCCTGGAACCCCGATTCGGAAAAAGCCGCGCTGGAGGCGGTGCAAAAAGCCGGTTGGACGCCCATCAGCGCAGGTACCCTCGGCTACGGCGGCAAAGTCGATGCGCGCGGCACGTTCTTTGGCGAAAAAGCCGGCTACACCACGGCGCAGGTCGAGGTGCTGGGCAAGTACGATGACGCCGGCAAACTGCTGGAAATCGGCATCGGCTTTCGTGGCACATCGGGGCCACGGGAAACCTTGATCAGCGACTCGATCGGCGACCTGATCAGCGATCTGCTCGCTGCCCTGGGCCCCAAGGATTACGCAAAAAACTACGCCGGCGAAGCCTTCGGCGGTTTGCTCAAAAACGTCGCCGATTACGCCGGTGCCCATGGCCTGACGGGCAAGGACGTGGTGGTCAGCGGCCACAGCCTGGGCGGCCTGGCGGTCAACAGCATGGCGGATTTGAGCACCAACAAATGGTCGGGCTTCTACAAGGACGCCAACTACGTGGCCTATGCATCACCGACCCAAAGCGCCGGCGACAAGGTGCTCAACATCGGCTATGAAAACGACCCGGTGTTTCGCGCGCTGGACGGCTCCTCCTTCAATCTGTCGTCCCTGGGCGTGCACGACAAGCCCCACGAGTCGACCACCGACAATATCGTCAGCTTCAACGACCACTACGCCTCGACGCTGTGGAATGTGCTGCCGTTTTCCATCGTCAACCTGCCGACCTGGGTCTCGCACCTGCCAACCGCGTATGGCGACGGCATGACGCGCATCCTCGACTCCGGCTTCTATGACCAGATGACCCGTGATTCCACGGTAATCGTTGCCAACTTGTCCGACCCGGCGCGAGCCACTACCTGGGTGCAGGACCTCAACCGCAATGCCGAGCCGCACAAAGGCAATACCTTCATTATCGGCAGCGACGGCAACGACCTGATCCAGGGTGGCAAGGGCGCGGACTTTATCGAAGGCGGCAAAGGCAATGACACGATTCGCGACAACAGTGGGCATAACACCTTTCTGTTCAGCGGCCAGTTCGGCAACGATCGCGTGATTGGCTACCAGGCCACCGACAAGCTGGTGTTCCAGGACGTGCAGGGGAGCACCGACCTGCGTGACCATGCCAAAGTGGTCGGCGCGGACACGGTGCTCACGTTTGGCGCCGACTCGGTGACCCTGGTCGGTGTCGGGCATGGTGGCCTGTGGGCGGACGGCGTCAGCATCGGCTGATCAACGCCAATTATGCCCCCGCCAGCCGCCACCCCAATACGGCCGGTGGGGGTTGCCATAGCCGTAACCGTAGACATGATGCGGATAGTAATAGGGCCGTGGGCCGTAACCCCAGTGGCCGTAATAGACCGGTGGAGGCGGGGCTTGCACCACGATCACCCTTGGCGGCTGACGAATGATGATGGTGTCGGCAAACGCCGGCGCACTGGCCAGGGCCGCCAGCGTCAGCGGAATCAGTAAAAGAGCGCGTACTGTCCGGGACATGAGTGCCATGGCCGTCTTTCTCCGTTCTACCACCCTCGAAAATGAAGGCGGCTTACCGGTTAAACGCCGGCAGGGCGAAAAACCTTCGGTAAATAAATCTTCACGGATCAACGGCGCAGCGCAGCGACGGATTGGGCCGGTCTCAGGCGTTTAATCACTGCCTGCGAGATGTTTCGCGCGTTATGTGAGGAGCTGAGCATGTCCCGATTTCGACTGATGCTGTGCGCTCTGGTACTGCTGGGGCTGGGCGGGTGCGCGGTGTACCCGGCCTATCCGGGCCCATGCTGCTACCGGCCGTACTACCACTCGTACTATTACCATCCCTATTACCACCCGTATTACTACCACCCGTACTACCGGTATTGATCGGTTGGCAGCCCAAACAAAAAGCCCCGCATTGGCGGGGCTTTTTGGTTTTCAGGTGCTTACTTTTCGTTACGCACCGTCGCTACATCATCCGCCTTGACGCGTATGTGCTTGCCGGCGATATCGGTGAATTCATAGAAGCCGTCGGCTGTCTTGGTCTTGGGGGTGTCCTTGGTCAAATACTGCGTGCCGTTTTGCAATGTCACGACGGTTTGCGTGGAGCAACCAGTCAATAGCAGAAAAGTGAGTGCAACCAGTGGAAGACCCAAATTCTTCATGTTCATAACCCTTACCTTTAACCCTGAAAAGTCCCGCGCCATGGGCTGCGGGCCGCAAATGTTACGCCATCAACTGTCCTATCTGATCACTTTTATACAAAAAGTTGCGTGCGCCATTTATCTATTACCGATTGCAACAGCGCGCCACTGGCGGCACTCTGTATGCATAACCAGTATTTGATCAGCGCGCGACATGGCCAATCCCCTCGACGACCCCTTGTATTACCTGCATAACTTCCGCCAAGTGCTGCATTGGTTGGGGCAACGCTATGCCGATTTACTCGACCCGGATGAACAGCATTTCATTCAGCAATTTGACAGGTTGCCGCAAGCGTCCCAAGCCTTGTTGGTGCGCATGGTGATGCGCAAGGGCGTGCACTTTCGGGCGAGCAAACTTAATTATCTGGAGATTGGTTGCACCCGCACGGCCGCGCTGGCACTGGTGGAGCAGGGTTGGGTTGAGGATCAGGGGCAGCTGTGCGTCGAAGAGCTGTTTGCGTTGCTGCAAAAAGGCGAAATCCTCGAGGCCTTCAAGCCGTGGATTGATCAGCCCAAGGGCAGGAAGGCCGATTGGCTGGCGTTGCTGGCGGAGCAGTTCACCGAACAGCGTCGGTTTGCCCAGTGGTGCCCGACGGTCAGCGATGCGCTCTACAGCCTGACCATCATGGATTTGTGCGATCGCCTGCGCCTGATGTTCTTCGGCAATCTGTATCAGGACTGGTCGGAGTTCGTGCTGGCTGACCTGGGCATCTACACCTACGAAAAAGTCGAGTTCTGCGCCGAGTCCCGTGGCCTGCGCAGCCGTGACGATGTCGTCGGTTTTCTGTTCCTGCACCAATGTCAGCAGGCCTTTGAAGCGGGGGAGACGCTGGACGAGGTGCTGCTACGGATCGCTTCGCTTGTCACCGACAACCCCTGGCTGGAAAAACGTCGGGCCAAGCTGTTGTTCCAGGTCGGCCAGTATTGCGAGCGCAGCGCCGAATTGGCGCTGGCGGCGCAGATCTACCGTGATTGCGCCTACCCAGGCGCGCGCTCACGGCTGATTCGCGTGCTGGAGCGTCAGGCGCACTACGCGCAAGCCATGGCTTTGGCGTGCGCTGCGCAACAGGCCCCGGAAAGTGCCGCCGAACAACAACACCTGCTGCGAGTGCTGCCACGCCTGCGCCGCAAACTCGGCGAACCGGCGTTGCCCAAGACCAGGCCACGCGAGGTCACACGCCTGGACCTGGCACTGGTCCCGCAGCCGCTGATGTCAGTGGAGTATTGTGTCCAGGCCCATCTCAGCGAGCCCGATGGGCCGGTGCATTATGTCGAAAATGGCCTGATCAATTCCTTGTTCGGGCTGTTGTGCTGGGAGGCGATTTTTGCGCCGTTGCCAGGTTCGTTCTTCCACCCGTTCCAGCGTGGGCCGGTGGACCTGCACAGTGAAGACTTTCACCAGCGCCGCAGCGTGGTGTTCGCCGCCTGTTTCGACCAACTGGAGGACGGGCGTTATAAGGCCACCATCCGCAAGCGCTACGCGGACAAGTGGGGTATCCAGTCACCGTTCGTGTTCTGGAACCTGCTCAGCGAAGAACTGCTCGAGCAAGCACTCGCGTGTTTGCCGGCCGAACACCTGCGTTACTGGTTTGAACGTCTGCTGCTGGACATCCGCGCCAACCGCACGGGCATGCCGGATCTGATCCAGTTCTGGCCCGCACAAAAGACCTACCGCATGATCGAGGTCAAAGGCCCTGGCGATCGCCTGCAGGACAACCAACTGCGCTGGCTGGAATTCTGTGGTGAATACCAGATGCCGGTTACCGTCTGCTATGTCCGCTGGGCTGAACCGGCTTGAGCTACAGCGTTGCGGTGCGGGCGCTGTGTGAGTTCACGGCCAAGGTCGGCGACCTCGACCTGCGCTTCACGCCGTCGCCCAGCGCCCAGGAAGGTATCGTCGGCCATCGCACGGTCGCCTCGCGACGCAGCGCGCACTATCAAAATGAAGTGGCTCTGGAAGGCGACTACCAGCAGCTCAAGGTGCGGGGCAGGGCGGACGGTTACGACCCGGACAGCAACCGCCTTGAAGAGGTGAAAACCTATCGCGGCGATCTCGACGCCCAGCCCGCCAACCATCGGCAACTGCATTGGGCCCAGGTCAAAGTGTACGGCTGGTTGATGTGCCAGAAACTCGGCCTGCATGAAATCGACCTGGCGCTGGTGTACTTCGACATCGTCGGTGAGGGTGAAACCCTGCTCAACCAGCGTTTTCAGGCGGCCGAGCTTGAGCGGTTCTTCAACCAGCAATGTGCGCTGTTCCTGGGCTGGGCGCGCGAGGAAATGCAGCACCGCGACGCGCGCAACAGTGCTGCACAACGCCTGGCCTTCCCCCATGCCGAGTTTCGTCCCGGCCAGCGCTCGCTGGCCGAGTCCGTCTACAAGGCGGTCAGCACCGGCCGTTGCCTGATGGCCCAGGCGCCCACCGGCATCGGCAAGACCGTCGGCACGCTCTTCCCGATGCTCAAGGCCCTGGCGCCGCAGCAATTGGACAAGGTGTTCTTCCTCACCGCCAAGACCCCGGGCCGCAAGCTGGCACTGGATGCCGCCCAAGTGCTGTTCGACAGTCACCCCGATCTGCCGCTGCGCGTACTTGAACTGGTGGCGCGGGACAAGGCGTGCGAACACCTGGACAAAGCCTGTCACGGTGATTCCTGCCCCTTGGCCAAGGGCTTTTACGATCGCCTGCCGGCCGCGCGCACGGCAGCCTCGAAGGTGCGTCTGTTGGACCAGCGCAACCTGCGCGACGTCGCCCTGGCCCATGATGTGTGCCCGTATTACCTCAGCCAGGAAATGGCGCGCTGGACTGACCTGGTGGTCGCCGACTACAACTACTATTTCGACTTTGGCGCCATGCTGTTCGGCCTGGCCCAGTTGAACCAATGGCGCGCCGCTGTGCTGGTGGACGAAGCCCACAACCTGGTGGAGCGCGCTCGCTCGATGTACAGCGCGAGCCTCGACCAGTACAGCCTCAAAACCTTGCGCGACGCTGCGCCCGAGCCGCTGAAGAAACCCTTGCAGCGCCTGAACCGCGAATGGAACGCCTTGCACAAGGACCAACTTGCGCCGTACCAGGCCTATGCCACCAAGCCGGACAAACTGCTGCAGGCCCTGAGCCTGTGCACCAGCGCCATGGGCGACCACTTCAACGACCACCCCGAAACCCTCACTGGCGACCTGCAAGCGTTCTATTTCGAGGCGCTGCAATTTGCCAAAGTGGCCGAGCTGTTCAACGAGCAGTTCATTTTCGATATCAGCAAGCGTCAGTTCGGCGGCAAGCGCAGTGTTTCAACGTTGTGCCTGCGTAACGTGGTGCCTGCCGAATTCATCCGCCCCAGGCTGACGGCGGCCCGCAGCAGCGTGCTGTTTTCCGCGACGCTGAGCCCGCGTCACTATTACGCCGACTTGCTTGGCCTGCCGGCGGATACCGCCTGGATTGACGTGGAGTCGCCGTTCAAGGCCGAGCAATTGCAGGTGCGCATCGTCGATGAGATCTCTACGCGTTTTGTGCATCGCCAAGCGTCACTGGAGCCCATCGTCGCGTTGATTGCACGGCAGTTTGCGACGCAACCGGGTAACTACCTGGCGTTTTTCAGCAGCTTCGATTACTTGCAACAAGTGGCGCAGCTGATGGCCGAACGGCACCCCCAGGTCGCGCTGTGGTTGCAATCACGCGGTATGGCCGAGGCCGAGCGGCAAGCATTTCTTGAGCAGTTCACCCATCACAGCCAGGGCATCGGCTTTGCCGTGCTGGGCGGCGCGTTTGGCGAGGGTATTGATTTGCCTGGGGCGCGCTTGATCGGGGCGTTTGTTGCCACCCTGGGCTTGCCGCAACTGAACCCGATCAACGAGCAAATGAAAGCACGCATGGGCGCGATCTTCGGGGCCGGCTACGACTACACCTATCTGTACCCCGGCATCCAGAAAGTGGTGCAGGCCGCGGGCCGAGTGATCCGCAGTCAACAAGACCGGGGGGTGGTGATGTTGATTGATGACCGCTTTGGCGAGGCGCGGGTGCGGCAGTTGTTGCCGCGCTGGTGGACAGTCGATTAAGTGCGTTTGGCTTATTCCCGCCATCAATGATACTGGCATGCACGGCGCCGATTCTGCACCCTGATCAAAACACGCAGAAAGGTCACGCCCATGCGCCTGCAAACACTGTCCGTCAACGGTATTCACCTGTGCGTGCACATCGATGGCCCCGAAAATGGCCGGCCAATTTGGCTGCTGCACGGGTTTCCTGAATGTTGGCACTCCTGGCGCGAACAGATTCCTGCGTTGACCGCCGCCGGGTACCGGGTGTTTGCCCCTGAACTGCGTGGCTACGGCGAATCGAGTTCGCCCGCAGAGATTGCCGACTACCAATTGCTGACCCTGTGCGCCGACATCCAGCAGGCCATGGATCATTTCGGTCACCGTGAGGTGGCGATGGCAGGGCACGATTGGGGCGCGGTGGTCGCCTGGCACCTGGCGCTGCTGGAGCCTGAGCGCATCACTCGGCTGATCACAATGTCCGTGCCTTTTGCCGGGCGCGCCCGCCGCCCGGTGATTGAAATCATGCGCGAGCTGTACGCCGACCGTTTCAACTACATCCTGTATTTCCAGGAGCCTGGCGTAGCCGAACAGGAACTGAACGCCGACATCGAACGCACGCTGCGGCTGTTCATGCAGGATGAGGACGTGTTCCTGCAGCAGAAATCGGCGAATGCCAGCCTGTTCGCAGGTGTCTCAACCCCCAGCACATTGCCGCACTGGTGTTCCCGGGAGGATTTGGATATCTACCTGCAGGCGTTCACCGAACACGGCTTTCGCGGCCCGCTGAACTGGTACCGCAACTTCGAACGCAACTGGCAGCGCACCGAGTTCCTGGCGGGCCGGCAGGTGCTGCAACCGACCTTGTTCCTGATTGGCGACCGTGACCCGGTCGGGGTGTTCGAAGCCCACACCCTCAAGCGCATGCCCGACTCAGTGCCCGACCTTGAGCAGCATGTGTTGGCCAACTGCGGTCACTGGATCCAGAACGAGCAGGGGCAGCGGGTCAACGCGCTGATGCTCGCGTTTCTAGGCAGAACGTAAAGGTCGCGCCATGCCCGGGGCGGTCCACCAAGCGGATGCTGCGTCCGTGCAGTTGCAGGATGCGGTGCACGATGCGCAGGCCCAGGCCGCCATCGCGGCGCGCGCCGCCGATGGTGAAGGCCCGCAGGAACAAGCCTTCACGCAACTCAGGGTCGATTCCCGGGCCGCTGTCGCTGACGGTGACGCCCATGCCATCCGCTTCGGGTGACAAGATCACCTCGACCTCACCATTCACCGGCGTGTGCCGCAGGGCGTTGTCGAGCAGATTGGTCAGCACCCGTTCGATCAAGCCCAGGTCGGCCAACACCGTCGGCACCTGTGGCGGCAAGGTGGCGGTGAGCGTGATGGACCGGGCCTCGGCGGTCAGTTCGAATTTCTGGAAGATGTCTTGCACCAGATCCGGCAAGGAAAAGCCTTCGATTACCGGCTGCACGAAACCATGTTCCAGGCGCACCAGTTCCAGCAGCGACTGGGCCAGGCCGCCGACCTTGCGGCTTTGGTCCAGGGCGATGCCGAGGTAGCGGCGGCGCTCTTCGGGGCTGAGGCTGGCGTCCTTGAGGGACAGGGTTTCCAGGTAGCCATGCAGCGAGGCCAAGGGCGTGCGCAGGTCGTGGGAAATATTCGCGACCATTTCCCGACGTTCCTGGTCTTGATGGGTGATGGCACGCCATTGCTCGCCCAGGCGGTTTTCCATTTGCACGAAAGCGTGGTCGAGCACCGCGATTTCATCGCCGCTATTGAGCTCGCGAGGAGGCGCTTGCGCAGGTTTCGGTGCGCCGTTGATATCGAATTGGCCAACCTTGTCGGTCAGTTGGCGCAAGGGCCGGGTGATCCAGGCAAATGCGATCAGGCCGGCCATCAAGCACAGCAGCGCCACCAGGCCGATGGACCAGAGGGCGATCTTCAGCGCCATGCCGGTTGCGTCCTTGGCGTCATACACATCGTGGGCTTCGCCCAGCAGCACCACGTACAGGAAACCCGTTTGTTGGCCGTTGGCCTTGAGCGGTGCGGCGCTGAACACCTTGCGCCCGTCAACGCTGCGCGGGTCATCGCCGAGGATCGGCAGCATGGCGCCGCTGAGAAAGCGTCGAACCGGCGCGAGGTCTACATGGTCACGCAGCAAATGCCCGCTGGGTGCAGCATTGCCCACGACGCGGCCGTCGATATCGAGCAAGTACACCTCGACACTCGGGTTGACCAGCATCAACTGGCTGAACAGCATGCGCACGGCATCGGGTTTGAGGCCGTCGGCGTCCATCAGTTGTGTATCACGGGCGATGTGCGCCGCGAGGTCGCGGGACAAGCCTTGCACCACTTCCAGTTCGTGCATGCGGTTGGAACGTACCTGCAACCAGGCCGAGGTACCGCTGCAAATCACCAGCAGCACCGCGAACACGACTGACAGGCGTTGAGTCAGGGTCAGCTTCATGGGTTGCTCTCGGCAAATTTGTAGCCCCGGCCCCATACCGTAAGGATAAGTGACGGGTTGGCCGGGTCGGTCTCGACTTTGGCGCGCAGGCGGTTGATATGCGTGTTCACCGTGTGCTCGTAGCCTTCGTGGCTGTAGCCCCAGACGGCGTTGAGCAGGTCCATGCGGGAGAAGACCTTGCCTGGCTGGCGGGCGAAGAAATACAGCAGGTCGAATTCGCGCGGCGTAAGGTCCAGGCGTTGGCCCTGCAAGGTGGCATCGCGGGTCAGCGGATTGATGAAAAGCGGGCCGAGCTCAAGGCTGCCGGCGTCCATCTTCAAGTTACGCGCCATGGCGTCGACCCGGCGCAACAGCGCTTTGACCCGCGCCACCAGCTCCGGCATGGAAAACGGCTTTGCCAGATAGTCGTCCGCGCCCAGCTCCAGGCCAAGGATGCGGTGCAACTCACTGGAGCGCGCGCTGGTGATGATGATCGGTGTGTAGCGCGTCATGGCGCGGGCGCGGCGGCAGATTTCCAGGCCGTCCACGCCGGGCAGCATCAGGTCAAGGATCAGCGCATCCCAGCCGCCTTGTTCCAGCAGGCGCAGGCCTTCGTTACCGTCGGCGCTGTGCACCACCTCAAATTGCTCATCGCGCAGGTGCAGGCAGATCAAGTCGGCAATATGGGCATCGTCCTCGACGACGAGGACTCGTTTGGGCTGATCCATGTAAAGAAACCTTCGCTTGTAGTTCGCGCATTGTGCGGGTTTTGCAACAGTGTAGTTATCACGAATTGTTTAACTCTGCGTGAGGATTTCGCGACCGGCCAGGGTTCAAGATGGCCTCATTGCTTAACGAGGAGAACGCCATGTACTCACGTCGACAAATACTGCTGGCCGGTGGTGGCCTGGGTGTCGCCGTCCTGGCCGGCGGCTTGCTGAAACAGCTGAATATGGTCGCTGAGGTGGAGGCCGCCGAGACGTTCGAAGTCAACCATACCGAGGCCGAATGGCGCAGCCTGCTGAGTGCCGAGCAATTCGCCGTGCTGCGCGAGGAGGGCACCGAGCGCCCCTACACCAGCCCCCTTAATGATGAACACCGCACGGGCACCTTTGCCTGCGCCGGTTGTGCGTTGCCGTTGTTCGCCTCGAGTACCAAGTTCGACAGCCACACCGGCTGGCCAAGCTTCTGGCAGCCACTGGACAACGCTGTCGCCAGCCACACCGATACGTCCTACGGCGTGGTGCGCAAGGAAATTCACTGCCGCCGGTGTGGCGGTCACCAAGGGCATGTGTTCGATGACGGCCCGGCACCTACTGGTCTGCGCTATTGCATGAATGGCGTGGCCATGACGTTCACGGCGGCTTAAGCCGATGTCTCTGCATATTTATAAGGGAAGATCCCATGTGGCTTCTGGTTCTCGCGTACCTAGGCGGCGTGCTGACAATTGTCAGCCCGTGCATCCTGCCTGTTCTGCCTTTTGTCTTCGCTCGCACCGGGCAGCCGTTTATGCGCAGTGGCTTGCCGCTGTTGGCGGGGATGGCGGTGACGTTCGCCCTGGTGGCCTCACTGGCGGCGGTGGGCGGCGGTTGGGTGGTGCAAGTCAATCAGTACGGGCGCTGGCTCGCGTTGCTGTGCGTTGCCCTGTTCGGACTCACGCTGCTGCTGCCGCAACTGTCGGAACGCTTGACGCGTCCTTTAGTGGCCGCCGGCAGTCGCCTGTCGCAAGCCGCTGGAACGGACGCAAAGCCGCGTGCGGGCGCTTCGTTTCTGATCGGCGTGGCCACCGGTTTGCTGTGGGCACCGTGCGCGGGGCCAATCCTGGGGCTGGTGCTCACCGGCGCGGCGCTGCAGGGCGCCAGCATCGGCACGACCTTGCTGTTGCTGGCCTACGCCGCCGGTGCCGCTACGTCCCTGGCGTTGGCGTTGCTGGTCGGCGGTAAAGTCTTTGGCGTTATGAAGCGCTCGCTCGGTGCCGGTGAATGGCTGCGCCGTGGCCTCGGCGCACTGATGCTGGTCGGTGTGGCCGCCATCGCCCTGGGCCTGGACACCGGTGTGCTGTCGCGCTTGTCGACTGCATCCACGGGCGGCCTGGAACAAAGCCTGGTGGACAAATTGAGTGCCAAACCCGAACAGAAGGGCGGCGCGATGATGGCCGGTGGCGCGATGATGATGGCGGCCAATCACAGCGACGCGCTGCCGATCGAAGGCACGCTGCCGCCGCTGGATGGTGCGGTGCAATGGTTGAACAGCCCGCCGCTCAGCGCCGAAGCGCTCAAGGGCAAAGTCGTGCTGGTGGATTTCTGGACTTACTCCTGCATCAATTGCCTGCGCACCTTGCCGTATGTGAAAGCCTGGGCCGAGAAGTACCACGACCAGGGCCTGGTGGTGATTGGCGTACACGCCCCGGAATTTGCCTTTGAACGCGACGTGAACAACGTCACCAAGGCCATGAAGGACTTGGGCATCACGTACCCGGTCGCGATCGACAATAACTACAAGATCTGGCGCGCGTTCAATAACCAGTACTGGCCGGCGCATTACTTTGCTGATGCCAAGGGCCAGATTCGCTATCACCATTTTGGCGAGGGTGATTACGCTGAGTCGGAGCGGGTGATCCAGCAATTGCTGCGTGAAGCCGGGGCGAAAGATGTCGCAGGTGGTTTGATCGAGGCGGATGCCAAGGGCGTTGAGCAAGCGCCGGACGTGAATGAAGTGCAGTCGCCGGAAACCTACCTGGGCTTCCAGCGTGCCGAAAACTTCGTGACCACTGGCACTCTAGGCACTGACAGCGTGGTGAATTACCCGGCCGCCGGCACGCTGGCCCTGAACAACTGGACCCTGGAAGGCCACTGGAACGTTGGCGGCCAGCAAGCCACCCTCGACCAGGCTGGCGGGCGCATCGTCTATCGCTTCCATGCCCGCGACCTGCACCTGGTGCTGGGCCCGGCGGCTGACGGCAAACCGGTGCGATTCAAGGTGACGATTGATGGCCAGGCCCCGGGCGATGCCCACGGCACGGATGTGGCGCCCGATGGCAGCGGCACGGTGACCGAGCAACGCCTGTACCAACTGGTTCGTCAGCGCGGCGCCGTGCAGGACCGTACCTTCACCATCGATTTTCTCGACCCGCATGTGGCCGCCTATGCCTTCACTTTCGGCTAACCCATTCATTAACTGTTAACTCGGTTGAATGTGGGCGCTGGCAAGCCAGCGCCCACATTCAACCGAGTACTGGAGTACGTTGTATGAAACTGCTCAAATTTTTACCCGCACTCGCTTTCGCTGCTTTCGTCGGCCAAAGCTCGGCATTCTCTTTTGGCGCCTCTGAAGACGCCGTAATAATCGCACCACCTGCCCTCGACCTTCCCGCCGAGCCCGGCAACCTGCAAACGGCCGTGTTCGCCGGGGGCTGCTTCTGGGGCGTGCAAGGTGTGTTCCAGCACGTGCAGGGTGTGAAAAACGCCGTGTCCGGCTACGACGGCGGCGCGGCCAACACCGCCCAGTACGAGTCGGTCAGCGGAGGCGATACCGGCCACGCCGAGTCGGTGTCGGTGACCTACGACCCAAGCAAGGTCAGCTACGGCAAGCTGCTGCAAATCTACTTTTCAGTGGCCCACAACCCCACAGAACTGAACCGCCAAGGCCCCGACAGCGGCACTCAATACCGCTCGGAAATCTTTGCGCAGAATGCCGAGCAGCAAAAAGTCGCCCAGGCCTATATCGCCCAGCTGGAAGCGGCCAAAGCCTTCAACAAGCCGATCGTGACCAAGGTAGAGATGGGCAAGGCGTTTTACCCGGCGGAGTCCTATCACCAGGACTTCCTCACCGAGAACCCGTCTTACCCGTACATCGTGATCAATGATTTGCCGAAAGTGGCGCAGCTGAAAAAGCTGTTCCCGGACCAATACAGAGCAGAACCGGTGCTGGTCAAAAACCAGTAGTCACCGCAAACCAAAATGTGTGGGCTTGCTCGCGAAAGCGGTGGGTCAGTTACTAATACTGTGCCTGACACGCCGCCTTCGCGAGCAAGTCCGCTCCCACACTAGCCTCCACGACGGCTCAGGATTTGGCTTTTGCCAGGTATGGCGCCAACCGCCGCCCCATCTCTTCACCCAGCGCCTGCAAGCCACTCAATGGCCGCACCATCACTTCAAACTCAACAATCTGCCCCTGCTCGTTAAAGCGGATCAAATCAATGCCCTTGAGCTGCTTGTCACCCACCCGCGCACTGAACTCCAGCACCACACTCAGGCCGTCACCGGTGGCCAGTTCGCGATGATAGGCAAAGTCTTCAAACACCTTGAACACGGTGTTGAGGATCATCGACACCACGGGCGCGCCAGGGTAGGGCGTGTGGGCCATGGGCGAGCGAAAGACGGCGTCGGGCGCCAGCAATTCGGGAAGGGGCTTGAGGTCGTGAGCAGCCAGCATGGCATGCCAGCGTTGCAGGCTGTGGGCGGCGGCGGGGTGCAGTTTCAGTTCGGACATGCTGTGTACCTGTTCTTATGGTGGAAAGGCATTTCACCTCGCCAACATAAGAGCGGTAACAAAGCAGGGTCAATCACCCGAATTGACAGTTAAGTGACTGCAATGAACTCACACCACTTCCAGGTAGGAGCTATGAATCGCCCGGGCCAGCTCGCGTACGGTGTCGATGAAGTCGGTGAGCCGACTGTGCAGGCCGTCCTCCAGAATCTCATCGATCCCCGTGTACCGCAGGCGCGCTTCAAACTCGGCCGCCAGGCGCTGCGCCGTGCGCCCATAACTGCCGGGCAAGTCCGCCAGGATGTGGCTCAACTCCTCGATGCAGGCGTGCAACGAACGCGGCACATCGCTGCGCAACAGCAATAACTCGGACACCGAGCGCGCGTTCAACGCGTTCGGGTACAGTTCGGTATACGCCTCGAATGACGACAAGGCCCGCAGCAGGGCGCTCCATTGGTAATACCCGCGTGCCGACAGGTCGCTGACTTCTTCCGACTCCTCACCAAACATCTCGTAGCGCGCATCCAGCAGGCGCAGGGTGTTATCCGCACGCTCGACAAACGTGCCCAGGCGAATAAATCGATAAGCGTCGTTGCGCATGATGGTGCCCGAGGTCGCCCCCCGGAACAGGTGCGAACGCTGCTTGACCCAGTCACAGAAGTGGCTGATGCCATGCCGGGCCAGGCCACCGGCGGCGATGCTGCGCATTTCCAGCCAGGTGGCGTTGAGGTTTTCCCACATGTCGGCGGTGATCCGCCCGCGCACTGCGTGGGCATTGCCCCGCGCGGCACGCAGGCAGTTATAGATGCTGGCGGGGTTTTCTTCGTCGAGGGCGAAGAAGTGCAGCATCCGCATCGCATCCAGTTGTTTGTGACGCTCAAGGTAGCTGTCCAGGGTGCCGCTGCTGAGCAACGACATGGCCAGCTCATCCAGCCCATCGCTACGCCCGGCCTGGGGCATCAATGACAGCGAATAACTGACTTCGAGCATGCGCGCCAGGTTTTCTGCGCGCTCCAGGTAACGGGACATCCAGTACAGATCTGCGGCGGTTCTACTCAACATACTCAGCCCTCCACCACCCAGGTGTCCTTGGTTCCGCCGCCTTGCGACGAGTTGACGATCAACGAACCTTCCTTCAACGCCACGCGCGTGAGGCCGCCGGGCACCAGGCGGGTCTCCTTGCCCGAGAGCACAAATGGGCGCAGGTCGATATGCCGTGGCGCGATGCCGTTTTCGACAAAGGTGGGGCAGGTGGACAGGCTCAGGGTCGGTTGGGCGATGTACGCGTGGGGGCGAGCCCTGATGCGCTGGCGGAAGTCCTCGATCTCGGCCGCAGTGGACGCCGGGCCGACCAGCATGCCGTAGCCGCCGGAGCCCTGGGTTTCCTTCACCACCAGTTCGGGCAAATGGGCCAGCACATGGGACAGCTCATCGGGTTTGCGGCACTGGAAGGTCGGCACGTTTTGCAGGATGGGTTCTTCATCCAGATAGAAACGGATCATTTCCGGCACATAGGGGTAGATGGACTTGTCATCGGCCACGCCGGTGCCAATTGCATTGGCCAGCACCACATTGCCCGCGCAGTACGCCGCCACCAGGCCAGGCACGCCAAGCATGGAGTCGGGGTTGAATGCCTGCGGATCCAGGAACGCGTCATCGATGCGGCGGTAGATCACGTCCACCGCCTTGGGGCCGTCGGTGGTGCGCATGAACACCTTGAGGTCGTGCACGAACAGGTCGGCGCCTTCCACCAGTTCCACCCCCATTTCCCGGGCGAGGAACGCGTGTTCGAAGAACGCGCTGTTGAAGCGCCCGGGGGTCAGGACCACCACGTTGGGGTTGTCCAGGCGGCTGGCGCTTTTCAGGGTTTTGAGCAGCAGGTTGGGGTAGTGGTCCACCGGCGCGATGCGTTGTTTGGCGAACACTTCGGGGAACAGGCGCATCATCATCTTGCGGTCTTCGAGCATGTAGCTCACGCCGCTGGGGGTGCGCAGGTTGTCTTCGAGCACGTAATAGGTGCCGTCGCCATCGCGTACCAGGTCCACACCGGAGATATGCGAGTAGATGTCGCGGTGCAGGTCCAGGCCAACCATTGCCTTCTGATAACCCTCGTTGCCCAGCACCTGATCCGCCGGAATGATCCCGGCCTTGATGATGCGCTGGTCGTGGTAGATGTCGGCAAGGAACATGTTCAGCGCATTGACCCGCTGGATACAGCCGCGCTCGATCACGCTCCATTCGCTGGCAGGAATGCTGCGGGGGATGATGTCGAAGGGGATCAGGCGCTCGGTGTCTTGCTCGTCGCCGTAAAGGGTGAAGGTGATACCGGCCCGGTGGAACAGCAAATCCGCTTCGCGGCGCCTTTGGGCCAGCAGTTCCGGCGGCGTGTTGGCCAGCCAGCGGGAGAATTCCTGATAGTGCGCACGGCAAGCGCCTTGTGCGTCATTCATTTCATCAAAGAAAGATCGAGCCATTCCAGTACCTTGTCAGTGCCGAGGATTGCGCGGGTGGCACTGCCGCTTTGAAAAACGCATAGTTTTATGAGCCTGTGGCTGAGGGTGCCAACAAGCCTGGTCCTTACTTTCTTATGGGGTCGGCTCTGGGTCGGGGGGTAACGAATGCTCCTGTATCCGGGCAGATGAATGGATTAAGCAATGCCTGTGCCGAAACCCATTTTTGGCAGAGTAATTACCCGTTGGCGAGCGAGCCAGCGGGCGCTGGGCTGAGCAATGGGCCAAAAAAATGCCCGAGGCCTGCGCACTCCAGCAGCCGCCAGCCCAACGCGATCGCCACAACAGTGCGGCACGTGTTCCACAATGGTGCATGAACAAACTTGAACTTCACTCAGCCCCGATTCTTCTAACAAGACTTGTCACCTTGTGGAGCATCGTCGTGCCCAGAATCATCTCTCCAAACACTCCAGAAGCGTCGCTGGACGAACACAGTGAACACAACGCCAAGATTTTCGGTTCACCCAAGGACCGTCTTGACTTTTATCGCCGCGAAATTCAGTACGAAACCACCATCCTGGCCAACCGCACCGACGCCTACCTCACCGCGCAGTCGTTCCTGGTCATCGCCTTTGTCTCCGGCATGGGCAACCTCAACCCGGAATGGGGTAAGTTTTTTACGCTGATCGTGCCAGTGTTCCTGGCGTCCCTTGGCGTTCTCAGCTCCCTGAATGCCTGGCCGGGTATCCGTGCCGCGTACGAAATCATCGACCACTGGCACTACAAGCAAAGTGAACTGCTGCGCAGCGAGCCGGTAATGGGCATGGCTTATGACGATTCGCCGTTGTTTTGTGAAACCGAGTCGTCCCACAAGGGCTATCGCAAGTCGCTGCTGTTCTCCATGCGCGCGCCGTGGTTGTTCATGGTGTTCTGGGTATTACTCGGTGCCTATGCGTTTTACATCCAGATTGATAACCCTGTCTCTTGAACATTGCCTGTTAAATCGTCGGAACTTCACCGTCCTGCGCAGAACCTTACCTTTATGCAGGCTGCGTTTTTCAACAGAGGTGAATCATGAGCACAAGCAACGATCCCCAAGTCAGTAACCGTAACGATCCGGCAATAGATGGCGGTGAACCCGCACCCGGTACGGCGGCTGACGCGCCGAAAGATCCGAAGCCTGCCGTCGACCCCAAGGCCAAGGAAAACGACTACAGTCCAGACTTCAAGCCCGAGCGCGAGCCCAAGCCTGAAACGGATGCTGATATCGACACTCAAGGCGGTTAAAGGAGACAGTCATGTCACAAGAACTCGACGACGACGAAGAACTCAATGACCCGGGCAACGAAGACCCGGGCTCATTGATGGATGATGCAGAAGTGCCGCTCAATGACCTGGACGATGCGGCTGATGTGGGCAATACCGAAAATCAGGACTGAGCGGTTACCTGTTGAGTCTTAGCCTTGGCTCGTCGTTCGTACCACAACAGCATCGGTTGGGTGCTGAGGCCATGAACGACGATGCTCAAGGCAATGACCGACACCGTAAGGTTCACCGCTACCGCGCTGCTGGTGCCGACCAGCCCATGATTGAGCGCGTAGAACAGGTAGTAAATGCTGCCGATCCCGCGAATTCCGAACCAGCCCATCAAACCGCGTTGTCGGTAATCGATCAAACGGCCCCATGGCATTGCCAGCACGCTCACGGGGCGAATCACGCAGAACAATACTGCCGCCACTGGCAGTGCTCGCCAGTCCCAGTGGCTGATCAGCACGATGCCCAACACCGTCACCAGAAACACCTCCATCGAACGCTCCACCAGGCTGCCGAACGAGAGCATGTCGCCCATCATCACGCCGGCGGCGATCTGCGTATCCGCCAGTTCGCTGACATCGCCTTGCAGGGCGCGCTCAGGAGCCACCTCCAGGTGGCCCACCACCGGCAGTGCCAGATGCTCCGAGGGCGTCACCGAGTTGCCCGTGGACCTGAACTCCGCCTGGCGCAAGCCCAGCCCAGCGGCGAAGACCGACAAAAAGCCATAGCCACCCACCGCCTCGGCGACCACGTAGGCCAGGGCAATCAACGCCAGGGTCAGGTAGTCGTTGGGGGACAGCGTGCTGTCCTCATTGGTGATGCGCATCCACAGCGTCACGCGGCCGATGCCACGGCCCATCCAGTAGCCGATCAACAGCCCGGCCGGCACCGCCCACAGCAGGTTTTTCAGCACCCAGCCACCGAACCAGTCACCCTCAAAACCGCCGTGCTGCATGAACAGCAGCGCAAAGATCACGAAGGGAAAGGCAGTGCCATCGTTCAAGCCTGCTTCGCCGGACAGGCCAAAACGCAGTGCGTCATAGTCCTGCGCATTGTTGACCTGGACCAACCCCGCCAGTACCGGGTCGGTCGGCGCAAGTATCGCACCCACCAGCAACGAGACGCCCCAGGACAACGCGAACACGTAATGCAGGGCCAGGCACACCCCCAGGATGGTCAGCAGCATCACCGGCCCCGCCATGCCAAACGCGATACGCCAGGTGCAATGCCAGAGCGGCAGGCGCAGTTTCAAACCGCTGACGAACAGGGAAAACAACACCGCTACTTCGGTCAGGTGCTCCATCCAGCGGGCTGAGTTTTTGATATCCAGGTGCAACAGGTCCACACCCAGCGGCCCGATGGCCACGCCGAGCAACAGGCACACGGCTGAGGTGGTCACCGGCATCCAGCGCAAATAGGAAGAAGTGAGGGCGAGCGTGAGCAGCACAGCGCCCAATACGGCCAACCATAGGATAAAAGTCATGAAGCGTGCACCGCGGCCGTGGTCTATGCAGGTTGGAGGATGGCTGCCGGGCTCAGGTTCAATGTGATTCCATCAACTGCGAGCCGATGGTTTTCAGGCGGATCATGTCCATCAACTGGCGCAGCCCCGGCTGCGACTGGCGGCGGCTCGGGTAGTACATGCACAGCGGTTCACCCAGGCAGGCCCAGTCCGGCATGACCTCTACCAAACGGCCGTCCACCAGTTCCTGTTGCACGCGGTTGGACAGGCAGTAAGCAATCCCCACGCCTTGCAGCGCGGCGTTGACGATGGTCTCGGTGTCGGCCGCGCTGAAATGCCCGGGCACGTCGATACGTTGCTGCCTCGGGCCGTTACCCAGTTCCCATTTGTAGGTGGTCTTGTCGCCCAGGTACATGCGGATGCAGGAATGCTGCAACAAATCTTGGGGGGCTTGCGGTATGCCCCGGCGTGCGAGGTAAGCGGGGGAGGCGACCATGATCCAGCGCAACGCCGCGGTCAGCGGCACCGCCACCATGTCCTGGGGCACCGTGGCGCCATAGCGGATACCCGCGTCGTAGCCTTCGGCAATGATATCGATCATTGCGTCCTCGACGATCAAGTCCAGGCGCAGTTGCGGGTAGGCGTTGGCGAATTCGCCAAGTATCGGCGCCAGCAGCAGCGCCGCCGCATCGCGTGGCACGTTGAGGCGCAGGCGGCCGATGGGCGACTCGCGGTGCAACTCCAGCGTGTCGAGGCCGTCCTGGATCATGGCAAAACCCAGGCCGAGTTTTTCGGCGAGCAGGGTGCCGGCGTCGGTGGGTTCCACGGCGCGGCTGGTGCGGTACAGCAGCTTTACCCCGAGGCGCGTTTCCAGGTTGCGCATGGTGTGGCTCAACGCCGACGTGGTAACCCCCAGCTCGTGGGCAGCATGGCGAAAACTGCGGCGCCGGATGATCGCCATGAACACATTGAGATCGGCCAATTCGGAACGATTGAAAGCCGCCATTACAAGCCTCTTTTATAGGAGTTCGGTTGCATGCGGCGTTGAGCCCTATTCAACCTTGGATGATCTAGAGTAATTGCTTTTATACGTCGTTTTACGGGCAGGGGTTATTTTTTATGCGCATCGAGACCCTCCGGATTGCCGGCATCGACAAAGCCGTCTCGCGGATCGCCCTCGGCACCTGGTCCATGGGCGGGCACCTGTGGGGCGGCGGGGATAACGAGCAGTCGATCAGAACGATTCGCCACGCGTTGAACTGCGGCATCAACCTGATCGACAGCGCGCCGGTGCACGGCCTGGGCCTTTGCGAAACGCTGATCGGCAAGGCGCTGCGCGGCCAGCGCCACAGTGCGGTGATCGCCACCAAAGCCGGCTTGCAATGGGACGACGGCTCCCCCCGACGCCATGCGACGGCCCAGCGTATTCGCAAAGAGGTTGAAGACTCGTTGGTGCGCCTGGAAACGGACTACATCGACTTGTACCAGGTGCATTGGCCCGACCCGTTGGTGGCTCAGCAGGAAACTGCCGATACGCTCGAGTGCCTGCGCCGCGAGGGCAAGATCCTTGCGGTAGGCGTCAGCAACTATTCCTGCGCGCAAATCAACGATTTCAGCCGGCACACAACCTTGGCCACGGTACAGCCGCCATACAACCTGTTCGAGCGCGCTATCGACAGCGACATTCTGCCGTATGCCAAGCAACATTCCCTGGTGGTGTTGGCCTATGGCCCGTTGTGCCGTGGGTTGCTGACCGGCAGCCTGCATTCAGCCGCCCGCTTTGCCGAGGATGACGGACGCAAGCTCGACCCGAAATTCACGGCGCCGCGTTTTGAGCACTACCTGGCGGCCGTGGCGGCGCTGGATATTTATGCCCGTGAATGTCATGGCAAGTCGGTGCTCGCACTGGCCTTGCGCTGGGTACTGGACCAAGGCCCGACCATCGCACTGTGGGGCGCCCGCAGTCCCGAGCAATTGAACGGTTTTGAAGAGGCGTTTGGCTGGCACCTGAGCGCCGATGACCTGACACATATCGACCGTATCCTCGCCAACACGCTAAAAAATCCGATCGAGCCGGACTGTATGGCGCCCGTAAAACGTTAGCTCTACGACAGGGATGTCGGCAAAAAAACAACTTCCCTGTGCGTAGAGGTTTTTGCATGAAGCGCGGTACCGTATTCAAGATCGTCGGTGGTGTGTTCTTAGGGTTGGCGTTGGTCGGCGCCTGGCAATGGCGGGGCAACCCCGATGCCTTGTGGCATATCGTCAGCCGGCAATGCGTGCCCAACCAGCAACAGCAGCACAACCCCAGCCCGTGCCTGGCGGTCGATCTGGACCGTGGCTACACCCTGTTAAAAGACCGCAATGGCCCGCTGCAGGATCTGCTGATTCCGGTGGATAAAATCACCGGCATCGAAGACGCGGCCCTGGGCCGTCAGTTGCTGCCGCATTACTTTACCCAAGCCTGGCGGCACCGCAGTGTGTTGTCCGATGGCCTGATAAAGCCGATTCCCGATGCTTTCGTTTCGGTGGCGATCAACTCCCGTTACGGCCGCACACAGAACCAGCTGCATCTGCATATCGCCTGCCTGCGCCCGGATATCTTTGCCGTGCTCAACCAGCAAGGCACTGCCCTCAACGAACAGTGGCGGGTACTGCCGGCCCGATTGATGGGGCACACCTACAGTGCCCGCACGCTGACGGCGGTGGACGCTGATGCGCTCGACCCCTTGGTCGTGTTGCGTGCATACGTCGATGCCCAAGGCGCGAGCATGAGCCAGTACAGCCTGCTGATGGCACCTCGTGCAGACGGCAGTTTTGTGTTGCTGAGCACACACGTGGCGCTGAGTGAACTGAACCTGGGTTCGGCCGAGGAATTGCAGGACCGCCACTGTAACCTGATGACCGCGCGGTAAGCCCACTGTCGCGACGAGGTCGATAAAACACTGACTGCGACCTGTTCGCTCGATAAACGACACCCCGCAAGCGTATTCATTGAACGACTGTTCAGTTTGCACTATGTTGACCGCATCCACCCGTTTGTACGCAGACGGGTTCGCGCTTTTTCTTCTTGTACGAGAGGCTCTGGCATGCGGTTTTCCCCCTTTGTTGAGCGGATTGCAGGGCAGGGCGTAGCCGCCTGGGACATCCACCACGCCGCGTTCCACGCCGCCAGCCAGGGCGAGGACATCATCATCCTCAGCGTCGGCGATCCGGATTTTGCCACGCCTTCTTTTATTACCGACGCGGCCGTCAGCGCACTGCGCGACGGTGACACCCACTACACCGAAATCCCTGGCCGACCGCCATTGCGCGACGCCGTTGCAGCCCGCTACAGCACGACTCTGTCGCGGCCGGTGACAGCCGAAAACGTCATCATCGTGCCGGGTGCGCAGAATGCGTTGTTCATCAGCTCGCTGTGCCTGCTGCAAGCCGGTGATGAAGTGCTGGTGCTCGACCCGATGTACGTCACCTACGAAGCCACGCTCAAGGCCAGCGGCGCAACGCTAACGCGCGTGCCGTGTTCGCCGGAGTCGGGCTTTCGCCTGGATGCGCAATTGCTCGGCGCGGCGATCACGCCGCGTACCCGGGCGATTTTCTTCTCCAACCCGAACAACCCCACCGGCGTGGTCCTCAACCCCCAAGAGCTGCAAGCCATCGCCGACCTGGCCATCGCCCATGATCTCTGGGTCGTCGTGGATGAGGTGTATGAAAGCCTGGTGTTCGACGGTGAATACCACAGCCTCGCCGCACTGCCGGGCATGGCCGAGCGCTGCATTGTGATTGGCAGCTTGTCCAAATCCCATGCCATGACCGGCTGGCGCATTGGCTGGATCATTGCTGCGCCGCAGATGATCGCTCACGCAGAAACCCTGGTATTGAGCATGCTCTATGGCTTGCCCGGGTTCGTGATGGAGGCCGCCACGGCGGCGGTGCTGGCCCATGATGAGGTGACGCAGGGCATGCGCGAGATCTACCGGCGCCGCCGTGACCTGGTGGTGGCCGGTCTCGGCGCGTGCCCGGGGATCAAGGTGCAGGCGCCGCAAGCCGGCATGTTCGTGTTGATGGATGTGCGCGGCACCGGCCTGGGGTCGTTGGATTTTGCCTGGCGGTTATTCCGCGAGGCGGGCGTGTCGGTGCTCGATGCCGCCGCGTTTGGTGAGCCGGCGCAAGGCTTTGTACGGTTGTCGTTTACCTTGGGTGAGGCCCGCCTTGCCGAGGCTTGCCAGCGTATTGCCGGGTTTGTTGCCAGGCTCGCCGGTGAGCCGCGTGTCGCGGCTGCGCCAAAGATTGAAGTGCTGCAACCGGTCGAAGCCAGGAAGATGATTGAAGTCATCGACCTGCATAAGCGTTTCGGCAATATCGAAGTGCTCAAGGGCATCTCCCTCACGGCTCGCGAAGGTGAGGTGATCTCGCTGATCGGCGCCAGCGGTTCGGGCAAGAGCACCTTGTTGCGCTGCATCAACATGCTCGAAGTGCCGGATCAAGGCAGCATTCATGTCGACGGCGAAAGCATCAAGCTCAATTACGGCATTCCCGGCGCGCCGCTGGTGGCGGATGCGAAGCAACTGGTGCGCATCCGCTCGACCCTCGGCATGGTGTTCCAGAACTTCAACCTGTGGCCTCACCGCACGGTGCTCGA
Source organism: Pseudomonas antarctica (assembly GCF_001647715.1). NCBI lineage: Bacteria > Pseudomonadati > Pseudomonadota > Gammaproteobacteria > Pseudomonadales > Pseudomonadaceae > Pseudomonas > Pseudomonas antarctica. The sequence continues at coordinate 3,109,255 of NZ_CP015600.1, forward strand.
GAACCTCATCGAAGCCCCGACCCAGGTGCTGCGCGAAAGCCGCGCCGAGGCGATCGAGCGCGCAGAGGCCTTGCTCGATCGCGTCGGCCTCGCCGCCAAGCGCAATGAATACCCGGCGTTTCTCTCCGGCGGCCAGCAGCAACGGGTGGCGATTGCCCGCGCGTTGGCCATGCGTCCCAAAGTCATGCTGTTCGACGAACCCACTTCGGCCCTCGACCCGGAACTGGTGGGCGAAGTGCTGCGCGTTATCCGCTCCCTGGCCGAAGAAGGCCGCACCATGATCCTGGTCACCCATGAAATGGCCTTCGCCCGGGATGTGTCCTCCAAAGTCGCTTTTCTGCACCAAGGCATGATCGAGGAAACCGGTACGCCGGACTCGGTGTTTATCGACCCACGCAGTGAGCGTTGCCGGCAGTTCGTCAACGCGCATCAAACGCGCTAACTCCACAAAAAGACGGGGCAAATCATGAAATCAAGACCCATGGCAAGCTGGTTGAGCGGTGCAGTGTTGATGTTGGCCGCAGGTTTTACGCTGGCGGCGGAGAAACCCATCGTGTTTGCGGTGGCGGCGGAACCCTATCCACCGTTCACCGTAAAAGGCGGTAACGGCGAGTGGTCGGGCTTTGAAGTGGACCTGATTCACAAACTCTGCGAAGGCATGAAAGCCGAATGCCAGATCAAGGAAGTGGCGTGGGATGGCATCATCCCGTCGCTGCTGGCCAAGAAGATCGACGTGATCTTCTCGTCGATGTCGGTGACTGATGAGCGTGAAAAGCAGATCGCCTTCAGCCGTGCCTACTACGACTCGCTGCTGGGTGTGGCAGGGCCCAAGGGCGCGACGGTGGACATTACCCCTCAAGGCCTCAAGGGCAAGTTGATCGGTGTGCAAATCTCCACCGTCAGCGCCAACTACCTGAAGAAGTATTACGAAAACATCGCCGACCTTAAGTACTACGACACCCAGGAATCGGCCAACGCCGACCTTATCGCAGGCCGTATCGACTACATGATGGCAGACGACACCGCCATCGCGATGATGGTCAAAACCCCCGAGGCCAGTGGCCTGGCGCATATCGCCAGCGTGCCCTACGACCCGATCATCGGGCGTGGCGTCGGTGCCGGCTTACGCAAGGAAGACACCGCGCTCAAGGCCCGTCTCGACAAGGCCATCGGAGAGCTGCTGGTGAGCAAGGATTTTGATGACCTGTCCGAGCATTACTTCGGCGTGTCGGTCAGCCCGTGCAAGCGTGCCGACACCCCGGCGTATGTGAGCAAGGTCTGCGACAGCCCCTACCAGCAAATCGCCCAGAAGACCGAATAAGATGTTCGACCTCCTCAGCTTCGGCGAACAGGGATGGGGCGACGCACTGCTAAAAGGGTTATGGATGACCCTGCAAATCTCCGCTGGCTCGTTTGCCGTGGGCTTGCTGATCGGCCTGGTCGTGGCCTGCGCCAAGCTCAGCGCGCCACGCCCGGTCGCCTTGTTGATGCGCGGCTACACCACCGTGTTTCGCGCGGTGCCGGAGTTACTGTTGATCCTGCTGCTGTACTACGCTGGTTCCATGGGCCTGAACGCGTTGATGCTGTGGCTGGGGTTCGAGCAGGTGAACATCAGCGGCCCGCTGGTGGCGATCCTGGTGTTGGGGCTGGTGCAGGGCGCCTATGCGTCGGAGATTTTTCGTGCGGCAATCCTGGCGATTCCCCATGGCCAGATTGAAGCGGCGCGGGCCTTTGGCTTGAGCGGCATCGGCCTGTTCCGCCGGGTGACCTTGCCGATCATGGCGCCGTACGCTCTGGCCGGCATGTCCAACCTGTGGATCAACCTGATCAAGGACAGCGCCTTGATCAGTGTGGTCGGCACCAACGAATTGCTCTACACCGCCAAGCAGGCGGCGGGTTCGACCCGTCAATACTTACTGTTCTACCTCACGGCCGCCGCCTTGTATTACCTGGTGACGCTGGCTTCCAACTACCTGTCCGGGCGCCTGGAACGACGTATTCGTCGCTGGATGCCGGTTGTCGAGTGAGTGGGCTATGCCTGAATGGATAAGTTACTACGCGGGGCTGATCGCCAAGGGGCTGCAGACCACCTTGTCATTGCTGGCGATCTCGGCAGTGCTCGGCTTCGTCCTGGCGGTGCTGGTGGCGTTGGCGCGTTTGTCGCGGCGCAAATGGCTGGCCCGGGGTGCGCTGGCCTACACCAGTGTGCTGCGGGGCACACCGCTGTTGATCCAGATCTATATTTTCTACTACGGGCTGGGGAGTTTGTTCGCCCAGTTTCCGCTGATACGCACCAGCTTTCTGTGGCCATTCCTGCGCGACGGGTATTGGTACATCGTCTTTGCCCTGGTGCTGTCGGTAGGCGCTTATGTCGGTGAAGTGATTCGCGGCGGCCTGTTGGCAGTGCCCAAGGGCGAGATGGAGGCCGCCTCGGCGTTCGGCATGACGCCGCGCCAGGCGTTGTTGCGGGTGCGCCTGCCCCGGGCGATGCGTCTGCTGCTGCCGACCCTGGCGGGGGAGACGGTGATGTTGCTCAAGTCCACCGCACTCGCGTCGACGATTGCCGTGGTCGACCTGCTGGGCGCGGCCAACGTGGTGCGGGCGCAGACGTTGCAGATCTATCAACCGCTGTTGCTGGTGGCCGGTGTCTACCTGTGCCTGACGTTCCTGATCGAAGGCGTTTACGCCATCGCCGAACGGCGCGGCACGCCGCTGCGCAGGTCGATCGGATGAAACAGGATCGCGCGTTGCAAGGGATTGCCCTGTGTTCACTGGCCTATGCGTTCCTGGCGCTGCAGGATGCGGTGATCAAATGGTTGGTGGCTGATTACTCGGTGTTCACCATCCTGTTCTGGCGCAGCCTGGTGGTGGTGGGCGCCTGCGTGATCGCCGGGCGCATGGGCTTGTTGCGTCGCGCATGGACGTCGGTGAGCCGCAGGCTGCTGATCATTCGCGGGTTGCTGTCGCTGCTGGCGTGGTTGCTCTATTACACGGCCGCCAAGGACCTGACCCTGGCGGAAATGACCACCTTGTATTTTTCCGCGCCAATCATGGTCACGTTGCTCGCCGCGCTGATCCTCAAGGAACGCGCCAGCCGTGGCCAATGGGTCGCGCTGATCATCGGCTTTGTCGGCGTGGTGATCGCCTGTCGCCCGAGCAATATGGTCGACCCGTTGCCAATCGCACTGACCCTGGCCGCTGCGCTGTGTTGGGCATTTACCTATATCCAGTTGCGCCAGGTCGACCCGACCACCTCGGTGCTGGAGCAGATGCTGATCACCAATGTGGTGTTCGTGGTGTGCATGGCGCTGACCTTGCCCTGGACGCATACCCCATCGCCGACCCCGGCCTGGCTGGGCATGTTGGCGGCGGGGCTGGTCGGCGGTATCGGTCAGTTTCTGTTGTTCGCCAGTTTCCGTCGCGCCACGGCGACCTTGCTCGCGCCGTTTGAGTACACCGGTTTGATCTGGGCGTTTCTGTTATCCAGCCTGATCTGGGGCACGTCGATGGACCTGTCGCTGATCATCGGCGCGGTGCTGATCGCAGTCAGCGGGACGTTGGCGATGCTCAGCGCCCGCCACACCGAATCACACGATGTGGTCGGCGCCGAATGCGCCGTGACGCAACCCCTGTACCCAACAGCGGCAGATATGCAGGCCGTTGGCGGGGCTGAAAGTGCCGGGGTTGAGGCACCCCTCGAGCCAGAGCCCGTCAAGCATCGCCGATAAGCCGATAGCGGCCAGGTGGCTGTCGTGGATTACCAGGCTTTCGCTGCGGGCCAGGTCGTCGAGCAGTTGCTGGATCAGCGCCAGGTAAGCGCGGTAGCTGTTTTCATGGGACTGATTTACGTGGGGCGAGTGGCGGATCAGGCTCCAGAACACCACCCACACGCCGAGCAGGTCGGGGTCCATGACGCGTGGTGAAAAGGATGCACTGAGAAACGCATCCAGGCGCGCGGCGGCGCCTTCGGCCAACTCGACTTGCGCCCATAACGCGCTGGTCAATTCACTGGCGAGCTTGTGGTAGGTCTCGGCGATCAGTGCATCGATGCTGCCGAAATGATGATTGAGCAAGCCCACTGAAACACCGGCTTGCGCTGCAATCTTGCGCACGGAAATTCCAGCGTGCCCGTCGCGGGACAGGCTGGTAAGGGTGGCGGCAATCAGCAAGTCCCGGCGTTCATCGGGGTCGGCACGGCGCAGTTTGGGAGGGTCGATGGTCACGGGAATGCCTTTGATGAAAGACCAGAGCGCACAGGTTAGTTGAACGCGTGTTCAATCTCTAGCGATTAAATGATGAGAGGAGGGCAAGGCATGGCAAACGACCTTTCGTGGCAGGTGGCGGGCGATGCGGGCAACGCGCTGCACATCGGTGCTTGGCGCTATGAAGGCGACGGTAGCGGGCCATCAGTGCACCTGCAAGCGGGCGTGCACGCCGATGAAATCGCCGGGATGCTGGTGCTGCACCAACTGTTGCCGCGCTTGCAGGCTTGCCAGGCACAGGGCCGGCTCAAAGGCAGTGTCACCGTAGTGCCGCAGGCCAACCCGTTTGGTATCGGCCAATTTCGTCAGGGCCGCCTGCTGGGGCGGTTTCACGAGGCCACCGGGCAGAATTTCAATCGTGCCTTCGATCATTCCCTTGCCATGGAGCGCCCGGCGAGCAACCTGGCGCAGTGGCAAAAGAGCCTGGTGCAACTGGCCGCCGATGCCGACCTGGTGCTGGACTTGCACACCGACGATGAGGCACTGCCTTACCTCTACATTCATCGCAGCTTCTGGCCGGAGCAAGGCCTGGCGCTGGCGGCGGCCTTGCAGGTGGATGTGGTGATCGTCTGGGATGACGGCGGCGACGGCTCCTTTGAAGAAACCATCATCAATCACGGCGCGCCACGGCTGGCGGCGACTATCGAATTGCGCGGGCAAGCGGATGTCAGCGATGCCCTGGCGCAACAGGATGTCGATGGCCTGTGGGCGTGGCTGTGCATCAACGGCGTGATCGACGAAGTGGCCGCGATCCGCGAATGGCAAGGCGAGGCAGTGGACATGGGCTGTATGGAAACCATCCTCGCGCCCCGCGCCGGTGTGCTGGTGTTTGAAAAGGGCCTGGGCGATCAGGTCGAGGAGGGCGAGCGTTTCGCCAGGATCATCGGCCGGCCGGGTGATGCGGCGTCAGAAGTGATTTTACACGCCGCGCAAACCGGGCGCATGGTCACGGCCCATCGCGAACGCCTGGTAGCGCAGGGCGCGGTGGTGGCGAAGTTTACCGGGGCGCGGTTATCCGACAGTTACAGCGGCGGAGTGCTCGACCCTTAGGAACAGCTGCTGATTGAACCTCGCGGTTACAACGGCGGCGTGCGTTCCAACAAAAGGCGCTCCAGGGTTGCTGCGGGCAATGGCCGACTGAACAGATACCCCTGAATCTGATCACAGCCGGCTTGCTTCAAAAACCCCAGCTGTTCCTGGGTTTCCACGCCTTCGGCGACCACTTGTAAGCCCAGGCTATGGGCCAGTTCAATGATGGTGCGGGTGATCGCCGCGTCTTGCGGGTTAGTGGTGACTTCGCGGATAAACGCGATATCGATCTTCAACGTATCAATGGGGAACCGCCGCAGATACGCCAGGCTTGAATAGCCGGTGCCGAAGTCATCGATGGAGATTTTCACGCCCATTGTGCGCAATCGTTGCAGGCTGGCGATGGTGTGCTGGGTGTTTTCCATCAATGAGCTTTCGGTCAGCTCAACCTCCAGCCAATGGGGCGCAACCCCGGTTGCCCTCAGGATGCGTTCGATATCGGCAATCAGATCGCCCTCGATCAATTGGTGACCGGATACATTGACCGAAACCTCTACGGCACCAATCAGGCCGCGTTGCCACACGGCGATTTGCTGGCAAACGCTGTCGATCACCCAGCGCCCGACCTGCACAATCAAGCCCAGGCTCTCGAGTATGGGTACAAACACCGCCGGCGACACCGTGCCATAGCCGGGACGCTCCCAGCGCAGCAAGGCTTCAAGGGCGCATATCTTCCCGCCAGCCAGCTCGATCTTGGGTTGGTAGTGCACGGTGAACTCGCTGTTTTCCACCGCCTGACGCAGGGCTTTTTCAAAGTCCTGGCGCGCCAGGTCGTGCACGCTCATCCCCGCTGGCTCGCCCGTTTGCCGTTGCAGTTGCTGCTCCAGCATCAGGTTGTGAACCTTCAACTGATCACCGCGTTCCTTGAGCCGCAACAGGTTGCGCACCCGCAGCCACAATTCGACACGTTCCACCGGTTTGCTGAGGAATTCCTCGGCGCCGGTTTCCAGCCCGCTGACGCGCGCGCTCGGCTCACTGAGGGCCGACAACATGATGATCGGAATGCTTGCCGTGGTTTCGTTGCCCTTTAAGTGGCTGGCCACCTCGTAGCCGTCCATGCCCGGCATCATGATGTCCAGCAGGATCAGGTCAGGCGGTTGTTGCGCCACGAGCTGCAAGGCCTCTTCACCGCTGCTCGCACTCAGGGTCTGGTAGCCCTCGTGCTGCAGCAGGGTTTCCAACAGTTTGCGAATCTGGGGTTCGTCGTCAACGATCAACAGCGTTGCAGGTTGGCTGGCCATGGAGAGGACTCACAGGTGGGGGCTGATGTGCTGTTGCAGCAAAGTGTCGATGACCTGGTAAAGCTCTTTGTAGCGCAGCGGCTTGATGATGTAGGCGTCGCAACCGGCCAGGCGGGTTTTTTCGCGGTCCTCCTTCATGGCCATGGCGGTCAGCGCAATCACCGGAATGTGTGCGGTGTTGGGGTCTTGCTTAAGCAACGAGGTGGCGGCCAGGCCGTCCATGCCCGGCAACTGGATATCCATCAATATCAGCGCCGGCTGTTTTTCCCGCGCCAGGGTCAGGCCGGTTTCTGCATCCGCCGCCCACAACACGCCGTGCCCGGCATTGACGAGCAACAACCGCGCCAGGCGCATGTTCGCCTCGTTGTCTTCGACGATCAGGATGTCAGCCATGCAGCCTCCGGCGCGCGGTGCAACGGCAGCCATACCACAAAGCGCGTACCCAAGCCTTCGCGGCTGGCCACGGCGACGCTGCCGCCGTGCAGGTCGGTCAGTTGCTTGACCATTGCCAGCCCCAAACCCGTGCCTTCAAATTTGCGCGCCAGGCTGCTGTCGATCTGGCTGAAAGCCTTGAACAGCTTGCTCATGTCGTCCTCGGCGATCCCGATGCCCGTGTCGCTGACACTCAGCTCCAGGAATTGCGTGTGAGTGCTGGGTTGCAGGGCGAAGCCGTGGGCGGGCCAATCGCCGGGGATGTGGCCGACATGCGCGAGGCTGACCTCGCGGACCGCCAGGGTCACGGAGCCGCCGTGTGCGCTGAACTTCACCGCATTGGCCAGCAGGTTGTAGATAATCTGCTTGGTCTTGCGCAGGTCCAGTTCCAGGGTGCCAAAATCGTCCTCGCATTCCAGCTTCAATTGGATACGTTGCAAGGCGGCTTTCTCGCGCACGATCAACAAGCTGTTGGCGAGCAACCCCGCCAGTTCCACAGGCTCCAACTCCAGGTCCATCATCCCGGCCTCGACCTTGGACAGGTCGAGAATGTCGTTGATCAACGACAGCAGGTGTTGGCCGCTGGTGAAGATGTCGCCGATGTACTCGCGCTGCACCTCGCTCATGTCGCCGACCAAACCATCCTTCAACGCCTCTGAAAAGCCAATCACCGCGTTCAACGGCGTGCGCAGCTCGTGGGACATGGTGGCGAGGAACTCGGACTTCATGTGGCTGGCGTGTTCCAGTTCCAGGTTCTTTTCTTCCAGCGCGCGTTCAAAGCCTTTGCGCTCGGCTTCTTCCTGTTTGCGCGCGGTATTGTCAGTGCCAATCAACAGGTAGCCGATGATCGTGTCGTGGCGATTGCGCAGGGCCGTTACCGAGACCATCGCCGACAGGCGACTGCCATCTTTGCGGATATAGGTGAGTTCGTAGATGTCTTCGATGCCGCGTGAGGCCTTGAACACCAGGGCTTCGAAGCCCGGTGTGATCGGCGTGTCCAGCTCCAGGCTAAGGGCGGCGGCACGGGTAATCAGTTCGGCGGGGTCGGATATGTCGGCGGGGGTGATGCGGTTGAGCACGTCGTCGGCGGCATAGCCGAGCATGCGCTCGGCGCCAACATTGAAGATCTGGATCACGCCTTTTTCGTCAGTGGCGATGCTCGAAAAGTACGCGCTGTTGAAGATCGCGTCTTGCAGGGCGCCGGTCTTGAGCAGGGTCTTCTGGCGTTTGAACTCGACGATTTTTTCGGCCCGCGATTGTAATTCGGGCGCTGCGCCAGGGCTGGTTTTGTCCAATGCAGTGTTGTCCGTGCATATCAGACCCGGCCGTGTTCAGAACACGGCCGCAGAGCATGCTCACAGAAAATCGCATGACCGCGATGAGGAGGAGATGAGGTCCTTGGACAATAGCAGATGCTGCGACCAGCACGGTACGAATACACTCAAACGAGTGTATGAGTCGTTTGCAGTGCCAATGCGCTCAGAGCGCCACACTGCTGATGATCTGAGTACGTTCATCGGGGTCTGTGACGCTGTTAAAGCCCAGCGCATGCGTCAGTTCACGCAGTGGCAGGTTAGTCGCCGCATGGACCGTATACATCCGTTTGAAGACATTGGCTCGCGCCGCCGTCATCAGGTGCTGCATCAAAATGCGCCCCAGCCCCAGGCATTGCCATGTGTCGGCCACCGTGATCGCGCATTCGCACTCATGTTCCTTGGCAGTGGCGTAGCGAGCCACGCCGATTTCGATCAGCGTGCCGTTGTCGTGCACCAGAGCGATCATGGCCCCTGGCGCGAGGTCGAGGTTGATCTGTATCAAATTATCTGTAGGCCGAGAGCGGCATGCGATGTCCGGTCAGTTGCGCGATAGTTGATCATGATCAACCTGCAAGACGCGATCACGGCGCAGTCTGGAGTTCCCCTGCACAGGAGTTCACCTTATGGCAGCCATGAGAGCCGCTGTTTTCGTTGAAAAAAACCGCATTGTCCTGCAGGACAAGCCCATTCCCGAAGTCGGCCCGCTGGACGCTTTGGTGCGTATCACCACCACGACCCTCTGCGGCACCGACGTGCATATCCTGCGCGGCGAGTACCCGGTCGCCAAAGGCCTGACCATCGGCCACGAGCCGGTTGGCGTGATTGAACGCCTGGGTTCCCAGGTCAGCGGGTTTGTCGAGGGGCAGCGGGTGATCGCCGGGGCCATCACCCCCAGCGGGCAAAGCTACGCGTGCCTGTGCGGCTGCGGTTCCCAGGACGGTCCCGACACACGCCATGGCTTTCGGGCGGCTGGCGGCTGGAAGTTCGGCAATACCCTCGACGGCTGCCAGGCCGAGTACGTGTTGGTCCCCGACGCGCTGGCCAACCTGTGCCCGATTCCCGACGGCCTGAGCGACGAACAAGTGCTGATGTGCCCGGACATCATGTCCACCGGTTTTTCCGGCGCCGAACGCGGTGAGGTGAGCATTGGCGATACGGTGGCGGTATTTGCCCTGGGGCCTATCGGCTTGTGTGCAGTGGCGGGCGCACGGCTCAAGGGCGCGTCGATGATCATCGGCGTCGACGGCGTGACTGAGCGCATGGGCGTGGCTCGACGCCTGGGGGCCACTCATATCATCGACTTCAAGAAAGGCGATGTCGTTGAGCAGATCATGGCCCTCACGGACGGTCGCGGAGTGGATGTGGCGATCGAAGCCCTGGGCACCCAAGGCACGTTCGAGTCAGCATTGCGGGTGCTGCGCCCGGGCGGGCGTGTGTCCAGCCTGGGGGTTTACTCCAGCGACTTGCGTATTCCCTATGATGCCTTTGGGGCAGGGCTGGGGGATTACAGCATCGTGTCGACCCTGTGCCCTGGCGGCAAGGAACGCATGCGCCGGTTGATGGCCGTGGTTGCCAGTGGCGGGGTGGACCTGTCGCCGCTGGTGACGCACCGTTTCAAACTCGACGACATCGAAGCCGCCTATGAGCTGTTCGCCCATCAGCGCGATGGCGTCATGAAAGTCGCGATTACCCCCTGAAGGCGCCGACCTATGACCACCCTGGGGCTTGCCGGCGGCGCCGCCGCGCTGGGTATCTGCATGCTGGTGGGGCTGGAGCGCGGTTTTGCATGTGGCCGTGCGTACCTTGGGCGCGCGTTATGGCTATGCCCTAGGGGCCATTGCTTCGGGGTTCTCGTCCAGTACCGTGACCATTGCCGCCATGGGCCATAGGGCCGCAAAAGAACCCTCGAACCTGCGCACGCTGGCGGCGGCGATCTTTTCCAACCTGGCGACGGTGGCCCAAAGTGGGTTTGCCGATACCCATGCTTCGACCGCATCCATCGCCGCCCTGGCCACCAGCGGCCAACTCGCCCTGCAGGCAGTATCTATTCCGGTGTTGCTGGCGGTCAGTTGCAACTCCCTGAGCAAGTGCCTGGTGGCGTGGGTCCGCGGCGGCCGTCGGTTTGCGGCGTAGGTGATTGCCGGTCAGGTACTGCTGACCGGCGCGATGTGGCTGGGACTGCTAGGCCAGTGATCCCGGGATCTGCAAGGTGGCGCGCAACCCGCCGTTGGCCAGGTTGGCCAGGCGGATGTGCCCCCCAAGGCGTTGGGCAATGGTCTGTACGATGGTCAGCCCCAAACCTGCGCCTTCGGCATTTCCCCGGCTGTAGAACAGCTCGAACAGCCGCTCGCGCTCGTTCTCGTCAATGCCTGGCCCTTGGTCATCCACGGTCAACTCGAACCCCGTGGCCGTTTTGCACAACCCTACGGTGATCACGCCGTGTTCCGGCGAGAAATTCGCCGCATTGGTCACCAGGTTGGTCAGCGCGATATTGATCGCGGACGCGTCGGACCTCACGCCGTAGTCGGCATCATCGACGTCGAACGCCAGCTCCAGGCCCTTGCTCAGCAACCAGGGCGTCAACTGAATCAGGGTTTCACGCACGGTGGTCGCCAGGTCGATGGCCTGCGCCGGTGGTTGCACGGCGCTGGGTTCCAGGCGAGCCATGGTCAGCAACTGGTTGACCAGGCGGCTGGTGCGGTCGACGCCCGTGATCAGGAACCCTAGGGACTCGCGCCGCTCGGCTTCCGTGCCGGCCTCCAACAGGTTTTGCGCGTGCACCCGCAACACCGCCAGAGGCGTGCGCATTTCGTGGGCGGCGTCGGCGATGAAGCGGCGTTCGCGGCCGAGCATTTCCTGGATCTGCGCCAGCATGCGGTTCAGCGCGGCCTGCATCGGTTCCAGTTCGGTGGGCAGCGGGGTCAGTTGCATCGGTTCCAGGGAGCCGGAATGCCGTGCGCGCAAGGTCGCCGCCATATTCGCCAGCGGCTTGAGCCCCCAGCCGATGGCCAGCCAGACCATCGCGGCCAGAATCAGGCTGCCGAGTATGTTGGGCAATAGCGTGTGGCGCAGGATACGGTCGACCAGGTCAGAGCGTACGTCGTCGCGCTCACCCACCCAGATCCGCAGCCCATTGTCTTTGTCCTTGAGCAAAAAACCGCGCCATTGACGGCCATTCAGGTCGGCGACATTGCTGTACCCCGGCTGGCCGGGAGGCTTGGCAAATGACGGTGCGCTGGCGGTAAATACCAGGCGCTCATCCTCGGTGTTCCAGACCTGAAAGGCGATTTTGCTCTCGTAGGGGTGCCCATCGACCTTGGGCATGGCTTCGCCCAAGGCTTTGTTGAAGGCGCGGTACAGGTCCGTCTGATCGTTACTGGCCAGTGGCATGCTCATCACGCCCTGGAGCAGCCGGGCGTTCTGCGCCAGTTGTGCGTCGTAAACTTCGGCGATTTCGTGGTTGCTGTCATGCAGGTTGAGCACGCTGATCACCAGTAGTCCCGTGAACAGCAGGCCGATGATCAGGGTCAGGGTTCGTCGCCGAATAGAGCTCATCGGCGCTCCTCCACCAGGTAGCCGACGCCGCGAATAGTGCGGATCAGCTCGCTGGAGAATTTTTTACGCAGATGATGGATATGCACTTCCAGGGTGTTGCTTTCGGCCTCTTCGTTCCAGCCATACAGCAACTGCATCAACTGGTCACGGGTCATCACGCGGCCGGGTGGCGATAGCAGTTCGTGCAGCAACTGGTATTCCTTGGGTGTGAGCGGCACCGGCGCGCCCTGGTAGCTGACCTGTTGGGTACTGGGGTCCAGGCAAATGCCGGCGTGCTCGATCACTACCCGCGCACGGCCGGCACTGCGCCGCAGCAGTGCGCGCAGGCGCGCCTTGAGTTCGGCGAGGTCGAAGGGTTTGACCAGGTAATCATCGGCACCGGCGTCGAGCCCGGCGATACGGTCTTCGGTGGCATCGCGCGCGGTGAGGATCAGCACGGGCAGGTTGGACCCGCTGTCCCGCAGGCGGCGCAGTACCTCAAGCCCGTCCATGCGCGGCAAGCCCAGGTCGAGCACCACCGCGTCAAAGGTCTCGCTGAGCAGAGCATGCAATGCACTGCTGCCATCCTGAAGCCAATCAACGGTATAGCCCTCACGCACGAGTGCCTGATGAATCCCTTCGCCCAGTGCTACGTCATCTTCGATCAGTAATAGCCGCACATGGACTCCTGTCAGGTGAGTTTTTTGTCGAGGTCGACCAGCAGGCTTTCGATCTCTTTGCGACGCCCGGCATCGGCAGTCTCGCGACCCGGCCGTGGTGCGGCCAGTAAGGCTTTGCGCAGCGCATCGCGGGCTTCGCCATAGCGTTTTTGCCGGTAGAGGTGGTCGCCCCAGAAATACAGACTATCAATGCCCGTCGGGTTCAGTTGCAAGGCTTGCGTGAGTAGCTGTTCAGCCTTGTCGGCATCGCCAAAGCCAATCGGCCAGCCGGGTACGCGATCGTACAGCGCCGCGAGGCTGGTGTAGGCCGAGCCTTGCAGGGCCTTGGGGTCCAGAGCGAGCGCTTTCTCAAGGTCTGCCTTGGCCGACTTGACCTTGCTCAATGCGCCGAGCCCACCTTGGGCGCCGGCCCAACTGCTGGTGACAATCCCGGACCAGATCCATGCTTCGGCGGCCTGAGGGCGCGCCTGGGTGAACGCCGTCACCTGCGTCGCGAGTTGTGCAAACGCCTGAGTACGCTGTTCTTCAGGCAGGTTGTATTGGATATGGGCCCAGCGCGTCTGGATATCAGTCAGGCGCTGCTGGTCGCCAGCCTCCAGCGCCCAGGTGAGTGGGCTCAAGGCGCTGAGCAGCAGCGCGGCAAAGAGGCGTTTCATGGGTTCAGATCCTTATTCACGGGTTTGTCGCTCAAGCGACGTACCAACGGCAATTGTTTACGCAAGCCACGGTCGACGAGGTTTGGCAACAGGCTGTTGAGGCGCACAAAAAAGCGCTCAGGCCAGCCCAGGTAAAGGTCACGACGATCATTGGCGATTGCGTGGATCACCGCCGACGCCACCGTCAGCGGGTCGTCCACATTGGACTTGAGCGCGTCGTTCAACGCCTGCGCTGCCGGGCTGTTCATCCGCGTATGGGTGGCGCGCGGCGCCACATACAGCACGCCTACTCGCGTATCGGCCAGTTCCCGGCGCAAGGCTTCGGAAAACCCGCGCAAGGCGAACTTGGTGGCGCAGTAAGTGGCATAGCCGGGGTAGCCGATGGAGCCATAGGTGGAGCCGACATTCACCACCATGGCGCTCTCGGCTTGCTTGAGCAGGGGCAGCAGCAGCTTGGTCAGGCAGATGGGTGCGGTGATATTCAACGCCAGCATGCCGTTGATTTCGTTGTCGTCCAGTTGTTCAAGCATGGCAAAATGATTGATGCCGGCGGCGTTGATCAGCAGATTGACGCCGCCGATGGCCTCGGCGGCGGCCCGAACCTTGCGCCGATCGGCGAGGAAGGTCAGGTCGGCACTCACCCAGCAGAGCTGCTGCGGGTACTGCGTAAGCAACGGCTCCAGCGGTGTGCGATGGCGTGCCACGGCCAGCACGTGCGCGCCGCTGGCACACAAGGCGCCCGCAATCGCCAGGCCAATGCCGCCGCTGGCGCCGGTCAGTACCACGTGGGCGTCAGACAGGCGCATGGGCGGCCTCCGCAATACGTGGCAGGTTGCGGAACATGTCGGTATAGAGGGCGTACACCACCTTGGAGGCATGGATCACGGCAGCCTGGTCGTCGGGATCGTCCAGGCTGTTCATCAAGCGGCGGTAGGTTTCCATGTGCCCAATGTCCAGGGAGCCGTGGGAGCTCAAGTAGCTGAACGCCGTGGCCGGCAGTTGCAGGCGCTCGCGGATGCTGCCGGCTGCATGAGTGGCGAGGGCGATGCTGGTGCCTTCCAGCACATTGACCATGCCGAACAGGCCGACCGGGTTGCCACGCGCGATCAGGTCATACAGATAGCTGACCATCAGCTCAATGGGTAAACCCGGTTGCCCGTCACGGACCGCATCCTTGTCGCCGCCACAGGCCTCGATGTCATTGAGCACCCATTGCTCGTGGCCGTACTCATCTTCGATGTACTCACAGACGGCCTTGCGCAGCCATTCCAAGTGTGAGGGCAGGCGCGCACCGCAGGCCATCATCAACGGCACGGTATGACGCACGTGGTAGTAGGCCTGGGCCAGGAACGCACGATAGCTCTCCAGGCTGACCTTGCCCTCCAGCGCATCTCGAATGATCGGCAGGCTGAACAGCGCCTGGCGTTCCTGTTGGGTGGCATCTTGCAGCGTATCGAAAAAATTCACGATGAGGTTTCCTCGTTGAAGGCGGGGGCAAGCTGGGTGTGATAACGCGCGACAATGGCGTCGCGCCGTGGTCTGCCGTTGGCGGTGAGCAAGCCGTTGGCGGCACTGAAGGGTTCATCCAGGCGCGTCCAGCGATGCACCTGGGCGTAGTCGGGCAAGCCGGCATTGACGGCGGCCACGGTCGCTGCCAGCTGGGTGTCGGTACAGTCGTTGCGATGGGGCCAGAGCAGCGCGTGATTCTCGGGCTGGGCTTCGCCATAGATAAATGCTTGGACGATGACGCCGCCTTGAGTCAATTCGGCCTCGACCCAATCCGGGTTGACGTTGCGCCCATAACTGGTAACGAACTGATGTTTCTTGCGGCCGTTGAGGTAGAGGAATCCGTCCGCGTCGAAGGTGCCCAGGTCGCCGCTGGGCCACCACTGATCAGGGTGTCCGGTGTGGCCCAGATAGCCGAGCAAAGTCGAGCCTTTGATCAGCACTTCACCGTCTTCGGCCAGGCGAACCTCCACATGGGGCAGGGGCTGGCCGACACTGCCCGGGCGCTGTGCATCCGGGCGATTAAGGCACACCACCGAGGCGCATTCCGATAAGCCGTAACCTTCATAAACCGGCATGCCCAACTGCTGCGCCCGCTGCAGCAAGCCCTTGGCCACGCGGGCACCGCCGACGGCGGCAAAGCGCAGGTGCTGCGGGTTGAATGCCTTCTGCTCGGCGGCCATGACCAACATCAACAGCAATTGCGGAACCAGGATCAGGCTATGGGGCTGACGCACCGCCAGGCAGCCGAGCAATTGAGCGGCATCCACCGCGCTGGCTCCCTGGATGCCCAAGTTTTTTTGGCTGGGCACACTCAAGGTGGCGCCGGCATACAGCGCGGCGTAGCACCCAAGGTTTTCCAGCAGAATCGCAAGGGGCAACAGCGCCAAGTGGTGGCGTGGATCGGAAGCGTGGCTGGCCTGGTGCAACTCGCGGGCAACCCGCAGCAGGCTGTCGGCGCTCAGGCATACGCCCTTGGGCGCCCCGGTGGTGCCGGAGGTGAATGTCACCTTGGCAGTGCCCGATGGCATCGAAGGGCGGCCTGCAAAGCTTCTGCACCAGAAGTCGCCGTGTTGCTGGTAACCGGCAGCCAGTAGCTCAGCCTCCAGGTCTGGTTCGGCGATCACCCGTTCGGCATGGCTTTGTTCAAGACAATGGGCGCGCTGGGTGGGGCTGAAAAACGGCGGCAGGGTCAAGCAGGTCAACCCTTCGAACAGTATCGCCAAGTCCCACAGCATGGCGTCGACGCCATTGTCCAAGGCCAGCGCCACCACCTTCACGCCTTCATCGCGCAGGCGTTGCTGGCGATACGCAACTTCGGCGAACAGTGAGGTGTAATCCATTTTCAAGGTATCGCCCCACAGGGCAATGGTGCCGTCGTTGCGTTCGGCATGGCCGCGCAGCACAGCGTGGAAGCGGCGGGTTTCAGGCGACATGGCTGTTGTCCTCAAGCGTGGTGGGCAACCCAAGGCGTGAGAACAGGCCCATGTTGCGCAAATGGATGAACCCGGCGCGGATGTTGCCGACGTGCACCCACGGTTGGCTTTCGTAGTAACTGCCCCACAGATGGCGGTCATCTCCCAGGCGCTGCGGGTCGGCCGCGCACAGGGTGACCGGCTTCAAACCCAGGCGGTGGAAACTGTTGACCAGCCCGATATTGCCGGTGAACGCCACCCACTCCAGGCCGCCCATGGCCAGCAACCACGTGATGGCGATGATGCTCAGGCGCGCACTGCCGGTATCGCTGGCGGCCAGGTTGCCGACTTCGGCAATCGCGTGGCGTTCTACTGTTTGGTCGGCAGCGGCGCTGATCAGGGGGTCGATTGGATGGTCCAGGTAACGCTCCAGAAACAGCGGCTCGGCACACGCCAGCCGTACACCGGCGACCGCACACAGGTCACCGTTGGCGTGGCTGACGCCAAATAGCTGAGGCATGAAATGCCGGATGTCGGCGCCGTGGGCAAGGCGGAAACGCTGTTGGATGAATGCCTCGAAGGCGGGGCGCTGAGTGTCGTGGGGCAGGGCGCAAGCCAGGCGCATTTGTGCACGATCGGCCTGGCCGAACAGCACGGGCAAGGGAATTTTCCAATCGATATCGGGCATTGGCGGTGAGCCTCCCACGTGAAGTTGGGAGGAGTATCAAAGGCATTTCTTAACGAAGTCTGAAGGTGCTGGAAATGATCGGTGGGCTGATCTTCAGACTGCCTTAAGACTTGTTCGGCAGGGTAGCGCCACTACTCAAGCAGAAGGCTTATACCCCATGACCCAAAATCCGCAGACGCAGCGCTACGCGAAACTCTCGATGACCCTGCACTGGTTGATGCTGGCGCTGTTTGTCGGCGTGTATGCCTGTATTGAAATCAAAGGCTTGTTGCCTCGCGGGCATGCGCTCAAAGGGGTGTTCCTTGGCGCCCACTCCTTGTTCGGTATCGGCATATTCGTGCTGGTGTGGCTGCGTCTGCTCGGGCGCCTGGTGCCGCGCCCGGCGATCCTGCCACGTCCGCCTATGTGGCAAACGGCAGCGTCTCACCTGATGCACCTGGCGCTGTATGGCTTGATGGTGGTGACGCCGTTGTTGGCCTGGCTGATGCTCAATGCCGCCGGCAAACCGGTGCCGTATTTCGAGTTTGCCTTGCCGACGCTGGTGGCGCCGGACCCGGACCTGGCCAGGCAGTTCAAGCACTGGCATGAGTGGTTGGGCAGCACCGGTTACTGGTTGATCGGCCTGCATGCAGCCGCAGGGTTGTTTCACCATTACTGGGTTCGGGACAACACCCTGGTGCGCATGCTGCCCGCGCGTTTCGGGCGCTAGACGCGCAGCACATGGCGAAGCATGGGTGGCTGCAAGCATCCCCCAAGGAAGCGTTAAACCATCCATGTAGTTCGTGAATTTCACATTTATTGAGCTGATGAAACGTTTAACCAAGCGATAAACGGCAGACGCAAGCGCTTGCGTAACGAAATGCAACTGGAATAGAGTCGGCAGCGTTCGACTACAAAAATAATAATTCCAGGAGCTCATGCATGAGCCTTGAACCCTTGCTTGAAATGCAGGGCATCAGCAAAACCTTTAATGGTTTGCGGGTGCTCAAGAACGTCGGCCTGAAGGTTTACCCCGGTGAAATCCACGCCTTGATGGGTGAGAACGGCGCCGGCAAATCAACCTTGATGAAAATTCTCTCCGGCGCCTATCAGGCTGACCCCGGCGGCGAAATCCGCATCGACGGCCAGCCCGTCGCCACGTTTGACCCCGCCACCGCCAAAACCCTCGGCATCGCTGTGATCTACCAGGAACTGAGCCTGTGCCCGAACCTGAGCGTGGCCGAGAACATTTACCTGGGCCGTGAACTGCGGCGTGGCTGGACCATCGACCGCAAAGGCATGCAGAACGGCTGCATCGAGGTGCTGCAACGGCTGGGCGCCGAGTTCAAACCCACGACGCCGGTCAGCAGCCTGTCGATTGCCGAGCGCCAGTTGGTGGAAATCGCCCGTGCGCTGCATGCCCACGCCAGGATCCTGGTGATGGACGAACCGACCACGCCGCTGTCATCGCGCGAGACCGATCGGCTGTTCGCGCTGATCAAACAACTGCGTAGCCAGGGCTTGGCGATCATCTATATCAGCCATCGCATGGCCGAGATCTACGAGTTGTCGGACCGGGTCTCGGTGCTGCGCGACGGCCAGTACATTGGCGAACTGACCCGCGACGCGTTGTCGGCCGAAGTACTGGTGAAAATGATGGTCGGCCGCGACCTCTCTGGTTTCTACAAGAAGGAACACGCCGCCTATAACCCCGGCAACGTAGTGATGCGCGTGCGCGACATGGCCGATGGCAAGCGCGTGCGCAATTGCAGCTTCGACCTGCATGCCGGCGAAGTGCTGGGCATCGCCGGGCTGGTCGGGGCAGGGCGCACCGAACTGGCACGGCTGATCTTCGCCGCCGACCCGCGCACCTCCGGCACCCTGGAAGTGGTGGGCAAGACCGTTACCCAGCTGCGCAACCCGGCGGACGCAATCCGCGCCGGCGTGGTGTACCTCACCGAAGACCGCAAGGCCCAGGGCCTGTTCCTGGACATGAGCGTCGCCGACAACATCAACGTCTGCGCGTGTGTGCCGGATGCCCACGCGGGTGGTGTGCTGGACCGCGGCCATGCCGCGCAACGCGCGAATGATGCGATCAAGTCGCTGTCGATTCGCGTGGCCTCCGGCAAGGTCAATGTCGGTGCGCTGTCCGGCGGCAATCAGCAGAAGGTACTGCTGGCGCGGCTGCTGGAGGTCAAGCCGCATGTGCTGATCCTCGACGAACCCACGCGGGGCGTCGACATCGGCTCCAAGTCCGAGATCTACCGCATCATCAATCAACTGGCCCTGGCCGGGGTTGGCATCGTGGTGATTTCCAGCGAGCTGCCGGAAATCATCGGCACCTGCGACCGTGTGCTGATCATGCGCGAAGGCCAGTTGGTGGCCGAAGTTGGCGGGGCCTCCGGCCACGTTATTTCCCAGGAACGTATTATTGACCTCGCCACCGGTGGCGATCAGGTGGCTGCCAATGGTTGATTCAAACAACACGATGACAATTGCGGCGGTGGGCAAGGCCGAACGCGTCCGCGAGCTGATGCGCACGGTGGGCATGCTGCCGGTACTGGTGTTGCTGCTGGTGGGCTTTGCCCTGGCCAGCGAGAACTTCCTGACCGTGCAGAACCTGTCGATCATCACCCAGCAGGCTTCGGTCAACGTGGTGCTGGCGGCGGGAATGACCTTTGTGATCCTCACGGCGGGCATCGACCTGTCCGTCGGCGCAATCCTCGCGGCCTCCGCCGTGGTGGCGCTACAGGCGTCGATGTCGCCGCAGTTCGGCATGTTCGGGATTGCCGCCGGGATCGGTTTCGGTTTGTTGCTGGGCCTGGTCAACGGTGGGCTGATTGCATTCATGCGCTTGCCACCGTTCATCGTCACCCTCGGCGCACTGACTGCCATGCGTGGTCTTGCACGTTTGCTGGCCGATGATAAAACCGTGTTCAACCCCGACCTGCCATTCGCGTTTATCGGCAATGACTCGATCCTCGGCGTGCCGTGGCTGGTGGTCATCGCTGTGGCGGTGGTGCTTCTGTCGTGGTTCATCCTGCGCCGCACCGTGATGGGCGTGCAGATTTACTCGGTGGGCGGCAACCCGGAGGCCGCGCGGCTGTCGGGGATCAAGGTGTGGAAGGTGTTGCTGTTCGTCTACGCCATGTCCGGTGCATTGGCCGGGCTGGGCGCGGTGATGAGCGCCTCGCGCCTGTTTGCCGCCAATGGCCTGCAACTGGGCCAGTCCTATGAGTTGGATGCGATCGCTGCGGTGATTCTCGGCGGCACCAGTTTTACCGGCGGCGTCGGCACCATCGGCGGCACGTTGATCGGCGCGCTGATTATCGCGGTGCTCACCAATGGCCTGGTGCTGTTGGGGGTGTCGGATATCTGGCAGTACATCATCAAGGGCATCGTGATCATTGGCGCGGTGGCGCTGGATCGCTATCGCCAATCCGGCGCACGTACCTGATTTCACTCCCACAACAATCACAAGAGAGACCCGCATGAACCTTAAACGCCTGTTTCCCGTGCTTGCCTTGGCTGCCCTTATGTCCAACGTCGTGGAAGCCCGGGAGCTCAAAGCCC
Source organism: Pseudomonas antarctica (assembly GCF_001647715.1). NCBI lineage: Bacteria > Pseudomonadati > Pseudomonadota > Gammaproteobacteria > Pseudomonadales > Pseudomonadaceae > Pseudomonas > Pseudomonas antarctica. The sequence goes on from NZ_CP015600.1 coordinate 3,129,626, forward strand.
TCGGCATCAGCATGGGCTCGCTCGGTAACCCGTATTTCGTGACCCTGGCCGACGGTGCCACGGCCCGGGCCAAGGAGCTGAACCCCAACGTCAAGGTCACCTCGGTGTCGGCCGACTATGACCTGAGCAAGCAGTTCTCGCAGATCGACAACTTCATTTCGTCCAAGGTCGACCTGATCCTGCTCAACGCCGTCGATCCGTCGGCGATGGCCTCGGCCATCAAGAAAGCCCGTGACGCCGGAATTGTGGTGGTGGCCGTGGATGTAGACGCCAAAGGCGTCAACGCCACCGTGCAAACCGACAACGTCGAAGCCGGCAAGCTGGCCTGCCAGTTCCTGGTGGACAAGCTCGCGGGCAAAGGCAATGTGATCATCCAGAATGGCCCGCAAGTGACCGCCGTGACCGACCGCGTCAAAGGCTGCAAGGCTGCATTGGCTGGCGCGCCGGACATCAAGGTGCTCTCCGACGACCAGGACGGCAAAGGCTCGCGCGAAGGTGGCCTGAATGTGATGCAGGGTTACCTCACTCGATTCCCGAAAATCGACGGTCTGTTTGCGATCAACGACCCGCAGGCTATCGGCAGCGACCTGGCGGCCAAGCAGCTTAAACGCAGCGGTATCGTCATCACCTCGGTGGACGGTGCGCCGGACATCGAGAATGCATTGAAGACTGACACCCAGATCCAGGCCTCCGCCATTCAGGACCCTTGGGCCATGGCCCAGACCGCGGTGAATGTCGGCAATGACCTTCTCAATGACAAGGCTCCGGCCGAAGCGGTGACCCTGCTCACGCCAAAATTGATTACCCGCGACAACATCGGTACCTACAGCGGCTGGTCGAGCAAACATTGATCCACTGAAGGGGAGCGCGTCGTGATCACCATGGATGACGTGGCGAGCAGAGCGGGTGTGTCGACGTCGACGGTGTCGCACGTGTTGAACGGCACCCGCAAGGTCAGCCCAGCCACGGTGCAGGCGGTGCAGCGCGCGATTCAGGAACTGGGTTACATCCCCAATACCCTGGCGCGCTCGCTGGCCCGGTCCAGTACCAGCACGATTGGCGTGGCGATCTCGGCGCTGTCCAACCACTACTTCAGCGAGATGGTGCACGCGATTGAAGCCGAGTGCACAAAGCACGGCTACATGATGCTGTTTGCCGACCCCCATGACGACCCGGAGCAAGAGCTGCAGGTGGTCACGGCGCTGCATCACCGGCGCGTCGACGGCATTCTGTTGGCACCGTCCACTGGGTCAACGGCCCTGGAGTATCTGCAGGCCAATGACATGCCGACGGTGTTGGTGGACCGCATGATGAGTGAGCAGTTTGATCAGATCGGGGTGGAGAATACCCAGTCCACACTGGCGCTGGTGGCCCACCTGATTGAACACGGGCACCGTCGTATCGGCTTTATCGCCGGGCGAGCGGGGCTGGGTACCACCGATGAGCGCGTGGCGGGTTACCGCGCTGCCCTGGCGGCGGCGGGCCTGGTATTCGACCCGCAATTGCTGGTCAATGGCGGTTCCAGCAGCGCGCCGGCGCGGGCCGCTACCGCGCAGTTACTGGGCCTGGCCGCGTCACCGACAGCGATCATGGCGGGCAATAACCTGATGACGCTTGGCGCCATGCACGCCTTGCGTGATGCGCACATTGAAGTACCGGGGCAGATGGCCCTGGTGGGGTTTGATGATTTTGACTGGGCGGATTTTTTCGTGCCGCGCCTGACGTTGATTGCTCAACCGGTCAACGAATTGGGGGCTCGCGCCGTACAAATGTTGCTGCAGCGCATGGCGTCGCCGGCTGCGCCTACGCAAAGTGTGCGCCTGGCACCCCGCCTGCAATACCGTAATTCATGTGGCTGTATTTGATTGGAATGATCCCCGTATGAGCAGTCCTGTTTCCCTCGGCATAGACCTCGGCACTTCGGAACTCAAGGCGATCCTGATGGACGCTGACGGCGTCGTGCTGGCCCACACTGGCGTGCGTTTGAGCGTGTCGCGGCGCCAGAGCGGCTGGTCCGAACAAGCACCGCAAGACTGGTGGCAGGCCTGTTTGCAGGCGCTGGAGCAGTTACGGGTGCATGAGGCGTATGCCCGTGTGGCGTGTATCGGCCTGTCGGGGCAGATGCACGGCGCGGTGTTGCTGGGGGAAGACGATCGGGTGTTGTACCCGGCGATCCTGTGGGACGACTCGCGCGCGATGGCCGAGGCCGAACAACTCGGTGCCGGGTTTGCCGAGGTCACCGGCAGCTTGCCGATGGCCGGGCTCACGGCGCCGAAACTGCTGTGGCTGCAGCGGCATGAACCCGAGGTGTTCAAGGCGATTGATTGCGTGCTGTCCCCCAAGGATTACCTGCGCCTACGCCTGACGGGCGAACGCATCAGCGAGATGTCGGATGCCGCCGGCACGCTGTGGCTGGATGTGGCGCAGCGTGAATGGTTTGCGCCCATGGTGCGCGCCACGGGCCTGACGCCTGCGCAGATGCCCAGGTTGGTGGAGGGCGGCGCGGCAAGTGCGTGTTTGACCGCGAGCGGCTTGGGCCTGTCGCCTGAGGTCGTGATTGCCGGCGGTGGCGGCGACAACCCGGTGGCCGCCGTCGGCATCGGCGCGATCAACGCCGGTGACGGCTTCATTACGCTGGGCACCAGCGCGGCGATTGTCGCGATTACCGATCATGCCGCCGGGAATCCGGCCAGCGCCGTGCACAGCTTCTGCCACGCGCTGCCGAACCGCTGGTACACCATGGGCGCGATGCTGGCCGGTGCCAGTTGTTTGCGTTGGGTGACGCGGCTGACCGGTATGCCGGATGAGCAGACGTTGCTGGATCGGGTGCAAGCGCAGCTGCCGATCACACAGCCCGTGCCGTTGGACACGCCGCTGTTCCTGCCGTACCTGGCCGGTGAGCGCACGCCGCATAACGATCCTTTATTGCGCGGCGGCTTTATGAGCCTGGGCCACGATTGCACGCCGGCCATGCTCGGTTATGCGGTCATGGAAGGCGTGGGTTTTGGTTTGCTGGATGCCCTGCGCGCCGTGCAAGCGGCCGGCGCCAGCGTGGGGGCTTGCGCCCTGGTCGGTGGCGGGGCGCGCAGCGAATATTGGGCGCAGTTGCTGGCCAATATCCTGCAGCGCGAGATAGTTACCTTGCAGGGCAGTGAATTGAGCGCCTGCATTGGCGCCGCGAAACTTGGGTTTCTGGCGATCGGGCAGGGCGCAGCCTTGTTGCAAGCGGGCATGCCAGTCAAGTCGCGGTACTTGCCGGACGCCACGCAACAGCCGAGGCTGGAAGCGCGTTATCGCAAGTTCCAGGGTTTACACGCTGCGGCAAAGGCGCTGCACGGCTGATCAACCTCCTGGTGACTTCCCCAATGCCGTTCAGTTAAGCGCAGATCCCCTGTGGGAGCGGCGATGCGACGATTCGACTTGCCCGCGAAAGCGGTGGGTCAGCCAACATTAATGTTTGCTGGGCCGACGTCTTCGCGGGCAAGCCCGCTCCCACATTGGATCCTCGCTGCTTTTAGCATTGCGTTCGCTTACCTGAACGGCATTATGGCAAGCCCGCTCGACACAGCAGCGGTGCCACACTGGATCAGGTGGTTTGAATGGCCAGGCTGCGCAGCACGCTGTCCAGCGAGGTGGTGCCCTTGAGCACGGGGTCGTGCTCGAAACAGATCCAGCCTTCGTTGAATCCATCGACCATGCGCATGCGCGGCGTTGGGTTGTGTGCGCCTTGGGCGCGAAGCAAGGTTTCCCAGGTCTCGCGTTCGACCACTTCGGCCTTCACGTCACGGCCCAGGAGTTGCCCCAGGGCCTGGGCAATGTCGTTCGGGCTCACCCATTGGCCTTCCAACTCGACCACGCGGCGGCCGGTCCAGTCTTGCTGCAACAGCTGCGCGGCGAGGGCGCCGATGTCGGCCGTCGCAACCATCGGCACGCGCTTGTCGAGCGGTTGCAGGAAACTATGGATCAGCCCGTTGTCACGCGCGGTGGTGACATCGTACGCCGCGTTCTCCATGAACCAGGCCGGGCGCAGGAAGGTCACGGGGATGTCCAGGGCACTCAGCGCTTGCTCCATCAGCGTGCGCTGAGTCAGCAGGTTGAGCTCTGTGGCTTGGGCGCCGATGGTCGACAGGCACAGCACCTTGTGTGGCGCGGCGGCCTTGAGGGCCTGGCTGACGGCAGCGATCACCGCACGCGCTTCAGGAAACCCGGGCTGCGGGTCAAAATCCGACGGCGGCAGAATGAACACGCCCGTGGCACCTTTGAACGCCTCAGTCAGTGCCTGTGCATCTTCCATCCGAGCCAAGGCGATCTCGCAACCCAGGTCGGCCCAATAAGCCGCTTTGCCGGGATCGCGAATCACCGCGCGCACCGGTTGCTGCGCTGCGATGAGCGCACGCGCCAACGCGCCGCCGACCTTGCCTGTAATACCTGTAATGACGTACATGCGCTTTACACCTGTGGGTTCCAATGAGTGGAGCCCAGCATAAAGACCGGCCAGCGATGACAGAATAGCGATTCCGTCACTGCTTTAATGACCCTCAGTCATTAATCAGCCAGCGGCGGCAAACGCCGTTTTACCGGGGTTTTCTTGACGATGGCGGTGTTGGTTTCGGCATAGGCGTTGAGCCGGTCGAGCAGGCTGTCGAGGTGATCCATGGTGCGAACGTGCAGGCGCGCAATAAAGCAGTCATCGCCGGTGACTTTGTCGCACTCGGTGAACTCCGGGATCGCCTGGATCTGGCGCTCCACCTCCTGCAATTTGCCGGGCAACGGACGGATGCGCACGATGGCTTGCAACAAATAGCCGAAGTGTTTGGGGTCGATGTCGACGGTGTAGTGGGTCAGCACGCCGCGCTCCTCGAGGCGACGCAGGCGTTCGCCAACACTGGGCGATGACAGCCCGGTGATACCCGCCAACGCCTTGAGGGACAGGCGCGAGTCGTCCATCAAGGCGGCGATCAGTTGCTGGTCGATGGTGTCAATCATGCGGTTTGCCTAATAAGAAAAGGTGATTGCGGCGTTTTGCCTTGTTTAGTCGCTGGAGCGGCTGATACTCAGATTGCCATAATTGAGCCTCACTTGAGGAGCCTCCATCGTGGACACATCTATCCGTCGCGGGTCGTGGGAAATGGTTGCCGCCATGCTGATTTCGGGCACCATCGGCTGGTTTGTGCTGGTGTCGGGCGTATCGGTGATCGAAGTGGTGTTCTGGCGCTGCGTGATAGGCGCGCTGACGCTGTTGCTGGTCTGTGCGTTGCTGGGTTACCTGCGACTGGACCTGCTCACCTGGGCCAAGCTTGGCCTGGCGATGCTCAGCGGCGTGGCCATTGTCGGCAACTGGTTGCTGTTGTTCGAATCCTATTCGCGCGCGTCCATCGCCATCAGTACCGCGGTGTATAACGTGCAGCCGTTCATGCTGGTGATGCTGGCGGCGGTATTTCTCGGCGAAAAAATCACCGTGCAGAAACTCGCGTGGTTGAGCGTGGCGTTCCTGGGCATGTTGGCGATTGTCACCGCCCATGGCGAGCAGCAAAGCGGTGGCGGGGATTATCTGGCGGGTATCGCTTTGGCCTTGGGCGCAGCGTTCTTATATGCGATTGCGGCGCTGATCATCAAGCGCTTGAAGGAAGTGCCTGCGCACTTGATGGCGTTGATTCAAGTAATCACTGGCGCATTGCTGTTGGCGCCGTTAGTGCCTTGGAACAGCTTGCCCGCAACCCCAAATGCCTGGGCTGCGCTGGTGACGCTGGGCGTTGTGCACACGGGCCTGATGTATGTGTTGCTGTACGGGGCGATCCAGAAACTGCCGACCGCGATGACCGGCGCGCTGTCGTTTATCTACCCAATTGCGGCGATTGTTGTCGACTGGATTGCCTTTGGGCATCGCCTGGGTTGGCTGCAATGGCTGGGGGTTGTTGCGATTCTGTTAGCGGCCGCGGGGTTGCAGCGGGGCTGGTGGTGGCCCCGCTCCCCAAGAGCTAGTGCGTGCCCTGAAAGATGATATTTTCCGGGTCGAAATGGCCCACGCCGCTGCCCGGCAGCGGCAACCCAAGGATATGCCCCTTGATCTTGCCCACCACGTGCATCTCGCATGGCTTGCAGTCGAACTTCAAGGTCAGCACTTCGTCGCCGTGGATCAACTGCATCGGCGCGACTTTGGTCTTCACGCCCGTCACACCCTTGGCCTGTTTAGGGCACAGGTTGAACGAGAACCGCAGGCAGTGCTTGGTGATCATCACCGGCACTTCGCCGGTTTCTTCGTGGGCTTCGAAGGCCGCATCAATCAGCTTCACGCCGTGACGGTGGTAGAAATCACGGGCTTTCTGGTTGTAGACGTTGGCCAGGAACGACAAATGCGCTTCCGGGTACACCGGCGGCGGCGAGGTCTCGGCTTTGCGCCTACCTCGTGGGTGAGCCGCGACGCGTGCGGCCGTCAGCGCTTCGATCACTTCGCGGCGCAATGCCTTGAGCTGCGAGTTGGGGATGAAGAACGCCTGGGGCGCATCCAGTTCGATGTGCGTGGCGTGGTACTCGGTGGTGCCGAGTTGGCCAAGCAAATCGCGCAGTGTATCCAGCGCCTGTTCCGGCTTGTTGGCCACGCCAAACGGGCCGGGCAGGGTAACGCTGGCGCGGATGCCTTCTTCGCTGGTAGCAGTGACTTCCAACTGGTCTTCACGCAGGCGTGCTACCCACGACAGACCGATACGGCGCTCGGCCGAGGTCTTGAGCAGCGCCTGTTGCCAGTTGTGGTCCAGGTTGCGGTTCAGCGGGTGATTCGGGCGCAGTTGATGCAGCCCGGCCGGCATTTCATTCGGCTCGACGCGGTAACGGTAACGCTTCTTGCCGTCTTCCTCGAACTCGCCTTTGGCTTCTGCGATGTTGGCGCGGAAACCCACCACTTCACGCTTGACCAGCACATTGAGGCCGTCGCCGTTGGACAGCGGCTCATGGGTGACCACTTGCAGGTCACGCTTGCCGGCTTTTTCCACCACACCCACCGGCAGGCCGGTAAAGGTCGGGGTGTCGAAAGCGCCGATGTCGATCTTGCGATCACTGACGAAGTAGTCAGTGCTGCCACGGTGGAAAGTTTTTTCCGGGTCGGGCAGGAAGAAATGCGCAGTACGGCCGCTGGACGCGCGGGCCAGGTCCGGGCGGTCTTCGAGGATTTCGTCGAGACGCTGGCGGTAATAGGCGGTGATGTTCTTCACATAGCCCATGTCCTTGTAGCGACCTTCGATCTTGAACGAACGCACACCGGCTTCGACCAGCGCGCGAATGTTGGCGCTTTGGTTGTTGTCTTTCATCGACAGCAGGTGCTTTTCAAAGGCCACGACGCGGCCCTGGTCATCTTTCAAGGTGTACGGCAGGCGGCAGGCCTGGGAGCAGTCGCCACGGTTGGCACTGCGGCCATTCTGCGCGTGGGAGATATTGCACTGCCCGGAGAACGCCACGCACAAGGCGCCGTGGATAAAGAACTCGATGGCGGCATCGGTTTCATCGGCGATCGCGCGAATTTCTTGCAGGTTCAGCTCACGGGCCAATACCAACTGCGAGAAACCGGCCTGGTCGAGAAACTTGGCGCGGCCCAGGGTGCGGATGTCGGTCTGGGTACTGGCGTGCAGCTCAATCGGCGGAATATCCAGCTCCATCACGCCCAGGTCTTGCACGATCAGCGCATCGACACCGGCGTCGTACAGCTGATGGATCAGCTTGCGCGCAGGTTCCAGCTCGTTGTCATGCAGGATGGTGTTGATGGTGGTGAACACGCGGGCGTGGTAACGGCGGGCGAATTCGACCAGTTGAGCGATATCGCTCACCTCGTTACACGCATTGTGGCGGGCGCCGAAGCTTGGGCCGCCGATGTAGATGGCGTCGGCGCCATGCAAGATAGCCTCGCGCGCGATGGCGACATCGCGGGCAGGGCTGAGCAATTCCAGGTGATGCTTGGGCAAGGACATAGTTTTTTTAGTCAGGCTTGTCACGGTTGAGGCGTGCATTGTAGCCGTGAAATGCCTGACCGGCATCTACCACAGGGCTGTCAGGCCTTGGCGGCCATCGCGGTGACTTCCACACGCATGCCTTCAACGGCCAGGGCCGCTACGCCGACGGCAGCGCGAACAGGCCAGGGCTTGGCAAAAAATCGCTTGTAGACTTCGTTGAATGCAGCCCGATCAGCCATGTCGGTGAGGTAGATGGTCAGGTGCATGACCCGGTCCATGGAACTGCCGGCTTTCTCCAGCGCCACCTTCAACGCTTGCAATGTGCATTCGCTTTGCAGGGTGATATCACCCAGTTCCAGGCTACCGTCGGCGTGGGTCGGGATCTGCGTGGAGACCAGAATGCCGTTGAAGCCGATGACGTCGGAGGAAATGGAATCGGCATCCGGGTCGGGGGTGTAGGTCAGGTCGTGGTTGGCCATGGTGTTTTCCTGGCAGGTAAAAAGGGGCGTCAATTTAAACACAGGGTCACCGCGATTCGGCGCAAAACTCACCGGACAATTGACGTCAATTAATAATTATTTTTCGACTATCAAGTCGCGTATTTCCGTGTCGATAGTGCAATGGAGTAACCCGGATTCTGCGCACAAACGAGGGTATGTCATGTTCAATAAAACACTCAAAACAGAACTGACGGCCAGGACGGCCGAAGTCGTCGAGTATAAAGGACTGATTACTGCACTCGAGCGCTCTATGGCGGTGGTCGAATTCGACACAAATGGCAAAGTGCTACGCGCCAACGAAAACTTTATGAACGCCCTGGGTTACAGCGCCGATCAATTGGTCGGCAAGGCCCATCGTGATTTCTGTTTACCTGCGCTGACCAGCAGCCCGGCCTATGCGGCGTTATGGAATGACCTCAAGGCGGGGAAGTTCGTATCAGGCACCTTCAAGCGCGTAACCCGTGACGGCCGCGTTGTTTGGCTGGAGGCCAGTTATAACCCGGTGCTGGATGACCGTGGCCAGGTCATAAAAGTGGTCAAGTACGCGCTGGACGTTACCCGCAAAGTCGAACAGGAAGCGGCCATCCACAGCAAACTGGTCGCGCTGGACCGGGCGATGGCGGTGATCGAGTTTGACTTGAAAGGGCAAATCCTGGATGCCAATGAAAACTTCCTCAACGTGATGGGGTATTCACTCGCGGAACTCAAAGGCAAACACCACCGCATGTTTTGCGAGCCCGACTTGATCAATGGCCATGAGTACGCCGACTTCTGGCGCCGCCTTAACAATGGCGAATTTTTTACCGGGCAATTCAAGCGTGTGGGCAAGCACGGTCGCGTTGTATGGTTGGAAGCCAGTTATAACCCGGTGTATGACGGCGATGGCACTTTGATCAAGATTGTCAAATTTGCCAGCGACATCACCGAGCGCGTGGAAAAGTTCGAGGAAGATTCACGAGGCGCTTCACGGGCTTACCATATTTCATCCGAAACAGAGCGATTCGCCGAACATGGCACACAGGTGATTCAAGAAACCGCCAGTGAAATGCGCCGGATTGCGGACAACATCGGCGTCTCCGCCCGGCTGGTGGGCCAACTGGGTGATCGCTCCGAACAGATTACCGCCATCGTCAATACCATCCGCGGCATCGCTGACCAGACCAATCTGCTGGCGCTCAACGCTGCCATCGAGGCGGCGCGGGCAGGTGATCAGGGCCGTGGCTTTGCGGTGGTGGCCGATGAGGTGCGGCAACTGGCAGGGCGGACCAGCGGTTCAACAGCGGAGATTGCCGAGATGATCAGCATGATCTTGTCGGAGACCCGTGATGCCGTTGCCAGTATGAATGCCACTCAGGAAGGCGCGCAGCGTGGTGTAAGCCTGGCTGACCAGGCGGGTTCGGTGATCCTGCAGATTCGCACCAGCACCAGCGATGCCGTACAAGCCGTGAGCATGTTTGCCTCAAAGATGGATGAGTCTGAGGTCATTCCGAAAGCCGCGGTCGGCTGGGTTGGATAATGGCAGTGCGCCAGCCAGCATAGGAGCCGGTCGGCGCACTGAACGCCTTACAAAAGGGTGAACGGGTAGTCGACGATCACCCGCAGCTCATTCAACTTGCCGTCGCGCTGACCGGCATTCGATGAAACCATGGCGTCACGCACGCGCAGCGACAGGTTTTTCGCCGGGCCGCTCTGGAGTACGTATTTGGCCTCCACATCGGTTTCGTGGTGGTCGCCATCCGCGCCGTAGTCGCCGGCATAGGCGCTGTTGGCCGGGGTGTGGGTGCCATTGATGTCCGAGCCGTTGATGTAGCGGGTCATGAAGCTCAGGCCCGGCACGCCATAACTGGCCATGTTCAGGTCATACCGCACGCCCCAGGATTGTTCCCCCGGGCCGTTGAAGTCGCCCCATTGCACCGAGTTGGCCAGCAAGACCGAGTCGCCGCCTTCGCCTGCGCCGTTGTCGCCGGTGCCGATGTAGTCGAACGGCGTGTCGCCATGCACTTTCTGGAACGACAAGGTCAGGGTGTGGGCCGCCAGGAACGAATAGGCCGCCGCCACCGAGTAGGTGGTGTTGTTGATTGCCCCGGCTTTGGCGCTGCCGGTGTCGAGGGTGCGGTACAGGTTGCCGTCCAGTGCCAGCGACTGGTCATGCCCCAATGGCAATACGTAATTGAGGTTGGTGTAGTACTGGCGCCAGATATCTTCCAGCTCGCCGGCATACACGGTCGCGCTCAAGGACGGTGTGAAGGTGTATTTGCCGCCGATGAAACTGGCGCTGTTGGCGGCCACGTTGGCATAGGTCGCATAGATATCGTGGTCATGGTTGCTGGTCATGCCGCTGTTGGTGCTGGTGAAGTGCCCGGCTTCCAGGTCCAGGCCGGCGATTTCACTGCTGGTCAGGTCAAAACCGGTGGCCGTCTGCGGCAAAATGCGTGTGCCGCCAGTGGCGAAGACCGGTGCGGTGGGCTGCATATCACCAAATTTCAGCTGGGTCTTGGAGACCTTGATTTTCACCGCTGCGCCCACTGAACCGTAGCCATTTGCAGGGTCGCCATTTCGGTCGGTCGGCAGCTCACCGGTGCCGGCATCTGCGTGGGTAGCGTCGAGCTTCATCGCGCCGTACGCATAGGCATCCACGCCAAACCCAATCGTGCCCTGGGTAAAGCCCGAGGCGTAATTGAGCATCGCGCCCTGGGTCCAGTCGCGGTTGTCGGCCTTGCCGCTTTGGCGATCGCGATCGAAGTAATAGTTACGCAACAGGCCGGTAATGCTGCTGCCCTCGATAAAGCCTTTGGAATCTGCCTGGTCGGTGACAGACTCGGCGAGGGCCATTTGGCTGACACTGGCGCACACCGCCAGCGTTAACAGGCTCCACTGTTTGATCATGTTGTTACTTCCCCGGAATAATTAACGCGTGCACAGAAACACCGCATTTTTTGGACGGAACTTAGGTGTTATGGGCAGATGTTTTCAAGTGAGCGACAGGCTGTTTTTATTGTGCTCGACGTGTTTGTCGAGGCTGATTTTTATCATATTTTTCGCCACCTGCAGCGTTGCCGGCGATTAAACTCGATTAATTAAACTTCACTTCTTTTAATCAGCCGCAGGTGTAGCGTTGATAGGGTCTTAGCCGCTCTGCTTCGACAAAAACCTTTGGTTTGCCGCCGCAGGCTCTGCGGCGGATTTTTTAGACGTGGTTAAATAAACTTAGATAAATATTTATACTCGGAAGTCTCCATCACTGATGGCGATTTGATTCTGCTTGTCTCAATTATTTGTTTGTAACAAGACTGTTGCACATACCCCCCAATAATCCTCTCTCCCACGCCAGCTCCAGGAGACAGGTCATGCAGGTCAACCCGGTCGACAGCACACCCACAGCGCGCGATAACGGCAATTGGAATAAAGCGGTATCCAGGGCAGTAGGCACCCCACCGAGCGACAACCGCCTCGGCCCCGATACAAAGCGCCCTCAGGGTGACTTTCGCACCGCGCAGCAGATCATCGACGAGAACCCTTTGCTGAAAAACCTCGGCAACCAGAGCGGTGTGAAAGACAAGCTGCGTGAGCGCGTGGGGGATTTCGAGCACGATCCGGACGCCGCCTACCGCGCGAGTCGGGTGCTGGAGCACATTGAGAAACTCGATGAAAACGGCAAACCGACCGTTAAACGTTCAGAGTTCAACGAGGCCGGTAATGGCAAGATCGACGGGTTCACCAAAGGCGGTGATGCCCGTCACGGCACTGAAGCGGGGCGATTGCAGGACTTCGGCAAGTACGGCTGGGACACCCTCAAGGGCGATCTGCCGGTCACGCCACCCAAGACGCCGCCCAAAGGCGATACTCCGTCCAACCATCTGCCCTTGCCGGGAGAAGGCAGGCCGATGGGCGATACCCGCAGCGCGCAGCAGATCATTGAAGACAACCCCTTGCTGAAAAACCTCGGCAACCAGAGCGGCGTGAAAGACAAGCTGCGCGAGCGTGTCGGCGACTTCGAGCACGATCCGGATGCCGCCTGGCGTGCGGCCCAGGTGCTCAATTACGTCGAGAACTACGACGAAACCGGCAAACACATTGAAGGCGCCAACGTCGGCAATGGCAGCATCGACGGCTTCACCAAAGATGGCGAAGCGCGCCACGGCACGGAAGCAGGGCGCCTGCAGGATTTTGGCAAATACGGCTACGACAACCTCAAGGGCCTGGACGGCAACAGCGCCGACGACCAGATCAAGGACTTGAATGCCAAGGCCACTGAAGAGGCGGTCAAGGCGGCCGGTGGCGACGCCTCCAAGGTCGGCGCCGACTATTTTGTCAGCGGCACCAGCAGCGCCAGCGGTGCCGATAAAACGGCGGCGATTATCCAGTTGTCGACCGGCCTGGCCAACTATAAGGCCGGTGCGGATGCGTTCGCGCACCAGGGGCCGGCTGGGGCCAATGAGTGGTCCGGCGACGGCAAATCACCCGGCCAGCAGCGCGAAGATTTTATTCACGATGTGCAAGGCCGCATCGACAAACTCAGCAAAGACCCGGACGTGCAGCAGTTCCTCAACACCCAGGGCACCGAGCAATTGCAGAAAAGGGTCGCTGCCGACCCGGCCTTGAAGGCCGAGATGGAACGCCGCCTGGAAGCGTCATCGAGCACCGACGCGCTGCAAAGCGCGTTTGCCGCCAAGGGCGTCAGCACCTCGGATGCACTGTCGAGCTTTATCAAATACCCGGACTTCTACGCCCAGGCGTTGGGCAAGCAACCGGACTACAAAAAAGCCCTGGAAAACGCCCCGCAGGCCATCAAGGACAAAGTCAAGGCCGAATACGCGGACATCACCTCCGGCAAACAAATGAACGACCTGATCGCCAGCGGCGTGCCGGCGGACAAAGCGGTGATTCAGTCCGGTGTGAACAAAGCGATCTTCGACGCGGTACTGGATGACAAAACCGTGCAGGCCGGCAGCGCCAGCTTTAACGATGCGGCCGCCAAGATGGGCCGTGAAGACGTGCTCAAAGGCCAGTCCATCGATGATTTCTACCGTGGCCTCGGGGTTACCGGCGCCAATGATCCACGTCTCGAGCAGGTCATCAACGACAACATTGCCGCGTTCACCGCGCCCGGCGAAGCACCGCCCAAGACCGCCGATATCATCAGCGGTATCCGTGCGGTGGAGGACGCCATGCGCGGCGGCGCCAAGTTCGACGACGCCATCAAGAAAGTCCAGAGCACTTGGGGCGGCAAGCTGCCGGCCGGGGTCAGCGCGGCTTACAAGGCCGGGGTCATGCACGGCGTGTCCGGCGTATTGTTGGCCGGCGCCATCGGCACGCGGATCGCCAGCGGCAAGGGCGGCAGCACTGCGCAAACAGTGGGCCAGTCGTTCCAGGCGGCGGGCCTGTTCATGGAAGGCGGCGCCAAATTTGTCCAGGATCAGTTCGACCGCACCCAGCAAGGCACCTACAAGTTTGATGCACCCAAGTTTGTCAAAGATGTAGAGAATATCGGCAAGAGCCTCGGCGGCGTGGCCGGTAACGTGTTGGGCCTGGTCACCGGGGCGCTATCCGCCAAAAACTCGGCCCAGAGTGGCGACAAGGTCGCCGCAGGCTTCCAGGGCACCTTCGCAGGCCTCAACGGTTTGTCCGCCGTCGCCGGTGCGGTGGAAGTCGCCACTTACGTGGTGCCGCGCATTACCACGGTTGCAGCCGGTGTTGCCGAGGCCGCAGGGGCGATTGGCGGGGCTGCCGGTGCGTTGGCGGGTGCAGTGGGCGGCATCGCGGCGGTGGGTGGTTTGATCTACGCGATCATTGCCGACATCAAGGCCGACAATGCGCGTAAGAAACAGCAAGAGGATTGGTACAAAGGGCTCACAGATCAGCTCAATGGTTTCGGCGTCACGCCGCCGCCATTGGACGTCATCATTGCGCCGAAAAATGGCTACATTGACGTGGGGAATCCCAACGCCAATTACTGACTGACGCAGGCCTTTGCAACCAACACCGTCGAAATGGCGGTGTTGTTGTTTTTGCGGCTTGCCGCGAAAAATACATGCCCTATCATGGCGCACGCTCTCCTCTCTACAAGGACCAGAGGCTTCATGAAAAAACCGTCATACATCCTGCTTGCCACAGTTTTATTGGGGCTCAGTGCCTCAACGCTGGCGGCCGAAGGTTTTATTGGCACCGGCATCAACACCGGTAACGGCTATGAACCGGATGGCCACGGTGGCCTTAGAGGCACCGGGGGGAACCTGGGCGGTGACTATAAGCTGCTTGAAGATGGCTCTCTCATGGGCACCGGCAAAAATAGCGGCAAAGGGTATGTGCCGGCCGATGACGGTGGCCTCAAAGGCATCGGCTACAACAATGGTCGCGGGTTTGCCCCGGATGGCTCGGGCGGCTACAAGGGCACCGGCTATAACTCAGGCGAGGATTACCGGTCTGACGGCAAAGGCTATTTTCGCGGCAACGGCACAGCGTCGGGCGCCAGCTGGCGGTCCGATGGACAAGGCGGCTATGAGGGCACCGGCGAATACCGCAAGCGTGGGTATAAGTCTGATGGCCGTGGCGGCTATATCGGGACGGGCAAAAACGAGGGGCGGGGGCTTGAGTCCGATGGCCGGGGCGGATTTATCGGCACGGGTGACAACGCGGGTGGCGGCTGGGAACCTGATGGGGACGGCGGCTACAAAGGCACTGGCAATAACCAGGGAGAGCGCTGGAAACCTGATTGAGACCGCGCTCACCCCGTGAGCCCGGTGCTGATTGTTTCAATCAGCACCGTTGCGACCCTTACTCCTTAACGTCCATGAACTCTGCAGCCCATGCCACGTAGCTCTCCGGCAACGTGTAGGTATGCGTCAGTTCAGTCGCGCTGAGGTTCGAGGTGCTGCTGGTCATCTTGCGCTGGGCGCGCAAGCTGTCGTAAGTCGCCTTGATCGACGCAAAGTAGGCGCCGTGGCCGGCCACCACAATGCGCACGCCCAGGCTGGCCAGGCGCTCGCTGTCATTGAGCTTCGGATTGCCGTAGGTCACCAGCATCAGTGGCACGGTGAGGTTTTCTGCGATCTGCTCAAGGTGCTCGAAGTCTTTGACCCCAACCATGCAAATGCCGTCCGCACCGGCGTGTTCATAGGCCTTGGTACGGGCGATGACATCTTCGGTCGGCAACACCCCTGCGTTGGTCCGGGCGATGATCGACAGCTGCGGATCGACACGCGCCTCCAGCGCCGCCTTGACCTTGCCGATGCCTTCCTCAACAGAAATCAGGTCGGTGGATTTACGGCCAAACTGGGCGGGCAACAGCGTGTCTTCAATCGTCAGTGCGGCCACGCCGGCACGCTCAAGCTCCTCGACGGTGCGCATCACGTTCAGGGCATTGCCGTAACCGTGGTCGGCGTCAGCGATGAAAGGCAGTTGGGCGACACGGCCAATCCGGGTGGCCTGCTCGACGAACTCACTCAGCGTGATCAATGCAAAATCCGGTGCGGCCAGTACCTGCAAAGACGCGACTGAGCCACCCAGGATACCGACCTCAAACCCCAGGTCTGCCGCGATACGGGCGGACATGGGGTCGAAAACGGAGGCGGTTTCAACGCACATTTTCTTTGCAAGCAATTCACGGAAGTTGCGGCGCAACGCTGAGTGAGAAATCTTCGGCATGTTCTTTCCTGGCTCTGTCATCGTCGAGTGACGATCAATGTCTATTCATGGTGATGCCAGATTACCATGCACACGAACCGGGGATTATGACGTTTGAGCATGGGGTAGGCGCCCAACACATGGATTGTTGCTTCACGCTTGGGGGCTGGACAAGGCGATAAGGCGCTTTCTGCGCCTCATCACCCATACGCCTGCTGGGCCGTGCCTGCCTCGTGACGATGCGTCGCGCCAATAAACAGGTACATCGCCGGCACCATGAACAACGTCAACAGCGTGCCGATCGACAGCCCGGCGAAGATCACCAGGCCCATATCATGCCGCCCGGCCGCCCCGGCGCCGGAGGCCCAAACCAGTGGCACCACGCCCAGCACCATCGCGGCCGTGGTCATCAGGATCGGGCGCAACCGCACCGCGGCCGCTTCTTCAATCGCCTCACGCTTGCTGCGGCCTGCGCGCTGCAACTCGTTGGCGAACTGCACGATCAGAATCCCGTGCTTGGTGATCAACCCCAAGAGAGTCACCAGGCCGACCTGGGTGTACACGTTAATAGAGGCATAGCCCATGGTGATAAACGCCAGCGCGCCAAACAGGGCCGGCGGCACCGAGAACAGAATCACCACCGGGTCACGGAAACTCTCGAACTGGAAGGCCAGGGCCAGGTAGACGATCAGAATCGAGAACAACAGCAGGCCGACGAACCCGCCTGACTCCTGTATGAATTGGCGCGATTCACCCGAGAAGTCGGAGGTGTAACCCGAGGGCGCAACCTGGGTCAGGATCGTGTTCAGCTTGGCCAGCAGCTCGCCCTGGGCCACACCACTGACGCCCGAAAGCGTGGCCGAGTTGAGTTGCTGGAAGTGGTTGATCGATTCCGGCTGCGTCGAGGTCTCGATATGCGCCACCGTACGTGCCTGGATCATGGCGCCTGCGGGTGTGCGAATGTAGTAGTCGAGAATTTGCTCGGGGTTGAGGCGATCCACCTGCAACACCTGGGGAATCACCTTGTAAGAGCGCCCGGCGGTGGAGAAGTAGTTCACGTAGTTGCCACCCAGTGCGGCAGACAAGGCGGCACCCACGTCGGCTTGGGTCATGCCCAGCGCGGCAATTTTTTCGCGGTCCACCACCAGCTTGGCTTGCGGCTTGTCCAACTTCAAATCCATGTCGGAAAACCAGAACAGCTGTTGTTTTTGCGCCTCGGCCATGACTGCCTGCGCGACTTCATTGAGGTTTTCCACCGAGTCGGTGGTGGTGATCACAAATTGCACCGGCAGCCCTTGGGCGCCCGGCAGTGACGGCAGCGGAAAGGCCGCGATCGTGGCGCCGGGCACCTGACTCCATTTTTGCTGCAGATCCAGGATCAGCTGGGCTTGGGAGCGCGTGCGATCCCCCCAGGTCTTGAGCAACACGCCGCCCAGGCCCTGGTTAAGTGCAGGCAGGCCGGTCAGCTGGAACATTTGCGCGTATTCCGGCTCTTTGTTGGCGATCTGGAAAGCCTGGTCGGCAATCCGTTCCATCTGTTGTGGCGAGGCCGTCGGCGGGCCTTTGATCTGCATGAAGACCAGCCCTTGGTCTTCGGTGGGGGACAGCTCGCTTTTGGCGGTCATGCCGCTGGCGGCGACCAGCAGGAACAGCACAAAACCAAACGTCACCAGCACCGGCCAGATGTCCAGGCCGCCTGACAGGACGCGGTGGTAACGCCCGCGTAGCCAGTCAAAGTAGTGGTCGAGCCGGCGTGCGAAACGACCTTCTTCCTGCCCGGTCTTGAACAGCTTGGAGGTCATCATCGGTGAGAGGGTCAACGCGACCACGGCCGACACGGTCACAGCGCCCGCCAAGGAGAAACAGAACTCCTTGAACAGTGCCCCGGTGAGCCCACTGCGCAGCCCGATAGGCACATACGCGGCAATCAACACCACCGTCATCGCGATAATCGGGCCACCCAGTTCCCGCGCCGCCAACAGCGCCGCCTCGAGCACGCCTTTGCCTTCCTCCTTGATATGGCGGTCGACGTTTTCCACCACAATAATCGCGTCGTCGACCACCAGGCCAATCGCCAATACCAACGCGAGCAGGGTCAGCAGGTTGATGGAATACCCCAGCAGGTACATGACAAAGAATGTGCCGACCAGCGACAGCGGGATCGCCACCAGCGGCACAACCACTGCGCGGAACGAGCCGAGGAACAGGTAAATGACCACCGACACAATAATCATGGCCTCAACCAGGGTCTTGACCACCTCGTAAATCGAGGTGTTGATGAACGCGGTGGAGTCATACACGATGTCGCCGCGCACGCCGGTAGGCAGTTGCGACTGCAGTTCGGGGAAGGCCTCGCGCACACTGTCGGCGACGGTCAGGATGTTCGCGGTAGGCGCCACCTTGATCCCGATGAACACTGAACGCTTGCCGGAAAACGCCACGCTGCTGTCATAGCTTTCGGCGCCAAGGGTCACGGTCGCGACATCTTCCAGGTACACCAGCGCGTCGCCTTTCTGCTTGATCACCAGCCGTTTGAACTCATCCACCGTGTGCAAATCCGTCCCGGCCGTGAGGTCCACCGTCACGGTTTGCCCTCGCGTCGATCCGACGGCAGACAGGTAGTTGTTGTTGGCCAGGGAGGCGGCGACGTCCTGCGCGGTTACGTTATGTGCCGCGAGTTTGTCCGGGTCCAGCCAGGCACGCAGGGCAAACTGGCGCCCGCCGAGGATCTCGGCGGTTTGCACGCCCTGGATCGAATCCAGCTTGGGTTTGACCACCCGCACCAGGTAGTCGGTGATGTTATTGGTGGGCAGCGTGTCGCTGTAGAAACCCAGGTACATGGCGTCTGTGGTCTGGCCGACGGCGATCGTGAGCACCGGCTCCTGAGCCTGGGCCGGCAGTTGGTTCTTGACCGAGTTGACCTGGGTATTGATCTCGGTGAGGGCCTTGCTCGCGTCATAGTTCAGCCGCAGCGTGGCGGTGATGGTCGAGACACCGGTGATGCTTGATGAAGAGAGGTAGTCAATGCCCTGGGCCTGGGCAATGGCCGACTCCAGCGGCTGGGTAATGAAGCCTGCGACCGTGGACGCGTCCGCACCGTAGTAGGCCGTGGTGATGGTGACCACGGTATTTTCGGTCCGTGGCCATTGGTTTACGGGCAATTCAAAGATCGAGCGCAGCCCCAGGATCAAGATGAATAGCGACACGACCACGGCCCAGACCGGTCGCTGAATAAAGGTATCGGTAAGTTTCATGGGACACCTTTAATGTTCTTGGGGAGTCGGAGCCGGGTCGTTCAGCGGTGCGGTGCTGTTATCGACCTTCACCGCCGAGCCGTTTTTGAGTTTCATCTGGCCACTGGTGATCAACAGATCGCCTTCTTTCACGCCGGACAGGATGGCAACCTGATCACCACGGGTCGGCCCAGTCTTGATGAAGGTTTGTTGCGCGGTGAGCACCTCATCGCCCTTGTCATTTTTGCTCGACGTGGCGATGAACACCGTGGTGCCGTAAGGGTTATAGGTGACCGACGTTTGTGGCACGGTGAGGTAGCGCTGGGTCGTACCCGAGTTGACCACCGCGCGGGCAAACATGCCGGGCACCAGGTTTTGTTTGGGGTTTTCGACGGTGGCTTCGACCGTGACGTTGCGTGTGGTTGAATCGAACTGGGTGTCGATGGTGCTGATCCTGCCCGTGAAGGTTTGTTTGGACAGGCCATCGGCCGTCACCGAAACCGCTTGGCCGATGGCGATAGACTCCAGCTGGGTTTGCGGCACCGAGAAGTCAATGTAGATCGGGTCAAAGGTCTGCAACGTGGCGATTTTGTCGCCGGGGTTGAGGTACTGTCCGGGGTTGACGCTGGTAATCCCGATGTGCCCGGCAAACGGTGCGCGAATGGTTTTTTTCGCCACCAGCGCCCGTTGCTGTTCTGCGGCGGCGAGTTTGGCCTTCAAGTCGGCAGTGTCGGTATCAACCTGGGCCTGGGACACCGCGTTTACCGCCAGTTGCGCCTTGTCACGCTTGAGCACGATCACGGCCAGGTCGGCCGTTGCTTCAAGCGAGTGAAGTTGCGCGATGTCGGCGTCGGCATTCAACTGCACGAGCAGTGCCTGGGCCTCGACGCCTTGCCCGGGTTTGAAGCCGATGGTGCGCACGATACCGCCGACTTCGGTGGTTACATCCACCCCGCGCACCGCCTTCATAGAGCCCACGGCGGAGACACTCGGTTGCCAATCGCTGAAGGGCACCTGCATGGCCGTTACAACAGCGGCGGGCAAGGGCACTTTTGACTGGGCAATCAGCGCTGAAATCTGCACGAATTTCACCCCGGCAATGATCGCGACTATCACCACGACCACCCCGATCATGATCAGCATCGGCCGCCACAGTCGCCGCTTGCGTGGGCTGCCGGGCTGGGGTGGTGGGGCAGAGGCAGGGTTGACTTCAGCCATGGGGGTTCTCGCTGTTTCAATGATTCAATTCAGTTGAGCCGCGCCGCATCGGCAGGCGCCGCCTTGGTCTTGGCCGGCATGATTTCTTGCCACGACGGCAGGCCGAAGCGATCCGGGCGACCCTTGGTGGCGGGGTCCACATCCGCGCGGTTCCACCAGCCGCCACCCAATGCCTGGAACAGCGCAGTGGTGTCGCTGTACCGGGCGGCCTGCGCCTTGACGCGCGCCAGTGCCGTGTTCTGGTAAGTTTGTTGGGCGGTCAGCAGGTTGATGTAAGCCACCGCCCCGAGGCGGAACTGGGCCTGCACCAAATCGAGGTTGGCCTGTGCGGAATGTTCAGCCGCGACTTGCTGGTTGAGCGCGTCGGCGTCAGCCTCCAGCGCTCGGAGCGCATTGGCCACATCCTGGAACGCCGTAATCACCGTGCCGCGATAGCGCGCCGCCGATTCGTCATAGGCCGCCACGGCGGCACGTTTGCGATGTTCGAGGGCGCCGGCATCAAATATCGGTTGGGTGATCGAGCCGGCAAGGCTCCAGACGCCGGAGCCTGCTGAAAACAGCTTGGTGCCGCTGGTCACCGTAGACCCCAAAGAGCCGGTAATGCTGAACTGCGGCAACTGGTTGGCGACGGCCACGCCAATGTTGGCGCTGGCCTGATGCAGTTGAGCTTGTGCAGAACGCACATCCGGCCGCTGGCCGACAATGGCCGAGGGCAAGCTCAGCGGCAGTTCTTGCGGGAGTTGCAGAGACGCGAGGTTGAAGCGCTCGCCTCGATCCTGATTTGGAAATCGGCCCAGGTAAGCCATCAACTGGTTACGCGTTTGCGCCAATTGTTTTTGCAGGGGCGGCAAGGTGGCGCGGGTTTGCGCCAGTGCGGTCTGCTGCGTGAGCACGTCGGCATCACCGATGGCGCCGAGTCGGCGCTGCGCCTGCAGCAGGTCCAGTTGGCCGCTCTGGAGTCGGATGATTTCTTCGGTGGCGGCGACTTGATCCCGCACAGACGCCAGGCTGATGGCGGTATTGACCACATTGGAGGTCAACGTAAGGTACGTCGCCTCCAGCTGGAAGCGTTGGTACTCGGCTTGCGCTGTGGTCGATTCAATTTGCCGGCGGGTGCCGCCGAAGACGTCCGGGGCGTAGGAAACGCTCAGCGACGCGGAGCTCACCGTGAGAATCGGCGACTCGGGGAGGCCAGACGTGGCCCCGGAGACTTTCTCGCGGGTTTTCTGAACGTTGCCGCTCACCGAGGGAAACAGCGACGCCTGGTCGGCGTAGACCAGCTCGTTGGCCTGGCGCAGCGCTGCTTGTGCGGCGCTCACATCGGGGTTGGCACGTAAGGCTTCTTCGACCAGAGCGTTCAACGCCGGCGAACGGAACAGCGTCCACCATTGCCCGGGAATATCCATCCCGGCGATCAACCGCTGCGCCGCGCCGCCGACGGCGATGTCGGCCTGGGCAGTGGTGGTGAGTTTTTCCCGCGAGTAGTCGGCATTCGCGGCCACATCGGGCCGTGTGAAATCAGGCCCGACGGTGCAGCCGGCGAGGGCAAGGCACAGCAGGCTCAACGAGGCCATAAGGTGTGAGGGTCGAAAAAGCGCACAGGCTGGCGCCACAGGGTGCGGTCCCGATGCAGGCTGCCGAGGCTGCTCTTTCATATTCACTCTGATTAATCAGTTGGTTAACTGCTTGTTTGTTCAGCAATGAGTAAAGGTGCATCAGGCCGGGCCGCTTGGCGTGACGGGGTTCAAGTCACGCGGGGCGCGTGGGTTGAACGTTAATTCAAGAATGGCGTAACCGCCAATAGATGCAATCTTCAGCGGGGGATGTTGGGTGAGGGTTGCGCCTATCTTGCCGGTACCGGGTGGCTGCCCCATTGCGCATAACTGCTGTGCGGCGTGAGGGCTTAATCGCCTGGCGCGCGATCACTATAGTTTGTTCACCGTCGCAACGCCCTGCGAGGCGCTGTGCAACCCAGCCGAAGAGTGAGGTGAACATCATGAACAGCGAATTCAAGCCCGACCACAACCACGCGCTGCCGAGCCATCAAGCGGACGCCGAATACTTTGAATACAGCAAAGCGGCCAACCCCATCAGCGCCAATCTGATTACCCGAATTCCGTACCACAACTTTCCGGCATCGCTCTATGACAGCGGCCCCTCACGGGTGGTAGCGCTCGACCTCAGTGATGCACTGGGTTGCGAAGGCCCGGCCACCGGCCCGGGGCTGTGTGCCAATTTCATTCGCCTGAACGCCGGCGACGCACTGACGCTGCACCCTAACGCGACTTCACAAGTGTTCTACGTGATTGCCGGGGAGGGGCGTGTCGTGCAGGGCGAGCACGCTATCGAATGGTCAACCGGTTGTTTTATCGCATTGCCGGGCATGCTGGAAGCCCGCTTCAGTGCATCACAGGATGCGCGACTGTACTACGTGCACGATGAACCGCTGCTGCGCTATCTGGGGGTGACGCGCAGCACCGACCGCTTCGTGCCAACGCTGTACCCCGCAGCACTGGCCAACCAGAAATTGCGTGAAGCGGCAGATGATCCACATGCCCAGGATCGCAGCCGTATCAGTATTTTGCTGGGTAATCGCAACTTTCCCCAGACCCGGACCGTGACCCATGTGCTCTGGGCAATGTACGGCATTCTGCCGGCGGGCTCGATTCAAAAGCCGCACCGGCACCAGTCGATTGCACTCGACTTCATCATCGACTGCCCCGAGGGGTGCTATTCACTGGTCGGCACTGAGCTGGATGCCGACGGCCAGATCCGCAATCCGGTGCGCGTTGATTGGGCGCCTGGCCTGGCGTTTGTGACGCCACCGGGTTACTGGCACGCGCACTTCAACGAGTCCGACCAGGAAGCCTTCCTGATTCCTGTCCAGGACGCCGGGCTGCAAACCTATTTGCGCGCGTTGGATATTCGGTTCAGCTGACAGGCCATAAAGGCACCGCCCTGGCCTTGTTGCCGGGCGGTTTTAGCGTTTCCAGTAAGGTGTATCACCCAACTGCTCGACGATAAAGTCGATAAAACACCTTACCTTGGACGACACGATTCGCTTCGGCGGATAGACAAACCACACGGCATACGCCTGCTCTGCGCCACGGATTTCCCATTGCTCCAGCCAGACCTGCAATTCACCCGCTGCAATACTCTTGGCCACCAGCCAGTCAGGCAGCAACGCATAGCCCAGCCCTTGGCGCGCGGCGATTAACTGAGCGTCCAGATCGTTGATCCGCACACCGTCGTTATGCATCAGTGGCAACAGTTCGTCGGCGCGGGCAAACGCAAAGTGCCCAGCGGCATTCGTACTCACGATGGCAGGCAGGCCCGCGAGGTCTGCGGGCGTTGCCGGAGCCGGGTGTTCCATGCAAAAAGCCGGGCTTGCCACCAGCCAATACTTGCCGTCGCAAATCTTGCGGGCTTTGAGCGTGGAGTCGGGAAGGGCGCCAATGCGTATGGCAAGGTCCACGCCTGAATGGATCAGGTTGACCTGGTCGTCATCCAGTACAAGCTCCAGCTTGATCTGCGGATAGCGGGCCAGAAACAGGTTCAAGACCGGAAGGATATGGTGGCGGGCAAATGCGGGCGGCAAGTTGAGTTTAAGTAACCCTCTGGGTTCCTGGTTCAGTGCCGAGGTTGCCGCTTTGGCTTGTTCAAGTTCATCCAGCACCCTGCGGGCGTGCATCAGAAATGTCTGGCCGCCTTCCGTCAGGTGCAGCATGCGCGTGGACCGGTTGAACAAGGCGATGCCCAGGTCCTGCTCAAGATCCTTCACGTAGCGTGAAACCGTTGACGCCTTGATGCCGAGCCGCTCGGCGGCACGGGAGAAGTTATTGCCTTCAGCGGCTTCGACGAAGGCGGTTAGCGCAGTGAAATAGTCCAAGTGCCGCCTCGCTATTTAGGATGGGGAGAGGCGCTCAGGTTACCGGCTCTTGTCGGGCGCGGCCATTCACATCCTGCAACCCCATTCAGCGAGGTACTGCAAAAAAGCAATCTGTAAGCATTGTTCAATGGTTGTTCCAAACACAGGTAGACGAAGGCTACAGGGCGATAGGACCCTGCAGCCTTCGTTGCCGTCTTATACCTTCGGCGCCAACCACGAATCTTCGGCTTCAATGCCGTCTGGCTCGTAGGTCCAAGTGATTTTTTCGTAGGTGAACGCCAGGTCTTCCATGTGCCCCATTTGCTTGTTGTTCGGGTCCAGGCAGTTCGGCGTCCATGACTTCATCGACACCAGCACCGCATTTTCGAGCTTCGCGGTGTAGTACTTCTCCTCGGTGCCTTTGGGCGAGATGCGATAGAACTCTAGGGAGACGGTTTTCATTTGCTCGCCGGACGTCAAGGCCTGGTAGAGCTTGGGCGAGGCCTTGTCGATTTCCTTGGTCAGGGTCATTGCGCCATGCACGCGCTTGCCTGTAGGAAGCCCGGTTTGCGGGTTTTTCGGGATTTCGATGGTGTGGTCTACGGCCTGCAGGAGGATCTTTCCTTCGTGGCCCTGGACTTTGGTCGAACCTTCGATTTTGCCTTGGTTCTGGCCTTCCAGCGTGAGATAGCAGGGCATGGGCATAACGAGCACTCCAGTTCATTAAGTAAGGTGAACGTACGCGATGGCCTTCAAGCCGCTTCGCGATGGAGTCAGATTACTGAGGGCCGGCAACCGCGACCCTCCGGTGAAGACCTGAATCATTCTTGAGCGCACACGCCCAGCTTGAACGCCCATTGGGTAAGGTCCGCGGCGTTGTGCGCATCGAGTTTTTTCATCAGGTTCAAGCGGTGGGTTTCGACCGTTTTCAAGCTGATGCATAACAGCTCGGCAACATCGCGGTTACGCGCGCCTTCAGCCACCAGCTTAAGGATCTGGCGCTCGCGATCGGTCAGCGTGATGCCTGGCTGTGCGCTCGCGTTTGCCCGCAGCGCTGCGACCTGGTCGGGGTTCAAGTCGGCATCCAGAAACGGCCGGCCCGCGAGCAACGTGGCAATGGCCGCCCTGAGCACCTCACTGGTGCTGCTTTTGAGGACGTAACCATCCGCGCCGGCATCCAGCGCCAAGGCGGCGTTTTGTTCACTAAGACGAGCCGTGAGGGTCAGGACACGAATAGCTGGCCAGCGCTGGCGTATCAACGGCAAGGCAGAAAGGCCATCCATCACCGGCATGTTCAGGTCCAGCAGCAGCAAGTCCGGCTCTAGGGCGCGGCACACGTCCAGCGCCTGGCGCCCATTCTCGGCGTCCCCGACAACCCTGACTCCAGGCGCGTCAAGGAGCAGGGCACGCAAACCCTCACGCATCAGCGGGTGGTCATCTACCAGCACAATCCGATAGTCAGCCATAGGTCATCCTGTATGAGGGGTGTATCAAAAAAGCCGCGCGCACGCGGTCTCAAGACTGCGTAATGCGGCTTCGCAGTCAGCGTGTTTTTGTTGTTCTGCACTGTCTTCAAGCTGGCGGCCGAGGTGCTCCAGCTCCCGCTCACCGAATTGCCCGCAGGTGCCTATAAGGGTGTGTGCCAGTTGCGCCAACTCCGCGTAATCCGCCACGTCGCACGCCTGGCGCAGCGCACCCAGCAAGCGTTGCGTGTCGACCCGAAACAGCTCGCGCAGGCGCGGTTCGGTGAGCGGCGAGACGGCTGGCGGCTCAGTGGCCTGCACCCGTAGAGGGCCAATGGCACCGGCGGGCATCGGCGCAGGTTCCATGCCGCGCTTGAGTTGCCAGGCAATGGCGGTTTCCAGTGCCCTGAACAGCTGCCCGGGCAGCACCGGTTTCGCCAGGTAGGCATTGGCACCCTGGCGCAGGAAACCTTCGCGATCACCTTCCATGGCGTTCGCTGTCAGTGCAATGACCCAGATATCTTCATCGAGCACCCCATTCGCCCCCGAGCGCAGCTTGCCGATGGTTTCCAGCCCACCCATCACCGGCATTTGACTGTCCATCAAGACCACGTCGAAGATCACTTTGCTCATCAGCTGCAAGGCTTGTTCCCCATTGCTCGCGCACTGGAAACGATGGCCGAATCGTTCAAGGTACAGGCAGGCGATTTCACGGTTGGTGGCGACATCGTCTACCACCAGAACATTGAGTTGATACGCTTGGCCAAGCAGTGTGTCCATGTCCTCGCGTACCGGCGGTACGATCACTTCATCCGGAGCCAGGGGCGGGAAGGGCAGCACCAGGGTAAACGTCGACCCATTGCCGGGTGTACTTTTGACTCCGAGCTCGCCGCCCATGAGTTGCGCCAGGCGGTGGCTGATTGAAAGGCCCAACCCGGTACCGCCGTATTCGCGAGTGGTGGAGGCATCGGCTTGGCGAAAAGCATCGAAAATCTGTGCCTGTTTGTCCTCGGCAATGCCAATGCCGGTGTCTTCGACGCTAAAACCCACGGTGATCCCCGGCCCCTTCCACACCAGTAACCGCACAGAACCACTCGGGGTGAACTTGATGGCATTGCCGAGCAAATTGAGCAATATCTGCCGCAAGCGCAAGGGGTCACCCTTGACGCCCGCCGGTACGTCGCTGGCCACTTGCACGGTCAGGCGCAGCTGCTTCTCTTGCGCACTCGGCACCAGCACGTTGATCGCCTCGGTAACCAACGCAACCACGTCGAACGCCGTGTGTTCCACGATAAGGTTCCCTGACTCTATTTTGGAAAGGTCAAGAATGTCGTTGATCAACGCCAGCAGCACGTCGCCGTTATCTCGGATAGACCCCACGAAGCGCAGCTGTGGTGTGTCCAATGACGTGTCAGCGAGCAAATGGCTCATGCCGATGATCGCGTTGAGCGGGGTACGGATTTCGTGGCTCATGTTCGCCAGGAACTCGCCCCTGAGCAGGTTGGCCCGGTCGGCGCTCTGCCACGCTTCGCGCAACTCGCAGGTGCGCGCCTGCACCTGGCTTTCAAGCCCCAGACGCTCGGTGTGAACGGTGTCGAGCAGGTCGTTATAGGCTCGGGCAAAGCGTCCCAGCTCATCGTCGTGAACCACCGGCAGGCGGCGAGTCAGGTCATCGGAGTGTCGGGTTTCTTCGATGGCCTGGGCGAAGCCGGCCAGCGGGCGCGCCAGTTGTTGGCGCAGTACGGTGAGCAGGCCCAGGGTCAACAGCACCAAACCGATCAACGCAAACGGCGCTTCGTTCATGATCAGTTGCAAGGTGTTGGCCTGCAGGCGCGCTCGCGGGTAAAGCGACACCAGGTACCAGTCCAGCACGTCCAGGCGCGCGACCACCGCAGTGCCATGGTTGAGCTTCAGTAGCTGGGGAAAGGTGCCTTTCATGTCCAGGCCGGGTAACGGCGTCGTCAGGTAACGGTACTCTTTGGGTGCCCCTCCGGGCAGCGTGGCGATGGGCAGCCCGGTGTGGTCGATAATAAAACCGTTGTAGCCGCGCAGTAACTGCGACATGCGCGCAAAACGGTCATTGAGCTGCAGGTCGTAGCCGGTGATGACTTCCACCTTGCCGTGCTTGTCGCGGCCGATGGCGGCCACAGTGATCAGTTGTTGCCCGGTATGGGGGTCATAGACAGGCCCGTCCCAGACAATGTCGGCCTTTGTATCCGGCAGGCGCTTGCTCAAGTCCCGCAGATAGTCGGCACGGCTGGCGGTAAACCCCTTGACGGGGTAGGGGCCGGTGGAAAAGGCAGCGCCGATGCCCGGGAAGTAGAAAAACGTATCCACGATCATCGACAGGCCCGCCGCGCCATAGGCTTCGGCCGCCACTGCTGCACGGGGTAACTTGGTCGACGGTGCGGCGCCTGGGTCGGGTAGCCAGCAGAGCGTGCTGCGCGGCGTCGGTATATCGATTTCTTCGGTCGCCGGGCTGCGCCACAGTCGCAGTAACCGGCGGGCGCCATCGGCGCTTTCCTGCAAATCATCGTTATCGACGCGCGTGATCAACTCCACGCGTTGGCTGAGCTCCTGCAGCGACTCGCGCTCCAGTTGATGGTAGACGCGCCACGCGCTCAGCCCGGTTGCAACACACCAACTGCCGGCCAGAACCACGACCAGCACGCAGGTAATGCGCAAAGCCAGTGACCGGCGCCATAGTTTTCTCATTCAGGTGGGGCCTTGGTATCCGCTGGCCATACGGGGGACGGGGTGCCCGACCAGCCATAGGCAATCTGTGCCGGTGGTGCCTGCGCGGCCAAACGCCGTTCGGCAACGCTGCCTTGCGCGGCTTCACCCACTGCGTTAGTGGCGTCCTGGGTATCCATGGCCGTCAGTTGGTCACTGATGGTTTTCAGTTGTTCATTGATCGCCTTGGACTGGCTGTCGGCAGCCTGGGTTTGTTGGTCGGTTTGTAACAACGTATCCGCCCCGGTATATCGATAGGTGAGTGTCAGCTGGGTAATGTTATCGCTGGCCATCAAGTCACGCTGGTCAGGAAAGTCGTCCGGGGTAAGGGTGCGTTGGCCACTGGCAAATGACTGCAGGAAATCGATGAACCCATGCTTGCCAGGCCAGCGTTTAGTCAGCGTGTAGTGTGCAAAACGTACCTGCAGGCTGACATCGCCGCACGCGCCTGGCGTCCAGGTGAAGGATTCGCTGGTGGGGAAATTGAAGTTATCCAGGACGGTTGTATGGCTGCTGCATTGCAACGTCAGTCGGGTTTGCTGCGGTAATTGCCGGGCGCCCAGGTTGATCGACACCGGTGTGGCCTGAATGCCGACCACGGAGGCACTGGTTGGCAGGCTGAGCTGGGGCTGCAACGCTGCCAGCTGTGCCTGCAACTCTTTTTCAGCCGTTTGCAGATTTTGCCGTTGCGCCTGGCGCACAGCCTGTTGCGCACCTGTTTGGCGCTTGGCGGCTGCGAGGTCCGACTGGGCATGTTGCATGCGGCCAATGTAGGCAAGGAAGGCACTGTTCATCGGCACTTTCTGGCCCAATGCAATAACCGGTTTAAACCCCTGCGCATCCTGCTGGATGAAGGTCTTGATTGGGCCATTGAGAAACCGCGGGAGTTGGCCGCGCTCGCCATAGAGCGCGTCATTCAACAACACCGGGTCTTGCACGCCCGCCACGGCGCCCAATACCTGGCTGTTCCATTGCTGCTGCAATTGGCTGGCGGCAATCTGGCCGGCGTAGGCCATCTCGAAATCCAGGCCGCCGGAGGCCAGTTTCCAGACGAGCGATTCGCGCGCGTCACCTTGCGTCAATTGGTTACGCAAAGCGTCGCGCAGGTCTTGAGCTTCCCACAGGGCAGCGGACTTGATTGTCGGGTCGTTGCCAAAGCCCCAATTGTCGAGGGCTACCTGGAACGCCTGTGCATCGCTCTTGCGCAGGTCAGTGGCTACCGCCTGCAATTTTTGATTGAACTGGCTAAGTACCTTTGCCTGCCTCATATCACTGTTCACGGCATCCACGCCCTTGGCGACAGAGCCGCTGCTGGCGACATCCTTGATTGCGTTACCGCCCAGTTCATTGGCGATGCGCAGGTGTCCGAGCAGGCTGCTGTTATCCGCTGCGGGGGTTTCTTGCGCCAACTCAAACAGGCGGTTCATGTGCACGCTCAGTTGCGCCCACGGCCTGCGGTTGGCCGCCGGAATCAAGGCGAAACGCTCGGCAGTGCGTTGCAGCAGTTGACGGTAAGGCGCACGTGCCGTGCCGACGGTACTGAGGGCGTCGCGCCATTGTGCTTGGCTGGTCATCCGGGCTTGATCCATCGAAAGGTAACCTTCGACAAAGCGATACCAGGCATCCTGCGTGTCATCCTGGTACTGCACAAGAAAATGCTCACGTTGATTTTTCCATAATGCCTGATTACCCGTCGCGGCGATCAGCTCATCGATGAATCCCAGAATCGCGCTGCGGCCTTCAAAAGTAAATGCACGGGGTAGCGCAGCGTCGGCGTCTTTCGGCACCTGCGAGTAGTCAGAATAGCGAAGCGTGGGCAATTGCGGCTGTTGGTCAGCCCAGGCTTCCAACCAGGACAATGACCGATTGGCAAGGCCCAGGCCGTTAAGCTGGCGCAGCGCGTTAGCGCGATCCTCCACCAAGGCTCGTTCGTCGGTTTGCCAGTTCAGGTAAGCCTTGAAGCTGCCACTCAACGATTGCACCTGCGTCGCACTGGGCACCTGATCCGGTAAAAACCGCCGTAGCAGCGGCAGCAGTTCCTCGCCAGGGCCTGGCAAGGCATTCAGGGCGCCGCCGGCGAGGCGCGCATTGATCAAGTTGATGCGCCGAACCAACAGCTCCGTGTAGCTGGCGATCAGGGTGTCGTCGTTGCTGGTCGCAATCGCCTGCAACTGATCAGGCAGCAGCGTCATGAACAAGGGGCGCTGCACGTTTTTATCGAACCCGGCCACGTATCCGGCACGGTCGAACTGAATCACTTGATTGACCCGGTTGTGGAAAGGCAGCCAGCGCTTCCAGCTCGGCGTCACATCATGCTCAAGGCTCTCAATGAACTGGTGATACTGGTCAAACGTGTGCAGATCCCGTTCCAACCCCTTATCGAAAGTGCTGGTGGGCGGCCATTTTTGAGCGATCAGGTCCAGTTCGTGACTGACATGATTGCTGGAGTGCATCAGCAGGACGGCGCAGGCGCCGCATCCGACCAACCACAGCACGACGGCGGCATGCCCTGTCAAACGGCGCCAGTGCCGCCAACCGTCGATGGCGCGGTACGCGAAGCGTTGCGAAGGCAGTACACGGTCGAACAGTTCATGGCTGAACCAGCCGACCGTGCTGCCATCTTCCTCAACCCCCTCGGCGGTTAAAAACAGACCGGACAACAGGGGCGGGGCGCAGTAAGGGTTGCTGGCGAAGGCGGGCAACAATAGTTGTTCCAATGCCGGGCGCAGCGCGGCGACACGCTCGGGAAAATGCAGTGCCTGGGCGTTGGGCAGCAGCCGTTGCCCAAGGTCGACCCGCAGTTCGAAGAGACGACGGCCGACTTCACCCAGTACCTTGTCCAGGAATGCGCGGGCGTCTGCATCGCCACCATCGACCAGCAGACCGAGCGCCTGCTGGCGTTGATTCTGAGTGAGGCTGGCGGCCCATTCCGGCATGCCGTCAATGCGCTCAGCGCCGGTAAGAACCAGGTACACCGGCAGGCGTGCTCCGAATACCTTCACCAGATCGTCCAGTTGGCGGCGCAGATTCTGCCCAAGCGCGGTCAGGTGAGCCTTGTTCTTGTCTTGCAGAGATTCAATCGCAACCTCCAGAATCACGCCGTTCAGCGGTTCGCGCCGCCGTGAACGCAACAGTCGCAACAACAGGCGTTTCCAGGCACTGGCACTGTCGAGCAAGCGGCTGGACGGGTCGAGTACCACGGCATTCTCAAAAAACCACCAGTCAAGTACGTCGCCGGGTGAGGTGCTCGCCTCATGCCGTGCTGAACGCAATGGCGTATCCAGGCCGCTACGCGCCAACAGTGTGCTTTTGTCGCGTGTGGTATCCCCGAGCAGCATGAACCAGGGCAGGGCATAGAGTGCAGCGCCAAACTGGCCCGACTGGCCCAGACGTGACTGGCGCAGTAAACGCACACCGCTGTTCCAGCACTGATCGACATCGGGCTCGAGCGGATCGGCGCGCCCAGGCAGGTCGCGCTGCAGGCGCTTGCGCAGCCGCCAGCCTTGCCAGTAGCGCACCGTCCGCACCAGCATCCAGGTGCTGAGAATCACCGCGATGAGCATCAGTGGCATGCACCATAAAGGCCAGCCAGACAGCACCGTGACCACCCAGCAAGCACAGCCGAGAACAATCAGCGCGACCATCCAGAGCACGGCGACAAGCGCTTTCATCAACATTTCAATGGGCCTCCATCAGCATTGCAGCGGCCGCTGCCAGCGGCCTGTCCAGACCGATGTACAGTGCCGCCAGCCCCAGCAGCGGAATCACGATCAGCAGGGTAACTACCAGCGCGGGCAATCGCCGGCGCGTGCGGCGACGCTGCGCCGAGATGCCGAGTGACGGCTGGTTGAACAAGGTGCCGGACGTATCCAGCGTGCGCATCTGGCCGTCCCGGGCGATGCGTTGCAGGCATTGCCGACGAAAGTCGTCCAGCTCGCAGGCTGGGCGCGTTGCGTAGTGGCCGGCGAAACCGGCGAGCAACGCCAGGCCAAAGACCTCACGTACGGGACCCGCCTCCTCAGGTAGCGCCTGCCAGCGCTGGAAGAACTCCACCCCAGCCCGAGTGGTAAAAAAGTAGTGACGCTGCAAAGGCGAACGGCGCCAGTCAGCGGCGCCGGGCCACGCGGTGGTCATTGCGGTTTCATCCACCCAGGCCACCACCGCAAACAGCGATTCGCGAACCCATGCCTCGACGTAACCGCGCTCACGGGCGCGACCGGCCGCCACTTCCAGCTGGTTGATAAGGAGTGCTGTGGCGGTGGCGGCCGACGCCGCAGGATCGGCGAACACGGCCCGAGTGCGTTCAAAGATGCCGACCCAGCAGTCGGCCAAGCGACCTTCGTTCATGCGCGTACCACCACCAGCTCGACCAGCATGTCTGCCGGGGCGTTGGGCATAAACAATGCGGCTGCCTGGGTGCTGCAGACTTTTTCCCAGGCTTCGCTCAGTGGCTCCAGGCGGTAATAAAGCGCTCCGGGACGACGGGGCATGCCTTGCGGCGGCACTTGCAGGTAAATCAGCTCGACCCCCGGCAATGCACGGTTGATCAGGTCCGGCATGTCCTGCGGCGCACCCAACTTGCCATCCAGTTCCAGCTGCTGCGCGAGTCGCGTCGGATCACCATCGCTGCGGACCACCAGGTAATAGCGGTGGCGCGGGCCGAGAAATGCGTCCGGCAAGCTGCTTTGGAATAACCCCTCGCTGGGCAGCAACCGCACCAGGAGTTCTGAACCGACGCTGATCTCGTTAAGCAATTGGCCGATCAACCCGGCAGCCAGGGTAATGGCCTGGCCGGAGGTTTCATGCTGATAGGACGTCAGCAGCGATCGACCGTCGCGGGTTTGCCCCAGCATGTCGCAGCGCTCGCTGAACACACTGAGTTCGCCGATCAATTGACGCAGCGTCCCATACACCTGCCACGGCGAGACTTGTGGCGTCTCCAGCAAGTGAGTCAGCAATGGGCCATAACGGTTGAGGATCACCAATGCCAGCAAATTGTGCGTGTGTGCGGCATCGAAGTCGCCGTAACGCGCGTCGCCGGATTGCTTGAACACCTCCAGCTGGCGGGCTCGGCCGACCAATTCGTCACGGGTGTCTCGCAACGTTTGCATCAACGCCGGCGAGGCACCGATCATCACGCAAGGTGCGATGTAACGCTCGGCCAAATGAATGCGGTCACCGTCGTGCTCCAACCGCGCGATAGGCAGCAAGTCATAGGCGCCGAGGTTGTCCAGTTCATCTTCCCAGAACAAGCGCAAAACGTAGGACATTTGCCGCACCAGCGCTTCGGGGGCGTCGCCGTGACGATCATTCAGTGTGTGCGGGTCGGCCCTTACGGCAAAACGCACGTTGGCTTTTTGGGCGTCTTGCAGGTCTTCGAACACCTGGGCATCCGGTTCGCCCGGCTGGCTGCGCTTGAGGCCGACATACAGCGTGCGGCTGTCGCTGACAAAGTCTGCAAGCGCCAGCGGGCGGCATTCCAGTGAGGCGTTGCCGGGGTATTCGACCAGGCTGCCGTCGGTAAACCGCACCGACAGTTGTTCAACCCGACATTGACGCGACGCCAGTGCAGCATCATTCAAACACATCGATATCAGCCCCCAGGCATGGGGTTGTTGGCAGGCGAGGGTCCTCGTCACGAGGCTTTCCAGGCGAGCGTCATTCTGCTGAAAGTGCTGCGGCTGCAGGAACAGGCCTTGATGCCAGTAGAGCGGTTTGTCGATGTTCATAGGGCACCTCGACAGAGAGGGGAAACACACGGAACACCGATCATTGGCCGGCGCCAGTCAGGCTGACTTCGCCTTCGACGGGTTGCTCGGTCAACGGTTTTTCCAGCTGGCTTTGCTGGCTGCGCAACAGTGCGTCAGGCCCCAGCAACAGGTTGATGGCCAGCGTTTTCGGGCGGGCGGTCCAGGTTTTACTGAAAAAGCCTGTGGAGGCCACGTCCACGCCAATCCGGTAGAGCTTGACGCTGCGCTGCGGGTCCAAGTGGGCATAGCCGGCGCTGATGCCGACCATTTTTGCCCCCTCCAGGCGTGGCAAACGCACGGTGCGGGTCTGTCCCGGCTCGATAAACAGGCGTGTCAGGCCGATCAGGTCCGGTGGAGCGCTGTTCATCAGCAACAGCTTGCTCAGTTGCTGGCTGCTGCCGGTGTAGGCACTGAAGGCGTTCGGTTGAGCGAACTGGGTCACGACCAGCAGGAGGGTGTGTGCCTGGCCGTCGTATTGGTTGAGGTCTTTGTCGGCGGTCAGCGTGAGTTCAATGCTGCCATTGGCGTAGTTCCACTTCAGCTCGTTCAACGCCTGTTGCTGCGGTGTCGGACCGTTACTGCTACAGGCTGTGAGCAACACGCCGAGCAACAGCACCGCTAGGGGTTTAAGCGCCACTGTGTTCATCTCATCACCAGCACTTTGGTCTGGCCAGGCGCGCTGACCATGCCCACGGTATTCTGAGGGGCGCCGTTATGCCCGGTCAGGCAGGTCACTCGCACGGCAGGTTTACCGCCGACCGTGACGCAGGTGCTGGCGTTGAGAAAGGTCATTTCGCCCATGATCCGGCCACTGAGCAGGCCGCCTGCGGCACCGGGTTGATCGCCATTGCTGATCGTCACTTTGCTCATCAGCGTCATCGCTGGCATGCCCATCACCAGCACGTTTGACATCAGGCCGCCGGGGTCGGCCATGCGGGTGTCGGCGGTGTTGGGATAGGGCATGGGCAAAGGCCCGGTCGGGGTTGGTGTGTTGCACATGTCGGGGGCGGTGGCGGTGGCCACTGCGCCATCATTCGTCAGCATGAACATGGGAAGACTCCTAACCGAGTTTGATGCGCTGGCCATCCAGCGCGACGGTGATATCGGCGAACAGGTCAAGGGTTTCGCCACGCAATTGCCAATCGTTTTTCACCTGCTGGCTGACCGAGCCCGCGTACAGCTCTTCGTGCCCTTCCACGCGGCGGCGGCTGTCGCCGAACTCGGCGGTATGGACCTGCACGGTCTGGTGAGCGTGCAACGCCGTGTCATGGCGTTGCAGCCAATGGCTGTCGGCGCGTTCACCGCTGACCTGCAGCGTTTGGGTCGTCAGGCACGCGTGGGTGCTGTGCAGCAGGACGTTAGCGCTGCGCACGGCAAGTGCCGCGCCGGCGTCCAGGCTAATACCGTCCCGCGCCTCTATATGCAGCGCACCTGCCGGCAAGTGCAGGTGCAGGTCGCCGTCCACACTCAAGCGGGCGGGCGTGCTGCTGTCGCGCTCCAGTACGGTGAGGACGTAGCCGCTCGTACCCTCCACGCAGATCAGCACCGCATCCCCGAGTGCCGGACGCAACAGGCAACCGGCCGCGGGCTTGAGCCAGTAACGGCGCCCGTCGGTACTGACGACACCAAAACGCTCGCCATCCTCGGCATTGATCCGCCCATGGTGCAACGTGGCCGGGCATTGACTGTGCTGCGGGGCTTGCAGTGGCATGGTGTTCTCCTTACAGCGTCGGCTGCCAACGATCGGCGGCCAGGCGCAGCGGGTCGGTAGGGCGAATGTCGTCGAGCCGCGCGCCTTTCCACTGACAGTTGTCCAGTTCGGCGGCGTGCAGGTTGGCGCCAAACAGGTCGGCATCGGTGAAGTCGGCACCGCAGGCGCGCAGATAGATGCATTGGGCGTAGCGCAGGCGGGCCCGCAAGAACTGCGCGCCGGGCAGCACTGCGCCGTTCAGGTTGGCCTGGACCAAGCCACTGTCGGTGAAGTCGGCAGCGTTCAGCCGCGCGTCGGTAAAGATGGCCTGGATGAGGTTCGTGGCGATGAACCGCACTCGAGCGCCCTGGCATTGGAACAGCGACAGGGCACGGGTTTCGGCGTGGCTCAGGTCAACATCGGTCAGGCTGCTGCGATCAAAGGCACATTGCTCAAGGTGTGCGTCGATCAGGTAGAGGTTGCGCAGCAGGCTGTCGGTCACGCGCACCTGCTGCCATTGCGCCGAGCTGGCATCGGCATCACACAGGCTGACATGGTCCAGTTGGCATTGGCGCATGATGCTGCCGCGCAAATTGGGCACTGAGAATGCGCAGTCAATGAAACTCAGGTTGCTGACACTGGCTTCGTTGAGGTTCAACCCAACGGCCTCGCAGCGTAACCAACGGCCACCGTCGAGGGTTGCCGTGGCCAGGTTTGCCCCATCGAATTGGCAGTTTCTGAAGTCGACCTGACGCAACTGGCTGCGAGAAAAGTGGCTCCCCGCCAGTTGGCAGTCGACCCAGGTACAGGCCTCCAGGTCGGCGTCGTTGAAGCAGGCGTTGCGCGCGTCGACCTGCTCCAGGCGCGCATGGCGCAGCGCAACGCCCCGGAAGTCACCAT
This sequence comes from Pseudomonas antarctica, assembly GCF_001647715.1. Taxonomy (NCBI): domain Bacteria; kingdom Pseudomonadati; phylum Pseudomonadota; class Gammaproteobacteria; order Pseudomonadales; family Pseudomonadaceae; genus Pseudomonas; species Pseudomonas antarctica. The sequence goes on from NZ_CP015600.1 coordinate 3,166,544, forward strand.
CGGCCAGGCACAGGTCGCGCAGCACGCCACCCTCGGCGACGCGCGCGCGCAGCTGTTCGGCGGTCATTGATTCAGACATGTTCGAGTTCCTCGGGTAATCGGCAATAGCTCAATAAAGCGCCTTCCAGGCGGGCCCCGACACCTCGGGCGCCTTCGCTGACGACCGCATGCAGATTGCAGTCGCGCAGGTCGGCCTGATCCAGTCGGACTTTGCGTAGGCGGGCTTGCTGCAAGTTGGCGCCCACCCACTGTATTTGGCAGAGGTCACTGCCGGTGAAGTCGGCATTGCGCGCGTCCAGGCGATAACCCTGGCTGCTGCGCAAGTCGCAGCGAATGAGCAGGGCGTTGTGCAGGTGGCTGCCCCGCAGGCTTGCCCCCATCAGTGACGCGTCTTGCAGGCTGGCATTCGCAAGGTCTGCGTTATCCAGGCGAATGCCGGGCAACTGGCAACCCAGGTCCAGTTGCAGTTCGGCGGCGCGGGCATTGGTCAGGTCGATGTCCTGGCCTTCGACCCCTGACCACGCTGCCGCGTGCAGGCCGGCGCCGGCCAGCCGCGCATGGTCCAACAGGCAGTCGCGCAGACGTGTTTTGGCTAACTGCGCTTCGCGCAAGTCGATCTGCCGCAAGTCGCAATTTTTTAGGGTGCTGCCGGTCAGGTCGATACCTGGCCAATGCGCAGCAGCCAGCACACAGTGATCAAACGAACAGCGGTGCAGTACCGCACCGGCCAAATCACTGGCAGACAGGTCCAGGCCGACAAAACGTGCGCCTTCCAGGCGGTCACCCCGGGCGTGGGCAGCTTCGAGCAACGCACGAGTCCAGGGACCGGCCTCAGGGGTTACGGTGTCGCCGCCGGCAGGAGGGGGCGGCGATGGCTTTTTTGGCGGACTGGCCGCCGGCAATTTCGCCCGCAGTGCCTGCATCTTCGCGTTGATCTGCTGCTCTGTCTCACGCATCTCTTGCAAACCGGCGCTCAGTTGCGCGCGCAATGAGGCTTTGCGTGACGCCGGCAGGGGCAGTGGGTCAAGACTGGACATTGGGTCTGTCTTGACGGGGCGCGGCGCGTTTTGTTCAACCTGTCTGATCGCCTCGCGCAGCGCCTCAGGCTTCATGTTCAGGCGTACCGCTGTCTCGTCGAGGAACTTCTCGGTTGCCGCCTCCGCGTGTTCAATGCTGGTTTGGATGCTCGCTTTGAGGGCGGCCGGGTTAAACGGCCGGACCTCGGCCGGCGGGCGTTGCGCCAGTGCGGTGAGGTTAGGCGCAGTCGCCGGGTACTCCGCCGGGTTCAACGGTTTGCCGAAGCGTTTGCCCACGTCGCCAGCGCAGGCCAATACCCTGGCTTGTTCGGCGGCGAAGGCCGCGTAACGGGCATTTATCGAGGCCTGCATACGGTGAATGATGGCGTCTTTGTCGACCGTTGCAGGCGGTATTGGCATGGCCGCAGGAGGCGGCTTGACCGCGGGCCAGAGTTTTTCGCAGCAGGCTGCGGCGGTTTCGCTTGGCGCGTCGCGGTGTTCATACACGGCGCCCAACTGAGCAATATCGGCGCCGTCAAGATCGGCCACGTTGACCTCGGCCCGGTACAGCAGCAACACCCGCTCAACGTCGGGGAATAGCCACACCGTGTCCAGGTCCAGGGGTGGCTCTTCGATCTGTTGTGCCGGTGCCGCTCGCTTGAGAAACACCCGGGCACGGAATGCGGGCAACGTACCGCGGATTTGCGCATGCTGAGGGTGCATGCCGTCAACGCTCCAGGCTTCGTTGCCTGCCCAATAACCTGGGTTGCATTGGTCCTGAGCGACTTCATCAAACCAGCGAGCGTCACAATCCAGAGGCGGGCAGGGTGCCCGGCGTGCTGTCCAGTGTTCATCGCAGGTGCCCCACAAATCGCGGCGTTCACGGCATTGCGGCGGCAGCGGACGCAGGCTGGCAATTGGCAGCGTCTGGCCGGGTACCCGCAGGGGCAAGTGTTCGTTTTCGATTTGCGGCAACGGCATGCCCACGCTGCTGTCGGGGTCCGCCAGATAGCCGCTGCCTTCGGGATTATCTGCCCAGCCGGCGCCGCCGAACGCGTGCTGCAAATCCAACGGCAAACGCAGGAGCGGGCCCGTTGGACGCGCGGTGAGGCCGAGCACCCCGCGCTCCCAGCACCTTGGCGGGTGCAGGTGCAAGGTTTTACTGATGCTTGCGATGCGCACGCGTACGGCCATGCCCGTGTGTTGCTGCTCAGGCGTCAGAGGGTACGCGTCGCCATGCACGGCGAAACTGCCACGGGCCTTTTTCAAACCACTGTCGAACGGCTGTTTGTCGAAGCGCTGGCTGAGCCAGGGCAATGCATGTTCAGCGGCCAGCACCTGATGGTCGGCACCGAACAGCAGGCCCACGGTAATTGCCAGGGTGGCAGGCCGTGGCCCCTGTTGACGGGCCAGGGTCAGCAGACTCATGTCGGAATAGGAAAGGTGCATGCTTGAACCCTCGTCAGGAAGAAACGCTTTAAGGCTCGAAGTTGTCGACTACCTGGAGTGCCGCATTGGCCCCGTCGTCCAACCCTCTGGCGACCGCCTCAGCCATTTCGTTGAGCACCTCAAAGGCTTTGAGCCGCGCGGTTTCTTCGGCTTCTATCAGCGCTTGCGTCGGCGTGGGAGGGATATAAACGGCGCCCAACGTTGCATTGGTCGCACTCAGTTCGTCGAGGCTGGTGTAGGTGGCTTTCAACTGGGAGGATACGGTCGCGTTTTTGCAGTTGATATCGCCAGCCACATCGACATTTCCCACGAACCGGGTTTTACCGGTAATGGCCACGTCGCCGTCGATCATGATCGGTTTAGGCGACTGGATCCGAATGCCATCTTGGTTTAATACGATGGAATGCTCAGCGCATTTCAGCGTGATCGAGGTCGTACCGGTCACCGTGTATAGATCGGCAGTCACCTTGTGCAGCTCTGCTTCAAGTTTTGAGACGGAGGCCACCGTTTTATCGATGAGCTTCTTGTCTTCGGAAATTGCCGCGACCTTCTTCCCGATCTTTTCCCAGACGTAAGTGAACCCGTTACACGACAGTGAAATGCTGACGCCCGACATATTCACGGTGGTCGCTTTTCCTTGCACAGTGAGGCTTCCCTTGGCTCCGCCCAGGCTTGCCTCCAACTGGGCTGCCGCCGTCTTGAGTGATGTCGAGAAGGTAGGCGCATTGCTGAATTCAGCCTTGGCGCCAAGGTTGAGCCAGTTCGGGCCGCCCCAATTGACACCTGTGTTGAGTTCCCCCGGTGTTGGTTTGGGTGGCGGAGTCGGCACGGTGGTATCCGGGCCCGAGTCGCTGCCACTGGCTGTCGCCGGGTCCCCGGTGCCCATGGACAACGAGTACACGCCGGGCACCTCGTGCGTGAGCGAGGACGATGTCAATTGCATATGGGCGTTGGTGCGCAGTTGCGCGCCGGCGACTTCGCCATTGCCCAGTGTGAAGGTGCTGTTACCGCCAGGCGCGCCCAGTTTCAGATGGGCGGCCCCAGGGTGGTCTTCCATCGCCAGGAAGTGCCCTCCGGCCGTGGAGAAGCCGCTCTGAGTGGCGTTACGCTCAATGACCATGCTCGGGTTTTCCGAGTTTGGCACGCAGCCAACGATAATCGGCCGGTCCGGGTCGCCGCCGAGAAATGACACCAACACTTCACTGCCTTTGAGCAGCGGAAAGTGCATGCCATGGCTGGAACCGGCAGACAACGACACCCTGCGCAGCCATGCCGAACCCCGAGTGCTGGGTTTTTGATCGCGGGTAAACGGGAAACGGACTTTGTAGCAGCCGTGCTGGTTGAGCAGGGGCTTGCCGCTGTCGTCGCCATCCACCACGGCACTCAGTACGCCAAACGCGTTGGGTTTTGGGGTTTCCAGGGGCGGACGGAACTGCACCTCGGCGGGGATCACCAGAAAGCGCGTTTGGGTATCGCGGGCCACGTTATCCTCGCCCGTAGCGGGCAGTGGTTGTTGCCCGCTGTGGTGCACTTCAAGCACTTGATAAGCCGCATTCATGCAGGGCCGCGCATGCCCGGCCAAGACCATCGAACCGCCTGATCGAAGGCCGGTAACATGGCCACTGCCGTGGAACAGCCGATGACGGCATCCCAGCGCCTGGGCACGGCGTTGCGCCAGCCAGATGCCCTGAGCGTGACTGCCAAAATGCTCACCATAGAGGCCATAGTCGCCGCTGAACGCTGGCGAGGCGCTCGGAGCTTGGGCATCTTCGGCGACGCTACCGGCCGCCACCGACGCTGTGCTGTGTAGCGCCAGTTGTGCATTGCTGGCAGAAAAGTCCTGTAGCACCACCTGCTCCGGTTGCACTAGGGTGCGACGGATAAAGGTGTGCGCTACCGCCTGAAGACCGTTGTTCAGCGCGGTGTCCAAGGGGCGGTACAGCACCGGCAGCACTGTCTTGGGTTGGGCGCTGCGATCACTGCAAATGATCAGCGCTTCCTGCTGATCCTGCTGCTCGAAGAAGTAGTAGCAGCCGCTGTATTCCAACAGGCGCGACAGAAAGTCGAAGCTGGATTCTTCGTACTGGCAGGTAAAGTTGGCTTGCGTATGGGGGATGTCGTCGCCCCGCAGGCGTACATCAAAATCGAAGGCGGCCGTGCTGATGCTGTCCGAGCCCGGGCCTTCACGCGTCAGGTCGGCATTTTTGAGGATGTCGCGGACCAACTCCGGCAGGTTTTTGTCCAGCCAGATTTCGCTGAAGCGCTGCTGGCGGAGTCGAGTGATGCGCGGCTCCAGCACCACACGGCAATAGTGGTAAAGATCATCGGCGTCCAACAGTTCCACCGACGTGACGATGCCGTGGTACGGGTGAGCAGTGCCCAGGGTGTCAAACAGGGTCAGGTGGGCGGCTGCACCGAGCATGGCATCTTCGTTCAGTAACGGGTTCAGCGATGCCAGTACCACCTCGAAGCGATAGGGCCGTGACAACACGTCTTCACCCTGCCAACGGGCGACCAGCAGGGGTTCCAAGGCGAGCGCGTCACTGAGGAAGGTGCACAGAGGTTGCTCGGTCAATGTCATGGTCTGAACTCCTGGTTACCTGCGCAATCGAGTCACGGGGCCACTGTAGGGCGGGCCCGTTTTTTTTGCGCTCGGGTAAAGACCTGATTGTTCAGCTGTCCAGGGCGTCGATCCGCCACCCACCACTGGCGTCCATATCGACGCGGATGGCACTGAGCACGCGCTGCTCGGCCATCGCCGTGAGCAGCACGTCCGACAGGCGCGGCGTCAGGCTTTTGCGCAACATAAAGTCAATGTTGCGCGCGCCGTTTTGGACGTTCGTGCAGCGCTCGGCGAGGGTGCGCGCGACCGACGCGCTGAAGCACAGGCGTACCTTGGCCGATGCCAGCAGGCGCGACGCCAGGCGCTGGAGTTTCAGCTCGACAATGCTCGCCAGGTGTTCTGCTTGCAGGGTGAAGTAAGGCACCACGGTCATGCGGGCGAGCAACGCCGGTTTGAAGTGCGACGACAGCACGGGCTGAATCCGCTCCACCAGCGTGTCGGCACTCGGGCGTTCGCCGGCACACAATGCGCTGATTTCATCGCTCGCCAAGTTGCTGGTGAGAAATATCACGGTGTTGCTGAAGTCGATTTGGCGGCCTTCACCGTCGGAAAGGATGCCTTTGTCGAACACCTGATAAAACAGGTTGACCACCTCCAGATGGGCCTTTTCCACCTCGTCGAGCAGCACCACCGAATAGGGCCGACGGCGCACGGCTTCTGTCAGCAAGCCACCTTCTCCATAACCCACATAACCGGGAGGCGAGCCGACCAGGCGACTCACCGTGTGCTTTTCCTGAAACTCACTCATGGCGAGCGTGGTCAGTGCATGCTCGCCGCCAAACAAGTGATCGGCCACGGCGAGTGCAGTTTCGGTTTTACCGACACCGGAAGGACCCACCAGCAGGAACACGCCCAGGGGTTGTTGCGGATCGCGCAGGCCCGATTGTGCCGCCTTGAGTATGTCGGTGATGCATTGGACGGCGGCGTCCTGGCCATGAATCCGGGTGTTGATCGTGGCGGCCAACGACATGACGCCGCCGGCGCTATCGCGCAAGACCTTGCCCAGCGGGATGCCGGTCCAGTCAGACACGACTTTGGCGATGGTGTCCGGACCGACCTCGGTGAACAGCAATGGGTCGTCACCTTGCAGGTGCGCCAGGCTGTCACGGGCCTCAGCCAGCCTTGCTGGCCAGTCGTCAAGGGTTTGCGTCTCGGCGCGCACCTCAAGCACGCGATATGCAGCAGCACGCTCTAACTGCCAGCGGTGTTCCAGCGCCTGGTACTCCACACCTAGTTGAATGAGTGTTTGCTCGATGGCCTGTATACGGCCAGGGTCCACCGGGTGGCCATGGCGTTGATCGCGTTCCAGGGCCTCGCGCTCGCGGGACAAGGCGCCTTGATGCCGTTCGAGCTGTTCCAGGTTCGCGGGCCGAGTGTCCAGGCCAATACGCACGCGCGCACTGGCCGTGTCTAGCAGGTCGACAGCCTTGTCGGGCAACAACCGCCCTGTGACATAGCGGTCGGACAGTTCGGCGGCGGCGGTAATTGCATCATCGCGAACGCTGACACCGTGGACTTTTTCATAGTGGGGCTTGAGGCCTCGCAGAATCAGCACAGCGGTTGCCACGCTCGGCTCCTCAAGCTTGACGAGCTGGAAGCGGCGGGCGAGGGCAGGGTCTTTTTCGAAGTGCTTTTTGTACTCGCCCCAAGTGGTTGCGGCGATGGTGCGCAGCTCTCCCCGGGCCAGCGCAGGCTTGAGCAGGTTGGCGGCGTCAGTGCCACCGGTCGGCCCCCCGGCGCCAATCAGCATGTGGGCTTCGTCGATAAATAGAATGATCGGCACGGTGGACGCTTTAACCTCGTCGATCACCGCGCGCAGGCGACTCTCGAACTCACCTTTGACACTGGCACCGGCCTCCAGCAGGCCCATATCGAGACTCAGCAGCCGTGTGTTGCGCAGAAAATCCGGGACATCGCCCAGGTGGATAGCCAGCGCCAGGCCCTCGACCACGGCGGACTTACCAACGCCCGGTTCACCGACCACAATGGGGTTGTTCTTGCGGCGTCGGGCGAGGATATCCACCATCTGGCGAATTTCCTGGTCACGTCCGAACACGGGGTCAATACCACCCTTGGCGGCCTTGGCGGTGAGGTCTTCGCAGAACCGCGCGATGGTGTTTTCGCGATTGACCCCAGCGCTGGTATCAGGCGCGCTGCCGCCCGGCGCTGCGCCTTGCAGGTGTGCCAATGGGCCTTCGCTGGAACCAGCGACGATATCGGCGAACTGATTACCCAGGCGCTCGCGTGAAACGCCCTTGAGCAGTTCGCCGTAACGGGTGCCCGCCGTGTAGTAACCCAGGCGCGTGACCAAGGCGAGCAGCAACGTCCCGGCGCGGATGCTGGGGCTGCCGACAATCAGCGAAGCCGCGATCCAGGCGTCCTGCACCCACTCGGTCAACAGCGGTGAAAAGACCGGGCGTCCCGGATTACCTCGCTTGAACTGGGCCAGGCTATCGTCAAGCCGGGCTGAAAGGCGTAAGGGATCTACCTCAAAATACGCAAGAATCAACGCAATATCACCCTGCGGGTCCTGCAGTAATTGGTGCAGGAAATGCTCGATCGTAATTTCGTAATGGGCGCGCGCCAGCGTCATGCCGGCGCTATTTTCCAGGGCGTGATTGCTGAAGGTATTGAGCCTGGCAAATAACGGCTTGAGTTCTACCTGAATCATTGTCCGGTCCTCGATTGAGCGCCGGGACTTTGCGCCCCGGCCAGCGTGAATACCGCCTTGCCCTGGTCGACTGTGCGCCCCAGCCAGGTGTTGGTGCCCAGGCGCTGCCAGCTGTCACCCAATCGCGTGCCACGCTGTTGTTCTGGTTTAAGGCTCAGCACCAGCCGGCATTTGAGCGGGGTGTGCAGGTACAACGCGGTTAATCGTTCGATACGTTTGTAGAGTGCGGCGCCCGGCATCAGCAGGTGAAAACGCAAGGCGTCCAGGGGGCCGATACGGATGTCCAGAGTACTGGTGCGGTCGCTGACCTGTTGCCCGAGCAGGCTGTCCTGCCCCAGCACGTTGCCCTGCAGACCCAACCGGCAGCGGGACTGGTCATCAATCGGCACTTGGGTCAGCACGCAGGGCACGACTTCGACGGGATCGCCGTCCAGTGTGCTGCTGAGCAGTTGCTCCAGGCCGAGCGCCGAGCGCGGGAACTGGTTGAAGATGCCGGCGTAGCGCACTAATTGCGGTGCATGCTGGCGCCACTGCGGGTCGGCGTCGGCCAGGCCGATCAGCGAACGCACCAGGTTGAGACGGCTCAGGTCACGACGCTCGCCGATAGCCATCCACAGACGGTGTTTTTCCCAGGCACGAAACAGCAGCGGGTACAGCGCGGCATGCACGATATCGAGAAAATCACGGCCGGCACTGCGGCCTTGCAGCTGCTCGTCGATCAGGTCTTCGGTGTAGAACGTCGGCAGCGGTGAGGTCACGCCATACAAGCCAAAGAAGCTGGCTTGCAGGTGATAACGCCCGCTGTCGTCCTGGTCAATGGCTAAAATATCGCTCTCGGGGAACCCCAACCCCAGGCCAGGGCGCACGCGTACGCCATCGCTGAAGGCGTTATCGTCCGGGAAGCGAAGACGCAGCAAGCGCAACGCCTGGAAAAAAGCATAGTCGCGACCGTTGGCCAGCAAGGCGTCCTGAGTCATAGCAGGCGCTGCCGGCCGATTTTCGCCGGCCACGCCAGTGTTTCCTGATTAACGCTGTCGTACAGGTTGAGCGCTACGAAGCTGTTGAGCGCGACACTGCCGGCAAAGAACTCATCGAGTACCACGCCAAACAGGTAAAGCCCTCCGGAACCCAGGAAATGGTCGCCGCGGCACTCAAGGCGCACCACCGTACCTTCGATGGGCAGGCCGTTGATGAAGCGTCGCTCCTGCGTGGCAAAGACTTTTTCAATGCCGTTGATCCGTCGATTGTTGGCGTCTTGCCCACCCTCATCGGCGCTCGGCAGGTAGAGTTTGAGCAGGCTCTTGAGGTATTCGGCGTCCAGCAGTTTGAAGTGGTTGGCATTCAGCTGGGAAAGCATGCGCCACAGCAAACGGTCCTGGTATTTGGGCGGATGGCAGGGGGTGATGCCACGAATGTTGCGCAGCGTGACGCGCGCCGGGGTGTTGTCCATCGGCTGGTTGAGGTCCCCGGGGTGCAAACTCTCGGGCAGCGGGCCGTCAGTGCACAGCAGCGAGATCGACAGGGTGAGGTCTTCCGGCGATTGACGGTCGACATACGGCAGGCTGATGAAGTGCTCGTAATCACGCGGGTCATTGCTGCCCTGGCGAATACGCAGGTTGAACGCATCACGCTGGTAAATGGTGTGGAAGGGTTTTAAGGTTTTTTCGTTGCCGGTGCCCGAATAGGCGCTGACACTCAGCACTGAATGAATGCGCAGGCGTTGGCGCTGGGACTGGTTCGCAGGCTGGATGCGATATTCGGGTTGGCGGTGATCGACCCTGAGCGGGTGAGCGTCCTGGGTGAACAGATTGACCGCGGGTGTCACCCCGAGCATGAAGCTGTTTTCGGTTATCGAGGGTGCCCACGACGGCACTTTGTCGAACACCAGCTTTACGCTCATGCGGGTGTGTTCGCCTCGATGGCGCCAGCGCTGCAAACCGCTCAAGCGCACGAACAGGAATTTTTCCGGCAACGCGAAATACTCCTGCAAGCCCCGGTAGGCCGGGTGTGCGGCGTCCGGGTAGGGCAACAACGCGTGCTCACGATCAAAGCCGCACGGTTGGATGTGGTTGGCCGACAGCAGCGTTATCGGTTGGCCTTCACCCTGGATGCGTATTTCGCGCACATGCTGGTCCAGCAGACGGAGCAGGGCGCAGGCTTCGCTGAAGGTATCACCCAGGTAAAAGATCAGGCTGTCGGCCTTGAAGTCATTGGGCGCGACGGTCAGCGCAAGGTCCAGCACCAGGCAACGGCTGTCTGAGGTTCCGCCCTCCCAGCGCGCACCGGTTAGCGTGACCGGCTCAAGGTCGACCGGCATCGTGCTGCGAAAGCTCACTCGATGGCCATCAATGGGTACGGAAGCCACTTCGCAGCCGGTATCGATAGCTTGTGTCTGTGAAAGCGCTGTTCGCGGCGCGAACTGCAGCAGCGTCATGCACGGCAGTGGCTGCAAATACTGCGGATAAAGCAACTGCGCCAGTTCTTGGACAAATTCGGGAAACTCGTCATCCAACCGCTGGCGCACCATGCCCGTCAGGAAGGCCACGCCTTCGAGCAGCCGCTCCACATCCGGATCACTGGCGGAGCCACTGCCGAGCAAGGGCGCCAGGGCAGGGTTACGCTGGGCGAACTCATCGGCCAGATGCCGCAGGTTATTCAGTTCACTTTGGTAGTAGAAGTTCTGCACAGTCCACCTAGCGCATCGACAGCGAGACGCGCCCGTCGCAGGAGACGAGGGTCGACAAGTGGATGGGGATGTCGCGGTCATTGATCGCGACCAATCCGTCGAGCATGAAGCGCAACGACAACACCTCGCAACCGTGTTCGGCCAGGGTGATGCAGGGTGATTTCAGACGCGGTTCGTAACGCGCAACCATGCGTGTCATGTGGTCGATGATTTGCGCCGTTTCTCCGGTGGCGAAACTGCCGGCCAGGTTGGTGAAGTCGGGCACCCCGAAATCCGGGTCTATCGGCACGCTGCCTTGGCGAGTGTTAAGGATCCGGCTCAGATGCTCCATCAGTGAGTCCAGCAGCACTTGCGCCTGGGTCAGGTGGGAGCGTTCGCTGCCCAGTTGCAGGGCGCCAATGCGTTCCAGCAGGCGTTTTTCTTTCATCACCGATCCCTCAATCACTCATGATTCAACGGTTGCGGCCATCGGCAGGGCGGATGACCGCAGAGTGAGCAGCGCGCAGCTTTCAGCTCTTGTCCAGCTTGCCGACCAGCGACAAGGTGAACGAAGCCCCCATGTACTTGAAATGCGGCCGGACCTTGAGGCTCACGCGGTACCAGCCTGGGTCACCTTCGACGTCGTTTACGGAAATGTCGGCCTGGCGCAATGGCCGACGGCTGCGCACGCCCACAGCAGGGTTGTCCATGTCGGCGACGTATTGACGGATCCAGCCATTGAGCTCCGACTCCAGGTCGCCGCGCTCTTTCCAGGTGCCGATGTTTTCGCGCTGGATGACCTTGATGTAGTGAGCCAGGCGACTGACCACGAAGATGTAGGGCAACTGGGTGCCGAGCTTGTAGTTCAACTCCGCTTCCTTGCCTTCTTTGTCATTGCCAAAGTACTTGGGTTTCTGACAAGAGTTGGCGGAGAAGAACGCGGCGTTGTCGGTGTTCTTGCGCATGGTCAGGGCAATAAAACCCTGCTCGGCCAGCTCGAATTCCCGCCGCTCGGAGATCAGCACGTCAGTCGGGATTTTGGTCTGCACCTCACCCATGGCTTCGTAGTTGTAAATCGGCAGGTCGCTGACGGTACCGCCACCTTGCGGGCCGATGACGTTGGCACACCAACGGTACTGGGCGAAGCTGTCGGACAATCGGCTGGCAAAGGCGAAGGCGGCATTGCCCCACAGGAAATCGTGATTGCTGGAGGTCACGCTTTCGTTGTAACGGAATTTTCTGACCGGCACCGTTTCTTCCCCGTAGGGCGTGCGCAGCAGGAAGTGCGGCAACGTCAGCCCCACAAAACGTGAGTCTTCACTCTCGCGAAACGCATTCCACTTGATGAACTGCGGGCCTTCGAATACGGCTTGCAGGTCTTTCAGGTTGGGCAACTGGGAAAAGCTCTCGACACCAAAGAACTGCGGGCCTGCCGCCGCGATGAAGGGTGTGTGCGACATCGTCGATACGGACGCGATGGACTGCAGCAGCTTGATGTCCTGTGAGCCAGGGTTGAACTCGTAATTGCCGATGATGGCGCCGAACGGCTGGCCGCCGAATTGTCCGAACTCTGCGCTGTAAACGGCCTTGTACAGACCCGAGCGCGTGATCTCCGGGGCGTCTTCAAAGTCGTCCAGCAGCTTTTGCTTGGACACACTGAGAATTTCCAGGCGGTTGTTTTCACGAAAATCGGTACGGTCGACCAAAAATTTCAACGAGCGCCATGACGCCTCGAGCGCCTGGAAACGCTCATGATGCAAAATAGCGTCGACTTGACGGCAGAGCTTGGCGTCCAACGCTGCAATCATGTCGTCGATCAGGTTGGCGCTGACTTTTTCGACCGCGCGGCTGGGTTCCAGCAACTGTGCGACAAAGGCCTCCAGACCTTGGCGCGTCACCGCGTAGGCCTCGTCGCCAGGCTTTATTCGCGCGGTATGGATCAATTGATCCAGCAGCGAACCCTCCTGTTGCGTCGCAGACGGTTGCGTGGCCGGGTTTTGCGTTGCTTCTTGGGTCATGGCTTTACTCCTTTTCCTCAACGCCCAACTCACCGAGCAAGCGGGCACGCGCACCGTCGTCTTCGATCAATGCCTGTAATTCCTTGCGAAAATCGGGCACGTTACCCAGTGGGCCTTTCAACGCTTTGAGTGCATCACGCAGGGCGATCAACTGGCCGAGTTCCGGTACCTGCTCAACCAGGGCGTCCGGTTCAAAGTCACGAATCGATTCGAACTTCAGATTCACCGCCAGACGCTCGTCTGGCGTTGCGTCATCCGAGAGGCGGTTGGCGATGGATAGTTGCAGGCTCAGGTTCTGGCCTTTGAGCACGTCGGTGAAGTTGTCCTTGTCGACGCGAATCGGCTTGAGTTCTTCGACAGGTGTCTGGTCTTCACGCAGGGTGAAGTCACCGATCACCAATTGCTTGAGCGGCAGCTCGACCTGTTCCTGGGCATCGCCCGTCGCAGGTTTGTAGACAATATTGACGCGCTCTTTAGGCGCGACGGAACCGTCACTTGCCATGGTGTTTCTCCTCAGTGAGCGACTCGCAGAGGCAGTCGCGTCGTGTCAGGGGTTCAGTCAGTTGCGGTACAGGCGCTGCGCTTGCGCCAGAACCCGTTAAGGTCCAGGCGTGACAATCGCCGTGACCATTCAGACGAGTTGCTGTGCTCAAGCATCATTTCAAGCAGCGGCTTGACCAACTCGGGCTCCCATTGCTCCAGATTGAGCTCGTCGGCCCGGGCCAGCAGGCCTTCCAGCGCGATACGCAGATCAGGGTGGGGGTCGAACCGATAAACCAGCACGCATTGCGAGGCACTCAGCCTGAAACGGTCGCGCGCGCTGGCGGTATGAGCGATGCAGCGCTGCAGTTCGGCTAACCCATCATTCAGCCGACCTTCATTGGCCATACGCCGAGCGTCTTCCACGCAGGTCTCGATAGCGTCCTTGGGGGCGACTACGGGCGTCGTCGGCGCCAGGCTTTCCAGCCACGCTCGGGTGGCGCCATCGGCAAAAGGCATGCCGTCGGCGAAGGTCAGATCGATAACGCCAGGCAGGCGGCTTACCAACCCTTGCACCTCGTGCGCTATGGCCTGGGCAGCAGCGCTAGCACCCGCCTGTAAAAGGGCGATGTGGCTGATGCGATTAAGGTCGAGCCAAAAGGGGTAGCTGCTCAGCCGACCTTCGCAGAAACGCGCGATATCCAGCGGCTCGGCGACTTCCTGCAAACGCAGGAGACTCTCTCGCAGAGTAAGGGGCGGAGAGGGCAGGCGAGTGTTTCGACCCTGGCTGGGAGGAAGCGCTTCGAGCGTGATCCACAGTGCCTGGCGATTCAGCCGATAGGTCAAGGGCAGAGCAGGGCGCTGATCCAGGCAGTAGGCGTGCACCGGACGCAGCGACTCGAACACCTTTTCTACGTTGCTGACGATGGCCTCATCGCCGTCCAATAAGGTCACTGGCGGGCTGATGACCATGGGCAGGGCGCCGGTCGCGACGTCAGCGGGCGTGGATTGCGCGGCTGGCGACGTCGTGCCCTGTGACGGCTCTTGGGTTTTGCTACGGGTCAGTTGCTCCAGGCGCCGACGAACTCTGGCAAAGCTCGGGGCCTGGTCATCCTGCGTGCGCCAGAACGCATCAATGGCCTCCCAGTCGCTGATCAAACGCTCAGCCGCCAGGGGGTCCAACGGTTCAAAAGGCTCTGCCAGCGTCTTGTCCAGCCACTCGATCAGCCATTGCGCTTGATTGCGCCGAGCCCGCAAGCGCGAGACGGGTGGCGTCAGGGTGTGCCAATAGAGGTCCAACATCTCTCTGAGCAGATGAACCCCGGCGCTTAGCCCAGCCATTGCGCGCAGGCGAGTCCAAGCACACAGCAGCCAAATGGCGACACTGAGGTCTTTACCTTCGGATTTGAGAATGCCTTCGCAGAGTGTCGACAGGCGCTGCCAATCCACGGCGTCGACCGCATGGATATTATTGAGCTTGTCGATCTCTGCCTGAGCCGCAGCAAACGCATCACCCTCGCGAGGGTTGTGACCTGCCGGGTATTGTTCGTTGATGGGATAAGCCCCCAACTGATCCTGGTCACCATGCATAGTTCGTTTGCCTTCTACTGCCTGCTTAAAGGAGTCGTGCGAAGGCCCGAGGCAGTAAACGAAGGGCCCGGGGCTTGACGACTAAGCAGTACCGTAGGGGATGGGGGCGATTCATCCCATCAGGTCAACACCTGAAAGCGCGGGCGCAGATGCGGGACTTAATAACGTCGGCGATAACGGACATAGTGATCTCTGTGCAGGATGTGGAGTGCGCAGGAAACGGTGCTGGCTTTGAGCGAACTCAGCGGCTGAAGCCATCGAACGGGGTCATGTATACGGCCCCGAATGGGTCCAGGCGTTTGCGAATTTCTGCATCGGGGGTGCCGTATACCACCAGGCTGGTGATGGTGCACAGCGCCAGGAAACGCTGGCCGAAAGGGGCGAAAGTGCTGTCTACGTGGCTCACCACGGCATCGGCGTTATACCGCTCAAGAATGTGCACGGTGCTCAGCTCTTCGTTGACGCTGTATTCGTAAACCCGTGTGCCCGGTTCGGCACGGGTGGCGGCAACGATTGTGGCGATCAAGGCCTTGAATTCAGCGAACTGCGCGGGTTTTACCGCGAGAGAAAACAGGCAGGAAATAATGGGGTGCATCGTGGTTGTCTCCGGCAGAGGCATTACAAACGCCTGCACCGCCATGTCGCTGGCCTAGCCGATTCATGCGGTGCGGGCAGGGAGTATCAGGTGTTTTCGGGCGCTTCCCCGAACAGCTTGCCGGCGCCCGCCCAATCCGAGGCGGCGACGTCTTCGAAAATGACGTAGATGTAATTGGCATCGGTACCGGTGTGTTTGACGATGCTTTGAGTGATATCGGCTGCAACAGCGGCTTTTTGCGCGTGTTCCTTACCTTCGAACCAGCTCACACGTACGACGGGCATGATGTGTTCCTTCAGGACATTGATCGGGGAGGGTGCGCGGTGCACCGTTGTCTGACTGGAATCCATCGTACTGTTGAACATGCTGGTGATAAATGGCCTCCAGCTATAATCTGGGTAGACTAAAACTCTACAATTGGCGAGCCGAGCATGGTACCTATCGATTCCTTTCAGGGCGTCATCACCTTTGTCGTCGCGGCCCGCTCCTCCAGCTTTACCCAGGCAGCCGAGCGCTTGGGGCTGTCAAAGTCCGCCGTGGGCAAAGCCATCGCGCGCCTTGAAGAACGCTTGGGGACGCAGCTGTTTCATCGCACGACGCGACGGATTTCCCTGACTGCGGATGGCGAGGCCTATTTTTTGGCTTGCTCTACGGCGCTGGAGGAAATCGGCACAGCTGAAAGTGGGCTGGCTTCGGGAGGTGGAGAGCCAACCGGGCGTTTGCGCGTTGATGTGCCGGTGGCGTTCGGACGTCGGGTCGTCGCACCTTTGTTGTTCGAGATCGCCAACAAATACCCTGAACTGCACCTGAGCCTGACCTTCTCCGACCACTTGGTGGACCCGTTCGAAGAAGGTATTGATCTGCTCGTACGTTTTGGCGAATTGCAGGACACCAGTGGCCTCGTGGCGCGACGACTGACTCGTCAGCGCTGGGCCATCTGTGCAGCCCCTGATTACCTGGCACGTTTGGGCATCCCGCAAACCCTGGAAGAGCTGAGCCAGCATCGCTGCATTGTCGGCCATCGCCGTGGCCAGCCGCTCGCATGGCGCGTGATGCAAGCGGGGCAGACCGTACGCTACGCACCGCCCTCAAGCCATCAGATTGGCGACGGCGAAGCCATGATTCTTGCGGCCGTAGCAGGCACCGGCTTATGCCAGATGCCGCGCAGCCTGTTCCAGGGCGATATCGAAGCGGGCAGGCTGGTTGAGGTGTTACATGCTTATGAACCTGAAGCGGTTGATGTGCACGCGGTATGGCCGAAGGTTTCGCACTTGCGACCCAAAGTGCGGTATGTGGTCGATGAGCTGGTCAAACTGTGTGCGCATTGGCAGTAATGGACGTGCACATGCTTAAGCACTGAACAAATCAAACCGCAAGAGGCCGTCAACCTCATTGAAGGGCTGGAGAACAGGCGTTCGTACGCGCTTGTGCCTGGTGTTCCTTTGCAAAATGCTTGGCATCAGGCACCCAACGTTTGGAACTGGAAACACCTGATCAATGAGAGGAGAACCTTTCAGATTGCAGGTTGATGCCATCGCACCTGTGAGCGCTATCGAGAAAACCCGCCGAGGCGGGTTTTCCAGACGCAGTACAATTTTCCTGTAATGCACCGCTTTACTGAGACATGTCATTCTTTTTCATGTCGTCTTTTTTCATGCCGTCATTGGACATGGAATCTTTCTTCATCGTGTCTTTGCCCATGGTGTCTTTTTTCATCGTGTCCTTACCCATGGTGTCTTTGTGCATTTCGTCCTTTTTCATCGTGTCCTTTTTCATCGTATCGTGGGACATCGTGTCTTTCTTCATCGTGTCATTGCTCATCGTATCGTCGGCGTGTACAACCGCGACGCCCACTGCCAGGCACATACCCAGGATTGCAGTCGTTAACCTTTTCATCGTGAAGCTCCTTGAGACTCAGGTTGCGAAAAAGCGCAGCCCGGGCTGCGCAATGGGGTTGCCATGGGCGTCAGCTACCACCGAACCAGTTGTAGCCCTGGTCTTCCCAGTAACCACCCGGATAGGTATTGGTGACGAAAATCGCTTGAATGTGTTTTGGGTTCTTGTAGCCAAGCTTGGTAGGCATGCGCAGCTTCATTGGGAAGCCATATTCACGCGGCAATACGGCACCGTCGTAGGTCAGCGTCAGCAGCGTTTGAGCATGTAGCGCCGTGGCCATGTCGATACTGGTGTAGTAATCGTCGGCACATTTGAAGCCGACATACTTTGCGTCGGTGTCGGCCCCGACGCGTTTTAGGAAATCACTGAAGCGCACACCGCCCCAGCGCCCGATGGCGCTCCAGCCCTCGACACAGATGTGCCGGGTGATCTGATCGCTCTGTGCCATGGCACGCAGTTCCTCAAGCTTCCAGCTGCGCTTGTCGGCGACCATGCCGGTTACTTCCAATCGGTAGGTGTCCTCATCGACGGCAGGCGCTTCGTCGATGCCGTAGAAGGCATTGAAGGGAAATGGCCGCGTAATCATCGACTCTGCGTAGGTAGGGGCCATGGCGTTCGGGTTGAACAGCCAGCCCTGCACCCTGTCATTGAAGCGCGACATGGAGGACAGCGCGGTTTCAACGTGATCGTTATCGGAAATGTTGCAGCCGGACAGCATCGCCACGCCGCCCAAGGTCAAGCTACGCAGCAGGAAGGCGCGCCTTGAGCGATCTTCGACCTGGAGCGAAATAATTTTCCGTGCATCCTTCAAAATGGACGACTCATCCAGCGCTGGGCGTTGCTCACGCTTGCTCATACGCGCTCCTTATGGCCAACAATCATGGCCAATAACGTCTTTGGAACGAGTGCGACCATCACCAAATGCACGGCGATGAATGCCACCAACAAAGACATCGCAATGAAGTGCACATGCCGCGCGCTGTCGTAGCCACCCAGCAGTTCACGTAGTAGCGGGAACTGGACTGATTTCCACAGAACCAACCCGGAAACCACTAGAGCAATAATGTCGAGCATCACAAACAGATACGCCACACGCTGCACGTGGTTGTAATGGCTTATATCGTTATGCCCCAACCGCCCATGGAGTGCAGACCACAGGTCATTAAAAAAACCTTTGGGTGATACAGGAAAAAAACGTCGCGACAGACGGCCGCTAAAAAGATTGAAAAGTAGGTAGAAAAGGCTGACGACGACCAACATCCACATTGCTGCGAAATGCCATTGCAACGCGCCCCCGAGCCAGCCACCCAAGGTGATCGACGTGGGGAAATTAAAATCGTAAAGGGGAGAGGCGTTGTAGATACGCCAGCCGCTGGTGACCATCACCAACACCGCCAAAGCGTTCAGCCAATGGGCCAATCTCAACCAGGCTGGATGACTGCTTTGTGGGGCCACAGGAGCAGCACGGGTTGTTTCAGGTGCGGCTTGCATTGGAGGAGACTCCAAACAGGAATAACGTCATAACCATTTGATCGAGTGTAGACGCTAACTCAAAACACGATGCTCCTTTGAGGTGGGCGAAGCGTTCCGTACGTCCCATATGCCTATGAGGCAGGTAGTCTCCATCCGAGCCAATGTCGCCAGTCAGCTAGGCTTGTAACGTCAGGAGGGCGTTATCAGAGAGGGTACGTCTATGCCAACTGTAAAAACTGCTCTTGTACTTGCTGGTGGTGGGAGCCTTGGCGCGGTTCAGGTCGGAATGTTACAGGCGCTCGTTGAGGCTGAGGTTTCATTCGACCTGGTGGTTGGCGCTTCGGTCGGAGCCATCAATGGTGCCTACTTCGCGGCCAGACCGAATGCTAAAGGCGTGAGCGAGCTTGCGGATTTCTGGCGCAGCTTACGTAAGTCGGATGTGTTTCCGTTCTCGGCACTCGACACCTTCAAGGGTATTCTGAATCGTCGCGGTCACCTGCTGAGTGCTTCGGCGCTGCATCGTTTAGTGCGCAGATCTCTCCCGGTCGAATTAATCGAAGAGACTGAACTACCCCTGCATATTGTCACCACCAATCTGCTCAGCGGCGCCGAAGAACTTCTGTCCAGTGGTAATGCTGAACAGGCCTTGCTCGCCAGTGCTGCGATTCCGTTAGTGTTTCCCAATGTCCGGGTGGGAGAAAAGTTCTTGGTCGATGGCGGTGTCACCAGTAACACGCCGATTTCCAGTGCGGTGACATTGGGGGCAACGCGAGTTGTAGTTCTGCCCACCGGGTTCGGTTGTGCTTGCCTGTGCCCACCGAGCGGGCTCGTTGCGTTAGCCTTGCACACGCTTAACTTGATGAGTATGCGTCAACTGGTACGCGACATCGAATTGTACAAGGCGCATGCAGCTATCCATGTAGTGCCGCCGCTGTGCCCACTGGATGCGTCAGTGTTCGATTTCAACCAGACAGATCAACTGCTGCAACGTGCGTATCAGTCAACCCAAGCCTGGATAGAAGAGGGCGGATTGATGCGCGACGGGGTACCCGATTCGTTACTCGCCCATACTCATCATGTTGGTGAGCGCTGACTTTAGCCACGCAGGCGGTTGCGGAGTTGCACACGAAGGACTACACGCTGCATCGTTGTGTTGAGCGCAAATGAGAGCCCTTTGAGTGACATGGCGGGCTCTCATGGCGTTGAACGGTTGCGCGCTATCCTGAAGCCAAGAGTTTTTTAACTTCGGCAATGATCAAATCGATATTGAATGGCTTTGCCAATACAGCATCGAACAAATCTGATCTCTGCATACCGATATGTGCCTGAGCACCGCTCATCAAGATGATCGGCAAATCATTCGCGCAAGGAAGGGCTCGGACGGCGGTGGCGAATTCCAGGCCGTCCATGACCGGCATCATGAAGTCGGTAATGATCAGGGCAGGCCGTTCTCTGTCCAGCACCTCGAGTCCTTTTCGACCATTGCTGGCCGTCACCACCATGAACCCCTCATCCTCCAGCGCGAAGCTGAGAATGTCAGCGATCAAATACTCGTCGTCGACGACCAGGATGGTGGTCATGTTAATTCAACCCACTTAAAAGCTTAAGAAATTGAACCGGGAGATCACTCAGTGGGGACTGGTGGTTCATGCCTTGAAGCCTTTTTCAGGAAAACGTCTTGATCTTGGATGACGACCTCAAATCGCGAGGGGTCATAAGCGCTATCTCGTACTTTAAGAATAGATAGCGTCCTGCTTAGTTCAGAGTGATTCTCAGAAAATCGCATCAGCATCAGGTTGTCGACGATGCTGGACAGGTCAGAGCTTGGTGCGCTGACCTCGGAGCCAAATAAATCGCGCATTTC
The DNA here is from genome assembly GCF_001647715.1 of Pseudomonas antarctica. Lineage (NCBI taxonomy): Bacteria > Pseudomonadati > Pseudomonadota > Gammaproteobacteria > Pseudomonadales > Pseudomonadaceae > Pseudomonas > Pseudomonas antarctica. The sequence goes on from NZ_CP015600.1 coordinate 3,186,884, forward strand.
CCAGGATGCAAACACTGTAACGCCCCGGGATCGCAGCTCGTTCATCAATGCACTGAAGAAGTCATTGATCCGCGCCGGATTTGTCGAGACTCTTGTCATACCGCCAAGGCTATCGATGAACAGGCGCTTGATGCCCTTTGCTTCAACGATACTCAGCAGGCGTGCGCCCAGTCCATCCAGCAGGCCTTCCGTAGTAGGCTGCCAGGCAATGGTCAGCGCGCCGCTGTCTTCCATACCTTTGATATCGATACCCAGTGATTGGCCTTTGAGTCGCAACCGTTGCGGGCTCTCGTAGAAGCCAAAATGCAGCCCCGGAGTTTCCACCGTCGACTCGGCCAGGAATTTGAGACCCAGCGTGGTTTTACCTATCCCGGAGGGGCCCATGACCAGAGACACACTGGAACTGTAAAGGCCTCCGCCCAGTATGCTGTCCAGTGATCCAATACCACTGGCAATACGCGTCATGTCGGCGCTGTCGGGGGCGGACGGGTGGCTGTAAAGGCTTTCGAGACGCGGGTAAACCACCAATCCATTGTCCGTGATTTCACACTCATGCAGACCGGTCATTGCTCCGCTGCCACGGGTTTTACGCAGTTGTATACGACGTGCTGAGCGCGTTCCATATAGCTCTTCGCCCATCTCGATTACGCCATCAACCATGGTGTGCTCAGGGCTGCCGTCGTCGAGCCGGGAGCTGGTGAGAAACAGCACCGTGCAACCCGCGAAAGCGGCATGCCCCTGCAATTCGGAGATGAACTTCTTTGTGTCGATCGGCGAGTCGGCTTTTGAGCGCGCATTGAGCAGACCGTCGACTACCATCACCGTGGCTTTTTGACGGCTTATTTCGCGCCGAAGCAGCTTTACTACTTCATCCAGACCTTCGTTTTCCAGAGTGTCAAACGCGCTGACAAATTGAATGTCGGCGCCGACTTTGGACGCGTCGAAAAAGCTCAGGGTAGAAAGAAATTGAAAAAGACGGTCATGTGACTCGGCCAATAGCGTGGCGACCAGAACCCGACCTCCATTGTTCGCATGATGGAACCCAAGCTGGTTGGCGAGGATCGTTTTGCCAGACCCTGGGCGCCCTTGGATTATGTATGAAGCGCCTGCGACCAGCCCTCCCTTGAGCAGAGCGTCGAGCCCTTCTATTCCACTTTGGAGGCGTATTAGCTTTTCCACGATGCGACCCTGATCTGAAAAACAGGCTGTTTAAGCCGAGTGGGCGGAATGCTAACGCTATTTTCGCTCTGGGGCCATTCACGCCTAAAGCATGGTTGGCTACGTGCGTTGTCCGTCGCATTCCAAGGCCGCCTTTTACTCGGCCTTATTCCCTCTAACGTCCAACTTCCCAGCAAATGACCCTCTCGCCTTGCAGTGATTCAATTTCACTCCATGAATTCTTGACCGTTATCGAGATTCCTGAAAACCACTCGCCCCAGATACGTTGAGCGATGACGTTGATCCTTTGGGCGTCTTGGTGATTTGCCTTAATCCGGTATCGCCAGGTGTTGTTATCCGCAGTCGCCCGGTAGGTGTGATGAGCAGGACGGACGAAGCGGGTGCGGATGCCAAATAAAACGTCAACACTCATCCGATTTTGTTGTACGTGGATAAATGTCGCGTATAAGTTTTGTGTTGCCTTTTAAGGCGTGTTCAGGCGCAAAACGCTCCGGTGATGGATGTGCAGGTACTTGGCTAAATCGGATCGATGACTGAAACGGATCATAGGATCGCAACGGCCGACGGTTTTATCCGAGCAGCACATTGAGTCCCGTCATGGGAAGAATCGCTGCAACTATCCTCTTGGAGCGTGGCTCCGAGGTGGGCCTTAAAGGAAAATTAGCTATGACCCTACAATCGCGCCTCAGCCCACTTTCTGAAGAACAGATGGATGAATCACAGAGAGCTGTCCTCAGCGAGATTATCAGTGGCCCACGAGGTAACCTTGACGGCCCGTTTTTAGCCTGGATTCACAGTCCCGAGCTTGCCAACCATGCGCAAAAGTTGGGTGCGTTTTGCCGATACGGTACGCGCGTGGAGCTTCGATTGACCGAGCTGGCAATTCTTGTCACTGCCGCCTGGTGGCAGTCCCAGGCCGAGTGGCAAATTCACGAGCCCATTGCCCGCAGCGCGGGTGTGTCAGACAGCATCATCGAGTCGCTCAAGCAGCAGGTTTTGCCCGAGTTTCAGCAGGATGACGAACGTATTGTTTATCGTCTGGGGAGGGCGCTCTATGAGCATCGTCGGGTTGATGATGCTCTGTACACCGACGCCGTCAGTACGCTTGGCGAGCCTGCTGTGGTTGAGTTGATAGGTGTCTACGGGTACTACGCGTTTGTGGCGATGACACTCAATGTTTTTGCCGTGCGACGCGATGGAGATGCACCACTGCCATTCCCTGAACCCTAGGGCTTGCTGAGGCGAGTTAAGTCTCTATTCAGGCCGCTCATGGCTATTGAGCCAGTTGAGCCTTCAAGCTGGCGACTTGCGCTTCAAGTTCACGCACGCGTTCGCGGGCCTCAAATTCGACGCTGACGTCCTTCTGGATGCCAATGTAATAGGTAAGCTGGTCCGCCTCGTTAAAAACCGGAGTAATCGACAGCTCATTCCAGAAGGCGCTACCGTCCTTGCGATAGTTTCGAATGATTTGCCGGCAAGGCTGAAGGTTCTTAATGGCCTCGCGAATAGCGGCGAGGCCGGCCTGGTCACGGTCATCCCCCTGCAGGAAGCGGCAGTCCTGGTACAGCGTTTCGTCGGCGCTATAGCCTGTAAGGCGCAGGAAGGCGGGGTTGGCGTAGATCAGTATGTTCTCATCGCCTTCCTGCTCCGCAACGACGATGCCATCGTTTGATGCTTCAACAACCAGTTTCAGCAGTTCTGCGTTGATCATTTTCCGAGCCCCAGTAAATTTCACATCATTTTAGGACAATTTGGGGGGCAAGAAGGTTTTCGAGATCATTTGAAAGTATCCCTGTGACTTACCGAGACATTGCCGACGATTCGATGTGCCCTTCACCTGAGCCGCAAATCTCATCATGGGCGCACTGCAACAACCTGAGTCGATCATTGATGATCGGCCAGCCCCTATAGATTCAAGGTCCACTCCCTGCTTACCAGGGAAGACGTTCGCCGTTATAAGCGAAGAAATTGCCGCTGTCGGCAGGCGCCAAGCGGTCAATCAGAGATAACAACTCATGGGCAGCAATGCTCGCCGGCCTGGCTGCCGAGGCACCACGAAACGGGTGTGACAGGCCCGAAATTACCGTGCCGGGATGCAGGCTCAACAAGCGGGTCTGAGGGCGGGTTCGCGCCAGTTCGATGGCAGCCGTTTTAATCAGCATGTTCAGTGCTGCCTTGGATGCACGATAGGCGTACCAGCCGCCCAGGCGGTTATCGCCGATGCTGCCTACCTTGGCAGAGAGCATCGCCATTGCGCCATGAGCGTCCAGCAACGGCAGGAAGTGACGCAAAACCAGCGCAGGCCCGAACGTGTTGACTTGAAAGACTGACTGCAACGCGTCTGCTGCAATCGCGGAGTAGCTTTTTTCAGGCTTTATTTCGTCGCGATGAAGCAGGCCTGCAGCATGCACGATCAACTGGTACGGTGCTTCTTCAGTCAATTCGGCTGCCGCTCTGGCGATACTGTCGGGATCCTCCAGATCAAGGCATGGAACACTGTTGCGCCCCAACTCACGAACATACGCACACCGTGGATCCTGATTGAGCAACTCACAAAAAGCCGAGCCGAGCGCGCCACTGGCGCCTATCACGAGGGCACGATAGCCCTCACCAAGGGAGTTCATCGTCAAGTGACTGTTCATCCAGGCTCTCCTGCGGTCTGATGCGATTTGTTGGTGTTAACCCAGTCGCCCTATCAGTTGGAGGAACTCGTGACGCGTCGCGGAGGACTCGCGAAAGGCGCCCAGCATCACGGATGAGGTCATCACCGAATTTTGTTTTTCCACGCCCCGCATCATCATGCACATGTGCTTCGCTTCAATGACCACCGCCACGCCGGCGGCATCGGTGATGTGCTGAATGGCGTCGGCAATTTGTTTGGTCAGGTTTTCCTGGATCTGCAGGCGACGGGCGAACATATCCACCACTCGGGCCACTTTCGACAGGCCCAGTACCCTGCCGGTGGGGATGTACGCTACATGAGCCTTGCCGATGAAGGGCAGCATGTGATGCTCACACAATGAATACAGTTCGATGTCGCGCACGATGACCATTTCATCGTTTTGCGATTCGAACAGTGCACCATTGATCACTTCCTCCAGGCTCATTGTGTAGCCATTGCACAGGTACTGCATCGCTTTGGCGGCACGCTTGGGGGTGTCCAGCAGACCTTCACGCTCAGGGTTCTCGCCTACGCCGACGAGAATTTCACGGTAATGTTCGGCTAATGATGGGTTCATCTTGATTCCTCGCAGCCATGCTGCGCTGTATGTGTCGGCAATCCTTGGCGGTAGGAGAGTATCTGCTGCGCACGTCTGACGCAGATGACACAGGGTTCGCCAAATCAGCCATGAGCCAGGTTCTGCGTCGGGGCCATGACCAGGCGAAGCTTTCTAGGTCTGCTTGGTTTTCAACGTTGACGCCTCGTCTGATGCGGGTTTGGACGCCGGCACCGTGCAACGGTTATCGACACAGCGGCGACCACTGTCTGGGTGGGGTAACCACGCCAAATGGGGCCGTAAGCGGCAGAAAAGGCGATAACCCAGTTCAAGCAACGGGCGCAATGCACGCCACGTCAGTGGCGTTGCCCAAAAACCCAAACCGGCGGCTCGCCAGCTCCACAGGGTGGCGTCCAGGCCGGTTACCCAGCGTCCGTCAGCGAAACGGGCGTGCAACGACGACTGCATGTGCTCGAACGTAAACCCGAGTGCCTCGGCATCGAATGCACCGCTGCTGATGTCCACAAAAACCAGTCGATCCTTCACCGCATGCCCGCGCAGGTACTTGATTTCGCGCGCACACAGAGGGCATTCACCGTCAAAGTACAGCGTCAGCGGCCAATTCATTTTGTTGTACATCGACAAGGCCTTTGTATAAGTTTTATACAAGATATGCCGAAAGAAACAACCTGACAATGGGCAGTGTTTTTTTACTGCGCTAAGGACGGTGATGCCCGGTTTTGTGAAGGGACTGCCAGTGCCTTCGATAGGAAGGTGGCGGCGAGCTAGGCGAAGGCGTTCATGTTCGGGGGGAGGGCCCAACCGGTCATTTCCAGCAAAGCGGGGCGTGCAAAAAAATGCCGCCCATGGGATGAGGGGCGGCCTTGTCTCTTTGTCCGGTAGAAGCTCAATTCCCTCTGTAGGTAGAGAAACCGTAGGGGCTGAGCAGCAATGGGATGTGGTAGTGCGCAAGGGTGCCGTCCACCTCAAAAATGACCGGTACCTCCGGAAAGAAACTTGAGATCTTGTGAGCTTTGAACCACTCACCGGTTTTGAAGGTGACACGGTAGGTGCCTTTTTCCAGGGCCTGACCTTCGGGGTAAAGCCCGGGAATACGACCTTGCTCGTTTGTCGCTGCGCTGTTGAGTATGTTCCAGCGCTCGCCGTCTTGTTTTTCCAGCGTGACATTGACACCCGGGGACGGCAAACCATCTTGTAAGTTGAGTACATGCACACTGAGCGGGTTTCCTGCCGCTGATGCCAGTGACGATACGACACTCAATACCACGCCAGCGAAGAGTGCTTTTAATACAGTCATGATGATGTCCTTAGTTTTTAACAGCAGGTAAAATTTTGTTGATCGCGACTAATGCGCAACCTTCGTCGAATGCGGCACCACCGGCACCAGCCACTCCGATAGCGCCAATGACTTGCCCTTCAAACAACAGCGGCACTCCACCGCCCAGCAGCAATAGTTCACCCAGGGTGTTGAGGTTTTCAGCATCGGGTGTACTGCGAGCACGCTCTGCCAATAGTCGTGTTGGCGTCTTGGTCGACAGGGCGGTATAGGCCTTGCGTTGGGCCGCTAATGTGTTGTGTGGGCCAACGTTATCGTCGCGCTGCAGGGCAACTAAATTGCCTCCGCGGTCGACAATTGCAGCAACACCTGTGCGGCCATCGGCATGGCACGCTGCCAGCGCGGCATTTAGCAAATCATTGGCCATTGCCAGTGACACGTCGTTGCGCTGCACAACTTGAGCCGGGGCTGCAACGGCGAGCGCAGAGCTCATTGCGAGTGACATCAGCAATGAAGTCGATAGGCTTATACGCATGCGTTTTCCTTTGTTTTGTCTGGCTGGGTCATAGCCAGGCATGATGACCCGTGCACTCCGTCAGAATGATTGCCTCATGATTACCAAGATGTAATGTGCCAAACCGGTCGGGCGCGCTAGCCTATGCTCCCGGTTTGGAGGAAGAGATGCGTATCCTGGTCGTTGAAGATGAAGCGAAAACAGCGGATTACCTGCACAAAGCCCTGACTGAATCGGGCTACGTGGTTGAGGTCGCCCTGGATGGCCTGGAGGGCCAGTACCTGGCGCAGGAAAGTGAGTTCGACTTGATCATCCTGGACGTCATGCTGCCGGGCCTGGACGGATGGCAATTGCTTCAGATTATTCGGCGCAAGTGGCAAACCCCGGTGCTTTTTCTTACCGCCAGGGACTCTGTGGAGGATCGGGTCAAGGGGCTTGAGTCTGGCGCCGATGATTACCTGGTCAAACCTTTTTCCTATGCCGAGTTGTTGGCACGCGTACGTACTCTGCTGCGCAGGGGGCCGCCCCGTGAGGTCGAGCAGTTCCTGGTTGCAGACCTGAGCCTGGATCTGTTGCGGCGTAAGGTTACGCGCAGGGGAGAGCGCCTGACCTTAACCAACAAGGAGTTTGCCCTGTTGCACCTGCTGGTCAGTCGTGAAGGGGAGGTGCTATCGCGCTCGTTGATTGCCTCACAGGTCTGGCAGATGAACTTTGACAGTGATACCAATGTGGTCGACGTTGCCATCCGGCGTCTGCGCGCCAAGGTTGACGATCCTTACCCGCTCAAATTGATACACACAGTGCGTGGCATCGGCTACATGCTCGAGGTGCAATCCTGAAACTGTTCCCGCGTGCCTTGAGCTTGCGCCTGGCAGTCATGTTCGCGTTAGTCAGTGCGCTGCTGCTGGGCTCGATTGGTTTTTATCTTTATCAGTCGTTACAGCGAGAAATCGCGTGGCGCGATGACCAGGCCCTGCTTGGGCGCCTGGAGCGCATGCAGGCGTTGATCAATGACAGTGTCAGCGTCGAGCAACTCAGAAATCGGCCCACGCTCTACGAAAATATGCTGGGCAATCGCGACAACCTGCTGTGGATTGTCGATGACACGGGCCAGGTGCTGATCGAAATCAACCCCGTAAGCATGAGCTTGCCCACGTTACCAGCGGCTGCCCAGGCCCGGCTCGGTGACGGCCATGCCTCGCAGGCAGTGCGACTTGCCTGGAAGGATGTCATGCAGGGAGGGCGCGGCTTGACCCTTATTGCGGGCAAGTTGTTAAGTGAGCGTGAGCAGATGCTGGGGGCTTATCGACTCAAACTCTGGCTGGCCATGTCGGTCGGCGCGCTGTTGGCTTTTTTGCTCGGCGGGTGGGTCAGTCGACGAGCCTTGCAACCTGTGCGCAGGCTGGCGCAGCGCGCAACCGGCATTGATGTACAGCATCTGCATCTGCGGCTGGATGAGTTCAATGAACTGAGTGAACTGCAAGCGCTCAGCCATGCACTTAATCAAATGCTTGCACGCCTTGAAGAAGGGTTCGCCCAGCTCTCACGATTCTCGGAAGACCTCGCCCATGAGATGCGTACCCCGCTCAGTAATCTAATGGGGCATACCCAACACAGCCTGAGGCACAGTCGTTCAATCGAGGACTACCAGAACCTGCTGGTATCCAATCAAGAGGAATATGAGCGGCTGGCGCGAATGATCGATAGCATGCTGTTTCTTGCGCGTACCGAGCAGTCGCAAGCATCCGTGCATGACGAACTTATCAACCTGCATGATCTGGTCGAACAGTTGTGTGAGTATTTCGAGGGCGTTGCGCAAGAACGCAATGTAACGCTGATCAATCATGCCCATGCTGAATTGCGGGCTGATCCGGCTTTGATCCGTCGAGCATTGGCTAACGTGGTGGCCAATGCACTGCGCTACGGAGCTCCCGCTGCGGACGTGATTATCAACAGTGTGGTGCGGGAGGACTGGATTGAAGTCTCTGTGCACAACCAAGGCCCGCCGATTTCAGCGGAGCATCTACCGCGACTGTTTGAACGCTTCTACAGGTGCGACCCATCACGCAATCAGCCAGATGACTCCGGTGGCCTGGGGTTAGCAATCGTTCACTCAATTATGCAGTTACATGGCGGTCGGGTGACCGTAGACAGCAGTCCAGCAGGAACGAGCTTTTGCTTGGCGTTTCCTGTTCGAAACGGTTGATAAGTCGGTTTCTGCGAACGGCTCCTGAGGCTCATCCATTCTGAACTAATCATAATGCCCATCACCCTAACGCTGTGCAAATAGCCCCCAGGTTAGTTCGACCCTGAGCTAACCCCTTACACGCGAAGGTTTGGTGAATCATGAAGAGTGAACAAGTCGAAGGTGTTGCAGAAAAACTTGCCGGCAAGGCGCAGAGCGCGGTCGGGAAACTGTTGGGTGATTCGAAAATTGAAGCTGAAGGTGCCGGTCGCCAGGCTGCTGGTCAGTTGACCCAGACCTATGGTGACGCACTGGACAGCGTATCTACGTTCGTTAAAGAGAAGCCTGTTGCCGCACTTGCAATCGGCGCAGTGGCCCTGCTGGTGCTGGACCGTTTCCTGCGCCGTTGAGCCGCGAGGAGACGTTTTCAGTGGTTTTCACCTCGTACTCCCCAGGGTTGTCTATCTGGAGAGTGCGAGACCCTGGATTTTGGGAACCTTTAGCCAGAAAGCGGGGTAGAGTGTTCATCACTGTCTGTTCATAAGAACCCTCCACTCGATTCGCGTAGTCGCGCCAAGCGGTTTCAACGAACGAACCGGGCAAAAAAACGTATATCACTCGTTGTTTGAAGAATGAATCGTCCGCTGTTTGTTTCTCTAGATGGGCCCAAAGGCACTGGCAAAACAACACTGTTGGAGGCCGTTACGAAAGTACTGAGGGCAGACAACCAAAAGGTGATCCGGCTTTGCGAGAAAAAAAGCGATCCCTATAGGGGTGAAACAATGGCCCTCGTTAACAAGCTCGTCAGAAATCCCTCCCGGGATTTGGAGCTGGGGGTTTGTGAGCGCTTTGCTGATAGCCGTCACTGGATTTCCCGGCACGTGCTGGCTAAACAGCCACCTGGCAGCATCATTTTGATCGATCGCTGGTACCCGTCTGATGCCGCGTTTCGCCGGACAATCGCGTTTGCAGAGATTCTACAGTTGAACATTGATCGAAACGTGCGTGTCCCAGACCTGCATGTCGGGGTTGTCACCGCCCCTGATATTTCATGGGCGAGGGCAGCGGCGCGCCGGCGCGGGCTGAGCAGTACCGTAATCCATAAGCTGGAAGAACATGTCGCTTGTACCAGGTCGTTCGAGCAAGCGGTTGCAGATCACGGCTGGGTTTTATGCCGTAATGAAGGATCGATCGAAGACGCGACGATGCAGGTAGTTTCGGAGATTTATAGAGTCCTTCGATGCCCCTGGACGAAGTTTGCTGCGCCGGCCTTGATGCGGTGAGATAGCCGTTGCGAGGAGATGAATTGCCTCCCTTTGTCCAGTAGGATCACGGGCCGCGCATTGGAAAGATGGACTTCGTTGTGGGCAATGTGATTGCCAGCCTCATCTAAAGCCGACTGGACTCGCCCGAGATGACGCGCGATTAGAGTTTGAACTGATGCACAATTTCCAATAAACGCTCGGCGTCTGCGCCGCTTTCGCGTCCGCGCTTAATGCCCACTGGACGCTACAGTGTTCGACTTCAACCAGACAGACCAACTGCTGCAGCTTACTTATCAGTGAACCCAAGCCTGGATAGAAGAGGGCGGATTGATTCGCGACGGGATACCCGATTCGTTACTCGCCCATACTCATCATTTTGGTAAAGAGTGATCTTCGCCTCTCAAAAGGCAGGTTAACCGATTGCATGCGACGGTAGATGACCCTGGCGCTGAATGGTTGGTTCACGTGCTCCGCCTATTCACTTGATGTACAAGGGTGCGAGTCGATATCAAAAATTGACCAGTTCTTGCTCTTCCATTCGAGAGTTCTTCCGTGCGCATCTCTGGTCAGTGAAGTTCGGAGATGTGAAATTCGTTTTGTGGTGATCGATACAAAACCTGTGCTATGGTCAACAACAGTTCTCAAATGCGTGCGAAAACCATGGCCCGTCCCCGTACATTCGATGAGTCGACTGTTTTAACAGCCGTCGCTGAAGCGTTCTGGACGCAGGGCTACGAGGCCACCTCGACCCGAGACCTCGTCAATCGCACAGGGCTCAATCAGCCAAGCCTTTACAACGCGTTTGGCGACAAACGTAGTCTTTACCGTCGCGCCCTTGTGCACTATCTGGAGTGCAGTGTGCGTGATCGAATTCGGCGCCTTGAAGCTCTGCCAAACGCGGGAATGGCCATAACTGGGTTCTTCGCAGAGGTGTTGAGTCGCACACTCAACGATCCTTTTCATCGTGGGTGTCTGTTGGTGAATTCTGCCCTCGAAGCAAATGCAGAAGACATGGATTTGCGACAGGCCGTCGCAGAAGAATTCGACGCCATTCGCAGTTTTTTTGAAGGCCGCCTGCAAGCCTTCCGCCTGCAATCTGTCGATTCTGTCGAGATTGATGTGAAGCAGGGGGCGCATCATTTGCTGAGTGTGTTACTTGGTATTCGAGTTTTGGCTCGGATTAATCCCGATCCTGCGTGTGTAACAGACGCCATTGGTATTGCAATCAAAAGCCTGGGTCTTCCTCCCTTGGCTTTAGCGATGTTCACTGAAAACCACTGCACGGAGTCAATATGATCAAACTCTACTATCACCCGTCTCCTAACCCCGCGAAGGTTGCGCTGTTCTTGGAGGAGTCAGGCCTTGAGTACGAACTCATCCCTGTTGATACGCGCAAGGGTGAACAGCACGATCCGGCGTTTCTTAAGATCAATCCGAATGCCAAGACACCGGCTCTGATTGATGGTGATAACGTGGTATTCGACAGCAACGCCATACTGCTCTATCTAGCCGAAAAGACCGGGATGTTCCTGCCTGCTGACAATCTCAAGGCGCGAGGGGAGATGTACTCCTGGCTCATGTTCGTCGCGACCGGCATCGGCCCGTACTCTGGACAGGCTGTCCACTTTAAGCACTTCGCACCTGAGCCAAAAGACTACGCCGTTACCCGCTACACCTTCGAAGCCTGGCGTCATTGGACCATCATCAACGAGCACCTGGCCAAACGGCCTTACATGCTCGGAGGTGAGTACACGCTGGTGGACATGGCCGTATGGGGGTGGGCGCGCGCGGTACCTTTCATCCTAGGTAATGACGCTTGGGTAAAACTTCCAAACGTGAAACGGCTCCTTGATGACATCAATGCTCGACCGGCAGCACAGCGAACCGAAGAGCTGAAGACCCAGCACAGTTACAAGACCGAGATGGATGCTGACGCGCGTAAGGCAATGTTCCCTCAGATTACTCAGTAGACGCACCGCTTGCGCACGGCATTGCTCCAGTGTGCATTGGTAAAAGTTGAGCAATTTGCGCGGTTCAAGACTGCGGGCCCTTACAAGGGGCCCGCACCTTGCGGTCTTTACCTATTCTCAGTGCTTTGTCCGTTGCGGCACGACCTAGGGTATCAAGCGCATCTCGAGTAGTTTGTCGAACACATCGAAGAATGCTTGATCGCTCGCTTGGTAGGCGGTGAAGCCCATTGCACGGCTTTTCGACATATCAGTGACGACTTCGATGGGGCGACCAAGGTCTGCATCGGTATGCCATGGGGATATCAGGCGACCAATATCGGCTTCTTTCAAACCGTGCTCCGCGGCTATCTGCGTCCACACGGCTTGGTCGTCAGCCATTTGCTTCCCAAGAGGTAAGAGTGAGGCGGGATAATCGGCAGCAGGCACGTCGAAGTATTCGGCAATTCGGCTCCACATCCATTTCCAGCGAAACACATCACCATTAGTGACATTGAATGCCTGGTTGGCCGCAGCCGGCGTGGTGGCCGCCCACAGTTGTTGTTTCGCCAATTGCCGTGCATCCGTCATATCGGTGAGGCTGTCCCACTGCACTCTTGATCCCGGAAATACAAAAGCGCGATTGGTTTTTTTGCAAATCGAGGCGTAGACGGCGAGGGTGGTTGCCATATTCATCGCGTTGCCTACGGCAACCCCGGTGACGGTATGCGGGCGATGAACGCTCCATGTGAAGCCGTCCTTTTCAGCAGCGGCGAAAAGTTCGTCCTCTTGGGCGTAATAGAAATTCTCTACATTCAGACGACCCTGCTCTTCGCGGAACGGTGTTTGCGGAAGGCTGCCTTTACCATAGGCTTCGAAAGGGCCGAGGTAGTGTTTCAGGCCAGTAACCAGTGCTACGTGCTCAACGCTCTTGGCTGGCCGAATGGCGGCGAGCACGTTGCGTACCATGGCGGCATTAACGCGAATGTTTTCGGCCTCCGTGGCTTGCCGTGACCATGTGGTGATGAACACATGAGTGGGTTTCAAATCCGCCAGCGCATGTTCCAGCGAAGCAGGATCCTGAAGGTCTGCCGCGACGGGGATCACGCCTTGCAATTGTGACGGATGCCTCGATAGCGCGGCGACCTGCCAATTGTTGTCGATGAGTAATTGAGTAATGGCGCTGCCGACGATGCCGCTGGCGCCGACGACCAAAGCTGTTTGGCTCATAAGGTTCTCCTGGATTTAGATCTGGGAGTCCACCTAGGCAACAGAGGTTCAACCTAAACCGGATCCGTACAATATCTCGCCCAAGCGGGGCTTTTGGGCCTACAGTCTTGAGTGTCGCTCACTGCAAGGAATACAAATGAACGTGTTTCCTTCAACGTCTCCGCCAAAGCACGTCAGCCTGCTGGGTTATGGCGGTCTGTTGCCGTTTATTTTTCTGGCGCTGCTGATCCCGTTCTCACTCGACTATCGGCCGTTGTTTGCGATTGCGCTTGTTAACTATGGCGCAGTCATCCTGAGCTTCGTCGGCGCCTTACACTGGGGCTTCGCCATGACCGTGCGAGACATGAGCGCCGAGCAGGGCAGAGACCGGTTTATCTGGAGTGTCATTCCGGCGCTTATTGCTTGGATTGCCACGTTATTGCCAATGCCATTGGGTTGCTTGCTATTGGTCATCGGCTTAGTTGTCCACCTCTGGCAGGACAAGCAGCTATTGCGGGTTATGAACTTGCCCGCTTGGTACCAGCCAATGCGATTACGGCTTACCTTCGTGGCAAGCGTCTGCTTGCTGCTTGCCGCGCTTGTTGAGGTGCTTCATTTATGAAGCCTCGCGTGCCCGGTGCGTTGGCCGTGCTTGGTAGCTGCTTATCGCGGTTGATGCGCTTTGGCAGTTTGGCCTAGAGCGTCGCGGGCGGCATGCTAGTTATGTTCATGGACGAGGTTTTCCGCTCGTCTGGTCAATCCAGGCTTTGGCGGCTAATTATTGGTGAGGACGCTGCGGTAGATGGGCAGGAAGTCGCAGCGGGGTTTGATGCTGGCCGATGCTGACATCCGAGCGCCGCTTGGTGCAGCCATCTAGACTGACCATCCCACATGACTACAGCTACTGGATCGTCACACCCCGCGCCATCGAACCGCGCCCTGAGCTTTTAGCATTTCGGAATGGCGGCTGGAGTCAGTTGCGCAGATAAGGCAGGGATGTCAGGCCAAGTGTAGGCACGCCCGTGATCCCTTTCGCAACGATGAAAGCAAGGTCGCGTACGCTGACCGCGTGATCTGCAATAGAATATCTGAGGGACGTTAGTGCCGACCCGCCATTGAACGATGAAGAGATGACCAGGATGCGCCAATACTCCGAAGAAGAAGTTCAGGATCTCACGGACAGAGTCTTCTTGCTCCGAGCCCGGCTCGAAGAGGGAAAACTTCATGTTGCAGCGCATCTGGTAGATGACTTCAGAGGAAGTTTAATGGCGATTCGGTTACGCCCTGATGGCCTTGTCGATCCGACAACTGTTGATGGTCGGATTCGCGCCATGACTCTGGCCATCAGAGCCTTTGCCTACCGAGAGGACTCTAAAAAATCGGTAAGCTTGCAAAAAATCCGAAGTGTATATTTTGATTTTTTGTTCCGGGAATTCGATTTTCTTTACAAGCCGATGGTCAAGGCTGATGCGACACCTGCACAGGCGGCTGCAGTTGCGGTGAGAAATGACGAGCTGGTGAAGCATTGCACAAAAGCTCTGCCCGAACTGGCAGAGGGTATCAGGGAGTTCTGGTCATCGGTGTCAGATCCAGCCGCATTCCACCTCCAAGATGGCCAGCAGTTCAAAGCTACCTTCTCTGGTGACCTGTTCCCCGCGCATTGGGAAAACGTTGTATCGACTGCTGGACTATACATCGACACTATCGTGCTCCCTTGCCCGATTCTCAAGATCGCCCCGCTTTTTGAAGCATTGCCAGCCAAACAGGTCGTTGAGCTATTTATCAAGCACGTTTTGAATGCGATGACTTATAGGGATATCGCACTGGCGGAAATAGAGCCTCCATTGGTGGTCATTTCACATAGGCTCTGTACGAAATCCCTTGAAACATCGATTCCGGTAGAATCCGCCGCCATTAACGCCAGGAGGCCACGATGGCAAAGCGGTATGAACTCCCCTATGCAGCCTGGGATTTGGTTGCCGATCTCTTCACTGAAACCCGCCGCAGCGGGCGCCCTCGAGTCGATGATCGCCTGATGCTCAACGGCATCCTTTGGGTGCTCTGTTCCGGCGCGGCCTGGCGAGACATGCCGGAGCGTTTTGGCCCTTGGTCAACGGTGTATCAGCGGTTTCGCGACTGGCGTAATTGCAGCGCTTTCGATCAGATGCTCAAGCGCCTGCACATCCGATTGAACGAGCAAGGCTTGATCGATCTGGAAACCTGGATGATCGACTCCACTGCCATTCGTGCAACCCGAGCCTCATCAGGCGCCGGGAAAAAAGGGGGCCTGAAGAGCCGCAAGACCACGCGCTCGGGCGCAGCCGGGGCGGCCTGACGACCAAGATCCACATGCTGTGCGACGCCAATGGTGTGCCGCTGCGTTTCCTGCTTTCAGGCGGGCAAGCCAGCGATATTGCCTATGCCCAACCGTTGCTGGACGAGGCTTATATCCCCAGCCTGAGCGGCCGTCCTCGCAAACGCTGCCGATGGTTGCTGGCTGACAAGGGATACGATGCTGAAGCTCTGCGTCGCTACTGTGATCGCTATCGGATGCAACCGGCGATCCCACTACGCGACATGAAACGCAAACCCAGGCCAGGCCTACCCAGGTTGTTTGATCGGCCCAAATATCGGCAGCGCAATATCATCGAACGCATGTTCGGCTGGCTGAAGGAGAACCGTCGCATCGTTCCGCGTTTCGACAAGCTGGCAACAAGTTTTGCGGCGATGGTCTCATTGGCCTGTGCCATGCGGTGCTTGCGACAATACTTTTCGTACAGAACCTAAGAGCAGGCCATCCAACGCGCGCCCCCCCCGCAGTGATCAAAGCCCGAGCGCGAGATGTTGGGTCGGCCTCTCCTGAGCGGTCGTAGGGCGCCGGACTACAGAAATTCTTTGATGACTCTGCAGTTGGGCGATGCACTCGTGGAAATTAATAGCGCTTGGCAAAATTGTGGGACTGGTGCCGACGCCACACATAGGAGAGGTTCACCGGCCACAACGAGCGGCGGAACTAAGCCAGAAGTTGGCTCCTGTTAGGACAGAAGCAAACGCTGACCCCGCGGTCACGGTTCGCGACAGGCACAGCTGTCTCGTTTTGGGGAGGAATTGTTAAACCCATCCAGGGATGAAGTCTCAGATGAAGCGAAAGGGATTTCTTTCTCTATCACATTTAAGTCTGAATCATTGCTCGGGCTCACGCCGATGGTTTGCCGGAATCGTTTTCCCCAACAAAGATGTTCAGTCCGGGGGCAAGCTCCCAATCAAGTGAGGGGGCAACCTTACTGTCGCCAAACGCCCGAAAATTTGACGCCCTGATCCGCTTCAAATGCATCTTGCTTCTCCGTCCCGTTGGAAAGCCTGTTCCGGATAGACCACAATGGGGCGGGTAGTGGTTTCACAAAAAGGCCCCCGCACTTGGGCCAAGTGTGGGGGCCTTTTTGACATAAGCGGCGTATGTCGATTTAGACAATACCCGGATTTTACTCGCTCGAAATTTCCCAGAGGCGCTTCTCAAGCGCCCCTCTGAACAAAACTCGTAGATTGTCTGCATCGAGTTTGGAAATAGTCTCTCCTAGTTGAAGCTCAAAAATCAGTTCTTGCGTGCGAGCCTCATTCCTCCGTGCTTCATGTACGGAGGTTGCGTAAGTAATCGTGGCGAGTAGGCTGATCGCGGGATGAATATCGCTCCTGGCAATGGACATGACTTCCTGACCTCGATCTCAAACGTTTGAAGACACGCTCACAAATCTGCGTCCTTCTCTAGGGAGTGGTGGGTCTCTCACTAAGTTCATAAAGAAACGGAGTGAATAACCCCGGATTTTCTAGACGCTTACAACTCTCAGTTTTTGGACGTTATCTGCCTGATGCGTAAGGCGGCTAGTCAGAGCGGAGGCATGGTCGAAAGGAGCCCAATGATACATAAATGGTACGAGCTGAACCCGGGGCATCTGTAGGCCTTTGTTTTAGAGATTCTTTGGTTTAGTAGTTCCAGTCCATCAAGGGTGCAACGGAGAAGCGACGGGAGAGGGGAGCGGTTTGTAGGGGCATGGGGGGTCTGAGTCAGCGGGGTGAATGGGCGCAGTTTATCAGGGATGGGTCTTGGGTGTGGGAGGGGCGTGTGCTGTGCTTCTCACGACCTCGCGTTGCGCATTGCTCCGTGTGGAATGTATCGGCATCTGAAGCAGGCCAGTACGTCAGATATCGTGGTCTGATCCCCTATACCCCACTGGAGGATGGTCGCAGAGCGAACGCGTCCTTTAGTTCGATCTTTTCTTCGGGGGTAAACGTGATGTCCAGAGCGCTCACTGTGCGCGCTTCAAGGCGGGAATGACATTTGAAGTGTAGATAAATTACTCAGGAATTTATTTCGCGAACAGCACACTAGTGGCTCTGATAACGAACTAAAGTCAGTGCCTGTCCATCATGGGATAAAAAAGTAGCCGCATCCTCGGCGGCGCTTTTGGCAGATGGAATCAGGCGACGGAACATCCCACGCTCGTATTCTGTTATCGCGCTGTTGCACTGGCGACACTCGATCAGCAATTTAGCAAGCTCGGCAGCATCGAGCATAGCGTTGTTCACTCCATCGCCGCCGAAAGGGGACATCGCATGTGCCGCATCGCCGATCAGGGTCAAACCCGGGCGGTGGACCCAAGAGTGACCCACAGGCAATGCGAAAATTGGGCGAACGGCAAAATTATTGGTGCTGGCCCGGAACAGAGCCAGAATCTCGTCGGTATAACCAGCGAACTCTTGAATCAGGCCCTCACGCACTGCGGGCGCCGAGGAGAAGTCAAAGCGTTTCTCTACCCAGCCCAGGGGAACGCGAAATATCGCATAACCACGGACGTGTGAGTTGCCATTTCGTTGGACGATAAGTGCTTTACCTTCGCCTTGCACTGAGATTTTTCCGTGCCCCACCATCGCGGCCAAAGCGGGATGCAAGCGGTCGATATCGTCGATACCAAACTCTACAAAGCATAGCCCGCTGTATTGCGGCTCGTACGCTGAGACTAAGGGCCGGACGCGTGACCATGTGCCATCCGCACCCACAACGCAATCAAAGGGCCCCTCGTTACCATGGTCGAACGTTAGGTTCCAGCCGCCGTCAGCGGCTTCCTCCAGATCAAGCATCTTGCGATTCCAGCGGACCGTCGACTGCGGCACAGAACCTAAAAGGAGAGCTCGCAACTCGGTGCGATCAATTTCGGGTCGATCTTCGCTGCTGGCGCCCTGATCATCGAAAAGCACTTGCCCGGTTTTATCCAAGAGCCGTGTTCCTTGATCTTCGTAGCGCGCAATGGTTTGAAATGCGTCGCTCAAACCAGCATGTTCCAGCGCCAGCAAACCGGAGTCCTGGTGCAGGTCCAGCGTGCCACCTTGGGGACGCGAAGGCGGGTGCTCCTCTCGCTCGTAAACAGTAGCTACAATTCCATGGAGATGAAGAATGCGCGCCAGCGTGAGTCCGCCAGGTCCTGCTCCGATGATCGCGATACGTGGATTTGAGTTCATGGGGAATACTCATTAAGATAGGTGCCTATATAAATAATATAGGTGCCTATGCATGTCAACAGTGTCCAATTCAAATCCCATGAAGCTGATCGGTCAGATCTCTAGAACTTTTTCCCGCTTGGTCGATGCACCGCTACGCGAGCTAGGATTCACGGTTAGCCAGTTACCTGTACTGGTTGCACTAAAAAAATCCGGTTCAATGTCGCAGGGAGAACTGGCACGCATCGCGCGCGTAGAACAACCCAGCATGGCGCAACTTCTGAGCCGTATGGAGCGTGATGAGTTGGTACAACGCGTGCCTGATCCGGCCGACGGACGGAGTCGCTTGATCTTGCTTTCGGCGCAGGCATCTCGTCAGTTGCCCATAGCAAAGCGCGTGATGGATCAAACATGTATCCAGGCACTCAACGGTTTGACTATTGAAGAACAAACGCTATTGCATGGACTGTTGCTCAAGGTAGATGCCAATCTCAACCAAGCTCTGGATCAAATGCAACAGCCGAGTCCGTAAGATGTTCTCGTCTTTCACACTAGGATGCGCTTTTCATTGGTATTGGGACCGCAGCGACAGAGCCGTGAGCCAGGATATCCCCGTGGTGACATCTGCGGCCGGATATAGGTGCCGATTTACCGGGGGGGGGGGTACGAAAGTGGTACGCGGTTTTAATGGCGGCTCTGGCAGGTAGGGAATACGTTGCCTGTAGGCTTAGTCGTTCCAATCCATCACCGAAAAGGCTGATGTTTTCGCTCGTGACCGGCAGCAGTCGGCCCAGAGTGTGTAAAAACGGGCCAGTGCAATGTCGGCACGTAGCCTCGACGGTTTTTAGCTATGTACTCGCTCGCGGTAAGCCCTGCGGGTCGTCACTAGGGTCTTGGAGGCTTCAATAAAGCCGCTATGGTGCCAGGTAGGCAACAAAGCCAACCCTTTCAGCCCGACAACGCCTTCATTAAGCTGCTGGTGCTGAGGATTTTCATAACCCGCTTCATGTTGTAGGCGAGTACATTCAAGCTCATTTCTGCACTGCCGCCTTCCAGACTTCGCGTCAAAAAATGAGTCGCGCCCATCCACTGTTTGAGCGTCCCGAAGGGATGCTCAACTGTGCGCTTTCCGACTCGCATCATGTCCGGCGCGTTGCTAAGCCTGACCTGCATCTCTTCCAATATCGCCTCATGCTCCCATCGCCGAACACGGCGTTGCTTGCTCGGTGTGCACTGCGTTTTCAAGGCGCAGCCCTGACATTTTGAACTCCAATATCGGCCGCCACTCGAGCCTGAGTTGTACATGACGACTAAGACTGCACGAAGCCAGTTACACGACTAATCCTGCCAGTATTGACCTCTGTCTCAAACGACGCAGGCCCCGCTTTCGATGGGCCTGCGCATAAACTCACTTACGCTGTGGTGTTGATTCGCGTCCCGATCGACCCGGAGGTCGCTTTGGGCAGTTGCACTTCGCTCGGCCCGCTAGCGTCATGATCGCCGTCGCTGTCTACCCGCACAGGCAGAGCTTTTGGGGCTGTCATGGCGGTGGCTTTCGGCAAAGTGACCTGGGTTGAACCATTGATGGCTGACGTCATGTTGATCCCCTTTAAGTACAGTAGTGTGAGCTAATACTATCGGCGTCGTTCTTTAATAGTTAACGAAACTAAAGATTAATTGAAGTAATTGAGAGCGCCTCCTATCATTAAGACTCTTAAGGTTTTCAAGTGGCTTAACGGGTAGGCTATGTGAAAAAAGTGTAAGGTTGGTGTGAATTTAGTATTGTTATTTTGACGGTTCGGTGTTCGAGGCACTAGGGCGCGCTTTGGTTAGTCGTGCCAGGCTTATCTCTTCGACCTGCACCCATTGGCTTCCCGGGTTGTGATCGCATTGTTTAAACCCTACGCAGGTACCGTTACTATCTATGAGCGCATAGTTTCTAAAATGAGCGTGTCGTTTGAATAGGCATAAAATGGATCCCATGATTGAGTGCCCCTTCAAAAGCGTGTATGTGTGACCCATAGTTTAGATCGATAAACGTGTAGCGTGACGACTTTTGTTGTCGGCGAATATTTTTTTAGCTTTCTGTTAATCAGATTAAGTCTTATTCTAGTGTGCCTGAACAGTACGAAGTGAAGACGTCAAAAAATGGAATAAGTAATGGGGCAAAGATGGCTTTTTTTCACCGCCCTGCTGGCATTGATTTGGGGGCTGTTCGTGGTTCGGGTGGCGCTCAAGCTTTTGGGCTGAGAAATGCCTTCAAAGCGCAGCGTCGCAGCGCTGGAACTCCAGGCCCCCGTCTTCGCGCCCAAAAAACGCGCTAACTAAACTACCGCCCCGAACAGCGCCCCCACGGCTGCCGTAATGCCCATGGCCAACGCACCCCAGAGGGTTACCCGCCAAGCGCCGATCCCTATTTTTGCCCCCCCGGCCCTGGCTGCAATGGCGCCAAGGCCGGCAAGAAATACCAGCGACATGCCGGATATCCACGGCACAACACTGTCGGGCGGGGCGATGAAAATGACCGCCAGGGGCAAGGCGGCACCGAGCACGAAGCTGGCGGCCGAGGCCAGCGCTGCTTGCAGCGGTTTGGCCGCGAGTGCTGCGCTGATGCCGAGCTCGTCTCGCGCGTGTGCGCCCAGTGCATCGTGTGCCATTAATTGATCGGCGACCTGATGGGCCAGCTCGGGCGATACCCCACGGTGCATGTAGATATGGGCAAGCTCGCTGTGCTCGGCTTTCGGGTTGCTGTCCAGCTCCGCCCGCTCCCGAGACAAGTCAGCCCGCTCGGTATCGGCTTGGGAGTGTACGGAAACATATTCACCCGCCGCCATGGACATCGCGCCCGCCACCAGCCCGGCAATGCCGGTAACGATCAGTGTGGAGTGGCTGGCGTTGGCGGCAGCGACGCCGATCAACAGGCTGGCCGTGGAGACGATCCCATCATTGGCCCCCAGGACAGCGGCACGCAGCCAGCCGATACGGTCACTGCGGTGGAGCTCGGTGTGCCGGTGCATGAATTTCATGGTTTGAGGGGACTCAGGTTATTCACGGGTTTGGATTGGCGGCTTAAGCCTGCGCTTGCAGGGTGCCGCCTACAATCGAAATTTCCGTTAGTTCGTCACCGTCGCGCAGCACGAACAATGCGTCCATCCCGCGTTCTTGTGCCAGGCGTGGGCCTTCAACTTCACCCAGCACCATCAGTGCCGTGGCCCAGGCATCGGCGAGCATGCACGAGCCCGCCACGACGGTAACCGCTGCGAGCGCGTTGCGCAGCGGTGCGCCGGTGACGGGGTTCATGGTGTGGGCGCAGGATTGCCCACTCATTTCCACCCAGTGGCGGTAGTCCCCGGACGTGGCGATGGCGGCGTCGACGAGTTCCATTACGCCCATGACTTGCCGCACGCCCCGGCAGGGTTTTTCAATGGCCACGATCCAGGGTTGGGCATCTGGCTTCATGCCCCGGGCGCGCATTTCGCCGTCAATGCCGACCAGGTAGCGGGTGATGTTTGACGCTTCCAGGCAACGGGCCAGTTCATCGACGCCAAAGCCTTTTGCGATGCCGTTCAAATCCAGGTTCAGCGGCGCCCGTTTGCGCACCCGATTGCGTTGCGAGTCCACCACCAGCGCCGCGCTGGCAGAGAGTCGCGCGCGTGGCAGTGGCATCGTGAGTGCTTGCGCGGTGATCGTCTGTTCGCCGGGGCCGAAGCCCCAGGCTTGCACCAGATCGCCGACGGCAATGTCGAAGGCTCCGCCGGATTGCTGGCTGACCCGTAACGCAGCGGCCAGCACCGTGCTCAGTTCCTTGGGCACTGGCAGCCATTCCTGCTCGGCGGCTGCGTTGAGGCGGTTGAGGTCAGAGTCGGCTTTCCAGGTAGACATTTGCCGGTCCACCCGGCTCACAGCGTGGGCCAGGCGCTGGCCGATTTCGTCGGTGTCGATGCCGGCCGCCGCATAGAACACCGCGGTGTAGCGGGTGCCCATGGTCTCGCCGTTCAGGTTGTAGCGCTGCACATCAGTAGACATCTTCACGGTAGCGTCCTTGTGCCTTGAGGGTCAGTACGCTCAGGTTCAGCGGAGCCAATATTTCATCCAGGGCCTGCATCACGCCTTTGGCCATTTCACGACTGCCGCAGACCAGCACCTGGGCGCCTTTTTCCACCAGCCGGCGCAAGGACAGTGCATCACTGCGCAGCCGGTCCTGGACGTAGCCACCGTTCTGTACCTGGGAAAAAGCCGCGCGCAATGCGGTAAGTCGCTGGTCTGCCAGGTAGCGGTTAAGTTCAGGCTCGTACAGAAAGTCCGAGGCCGGGTTGCGCCCGCCCCAATACAAATGCATCGGGTGGCGGGCAGTGTTGTTGCGAATGAAGCCCGCCAGCGGGCCAATGCCGGTACCGGCACCGATCAGGATCACCGGGTGTGCCCCCGACGCAGGACGAAACTGTGGGTTGGGCTGGATAAAGGCTTCGACCGAAGCGCCGAGGTCCAGGCCATGCAGGAGTTGCGAGCAGAGGCCTCCTTGGTGTTTGCGTACGCAAATCTCGAGCACGCCGTCCGTGGAACTGCTGGCCAGTGAATAAAAACGCGGTACCGGGCTATTCGCCGGGATAATCCCTACCAGGTCTCCTGCCTGGAAGCCCGGTAGCTCGCTGTGCGCCTTGAAGCGCAGGACGTGGGTTGGCGCATTCACTTCTTCGCCATAAACGATGCGTTCGGCCAGCTCCAGTTGATAGGTGCGCGGGGGCTCCGGTGTATGGGCCAGGGCCAAGTCATGCCCCAGTGCTGTGGCCAGGGCGTGGCCCCAGCGCGCAAATTCCTGGGAAGACTGGCGGTTGACGGTTTCCAGCTCCAGCAACGGTGAGGCACCGGCCAGTTCCAGCGCGGCCTGCACCCGATGGGCGTACTGACAGAACTGTGGAAACTGGCGGTCCCCAAACCCCAGTACTGCAAAGGGCAGGCCGGGTTTGACGCCCTTGTGGTTCAGCCGTGCCAGAAACTGCGCGGCCGACGCCGGTGCATCGCCATCACCGTGGGTCGCGGTGAGGATCAACAGTCTCTGGGCGTTGCGGTACTCGCCTTTCCATTCATTCATCGGCGCGCTGTGCACGTGGTGCCCAGCCTGATGCAAGGCCGCATGTAACGTGTTGGCAAACCCCCATGTGGTGTTGTTTTCAGTGCCTACCAGAATCACGCTGTCGGCCGAGTGAGCGGGGCTGTTGTGGCGAATGTTCGGACCGGCTTTGCGACGGCGCCACCAGAGCAGGATGCCGGTCACGCTCATCAATGGCACACAGAGGGCACAGAGCCCGAGTGGCAAGCCCAGCCACCAGAGGCCTTCTGCGGTGTGGAGCTGATAGACCCATTGGTAGACGGTGTGCATGGAGTCGTGGGGTTGATAGGACAGCAGGGCGCCGCTGACCGGGTCTACGTAGCCAACACCCTGGGCCGTGCGCAACGAGAACACATCGTTTGGGTTGCCCGGGCTCGGGTAGACCAGTTCGCGCAGGTCATTCAGGTCGATGGCCTGCAAGGCCTGCAGGTTCGCCACCGGTAACGCCGGGCCGGCGCTGAGGTGGGTGGGGAAGGCCGGTTCACTCTGGCTACCATCGGCGATCAAGCCGAAGGTCGTGGCGGCCATGTACAGCCCGCTTACGGCCGACAGCAGCAGCCCGAGCAAAGCCAGGCGCCCGACTTCCGCATGCCAGCGTTGGCTGAACGTGCCGCGCAGTGGCCGCAGCAGGTTGCGCCAGCCACCCAGGCGCCGGGCCAGCAGCAACGCGCCGGACACTGCCAGGATCAACATGAACAACGCACCGACGCCCGACACGCCATGGCCCGGTGTGCCCATGAACAGCGCGCGGTGCAAGTCTTTCACCCAGCGGGTGAAGGTGGACGGCGCGTAGGGCGCGAGGCCCTGGCCGGTCAGTGGGTCAACCGTTTCCGCCCCGGACTGGCCATCGCGGTTGTAGTAGACGATGACCGTGCCGGAGGCGGTGCGCTGGATTTGCTCCACGCCTGGAAAGTGATGTGCGACGCCTTCCGCCAACTGGCCGACATTAAGCTGGCCGGCAGCGGTGGACGTGTTGTGCAGGCGTTCCAGCGCCGGATCAACCGACAATACCGCGCCACTGATGGCCAATATCATGACCAACAGGGCGGCGATCAGACCGGGCAGCGAATGAAACTGGCGAAGCATGTTCAGCCTCCTGAAGGGGTGGGTGCTACAGGTCGTAAGTAAACGCGTTGACGTAAGTGCTGCCGGTTGCCGGCTTGCCTGATCCTTGGGTGGTCAGGGGGACGCTGATGTCGGCTCGTCCTTCACGCTGGTTCTCCACGGCGCTGTCGATTCGGATCTGATACCCGGCATCAATCAAGGTGTCAGCCAATTGAACACTGACTTTGAGGGTGCGTCCGCTGCCCACACTCGCACCGCTGACCCCATCAAACTCCCTGGGGTTCTGGCCGCTGCCGCGGGCCCAGTCAGTCAAATGCCGGTAGTACTTGGCCTTCTTGCCGGCGACCCACAGGGTTTTCTGGTACTGGCCGTTGGCATCGGTGAGGTAAATCGCCAGGTACGCATCGTTACCGTTGTAGTCCTTGAGCTGGGTCGTCAGGGTCACTTCACGGGCCTGGGCCAGCCCCGGCAAGGCAATGGCGCCGGCGAGGCAGGTTGCAGCGATGAATTTTTTCATGAGGATGTCCTGGTTGAGCGTTGTAGCGAGAGCCTGGACTTGCTGGCTGACAACAACCTGAAAGCCCGGGGAGAAATCGAAATGCTCATTCAGCACCCGGGCTGACGAGGTAGTCCCGGGCATCGCCGTCGTCGCCGAAATTGACGTGCAACGTGCGCAGACGCAGGGAGGCGGGTGCATAACGCGCCTCGATGGCGTTGCCCCTGCGGTCAGTGCCCCTGAGCGTGTAGCAACCGTCGTCGACCTTGATGCGCTGCACGCTCCAGCCGTATTGCTGCTCTACGCGTTGACGCAAGGTCTCTCGCGGTTGCCAATCGCTGACGGGCTCGCTGCAGTCGTCATCGGCCAACACGCTACCGCTGAGCAACAGGCTCAACAGCGCGGTACGTGCAATAAACGCGGTTTTCATGATCTGTCTCCTGCCGGATAGGCCTCTGTGGCCTACCCTAAGGGGCATTCCTGACAACCAGCTGAATCTTCAGATTCACCTCAGGTCTGGCGGTTAAGGTGCTGCACGACACTCATCAGGAGAGGTAGCAGATGCGGGTTTTATTGGTTGAGGATGCCCCCGGGTTGGGGGAGGCAGTGCGCGAGCAGATCGCCGACGACGGCCATGCGGTTGATTGGGTGCAGCGCCTGAACCACGCGAGCAATAGCGTGCGCACCACGCCTTATGACTTGATCCTGCTGGACCTGATGTTGCCGGACGGTCGCGGGTTGGACTTTTTGCGCGAGCAGCGCTCAGCAGGCAACGTGACCCCGGTGATTATCCTCACCGCCCAGGACCAAATATCCGATCGCATTGCCGGCCTCAATGCCGGCGCTGACGACTACTTGGTCAAACCGTTCGACCTGTTTGAACTCTCGGCCCGGGTGGCAGCCGTGGCCCGACGTTACAGCGGTAACCCCAACCCGCAGATCAAACTCGGTGAACTGCAGATCGACATGAACGCTCGCACAGTCCAGCGCGCCGGTATCACCGTGGATTTGACCGCACGTGAGTGGGCGCTGTTCGAGGCATTCGTACAGCGCCCCAATGCGTTGCTGTCGAAGTCCCAGCTCGAAGAGCGCCTGTACGCTTTTGGCGCGGAGATCGAGAGCAACACCATTGAGGTCTATATCAGTCGCCTGCGTAAAAAACTGGGACGCGACCTGGTTGAGACCGTTCGTGGCATGGGTTATCGGTTGACGCCAGTATGAAGTCGCCGATAAGCCTGCAAAAACGCCTCGGCCTGGGATTGACCATGGGTATGACCTTGCTCTGGCTGGGAGCGACCGTCGGTGCCTGGTTGGTGGTGCAACATGAACTGAACGAGGCGTTCGACAGCGCCCTGGAAGAGACCGCGCAACGCATCCTGCCCTTGGCCGTGCTGGAGATCAGCAACCGCGAGGCGCCCCGCGAAGCACAACACGTGGCCACCCTGAAAATGCGCAAGGAATACCTGACCTATCTGGTGCGTGATGCACAGGGCCGGATTTTGATGCAATCCCACGATGCCAACCCGAAGATCTTCAACAAACATCCGGATGAAGGGTTTTCCACCACTGAAAAGTACCGGCTGTATGGGGCTAGCGCGCTACGCAAAACGCTGTTCATTGAGATTGCCGAACCGCTGGCGCATCGCCGTGAAGCGGCGCAGGAAGCCTTGTTTGCGTTGTTGCTGCCGTTGTTGGCGCTGATCCCTATCAGCCTGTTGGGCACCTGGTTATTTGTGCGCATCAGCTTGCGCAGCGTATTGGCTTATCGCCGCCCCCTGGAAACCCGGGGGGCAGGGGATTTGTCAGCGATCAACGTGGCAGGGCTGCCGGCAGAAATCGACCCGTTGGCCGACGCGGTCAACCACTTGCTTGAGCGCTTGCGCAAAACGCTGGAGGCCGAGCGCAGCTTTACTGCAAACAGCGCCCATGAACTGCGCACGCCGCTGGCCGCGACATTGGCGCAAATTCAGCGCTTGAGGCAAGAAGCACCAGAAGGCCCTTTACGCGTGCGCGCGGCAAAGATCGAAAACTCATTGCGCGACCTGGCGCGGCTCTCGGAAAAGCTCATGCAGCTGGCCAAAGCCGAGGGTGGTGGGCTGTTATCCGAGGCGCCCCAGGACCTGATCCCATTATTGGCCCACGGGGTGGACGAGTGGAATCGCAGCAGTGGGCAGCGAATTGAATTGCGGCTACCCACCCAGCGCAGCGTTTACTCAGCCATAGACCCTGATGCGTTTGGCATCCTGCTGCGCAACCTGATCGAAAATGCGTTGAAGTACGGTGCCGTGGACCAGCCGGTCGAAGTCAGCCTCACAGACCAGGCGCTGCTGCAGGTGATCAACGGCGGCCCGGCCGTGCCGGAGGAGGTGTTGCAGCGCCTGACCGAACGCTTTGTGCGGGGTAACAGCGAAGCCAGTGGTTCAGGGTTGGGCTTGGCGATTGCCAAAACGATTGCGCTAGGGGTCAAAGCAACGTTAACCCTGGCCTCGCCCGCAACAGGCCGGGAGGAAGGGTTTGAAGTCCGCGTCCAGTTTTTGTGCCTGCCAGGGTAAATGCGGATTGAGCCCTTAGCGTTTGAAAAGCGTTACGCATTGGGCTTGCAAGGTGTCTAGAGAGTCCGGGCGATTCACGCCTTCGGCTGACCAATGACAGTTTTAGCATCCTCAACATATGATCGAGATCAGATTGGGGTCAATCTGGGTCGCTATACTCACGACCGCTCAGCATCGACTTAAGGCCGCCCCCCATGGCTCATTCAACCAGTGACCAACTAGATGTAGTCATTATCGGCGGGGGGCAGTCAGCCTTAGCGGTAGCGTATTTCCTACGTCGAACCAAACTTTCATTCGTTATCCTTGATGCTGAGGAAGAACCCGGTGGTGCTTGGCGGCACGGCTGGAACTCGTTGCGTTTATTCTCCCCCTCCACCTGGAGTTCGATCCCTGGCTGGATGATGCCGCCCGAGCAAGAGGGCTATCCAACACGAAATCATGTGGTCGACTATCTCAACCAATATGAGCAGCGCTACCAATTTCCAGTTGAGCGTCCGGTTCGGGCCGTTTCTGTAGAGCGTATAGAGTCTGGCTTACGAGTGCGTTCTGACGACAAGCATTGGGATGCCAAGGTTGTAATCAGCGCTACCGGCACTTGGAGCAATCCGTATATCCCTCACTATCCTAATGCCGAGCTATTCAACGGTCGGCAGTTGCACTCCGCGCACTACGTTGAAGCGCAAGCGTTTGCTGGCAAGAAGGTTTTGGTGGTGGGTGGTGGTAATTCAGGAGCACAGATTTTGGCGGAAGTATCCAAGGTCGCTGAGACCACTTGGGTAACCTCTACCGAGCCAGTTTTTTTGCCAGATGAAGTGGATGGACGGGTGCTATTCGAGCGGGCTACTCAGCGCTTGAAAGCTCAACAGGAGGGGCGTGTCATTGATCAACCCGTCGGCGGGTTGGGAGACATCGTCATGGTGCCGCCGGTTGTAGAGGCCCGTGAACGTGAAGCTCTAAAATCTGTACGTCCATTTGAAAGTTTCACTCACGAAGGCGTTATTTGGGCCGATGGGTCTGAGTCTGCCGTGGATGTGGTGATCTGGTGTACCGGATTTAGACCAGCCCTTGAGCATCTGGATACGCTGGGAGTGATCAACACCGAAGGCCGTGTTCAGGTCGAAGGCACTCACTCTATCCAAGAACCAAGACTATGGCTGGTCGGCTATGGCGAGTGGACAGGTTCGGCTTCCGCCACACTGATCGGTGTTACACGCACAGCGCGCAGCACAGTCAATCAGATTGCAACCTTCATTGGCGATCCGTCCTTGGCCTAGTACGCCTGCGCTAGAGGAGTAGTGGACATGAACAAAATGATTGTGCACTGGCCTGAGAGGAATCCCCGCATGTTTTTAGCGGTAGCAGCGCTTGTCTGGTTCGGATTGTATGAAGCCCTGATTCCCGTATCAGAAGCTTTGGTCGCAGCGCTTCCTGTTGATCGTAATAGTCATCTTGGAGGCGCCTTACAATTTTTTCTCTACGACACGCCCAAAGTGTTACGGATATGTCTGAAGCGTGGTCTCTATCCGCTGAGCGATTTCCTCAACGCTTGGTGGAGTCTCTTCGAATGATATCGCCGTCGTTAAAACAATGGGAGCATAAATGCGCTGAATGGCTTGCGCATCAGCCACCAGCGCTGCACGAATTTTCAAAGCCATCTACGTCGTCCCTATTAAAACTTAGCAGTACCTTTTACCAGAACCTCTGTGCAGGAGATGCAACATGAGCATTGATTGGATCAACTTTACGCCTTGGACTTCCGCAGGCGGAGGGGCCTTGATAGGTCTGGCGGCTAGCTTGTTCGTTCTCGCAAATGGTCGCATCGCAGGCATCAGTGGTTTGATTGGAAGCGTGATGCAATTTGGCAGTGAAGGCTGGAGCGAGAAGGCGCTGTTTCTTCTTGGCCTAGTGATTGCTCCTTTGTTGTGGGGAGCCTTCACCTTATTACCGGAGATCGAGATCAAGGCTGAGTGGCCGGCTCTGATTATTGCGGGGCTGCTAGTAGGCGTGGGCACCCGTTACGGCTCCGGCTGTACAAGCGGTCATGGCGTTTGTGGGATCTCTCGACTGTCAGCCCGATCCATCACGGCAACGATGTGCTTTATGTTCGCCGGTTTTGCGACGGTGTACGTCATTCGTCATGTGGTGGGAGCATGAAGATGATCAAGCTGAGCGCATTTATTTCTGGACTGATCTTCGGCCTAGGGCTTCTCCTGGCAGGCATGGCGAATCCCGCCAAGGTATTGGCCTTTCTTGACGTGGTCGGGGCCTGGGATCCGTCACTCGCACTGGTGATGGGAGGGGCCATCGCAGTGGCGGTTATCCCTCTGAATTGGGCGCGCAAGAATAAGCAATCCTTGCTAGGTGTACCCATGCAGTTACCGATGAAACGAGAGTTGGATGCCCGCTTGATTGGCGGCAGCCTGGTGTTTGGTATTGGTTGGGGAATTGCGGGGATCTGCCCTGGGCCAGCGGTCGCTATTTTGCTTACGGGGAACGGGAAAGTCACCACGTTCGTATTGGCAATGTTGGCCGGTATGTACTTGTTCTCTTTATTAGAACGTCGGCGAACGATCTGATTAGGCGATAGCTATGAAAGCGGTCAGGACATATCCATCGGTTTAGTATTTGCACGCTACCTACTCTAAATTGCGCCAGAAAAATCTCATCGCCGGGTGCTGATTTTGATGCGTTCTCGCATCGGAAATTTAACTGCCCGCATTAAATTCTAGAGATCGTCGCTTGGAGCGGTGATATCCATCCTGCGTTTTATAAAGCTGGAAGTCCGGTACTCAGACAACCTGCGGAAATCTTGACTTACCGCAGAAAAAAACCAGGAAAACCGATTAAAGTTTGAATATGGGATGTTTCCGTTTTTGATGATCCGAGGAGCACGCTATGAGCTGGGAAAATACCGACAGCCGCTACAGCAGCTTGTCGATTGCGCTGCACTGGTTAATGCTCACGCTGCTTGCTGCTGTATATGCCTGCATCGAGTTTCGTGAAGTTTTCCCCAAAGGCAGTGGCAACCGTACATTGATTGTTGAGTGGCACTACATGCTCGGCCTGACCGTGTTCATCTTGGTGTGGCTGCGCTTGCTGGTGCGCACCTTCGGCGTGGCACCGAAAATCACCCCCGCGCCGCCGGCCTAGCAGGTGCTTATTTCACGGGTCATGCACTTGGCGCTGTACATGTTCATGATCGCCACACCGATCTTAGGTTGGTTGGTCGTGAGCGCTCAGGGACATTCGGTGATGTTCTATGGCATAGAACTAACGCCACTCGTGGGCGAAGATAAGGAGTATGCCGACCAGCTTAAGGAGTGGCATGAACTTATTGCCAGCACCGGATACTGGCTGATCGGCCTGCACGCCCTGGCCGGGCTGTTCCATCATTACTTCGTGCGGGATAACACCCTGCTGCGCATGTTACCCAAGCGTAGCGACTCAGACTAAAGCACAAAACTCCCGCAACTCTTCATGCCGCCGGCATGCACGAACACCAGTCGCGTGTCCGACTCGCCACTCGGGTCGTTCAGTCTGCGGCTGACTTCACCTGAGGCTTCTTGCTGCCAGTAAGCCACGCGATCATCAGCACCACCTTCCAAGACGACACCATAGAAGTCCTCCTGCGGGTATTGCAGCGACCTGGGATACTGAACCTGATGACACACATTGCCCCATGGGGCCCTCCCGATTTTTATCATGACACATCACTCATAGCGGCCATTCGGTGAATACTAAGTTACCTGATTCTGGTTCACAGACACCGCTCGAGGGTTTGCGCGAAGAAGAGGTGCAGCAGCGTCTTGCGCAGGAGGGGCCAAACGAACTTCCCGTATCCCGACCACGCAGCGCGCTGCGTCTAATATGCGAGGTTGCCTTCGAGCCGATGTTCCTATTGCTGGTCGCGTGCGGCGCTTTGTATATGGTGTTGGGCGATGTCCAGGAAGCACTGATGTTGCTAGGCTTCGTCTTCGTCGTGATGGCTATCAGCTTTGTCCAGCAGCGGCGCAGTGAACGCTCCCTGGATGCATTGCGCGATCTTTCCAGCCCAAAGGCTCAAGTGCTAAGGGAAGGGAGGGAGTGCAGCGTTCCTTCGCGGGATTTGGTAGTTGGTGATGTGGTAATGCTGGCTGAAGGTGATCGCGTACCGGCTGACCTGTTACTAACAACCTGCGCTAACCTTGCAATCGACGAGTCCTTGTTGACCGGAGAGTCTATGCCGGTAAGCAAGCGTGTCACACCGCAGTCTCATGCGCTTGGTGATCTAGCGCTTCAACCAACGGATACCGCCCTTGCGCAGGCATTTTCAGGCACATTGGTCACCAGCGGCACTGCCCGGGGACATGTGACAGCTACAGGCGAGCGCAGTGCGTTGGGCCGGATCGGCCAGTCACTCGCAGATATAGAAGTAGAACCTACTCCGACACAGCAGGAAACGCGCCGTGTGGTCAAGCGGATCGCTTTCATTGGCCTTGCGCTCGCGGCGGCGCTCGCCATCGCTTTCGGGCTGCTGCGCGGCGATTGGCTGCATGGGACACTTGCTGGTCTGACGCTCGCGATGGCTGTTCTTCCGGAAGAGTTGCCGGTGGTGCTGACGCTCTTTTTAGGCCTTGGTGCCTGGCGACTCGCACGTGAGAAGGTATTAGCGCGTAGCATCCCCGCCGTAGAGTTACTCGGTGCTACCACCGTCTTATGCGTCGACAAGACTGGCACACTAACGGCCAACAGAATGACGGTTAAGCGCCTTTGGTCAGAGGAAGCGGTGTATGAAGTCGCTGAGGGCGGCGCGAAGGTGGGCTCACCTTTGCAGGAAGAACTTCATGGTGTGCTTGAGTACGCTGTTCTAGCTAGCCACCGTCATGCGTTCGATCCGATGGAGTCAGCAATTGGCGAGGCCGGGCAGAGCCTGCTGGCACTCACCGAGCACCTTCATACTGACTGGACTCTGATCGATGACTATCCCCTGTCACCCGAGATGCTCGCAATGTCGCGAGTCTGGCAATCTCCTGATCGGCAAGAGCAACTCATTGCCGCGAAGGGGGCCCCAGAAGCCATCGTTGATTTGTGCCATCTGGATCCCGCTCGCAGCGCGCTCATTGCCGCTAAGGTGTCGGCGATGGCTGCTGACGGGCTTCGCGTTCTTGGCGTCGCACAGGCTACCTTCATAGCCAAGGTTCTGCCGGGTATACAACACGACTTTGACTTCAGGTTTCTTGGGTTGGTCGGCCTCGAAGACCCAGTGCGGCCAGATGTGCCGCAGGCTATTGCCGAATGCCGAGCAGCAGGCATCCGTGTGGTTATGATGACCGGCGACCACCCGGCTACAGCGATCTCGGTTGCAAGACAGGCGGGTCTAGGCGCCGATGCCCCTGTGATCACTGGAACCGAATTGTCCACCCTAAGCGATGCGGAGTTAGACGTACGGCTTGCTGGGACGCAAATTTTTTGCCGCGTTAAACCAGACCAAAAACTGCGCTTAGTGCGCGCTTTCCGTGCACATGGCGATGTAGTTGCCATGACCGGCGATGGTGTCAACGACGCCCCCGCACTGAAGGCAGCCGACATTGGTGTTGCAATGGGCGCTCGCGGTACCGAGGTAGCACGCGAGGCAGCCGCTCTAGTTTTGCTCAATGATGATTTCGCGTCGCTGGTCACCGCAGTGCGCTATGGCCGCCGTATCTTCGCCAATTTGCGCAAAGCGATTGTATTTGTGGTGGCCGTGCACGTACCAATAGTCGGCCTATCTATGCTTCCAGTGCTTTTCGGCTGGCCGATGGTGCTCATGCCGGTGCACATCCTATTCCTACAACTGATCATCGACCCTGCCTGCTCGGTCGTGTTCGAAGCCGAACCGCTAGAGCCAGATGCTATGAAGTCTCCTCCACGTCGGAGGGATCAACTGCTGTTCGACAGTGCGGTTATAACGCGCGGTATCTGCCAGGGTATTGGCTTACTGATACTTCTTCTGGCGACCTACGCGGGTATTAGGTTTTTTGCACCGGTAGAGTCTGGCCGAGATGACCTTGCGAGAACATTAACCTTCGTCGTACTTGTACTGTCCAATCTCGCCCTGATCCATACGAACAGGTCATGGGGTCGCACACGCTGGGTGGGGCATGGCGCGTTTGGTGTCCAGCTCATCTGGATCGCTTTCGCTACGTTCTCCATGTTGGCAATAGCGCTCTTTTTTCCGCCGGTCACCCGGTTGTTCTCATTCGTGACACCTGCGCCGGCGCTTATACTCTTCGCGGTTGGTATCGTCGCTCTCAGCTTGCTTTGGTTTGAGGTGGTGAAATGGGGGATAAGAATGAAGAACAAGCATAATGACTGACACGCCAAGACACGAACGACATCAACAACAGGGAGTTTCTTTTCGAGGTGCAAAAAAAAGCATCAGGGCTTAGGGAAGATTCAACGTATTGAGTTCGTCTTCTACGGCATTTGAAATATTTGACTCAATTCGTTTGAATGAGTCTGCAAGGCGCTCAGTGTATGCGCAGTTACTACATTTGCTGTTGGTAGAGTTTTTTCTTCTCTTTGAAACTGACTTGTGACGCTGGAAAACTGCTAACCCCTCAATTCCACAATTTGGACACTCTAAAACGATTTTCACCAATCAAACTCCCTTTTTCTCTGAGTGCGCAAAGCTAAGAGTAGCAGCGCGATCTTGTCAGTGGCCGGCAGAATTTTCATCGCTTTGATTGATCACGGAAGATCACGCACATTTGCCTCAAACTGCCCGAACACCGCGATTCTGATGAGCGAGATCCACGCAATGGGGTGTCGACGTTGAACAGGTCTTTGCTAATTAGGTTGGAAAACGACCATCGTAAGTGATCTGGCAATCAAGGTTCTCTGAAGAGGGCGTCAGTCAAAGAAGATCTACTCATCGTCGGCGTTCGCATATTCGACCTCATGCAACCCCGATACGGAAGAACGACACTCGACGTGAACTTGGTGCTCCACGCCGTCATCGATAAGCATGAGTGCGCCTCCTTCAACGTGCTTGTCATCCAGTGTTATTGAAGTGAGTCCGGTGATGCCTTGGGTTATTTTGAAATGGTATTGAGTCAAGCCGAATCGGTACGTCAGCGTGAAACCGGGCCAGTCCTGCGGGATCAATGGCTCTATTCTGAGCATGTTTCCATTGCGCTGCAGACCTAGCAGCGACTCCATACCGAGACGATACATCCAGCCGGCCGAGCCTGTGTACCACGTCCAACCACCGCGCCCGGCATGGGGTGCAAGACCATAAACATCAGCGGCCATTACATAAGGCTCGACTTTGTAGATGTCAATCCATGCACTGTTAAGAGGGGTCGCAGGGTTGATCAGGTTGATCAGCTCCCAAGCCTTCGCAGCATCGCCTAATTGAGCAAACGCCATGGCTGCCCACACTGCGGCGTGGGTGTACTGCCCACCGTTCTCTCGCACACCTGGCACGTAGCCCTTGATGTAACCGGGGTCTTGTACGCCTTTGTCGAACGGCGGGTCGAGTAACAGAATGGCCCGAACTTCAGGTTTCACCAGATACCGGTCAAGCGCCTGCATTGCCAAGCGCTGGCGCTTTAGAGAACCAACGCCGGACAGGACTGACCAGCTCTGGGCAATGGAGTCGATGCGGCAGTCGTCGTTGACCGATGAGCCCAGTGGCTGGCCGTCGTCAAACCATGCACGTCTGTACCAGGCACCGTCCCAGGCTGATTTTTCTAGGCTGTCGCTTAGCAGCTTGACGTGTTCGTCACAGCGTCGTGCGAACTCATCATCGCCGAACTGTTGGGCGACATTGGAGAAGCCTTTGAGTACATGACAAGAGAAAAATCCTAGCCAGACGCTTTCTCCCTGGCCCAAGTAACCAACGCGGTTCATGCCATCATTCCAGTCACCGCTGCCGATCAGCGGCAGTCCGTGCTCGCCACGACGCATGCTGTGTTCGATGGCCCGTACACAATGCCGATAGAGGGGCTCGCGCAAGTCCGAGATACCCGGCAGGTCGTAGTACGACTCTTCTCCACTGTCCAGTGCGCGCCCCGCCAGATAGCCGGCAGGCTCTGCGAGCACCGATAAATCATTGGTGACTTCTATATAGCGGTTCGTGGCCGCCACCAGCCACAAGAAATCGTCTGAGCACGACGTGCGCACGCCGCGATTAAGCGGCGGGTGCCACCAGTGTTGAACATCGCCTTCCTGAAATTGATGGTTTGCGCACAACAATAAATGAGCACGTACGGTTGCAGGGTCGGCATGAATCATTGCCATGCTGTCCTGGAGCTGATCGCGAAACCCGATGGCGCCCCCCGATTGGTAGTAGCCGCTTCGGGCCAGGAACCGGCAGGCGATGACCTGGTACATCAGCCAGCCGTTGAGCATGACATTCAAACCGGCTGACGGCGTTTTCACTTGGATCACCGAAAGCAACGAACGCCAGTGTTCTCGAACTTTCTGCAATTCCGTGGCTGCGACCTGCGCACCCCGGTAGTTTTGTACCAATTGGGTGGCTGCGAGGCCGGTTTTTTCAGCACCCATGCGCAGAATCACTTCCGTGCTTTCTCCTGATGCAAGTGCTACCGCTACCTGGATCGCCGCACAAGGGTCCATGCCACCGCCGAGGCGTCCGGACAGCCCTGCGTGCTGCATAGCGGCGGGAGATTGAAGCGTGCCACTGCGGCCGATGAACTCGCCGCGATCACCCGTGACAGTGTGATCAATACCGTCGGTATCGAAAAATGCCACACGCTCACCGAATTCGACCGAATAAGCATTACGGGCAAACAGTGCACCGCTGACCGGATCGGATTGGGTCGTGACGTGCATCGCTGACTTGCCGCGTAAATCGCCCAACACCCATTCGATGTATCCCGTCACGGTGAGTTTTCGACTGCGGCCGGACAGGTTGCGCAGAATCAGTCGTGAGAACTTGATCGGCGCATCCAGGGCTACGTAAACCCACAACTCGGTCTTTATGCCATCTCCTTCATGTTCGAAAACGCTGTAGCCAAAACCGTGGCGTGTCTCGTACTTACCTGTCGCAGGG
This sequence comes from Pseudomonas antarctica, assembly GCF_001647715.1. Lineage (NCBI taxonomy): Bacteria > Pseudomonadati > Pseudomonadota > Gammaproteobacteria > Pseudomonadales > Pseudomonadaceae > Pseudomonas > Pseudomonas antarctica. The sequence goes on from NZ_CP015600.1 coordinate 3,223,450, forward strand.
CATGGCTTGGGCGTGGCCGACCAGAAATGTCCGGTCTCTTCATCGCGTACATAAATAACTTCGCCGCTAAGGTCGGTGACGGGGTCGTTGTGCCAAGGTGTGAGGCGGTATTCATGAGCGTTTTCCGCCCAACTGTAGGCACTCCCGGACTCAGACACCACGGTGCCCAGTTGTGCGTTCGCGATGACGTTTACCCAAGGCGCAGGTGTGGGCCCGGTTTCCGTCGTGTTAATCACATACTCGCAGCCATCCTCTGTGAAGCCGCCATAGTCGTTGCCCAGTAACAAAGGGCGAGTGTCTGGCGGCAACCTCGTTGCCGCTGGCGCGGGAAAGTATTGACGGGTTGCAACGAATGGCGCGTACACCGGGGCCACGCGCCGGCGGTTGACTTGCTCGGCGATAGAGCCTAACCCTTCACTGAGCACCAGCCATGCGACAGAAAGAAACAACGTACGATCTTCACTCGACATCTGCTGGGCAGTACGCGCGAATATCCCGCCGGGGCGATCCATCAATGTTGCTTCGCTGCCGGAGGTTACAAGCCCCATGATCGCGTCCTGCAATTGCTGGCGGTAACCGCTCTGGTCTTCATTCCAGATCAACAGGTCCACAACCAGGCCTTTTTGACGCCAATAAGCGTGGGCCTGAATCATCTTCTGGACCAATTCGAAGTTCTCCAGGCTTTTCACCTGCAAAAGCACGATAGGCAAGTCGCCGGAAATCGACTGCCCCCAAAGTCCCTGCTGGTTGCGCCGATTGCTCATCAATACTGTGCTGTCAGGGCGCATTGCGGCGTTGGCATAAAGCAGCGAAGAGGCCATTTGTTCAAACAGGCGAGCGTCGGAGTGTGAGGCGTTAAGCTGCCGCAACAGAACTTGACTGTGGGTCCAGGACAAATCGAAAACCCGATCAGCCAAGTGGCGGTCGCGGTATTTATTGATCAGCGAAATACAGCCGTCGCGGTTATCGGCCACGCCGGTCACCAGATCGATAGTAGCTTGCTGTCCTGCTTGCAGAGTGACGCGGCAGCGGATCGACACAATCGGATCAAGTACCGCGCCTTGGCTTCCCGATAATTGCTCACACCCTGGCGCTAAAGCGGCAGGTGCTCTGAGGCTGAGTCCTCGACCGACAAAACGGGCGCGATCGGTTTCATAGGAGATATTGTCGATATCCACCCCGTGGGCCGCCAGCAAGTGGCACATCCACGGCGTACTCTCAGTACTGGACCGAGGGCGACGACTGCAAACGATAGCTTGCAGCGGCAATAGCAATTCGGTCTGCACAAACAACTTGCTAAACGCGGGATGCATCGCGTCTGTGACGGGCGGGGCCAGCACGACTTCGGCGTAGGTTGTGATCTCGAACTTTCGGGCAGAGGCGCCGCGATTGGTGATGTGTAGCCGACGTAACTCAATGTTGTCTTCTGGCGAAACGACGATTTCCATATGGGAATCGTAATCCAGTTCTAGCGCGCGAAACTCTGCACGTGCATCGCTGAAAATGGCCTCTTGGCTTTCTGTTCGACGCAGTGTGGGTTGAAACGCAGCCGACCAGAATTCGCCTGTCGCGATGTCGCGCAAATAGCAAAAAGTACCCCAGTTATCTTGGGTCGTGTCCTCGTGCCAACGTGTCACCGCCATGTCATTTCGACGACTATAGCCACCGCCTGCACTGCTGAGCATCACGTGATAATTGCCGTTTGACAGCAGCTGAACAGCGGGGCGCTTGCTCCCAGGATGCGCAAATAACCGCAAGGGGGTGTCCTGGCTCTGGGCGATGTCATCAAAGGCGGGTGGTTGTGCGGTTTGTAGGTAAGGCTCTGCAGCTTTGGGCACACGCTCTTGCAGCAACAGCAGGGCGGATTGCAACGTAGGGTCTGATTCGAACCGCCGCTGCATTGGCTGATTGAGCAGCACACTGGTCAGCGCCAGCAAACTCATTCCTTGATGGTGGGCCATGAAAGATTGCACAAGGGCAAACCGCTGACCTCGTGGCAGTCGTGCTTCGGTGTAATCGACGGCCTCATAAAGCCCGTAACGACCGGCGGCGCCCTGATGAGCGAGACGCTGCAAGTTTTTGCAGGCGGCCTCAGCGTTGACCATCAGCGCCAGAGCACTGGCGTAAGGTGCGATCACTACGTCATCGCTCAGGCCGCGCTTGAGGCCAAGGGCCTGCACGCCAAACGCGCGATATTGGTAATTGAAGTGGGTATCGAAGGTGTAGTAACCCGACTCAGATACCCCCCAAGGAATGCCGAGGCTTTTGCCTTGTTCGATTTGTATGCTCACCGCGGCGCGGCAGGTCTGGTCGAGCAGGCTGCCCTCATAGTTGGGCATCACCAGCATCGGCATCAGGTATTCGAACATCGACCCTGACCAGGACATCAAGGTCGGCACGCCGGCATATTCCCCCAACAATCGCCCAAGCGTAAACCAGGCCCGCTGAGGAATTTGGCCTTGAGCGATCACAACGAAGTTGGTCAGGCGTACCTCGGAAGCCAACAGGTCGTAGTAGCCGGAGTCCAATCGCCGTTCTTCAGCGTTGTAACCGATGAAGAACAAATCACGTTTGCTGTCGTAGAGGAACGCAAAATTCATCTGGGCGAGGCTGCCGGTCAACTTGATCAGCCGGACTAGGACGTTTATGGTCTCGGACGCAGCATTACGCACCGCAGCAATACGAACATGGTGTTCGATGGGCCAGTCATCATTGTTGAGCTGTGCCAGCTCCCGCAACGTTTGACGCCGCGGTTCATGGCCGATCAGAGGGGCGGGAAGTTGATAGCGATCAAGCGCCGCGATCCAGTCGTCGCATTGAGCAGTGAACGCCTGCTGCCAGTAGGTGATATCACCCTCGGTACTTGCCGGTGTTGCCGCGACTATGCTTCGCGCGTTCTGTAACAGGGTCAGCAAGGCAGGGGCGTCGGGTGTTTTGGCTACTTGCTTGAATACCGCGTGCAACGGCTTGATCAGGTCGCTGGCTGCTGGTATTTCACCTAGTGTGTTCAAGGTATCGCGCAGGCCGTTGACAACTGAAAGGTCGAAGAGTGGTTTGTTCGGTACTTGCACCAAGCCTGCCCGTAAGGTCAGCAACAACCCAGCCAAGTTGCCACTGTCTACCGTCGAGATATAGTGCGGCCTCATTGGCAGCAGGGTCTGCGTGTCATACCAGTTGTAGAAGTGCTGCTGGTAACGTTCCAGTGCATTCATGCTGTCCAGTGAGGCGGATAGGCGCCGCAACAGGCGTTCTGTGCTCAAGTAACCAAAGTCGTGGGCTGCCAAGTGGGCGAGCAAGGCCATGCCCATATTCGTGGGGGAGGTTCGGTGGGCAACCGCTGGTTTAGGTTCTTCTTGAACATTGTCCGGGGGTAGCCAATTGTCCTGCGGCCCTACAAACTCATCAAAAAACGCCCATGTTCGACGCGCCAGCACACGCAAAAACCGCGACGTTTCAGGCGTAGGTTCAAAGGCTTCACGCTGTGGCTTGGCACTTAGTCGCCATGCGATCCATGGACCAATCAGCCACGCCAGCAGGAGCGGGGAAGCAATCGCTAGCTTGACTGGGTCAGTCCATAAACCGGCGACTGCGGCCAACGCGAACAGGGGACCAAACCACATCTCGCGGTACAGCCCGCAAAGCCGATTCGCCGTTCTGCGCTCAACTTCTCGTGACGGTTGCCATTGCAACAGCAGCCGTCTGCTGAAAAGCATGCGCCACAGCGAGCGCGCAATGGCGCCTGCGCTGTAGTACATCTCGAACGGCAGCCAACCGATGGAGGCACAGACTTGCGCGAGGTCTTGCGCCAGCCCATCGCCGAGGGCTTTCAGGTATTGCCTGTAAGGCACGTTCAGCGGAGGTTGCAGTACATCGGTGAGGGTTCTGAGCAGTGTCTGGATGACCAACAAACCGACCACCGTCAGCGTCCAAGCCAGGGGCTCACTGCTGGCAAACCAACCCCAGGCCAGCATTGACATCAACGCCAATGGTTCCAGGCTGCGACGCAGATTGTCGAGGATCTTCCAGCGCGCCATGACGCCCAGGCGATTGTTTGCCCATTCACCTTTTGCGTTACGTGCCCAAGGGAGAAGCCATGGGAGCAACTGCCAGTCACCGCGTATCCAGCGATGCCTACGTTTGACGTCGGCACTGTAATGAGAAGGGTACTGCTCATAAAGCTGCACATCGCTAAGCAAGCCTGAGCGTGCGTAACAGCCTTCGATCAAGTCGTGGCTGAGTATCTGGTTGTCCGGCAGACAGCCCTGTAGAGCGCATGTGAACGCGTCCACATCATAGATGCCCTTGCCTATGAAGGAGCCCTGGTGAAACAGGTCCTGGTAGATGTCCGATACCGCACGTGTATAAGGGTCGACCCCACCATCAGTACCAAACAGGCGGGAATAGAGCGTGCGCGGTGTGCTTGCCAGGCTGATGCCTACGCGCGGCTGCAATAGGGCGTAACCAGAGATGACATTTTCCTTGCAAGCATCAAACAAGGGGCGGCTTAACGGGTGCATCATTGCCGCCACGCATTGGCGGGCGACATCCTGTGGCAACAATGTGTCGGTATCGAGGGTTAGTACGTAACGCACCGACAGCAGGGGCCGTATGTCACCGACAATCGTCGTGAAGCATGCTTTACCAGTTCCGCGTATCAGCGCATTCAAATCGTTCAGCTTGCCACGTTTGCGTTCATGGCCCATCCACATCTGTTGACCGGGGTTCCAGCAACGCGGTCGATGAAACAGGAAAAAACGGTCGAGCACACTGTCACCGTACTTGACGTTGAGCTCAGTGATAGCCTGCGAGGCGAGTGTCAGCAGTTCTGCGTCCTGAGCCTCTACTTCTTGCGGCGCATCAAGAAAATCGGTGAGCAGGGCAAAAAACAGGTTGTCGTCTCGATTCGCCAAGTACCGAACCTCCAGGCCCTCCACCAGATCCTCGACATCGGCTCTCGTGGCGATGAGTGTCGGTATGGCAACCAGTGTGCGAGCTTCATCGGGAATACCGTGTGCGTAGTCCATCTTGGGCAAAATCGTGGGCATCAGGCTGAACGTCACCAACCAGTTGATCAGGCTGATTGCAAGGCGGCTGGTCATGATCAGGCACGGCACCGCAAGCAACGCCAACGCCCAGTCGGGCAAGCCGTCGCGACTGGCAGAGGCTAGCAACGGCAAGGCAAAGATCAGCGTGAGAATGCCGACCGGTGTCAGGTAGAACATCAATGGAGAGAACTGCAAAAGGCGTTTCCAGCGCTCAGCCAGTGGCACTTTTGCGGCGAGCTTTTGTTCAAGCACTCCCACGCCAGCGCCGATCAGGTAATAGCCGATGTGGCTATGCAGCGCGCTGTCCAGCGCTGCTGCGTGTGGCTGTCCAGATATGTCCACGACCGTTTGAGCGACCTGTATCTCTGAGTGCCGGCTGCGCCTGGCGAGCCGTTCGACAATGTGGCGATAGTTGTCACGGGTGGCAAAGTCCATGCACGAGTAAACGCCGGCAGGGTCCTGATTTAGGATCTCTTCCACGTGGCTCATCGATTCGACGAAATCGCGCCAATTGGTCGCCGTCAGCAAGCGCAGGCTGGCGATGCTGTTGCTGATAGACACTTGATCGGCAGACTGCTGCTGCGCGTCGAGTTGCACCTGACGTTCGGTATTGGAGCCGGTTTCACCGAGTATTTGCTCGATCCAGTTCAGAGGCAGTGCCAACGCGGCACTTTGGCCCTGCAAACGTCGGGCAAACTCGGCGACGAAAGCCGCGCTCAAGTGCGGCGCCGAATGCGCCATGTCGGCGACGGTCAGCACCACACTTTTCACATCGCGCTCGGAGATCTCGATCAACTGCTCGGCCCAGTGGTCAGCCACGTTTCGGTCGTCCCAATTGGACATGACCCGTGACGCCACCCGGCGCAGGTTTTCGATCAAGGCAAGGCGCACCATGATCGGGATTGCCCACAGCTCGCCCAGCGCCAGTGGCATGACGGTTTGATAGGCCACGATGAAGCGCCTGAGGCTGACCTCGTCGAATCGACCATCGCCATGGGAGATCGTCTCTAACGCAATGTCATAGACCCTGGGAAGGCCCGCAGAGGGGCCGTTGGTCAAGCGTGGTAATTCGCGGCTGTAGCCTTTGGGCAGGTGTTTTCTAGCGGTACGGATGTGATCGTCAATGAGGAAGTAGTTGTCCAGCAGCCATTCGGCGGCCGGGGTGACGCGGCGGTCGGACAACTGTGCCTGGGTCAGCGCATTGCAGCTTCTGCTGAGCAAGCTCTCATTGTCGTCCAGCCTGCCCAGCAACGCATCGTGTGACGACAAAGCACTGAGCTGGTGCTGTTTGGCCAGGGCGATTCCGTGGCTGGCCATCTGGTCTGCGTTGAACAGTTCGGACCGTAGAATCGGCTCGTAGGCAAACTTGAGGTGGGGGAACTTACCGCTTCGGGAAAAGGCAACCCATCGAGAAAGGAACAACTTGGTGCGTATCCATTTGCTTGTCATATTTCCTCTGTTCGCTCGCACGCCATCCAGCGGCTAGGGTGGGGCCGGACACTGGTATGTGCCTCGGTGAGCACAGCTATTTGAGCAATAGCAGTGTGCAGACAGGACGCCAATGGGGTCTGTTCGCTGGCGAACATAGCGAAGGCCCTCGTTTGCCCCTGGTACTCCAAGCGCTATGACAACGGCAGGCGGACGGTGAAACAGCTACCTGTTCCCAATCCCTTGCTATGCGCAACAACGCTACCTCCATGGGCCTCGACCAATTCACGCACTACCGTCAAGCCAACCCCCAGGCCTTTTTGATTAACGCACACAGTGTGTTCGTCCTGAATAAACGGTTCGAATATGACCGGCAGGGCGTTCGCCGATATACCAATGCCGGTGTCTGAGACGTCAACCTGCGCCCATCTACCCGCGACCCGAAGCGATAGCTGGATGACGCCATTCGTGGGGGTGAATTTTGAAGCGTTGCTCAGTAAGTTGGAGAACACTTGGGTGAGCCGTAGATGATCGCCGTCAACCCTGGCCGTTGTCGGTGCAACCTTGAGTTCAAGCGTCTGGGACCTGGCATTCATCGCCGGGGTGCAAATATCGACGGCTTGTTGAATCACTGCCGCGAGATCGAGGGCTTTACGCGTCAGGTGGAGCTTGCCCGTACCGATTCGAGTGACATCGACCAGATCGTCTACCAGACGTGTCAGGTGTTCGATCTGTTTGTGGATAATCGCATGGAGCCTCGGTACGTCTCTTTGATCGCCACGTTCAAGCATTTCAGCGCTCAGGCTAAGTGGCGCCAAAGGAGTGCGAAGTTCATGAGCCACCATGGCTAGAATGAACTTCTCATGTTCCAGCGTGGCTTCGGCCAGTGTTTGCAAGTGTTGTGCTTTGAGTGCAGCGGTAACAAGTGCACCGTTGGCTTCGCGCATGTGCAACATGCGTTGTCTCAAACCGCGAGGGGGAGAGGAGGCGGCAGGTTTGTCCCTTTTAACGCGGTACATCGCGGCATCGGCACTATCAATCAGCGACTGTGAGTCTGTACCGTCGGCTGGGTAAAGGCTAATGCCTATACTGATGCTGATACGTAACTGTTGCTCACCGATGGCCTTGGGAGCGTTCAAAGTCGAGATGATCTTATCCGCCACCCTCAGGGCATCATCGCGAGAGGTGCAATGCGGGAGCATTATGACAAACTCATCGCCGCCATAACGAGCGACCGTGTCACCATCTTCAACGCACTGAGTCAGGCAGCCCGCCGTTTTGATTAGCAGTACGTCACCTATGTGATGGCCCAAAGTGTCGTTGATCAACTTTAAGTCGTTCAAATCCAAAAACAGTAAAGCGAAGCTGTGACCGCGAAGTTGAGCATCTTCAATAGCATGCTGAAGACGCGCCCGCAGTTCCCGACGATTAGGTAGGTTGGTCAGCTCATCTATGTTGGCGGCGCGGACGATCTCGTTCAGGGTATATTCGGCCGCTTGCACCTCGCTTTGAATCCGCAGCATACCCAGCACTAACTGCTCATTCGCTGCTATCAACTGTTGGGCGTCACGGGTATGCTTCATGGCATATCTCAACAAGATTTAGTGGAAAGAACCTGATCAATGACCCTTTTGTGTCGGCGGCGACATCAGTGAAGGTCGCCCACCCAGCAGTCCTTCGTGACTCTTCAAAGGGTGACCAACCACCATCCCCTCATCACTGATCTCGTAAAGTCGTAACTCATCGGAGTGAGCGCTGGCGCGCACTTTGACGACGGCCATGACTCGCATTAAACGACTGTCAATTTCGATATAACGCTGAACGATGATGGCATCCGTCATAAAGGCGGTGCCGTATGGGCTGAATCGCAGGTCGGTATAGCGGTCTTCAAGCTCACACGTCATCAGTACGCTGACGCCTGCCTGGCTCAAGGCACTCACCAGGCACGAAAGCGATTCACGAAAATCGGCTCGAAACGTCGGTGCCAGGGCAAGTTCAAAACCGGAGAGCGAGTCGATGACAACGCGTGTGGCGCCAAGCCGCTCTATTTCACCGAGCAGCCGATGCACAATCTCATCTATGGACAGGTCAGACGCGTGGCTATCCACTACACCCACCCGGTCGCTTTCGATGAGCGTCAAGAGTTCAGGACTCTGCAAGCGGTTGGGACTTTGCTCGAAGACCGCAATGACGCCTTTCTCGCCCTGCTGTGCACCGCTGGCGAGGAAGCTCGCGGCCAAAATGGTTTTGCCAGAGCCGGAAGGTCCGGCGACCAATAGTGAGTAGCCCTGCGGCAGACCACCGCCCAGCATTTCATCCAGACCTGCGATACCTGTACCCAGGCGTGCGCGCGATGCAGGTTGGGCCGCTTTCGGCTTAACCGCGTTTTGCACGGGGGCGAAAACCTCTAAGCCCGTTTGATTGATCCGAAAAGTATGCAGCCCCGGCAAGCTTGGTTGCCCGCGCATTTTCATGATCTGCATTTGTCGAACCATAGAGTTGCGCTGCACACTCTGACCCATCCAAATCAGTCCATCTGCGACGGTAAAGATGGGATTACTTTCTGTTTGCGAAAAGTATTCGCCAATCAGAAAGGTCGTTGCCTGCCAACTGGTCATCATCAACCCGAGCTGTTGAACAAATTGCGGGAGATTATTATTGGGATTGGCCTGAGTCTGGCTTGCCAGTACAACCGAGCGGAACGAATCCACAAAGATCAACCCCGGGCTATAGGTTTCGACTTCGCCGACGATGCGCCTGAGGACTTCGCCAAGGTCACCGGCGAGCGTGTCCATAGAGAGGTTGATATAGCGAACCGAGTGATTGATCGCATGTGTTTGGAAGAATTGAAATTGCTGCTGGTAACGCAACATTTTCAGAGGCGGTTCGCCCAGGACTGTAAAGTAAAGGGCAGGGCGCTCCGCCGTGGCCAATGCAAACATCATTTGATGGGCTAACGTCGTCTTGCCGCTGCCTGGAGGCCCGGCAATGAGATTGAACGAGAATTCCGGCAGCCCGCCACCCAGCACTTCGTTGAACCCAGGCACGCCGGTAGATAGGCGTTTAATGTGAACGTTGGTACTCATGTGTCGTCGCCCTGTTGATCGTTGCGGGCCCTGGCACGGGCAGTGCAATCGCCCACCAGTTGCTCTGTGAGCGGGGGACCGATCAGAGAAGCCAACAACGTATAGAAAGTGTTGATCAGCACATCACCGAGTTGAAGCTCATCGGCGCTGCTTAGCTGGGCCAACATGACGCTTACAGACGAAGGGGTCATGGAGACATCTTCGTTCTTGTAAATCGATTCGAAACAGGGGTGCCTAGCCGCGCATAGATGCAGGCAGCGCCGGTAAAGTGCAGTGACTGCCACCGGTCCAAGAATCGGTGTGAGCACTGCACGTATTTCTTCCAGCGTCAGCGCTAACGCGTCCGTCAGTTGGCCAGCGTTTTCTCGACCCTTTCTAACTGACTTGAGCATAGGTGCGCGGCGCCTTGGTTCATCACTTGACATGAGCTTGTTCACTCATCTGCACCAAACGGGTTAGTAAAAGGCCAGTGTATTTGCAGGCAAAAACCCCGCAGCCCGTATTCAGCTCGGAATAATGTCGATTAGCCAGTGCGTCGTCTGTCTGTTGGCGTACATAAGACAAGCGATAACTGTGGTCACCGGGACACGCGATTAGCGAGACGCCGAAACCTACGCTTTAAACGGCTTGCCCTTGAAGGTCGACTTACTCGATGTCTTAGAGTTTGCCGCCAGTGCAATACGCGCCAGGGCTGGAATCGATTTTGAATGGGTACGCGTCATTATCGACGCGCGATGGTTCTCGACAGTGCGTTGACTGATTCCAAGTTCGACTGCAATGTTTTTGCTCGGATGCCCGGCAAGCACCATGTCCATGATTTGGCGTTGTCGCATCGTCAAGCTGTCAATGCAGTGGGTAGCATTCTGAGTCCATTCCATCTTCTTATTGGCGTCCAGCGAGTACTCCAGCGCTCGCGCAACAGTGTGCAGAACTTCATTACGACTAAAGGGTTTTTCAATGAAGTCAGAGGCACCGGCTTTCATGGCATTAACGGCAATTGAAATTTCCCTGCTATCACTGATCATGACAGCTGGCAGATCATCGCCATTTCCTCTCAACCGTTGTAGGAGCTCTAGACCTTGCATGCCGGGGAGGTGTGCATCGACCAGCAAACAGGCACGCAGGCCGGGAGAGTAGTCCTCCAGGAACGCCTCACATGATGCGTAATCCCGAACCAGATAGTCTTTGGACTCGAGTAAACTTCGGATCGTATTGCGAAAAAAATCGTCGCGATCGACTACGAATATGATCGATGCCTCTGTACCGGCAGGGTCGACTGGCGGGTGTTGCTCGTACTCGACGTTCGCCAAACGCTGCTGTTCAAGCAGAGAAGAAATAACGAATACGATTTCTTTAAGCTTCGCCGGCTTGTTAAGTTGAGAGCAGTCCTCAAAAGCCACGTCATGGGAAGTTTGACGAGAGATATCGCCCGTCAGAATGATGGCAGGCATGAAGCGACGCAGTGTTTTACGCAGTTGATTGATGACCTGTAAGCCATTGAAAGAGCCCGGCAAATTAAAGTCAGCAAGTATCAAGTCAGGTTGTACACCACCGTGTGTGACGCTTTCCAGGGCGCTTAGCCCGTCAACGGCCATTTCCACTTGGTAGCCTTCGGACTTGAGCAAAATGCCCAATAACTCCAGCAGTTCCACATCATCTTCAATAATAAGGACCATTTCACCATCATGCGTTTGGCTTTTCTCGTTGAGATCAGCGTCTGGCTGAGTAGGGGGCAACGAGATGACCGGACGATTAAACGTGAGATCTATGGAAAATACTGACCCGCTGGTGTTACCCGACTGCGCTCGTAGGCGGTGCCCCAAGACCTTGCACAAACGTTTGACGATAAACAAACCGGTGGTGTTTTGATTGGAGGAGATGGCGATAGGCGCATGGCTATCAAGGTAAGATTCCAATATCGGCGTGGGCATGCCGATGCCGGTATCCCAGACTTCAATGCTAAGCCACCCTCCATGGCGGCGGCAGCCTAATAAGATGCGGCCCTCATGGGTATACTGCAGTGCATTCGACAGCAAGATACGCAACATTTGTTCGAGCAAACGTGGATCGCTTTCCACGATGAGCTGACACGGTACAACCTTGAGTTTCAAACCTTTAGCGCCGGCTTTATAGCTGAACTCATCAGCCAGTCGCTCCAGCAAGTCACTGATGCGAAAGCTGACAATATTGGCGCGATTAGCATCCGTTTCAATGTGGTTGATATCCAGAAGCGCATTCAGCATGCCGGACATTGCACCCACCGTTTCGCCGATTCTCGCGGTCAGTTTTCGGGGTTGCTCATCGTCAAGCAATCCCAACAACAGGCCTTGCAACAACTTGAGTGTCTGCAACGGCTGACGAAGTTCATGGCTTGCGCAAGCAAGAAAGCGTAAGCGATCAGTACTCGCCAGTTCGGCCTGCTGCGTGGCGATTTCGAGAGCTTGAGCCACCTGCTTTTTGTCGCATATGTCCGTAAAGGTAATGACCACGCCCTCAACAAAATCGTCTTGTTGGTTGTAGGGCGAAATACGGCGGGTAAAACTCACACCACTGCGCGATTCGACGTCACGTTCCAGCGCAACTCTGTCGCGTATGACGGTTCTGGCGTCATCCAGCAAATTGATATCGGTGGACATCGGACGAAGGTCAGCGAGAGGTCGACCAATGTCTTGATTTAGAATATTGAACAACGACTGACTGGCGGGCGTGAACAAGCGGATATTCAGATCGGCGTCTAGCAAAATGGCTGCAATATGGGTGCTGTGCAGTACATTTAACGCTACTTGAGAGGTCGCCCGCTGCTGCTCCAGTGAACCCCTAAGCTGATCGTTCATCTCGGTAAGCTCATTGTTCAGCGAGCGCAACTGATCAAGCGACTGCGTGTTAGTGACGTGTGGTGAAGATTCCTGTGTTGAGCTCAACGTTGCAGCGTCGGCTGAAGGGGATGGGGTAACCTCCTTGGGCGTGGCCGTTCCAACGTCGAGTGGAAGGCATACAGGCATTATTGTTTTCCGCATCACAGCATTCCGAAGGAACGCATCTACATGGAGCCTACACCCCTTTGAGTGATACGCAATGCCCGGCCCGGAGTGCTATGCCGTTACAGGACCGTTTGGATCCGATTAACAGGTAGCCCCTTGAAAACTACCCCCACTTTGTTGAAGACGAGCGTGTTGAGTGCTAGCGCATCAGCTTCAGAATCTCCGACCGGCGGTCGAAGCCTGACGGTATAAAGTGCCGAGTCAGGCGATGAGCAGGTGATTTTCTACATGACTGACACCCGCTACTGCCCACGCTGTTTGTTCGACCGCTTTACGTTCACTCCATAGCGAAACGGTGCCTTCAAGGGTCACTTGATTGCCGTGGACAGTGACGCGAATCTTGCTTACATCCAGTCCAGCACTTCGGATCAAAGCAGCGTCGATTAGCTTTTTGATGTCTTGAGTACTCTCTTTAGGCTGTATGACCAAAAAATTGTCGATACGCGAGACGCCTTGCAATTGCTCTATAACGCTCTGTACAGCCTCTTTCTGGTATTGCCATTCGACATTTCCCCGGATCGTGACCCAACCGTGCTGCACCTTGATGTGAATGGGCTCATCGGAAACGGTCGTGTTCCAGCGAACCAGGTCCAGGCAACGCGAGGCGATCACACTGTCTTCAACAGCGTCTAGCCCAGATACTCGGACTTCCAGCTCTTCGGCCAGCGCTAAAACGCCTTTGATGGCCTGGACGGCGCATTCAACCGCGATTTTTTCAGCGTAGGTATTTACATGGCCAGTCAGCACGACAACACCGTTTTCCAAGGTGACACCAATCGCGCCTGCATCGATGTGCGGTAAAAACTCCAGCTCGTCCAGAATACGTCTGCGTAATGTAAGGTCACTCATGATTTGTCCTCCGGATGGAAGACCTGTCTCGCTACAAGGGTTTCAACCTGCCAGTAGCCCGCACGCCCGTAATGCTCGTATAGATTCGACTCGCGTTCTCGGTTCAACTGTTGAGACGACTCATAGGGTGGCGATGCCTTGATCGACGCACAGTCGAGGTCGACAGTAACGGATCTGTCCGCCCAACTGATCTCGTCGATCCACTCAGGCGCAATCAGTACTTTATGCCCGATCCACCAATTGCTGGTGTTGATCACTAAATACTGAATTGCCCACGTCTCTTCATTGATCAGCAGGCTTTCGACATGCCCCACTGCACCATCGGTGGCTTTGATGTGATAACCGATAATCGCTTTGCAACTGCGTAAATGAGGGTCGTCGTCCTCATGGTGCGCGCGTTCTATTTTTGCATTCTCTTGGCGAGCACCCGCTTGCCCGACTGCGCCCCCTGGCAGCCCAAAACCTCCTGGGTCTATTCCTGCAGCCCAGATATTGGCGTCCCCCCAGTAGTACGGATACCCGTAGTAACTCAGGTATTGCATCTCATGCTGCCGAGACACGGGCTTATCGGTGTCTATATTGGGACTGTTTTTGACTTGTTCCTGGGTGATGGCGACATGCAATCGTCGCTGCTCCCACTCGGGGCGTTGAATGGAAAAGGGGGGGATGAGGACTTTGCGGCTGAAGAACCAGGCACCGGTCTCGACAATGAAGTAACGGATTACCCACGCCTCATTGTCGAAATAGAAGTCTTTCACTTCCCCGATATCCCCATCGGTCGCTGCAATGGTGTAATCCTTCAGGTCTTGCATGCTACGTAACATAGGACTGTCCTTTGTTGAGCATTGATCGATGTCCTCGGCCCAGAGCACCGCTGCATGCCGAGTGTGGCTAACAGCACTGTGTGCCTCGCACCTCCTGGCGTCTGTGCGGTGACGCACGCTCACCAAGGGGGAGGCCATGACGTCGACCCCGTTCACTGACGACCACTCACCTTCGCTTTCTCCAACCTTTCGCATGAGTCCACTAGGTAGTTTCCGAGGCTACTCACGGGCGCGGCGCGCGGCTACCTTGATGGGACGCGCCCAGCCAAAAGGCTACTGATATGTCCGAGACACCGAGCCTCCAAAAAAATCATCTACTTGCTGCATTGCCCAGCGAGGTACGCCGTCGCCTTATCCCTCACCTCGAATTGGTGTCATTTCCCCTTGGAAAAGTCCTGTATGAGCCCGGCGACATCCTGCGCTATGTCTATTTTCCGACCGACTCCATCGTTTCATTGCTCTACGTCATGGAAAACGGAGCGGCTGCAGATATTTCGGTGGTGGGCAATGAAGGGCTGATCGGTGTGGCCTTGTTCATGGGCGGTGAGAGCACTTCAAGCCGTGCCGTCGTTCAATGCGCCGGATACGCCTACCGGCTGAGGGCGCAGTTTCTCATGGACGAGTTCAATCGCCACGGCGAAATGTTGCAGCTGACGCTGCGCTACACCCAGGCCTTGATCACTCAAATGGCCCAAACGGCAGTCTGCAATCGACATCACTCAATCGATCAGCAGCTGTGCCGCTGGCTGTTGTTGTCGCTGGACCGTCTATCCGGCAACCAGCTGACGATGACCCAAGAGCTCATCGCCAACATGCTGGGCGTTCGTCGCGAAGGCATCACCGAAGCCGCACGCAAGCTGCAAAAACTTGGCGTCATTGACTATAGCCGCGGCCTAATTACCGTGCTGGATCGCCCGCGGCTTGAGTCACTGAGTTGCGAGTGCTACGCGGTGGTCAAGCATGAGACCGACCGACTGCAGCCCTATGTTCACCCAACTCATCTGAGCAGGCATGTCTGCCAAACCGTCACAGCGCATACTCTGTGATTGATAGCCATGACTGAACTCGAAGTGGTCTTCTTGCTCGACGTTGACAACACATTGCTCGACGGCGACCGTGTCGTGGTCGACTTTCACACCTGTTTGAAGCAACAATTGGGCAGCGCCTGCGCACGGCGCTACTGGGTCATCTTCGACAGATTGCGCAAAGCGCTTGGCTATGTCGACTACCTCGGCGCCCTGCAGCATTATCGGCTTGAACTCGAACAGGGTGATGCCAACGAACAGCAGTTGTTAATGGCCGCAGCCTTCTTGATTGACTACCCGTTTGCTGATCGCATCTATGCTCGCGCTTTAGAGGCGATCACCCATTTGGATCAGTATGGGCCGACTGTCATCCTGTCCGATGGCGACATCGTGTTGCAGCCGCGCAAAATACAACGCTCGGGGTTGTGGCAAGCCGTGCAGGGGCGTGCTCTGATTTATGTGCACAAAGAAAAAATGCTGCCTGCTGTGCAGCGCCATTATCCCGCCCGTCACTACGTGATGGTCGACGACAAGCTGGGCGTTCTGGCTGCGATGAAGTCGGTATGGCGAGAACGGCTAACCACCGTCTTCGTTCGCCAGGGCCACTATGCACTGGACGCGAAGATTATCGCGGCACAACCGGCTGCGGATATCACGATCGAATGCATAGGCGATCTCGTTACGATAGACCGCTCACACTTGGCCCCTCCGGCTATACATCGTTGATGGCGTTACCCATGCCCTCCATCGCGGCCGAGTAGGTGCCTTGCTGCGCCGCACTGTTACAAGCAGCGCGGTGCCCCAGTGCCCTCTGAGCCTGCATCACGTTGGCGGCCCCCCCGCGCCATATCTCGAGTGCCGGCTGTTGAATCGCACGCGCGAAAGAAAATGTTAGTGCCCAGGGCAGGCGCCATTTATGACGCTGGCTCATCGCGTTCAACCTCGCGGATGCCAGCTCGGCACTTTGGCCGCCTGAAAGGAATGCGACGCCCGCCAGTGCGGCGGGCAGAGCGCGCAGGAGAACTGTCACGGTGGCATCAGCCACCTCGTCTAGGCTGTCCTGGTGGGAGCAGTTCAAGCCCGGCAGGAGCATGTTCGGCTTCAGCACCATACCTTCCAGCAGTACGCCCTGAACATACAGTTGCTCGAAAACCTCGTGCAGCACCTGCATGCTCACTTCAGCACAACCCTGCAGTGTGTGTCCGCCCATCATCAGCACCTCAGGCTCAACGATGGGCACAAGCCCGGCCTCCTGACAAAGGGCCGCGTAGCGGGCCAGCGCATGGGCATTGGCGGCGATACAGGCGGTGCTGGGAAGTCCGGGGCCAATCGAGATTACCGCGCGCCACTTGGCAAAGCGCGCACCGATCGCAGAATAGCCTTGCAGCCGCTCGCGCAAACCGTCCAACCCTTCAGTGATTTTTTCTCCAGCATGCCCAGCCAGAGGCTTCGCGCCAGTGTCCACCTTAATGCCTACCACGATGCCCGCGTCATTCAGTAGCTTCACGAACGGCGTGCCATCGGTGCACCGTTGACGGATCGTCTCATCGTAGAGAATAACGCCGCTGATGCTGTCAGCCAGCCGCGGGGTGGTGATGATGAGCTCGCGCCATGCGCGCCGTGATGCTTCGGTCTGTGGTATTCCGAGCGAGGCGAAACGCTCATTGCACGTTGGTGTGCTCTCATCCATTGCGAGCAACCCCTTACCGGGCGCCAGCATGAGGCGTGCCGTATCGATAAGTTCAGACGCGTTCATACGCCCACTCCCCACTTCCAGTTGCGGATCTCGGGCAGATCTTCGCCGTGCTGTTCGATGTAGAGCTTATGTTCGACAAGCTTGTCCCGAACCTTCTGCTTCAAGTAATCGCCCTTGCTGCCCAGATGAGGCAGACGGTCGACAACGTCCTGCACCAAATGGAATCGGTCCAGGTCGTTCTGGACCCGTATGTCAAAAGCCGTGGTAATCGTCCCTTCCTCTTTGTAGCCGCGCACATGCAGGTTGCGGTTATTGCGCCGATAGGTCAGCCGGTGCACCAGGCAAGGGTAGCCATGGAAAGCGAAGATGATGTGCTTGTCCTTGGTAAACAACGAGTCGTAGTCCGCATCACTTAGCCCATGCGGGTGCTCGCTGGCGGACTGCAGCTTCATCAGGTCCACAACATTGATCACGCGAATCTTCAACTCAGGCAAATGCTCCCGCAGGATGGACACGGCCGCCAGGATTTCCAGTGTAGGCGTATCGCCGCAGCAGGCCATCACCACATCCGGTTCCGTGTCCTGATCGTTGCTGGCCCATTGCCAGATCCCAACTCCCTGAGTGCAATGCACCACCGCTTCATCCATAGTTAACCATTGAGGTAACGCATGCTTGCCGGCGACAACGACGTTGACGTAGTTTCGGCTGCGCAGGCAGTGGTCAAAGGTCGAAAGCAGGCAGTTCGCATCCGGCGGCAGATAGACGCGAACGATGTCGGCTTTCTTGTTGATCACATGGTCGAGGAAACCCGGGTCCTGGTGGGTAAAACCATTATGGTCTTGCTGCCAGACGTGCGAAGCGAGTAGGTAGTTCAGTGAGGCGATCGGTCGACGCCACGCCAGCTCCTTCGTGACCTTGAGCCACTTGGCGTGCTGGCTGAACATCGAGTCGATAATGCGGATGAACGCCTCGTAGCTGTTGAACAGCCCGTGTCGGCCGGTCAGCAGGTAGCCTTCCAGCCAGCCCTCGCATTGGTGCTCGCTGAGCATTGCATCGAGGACGCGCCCGGCAGGCGCAAGAAACTCGTCGTTCGCAACGCTGGCAGCGTCCCATTGGCGGTTGGTCACCTGGAAGACGGCGCCGAGCAGGTTCGACAATGTTTCATCTGGCCCGAAGATGCGAAAGTTACGCCGGTTGAGTAGGACGATATCCTTGAGAAATTCACCCAGCACCAAGGTATCTTGCGCAAAAACAGCACCGGGGGAGGGCACATGAACTGCATGTATACGATAGTCCGGCATATGCAGATCGCGTAGCAACAGCCCGCCGTTTGCGTTGGGATTGGCGCCCATGCGACGCAGGCCTTTGGGAGCCATTGCGGCGAGTTCCGCGACGAGTCGCCCGCGCTCGTCGAACAGTTCCTCTGCCTTGTAACTCTTCATCCACAGCTCAAGCTGCGACAGGTGATCGGGGTGATTGCCATCGACCACCAGCGGCACCTGGTGCGCCCGGAAGGTGCCCTCTATCGGAAGCCCGTCGACGACTTTCGGCCCCGTCCAACCCTTGGGCGATCTAAGCACTATCATTGGCCAGCGTGGCCGTGTGGCTGCGCCACTCGTGCGGGCGCGAACTTGCAATTGTTTGATGTGGGCGATGGCTTTGTCGAGGACGCTGGCCATCAGTTCATGCATCGTCGCAGGGTCATCGCCTTCGACAAAATAAGGAGCCCAGCCGCAGCCGCGCAGAAACTGTTCCAGTTCGTCAGGCTCAATGCGTGCCAGTAGTGTGGGGTTGCTGATCTTGTAGCCGTTCAGATGCAGAATAGGCAGTACCGCACCATCGGTCACCGGATCGAGAAATTTATTCGATTGCCACGCCGTCGCCAACGGGCCGGTCTCGGCTTCGCCGTCACCGATCACGCAGGCGACGATCAGGTCAGGGTTGTCAAATGCGGCACCGAAGGCATGGCTGAGGGAATAACCGAGCTCCCCGCCCTCATGGATCGACCCCGGCGTTGTGGGTGCTACATGGCTGGAAATGCCCCCAGGAAACGAGAACTGCTTGAACAGCTTCTTCAGTCCTGCCTCATCCTGGCCGACATTCGGATAGACCTCGCTCCAGGTGCCTTCAAGGTAGACATTTCCGACAATGGCGGGGCCGCCATGTCCAGGGCCCGCAATGTAGATCATGTTCAGATCGAGGTTCGTGATCACCCGGTTCAAATGCACATAGATGAAGTTCTGACCAGGCGTTGTGCCCCAGTGACTGACGACGAGCGGCTTGACGTGTGCCATCGTCAACGGTTCGCGCAATAGTGGGTTGTCATAGAGGTACATCTGCCCAACCGAGATGTAATTCGCAGCTCGCCAGTAAGCGTTTAATCGCCACAATTCCTCTACGCCCAACGTGGGAACATCGGCGGCCGGAAGCCTTGCGATGTCCATGCTTTCAGGCTCTGGCCGCAACGTCAATGCGTCGTTCATCGTCTCTGTTCCTCTGGTGTATGGAGGATATGCGCAGGCACCACCGGAGCGGCGCGGCAAATCGCAAGAAAATCCGTAGCGTTCAAACTGGCGCCACCGACCAGCACGCCACCGACTTGCGGCAGTCTCAGGATGGCTTCGGCACTGGAGGGTTTGACTGACCCGCCATATAGGATCCGTAGCCTTTGACCTTCAGCACCCAGACGCTGGGTCAGGCATGCCCTGATGTGCGAATGCATTTCCATGATCTGCGAGTGGGTAGGCACTTGACCGGAGCCGATGGCCCAAAGTGGCTCGTAGCCGATCACTGTATTGGACGCTGTCATACCTTCGGGCACGCTCTCGGTGATTTGCGTGGCACAGACGGACAATGCTTTACCTGCCAGTCGTTGCGTGTGCGTTTCACCGATGCAGATAATTGCCAGAAGGCCGGCGCGCCGGGCTGCATGTGCCTTTGCCGCCACGACTGCATCCGTCTCCCCGTGCTGCTGACGGCGCTCCGAGTGACCGATGATGACTGCGCGAGCGCCAGCATCTATGAGCATCTCTGCGCTGATGTCGCCAGTAAAAGGGCCGCTGATTTCGGCGCTGCAATCCTCCCCTCCGATGGCGATACGACCAGTAGCCGTCAACACAGCTTGCGCGATCAGGGTGGCGGGCAGGCAGATCATAGCGTCGAGCGATGGCAGCGTTGCCCTGACTGATACGGCCATAGCTTCGATTTCGCTGAGCTGTTCCGCAAGGCCGTTCATCTTCCAGTTTCCGACGATCAGCGGCCGCATGCGGTGCTGTTCCGACGATACGCAATCAGTGTTCGGCCACTGAATATCGTCTGTTGGGCCAAGCATTACCATGAAAACCCACCCCGCCCCATGTGCCGTTCACGCCAGTAGACATACACCATTGTTGCTCTCCTTCTCGGACTCACGTCACTCGCTCCAAGCCTGAAGATGCGCCCGGGCAAGGCTTCGTTCTGTGCGGTAGCACACACGGCTATCCACTTGAGCCTCAACGCTGATGATGGTTACGCCTGGTGCGCGCAAAAAACACCTAGGTAGTTTCCGAGTCTGTCGCCATCGGGGTATCCCTCATACGCTGCGGTCAATCCTCCCGTTCGCCAGGGCGGTGCTTTCGACGTAACACGACCGAGGGATAGCCCCATGACCGGAAAAAAACATGACTGGGAAACAACGTCAGCCAATGAACCTGACCCGCGCTTTTATGTGGTTGGAGGTGGCATAGCGGCAATGGCCGCAGCGGCGTTCATGATTCGTGATGGTGATGTTATCGGTAGCAACATAACCCTCTTCGAGCAGCGCGACGCGCCCGGCGGCAGCCTTGATGGCGCCGGGTCTGCGCAAGAAGGCTATGTGTTACGTGGGGGCCGAATGTTCGAGAGCAAATACGTCTGCACGATGGAATTATTCGCCTCGATTCCGACCCTGGATGGCACCACCACGGTCACACAGGAAACCCTGGCGTGGAATGAACGGATGCACACCTCTTCCAAGTCGCGACTGGCCCGCAACGGTGTTCGAGAAACCGCGCCGGCATTCGGGCTGACCGAGAGCGACATTCTGACGATCGAGAGGATGGCGATCGAATCCGAAGAGACATTAGGGCGAACCACCATTGCAGATCAGTTTTCGGTTTCGTTCTTTCAAACTCAATTCTGGCTGATGTGGTGCACCACATTCGCCTTTCAGCCTTGGCACAGCGCCGTCGAGTTTCGGCGCTACATTTTGCGTTTTGCACATATGGTTGCCGGGTTCAACCGGCTCGAAGGCATCATGCGTACGGTCTATAACCAATACGATTCATTGGTCAGGCCACTGCACAAATGGTTAGTCGACCGCGGTGTGGTGTTCCAGCTGGGCAGTTGCGTGACCGACATGCAGTTGCACGAGCAGGGCGGCAGCAAATGCGTCAAACGCATCTTCTATGAGTGCAACGGCGAGCAAGCGTGCGTGGAGGTAGGGGTGCGCGACTACGTGTTGGTCACACTGGGTTCCATGACCGAAGCCTCCAGCCTTGGCGGGATGGATAAGGCCCCAAACCTGCAAGGCAAGGCGATAGAAGGAGCTTGGGCGCTATGGGAAACCTTGGCTAAGGGCAGGCCTGAGTTCGGGCAACCGCACGCGTTCTCCAGTCATATCGACGCAACCAAATGGGTATCCTTTACTACCACGCTCAGTGACCCCGTGTTCTTGCGGCGGATTGTGGAGTTCACGGGCAATGTACCGGGGGAGGGTGGCTTGATTACCTTTCCTGACTCCAATTGGCTAATGTCGATCGTCGTGCCCTTTCAACCTCACTTCATTGATCAACCTGAAGAAATCACTGTGTTTTGGGGGTACGGTTTGCATGTGGATGCACCTGGGAATTTCGTCAATATCCCAATGTCCGCTTGCACCGGGCGGGAGATCATGACGGAGTTGCTTGGGCATTTGCAGTTTAGTTCAGACAGCCAGTCCATCCTCAACAGCGCAATCTGTATTCCTTGCATGATGCCCTTCATTACCAGTCAGTTCATGCCGCGAGAACCGGGCGACCGACCACAAGTGCTGCCTGAAGGGTATAAAAACCTGGCCTTCATCGGCCAGTTCTGCGAACTGCCCAACGACGTTGTCTTCACCGTGGAGTACTCCATACGTACGGCGCAGTGTGCGGTTTCCAGCCTGCTTGGGCTCAAACGTCACCCACCGAAAGTCTACAAAGGAGCGACTGATCCTCGTGTGTTGTTCAAGGCGTTCAAGGCACTGCATGACATCGGTAACTGATTACACGCAGGCTTGAGTAGTTTCCGAGCCTGCTGCGATATCGCGCAAACGAATACCGTGAAGACGCATTACCGGCAAAGCTGCACCCACCATTGAAAATAAAGGAGCGACACCATGAGACGGCTCATTTTGATCACGTCATTGATCCTGAGTTTGGTTTTGACTGCCGGCTGTGGCCATCGGCGACAAGAAGTTGATGCGCGGCTTAGTGGCGCTGAAGACATGGCGACGGCTGCAAGGGTGCACGCAGATGCGTCATCAGCGAAGGCCGATAAGGCTCTGCAGGCGGCTCTCGCTGCCAAGAAGTCTGCGGATGAAGCCAATGAGCGTGCGCAACTCATCCTCAAGAAGGCCGGACGTGTTAATTAGTCGCGGCAGGCTTTGGCCAGTAGGTTTTATTGCCTCGCTCGGACTGGCAGGCACATGCCTGGTCGGGTGCAGCCATACGCCTTCGCAAACAGGCGTGACAACACCAGACTCGATTGAAAGCCTGAGCCAGCCCCGCATCAAGGTCCCGGTTGCTGCCAAGGACGAGCAAATCGCCAAGACCAAGGCACTCGCCGGGTTTGAGGGGAGAGGTTGGGTGTTCGACCCGGTCTACGCGACGGCGGTAAACGCTGCTGGGCGTGACCTTGCAGTGTGTGGTTTCGCTCGCCAGCGGGGCACAGAAAACTCGGCCTATTTCGCCTACTACAACGGCGAGCTGTTTATTTCAGATGAAAGGGCGCCCGCCGGGATCAGTGTCGAGAATGAATTCCTGACACTGATCTGCTCCTATTCCTGAGTCATCGATGATGACAGGCGCAGCGCTACACAACCGCGCCAAATAGCCGGCCCACCAGCGCGGTAATGATCATTGCCAGCGCCCCCCAAAATGTCACGCGCCAGGCGCCTGCCAGCAACGGTGCGCCTCCGGCTTTTGCAGCTACTGCTCCCAGGACCGCCAAAAACACAAGTGACATGATCGATATCCAGAGAATCACGTTCTCAAGCGCCACCATCAAGGTGACGGCAACGGGCAACGCGGCGCCGACAATAAAGCTCGTCGCCGAGGCGAATGCAGCCGAAAGAGGTTTGGCGCTCAGTTCCTTGGAGATACCCAATTCGTCTCGCGCGTGCGAACCCAACGCATCATGGGCCATTAATTGGATGGCAACCTGCCTGGCAAGATCGGGCTCAAGGCCACGGCCTGCATAGATCCGGGCCAGCTCTCTGTGCTCAGCTTCGGGTTTGGTCTCAAGTTCTTTCTTCTCTTTGATCAGGTCCGCGCGCTCGGTATCCGCTTGGGAATGCACCGAAACATACTCGCCTGCAGCCATCGACATGGCGCCCGCCACGAGCCCCGCAATGCCAGTGACGATCAGTGTGCTGTGGGTCGTACTGGCGGCAGCAACACCGATCAGCAGGCTGGCGGTTGACACAATTCCATCGTTTGCTCCCAGAACGGCTGCCCTCAGCCAGCCAACTCGGCTGCTGTTATGGGTTTCTGCAGGATGTCGGATGACTCGGTTCATGGGTGTTGGCCTGATACGCGATGGCTTGGACCCTGAGTGTAGGTAGTTTCCGAGGCTACCCACACGCCATTCAGACGCCTAACTTGGATGTCTCCGCCGCTGCGCAGTCAGGTTGTTGAATGCCCCTCTCGCAGAAGCGGAATCTGCAATTACCTCTTTGGGAGCACTGAGATGAAAACGGACAAACAACTGAAAAATGACATTCTCGCAGAGCTGCGTTGGGAACCCTCGGTCAATGCCGAGCAAATCGGAGTTGAGGTCAAGGACGGCATTGTGACGCTAGCCGGGCATGTCGACAGTTTTGTTGAGAAGTGGGCTGCCGAGAAAGCCGCGAAGAAAGTCTCTGGCGTGCGCGCACTGGCCGTAGAAATGGATGTGAAACTCCCGAGCCTGAGCCAGCGCAATGATGCCGATATCGCGCGTTCGGCCGACAGTGCCTTGGAGTGGACAACCTATCTGCCTAGAAACACGATCAAGATCCAGGTTGAGAGTGGCTGGGTGACCTTAGACGGTGATGTGGAGTGGGAATATCAGCGTCGGGCGGCCCTGAGCGCCGTGCGCAATCTGATGGGTGTCAAAGGCATCAACAACAACATCGTGATCAAGTCAAAAGTAACGGCCAACGGTGTAAAGGCAGACATCATTGATGCGCTCAAACGCCGTGCAATTACGGACTCACAAAAAATCGTAGTGGATGTGCACGGTTCAGATGTGACGCTCTCAGGAACTGTCGACAACTGGGCTGAGCGCGATTTGGCGAGGCATTCTGCCTGGAGCACGGCGGGTGTCCAGAACGTACAAAACAACATCATCGTCGCGTACTGACGCTTAACTAGCACAGGGCGACGCAGCGCCCAACCAGAGCGCTCCCATTGGTTATTGCCTTTGAGGTGCTTTTTGCCGAACTCCATCGGCGTGCGTGATCTCAAGGGAAAGGCATTCATCATGGCGTATACAAGCGTAAATCCCAGCGACGGCCGCTTGTTGGAAAGCTTCGAGCAAATCAGTGATGAGGCTCTGGAGGCAAAACTGGCGGCCGCGCAGCGATGCTTTCAAAGCTGGAAGCACACCTCTTACACGGCACGTGCCGCGATCATTGGCAGGGCCGCTGATCTGATGCGTTCCAGGGCAGACGAATTTGCCCGGCTAGCGACCTTGGAGATGGGAAAACGCATCAGTGAGGCACGCGGCGAGGTGAGCTTCAGCGCGGACATACTGGACTACTACAGGGAAAACGCTGAGCGCTTTTTAATGCGCCGTAAGCTTCATCCTGAAGAGGGTGAGGCACACATTGAAAGCAGTCCTATTGGGGTGATTTTCGGAGTGGAGCCTTGGAACTTTCCCTACTATCAGCTGGCGCGTGTGGCGGGGCCGCATTTGATGGCAGGCAACGTGCTGCTGGTTAAGCATGCCGGCTGTGTGCCGCAGTGCGCGATGGCTTTCGAGGCGTTATTGATCGAGGCCGGTGCACCTGTGGGGCTTTACACCAACCTGCTGATATCCCACGAGCAGTCGGACAGCGTAGTCGATGATCCAAGAGTCAAAGGCGTTGCTCTGACCGGTAGCGTCCCTGCGGGCCGCAGTCTCGCGGCTAGAGCAGGGGCCAACCTCAAGCCTTCGTCAATGGAACTGGGCGGCAGCGACGCCTTTATTGTTCTGGAAGACGCCGACATGGACCTCACCGTCAAATGGGCAGTGTGGGGCCGCATGTACAACTGTGGGCAAACCTGCTGCGCCGCTAAACGGTTCATCGTGGTCGAGGACGTCGCCGATGTCTTTATCCAGCGCTTCAGGGCAGCACTGGCGGAGCTGGAGCCCGGCGACCCGATGCACGAGAGCACAACGCTCGGCCCCTTGTCGACAGAGTCGGCCCTGCAACAGCTGCTCGTCCAGGTAGACGATGCAGTTTTTTCCGGCGCAGAGGTGCTGCTAGGCGGTGGTCGAATTCATCGTCCCGGTTCGTATATGAGTCCCACCATCCTGACCAATATCACACCGGACAATCCGGCGTACAAAGGCGAATTTTTTGGCCCTGTGGCGCTGTTTTTCCGAGTCAAGAATGAAGAAGCGGCCATCGCGCTCGCCAACGACTCAGACTTCGGCCTGGGCGGCTCGGTATTTACCGAGGACGTGGGCCGCGGACTGCGAGTCGCCAGCCGAGTGGACACCGGCATGATGTTCATCAACAACATCAGTTGGTCTGATGCCGAGTTGCCTTTTGGCGGGATCAAAAACTCCGGTTACGGGCGTGAACTTGGCGATATAGGCATCCAGGCCTTCGTCAACAAGAAACTGGTGCGTTATGTCGATATCGACGCTCCGGTTTAATCGCCCGCGGAGCTCACCGCTTATGCGGCCGGCCCAAGGAATTGCGCAAAAAAAGGATGTCCCTATGACTCAAACAATGCAAGCCGCCGTCGTTGAACAATTTGGTCAACCGCTGGTGCTCAAACGTTGTGATATTCCAACGCCTGGGCCCGGCCAGATCCTGGTTCACACAGAAGCCTGCGGGGTCTGTCATACCGACCTACATGCGGCGCGGGGCGACTGGCCGCTGAAGCCCGGGTTGCCCTTTATCCCAGGGCATGAAGGTATCGGTATCGTGACGGCGCTGGGGCAAGGTGTAACTAGTGTCAAGGAAGGCGAACGGGTCGGGGTGCCCTGGTTGTATTCGGCCTGCGGGCATTGTGAATACTGTCTCAGCGCGTGGGAGACGGTCTGTGCCCAGGCGCAGTTCGGGGGGTACACCCAGAATGGTGGGTTCGCCGAATACATCCTGGCCGACCCGAATTACGTGGCCCACATCCCTGAGGTGTTATCAGCCTGTGAAGCTGCACCGATCATTTGCGCGGGCGTTACGACTTACAAGGGCATCAAGGAGACAGCCACCCGGCCAGGCCAATGGTTGATCGTCTCCGGCGTCGGCGGCCTAGGCCACCTAGCGGTGCAGTACGCCAAAGCCATGGGGCTGAGAGTTTGCGCCGTGGACATCGACGACCAGAAGCTGGCACATGCCACACGCCTTGGGGCCGATGCGGTGGTCAACGCCAAACAGAACGACCCCATCGAGGCTGCGATCAAGGCCACCGGGGGCGGTGCCCACGGCGTGCTGATTACCGCGCCGTCCCTGAGTGCCTTCCGCCAAGGCGTGGGCATGACCCGCAAGCACGGCACCTGCGTACTGGTGGGGCTACCCCCAGGTGAATTCCCGCTGCCTTTGTTCGAGGTAGTTGCCAACTGCATCACCGTTCGTGGCTCGTTTGTCGGCAATCGTCAGGACATGGCCGAAGCGCTGGACTTCGCGGCCCAAGGCAAGGTTAAAGCCGACATTGAATTGCAACCACTGTCAGCGATAAACCAGGTTTTCGAGCGCCTTGAACACGGTGATGTGCCCTCGCGGGTGGTCATAGATTTCGGTGCTGTATGAGAGAGTAAAGTGCATGAACAGGTTGAGTTCAGGGGCTGATGCGATCAGCCAGACCGCCTTGCTATCTGTGCGACAGATGGCTGAGGCTGATCGTTTATCGGTAGCGGCTGGCGTGTCGTCTTTCGAGTTGATGGGCAATGCCGGTGCGGCTGTGGCGCACGAGATTGAAACCCGATGGACGCCCAGGCCGCTGCTTGTGCTATGCGGGCCAGGCAACAATGGCGGGGATGGGTTCGTCACCGCGCACCTGTTGGCAGAGGCCGGCTGGCCGGTGAGGGTGGCCATGCTGGGTAGTCGTTTCAGCCTTCAGAATGAAGCAAGGCAACATGCACAACGCTGGAGTGGCGAAGTTGAAGCGCTCAGCCCATCAGTACTTCAAGGTGCCGAATTGATCGTCGATGCGCTCTTTGGTGCCGGCCTCAGCCGTCCACTTGAAGGGCAGGCGCTCGATACATTGGCTGCAGCTGGCCAGGGTTGTGTGCCGATTGTTGCGATTGATACGCCCAGCGGCGTCATGGGCGATACGGGCGCCGCGCTGGGCGCAGTACCGGCGGTGCTGACCGTGACGTTTTTGCGCAAAAAGCCCGGCCACCTGCTGCTACCAGGTCGAGACCTGTGCGGCGAAGTTGTGGTTGCCGATATCGGCAATCCTAAATCGGTGCTTGATTCCATCACACCGCGGGCCTTCGAGAATGATCCGGCGTTGTGGCTGGCCGAACTGCCGCGAGCGCAGGCCGACACCAATAAACATAGCCGCGGACATGCCTTGGTATTCGGCGGTTACCCGATGACCGGGGCCGCCCGCATGGCCGCCAGAGGTGCTGCAAGGGCCGGTGCGGGCCTGACGACGATTGCCGTGCCTGACATAGCACTGCCCGTTTACGCCGCGACGCTCAATAGCATCATGGTGCAGCCCTGGGTAACCCCGGAAGACTTTGGTCACCTGCTAAACGGCAGCCGTTTTTCCGCGTGGTTAATCGGTCCCGGTGCCGGCGTTAACAAAGATACGTTCGGCCACGTGTTGGCGATGCTCGCAACCGGTCGCCCCACGGTGATTGACGCTGATGCAATTACGGTCTTTCAGGATGACCCCGAAGCTTTGGACCGTGCGATACGGGGGCCTTGTGTGCTGACACCCCATGACGGTGAATTCTGCCGAATATTTGACGCCTCCGGCGACAAGCTGACCCGCACCCGAGCCGCAGCCCTTCGTTGCTCATCGGTCGTTGTGCTTAAGGGCAGTGACACCGTGATCGCAGCGCCTGATGGTCGCGCAATCATCAATACCAATGCGCCTTCGTCATTGGCGACTGCCGGTTCCGGCGACGTATTGGGTGGCATCATTCTGGGTTTGCTCGCCCAAGGAGTATCGGCTTTTACCGCTGCGGCAGCTGGTGTCTGGTTGCATGGGGCGGCGGCGGCCGAATTTGGTCCCGGGTTATTGGCAGAAGATTTGCCCGATATGCTCCCGGCGGTACTCCGTCGGCTGTACAGCTGCGGGGAGGCCCATCATGTACGCGATGGTATTGAATAAGGTTGGTAGCCCGCTGCAGTGGACCCATTTGCCAGATCGGGAGCCTGGAGTGGGCGAAGTGCGTGTAAAGGTTAGTGCCTGCGGTGTATGCAGGACCGACTTGCATGTGGTGGACGGCGAACTTCCAAACCTTCGATTACCGATTACCCCGGGCCATGAAGTGGTCGGCAGAGTCGACGCCATCGGCCTCGGCGTCAAAGGGCTGACCATCGGTGAGCGTGTCGGAATTCCCTGGCTGGGGCACACCTGTGGGGTGTGCCCGTACTGTCTCAACCATCAAGAAAACCTGTGTGATCACCCAGCGTTTACTGGTTACACCCGAGCGGGTGGTTTTGCCACCTCGGTGATTGCAGACGCCCACTATGTGTTTACCCTGGGCGAGGAGGGGACGGATGCCTCACTGGCGCCGCTGTTGTGTGCCGGGCTTATAGGCTGGAGGGCCTTACAGATTGGTGGCGAGGGCAAAAAAATTGGCCTTTACGGTTTTGGCGCTGCCGCGCATATCGTGGCCCAAGTGGCGGTATGGCAGGGACGCTCAGTGTTTGCTTTCACCCGTCCCGAAGACACTTCGACTCAAGCATTCGCACTGCAACTGGGCGCCTGTTGGGCGGGAGCTTCCGATCAAATGCCGCCTGAAAAGCTGGACGTGGCGATTATCTTCGCAACGGCGGGCGAACTGGTGCCCCTCGCATTAAAAGCCGTGCGCAAAGGCGGGCGGGTGGTCTGTGCCGGCATCCATATGAGCCCGATCCCCGAGTTTGCCTACGAGTTGTTGTGGGGCGAGCGCTCGTTGGTGTCAGTGGCCAACCTGACACGTCAGGACGGTATCGATTTTCTGCGATTGGCGCCTGAAATAGGCATCGTCACCCACACCACGTCGTACCCCCTCACCCAAGCCAATCAAGCACTCGAAGATTTGCGCTCAGGCAAGTTCGAAGGCGCCGCTGTCTTGGTGCTCGACTCCACTCTTTCACTTCCTGATAGGGCAGCCCGTCATGATAAATGACTATGCGGTAGAACAAATTCTTGCGGGGCTCGGTCACGAACCTCCCGACGAGCATTGGATAGAGGCCTTGAACAACGATACCCATGTGCTGATTCGGCCCTTGCACCCACAAGATCGTGGACGTGAGTTCACATTTATTCAACAGCTTGGAGCGGAGTCGTTTCGCACACGTTTTTTTGGGGTGATGGGGCAACCAGATGTCTCGCTGCTGGACCAAATGATGGATGTGGACCACTTCAACCGTATGGCATACATCGCAATGGTTCATGAGAATGGCCAGCTAACGGAAGTTGGAATAAGTCGCTATGACGCGACTGCCGGTAACCCACAGTGTGATTGCACGGTAGTTGTCGCGGACCGCTGGCAACGTCAGGGCATGGGAACGCTGTTGATGGGTCACCTGATCCTTGCGGCCAAACGGAATGGGTTCAAAAAAATGATGTCGGTCCACCAGGTCAACAACTTTGGTATGCATCGCCTCGCCCGGAGCCTCGGATTTCATTGCCGATATCCGGCCACTGGCGATGACGAAATCATTTATGAACTCGAGCTGTCGCCTACCTTTGGGTAGCGCCTCATTCGACGCCGCCGGAGTGTGCACGATGCTAATCAATACTGAACGAACAAGACCTGTTACGTCGTTTCCCTTACGCGCCTACGACCCGGTCAAGAACCTTGATCAATCCGCTATTTATGAGGCGTTTTTGTCGCTCGAGCGCTCTGAGGCGGAGTGTGAGCGTTTCGATGAATTAATCACCCACACAGTGCGCATTAACAAAGGCGCCGAGCTTTACCACGCGGGCGGGAATTCACAATATTTATATTTTGTGCGGCACGGTAGTTTTAAAACCGTTCTTGTCAGCGATCAAGGGTTCAGCTTGGTAACGGGATTTACCATGTCCGCAGAACCATTGGGCCTGGAAGCCATTACGGGAGAGTTGCATTTATGTTCGGCGGTGGCACTGGAGGACAGTGAGGCGTATATGATTTCTTATCGGCGGCTCGAAAGTCTGGCGCGCGAGTTGCCCGCTTTGCGCTTGAACCTAAGCAGGATGCTCAGTCGAGAGATCACCCACGGTCAAAACAGGCTGTTCGCACTGGGGCACTACAACTCAGAAGAACGCTTGGCGATCTTCATGCTAGGGCTGTCCAAACGCTTTGCAGAACGGGGCTACTCCGCGCACCGTTTTCTGCTGCGCATGTCACGTGAAGACATTGCCTTGTCTATTGGCGTAAGGTCCGAAACGATTTGCCGGGCGATTGCGCGTCTGCGCGAGCTTAGCTTAATCACGGTTGAAGGGCGCAGCGTCGAGATCCTGGACATAGTCCGACTAAAAGCGTTTTGCCAACGCAGTCATACAAGCCGGTCAGCGTGACCCACCGCTCGGTCAATACAGACCTGAGTAGATGTACGTATGACGCTTAACTAAGCGCGTATCGCCCAACCTGCATGCACACCCTATCCACGCCCTGCACTCAGTATGCATGAGTAGTTTCCGACGCTGTGCGTGTTTGCACCCTCACCCTATGATGGCGATGACATTAAGTACTTCGGGGAAGCGTGACCTTGGCTGCCAATCAAACTCCAGACATAAACTCCTGGAAGGTGGGTAAAAAACCCAGCAGTCAACATTCCTCTCGTTAGGGTTAATGCCATATGGGCGGTGTTGCAGGCGCACGCAGCCATTTGGGCCCTGCGCGCGAGGCCGCCAAGGAAGTGTAAAGCAGCTTGCACTGGATCGTCTTTCCTGTGGCTTATGCCGTGTCGGGCATATTGCTGACGGTACTTGGCTACTTTGCGGTGGTACTGGCTCACTAGCAGTTCGACTCCTGCGCGAGGATAACTGACAAGGATCAAGTTATCCGGGCCAGAAACGCTCAGTCTGGAGTCTTATTCATGCAGCCGAGGTGCACCATGTCCTATACACAGCGCTTACTGTTGATTGCCCCGGCTGCCATGATCCGAACGGCGGCGTTCGACCGGGCGAATGCGTTGGCTAAAGCCATGCAGCTACCGTTGCATATCGTCGCATTTGATTATCTACAGGCCTTGGCGGTGGCGGGACTGTTCGCTCCCGAACAAATGAACCAGGCCAGGGATGGGTTTCTGCAGACCCGTGGCCAGTGGCTGGAGAAGCAAGCCGAGCAGGCACGCCAGCAGGGCATTCGTGCCACAAGTGAAGTGATCTGGATTAAACACCCTTACGAAGAAATCCTACAATTTGTCAACGAGACACAACTGGCCCTGATTATCAAAGATGCCGAGGAAGAGTCTGTGTTGAAGCGCATCTTCTTCACACCGCTGGACTGGCAGTTGCTGCGCAATTGCCCCGCGCCGGTTCATCTTGTGACCAACAGTCTCAACCCACTCCCACGCAATGTGCTTGCTATCGTTGATCTGTTGCGCAGTGAAGAACAAGACATTGTGTTTAACGACCAGATCATCGACGCCGCTGTGAAGTTGGCCGACCAGTGTGATGCCAGGCTTGAGCTGGTCCACGTGTATGACTGGACGGCCGTATACGCCCAAGACATGGGCTATGGCGCGCTGCCGTTGGCAACCGGGATTTATGAAGCGTTGGGCGTGGCCCAGCGTGAGGCGTTCGCGGCCCTGTGCGAGCGGCATGGCGTACCTGTGGAATGTCGCCACTTCATTGAGGGCATACCGCTGATGAATATTTGTGAGTTCGCCACCGACCATCATACCGATGTCATCGTGATGGGAACCGTACAGCATAGAGGCCTGAAAAAACTGTTGGGAACCACTGCCGAACAGCTCTTGCATCAGGCGCCGTGCAGTGTGCTGGCGGTAAAGCCCGGGCGAGTATTGTAGTCATGAATACTAATGTTTTGCTTGTGACGAGGGAGGTGCGTCGTGTTTGAGCCAGAGCGTTTAATGCTGGTTGCTCCGCCCCTGATGACCCGCAGCCCTGCCTTTGAGCGCGCAACAGCGCTCGCCCTGGCCAAGGGAGCGGCGCTGCATATCGTCGCATTCGACTATTTGGACGGGCTTGCCAGCGCAGGGCTTTTTTTTGACGAGCTCGCACTGAAACACGCGCGTGAAAGTTACCTGATGCTCCATCGCCAATGGCTGGAAAAACAGGCTGATTCCATCCGTCATCAAGGCGTGCGCGTGACTACCCAGGTGGTGTGGGCGCCTCGCCCGCATGAAGAAATCATGGTGCATGTGCGGGAGATAAAACCGTCGATGGTGATCAAGGACCTTGAGCATCTGTCCTGGCTGACGCGTGCTTTGTTTACCCCGTTGGATGTGCGCCTGCTGCATGATTGCCCAGCACCCTTGCACCTTGTTTCGAAAGTGGCCCATGCACTACCGCGCAAGATTCTCGCAGCCGTTGACCCATTCGGCCCCGATGAGCACTTTGCGAAGGTCAATGACACGATCATTACGGGGGCCGAGAGGCTGGCGGCACAATGCGGTGCGCAGTTGCATCTGCTCTATGCCTACGACCTAAGCTACATTTATGCATCGGAAGGGTTGATGGACTTTTCATCGAGCCTGGCGCAGACCTTGTATGAAACCGAGGAGCACGCATTCGACCAATTGACCGACCGCTTTGGTGTACCGCAAGCGTGCAAACATTTGCTTATGGGCAACCCGGCGAAGGTGATCAAGGACTTCGCTCAGTCTGAGGGTATTGATGTAATTGTGATGGGAACCGTGCATCGCGACCGGCTCAACGCTTTGCTGGGCAGTACCACGGAACAAGTGGCGCATCACTTGCCCAGCAGCCTGTTGACACTCAACCCGCGAATCTACGAGCGATAAAAAGCCTGCACAGCGCTGCCGGCAAACCGGGGTGTCTTTCTGTAATTCATTCATCGGCGCCACTCATCAGGGGCACGACATGTCGGCACCTATCCCAATAATCGGCGCAGCTCATTCTTCGCTAGTCGATGAGGCCGCTCACTACAACCGCCCAGCGCTTTGGATGACCTGGCTACTGGGGGCTGCGATGCTGGCGGCGGTAATTGGGCTCGCGCTGCACTTTACCGATGCAGAATCCTTCGCCGGATTGCTGACCCAGGTCCAACCGCTGTGGCTGGCCGCCGCGGTGGCAGTGCAATTGCTCACCTATGTCGCCCAGGGGCAGATTTTTCGCAGCGTATTGAAAGCCGGTGCGCAACAACTGTCGTTGTGGCAAGCGGGCAAGTTGAGCCTGATCAAATTGTTCGTCGATCAGGCCCTGCCATCGTCCGGGATCAGTGGGGCATTTGCAGTGGTGGCGTCCTTTACCCGCCTAGGCTTTGCCAGGCCGGTGGTGCTTGCGTGCCTGGTGTTGGACCTTTCCGGTTACTTTCTTGCCTACGTGCTGTCCGTTGGGGTTGCGTTGCTGGTGCTGATGTTCCAGGGGCATGCGACAGCAACGGTGACCACGTTATGCCTGGTATTTATTGCGGTCAGCCTGGCGCTAGCCGTTCTAGCGCCGAGACTGGCGGGCAATGCCAAGCTCGCCGCTCACCTGCCGGGACAACGTTTTGCCCTGATCCGCAAAAGTATTTCACTGATCACCGGCGCCGATACGCAGTTGGTAGGCAACTGGGGGTTGTTGTGCCGGGTGACCTCGCTCGAACTGGCAATCATCCTGCTCGACAGCGTGACATTTTGGTTGCTGGTTCTGGCGCTAGGAGTGTCAGTCGACCCGATAGGGTTGTTTGCGGGGTTCATGCTCGCCAGCGTCTTGCGCAGTATTGGCATTGTCCCCGGGGGGCTGGGTGCGTTCGAAGCAGCAGCCGTATTGAGCCTGCACTGGGTGGGGGTGGAAATTGCTGTTGCACTGTCGGCAACGCTGCTGTTTCGCGGCCTGACATTCTGGCTGCCGATGTTGCCTGGCCTTTGGTTGGCGCGCAGTCAGTGGCAGCCCACGGCAAAGATCGCTCAAACTCAAGCGCAGGCGGACTACTGGAGCCGCCCGGTCAGCGACGTACTGGATGCGTTGCACAGTACCACCGAGGGTTTAAGCAGTGCACAGGCTCTAGCGCGGATGAGCACTGCACAGGCCCCTGCAGTGAAGAACTCACGAGGTCTGCCAAGGCTGGTGCTTGAGCAGATGTGTACCCCATTGGTGTTGATCCTGATTGTGGGGGCATTGGTGGCGCTGATCATCGGCGACTGGCTCGACGCGGCCATTGTGTGGTGCATTGTGCTGATCAGCGCAGTGCTCAGCGCGTGGTATGAAAATCGCGCCAATACCGCGGTTGAACAACTGCGGCAGAAAATCGCTTTACGGGCGACGGTATTGCGCGATGGCGTACACCTTGACGTCGCAGCCAGCAGCGTGGTGCAAGGCGACGTCCTGGTACTGAGCGCGGGTAGCCTGATTGCCGCGGATGGGCGTGTGCTGCAAGCGATCGATTGCTTCGTCAGTGAAAGCTTATTGACCGGCGAAACCTTTCCAGTAGAGAAAGCTCCAGGACAAAGCGCGCCGGATGCCGCCCTTGGCCAACGTCACAATTGTGTGTTTATGGGCACTTCGGTTCGCAGCGGCACTGCACAGGTGCTGGTGACACGCCATGCTCAAGACAGCGAAATGGGCAACATCACCCGAACGCTGTCGCTGCGACCACCGCAGACCGAATTTGAACGTGGACTACGTCATTTCGGCGGTTTACTGCTGCGGGTCATGCTGGTCATCACGATTCTGGTGTTTGGCATCAATATTCTGCTGGATCGTCCGCCCCTCGATACGTTGTTATTTGCCATCGCCTTGTCCATCGGGCTGTCCCCCGAGCTGCTCCCGGCAATTCTGAGCATCACATTGGCCAAAGGCGCCCAACGCATGGCCGCCAAAGGCGTCATCGTGCGTCACCTCAACGCTATCGAAAACCTTGGGGCGATGGATGTGTTGTGTACCGACAAGACCGGCACCTTGACCCGGGGCGTCGTTGTGCTGGACGGTGCCATGGGTGTGCAAGGCGTTGCGGATCCAGACGTGCTGCAACTGGCGGTATTAAATGCCAGTCTGCAAACCGGCATGCGCAACGCTATGGACGATGCAATCACCTTGGCCGGCAAGGACTTGCCGAACGACCTGAAGGTGACCAAACGCGATGAGATCCCTTATGACTTCGTGCGCAAACGCCTCAGTGTCGTGGTGGGCAACGCGCCCGAGGCCAGTCTGTTGATGGTGACCAAGGGCGCGCTGGACAACGTGCTTCAGGTCTGCACCCAGTTACGCAGTGGCGCGCAGACTGCAGCACTGGATGAAACAGCCCTCAAGGCGATTCGTCAGCGTTTCGCCGACTGGAGTGAGCAGGGTTTTCGAGTACTGGGCGTCGCCAGCCGTGTGCTGCCAGAGCAGGCGCACTATGGTAGGGAGGACGAGAAGGAGCTAACGTTTCGAGGCTTCCTGTTGTTCTTCGACCCACCCGAGCCCGGCGTGAAAGATACCCTGGCAACCCTAGAAAAACTCGGCGTGCAGGTCAAGATCATCAGTGGTGACAGCCATTTGGTTGCCCGCCATGTGGCGCAAGCCGTGGGTCTACCGGTGCAACGC
Source organism: Pseudomonas antarctica (assembly GCF_001647715.1). Lineage (NCBI taxonomy): Bacteria > Pseudomonadati > Pseudomonadota > Gammaproteobacteria > Pseudomonadales > Pseudomonadaceae > Pseudomonas > Pseudomonas antarctica. Next base: position 3,259,706 of record NZ_CP015600.1, read on the forward strand.
GTGATCACGGGAGCGCAATTGGATGCCATGAAAGACGAGGCGCTGATGAACCTGGCGCCCTTGACAGCGCTGTTCGCCGAAGTTGATCCGAATCAGAAAGAGCGCATCATCCGTGCCTTGCAGAAAACCGGCCACGTGGTGGGCTATATGGGTGACGGCATCAATGACGCGCCCGCGCTCCAGACCGCCGACATTGGTATTTCGGTGGACAATGCCGCCGACGTAGCCAAACAGGCCGCCGACTTTGTCCTGCTAAAACACGATCTTGATGTGTTGCGCGAAGGCATAGAGGAGGGCAGGCATACCTTCGCCAATACCCTCAAGTACATTTCCATCGTTTCCAGCGCTAATTTTGGCAACATGATCAGCATGGCTCTGGCGTCGCTGGCCTTGCCCTTTCTGCCGTTGCTGGCCAAGCAGATTCTGCTGAACAACTTCCTCTCCGACATCCCGTCGATGGCCATCGCCAGCGACAATGTGGACCGGGAATGGGAACAGACGCCTCATCGCTGGGACATGAAGCAGATACGCAACTTTATGGTGGTGTTCGGCCTGCTCAGCTCGATATTTGACTTGCTGACGTTCGTGGCCTTGTACCTGTGGGTCGGCATGGTCCCTGAGTTATTTCGCAGCGGTTGGTTCGTCGAGTCGTTGCTGACCCAACTGCTGACGATCTTCATCGTGCGCACCTCAAAACCGTTTTATCGTAGCAAACCAGCGACTTGGTTGATGGTTAGCGCGCTGGTCATCGGCCTATTGACCTTAGCGCTGCCCTACAGCCCGGCCGCAAGCTGGTTTGGACTGGTACCGCTGCCACTACCGATCCTCGTAACCGTGTTAAGCATCAGCCTGTGCTACATGGCAGCGGCCGAAGTTCTCAAGCGCGTATTTTATCAACGTGACCGCCAATCCCGCTCCTTGCAGCGGCGACCGGCTTGAATGCTCAGTTCAGCGCTAATCGATACACGACTTGCGTCGCATCCAGCGGGTCGCGATGACTGTCAAAGCCCAGTTCTAGCGCCAAACCGCGCATGTGAGTGTTCACCGCTGAGTCCATTGACATCATGGACTCAAAACCATTGAGGCGTGCCGCATCGATCAAGTGTTGCATCAGCCGTTTGCCCAGGCCTTTGTTTTGCCATTGATCGGCAACTACCACCGCCGATTCGCACTGAGTGTCGCCCTCGGCCGAGGCATAACGCGCCACGCCGATCTCGATCAAGTGTCCACCGTCCATGAACAGTGCGACATACGCCATCTGTTGCGGGCTGTTGACGGCCATCAATTGATTCATCAGGGCGTTACCTGGCTCAGTGATGCTGCATAGAAAGCGAAAATGCCGTGACTCGGAAGAAAGGTTCTTGATGAAGGCGAATTCGCGCTCTCGATCTTTGGCTTCCAACGGGCGAATGAGTACATGGGTACCGTCCTTCAAAGGGTCGATCCAATGATCGGTTTGAACGTCCGACATAGTGGGGGTGCTGTTTGAGGCGTTATGGGGTAGGGCGGTCATGGTGAGATTCCTCGTCAATCGTAAATACCACTGAAACGAAGCTGCCTCTCTTGTGTACCCCTCAGATGTCGGGTGTTTCTGATTTAGGTCAAGACTGCCAGCTTATTGGCGATCAAACTGACCATTGGTTGTTCGAGCGTGCCGTTGTCAGGCGTTGGCGGCTTGGGTAAGAGGGTTCATTCACGAGGTGCATCATGACTGACGATTCACGCCATGTGCTGCTGGTCCTGAATGCGGGGTCGTCGGGTATCAAGTTTTCGCTTTACCAGACGGACATTGTTACCTGGCGCGGACCTGAATGCCTGGGCAGCGGGAGTTTCAACGTTCATCAGGACACCGAGCACCTGATCTTCAAGCTCACGGGCGCCCAAGCACGAAAGGAAGAACAGTGGCCTCGCAACGACGCCTCGCCGCCAGGCGGAACCTTGTTCAATCTGATGAACTGGATTGAGCGTCATTACGCTTGGCAAATCTGTGCAGCGGCCCATCGTGTGGTTCATGGCGGAGATCGTATTGAGGTGGCGCAACGGGTCGACGACTCGGTGATGGCTGAACTCCAAGCGCTTATCCCGATGGCGCCCCTTCATCAGGCCCAGTGCCTAGCGCCAATCATCTATCTGGCGCATGAGCACCCAGGCCTGGCGCAGTTCGTGTGTTTCGACACTGCATTCCACCACACCCTCGACACGGTGGAAGTGACCTACGGACTGCCCCGTGCGTTGACCGCGCAAGGCTTGCGCCGCTATGGCTTTCATGGTTTGTCCTACGAATACATCGCCAGTATTCTGCCCCGATACGACAAACGAGCGGCGAAGGGCAAGACCATCGTCGCCCACCTGGGCAACGGTGCCAGCCTGTGCGCGATGCATAACTGTGTCAGTCAGGCAACTAGCATGGGCTTCTCCACACTGGACGGGGTACTCATGGGCACTCGGCCTGGGCATCTCGACCCGGGCATCTTGCTCTACTTGATGCGTGAACGCGGCATGAGCGTTTCGTCCCTGGAACACCTGCTGTACCACGAGTGCGGGCTCCTGGGTGTGTCAGGGGGAATCTCCAGCGACATGCATGTATTGCAGACCAGTGAAGCGCCTGAAGCCAAGGCGGCGGTTGCTTTGTTCGTACGCAGCGTTGTGCGTGAGATTGGAGCGTATGCGGCCGTATTGGGCGGGGTAGATGCGTTGGTATTTACGGGCGGCATCGGTGAAAACTCCACCCCGGTGCGCACCGCGATTCTTAACGGTTGCCAATGGTTGGGTGTGCGGCGCGATAAGAGTGAGGCAAATGAGTTATCAGGCTGCCTGTCGATGCCTGATAGCCCTGTGTCGGCCTGGGTCATACCCACTGACGAAAATCTGATCATGGCCCGACATGCCTTGCGACGGCTTCACAGCCTTTCCTGTAACTGACCCCTTCATAGCAGCGGACGGCAAGGAGGAGGAAAGTACCTCGTCTTCGTTAGCCAACCGATGGGGAGGGGGTGACTGGCCTATTGCGACATTACCCTTCGGTCGAAGAAATACTTTTGCATGGTAGGATTTTAGAGGAAGAGCGGTTTGACTTAATGATCGAACCGTTTTTGACTTCCAAAGCTGTCGATTGATCCTTTGCGAGTACACGAGCAGTCCGTAGAGCTAGCCAGCAGCTCGCGGCCGGAGGTACCAGATGAACCCGTGCGGGGTGCCGTATACGCGCCGGTCACCATTGAGGGCTCAGCAGCTTGCATTGCCAAGTTACGGTCAACGCAAGCTGACCACGTCATGAAATCGCGGAAAGGTAATTTACAAACATTGTCCACGTTGTATCTGCAAAATGGCTTCGGCGGTCTGTATTCGTACGATCTGTCAGATACAGATGTGGTCCTAAGGCGAGGGAATTTCGAAATTGAGCATTTTGGGGCGATGCTGTTCTAAATTTGCGCGCATTCAATGGGGGGGACCGAGAACTTCGTGGGAAAAGTCTCGAATTTCCGCAGTCGCGAGGAACACTAACAGTTAAGTAGTTCCATCATGACACATCATTTAACATAATATACATTATGCGAACCTTTCTATGCGGCCTGGGGGGCTCTGGTGGTCAGATTATTTGATCTGCACCCATCACCGCCTCGATGCAGGCTTCAGCCTTTACTGATTGCGCGTAATCATATCCAGCATACGGTCACTGCCTTTGAGATATCCCGTGAGTTCGCCATCGTCTTTTTTGAATTTGATGCCGACGACCTCATCTCCAAGTTTTGTCAGGCTGATCGATGCTCGTATGACTTCATGTGGATGCGAGACAACCGCAGCCGACTTGCCTTTTTGGAGGGAGACTTCATTGACAGTCTGCTCGAACAGATTGCGTTCAGAGTCATACGACCAAGAGGACTTCTGGATTATCTTCTGCGAGGTGTCCTGATCGCCGACCATCAGGTAGTCCGTTGCCGCACCATTTTCATCCAGGACCAGCAACGCCATACCTTTGGAATTTCCCTCATTCAGGTTGATGTACCAAACGCCGTACAGATCCTTTTTTTCATAGTGAACAGCTGTGCTGCTGGGCAATGTTTCGCTGGCCATGACTGCACCTGAAGGAATTGACAGCGAAGCCAATAGCAGCGCGGCAATCTTAATATGCTTTCTCATCTCAACCTGATGTCCTTTCAGAAAAGCTCGACGGCGCCGAGGTACCTTAAAATAAAAGGTATTACCTTAAGGCAATTCTGCAAAGTTGCCCACGATAATCCTGACGCCCGTTCGCACGCAGTCTTAATTCAGCCATCCACGCGCATAATGACCGCGGCTCCTAAACCAGATGACCTTCCCTCCTCTTTAATAGCCATTATTTATAACTAAACTAAATAGACATTTAGTTTAGTTATTCTTTAAAGGCATTAATAGGCTGCATACCTGCCTTATGTCCCATCGATGAGGTGTCTGTATGCCTGCCCTCCTTGATAACGTGACGTGCCAGTTCTGCAGATACCCTTCCCTGGCTCATTTATTAGGCCTGTACATAATCAAATACATCGTGCCGTGGAAGTCGAGCCGTTAGCGAGTCAGTACCATTGCCAGGAAGGCCTCCATCGTCTTTACAGATAGTCTTGTTTAACAGCTTTTCACAACCGCTCGGGACACACTTGGAGGATTATCCAAGCCGTCTTTAACGTTGCTGAAGGAGCGAGCCATGTCAGTTGAAAGCGTGGGGAAAAATACGGTGCCCAAGCAAGGCGATAGCGGCTCGGTCTTCGATGCTGCACTCAACGGTGCCTGGAAAAACGAGTGGACACGGCGCGAGGCGGCGCGCGACCAGGCCAAGGCATCGGGCAATGAAGCGTTGGCGCAACACTTCCAAAACGAACTGGATGTCCTGAAACTGATGATGCCGGAGGGTGTGCCAAGCGACACTACGCCACCCTTGGCAGGTGCCAGCGAATCAGAACCTTCGAAAAGCTCGGTGCTGGACACAGCACCACCTCTGCCAACTTCGAAATCATTGCCGACCCCATCGAACGCCGTTGCTGAGCGCCCCAAGGATGTGCCGACAGGTAACACGCTGAACTTCACCAACGAGCGTGACACGCCGATGACTATCGTGTTCACCGCCAATGCCGGCCAGCCCCTTGTTCCCTCCGTCACACTCAAACCCGGCGAAACACTGGCGCAGTCTTTCCCCGAAGGTTGGTCGGGTAACTTCCGCTCCTCGACCGGCGATGGCGTCAACGCCACACTTGGCGAAGTGGCTTTCAATGGTGGAGCGGACGGTAAGCAGACTTTCTACGACGTCAGCTATATCGAGGGCAACAACGCCCGTATGACCATCGAACCGAGCTCGGGCGGCCCGGTGTCCGGCACACTGAAGGACATCGTGAGCGGCGCACCCGACAGCATCAAGGCGCGGGATGAGCACGGCAATGTCTACGGGCTGAAGAAAACCACCAACGCGCAAGTCATCAACGATTCGGTGGTCAGCTACTACCGTGCCGCAGTCGGTGACGGCGAGGGGTACGTCGTGCCTAAGGATGACGCGAGCACGCTCGGCTCCAACTCCAACAGCCTTAACGTGCGAATTGCTTGATTGGGTTGCGCCCATACACGTCTAAAATCGCCCTATGTAAAAAAGCTGGCCCTTGAGGCCAGCTTTTTCTCGGCTGGCAAAAGCTGAAGCTGACCGCCGCCGTAAGGACTGCAAGTACATACTAGACCGGAGACCCTTCAGTAACCGCTCGCCGCCGTCATCGCCCCACCCACGATCGCAATCCCTGAACTGCTGCCCAAGCGCGTCGCCCCGGCTTCAATCATTTTCACCGCCGTCGGGTAATCACGCACCCCACCGGATGCCTTGACCCCAACCCCGGCGCCTACGGTTTTGCGCATCAGTGCCACGTCTTCGACCGTGGCGCCGCTTCGGCTGAACCCGGTAGACGTCTTGACGAAAGCCACACCCAAGTCCCGGCAGATTTCGCACGCCTGGACCTTCTGTGCGTCGTCGAGCAGGCAGGTTTCCAGGATGACCTTCAACGGTACGGTGCCGCAGGCCTTGTGCACCACGGCAATATCATCGCGCACCGCGTCCAGCAGCCCTTCCTTCAACCAACCGATATTGAGCACCATGTCGATCTCCCCTGCCCCGGCGGCAATCGCCCGTGCGGCTTCAAATGCCTTGCTGTCACTCAGGCCCGCGCCCAGCGGGAAGCCCACCACCGCACAAATCACCACGGTATCGTCGGTCAGGCACGACGCGGCGTAAGGTACCTGTCCCGAATTCAGGCACACCGAATAAAAGCCGTGTTCCTGGGCTTCCTCGCACAAGGTGCGAATCTGCTCACGGGAGGCGTCGGGAGCCAGCAAAGTGTGATCGATGTACTTTGCCAATGCTGCGGGTTGAAGAGTGTTCATTTAACGGGCCCTTGCCTGTATGTTGCCAATGATCGTGTGCCGCTTGTCACAGCGCTCACAATAATACGTTACAATAGTCACACTTAATGTTGCTTATTTAACAACAACAATCAAGCCCTGGAATACTCGTGGACAGTAAAAAAGCCGAGCGACTCAAGCTTATCCAACAAGCCTTGCAGGACCAGAACGCCATTCACCTGAGGGAAATGGCAGCGTTGCTGGACGTTTCCGAGATGACGCTGCGCCGTGATCTCAATCACTTCAGCGATCACCTGCGACTGTTGGGCGGCTACATAACCCGGGGCGGCAGTGAGGTCAGCGAATACCGGGTCGCCGACCAAGGCACGCGCCACGTCGAAGAGAAGCGCCGCATCGGCAAACTCGCTGCCGGTTTGATACAGCCCGGTGACACGGTCTTCTTCGACTGCGGCACCACCTCGCCCTTCGTCATTGACTTCATCCCCGATGAGCTGGAGTTCACGGCCGTGTGCAGTTCGTTGAACGTGCTGCTCAAGTTGCATAACAAGCCCAACTGCCACATCGTCTTGTGCGGCGGCACCTTTCACCGCAAGAACCAAGTATTCGAAAGCAGCGCCGAAAGCAGCATTCTCGACAGCGTGCGCCTGACGTGGGCCTTCGTGACTGCGGCAGGTGTCAGTCAGGAATTCGGTGTGACATGCTTCAACTTCAATGAAGTCGAGGTCAAGCAAAAGGTCCTGCGCCAGGCCCAGCAACGCGTGTTGCTCGCCGACTTCAGCAAGTTCGACACGGTGCGCACCGCTCATTTCGCCAGCCTGGAAGATTTCCAGTACGTGGTGAGCGACAAGAAAATTCCCCGCGCCTATAAAGAAGTCATCCAGGCCCGCGGTGCGCAATTGCTGGTTTAACCCAACAACCTCTGCCGTTCCTTCTTATTCAAATAGCCGGTGGTCACGCTGAACGAGGCGCTCGCCCCGGCCGCCAGCTGCCTCACGTGGCCTTTGGCTTTCTCAGCGTTGTAGCCCTCGGGCTCGCAGGTCGACGGCAGCACGAACGCGGCCACTTGCTGATCCGGTGTGTGCAGGACCCAGCGTGCGGCGTGCTCGAATTGCTCGGGGCGATAACGGGTGTAGAACGCGGCGCCATCGGGATGCTCGAGCAGAAAGTGCGCGTGGCCGCTGGCGTCGGTGCCGACGCCGTCGAGGAAAAACACAATTTCAGGGTCATACAGCGCAGGCGCTTCGAGGCAGGCCAACTGGGCGGGATGCTCGGCCAGTTGCGCCATGTAGGCACTCCACTCGGGTGTCGGCTTGACGTGGTCCGGCACACTGGTCCGCAGGCGCAGACGCTGCATGCCCAGCGGCTCGACGAACCGGGCACCGTCCACATAGGCGTAGTTCATGTGGGCCATGTACATCAGGTCCATGGGCTTGCCGGCCAGGTTCGTCACATCCATCTCGATATCGAACAAGGCCGAATCAGCGCGCAGTGTCACGCTGGGGCAGGCCCGGTAGCGATCGCCGAACCCCTTGGCATATTCATATGACCCGCCCAGGCGTACAAAGCCCTCGCCCAACTCCAGCCAGGCGGTGTCCATAGGCGCGCAGGGCATTTCGCCGTGCAAGGCATGCGTGTCATCCGGCGCCGGGCAGCCGTTGCGCAGCAAGCCACTGTGAAACATGAAACAGCCATAGGTATCAATGACCGTCGGGCTCGGCCGGGGCTGCTCGAACAGGTTGCGCATGGTCAGGTCGCACCCCTCGAACACGGCCGACCAGATCATCTGCCCTTGATAAGGCAGCACCACCAGGCGTCCACGGCTGTTCTCCAGGCTCAGGGCCAACACACCGGACGGGTAGGTCCAGGCACTGACCTTGAAATCCTCAGACTGCAAAAGGATCTTTTCCTGCTCGCCAAACACCGCACGATGCAGCGCGATACGCGTGTTCATGAGGCCACCGCCGCTGCCGCGCCCGCTGGCAAGGTGTCTGACTGGCGTAGGCATTTGACTGCGTACATCACGATCACGATAAAGCACAGCAACGGTACGCTGTAGGCCAGTTGCATGTTGCCGCCGCTGGCATCGGACAACAGGCCCTGGAAGATGGGGATGACCCCGCCACCGACGATGCTCATCACCAGCAATGAACCACCGACGCCGGTGTCTTCACCCAGGCCATCGATGGTCAGGCCGTAAATGGTCGGCCAGCATGGGCCGAGAAAAATACTCACGCCAACCGCTGCATACACCGCCGAAATGTTCGGCACCAGAATCGTGTAGGCCAGCAGCACAATGCACAGCACGCCGTAAATCGCTAACACTCTGGCCGGGTGCAGCCTGCGCATCAACAGGTTGGCGATCATCTTGCCAACAAAGTACGCCGCAAAAGTGGTCAGCAGAAACCACGAGGCGCTGCGTTCATTCATACCGCCCATTTGCATGGCCAGGCGAATGGTAAAACTCCACACACCCACCTGCGCGCCTACATAGAGAAACTGCGCCAGTACACCAAAGGTAAAACGCGGGTTACGCAACAGCCGCCCCAGGCTTTGACGCAGGCTGCCAGGCTTGCTGCCGGCAGGCTTGTTGCCCTTGCACGCGGGGAACCGGGTAATGGCGATCAGGATAAACATCAGCACCAGTACAGCGATCATCCATTTGTACGGCAGCAACGTGGACTGGATCATTTGCAACTGCTGCACCGCCGCCTCGGAGGCGCTCATTTGCTTCAGTTGTTCAGTGGTGGCGTCGGAGTCCTTGAACATCACAAAGCTGCCCACGTACACCCCGGCCATCGCGCCGAATGGGTGAAAGGTCTGCGAGATATTCAAACGTCGCGTCCCGGTTTCCCGTGGGCCCATCAGCGTCGAGTAGGTGTTGCACGCGGTTTCCAGGAACGACAGGCCGGCGGCAATCACAAACAGTGCCAGCAGGAACATGCCGTACTTGGCGGTGGAGGCCGCCGGAAAAAACAGCAGGCAGCCAAACATGTACAACAACAGCCCGATCAGAATCGTGCTCTTGTAGCTCAAGCGACGCACCACCATCGCGGCCGGAATCGCTACAAAAAAATAGCCCAGGTAAAACGCCGACTGCACGAAGGCGGTCTGGAAATCACTGAGCAAAAACGCTTTCTTGAAGTGTGCGATCAGCACGTCGTTCATGCTCGCGGCGGCTGCCCACAGCGCAAAGATGCTGCACAGCAGGATAAAGGCGAACCAGGGCGTGCGGTTCAGGTAGAAACCGTCGGGGGTTTGTTGCAGCGCAGGTTTGTTCATTATTGTTCTCCGGGCTGATGGGGGTGTTACCGCTGTTGCTGAAAGCGGGCGAATGCTTCGCTGTCGGGATAGGAGGTCTGCGTACCCAGCGCCATCACCGAGCAGGCGGAATACGCCACTGCCTGTTCCATGGCGTGACGAATCCCGCCGTCGCGGTTCCAGTGTTGAATGAAGCAACCAATAAAGGCGTCACCGGCACCGGTGGTATCACGGGCGGCAACCCGTTGGCCCGGCACTTGGAATTCACCCTCTTCACCCACGTACAGCGCGCCTTGCTCGCCAAGGGTGACAATCACGTGGCGAATACCGCTGGCTACCAGGGTTTTTGCGGCGGTGCGGGCTGAGTCCGGCGAGTCCACGGTCTGGCCGGTGATCAGCGCCAGTTCCGATTCGTTGGGGATCAGGAAATCCAATTTTGCCAAATGCTCGGCGCTCAACCCGGCCATGGCCGGTGCCGGGTTGAGCAATACCGCAATGCCATGCCGGTGAGCGAATTCGATGGCGTAGTAGACCGTCTCCAGGTTGATCTCCAGTTGCAGCACGATCAACGTGCACGCGCGCAGGTCGGCTGCTGCCGCATCGATATCCGCAGGCGACAAATGCGCGTTGGCGCCTTTGACGATCAAAATGCTGTTGTGGGAGTCGGCCCGGACAAAAATCGGCGCCACGCCGCTGGAAACGCCAGGCACCCGCTGCACATAACGGGTGTCGATACCAAAGTGCTGAAAGTTGGCCAGGGTGTTGTCGGCAAACATGTCGTCCCCGACCTTGCTCAACATCAACACATCCGCCCCAAGCTTGGCTGCCGCCACCGCCTGGTTGGCCCCTTTACCGCCGCAACCCAGGGCAAAGCCCGGTGCTTCCAGGGTTTCGCCCTGGCCCGGCATGCGGTCGATGTACGTAATCAAATCCACCATATTGCTGCCGATGACTGCGATCTTGCTCATTGCTATTCCACCTTGTTGCGGCACGACCAGGCAGGTTGTGGCGCTCTTGTTTTGTTATTTAAATAACATTAGGTGTGAATATTCAATCTTTTTTTGCGATGAGAGATCAACGGAGTGTGCACATGGCCAGCAGCGGCCTTAAGCAGCTGCTGATCGACTGCGTCGGGTCTGCTCCATAGCCCGACTCAAAAAGGGCAAGGTCGCAATTATGTAGCGTGTGTGTAAGCGTCACCTTGTGTCCCCGGGGAGCGCTCACTAAGCTGGCCGATCTTTTTTGATGCAACCCGGAATCCCCATGCCTCGAAGTATTGCCCACCTCGCCTTGCTGCTGGGGTTGATCACCGCCATAGGCCCTTTCGCCATCGACAGCTACTTGCCCGCGCTGCCCACCCTCGGGGCCAGCCTGCAGGCGTCGCCGGCGGCCGTGCAGATGAGCTTGACGGTGTTCTTCATGATCATTGGCGTGTGCCAGCTGTTCTACGGGCCCATCAGCGATGTGTTCGGTCGCAAGCCGCCGATTTATGCAGGGTTGGTGATTTTTGCCGTGGGCAGCGTCGGTTGTGCGCTGGCCCCCACTATTGAAGTGCTGATCGGCTTTCGTGCCCTGCAAGCGTTTGGTGCGTGCGCCGGCATGGTCATTCCCCGGGCCATCGTTCGTGACCTGTATACCGGCCATGAAGCGGCGCGCTTGATGGCCTTGCTGATGCTGGTGATGAGTGTTTCACCGATCCTGGCGCCCTTGGCCGGCAGCGTCGTCATTTCCCTTTGGAGTTGGCGTGAAGTGTTCGTGGCGCTGGCTGTCGTGGCGGTGCTGTGCCTGGTGATGACCATCGTGCAACTGCCGGAAACCCATCCGGCCGAACGCCGTTTGGGCAAGACCCTGGGCAATGCGTTCGGCAGCTACGGCGCCCTCCTTCGTGACCCGGTATTCACTGGCCTGTCGGTGGTGTGTGGCTTTGGCCTGGCGACGTTCTTTGTGTTTATCGGCAGCGCACCGTTCGTATACATCGAGTACTTCGGACTGACGCCGACGCAATTCAGCCTGTGCTTTGCAGTAAACGCTGCCTCATTCTTTGCCATGAGCCAACTGACGGCGCGCCTGAGTGCGCGCTTTGGCCTGGCCCCACTGATTCGCTGGTCGGTTGTAGGCGTTGCCGTGGTCATGACATTGCTGGCCACCACCACGCTATGGAGCGACAACCTGGCGTTGATGATGGCGCTGCTGTTTATCGGTTTCGGCTTTCTCGGCCTGTTACTGCCGGCCGCGGGGGTGTTGTCCATGGAAGATCATGGTGCCGTAGCGGGTTCCGCGTCGGCGCTGCTCGGTGCTATCCAAATGATCACGGCGGCCGTCTCGATGACCCTGGTTGGTGTGTTTGCCGACCACACACCTGCCCCCATGCTGATTGGCATCGCGCTGTGTGCCGTCGCCGCAATGCTGGTCACCCTGTGGACCCTGCGTCGTTTACCGACTCATCTGGCCCGCGCAAGGTCCTGACATTGTTTTGACTGATAGCCGTTATTGGCCGGAATCCGTTCTGGGGCGGGGCCAGGCTTTATAGAATGGCGACCACAGTCAAACCGCCACCGATCGGTGCTGGAGGTCGTCATGCGTTACCTGTTTATTGCACTGCTGAGCGTGGTCAGCACTTTCGCCGCCGCCCAGGGCGCCCCCAATCCGGGCGCGGACAAACCGGTCAATCAGGCCGACAATTACGCCGAAGACTTGGACATCGCCAAGGCCGTGCGCAATACCAACGCCGCGTCCGCCACCTGCGGCCCGGTCAAGGGCCATGTTGTGTACGTTGACAGCCAGGGCGTGCGTCACGAACTGGACTATAGGCGGGTCGGTGACACCTGCCCGCACAGTTAAGCTCACTTACAAATCAAACCGGTCCACCGCCCGCCGCCGCTCGTTGTCATCGCGCACGTCATAACTGGCGGTCGTCTGGATATTGGAGTGATGCGCCAGTTTCTGCGCGATCGACAGGTCATGCTCTTCGATCACCCGGGTGATGAAAGACCGTCGGAAATCATGGGGCATGATCTTCACGCCCACCTGTTCGCCGCGCTGACGGGCGATGTAGTAGATCGCGTGCTTGGTAATGCGTTCGCGCGTGATATGGCTGCCCCGGCGGATACGATTGAACAGAAATGGATCGTCCTGTTCGCCTTCCTTGAGGTGTTCGCGGCGAAACTCCAGCCATGCTTGCAGCTTGGCAAACGCCCAGGCGGGTGCGTACTTGATCAGTTCCTTGTTGCCCTTGCCGGTCACGCGCAAGCTGCGTTCGTCGAAGTTGATCTGCGCCAGGTCGAGGTTGACCGACTCCGACTTGCGCATGCCCGAGCCATACAAAATACCGATCACCGCCGCATCCCGCAGGCCCTGGGGGCGTGGGTCGGCGGCGCAGACGTCCATCATTTCGCGGATCAGTGTGCGCCGCAGGTTACGGCCCTGCCCCAGGCGGGTACCGGGCGCAGCCTTGACCGAACGCATCTTCAACAGGTGGTCCTGGCTGATCAAGCTCATGCGCCACGCCTCGTTCATTACCCCGCGCACCGCATTTACATACAACGAAGAGGTGTTCGGCGCATAGCCGTCCTCGCGCAACGCGGCGACCAGGGCAATCACGTGTTCGGGTTGCAGCAGGTGCCAGTCGATCTCTTCGAGATTGATGTCTTCAAAACCGAGTCGGTCGGCGGCGTCCTGCAGCACGTAACGCATGATCAGTTGACTGGAGGGCGCCAGGCGGGTGAGGTAGAGGGTCAGCGGGTTGCGGATAGACTCAGTCAAGGTAGATCAGCCTTTGGATTAAATACCTCGACCAACTCATTGTTTAATCGAGGTATTTAGTGAATTGGCGAGCGCCGAGTTTAACGCACGACCGGCCCTTGCACAAAATCACTGGGCCGATTCGTCATCCTCTGTGGCGTCTTCGGGCTGAGGCTGGGTTTGGGTCTGGCTCCATTCAGTGTCCTGTTTCTGCATCAGCCCAAACCAATGCTGGCGCATGAACGCCAGGTAACCGTCCGGCGCCTTGGCGAAATCACTCTCATCGCCATAGCAGCCGGGAAGCGGCAACTCCGTGCCCTGCTCCTTGTACTGGCTGACCAGCGCCTGTTGCGCTGCAATAGAGCAGTCCGTCGGCAGCGGCATGCCACGCAGGGCGCCAGCTTCCTCGTCCCACCAACTCGCGCCGACGCGATCGACACCGCGCAGGCGGTACTTCTGGGATTTGCCGACATGCATGATCAGTTTGAATTCACGGGGGCTGACGTCGCTGGTGCACGTTCGCGAATAGCCCACGGTCGCCTGGGTCATGCCATCCCCGGCCAGGTCGGTGACCTTGGTCGCCGCCATGTCAAAGCGCAGCGCTGCATCGAATTGGCAATGCTGCACGTCGTCATAAAGCATCCAGACGCGTTTGGGATGGTCGCCCGCCAGCAGGTATTGGGCCGCATAGACGAAGGCCGACTGGGTGCCGTCATCGTCACGCTCGCCAACTTGCTCGGCGAGTACCAGCAGGTTTTTGCCTTGGCGGTCGTCCCAGGTATAGGCGGCGACCTGCTTGCCACGCACTTCCACGCCCTCCGGTACCTGCTCGATGCGCGAGAGCACTACCCCGTCGTCGGCCCGTACGGTCGTGACACAGGCCACGGCCATCAACAATCCCATCAACGCAGGCCGTAATTGGCCGCGAAAAAGCTGCACGCTATTCATCCGAGTACCCTGGCAAGAGATGGCTTACTTTACCGGCACTTGAAGGGCAATGCAGAGAAGATTGTTGAATTACAATCGGTCGGCGGCACAACGCTGAAATAACCCAGCAGTTTTACCCGGTAAACCTATTGCTTGGCGCTTCAGTCACTTAGCTGAACCCTAGCTGTCTACCTGTCAAATAAACGAGTTTTTCATCCGCCTTTCATATTCGTTCAACATTTTTCCGCTTAACCTTGGCCGCAGAACTTGAGAACAAACCGCGTTTTTACCGACTAACCTGTTGATTACGCTTTACCTTTCATATATTTCGTCTTTAATCTGATACCCATGGAAGAATCCGTTGCCCGTCTTCAGGAAAGTCGAATGAATGCCGCAAACCCACGCTACGTTTAATCAGTCAGCGTTTTACCGACTGATTACTGCTGTTTTCACGCTTCAATTGCTCTAGCCCCGAGGTCATGAATCTTTGAAACCCTACCCTATTCATTGCGTGTCGATCGTTATCCCGGTCTACAACGAACAAGAGAGCCTGCCTGAATTGCTGCGTCGCACGACGGCAGCCTGCAAGCAACTGGCTTACGAATACGAAATCATCCTGGTGGATGACGGTAGCCGCGACAACTCGGCTCAATTGCTTGAAGACGCCGCCGCTGAAGACGGCAGCAACGTGGTGGCGGTGATCCTCAACCGTAACTACGGCCAGCATGCGGCGATCATGGCCGGCTTCGAGCAGTGCCGGGGCGAGGTGGTCATCACCCTCGACGCCGACCTGCAGAACCCGCCCGAAGAGATCCCGCGCCTGGTGGAACAAGCTGCCCTGGGTTACGACGTGGTGGCAACCGTGCGTAACAACCGCCAGGACTCGGCCTTCCGCCGCTGGCCTTCGCGCCTGATCAACCTGGCGGTGCAACGCTCCACCGGCGTGGCCATGACCGACTACGGCTGCATGCTGCGCGCCTACCGCCGCACCATCGTCGACGCCATGCTCGCCTGCCGTGAGCGCAGCACCTTTATTCCGATCCTGGCCAACGGCTTTGCCCGGCACACGACCGAGATTCTGGTGCATCACGCCGAGCGCGAGCACGGCGAGTCCAAATACAGCGCGATGCGCCTGATCAGCCTGATGTTCGACCTGCTGACCTGCATGACCACCACCCCGCTGCGCCTGCTGAGCATCGTCGGTTTCAGCCTGGCGGCGCTGGGCATGCTGTTTGCCTTTGCACTGGTATTCCTGCGATTGGTCTTCGGTGCCGAATGGGCAGGCTCAGGCACGTTTGTACTGTTTGCGGTATTGTTCGTGTTCACCGGCGGTCAATTCATCGGCATGGGCCTCTTGGGTGAATACCTGGGCCGCATGTACAGTGACGTGCGCGCCCGCCCACGCTTCTTTATTGAAAAAGTGCTGCGTAACCAACCCGCAGCACCTGCTCCGGTCGTCGTGGTCGACGGCCTGACAAGTTCTCACACTTCCACTTCTCCTTCCGATCAGGTTTCGTCATGAATTCAAAAGCTGTTGTCTTCGCTTATCACGATATTGGCTGTGCAGGCATTGAAGCCCTGCTGACCGCCGGCTACGACATTGCTGCCGTGTTCACCCATGCCGACGACCCCAAGGAAAATAATTTCTACGGCTCCGTCGCCCAACTCTGTGCCCGCAACGGCATCCCGGTACACGCACCGGAAGACGCCAACCACCCACTGTGGATCGAGCGCATTGCCAAGCTGAACCCGGATTTCATCTTCTCGTTCTACTACCGCAACCTGCTGAGCGAAGCCCTGCTGGCCACCGCCAAAAAAGGTGCGTTCAACCTGCACGGCTCGCTGCTGCCTAAGTACCGTGGCCGCGCCCCGGCCAACTGGGTGCTGGTAAACGGCGAAACCGAAACCGGCGTGACCCTGCACCGCATGGTCAAGCGTGCCGACGCTGGCGCGATCCTGGCCCAGCAAAAAGTCGTTATCGACCGCACTGACACTGGCCTGACCCTGCACGCCAAACTGCGTGAAGCGGCCACCAACCTGCTGCGTGATGCCCTGCCACAACTGGCCCAAGGCAAGCTGGCGGAAACTGCCCAGAACGAAAGCCAGGCGACCTACTTCGGCCGCCGCACCGCTGCCGATGGCAAACTGGACTGGAAAAAGCCGGCTGAAGAGCTGTTCAACCTGGTTCGCGCCGTCACCCAACCTTACCCGGGCGCCTTCTGCGCCGTAGGCGAGCACAAACTGATCGTTTGGCAAGCCGATGTGGTCAAGGGCAACGAAGGCATTGCCCCGGGCCGTGTGATCAGCGTCAACCCGCTGCGCATCGCCTGCGGTGAAGATTCCCTGGTGGTCAAGTTTGGCCAGCGCAACGAAAACGGCCTGTACCTGGCCGGTCCTTCCCTGGCCGACGAGTTGGGCCTGGTGGACGGTTCCGTACTGCGCGGCGCCGAGTCCGGCCGCAAGCCACGTCGTACTCGCGTACTGATCCTGGGTGTGAACGGTTTCATCGGTAACCACCTGTCAGAGCGCCTGCTGCGTGACGACCGTTACGAAATCTACGGCCTGGATATCGGTTCCGACGCTATCGAGCGCCTGCGCAGCCACCCGAACTTCCACTACGTGGAAGGCGACATCAGCATTCACTCCGAGTGGATCGAGTACCACATCAAGAAGTGCGACGTGGTCCTGCCGCTGGTGGCCATCGCTACCCCTATCGAATACACCCGTAACCCACTGCGCGTGTTCGAACTGGACTTTGAAGAGAACCTGAAACTGGTTCGCTAC
Organism: Pseudomonas antarctica; assembly: GCF_001647715.1. Lineage (NCBI taxonomy): Bacteria > Pseudomonadati > Pseudomonadota > Gammaproteobacteria > Pseudomonadales > Pseudomonadaceae > Pseudomonas > Pseudomonas antarctica. The sequence goes on from NZ_CP015600.1 coordinate 3,276,788, forward strand.
TGCGTCAAGTACAACAAGCGTGTGATCTTCCCGTCGACCTCCGAAGTCTATGGCATGTGCCAGGACCAGTACTTCGACGAAGACACCTCCAACCTGGTGGTTGGCCCGGTCAACAAGCAACGCTGGATCTACTCGGTCTCCAAGCAACTGCTGGACCGTGTGATCTGGGCTTACGGCGACAAAGGCCTGAACTTCACCCTGTTCCGTCCGTTCAACTGGATGGGCCCGCGCCTGGACCGTCTGGACTCGGCACGTATCGGCAGCTCCCGTGCAATCACCCAGTTGATCCTGAACCTGGTAGAAGGCACGCCGATCCGCCTGTTCGACGGTGGCGAGCAGAAGCGTTGCTTCACCGACATCGCTGACGGCATCGAAGCCCTGGCACGCATCATTGATAACGACAACGATGTCTGCAATGGCCAGATCATCAACATCGGCAACCCGGAAAACGAAGCCAGCATTCGTCAGCTGGGCGAAGAGCTGCTGCGTCAGTTCGAAGCTCACCCGCTGCGTAGCAACTTCCCTCCGTTCGCCGGTTTCCGCGACGTAGAGAGCAAGGCGTTCTACGGCACCGGTTACCAGGACGTGGCGCACCGCAAGCCAAGCATCGAAAACGCCAAGCGCCTGCTGAACTGGGAGCCAACCGTTGAGATGAGCGAAACCATCGGTAACACCCTGGACTTCTTCCTTAAAGAAGCCATGCTCGAAATCGCGGACAAGCGCTGATGCAGGCAGGTCTTCGCATCGACGTCGACACCTACCGTGGCACCCGTGAAGGTGTGCCGCGGTTGCTTGAATCCCTGGATGAAGCCGGGGTGAAAGCGACGTTCTTCTTCAGCGTTGGGCCGGACAACATGGGGCGCCACTTGTGGCGCCTCATCCGTCCGCAATTCCTGTGGAAGATGCTGCGTTCCAATGCCGCCGGGCTGTATGGCTGGGATATCTTGCTGGCCGGCACCGCCTGGCCGGGCAAGCCGATTGGCCGTGACCTGGGGCATTTGATGCGCCAGGCCAAGGCCGCCGGCCATGAAGTCGGCCTGCACGCGTGGGACCACCACGGCTGGCAGGCCAACACCGGGCGCTGGAGCGACGCACAACTGGTAGAGCAGATTCGTCGCGGCGTCGACACCTTGAGCGACATTCTCGGTGAACGCATCGACTGTTCCGCCGCCGCCGGCTGGCGTGCCGATGAACGCGTGGTGCAAGCCAAACAAGGTTTCAACTTTCGCTACAACAGTGATTGCCGGGGCAGCAGCCTGTTTCGACCCACCTTGGCCGATGGCAGTGCGGGCACCCCACAAATTCCGGTAGACCTGCCGACCTTCGACGAAGTCGTCGGTCCGGTGGTGGCTGCCAAAGATTTCAACAGCTTTATTCTTGACCGGTTTACCGCGTCAAAGCTGAACGTCTACACGATCCACGCAGAAGTAGAAGGGATTCTGATGGCTGAAGATTTTCGCCAGTTGCTCGCCCAGGCCGGGCAGCGCGGCATCGACTTCAAACCCTTGGGCGATCTGCTGCCCGCGGATGTGACCACCCTGCCCCAGCAACACCTGGTGCGCGGCGCGCTGAGCGGCCGCGAGGGATGGCTCGGAGTACAGCAGGCATGATCCGGCGCTGGGCATTGCCCCTGCTCCTGTTGGCGTTTGGTGCGTTTTATCTGTTACCGCTGGCCAGTCATGGCCTGTGGATTCCGGATGAAACCCGTTATGCACAAATCAGCCAGGAAATGCTGCTGACCGGCAAGTGGGCTTCGCCACACTTCATGGGCATCCGCTACTTCGAGAAACCCGCCGCCGGCTATTGGATGATTGCGCTGGGCCAGGCGATTTTCGGGCAAAACCTGTTCGGCGTGCGCTTTGCATCCGCGCTGAGCACCGGGTTGAGCATCCTGCTGGTCTATCTTGTGTCTCGCCGACTGTGGAACGACCCGCAAAAAAGCCTGGTCAGCACGGTGCTGTACATGAGTTTTGTCAGCGTGGCCTTGCTTGGCGGTTATGCCAACCTGGACCCGCAATTCACCTTCTGGGTCAACCTGACCGGCGTGGCGCTGTGGTTCTGCTTCGACAGCACCACGCGCCGCGGCCGTTTATGGTCCTGGGCCATGCTCGGTTTTGCCTGTGGCATGGGTTTCATGACCAAAGGGTTCCTGGCCTGGCTGCTGCCGGTGTTGATCGCCCTGCCCTACGCAATCTGGCAGAAACGCTTTCGTGAATTGCTGGCTTACGGCGTGGTCGCCGTGGTCGTTGCGATTGTGGTCAGCCTGCCGTGGGCCCTGGCTGTGCACCTGCAAGAGCCGGACTACTGGAACTTCTTCTTCTGGCACGAGCATATCCAACGCTTCGCCGGGGATGACGCCCAGCATGCCGAGCCATTCTGGTTCTATCTGCCGCTGATGGTCGCGTTCTCGTTGCCATGGATTGCCCTGCTGCCATCCACGGTGAAACGCGCCTGGCTGGAAAAACGCCTGCCTAAAACCGCGTTCCTGCTGCTCTGGCTATTGATGCCCCTGGCATTCTTCAGCCTGGCCAAAGGCAAGCTGCCGTCGTACATCATGCCTTGCCTGCTGCCGCTGGCCCTGCTGATGGGGTCGACCCTGAGCGACAAACTTGCCCGGGGCCATAGTCGCGCACTGCGCATCAACGGCTGGCTGAACCTGGGTATCGGTATCGCGGCCTTGTTGGCAATCAGCTGGTTTCAATTGAAGAACCCGGTGTACGAACACGGACAAGAAACCCTCAGCCTGGTGCTGGTGTTTACCTTCCTGTTCGGCTGGATTGTGGTCAACCTTCTGCAGGCCGCGCGCCCTTTGAAACTGTGGGCAGCGCCGGCGATCGGCAGTTGGTTGCTGGTCGCTCTGGTGCCGGCCGCCCTGCCCCATTCGGTGGTGTACAACAAGACGCCGGATCAGTTCATCATCGACCACCTGCCAGAACTGCAACCGACCACCGCTCTGCTCAGCAATGACCTGGGCGCCGCGTCGGCCCTGTCATGGCGTTTGGGCCGCCCGGACGTCAGCCTCTACAACACCGTCGGCGAAGTGAAATACGGCATCGCCTACCCGGACACCGCCCATCGCAAGATCGATACCAGCGAAGTCCAGCAATGGATGAGCGAAGCGCGCAAAAAGGGTTCTGTCGGCGTGGTGATGCGGGTCAAGGGCGACGATGAGGTTGCTGAAGTGAACCTGCTGCCCCAGGACGGCAAGCGTTATGAGCAAGGCAATATCGTGATCCTGATTTTCCCACAGGCTGCGCAATGATCACGTTGCTTCTGCTATTAAGCGCCTGCCTGCTCACCTGCATGGGCCAGGTTTCGCAAAAATTTGCCGTGGAAAGCTGGCGTGACCAGCCGGACGGTTGGGCGCCGAAACTGCGCTCCCCGTGGCTGTGGTCGGCGCTGGTGTGCCTGGGCCTGGGCCTGTTGGTGTGGCTGCTGGTGTTACAGCGTCTGGAGGTGGGCATCGCCTACCCGATGCTCAGCTTGAATTTCGTGCTGGTGACGCTGATGGCGCGCTTTGTGTTTCATGAGCACATCGATGGCCGTCATTGGCTCGGTGTGGCGCTGGTCATCGGCGGCGTTGTACTGCTGGGGCGTCACGTATGAGCCGGGCGCAAGGGTTTGCCCTGGCCCTGGGCAGCGTCGGCCTGGTGAGCGCCGCTCAACTGGGCATGCGCTGGAGCATGACGCGCCTGCCACTGCCTGACGAGTGGCTGAGCGCATTCAACAGCAACGCCATTGATCTGGGCGCCCTGGGCGTGGTCAGCCTGGCAATCATCGCCTATGCGCTGTCGATGGTGTGCTGGCTCGGCGCCCTCAAGCATTTACCCCTGGGTCGCGCCTATTCGCTGCTCAGCATCAGCTACGCGCTGGTGTACCTGCTGGCGGCCAGCCTGCCGGTGTTCAACGAACATTTTTCGCTTTCAAAAACCCTGGGGGTGGCGCTGGTCATCCTCGGTGTTCTGGTTATTAACTCTCGTCGTGCTAGCGTTGCAAGCCCCAGGAATGCCCCATGAAAATCAGTGTATTTGGTAGCGGTTACGTCGGTCTGGTACAGGCCACCGTATTGGCCGAAGTCGGTCACGATGTGATCTGCATGGACGTTGACAAGAGCAAGGTCGAGTCGCTTCAGAAAGGCCATGTGACCATCTTCGAACCGGGCCTGGCTGCCATGGTCAAGGAAAACCTGGAAAGTGGCCGCCTGCACTTTACCTTTGATGAAAAACTCGCCGTTGAACACGGTGAAGTGCTTTTTATCGCCGTGGGCACGCCCTCGGATGAAGACGGCTCAGCCGACCTCAAGTATGTGCTGTCGGTAGGTGATGCCGTGTCCCGCCATCGTGTGGAACCGGTGATTCTGGTGGAAAAGTCCACCGTACCCGTCGGCACCGGCGACACCTTGCGCGCCCATATCGAAAAAAACCTGCACATCGCAGGCCGTCACCTGGAATTCGATATCGTCTCCAACCCGGAATTCCTCAAGGAAGGCACGGCCGTTGCCGACTGCCGCCGCCCGGACCGTATTATCATCGGTTGCGAACGTGAAGAAGTGCGTGAAGTGATGCGCGACCTGTATGCGCCCTTCAACCGCAACCACGACCGCATCATCTTCATGGACCTGCGCAGCGCCGAACTGACCAAGTACGCCGCCAACTGCATGCTGGCCACCAAGATCAGCTTTATCAACCAGATCGCCGAGCTGGCCGAACACCTGGGTGCGGACATCGAAGCCGTACGCCTGGGCATCGGCGCCGACTCACGAATTGGCTACCACTTCATCTACCCGGGTTGCGGCTACGGCGGTTCGTGCTTCCCCAAAGACATGCGCGCCCTGATCCACAGCGCCAAGGAAGCCAACTGCTCCAGCGACCTGCTGGAAGCGGTCGAAGCCATCAACCAGCGCCAGAAGAGCAAGCTGTTCGAACGTATCAATGCTTACTTCAAGGGCGAGCTGAAAGGCAAGACGTTCGCGTTGTGGGGCCTGGCCTTCAAGCCCAACACCGATGACATGCGTGATGCACCGAGCCGTGTGCTGATGGAAGCCCTTTGGGCGGCGGGCGCCAATGTACGTGCGTTTGACCCTGAAGCGATGCAGGAAACCCAGCGAATCTACGGTGACGAGTCGCGGCTGACGCTGCTGGGCACACCGGAGTCCGCCTTGAGCGGCGCCGATGCGCTGATCGTCTGCACCGAATGGCAGCAGTTCAAGGCCCCGGATTTCGAGCTGATCCTCGACCGCCTGAAAAACCCGGTGATTTTCGACGGTCGCAACCTGTACGACGGCGAGCGCCTGGCGCGCAAAGGCTTCAAATACTTCCCAATGGGTCGTGGTGATTCCTGCGAGTTGCCGATTCCTCAGCAAAACTGGGTAGCGCCGGTCAAGGAAGACTGACACGTGAACAAAGCTCAACCGCCCTTGCTTACTGCAACGATCCGCAACCAGTCGCTGGGGCTTGGGCTCCTTGCACTGGTGCTGTTTATCGTCGGCAATTGGCACCAGGCCATCATCGGGTTCGACTCGCGCTTCTTGGTGTTTGCTCAGGAGATGCTGCGCCATGGGCCGAGCTTCTTTCCCACCACCTATGGCCAGCCCTACGCTGACTACCTGGCGACCTCAACACTGCTGACGTGGCTGTTGTCCTTGCCGTTCGGCCAGGTCACCAGCCTGACGGCATGGCTGCCTACGTCTATCGCGTCAGCGCTGATCGTAACCCTGGTGTATCGCCTCACGGCGCCCTACTCCACGCGTTGGGGCCTGTTGAGCATCGCGATGTTGCTGCTCAGCAGCACCTTCATCAGTGAAACCCGTGCGGTGTCCCTGGACCAGATGCTCGCCGCCATCGCCCTGGCGGTGTTCTACCTGGGTTACGCCCACGATCACTTCGGTGCCGCCAAACGTCTGCATTGGTTGTTCCTGCTGGTGATTCTAGGCTTTGCAGTGCGTGGGCCAATCGGCCTGGTGATCCCGACCGGCGTACTCTGCAGCTATTACCTGATCAATCGCCAATGGCGCCAACTGTTCACTTTTGGTGTGCTGGCACTGGCCCTGTTGGTGGCATGCGTCGGCCTCTTGCTGCTGCTGGCCAAGCTCAGCGGTGGCGAAGACTTCATGCAGGACGTGATCCGCATGCAGTTCCTGGGGCGTATGGACGGCACCGAAGGCTCCAGCGGCGTGCTGTATTACTTCACCAGCTCCATGGGCAACTATGCGTTGGCCTATCCGCTGGCGTTGTTGGTGCTGTTGGCGGTCGTCGTCGGCGGGCGCCGAGCGCCGGACCCAGCGTTGCAACTGGTGTTGTATTGCGCGGCGGCCGGTCTGCTGGTGATGCTGGGCCTGTCGGTACCCCAGGCCAAAAAGGCCCGCTACATACTGCCGATGCTGCCCATGGCGGCGATCATTGCGGCCTACCCGTTCCAGGTCACCCAGGGGCGACTGTTCGCGGCGCTACGCGCTTTGATGCTGGGTATCTGGACGCTGCTGCCGGCGCTCCTGGTGATCGGGCTGGTGGTGGCGCGCAAGCGTTACCCGGCGCAGCTGGACAACCTTGGGCTGATCTTCACGTTGCTGGGTGTGCTTCAGGGGCTGGCGTTGCTGTCACTCCTCAAAGCACGCCTGCGGCCGCTGGGGCCCGCCTTCGCGGCAGTGCTGGCGCTCTGGTCGACCTACATCGTGGTGGTCGAACCGCTGGAACGCACGCTCTACGACACCCGCACCTTCAGCCTCGCGGTCAAAGCGCAAATCCTGCAGCAACCGGCACCGGTGGTACTGCATGGCTTGGGTAAAGATGCGAAAGCCATCAAGTTCATGGTCAACTTCAACTGCGATAAGGTGCCACTGTTTACCCAATCGTCCGCAGATCTGGCCCCGTTGCAAGGGCCGGCCTGGCTGGTGATGAGTGCTCAGGACTTCGAAAAACTGCAAGATCCACGCTTGCGCTCGATCACACCGACGCTCAGTGGAGAGTTCGACAAAGATCCTTATGTGTTGCTGCATCTGGAGAAAGTCTCAGCGCCTTGATCGCGTTCACTGATCGCGGTCACAGCAGTCTGACGGAAACAACGCCCACTCCTCAAAGAGTGGGCGTTTTTCGTTATTAGCGCCCGGAAAGCACCTACGTTGCTATGCGTAAAGGCTGGTGCGCTTTGCCTTCCGATGCCTGGAACCCAAATGTAGACTCGTTCGCCAAGTGCGTTAACTATCTACTACAGGACGCTGCCATCCCTTCAACGCACAGTGGCCGCCATCATTAAAAGGGCAATACCGTGCCAGAAGATTTGTTGCTTATGCCTGCGCCGAGGCTGGATCGGTTGATGGAGCTGCGCGACGCGTTGGTGGCGTTGAAGGGACCCTTGGCCGATAACACTGCGCTGCAGGCGAACCTGCAAAGGCAGCTGTTCAATGAAGAGGCCGATACCCGTGTTCTCGGGCGGATCAACAGGCCGTTCGCGCAGCAGAAACGCCTGATCCCTTTTGATTAAGCCCTATAACTTCACTTTTTTTGCATTCAACCCTCATTAATATGCAGTGGCGCCAGGGTGCCCAGGTCGGCACACTGTTCAGTGTTCCTCCCCCAACTATTGGAACTTTCAAAGGGCTTTTGCGGGAAACCCGCCAAGCCCTTTTTTTCGCCTGCTATTGATGGACTGCTTCGATGCTCGCTCGCTGGTTACCCGCTGCAATCAATACCCGCCCTGCCGAATGGAGCCGCGCCGCAGTCGGCATGGCCGTAGGCACGCTGTTCAGTGTCTGGGTGTGTGCCCGGCTATTTGGAATGGAAGTCGCACTGCACCTGCTCGGTCCCCTTGGCGCTTCGGCCGTGCTGCTCTTTGCGGTGTCGTCCGGTGCGCTGGCCCAACCCTGGTCGATTATTGGCAGCTATTTGTGCGCCGCCGTGGTGGGGTTGCTGGTCGCTCGGGTATTGGGCCGTACGCTGGGCAGCGCTTGCCTGGCGGCCGGCATGACCGTCATCCTGATGTGCTGGCTGCGTTGCTTGCACCCACCCGCCGGTGGCCTGGCCATGACCCTGGTGCTTGCCGACCCCGCCTCTATTGCGCTGGGTTGGCAGGAGTTGGCCCCGGTCATGCTCGGCGCGTGTGCCCTGCTGGTGTGCGCGTTGGCCTATAACAACGCCACGCGCACGCGTTATCCCAAGGGTACGGGCGAATCACCTGCGGTCATCATCGGCACTGCGCCATCGGGGGCAGACGCCGCCATCACCGCAGCCGACCTGAAGCTGGCCATGGCCGAGATGGAGCAGTTTTACGATGTGCAACCGACCGAGCTGGAACAACTGATCCACGCGGCCGAAGGCCATGCACGGCGTCGCAGCATTGGCCAGGTACTGGCCAGTCGCGTCGCTTGACCTCATCTGCATAAATGCAAAAACGACCTGCATGATTCCGGGTTGTACGGGGCAAATTTGCACTGGTACGATCGCGAGAGGGTTCGTTCGCGAACATCTTGATAAAGAACAATAAAAGCAGGGAGTTACAGATGACTGCTCAGGTTTCATCCGAAGCAAGCCGCGCCGAGGCTCTTCAGCAGGAGGCCCTTAAGCACGAGGTGCTGGCCGACGTGCGTAACCATATCGGCCACCTCACCCTCAATCGCCCCGCTGGCTTGAACGCCATTACCCTGGAGATGGTCCGCAGCCTGACGGCGCAGTTACAGGCCTGGGCGGATGATCCTCAGGTTTACGCCGTGGTACTGCGCGGCGCCGGTGAAAAAGCCTTCTGCGCCGGTGGCGACATCCGTTCGCTGTACGACAGCTTCAAGAACGGCGACAACCTGCACGAAGATTTTTTCGTTGAAGAATACGCCCTCGACCTGGCCATTCATCATTACCGCAAACCCGTATTGGCCCTGATGGACGGGTTTGTGCTGGGCGGTGGGATGGGCCTGGTGCAAGGTGCCGACCTGCGCGTAGTCACTGAGCGCAGCCGCCTGGCCATGCCGGAAGTGGCCATCGGCTATTTCCCGGATGTGGGCGGTAGCTACTTCCTGCCCCGCATTCCGGGCGAACTGGGGATTTACCTCGGCCTGACCGGCGTACAGATTCGCGCGGCCGATGCGTTGTATTGCGGGTTGGCGGACTGGTCTATCGACAGCGCCAAACTCAGCGAGCTGGACCGCAAGCTCGATCAATTGCAGTGGCAGGACTCGCCGCTCAAGGACCTGCAAGGCGTATTGGCCAAACTGGCCGTACAGCAATTGCCCGATGCACCACTGGCCGCGCTGCGACCTGCTATCGACCACTTCTTCGCCTTGCCGGACGTGCAGAGCATCGTTGAGCAACTGCAGGAAGTCACCGTCGCCGACAGCCACGAATGGGCCCTGAGTACCGTTAACCTGATGCAAACCCGCTCGCCGCTGGCCATGGCCGTAACCCTGCAAATGCTGCGCCGTGGCCGCCGCCTGCCGCTGGAGCAGTGCTTTGCCCTGGAACTGTACCTGGATCGCCAGTGGTTCGAACGCGGCGACCTGATCGAAGGGGTTCGTGCCCTGATCATCGATAAAGACAAAACGCCCCGTTGGAACCCGCCGACTGTCCAAGGGCTGGACGCCAGCCATGTCGACAGCTTCTTCCGCGACTTCGTGCAGACTGGGAAATAGGCCATGCAAGATATTGAATACACTGAAGAACAGGTAATGATCCGTGACATGGCGCGCGACTTTGCCCGTGGCGAAATCGCCCCGCATGCGCAAGCGTGGGAAAAGGCCGGCTGGATCGATGACGCTTTGGTCGCAAAAATGGGTGAATTGGGCCTGTTGGGCATGGTGGTCCCTGAGGAATGGGGCGGCACCTACGTCGACTACGTGGCTTATGCGCTGGCGGTAGAAGAGATTTCTGCCGGTGATGGTGCTACCGGCGCGCTGATGAGTATCCACAACTCAGTGGGTTGCGGGCCAATCCTCAACTACGGCACACACGAACAGAAACAAACCTGGCTGCCCGACCTTGCCAGCGGCCAGGCCATTGGCTGCTTCTGCCTGACCGAACCCCAGGCCGGCTCCGAAGCCCACAACCTGCGCACCCGCGCTGAACTGCGTGATGGCCAGTGGGTAATCAATGGCGCCAAGCAGTTTGTCAGCAACGGCAAGCGCGCCAAGTTGGCCATTGTGTTTGCGGTGACTGACCCGGCGTTGGGCAAGAAAGGTATTTCCGCGTTCCTGGTGCCCACCCAGACGCCGGGGTTTGTGGTTGATCGCACGGAACACAAGATGGGCATTCGCGCCTCGGATACCTGCGCCGTCACACTCAGCGAGTGCACAGTGCCCGAAGCCAACCTGCTGGGTGAACGCGGCAAAGGCCTGGCCATCGCCCTGTCCAACCTCGAAGGCGGGCGCATCGGTATTGCCGCCCAAGCATTGGGCATCGCACGGGCCGCGTTTGAGGCGGCGCTGGCGTACGCCCGTGATCGCGTGCAATTCAACCAGGCAATCATTGAGCACCAGAGCATCGCCAACCTGCTGGCAGACATGCAAACCCGGCTCAATGCCGCACGCCTGCTGATCCTGCACGCCGCGCGCCTGCGCAGTGCCGGCAAACCATGCTTGTCGGAAGCCTCCCAGGCCAAGCTGTTCGCCTCGGAAATGGCCGAAAAGGTCTGCTCTTCAGCGATGCAGATTCATGGCGGCTATGGGTATCTTGAGGATTACCCGGTGGAGCGTTACTACCGGGATGCCAGGATTACGCAGATTTACGAAGGGACCAGTGAGATTCAGCGGATGGTCATTGCCCGAGAGCTCAAGCACTACCAGCTCTGACAGATACGCCGCTCCCACCTGTGGGAGCGGTCTTGCCCTAATGCCAGTCAGTTAAGCGAACGAAGTGCTCAATGCAGCGAAGATCAAATGTGGGAGCGGGCTTGCTCGCGAAGGCGGCCTGAAGCAAACATTGATGTTGATTGCCCCACCGCATTCGCGAGCAAGCCCGCTCCCACCATGGGGTCTACCGTGTTCTTGGGGTCAGCTTACTGGTCCTTGAACTCAGGCGCGCGCTTGGCCACAAATGCCGCCATGCCTTCCTTCTGGTCTTGCGTCGCAAACGCCGCATGGAACACCCGGCGTTCAAAGCGCACGCCTTCGGACAGGCTCACTTCAAACGCGCGGTTCACACTTTCCTTGACCATCATGCTGATCGGCACTGACTTGCCGGCAATCAGTGTGGCGACTTTCAGCGCCTCTTCCAGCAGTTCATCGGCCGGCACAATGCGCGCGACAATCCCGCAGCGCTCAGCTTCCACCGCATCGATAAAGCGCCCGGTCAGGCACATTTCCATGGCCTTGGCCTTGCCCACTGCGCGGGTCAGGCGCTGGGTGCCGCCCATGCCCGGCAATACACCGAGGTTGATTTCCGGCTGACCGAACTTCGCCGTATCACCGGCCAGGATGAAGTCGCACATCAACGCCAGTTCGCAGCCGCCGCCCAGGGCGAACCCATTAACGGCCGCAATGATCGGCTTGCGGCGGTTGGCCACGCGGTCACTGTCGCTGAACAGGTCGTCGAGGTAGATCTGCGGGTAAGTCAGCTCGGCCATTTCCTTGATGTCGGCACCGGCAGCGAAGGCTTTTTTGGAGCCGGTTAACACGATGCAACCGATTTGCGGGTTGGCTTCCAGGCTGTCGAGGGCCTGGTTCAACTCGCTGACCAATTGCGCATTCAAGGCATTCAGCGCGTGCGGGCGATTAAGGGTAATCAACCCGACGCGGCCCTGCACTTCGAGCAAAATGGTTTCATAACTCATGTATTGGCTCCTTAAAGATTGCGTGAGATGACCATGCGTTGAATGTCGCTGGTGCCTTCGTAAATCTGGCAGACCCGCACATCGCGGTAGATCCGCTCCAGGGGGAAGTCGCTCAGGTAACCGTAACCGCCCAAGGTTTGCAAGGCGGCGGAGCAGACTTTCTCGGCCATTTCCGAGGCAAACAGCTTGGCCATCGACGCTTCGACCAGCGCCGGCTTGCCGCTGTCACGCAGCGCGGCGGCGTAATGCACCATTTGCCGGGCGACCGTGATTTGAGTGGCCATGTCCGCCAGGCGGAACGCCACCGCCTGGTGCTCAATCAACGCTTTACCAAAGCTTTCGCGCTCACGTGCATAGTCGCGTGCTGCTTCAAACGCGGCGCGGGCCATGCCCACCGATTGCGAGGCAATACCCACACGCCCGCCTTCGAGGTTGGCCAGGGCGATCTTGTAGCCTTCGCCCTCCTCGCCCAAGCGATTGGCGACGGGCACCTTCACATCCTCAAACAGAATCTGGCACGTGTCGGACGCGTGCTGGCCCAGCTTGTCTTCCACCCGCGCGACCGTGTAACCCGGTGAGTCGGTAGGCACGATAAACGCGCTGATCCCACGTTTGCCGGCTGCCGGGTCAGTGACCGCAAACACAATCACAATGCCGGCGTTCTGTCCGGAGGTGATGAACTGTTTGCAACCATTGAGCACGTAATGGTCGCCTTCAAGGCGCGCACGGGTTTTCAGGCTACTGGCATCAGAGCCTGCCTGTGGCTCGGTCAATGCGAAAGCACCGAGCATGGCGCCACTGGCCAAGGGTTTGAGGAACAGTTCTTTCTGCTGATCGTTGCCGAACTTGAGAATCGGCACGCAACCCACCGAGTTGTGCACGCTCATGATGGTTGAGCACGCGCCGTCACCGGCGGCGATTTCTTCCAGCGCCATGGCATAGGCCAGGTAGCCGGTGTCGCAACCGCCCCACTGGTCCGGCACCAGCATGCCGAAAAAGCCCAGCTCGGCCATTTCGCCGATGGCTTCCTTGGGGAAACGGTGCTCGCGGTCCCATTCGGCGGCGAACGGTTTCAGGCGTTCCTGGGCAAATTGCCGGGCCGCCTCGCTGATTTGCAGTTGTTCGTCATTGGGCAGCATGTTGAGTCCTTAATACAGACATTCGACGGCCATGGCCGTGGCTTCACCACCGCCGATGCAGATGGCGGCAACGCCACGCTTGAGGCCTTTCTGGCGCAGGGCCGAGAGCAAGGTCACCAGAATGCGCGCGCCGGAGGCGCCGATCGGATGCCCCAAGGCACAGGCGCCGCCGTGGATGTTGACCTTGCTGTGGGGGATATCCAGCTTGCTCATCGTCACCAGGCTGACGACCGCGAAGGCTTCGTTGATCTCGAACAAATCTACGTCGCCCAGGTGCCAGCCGGTCTTGCTCATCAGCTTGCGAATTGCGCCCACCGGCGCCACCGGGAACAGCCCCGGCTCATCGGCAAATGCAGCATGCCCGTGGATCACCGCCAGCGGCTTGAGACCGCGCTTTTGCGCCTCGGACTGGCGCATCAGCAGCAACGCCGCCGCGCCATCGGAAATCGAACTGGAGTTGGCCGCCGTCACGGTGCCGCCTTCACGAAACGCCGGTTTCAGACTGCTGATCTTGTCCAGCCTGGCTTTGGGTGGCTGTTCGTCATGCACGATGGTTTTTTGCTCTTTACCAACGGTGACCTGCACCGGAACGATCTCCGCAGCGAAGCTGCCGCCGGTAATCGCCGCTTGCGCACGGGTCAGCGAGGCGATGGCGAACGCGTCCTGGGCTTCACGGGTAAACCCGTTGTGCTCGGCGCAGTCTTCGGCAAAGGTGCCCATCAGGCGGCCCTTGTCATACGCATCTTCCAGGCCGTCGAGAAACATATGGTCGAGCACCTTGCCATGGCCCATGCGGTAGCCGCTGCGCGCACGGTCGAGCAGGTACGGCGCGTTGGACATACTCTCCATGCCACCGGCGATCACCACTTCGACACTGCCGGCCAACAACGCGTCGTGGGCTAGCATGGTCGCTTCCATGCCTGAACCACACATCTTGTTCAGCGTGGTGCAGCGGGTGGCCTTGTCCAGCCCGGCACCCAGGGCCGCCTGACGCGCAGGCGCCTGGCCCAGGCCTGCGGGCAGCACACAACCGAACAACACTTCATCCACGGCATCGGACGCAATACCGGCGCGCTCGACAGCCGCGCGAATCGCGGCGGCGCCCAGTTGCGGTGCGGTCAGCCCTTTGAGGTCGCCCTGGAAACCGCCCATGGGCGTGCGCACGGCGCTGACAATGACAATCGGATCGCTCATGAATAATTCTCCTTATTTGGCCGCCATGCGCAAGGCACCGTCGAGACGGATCACCTCGCCATTGAGCATGCTGTTTTCAATGATGTGCCGCACCAGCGCAGCGTATTCGGACGGTTTGCCCAGGCGCGGCGGAAATGGCACGCCGGCAGCCAGGGAATCGCGCACTTCCGGCGTCATACCCGCCATCATTGGCGTCTCGAAGATGCCGGGGGCAATGGTCATCACCCGAATGCCATAGCGTGCCAATTCGCGCGCGGCGGGCAAGGTCAGGCTGGCAATGGCGCCTTTGGAGGCGGCATACGCCGCCTGGCCGATCTGCCCGTCAAAGGCGGCCACCGATGCAGTGTTGATGATTACACCGCGCTCACCGTCGGCATTCGCCTCGGTGTCGGCCATTGCCGCAGCAGCCAGGCGCAACAGGTTGAAGCTACCGATCAGGTTGACGTTGATCACCTGGGCAAAGCTGGCCAGGCCGTGGGGGCCGTTCTTGCCGAGGATCTTCTCGCCGCGTACGACACCGGCGCAATTCACCAGGCCATGCAAACCACCAAAGGCTGCAACGGTGGCGTGAACGGCAGCTTCAGCAGCGGCTTCCTGGCTGATATCTGCCACCGCACTGCGGGCGTTCTCGCCGAGCTGTAGGGCTTTGGCCGCCACGGCCTCGGCGTTCAGGTCCACCAGCATCACTTTGGCACCGGCCGCGATGAGCATGTCAGCGGTGGCCGCGCCGAGGCCCGAGGCACCGCCGCTGACCAGGAATACCTTGTTTTCAATCTGCATCATTGTTTCCTTAAAAGTGGATCAAGCCAGTGCCGCTTGGGCCTTGGCGATTTCCTGATTACGCAAAATAAAGCGCTGCAGCTTGCCGCTCGGGGTCTTGGGCAAGTCACTGACGAATTCGATTTCTCGTGGGTAGGCATGGGCGGCCAGGCGTTGGCGCACATACAGGCGCAGCTCTTCGGCCAATTCCGGGGTGGCGCGGTATTGCTCGTTGATCACCACAAACGCTTTCACCAGTTCGGTGCGCTCCGGGCAGGGTTTACCGACCACCGCAGCCTCGATGACAGCCGGGTGCTCGACCAGCGCGCTTTCCACGTCGAACGGCCCCACGCGGTAACCGGAAGTGGTGATCACATCATCACTGCGCCCGACAAAACTGATGCTGGCGTCAGGGTTCAGCTCGACGGTGTCGCCACTGAGGTAGTACTTGCCCACGAAGGCTTTGGTCTTGACCCCGTCATACCCCGCAAACCAGCACATCGGCGATTGTTCACGGTCGATGGCCAGGATTCCCGGTTGCCCGGCGGGCAACTCCTGGTAATCGTCATCCAGCACCACGATACGATGCCCCGGTGAGGCAAAACCGGCCGAGCCGACGTGCACCGGGTGCGCCAGGCCATGGTGGTTGCAGAGCACCATGCCCAGTTCGGTCTGGCCGTAGTGGTCGTGAATAGTGACGCCCAGGTTATCGGCGAACCAACGGATGACCTCCGGGTTCAGCGGCTCGCCGGCGCTGCTGACGATGCGCAGCTTGCCCTTGATCGAACGGGCGAACTGCTCACCACCGGCAATCAGCAGGCGATACGCCGTGGGAGAGCCGGTCAAGTTGGTAATCCCGTATTTATTGATCACCCGGCAGGTGCTTTCGAGGGTGAAGGGGCCATCGTAGAAGGTGATCGGGTGGCCCATGGACAACGGCCCGGTCACGCCGAAATAGATACCGTAGGCCCAGCCTGGGTCGGCCACATTCCAGAACGCATCTTCAGGGCGCAGGTCCACCGCGTCACGGGTGTAGCGCTGGAACGCAACGATCGCCTTGAGCGGCACCGACAGCGCTTTCGACGGGCCGGTGGTGCCCGAGGTGAACATCAGCAGGAAAGGGTCATCGCCGCCCAGCAACACCGGCTCGCACACCGGGGAATAGTTGGGCAATTCGGCCCAGAAACTGTAATCGCCCCGCACGATGCCTTCACCCTTGGCACCCGCGACCGTGACAATGGTTGGGCAACCCTGCACCTCAGCCAGTTTCGGGCGGTTCACCGCATCGGTGACCACCAGCGCCGCGGCGGAGCTGCTCAGACGATGCTCAATAGCCTTGGGGCCAAACGCAGTAAATAACGGCTGATAGACCGCGCCGATGCGCCAGGTCGCCAACACCACCACCAGCAATTCAGCCGTGCGGGGCAGCAGGCCCGCCACCTTGTCACCGCGTTTGACGCCCCGGGCCTGCAGGAAATTGGCGAAGCGGGCCGCCTGGTCCTGCAATTGGGTAAAGGTAGACGTGGCGCTCTGCCCGTCCTTGCCCTCCCAGAACAACGCGATGCGCCCCGGTAGCGCGTGCCGGTCGCAGCATTCCACGCAGGCATTGAGCGCCTGTAGATTGCCGGCCAGTGCGGCATCGACGGTGTGCTGATAATCGAATTCGGTGATGGCAGCCAGGTACTCACGCATTGCTTCAAATCCTTCTGTATTTTTATTTTGATGACGGTTTTGAGGACAAGAATCGCTGAAATAGTCGCTCTGGAGCGGCGCAGCAGCAATGGTCAAAGCCTTCAACTTGGCTGACTGGTTTGGCCAATCATTGATTGCGCTGATCAGCCGGTCAGCCCAAGTGATTGGACGCCCCCAGCGCTTGCTTCTAACCTGATGGCCTGCGCCACCACAGAAGCCTTCCATGATCGTTCGCCCCAAACCCAACCTGCTGGGCATCCTGTTTTCCCTCAAGGGCTCGATTGCCAAGCGCATCGCCTTGCGCAGCCTGCTGGTCACGTTACTGGCCTCAGTGATCGTGTTGGTGGAAACCCTGCACCCGGCCTATTTCTCCAAGGTCAACGCCACGCCCTTCACGTTGCTCGGGCTGTCGTTGTCGATCTTCATGAGTTTTCGCAACAACGCCTGCTACGACCGCTGGTGGGAAGGCCGCAAGCAACTTGGCCAAATGATCATTGAGGTGCGCTCGCTGATTCGCGAAACCCAGGTGCTGGCTGATCCGGCTGAGCGCGCGGGCGTGTTGCGCGGTCTGTGCGGCTTTGCCCATGGTTTGATCGCGCGCTTGCGTCATGAAGATGAGGCCCGGGCCATCAAGCCCTGGATCAGCGTCGAGCAGGCGCACCCCAACCTGCCCGATAGGGTATTGCAACAACTGGGCGCGCGATTTTCGCTGCTGGCAGAACGGGGCGTGATCAGCGAATGGCGCTACACCCAGCTCGAAACCCGGCTGGTCAGCCTGAGCCAGGTGCAAGCGTCGTGTGAGCGCATCAAAAGCACGCCGCTGCCCTTCCCCTACACGCTGCTGCTGCACCGCACCATCTACCTGTTCTGCATTCTTCTGCCGTTCGCCATGGCCGAGCCATTGGGATGGCTGACGCCGCTGTTCACCGCCATCGTGAGCTACACCTTCTTTGGCCTGGATGAAATCGGCGACGACCTGGAGGACCCGTTCGGTTTTGACGAAAACGACTTGCCGTGCAATGCGATCGTACGCACCCTGGAGCGCGAGTTGCTCGCCGCCCTCGGCGAATCCGACCTGCCACCGGCGCTGGAGCCGGTTGAATACGTGCTGAACTGACGCGGGTTTGACACTCGCCGTGGTCTGACCGAAGCTGATGGCTTTGCGATAGCTGCCCCAGCTTTTGGACGCCTGCATGTCAAAGTCACGCCGTTACTCCATCATCGGCCTGTGCGCCCTGTTGTTGCTTGTGTTGGTCACTTGGTTTTTCTCCCGCTCCAGTCCAGTGGCCGTGCCGCCGGCGATTGCCCACGGCTATTCCAAAGCCTTGAAGCAGGCGCATAACGGCGAGCCAGGGGCCGCGCGCGTGCTGTATCAACAGCTCGGCCGGCCGGACCTGACTCCCCAGCGTCGCGCTGCGTTGCACGCCGAACTGCCCAATTACCCCAGCCCACAAGCGCTGAAACTGGCCGATAAAGACCTGGCCGACGAGTCTCCATTGGTCCGCGAGGCGGCCATTCACAGCATTGTCGGCCTGGTACCCAGCGGCCAACGCACGTTGTTGCTCGGCCCTGTGCTGGATGACCCTGAACAAGACGTGCGCTTTGCCGCCGCGAATGCCTTGCTCGGCCTGTCGCCGGACACCCTGGGTTTGTATTTCGGGCCCTTGCAGCAGGTGCTGGATGAGTTCGTGAAAAAGCTCAAGGGCGAGCCCGAAACGGCTGAAGGCTGGATTCAACTGGCGCGCCTGTACATCCACAGTGCCTTGCTGCCGGAGGCGCAAAACGCACTGGAGCAGGCCATGCGCTTGCAGCCGGACAATCTGCAGGCCGTGGTCGCACAAATCGAGCTACTGGACAAACAAGGCAAAACCGATGAGTCGCGTCAGTTGCTGGCACGCCAATTGGCGGCCCATCCCGAGTCGGCTTACTTGCAGCATGCTCTGGGCATGTGGCTCTTGCACCACGGCGAACGGCCGTATGCCCTGCTCGGTTTGTCCAAAGCGGTAGAGCTTGAACCGGACAATCAAGATTACCGCTACGACCTCGCCACCACCCTGCACGCCCAGGAGGAATTGGAAGCGGCCCAGCGTCAGCTGGAAGAAATCATTCAGCGCCACCCGGCCAATCGCAAGGCACGGGTGTTGCTGGTCAATTACTGGAAAGAGAGCGGCCAGTTGCAGAACGTCCAGGTGTTACTCGCCCAACTTGAGCAACAAAATCCGGATGATCCCGCCCTGCAGCAAGGCCTGTAGCTCGCGCTAAAAAGATGTAAGCCTTAGCCAGGCTTGTACAAATTGTGCAAAACGTTGAACCGCCACGGACCACTACGGTCAAGTAAATATGGCGCGCCCAAGGCGGTGCGCTCCTCTACTTGTACGTGACCCGAGGGCACTTCTTGTCTACATCCAAAGAGCTGTTCAGTGAAAAGGCGGCCACCGGCATCGAAGGTCTTGACGACATTCTTTCCGGCGGGCTTTCGCGCAGCCACCTGTTCCTGCTGGAAGGCGAACCCGGCACCGGTAAAACCACCGTAGCGCTGCACTTTCTGCAGGACGGCGCAAAGAACGGTGAACGATCCTTGTACATCACCCTGTCCGAAACCGAACGGGAGTTGCGCCAAGGCGCCGAATCCCATGGCTGGGACCTGGATGACAATATCCATATCTTCGAACTGACCCCGCCGGAAAGCCTGCTCGACGCCGATCACCAACAAAGCTTGCTGTACTCCTCCGACCTGGAACTGGGCGAAGCCACTCGACAGATTTTTGAAGAGGTGGAACGGGTCAAACCGTCGCGGGTGGTCATCGACAGCCTCTCGGAAATCCGTCTGCTCGCGCAAAGCTCGCTGCGCTATCGCCGGCAGATCCTGGCGATCAAGCACTACTTTGTGCGCTACAACGCCACGGTGCTGTTACTGGACGACCTGACCACCGAATCCCTGGACAAGACCGTACACAGCGTGGCCCACGGGGTGGTTCGCCTGGAAGAATTGACGCCCACCTACGGCGCCGAGCGCCGTCGCGTGCGGATTGTGAAATACCGTGGCCAGAAGTACCGCGGCGGGTTCCATGACTTCACCATCATGGCCGACGGCATCCACGTATTCCCCCGCCTGGTAGCGGCCGAGCACCGTGGTGGTTACGTGCGTGAGACCCTGAGCAGTGGCATCCGCGAAATGGATGCCTTGATGGGCGGCGGGGTCGAGACCGGCTCCAGCACCTTGATCCTCGGCCCTGCCGGTACCGGCAAATCCCTGATCTCGATGATCTTTGCCGCAGCCGCCGTGGCCCGTGGCGAGAAAGCCGCGTTGTTTATTTTCGACGAAGAGCTGGGCTTGTTGTTCGAGCGCATGAACAACATGGGCATCGACCTCGCCGCCCTGCAAGCCACGGGCAACCTGCTGATCGAACAGGTGGACGCAGCCGAGCTTTCTCCTGGCGAGTTTTCGCACCGCGTGCGGCGCTGCGTCGACGAGCGCGGGATCAAAACCGTGGTGATCGACAGTATCAACGGCTACCAGGCCGCAATGCCGGAAGAAAACTCACTGATTTTGCATATGCACGAACTGCTGCTGTACCTCAACCGCCGGGGCGCCGCGACCTTCATGACGGTGGCCCAGCACGGGCTGGTCGGCGATATGCAGGCGCCCGTGGACATTACCTATCTGGCCGACACCGTGATTCTGCTGCGTTACTTCGAAGCGCTCGGCAAAGTTCGCCGGGCCATTTCGATTATCAAGAAACGCACCGGCGCCCATGAGTCGACCATTCGCGAGTATCGAATCAGCGCGCGTGGCTTGACTATTGGTGAACCCCTCGACAATTTCCAAGGCGTACTGCGCGGCATCCCGACTTATATGGGCGCCGGTTCCCCGCTGCTCAAGGAAGACGGCGTGTGACCGGTCTTTCCCCCCTCTCCGAACGCGCAATCATCCTCGCGCCATTGGGCCGTGACAGCTCTCTGGCGCTGAAGATGCTCAACGAAGCCGGCTACAGCGGCATGATTGCCGGCAACCTGACGGCACTCTGCGAGGCCCTGGAGCAAGGCGCCGGTATGCTGTTGATTGCCGCTGAAGCCCTGCGCGGTGTCGATTTGGAACCGCTGCTGGAATACCTGCATGAACAACCGGCCTGGTCAGACCTGCCCATCG
Source organism: Pseudomonas antarctica (assembly GCF_001647715.1). Classification (NCBI taxonomy): domain Bacteria; kingdom Pseudomonadati; phylum Pseudomonadota; class Gammaproteobacteria; order Pseudomonadales; family Pseudomonadaceae; genus Pseudomonas; species Pseudomonas antarctica. The sequence goes on from NZ_CP015600.1 coordinate 3,297,470, forward strand.
TACTGATGACCCACCATGGTGGCAGCGAACAGAATGGCTCATCCCATCTGAGCGGGCTGCTGGGCAACGTGACCTTCCTGGAGCGGCCCTTCCATCCCGTGACCCTGATCAGCCTGGTGAGCGCGGCCCTGCGCGGTCGGCGTCGGCAATATGACGCGCGTGACCGCCTGATCGACTTGAGCGAGAGTGAACTGCGCCTGCAACGTACCCTCGAGACCCTTGAGCAGCAGGTCGAAGAGCGCACGGCGCAGTTGCGCAGCAACGAAGAAGCGCTGCGTCAGTCGCAAAAAATGGAAGCTGTGGGACAGCTGACGGGCGGCATCGCCCATGACTTCAACAACATGCTCACCGGGATCATCGGCAGCCTGGAACTGCTGCGCAGGCGCGTTTCGCGCGGGAAGCTGGATGATCTGGACAGCCTGATCGACCTGGGTGTCACCTCCGCCAACCGCGCCGCCGGCCTGACCCATCGGCTGCTGGCGTTCTCCCGTCGCCAATCCCTCGATCCCAAGCCCGTGGAGATCAACCAGTTGGTCGCCTCCATGGGCGAACTGCTGCAGCGCAGCATCAACGAAAGCATTAGCCTGGATATGCGCCTGACCGACGCGCTGTGGACCGCCGAAGCCGACCCCAACCAACTGGAAAGTGCCCTGCTCAACCTGGTGATCAACGCGCGTGATGCCATGCCCAACGGCGGCAGCCTTATCGTGGAGACCACCAACCGCCACCTCGACAGTGTGTTCACCGCCGCCTACGGCACGTTGATGCCAGGCGATTATGTCGAACTGAGCGTGAGTGACACCGGTTGCGGTATCCCTGAGAGCCTGATTGGTCGCGTCTTCGACCCCTTCTTCACCACCAAGCCGATTGGCCAGGGAACGGGCCTCGGCCTGTCGATGATCTATGGCTTCGCCCGGCAATCCCATGGCCATGTGATCATCCACAGTGAAGTTGGCAAGGGCACGACCGTCAGCCTGTTCCTTCCACGCTTTATCGGTGAGCCGGTGACGGCCGCCGCCGTTAACCCGGCGCTGTTGCCGTTTGCCAATCCTGGCGAGACGGTATTGATCGTCGAAGACGACCCCGCCGTGCGTGTGCTGGTCAGCGCTGTACTCACGGAATTGGGGTATGCCTTTGTGGAAGCAGGTGACGCCAACACCGCCGTACCGATCATTGAGTCTGACCAGCGCATTGACCTGTTGATCAGCGATGTCGGACTGCCCGGCATGAACGGGCGGCAACTGGCGGAAATCGGGCGGCAACTGCGCCCGGAGCTGAAAGTGCTGTTTATCACCGGCTATGCCGAGCATGCAGCCGTGCGAGGTGGCTTCCTGGACCCGGGCATGCAACTGATCACCAAACCGTTCACGTTTGACCTGCTGACGGAAAAGGTGCGGGAGATGATCAAGCAATAGGGCTGCATGGCAGCCCTGGCGAGCTTCAGGCCAGCAAACGCTGGATATGCTCTTGCAGCGTGTCCAGGTCAAAAGGCTTGGCCAGGATCGGCGCGTTGCGCGTGATCGGGCTGTTGCAGTCAAGAATTTCCTGCGGGTAGCCGCTGATAAAAATGACTTTCAGTTCCGGTCGCAACTTGATCGCCGGCTCGGCGATCTGCACACCGGAAATGCCACCCGGCAAACGGTAGTCCGTCACCATCAGGTCCAGGTGCGGCTTGGTCGCAAGGATTTCAAAGGCCTGCTCCCCATCGATCGCCTTCAATACCCGGTAGCCCAGGCCGGCCAGGTATTCACCCAGCACGAACATAATGGATTCGTCGTCTTCGACGATCAGTACGACATCTTGTGCATCTTCACTCATGGGAAGCCTTTGTCCGGTCAATTGCTGCAAGTACGACCATGGGGTCACGCAGAGGTTGCGTCGAGGTGACGATTGATTTCATACCGACGCCTCAAGAGGCAGGCACACCCGAAACAAGGCGCCCTCGCCTATGCGGCTTTCGACCTCGATGGCGCCGCCGTGGGCGGTCACGATCTGCTCGGAGATAAACAACCCCAAGCCCAGGCCTGCCGCTACATGGCTGGCCGAGACACGCTCGAATTGCTGGAAAATACGCTTCTGGTTGTCTTCGCTGATACCAATGCCATGGTCACGCACTTCAACGCGCGCCTCGCCGTGTGAGGTATATACCCGCACAGCCACAGGGCTCTTGGCCCCGTAGCGCAACGCATTGGTGAGCAGGTTGGTCACCACCTGTTCGATGCGAAACTCATCCCAATTACCCACGACGCCCTCTTCGGCCTCCAGGTCCATGGTCGAGCCCGCCGCGGCCACCTGCGGCGCGAAGTTCTGCACCAGGTTACGCACCAGTTGGGTCAGGTCGAAACGCGCCGGGCGAATCGACAGCTTGCCGGTGCGGATGCGCGACACGTCGAGCATGTCTTCGATCAGGCGAATCAGGCTCTGGATCTGGCGCTCATCGCGGTCGACCATCGCGTGCATCTTGTCCAGCGTAAACGCAGCGGCGTTATCACGCGCCAGGTGCATCTTGCGCAGCTGGGTCTCCAGGATCAGCCCGTTAAGCGGCGTACGCACTTCGTGGGCGACGATTGACATGAAGTCGTCACGCATGCGCACCGCCTGCTCCAGCTCGGACTGGGTGGCCTGCAGGCGCGTCAGCAACAGTTCCTGCTCACGGCGGCTGCGCTCCAGGGCTTCCACCTGCAGTTTCATGGCCTTGCTCTGGCGATACAGGTCTACGAACACATTGACCTTGCTCTTGACCGCATGGATATCCAGCGGTTTGTGCAAGAAGTCCACGGCACCGCTTTCATAGCCTTTGAAGGCATAGTTGAGTTCACGGCCGGCAGCGCTGACGAACACAATCGGGATATTCTTGGTTTTTTCAGTGCCGCGCATCAGTTCGGCCAGCTCGAAACCGTTCATGCCGGGCATCTGCACATCGAGAATCGCCATGGCGAACTCGTGCTCCAGCAACAGTGACAAGGCCTCGTCGGCGCTCAATGCCTTGAAGACCTGGCGATCCTCGCGCTTGATCAGCGCCTCGAGGGCCAGCAGGTTTTCCGGCAGATCATCGACGATCAGCAGTTTGGCCTGGACAGTACTTAACATGGGGAAGGTTCCAGGGAAGCCAGCAGTGAGCCAATCTGGCTCAACGTTAGAATATGATCAGGTGTATGCAAGGCCAGGGCCGCCAGGGGCATCACGGCGATGCGTGCTTCTGTGGGTTCTTGTACGACGGTGGTGCCACCCGATTGTTTGACGTGGGCAAGGCCGCGCGCGCCATCATGGTTGGCGCCCGTCAGCAGAACCGCCATCAAACCGGTGCCATAGGCATCGGCAGCGGACGCAAACAAATAATCGATCGCGGGTCGGGAATGGTGTACGCGGTCTTCCTGGCTCAGGGACAGGCTGCGATCGTTTTCCACCGACAGGTGATAGCCGGGCCCGGCAAAATACAAGGTGCCCGCCACTATCACTTCCTTGTCTCGTGCTTCTTGCACCGGGATGCGCAGGCGCCGTGCAAAGACTTCGGCCAACTGGCTACGGCGCTCATCCGGCAGGTGCAATACGGCAATGATCGGCACACTGAAGGTACCGGGCAACGTGCCAAAAATACTCAGCAACGCCTCGACACCGCCGGCGGAAGCGCCGACGACGATGGCTTCAATCCCGCTGATCGGGCTGGTTGCGGCGTCGCTCATGATTTTCGGTAGATCCGTTCCTGCTTGACCAAGGGTTCGAACTGCTTGCTGTAAGCGGAAAAATCCAGGGTTTCCTTGCTGCCCAGCACCAGAAAACCGCGATGGCACAGCGACTCATGAAACAACCCGAACGCTCGATCCTGTAATTTTTTATTGAAATAAATCAGCACGTTGCGGCATGAAATTAATTGAGTTTCTGAGAATACACTGTCGGTTGCCAAGCTGTGATCGGCAAAGGTGACGTTCTCGCGCAGTGTCTTGTCGAAGATCGCATAATCGTAGGCCGCCGTGTAGTAATCGGCAAATGAACGCTGCCCGCCGGCCTGCTGATAGTTGGCGGTGTAGGCCCGCACATTCTCCAGGGAGAAGATGCCTTGCTTGGCTTTTTCCAGCGATGCCGGATTGATATCCGTTGCATAGATGATCGTGCGCTCCAGCAAGCCTTCTTCGCGCAGCAGGATGGCCATGGAGTACACCTCCTCCCCCGTGCTGCAACCGGCGATCCAGATCTTGATCGACGGGTAGGTCTTGAGCAACGGCACCACCTCCTGGCGGATCGCCAGGAAGTGCGACGGGTCGCGAAACATCTCGCTCACCGGAATCGTCAGAAATTGCAGCAACTGCATGAACGCGGCGGGGTCGTGCAGCACGCGCTCCTGCAGCGCGGAAATAGTGGCGCAGCCAAACTGGTGTAAGGCGTGGGCCACACGTCTTTTGACTGACGCACCCGAGTAGTCGCGAAAGTCATAGCTGTACTTGAGGTAAATCGCCTCGATCAGCAGGCGCAGCTCAATATCGCTGCTTTTATCCAAAAAACTTCGCTCCACTTAAATGCGTTCCATCTTCGGTAGCCATACGCGAATCAGCGAGAACAAACGGTCCAGGTCGATCGGCTTGGCCAGGTAGTCGTTCGAGCCCGCCGCGAGACAACGTTCCTGATCGTCTTTCATGGCCTTGGCCGTCACTGCAATGATTGGCAGCTTTTTCCAGCGCGGGTCCTGGCGGATCAAGGTGGTAGCCTCGTAACCGTCCATTTCCGGCATCATCACGTCCATCAACACCAGGTCCACGTCGTCAACTTCATTGAGTTTGTCGATCGCCTCACGGCCGTTACGCCCGATCACCACCACGGCGCCCTTGTGCTCCAGGGCACTGGTCAGGGCGAAGATGTTACGCACATCGTCGTCCACCAACAGGATCTTGCGACCTTCAAAGACCTTGTCGCGGCTGCGGGCGGTCTTGAGCATCTTCTGGCGGTCATGGGACAGCTGGGATTCGACTTTGTGCAGAAAGAGTGTCACTTCGTCCAGCAAGCGTTCAGGTGAGCGCGCGCCTTTGATGATGATCGAGCGCGAATACTTGCGCAGCTCCGCCTCTTCGTCACGGGTCAGGTTGCGCCCGGTGTAGACGATTACCGGCGGGAACGAGCAGATGTCTTCGGTCGCCATGCGCTTGAGCAGCTCATTGCCGAGCATGTCCGGCAGTTTGAGGTCGATGATCATGCAGTCGTAAATATTCGTGCGCAGCAGGTCCAGCGCGGCCTGGGCGTAGCCTACATCGGTGATTTCAATGTCATCGTCGCCGATCAAGCGGGCAATGCTGTCGCGTTGCAGGTCATCGTCTTCCACCAGCAGTACGCGTTTGACCTTCTGGGTCAATTTGGCTTCCAGGCGCGCAAACACATCCTTGAGCTCTTCGCGGGTGGTCGGTTTGACCGCATACCCGATGGCGCCCATGTGCATCGCGGCCTCGACGCGATCTTCCACAGAGATCACATGCACCGGAATGTGGCGGGTATTGGCGTGTTCCTTGAGGCGTTGCAGCACGGTCAGCCCGGAATGGTCGGGCAGGCGCATGTCCAACAGGATGGCGTCGGGGATGAACTCCTCGGCCAGGCTGTAGCCTTCGTCCGCGCCATGGGCGACCAGGCAGTTGTAGCCCAGCTCGTGGGCGAGATCGAACAGGATGCGCGCAAAATTGGGTTCGTCTTCCACCACCAGAATACAACGGGTGGTGAACGGTGCCTTGTCGCGATCATCGGCAAAACGCGGGATCTGTTGTGCGTCGGCAATCGGCAACACAGAGACCACAACAGGCTTCGGTGCAGGCGCCGCGACGACTTGGCGTGGCGGCTCGATCGGCGCGTCGTTCTGCGCGTGTTCCACGTACTGCTCCGGCAACACCAGGGTAAACACGCTGCCCTTGCCCGGCTCGCTGGTCACGCTGATATAGCCGCCGAGCAACGTCGCCAGGTCACGCGAGATCGACAAGCCCAGGCCGGTCCCGCCGTAACGGCGGTTGGTCGTGCCATCCGCCTGACGGAACGCCTCGAAGATGCTTTCCTGCTGGTCCGGCGAAATGCCGATCCCTGAGTCCCGCACGGTAAAGGCAATGCCGCCCTCCCCGGCACGAGACACCGAGAGGCTGACCTCACCTTGCTCAGTGAACTTGACGGCGTTGGACAGCAGGTTCTTGAGGATCTGCTCCAGACGCTGGCGGTCGGTAAACAGCATCGTCGGTGAGTCTGCCTGTACCTCAACCTGGAAGCCCAGCTTGCGGTCGGCGGTCAGCGGTTCGAACATGACACGCAAGCCATCGACCAGCCGCGCGACGCTGGAGTTTTCCGGGCGCACCTCCAGTTTGCCGGCTTCTACCTTGGAAATGTCGAGGATGTCGTTGATCAGGTTAAGCAAGTCATTACCGGCCGAATAGATGGATTCGGCGAACTTGACTTGTTCTGCGCTGAGGTTTTCCTGAGGGTTCTCCGCCAGCAGCTTGGCCAGAATCAGCGAGCTGTTCAGCGGTGTGCGCAACTCATGGGACATGTTGGCGAGGAACTCGGACTTGTACTTGCTGGAGCGCTGCAATTCATCTGCGCGGTCTTCCAGTTCGATCTGGGCGCGGTTCAGCTCGACGTTTTTGCGGTCCATGGCATCGCGCTGCTCGGCCAGGGTTTGCGTCTGCGCGGCCAACTGCTCGTTGGTCTGCTCAAGCTCGGCCTGCTGGGTTTCCAGGTGAGCCTGGGATTCCTTGAGAATGCGCGACTGCTCTTCCAGCTCTTCGTTGGCGGTCTTGAGCTCTTCCTGCTGCACTTGCAGCTCTTCGTTGAGTTGCTGGGTCTCGGCCAGCACTTCTTGCAGGCGCTGGCGATAACGGGCAGCTTCGATGGACGTGCCAATATTGCCGGCAATCAATTCCAGCAATTCGACATCACGCTCTTCCAGCGGGCGCAGGAAGCCCAGTTCGATGACGCCGTTGACACGGTCGTCGTCGCTGGTCGGCATCACCAGCACACTGCGGGTTGAGCCTTCGCCCAGGCCCGAACTGACCTTGAAGTAATCCACCGGCACATCGTCCAGGCGAATCAGGCGATCGAGCTGGGCGGCCTGCCCAACGATGCCCTCGTCACTGTAGATCGACTGTTCCTGCTGCTCCTGTTCACGGGAGAAGCCATACGTGGCAACACGTCTGAGGCCGCCGTGCTCTTCACGCACATACAGCGCAGCCACGACCGAGCCCATGTACTGGGCGAAGAAATGCAGGATGTTGCGCCCCAGCAAATTCACGCTGAGTTGCCCCAGCACTTGTTCGGCCAGCTCGGTTTGACCGTTGCGTAACCAAGCCTGCTGTTCCAGGCGCCGGGCGATCTTCTGTTGTGACGCGAGGTTTGCGCTGTAACTATCTGATAAGGATACTAAATTCTTCCTGCCGCTGTACGCCAAAAAACCGCTTAGGCCGAGCACAAAGGCCAGGTACAGGCTCACGCTGACCACTGTTGTGCGGGTGACATCTGCGTTGCGGGTGACACGGAACTGCTGCTCCATATCCACCGCATCTGCATATTCCTGGCGAATGGCGTCGGTCAGGCTCTTGCCCCGGCCGGACTTGACCGCCCCGCGGTAATCCCCGCTCTGGCGCTGCAGGTCGATCATCGATTGGGCGTACTTGTTCCACTCGGCCTGCATCGACTCCAGGCGTTTAAGGCGATCCACTTGTTGCGGGTTATCCGCAACCAGCTCCTGCAGATTACGTAAATCGCCAATGATGCGCGGCTTTGCCACTTCATACGGGTCGAGGAAATGCTCATCGCCGGTAATCAGGAAACCCCGCAAGCCGGTTTCCAGGTCAACCGTCAATTTGGACGACTCATTGAGGTTATTGATGACCCGATCGGTGTGCTCCACCCACTGGATCACCGACAACAGATAGGTGATCAAAACGACAAAAAAAGCCGCGCTGAGCACGCCCACGCCCAGAGGCAAGGCCACGTTTCGGCTCAGGAGTTTACGGAAGCTCTTTTCATCGACAGACGAAGCGGGAGTCATGGGCATGCCTTGGCCAAGTGCGGAAAAAGGGGGAGTTTGCCCGAATACCAGGGCCAAGGGCTACGTTTCTGCGTTGATTTGAAGCAATAGCCTACTCACTGCACGTGCATTTCAAGGTGATTTCGGCTGGTTTCTTCAACTCATTTACACACCTTAAAACAGATGACTGGGACTTCAGCGGAACGGACCTACAAGGTTTTCGCACTCAAGATTGCGCCTCAGGAACACGGAAGATCTTTTGGAAGGCGTCTTTTCTGACCCACCAAGGTAATTCACATGAGCATCACCCACGCTGCACTGCAGCCAGTCGTCACCTCTCACAACCACACTGTCACAGAGCCTGACGTTAAAACGCAAAACGCCTCAAGCACTTCAACAACGACCACTGCCACCGTTCAGGCGCCCACTACCAGTTCCTTGCAGCGACTTCTCGCTGACCAGGAAAACCTGAAAAACCTGGCCAGCAGGCTGCGGGGGATTGTTCCCTGGGTTAAAGACGGCTTCTTAGCTTCAGACTGGTTGAACAAAAACACACTGCGGCTGCATGAGCATTCGTCCAAAGCCTCAGCCCAGACCACGCCTCAAACGTTTACCAGCGTCATTACTGACCTCGGTTATGACCTGCCGCGTACTGCGGATGAATTCACTGCGTTGGCGCAAAAGCTGGAGCAAAAGGCCTCATTGCATCCTCTGGGAGATTTCGGTGGCGCGCTGTCCTGGCCAATGCCGATATCGCAACAAGACCAGACCCGCATCGTGAACTTCCTCCACTCACACAACACGGGGCTGCCTGGCTTACCGCTGCCCAGAGATGGCGACAGCACCCTTGGTTACTTGTTGAGGGGCAGTTCGCTGACGTCAAGCGACCTGCACAACCCCGCCCTGGCGCTACAAAAACTAATCGACTCACCCAAGGGCCAGGCACTGGGGAAAGCGCTGCAAACGCATCTGAATGGCGCGTCATCGGACATCAGTATTTACGACTATGTATTGGCCGCCATTCATCTTGGACTCGATCAGGCGTCCAGTAGGCATCCCGAGCGTAACAAGGTAGCCGGTGTTGTTTTGCATGACTCCTCGTACTGGGGCGCGTCCCCCTCGCTGGCGGTTAAATCCGTGAGCGATCAACTTGTTGCCAACAGCAAAGCGACAGCGACCACCGTTAAACTCGCAACGCACCTTCTGTTAGCCCGCAGTTACCCACAATTTCTCATCAAAGATATCCCGCCCACTGTGACGTACGGCAGCACCGTCTGGACGCAACTGACCCTTGCAGTAGCCAAGATCGAAGCGCAGACGCCTGGTCGGGTACCAAACATGACCTATGCCGAGGTTATTGCCGCCGCAGAATCCATGCCGACCGACAGCTATGCAGTTCAATCTGCCCAGCGCGAAGCCCTGAGAAATTGGGGCGTGGTCAGTGGCATGTTGGATCTCTTCGGCACCCAACCTTCGGAGCCCGAAATCGAGAAGGTCAGGAATGCCTATAACAATCAGTTGAAAGCATTGACCAACGCTTCTTCGTTGATGCAGACACCTTGGCCCAGTCGAAAGGAGATCGCGCTCAACTGCCTTAAAGCGGAATTCCCGGGGGTTGATCCAGCGGTTTTTGAAGCCAAAGTCTTGAAACTCCTCCACAAGAACAGCAGTCAGGCGCCCTTCGTTTTCCCCGAGCGGCGTTCCATGCTCGACATCGCAATGGAAGGTGAAAGGCTCGAAAAAAATCACAGCTGGGTCACCGACGACACCAGCGTTCCGATCAGTCGTTTCAACGCCTATGTCCAGTCCGATAACTTTCAGGCCGCCCGTCTATTCAAAGATGAGTATAAAAACACCTTAAGAGCCCAAGCCGATGGGCACCACGAGATGGTGAAGTACCTGACCTCGACATTGTCACTGGACGATCGCAGGAACCTCGATTCCGGCAAACTCGAGTTCTTCCACACCAATGACTACAAGGTGGACATGGATTTCACGTCGCCGCTCGCGCTGGCAAAACGGGGGAATACGCTGCATGTAAAAACCACTCGCGCGGGTGAGGTGAATATTTATTACCTTGATACCAGTAAGGGAACCTTTGAGAAAGCGAACCACCTGAAAAGTAAGTTCACCGAGCCTTACAGTGGTGAAAAACTGGATAAACGAAATGCAAATATCGTATCCCGTACGAAACTTTTTGCCCCCCCTTACGCCGGCACGCACGCCGACGAGATAAAGAACCCTCCTGCGATCCCCGACAGCTATACCTCAGACCGCACTTCGTTTATCGCCGATGTCTTCGTCAAATCGCTCGCACTGGATAACGAGGATCTCCTGAACCACGCCAAGGGCGTGACGTCGTTTGACAAAAACCGTTCGTTGAACGCGGCGATTGGTGAGTTCTTTCTCAACCTGATTCCGCTTCGGTCTGCCATCGTCAATTTCCAAAATCACAAGATCGGTGAGGGGTTATTTGACCTGTTCTTTGACGTCGTTGGACTGGTCACACTTGGCGCGGGTAAGGCCGCACAAGCCACAAAAATCTTGGGTACAGGCCTACACGCAGCCACCAAGGCCGTGAAAACGGTCAAGTTCATTGGCGTGGCCGCGGTTGAGGCACTCAATCCACTCAGCGGTCTGGGCGATTTGGTAGTGGGCGCCGCAAAACTGATTCAAAAAGGTGTCAGCACCCTCAAGGGGGCGGACGGCAGTTACGATCTGCTCAAGGCAGCCAGTAAAAGCAATGGTGTCGTTGCAACGGGCACCTACAAAGTTGCAGAAAATACCTTCGAAGGCGGTGCAGTACTGAGCGATGGCAAATGGTATGCCTACAACCCCGTCAATGGCCGCCCCTATGGCCCGCCGCTTCCCGTGTTTACGGCCCAAAGCATAGCCATGGGTGGCGCGATGCAAGAGTTCAAGATACTGGGTACCGGCCTGGGCATGTCCGCAGACCAGACAAAACGGGGCCTTCGCCTGACGCTGGATGCCCATGGCATTGTACCTGCAGGGCATAACTCCGCAGTCATGGCGGTGAATGGCACGCACATAACCCCTAATGAGTTACGTGATCTACTCAAAGCACAGAACGTTAACCTGAGCAAATACAGCGAAATTCGGTTAACCATGTGCTTTTCCGGCACCGGCGGCGGCCAATCATTTGCCGCGCAGTTTGCCAAACTCACCAAGAAACCCGTTGAAGGATTCGAGGGAATTATGCAGGTCAATAATTCTGCAGTGGACGATCTGGCTGCGCGGGTATTCACGAATAAAGCCCGCCAGCGGGATTATATTGATGACACCCTCATTGGACAAAAGCACGAGGTCGTTAAGTACACCATGACCGGCATCAATGCGGACGGTCGAGGTATCTACACACACAGTCCAAACTACAACCCGGTTCGTTTTGACGCTCAGGGTATTGCGACCACTTCCAAGCCGCCTCGAGCCCCTTACACGGGCGACAGGATCGAGCGTCCTGACATTGAGCTTCCTCGAAAAAACAGCCAACCCTCGAATTTTGATTTCGACGATTACGACGATCTCACTTGATCGACAGGCTTGAAATGAACGCCCGGCCTGCTGCACTTACCGGGCGTTCACTTGGCTTTGGGCAAGGGCGCTGACTCGCAGGGCGGGACATTGCAGCCCATTAGCGGCACAATGTTTTGATGTCGGGGGAACTTACCTCGATCGACAGGACTCAGGAATGAGAACGGTCGTTAAATGACTAAAGGCCTGCACTTCCAACTCATCAGGAATTTTCCCTATGTCCGCTGCCCCCTCCACCCTCCTTGTAGTCGAAGACGACGCCATCGTGCGCATGCTGATCGTCGATGTACTCGAAGAATTGGAGTTCACGGTAGTAGAAGCGGCGGACGGGGAAGCAGCCCTGGTGATCGTGGAAAACACCGATCAGGTGATCGACCTGATGATGACCGATGTCGGCCTGCCTGATATGAATGGAAAAGACTTGGCGCAGAAGGTGCGTGAGCTGCGCCCTGCTCTGCCAATCCTGTTTGCCAGCGGCTATGCCGACAGTATCGATGTGCCGCCCGGCATGCAGGTGATCGGCAAGCCATTCTCTATCGATCAACTGCGCGACAAGGTCAAATCGATGCTGGCTGATCGTCTGAACTGACGTTGACGCTGCCCATTCGCGGCAGCACGCTCCTCATTTTTGTAGCCCTGGCGAACATCATCGGCCCATCGCGGCTATTGCGAGGGCTGCTCTACGCCTCAACACCTGCCCTGACCCGCATGACGGCTATAGTCTCAGTTCACCTTGTTTGCAGGGATTAACGTGACGTTCGGCCAATAAAGCTGGACACTCAGCACTTTGATCCCACGCCCTTTATAAAGCACTCTGGAAGGACGCAACAACATGATTGGAAAACCGACGCGCCTGCTGTTGGCGAGCCTCTCGATTCTCATGAGTACCGGCGCCTGGGCCGATTTTACGGCAACCCCTGCCGAAGCCCGGGCCATTGCCAAGGAAGCCTACTTATATGGCTACCCGGTAGTGGCAATGTACAAGAGGCTTTACACCCAGGCCGTTGATAAAGGCGGTGCCAAATTCAAGGCGCCGTTCAACCATATCGCTAATACCGCCCAGGTCTTCACGCCCAAGGACACGGCGTTCGCCACCCCGAACGCAGACACGCCCTACTCGTTCGTGTGGATGGACCTGCGCAAAGAACCTCTGGTACTGACCCTGCCGAAGATCGAAGACAACCGTTACTACTCGGTGCAGTTGATCGACCTTTATACGCAGAACATGGCGTACCTGGGCACCCGCAGCACCGGCAACAATGGCGGCCACTACATGATCGCCGGCCCGGACTGGAAGGGTCAGCAGCCGGTTGACATCGACCGAGTGGTCTATAGCGAAAGCAACATCGCCTACGCCTTGTATCGCACGCAATTGTTGGACGACAAGGACCTGAACAAGGTCAAGCAGATTCAGAACGGCTACAAAGTGCAGTCGCTGAGCAGCTATGTAAAACAGCCTGCACCGGCTCCGGTGCCGAAGATCGAATGGCCCAAGCCTACGGCGACCATGACCGAAGGCCCGCAGCTGTTTCGCTACCTGAACTTCATGCTGGCGTTTGCCGCGCCCCAGGACAGCGAAAAAGACCTGTTGGCACGCTTTGCCAAGATCGGTATCGCCCCTGGCGCGCCGTTCAAGGTCAAGGCATTGACCGTCGAACAGCGCAAGGCGCTGGAAGATGGCATTGCCGATGGCCGGGCTGAGTTTGCGGCATTCAAAAAGGACAAGATCGACACTCATCAAGTGTCCAGCAGTGACCTGTACGGCAGCCGCGATCGCCTGAAAAACAATTACCTGTACCGCTACGCCGGGGCCGATCTGGGGATTTTCGGCAACTCCCCTGACGAAGCCATTTACCTGAACTACGCCGTTGACAGCGAAGGCAAGCCGGCCAACGGCGCACGCCACAGCTACACCGTGCACTTCGACAAGGATCAATTGCCGCCGGCCGATGCGTTCTGGTCGCTGACCATGTACGACGCCAAGACCAAGCTGCTGGCGCCCAACCTCAAGAAACGCTACCAGATCAATTCGCGGATGCTGCCCGACCTCAAGCTGGACGCCGACGGCGGCCTGACCCTGGCATTACAGCACCACGAGCCGCCCAAAGCCGAACAGAACAACTGGTTGCCGGCCCCGCCCGGTCCGTTTTATGCCGTACTGCGGATTTACCTGCCCAAGCCTGACGCGACTCAATGGCAGTTACCACCGCTGACACCGCTCAAGTAACACCCGGTGCCCGGCCGAAACCTCGATTCGGCCGGGTACGTCCCTCCTCGATGATAAGTGCGCCGCCCTGCCCCGCTATAACAACTCTGGCGCAGGGAATGCGTCGAACCCTCAGCGGTTTTTCAGCTTCACATAAGACTGATACACGTCCGACGCCCAGCCATCGATGACGCCTTTAACGTCATCCGCCTTCATCACTTGAGCGTCGTTGGACAAGGGCTTGCCGGTGCCTTTGCGAACCACCTGTGCGAGCACCTTGCCAGTCGCGCCATCCAGAAACTGCGCCTCAGTGCCCAGTGTCGTCTCCTGATCACGAATACCGGCTCCGGTACTCACCGCCGCCACCACCAAGGCCACGGGAATGTACTCGTAAGGCTTGAGGCTTTCGGTCTTGCTGCTCACGGCGGTAATGGCTGCGCGCAGCACGATCACGCCCGGGCCGGGGGCATTGGCCACCTGCATTGACTTGCTCAGCTCGCGCTTGAGCGCTGCGGTGTAGTAACTGTTGATACCGTTCAGGGTGCTGGCCGGAATTTTGGCGGTGGCCTGGGGTTTGGGATAGAACTGGGTGGGTTCGATGTACACCGCGGTGTAGCGCTTGAGGTCCAGGTTGGGATCGACCCAGCGCATCACCTCGGCGCCCGATGGCGACTTGGCCTCTTTAAGTTGGCTGTAGTCCGAGAGAAAACCGGAATACTCGTCCGGCTGGGGCGTCTTTGAGGCACACCCGGACACTGCGATAGTAGCGACGCACAGCGCACTGACCATTAGCCTTAGTTTCATCATTGAACTCCCTGGCGACCATCATTGAAACAACGAGCCCTATGTATAGCCAATGCTGAAGGAGTTTGCTCAGCCGCGTTCGCGCGGGATCAGGCTTTGTAACTGCGCGGCCAGGAAGTTGGCGTCGAAGGCGAAGGTGTCCGGGTCTTTCAGGCCGTTGGTTTTCTTCCACAGCCAGTCCTGTTTATCCGGCGGTAGCACCAGCGAGATACTGCCGTGCCGAGCAGCGGTCAGGCCTATCACCGAGACGGAAATCAAGCCGCATGCGCCCATGACTTCCGGCACGAACTCAACGGCTTTGCCGGTGATCTGCACGGTAAGTTTCTCGGTCTTGAAGGTCGAACTCTCGACCGGCAGGCTCGGGCTGCTGGCGACATACGCTTCGCGATGGACGTCCAGCAGGCCGACGGTCTTGACCGGCTCCAGCCACTGTTCAATCTGCCCGAACAACTCACCGAGCTTTTGCGCCCAGCGCGCCGACTGCACGTCGAATTGCTGTTTCTTGTGCGCTTCGCTATCGGCGTAATGACGAAGCATCTCGCCCAGTTGCTGTACATCGTCCATTGCAGATTTCCTTGGGTGAGCCAGGTTGCGAAGTAGGATCATGGCAGAAGTGGCGGCTCGCCGTATGGCTTAAAACTGCTCCGGTCATTTAGCGGGTAACTGCATATGACTAATCCGCAGGCGGTGAGTAAGGTAACGCGACATTCCTTGTCAGGAGCTTCGCATGCGTACCATTGGCCTAATCGGCGGCATGAGCTGGGAGTCCAGCGCCGAGTATTACCGCATCATCAACCAACGCGTGCGCGACCAACTTGGCCCACTGCGCTCTGCGCAATTGTTGATGTACAGCGTGGATTTCGGCCCGATGGAACAGGCTCAGCATGCCGGCCGCTGGGATGACACCGCGCTGATTCTGGAAGATGCCGCGCGCCGCCTGCAAGCCGGCGGTGCCGAGTGTGTGGTGCTGTGTACCAACACCATGCATTTGGTGGCGCCGCGCATTGAAGCGGCGGTGTCGATTCCGTTTCTGCATATTGCCGATGCCGCCGGGGCAGCGGCCGTTGAGCGCGGCACGCTGACGGTCGGCCTGCTGGGCACCGCGTTCACCATGGAACAGGATTTTCTCAAAGCGCGCCTGGCCGCCCAGGGCTTGACCGTGCTGGTGCCCGACGCGGACGAACGCCAGGCCGTGCACCGGATCATCTATGAGGAGTTGTGTGTCGGGGTGATCAACCAGGCTTCGCGCCAGGTCTATCAGCGCGTAATCGCCACCCTGGCCGCACGGGGTGCCCAGGCCATCATCCTCGGGTGCACGGAAATCGGCCTGCTGATCAAGCCTGAACACAGCGACCTGCCGCTGCTGGACACCACCGAGCTGCATGCGCAGGCCGCGGTGGCGTTTGCGCTGGAGGATTAAGCCGATTTGCGCAGGCGCGCCATGCTAAGGGTGTCGACAAAGACACCGTCACGCAGGGCGTAATCGCGCAACCGACCTTCAACTTCGAAGCCGAACTTGCGGTACAGGTTATGCGCCGCCTCGTTGTCGGCGTACACCGTGAGTTCC
Organism: Pseudomonas antarctica; assembly: GCF_001647715.1. Lineage (NCBI taxonomy): Bacteria > Pseudomonadati > Pseudomonadota > Gammaproteobacteria > Pseudomonadales > Pseudomonadaceae > Pseudomonas > Pseudomonas antarctica. Next base: position 3,313,586 of record NZ_CP015600.1, read on the forward strand.
ACGCGGTGCAGGTTCATCCAGTTGTCGGCCACATCCAGCGCGGCCGTCAACAACCTGGAACCCACACCCTTGCCCTGCCAGGCCGTCGCCACGCCCATGCCGAACGAACCGACGTGGCTCTGGCGTACGCGCAGGTACTGTTCCATGCCGAGCTGACCAATCACCTCGCCGCCATGCATCGCCACCAGCTGTAGCCGGCGCTCGTTATCCATCACCAACCGCTTGCGCCAGGCCTCGATCGACTGAAAAGGCATTTGCAGCACCTGACGACACACAGCCGGTTCGTTATAGAGCGCAGCCACACCTTCAAGGTGGGCTTCGGTAAAGCGCTGGATCACGATGTGGGGTTCAGGCGTGTGCATTGTGTTTCATCCTTTGAAAGACAAGTGGCAGGCCAGTGTAGGGGCAAACCAGCTTCTCTGACGAGCCCGGAATCCTCCCGCAAATCAACCGGCTGTATCCTGCATCTGTACGATAGCGATCGCACCCGGCAGCGCGGATACTTGGCGCAGGCCCTGCCACGTCAATCCAACGTTTCGGCCTTTAACCCTGTGACGAAAACAACAAAAAAAGTCCCACAGAGGAACGCCCATGAATCGTCTTGATCCCTCGGGCCTGTTACAGGCCTTCAGCACCCTGACCCTGGATTTGCAGCGACTTGCCCAGCACCAGGACATCGAACATTTTCAGCAGCATGCACTGACGCATATCAGCCAGTTACTGGCGTTTGACAGCGCCTGGTGGGGGCGCGCGGCGCTGATAGGAGGCTTGCCGGAAGAGCACAGCAGCTATCTGTACCAGTTGCCGCCGGGTTATTTGGACGACTGGCAATCGATCCGCCATATGGATGTGACGATCAAGCAGGTACATGCGGCGCCAGGCCAGGCCGTCATCATCGACATGCGCGACTGCGCCAGCGGCGCCGGCTTGAATTGGCTCGGCGAACGGCACGGGATCGGCGAGTTGTTGTGCGTCATCCATGTCGACCCGCTCACTTGTCTGAGCGATCACCTGACCTTGTACCGCAAGCCTGCGGCTGCGAAATTCAACGAGCAGGACTGCCTGCTGCTCAACAACCTGATGCTTCACTTGGTGGCGGCGGTTTCGGCGAACCAGATCCGCACCCTGGTGGCCATGCGCGAAACGCTCACAAGCCCACGCAATCTCGCGCTGGCGGTGTGCGGCCCGCGCGGCGTCCTGCAGTGCGCCGAGCGCGGCTTTACCGATTTACTGCTCAGTGAATGGCCGCAATGGAGCGGCCCTACCCTGCCGGTGGCCCTGGATGAGCGCGGCTACGAGGGCAAGCAGATCCACATTGAGGTTTCGGCGGTGGGCGATCAGTTTCTGCTGGCGGCGCGCATCAACCGCGCCCTGCCCCAGCTCAGCCCAAGGGAAAACGACGTCGCCCAAGGCTTTGGCGAGGGCAAGACCTATAAGGAAGTCGCCCGCGACCTTGGCCTGTCGCCCAATACCGTACGCCATCATATTCGCGGTATCTACACCAAGCTCGGCGTCAAGGACAAGGCGCGTATAGCGCACTTGGTGCACGCCCCACCCGACTGATCTACACCGGTTTATCGCAGCGTTTTGCACTGTCGTTTTGACGGTCACGGGTTTCTTTTGCCCATTTTTTTACCGCTGCTGCACTCGCCCTGACGCTCCATTCAAGAGACGCCTCGCCATGACCCCAACAACCGTGCGTAACCTGACGGTGCTGCTCGGCGGCACACTGCTGTGCCTCGATAGCCAGGCTGCCGACCTCAATGCCCGCGACTTTTTCAGCGCACCGCCAGGCACCAGCCTGGGCGCGCTGTACTTGCCTGCGACGCGTGCCGGAAATTTCCACGGGCCTGCCGATACCACCGGCAAGGCCGACCTCAGGGTGAACGCCCTGGCATACCGCCAAGTGTATTTCACCGACGCCTGCGGCACGCTGTGCACGCCGCAAGTCATCGTGCCCTTCGCCGACATCAATGCGCGCTTGCCTGGCGCCAGCCAACGCACTGGCGAAAGTGGGCTGGGCGATCCGCAAGTGGGCGGCACCGTGTTTTTCATCAACGACCCGGCCTCTCGTACCTACAGCGGCCTCTTGAGCCTGATCACCGTGCCGGTGGGCGAATACCACAGCAACAACCCGGACGTGTCTGCGGGCGCCAATCGCTGGGGCGCAACCTTTGTCTACAACTACACGCGAGGCATCGGCGAAAAATGGGTGCTGGAAGCCAATCTGGAAGCCCAGCTCTACGCCCCCAATGACGACTATTTCGGCAGCCAGCTCAAGCAAGCCCCGCTGTATCGCCTGCAAGCATTTGCCTCCTACGACTTCAGCCCCGCCACTTACGGTGCGTTGCGCCTGATCCAGGCCGACGGTGGGGCGCTGCGCCTCAACAACCGTCAACTCGACGACACCCACAAACGCTACACCCAGGTCGGGTTCGAGGTCGGGCACTGGCTCGACAAGCAGAACCAACTGATGTTCGGCCTTTCGCAAAATGTCGCCGCGTCCAACGGTTACGCCGGAACCGATGCGCTGTTGCGCCTGGTCCACGTGTTCTGACGCGCTTTCCCGAGCCCCTTTTCCCGGAGCAAGAAGATGCACACTCAAACCCATGCCGCACAACATGAGGCCTCAGCCTCATCGTCCTCCTGGGCACTGCTGGCAGCCATCGTGCTGTTCGCCGCAATCACCCCGACCATCCTGATGACCGCCCCCGCCGTGGCTTCACAGTTGGCGAGTCAATGGCAACTGAGCCCTGCGCAAATCGGTGATCTGTTTTCCGTCGAACTGGGCGCCATGAGCCTGGCGACGCTGCCCGCGCTCTGGTGGCTCAAACGGGTCGACTGGCGGGTGGCGGCCTTATGCGCCGCACTCCTGTTCATCGCGGCCAATCTGCTGTCGATGCTCGCCGACACCTACGCCAGCTTGCTTGCCTTGCGCTTCGCCAGTGCGTTGGCCGGAGGTTCATTGATGATCATCTGCCTGGCCAGTGCCGCCCATACGGCCAACCCCAGCCGGGTCTACGGGCTATGGGTGATGGGGCAACTGGTGGTCGGCGCCTTGGGCCTTGCGGTACTTCCGGGCTTATTCGAACGCTACGGCTTGAATGCCTGCTACCTCATCCTGGCGGTCCTGATGACCATACTCTTGCCCCTGGCCCGTGGTTTTCCCCGTGCCAGCCCGGCGAACAAGGCGAACGACAGCCCTTCGCTGCACCGCTCACCCTGGAAGGCCGCGCTGGGGATCGCAGCGGTCCTGGCCTTTTACATCAGCCTCGGCGGCGTCTGGACCTTCATCGGTGCCCTGGGTGCGCGTGCCGGAATCTCGCCACAGCACAGCGGTGAAGTGTTGGCCGTCGCGACGCTGATGGGCATTGCCGGGGCGGCGTGCGCTGCGCTGATCGGTGCGCGCCTGCCGCGTGGGGTGCTGTTGCTCGCGGGCTATGCACTGATGGCGACCGCCGTGCTGCTACTGCTCGGCCAACCCGCGCTGCTGCGTTTTGCGCTGGCGGCGCTGCTGTTCAAGTTCACCTGGACCTTCATCCTGCCGCTGATCCTCGCCTGCCTGGCCGACCTGGACCACAGCGGCAAGTTGATGAACGCCTCCAACCTGGTGATCGGCGGCGGCCTGGCCATCGGCCCTGCCGTCGCCGGCCGGCTGATCGAGACCAGTGGCGGGTTTACCGCGCTGCTGGTCGGCGCTGCCGTTATCACCTTGCTGTCCCTGGCGATGACCTTCGCCAGCCGCCCATCACAACCCCGCTGAACTGGAGCCTGTATGAACCGAACCACCGCGTTTTTCTTTGATGAAATGACCCTGTGGCACAGCGCCAGTGCCCACGCGCTGACCTTGCCCGTGGGCGGATGGGTGCAGCCGCCGGCCGGCAGCGGGCATGCCGAGTCGCCGGACACCAAGCGACGCTTGAAAAGCCTGCTGGACGTGTCCGGCTTGAGTCGCCACTTGCACCTGCACAGCGCTCCTCCCGCCAGTGAAGAGGATCTGCTGCGGGTGCATGGCAGCCACTACCTGCAACGTTTCAAGGCCCTGAGCGATGCCGGCGGTGGTGAACTCGGCCCCCAGGCCCCGATAGGTCCGGGCAGCTACGAAATTGCCAAGTTATCCGCCGGCTTGACCATCGCCGCGGTGGACACAGTCCTAAACGGCCAGGCACACAATGCCTATTCGCTGTCGCGGCCACCGGGGCACCATTGCTTGGCCGACAGCGCGATGGGCTTCTGTTTCCTCGCCAACATTGCGCTTGCCATCGAAGTGGCCAAGGCGCGCAACGGGCTGGGCAAGGTCGCCGTGATCGACTGGGACGTCCATCATGGCAATGGCACCCAATCGATTTTCGAGGACCGGGGCGATGTGTTGACGATTTCACTGCATCAGGACGGTTGTTATCCGCCGGGTTACAGCGGCGAGCAGGATCGCGGCCGTGGCGCCGGCCTGGGGGCGAATATCAATATTCCATTGCCGCCGGGCAGTGGGCACGACGCGTACCTGCATGCCATGGCGCGCATCGTGGTGCCGGCGCTGGAACGGTTTCAACCGGAGCTGATCATCGTTGCTTGCGGCTATGACGCCAACGCCGTCGACCCGTTGGCGCGCATGCTGCTGCACAGTGACTCTTTCCGGCTGATGACCCGCGCGCTACGCCTGGCGGCAGAGCGCCTGTGCCAGGGCCGCCTGGTGCTGGTGCATGAGGGCGGCTACAGCGAAGCCTATGTGCCGTTTTGCGGGTTGGCCACCCTGGAGGAGTTAAGCGGTGTGCGCACAGCGGTGCAAGACCCGATGCTGGAATTTGTCCAGTTGCAGCAACCCAACGCGACGTTGCTGACATTCCAGAAGCAATGGATCGAGCAGTTGGCGCGCGGGCTTATCGATTAAACCCTGGGCGCCGCCAGCCGCCATAAGCGCGCGATGTCCGAGGCCCGCTCGCGTAATAAACGCGGCGCTTCGCTGCAAGCCTGTTCCAGGCTCATCGGGCCCGAAGGCAAGGCGAATGCGGCGTCCACACCGTGGGCGTACATTTGCTCGTAGCCATCGCCCAGTGTGCCGGCGATCACGATCACCGGCACGTTGTGCTGGCGGGCAATGCGTGCCACGCCGAACGGGGTTTTGCCACGCAGCGTCTGGGCATCGAAGCGGCCTTCGCCGGTAATCACCAGATCGGCGCCCCGTACGGCTTCGTCCAGCCCCACCAATTCGGCGACGACCTCAACGCCGGCGCGAAATTGCGCGTCCAGGAAGGCCTTGGCGGCAAACCCCAAGCCACCTGCTGCACCACTACCGGGCTCATCACGCACGTCTTTGGGCAGAACCTTGGCGCAGTGATCGGCAAAATGGCCGAGGGCGGCGTCCAGTTGTTCGACCTGCTGCGCATTCGCACCTTTTTGCGGGCCGAAGATGGCAGAGGCGCCGTGTGCGCCGCACAGCGGGTTGTTCACGTCGGCGGCAATCTCAAAGCGTACGTGGGCCAGCCGTGGGTCCTGTTGTTCAAGATTGATGCGCGCCAGGCCTGCCAAGGCCAGGCCACCGGGCGCAAGTATCTGGTCCTGGGCATCGAACAGTTGCACGCCGAGCGCCTGCATCGCGCCTGCACCACCGTCGTTGGTGGCGCTGCCGCCAATCGCCAGGATGACGCGCCGGGCGCCAGCATCCAATGCGGCGCGTATCAGTTCGCCGGTGCCGTACGTGGTGCTGGTGCAGGCATCGCGCTGACCCGGCGGCACACGTTGCAAGCCGCTGGCTTCGGCCATCTCGATAATCGCGGTGCAGCTGTCGGCCAGCCAGCCCCAGCGCGCTTCAACCGTCCCGCCCAACGGACCTCGCACAGTGTGGCTGCGCAGTTCGCCATTGCAGGCGGCGAGTACCGAATCCACGGTGCCTTCACCGCCATCGGCCATCGGGCACTGGATCAAGCGTGCATCCGGCCACACCTGGGCCAACCCTTCGGCAATCGCCTGGGCGACACCTTCGGCACTCAGACTGTCCTTGAATGAGTCGGGGGCGATGATGATTTTCATGGGGTTTCTCCGTTTTTTATAACGCCCATGCTGCCAGTTGGCTGCGGCAATGACGCCGGTCAGATGCACAAGTGTGAGTGAGGTTTGTTGTTCATTTCGACAAAGCCTGGGGCAACAACTGTACGCCGAGGTAAAGGGCAAGCATGCCGTCGAGGGTCAGTGGGTCGACACCACTCAACTCGGCTATGCGCTCCATCCGATAACGCAGGCTGTTGCGGTGAATACCCAACGCATCGGCACATGCCTGGCTCTGGCCGTCGTGTTCGCACCAACTGCGCAACGTCGCCAGCAACTGACCGTTGGTGTCCTTGGCCAGCACTTTGCGCAACGGGTTGAGCAATTCGTCGAGGGCGTCTTCATTACGGTGTCGCCAGAGCATCACGGGCAAACGATAACGGTTGAGCGTCAACAGCCGTGATTGCGGGAGAATATCGCGACCATAGGCGAGCAAGTCCCCCACGCGACGGTAACACCGGCGCAGCCCCGCCAAGCCATCGGCCTGACCGCCCACGGCCACTCGCAGGATATTCCAGCCCAGGCCTTCAAGCTTCTCCAGCAAGCGCAGGTTATCCACGTGCACCGCTGCCGGTCGGCACCACAGCAGGGAAAATTGCGCGGAGCTGACGCACCAACTGTCCGGGTAGCGGCTGGTGAGCCAGGCGCTCAACGCGTCCGCCGATTGGCCCACGCCCAGCTCGAACAGGTACGGCGTGCGCGTCATTTGCGGTTTGAGCCCCAATTGTTGCGCCTCATCGACCAGGCGTGGCGAGTCGCCGGCGTCGGCCAAAAGCAACGCCAGCAGATCATCACAGCGCTGGCGCCGCCATTGCTGTTCGGCTTGTTGATGGCGATGGCTGACCAGCATTTCCGCCGTCATGCGCACCAACTCAGCGTAAGTGCGCAACAACTCGGGTTCACCGGTAATGCCGAGCACGCCGATAAGCCGCTGGTCGTGCATCAGCGGCAGGTTGATGCCGGGTTGCACGCCCTTCAGGTGTTTGGCGGTCTGGCCGTCGATTTCCACCACCCGACCGTTGGCCAGCACCAACTGCGCGCCTTCATGACGCGTGTTGATGCGCTCCGGCTCACCGCTGCCGAGGATCAAGCCCTGGCTGTCCATGACGTTGACGTTGTAGGGCAGGATGGCCATGGTGCGATTGACGATATCCTGCGCCAGGTCATGATCCAGCTCGAACATGGGGCTAAGTTCCTTGAAAGGCAGGGTTGTTCATAGGCACAGCGCAAAGCCTGCTTCACTGTGCGCTAGCACAAAGACAGCACCCCGGCCGGTGGCCGAGACTCTTTGGGCGATCAACGTTACCCTCGCATCGCAAAAAATCATAATAAAGAGAGACTGCCATGTCACAGAGCGCCGCTGCCACACTGGCCACCGATGACGATAAAAACGCCATCTACAAGCGCATTACCCTGCGCCTGATCCCCTTCATTTTTATCTGCTACTTGTTCAACTACCTTGACCGGGTGAACGTTGGCTTTGCCAAGTTGCAGATGCTCGACGCCTTGAAATTCAGTGAGACGGTGTACGGCCTCGGTGCCGGGATCTTCTTTATCGGCTACGTGCTGTGCGGCGTGCCGAGTAACCTGGCGCTGACCAAGTTCGGCCCGCGCCGCTGGATCGCGTTGATGATGATCGTGTGGGGCACCTTGTCCACCTGCCTGCTGTTCGTCACGACGCCGACGCATTTCTATGGGCTGCGCCTGTTGACCGGCGCCGCTGAAGCCGGCTTTTTCCCTGGCGTGGTGCTGTACCTCTCGCAGTGGTTCCCGACCTTTCGCCGCGGGAGGATCATGGCATTGTTCATGTCGGCGATTCCGGTGTCCGGCTTGCTCGGCAGCCCGTTCTCCGGCTGGATCCTCAACCACTTTGCTGCAGGCCAGGGTGGCCTGGCGGGCTGGCAGTGGATGTTCCTGCTGCAAGGCATCCCGACCGTAATACTTGGCGCACTCGCTTACTTCCTGCTCAGCGACAGCTTTGCCAATGCCCAGTGGCTCACGCCCCACGAGCGTGCAGTGCTGGAAGCCGATCAGGCGACGGACTTGGCCAACAAGCCGAAGACAACCACCGATTCGCTCGGCGCAGTGTTCAAGAACCCGGCCATCTGGGCGTTCGGCCTGATCTACTTCTGCATCCAGAGCGGTGTGTATGCGATCAACTTCTGGCTGCCGTCGATCATCAAGAACCTGGGTTTCAGCGATAACCTGGTGATTGGCTGGCTGAGTGCGATTCCGTATCTGCTGGCCGCCGTGTTCATGCTGCTGGTGGGCCGCTCCGCCGACTTGCGCAAGGAGCGTCGCTGGCATTTGGTGGTGCCGATGTTGATGGGCGCCATCGGCCTGCTGATCGCGGTGAATTTCGCCACTACCCCGGCGATTGCGATTCTCGGCCTGACCATCGCCACCATGGGCGCCCTCACCGGCCTGCCGATGTTCTGGCCGGTGCCAACCGCCCTGCTCAGCGCGGGCGCGGCGGCAGGCGGTTTGGCGCTGATCAACTCCATGGGCCAGATGGCTGGCTTCCTCAGCCCCTACATCGTGGGGTTTGTGAAGGATGCCACCGGGTCCACGGACATGGCGTTGTACCTGCTGGCGGCGGTGATTGTCGCCGGTAGCCTGTTGGCGCTGCGCATGACACGTACTCTCAAAGTATAAAACCCAGTCCATGTGGGAGGGTGCAAGCCCCTCCCACATTTTGCGCTGTGTTTACAACACACCGCCGCCGTCGATATCAATCACGGCACCGGTCATAAACCCGTTCTCCATGGCCAGCACATACCCCGCCGCAACCTCCTCAGCCTGCCCCACTCGCCCAACCGGCAAGGCCCCGCCAGCCTTGGCGAACATCGCCAGCCGCTGCTCCTCTGTCAGCCCTGCATAAGCCGGTGTATCAATCACCCCCGGGCTGATCACATTGACCCGACGGGGCGCCAATTCTTTTGCCAGTTGCTTGCCCAGCGCCTCGGTCGCAGCGTTGATGCCGGTCTTGATCAACTGGCCGGGCGCCAGTTTGCGGCCCAGTTGGCCCGAAGTCAGGCTGATGCTGCCGTGCTCAGCCAAAAACGGCAGCGCCTGTTGGATTGCCCGCAGCGCGCCCCAGAGTTTTACGTTGAAGTTGTCCTGGGCTTCGGTCAGGTCGGTTTCACTGAGGGTTTTGGCCCGCACCGACGGCCCGGCGGTATAGACCAGATGATCAAAGCGTCCGACCGCTTCGAACAAACGCTGCAGGGAGACGCTGTCGGTCACGTCGACCGGCTCGCTGCGCACGCCGTTGTCGACACTGGAGGTCAAGCGGCGCCCGGCCAGCACCACCTGCGCGCCACGCGCGGCGGCGGCCTTGGCCACTGCTGCGCCGATACCGCTGCTGCCGCCAATCACGATGACGGTTTTACCGCTGAGGGGGGATGTCATGAGGTTGATACCTGATTGAGAAAGTGAACGTTGATCTTCTCAGCTTGGCAATCAGCGAAAAATCCCGGTAAAACGACAAGATCTTTAAAGGATTTTTACAAATGAGCTCAACCCTGGACCTGGAAGTGTTTGTGCGCACCGCCGACACAGGTAGCCTCTCGGCGGCCGCGCGTAGCCTTAACCTCACGCCGGCAGCAGCCAGTATCGCCCTCAAACGTCTGGAAACCCGCTTGGGCATCCGCCTGCTCGCCCGTTCCACCCGCAGCATGCGCCTGACCGAAGAAGGTCGGCGTTACCTGGACAGCGTACGCATAGCCCTGGAAGCCTTGTCCGAGGGCGAGCAAGCGATCAAACAACAAGGCCAAAGCCTCAGCGGCCTGTTGCAGTTGGCCGCCCCCTCGGATTTCGGGCGCAATGTGCTGCTGGGCTGGCTGGATGAATTCAAGGTCGAGCACCCGAACATCCGCCTGCAGTTGTTGCTCAACGACAGCAACGCCGATTTGTTCCGCGACACCGTCGACATCGCCCTGCGCTTTGGTGTGCCACGGGACTCCAGCCTGGTGGCATTACCCGTCGTGCCCGGCCACCATCGCATTCCTTGCGCGAGCCCTGACTACCTCGCGCGGCACGGTACGCCGCGTACGCCTGCGGACCTGGCGCAACACAGTACGCTGCGCTACATGCGCCGGGGGCAGCCGAATAACACCTGGTACTTTCGCCAGGGCGCACTGCTCCAGGAAGTCGAAGTGACGGGCGATTACCTGAGCGACGATGGCGAAATTGTGCGGCGTTGGGCGTTGGCTGGCCACGGGGTCGCGTATAAGGCCAATCTGGATATCGCCCGGGATATCCAAGCCGGGCGCCTGGTGCCGCTGTTGCCCGATTGGCAAGGCGAGCCCACCCCGTTCAACCTGATGTGCCCTCACCGCCTGCAAGTGTCGGAACGGGTGAAAGTGCTGCATCGTTTTTTACAGCAGCGCTGTCAGACCTTGCTGAGCGCATGAAGAAAGCCGTGCCGGGGTTGTTCCAAAGCCCTTGAGTCTGGTATTGCATCACTTACGTTTCCCAGCCATGAGGATCTTTGCATGATTTACCGCACATTGGGCCAGTCCGGGTTGAAGGTCAGCGCACTGACCCTGGGCACCATGATGTTTGGCGAACAGACCCACACCGAAGACTCGCTGCGCATCATCGACAAGGCCTGGGACCAGGGCATCAACTTTATCGACACCGCCGACGTTTACACCGGCGGGCGCTCCGAAGAAATCGTCGGTGAAGCTATCGTCCGCCACCGCTCGGATTGGGTGGTGGCGTCGAAAGTCGGCATCGGCCCATTGGACGGTTTACCCAACCGCAATGGCCTGAGCCGCAAGCGCATTTTCAACGCACTGGAAGCCAGCCTCACCCGCCTCGACACCGACTACCTGGACATCTATTACCTGCACCGCGAAGACCACGACACGCCGCTGGAAGTGACGGTGTCGGCGATAGGCGACCTGATCCGCCAAGGCAAGATTCGTTATTGGGGCCTGTCCAACTACCGGGGTTGGCGCATCGCTGAAGTGATTCGCGTGGCCGAGCGTTTGGGCGTAGACAAGCCGATCATCAGTCAGCCGTTGTACAACATCGTCAATCGCCAGGCCGAGATCGAACAAATCACCGCCGCAGGCGCCTATGGCTTGGGCGTGGTGCCTTACAGCCCGCTGGCCCGTGGCGTGCTCAGTGGCAAGTACGCACCTGATGTGACGCCCGAAGCCGGCAGCCGCGCGGCGCGCCAGGACAAACGCATTCTGGAAACCGAATGGCGGGTTGAGTCACTGCGTATTGCCCAGCAGATTCAGCAATACACCCAGGGGCGTGGCGTGGGGATCGTGGAGTTTGCGATTGCCTGGGTACTGAACAACTCGGCGGTCAGTTCGGCGATTGTCGGGCCGCGTACCGAGGCGCAGTGGGATGCGTACACCGGGGCGCTGGATGTCAAGATCAGTGCTGAAGATGAGGCGTTTATTGACTCACTGGTGACGCCGGGGCATTCGTCTACGCCGGGGTTTAATGATGTGGGCCATTTTGTCTCGGGTCGCGTAGCTCGTTCTTAGCGTGTACCCCGGCTCGCCCGCCGCCTGTGACAAGTAGCAGGGTGTGGCGAGCCGGGCTCACCATAAAAGCCCGCTTGCCAAAGGTATTAGCCAAAACCGCGTGTCGTGAAAAATTTCCCGCAAACGCCCCAAAACAGCGCAACCGTATTCCACCAAAAGCACCATAATCCCCTCCTGAAATCTCTCTCTTTTGTAGCAATCGGTTTTCGCGAGGACAGTGTGTCTAAAGGTGTTGTGTTATCGGTATTGGCCTCGGTGTTGTTTGCCGTGATGTATTACTTCACTTCGTTGCTCACGCCATTGAGCGGCCTGGAAATTTTTGGCTGGCGCATGTTGCTGACCGTGCCCTGCATGACCGTGTTCATGATCGTCAGTGGCGAATGGCGGCGTGTGTGGGAACTGGTGCGAATGTTGGTGGCCAAGCCGAGGCTGATTGGCGGTGTGCTGCTGTCGTCGGTCCTGTTAGGTGTGCAACTCTGGCTGTTTATGTGGGCACCGCTGAATGGGCGCAGCCTGGATGTGTCGGTGGGGTATTTCCTGCTGCCGCTGACCATGGTGCTGACCGGACGTTTGGTGTACGGCGAACAGCTGTCACGCCTGCAGCAGATCGCGGTATTTTTTGCCGCGCTCGGGGTGCTTAACGAGTTGTATCAGGCCGGGGGTTTTTCCTGGGCGACATTGGTGGTGATCATCGGTTACCCGATCTATTTTGTGGTGCGCAAATACTTGGGCACCGATCACTTGGGCGGCTTGTGGCTGGACATGGCACTGATGCTGCCGGTGGCCTGGTGGTTTGTGCAGAGCGGTGAACAGGGGTTTGCCGTGCTCGATGTGCACCCCAAGCTGTACGCGTTGATTCCGATGCTGGGCTTGATCAGTGCCTCCGCCCTGGTGAGCTATATCGTTGCCAGCCGCTTGCTGGCGTTCAGCCTGTTTGGCCTGCTCAGCTACGTGGAGCCCGTATTGCTGCTGGCAGTGGCGTTGATATTGGGAGAAGGCATCAAGGGCGGCCAATGGCTGACTTACATCCCGATCTGGCTGGCGGTAATGGTGCTGGTGTATGAAGGGTTCAAGCACTTGGTGCGTCAGCGCAGAGCGTGATTCGCAGGCAATAAAAAGCCCGCCCGAGGGTTAACCTCGGGCGGGCTTTTTTACGTTTAGTCGGCGGTCAGTACACCACGACGCACCTGGTCACGCTCGATCGACTCGAACAGTGCCTTGAAGTTGCCCTCGCCAAACCCATCATCGCCCTTGCGCTGGATGAATTCGAAGAACACCGGGCCCATCAGGGTTTCCGAGAAGATCTGCAGCAGCAGACGTTTGTCGCCTTCAATCGAAGAACCGTCGAGCAGAATGCCGCGTGCTTGCAGTTGGTCCACCGGCTCGCCGTGATTCGGCAGGCGGCCTTCAAGCATTTCATAGTACGTGTCCGGCGGCGCCGTCATGAAGCGCATGCCGATCTTCTTCAGCGCGTCCCAGGTCTTGATCAGGTCGTCGGTGAGGAACGCCACGTGCTGAATGCCCTCACCATTGAACTGCATCAGGAACTCTTCGATCTGGCCGGCACCCTTGGAGGACTCTTCGTTCAGCGGGATGCGGATCATGCCGTCCGGGGCACTCATGGCCTTGGAGGTCAGGCCGGTGTATTCGCCCTTGATGTCGAAGTAACGCGCTTCACGGAAGTTGAACAACTTCTCGTAGAAGTTGGCCCAGTAGACCATGCGCCCGCGGTACACGTTATGGGTCAGGTGGTCGATGACCTTGAGGCCGGCGCCCACCGGGTTGCGGTCAACGCCTTCGAGGTACACGAAGTCGATGTCATAGATCGAGCTGCCCTCACCGAAACGGTCGATCAAATACAGCGGCGCGCCGCCGATGCCCTTGATCGCCGGCAGGTTCAGTTCCATGGGCCCGGTTTGAATATGGATTGGCTGGGCGCCCAGCTCCAACGCGCGGTTAAACGCCTGTTGCGAGTCTTTGACGCGGAACGCCATGCCACACACCGATGGGCCGTGCTCGGCCGCAAAGTAGGATGCGAGGCTGTCGGGCTCGTTGTTGAGGATCAGGTTGATCTCGCCCTGGCGGAACAGGTCGACGTTCTTGGAGCGGTGGGTCGCGACTTTGGTGAAGCCCATGATCTCGAAGATCGGCTCCAGTGTGCCCGGGGTTGGCGATGCGAATTCGATAAATTCAAAGCCCATCAGGCCCATTGGGTTTTCGTATTGGTCGGCCATTTTCGGCGCCTCATTCTTGTAGTGAACAAATAGTTATTTGCGAGCAAGGATGAGGTCGGAGGGAGGCGCACAAGAGAGGCCCCGCACACTGCGTGCGAGGAAGTCACCAAAGATCAGGGGGGAGCCGAATAGCTTCATGGTTACATCAGTCTCTGACGGCCGAGGCTTGCGTGAGCGCAAGTCCATATTCTTGTATGCGTAAATCGATTCTACACAGCGTAACCGTATTTGTCCGCACTCTTATCAAATCCCCATTGGCTTGGCCTGTGCAAGGGGTTTGTTGCACAGATAGATGCCGGAGAGGATCACCGCGCCGCCCAGCACCATGGGCGCAGTCAGTTGTTCGCCCAGCAGCAGTGCGCCGCACATCACCGCTGTCAGCGGGTTAAGCGCAATAAACACACCGGCACGGGTCGCGCCGATGCGCCGAATGCCGTCGTAATAGCCGATGTACGCCAGTGCTGAGCCCAGCACGCCCAGGTACAACAAACTCAATGCCTGCGGCAGTTGGAGGCTGCCGAGCCCTTCTGCGGTGAAACGTCCCATGAACAGGGTGAGGACGGTGAGCATCAAGGTGCCCAGCAGCACGGACCAGGTGACGGTTTGCAAAGGGCCGAGGCTCTGATTCAGCTCACGGGAAAACAGCGAGTAAATCCCCCACCCCACTACGCAACCAAAAATCAGCACGTCGCCCCGCCAGTTGCTCGCGGTGCTGTGCAGCAACTCAGGGTTGCGACTGACAATCACCACGGCGGCGCCCGCCAGGCATAAGGCGATGCCCATAACTTTGGCGACACCCAGGCGCTCTTTGAAGAGCCACCATGAGGCCAGGCCGATCACCGCCGGATTCAGCGCCACGATCAACGAGGCGCGCGATGCGTTGACGTAATGCAGGCCATAGAAAAAACACAGGTTATAGAAAAAGATGCCAAAGAAACCCAGCACGCTCAGCCGTACCAGTTGCCGAGGATCGGGTCGCGCCAGAGGAATTCGCGCGCACACCATAAACAGCAGCAGCGCCAGGCTGGCCAGGATAAACCGCAGGCTGGCGGCCAGTAACGGGTCGACCCGATCGGCCAGGTAGCGCCCGGCGACAAACGTGCCGCCCCATATCATGGTCACAGCAGCAAGTTTCAGATAGGTCAGTCGATCGGACAGGGGGTGCATGAGGAGGTGCTCAGGGTATTGAAGGATTGGCGTATTCTTCGACTAATGATCGGTAATCGTAAAATGAGCCTTTACTCATGACCCTGACGCAGTTGGAAATATTTTCGTTAGTCGCCGAACTGCAAGGTTTTACCAGTGCAGCTCACCGCCTCGGCGTCAGTCAATCCGCGGTGTCGCATGCGATCAAGGCACTGGAACAAGAGTTGGGCGTGGAATTGTTCCGGCGCCACCAGTCGTTGGTGGAACTGAGCGATATCGGCGCGCAATTACTCGGGCGCGCGCGTGCAATGCTGGGCCTGGCCAATACCTTGCAGCAGGAAGCGGCCGATGCCCGCGGGATGAAACGCGGCACACTGCGGATTGGGTCGTTCGGGCCGACGGCGTCAATCCGCATCTTGCCCACGCTCCTGCGGCAGTTTCGACAGGCTTATCCGGGCATCGAAGTGCACGTGGACGAAGGGCCCGACAGACAGGTTATCCAGTGGCTGGATGAGCGCAGGATCGATGTCGGGTTTGTGGTGCTGGATCAGGAGCGCTTCGACACCGTGGCCTTGTTCGAGGACCAACTGGTGGCACTGCTACCCGCCGGTCATCCACTGGCCGCTAACGCGGCGCTGCCCTTGCAAGCGCTGTGCGATGACCCGTTTATTCTCACCGAGGCCGGTTCCTCGGAACTGGTGATGCGTTTGTTCAGCGAGGCCCGTTTAAGGCCTAAAGTGCGTTATCGCTGCGCCCAATTGCTCAGCACGCTGGAAGCCGTCGGCCGTGGCGACGGGCTGAGTATCGTGGCGCAAGCGTCGCTGCCGGAACACGTCGACCCACGCTATGCAGCGCGGCCGTTGTCTCCCGCGGTGCCACGCCGGATCGGTCTGGCCGTGCTTGACCGCCGCCAGTCCTCACCTGCCACCCTGGCGTTCATCGCGCTGGCGCAAAAGCTGCACCACGCCGGGACTTAGCGATAACTCATGGTGAACGAGGCCAACCCGTTAGCGACGCCGGGCGTGATCGTTTGTTCGGTTTGGACGTAACGGGCGGTCAAGGGGATCGTCACCTTGCCATTGCCGGTGCTGCCCACCTGCCATTGATTCAGGTTGCCCACGGCCGCGGAATCGGCGCCATACCTCACCAATTGGGCGCCATGCAGCAGTTGCAGCGCCACGCCACGGGCGTTTGAAGTGCGGGTCAAGTTCAACCGGTCGCTGCGATTAGCGTTGTCAGTCTGGTCGGTTATCGTGATGAATACATCCTGGGTACCACCGGTTCCGCCAGCGCACTCCAAGGTAATATCCTGGGTTACGCTGCCGGCGAAACTGCCTGGCCCCTTGAAATCACGGCTGGCTATACGCCCCACCGGCATCGCAATCGACGGCGCAGAGACACGGCAGGTAGGCCTGCGAGGGGGAGCTATGACCGCAGGGGTAAAGTTGACCGCCACATAGCCCGGACCTGCGGTCGATACATTTGTCAGCGTGTACCTGGCGATGTTGCGGGAGGGAATCGTACCGGCCGATACCGGCCCGGTGGCAACCAGATAGACCCGCCCTTGAAGCCCCCAGCCATTGGGTTTGTTATGTTTGGTGGTTAACAGTGTGGTGCCGGTGTGGCTGATCGCACGCATTGGCTGGCCGGGGTCCCTGGCCATCATGGCGAACCCGACCCCGGGCAGGCCGGTGGCATACACCGGCATTGACACGCCTGAGGCGCTGAACGTCCTGCCACTGACTGGCGAATTGACCACGCTCATGTTCGCAGACACCGGTTGCTCGACGGGCCAGTCCTGATATCGACACAGCATCACAAAGCTATTGTTGCCGAAGTCATAACCGTTCGCCGCACCTATCACCTGACCCACTTGCGGGTTGACCGGCAAGGTGATCGGCGCAATGGAGAGGTTCAGTGTCGCTTGTGGCGTACACGTGCCAGCACTGAAATGAGCATGGGCCGCCATCGCAAGTCCCCAACCCGCCAACAGTGCGCTCATGCGAAAAAACCTGATCATATCGCCACATCCTCTGTAACAGGACCCGCCAGGGACACCGAATGCTCGCGCGTCACGCCGTGGTCATCCAGGGTGGTAAAGCGCAGCGTCGCCGAGCCTTGCCAAGGTGCTGACCGGCCTTTCAACATCAGGTTTGCCGTGGTGCGTGGCAACAGCATCGGCGGGTCCTCACTGGGGTACTCGACGCCCTCCAGGGTCAGCACGACGCTGGATAACGTCACATGAAAGGCACTGGGGTTATGCACCCGTAGCACCGGGCTGTCGCCGCCCAGCCGCCACCGCAGGGTCTGCACGGCGTCCACCTCCCGGCCTGCCAGCGCCTCTGGGCGCAGGAACAGCTTGATTCGTGTGCGAAAGACAAATTGCAGTTGATTGCTAGTCCTGGCCGTGGGCCGGATACCTCGTACATTCAGCCAATACACTGACTCTTGAGGGCGTGCGTTCGCCTGCTCCTCAGCGGGGTGGTAAGCCAACCGCAACCCCTGTGCCGTGCCGGCCTCCAGCCGCAGGATCGGCGGGCTGACCGTAAACGGTACGTCACTCAACTCCGGCAAGGCCTCAGGGTCGCCGCGATCAATCCATACCTGCACCAACCTCGGGCCGTCAGCTTCGTTGCGAAGGTTGACCGTCACCTCCCGCGCGGCGGCGGGGTAGATGATGCGGGTTCGATCTATGACGATTTCCCCGTGCGCCGGCCACATCTGAGCCGCCAGTGCCAGACCGAACACGGTCCTCAACCACCTGTTAAACATCAACTGCTCTCCTCCTGCCTATCCAGGTCGCCCTTGCACTGGCTGATCAACTGGTCCGCGTTTTGCTGGCGCCGGCCGGGTTTTCGGGGTGGCAAGCGATACTGGATAAAGCAGCGCTCGCCGGCGGCCTCAGCCCAGCGGACGGTCAGCGTGCCGTGCTCGGCAACGCCACGCACAAACGCCTTGCCGGCCTGCCCGATAACGCCGACTTCACTACCGTGTTCATCGAACACCTGTGCGGCGAACGGCACGGGTCTGCCGTCTGGATGGGTCGCCTTGATCACCACCGCCCGACCGCTGACGGTCTCGAACCTGACCCGCGACACCGCCCCCATCGTGGGGACGACGTGATGGTTGGACGCTTTCAACTCCACATCCATGGGCATGCCCTGTGGATCAATGGCCACTTCATTGCGCTGGTACGCCCTGAGCGAGGGCATGACGCCATAGCCGTGTTTGTCGATACGCACCCCGGAACTGCCGAGCTGCGCGCCCTGCGCATCCGGCGCATAAACCAGCGCCGAGGCTTCACCTAGGCTTGGCGAGAGCGTGACGCCGCCGTCATGGGCGATGAGCCCGCCATCGGCGCTCATGGACACTTGCGCGCTGTCCCGGCTCTGGCCATAACCGGCGCGCAGGGTGGCGGTGTTGCTGCGATAGCCCGTGTAGGCATTGAAACTTGAGCCGTGCTGGTTACCCGTGCCGTGGCTGCCGATCAGCCCGTAGTGAGTGTGATCTGAATCCCCCAGCAAACCATTGATTCCGACTTGCTGTTGGCTACCGCGCGAATCACCGGCGTCCCGGTAAAGCGAACTGCTCAGGGTCGGTGCGTGCGCTCTATCGCCCAACGGCATGGAGAGGGTCAGTACCAGATGATTATCGACACGCCCTGCTTGCGTGGCCCGGCCAAAAAAGATCTCGTCACTGCGTTCTCGGTCGCTCGAGCGATGCGTTTCACTGACCCTTGAGCGCTGCGCCGAGAGGTTCCAGTTGAGCTTCTTCCAATGGGCCCCATAGCTGACAGTGAATGAAGTCTGGCGCCCTTGCGTCCCGGCCCAGTAGTCGATGGAACTGCCGTACACACTCAGCGTGCCCTCGCCCACCTGCTGACTGATCGTCAGGTCCAATCGACTTTTCTGCCGGGTATAACTGCCCATGCTCCCGCCGTGATGCCCCAGTTCCCGTGCAGTCAGTGCGTCAGGCAGGCTCAGATAGCCTTCGGTAGAGAAGCGATAGGCCCCCAACATAAAATGTGTCCCTGAGTACGGCACGTTCTTGCTATAGGCCAGGCCCCAGCTTTGTCCGCCGAACAGCCCTTGCCCCGGCACCTGAGTACGCGAGCGCGTGCTGTCGAGGGCGAACGCGCCGATGGGCGTGCTCATCGCCACACCCACCTTGGCTTGACCATAACCCTGGGAAAGCGTGCTGCCTGCGTAGGCGGTCAGGCTATTCGTGAGCCCCTGCTGGAGGGTGCCCTGGAATACCGCGGGGCTGGCGCCGGCTAGCCCGCGTTGTTGCACGCGCCCCATGGTCACGGTGTAGTGGGTAGCGCCATTACGTAACAGGTGCGGGGCAACCGAATAGGGCACGACAAAGGTGCTACTCCGCCCGTCCACCTCGGTGACGCTGACGTTGAGGTCGCCACCGTAACCGGTGGGGTAAAGATCATCGATCACAAAGGGCCCGGGAGCCACCGTGGTTTCGTAGAGCGTGTAGCCATTCTGGCGCACCGTCACCGTGGCATTGCTTTCGGCGACGCCGCGAACCTGTGGTGCATAGCCTTGTTGCGACTGCGCAAGCATGCGGTCCTCGGTCGCCAGGGTAATACCTCGTACGCGCACGCCGTCGAGGATCTGGCCGCTGCTGAAACTGTCGCCAACGGTAAGTTGCGAACGCCAGGTTGCAAGGGAGCGTTGCAGGTAGGTGGCCGTTTGTTGATAAGGCAACCGGCCACTTCGCGATGCCCAGGCTTGCCCTCCTTGGTGGCGCAGTCGCCAGTCACCCAGGTTGACGCCGCCGTTAAGGCCCAGGTAGCCCCGGTCCTCACCGGCGCCCGACGTCACCGCTGCGGCGCTGAAGTTGTAATTGAGCAGTGCGGCATCAATGCCCTCGTCCCACTGGGCAGGGTCAATGTAGTCGCGTGCGGAGCGGTTGATGTAGACCTGCGGGATACTCAGGTCCAGCGTCAGCGACTCGGTGTCGACGCGGCTGCTGGCCATGGGGATCCAGTCGGCGAAATCGCGGCAGGCAGCCTGCGAGGCGCCGTCGAGTGGGTGCAGCACCACCCCGAGTTCGGCAAGCTGTTGCGCACTCACGCACGGCTGCGCGCCATCCTGCTCATTGCGGGGCACGAAATTGAGCGCGTGGCGGCCAATCGATTGCCCATTGAGCATCACGTCTACGCGATAAACGCCAGGCGCTAGCGTATTGACGGCATTGAAACGCGTGATGTCCGCCGGGCTGGACTGGCCGCTGCTGAAAGCCTCTATGTCAAACAACAATGGGGCAGCCTCGACCGATATCACCAGCGTACTCAGGAGGCCGAACAACACCACCAGCCGAGGATGGGAAAACAGCCAGGCGCATTGGTAGAACGTAAATTGTAATGAGGCAGGCATAGTCAGAACTTCAGGGGCGCACGCTGCGGCGAGGAAAACGCGCCGTAGTCATTGATGTATTTAAAATGCACCTGGGCATCAGCGGGAATTGCATGCACGACCTCGCGCACGGCCAGTGTCAGATGACCGCCGGGCGCCACCATGCCCTCTCCCGCCGGCAGCAGGCGCGCTTCAGGTTGCGCGCCCATGGCCAGCGCGACCTCGTTGAATGTCACGTGATAGGCCGATGGGTTGTGCACTTCCAGGAGCGCGCCCTGGGCGCTGCGGTGCAGGGTCCAGCGTAATTGGGCGGGCGCCTCGTCCGTGCTGCCGGGTAAATGGGCCGGCCGAAAAAACACTTTGGTGCGGATGCGAAAGGCGAACTGCAGGTGGCTCGCAGGAGCGTCGTCCTGAGCGGACTGCTCAGCGTTGACCTTGGGCGGAATCTCAAGCGCGTTCAGCCAAAACACTGACTCGCGGTCAGCCGGCAGCGGCTCTTGGGTATAGACCAATCGTACCGCCTGGCTTTTGCCCGGGTCCAGACGGAATACCGGTGGCGAAAGAATGAAAGGCACTTCACTGCCTGACGGGGCTGACGCTGGGTCACCCGGGGCCAGCCACACCTGCACCAGGCGCGGAGCCCGCGGGTCGTCGTTGGTCAGGCGTAGCGTGACTTCACGGCGCTGCTGCGGGTAGATGTGCCGAGTGCCGTCGATCACCACGCCGGCGTGGGCGGCGCTTGGCCATCCCGCGCTGATCGAAAGGGTCATCAGCAGGCAACTCAGAAGCAAGGGTCGGGCGAGCATGGATCGGTCCTTCAAGGCGCTGTCCGGTGCCTGGCGAATCGCCAGGCACCTGGGCCTTGATCAGGGGAACGTGATGGAATACAGCACTTGCGTGCTGACCGGGCCAGGGGTTGCAACACCGGTGGCGAAATACTGAGCCGCGAACGGCAACGACACTTCACCGTTTTCAGGGACCTTTGCGGCGCTCGAATTAAGGGCGAGGCGAAGGTCCATAGGGCGGTGAGTGGTGCCGTCGACAATCTGTACTTCAACCAGAGAAGCGGGCTTCGGCGAGGCAGGCGCTTGATTCTTCAAGTTACCGGTAGCCGGGTTGATGGCAGGGCTGCTGCTCTCAAACAAGACGGCCACGGCCGTGTCCTTCGGGCAAGCACCCACTCGCACAAAAAAGGGCGTGGTGCCGGCCGTCTGGCCTTTGGCCTTGAGCGCGCTGGCCTGGACCTTGCTGAGCGCCACCGCGAAGTTCGAACTGGTGCCAGCCGCGGAGCCGGAGCCGCCACTGATACTGCACGTTGTACCGGTGATTTCACCGGTCAGGCTGATCGTGCCATCTGCGCCAAACACAGGCAGCGTGGCAACGCCGGTAGCGGCCAGCAAGGCGGCGGCCAGTCGGATTTTTTTCATTGCGGGTGTTTCCTCATAAGTAGCGTTAACGGGTTGCAAGACGAATTTCAATTATTGAAAGACGAGGTCGTACCGTCCCGCCAAAGTTGGGCTTGAACGGCTGAGAGAGAGGCTGGAGGGGGTGTTGTTCCTGAGTCTCTTACTTTTTGCAACGATGTTTATCTTGCCAAGGTGAAGTGCCCGCAACAACTGACCAAACGGCTAGGTGGATGGGCCTCAAACAACTGAGCACACCGGCGTAATGCCATCTATCATCGGCATACACCTCTGTTTTCATTTCGTTATTGGCTGCCCCTATGCCCCTCACCGCCAAAGGCCCACGAAGCCGAACCGTACGCGCGTTTATCAGCGGAATCTGCGGCGTGCTCCCCGTTTTACTGGGCGTTGCGATTCTTTATTGGCAGGCCGAACGCACCCTTGAACAAAGCACGGACCAAACCGCCCACGAAGCCGTTCGCCAATTCGACTTGATGCTCGACAATACCGCCCTCGCCGCCCGCACATTGCTACCGCTGGCCGGCCACCCTTGCGACAACGGTACGCAACTGGCCCTGCGTGAGCAGGTGACGCGTCGGCCCTTTGTGCGAGCGACGACCCTGTCCTGGCAGAAAAACATTTATTGCAGCTCGTTATTCGGAGGTACTTACCAGTCAGCGGTTAACCCGGATGATTACGTTGATGGCACGTTGTGGCTGATGAACGGCAACCCGGTGACGCCGGACACCGCGCTGCTGGTTTACCGCTTGGTCGAAGGCGATAAAGCCGCATTTGCCTCTGTTGACGGCTACCACCTGACCAACGCCTTGCGCCTGATCAGCCGTTACGCGTACCTGATCCTGCAAGTCGGCCCCAACTGGCTGGATGCGGACGGCAAAGTACACAACACCGCTGTGCCGGAGTATGCCGTGGCCCATCACCACTTGGCCTCTGAGCGTTATCACTACAGTGTCGACGCAGGCATGCCCGACGGCGAGGTCTGGCGTTATATGGAAGCGCGCTACCCGGCCCTGTTCAGCCTGCTGGTGTTCTTCGGCGTACTGGCGGGCATGCTCGCGCACTGGCTGCAAAAGCGCTCGTCCGCACCCACCCACGAGCTGCAGCGCGCCTTGGGTGCCAACGAGTTCATTCCCTATTTCCAACCCGTGGTACGCGGCGATACCCGCGAATGGGCTGGCTGTGAAGTGTTGATGCGCTGGCAACACCCGAAAGAAGGCCTGGTGCGTCCTGACCTGTTTATCCCGCTGGCCGAACACTCCGGCCTGATCGTACCGATGACCCGCTCACTGCTGCGCCAGACCGCCGCGCAACTCGCCCCACATGCCGGGCGCTTCAGCCCTGGTTTTCATATCGGCGTGAACATCACGGCACACCACTGCCAGGATCTGGACCTGGTACAAGACTGTCAGGAGTTTCTCGCCGCCTTTACCCCCGGCCAGGTGACGCTAGTGCTGGAGCTGACCGAACGCGATCTGATCCAGCCTACCGACATCACCCGCCGCTTGTTCGACGCCCTGCATCAACTGGGCGTGATGATCGCGATTGATGACTTTGGCACCGGCCACTCGAGCCTGGGTTACTTGCGCAACTTTAATGTCGACTACTTGAAAATCGATCAAAGCTTTGTCGCCATGATTGGGGCCGATGCACTCTCAAGGCATATTCTTGACAGCATCATCGAACTCTCCGGCAAGCTGGATCTGGGTATTGTGGCCGAGGGTGTGGAAACAGCAGAGCAGTGCGAATATCTCGCGGCACAAGGTGTGGATTTCCTGCAGGGTTATCTCTTCGGTCGACCGTTACCCTGTGAAGAGTTCATTAAGTCCCTGACCAGCCATTGAATAGCCATCTACTGCGCTCGATGAAATAATCTTATTAAAGCAACAACGTGATTTACTCGTGCGACATTAACTACTACAATTTTTCCTGCCTGTGCTGAACTCGCAGAAAGGCCTCTTTCTTTGAGTCACCTTAAGCTCTTGGCTTACTAGCTTTGTCTGCAGTTGATATCAGCCAACTACACTATTGGAGTACAGATTTTGTCCAGACTCGCCGAATTTCGCGCAGCAGAAAAAGCCCTTCAAGAGCAGCTTGCCCAGCTGGAATCCCTGAAGAACGACGCCGGCCTGAAAAAAGAAATCGAATTTGAAGAAAAGCTGCAAGGCCTGATGAAGCACTACGGCAAAGGCCTGCGCGACATCATCTCGATCCTTGATCCAAACCCAGGCAAAGCCGGTGCCGCCACCAACGCCCCCAAACAGCGTCGCGCGCGCGTGGTCAAGGTTTACCACAACCCGCACACCGGCGAACTGATCGAGACCAAGGGCGGCAACCATCGCGGCCTGAAAGCCTGGAAAGAACAGTATGGCGCCGCCACTGTAGATTCCTGGCTTCGCGGCTAATCAAAAGTCACTAGCAAAAAGCCCCGCCTACGCGGGGCTTTTTGTTTGAGGGTTCGAAAACGAATCTAACTACCGTTTCACTTTGTTCACTATCGATCAAAAGGGTGTGTTCAAAGTTTCAGACTGTCGCGCACCGAACTCACTTCACCCTGGCTGGCCTCGTAGGCTTCGGCTTGGCCCGCGTATGAAAAAACATACGCTTTATCGGTATCTACCGCGCCCACCAATGTTTGTGACAACACGTGCCGTCCGTTCTCGGTAATCACACAAGTAGTTTCCATCGCCTCAAGACGGCTCAATGTGGTTGGGTGCATTTTGCTGCACACGCTTTGATAACCACTGCGGGCAAATGCTTTCTGGATGGATTTACGCATGTCCAGCAACACACCCTGAAGATTAACTTTATGCCCGGCCTCAATCGGTGTGCCGGTCAACTCCATGACCATCAAGGTATTGCCATTTTCATCATTCTTGATCGCGCGTTGCCGAGACGCCGCCAGGGGGGTTACCGGCGCGCCGTCGTCGGGCACCACCTCCTCGACTTGCCAGCCGCTGGGCCAATGAATTTCCGGGTCTGCCGCTTGCACGAACGAACTGCCCAAGAGTGGGCCAAACAGCAAACACAAAGCACTCAACAGCGGTTTACGGAATTCAATCATTGCGAAAAACACCCAAGGTTCAAGCGCCAAAGTTTGACGCCCGATACCCGCAAGTCGCAAGCGCTGTGTGACCTTTTCATTTGGCGCAGCAGGCAGGCCTTGCGTATCATGGCCGGGCTGCATGGATGCTTGCCGCACGCCAAGGGAACGCTATTCTCACTTCAAGCCGCGTTTGCCCCATTTTTCTGGAGGGCCCATGAGCCTGCACGATCTGAACACTTTCCCGGGCGTCACCGCCCAACCCGACACCGCGACCACGAACTTCGTGTTCAACCACACCATGCTGCGGGTCAAAGACATCACCAAATCGCTGGACTTCTACACCCGCGTCCTGGGTTTTTCCCTGGTTGAAAAGCGCGACTTCCCGGAAGCCGAATTCAGCCTGTACTTCCTGGCCCTGGTGGACAAAGCCCAGATCCCGGCAGATGCCGCTGAACGTACCCAGTGGATGAAGTCGATTCCGGGCATCCTGGAACTGACCCACAACCACGGCACCGAAAACGATGCCGATTTTGCCTACCATAACGGCAACACCGACCCTCGTGGTTTTGGCCATATCTGCATTTCGGTGCCGGATATCGTGGCTGCCTGCGAGCGCTTTGAAGCGCTGGGTTGCGACTTCCAGAAACGTTTGACCGATGGCCGCATGAAAAGCCTGGCGTTCATCAAAGACCCGGACGCGTACTGGGTTGAGATTATTCAACCGGCGCCGATGTAAGCCGCTTATGGGTGGGTGCAGAGCGTCACTGATGCATTCCCACGCAGCGCGCAGGAACGAAAAAACCCCATGATCACTCATGGGGTTTTTCGTTTTCGAGCGCGAATTTATGCCGGAGCGGAGGTTCGGATCAGGTGATCGAAAGCACTCAAGGAAGCCTTGGCACCCTCGCCTACCGCAATCACGATCTGCTTGTACGGCACGGTGGTTACGTCACCGGCAGCGAACACCCCTGGCAGGGAAGTTTCGCCACGGGCATCGACAATAATCTCGCCACGAGGCGTCAGCTCCACAGTGCCCTTGAGCCAATCCGTGTTGGGCAGCAAACCGATCTGAACAAAAATGCCTTCCAGGTCGATGGTGTTGAACTCACCGCTATCGCGATCCTTGTATGCCAAGCCGGTGACTTTCTGGCCATCGCCTTTGACTTCACTGGTCAGCGCGCTGGTGATGACATCAACGTTCGGCAGGCTGTAGAGCTTGCGTTGCAACACCGCATCGGCGCGCAACTTGCTGTCGAACTCAAGCAACGTCACGTGGCTGACGATACCGGCCAGGTCGATGGCCGCTTCAACGCCAGAGTTACCACCGCCAATCACCGCTACGCGCTTGCCCTTGAACAACGGGCCATCGCAGTGTGGGCAGAAACACACGCCCTTGGCCTTGTATTCCTGCTCTCCCGGCACACCCATTTCGCGCCAGCGGGCGCCGGTGGCCAGGATCACGGTCTTGGACTTTAGGGTCGCACCGCTTTCAAAGCGAATCTCGTGCAAGCCACCGGCATTTTTCGCGGGGATCAAGCTGCTGGCACGTTGCAGGTTCATGATGTCCACGTCGTACTGACGCACGTGTGCCTCAAGGGCACTGGCCAGTTTCGGCCCTTCGGTCTCTTGTACAGAGATGAAGTTTTCGATGGACATGGTGTCCAGTACCTGGCCGCCAAAACGCTCAGCCGCCACACCGGTGCGGATACCTTTACGCGCGGCGTAGATGGCAGCCGACGAACCGGCTGGGCCACCGCCGACGACCAGCACATCAAAGGCGTCTTTGGCGCTGATTTTCTCGGCGGCTTTTTCGATGCCGCTGGTGTCGAGTTTAGCGAGGATTTCTTCCAGGCCCATGCGGCCCTGGCCGAAGTTCACACCGTTGAGGTAAACACTGGGCACTGCCATGACCTTGCGCTCATCGACCTCAGCCTGGAACAGCGCGCCGTCGATAGCGACGTGACGGATGTTCGGGTTAAGCACCGCCATCAGGTTCAACGCTTGCACCACGTCCGGGCAGTTCTGGCATGACAACGAGAAGTAAGTCTCGAAGCTGAACTCGCCTTTCAAGGCGCGAATCTGTTCAATCACTTCGACACTGGCCTTCGACGGGTGGCCACCGACTTGCAGCAGGGCCAACACCAGCGAAGTGAATTCATGGCCCATCGGGATGCCGGCGAAACGCAGGCTGATATCGGCACCCGGGCGGTTGATGGAGAACGATGGCTTGCGCGCATCATCGCCATCGGTTTTCAGGGTAATCAGCGTGGTGAGGCTGGTTACGTCCTGCAAAAGAGCGAGCATTTCCTGGGATTTCGCGCCGTCGTCGAGGGAGGCGACGATCTCGATCGGCTGGGTGACCCGTTCCAGGTATGACTTCAACTGAGCTTTAAGATTGGCGTCCAACATACGGGCGATTTCCTATTAATTCGGTTTATTGCAGACAAAAAAACGCCCGAGCGAAACTCGCCCGGGCGTTTTGAGGGCGGTGCAGCTTACTTAAGGTGCGGCACAATCCGCCCTGAGGTGTTTCACAGGCTTAGATCTTGCCGACCAGGTCCAGGGACGGAGCCAGGGTGGCCTCGCCTTCTTTCCACTTGGCTGGGCACACTTCGCCCGGGTGGGCAGCAACATACTGAGCGGCCTTGATTTTGCGCAGCAGCTCGGAAGCGTCACGGCCCACGCCGCCATCGTTCAGCTCAACGATTTTGATCTTGCCTTCTGGGTCAATCACGAACGTGCCGCGGTCAGCCAGGCCAGCTTCTTCGATCAGTACGTCGAAGTTGCGGGAAATGGTCAGGGTTGGGTCGCCGATCATGGTGTACTGGATTTTGCCGATGGCTGGCGAAGTGTTGTGCCAGGCAGCGTGAGCAAAGTGGGTGTCGGTGGAGACGCTGTAGATTTCGACGCCCAGTTTCTGGAATTCGGCGTAGTTGTCAGCCAGGTCTTCCAGCTCGGTTGGGCAGACGAAGGTGAAGTCGGCCGGGTAGAAGAACACTACGGACCATTTGCCTTTCAGGTCAGCATCCGACACGTCTACGAAGTTGCCGTTTTTGTAGGCGGTAGCTTTGAACGGTTTTACTTGGCTGTTGATGATAGGCATCGATGACTCTCCGTCAGGGGTTAGTAAGTTGATGAGATGAATCCTACCCACTCTCTCCGACGATGGCTCATTGGCAAACCTGATGCTGACGATTGGTTTTCGCTATCAAGTGACACTATTAATAGAAGAAATCTCAAATCAGCGATTGGGTGGCCAAGGTCATGCCAAGAAAGGGCGTCGCTTCAACATAGCGCATGGCGGATTTCATGTCGCTCCAGCCGACGTAGCTCATCAACGACTTTAAATCCCAGCCGCTGCGATGGGCCCAGGTGGCAAAGCCTCGGCGCAACGAGTGACTAGTGTATAGGTCGGCAGGAATGCCTGCGCGCTCCAGCGCTTGGCGCAACAGCGGGATGACGCTGTTGGGGTGCAGCCCCTCCTCGCCCAGGTTGCCCCAGCGATCTACTCCGCGAAACACTGGGCCACGCACCAGCGCCGACGCGTTGAGCCATTCGCTGTAGGCCTGCACCGGGCACAGCCGCAGCAACGCCGGGGTCTGGTAGGTCTTGCCGAGGTTGTCGCGGTCACTTTTACTGCGCGGCAGATACAGGCTGATGCCGGCGCCCGGTACCGCCTGCACGTGCTCGATCGTCAGGCGGCACAACTCATCGCTGCGAAAACCGCGCCAGAAGCCCAGCAGGATCAACGCTGTGTCGCGCTTGGCGCGCAGCAATCGCGGCTTATCCTCGTCAATACGTGCCTGAATTGCCTCCGCCTCCAAAGACGCAACCACCTGCTCAAGGTGCTTGAGCTGCAGCGGTTCGGCCTGCTTCTCCTGCGCCGGGTGCACCGCACGAATGCCCTTGAGCACCTTGCGCACCACCGGCGCCTTGGTCGGATCAGGGAAGCCCTGGCTCGTGTGCCACTGCGCCAATGCCGAGAGCCGTAGTTTCAAGGTGTTGACTGCAAGCACCCCGGCGTGTGCCACCAGATAACGCGCCACGCTATCGCTGGTCGCGGGCAGGAACCCACCCCAACTTACCTCAAAGTGCTCAATGGCCGCGCGATAGCTGCGCCGCGTGTTGTCGCGGGTGGCGGCATTGAGATAACGATCCAGATCGCTCATGAAAGGCCTATTCGTACTGCAGACGGGTGTATTGGTGCTCAAAACCGCAATGACACGGGATAATACGCCAATATCCCATCTGTTAAATCATGAATTTAAACGATTTTTTATTCGTGTTACAGTATGTACATACATACTACATAACACAGTACTAAATCGACGGAGACTCCATGGCTCGCGGCGGCATAAACAAAGCAGTAGTTCAAACGGCACGCCTGGCGATCCTTGCCCGCGGCGAGAACCCGAGCATCGACGCAGTCCGCATCGAAATGGGCAATACCGGTTCAAAGACCACAATTCACCGTTACTTGAAGGAGCTGGACGAGAGCGAAACCCGGCTGACGATCACCGAAGCGCCCATCGACGACGAACTGGGTGAGCTGGTCGCACGCCTGGCCCAGCGCCTTAAAGAAAAAGCCCAGGAGCCGATTGACCTGGCGTTGGCGCAGTTCGAACAACAGAAAGCCGCCCTACTCGCCCAGGTGGAAGCGCTTGAAGAGGCTCACAGCCAACTAAATCAGCAATTTGCGATCCAGGCCGCTGCCCTCGCAGAAGAAAGTGCTGCCCTGCAAACCGCGAGCACCAGCCTGCAAACCGAGCAAACCCGTAACGCCGGGCTCAGCCAGGCGTGCAGCGATTACGAATTACGCATCAACGACAAGGACGAACAAATTCGTTCGCTGGAAGAAAAGCACCTGCACGCCCGGGAAGCCCTCGAGCATTACCGCAATGCAATCAAGGAGCAGCGCGAGCAGGAACAGCGACGTCATGAAGGCCAGTTGCAGCAGGTCCAGGCGGAACTGCGCCAAGCCCAGCAAAGCGCAATGGTGCGCCAGGATGAAATCACCCAACTGCACCGCGACAATGAGCGGCTATTGATTGAACACCGTGTGACGGCGAAGGAGTTGGCCGCCCTGCAGGAGCAAACTCGCAAAGACCAGGCCTTGCAGCTTAAGTTGAACGAACAGGCAAGCCTGATAGAGAGCGAGCGCACCCTGCTTCAGGAGCGCCTGCGGGTTGCCGTACTGGAGAGCCAGTCACGCCAGCAAGCGCTGAGCGAACACCAGCAGGCCAACAAAACCCTGGAACTGGACCTTATCAAGGCCCAGGCCAGTATCGAGGCATTGCGCCTGACGGCCGTCGTTGCAACGACGCCAGAGGCAACGCCCGAGACCTGATCAGTCCACCACAGGCGTGCGCATGGTGACGAATTCTTCCGCCGCCGTAGGATGCACGCCGATGGTTTCGTCGAAATGTTGCTTGGTCGCGCCCGCCTTGAGCGCGATCGCCAGCCCCTGAACGATCTCGCCGGCATCCGGCCCGACCATGTGGCAACCCAGGACTTTGTCGGTGTCGGCATCGACCACCAGTTTCATCAGGGTTTTTTCCTGGCAATCGGTCAGCGTCAGCTTCATAGGTCGGAAGCGGCTTTCAAAGACCTGCACCTTGTGGCCGTTCTTCTTCGCTTCTTCTTCGCTCAAGCCGACGGTGCCGATGTTCGGCAGGCTGAACACCGCCGTCGGAATCATCGCGTAATCCACCGGGCGGTACTGTTCTGGCTTGAACAGACGACGGGCCACCGCCATGCCTTCAGCCAGGGCCACCGGCGTCAATTGCACACGACCAATCACATCACCGATGGCCAGGATCGACGACTCAGCGGTTTGGTAAAGGTCATCCACTTCAACAAAACCGCGCTCGTCCAGGGTGACACCGGTATTCTCCAGCCCCAGGTTGTCCAGCATCGGACGGCGACCGGTGGCGTAGAACACGCAATCGGCCTCCAGCACACGCCCATCTTTCAGGGTCGCCTTGAGGCTGCCGTCTGCTTGCTTGTCGATACGCTCGATATCGGCATTGAATTGCAGGTCCAGGCCGCGCTTGGTCAACTCTTCCTTCAGGTGCGTACGCACCGAGCCATCAAAGCCGCGCAGGAACAGATCGCCGCGATACAGCAGCGTCGTCTGTGCGCCCAAGCCATGGAAAATACCCGCGAATTCAACTGCAATGTAACCACCGCCAACGACCAGCACGCGCTTAGGCAATTCTTTCAGAAAGAACGCCTCATTGGAGCCAATGGCGTGTTCACGCCCCGGGATCTCCGGGATCTGCGGCCAGCCACCCGTAGCGATCAAAATGTGCTTGGCGGTGTAACGCTCGCCATTGATTTCCACCTGGTGCGGATCAACCAGGCGTGCGTGCCCTTCATGCAAGGTCACGCCACTGTTAACCAGCAGATTCCGGTAGATGCCATTGAGGCGATTGATTTCGCGGTCCTTGTTGGCGATCAAGGTCGCCCAATCAAAGTTCGCTGCGCCCAGCGACCAACCAAAACCGCTGGCCTGCTCAAAGTCTTCGGCAAAATGCGCGCCGTAAACCAACAGCTTCTTCGGCACGCAGCCAACGTTAACGCACGTGCCGCCCAGGTAGCGGCTTTCCGCCACGGCCACCTTGGCACCAAAGCCTGCGGCAAAGCGCGCCGCGCGAACACCGCCAGAACCGGCACCAATTACATACAGATCAAAATCGTAGGCCATTTCACTCTCCTCGGCAGGACATCAGCATACCGATTTAGATGGGACTGAAAAACGAAAAAGCCACCCGAAGGTGGCTTTCTCTTAAAACAGGTCAGGCAACCGTGAATCAGTAAGCCTTGCCAGTTTTGTAGAAGTGCTCGTAGCAGAAGTTGGTCGCCTCGATGTAGCCTTCAGCGCCACCGCAGTCGAAACGACGGCCTTTGAATTTGTAGGCAATCACGCAGCCGTCTTTGGCTTGCTTCAACAGGGCGTCAGTGATCTGAATCTCGCCACCCTTGCCTGGCTCGGTTTCTTCGATCAATTTGAAGATGTCCGGGGTCAGGATGTAACGGCCAATGATGGCCAGGTTCGAAGGTGCATCTTCCGGCGCTGGCTTTTCAACCATGTCACGCACGCGAATCAGGCCATCACCAATGTCATCACCGGCGATCACGCCGTACTTGTTGGTTTCCTGAGGATCGACCTCTTGAACCGCAACGATGGTGCAGCGGTATTTCTGGTACAGCTTGACCATCTGGGTCAGTACGCCGTCGCCTTCCAGGTTAACGCACAGGTCATCCGCCAGTACCACGGCGAACGGTTCGTCACCGATCAGTGGGCGGCCGGTCAGGATCGCGTGGCCCAAGCCTTTCATCTGGGTCTGACGGGTGTAGGAGAACGAGCACTCGTCGAGCAATTTACGGATACCGACCAGGTATTTTTCCTTGTCGGTGCCCTTGATCTGGTTTTCCAGCTCGTAGCTGATGTCGAAGTGGTCTTCCAGCGCGCGCTTACCGCGGCCGGTAACGATGGAAATTTCGTTCAGACCGGCATCCAGTGCCTCTTCGACGCCGTACTGAATCAGTGGCTTGTTCACCACCGGCAGCATCTCTTTAGGCATGGCTTTGGTCGCTGGCAAGAAGCGAGTGCCGTAACCGGCTGCTGGGAACAAGCATTTCTTGATCATATGAGTCCTTACAAAGGGCTGTGCGTACGGAATTCGGCGCAGTCTAATGAGGCCGCAGTCACCTTACAATGGGTCCTGCTGGCGTTGCGATGTCAACATAGAGAAAAAATGTGCGCGTAAGTTCCGCTGATCCTACAAGGGGCATTACCAACGGCACGACAAAACACGCCTTGACCCCTTTGTTTAAAAGGGCTGTAACCGTTTTAGCACGCTTTTCGACGCAAGGCACTGACCTGCAACAACTTGCGCGCTTGCAGGGCGTTTGGCGCTATCATTACGCGCTTGAACCACACCACGAGATTGATAGATGTCAGAACCCAAAGGCGTAAACGGCTACCTGATCACAAAGCGAGCGGACGGCTGGCACTTGATCAACTTCCACGGAGACAGCGTCGCCGGGGCATTTGCGACCGAAAGCCAGGCTGCTGCAGTAGCCGAAGTGTTTGTGGACGAAGCCGGCCACGCGTCGAGCAAAAGACCAAAGGGTAAGTAAGCATCAAAGCCCTTTGCACAAAGCCCCGGTAATCGGGGCTTTTTTGCGATTGGCTGTACCTAGGTGGCAGTTCGCTATAATCTTGCACAAACGCCCCACGACAGTGTCAGCGCCCCTCCAACACCCTCGACGACGATTCCACTATG
Source organism: Pseudomonas antarctica (assembly GCF_001647715.1). NCBI lineage: Bacteria > Pseudomonadati > Pseudomonadota > Gammaproteobacteria > Pseudomonadales > Pseudomonadaceae > Pseudomonas > Pseudomonas antarctica. The sequence continues at coordinate 3,346,642 of NZ_CP015600.1, forward strand.
AACAAGATTCTGGCACTGCCTGCACTACTGGCGCTGATGGCCGGCTGCACCACCACTTCCGATACTTACCTGAAAAATGGCGAACAAGGCCTGACCATCGACTGCTCGGGCGAGGCGAACTCGTGGGCCAGTTGCTACGAAAAAGCCGATGCTTCCTGCGCAGGCACCGGCTACCGCATCGTCGGCACCGAAGGCACGCCGGCGCTGAAGGAAAGCGACAAGACCCTGGGCAAAGACGTGGGTAACTTCAAGAGCCGCAGCGTGGTTGTCGTCTGCAAGTAAACCCGATGGCTACAGATGAATTTCAGCGAACTTGATGCCTAGGCCGCGCAGGATTTCGATCAGGTCATCCAGGCGCGCAAATGATTCGACTTCATCGTGCTCATCCACCAGGAAAAAACTGCGACCGCCGCTTTTCTTGAAAAATACGATCCACTCGCCCAGGTGGGCAGGATTCTGGATGACATGGGTGGCCGAGATTTGGCCCTCGGCATGGCGGGCGGTGACGTGTTCACGTTTCATGACGGTTTCCAGAAAAGACAAATGCCGCGCATTCTCAAGGCTTGCGCGGCATTTTTTTGGATTGGATGACCGACAGTTTAACGGATCTACAAATCGCAGGGTAATGATCCTTTGTCGACAACACCTGACATCAACGCAAAAAAAAGCCTGACGCCGCTATCGTAGCGTCAGGCTTTTCTATCGGATTCAACGGCGTGGGTAAGCCTCAGGCTCAGCCGGAAATGCAATCCTCCGCGGCTTTCTTGATATCACCTGGGCGGATCGGGACATTGGACATGCTCTCATAGAGCTTGATGCTGCTGCCGCTGGAGCGCTCTTCAATCTCGAAAATTGCCGAAGGGTCGGCCGAGAATTTCTGCGGCACAATCACCTGTACACCCTCCTTATGTGGCTCGATCTGCGGCGGGCGACGGGTCGCAGCCAGCTTGCGCACCACACACGCAGCATATTCCGGCGGTTTTTTCCCGGAAATGACCACCAACGTTGGCGGGGTCTGCTTGATATCTGCAACCGAAGCACATCCACCTATCGCCAAGGCCAGAACCAACACACTCCACTTCATACTAAAACCTCCGATAAAGACCCTACGACAGCTTAGAGAGTAAATTTCTCCCGCCAATGTAGGATTTATCTCTGAAAACTCGGTAAATAACTGTTTTAAATTGTCGAAGTCGTCGACGACGACCCGATAATAAACGCGCTGGGGCTGATAAACTCTATCTTAACCTACGTATCATTCTGATTTTTCAGAAAAAGCCCTTCTGGAGACACCCCATGAAATTCATCCACCAGCGCGAGCACCTCAACGAGGGCGACATCGTTGTCATCGAATGCTCGCAGACCTGCAATATTCGCCTGATGAGCGATGCCAATTTTCGCAGCTTCAAGAACGGCGGCCGCCACACCTACCACGGCGGCGCCTTCGAAAAATTCCCGGCAAAAATCACTGCACCCAGCACTGGTTTCTGGAACATCACCCTGGACGTAGTCACGCGTCGCGCCATCAGCGTTACCCGCAAACCCGCGTTGTCCCACAAGATCCGCATCGTTCGTCGCACCAGCACCAAACTGAGCTGATCCGAACCCACGACAGGAAAAAAGCTGTGACCACCACGACTAAATACGTCATCAAGTACAAGCTCAACGGCGAACGTCGCTTTGAGTTCGCACAATTGCTCACCAACAGCGTCGAAGAGGCCAAACAGGCCTTGGCGAAAATCCACGGTGCCAGCGACGAAATCACTGACATCAATGTGAGTAAGGCGCTGTAAGTCATGCCAGGGCCGACTGCCGACCTGTTCGCCGAGGATGCGTTGCAGCAACCTGCAAGGCGCGAACAGATTGGCGAAGAGTCTTACGTACTGAGGGGCTATGCCCTGCCCTGGATTGAACGCCTGCTACCGGAGCTTCGGCAGGTGCTGGCCCAAGCGCCGTTTCGGCAAATGGTCACGCCCGGCGGTTTTACCATGTCAGCAGCGCTGAGCAGTTGCGGCGAACTGGGCTGGACCACCGACACCGCCGGCTATCGCTACAGCCCTCTCGACCCGCGCAGCCAGCAACCCTGGCCAGCCATGCCCAGCGCCCTGCGCGAGCTCGCCACGCTTGCGGCAGCCGAGGCCGGTTTCAGCGAGTTTTCCCCGGATGCCTGCCTGATCAACCGCTATGTGCCAGGGGCCAAGATGTCCCTGCATCAGGATAAAAACGAGCGCAGCTACAACGCCCCGGTGGTTTCCGTGTCGTTGGGGCTGCCGGCGATTTTCCTGTTCGGCGGCCCTGAGCGCAGCAGCAAGACCCAGAAAATTTCCTTGTTCCACGGTGATATCGTGGTCTGGGGCGGCGTCGATCGCCTGCGTTTTCATGGGGTGATGCCGATTAAGGAAGGCGTGCATCCGGTCATGGGCCCACAACGCATCAACCTGACCTTTCGTACCGCCGGCTGATTTGACCGCAAGCTTCGGAGTGCCGAGTATGACCGGTGCGGCTAATCTGCCCCTGATCCGTCAAGAGTGCAGGCCATGAACAACGAACACGACCCCCGCTGGGCCGCCATCATCGCCCGCGATGCCAAGGCAGACACGCTGTTTGTCTACGGCGTAAAAACCACAGGCGTGTATTGCCGCCCCAGCAGTGCCTCGCGTTTGCCACGCCCGCAAAACATCGAATTCTTCGACACCCCCGAGCAGGCCGAGGCTGCCGGTTATCGCCCGAGCAAACGCGCCTCCGGTGACCAGACCCAACTGGCCGCGCACCATGCGCAGTTGGTGGCAGCGGCTTGCCGGTACATAGAACAGGCCGAAACACCACCCAGCCTGGATGAAATCGCCTGCCTGGTCGGGTTGAGCGCGTTCCATTTCCACCGCGTATTCAAAGCCATCACCGGCCTGACCCCCAAAGGTTATGTCAGCGCCCTGCGCGCGCGCAAAATGCGCGACGGCCTCATGGGCGAGCATTCCGTCACAGCAGCGCTGTATGACGCCGGCTTCAACTCCAACAGCCGCTTTTATGAGTCCGCCGATCAGTTACTGGGCATGACGCCGACTGATTACCGGGCCGGCGGCACTAACAGCGAGATTCGCTTTGCCGTGGGCCAATGCTCATTGGGGGCGATTCTGGTGGCGCAGAGTCAACGCGGTGTGTGTGCGATTTTGCTGGGGGATGACCCGGACAAACTGGTGCGTGACCTGCAGGATCAATTTCCCCAGGCACAATTGGAGGGCGCGGACCGCAACTTCGAACAGCTGATTGCCCACGTCGTGGGCTTTATCGAAGCGCCTGCGCTGGGGTTGGATTTGCCCCTCGACTTACGCGGTACGGCCTTTCAGGAACGAGTATGGCGGGCGCTGCGCGAAATTCCGCTGGGCAGCACCGCCAGCTATGCGCAGATTGCCGAGCGTATCGGCGCACCCAAATCCTTTCGCGCCGTGGCCCAGGCCTGTGGAGCCAACAGCCTGGCGGTGGCGATTCCCTGCCATCGCGTGGTGCGCAGCAACGGTGAGTTGTCGGGCTACCGCTGGGGCGTAGAACGCAAGCGGCAGCTGCTGGAGCGCGAACGTCAGTAATGCGCTAGCGGATACCGATATAAATCCGTGCCTCTTCGTCTGCCTGATAGACCTCGAAGTCGGTGACAAACGCCCGCGACTCGACACCCGGCTTTGCGAAATAAGCCCAGACCTGTTGCCAGGTAGCAATGATTGCATCCGGCATTGGCCCGCGCGCCTCAAACACCAAATAACGGCCCGGCTCGATCACCAGGCTTTCAAAGCCTTGCGCCGGTGCAACGGAGGCAACACCCGCCGTCACATCAAAAAAACCACTCGCATCCGATTCATAGCCGCTGTACACCCCGTACACCGGCGAGTCGGGGTGCTTGCCCGGGATTGCCTGGTACAGCCCCTCCTCAAAAAACCGTTGCCACATTGGGCCGATTTTCGCGCTCGCGGGCTGCATTTCATCGGCATTTCGGGTCCGCACTTGCAAGCCCGACACCCTGATTGCCGCCACGACCTGTTCCTTGATTGCTTGCAAAGCCCTCTCCTTTCAACGCTTCAATTGACGTTTACGGAATTCGGCGACTTTATGCCGGTTACCGCACAAGGCCATGCTGCACCAGCGACGCTTGTGGGCCTTGGTCCGATCATAAAACCACAGGACGCATTCCGGATGCTCGCAACGGCGAATCAAACTGAAATCGCCGGCCACCAATAAATTAGCTGCGGCTTCGGCAATCGGCGACAAAAATTGCTCCGCCGTCTGCAATTTGCGTTGGCGCTCCAACAGAGGCGCTCCGGACGCCGGCCAGACCAGCTGTGGATGGCTGACCGCCTTGCGCAAAAAACTGTTGAGCGCCGCAGGATCGCCCACTTGACCGTTCTTGCGTGTCGCGACGAGGTCACGAATCACCTCGCGCAACTCACGTGCGGCAGCGAGCAAGGCGCCCTCCTCAAACGTGGGAAGACGCCCTTCTTGAACCCACGCCAAACGCACTAACCAACGCTGGACGTCAGCATCGGCCTGCCAGAAATCCCACGGCATGCCGTCGATATTCGCCAGGGTATTGAGCATGTCCAAGACCGGGTCATCGGCAAGCACATAGGGTTCCAAAGGTGTGGCTGGGGGCGTAGGGATGGCCATGATTCGTCCTCTTGATCACCGCGCAATCGTAACCGCTATTTTCACGCAAGGGTAGTTACACCAGACGAATAGCTAACCTGAATTATTTATTTGACAGGTTACATAATTTGGCGCAGCTTTTTTAAAAAGGTAACCCGTAATAACACTTAATCAAGTTACAAAAGGTGATCCAGTCATGTCTATCCAAGCCCCTGTCGTTCGCTACCACCACGTCGATGCCGATGGCGTTCGCATGTTCTACCGTGAAGCCGGCGACCCGGCCGCACCCGTGATATTGCTGCTGCATGGTTTTCCCAGCTCCTCCCATATGTACCGCGACCTGATCCCGCTGCTCGCCACACGTTTCAGGGTTATCGCGCCAGACTTGCCGGGCTTCGGCTTCACCGAAATCCCTGCCGAGCGTGCTTATCACTACAGCTTCGATAACCTGGCGGTCACTGTCGGGCATTTCGTCGATGCGCTGAAGCTGTCCCGCTACGCGCTATACGTGTTCGATTACGGTGCACCCGTGGGCCTGCGGCTGGCAGTGGCACATCCGGAGCGGGTCAGCGCGCTGGTCTCGCAAAACGGCAACGCTTACCTGGAAGGCTTGGGCGATGCCTGGGCACCGATTCGGGCCTATTGGGCCGAGCCGAGCCAGGCCAATCGCGAGGTGATCCGCACGGCGGTGATCAGCCTGGAGGGCACGCGCTACCAGTACCTGCACGGTGTGAGTCAGCCGGAGCGGGTTGCGCCCGAGTCCTACATGCTTGATGTGCTATTGATGCAGCGTCCCGGCAATGACGAGATCCAACTGGACCTGTTCCTCGATTACCGTAACAACCTCACGCAGTACCCGGCGTTCCAGGCGTTCTTCAAAGCCACACAGGTGCCCACGCTGGTGATTTGGGGCCAGAACGATCCGTTCTTCATCCCGCCTGGCGCCCACGCTTACAAAGGGGACAACGCGAATGCCGTGGTCGAGTTACTGGACACCGGCCACTTCGCCCTGGAAACCCATGCGGCGCATATCGCTGAGCGCATTCATGCGGTGCTGGGCGAGGCCATCGACTGACGGCGCTACACGAAATCCCGACTTCGTCCAGTGAATAAAACAGACTGGCCGGGTGCCAAGGGCCCTGTTAAAACAGCGAAAAGACCTACTACTGCTGGAGACGCATCCCATGAGCACCTGGCCAGACACCCGAATTCTCGACCTGCTGGGCATTGAAGTGCCTATTATCCAGGCGCCCATGGCTGTCGGGACCACCACCGCCATGGTCATCGCCGCCAATAACGCAGGCGGGCTGGGTTCTCTGCCGGCTGCCGCGCTGAGTCTCGAGCAACTGCGCGACGCCTTGATCACCATCCGCCAGGCAAGCTCGCGCCCCATTAACGTCAATTTCTTCTGCCATCAACCGCCTGCTGCTGATGCAGTGCGTGATCGCCACTGGAAGGATTTGCTGGAGCCCTACTACCGCGAACTCGGCGCCGATTTTGATGCGCCAACCCCCGTTTCCAACCGCGAGCCATTCAACGAAGCCGCCTGCAAAGTGGTCGAGGAGTTTCGTCCCGAAGTGGTGAGTTTTCATTTTGGCCTGCCGGAAAAAGCCTTGCTCGACCGGGTAAAAGCCACCGGGGCCAAGGTGCTGTCATCGGCCACCACCGTAGAAGAGGCCATCTGGCTGGAACAGCATGGTTGCGACGCAATCATTGCGATGGGCATAGAGGCTGGCGGGCATCGTGGTTTGTTTCTCAGCGACGACCTTAATACCCAGATCGGCCTGATGGCGTTGGTGCCGCAAATTGTCGACGCCGTGAGCGTGCCGGTGATTGCTGCCGGCGGTATCGGTGATGCGCGCGGGATTGTCGCGGCATTTGCGCTGGGGGCGTCGGCCGTCCAAATCGGTACCGCGTACCTGTTCACCCCCGAAGCCAACGTAACCGCCTCCCACCACTTTGCACTGCGTCACGCCCAGGCCAGCGAGACGGCCCTGACCAACCTGTTCACCGGCCGCCCGGCACGCGGTATCGTCAACCGCGTAATGCGTGAACTCGGCGCGATCAACCCGGCGGCCCCTGCCTTCCCCACCTCCGGCGGCGCCTTGATGCCGCTCAAGGCCAAGGATGAAGCGGGCTTCAGCAACCTGTGGTCAGGCCAGGCGCTGCGCCTGGGTAAAGAGCTTTCCACTTATGACCTGACGCGCCAGTTGGCCGAGCAGGCGCTGGCCAAGCTCAAGCGCGACTGACACTGGGAACAACTTTGCACTGTACCGGCTATGGCCAACCGCTATATATTCCCATACATAGCGGTAACGCCTTCTGCCTATAACAAGCCGTACAACGTCCAAAGGAGCTGCTTCATGATGATCCGCGCCTCACGCTTGGCCCCCACTGCCCTGGTAACCGTTATTGCCGCCTTTGCCTTTGGCTCGGCCCAAGCCGATGAAGTGCAGGTCGCCGTCGCCGCCAACTTCACCGCCCCGATCCAGGCGATCGCGGCTGACTTCGAAAAAGACACCGGCCACAAACTGGTCGCGGCCTACGGCGCCACGGGTCAGTTCTATACGCAGATCAAGAACGGCGCACCGTTCGAAGTGTTCCTCAGCGCTGACGACACCACCCCGCGAAAACTTGAAACCGAAGGCGACACTGTCAAAGGATCGCGCTTCACCTACGCAGTCGGTACCCTCGCACTGTGGTCGGCGAAAGAAGGCTATGTGGATGCCAAAGGCGACGTGCTGAAAAAGAATGCATTCAAGCACCTGTCCATCGCCAACCCGAAAGCCGCCCCGTATGGCCTGGCCGCCACTCAAGTGCTGGCTAAAGAAGGCCTGACCGACAAGGTCAAGGACAAGATCGTCGAAGGCCAGAACATCACCCAGGCCTATCAATTCGTGTCCACCGGCAATGCCGAACTGGGCTTTGTTGCCCTGTCGCAGATCTACAAAGACGGCAAAGTCACCAGCGGCTCGGCCTGGATCGTCCCGGCGGCCATGCATGACCCGATCAAACAGGACGCCGTGATCCTCGCCAAAGGTAAAGACAGCGCCGCTGCCAAAGCCCTGGTCGAGTACCTCAAAGGTCCAAAAGCCGCCGCAGTGATCAAGTCCTACGGTTACGAGCTGGCCAACTAAATGCCGCTGTCGAGTGCCGATTTGTCCGCGATCTGGCTGACCATCAAGCTGGCGTCACTGACCACCGTGATCCTGCTGGTCATCGGCACTCCGATTGCGCTGTGGCTGTCGCGCACCCGTTCCGCGTGGCGCGGCCCCATCGGGGCGATCGTCGCGTTACCGTTGGTGTTGCCACCGACGGTGATCGGTTTCTACCTGCTGTTGACCATGGGCCCCCATGGTTACTTCGGCCAGTTCACCCAATGGCTGGGCCTGGGCACCCTGACCTTCAGTTTTGCCGGGCTGGTGATTGGCTCGGTGATCTATTCCATGCCGTTTGTGGTGCAGCCGTTGCAAAACGCCTTCTCTGCCATCGGCACTCGCCCATTGGAAGTGGCCGCAACCTTGCGCGCCAATCCTTGGGATACTTTTTTCACGGTGATCCTGCCCCTGGCGCGCCCAGGTTTTATCACTGCATCGATTCTCGGCTTCGCCCACACCGTGGGTGAGTTCGGCGTGGTGCTGATGATCGGTGGCAACATTCCCGACAAAACCCGCGTGGTCTCGGTGCAGATCTACGACCACGTCGAAGCCATGGAGTATGCCCAGGCCCATTGGCTGGCGGGTTCCATGGTGGTCTTCGCTTTCCTCGTGTTGCTGGCGCTCTACTCCAGCCGTAAAACCAAGATGGGCTGGAGCTGATCGATGATTGAGGTACGCCTGAACCTTCACTATTCCGCCTTTGCGCTGGACGTCGACCTGCATTTGCCCGGCCGCGGTGTCACCGCGCTGTACGGCCATTCCGGTTCCGGCAAAACCACTTGCCTGCGCTGTATCGCCGGGCTGGAGCGCGCCGAAGACGGGTTTATCCAGGTCAATGACGAGGTCTGGCAAGACAGTCGCAAGGGGCTGTTTGTGCCGCCGCACAAACGTGCCTTGGGCTATGTGTTCCAGGAAGCCAGCCTGTTTCCTCATCTGTCGGTACGCGCCAATCTGGAGTTCGGCCTCAAGCGCATCCCACGCAGGCTGCGTCATGTGGACATGGCCCACGCGACCGAATTGCTCGGCATCGGCCACCTGCTCGAGCGCCACCCGCAGCATTTGTCCGGCGGCGAGCGCCAGCGCATCGGCATCGCCCGCGCATTGCTCACCAGCCCCCGGCTGTTGTTGATGGATGAACCGCTGGCGGCCCTGGACAGCCAACGCAAAAGCGAGATCCTGCCGTACCTCGAGCGCCTGCACGACGAACTGGAGATTCCGGTGCTGTACGTCAGCCATGCCCAGGACGAAGTGGCGCGGCTGGCCGATCACATCGTGTTGCTCAGCGACGGCAAGGCCCTGGCCAGCGGCCCCATCGGCGAAACCCTGGCGCGCCTGGATTTACCCCTGGCCTTGGGCGATGACGCCGGCGTGGTCATCAATGGCAGCGTCAGCGCATATGACGAGCACTATCAGTTGCTCACCCTGCAGTTGCCCGACAGTGCGTTGAGCATGCGCGTCGCCCATACACCGCTGGCGTTGGGCAAACAGCTACGCATCAAGGTGCAGGCCCGAGACGTCAGCCTCAGCCTGCAGGCGGAGGAACACAGCAGCATCCTCAACCGCCTGCCGGTGACGGTCACTCAGGACATTTCGGCGGATAACAGCGCCCATGTGCTGGTGCGCCTGGACGCCGGGGGGACGCCGCTGTTGGCGCGTATCACCCGCTTCTCCCGCGACCAGTTGCATCTGCATCCCGGCCAGACGCTGTGGGCGCAAATCAAGGCGGTGGCGGTACTCGCATAACTTTTTTGCACGCGCGCAAAACCCTGCGGTCAATCAGACATACCGGCCTGATCCGTTGCCAAGGAATTTGCACGATGCCCGACTCTGCCCTGACTGCCGACCTGCCCCGCGACCTGCATTACGTTGACGACACCCAGCCCGGCATTCGCCGTAAAAAGCTGCGCGGCAAATTCCAGTATGTCGACGCCAAAGGCCAGCGCATCACCGATGCCGAGGAAATTAAACGCCTGAATGCCCTGGCCGTGCCGCCGGCCTACACCGACGTGTGGATCTGCGCCGACCCGCGCGGCCATCTGCAAGCGACCGGCCGCGATGCGCGCGGTCGTAAACAGTACCGCTACCACACGCGCTGGCGTGAGGTGCGCGACACCGACAAGTATTCGCGGCTGCAGGAATTCGGCAATGCCTTGCCCAAACTGCGCAAGCAACTGGAGGCGCAAATCGCCGCCCCAGGCTTCACGCGCGAGAAAGTCCTGGCCACGGTGGTGATGCTGCTGGATGCCACGCTGATCCGTGTCGGCAACACCCAATACGCCCGCGACAACAAATCCTATGGGCTGACCACCCTGCGCAACCGCCATGTGGACGTCAAGGGCAGCGAGATCCAGTTCCAGTTTCGCGGCAAGAGCGGCGTCGAGCATCAGATCAGCGTCAAGGACCGACGCCTGGCCACGGTGGTCAAGCGTTGCTTGGAATTGCCGGGGCAGAACCTGTTTCAGTACCTGGACGAAGCCGGCGAGCGCCACACGGTCAGCTCCCACGACGTGAATGCGTATTTGCACAGCCTGACCGGCGCCGACTTCACCGCCAAGGACTACCGCACCTGGGCCGGTACCGCGATGGCGCTGGCGGTGCTGCGAGAATTGGCGTGGCAACCGGAATCCGACGCCAAGCGGCATGTGGTGGCCATGGTCAAGGATGTCGCCAAGCAACTGGGCAACACCCCGGCAGTGTGCCGCAAGTGCTATATCCACCCGGCGGTGCTGGAGCATTTCAGCCTGGGTGAACTGTCCAGTTTGCCAAAACCGCGCAAGCGCACGGGCTTGAAAGCCGAGGAAGTCGCCCTGGCGATGTTCCTCGAACAATTGGCCGCTGACTTGCCGAAGAACGCCAAGGTGCGTTAGCCTTCGCGTCCCTTCTGACTCACGGGATGACCGCCGACGTGAACAACTAAGCCTTCCAAAATGTATCTGCAACGAGCCGCCCTGCGTGCTTGTTGGCCTGTTCGACATTTTTTTGGAGGTGCTGATGACTGACGTCAAACGGCTGCCCGTACTCGTATCCCTGCAACACATGTCCTTCCAGTTCGCCAATGGCGAGACCCTGCTGGAAGATTTGAACCTGTCGATTGATCACACGCCCACCGGGATTGTCGGCCGTAATGGTCGGGGCAAAAGTATCCTGGCGAAGTTGATCGCCGGGGCGCTGACGCCCTCCTTCGGCATGCTCGACCGTAAGGCCCGCGTGGCGTACGTCGCACAGAACCCGGTGGTTGAAGCGGGAGCAAGCGTCGCCTGTTTCACCCGCACCGCCGAGGCCCTGGCCGCGCTTGAGCGCATGGCCGGGGGCGCACCCCAGGCCGATGACCTCGAAGTGATCGACGATCGTTGGGACCTTGCCGAACGTCTGCGCGCAGCACTTGATAGCGCAGGTTTGCAAGCGCTCGGTTTTGACGCCCCGGCCGATCAGTTGAGTGGCGGCCAACAGGCCAGGGTCGCCGTGATAGGTGCGCTGCTGGCGGCGCCGGATTTGCTGGTGCTGGATGAGCCCACCAATCACCTCGACAGCGCCGGCCGCGAATGGCTGCTGAACATCCTGGGCGATTGGCGTGGTGGCCTGGTGGTGGTCAGCCATGATCGGCAGTTGCTCAATACCCTGGCGCGCATCATCGAGCTTTCGCCCCTCGGCGCACGGGTGTACGGCGGCAATTATGATGCCTATCGCCGGCAACGCGACACCGAACAACAGGCTGCGGTTGCCGCACTTGAGCACGCTCGCCTGGATCGCAGTCGCGAACGCAAGCGCCTGCAAAAGGATCACGACAGCCTGCAACGCAGTGCCGCCCACGCGCGCAAACACGCGGAGACCGCCAATGTCTCGCGGTTTACCAAGGCCCGCTGGAAAGGCGCTGCCAAAGAAATCGTCAGCACGGTCCGCAGCGCACATCACGCGTATAAAAACGAGCTCGATGGGCACGTGCGCGAAGCCTATGCGCGTGTTGTCGATGAAAGCCCCACCCTGCTTGCACTGCCCGGCTCGGCCCTGCCCAACGGACGACACGTATTGACGCTGGAAAACGCCCAACTGCCATGGCTCGACCCACGGCAACCTTCGGCGTACGTCACGCTCGACCTGATGGGCCCGGTACGCGTGGCCGTGCGCGGCCCAAATGGGTGCGGCAAATCCACGCTGCTCAAACTGCTTGCGGGCCAATGGCCGGCGGTCAGCGGCGACTGTGCGGTGCACGTACCCTGTGCGTATATCGATCAACAGCTCGCGCTGTTGGACGATCAGCGTTGCATCGTGGAGCAGCTCAATCTACTCGATACTCCGCTGGCCGAAGCGCAACTGCGCACGCGCCTGGCCTTGCTGCAACTGGATGCTTTGCGCGTCACTCAACCCGTCGGCCGATTGAGTGGCGGTGAGCGTTTGAAGGCCTCGATGGCGATTGCCTTGTGGCGTGAAGTACCGGCCCAACTGCTGCTACTGGACGAGCCGACTAACCATCTGGACCTGGAATCGGTGCTGGCTTTTGAACAGGCACTGCAAGGTTTTACTGGCGCAGTGGTCGCGGTGTCACACGACGAAGCGTTTGTGCAGGCGATTCGGCCAACCCATCACTTGATCTGGCAGCCAGCGGGATGGCGACTGGTGTGTGTCTGAGGTCATTGCATGCGCAACCAAAGCGCACTACGGTGGTGGCCGAATAATCTCACCGAGGAGCCCGGCCCCATGCTGCCTTCATCCCACAGACCTTACGCCAATGCGGCGCTCGCCCATCGCCAACGCTGGCGCGGGCGGGTCGGTTTGATGCTGGTGGCCAGCCTTTCCGTGCTGGCAGGCATGACCGATGCGATTGGCTTTATGGCCAGCGGTGATTTTGTCTCGTTCATGAGCGGTAACACCACGCGCCTGGCGGTGGCGATCAGCGCAGGTGACCTCGGCCTGACCGGGCGCTTGCTGTTGCTGGTGCTGGTGTTTGTGGTCGGCAACGCCTTGGGCGTGGTGATCAGCCGGCTCAGTCGGCGGCATGCACTACCGTTGCTGATGTGCATCGCCACCTTGTTGTGTGGCGCAGCCGTGTGGCCCTATGACGATGCCTTGCCTGCGCTGCTGGCAGCGATTACGGCCATGGGCATGCTCAATGCCGCGGTGGAAGAGGTCAACGGCCTGCCGGTAGGCCTGACGTATGTGACCGGTGCGCTGTCACGTTTTGGGCGCGGGCTCGGGCGCTGGATGCTCGGGGAGCGACGCAACGGTTGGCGGGTGCAACTGGTGCCGTGGGCCGGGATGTTTGTGGGCGCGGTGATCGGCGCGGTGCTGGAGCATCAGCTTGGCCTCAAGGCGCTGCTGGTCAGTGGCGCATTGGCCGCCTTGCTGGGGTTGGTGTCGCTGAAGATTCCTCGGCGCTGGCACCTGGGCTACATGCCACGCTAAGAAGAAAGGAGGCCCGCCCGACGTTTCGGCCTCGACATCCGTGTACTGGTAAAGAGCTATCACGTCGAGCGAGCGGAAAGAATGATAAGCCAATGCCTGCCAGCTGTCCCGCCGGGCATTTCCGAATATCACTAAGGCAAAGGATTACAGACAGGTTGCGAGTGCAGCCAAACGGCGTTTAGCCGGCATCGAGTCCTGGGCCGCGTAGTAGTTCACGCTGGAACCCGCGCCCGCGGCGCGCACGTCGACAAAATAATCGCCGCCGGTGGTGTAGACGGTAAAACCACCTGCCTCAAGAGGTTCCTTGAAGCCCCCGGCGTCTACGCCAAATACCGCTTCGTCCTGCCAGCCGAACTGAATGCATTGGGCAACTACCAGCGTGGCCTTGTCCGACGCCAGGGTCTTGTAAGGCTGACCTGCGCGCGCGTCTTTCATCTTCGAGCCCGCGCAACCGGACAGTGCAGCCACTACCAATGCGCCAATTACCACCTTGTGCATGCCATCGCCTCCTTGTAAAAAATGCGACTCTACCATTAGCCAGCGACACCCAAGGATTATTCAGTCACCCTGTCGCCTACTTGCAACCTCGCTTCTACCTGGAAACCCGATGACCCCCAACGCCGAGCGCTACAACCCTTCCACCGACTACGCCGACAAGCTGGTCAGCCGCATTGGCCAGACACCCGCGTGGATCGCCAAGCGTATCGGCGTCACGGACAAGCGCATCCGCTACATTCTCGATGGCGAGCGCACCGTCAAGGGCGAAAGCACGCCGATCCAGATGACCTACACCGAGCAGTTCGCCCTGGAATGCCTGGCGGCTGAAGCGAAGGCCAAGAAGAAGCCGTTACCGGCCGCCGAATGAATTTAGTTTCACTGTGAAGGGACACCACGACGCCTATAGTCAACAGGCTCATTTTTAAGAAGTCTCCCTTCTGCCCGCTCTCCCGCGGGCTTTTTTTCGCCCCTGATTCAGAGCCACCAGCGAAACAGATAGAACAACGCCATGCTCAGCAGCACGGTGATCAATACGCTGCGCGTCCAGAACATCAATGCCACTGCGCAGATGCCGGCCAGCAAGTAGGGGTTGGCCGGGCTCAGGTTGAGCGTGTGATCCGCGAGGAAAATGATCGGCCCGCAAATCGCCGTGAGCATGCCCGGCACCGCAAACCCAAGAAACTCGCGCGCGCCGCGGTTGAGGCGTACCGGCAGGCGTGGCTCGATAAACAGGTAACGGTTGAGAAACACCACCAGGCCCATGGCCACGATCATGATGTAGATCATTTCAGCCCTACTCCCAGTCGTTTGCAGGCAAACCCTGCGCTCATCCCCAGCACGCCGGACACCACCACCGCCGACTCCCAGTGCAGGTAACTCAGCCATACCGAGCACAGCAGGGAAACTGCGACGCACACCACGGTGGGCAAGTCGCGCACTACGGGGGTGATCAACGCGATAAACGTCGCGGCGATTGAAAACTCCAGCCCCAATTGATCAAGGCCGGGAATGCTTTTGCCAAGCACAATGCCGGCCAGGGTAAACAGGTTCCAGATGATATAGAACGTCAGGCCAACGCCCAGGGCATACCAGCGGTTGAAGGTCTCACGGTCATAGTGGTTGACCAGGGCGAAGAACTCATCGGTCAGCAGAAACCCCAGGCTCATGCGCCAGCGAGTGTTAAGCGATGAGAGTGTCGGGCGCATGTGCATGCCATAGAGCAAATGCTGGGAAGTCAGCAGCAAGGTGGTCAGCACAATCGAAATCAGGCTGGCGCCACCCTTGACCATACCGATAGCCACCAACTGGGCTGCACCGGCGAAGACAATGGCGGACAAACCCTGGGCTTGCAGCGGGGTAAATTGCGCATCAATGGCCATGGAGCCGGCCAGCAGCCCCCAAGGGGCACAGGCCAGGGACAGCGGAATAACGGCAATTGCGCCGCGTCCGAAGGCGTAATGAGGTAAGGCTGTAGGCATGGAGACGGCTCATCGACAGACAGTCGACAAGCATGCCAGCGTCATACGGAGCTTGTCTTGAACGATCGTGCTCAGGCGAGCCTTACCGAGACCTGTTCAACCGAGTCGCGCGCTTCGCGCAGCTCGTAGGCATCCTGGTTTAGCCGGTGAATAGTATTGAGCAGCCGTTGGCGCAGCACTTCATCACTGAGTTTTTCGACGGCGCGCATCAGGTCAAACGCCGCGGTTTCGTTGTTATCCGCGACGGAATCGAGGGTCTTGCGCAGGTTGCGAGTGGCACGGGTCACGCGGGTTCTTCCTTCATCAGTAATGGCTGGCACTTTAGGACATGCGTGTTTCAGTTTAATTTCAGTCAGTTGTGGCTGTTTTGCCGGCGGTTGATCCACATCAAACGAATTCAGGATTTGACCTACATATATGGCTATACGTATATTCGAATAATCATATATATAAAGATCTTGATCATGTCTGACCTCCTCTCCCCGCCCACCCTGTTCAAATGCCTGGCCGATGCCACCCGCGCACGCTTGACGTTATTGATCCTGCGCGAGGGCGAACTTTGCGTGTGCGAACTGATCCATGCTCTGGACGACAGTCAACCAAAAATCTCCCGCCACCTGGCGCAACTGCGCAGTTGTGGGTTGTTGCAGGACCGTCGCCAGGGCCAATGGGTCTATTACCGCATCAATCCGGCATTGCCCGCCTGGGTGACACAGGTGCTCGACACCACTTTGCAAGCCAACCAGCCATGGTTGCAAAACGACGCGCTGCGTCTGGATGCAATGGGCGACAGACCACAACGCGCCAGCAATTGCTGCTGAGCCATCGGAGCGTTTACTCATGCTTGTCGCAATTGCGATTTTTATCTTCACCATTGTCCTGGTCATCTGGCAGCCCAAGGGCCTTGGGGTGGGTTGGAGTGCAACAATGGGGGCGATCCTGGCCCTGGCGTGCGGGGTCATCAGCCTGTCTGACATTCCGGTGGTGTGGCACATCATCTGGAACGCTACCGGCACTTTTGTCGCGCTGATCATCATCAGCCTGTTACTCGATGAAGCCGGGTTCTTTGCCTGGACCGCGCTGCATGTGGCGCGTTGGGGCCGGGGGCGTGGTCGACGGCTGTTCGCCTACATGGTGCTGCTCGGCGCACTGGTCTCGGCACTCTTTGCCAACGACGGCGCGGCGCTGATCCTGACACCTATCGTGATGTCGATGCTGCTGGCGCTGCGCTTTTCCCCGGCGGCGACCCTGGCATTCGTCATGGGCGCCGGGTTTATTGCGGACACGGCGAGCTTGCCGTTGGTGGTATCGAACCTGGTGAACATCGTTTCGGCGGATTACTTCAAGATCGGTTTCAACGAATACGCCGCAGTCATGGTGCCAGTGAACCTCGTCAGTGTTGCCGCCACCCTGGCGGTGCTGCTGTGGTTTTTCCGCCGCGACATTCCCCAGGTCTACGACCCGGCCGACCTGGAAGAACCGGCCAGTGCCATCCATGACCGCGCGACCTTTCGCGCCGGTTGGTGGGTACTGGGCATTTTGCTGGTCGGCTGTTTCGCCCTGGAGCCGCTGGGCATTCCCATCAGTGCGATTTCCGCCGTGTGCGCCGTATTGCTGCTGGTCATCGCCGCCAAAGGCCACAAGATTTCCACGCGCAAAGTGTTGAAAGGCGCGCCGTGGCAGATCGTGATCTTTTCTCTGGGCATGTACCTGGTGGTCTACGGCCTGCGCAACGCCGGCTTGACCACCTACCTGGCGACCTGGCTCGATACCTTCGCCACTTACGGCGTGTGGGGCGCGGCCATGGGCACCGGTGTGCTGACGGCCCTGTTGTCATCGGCGATGAACAACCTGCCGACGGTATTGATTGGTGCGCTGTCCATCGAGTCCAGCCATGCGGTCGGTGTGGTCAAGGACGCGATGATCTACGCCAACGTAATAGGCAGTGACCTGGGCCCGAAAATCACGCCCATCGGCAGCCTGGCGACGTTGCTGTGGCTGCATATCCTGGCGCGCAAAGGCATCACCATCACCTGGGGTTACTACTTCAAGGTCGGGATCGTGCTGACCTTGCCGGTGCTGTTGATCACCCTCGCCGCCCTCGCTTTGCGCCTGAGTATCTGAAGGAGATGCCGAAATGAAAGTCCTGTTCATGTGCACTGCGAACAGTTGTCGCAGCATCCTGTCCGAAGCGGTATTCAATCACTTGGCGCCGCAAGGCTTCGAGGCGATCAGCTCCGGCAGTTTCCCCAAGGGCCAGGTCCTGCCGCGCAGCCTGAGCGCGTTGCAGGCGGCGGGCATCAGCACCGAAGGTTTGTACAGCAAGGGCAATGATGCCTTTGAAGGCAGCCCGCCGGACCTGGTCATTACCGTGTGCGACAAGGCTGCCGGAGAGGCATGCCCGGTGTATTTCGGGCCGGCGCTGAAGGCGCACTGGGGGTTGGAAGATCCGTCCGATGTTCAGGGCGACGATGAACATCTCAACGCCGCGTTCAACGCAACGATGGACATCATCGCCACCCGCTGCCAGGCGTTTTTCGCCCTGCCCTTTGCCCGCCTGGGCCCTGTTGAACTGAAGGCTGAGCTCGACCGCATCGCACGGTTGTAGCCGGAGAACCTGATGACTATGCTGCCTAACCTCGACACAACCCTGTCAACACCCTTGCATACCGGGCCGACTCACCCGCCGCGCATCCTGTTGCTTTACGGCTCCACCCGGCCGCGGTCGTTCAGCCGTTTGCTGGTGGAGGAAGCCGCGCGCCTGTTATGCCACTTCGGTGCCGACACTCGGATTTTCAACCCGTCCGGGCTGCCTCTGCCTGATGATGCACCTAACGATCACCCCAAAGTCCAGGAGCTGTTGGACCTGATGCAATGGTCCGAAGGCCAGGTCTGGTGCTCCCCCGAACGTCACGGCTCGATGTCGGCAGTGTTCAAGGCGCAACTTGACTGGGTGCCGCTGGCGTTGGGTGCCGTGCGGCCCACCCAGGGCAAGACCTTGGCGGTGATGCAAGTGTCGGGCGGCTCGCAATCTTTCAACACCGTCAATCAACTGCGCGTGCTCGGACGTTGGATGCGCATGTTCACCATCCCCAATCAATCCTCGGTGCCCAAAGCATTCATGGAGTTCGACGACCAGGACCGCATGAAACCGTCGGCGCTTTACGACCGCGTCGTCGATGTGATGGAAGAACTGGTGAAGTTCACCTTGTTACTGCGCGACCGCCCGGACCTGGTAGACCGTTACTCGGAGCGCAAGGAAAGCGCTGATGAGCTGTCGCAGCGGGTCAACCAACGGTCGATTTGATCGACCCTGCCAGCGTATGCTCAAGCAAACCGCTTCCCGAGCTGAATGATGAGCGCCATTCAACACGCCTGGCTGGGCAACTACGAAGTCAGCAGCACCACCTGCACCGGCCTGACCTTTGCCCGTCACAGCCATGATGAGTGCGTGATCGGCGTCAACCTTGTCGGTGAGGAAAAAGTCTGGCTCGATCGCCGGGAGTTCGAGGCCGGGCCGGGCACCATCACCTTGTACAACCCGGGTCAGATCCAGGGCGGCGGCGCGGCTGAGGGAGCACCTTGGCACTTTGTCAGCCTGTACGTCACCGCGGATCAACTGGCAGCTGACCTGGGGCTGTCGCACCTCGAATTTGATCGCTCGCTCTGCTTTCAACCTGACCTCGCGCAACGGGTGGCCGCGGCCGTGAAAGGCGCCTTGAGCAACGATACGTGGGTCCGTGAATTCAATGAGGAAGCCCTGGTGTTACGGTTGGGAGAAGTGGTCGGCGTCAGCGGTGTACGCTTGCCTGGCAGCACCAACACCGGCAACCGCATGATCGGTCGCGCCCAGGAATTGCTTGCCTCGCACCTGCATCAGTCACTGCCCCTGGACGAGCTGGGCAATGAATTGGGACTGTCCAAATTCCATCTGTTGCGTGTCTTTCAAAAAGAAACCGGTATGAGCCCCAGGCAGTGGGCCATGCAACTGCGTACCTGCCGCGCCAAAGGACTGTTGCGCAACGGCATCTCGGCCAGTGACGTCGCCCATGGCCTGGGCTTTGCCGACCAAAGCCACCTCAATCGACACTTCCGCGCCGCCTATGGCATCACCCCTGGCCGCTATCAAAGCGTGTTGAAACGCTGAACAGCGCAATCTGGTTCAAGACGCCTGCCTCGACAGACACCACACTGCCCGCCTCTTTTGAAGGAAAGCGGGCATGTTGACGATCTTTTTTTACGCGCTGGTATTCGGGTTTGTGTTTTGCCTTTCTCCCGGTGCGGTGCTGGCAGAGACATTGCGCCGTGGCTTGCTCCACGGCTTTACGCCGGCCCTGCTGGTGCAGATCGGCTCACTGGTGGGCGATGCGGTGTGGGCGGTGATCGGCCTCACCGGCATCGCCCTGCTGATTCAACATGATGCAGTGCGCGTGCCGCTGACCATCGTGTGCGCGCTGTACCTGGCCTGGCTGGGCGTGCGCAGCCTGATCGATGCCTGGCATTTGCCCGAACCCAGTCACGCACCGGCCAGTTCCGGGCGCAATGCGCTGGCGGTGGGGGCGGCCATTTCCCTGGCTAACCCGAAGAACATTATTTACTGGGGTGCGCTGGGCAGCGCTTTGTCCGGCATCGTCGGCGCCACGCCCAGCCACGGGCAAACCCTGATGTTTTTTGCAGGGTTCATGCTCGCGTCGGTGCTGTCATGCTTTCTGATTGCCGCGCTGGTCAACCTGCTGCGCAAGAACGCATCAGCGTTGTGGCAGCGCATCAGTTATGGCACGTGTGGTGGGGTATTGATCTATCTGGCCGTACTGGCGGCACATGGCATATGAAGTTATATAGTGCGTAACTTCCGCCGCGGCTAATCTGAATGAACTCTGAACACAGGGTATTTTAATTAATCATGCGTTGACATTTTGTAACCGTCTGAGTAGATTGCCCCTGCCCACAACTGGGGCCTTTTTTAAACCTCACAAAAGAAGCCAATGGACACAGTATCTAGTCGCTGTCCGAGCACCGCTATTGCGGGCATCGGGCGCCAAACCCAGAATATGACAGGACTCGCCTTCCAGGTCCGGTAAGCTGCGCTAGAGCTTGATGCTCCACCGTAACTGCCTCACCGGTCGCTCGTCCGGTCCCGAGGTGTGTTATGACCTTCCAACTCATTGCTTTACCTGATGTTCGTACGCTGGCCGCAGCCTTGCGCGCCAAGCTGTGCCGCGAGCCCGTAGGCTTTTCGCCTACTCGCGCAGCCTTTGCTGCACCCTTCCCCCAAGCAAGTAAAGACCAAGCGCGCCCGGCTCCCCCGCTGGCGCATTGGCGTGTCTGCCCTGCCAGCGGCCAATTGCTGCAGCAATGGGATCACGCCGACCCTCAAGACCCGCAGAGACCGAAGGTTTCCAGACTGGCACACGCTGGCCTGATGCTCGGACTTTACGTGAGCACTCGCGCCGCTTAACCCGGCTGGAAACAGCAACTTTCTAATTGATGTTCTGGAGTTCTTTATGAACACGTCCAGTAGTAGCCCGCTGCGCGTTAGTTAATTAACGCGCGCTTGGCGGGCACACTAGAAGTTATGTAGACACCTTATTTAAACCGATCGCGAAGTCCGCGGCTCGGCATGCTTTCGCTCGCCTGTATTCAGGTAAGTACCGGGTATGTTTTGTCGAGAATTGGCGACAGTAGTACAGACAATGAGCGCCGTAAAAAACACGCCTCTGCACAAGAAAAATGGCACCGCTACCGACACCAAACTGTCGATGCGTGCCGCCCGTGAAGCCCAGAACGGCCTATCGGCCACCCTTGCCAATGTGCGAGCCACCCAGGATGGTTTAACCGAACTGGACGCCTCGGCGCGTCTGCAACGCGAAGGCTACAACGAAGTGGCCCATGACAAGCCGCCTCACGCCATCGTCCAGTTCCTGCAGGCACTGAACAACCCGTTCATCTACGTACTGCTGACATTGGCCGGCATCAGCTTTGTCACTGACTACTGGTTGCCGCTGCAGGCCGGTGAAGAAGTCGACCTGACCAAAGTCATCATCATCATGCTCATGGTCTTGCTCAGCAGCCTGCTGCGTTTCTGGCAGGAGCACCGCTCGGCCAAATCCGCCGAAGCCCTGAAAGCCATGGTGCGCACCACGGCCACGGTGCTGCGTCGTGAGCAAGTCGGCGCCCAGCCGACCCTGCGTGAAGTACCGATGCGCGACCTGGTGGCGGGCGACATCGTGCAGCTTTCCGCCGGCGACATGATCCCGGCCGACATCCGCTTGATAGAGTCCCGCGACCTGTTTATCAGCCAGGCCGTGCTGACCGGCGAAGCGTTGCCGGTCGAGAAGTACGACACCCTCGGCGACGTCACGCAAAAGTCCGCGATACCGGCAGCGGCCGACCAAGGCAACCTGCTGGACCTGCCGAACATCTGCTTCATGGGCACCAACGTCGTCAGTGGTCGCGCCAAAGCCGTAGTAGTCGCCACCGGCCCACGCACCTACTTTGGCTCCCTGGCCAAAGCGATTGTCGGCTCGCGGGTGCAAACCGCTTTCGATCGTGGTGTGAACAGCGTCAGCTGGCTGCTGATCCGTTTCATGCTGGTGATGGTGCCGATCGTGTTCTTCCTCAATGGCTTCTCCAAAGGTGACTGGGGCGATGCGTTCCTGTTTGCACTGGCGGTCGCCGTTGGCCTGACCCCTGAGATGCTGCCGATGATCGTCAGCGCCAACCTGGCCAAAGGCGCCAACGCCATGGCCAAGCGCAAAGTCGTGGTCAAGCGCCTCAACGCGATTCAGAACTTCGGCTCAATGGACGTGCTGTGCACCGACAAGACCGGCACCCTGACCCAGGACAAGATCATCCTCGAGCATCACGTCAACGCCTTTGGCCAACGTGATGATGCAGTGCTGTCCCTGGCCTGGCTCAACAGCTTTCACCAGAGCGGCATGAAAAACCTGATGGACCAGGCCGTGGTGCAGTTCTCGGAACAGAACCCGAAGTTCCAGGTGCCGTTTGCCTACAGCAAAGTCGATGAACTGCCGTTCGACTTTGTACGCCGTCGCCTGTCGATCGTGGTCAAGGATGCCGCCGGCGACCAGTTGCTGGTGTGCAAGGGCGCGGTGGAAGAGATGCTGAGCATTTCCACGCACGTCATGGAAGGTGGCGATGCCGTCCCGCTGGATGAGCGCCGCCGTGAAGAGTTGCTGACGCTGGCGAACGATTACAACGAAGATCGTTTCCGTGTACTGGTCGTCGCCACCCGCAACATCCCGAAAGCACTGGCGCGCCAGCAGTACACCACGGCCGATGAACGCAATCTGGTGATCCAGGGCTTCCTGACATTCCTTGATCCACCGAAGGAAACCGCAGGCCCGGCGATTGCCGCACTGCAACAAATCGGCGTAGCGGTAAAAGTGCTGACCGGCGACAACGCGGTGGTCACCAGCAAGATCTGCCGTCAGGTCGGCCTCGAGCCTGGCCAGCCGCTGCTGGGTGTGGAAATCGAAGCGATGGATGACGCAACCCTGCTGCGCCGCGTGGAAGAGCGCACAGTGTTTGCCAAGCTCACGCCGCTGCAGAAATCCCGGGTACTCAAAGCGTTGCAAGCCAACGGCCACACCGTGGGCTTCCTCGGCGACGGCATCAACGATGCACCGGCGCTGCGTGATGCCGATGTGGGCATTTCGGTGGACAGCGGCACTGATATCGCCAAGGAATCCGCCGACATCATCCTGTTGGAAAAGAGCCTGATGGTGCTGGAAGAAGGCGTGCTCAAGGGCCGCGAAACCTTCGGCAACATCATGAAGTACCTGAACATGACGGCCAGCTCGAACTTCGGCAATGTGTTCTCGGTGTTGGTCGCCAGTGCGTTTATCCCGTTCATGCCGATGCTGGCGATCCATCTGCTGCTGCAAAACCTGATGTACGACATCTCCCAGCTGGCCTTGCCATGGGACAAGATGGACAAGGAATACCTGGCCAAACCGCGCAAGTGGGATGCGAAAAACATCGGCCGCTTCATGATCTGGATCGGGCCGACCTCGTCGATCTTCGACATCACCACCTTTGCATTGATGTGGTACGTGTTCTCCGCCAACAGCGTGGAAATGCAGACCCTGTTCCAGTCCGGCTGGTTTATCGAGGGGCTGCTCTCGCAAACCCTGGTCGTGCACATGTTGCGTACACGCAAGATCCCGTTCTTCCAGAGCACGGCCGCCTGGCCGGTGTTGATGATGACCGCCATCGTCATCGGGCTGGGGATCTACGTGCCGTTCTCGCCGCTGGGCACCCTGGTGGGCCTGGAGCCGTTGCCGCTGGCGTACTTCCCATGGTTGGTCGGCACCCTGCTCGCCTACTGCTGCGTCGCCCAACTGATGAAGACGATCTACATCCGCCGCTTCAAGCAGTGGTACTGATCACCCCCGCCGTTTAAACGGTGGCGGTCGCCCGGCCGCCACCGTGCAACACAAGGACACTCCCTATGCGCGTCTTGATCTGTGCAGGTCGTCATTACGCCGACACCAAAAAGTCCCGCCAAGTGCTGGACGCTTACCACCGCCTGCGCCCCGTGCAGGTATTGATTCACGGCGGCAACCAATTCCTGGGCAGTGACATCGAGGAATGGGCGCGGGAAATCGGCATCGATGTGGTGCGCTACCCGCCCAATTGGCAACGCCATGGCAAGCAGGCGGAACGCCAGCGCAACCATTTCATGCTGACCGACAGCCGGCCCGACGTGATCATCGCCCTGCCAGGTGGTGACGACACATCGGAGTTGGTCTGCCAAGCCAAAACCAGCGGCATTTCGGTGCTGACCGTAGAAAGCTGAATTCAAGCGAGGTGCACCATGCACAAAAAACACACCCCTCAACACGCGGACGGGTTTGCCAAATATCGCGCGCGTCATTACCGCGGAGCCCGCCAGACCCTGTTGCTGTTGCCACCGGCCAAGCGCCGCGCGCTGCAACGTAACCTGATCTTTATTGGCACAACCCTGGGCCTTATTTTGCTGACCGCCCTGTTCTCGAAAGCCCAGGCGGCCGGCGGCGCCTATGTAGTCGACGACGGTGCGGTTAACGAGCCGGGCGAATGCAATGTTGACGCCTGGTACACAGCCGATCGCCACCAGGGCAACATCCATAGCCAAACCCTGAACCCGGCCTGCACGTTCAGCGCACTGCCCTATGTGCAATGGAGCGCTGCACTGTCGCGCGCCAGCAATGCAGGCGATGCCGAGACCCAGGTCAGCCCGCAAGTGAAGGCGCAGGTGTGGTCACAAGAAGACTTGGGGCTGCAGATAGCAGTGTCTGCCACCAGCCATTTTGCGCTGGACCGCCAACATGCGTTCGACGGTGCGGACTTGAATGTGCCGTTGACCTGGCAACCCATTCAAGCACTGCGCCTGAACCTCAACGGTGGCTGGACACATGCCTATAACGGCGGCGAGCAAAACCATCGCCTGACCTGGGGCACCGGCTTCGAGTATCAGGTGGCGGATGCACTGACGCTGATCGGTGAGCGCTATGGCCAGGAAGGCGGCGACCAGGCCTGGCAGGCCGGGCCGCGGTTCCATGTTGGCAAGCTGGTCGACGTGGACGTGGTCGTCGGGCAAAGCCTGACCGGGGACCGCAACCAGTGGTTGACCACCGGCGCGACCGTGCGCTTCTAAGGTTTGGCCTGCTGCTCCAGGTGCAGTTGCAACTGTGGGTCAAGTTGCAACTGCCCCGCCAGTTCGTCCAGGTAGGTGCGCTCCGCGGCCTGCTGATCATTGACCAGCATTACGCTGGCCAGGTAGATCTCCGACGCCAGCGCGGGGTCATGGGCATACTCGGCAAAATCGGCTGCACTCAGTGGCTTGGCGACTTCGGCGTCGAGCCACTGTTGCAACTGCGGGTCGTCGGTATGGCGGCCGATCTCGGCAGAAATCATCTGTTGTTCCTGATCGTCGATCTTGCCATCCGCCTTGGCTGCGGCGATCAGGGCTCGTAATAGCGCATGGCTGTGGGCCTCGGCTTCCGGGCCTTGAAGTTGGTCGACCGTCTGGAAGGCTTGCTGCGGGGCGGTTGCCTGTTGGCGCTGCCAAGCCTGGTATGCCTGAAAAGCCGCCATCCCCAGGGATGCCAGCGCTGCGTAGTTCATCCCACCGGCACGTGCTTGCGTCGTACCGCTGGCGGGCGCACCGCCCAACAAACCGCCAAGCCCGCCGAGCAACCCACCTAGACCACCGCCCGCCGGGGCATTGCCGGTGTTGTTACCTTTCAATAAGCCACCCAACAGCCCACCCAGGCCGCCGCCTGAGGAGGTGCCGCCTGACTGCCCGGCGCGTAGCAGTTGTTCGAGTAGATCGCTGGTGTTCATCGTGTTGCTCTCCCGGAGCGTAGTAGTGGCGTTCATCAACCATAGACCGCTCCGGCGGGAACACCATGACCGCCGGGCGGGCACGCTTTATGATGGGGTCATCCCGCCAAGAGAGCACACCTGTGAACCGCATCGAGCACATTGCGTTGATGGCCAACTACAACCAGTGGATGAACCGTAAGGTGTATGACGCCGCGAGCACGCTGACAGAAACGCAGCTGGCGGCGGACCGACACGCATTTTTCGGCTCGATCCTTGGCACGCTGAACCACCTGACATTAGGCGATACGGTCTGGCTCAAGCGGTTTGCACAGCACCCGGCAGGCTTTGCGGCCCTGGCGCCGCTAAGTAGCCTGGCCATGCCTGTGGATTTGAAGCAGGTGGCCTTCGGCACGCTTGGCGAACTGTCGGACCGTCGCGCCTGGCTGGATCAACTGATCATTGATTGGGCACACAGCCTTCGCGAGCCCGACCTGGATCATCGCCTGCACTACCACAACATGCGCGGTATGGCGGCGGACAAACCGTTCTTCAGCTTGCTCGTGCATTTTTTCAATCACCAGACCCACCACCGGGGCCAGGCAACGACGCTGCTGACCCAGGCGGGTGTGGATGTCGGCGATACGGACCTGCTGGCACTGATTGACTGATTTCAGCCGGCGCTGAACGCGGCGTAGGCCTGCATCAAGCGCGGAAAGTCTTGCGGCTCGGGCAATTGCGCAAAGCTTTCGACGGCAGGCGTGGCGGCCCAAGGCAGTTTTTCACAGGCCCAGGTTTCCATGAACGGCACGTAGTCGCGGGCGTTATCCAGCAAGGTCGCACGCACGTTGACGAACTCGTCGATGCCATGGGGGCGTGTAAACAGCCAACTCATGCAATGCGGGCAGCAATAGTGACGGTCCACACCGTGCAAGCCGCCGATAACCGGGCAGCCCTGGGTGACGGTGAAGCCGGCCGCGGGAATCAGTGCGCTGAGGGAGAACGCGCTGGAGGTCATTTTCTGGCAACCGCTGCAGTGGCACGCCATGGTGATAACGGGTGGCAGGCTGATGCTGAAACGCACCCGGTTACAGCGGCAACTGCCTTCCAGTGGCAGGTTTTCGACGCTCATCATTCATTCCTTTTTTATGTTTTTTGGCCTGACAGGCTAACGTAAACCCGCGTAAGGGCAAAACCGAACGCTGCGCCGCACATGGGGTCGTAACTATAAGGCGCCGGGGTTACTGCCCCGCCCCGCTTGCGCGCAACCGCTGCTTTTGGGATGCGCGCTCCCCCATAAGAAGGAGACGCTTACATGGTCACTCACTTCAAGGTCGCCGGGCATTTGGCCTGCGGCCACCACGGCACCGACCTCCCTTCCAGCACCGAGCTGAACCGAGTCAAATGCCGTACCTGCCGTAATACCGACGCCTACAAAGAAGCGCGTCGTACCCAACGCAATGCCGCCCGCCGCACCGCGCGCAAAGCCAAGCCCCATACCGCCAGTGACTGGCGCAGTGCATGGACACAACGCCTGACCGACCTGCCCGGATTGCAGCGTTTGCCACGCGGGTTCAGCGGGCAGCCATTTGTTTGATTGCTCGACTCATCAGGTGCTGAAAAGATAATCACCAGGTTCCCATCAGGATCCTGAAGCAGCGCGGAAGTATTGCCCCAGGCATTTTCGTCACAGGCATCATCACTCCCGCGTTGCTGACCTGAAGCAGAAGCGCCTCCACATCATCCACTTGAAACGCCAGGATCGCTGAACGGTTGCTGGCTGCGACGGCCAGCCCGTTGTGATGCCGGCGAATCAAGCGCGCGTCACTTATCGCCAAGACGTGAGGTGCGAAACACCTCGCCATAAAGCCGGGCTACCCGTGTAGATCACTGATCTGACAAGCTTTTTCAGCTTTGCATCAGTGCAAGAAACGAGCTTTCAACCTTGCATCCAAACGCTTGGGTCTATATATTCCCAACCCTGCTGCACCGCGCTGCCGCCCGAATGGCGAAACTGGTAGACGCATGGGACTTAAAATCCCCCGCTCGTAAGGGCGTCCCGGTTCGATTCCGGGTTCGGGCACCATAGATATCAAGGGCTTGCATGATGAACTTCATGCAGGCCCTTATCTTTTCCGCTCCGAAATTCCAGAGCCCGCTTCGCAGCGGTCCCTCCACGGCGTCCTGCCGAACGAACACCAAATCTTCATGGTGCTGGAATATCTCACATGACGGGCCACGGTCCAGCTTACTGGTCCAGCTCTGGCCAATCATTTCGCGGCGCATGCCCATTAAGGTTTGGTGGGCATGCTGGCCGGCCGAAAATCCCCCTTTTCATAATTTCTTTTCAAAACGCTTACAAAATCTGTAACGCAGCGCTGTTAGCGAACTCTAGGTCTACAACGCTCACTGACCTATAGGAAATCCCATGCCTTCATCAATGTATTCCCGTTTTCTCCGCCAGCCGTTTGAAGTCGAGTTCATGCGCTGGGTGCTGGTCTTGATATTCCTTATGTTTGGCTACACAAAATGGTTCGATTACGAAGCCCAGGCATTGATTCCGCTGATCAGTCACAGCCCCCTTCTTTCCTGGATGTACGGTGTATTTGGCACTCAGGGCGCAAGTTATGCGCTAGGCACCGCTGAATGGACTATCGGCCTTGGCCTGGCCATCGGTGCATGGTCGCCAAGGATCGCGCTGATTGCCGCCGCCGCCTCCTCTGTGACCTATCTGACAACCGCCAGTCTGCTCCTGACTACTCCGGGCGGCTGGGAGGCTTCGGCGGGTGGCTTCCCGGCCATGGGCGGCGCCAGCTCTTTTCTGATCAAGGATCTGGTGTTGATGGCCGGTTCGTTGGTGCTGCTCAAGAACGCGGCGCAACAACTGACCACATGCGCCAAATAGCCTGATGCCACACTGGCCATCGTGAGTAAGTACCACGCTAAGAAATAGCGGCAGTCGTAAATGAAATGAGGCCCCGTCCGACCACGATTGTCTAAGCTCAAAGCGACTGAGGGTTGGGCCATGTGCGGAAGACTTTCACAGTACCGGGGCATTCACGAATTCGTTGCCGCGCTTGGCATGCCCAATGCTTTGGCGAGCAGCGTGGGTGACCAGCCGATCGAGCACTACAACGTGGCCCCGACAACCCAGGTAGCCCTGCTGCACGTCCAGGGCGAGTTGCTGCTGGCCGATCCGGTGCGATGGGGATGGAGGCCGCATTGGGCCAAGGACCGCGCCACGCCAATCAATGTGCGCGTCGAGAAGGTCGCACTCAGCCCGTTCTTCCGGGCGATCTGGCCACACCGGGCAATTACGCCTATCGACAATTGGTTTGAGTGGGTAGATGAAGGTGGGCCGAAGAAACAGCCTTACCTGATCCGTAGACGGGATGGCTGCCCGGTCCTGTGTGCGTCCATTGGCCAACTGCCGGATGCCGATGAAGGTCCGAGCGAACATGACGGCTTCGTGATTATCACCGCCGACAGTGCTGGCGGTATGGTCGACATTCACGACCGCCGGCCGGTGGTGCTGACGCCGGAACTCGCACGCGAATGGCTCGACCCGGCCACGCCAACGGCGCGCGCCGAGCAGATGGTGCTGTATCAGGGCGAACCCGCCGAGGCTTTCGAGTGGTTCAAGGTTGACCCAGCCGTGGGCAACGTGCGCAAACAAGGGCCCGAACTGATCCGGCCGATACGCGGGCAATAGCGAGCACTAAAAATCCGACGCTTTCAGTGATGATCAGGGCATTACAGGCTGAACGACTGCTGGTTGAGACACGTTATGTGTTGAAGCCGGCTTGTGCATATACCGGTGCTCGATAAACACGTAAGACGCGGTAGCAATGATTGATGACAGGCTCAGTGTTGCGCCCGCCAGGAGCGCAAAGCTTACGATCGATAGGGAACCAACATCGATAAAATAATGCTGGGTGATACCGAAGACAAGGAACAGGATCATGCAGTGGAGCAGGTAAAAGCTGTAGCTCACACTCCCCATGGCAACCAGCGTACGTACCGTCAGTATCGCGGGGCGCGAAATGGTTAGCCCCACAAAAAGCACTGACACGCAGATCCACTGCTCCAGGCCGTAAACCGCCTTTTCTCCTGCGCGATAGAAGATAAAAGCGACGGCAGCCAGTGCTATCAGTCCAGCAGCCACACGCAAATTAATACTAAATTTCTTAGTTGCTATTAACGAGCAAAAAGCGCCAAGAATAAAAAATGACCACGTGCTTGCATTGCTAAAGCATAGATCTGAAACAGCAAACGCTGTAATCAGTGCAAATGTAAGGTTTCTATTTTTCCTGGCGGCAATATAGAGAAGAGGAAGCACAAGATAGAAACGCCACTCTACCGCCAGCGTCCAGGCTACCCCTATCAACTTTACAAGATCAAACCCGTTTATAGTAGGTATCGGCAACAACCCGAAAGCATAGATACCGGGAAGGGATCTGACAATAGCACCCATGTCCTGAGTAATCGGCCATGAAAACCAGGCAGCAACCATTAACGCAACAGTGACTGCAACAAGATAAGCCGGAACAATCCTACGAACGCGCTTTGTAAAGAAGTCAGTCCAGTCAATCGGTTTATTGGAAAGGATTTTTCCAGTGAACAGCAATCCTGTTATACAGAAGAAAATCTGTACACCCAAAGCGCCAAAAAGAACGGGGGCCGACGCGCCATCAGCCGAAATGTAGAAGACCTTTGGCATGATCACCAGGCTGCCCAAGATAAACGGGGCATGGTTCAAAGCCACACAAGCGGCGGCCACACCGCGCAATCCGTCAATCCACTTTGTGTTGGCGTGGCCTTCTGGAACGAGCGATGTCACTCGCCTCGACAGGAAAAACATCGGTAGGAAAACGAAAGGAAAAATAAACAGCATGAGCATCCAGACTTCTGGAGCATGCATTACTAATAATGCGTCCATTGCAATCATCCTTGATTTTGGCGGCACATTAACATGCCCCCATCCAAGCAGATAGTACTTCTTTATAAGAACGCTCGCGCCACGGGCTTACTTTTGTCAAATTATTCCATTGACAATCATTGAAGCTACGTATATCCGACGTCATCTTTTGAACAGGTGGCTGCCGGACTAATAAACCAAGTGGCTGACGCAAGAACCCTGTCCGTTTTCAAGCATGCCCATTGCGCCGATGGATGAACGCGCCGATATGCGGATGAAGCAGGGTGAACGGCTGAAGGCTATGGCGCCGACACACACGCAAAGCGAAGTTTCCTTGGCGCCGGGTAAAACGAGCAAAACGCTCAACTCTCTGGCTGCGCCGTGTTGCTTTACTTTCAAGCGTTTGAATCACGGCGGATACAACGGGATGCAGCGACAAAAGAAGCTGGAAGTGCGAGACGCGAAATTCGCGGAAGGCATTGAGGCCTTCAAGGAACCGGGTGTCAGCCGCCCAGATGGAACGATTGGATAGCAACGCGAAACGCCAGAAGAGCGCTGGATGAGAATGCGCAAATAGGCTGAACCCCACATCCAGCAGGTGAGGCCATGATCTCAGTAGCGCCCTTTTACTCGCAATTAAACAGACCTTTGCCCTGCCATAATGCCGCCGCTTGCACCCTCCTGCAGGCATCTCTATCACGTGCCTGCATATTGTCGATACTTGGATTTCCGGTTTTTTCGGACTCACGCCTGACAGGAGTACCAGGGTGGTTTAGCGCCTCTTGCCCCTCGATGTGTAATTCGCGGGGCACCGGCTTCGCCTCTGGGGGCGCCGCTGGTTTAGGCAGCTCATTAATGGCCGCACCAAAGCGCTGGAGTAACGGGCTCTCCGGCAATTCATCAGCGACAACCAGGGTTGCTATGACCGAGGTCAACAACGCCACGCTGTATCTCTTAAACACTTTCAACACCTGCCCCTTTGAACGGAATGACTGAGTAACCCGAGCTCAGCACTCGCCGTACTCAAATTAGAAAAAGCTCCCGCCCGGCGGCCTGACACTGGGTGATCTTTCGTGCGCCATGCGCGGACGGGTAACGGATTCTGAGCGAAACGATTCAGCACTGCACTTATTCAACTGTTATTGAACTGTAAATTCGCCCTTCAAAGACAAGCCGCTCCAGCCGCAAGAGCGCGTCTCGTCATCCCCCTGCATCGCACACCCAGCGCGACTAAACGGTGCTCACTCGCAAAAAAATGCAGACCTTGCGCACACTCATCAATCAAAAAAATGAAGGACCGCCGGTGCAACAAAGTCACTTTCCGGGGCCGCCAGCGCGCATTAATCAACTAGCATAAATTAGCACTCGCTCACCGCCCCCCTGATACGGTTAAGTCGCATCCGGTTTTGACTGATACACCCCGTAGCCCGACTAAAACCTTAATTACGCGAAACATTAGCATTAACATCCTTATACGCAACCCTGCGAAATATAACTTATACCTCGTTATTTAAACCGCGCATCGCCTTGCTTTAAGCGTGCTACAAACCTTACCCTTCCACCCTCAATAAAAAGCGCAACTATTACTGCGTACCCGGCCTTTTCGCACCGCGAGACGAGTATCAACTTCAACTAGAGAAACACACATGAACCATGAACAGTTCTCTGATGACCCTGAAGACGAGGGTTATAGTCAGATCGACCGTGCAGCGGCCGCCTCCCGGTGCACATGGGTGAGCGTCATCGTCAATATCGTGCTCTCGCTCACACAGATTGCAGTCGGTGTGCTGTCAAAATCCCAGGGGCTTATCGCCGATGGTATTCATTCGCTCTCAGACTTGATCGCGGATTTCGTAGTGCTGTTTGCCAGCCATAAAAGCAAAGACGATGCCGACGAAGGCCATCCCTATGGGCATCTGCGTTTCGAGAACGCCGCGTCCATGGTGTTGGGCCTATTATTGTTGATCGTGGGCATCGGCATGATCGTATCCGCAGTGCTCAAGCTTCAAACCCCTGAGTCGATTCCTACGGTGCACATTGCGGCCCTATGGGTGGCTATCGCTGCGCTGATGGCCAAGGAGCTGTTGTTTCGCTTCATGCTGAGGGTCGCCAAAAAAGTGAAATCCAGTTTGCTGGTTGCCAATGCCTGGCATGCCAGGTCCGACGCAGCGTCCTCCTTGGTTGTCGGCGTAGGCATCGTGGGTAACCTGGCGGGTTACCCGATTCTTGATCCCATTGCTGCGCTTGTTGTCGGAGGCATGATCGCCAAGATGGGTGGGCACTTTACCTGGGACTCATTGCACGACCTGATGGACCGGTCTGCCGATGAGCAGGAAGTTGCAACTATTCGCGAGACGCTCCACAACACACCAGGCATTAAAGGTGTCCATGATCTACGCACTCGAAAAATGGGTGACATGATCATTGTCGACGCCCATATCGAAGTGGACGCCTCGATTAGCGTTGAAGAAGGCCATGCGATTGCAGTGCGCGCCAGGGAAAATGTGATGCGCATACCGCGTGTTTTGAACCTGATGACGCACGTGGACCCCTGGCACCGTCCAGATCTTGATCATTAACCGGGCATCGCGATTGCCGCATAAATCGACAGTAGCGGCGCGTAAGCCTTCACACATTTATCACAACGTTTTCACACATCATTAATAAGCGCTAAGTTGCCAAATCAAACTTAAGTCTGGGAAACGATCTCAATTATTTTTATTCATACGCTCGTCGACCAAAAGACCTAAACATTAAAAAAACCCGCCGATAGTATTCACTCACACTGCAACTTCTTAAGGGGATCAACATGACATCGGCCATCACGGGTTCGACCCACATCACACAACCTCAACCGGCAGCCATCAAGCCCCAAGTTCGCCCCGCCGTGCAAGCAGACAGCGACGGCGATCATGACGGCAGCACCCCAGGTGAAGTCGAACAACCCAAAGCAACCTCGGGATCAATAGGTACGCGCGTCAACACGACGGCCTGACTGTCAGCAGAAATGGGCGCGGGGACACATCTCCCCAGCGCCTTTGAAGGGTTTGCGTCAGGGCCCGGGAGCGTATCGCCACGAAGCGCCGCAGCCGTTGCACTGACCTACCTCTCGCCTGCTCACGTTCTGAAAGCCTGTCATTTTCAGGAACGTGAATAACCGTCTTCAACCCCGCATGCGAGCTGGTTAACGCAATCCAGGCCGCGTCCAACAGGACCCGCCAACCTGGGACAACCGAAGCGAAATACCCACCAACAAACCAGGAGTTTGCTGGCCTCAGCCTGAAATCAAGCTATACCTAAATTGCACTCAACCAGGTGAACATCATGCTGTGCCTTGGGTTACTTTTCTTCACTAGTCCGAAATTCCGCTCCTTTGTCAGAGTTGATCAAAACGGCGCCTGCTCAGGGCTCATTCGATGCCAACAATCGCCTGGTAAATCATGGGTGGAAGTTGATGAATTCTGCTTGAGTTGGCTCGGCAAACCGCTACCGGGTCACGCCTGTCAGACAAGGCGC
This sequence comes from Pseudomonas antarctica, assembly GCF_001647715.1. Classification (NCBI taxonomy): domain Bacteria; kingdom Pseudomonadati; phylum Pseudomonadota; class Gammaproteobacteria; order Pseudomonadales; family Pseudomonadaceae; genus Pseudomonas; species Pseudomonas antarctica. The sequence continues at coordinate 3,380,571 of NZ_CP015600.1, forward strand.
GCTGCAGTGGTCTGATGAATACCGACGCCGGGTGACGTTGAACGAGTTGGCTTGCTTGGCCGAGGTTCAACGTCAGGTCCAGATGCACTAGCGCAAGATGATCCATTGAAGCGCGTCTTCAACCGATTGGCCGACGCCACCGGGCGTGACGTTGTGCCCCAACTCGGGATAGAGCCGATATTCGAATGCCTGGCCCTTGGCGCTCATTGCGTCCAGCCGTTCCATCGCCAGGAACGCCGGGGTTTGCAGGTCCCTGCCCCCCAATAACCAGAGCCCCGGAATCGAAACCCTGGCAAGCGAGTCGCGGGGGTCGGTGTCGGCAAATGGGTAGCGGTCAGGGTCTTCAGCGATATGTTTGCGTACGTCGGTTTCGCTGTGGTTATTCCAGAAGTCCGCCTTGCCCTGCGTCAGGAACTGAAACCGCAGTTGCTCACGTGTCGTGAGCAGGGGCCCGCTGAACAACACCATGAAACGCACGCCTGGGTTGTGTTCTGCTGCGATGGGAATGATCCAGCCAGCCTGGCTGAAGCCGACCAGCCCAATCGGTAACCGACTGGCCGCCAGCGTGTTGGATAAGGCCGCAACGGCGGCGTTCGCATCACCCGCCAACACCTTCAGGTTGGACGCATCAAGGTTATTGGTGCCGACCTCCGGGCCTGCATAAATGCCACCGGATTGCCCGACACCGCGCTTGTCATAGGTCAACACCGCGATCCCCCGCCCGGCCAACAGCGTCGCGAAGTTTGTCATGCGCTTTTCCTGGCCAGAACCGTGCACCAGCACGACGCCAGCCTTAGGATGCTCGGGCAAGAAGGCTGTGCCGGCCAGTGAAATACCCGCACTGGTGAAGGTAATGTCCTGTGTTGCAAAACCTGCAGGCTCAGCCAGCGTCAAACGGGGCAACAGCACACACAGTCCCAACAAAACACCTATGTATCGAAGCATTATTCAATCCTGGAAAGGGTACAGCCGAGTAGCGTTGGCGCCACTTTGCCATCACCCAATTGCGATCTCGTGACGGAAGCTGTTCGTAAACGCCCCTTCTCCAGGATTAAAAGCCTATAACTGTTGTGCCATCGCACAGCCGTGCAAACACCCACCTATCGGAGAATCACGATGAACCCGACCAAGACCGCGCTGGTTTTAATTGAGTTCCAGAACGATTTCACCACCCCAGGCGGAGTCTTTCACGACGCCGTCAAAGACGTCATGCACCAAACCGACATGCTGGCGAACACCGCGACCACCCTCCAACAGGCACGCAAGCTGGGCGTGAAGATCATTCACATGCCGATCCAATTTTCCGAGGGCTACCCCGAGCTGACGAACCGCTCCTACGGGATTCTCAAAGGCGTGGCAGACGGCAGCGCCTTTCGCGCGGGCAGCTGGGGCGCCGAGATCAGCGACGCGCTGAAGCGTGAACCTGCCGATATCGTGGTAGAGGGCAAACGCGGGCTGGACGCTTTTGCCACCACCGGCCTGGACCTGGTATTGCGTAACAATGGCATCCAGAACCTGGTTGTCGCGGGCTTTCTGACTAACTGCTGTGTCGAAGGCACGGTTCGATCAGGTTATGAAAAGGGTTACGACGTCGTCACCTTGACCGACTGCACCGCGACCTTCAGTCAGGAGCAACAACACGCCGCCGAGAACTTCACCCTACCGATGTTTTCGCAGACGCTAAAACACACCCAGTTTCTGCAAGCGTTGAACGCTGTGCAGTCCTGAAATAGGTTTACACCTGTTGCGCCCCAACGCCCGATGCAGCGCATCGGGCGTTGGGGCGTTCATCGACGAGTCAATAAGCGCCTTCGGCCCCTAAAGCATCGGTGAATGGCTGACCACCCGCAGCGCCAGGCCTTCGTAGGCATCCAGCGTGATGGTGAAATCACCCTCGGCGGTGAGATCGCCTTCAACCCGCTCATTGATGATGTCCACAACTGGCCCCGGCGCGATGTCGGGCAAATGCAGGGTTTCAGTGATCGGTGTGGCGCCGAAGTTAAGCGCAGTGATTTGCGTGCCCTTCCCTGCCGGCAGCTCGTGAACCATGATCAGCAACCCCGGATGCTCGACATCCGGCACCAGAATCTGGCGGCTGGCGGCGATACCGTAGGCATTGCGCACCGCGAGGATCTTCTGCAGCTGTGAGGCAAATGACTCCGGGTCCTGCAATTGGCTGTTGAGGCTGCCATACAAGGTTTTAGAGCGCGGCATTTGCCCTGCGGACAGCTCGGCATCCGGGTTCAAGTCCACCAGGTCATAGGCACCTCGATGGATCCAGCGGGTGTCCCCATCGCCCATCAAGTGCGCAACCTCATCGGCCGCCAACGGCAACGCCCCCACCAAATCCCAGCCGGACAAGGCAAACACCCCGGGCTGCATGGCGTTGTACAGCACCAACAGCAAATGGATCTGCCGGATCTGCTGGACATCGGCCGGTGTAATCGCCTCCAGGTCACGAATGCCAAGGGCGGCGGTGATAATGCTCGCGGTGGTGCAAGACACACCGTTGGTCACGAACTTGAGGTTATACGGCGCATGGTCGCCGGCGAGGCGCTCATACATCTGCTCGCGAATATGCTCGCGCAGGATGTTGCCGGGGAAGGTCTGGCCTTGATAGAGGTAGCTGTCGTGGGCGTGCAAGGTCCAGAAGTGCACCAGTTCCAGGGTCAACTCATCATGATTCTGCAAGGCATGGATGAGCGAACCGGGGTCGATCCCCTGGCTGTGCATCTCACGCAACATCAGGCGCAGGAACTCGGTGTCGCCCATCAGCAACGCATGCTGATAAGCCGGCCGGGTGATGAAGTCATAGGAAAGATCGGCGCCGCCGTGGGACATGGCCGCGATATCGTCCACGGTGAGGTTCAGCTCTTGAAAACTGAACCCGCCCGCCTTACGGATCGCCCCGCCCAATAACTGGTTGCCGGTGATAGACAGCGGATGGCTCTCCGACCAGGCGGTGCCATCCAACTTGCGCTCCACGCCGAGAAATCCGTTGGCGTCGAGGCGCAGGATCTTGGCGCCCATCACATCAATCGCATGCAGGGCGTCGCCGATGATCATCTGCTGCGCCGCAAACGACGGGTCCAGCCAGTTAAGCGACGGTTGGCCTTCCTTGAAGTAATGCAGGTAAACCCAGCGGCGCGGCTTGCCATCCACGCCCATAACCACTGGTGTTGCGCTCCAGTCGGTTTCCTTTACGCCGGGCTCGAAGAAGATCACCCGCTGCAACTGGCCGACGATGTAATGCTTGTCGCGCAGCGCATCCACCTGCAGCGGGCTGAGGTTCTGCGCATCACGGCCCTCGGCTACTTCGGGTAGCAGCGGCCAGTCCTCTTCGCGAATTTCCACCATGTGGTACAGGCCGGGATAGTCCTCATACGCCATCTCGGCCAGGCGAAAATCGGCGCCCTTGCCGGTATGGGACGGAATCACGTCGTCAATGATCACCGCATTGTGCGCGGCGGCCATGCGCGTCAGCGCCTGCAACTGTGCCTCGGTGCCCAGTTGCGGGTCGATGTCAAAACTGATGCGGTCGAAATTACCGTCGATGGTCGGGGTATGCCGTGTGCCGGAAAGCCCGCCGGACTTTTTCAGCGGGCCATTGTGAATGCCCTGGATGCCGATCTTCGACAACGCATGCCACAGGCTTTCATCCCCGAGCGCCTCAAGCACCGTGCCATGCTCACGGGTCACAATCGACGCCGGGTACGCGGTAAACCACACCGACGACAAGGCGGTGGCATCACGGGGCCGGGTATGCGCATACGGCTGCTGCCACAACCGCCCCTGGCCCGAATAGAGCTTGGCCCGTTGGCGCGCCGCGTTGAGCATCGATTGTTGCACCAGCCAGTTCACATGATCGTTGTCAGCCGCCGTCATAAGCCCAATACCTGTGTTCGTGAAAAGGTTACTCGTAAGCATAGGAGGGGCGACGGGGGCGATTCGTTGCATCGCAATGCGCGCAACTACTCCAGCTGGCGATATTGCCGTGGCGTAAAACCGGTCAACGCCTTGAACTGGCGGGTGAATGCACTGTGGTCGGTGTACCCGCAGTGCAACGCCACGTCGGTGATGGGCATGTCGGTGTGCAGTAACCGATGCGCATGCTCCAGGCGCACTTTTTGGATCATCTGCCGTGGCGTCAGGTGGAACACGCGTTTGCAATAGCGTTCCAGCTGCGCCACGGAAATCCCGGCGATTCGCGTCAGTTCGCCAAGGGTGACGCGCCGGTTGAAATGCTGGCGGATGTGCTCATCCACAGCGGCCAGACGCTGGTACGCCGGGTGCGTTTCACTGGCGGACTGGAGGTCAACCGAGATACCGGCCAAGCCGATGATCTGCCCGACATGGTTATACAGCGGCCATTTATGGGTCAGGCACCAGCCCGGTTCACGGCTGCCGTATAGATGCAGTTCAAGCTGATCTTCAAGCACAAACCCCTGCTCCAGCACGCGCCGGTCCTGCTCGGTGTAACCCGGCCCCAGCTGTGCGGGGAACACCTCGGCGCTGGTCTTGCCGAGCAACGGTTGCAGCTGTTTGAGGCCACAGCGTTGCACCAGGGTACGGTTGGCGAGCAGGTAGCGGGCGTCGATGTCCTTGATGAAAATCGCAGCATTGGGGATCACGTCCAGCAGGGGCAATAGCTGCACCGCTCCGGCCAATAGCTGTTCGATGCTGTGGGGGCGAGCCCCCTGGAAAAGGGCCGCAAACGCGCTCTGCACCATGGCTTTGATTGCTCATTTATTCGTCGACGCCAGGCAGATTGCGCCATCTGCGAGGCACTGTCGAGCACGGTAAATTGTGCTGAATTCGTCATCCATCACCGCGCAAAACATCAATCGCCGCCACATTCATGGGTTCACGATAGCGCCACTGCATGCCTATCCAATAACTCACAAGAAGGCGCCGCCATGTCTGCTCAAGGCAAGTTCAAGAAACAACTTTCACTGATGGACCTCACCTTTATCGGGCTGGGCGCCATCTTTGGTTCGGGCTGGTTGTTCGCGGCCAGCCACGTGTCCGCGATCGCCGGGCCTGCCGGGATTATTTCCTGGTTGATCGGCGGTTTCGCCGTGCTGCTGCTGGGCATCGTGTATTGCGAACTCGGCGCCGCCCTGCCCCGTGCCGGTGGCGTAGTGCGTTACCCGGTGTACTCCCATGGCCCGCTGCTGGGCTACCTGATGGGTTTTATCACGCTGATCGCGTTCTCAAGCCTGGTGGCGATTGAAGTGGTCGCCTCGCGCCAATACGCCGCGGCCTGGTTTCCCGAGCTGACCAAGGTCGGCTCCAGCGACCCGACCACCCTCGGCTGGCTGGTGCAGTTCGCCCTGCTGTGCCTGTTCTTTATCCTCAACTACCGCAGCGTGAAGACCTTCGCCATCGCCAATAACCTGGTGAGCGTGTTCAAGTTCATCGTGCCGCTGCTGGTGATCGGCGTGCTGTTCACCTTCTTCAAACCGGCGAACTTTCAGGTACAGGGTTTTGCGCCGTTCGGCTTGTCGGGCATTGAAATGGCGGTGTCGGCCGGTGGGGTGATTTTTGCTTACCTGGGCCTGACGCCGATCATCTCGGTGGCCAGTGAAGTGAAGAACCCGCAACGCACCATTCCGATCGCGCTCATTCTGTCGGTGCTGCTGTCGACGGCCATTTATGTGCTGCTGCAAACCGCGTTCCTTGGGGGCGTGCCCACCGAGATGCTCGCCGACGGCTGGGCTGGCATCAGCAAGGAACTCGCGCTGCCGTATCGCGATATCGCCCTGGCCTTGGGCGTGGGTTGGCTGGCCTATCTGGTGGTGGCCGATGCGGTGATCTCCCCCAGCGGCTGCGGCAACATCTACATGAACGCCACCCCGCGTGTGGTGTACGGCTGGGCGCAGACCGGTACGTTCTTCAAGCTCTTCACGCGTATCGATGAAAAATCCGGCATCCCGCGCCCGGCGTTGTGGCTGACCTTTGGCCTATCGGTGTTCTGGACCCTGCCGTTCCCGTCCTGGGAAGCACTGATTAATGTGGTGTCCGCAGCGCTGATACTCAGTTACGCCGTCGCCCCCGTCACCGTGGCTGCGTTGCGCCGCAATGCACCGGGCATGGCGCGGCCGTTCCGGGTCAAGGGCATGGCGGTGCTGGGTCCGCTGTCGTTCATCATCGCGGCACTGATCGTCTACTGGTCGGGCTGGAGCACTGTGTCATGGCTGCTTGGCCTGCAAATCCTCATGTTTGGGGTGTACCTGCTGTTCGCGCGCTGGGTGCCGACTGCGCACCTGAACCTCAAGCAACAAGTGCGCTCGTCGGCTTGGCTGATTGGCTTCTACACGGTGACCATCCTGCTGTCCAAGCTCGGCAGTTTCGGCGGTATCGGGGTGATCAGCCACCCGTTTGACACGCTGGTCGTCGCGGCCTGCGCCTTGGGTATCTATTACTGGGGCGCCGCCACCGGCGTGCCTGCGCACCTCGTGCGCCTGGAACACGAAGACGACGAAAGCGAAACCGTCAGCGAGCCTCACCACAACGCCTCCTTGTCCCCGGCCACTCACTGAATGGAGCGTCTTATGAAACGGCTGCACGTTATCGACTCCCACACCGGCGGCGAACCCACGCGCTTGGTCATGACCGGTTTTCCTGAGCTCACGGGCAGCACCATCGCCGCCAAGCTCGACAACCTGCGCACCGAGCACGATCAATGGCGGCGCGCCTGCCTGCTGGAACCGCGCGGCAATGACGTACTGGTCGGCGCGCTGTACTGCGAGCCGGTCACGCCGGGGGCTACGTGCGGGGTGATCTTTTTCAATAACGCCGGCTACCTCGGCATGTGCGGCCACGGCACCCTCGGCCTGGTCGCCTCCTTGCACCACCTGGGGCGCATCGAGCCTGGCGTGCACACCATCGACACGCCGGTCGGCCCCGTTGCAGCCACCTTGCACGAAGACGGCGCCGTGACCCTGCGCAATGTGCCCGCCTACCGCTATCGCCAGCAGGTGCCGGTAGACGTGCCTGGCCATGGGACGATCTGTGGCGATATCGCCTGGGGCGGCAACTGGTTTTTCCTGGTGTCGGAGCATGGCCAAACGCTGCAAATGGACAATGTCGACGCCCTCACCGACTACACCTGGGCGATGCTCAAGGCCCTGGAGACTCAAGGCATTCACGGGGCAGAGGGCGCGCTGATCGACCATATCGAGCTGTTCGCCGACGACGCCCATGCCGACAGCCGCAACTTTGTAATGTGCCCCGGCAAGGCCTACGACCGCTCGCCATGCGGCACCGGCACCAGCGCCAAACTCGCGTGCCTGGCCGCCGATGGAAAACTCGCCCCCGGCGCGCCGTGGGTACAAGCCAGCATCACCGGCAGCCAATTCGAAGCCCGTTATGAATGGGATGGCGAGCGCATTCGTCCTTTCATCACCGGCCGCGCGTACATGACCGCCGACAGCACCCTGCTGATCGACGAGCAAGACCCTTTCGCCTGGGGCATCTGAGCCCCCGATCTATAGTCCAAGGAGTTAGAACAATGAGCGACAACATCTTCACCGGTTGCATCCCCGCGCTGATGACCCCGTGCACCACCGAGCGCAAGCCGGACTTCGACGCTCTGGTTGCCAAGGGCCGCGAGCTGGTTGATATCGGCATGAGCGCCGTGGTGTATTGCGGTTCCATGGGTGATTGGCCGCTACTGACCGAGGCCGAGCGCCAGGAAGGTGTGGCCCGCCTGGTTGCCGCCGGTGTGCCGACCATCGTCGGCACCGGCGCGGTGAACAGCCGTGAGGCAGTGGCACACGCAGCCCATGCGGCCAACGTCGGTGCCCATGGCTTGATGGTGATCCCGCGTGTGCTGTCCCGTGGTGCGTCTGCAACGGCGCAAAAAGCGCACTTCTCGGCCATCCTTAAGGCCGCGCCCAACCTGCCGGCGGTGATCTACAACAGCCCGTACTACGGCTTCGCCACCCGCGCCGAACTGTTCTTCGAACTGCGCCGCGAACACCCGAACCTGATCGGCTTCAAGGAATTCGGCGGCGCTGCCGACCTGCGCTACGCGGCGGAAAACATCACCTCCCAGGACGATGACGTGACCCTGATGGTCGGCGTCGACACCCAAGTGGTGCACGGTTTCGTCAACTGCAACGCCACCGGCGCTATCACCGGCATCGGCAACGCCTTGCCACGGGAAGTGCTGCAACTGGTTGCCCTGAGCAAGCAGGCTGCCAAAGGCGACGCCAAGGCCCGACGCCTGGCCCGTGAACTGGAAGCCGCGCTGGCCGTGCTGTCGTCCTTCGATGAAGGCTGCGATCTGGTGCTGTATTACAAGCACTTGATGGTGCTCAACGGTGACCAGGGCTACGCCCTGCACTTCAACCAAACCGACACGCTCAGCGATGCCCAGCGGCACTACGCCGAGAACCAGTACGCGCTGTTCCGCCAGTGGTACAGCAACTGGTCGGCTGAACAGAACATCGACTGATCGCTTCGCGCCGCTGTGGCGCTCACAGCGGCCAACCCCTTTTTACCAGGACGACCCCATGACTTTGACGGGCAAGATGCTGATCGGTCAGCGCGCAACTTCCGGCAATCGCGAAGCGATCCGGGCCATCAACCCTGCGACCGGCACGCCATTGGAACCTGCCTACGCCGGCGGCCATGGCGAGCACGTTGAGCAGGCGTGCGCGCTGGCGTGGGCAGCTTTCGACACTTACCGGGAAACCTCACTGGCGGATCGCGCCGCGTTTCTTGAAGCCATTGCGGACAATATTGAAGCCCTCGGCGATACGTTGATCGAACGCGCCGTGGCCGAAACCGGCCTGCCACGCCCACGCATTCAGGGCGAACGCGGCCGTACGTGCGGGCAGTTGCGAACCTTTGCCCGTACGGTGCGCGCCGGCGAATGGCTGGATGTGCGCGTGGACACGGCGCAGCCTGAACGGCAGCCACTGCCGCGTGCGGACCTTCGTCAACGGCATATCCCGCTGGGGCCAGTGGCCGTGTTTGGCGCGAGTAATTTCCCGCTGGCGTTCTCGGTAGCCGGCGGTGATACCGCCTCCGCATTCGCGGCCGGTTGCCCGGTGATCGTCAAGGCCCACGGGGCTCATCCCGGCACCAGTGAGCTGGTCGGGCGCGCAGTGGCCAAGGCGGTCAAAGACTGTGGTTTGCCGGAAGGTGTGTTTTCGCTTCTGTACGGTTCAGACCGCGAAGTGGGCATTGCGTTGGTCACCGACCCGCGTATCAAGGCCGTCGGCTTTACCGGTTCGCGCAGCGGCGGTATCGCGCTGACCCAGGCCGCACAGGCCCGGCCGGAGCCGATTCCGGTGTATGCGGAAATGAGCTCGATCAACCCGGTGTACCTGTTTCCTGCCGCCCTGGAGGCGCGCGCACAAAGCCTGGCTGAGGGCTTTGTGGCGTCGTTGACCCAAGGCGCCGGGCAGTTCTGTACGAATCCTGGTCTGGTGATAGCGATCGCCGGCGCGGCACTGGACCGCTTCGTGACCACCGTGAGCGAACGGCTCCCAGGCTGTGCGGCGCAGACCATGCTGACGCCCGGCATTTTCAGTGCCTACTCCACCGGTGTGAGCGCACTGGCAGAACACGCACAGATCGCCGCAAAAGGCTCGGCGGCCGAAGGTCCCAACCAAGGCCAGGCACAGGTGTTCATCACCCGGGCCGACGCGTTTTTAACCCAGGAACAGCTGCAAGCGGAAGTGTTCGGCGCGACCTCCCTGGTGGTGGTGTGCGCCAACGATGAGGAAGTACACCAGGTTTCCGAGCACCTGGAAGGCCAACTGACCGCCACGTTGCATCTGGATGAAGATGACCTTGCACGGGCCAAAGCTTTGCTCCCCGTGCTGGAGCGCAAGGCCGGTCGCCTGCTGGTCAACGGCTGGCCGACGGGCGTGGAAGTCTGCGACGCCATGGTTCATGGCGGACCCTTCCCCGCGACGTCCGATTCACGCAGCACTTCGGTTGGCACGGCGGCGATCCTGCGATTCCTGCGCCCGGTGTGCTACCAGGATGTCCCGGACAGTTTGCTGCCGAGCGCCCTGCAACACGGCAACCCGCTGCTGTTGCGGCGGTTGCTCAATGGCCAGAGAGAGGCTTAGGCCATGCCTGACTCCAACTCAGCAGATATCGCGGTCATCGGCGCCGGCATCATTGGCGTCGCTTGCGCCCTGCAATTGGCGCGTCAAGGTCGGCGGGTGGTGGTCATCGACCCACAGGACCCCGGCATGGGCGCCTCCTACGGCAACGCCGGGCACCTGGCGACCGAGCAGGTTTTTCCGATTGCCGACGTGTCAATCCTCAAACGCCTGCCCGCCATGCTGATGGACCCTATGGGCCCATTGCGCCTGGACTGGAAATACCTGCCCCGCGCCCTGCCCTGGTTTGTGCGCCTGTTGCTGAACCTGCGTCCGGCGAACTATCGGCGCACGGTGGCAGGCATTCGCGCGCTGAATGAGGCCAGCCTGGGCGCGTGGCAACGCTTGCTGCACAGCATCGACCGGGCACACCTGTTGCGCGAAGACGGCTCGTTATTGGTGTTTGAGCGCGCAGCGTCGCGTGCCGCGATCGATGCGCTGCGCCAGCGCATGCAGCAACAAAATGTGCCGGTGGATGACTGGTCGGGTACAGCGGTGCGCAACGCGGCGCCACAGTTGAGCGATGAGATACAAGGCGGATTGTTCTTCCCCGGTACAGGGCACTTTGTTGACCCGTACACGGTGGTGTGCGAACTGGTGAATGCCGCCCGGGCCAACGGTGTGCAATTTATAAAGCAGCACGTCCTGGATGGGCGGATGGAGTCAGAGGGTGTGTCGCTGCTGACCGAACAAGGCACGCTGACTGCGCGCCAGGTACTGATCGCCTGCGGCGCACACTCGGCCAAACTCACCGCTGCACTGACCGGCAAAAAAGTCCCGCTGGACACCGAGCGCGGCTATCACCTGATGCTGCCGTTTGAACAACACCGCCTGCCCTTTGCCGTCACCTCGTTCGAACGCAAGTTCATCATGACGCCCATGGCCACAGGCTTACGCCTGGCAGGCACCGTCGAATTCGCCGGGCTCGATCGCCCGGCAAATATGCAACGCGCGTGGCAGTTGCACCGGCTGAGCAAGGGCTTGTTTCGCCACGACCTGAACGTACAAGGCGCCACACCGTGGATGGGGTTTCGACCGTCGCTGCCTGACTCGCTGCCGATCATTGATCGGGTGTGCAATGGCAAGGTGTTGCTTGCGTTCGGGCACCAGCATTTGGGCTTGACACAGGCCGCGGTGACCGCGGAAATCGTGGTGCAGCTGGCAGCCTCAACGCCGTCGCTATCGGGCCTGCCGGCGCTTGAGTCCTTTCGGTTGGATCGCTTTCAGGCAAACCTGCTGCGTGAAGTTTTTTAGTGACCGGCTGGGGATGCGGCCAATAAAGCATCGGCCGTCGCTTGAATTTCATCGCGCATCCACAGCGTTTCCAGCCAGCCTGCCGGGATACATTGAACGCCATAGTAAGCGCCCGCCAACTGGCCGACGATGGCCGCCGTGGTATCCGCATCATCCCCCAGATTCGCGGCGGCGAGCACGGCATCAGCAAAGCTCTCGGTGTGCTGAAAACACCAGAATGCGGCTTCCAGTGAGGCGACCGAATAGCCGGAGCCCACGATTTCGTCACGCGATTTGTTGCGGTACTTGCCGTCTGCGATGGCCATGACTTTAGGCGCGCTCAACCCGCTGTCCGGGACACTCAATACGTCATCTTTTGCGCGACCGCTCAAGGCATTGCACAGCGCGTGCGCCAGTACCAGGCAGCACTCGATTGCCTCTTGCGCCGCATGAGTCGTACGTGAACTTTCGACCGTAAAGGTGCGTACGCTTTGTGGGTCGGGGAAGAAGAACAACACCACGGGAGCCAGGCGCATCATTGAACCGTTGCCGGCGGAATGCGGGTGGGTAGAACCCGCAAAGGGGTCGCCGTGTGACTGATAAGCCGCCAACGCCTCGCGCACCGTCATGCCGATATCAAAACAGTCTCCTGTCGCACTCAAATACCCCCACTTCCACCAATTCAGGTACCGGCCCATCTGATCCTTCGCATCAAAGCCGCCCTTGCGCAGCAAGCTTTCGGCGAGGCACAGCGCCATAGAGGTGTCGTCCGTCCACTGTCCGGGCTTGAGGTTAAACGGCCCGCCGCCCACCATATCGGTGACGGGCGCGAAGGTGCCGCGCGGCATGAACTCAACCGTAGTACCGACGGCGTCACCGCAGGCCAAACCGAGCAAACTACCGCGGTAGCGATCAATCAGTGTGAGTGACATCCGTCTTCCTTTAGAGCTGATCCAGGCGGAAGGTTATGCCACTCGACCAAGCGTTTCCTCAGGGTGTTGAGCACTGGACACCCCAAAATCAGATAAGTCCTGCGCGGCGTGTAGGAACGTTATCCAAAGATGCATGCCTGTTGCAGACATACCGCCAGCACAAAGGCTCCGCGCGAAAGCGCTGTGCCAAACGCGCTCGGCTGAGGTGGCATGTACCCCCACCCAGGCCTCTAATTAAACATCAGGTGACGATTCAGACAGTCCCAACCAAAAAAGTAGCTGATAAAACCTACGCAACCTTTGCGTACGAGACCGCTGTCTTGAAAAATAAGTCTTCACCCGCTTCATCCTACTGGTGCTGGGTTGGCAAGCTGACGCCGCCTTTTACATTGCTGACGTCCTTACCTCGCCAGGCCTTGATCGTCTGTTTTCGCGAGCGAATAATCGGCCCTCTGGTCTTGGTGATCGCTCCCGCAGGTTTTGGCAAGACGACGCTATTGATGCAGTGGCGACAAGACCTGCTGTCGGCCACGACACCTTCGACCGTCGCTTGGCTGTCATTGGATGAGGCGGACTGCGACCCTAATCGTTTCCTCGCCTATCTAATCCTGGCGCTGGACCACGCAGGCCTCGATTTGGGGCACCTTACACGGCTGGCACATGCACAAGCGCTGGAAGTCCAACCGCAACGCACGATTACTGCGCTGCTCCACGCACTGGCGCGTTCAGACCGAAAGGTCACGCTGTTCCTGGACGACTATCACACTGCGGCAAACCCTCAACTCGACGCCATCGTTCAGGTCTTGCTGGAACAGGCTTCGCCGTGGCTCGAATGGGTTGTATCCGCACGCCGGCGGCCTGGCTGGCCGCTGGCGAAGTGGAAAGCCAATGGCTGGGTACACGAAGTATCTGCCCAAGCGTTGACGCTCACGCCCTTAGAAACCGCTGCCATCCTGGGCGCAGATATACCGGCTGCCGAACTGCATGACTTGCACGAGAGAACCGAGGGTTGGGCGATGGCTGTGCAACTGGCCAGGTTGTGGCGCAGCAGTGGCGATGCATCGTTGTATGGCCTGAATGCCTTTTCGGGGCGTGTCACCGATATGGCCGAGTATTTGACGGGGCAGGTGGTACAGCGCCTGTCATATGAGTGCCAGGCCTTTCTGCGTGATATGGCGTTGCTCGAACGCTTCAACGCCGAGCTGGCCGACGCGGTACGTGGCCGTAGCGACAGTGCGCAGTTGCTGGCGCAGTTGGCACATCTGGACGCTCTGCTCGTCCCCTTGGATGCCGGTCGCCAGTGGTTTCGTCACCACCGATTACTCCAGGACTTCCTCAATCAGAGTATCGATGCTGGCGCAGCACGTAACATCTATAACGCCGCAGCCCAATGGCTGGCGGAAGAAAAGGACTGGGTACAGGCCATACGGTATGCATTGCGCGCCCGTGACACCCGACTCGCGGTCGACCTGCTCGTACAGGCCGGCGGATGGGAGGTGGTGCTGCATAACGGTATCCGTTACGCAGAAAGCCTGCGCCAGCAATTCGATGAAAAAGCGCTCAGTACCGAACCGGACCTGTTGCTGCTCCAGGCGTACTTGCACGCCAAGCTCGGCGAACATGCCCTCGCCAACCAACTGCTCGATTTAATCCGCGACCGGGTCCAGGCAGATCGACGGCTTGCGCGAGACTTTCATGTGGTACGCACGCTTGCCGATGGCTATATCGATCAATTCGATCTGCCGAATGGCGAAAGTGCGCCAGGCGACAATATGCTCACCGCCGGAACGCTGGAATGCGCTCGTGCCTTGCAGGCACTGAAACAGGGTCAACTGTCCCTGTCCCTGCAAGTGATTCGCTCGGCGCACGTCAAGATGCGTGTGGTCGGCAGCTCACGAGGTGAGAGTTACTGTCGCATCCATGAGGCACAAGTCCTGGCCTTAACAGGCGATATCGCCGCTTCCGCACAGATAGTCGACATTGCGGTGACTATCGCCGACAGCCAATTCGGCAGCGAGAGCTCCGTCAGAGCGTTGGCGGGCTGCCTCAAGGCGCAGCACCTGTATTGGCAAGGTGCCTGGGCCGAAGCAACACCCTGGGTACGCGACGGTTGGGCCTCACTCAAATACACCGACGCTTGGCTGGATATCACAGCCGTTACCGCTGAGGTTGCATGGCGCACTTCGCTGCGCAATCTAGGACTACAACCAGCGTTACTCGAACTTGCGCAGGTGGCCGAACTCGCCACTGCGCGCAACTGGCACCGGTTGGCACGGTTGGTCATCGCTTGGCGAGTCGACCTACTGGTGCAAGGGGGCGCCTTGACGCAAGCGCGTCAGGAGGCGCTGGCCAATAACCTGGAATGCGCTGCAAAGGCCCCTGATGACTGGCGCAACCATGAGGCCGCAACGTTGGCACTGGCCAGGTTACAGTTCGCGACCGGAGCATCGGCTGACGCACTCAATCACCTGCAGCGCGGCGCGAAACTCTTGCAAGAACGCGGCTTGCAGTTGCCCGCTTGGCGCCTGCAACTGCTGGCATTGGCCGCCCAAGGCAAAGGCCACCCACCCGAGCAAAACGCGATACTGGCCTCGATACCAGCCCCGGCACTGCCCGGCCTGCTACTGGAAGCCGGGCCTTGCATACTGACTGCGCTGGAAGCCTGCGCCCATACCGCCCACAGCCAGCACGCGATCATCACACGCCTGCGCGGATGGCGCGCCCACCCGGTGCGCTCGCGCCTGTCCTTCAGCGCCAAGGAGACGCAAATTCTCACCTTACTCGCCCAAGGCCAATCGAACAAAGCCATAGCCCTGGCGATGGATATTTCTGAAAACACCGTGAAATTTCATCTCAAGCATGTGTTTACCAAGCTCTGTGTCGACAGTCGCACAGCCGCCATGGCTGCAGCTTTGCGTCTTGGGCTGCTTGACGCGCCGCATTGATCCACCAACCTACCCATGCGGGTAGTCGATGCGGCCCAAACGTCGTCACCTACCCGCCCTGCCCATAGCCTGCGTCGAGCAGCGCGCCATAGCATCCCTCAACACCAGCGAGAGGCTCTCGCCTGGCTCCCCTCACAACGTAAGTACAGCAGGAGATGCCCTGTGGGTATGGACGGCAAAACAGTGCGCGTGGCCACCGACGTCGGCGGTACTTTTACCGACCTCGTGTATTTCGAAAACGATCCGGCCACCGGCGAACAGACGATTCGTACGGCCAAAGTCGACACAACCCCACCGAACTTTGCCTTGGGAGTGCTCAATGTCATCCGTAAGGCGGACGTGGACCTGAGTACCGTAGACTTCCTGGCGCACGGCACCACCGTCGTGATTAATGCCCTGACCGAACGCCGGGGCGTCAAGACAGGGTTAATAACGACCCAGGGCTTTCGTGATGTGCTCGAGATCGCCCGTGCCAATCGCCCGGATTACTTCAACCTGAAATGGGTAAAGCCAACCCCCTTCGTACCGCGCTATTTGCGCCGCGAAATAACCGGGCGCTTGCATACCAATGGTCAGGAGAGGCAACCGCTTGAACTGGCGCAAGTCGCCGCAATCATTGAAGCGTTTCGCGCCGACAACGTACAGGCCATTGCGATTTGCCTGCTGCACGCCTATGCCAACCCGGCCCATGAACAGGCCGTACTGAATGAAGTGCGCAGGCTCTGGCCAGAAGTATCTGTGGTGGCGTCCCATCAGATCACCCGAGAATGGCGTGAGTACGAGCGCTCCAGCACGACCGTGCTATCCGCCTATGTCCAGCCCATCGCCGCACGTTATCTCGATGAGTTAGCCAGCGGTTTACGGGACAGTGGCTACAAGGCTCCGTTGTACATCATGCAGTCGAACTGTGGCATCGACAGTGTCGAGCACGCACGGGAAACACCGATCACCATGGTCGAATCGGGGCCGGCCAGTGGTTTTTGGGCAGCTGCCGAATTGGGACGGCTGATTGACGAGCCGAACGTGCTGGGCCTCGACATTGGCGGCACCACAGCCAAATGCGCACTGATTCGCAACGGCCAAGTGTCGATCAAGACGGACTACTGGATCGAACGTAACCGGATCAATGCAGGTTACCCGATCATGGTTCCCGTGGTGGATCTGGTGGAAATCGGCAACGGCGGCGGTTCGGTTGCCTGGGTTGACGACTTCGACAAACTGCATGTTGGCCCCCATTCCGCCGGCGCCGTGCCGGGGCCTGCCGCCTATGGCAACGGCGGCACGCAGATCACCACCACCGACGCCAACCTGATGCTCGGGCGCATCAACCCGGATTACTTTTGCGGCGGCAACGTGGTGGCCGACCTGCCTGCCGTTGTGCGTGGACTGGACGCCCTTGGCCAGCGCCTGCATTTGCCGCCTGATGAGATCGCACGCGGCGTCGTGCGCTTGGCCAACGACAACATGGTTAACGCGTTGAAGCTGGTGTCTTTGAGCCGTGGGCATGACCCGCGCGAGCTCACGTTGATGGCGTTCGGCGGCGGTGGCGCCATGCATGCCGTTGCACTTGCGCAAGAGTTGGGTGTGCAAAAAGTCATCGTGCCCCGCAATGCTTCGGTGTTCTCGGCTTGGGGCATGACCCTCTCGGACTTGCGACGCGACCTCTTTATCAACCGTTTTGTGCAGACTGCCCACGACGGCGAACTCAAGCAGGCTCAACTGTTTCTCGAAGAGTTGTCGGGGGCCGCCCGCGAACAGTTCGTCGCGCAAGCCATCCCCCCTCAGCACGTCGAAATCCAGATGCATTGCAAGTTGCGCTACCAAAACCAAGAGCATTCGGTAGAAGTGCTGCTCGACCCGAACGAACGCATCGACACGGACTGGGCCGTGATCGAACAACGCTTTCACACGTTCTATGAGCAGCACTACACCTATTCCCTGCAAGCACCCGTGGAAATCATCGGCTTTCACCTGGTGGCCATCGCTCAAATCGGCAAGTTGGCACCCCAGGCTCTGCCCATCACCGGACGACTGATCGGTGATGCCTGCAAGGGTCGACGACGCGTCGACTACGCCCAGGAAGGCATTCATGAGGCAAGCCTCTATGACTACGGCCTGCTTGAACCCCTGATGACATTTTCCGGTCCGGCCATTGTTGAGGACGCAGGCACTACCGTGGTTGTACACCCCGGCAACCGCGTGCAGGTGGATCGTCTTGGCAACCTGCACATCATGATCAATGGCTGACGGAGTATTCACCATGAGCACCCTCGATATCTTTACGCGCGACATCATCCAGAACTCGCTTCAGGCGATTGCCGACGAGATGTTCACCGCCATGCGCAAAGCCGCCATGAGCCCGGTGATCTACGAAGTGCTGGACATGGGCACAGGCATCACCGACGCCCACGGCGAGATCGCCAGTTCCGGTGCAGGCATACCAGCCTTTGTCGGTGTGCTGGACAAAGCCGTGAAAAAAATTCGCCAGCATCATCCGTTGCCGCAGGACATTGAAGAGGGCGATATTTTTATCAGCAACGACCCTCACGATGGTGCGGTGACTCACCTGAACGACGTCGTATTGGCCATGCCGGTGTTCGCCGACGGCCAACTGGTTGCCTGGACCGCGAATATTGCGCACTGGAACGATGTGGGCGGTCGAGTGCCTGGGTCGTTATCTACGGATGCCACGGATATCTTTCAGGAGGGCCTGCGCGTGGCATCGGTAAAGCTCATCAGCAAGGGCCAACCGATCCGTTCGGTGTTGCAGATATTGCGTGCAAACACCCGTATGCCGGACTTCATGGAAGGTGACCTTTGGGCCGGGGTCGCCGCCGTACGCGGAGGCGCAGCGCGGTTGCGCGAACTCACGGAAAAATACGGTACGGCGCTGTTTTTGCTGGCGATGAAAGACTTCATGGACCTGGGCGAAAAAATGTCGCTCAAAGCCCTGGCCGCATTGCCTGCCGGGCAGTTGAACCTTGAAGAGCTGCAAGACGATGGCAGCCTGTTCAAAGTGCGGATTGATATCCGCAGCAACGAATTGGTGATCGACCTGCGGGACAACCCGGACCAGTGCCTGGGGCCGACCAATCTCAGTCGCGACGGTGCGGTGGTCGCGGCGCAAATGGCGTTCAAGGCCTTGACTACGCCGCAAGGCATCACCAATGGCGGTACTTTTCGCCCCCTGCGGGTGCTGACTCGCCCAGGCTCGTTATTCGACGCCCTGCCGCCCGCCGCCGAGGGCTTTTACTTCGAGAATCTGATTCGGGTGCACGACCTGATCCTGTGCTGCCTGGCCCAGCAGTTTCCCGACCGTTTGCCCGCCGGCAATTTCGCTTCGGTGTGCGCCACAATTATTGGCGGCGTACACCCGGACACCGGCCGCTTGTTCACCCTGGTAGAGCCGGAAATCGGCGGCTGGGGCGCCGAACCCGGGCGCGACGGAAACAATGCTGTTTACTCCGGGTTGCATGGTGAGACCTACAACTGCCCCGTCGAGGTATGTGAGGCTCGTTATGGGCTGTATGTAGAGCGCATGGAGCTGAATGACGAACCCGGCGGCCATGGCCAGTTCCGCGGTGGCCGCGGCGTGTGCATCGACTACCGGATTCGCGCCGATGGCAGCTTCATGACCTGCGGCTACACCCGTTCGGTCATCCCGCCCTGGGGCCTGGACCAAGGTGGCGAAGGCACGCCCAATTATGTCGAGGTCATCCGCAAAGACGGTCAACACGAGCGCTACTGCATGGCCAGCGGCATCGCCTTGAATGCCGGAGACCTGGTCAGAGTGCGCACCGGCGCGGGTGGCGGGTATGGCCCGGCCAGCCGGCGCGACCCGCACGCCGTTCGCGAGGATCTTAAAAATGGCTATATCGACGCCGCAACCGCCCGCTCGGTCTACGGCCTGACACTTTAGCCCCGGGGGGGCATCGCGCCCCCTGACGCTCGGCTTACCAGAACAACAACAAAAAAGAGAGCACCACCATGAAACTGCAACACTCATCGCGTTTATGGGTAGCGCCCGCGCTTGCCTTGATTTTGGGATTCACACCCTCGGCACAGGGCGATCAGTTCATTGGATTCGCCCAGCCGGGAGTACCCGGAAAGTGGGCACTGGAGTCTTTCCCCGTGTTCAGTCGCACCCAAGATGGCGACGTGCGTGCGGGCAGTAATACGGTCCTGGCGTACTTCTCCGAAACCGGTTTTACCGGAACGCAGCGCGATCAGTTGCAGTTCTGGGTCGGTGCCGATGCGGGTTACACCGGCACCAATGGCACGCGCAGCAATGGTTCGTGGGGGGTCGCCTCCCCCAACCTGGGCCTGGCCTATTACTACAACGCGGTAGAACCCACCAGCGAATACGGTTCCGACGACTTCACCACGTTCTGGGTCAACCCAACCCTTTCGCTGGAGTTTCCCAACGGCAACGATGAAGGCACGGGGTATGGCGCTTTTGCCAACCGCTATGGTGCCAGTTTCAGCGTCGCCAACTATCTACGTGTAGGGCGTTTCGCCGCCACATTCACGCCGGTCGGCATCCATTACGCCGCGCGCAATCGTCACGCTACCGACCTTGGCGACGGCGACCCCACTCGGCTTCAAGGCGGTGTCAGCTTGTGGTTTGCAAACATTGCGGCCGGGTACCTGGTGACCGATGACTTATGGCTCGGCGTGCATCACGCCTATCACATCAACAATCGTACGGCCTCGGATTTCAAGGAATCGCGCCAAGGCAAAATCGGCCCGGCGATGACCTACACAGGTTTCAGCAAACAGGGGTTCTACCTGTCGACCAACTTCAACTTCGATTACTACCACAGCGACAACCTGCCCCGTTCCAATAGCTTGACCATGGCACTGGTGAAATTTTTCTAGCGCCACTCCACTCATCTATGAGGAATACCGTATGGACAGCACTACCAGCACGCTTGCGCCACATGACATGCCGGTCATCGTGCGCTGGCTCAACCCGATCGGGTGCCCGACCTTCGACGCCCCTATCGCCGAGCTGCTGCACAGCATCAAACAACCTTCCACCGAGGTTGAGGTCGTGTCGTTTGACATGACCTCAAGCCCCAGTCACCTGGAATACCGCGCCTATGAGGCCCTCACCTATGAACGCACCGTACGCATCGCCCGCGATTGTGCACAGTCGGGCGTGGATGCATTGGTGCTGGGCTGCTTTTACGACCCGGCGTTGGCGGATGCCCGCGAACTCTCCGGTAAAACACTGGTAGTGGGCCCCTGCCAGGCCAGCCTGCAAGTGGCCGCGCACCTGGCGAATCGGTACTCGATCATTGTCGGCCGTACCAAATGGATCGAGCAGATGCGCAGCCTCGTCCAAAGCTACGGTGCCGGCGACAGGTTGGCGTCAATGCGACCGCTGGGCATGGGCGTGGATGAGTTCCAGCTAGACCACGCGGTGACTCGCCGCAAGATCATCGAACAAGCCAGGCGCGCCGTCGAAGATGACGGCGCCGAGGCCATCATCCTGGGCTGCACCATCGAATTCGGCTTTTTCGAGGAGGTGCAGCGGGAAGTCGGCGTACCGGTGATAGACCCGGTGGTGGCGGCATTCAAAGTGGCCGAAGCCATGGCCGGCATGAAACGCAGGTTTGGCTGGCGCCCAAGCCGAGTGGGCAGTTGTGAGCCGCCACCCGAGGCCGAAATCGAACGATTCGGCTTGTTCCAGGGCCCCGCGCCCATAGGTAATCGCATCAAAGCCTGACCATAAAAAGGATAGCCACCATGAGTGATATTCCCTCGACGCTACAAAACACGGCGGCGCTCAATCGCAATGTGGGTGATGTGTTCAGAGACGTTCCGCTAACGCGTAACCACCTGCGGTGCTGTCTGGTGTTGTTCTTGGTGTTTGCGATTGAGGCGTGGGAGATGATGATCATCGTCTACACCGCGCCGCTGATTGCTGCGGACTTTTCCCTGGATGCACTCGCCGTAGGCCATCTGATCGGCGCGATGTTCATCGGCATGCTGCTGGGTGCGTTGGCCTGGGGCAAGCTGGCCGAGCACATCGGCCGCAAGCGCGCGATTATCTGGAGCCTTGGCAGCTATGGGGTGATCTCGCTGGCCAGCGCGTTTGCACCGGATTATTCCACCTTGTATGCCCTGCGATTGCTGTCCGGAGTAGCGGCCGTGGGCATGATCGTGGTGACGTTTACGCATTTCCAGGAGCTGCTGCCGGTGCGCCATCGCGGCGCGTTGACGGTGTATCTCGCCTCGGGTTGGCCGATCGGAATGTTGTTGGCTTTGGGCGCCACCGTGTGGCTCCTGCCGTACGGTTGGCGCGCCGTTATCGTCTTGAGTTCGCTCGGCGGGTTATGGGCGATTGCTGTGGCGCGCTGGGTACCGGAGTCGCCTTACTGGCTGGCGTCAGTGGGGCGTCAGGAAGATGCCAAGGCAACAATTTATACATTGAGCCAAGGCACGGTGCTCATACCTGAGGGTTGCGAGCTGCAGGTTGATCGTACGACGTCAGGTCGCCAGCGCGATATGTTCGGTGCCGGCCTGCTCAAAGTCAGTCTGCTGCAAATAGCCGTTAATTTTACGTTTTCGTGGGGTTATTGGGGCCTGCAAACGTGGCTGCCGACGTTGCTCCAGCAACGCGGCCTGAGCCTGCCGCAAAGTTACGGTTTTATTGCGTTGTCGGCGCTGTGCATGATTCCGGGCTACATGGCAGCGTCTTATTTGACTGCACGACTGGGCCGTAAAAAAGTCATCATGAGTTTTATTGGCGCAGCGGTCCTTGCCGGCTACGGCTACGGCTTCGCCAACGCCCAGAGCCTGGAGATGCTCTACCTGAGCAACTTCGCCCTGGCCTTTTTCAGCCTCGGCGCCTGGGGTGTATGGGGTACCTGGATTGGCGAACTGTATCCGACCGCCCTGCGCACAGCAGGGTACGGTTGGGCCATCTCCGCCCAGCGCGTGGCGAACGTGCTGGCGCCATCGCTGATCGGTGCGCTGATCGCCTATGGCTCCTCGTTCAACCTGACCACCACCATCATCAACGCATTCCTGCTGGTCACGATGGTGCTCGCCGCGTTTATTCCCGAAACGGAAGGCGAAGCACTGCGTTGAAGCCCTCTTGCTTCACCGTCAAATCCGACTGATCCAAGGTCGAGTTGCTGGCATTCGCGGGCTGCCCTATCAGATTGAATAGGCTCCTTATCCGGTTCCCGACATCAGTCGGGAGCCCCACATGCCCCTTGGAAACGGAGTTCCCATGGACAACACCCCACCGCCCGGCCGCTTGGTTTTCCCCATGCAGCGCGGGCCTTTTCAGAACAACGGCGCCTCGCCCTGGTACTGCACGCTCAATCTCGGCACGCCAGGGCAAATGCTGAAGTTCGCCATCGACTCAGGCACCAATATCAATTGGGTCACATCAACGCTCTGCCCGGACGATCAATGTGTGCATTTCGCTGATGGCCGTTTTGACGTTGAAGCGTCCAGCACCTTCAGTTTTACCGATTGCCTGCGTCGGCCTTACAGCTTTGGCCCATGGGGCACGATGCAGGTCGAGACGGCTTCAGATGTATTGACTACGCCTGCAGGCGCTCGGTTGGACACCCAGCTGTTTTTAGCCGCACGTTATGAGGGTGAGCAATTCAAACAGCTCGACTGGGACGGCGCACTGGGCCTGCCTTGCAGCAGTGCGCATGTAGAAAGTCGCAACTCGTTTGTGCTCCAGGCATTGATGCGTGAGGGGCAACTGTCCCCGGCCTACCCCTTTGTGGCGTTTGACTGGAACAGTCATGAGCGCAATGGCACCTGCGAAATGGGCGCCGTCGACCCTCTAAAAACCCAGGGCCCACGTCTGTTTTTACCCTGGTCCGTCTACACCGCATTACCCGGGATTGAATACATCTGGTCGACCGAACTCAAGTCTTATTCAGTCGGCACAGAACAACTGGCCTCCAATATCAAGTTCGCTATCGATTCCGGTTCTTCGCGGTTCAAGGGCGACGATACATTGATGCGCCAGACACTGGCCCGTATTGCCCAGGGAGGCGAACCTGACGTTGTGCTGAAATTCGCCGACGGCGAAATCACATTGGGAGCCAATCTCTACAACTGCCTGACCGAAGAAGGTCCGCAAAAAGGTCAGGTGCTGCCACAGTTCAATGCACTGGGTCTCACCGACCTGGTGCTGGTGGGGTCAGTGGTAATGGAGCATTGCTACACGGTGTATGAATACCAAGTGGTGAAATGCTCGAACACGGTTTACTCCCTGTCACCGGTGGGCGTCTGGCTATTCAATCGCCCTGATGGCCCGCAAATCATTACGCAATCTTCTTCGCGGCGCTTCGCCCCCGGCGAACGAACGGTGCTCAACGGGAGGACCACCCTGCCCGGTGTTGCCAGTCAAGCTGTCTCGGTCGCGGGCACCTGGCAGAACGACTATGGCTCATTGATGACCCTGAACGTCTTGGACCGGCAAGTCTGCGGCACTTATCAATCTTCAACAGGCTCAACCGGCCACTACGCAATCCGCGGATTTGCATCGGGGGCAGGTGCCTCGCGCATTAAAAATCAGCCGTTGGCATTGGCCATTGAGTGGCACGACCTTGGCGAGGAAACGAGCGATCCAAGTTGGAACTGGGTCTCGGGATTGAGCGGGCAGTTGAGTACTGACGATAGAGGTGATGTGCTGACACTGTCGCACCTGTTGGTCGCATCCAGTGACTTTCCTGACTTCGCGAACCGCGGGAACTACCTCGACAAGCTGGTTTATCATCGAGTGGCAAAGCAACCCCTGACCACATCCTTTGACCCGATCGAATCGATACCGATCAAAAACGCGTTAGCCGGCCACTGGGTCGCACTCGATAAAACGACCCTGTCATTGATTGTTGAGGCTGACAGCCGACATCGATTCGGGGTTGTTCGAGGCTATTTAACGACAAGCGACACTGGCACCGCTGTCGAACTCACCGGTTTTACCGACATCAATGCAGTCACCAGCAAGCTCGCGTTTCAATCCGTTAGCTTGACCGTAACAAATACACAGGACGAAACCGTTTCAACACTGTGCGGCACCTTGGACTTTATGGGGCAAACGTTAAATTTACTGGTATTGGCAAGTTCGCCAGTTACCCCTGCACAGGCCTACCTCGCAACGAAGATTTCTTCGTTGAGTTTCATCCGCACTATTTCACCAGTCTCTTTTCCTTAGACGGCCTGTACCCGAAATACGCGCTATAGCACTTGCTGAAATGACTCGGTGAGACAAACCCGCACGCCACCAGCACGTCCACTTGCGATAGCTCTGTGTGCTGCAACAAGCGCCGCGCCTCGGTTACACGCAGTTCCATGTAATAGCGTTGCGGTGTGGTACCCAGTTGCTCTTTGAACAGTCGCTCAAGCTGGCGGCGCGAGCGGCCGGCGTAAACGCCCAGTTGGTCCAGCTCCAGGGGTTCTTCGAGGTTGGCGTCCATCAGTTTGACCACTTCACGCAGCGGCGCGCTGACGCAGACATTTTCCGTCGGTTTGATGCGTCGGTAGCGCGATTCTTCGAAGGCGAGGATGTCTTCGATGCCTTCGACCAACGCCTTGCCGTGCAAACCTTTGATCCAATCCAGGGCCATGTGGAAAGCGCCCGAGGGGCTGGACGCGGTCAGTCGGTCGCGGTCGATCACGTAGGGTTCGCTGGTGACCTGGGCGGCCTTGGATACTTCCGCCAGCGCGGGGCGATGCTCCGGGTGGATAGCACAACGATAGCCCTGCAGCAGCCCGGCGCGGCCCAGGAACCAGGAGCCGTTCCACAAACCGGCGAGGCTGACCCCCTGTTCGGCGGCGCTGCGCAATAGATGGATAAAATC
Organism: Pseudomonas antarctica; assembly: GCF_001647715.1. NCBI lineage: Bacteria > Pseudomonadati > Pseudomonadota > Gammaproteobacteria > Pseudomonadales > Pseudomonadaceae > Pseudomonas > Pseudomonas antarctica. Next base: position 3,405,650 of record NZ_CP015600.1, read on the forward strand.
GTCGCCCGCTTTGAGTTCGGTGCGAAAGCCGCCGCAGACGACCAATAAGTCCAGGTCCGGCAGCACCGACAGCGCCAGGCGTGCATCGGGGCGGATCACCAGGCCCAGGTCGCTGATGACTTCGCCATCGCCGCAACCAAACGTACGGGTGGCAAACAGCTCGGGGCGAAGCAGGTTGGCGGTGATGAGCGTATCGAGGGTCTGGGTGAATGCGGGCAGGGAGAAGTGTTCGAGCAGCAAAAACCCGACGCGCGTGACCTGCGACGGCGGCTGGGCGTTTTCATTCAGGTAGCGCAGGTTCTTGCCTTGCATGCCACCGCTGAACTGGCGTCTTTCCATCGAGGGTTGGCCCACTCTTATTGTTGATGCAGTGGGCGCTATCTTAGGGGCAAATGCGGGAGCTGTCCCAGTGCATTGCCGCGAAGGGTAATGCCTGATCTTTAGAAAACCGCCGGCCTTTCGGCCCCGCAACCTCGCAGTTGTCGGACCATCTGATACGGTTTTTTCTTTGCTATCTGCGCCTGTATCGAAATGACGCCGAAGCGGACAATGGGCGCCATCCCGACATTCCCGTCGCTCCCCTTCCCTTCGGAGGCCTTATGACCAAGATGGCAATTTTTCTGTTCGGCTTTTTGGTGTTGACCATCGGCATTGGCTTGCTGGCGACCATCTCACCGGTGTGACCCCGAAACCGGCCGGGCCGCTTGCGGGGTCATCGACGCACCCGATCAACTGACAAAGAGCATCGGGTACAACGACAACACCAACAACCCGGCCATCGACCAATTGAACACTCTTATCCAGCGTGGCTCGCGCAAGACATTACGCAGGCCGGTGCCGAAGCCTGCCCATACGCACACGCTGGGCAAGTTGACCACTGCAAACACCAAGGCAATCACCAGCACGTTGGTCACGTAACCCTCAGCCGGCGTATAGGTGGTGATCGCGCCCAGCGCCATGATCCATGCCTTGGGGTTGACCCATTGAAATGCGGCTGCGCCTAAAAAGGTCATGGGCTTGCCGTGCTCACCACTGCTGTCGGACATGCCCCCGGACGTCGCAATCTTCCACGCCAGGTACAGCAAGTACGTCGCGCCCACATAGCGCAACACGGTGTAGGCCCAAGGGAAGAGCTTGAACACTTCACCCAGGCCCAGGCCTACCGATATCACCAACAGCATGAAACCAATACTGATCCCCAACGCATGGGGAATCGACCGGCGGAACCCGAAATTCACCCCTGACGCGAGCAACATCGTGTTGTTGGGCCCTGGGGTAATTGAAGACACGAAGGCAAACAGCACAAAGGCTGACAGCAGGCTGGTAGACATGAACATGGCGCGGCATCCAAGCGGTGATGGTATGCCTGCGACAGTAGTCGGTTGCGGTCACAACCGCCCCGTACAGCTAGGGGTGGATCGAGGAATACACTTTGGCCCTAGTCAAAAATAGTCCATCAGGTTTACCACGGATAACGAGGCTTCACCTCGACTGGAAACGGTTCCCGACGACTGCACCGGGAGCCGTTTATCTTGGCTGACAACACACCTGGCTCAGTTTTGTGGCCGTTGCTTGGTCGAGTCCAGTTCGGCTTTTTTACCCGTGGAAATCTCGGTAATTTGCGCGGACTTGGCGATGGCGAAATCGAACGTGTCCTGCATTTTGGCAATGGCGTCGGTCGACGTGCCGTTCAACCCGCCATTGGCGGCCCAATCGAAGTTCCACACCCCCGAAAGGTTATCGGCACCGGCCACGTCGTGGGTTTCGATGGCGGTGAACACATCCGGATGGCGCTCCATGTACTTGGCAGCGTCGGATACCTCCGTGGGCACCTTACCGGAGGTATTGTTGGCCAACTGCGTCAGCTCTTGCTTGGTAATCGCTGACTTGCCCGTCTGGCGCATATAGTCGGCAATGACCTTGCTGGACTTGGCAATGTTCAACTTGTCATCGAACGTAGACGGTGAGGACTTTGGAGTGTTCGGCCCGCCGGCCGTGGGCGTTACGGTAGTAGACATCGGCGCTGCTCCCTCAATGGAACGAATGAAATCGTCGTGCTGACGATACCCCGACGCGGACGTTAGCATGGGCAAAGGGCCATTCTTCACGCTTCACAACATTTCACAACGGCTGGCCGGTTTTCGCCGCGTATTCGGCGGTTTAACCACGACAATTCTTGCGTCATCCAGGCCTTGCGCAAGGACGCAAACCTGGGCGGCACAGGGTCCGCCTTGCTCGGCAGAGTGCGTAAGCGTTGGCGGTCGTCTGACGATACCGCCGAGGGCTTGCAGTGCTTGATCAATCAGCGGCTTCGCCTCGCACATCGCGCTGCCTGACCAGCCCTTCGAGGGTAAACCGCGCCTGTGTCAGCACCACGTCGCGCACCAGTTCCATTTCCTTCTGATTGACCTCGGCCCAGTTCAGCGCTTCCAGCAACTTGGGTTTCTGCACCCGAAACGCCAGCCCTTGGGTGAACAGCGCCATGGAATGAATCACTGTGCGTTCGTCCTCCACTGCAAAGCCGGCCAGGCGCGCGATCAGTTGGCGGATAACGCGACCAATTCGCGCCTTGAAACGGTCTTCAAAAGCGGTGGTCGCACTTTGTGGGCACAAGCCTGCCTGATGGCGATCCAGAAACGCGCGCCAGGCGGTGGTCTGTGGGCTGTCCTGAATGGTCGAAACCACAGTGCCCAAAATGCCTAACGACACGTCGATCAAGGTTTTATCGTCCGCCTTTGCATCGGCCAGCGCGCCTTCGGCGGCTTCCACGCTTGGCGCCATCTTGCGCCACAACAGCGTGATCAAGTGCTCGACGCACTCCAGGTAAACGCCTTCCTTGCCGTCAAAGTAATACTGGATCGCCGGTGCATTGACCCCGGCCGCCGTGGCGATGTCGCGGGTGGACGCGCGGTCGTAACCGCGTTCACCAAACACCGCAACCGCCGCTTCGACAATGCGCGCGCGGGTTTCTTCGCCACGCTGGTAGCCACCTTCGGCGGCTGGTTTATGTCGTGCCATGTGCAGCTCCTTTCGAATACCGGACCAAAATATACCAGTTGACAAAAATTCGCGAAAAATAGAATTTATTCCATCCGTTATAAAACTGGAGTGACCCGATGTCCGCTGCACCTCCCTCCCCTCAGGTCATTCCTGAAGACACCGTCAATGGCCAGCGCAGCAAGGCGCGACGCATACTCCTGGGCATTGCCACCGTCGCGCTGTTGATCGGCCTGGGCTGGGCCGCCTGGTGGTGGCTCACCGGGCGCTTCATCGAGACCACCGATGACGCCTACCTGCAAGCCGACAGCATCAGCGTGGCACCCAAGATCAACGGCTATGTGGCCGACGTGCTGGTCAGCGACAACCAGAACGTGAAGCGCGGCGACGTGCTGGTGCGCCTGGATGCGCGCAAGTACCAGGCGGTCAGCGATGAAGCGTCGGCCACGATTGCCGCACGCAATGCCGACTACGCCAAAGCCCAGGCCGACCTGGTGCAACAGGACTCGACCATCGCCGAGGCCCGCGCCCAATTGCAAGGCGCACAAGCCGATGCGCAACATGCTCAAACCGAAGTTGCGCGCTACGCGCCGTTGGCCCGCTCGGGCGCCGAGCCGCAAGAGCGCCTGGCGCAACTCAACAACCAATTAGCTCAAGCGCGCAGCACCGTGGCGGCCAAACAAGCGGCTTTGCGTTCCAGCCAAACCCGCAACGGCACGCTTGAGGCCCAACTCAAACAGGCACAGGCGCAACTCGGCGTGGCCAAGGCCAGTGAGGCGCAGAGCCAACTGGATGTCGATGATGCGGTGATTCGCAGCCCGCTGGATGGGCGTGTGGCCGATCGTGGCGTGCGTGTCGGCCAGTACGTGCAACCGGGCACCCGCCTGTTGACGGTGGTGCCGATCAGCGCGATTTACCTCACGGCCAATTACAAGGAAACCCAGATCGGCGAAATGCATCCCGGGCAGTCCGTCACGGTGCATGTGGATGCATTGCCGGGGCGCAATCTGCAGGGGCATATCGACAGCCTGTCTCCCGGCACCGGCGCGCAGTTTGCTTTGCTGCCGCCGTCGAATGCCACCGGTAACTTCACCAAAATCGTGCAGCGTGTACCGGTGCGCATTGCCCTGGATGTGCCGGATGACCTGCGTGCGGCATTGATGCCAGGCCTGTCGGCGACCGTTGAAGTCGACACCCGCACCCACGCTGCAGATGCCAATCATGGCTGAGGCGCTGATGGCCGATGCGGTCGCAGAAAAGCCGCGCAACGCCTCGCTGACCGACTGGATCGCCGTCGCCGCCGGAGCGCTGGGCGCCTTGCTGGCGACGCTGGACGTATCGATCACCAACTCGGCACTGCCGCAGATCCAGGGCCAGATCGGCGCGACCGGCACCGAAGGCACGTGGATCGCCACCGGCTACCTGATGTCGGAAATCGTCATGATTCCCCTCGCCGCCTGGCTGACCCGCGTATTCGGCTTGCGCCGATTCCTGATTGGCACCGCCTTGATGTTCACGGCGTTTTCGATGTTCTGCGGCCTGTCCTCAAGCCTTGGCGCGATGATCGCCGGGCGCATCGGCCAGGGGTTTGCCGGCGGCGCAATGATCCCGACCGCCCAGACCATCGTGCGCACCCGCCTGCCCCCGCACCAACTGGCGATCGGCACGACGATGTTCGGCATGACCGTGATTCTCGGCCCCTTGCTGGGCCCGGTGATTGGCGGCTGGCTCACGGAAAACATCAACTGGCGCTGGTGTTTCTTTCTCAACCTGCCCATCAGCGTCGCCCTGATCACCCTGCTGATCACCGGCCTGCCAACCGAACGGATGAACCTGCAACGCTTTATCAGCGCCGACTGGCTGGGCATTCTCGGCCTGGCCATGGGCCTGAGTTCGCTTACTGTGGTGCTGGAAGAAGGCCAGCGTGAACACTGGTTTGATTCGCTGCTGATTATCTGGCTGAGCATCGCCACCGTGACCGGGTTCTTCCTGATTGCCGTCGGCCAGTTCAGGTCAAGTACACCGATCCTGCGCCTGCAACTGGTGCTCAACAAAAGCTTTGGCAGCGTGCTGCTGATCGGTACCGCCGTGGGTGCCGGGATCTATGGCACGGCGTACCTGGTGCCGCAGTTCCTCGGCATTGTGTCCGGCTACAACGCTCAACAGGCGGGCGCCATCATGTTGTTGTCGGGGATTCCGGCGTTTCTGCTGATGCCGGTCTTGCCCAGGATGCTCGGCCGCTACGACCTGCGCTGGATGGTCGGTGCCGGCCTGTTGCTGTATTGGGCCAGTTGCTTCGTCGACACCACACTCACGACGGACAGCGTCGGCCATGACTTCGTCTGGTCCCAACTGCTGCGTGGCTTCGGGCAGATTCTGGTGATGATGCCCCTCAGCCAGTTATCGATGCGCTCGGTGGAGACCCGCGATGCCGGTGATGCCGCCGGGCTCTACAACATGTCGCGCAACCTCGGCGGCACCATCGGGCTGGCATTGCTGGGCGTGCTGATGGACCGGCGCAGCCATTTTCACGACGACATGTTGCGCGAAGGCATCCAGGCCAACAGCCAATTGGCCCAGGACCATATGACGAGCAGCGCCGCCAGCTACCTGGCACAAACCGGCGATGCGTCCACCTCACAGTTACAAGCCTTTGCGCAACTGGCCAATGACATTGCGCGACAGGCCTCGGTGATGGCCTACAACGACTCGTTTTATCTACTGGGACTCGCGATGCTGGCGTGCCTGCCCCTGATCTTCATCCTGAAAAAGCGCACGGTACCACGATGATTCCTCGCACCCTTACCGTCCTCCTGAGCGTCGCGCTGCTGTCCGCCTGCACCGTAGGCCCGGACTACCATGGCGCGCCCAGTGTTGCGCCGAAAACCCTGGCGGCCGGGCATTTGCCGCATGCCGATAACACTGCCTCGGCCACGCCCGCAGTAGCGCAATGGTGGCGGACACTCGGCGATACGCAACTCAATGAACTGGTCGCCAAGGCCCTGCAAAACAGCCCGGACATAGCTACCGCCCAGGCACGTTTAAAACAGTCCCGCGCCAGCCTCAGCGGCGCGCACGCCAACGCGATGCCCAAGGTCACGGGCGACGCGGCAATGCTCAAACTTCGCTCGCCCGACACCTCGGCACTGGGTGGCAGCAGTGGCGGCGGCCGAGGCCCATTGAGCCTGTACCTCGCCGGTTTCGACGCCAGTTGGGAAGCCGACCTGTTCGGCGGCACCCGGCGTGCCGTCGAAGCAGCCCAGGCAGAAGCCGACGCGAGCGAGGCGCAACTGGCCGATGCTCAAGTGCAACTCGCCGCCGAAATCGTCCAGGCCTACACCGACCTGCGCGACCAGCAAGCCCGACTTGCGCTGGTCGAAGCCAGCATCGACATCGAAAACCAGGCCCTGGACCTCACCCAGCAACGCCGCGACCGGGGCGTAGCCTCGCAACTGCAACTGGAGCAAGTACTGACCCAAGCCGAAAACACCCAGGCTCAGCGTTTGCCACTGCAAGCCGCCATCGTCGAGTCCCTCGACCAACTCAGCCTGCTCTGTGGCCTGGAACCCGGCGACGTGGACAGCCAGCTCGCCACCGCCCACGCCCTGCCCGCCATCCCCAGCGCCGTACCCGTTGCCGACCCGGCGGCCCTCTTAAAGGCCCGCCCGGACATCCGCATGGCCGAGCGCAAACTGGCGTCGAGCACGGCGCAGATCGGCGAAAAAACCGCCGATTGGTTTCCCAAACTCAGCCTGATGGGCGACCTGTCCTTTTCGGCCAGCGACCCTGGGCACCTTGCGCGCAAGGACAACGGCACTTGGTTGATCCTGCCGCGGATTACCTGGAACGCCCTGGACTTCGGCCGCGTTGCTGCCAGTGTCAACGGCGCAGAGGCCGGACGTGATGAGGCGCTTGCGCAGTACAAGCGCGTGGTGCTGAGTGCGCTGCGCGATGCGGATGTGGCGTTGGCGCGCTATGGTCATCAACGCCAGAATGTCGTGCTGTTGCGCAATGTAGAATCGTCGGCAGTGCGTGCAGCCGACCTGACACGCCAGCGTTATCGTGCCGGCACGGCGAGCACGCTCGACTGGCTGGATGCGGAACGTACACGCTATCAGGCGCAAGAGAGTCGGATTTCAGGGGATGCGGAGTTGCTCAAGGATTTCGCCTCCCTGCATAAAGCGCTTGGGTTAGGCTGGACGCTGTCAAGGGCTGCAAACTCATCAACCAGGGAAGCACATGATCCACATTCGTGAAGCGACTAACGCCGATATTGATACGCTGCGCGAAGTCGGTTGCGAGACCTACCGCGAACATTTTTCGACGTTATGGTCTCCTGCCGGCATGCAGGGTTTCCTCGATCAAGACTTCTCAGCCAGTGCACTGGGCCGGTCACTCGAATTGCCCGAAAGGCAGGTCTGGCTGATTGCTTCAGACGAACGTGGCAAGGCCGTTGGATTTGCCAAGGTCAACTGGTCAACGCCTGCGCCTTTAACCGGTGAAGTGGGCGCAGAGCTGCAGAAAATCTACTTCCTGAAATCCGCCGCGGGGATGGGTTACGGAAAACGAATGTTGCAGTTCATTCGTGAAAAAGCCGCCCAGCGCGGGGAACGCTTGCTGTGGCTGGACGTGCTCAAAACCAATGCAAATGCGCAGCGCTTTTATGAGACGGTCGGGTTTGAACGCGTCGGCGAAATCCCGTTCAGTACGGACCTGGCTGAAATCGGAATGGTGGTGATGGCGCTTGAATTGAAGCCGTAAACGGGGGAACAAATGGAAGAATTGATCCATGGGCTCGATGGGCCCAGAACGGCTCAGCAGGAACTGTTTTACGACCTTGAAGACGCGACCGCTGTTATCGGCTGGTCGGTGGTTGAGCTGACGGCCATGGCGCAAAGTGGCAGAACGCCGGATGAAGCCGTGGCGCTGATGAAAGTGTGCGCGCTGTTGGTGGCTCAACAGGAAAAGCTTGGTGTGTACGCAGAAGAGGTCAAAGTGCACCGTATCGTCCGGGCAGAAGCCCCGTGAACAATGCCCGGTTGCTTAGGCCCGCGCGGCGATTACCGGCGAGATAGCGCTTGCGAGGGCTCGAACAGAAGAGGTTTGAGCGCCGTTTCAAGACTTATCGTGAGCGACGGACGGCCACGCGCTGAAGAAAAATATGATCCCAGGCGTCATCACGCTGACCCAATAACCGCTTGGGTATAAAAAGGGACCGACCAACGAGGCAATAAGCAAAGCGCCTCCTGCATGCCGTCGACGCTTGGGGGTGAACCACGCCCGGAACGCGTCAAGTTTTTTACTGACCACTCCCACACTCCTTGTTGATCAGCAGAACACCCTGCCACTCACTTTAACGACGGCTATTCTCTTTGAAAATTTAGTCTGACCCCGTTTTTTCAGTCGATGATGACGTCGCCGCCTTCCGCCTTCAAACGGGCGAGGTTGTCCTTCATCTGCTGCAAACGGTCGGGCGAATGCCCTTGCCACTTCGTCACCTCGGCAACAACCCGCAGTGGTTCGGCGGAACGATAGGACAGCGTGGGATTTCCGGGAAATTTCTTATCCGTCAAATTGGGATCATCCATCATTGACCCCGTTGGCTCTACGACATAAATCCGCTCTGCCCCGTTGCCAAGCGCCAGTTCAGCGCCCCAGATTGCAGCATCCAGCGTGCCCGCGAAATATACCCAGGACAGCGGCTCACCTTCCGTGAAGTTGGACGGGTAGCCGACGCGAATCAAGTCGCCTGGCTCCAGGTCTGCCCGGGTGCCATGAAAAAACTGGCGGGTGAACATGCTGGCCGTGTTTGACATGGGCTCGGTGCTCCGAGGATGAATGGCGAGGTCAAGCATAGGGTCTGGCCCGTTTTTACGCCAAAGCCAGGACCTGTTCGTGGCTTCGCATCAGCGCTGATCAATCTCAATCTTCTGCGTTGGATCGGGGCTGTATTTTTGGCGTTTCAACTGGGGGTCACCTTTGGCCAGGCAAAAGAAAAATATCTCCGCCTCTCCACAGCCACCGTGCAATGCACACTCGCTCGCCTGCATATGGTCAAGCATGATTTCTCGTCCCTGAGACTCACAGAATACGTTCGCCTCTTTCAGCGCCTGGCCTTTCGCAGAGGCGGGACCACCGAAAGGAACTCTCGTCGAGATGGTGTAAGTATCAGGCCCAACCTTTATAGGTCCGCTGTCTGTACACCCGGCAAGCATCGCTATCACTAAAAGCATTGGCCAAGTTTTCATTTTCATCCCTCAGGAAAGCAACGAATGTACATGGCACCTCACCACCTCGCCCCATAATTTTATTTTTTGAACTACACACAGCAGCAAACGGGGTCACACCACTATTCTCTTTGAAAAAGTAGCCTGACCTCGCTTTTCAGTTGAGGCTCAATCCAACTTATCGATCTCTTGTCTCGCCATCGTGATTCCAATACTCAGCGCATCCTCATAGGCTTTGTGCAAGATGTCGGATTCTCTAAACGTCGGAATGACCTCGTGCCCGTTTTTGCTGATACTGATAGTGACGGTGAAACCTTCGTCAGTGTTCTTGTCGGATGGACCGGTAATGCGTACAGCGATGTCAAATTCCTTATAGTCTGAAATGTCTGTGTGCTGCTCGGATCTGCTGCGCATATCTATACCCTCGCCTAATGAGCAACAACCATAGCCGAGGTTTTTCACACCGTTGTATACCTACCCTGCTCGCTGCTACCGGTAACGGTGAACAGTGAAAAATGGTGGCAGCCCACTGCGCTCTAACTTTCCTGCGCCCAATAAAAAACCCCGTAGACGTTAATCTACGGGGTTTCTAAGAGTGGAGGCCGAGGTCGGAATCGAACCGGCGTAGGCGGATTTGCAATCCGCTGCATAACCATTTTGCTACTCGGCCTCAAACGATCAATGTCAATACCGCCGACATTCACCGCATAAAAACTTGAGTGGGCTATATAGCCCTGCCTCTACTCTAACTCATTGAATACATTGAAGTTTTTAATGCTTCGTTGCGTTCGATGGGCGCCATTATGTACTTATTTGCTTTTGGCTGCAACCCCTTGATTTCAAAAATATTTCGTATTGGCATCAAGGGGTTGCGCACCTGCACTACTCCTTGATGACGTGCTCGCGGTACTGCGGGTCGGCCTTTATCTGGGCTTCGGTGAAGGGCAGCGGGCGCAGTTTTTTCTCGGAGAAGGCTTGAGTCTGGTCCTTTGAGTGGTTCGAATCGGGATTGCTGGATTCGGAGAATGCCAACACGCCCAGGGCTTGGGGGCCTTGGTCATCGAAGGTGACGATTTGCAGGTAGCTGGTGCCGCTGACCACTTCACGTTTGCCGTCGGCACGTGGCACGGTTTGCATGGCATTGTAGATACCCAGTTGTTGCGGGCCGCCGTGCATGGGGGTTTGGCCGGAGATTTGGATGTCGCCCCAGCGGGTCGGGCCGAGTGTGCTGGCGTCTGCGGTGGAGGCCAGCATGGCGTCGCGCAGGGCCTTGGCGACGGGTTCGCGCTCGATGGCCAGGCCGCGTGGCGTGGTCAGGGGGTGTGCAGGGTCGAAGGCGACTCGCCAGGCGTCAGGGATCTGCTGCAGGTGTTCGACCAGGTTGATGAAGTGCACCAGGCCGATGCCGCTGTCGAGGTTGGCGTGCCGGTCCCAGGTGTTCAGGCTGGCGCACAGGGGTTGCAGCACAGCCGCTTCAGCACCGAGGTGCTTGGCGCAAAACTCAAGCAGGTCGGGCATCACCAGGCCCGCGAGGTACACCTCGTTGTCCATGACCATGTCTCGCAGGTCGGCCACGCTGATCGGTTGTTTTTCCAGGGATTGCAGGCGCTGCACGGCAAACCGCGCGCGGGGGCCGAGGCCGATGTGGTCCTGGCTGATCACCGGGGAGAAACCGCTCAATGGCGCCTTGGGGTTGGCCATCCACGCCGAGTCATTGGAGTGTTGCACGTAGTCGGTACGCTGCAATTGCGGCAGTTGGTCGGCCGCGAAGATGCCGGGTTGCGCCGCGCGCGGGTCGATGTCCCAGGCACAGGCGCTGCGGGCGCCATCGAGCATGATCATTTGCAGGCCGGCCCGTGGATCGCTGCATTGCGCAAGTTTGGCGGCGCTGACGTTGGGCACCACCGACAGGTTCATGTACAGGCTCTGGCCCTGGTCATCGGCGGCCAGGGTGTTGACCCACGGGATGCCTTGCAGGCTGTGCACCGAGGTTTGCAGCGCCTTGAGGCTGCCGGCGCGGTTCATCGCGTCCCACTGTTGCAGCACGCGGTCATTGCCCAGGTTGGCGTCGCGCAGGCTGAAGGCGTAGTGGCTGTCCCAGTCGAGTTTGCCGGGCCACTGCACCACCGGGCCGAATTGCGAACTGTAGACCGTATGGGTTACACCTTTGACGCTGCCGTCGGCTTGTTTGACCTGCACATTGACGGAGGTCTGATCCAGGGGAATGGACTTGCCGTCCAGCATATAGCGCGTCGAATCCTTGGGATCCAGGGTGAGGCGATACAGCGTGAAGTGCTTGGACGTATCAACCGTGTGCGTCCAGGCCACATGCTGGTTAAAACCGATGTTGATCACCGGCAAACCCGGCAACGCGGCACCCATCACGTCCAATTGGCCGGGAATGGTCAGGTGCATTTCATAAAAGCGCATGCCACCGACCCAAGGGAAATGTGGGTTTGCAAGCAACATACCGCGACCATTGAATGAACGATCACGGCCCACGGCCACCGCGTTGCTGCCGCGGTCCAGGGTGAAGCGTTGCTGGTGCGCGGCGGCCAGTTCAAAGGCCCTGGTGTTGGGAGGCACGCTGGCGGTGGCTTGAGGCGGTGTCGCGCCGACCAAGGCTTCGGCGAATTGGCCGACACCGCCTTCAACCAACAACCTGCGCGTCAGCTTGACCAGGTCTTCAACGTTCAAGGGCCGTACCCACCCTGCCTGGCACTGCGCCGGCGCGCCCTGCTCTTTGAGGTAGCGGTTGTAGCCGGCGACATAACCTTCAATACGCTGCTGCATCTGCGGGGGTTGCGCTTTCCAGAAAGCGGCAACGGCTTGTGGCGTATTCAGCCAGGTGAAAAACACATCACTGGCGAGGTTGTTACGCGCTTCCAGGGTCGACTGGTCGGGGCCGAAAAACCGCGCGCGCTCACCGTTCACGGTGACCACTTCATTGGCCAACAGGCACAGGTTGTCCTGGGCATACGCGTAACCGATGCCGTACCCCAGGCCGCGCTCATCCGCGGCGCGAATGTGCGGTACGCCGAACGTGGTACGGCGAATATCCGCCGAAGTCGGTGTCACTTGCTCCCGCGCCGATGCGGCAAGGCTCAGCCCCAGCAACAGTCCCGCCACACACGCCCTGGACAACCCGTTGGAAATAATCACGCAAACCCCACAGTCAAATTAAACACCCTCACACACACGGGGCTGTTCCCCCCACGTAAGAACGCAGACAACCGGGAATAATTTAGACGAGGGGATGTTTATTGACGGGGTTTGACCTGTGACAAACAGGATACCGACAAAATTTCTACATGAAGGACTTCATGATTTCCGTGGCTGGTTCGTCTAATTAATCAAGAGCGCCATCATTTTCCTGATCAGGCTCTGATAAGGAGTTTTTTGCATGTACAACTCGCACCTGCCCACGGACGGACATTCACCGGCTGCCGACGCCAATTTCGGCGGCGGCGCACACGCATTCGGCAAAGCCCCGGGCAAACTGCCCGAACAACAAGGCAACCAGCGCATTCGCCACTTGCTCAAGTGTTTCGGTTTGCGCACCAGCCTGATTCGGCTGAAGGTCATCGACGCCCTCCTCACCGCTGCCGATAACCAGCGCACCCTCGGAGTGCGTGGCGTGCACAGCCATTTGCTGGAGCTGGGCATCCCGCTGTCGTTTCTGAGCGTGCGTGAGGTACTCAAGCGCCTGTGCACCGAGGGCGTGATCACCCTCAATGCCGATAAAAGCTACAGCCTCCATGCAGAGGCCGCCAAACTACTCAACGGGCACGCATGACGCTCCAAGCTGAATCGTGTGCCTGAATCAGAAGTTAGGCTTGACCTTGCGACGCATGATGCCGTTGATCACTACCACAGTGACCGCTACGGCGATGGCAATGTACTGGAACGTTTTCTCGCTGATGACGCCGGTGTTCTGCAGGTAGGACAGGCCAAACATCGTCCCCAGTACCACCAGAGAAATCAGAATCGAATATTTCAAACGTTGCTTTTGGGTCATGACGGGGTCCTGAAGCTGGTAAATGTATCCACTTTGTATCGCCGAGCATGCCAAGCTCATACCCAGTAACGGGGATGGCGCGGGGTCGGCAGGGTCCTATGTTACAGGCGCTGAAAATTTTTGGCTTGTTCCACGCCTGATTGAACCTGTCGGTACTTTAGAGGATTTCAAAATGCTCCGTCGAATCACACTGCTGATTCCATTGCTGATCATGCTGAGCATGAGCGGCTGCTTCTTTTTCCCCCACGGCGGCGGTGGCGGCTGGCACGACCACCGCTATGACGGCGGCCAAGGCTACGAACGCCGCTGATACACTGCGCGTCTCGCTTTGCATTGCGCAAAGCGAGACCCTTGCCGTTCAGCCGGCATGCACCCACCGCTGGTGCAGCCACCGCGCAAACGCATCCAGGGCAAAGCCCAATAGCCCGATCAACAGCACCATCGCCATCAACTCCGAATAGGCGAGGCGATCACGGGTGTCGAGGATGTAATACCCCAGCCCCGCACTGACCCCGAGCATTTCGCACGGCACCAGCACAATCCACAGAATGCCGATGGCCAGGCGCACGCCGGTCAGCACATGCCCCACCACGCCGGGAATAATCACCCGACGCAAGGTTTCCCAGCGTGTCGCACTCAAGCTTTGACTCAACTGCAGCCACCGCGGGTCCAACTGCCGCACGCCGGCAGCCGTATTGAGCATGATCGGCCACACCGCGGCAAACGCCAGCAGGAAGTAAATGGGTTGGTCACCCACGCCCATCAACATCACCACGATCGGCATCCAGGACAGCGGCGAGATCATTCGCAAAAACTGAAAGGCCGGCGTGGTTGCTGCCTCCAGGTTGCGCGAGCTGCCCACCAGCAAGCCCAGTGGCACCCCTACCAACAACGCGAGAAACAGCCCGACAAAAATACGCTTGAGGCTAACGGCGATGTGCAGATAGAGCTCACCGCGCCCGAGCAATTCCCACAGGCTGCTTAAGGTAGCGGCCAGCGAGAAACGTGCCGACAAGCCATCGGCCGCGCCAAACACCTTCACCCCCAGCCACCACAACACCAGCAAACCTGCCAGGCCGCTTATACCGAGCAACCAGCCAGGCCATATGACGGTTTTGCCGTTGTTCAAACGCCAATCTCCTCGTGCCGCTCATAACCGTCCGGCAAGCCGAAGGTTTTCATGCCGCCCACCGACTCGATCGCGTTGCGGACGAAACGGTCGTCGACCAGGTCTTTGGCCACAAAGGCCGGGTCCAGGTCGGCAAGAAACTTCTTGTCGCCTTCGATCAACGTGTCCTTCAAGCGCCGCACCAATTCCTCGGTGTAGCTGGGGAACGGATAAGGTTGGAAGTCGATGCGGTGCTCGTCCCAGTTGGCGTGCTGGATCGCACCGTCGGCCAGGTAAGCCGCGCGGTCGGCAGCGGTCGGGGCCAGGACTTTGCTCAATACCGGTTCAGCATGCGGCGTGTAGCGGTTCGGGCCGTCCTTGGACAGCAGCTTCACCGCCTCCTCGCGGTTATCACGCGTCCACACCTGTGCCTTGACGATGGCATTCACCACCTTCTGCGACCATTCCGGGCGGTTGGTCAGGTCATGCTCGTGCATGAACACGACGCAGCACGCATGGTTGCGCCAGACGTCGCCGGTAAACCGTTGCACGCGCCCGACCTTGAGGTTTTCCGCCAGGGCGTTGAACGGCTCGGCGACGATATAGCCGTCGATGCGCTTGCTCGCCAGGGCCGGGGGCATGTCGGAGGGCGGCAGCACGATCAGGTTGACTTCATTGGCTGCAATCTCGGTACCGGCAGCACGCGCCACGGGCGTTAGGCCGTTGTCGCGGAACAGCTGCTGTACCACCACGTTGTGAATCGAGTACCAGAATGGAATCGCCACTGACTTGCCGCCCAGTTGCTTCACCTCGGTAATGCCTGGCGAAACGGTCAAGCCGGAACCGCCGACGTGGTTCCAGGCCACCACTTTTGCCGGGACTTTGCTGCCGTAGCGGGCCCACACCGTCATTGGCGACAACAGGTGAATCACGTTGACCTGCCCGGAAATAAACGCTTCGATCACCTGGGCCCAACTGCGCAACAGCACGGGGCGCTCGGCCTTGATGCCCTCGGCTTCGAACAGGCCGTTGTTGTGCGCGACCAGCAACGGTGTGGCATCGGTGATCGGCAAGTAGCCGATACGCACCGGTGCATCCGGCTCGCTGGCGGCGCGGGCTTGCAGGCTGCTCAGCAGTGGCAAGGCACCGGCGGCACTGAGCACGGCGGAAAGTTTGAGAAAGTCACGGCGAGAGTGAGTGAGGTCATCCAGACACATGTGAGAACTCCGATTGTTCAAGAGGGTTGGGTTGAGGGCGGCTCGCCTGCCGTAAGGTTTTCAGAATCTCGATACGCAGTGCGCCGATGGCCTCAACCTGTTCTTCGCGCGGTTGCGGCAGGTCGATGTGCCATTCGCCCAGGGTCCGCGCCGGGCGGTTGCCCAGTAGCAGGATGCGGTCGGAGAGCAGCAGCGCCTCATCAATATCGTGGGTAATCAGCACCGCCGCCGAACCTTGCTCGCGGTTGACCTTGAGCAACAGGTGCTGCATGTCGGCGCGGGTGACTTCATCCAGCGCGCCGAAGGGCTCATCCAGCAGCAACACTTGCGGTTGCCGTGCCAGGCAGCGGGCCAACGCCGTGCGCTGGGCCATACCGCCAGACAACTGCGCGGGGAACTGCTGACGGGCATGTTCCAGCCCGACCGCCGCGATAGCGTGATCGACGCGGCGGCGACGTTCTTCATGACTCACGTGCGGTTGGCGGGCGAAATCCAGGCCAAAGGCGACGTTCTTTTCCAGATTCAACCAGGGCAACAGGCTGGGGTCCTGAAAGGCCACCGCCACCCTCGGGTGCGGCCCGTTCAACGGCTCGCCCAGCACCTGCACTGTTCCGCCCTGGGGCGTCTGTAAACCGGCCAGTACGCGCAACAGGCTGGATTTGCCGACGCCACTGGGCCCAAGGATCGACAGCACTTCGCCAGGCCGCAGGTGCAAGTCGAACCCTTGCAGCACCGGCCCGCTGGCATAGCCCAGGCAAACCCCCTGGGCGCTCAATACTGTTGCGGTCATAGATTGGCCTGTCGGTGCAACTCTGTGCGCAGTTGCACCAGGCTTGGCGTGACGATCGGCACAAAGGCCGACTCGCGCCAGCGCCGGGCAAAGCCGCTGCCGTGTGCGGTGAGGTACGCCTTGCCGCCGCTGGCCTGCAGTTCAAGTTGCACGGCACTGGCGGCCGTTTCCGCAAGGGCAATACGCAGTTTGAACAACGGCACCGGCTCTGCCGCAAACCGTCCGGCCAGCAAACCCTTTTTCAGCTCGGTGACCAGATGGTCGAGCGTCACCCGCAACGCTTCCAACTCATCACGCAGCACCGTGCGGCTCGCACCCAGGTGGTTGGCCACCTCCGCCAGCGAGCGGCGGGCCAGGCCGATGGACATGCCGCATTGCAAGCCCAGAAACGCCGGGCGTACTGCCGGCAAAAACTTGCGCGCGTCCTCGTGCAGCAACCAGTCGCGGCTCAGCTCGACACCTTCCAGACCCAGCGCTGCCGTATTGCTCGATTGCAGCCCCATCAGCTCCAGGTCGCGGGAACGCTGCAAGCCCGCCACTGAGTCGGGAATCGCCAGGATAAACGGCACGCCGCCACCGGCATGCTCGATCGCCGCGGCCGCGACAAACCCGTTCTTGCGCAGGTTAGTCACCCAGTGCAGCCGACCGTTGAGGGTCCAGCCGTCGTCAGTCGGCTCGGCGCTGATTTGCAGCGCCTCGATCCCCGACAGAAACTTCATTGCGTTCGACAGCCCCGTGGCACCGGCAAGTTTGCCACTGAGCAAGTCCGGCAACAGCTGCTCGCGCAGCCGCTCATTGGGGCTCTGCAACAAATACTCGATAAAGGATCGCTGGCCCCAACAGACAAATGCGGCCGCCAGGGAATGGCTGGCGACATTGGCGATGGCGTCCACCGCACCGGTCACATCGCCGCCCAGCCCGCCGAGTGCTTTCGGCACGCCGATACGTAATACATTGGCTTCTGCCAGCCGTGGCAGCACTTCCTGTGGATCGCAACTGCCCACATCCAGGGCCTGCGCTTGAACATCGAGCCAACGGCTCAAGATTGGGTCAAGCATTCGTGTTTCTCCTTGTTACTGCAGGTGGGCGATCGCCCATTCAGCTTGCCGGTTTTTCCCAACGGTATTGCGCCAACTCCGGGTTCAGCGGGGTACGGGCAAACACGTTAGCGAAGTTGCACAACGTTGCCAGGCTTACGCCCAAAATAACTTCCAGCGCCTGGCCATCGGAATAGCCGGCGGCGCGGAATGCCTCGAAACCGGCGTCGCTGACGTCGCCCCGGGTGGCGATCACTTCACGGGTGAACGCGGCGAGTGTCTCATAACGGGCATTGGGCAATTCACCCCGCTGGCGCAAGGCATCAATAACGTCTTCCGGCAGCTTGGCCTTGTTGCGTGCAACGGCCGTGTGACCGGCGACGCAGAAATCGCAGCCGTGGGTGGTGGCGGCAATCAGCTGCACGACTTCGCGGTCGGCCAGGCTCAGTTCAGATTTGGCGTTGAGGCCGGAGACAGTGATGTAGGTTTCCAGAGCGGCCGGCGCATTGGCCAGCACGGCGAGCAGATTGGGAATGAAACCCGAGCCCTTGAGGGCATTTTCGAGGAACGGCTTGGCCGCTTCAGGTGCGGTTTCAGGGGTCAGCAACGGTACACGGGACATGGAGTGGTCTCCTGGTGGGTTGATGTCTCCAGTCTGTTGGTTATAAAAAATCCCCTCAATAGGCTAAAGTAGCGATTACTTGCTCTTGAGTCTTTACGTTAGATGAATTCGTCCAGTGCTCTCGTCGATTGGTTATTAGACAGCCTCGAACTCAACACCAGTCTGTTCCATGTCGGGCGCTATTGCGGCGACTGGCATGCGAGCACTCATGGCCTGGCCAGCGCGAGTTTCCACTTGATTGTGCAAGGCCAGTGCTGGCTGCATATCGACGCAGAATCCACCCCCCAACACTTGAACAATGGCGACGCGGTGTTTCTGCTGCGCGACCTTGAGTATCGGCTGTCCGGCGAAGCGACGGCGCAGGGCGCACAGGAATGTCCGCGCCGTGCCATGCTGCCGCTGGATAATGAGGCCAGCGATGGTGTGGGCCTGGTCTGCGGTTTCTTCCACTTCCATTCCGGCCTGTCGGCGATGATCGTCGACACCCTGCCCGCCTGGATCATCTTGCGGGCCGGCGACCCATCGTTGACCGCCGCACGCAACCTGTTCGAACTGATCCTGCAAGAATGCCAGCGCATGCCCGCGCCCTCCTCGGCC
Organism: Pseudomonas antarctica; assembly: GCF_001647715.1. Taxonomy (NCBI): domain Bacteria; kingdom Pseudomonadati; phylum Pseudomonadota; class Gammaproteobacteria; order Pseudomonadales; family Pseudomonadaceae; genus Pseudomonas; species Pseudomonas antarctica. Next base: position 3,424,263 of record NZ_CP015600.1, read on the forward strand.
TTGCTCGAGCGTCTTTGCCACTTGTTGTTTCTCTATGTGCTGCGCCAGCAAGTGATCGACAACAACGAGCTCGGCGGCCTGGCGGCATTGGGACGGCAGCCGGCATTTGCCCACTTGCTGGAACAGCTTATCGCCCGCCCCGCTGAGGCCTGGACCCTGGAAAGCATGGCCGCCTGTACCGGGCTGTCGCGTTCGGCGTTTTTCAAACGGTTTAACGAGCTGTGTGGCCAGTCGCCCGGGCAGGTGCTGTTGATGATGCGCATGCGCCATGCGTGCCAGCTCTTCAAGCAGGACCAGACCGTGGCGGAGGTAGCGCTGGCGGTCGGTTACCAGTCGGTTGCGGCGTTCACCCGGGCGTTCCACAAAGTCACCGGGCAACAACCCGGGGCCTATCGCAAGGCCCAAGCCTAGCGGCGCAAACCATTGCCCGGCCGGGCGCAGAGTTCCACCAGCCAATCGACCAATACCCGCACCCGCGGCGATAGCTGGCGGTGCGGCGGGTACAGCGCGGTCAGTGGCAATCGGGGTGGTTTGATGGCGCTTAACACCTCCACCAGGCGACCTGCTTCCAGCTGCAGTTTGGCGTGATAGAACGGCGTCTGCACCAGGCCATAACCCGCTTCGCACGCCGCCAGATAACCATCTGCACTGTTGACGGCGACCTGTTTGGGCAAGTCCACCAAACGAATTTCCTCGCCCACCTGAAACTCCAGGCCATAGCGTTTCCCACTGCTGCTGGAAAAGTATTCGACGACTTGATGGCCGGCCAGTTCTTCCAGGCACTCGGGCACGCCGAACCGCTGCAGATAGCCGGCGCTGGCACAAGTCACCTGGTCCATCATTGCCAGAGGCCGTGCCACCAGGGAATCGTCAAGGGCCAGGCCGCCGCGCAACACACAGTCCACGCCTTCGCGGATCAGGTCGACCGGACGATCGTTCAGGCCGATCTCCAACTCGATCTGCGGGTAACGCGTGCTGAATTCGGGCAGCGCGGGGATCACCAGAAATCGCCCGATCCCCGACGGCATGTCGATACGCAACGTACCGCGCGGGCTGCCACGGGTGGAGAACACTGCTTCGGTTTCTTCAAGATCCGCCAGGAGGCTGACGCAGCGCTGGTAGTAAGCAGCACCATCCAGTGTGGGGCTGACTTGCCGTGTGGTGCGCTGCAACAACTGCACACCCAGGTGCGCCTCCAGTTGTTTGATCACGATCGTCACCGAGGCACGCGGCAATTGCAGGCTGTCGGCGGCTTTGGCGAAACCGCCCAACTCGACGATTCGAGTAAACACGCGCATGGCGTTAAATCGGTCCAAAGCGGGGTGAACTCCGGGGATTGTTTAGAAAATTATAATAGTGATAGCGGTTTTAGCGGCTTTATCCCTGAGTTGTCGAGGAGAACAATGGGCCTTTCCCTCCTAGGAGCTGCTCCGATGCACACACGTCAACTCGGCAAGAACGGCCCTCACGTCTCCGCCATCGGCCTCGGCTGCATGGGCATGACCGATTTCTACACCACCGGCATTGATACCCGGGAAGCGATTGCGACCGTGCACCGCGCCCTCGAACTGGGCGTCACCTTGCTGGACACCGCCGACATGTATGGCCCCTACACCAACGAAGAACTGATCGGCAAAGCCATCGCGGGCAAACGCGACCAGGTGTTCCTGGCGAGCAAATTCGGTTTTGTGCGGGACCCGGCAAACCCGGCGGCACGCGGTGTGAATGGTCGCCCTGAGTACATCCGCAAAGCGATTGACGGCACGTTGAAGCGCCTGGGCGTGGACACCCTGGACCTTTACTACCAGCACCGCGTGGACCCCGATGTGGCCATCGAAGAAAGCGTCGGCGCCATGGCCGAGTTGGTCAAACAGGGCAAGGTGCGTTACCTGGGCCTGAGTGAAGCCTCCGCCGCCAGCCTGGAGCGTGCCCACAAGGTGCACCCGATCAGCGCCTTGCAAAGTGAATACTCGTTGTGGAGCCGCGACCAGGAAGACAACGGTTGCCTGGAGACGTGCCGGCGCCTGGGCATCGCCTTTATGCCTTACAGCCCGCTGGGGCGCGGCTTTCTCACCGGCACCCTGAAAAGCCCGGAGGACTTCGCTGCCGACGACTACCGCCGCTCCAGCCCACGGTTCCAGGGCGAGAACTTCGCAAAAAACCTGCTGCTGGTAGATAAAGTGCAGGCGCTGGCCGCCGAAAAAGGCGTGACTGCCGGGCAATTGGCTTTGGCCTGGGTACTCGCCCAAGGGGATTACCTGATCCCGATCCCGGGCACCAAACAGCGCAAGTACCTGGAAGAGAACGTAGCGGCCGTCGATATCGTCCTGAGCCCAGCCGAAGCGGCAGCGCTGGCATCGATCTTCCCCGCCGGCGCCACGGCCGGTTTGCGCTACACCGAGGCCTCGATGGGCTTGGTGAATCAATAGCCGGTGTGGCCCGGGCGCACCGATTCAGGGTGCGCCCGATTTTTGTTGCACGATGTTACCTAAAGCTCCGCCTTACCAAGCCGATAGCCTGATGAAGCTCTAACAAAGCCGCGTCGATAATAAACGCTTCGTAAGGACGACCCCATGCCCCCAATTCGCTCTATCCAAACCCGCTATACCCTGTTCCTGGTGCTGTTCGTCCTGGTGCTATTTGTACTGACTGTCGTGGGTATAGGCCAGTTGGTGGCACCCAAGCTGCAGCAAACGGAAGAGCAGGTGGTGCTCAACCGCGTCGCGGAGGTGGCCGAACAGATCAAGGGCGAACTGAACAAGGTCCAGGCCCAGCAACGCAGCATCACCCAAACCATTCCCCTGCTCGACAGCGATGCCATCGACAAAGTCCTGCCCGGCCTGGTGGACCAGTACGGCGAGCTGAAAGTATTCGGAGGTGGCATCTGGCCGCTGCCTAACCAGCGTACGCCCGGGCGCAACAAGCACAGCACCTTCTGGCACCGCGATGCCTCGGGCAAGCTGGCCGTCAATACCTTCTGGAACAGCGACGCTGCGCCCAATTACTACGACCAGAGCTGGTACAAAGGCGGCCTCGCCTCGCCGCGCGGGCAATGCGCCTGGGCAGCCGCCTATAAAGACGATGCCAGCCAGGAGCCGCGCACCAATTGCGCCATGGCCATCCAGCGTGACGGCGCAGCCTATGGCGTCGCCACCATCGACGTGACCCTGGGGTTCTTCAATGACCTGGTGGCCAACAAGGAAAAAGACATCGGTGGGCAGATGCTGATCGTCGAGGGCGACGGCAAGATCATCAGCAACAGTTCGCGCATCAGCAGCCCCGTGGTGTTGAAGAACATCAGCGAACTGGCCGGCAACTCGGCGTTTGCCGCTCAGGTCAGCAAGGCCCTCGCCCATCGCGACCAGGGGCTGCAACGCGCTGAGTTCGACAACCAGGGCGTGGCCAGCACCTTCTATCTGCGTGCGATCGAAGGCACTCCATGGTTCCTCGCCACAGCCCTACCGACGGCGCTGATCACCGCCCAGCGTGATGACGTGCTCGGTAGCCTGGCCCTGCTGCAAATTCCCATGGTGCTCCTGCTGGTGCTGCTGGCGTTCTTTGCAATCCGCCAACTGGTGCAGCGCATGAAGTCGCTGAGAACCAATATCGAAGCACTGTCTGCCGGCGATGCCGACCTGACGCGACGCATTACCATTCGTGCCGAAGATGAACTGGGCGCCATCGGCCACTCGGTGAACCACTTTATCGTCTACTTGCAGAACATGATCGGTGAGGTGACCCAGGCCACGGGGGCCATGTCTTCCGGCCTTGAGCAGTTGCAAAAAACCTCGGCCCACACCAATCAGATCCTGGTCCGCCACGCCTCGGAGACCGATCAGACCGTCACCGCCATCACCGAAATGAGCTCCACCGCCGACACCGTCGCGCAAAACGCGGCCGAAACCGCCTCGTTTACCCAGCGCGCCAACGAGCATGCCGACCGCTCCCGCGTGGTCGTGGGCGAAGCGTCCAGCAGCGTCAGCGCCTTGATCGGCGAAGTCGCCAGCGCTACCCACACCGTGGAAAATATGCGCCAGGATGCTGCGCGCATCACCGAAACCCTTGGCGTTATCGGCGCGATTGCCGGCCAGACCAACCTGTTGGCACTCAACGCCGCGATTGAAGCCGCCCGCGCCGGCGAGCAAGGCCGTGGTTTTGCGGTGGTGGCCGACGAAGTCCGGGCACTGGCCGCACGTACCCAGTCCAGCACCTCGCAGATCAATGAGATGCTGGCACGCCTGACTACCGGGGTGAGTTCGTCGGTGGCCGCCATGGAAAACACCCAGGCCAGCTGCCAATCGGCGGCAGATGCCACGGCACGGGTGAACACCGGGCTTGACGAGATGGCGGGTTCGGTCAGCCATATCAACAACCTCAGCACCCAGATCGCCACGGCCGCCGAGCAGCAAAGCGCGGTGACCGAGGAGATCAACCGCAGCATGGTGCAGATCCGACATATGGTCGACGAGCTGGTGGAAAGTGGCCATGCCACTGAAACCAATACGCAAAGCCTGTTGAATGCCAATGGCCGGGTGATCGCGCTGATGAGTCGCTTCAAAGTCCGCTGATCATTTGCCTCAGTACTCCCGTGCAAAGCGCGGGAGTCGGACTATTCTGACAACTCCGATACGGTGCAAAAACTCGCCACACAGGAGGTGTGTCATGCACGCTGCTGAGCCTTCGGTCCGCTTGGAGCAAATCAGTCAGGAACGCTTTATTCAGGCGCCTCCCGAGATCGTTTACGACTATGTGACCCAGCCTGATCGCTGGCACGAGTGGCACCCCACTTCTCTCAGCGCCGACACCGGGACCACCGGTTCACTTGCGCTCGGCGCGCGCTTTACCGAAATCATCGACTTGCTGGGCGTGCGCGTGCCCTTGAGTTATCGCGTGCAGGTAGCCTGCCGCCCCAGTGAATTCAAAACCGTCTTCACCTCCCTGGCCGTCGACGGCACCATTCACTATTTCTTGCAGGCCTATCGCGACGGCACCCTGTTCAAGCGCGTATTGACCTACGAGACCGAACTGCAGCTTGCCACCTTGCATGAGCGTATGGTCGCTCTATCAACCATTGCGCTGGACCAGCTCAAACATCGGTTGGAAAACACCACCTCCGTATAATTTTGAAACATTACCACCGCGTCCTGCTGGAAAAAGCAGGGAGAATGCCCGGCTTATTGCCCTGCATTCAGTGAGATCCCATGAAAACCACCTTGCGACTGGCCCTGCTTTCAGCCCTGTTCACCACCACCCTGACGCAGGCTGCCGACCTGATTCCCATTGACGTACATCGCGATGCCAACTGCGGCTGCTGCAAAAAGTGGATCAGCCACCTCGAAAGCAACGGGTTCAAGGTCAATGACCATGTGGAAGCCGACATGAGCGCCGTCAAGCAGCGCCTGGGCGTAGCGCCGCGCCTGGGTTCGTGCCATACCGCGGTGATCGACGGCAAGTTCGTCGAAGGCCACGTGCCCGCCGAGCAGGTGCTGGCCCTGCGCAACCGCGACGACTTGCTGGGGATTGCAGCGCCAGGCATGCCCATGGGTTCACCGGGTATGGAAATGGACGGAATGAGCGATGCCTACCAGGTCATCGGCCTGACCCGGGAAGGTAAAGACGTGGTGGTGGCCGACTACCCGGCCCGTTGATTGATGCTCGTCGGTTACCTGGGGCTGTTTTTCGCCGCCTTCGGGGCTGCCACGCTGTTGCCGATGCAATCGGAGGCGGTGCTGGTGGGCCTGTTGATCAGCGGGCATTACAGCCTGTGGGGGCTGCTCTGCATCGCCACCGTCGGCAATGTACTCGGCTCGGTGGTCAATTGGTGGCTGGGGCGCTCGGTTGAGCGCTTCCAGACACGGCGCTGGTTTCCGGTCAGCCCACGGCACCTGGAAAAGGCCCGCGCGCACTATCAGCGCTGGGGGCACTGGTCGTTGTTGCTCAGTTGGGTGCCCATTTTCGGCGACCCGCTGACCTTGGTGGCCGGGGTCATGCGCGAGCCGTTCTGGCGATTCCTGCTGCTGGTCACCGTTGCAAAAGGCGCCCGATACTGCGTACTGGCCCTGCTGACGGTGAACCACCTGGCAACCGCATAACCAGGGTTGAAAGCCTTCGACTGATCGCTACCGCAGCGCCGGCCTATCTCGCCGCACTCCGTTAATCCTCGCTTAATCCCCTCGCCACAGCATCCGGACATTGTTGCCTTCGGAGCCTGACCCCATGACGTTGATCCGTTCACTGTGCGCTGCCGGCCTGCTGCTGGGCAGCGCCCTTCCCGCTCTCGCAGCCACCGAAAGCCCTGCCTACGGGCCTGAGCTGCAAGGCTTCCAATACCCCTACCCGGTCGAACATTTCAACTTCCAGTCACAAGGTAAAACCTTGCAGATGGGGTATATGGACGTGCCCGCCAAGGGCAAGGCCAACGGGCGCACTGTGGTGTTGATGCACGGCAAGAACTTCTGTGGCGCCACGTGGGATGAGTCGATAAAGGCCCTCAGCGCCGACGGGTATCGCGTGATTGCGCCGGACCAGATCGGCTTTTGCACCTCCAGCAAGCCGGATCACTACCAATACAGTTTCCAGCAATTGGCGATCAACACCCACCAACTGCTTGAACACCTCGGCATTCAAAAGGCCACCCTCGTCGGCCACTCCACGGGCGGCATGCTCGCCACCCGTTACGCGCTGCTCTATCCGGCGCAAACCGAGCAACTGGGGCTTGTGAACCCCATCGGCCTGGAAGATTGGAAAGCCCTGGGCGTGCCCTACCGCAGCGTCGACCAATGGTATGAGCGTGAGCTGAAACTCAGCGCCGACGGCATCCGCCACTATGAACTCAACACCTATTACGTCGGGCGCTGGAAGCCTGAATACGAGCGCTGGGTCGACATGCTCGCCGGCTTGAATAAGGGGCCGGGGCATACCCAGGTCGCCTGGAACTCGGCGTTGATTTACGACATGATCTTCACCCAGCCGGTGTACTACGAGTTCAAGGACTTGCAGATGCCCACCCTGCTGCTGATCGGCACGGCCGACACCACCGCCATCGGCAGCGATATCGCACCGCCTGCGGTCAAGGCCAAGCTCGGTCACTACGACGTGCTCGGCAAACAAGTGGCCAAGCTGATCCCCCACGCCACCCTGGTTGAATTCCCGGGCCTGGGGCATGCACCACAGATGGAAGAACCGGCTCGGTTTCACAAAGCGCTGTTGCAGGGCTTGAACGCCCTTTAATCCAACCTTTTTCGAGGCACTCGTGAATGTCGGTACAGATCGCAGTCATTGATGATTGGCAAAATGTGGCCAGTGGCGTAGTGGATTGGTCGGTTCTTGCATCAGTCGGCGAAGTGCATTTTCTTCACGACTACCCGGCGGATACCGCCACGATGGTCGAGCGTTTGAAGGGGTTCGAGGTTATTTGCATTATGCGCGAGCGCTCCACCTTCGATAAAGCCCTGCTGCAAGGTTTGCCCAATCTGAAACTGCTGGTGACCGGCGGCATGCGCAATGCCGCCATCGACATCCCTGCCGCCAAGGCGCTGGGCATCCAGGTCTGTGGCACCGACAGCTATAAGCAGGCGGCGCCGGAACTGACCTGGGCATTGATCATGGCCTCTACCCGCAACCTGCTGGCCGAAGCCAACTCGCTGCGAGAGGGTGGATGGCAGGTTGGCCTGGGTGGTGATCTGTATGGCAAAACCCTGGGCGTGCTCGGGCTGGGCAGCATTGGCCAGAAGGTCGCGCAGTTTGCCCAGGTGTTCGGCATGCGGGTGATTGCCTGGAGTGAAAACCTCACCCCTGAACGTGCTGCCGAGTCAGGCGTCACCTGGGTCAGCAAGCGTGAACTGTTTGAGCAGGCGGATATCCTGACCGTACACCTCGTACTCAGCGATCGCAGTCGCGGCCTGGTGGATGCCCAGGCATTGAGCTGGATGAAACCGAGCGCGCGCCTGGTCAATACGGCGCGCGGGCCGATTGTGGATGAGCAGGCCCTGGTGCAGGCGCTGCAAGCGGGTCGATTGGCGGGGGCTGCCCTGGACGTATATGGCGAAGAGCCGCTACCGGCTGATCATCCGTTCCGCCGTTTGCCGAATGTCTTGGCGACCCCTCATGTCGGTTATGTGAGCGAGCAGAATTATCGGCAGTTCTATCAGCAGATGATCGAGGATATTCAGGCGTGGGCAAAAGCCGCGCCCATTCGCGTGCTTGGCTGACGCACCAATCGAGGGCATACGCACTCCTGTGGAGAGCGGACTTGCTCCCTCGCTACAACCACCGCGCTGATCCCCTCAATCAGCGCGCGTTTCAAACCTTGCATATCGTTACAACTTTTTTGTCCTACAAAATTCCCACATAAACCGTACAGGCTCTGGGATCTCGCCTAGACTCATGACCGATGGGTCCGTTCCAAAACAAAAACCCCGCAAAAAATCGAAACTTTCCAACTCTGCCATAGGTCCAGTTTTTAAGGGAGGCGAGTGCACGCGGCTCACACCAAATGCCCGTCCATCCAATCTTTTTCAGCAATGAGTGCAACTGGCATACGCCTTGCCAGTTTGTACAGTGCTTGTGCGCCTGGCCGCAGGATGTGGCCAATCGGAGCCGATGGCAGCGGGCCATTAGCCAACCAAATATGTGGGAGAGAACTATGATCAGTGCCGCTGTAGATACTCAGGGAGAGCGTTTTAGTCAGCCGGCAGGGGGACCGACTACGTTGGCCGACCTGCCCAACACTGTGCGGCCGATCGTGAGTCAGAACCCTAATCGCAAGAAAGTCCTGTTTGTGACCTCGGAATTCGCCGACCTGGTCAAAACCGGCGGCCTGGGCGACGTGTCCGCCGCCCTGCCCCGCGCCATGGCCCACCTGCATGATGTGCGGGTGTTGATTCCGGGCTATCCGCAGGTGATGGAAAGCGACAACCCGATCCATATCATCGGCGAGCTGGGCGGTCACGCTGCATTGCCGCCCTGCAAGATCGGGCGCATGGACCTCAAGGACGGTCTGGTCATCTACGTATTGATCTGCCCTGAGCTCTATGAGCGTGAAGGTACGCCGTACGGCGCCAATAACGGCCGTGACTGGCCGGACAACCATATTCGCTTCGCCCGCCTGGGCCTGGCCGCCGCCGACATCGCCGCCAACCTGGCACAGATCCACTGGTGCCCTGACCTGGTGCATGCCCACGACTGGCCTGCCGGGCTGGCGCCTGCCTATATGCACTGGCGCGGGTCGCGTACGCCTACCCTGTTCACCATTCATAACCTCGCCTATCAAGGTGTGGTCAGCCTGGCCTCCACGCCTGAGCTGGGTATCCCGCCGCATGCCCTGCAACAGGAAGGCATGGAGTTCTACGGCAAAATGTCATTCCTCAAGGCGGGCATGGCGTACTCCAGCCATATCACCACCGTGAGCGCGACCTACGCCCAGGAAATCACCACCCCGGAATTCGGCTGTGGCCTTGATGGTTTCCTGGCCAGCAAGACCCAGCAAGGTCTGCTCAGCGGCATTCCCAATGGTATCGATGAAAGCTGGGAAACCTCTACCGACACGCACCTGACCCATAACTTCAATATCGGTGACTGGGAAGGCAAAGGCATTAACGCCGCCCACGTGCGTGAGTTGTTCGGCCTGGCCGACTCCACCGGTCCACTGTTCGCTGTGGTCTCGCGCCTGGTGTATCAAAAAGGCCTGGACCTCACCGAAGCGGTCAGCAGTTATATCGTCGAAAACGGTGGCCAAATCGCGATTATCGGCCGCGGCGAGCCGGAAGAAGAGCAAGCCATGCGTGAACTGGCCTTGCGCTTCCCCGGCCAAATCGGCGTACGCATCGGCTTCAACGAAACAGATGCGCGGCGCATGTTCGCTGGCAGCGACTTCCTGCTGATGCCTTCGCGCTATGAACCGTGCGGCCTGAGCCAGATGTACGCGCAACGCTTCGGCTCGTTGCCGGTGGCGCGCAATACCGGCGGCCTGGCGGACACCATTGAAAATGGCGTCACCGGGTTCCTGTTCAATGAATCCACCGCACAGAGCTACGAAGAAGCGTTGAGCCGCGCGTTCAGGGTATTTGCCAACAAAGGCCTGCTCAATGCCATGCGCAGCCGCGCCATGACTCAACCTTTCAACTGGTGCCAGGCGGTAGAACCCTACGCCGAACTGTACGAACAGCTTGTCGCCAAGGCGCTGGGGAAATCGGCTAAATAATCAAGGGAGGGCTTCATAGATGCCGTCACGGAATCTGGAAACCTGGCCCCACGGCGCAATCATGTTGGACGCGCAACACACGCGTTTTGCCTTGTGGGCGCCAGACGCGTTTTATGTCAGCGTTGAATTGGAAGACGGCAAGTCCATTGCCATGCTGCCCCAGGCCGATGGCTGGTTTGAGGTAGAGGTGAAGTGCCCGGCGGGCACTCACTACCGCTACAACATCGACGGCGAAACGGATGTTCCCGATCCGGCGTCCAGGGCTCAAGCTGCGGATGTGCATGGCTGGAGCGTCGTCGTCGACCCGCTCGCCTATCAATGGCGACACAGCAACTGGCAAGGCCGCCCCTGGCATGAGGCCGTGATTTACGAGCTGCATGTTGGCGTATTGGGGGGCTACGCTGCTGTTGAAAAGCAACTGCCGCGCCTCGCCGAACTCGGCGTTACCGCGATTGAACTGATGCCCTTGGCGCAATTTCCCGGCGAGCGCAATTGGGGCTACGACGGGGTTCTGCCCTACGCGCCCCAATCTTCCTATGGCTCCCCCGAACAGCTCAAGGCGCTGATCGACAGCGCACACGAGCATGGCCTGGCCGTGATCCTCGATGTGGTCTACAACCACTTCGGCCCCGATGGCAATTACCTGGGCCAATACGCCAAAGGCTTCTTCCAGGAAGAAGTGCACACGCCCTGGGGCGCAGGCATTGATTTTGATCGCCGGGAAGTCCGCGACTTCTTCCTCGACAACGCGTTGATGTGGCTGCTGGAATACCGCTTCGATGGCCTGCGCCTGGATGCGGTACACGCCATCGACAACCCGGGGTTCCTCAAGCAATTGGCACATCGGGTTCGCCAGCAGGTGGACACCGGCCGTCATGTCTGGTTGGTATTGGAAAACGAACTCAACCAGGCCAGCCTGTTAAAGCACGATTTCGATGCGCAATGGAACGATGACTTCCATAACGTCCTGCACGTATTGCTGACCGGCGAAACCGACGCCTACTACAGCGACTTCGCAGAAAACCCTACCGAGAAACTGGCGCGCTGCCTGGGCGAAGGTTTTATCTATCAAGGCCAGACCACACGCCATGGTCATGAGCGCGGCGAACCCAGTGGTGAGCTGCCACCGAGCGCCTTCGTGGCGTTTTTGCAGAACCACGACCAGATCGGCAACCGCGCCTTGGGCGAACGCCTGCACCAGCTCTGCTCGCCCCAGGCACTTAAGGCGGCGACCACCTTGCTGCTCATGTCGCCGATGATCCCACTGATGTTCATGGGCGATGAGACCAACGCCAGCGAACCGTTTCTGTTTTTCACTGACCACCATGGCGAACTGGCGCAAGCGGTGCGCGAAGGTCGGCGCAACGAGTTTGCCGACTTCGCCGCCTTTGCTGACCCCGAACGACGCGAACGCATCCCCGACCCGAATGCCCTGCCGACCTTCCTGCAATCGGCGCCCAGCTTTACCGAGAACTCGCACGCCCAGCTCTACCGCCAGCTGCTGAGCCTGCGCCACCTGCATATCGTGCCGCATTTGCCGGGGAGCATTCCCCTCGGCGCACAGGTGCTGGCTGAAGGCGCCGTGACTGCGCGTTGGCGCCTGGGTAACGGTAGCGTGTTGCAGATTGACTTGAACCTGAGTGCCACACCGCTGGATCACCCCGCGCCGCGCCACCTGTTATTCGAAACGCATGCCACTGATGAGGCGCACCTGCCGCCGTTCAGCGCACGCGTCGCCTTATCCCCTGTTGGAGAGCACCTTTGAGCCAAGCGAACCTGGAAATACTCGCCAGCCGCGCGGGCCTGGCCGTCGATTGGATCGACGCAAACGGCCGCCCGCAACATGTGAAACCCGCTGCCCTGCGTGCCGTTCTCAAAGGCCTGGGCCACCCGGCCGATACTGACGCCGAGATCGATGCCAGCCTGCTGGAACTGGAGCGGGTGCAACAAGACAAACACTTGCCGCCGCTGATGACCGTCGACACCGGCGATGGCCTGGACCTGGCGCGTTACTTCGCCCCGGACACGCCGTGCCGCGTCAGCCTGGAACAGGGCGAGACGCTGGAACTGCGCCTCGACAGCAACGCGGTGCTGCCGGGCGTCATCGCGCTCGGCTACCACCAGGTGCATATCGACGACCAGACTTTCACCCTGGCCGTGGCGCCCACCCATTGTTACAGCGTGGCGCAAGCGGTTGACAGCCAACCTGCCCGCGCCTGGGGGCTGAGTGCCCAGCTGTATTCGCTGCGCCGCCTGGGCGATGGCGGCTTCGGTGACACGCTGGCCCTGGAACACCTGGCGCGCTGCGCTGCCGAACGTGGCGCCGATGCCCTGGCCATCAGCCCGATGCACGCGATGTTCAGTGCCGATACGACGCGCTACAGCCCGTATTCACCCTCCAGCCGTTTGTTCCTTAACAGCCTGTATGCGTCGCCCGGCTGCATTCTTGGCGAGCGCGAAGTGCGCAACGCCATAGAGGCCTGCGGTTTGGCCGATGAGTTGCACACACTCGAGCAACACACCCTGATCGACTGGCCCGCCGCCGCCAAGGCCAAGCAACAACTGTTGCGCGCCTTGTATGAAGACTTCCGTCACGGCGAGCATCCACAGCATGCCGACTTCCTGAGCTTTCGACAGGCGGGCGGCGAAGCCCTGGAAAACCACTGCCGCTTCGAGGCCGTGCAGGCCGTTCGCGCCGCCGCCGGGGAAGACCTCGACTGGCGGCACTGGCCCGAAGCATGGCGGACCCCGCAGAGCCCGGCACTGGCGCAGTTCGCCGAGGAGAACCGCGATGAAATCGGCTATTTCGCCTTCAGCCAATGGCTGATCGCCCGCTGCCTGGAGCGCGCCCAGCAAGCCGCCCGAGGCAGCGGCATGGGCGTCGGTTTGATCGCCGACCTGGCCGTTGGCGCGGACGGCGGCGGCAGCCAGGCCTGGAGCCGTCAGGACGAGCTGCTGGCCGGCCTGACTGTCGGCGCGCCACCAGACATCCTCAACCGTGCCGGTCAAGGTTGGGGCATCTCGGCGTTTTCCCCGGAAGGCCTCAAGCGCAACGGCTTTCGCGCCTTTATCGAAATGCTGCGGGCTAACTTCGCTCACGCCGGCGGCTTGCGTATCGACCATGTCATGGGCCTGAAACGCCTGTGGGTCATCCCGATGGATGCTTCGCCGCGTGAAGGTGCGTACCTGTATTACCCGGTCGACGACCTGTTGCGGCTGCTGGCATTGGAATCCCAGCGTCACAAGGCGATTGTGCTGGGTGAGGACCTGGGCACCGTACCCGATGGCCTGCGCGAAAAACTCATCGGCCGTTCGATTCTGGGCATGCGCGTGTTGCTCTTCGAACAGGGCCACGACGGCCAATTCAAGCCCATCCTCGACTGGCCGGACAACGCCCTGGCAACCACCAGCACCCACGATTTGCCGACCCTCAATGGCTGGTGGCACAGCCGTGATATCGAGTGGAACATCCAGTTGGGCCTGATCGATGCGCCGACTGTGGAGCAATGGAGCGAACACCGCCTGCGCGAACGGCAGGCACTGCGCCAGGCCTTGAGCCAGGACCCGCAGAACTTTGTCGATGAAATTCGCAATGACACGGACCACATGATCGACGCCAGTGTGCGTTACCTGGGCCACACCCGCGCGCCGCTGGTGCTGCTGCCGTTGGAGGACGCCCTGGGCGTCGAGGAACAAGCCAACCTGCCCGGCACGCTCGATACCCATCCCAATTGGCGCCGCCGCCTGGCGGGTGAAGCGGCAAGCCTGCTCGACAATGCAGGCGCTGCCCGCCGCCTCGAACTGCTGGCCGTCGCTCGCAACCAAGCCCGTGAGCGTGACCGATGAAAGCCTTACCCTTGCGCGCCACCCAGCGCCTGCAATTTCATAAAGGTTTCACCCTGGATGATGCGGTGCCTTTGGTGCCCTACTTCGCCCAGTTGGGCATCAGCCATCTATATGCATCCCCGCTGCTCGCCGCACGCGCCGGTTCCATGCACGGTTACGACGTGGTCGACCCGACCACCGTCAACCCCGAGCTGGGCGGTGAACCGGCCTTGCGCCGTCTTATCGCCGCGCTGCGTGAGCACGACATGGGGCTGATCCTCGATATCGTCTCCAACCATATGGCCGTCGGCGGCGCCGATAACCCGTGGTGGCTGGACCTGCTGGAATGGGGTCGCTTAAGCCGCTACAGCGAATTCTTCGATATCCAGTGGCACTCGCCCGACCCGCTGCTCAAGGGCCAACTGCTGATGCCATTTCTTGGCAGCGACTACGGCGAAGCATTGCAAACCGGCACCCTGGCCCTGCATTTCGACGCCGCGCACGGTGCATTCTACGTTGAGCATTACGAACACCGGTTCCCGATCTGCCCTCGCGATTACGCGGCGATTCTGGGCAACGATGCATTGCTCAAGCCACTGTCCGACCGCTTCAGTGCCCTTGCCTATCAAGACGACGCCTATGCCGAAGCGGCGTGGCTCAAACAGGCGCTGGCCGAACGGGCCTCCGAGGGCGACGTGCTGCATGCCATCGAGCACAGGCTCAGCGAATTCGACGGGCGCCAGCCTGAAGGCTTTGACCGCCTGCACTCACTGCTCGAGCAACAGGCCTACCGCCTGGCCAGTTGGCGCACGGCGGCAGACGACATCAACTGGCGGCGCTTCTTCGACGTCAATGAGCTGGGCGGGTTGCGGGTAGAACGCAGCGCCGTGTTCGAGGCCACCCACGGCAAGATTTTCCAGCTGATCAGCGAGGGCCTGGTGGATGGCCTGCGCATCGACCATATCGACGGGCTGGCCGACCCACGCGGTTATTGCCGCAAGCTGCGCCGTCGAGTGGATTCGCTGTCACCCGAGCGGCACTTGCCGATCTTCGTCGAAAAAATCCTCGGCGAAGGCGAGACGCTGCGCGAAGACTGGCAAGTGGACGGCACCACCGGCTACGAATTCATGAATCAACTGTCGTTGCTGCAACATGACCCTGAGGGCTTGGGCCCCCTCGCCGACCTGTGGACGCGTCACAGCGAGCGGCCCTCGGCCTTTATCGAAGAGGCTTGGCTGGCGCGCCGGCAAATCCTCAACGGTTCGCTGGCCGGTGACTTTGAAAGCGTGGCCCAGGCCCTGCTGCAAGTGGCTCGCGATGACGTGATGACCCGCGACCTGACCTTGGGCGCCATCCGCCGCGCCTTGCAGGCGCTGATTGTGCACTTCCCGGTGTACCGCACCTACATCAGTGCCCGGGGCCGCAGCGAACGTGACGATGTGTTTTTCCTGCAAGCCCTGGCCGGTGCCCGAAGCACTTTGAGCGAAGGTGACTGGCCGGTGCTCGATCATCTGGAAAAATGGCTCGGCGGCCAGCCATGGCGCAATCGCCCGGTGGGCCGTGAGCGCAAGATACTCAAACATGCCTGCGTGCGTTTCCAGCAACTGACCTCACCTGCCGCCGCCAAGGCCGTGGAAGACACCGCGTTCTATCGCTCGGCGGTGCTGCTGTCGCGCAATGACGTGGGCTTCAGCACCGAGCAGTTCAGCGCGCCGGTGGACGCGTTCCACGCCGTCAACCAACAACGCTTGCAGACGTTCCCGGACAACTTGCTGGCCACCGCCACCCACGACCACAAGCGCGGCGAAGACTCCCGCGCGCGTCTGGCGGTGCTCAGCGAATGTGCGCCGTGGTATGCCGAGCAGGTCGAGCACTGCCGTACCCTCGCTGCCAAATTGCGCGACGATGCCCAAAGTCCATCGGCAGGCGATGAACTCATCCTTTATCAAGTGCTGCTGGGCAGTTGGCCGCTGGACCTGAAGCTTGACGTTGAGGACTACCAGCAACGCCTCTGGCAATGGCAGCAAAAAGCCTTGCGCGAAGCCAAGTTGCAGAGCAGCTGGAGTGCGCCCAACGAGGCTTATGAACAGGCCGTCGAAGCGTTCCTGTCACGCCTGTTGCTCAGCGAGGAAGGCCACGCGCTGCGGACCGCCCTCGCCGCCGCCGCCCACGCCATCGCCCCGGCCGGTGCCGTGAACAGTCTGGCGCAGTCCTTGCTTCGCCTCACCGTGCCGGGTGTGCCGGACCTGTACCAGGGCGATGAGTTCTGGGACTTCAGCCTGGTGGACCCGGACAACCGGCGCCCGGTGGACTTCAACGCACGGCAACACGCGCTGAACACACCACCGGATACCGGCGAGCTGTTGTTCAACTGGCGTGACGGGCGTATCAAACAAGCGCTGATTGCCCAGGTATTGGCCCTGCGCAAGGCTGATCCCGAGATCTTTCAGTACGGCAGTTACACGCCACTGGAGGTCACCGGCAAACACGCGGACCACGTCGTCGCGTTCGCTCGTGAACATCAAGGCAAACGCCTGCTGGTGGTGGTGCCACGTTGGCCCCATCGCCTGCTGGAAAATGCGCCTGAAAAGCCTGTGCAGCCCCACTTCAATGCGCAGGTTTGGGGCGATACGCGGGTGAAATTACCATTTGCCGCCACAACACAAAACTGGAAGGGACTTTTTCATACAGGCGCAGTCACACCAGACAAGGAGCTGTTGATCAGCGCTGCCCTGGGGGATATCCCGGTCAATGTCTTTATCAATCCTGATGGTCGAGAAAGCTGAAAATTTTCTGTGAGGAGCATTTCGATGAGTACTGAAGACAAACGCATTCGCGAGTTAGCGCATCAGATCTGGGAGTCCGAAGGCAAACCCCATGGGGAGGACACGCGCCACTGGGAAATGGCGCGCAAGCTGGCCGAAGCCGAAGCGCTGACGCCGAGCAAGCCCAAGGCCGCCGCCAAGCCCAAAACCGCACCCAAGCCTGCGGCAAAAGCCAAGCCTGCGGCACCGGCTGCCGGCAAACCGGCGCCCCCGGCGGCTAAAAAGCCGGCAGCACCGAAAAAGCCCAAGCCTTAAGCCACTTTGTCTAATGAGCCTCCTGGCGCGTTGTCGGCGGGAGGCCATTTTCACTTTTTACTGCGTCAGCTGAACGATCGTCGGCACGGCCGCGTTCGGCCCGAAAAAAGACCCTTTGCAGGAGCAACTCGATGAGCAAACCCGATAAAACCCAACCGACGCCGGAAAACGAGCCGTCGCGGATTCGTGAAGGTTTGCCCTTCCCTCTCGGCGCCACCTGGGACGGCTTGGGCGTTAACTTCGCGCTGTTCTCGGCCCACGCCACAAAAGTCGAGCTGTGCCTGTTCGACGATACCGGCGAGGTGGAACTGGAACGCATAGAACTGCCCGAATACACCGACGAGACCTTCCATGGTTACTTGCCCGACGCCCACCCCGGGCTGATTTACGGCTACCGCGTGTACGGTGCGTACGACCCGGCCAATGGTCACCGCTTCAACCACAACAAATTGCTGATCGACCCCTATGCCAAACAGCTGGTGGGCGAACTCAAATGGTCCGAGGCCCTGTTCGGCTACACCATCGGCCACCCGGATGACGACCTCAGTTTCGACGAACGCGACAGCGCGCCCTTCGTGCCCAAGTGCAAGGTCATCGACCCGGCGCACACCTGGGGCAATGACCAGCCGGTGCGCGTGCCGTGGGACCGCACGATCATCTATGAAACACACTTGCGCGGCATCAGCATGCGCCACCCTTCGGTAGGCGAGGCAGTGCGTGGCACGTGTGCCGGGCTGATGGAAGAGGACGTGCTCAAGCATATCCGCCAGCTGGGCGTGTCGTCGGTGGAGCTGCTGCCGGTGCATGCGTTCGTCAATGACCAGCACCTGCTGCAAAAAGGCATGACCAACTATTGGGGCTACAACAGCATCGCCTTCTTCGCACCGGACCCGCGCTACCTGGCCAGCGGCAAAATCGCCGAGTTCAAGGAAATGGTCGCGCACCTGCACGAAGCCAAGCTGGAAGTGATCCTCGACGTGGTCTACAACCACACCGCCGAGGGCAACGAACGTGGTCCGACCCTGTCGATGCGCGGCATCGACAACGCTTCGTACTACCGGCTGATGCCTGAAGACAAGCGCTTCTACATCAACGACTCCGGCACCGGCAACACCCTGGACTTAAGCCACCCGTGCGTATTGCAGATGGTCACCGACTCCCTGCGTTACTGGGCCACCGAGATGCACGTCGACGGTTTCCGCTTTGACCTGGCGACGATTCTCGGCCGCTATCGGGACGGCTTCGACGAGCGCCACAGCTTCCTCGTGGCCTGCCGCCAGGACCCGGTGCTGCGCCAGCTGAAAATGATCGCCGAGCCATGGGACTGCGGCCCCGGTGGCTATCAAGTGGGTAACTTCCCGCCGGGCTGGGTGGAATGGAACGACCGCTTCCGCGACACCGTGCGCGCCTTCTGGAAAGGCGATGACGGCCAGTTGGCGGACTTCGCCGGGCGCATGACCGCCTCCGGGGAAATGTTCAACCATCGCGGGCGCCGGCCTTACAGCTCGGTGAACTTCATCACCGCCCACGACGGTTTCACCCTGCACGACCTGGTGTCGTACAACGACAAACACAACGAAGCCAACGACGAAGACAACCAGGACGGCAGCAACAACAACCTGTCCTGGAACCATGGCGTCGAAGGCCCCACCGACGACCCGGAGATCAACGCACTGCGCCTGCGCCAGATGCGTAACTTCTTCGCCACCCTGCTGTTGGCCCAAGGCACGCCGATGCTGGTGGCCGGGGACGAATTCGCACGCACCCAGCACGGCAACAACAATGCCTATTGCCAGGACAGCGAGATCGGTTGGGTCAACTGGGACCTGGACGACGACGGCAAGGCGCTGCTCAAGTTTGTAAAACGCCTGATCAAGCTGCGCATGGCCTACCCGATCCTGCGTCGCGGCCGGTTCCTCGTGGGTGATTACAACGAAGATATCGGCGTGAAGGATGTCACCTGGCTGGCGCCGGACGGCAACGAGATGAGCACCGAACAATGGCAGGACAGCCATGGCCGTTGCCTGGGCATGCTGATGGATGGCCGCGCTCAGGAGACCGGGATTCGTCGCCCGGGTGGCGATGCCACCCTGCTGCTGGTGGTCAACGCCCACCACGACATGGTGAATTTCCGCCTGCCGCCGGTGCCTGAGGGCGAGTTCTGGACCTGCATGCTCGATACCAACGACACCGCGGTGCGTGCCCAGGAACGCTTTGATTTCGAGCATGAGTACGCCGTCACCGGCCGCTCACTGTTGCTGTTCGAACTGCAGCACGACGAGGTGTGAAATGGCCCTGCATGGATTCCTTCAAGGCAACCGCAGCTATGCGAATACGCAGGCGCTGGGGGATGCCCTGAGGGCGCTTCAGGAGGAAGGCCTGGACCAGCTGCCGTTGCCCGGCAGCGGTCAGACATTGGAGCGCTTCAGCCGGCTGGCACAGGTGGCGGGGCATGATCTGCGCCTGTGCAAGCTGTTCGAAGGCCACACCGATGCCTTGGCGATCATCGCTGAACTCGACAGCCCCTTGCCGCCCTTGGGCAGCCTTTGGGGCATGTGGGCCGCCGAGCCGCCCACCGCCAAGGTTCGGGTGCGGCGTGACGGCCATCGGTTAATTGTCGACGGGCGTAAAGCCTGGTGTTCCGGCGCGGCCGTGGTCAGCCATGGCCTATTGACGGCCTGGGACGAAGACGATCATCAGCAGTTGGTCGCGGTAGAGATGGACCAGCCTGGCGTGACGGTGACGGACGAAGGTTGGAGCGCCGTCGGCATGGCGGCTACGGCCAGTGTCGAGATTGTCTTCAACTCGGCCAGGGGCATCGCGGTCGGCGGCCCGGGCGATTACTTGTCGCGCCCGGGCTTCTGGCAGGGCGGCGTCGGCATCGCGGCATGCTGGTATGGCGGCGCCCAACGTTTGGCCGAAGTGTTGCGCGCGCAATGCAGCAAACGGCCCGAACCCCATGCCCTCGCCCATCTGGGTGCGGTCGACAGCCTGCTCAACAGTGCTGCCTGTGTGCTGCGTGATGCGGCTGAACAGATCGACCGCGAACCCCGGGCGGATGCTCGACAGTTGGCCCAACAGGCACGCGCCTGCATTGAAGACACCGTCGAACAGGTGATCCGTCATGTCGGTCGCGCGGTCGGTGCGGGGCCTTATTGCAAAGACTCACACTTCGCCCAGTTGATGGCGGACTTGCCGGTGTATGTGCGCCAGAGTCACGCCGAACGTGACTTGGCAGCCTTGGGCGAGCTGGTGCTTGAGCAACCTGCAGGGAGGTGGCTGTTGTGAAACCCAACCCGATCGTAGGCCAGGGTACGCCGCTGCATCAGTGGCAAGCCTCGTCTCACATGGCCGAGCTGCCCCATATCAGCATTGAAGAGTTGGTGCCTGCCGGCCATCGCGCCGTGATCATCGCCCCGCACCCGGACGACGAAGTGCTCGGCTGTGGGGGGCTGCTGCAGGGCTTGGCGTCGCTGGGCCGGCCGCTGCAGTTGATTTCCGTGACCGACGGCAGCGCCAGCCATCCCGGCTCCACCCGTTGGCCGGTGGCGCGTTTGGGCGTGATACGCCCGCAGGAATCGGCACAGGCCCTGCACCGCCTGGGCGTGCCGCTGCACAGTTTAATCTGGCTGCGCGCGGGGTTCACCGACAGCAAGGTGGCGGAACGGGAAGAGGAACTGAGCGCGTTTATCCAACGCTACCTCAAGCCCACCGACGTGGTGTTCACCACTTGGCGCGAAGACGGTCACTGCGACCATGAAGCCGTCGGCCGGGCCAGTGCGAAGGCCGCCCTCGCAGTGGGCGCGACCCTCTACGAGTTGCCGGTCTGGACCTGGCACTGGGCAACCCCCGAGGACAGCCAGGTGCCATGGCACCGGGCACGTAAAATCCTGCTGACACCCCAAGCGGTGGCGCGCAAACGGCACGCGATCCACGCCTTCGCCAGCCAGTTGGAGGGCGACCCGCAGATCGGTCTCGCGCCGGTGCTGGCGCCCTTTGTGGTGGAGCGCTTGTTGCAACCTTTTGAAGTGGTGTTCATATGAGTGTGGCCACGCCTTATTTTGATCAATTGTTCGCGGGTAATGACGACCCCTGGGCGTTTCGCCAACGCTGGTACGAACAACGCAAACGCGCGCTGACCGGGGCGGTGCTGACACGACCGCGCTATGCGTCGATTTTTGAACCCGGTTGCGCCAATGGCGAGCTGAGTGCCGAGTTGGCGCTGCGCTGCGACCGCCTGGTGTGCTGCGACACCGCCGCTGCCGCCGTCGCGCTGGCGAAAACCCGGTTGCTGGAGTTCCCCCACGCCCAGGTCTACCAGGGCCGCCTGCCCGAACAATGGCCGACAGGCCGGTTCGAACTGATCGTGTTGAGCGAGCTGTGCTACTACCTCGACGCCGATGACTTGCACCGCCTGATTGACTGCGTCCTCGGTTCACTGACGGACGACGGGCAGTTGCTCGCCTGCCACTGGCGCCCAACGATCGAAGGCTGCCCGCATACCGCCGAACACGTACATGCCGTACTGCAACAGCGACTGGACATGCCCCACGTCGTGCACCATCACGAAAGTGATTTCCTACTCGACCTGTGGAGCCGCGACGGCACCTCGGTCGCCACCCATGAGGGCTTGCGATGATCGGCATTCTGATCCCGGTGCATAACGAAGAAACGCTGCTGGCCGAGTGCCTCGAAGCCGCAATGATTGCTGCAAGCC
The DNA here is from genome assembly GCF_001647715.1 of Pseudomonas antarctica. Classification (NCBI taxonomy): domain Bacteria; kingdom Pseudomonadati; phylum Pseudomonadota; class Gammaproteobacteria; order Pseudomonadales; family Pseudomonadaceae; genus Pseudomonas; species Pseudomonas antarctica. The sequence continues at coordinate 3,446,086 of NZ_CP015600.1, forward strand.
ACCCTGGATTGCTCGGTGAGGCCGTGCAGATCCTCGCGGTGCTCGACAGCTGCAGCGATGGCAGTGCGGCGATTGCCCAAGCGTATCCAGTGCAGTGCCTGCAGGTACAAGCGCGCAATGTCGGCCACGCGCGCGGGGTGGGTGCGCGGCATTTGTTGAATCAAGGTGCGCGCTGGATTTCGTGTACGGACGCCGATAGTCGTGTCGCCCCCGACTGGTTGGTGGCGCAATTGGCGCTGGGCGCCGACGCGGTATGCGGCACAGTGACCGTAGACGCCTGGAGCCAGGGCTTCGGCCCCGCCGCCCAAATTCGCTACCACCAGGCCTATGAAGCTCGCGACGGCCATCGCCATATTCACGGCGCCAACTTGGGTGTGAGTGCAAGCGCCTATGTGCAGTCCGGTGGCTTCGAGCCGCTGGCCTGCCACGAAGATGTGCAACTGGTGCGCAACCTGGAGCGGTGCGGCGCATCAATCGCCTGGAGCCACACCCCGCAGGTGACGACCAGCGCGCGCCTGGACTGCCGTGCACAAGGCGGGTTTGGCGATTACTTGAAAAGCCTGATGCAGGCCACCTGAAAAAAATCGACATTACACGATGTAAAAGCGACGAATCCTTGTCTATGCTGAAAACGCCTTGCTGGCCATCCAGGGTTGGATGGCCGCATTTCACTGCAGCGGAGCCTGCTGTGAAAAAACACAGCTGAATATAAGAAGTCGTCCCCGACGGGGGCACGACCCAGCATCAATCGACAAGGACGTACTATTCATGAAGCCTGCCTGCGTAAGCGAGGGCCGTCGCGGCCCTGCGCAAATCTGGAACAGTGCGCCCCAGCTGGCGCAAACCCCCGCCATCAATCCCTCTTCACTGGTGCCCCGAGGGGCGCGAGTGGTGGTCATCGCCCCCCATCCGGGTGACGAGGTATTGGCCTGTGGGGGCTTGCTGCAACTGCTCAGCACCCTTGAACACCCACTGCTGCTGATCTCGATCACCGACGGCAGCGCCAGCCATCCAGGCTCAAACCTATGGCCGGCGAGCCGCCTGAGTGTGATTCGGCCCCAGGAAAGCGCCGAGGCATTGCGCCGCCTGGGGATGCCATTACACAGCCTGAAGTGGATTCGTGGCGGCTTTAGTGACAACGCCCTCGCCGCCCGCGAACAGCCGTTGAGCCAATTTATCGCGCGCTACCTGCAGCCCAGTGATGTGGTCTTCACCACTTGGCGCCACGACGGCAACGACGACCATGACGCCGTCGGCCGCGCCAGTGCCAAAGCCTGCACACTGACGGGGGCGCGCCTGTACGAGGTGCCGGTCTGGGCGTGGCACTGGCCTGCTCGCGAAGGCTCGGTGATCCCTTGGCAACGCGCGCGTAAAGTGCGTCTGGACACCTGGAGCGTCGCACGCAAACTGCACGCCGCCCATGCGTATGCCAGCCAATTGGTCGGCGACCCGGAAATCGGGCTGGCGCCGATACTCGCCCAGGATTTGCTGGAGCGCATGCGCGAGCCTTACGAAATCGTGTTCACCTAAGTGAGGCGTATGTATCGCACTGTGTACGACACCGCCTGCGATACATGGCGTTTAACCCGAGACAGTTTCTGAAACACAGCCGATACAACGCAGCGTTCAACTGTGAGCCAGGCACACATCCCGCCGTAGGAGGCTCGCCATGCATACGCCGTTGAAACATCACCCACTGTTCCTGACCTTTGCCCTGTTGCCGTTCGCTGCCATGGGCATGGCCCACGCCGACATGCCCCAGGCGCAAGACCCGGTATCGCACACCCAATCGGCTGTCGGCGCCCTCAAGCACATCAAGGCCGGCCTGCTCGATGTGGCCTACGCAGAAGCCGGTCCGGCCAACGGCCAGGTGGTCATCCTGCTGCACGGCTGGCCCTACGATATCGACAGCTACGCCGACGTCGCGCCCTTGCTTGCCGCCAAGGGCTATCGCGTGTTGATTCCGTACGCCCGTGGCTATGGCGACACCCGCTTCCTGTCGGATAACACCCTGCGCAACGCTGAGCCTGCGGCGCTGGCCCAGGACGTGATCGACTTCATGGACGCGCTGAACATCAAACAGGCCGTGCTCGGCGGCTACGACTGGGGCGCACGCACGGCGGATATTGTCTCGGCGCTCTGGCCGCAACGCGTCAAGGCGCTGGTGTCAGTGAGCGGCTACCTGATCGGCAACCAGGCTGCCGGCAAGAACCCGTTGCCGCCCAAAGCCGAATTGCAGTGGTGGTACCAGTTCTATTTCGCCACCGAGCGCGGCGCCGCCGGCTACCAGAAAAACACCCATGATTTCGCCAAGCTGATCTGGCAGACCGCTTCGCCGAAATGGGCGTTTGACGACGCCACCTTCGAGCGCAGCGCCAAAGGCCTGGACAACCCCGACCACGTCGCTATCACGGTCTTCAATTACCGCTGGCGCCTGGGCCTGGTGCAAGGCGAGGCCCGCTACGACGCACTGGAACAGAAACTCGCCCAGTCACCGTCGATTGGCGTACCCACCATCACCCTTGAAGGCGACGCCAACGGCGCACCGCACCCTCTGCCGGAAGACTATGCGAAGCGCTTCACCGGCAACTACCAATTCCGCCTGATCAGTGGCGGCATCGGTCACAACTTGCCACAGGAAGCGCCTGCGGCGTTCGCCAAGGCGGTGATTGACGCGGATCATCTGTGAAGGGGAAATGCAAGCGGCGACGGCCAAAACGGCGGTAACCGTCGAGACAGCAACTTGAGCACCGCACGCGATGCCATGAAGCAGTAATCCACGAATCACGCGGGGCCAGCAGCTCGTCATCATCGACGCGGGCCCCGCGACACTGAATGCCTCGATTGTCATCACGCCTGCCCATCTCTTACTCTTGTGAGCACCTCAACCCGAGTCGCTATCGGAGTTCACATGGATTTTGCCACCCTCAGCCTCTTCCTCCCGGCTTGCTTTGCCCTGAACATGGCACCCGGGCCGAACAATTTGCTGTCCGTCAGCAACGCCACGCGCTATGGCTATCGCACCTCTTGCCTCGCCGGTATTGGCCGCTTGCTGGCCTTCGCGGGCATGATCGCCCTCGCCTCAGCCGGCCTGGCGGTGGTGCTGCAAAGCTCGGAGCTGTTGTTTTACGCGATCAAGGTCCTGGGGGCGGCGTACCTGTTTTATCTGGCGTTTCAGTTGTGGCGGGCCAATCCGGCGGCGCAGACTGAAGCGGCTACGGCCAAGGCGGGATTGTGGGCATTGGCGCGTCAGGAGTTTCTGGTGGCGGCGGGTAACCCAAAAGCCATTCTGATCTTCACCGCCTTCCTCCCGCAGTTCGTAGTACCCGGCCAACCAATTACGCCGCAATTCGCACTGCTGGGCGCGATGTTCCTGATGCTGGAATGGATCGCCATCAGCGCCTACGCCTATATGGGCCTGCATATGCGCCGTTGGTTTGCCGAACCACGTGGCCAGCGGATGTTCAATCGATGCTGTGCGGGGCTGTTGTCAGCGGCAGCAACGGTGTTGTTGATGGCGCGCAGGGCCTGAGCCGCTTCGCCTCCAACGGAGTGCCCATTTATGACCAAAACCGAACTCGCCGACTTCTACCAGGGCTACATCGATTGCCTGAACCGTGAGGACTGGGACCAGTTGGGCCACTTCGTCCACCCGGACGTCACCTACAACACCGCCCCAATCGGCCTCGCCGGCTACCGCGCCATGCTCGAACGGGACTTCCGTGAAATCCCCGACCTGGTGTTTCGCATCCAACTGTTGGTAGCCGACCCGCCCACCCTCGCCAGCCGGTTGAATTTCAACGTCAGCCCCAAAGGTGAGTTCTTCGGGCTGCCAATCAATGGCAAGACGGTGACCTTCGATGAGAACGTATTCTATGAATGCGTCGACGGGAAAATCGCGCACGTCTGGTCAGTGATCGATAAAGCGGCGATTCAGCAACAGCTTGATGGATGAGGCGATGGAGCCCATCCCGCCCCGGCGACGGCCAAGCGCGCGTTTGACGCGATGATGAACATGACCAAAATCGAGATTTGCGCCATTGAGGCCGCCGTGGCCGGGCGCTGAAAGCCTCCAAAGATCGCGGGTGGGGGCGGGCTTGAGCGCTCCCACATACGTCAGCGTTCTGGCATCCTTACCGCCCCCAGTCGTCAAACGCGAGCGGTAGGCCCATGAACCACGGCGTCAAACTCGAAGCACGCACAATCCCGGTCCCGCCGTCGATCAGCCCTGAAGCCCAAGCGACGCTGCAACGCCTGGTCGGCGCGGACGGCGTGCCGCTCAACGCGCTGCACGCCATGCCCGCGCCCGACGACCACGACGGCTGGCGCCATCTGCAAGCCGCCGTTGCCGAGCGTTACGCCACGGCAAACGCCGGGCAAGCGGCCACCCTGCGCGCCAGCCTGCACACCATCACCGTGGAAAATGCCACCGTGCACGTGGCCACACCGGCTGCTGCAACACACTTTGCCTATATCGACCTGCACGGCGGCGCGCTGGTATTCGGTGGCGGGGAAAACTGCCGCATCGCGGCAGGCAAGCAGGCCGATTTGCACAGCATGATCTGCTATGGCATCGATTACCGCATGCCACCCGAGCACCCTTACCCGGCCGCGCTGGATGACTGCATGGCCACCTATCGCCATGTGCTCCAGCACCACGCTGCGGAACACATCGTGATTGGCGGCCGTTCGGCCGGCGGCAACCTTGCGGCGGCCATGGTATTACGCGCCCGCGATGAAGGTTTGCCACTACCGGCGGCGTTGGTGCTGCTGTCGCCGGAGGTGGACCTTACCGAGTCCGGTGACAGTTTCCAGGTCAACCGAACCGTCGACGTGATAATGCCCAACCCGTTGATTGGCGCCAACCTGCTGTACGCCAACGGCGCCGACCTGTCGCATCCGTACCTGTCGCCATTGTTTGGCGATTTTGCACCCGGCTTCCCGCCGACCTTCCTGCAAAGCGGCACGCGGGACCTGTTCCTGTCCAACACCGTGCGCCTGCACCGCGCCTTGCGCCAGGCGCGGGTGCCTGCGCTGCTGCATGTGTTCGAGGCTATGCCCCATGGCGGTTTCATGGGCGCACCGGAAGATGCAGAGTTGGCCGCCGAGGTCTCAGAATTTGTGCGGACGCAGCTGCAGCGGGGTTGACACATTCAGTCACACACCCTGAAGATGGAGGTCTTATCCAGGGTGTGTCAGCTCATGTCCGCAACGTCTTTCGCTAACGCTTTCGTCATTGGCCTGATTGCCAAGGCGCAAGCTTGCGTTGCGCGCACCCTCAAATCGAAGAAACAGTCGCTCATGTGACCGGGGCGCGCTGTCCCGTCAGATGAGCTGACAGGACATTGAGCGCGACGGACTTCCCTCCTCTTTGCACAATTCCCTCTGCCCTTCTGACGGTGACTTCAGCGGTCAACTATCAGGAGAAAGTGCATGTCATCGTTTCAAGGTATCTGGGTTCCCGTGGTCACGCCGTTTCGTGACGGCGCCATCGACTTTATCGGCCTGCGCCGGCTGGTCAGCCATTTGCTGGAAAAGCACGTGGCCGGGATCATGGTGTGCACCACCACCGGGGAAGCCGCCTCGTTGAGTCGTCCCGAACAGCTGGCGGTGCTGGATGCAGTGTTGCAACAGGTGCCGGCGCCCCGTGTGGTGATGGGCCTGTCGGGCAACAACCAGATTGAACTGCTGCAGTTTCAGAGCGAGATCCTCGAGCGCCCGGTGGCCGGCCTGCTGGTGCCGGCGCCGAGCTATATCCGCCCTTCTCAGGCGGGCCTTGAAGCGTTTTTCCACACCGTGGCCGATGCGTCCGGCGTGCCGATCATTCTCTACGACATTCCCTACCGCACGGGCGTGACCTTCGAACAGGCCACGTTGTTGAACATCATCAAGCACCCGCGAGTCGTCGCCATCAAGGATTGTGGCGGTAACCTGGCGAATACCCTGGCGCTGATCGCCAGTGGCGAGGTGGCTGTGTTGTGTGGCGAAGACATGCAGATTTTCAACGCGCTGTGCCTGGGTGCCAGTGGCGCGATTGCGGCCTCGGCGCATGTGCAGACCGAAGACTTTGTGGCGCTGTGCCAGCAAGTGCGGGATAACCAGCTCGTCGAGGCCCGGGCGACTTTTTTCAAGTTACTGCCACTGATCAACACCCTGTTTATGGAGCCTAACCCGGCGCCGGTAAAGGCTGCGCTGGCCCTGAAGGGGTTGATCGGCAGTGAGTTGCGGGCGCCGATGCAAGCCGCCAGTGCACGGGTGCAGCAAGCATTAAGCCTGTTGGTGTAATGGCCCGACCCGGCTCATGCGCCAAAAAAAGACATCCAGCGGACCGCCCGGTTGCGACCGGCGCGATCCCGGCCTATGTTCCAAGCCATGCTTTGCATTTTTGCTGTCCCCCTCCCTACACCTAACCCGTGCCCAGGTGACGACATGCCCACGCTTTCCCGCCCCGCCGTACTTGAGCTGATCGGCAATACGCCGCTGGTCAAGGTCAGCCGTTTTGATACCGGCCTGTGCACGCTGTTTCTCAAACTCGAATCGCAAAACCCCGGCGGCTCGATCAAGGACCGTATCGGCCTGGCCATGATCGACGCCGCCGAGCGTGATGGTCGCCTGCGCCCGGGCGGCACCATCATTGAAGCCACCGCCGGCAACACCGGCCTGGGCCTGGCGCTGGTCGGCCGAGCCAAAGGCTACCGCGTGGTGCTGGTGGTGCCCGACAAGATGTCCACTGAAAAAGTGCTGCACTTGAAGGCCATGGGCGCCGAAGTGCATATCACCCGCTCCGACGTCGGCAAGGGCCATCCCGAGTATTACCAGGATGTCGCCGCGCGCCTGGCCAAGGACATTCCCGATTCATTCTTCGCCGACCAGTTCAACAACCCGGCCAACCCCCTCGCCCACGAAACCAGCACCGCCCCGGAGATCTGGGCGCAAACCCAGCATGATGTGGATGCGATTGTGGTGGGCGTCGGTTCAGCCGGCACGCTCACCGGCCTGACACGCTTCTTCAAGCGGGTGCAACCGGACCTGGCCATGGTGCTGGCCGACCCGGTGGGCTCGGTGATGGCCGAATACAGCCGCAGCGGCCAGTTGGAGACGCCGGGGTCGTGGGCGGTGGAAGGCATCGGCGAAGACTTCATTCCGTCGATTGCCGACCTCTCCAGCGTGCGTCACGCCTACTCCATCAGCGATGAAGAAAGCTTCGACCACGCCCGCCAGCTACTCAAGGCCGAAGGTATCCTGGGCGGCTCATCCACCGGCACCCTGCTGGCCGCCGCCCTGCGCTACTGCCGCGAACAAACCGAACCGAAACGGGTGGTCACCTTCGTCTGCGACACGGGGACGCGCTACTTGTCGAAGGTTTACAACGACCAATGGATGAAGGACGCGGGCCTGCTGCAATACAAACACTACGGCGACTTGCGCGACCTGATTGCGCGCCGTTTCGAAGACGGCCGAGTCATCAGCGTCAGCCCCGACGACACCTTGCTCACCGCCTTCCAGCGCATGCGCCTGGCGGACGTGTCACAACTGCCGGTGCTGGTGGACGGCCAGGCGCTGGTGGGGGTGATCGATGAATCCGACATTCTGCTGGGCCTGCACAATGACGCCGCGGACTTCTCCATGACCGTCGCCAGTGCCATGACCGATACCGTGCAAACCCTCGCCCCCGGCGCCAGCCTGGCCCAATTGCAGGCGGAACTGGATCGCGGCCTGGTCGCCATCATCGCCGACGCAGCGGGCTTCCACGGCCTGATAACCCGCGTCGACTTGCTCAATCACCTACGGAGATCCCTTGCATGAGTCAGCCCGATAAAAGCGCCTTTGCCACCCGCGTGATCCACGCCGGGCAATCACCCGACCCGACCACGGGAGCGCTGATGCCGCCGATCTATGCCAACTCCACCTACCTGCAAGACAGCCCCGGCGTGCACAAGGGCTTTGATTACGGTCGCTCGCACAACCCAACGCGTTTTGCCCTGGAGCGTTGCGTCGCCGACCTTGAGGGCGGCAGCCAGGCGTTCGCCTTTGCATCCGGGCTGGCCGCGATCTCCACCGTGCTGGAACTGCTGGATGCCGGTGCGCATGTGGTCTCCGGCAACGACCTGTACGGTGGCACCTTCCGCCTGTTCGACAAGGTACGCCAACGCAGCGCCGGGCACCGTTTCAGCTTTGTCGACCTGACTGACCTGGCGGCGTTTGAAGCGTCGTTGCAGGATGACACGCGCATGGTCTGGGTCGAGACCCCGAGCAACCCGCTGCTGAGCCTCACCGACCTCAGCGCCATCGCGCGCATCTGCCGTGACCGTGGCATCCTCTGCGTGGCTGACAACACGTTCGCCAGCCCGTGGATTCAACGGCCGCTGGAGTTGGGTGTCGACATCGTGGTGCACTCCACCACCAAATACCTCAACGGCCACTCCGACGTGATCGGCGGCATCGCCATCGTCGGCCACAACCCGGACCTGGCCGAGCGCCTGGGTTTCCTGCAAAACTCGGTCGGCGCCATCGCTGGCCCGTTCGATGCCTTTTTGACCCTGCGCGGCGTGAAAACCCTGGCGCTGCGCATGGAGCGCCATTGCAGCAACGCCCTGGACCTGGCGACCTGGCTGGAACAACAGCCGCAAGTGTCACGGGTTTACTACCCGGGCCTGGCGTCACACCCGCAACACGCGCTGGCGCGTCGGCAAATGCGCGGGTTTGGCGGGATGATTTCAGTGGACTTGAACACTGACCTGGCTGGCGCTACGCGCTTTCTGGAGAACGTCAAGATCTTCGCCCTGGCCGAGAGCCTGGGCGGTGTGGAAAGCCTGATCGAACACCCGGCGATCATGACCCATGCCAGCATCCCGGCGGCGACGCGGGCGCAATTGGGCATTGGTGATGGGTTGGTGCGGTTGTCGGTGGGGGTTGAGGACGTGGAGGATCTAAGGGCAGACCTGGCCCAGGCGTTGGCACTTATCTAACCCAATCGCCCAACAATGAATTACCCCTGTGGGAGCGGGCTTGCTCGCGAAAGCGCAGTGTCAGTCAACTGATGTATCAACTGACCCAACGCCTTCGCGAGCAAGCCCGCTCCCACAGTTGGTTTAGCGTCAGGCTGAAGTGATGTGGGCATGCGCCGATTTGGCGTTGCCGCTGATCCAGCGGCAAAACCCGGTCAAATGTGGGAGCTGGCTTGCCTGCGATGGCATCACCTCGGTGCAGCTGATAAATCGAGGTGTCTGCATCGCAGGCAAGCCAGCTCCCACAGGGATAGGCATCAGGCTGAAGTGATGTGGGCACGCGCCGATTTGGTGTTGCCGCTGATCCAACGACAAAACCCGATCAAATGTGGGAGCTGGCTTGCCTGCGATAGCATCACCTCGGTGCAGCTGATAAACCGAGGCGTCTGCATCGCAGGCAAGCAAGGTCCCACAGGGCATCAGGCTGAGGTGATATTGGCCCGCGCCGAGTGCAGCTTTTTGTAGCTCTCGATCAAGCGCAAATGCCGGTCCAACCCTTCCAGCTTCATGCTGGTCGGCGTCAAGCCATGGAACCGCACCGTGCCATTCACCGAGCCGATCACCGCATCCATCCGCTCGTTACCAAACATCCGGCGGAAGTTGGCCTCGTAGTCCGCCAGTTCCAAGTCCTCGTCCAGGTGCATCTCCAGCACTGCATTCACCGCCTGATAGAACAGGCCGCGATCGGCGGTGTTGTCGTTGTACTGCAGGAACATTTCCACGCACTCTTTCGCTTCTTCATATTGCTGCAAGGCGAGATAGATCAGCAGCTTCAGCTCCAGGATCGTCAGTTGACCCCACGCGGTGTTGTCGTCGAACTCGATGCCGATCAGGGTGGTGATATCGGTGTAGTCGTCCAGCTCGCTTTCCACCAGGCGCTCGACCAGTGCCTTCAGTTCGTCATCGCCCAGGCTGTGCAGGTTGAGGATATCGGCGCGGAAAAACAGGGCCTTGTTGGTGTTGTCCCAGATCAGGTCATCCACCGGGTAAATTTCCGAGTAGTCCGGCACCAGGATGCGGCAGGCGGTGGCGCCAAGGTGTTCGTACACGGCCATGTAGGACTCTTTGCCCATGCCTTCGAGAATACCGAACAGGGTCGCAGCTTCTTCGGCATTGGAGTTCTCACCCTGGCCCGAGAAGTCCCACTCGACGAACTCATAATCGGACTGGGCACTGAAGAAGCGCCACGACACCACTCCGCTGGAGTCGATGAAGTGCTCGACGAAGTTGTTCGGCTCGGTGACCGCGTGGCCTTCAAAGGTCGGCTGCGGCAAGTCGTTCAAGCCTTCGAAGCTGCGCCCCTGGAGCAATTCGGTGAGGCTGCGCTCCAGCGCCACTTCCAGACTCGGGTGCGCGCCAAACGAGGCGAATACGCCGCCGGTGCGCGGGTTCATCAGGGTCACGCACATCACCGGGAATTCACCGCCCAGGGACGCGTCCTTGACCAATACCGGGAAGCCCTGGGCTTCCAGGCCTTGAATACCGGCCAGAATCCCCGGGTACTTGGCCAGCACCTCGGCAGGCACGTCCGGCAGCGCGAATTCGCCTTCGATGATTTCGCGTTTTACTGCGCGTTCGAAAATTTCCGACAGGCACTGCACCTGGGCTTCGGCCAGGGTATTGCCCGCGCTCATGCCGTTGCTGAGGTAGAGGTTTTCGATCAGGTTGGACGGGAAGTACACCACCTCGCCATCGGACTGGCGTACAAACGGCAGCGATACAATGCCGCGCGCTTCATTGCCGGAGTTGGTGTCGAACAGGTGCGAGCCACGCAGTTCGCCGTCGCGGTTGTAGATCTTCAGGCAGTAGGCGTCGAGGATCTCCGTTGGCAGCTCATCTTTACGGCCCGGCTGGAACCAGCGCTCATCCGGGTAATGCACGAACGGCGCGTTGGCCAGCTCTTCACCCCAGAACTGATCGTTGTAGAAGAAGTTGCAATTGAGCCGCTCGATAAACTCGCCCAACGCCGACGCCAGTGCGCCTTCCTTGGTCGCACCCTTGCCGTTGGTAAAGCACATCGGCGAGTGCGCATCGCGGATATGCAACGACCACACGTTAGGCACGATGTTACGCCACGAGGCGATTTCAATTTTCATGCCCAGGCCAGCCAGGATGCCGGACATGTTGGCGATGGTCTGCTCCAGCGGCAGGTCCTTGCCCGCGATGTAGGTGCCCGCCTCTGACGTCGAGCCGGGCATCAACAGCGCCTGGGCATCAGCGTCGAGGTTTTCCACCTCTTCAATGACAAATTCCGGCCCGGCCTGCACCACTTTCTTTACCGTGCAACGGTCGATGGAACGCAGGATGCCCTGGCGATCCTTGTCGGAGATATCCGCCGGCAACTCGACCTGAATCTTGAAGATCTGGTTGTAGCGGTTTTCCGGATCAACAATGTTGTTTTGCGACAGACGAATATTGTCCGTGGGGATATTGCGCGTTTCGCAGTACAGCTTCACAAAGTACGCCGCACACAACGCCGACGAAGCCAGGAAGTAATCGAACGGACCCGGGGCCGAACCGTCGCCTTTGTAGCGAATCGGCTGGTCGGCAATCACCGTGAAGTCATCGAACTTGGCTTCAAGCCGAAGGTTGTCGAGAAAGTTGACCTTAATTTCCATGCGGGCACACCAGAATAACGAGCTAAACAAATTGGCCGCCATTATGAAGATTTTCGCCGGGAAGTCTCAGGGTTTTCCGAATTGCCTGCCGATCGGTGCTAACGTTTCTTCCAACTCACGTTGAAGTCATCCGCCCATGTCCATCACCGACAACCTCCTCGCCTTCACCTTCGCCGCCACCTTGCTCACACTCACACCCGGGCTTGATACCGCATTGGTATTACGCACCGCCACGGTAGAAGGCAAACGCCAGGCGCTGCATGCCACGCTGGGCATCAACGCCGGCTGTTTGTTGTGGGGCGCGGCCGTGGCCTTTGGGCTGGGCGCGTTGATCGCAGTGTCGGAACTGGCGTTCAACCTGCTCAAGTATTGCGGCGCGGCTTACCTGGCGTGGTTGGGGCTCAACATGCTGCTGCGTCCGCGCCGTTCACTGTCACCCGCCGAGGCCGACGGCAAGCCGGGCGGCAACTGGTTTCTGAAGGGCATGCTGGGCAATGTGTTGAACCCCAAGGTGGGGATTTTCTACGTGTCGTTCCTGCCGCAATTCATCCCCCAAGGGCATTCGTTGATTGCCTGGACCTTCGGCCTGGTGAGCATTCACGTGGTGCTGGGCCTGGTGTGGTCGCTGGCATTGATTGGGGCCACCCGCCCCCTGTCGGGTTTCCTGCGCCGGGAGAAGGTCATCCAGTGGATGGACCGCACCACTGGAATGGTATTCGTGTTGTTTGCCGCGCGATTGGCTTTCAGCAAGCGCTGAGCGCGAGTGGCCGTTAGCGCAGGCGGATCGACAGTTCGATGTCATCGGCAAACGGCACCGACAAGTAGCCGTTCTGCGGCGAGCGTACATGGGCCAGGTATTCCGGGCAGTAGTCGGTGTTGTCGGCCACCACCAGCGCACCGGGCCGCAAGTGTTTTTCCACGCGGTTCAGCACCTCGCCATACAGCGCCTTGGCACCGTCCAGCAGCAGCAGGTCGACCACTTCGGGCAGGTGTGTGGCCAACGTGACCAGCGCATCCCCTTCTCGGATTTCGATCAGATCACTCACGCCGCCTTCGATGAAATGCTGCCGTGCCAGGGCAATTTTAGACGGCTCGAACTCGCTGCCAATCAATACCCCACCGCCGTTGTCGCGCAGGGCTGCGGCCAGGAACAACGTGGACAGGCCGAACGAAGTGCCGAACTCGACGATGGCCTTTGCTTGAGTGCTGCGCGCCAGCAAATAGAGCAGATTGCCCGTGTCGCGGGAAACCGGCAGCCACAAATCCTTAAGCATCGTGTAGAGGGCCACGTAGTCGGTTTTGCTGTGCATCAGGCGGTCGCGCTCTTCGTCGCTGACACTGTTCAGGCTCGGGCTGGTGGCAGCGCCCGCTTGTTGGTAGAGCCGTTCGATCAAGGGCGCCAAGGGCGCAGTAGTCAGGGTGGTCATGATGGATTTCCGTGTGGTCGGGACTAGAATGCGATTAATTCGTCGCATTAAAAGTATGCGAGTGATTCATCGCCTTCGCTATTCGCGTTAGCCCCGCGGCCGGAGCCCAGCATGACAACCCGCCAGACGCCCCGTATTTCCTCACGCAAACAGCCGCAGCAGGCGCGTTCCACCGAGCTGGTGGCGGCGATCCTCGAAGCGGCTATTCAGGTTTTGGCCAAGGAAGGTGCCACACGTTTCACCACCGCACGGGTGGCGGAAAAGGCCGGTGTGAGTGTCGGTTCGGTGTATCAATACTTCCCCAACAAGGCCGCGATCCTGTTTCGGCTGCAGAGCGATGAGTGGCAGCAGACCACGCAGATGCTGCGCGACATTCTCGACGAAACCGAGGTGCCAGCGCTGACGCGCCTGCGCACCATGGTGCATGCCTTTATCCATTCTGAGTGCGAGGAAGCGCAGATGCGCGTGGCGTTGAACGACGCCGCGCCGCTGTATCGCGACGCGCCCGAAGCGCTGGAAGTACGCGCCGCGGGCCAGCAGGCCTTTGAGACCTTCATGCTGGAGTTGCTGCCGCAATTACCTGAGCCAACCCGCGCGCTGGCCTGCGACTTGATCCTGACCACGCTCAGTTCGGTGGGTAAGGATTTTTCCAGCAGCCCGCGTACCGTAGCAGAAATAGCTATTTACGCCGATGGAATGGCTGATATGTTTCGCGCCTACGTGAACGCGCTCAATCATCTGTAATGCACTCATCTCCAGCAAAGGAATGCACATGAACTTCTTCAAGAAGTTGTTCGGCGCTGCCAAAAAGCCCGAAGCCGAAGCGACCCTGTCGACGCCGGTTGACCCGGTTGAAACTCCAGCGGATGCCGCCAATATGGCAGCCCGCATTGCTAGCGAAGAATGCCTGGACCGGCATTGGCAGGCCGTGGGCACTGTGGAGCGCGACGTGCTGACGTACATGATCAGCCCAAGCTTTACCGGCGGTCCTCATTGGCCGTCCACCCGCCAGGCCTACCGCGTGGTGCGCCGTGACGGCTCCATCGTTCTCGCCACCGAGGCCCTGTCCGACCCGTTCGACGATGCCGAAGGGCTGGGTAATGGGTTCGAGATGGAGTTGTTCCTGGAAACCACAGATATACCCAACGATGCCCGTGGCGAGCTGGGTAATGTCGACCCTCTACGCCGCAGCTGGGCGTTCGAACTGCTCGAACACGTGGCCAAAACCGTGGCCAATGCAGGCGGCATCACGCATCAGTTGGACAACCATGGCGTACTGTCCCTGGAACTGCCGGGGTTCAGCCTGTCACACCAGATGAGCGAGCAAGTGCCTAAGCTGTTCGTCACTGAAGACGATGCCACCGGCGTATTGCTCGGTGGGCCGGAACCCGACTTCCCGACCCGCCTGGAAGACATGCCGCTATCGCCCGTACGGCTGGTACCCGTGGTATTGATCACCGCGTCGGAGCTGGAGTACGTGCGATCCGGTGGGCGCGCGGCGCGGGAAGATCTGGTGGAGCGGTTGAAGGCCGCAGGCGTAGGCCATACCAGCAGCCTGTATCGCGCAAGCGTGGTGTGAACAGTCGTTGCGTCGACGCGTTGATTGTTTAACAAAGCCATAACTGAAGGTTCACAAACGACAATTGAACGCGCCTGCGCACGATGGGAGCATCGACGACCATGATTGCGCGCTTAAGCTTGATCCGTCGCCACCTGCTGCCTTCCTTCCCGAAGGTGCAGGCGCGCCCCTGCGAAAACCCTCTGGTCCATATCATCCTGGCCTTCTGGGCGCTGTGGCATTGCCGCCATGCGCGCCCGCCCGACACCCGCCTCTGATTCAAGTCGAATACGCCTCGCCGGCATTCATTTATCAGAAGGATCACCCCATGACCGCAGCCATGCGCCCCGTCATCGGCGCTGCCCAGCGCAGTGCCTCGTATTACACCGCCAGCCTCAACGACGCCACCCAATACCCGACCTTGCAAGGCCAGGTCAGCGTCGACGTGGTGATTATCGGCGGCGGCTTCACCGGTGTTGCCAGCGCTGTGGAGCTCGCCGAACGCGGGCTCAAAGTCGCGATTGTCGAGACTAACCGTATCGGCTGGGGCGCCAGCGGGCGCAATGGCGGGCAAGTCACCGGCAGCCTGTCGGGTGACGAAGCCATGCGCGCGCAAATGCGCAAGCGCCTGGGCGATGAGGTCGACGATTTCATCTGGCACCTGCGCTGGCGCGGCCATGAAATCATCGAGCAACGGGTCAACAAATACGCGATTGCCTGCGACCTCAAGCACGGCCACCTGCATGCCGCGATGAAACCCGCGCACTTGACCGAACTGCGCGCCTTTCACGATGAAGCACAACGGCGCGGCATGGGCCAGCACGTCAGCCTGCTCGATGAGACTGCGGTGCGACAGCACCTGGACAGCACGCTGTACCTGGGCGCGCTGAAAAACACACGCAACCTGCACCTGCACCCGCTCAATCTGTGCCTGGGCGAAGCGCGCGCAGCGCAGAGCCTCGGCGCGTTGATTTTCGAAAACTCCGAGGTACTGCAAATCGTGCATGGCGACCGACCTGCCGTGATAACGGCGCAAGGCCGGATCGACGCGCGCCAAGTGCTGCTGGCCGGCGATGTGTACCACCAACTCGAACCCAGGCAACTCAAGGGCAAGATATTCCCGGCGATGGGCGGGATTGTCACCACGGCGCCACTGGGCGAACTGGCGCGCCAGATCAACCCGCAGGATTTGGCGGTGTACGACTGCCGGTTTGTCCTCGATTACTACCGCCTGACGGGTGATGGGCGATTGTTATTCGGTGGCGGCGCCAATTATTCCGGGCGAGACTCACGCGACATCGCAGCGGAGTTGCGCCCGTGCATCGAGCACACGTTCCCGACACTCAAAGGCGTGGACATCGAGTTCCAGTGGAGCTGCGCCATGGGCATTGTGATGAATCGCATCCCGCAGTTGGGCAAACTCTCCGACAACGTCTGGTACTGCCAGGGCTACTCCGGACACGGCATCGCCACCAGCCACATCATGGGCGAGATCATGGCTGAAGCGCTGACCGGCACGCTGTCAGCGTTCGACACCTTTGCCGGGTGCAAGCACATCAAGGTGCCGCTGGGCGATGTGTTCGGCAACCCGATGCTGGCGGTGGGCATGTGGTACTACCAGATGCTGGAAAAGCTGCGCTGACACACGGCGCATTCCATGGCACCGGCATTCGCTGCTATGTTTCGCTCCTCGCCAGCGAAGGGATGTGCCATGGAACCGCTAGACATAAACGCCGCATTGATCATCATCGACATGCAACAGGGCATGAACGATCCCAAGCTGGGGCGACGCAATAATCCGCAGGCCGAGTTGCAGATTCAGCACTTGCTCCACGCGTGGAGGCAGGCGCAACGCCCCATCGTCCATGTCCGGCATATGTCTCGCACTCCGGGCTCGGTCTTTTGGCCCGGCCAGCCGGGCTGCGAGTTCCAGCCCGCACTGGCGCCGCTCAGGCATGAGCATGTGCTGGAAAAAAACGTTCCGGATGCGTTCACCGCCACAGGCCTGGAGCGCTGGCTGCATGTACGTTCGATCAAGCAATTGGTGGTCGCTGGGGTAATCACCAATAACTCTGTCGAGTCTACGGCACGCTCCGGCGGCAACCTGGGCTTTGAGGTGATAGTCGCGTCAGATGCCTGCTATACCTTTGATCAAACCGATTTGTCCGGCCGCCTTTGGCCCGCTGAGGACGTGCATGCGCTGTCGCTGAGTAACCTGGCGATGGACTACGCCACGGTTATCGAGACACGCGACCTGTTGGCCCGCTGTCAAGCCGGGAGAGGGAAATGAGTAAGGGCGCTGGCAAGCGAAGCGTCGTTTGAGTGCCCAACGCTCAGAACACGCCTGCGTTCACCAGCATGTCGACAAGTGCCTCCGGCCATACCGTATCCGTCGTCGATAGCAACTCGTCAGCGGACCACCAGTGATGATCCGCCATGACCTGGGCTTCCTGCACCGTCCATTCGTCTCGGGATAGGACTTCGTTTTGCGCATGAACAACAAAATACTGCTCAATGGCTAACACGGTTTCGCCACTGGGTAGCATCAGCGAAAACCGGCGGTCTGCCACCGGCGCTTGCACAGCGCTGACCACAATGCCGGTCTCTTCACGCAACTCGCGGAGTGCAGCCGCCTGGAAGGTCTCTCCCTCTTCAACGCCGCCGCCGGGTGTAGCCCAGTAATTTCTGCCGGCCAGCGCCCCCTCTTTATGCACGAACCTGAAAAGAAGCACCTTTCGCGAAGGGCTGATAACCAGCAGCCGAGCGGCTTTTCGCTCACGCATGGGACGTGATTCCTTCTTCAAAAGCCTTACATACGCGTTCGCCAAGCCGCTCGACCAGTCTCACCAAATAGCCGTCCGGGTCCTGCACCAGAAACTCACGCTGGCCAACCTCGACCTCGCCCGCCCGGTACCACACGTCCTGGCTGGCCTTGAACAAAGGATAGGCAGCCGTCTCAAGCCGTTGAATAACCGGGCGTACCGCCGCGACGTCAATCTGCAGATTGATACCGCGTCCAAACGGGCGATCCAACGCAGCGGTCAGCCATTGATTGGCCTGGGGGTCGACTTGCTCAAGCATCACCTGGGCGCCGTCCAGGTCGAGGTAGGCAAAGCCGTCTTCCAGGCGTTGGTAGGCAACCTTGAACCCCAGGCACGTCACCCAGAACGCCAGGCTCTTGTTCAGATCGGTCACCATCAACTCCGGAACCAGTTTATTTCTCTTCATCATGGACCTGCTTCCATTGCGGGTTAACTCAGTCGCTGGGCAATCTTCCTGCGCAGCTCACCGTGCTGTTCTTCAGCGTAAGGCGTTGCGGTTTTCCAGTCATAGAACCAGACGGGCATCTTGCGCTTGTCGTCCGGCTCCGAGGCGTATCGAGGGAAAATATGGCTGTGTAACTCCGGCTCGGAATTTCCCAGGATCTCTTAGTTCATGCGCACTGCACCGGTGACGTGCAGTACGGCGTCGCCGATCCGGGCCATGTCGAGCAAGTACGTTGCCCTGGCCTGCTCGTCCAGATCATTCAAACTGGCAACCACAGGATCGGGCAACAGCAGGCAATAACCCGGCAGAAACTGCACATCACCCATCACCGCCCAGCCCGACGCCATGCGGCAGATCACCTTATCGTTGGCACCGTTGCGGGCCAGTTCTACGCGTTGCGAAATCAGCGGCATGCCGTGTCCCCAATAGTGACGTCCATTCAGTCTCTTGCTCCGCAATTCATCCGGCGTTTGCCCGCTGAGCTTACATGACCCAAGTATCGATAACCGGTGTTCCGGGCACACGCTGTTGCGCTCAAGCACGTCGAGAACACGCTGATCGACCTGCCGAATTTACACAACAAAAACAATTTTTGTTGTACACAAAATATCGCTAAAGATTTTCCGAGCACGAGCCGAAACAGCAGTGATAGCAAATCGCCGCTCCTGCCCCATGAGTCGACGGTTTGGCCGCCCTCCCCGCCGATGGTCGTCTCGATGAAAATAAAAAATAAGCTGGTACTCGCGTTTGTATCCGTCGCTTTTATCCCGGTCAGCGTGGTCGCGGTGATCTCCGTGCTGAACACACGAACCCAGGCTGTCGAGCAGTTCATTGATGGCAGCACCCGCGAAATTCGCCAGATCGATGGCAACATCCGCCAGTTTTTCGATGGCACGATGCAGAACGTCGATCAAATGTCCGCTGATCCTGTATACACTTCCGCGAACACTCTGAAAAATTACCAACCCGCCGATGCTGCCAGCCAACCGATGCCGGCGCAGGCGCAACAGGTGATCGACCAGTTCGCCCGGTTCGGCGCCACGCACCCGTCGGCGGCGATTCTGTCGATTGGCCTGGAAGATGGCACCTACGCCAAATGGCCCGACGACCCGCAGTTGGCCAAGTACGACCCGCGCGCCCGTCCGTGGTACAAGGCCGCGATGGCCACCCCCGGCAAGACCGTGCGCACGCCCGCTTACTATTACGACAAAGACGACGTGGCCCTGGTCGGCACCGCGCGGGCGCTTCTGGACACTGCCGGCAAAGCCAAAGGCGTGTTCGTGGTCAGCGTGTCATTGAAAAACCTCACCGAACTGCTCAAAAGCATCAAGCTCGGTGAAAGCGGCTATGTGATGTTGATCGAGGACGGCGTGGTGCTGGTCGACCCGCGTAACGCCGCGCACAACTTCAAGCCGCTCAAAGACCTCGGCGCGCCGTATGCACAGTTGGCCAATACGCCCCAGGGCTCGACCGAGGTGGTGATCGATGGCGTGCGCTACATGGCCAACGTGTGGACCTCGCCCGGCCTTGGCTGGCGTTATGTGGGGTTGATCGAATACAGCGAAGTGATGGCCGCAGCCACCCGCATGACCTACCTGACCACGGTGATCGTGGCGGTACTGGTGCTGATTTTCGGGTTGATCGCAGCGGCTTTTTCCAAGGTGATCGTCAAGCCGATCGGCCAGGTCAGTACCGGCTTGCAGTCCATCGCCCAGGGTGAAGGCGACTTGCGCCATGAGCTGCACGTACAAGGCAAGGATGAAACCGCCGAGCTGGCGGGCTGGTTCAACAAGTTTCTCGCCGCGATCCGTCAGTTGATCCAGCACATCGGTGCGGCCTCGACCAACTTGCAGGACGCGTCACGGGTCAACAGCCAGGTGGCGCACAACATGAACGAGGCTGCCGGCCGTCAGCGTGAGGCGGTGGAGTTGGTGTCCACCGCCTTCAACGAGATGGTCGCCACCGCCAACGAAGTGGCGCGTTCGTGCAGCGGCGCGGCGGAATCGGCCGAGAACGGCCATCGCCGCGTGGCCGAGGGCAAGCAGCAAATTGAAGTGACCACCGACAACGTCAATCGCCTGGGCCGGCGGTTGACCGAGTCGTCCCAGGCCATGGTCGAACTGGAAGCCGGCAGCCGCAGCATCAACCAGATCCTCGGGACCATTCGCGCCATCGCCGAACAAACCAACCTGCTGGCGCTTAACGCCGCCATCGAAGCCGCCCGGGCCGGCGATCAAGGCCGTGGGTTCGCCGTGGTGGCAGATGAAGTGCGGGCGCTGGCCAAACGCACGTCCGACTCTACCGGCGAAATCGAGCAACTGCTCGGCACGCTTGGCAGCAAGACCGAGGAAGTCACGCAGAAGATGAGCAGCTGCCTGGACCTGTCGCGGGCCAGCGTATCGTCCATCGAAAACGCGCGGGACAGTTTTGAGGGCATCCAATTGTCAGTGAATGAAATCCGCGACCAGAACCTGCAGATTTCCGCCGCCGCCGAGGAGCAACACAGCGTGGCCGAAGAAATCAACCGGCATATCCAACAGATCTATGACGAGGCGCGGCTGGTGGAGAGCCTGGCCAACTCCGCCCAGGACGATTCGGGGCAACTGGCCAAACTGTCGGAAGAGTTGAACGGCTTGGTGGGGCGTTTCAAGTCCTGACATCCAAATGCTCCCGTTGATCAAGGACGATCCATGGGCGTGGCGGTTGTAACCGGACGTTGAACGCCAACCAACCGACCTACGCCTGCTGTGAAACCATCCAGCTCACAAAGGCTTGCAGCCGCGTGTTAAAGGGCTCGCGCTCGGCACTTGGGTTGCGTGCCTCAAACAGAAAGTACGCGATCTGAATGCGCATCGTCGGGTAATGCTGCACGAACAACGCAACATGCTCTTCCAGAGTGTGCGGCCAGCCTAATGCATCATCGGCGCGCAACGTGTGAGTGGCCCGGATCAACCTGCGTGCCGCTTCTCGCTGTAAGCGAAGTCGCTCTGGCTCAGTACCGGCCTGCGTGATGCGTGTGAGATAAGCGCTCAACGCGTGTTCGAAGTCAGCATTCAAGGCCCGGGCGATTTCACGCGAAGGCCTGAATCGCTCGAAGTGCAGAGAGAGGTCATCGCCCCACACACAACGGCAATGATGCTTGAGCCAGAAGCCCCATTTATTGGTGTTTTCAGGCACGAGCACGTCGGCGCGATAACCCAGGTCGAAGTCGATTTTGCTGACGACCGGATGTCGCTGCTCCAGCACCTGGCGCAGCGCTTCCAACGACTCAAGCACCTGCGCACCAGGCTGGTCGCGGGTTACCAGCGTGAGGTCAAGGTCCGAATCACCCGGGCGGGCGTCGCCCCTGGCCACACTGCCATAGACAAAAATAGCCTCCAGCCCCAACCCGGCCTGCGAAAGGGTCGCACAGACATCCGTCAGCACGGGCTGGAATTCAGGCTGAAGGGCAGCATCGCCAACGGTTTGCACAAAGCCCTGCGCATCAACACCGTTCACCATGCTCATGGGCGATGCACCTCAATCACCAAGCCCTCCTCCTCACTCGGAGCACAGAAGTGGCGGGTGATCAGGTCAAACTCGGCATCGGTGGCGGCAAAATCATGCTCGCCCCGAGCATTGCGCGCATGCAGGCGAGCGCGGCAGGTGGCGTCATCCAATTCAAGGTAATGCAGGCGATGGGGCACCTGCGCCGCCTGTGCCAGGCCGAGCAGCCATTCGCGATTGGCCAGTGTATTGGCGGGAAAATCCAGGACCACGCTGACACCAGACTGCAACAGGTTAATCACCAGCGGGCCCAGTACACCGCGAACGCGCTGGGCACGGCTTACGTAATCGGTAATCGAGCGGACCTCACCGGGGTAAAGCTGTGCAAGCCAGTGGTCCTCGCTGAGCACGATGGCCGCGTGCTCGGCGGCGAGGGTTTTAGCCAGTGTGGATTTTCCGGAGGCGATCTTGCCGCAAAGCAGATGCAGGGTGGGCATGGGTCGGTTCCTTATGTCTGGCGCACAAGCATGGCATTTTTTCAGGCCGATCGACGTTGCCAGTGCTTATAAAATGCCAGCGGCGCCAGGTTCTTTTTCTAATGGCGTGGGTGGAATGACAAACGGGTAATGAGCCTGACCCGCGTGTTCATGATATCTCGACACGAAATAGGCTGAACTATCTGACGAACCCCAGGCTCCTTTCCTATGCGCAGCCCCAACCCCAGGGGCGTTGTACAACAAGGAGCCGCCATCACCATGACTACCCTTCCCGTCTACCGACACTCCCTCCCGGGCCCGCTGCACGCGACCCTGCTGGCCGGCACCGTGCCGTTGTTTCTAGGCGCCTTGCTCAGCGACATCACCTACACCCAGACCTATCAGATTCAATGGGCCAACTTTGCCTCCTGGCTGATCGCCGGTGCGCTGGTGTTCTGTGGGCTCGCACTGTTGTTTGCACTGGTCAATCTGGTGCGTGCCGAGCGCAAGTCGGGTCAACCGGTTGTGTATGCCCTGCTGCTGTTGGCTACATGGGTGCTGGGCCTGGTCAATGCGTTCCAGCATGCCAAGGACGCCTACGCCGCCATGCCCGCCGGCCTGGTGTTGTCGGTGGTCGTCACCGTGCTGACGATTGCCGCGACCTGGACCGGACTGCGCACAGGAGCCACCCAATGAAAACCTCCCACACACTGACCTTACTCAGCGCTGCCCTGTTATTGACCGCCTGTGGCGGCGAAGGCGACAAGTCCCAGGCCCGCGGCCCCGACCCTAAATTGCCGGAACAGCAAAGCAGCCTGTTGCCGAGCATGAAAATCGCCGAGCCCACGCCGTGGGGCACGCAAAAACCCACGGTGCCCGAAGGCTACAGCGTCACCGCCATTGCCACCGACCTGGCCATCCCGCGGCAAACCCTGGTATTGCCCAACGGCGATATTCTGGTGGCCGAAGGCCGTGGCGGCAGCGCGGCCAAGCTCAAGCCCAAGGATGTGATCGCCAGTGTGATCAAGGCCCAGGGCAACACCAAGGTCAAGGGTGGCAACCGCCTGACCCTGCTGCGCGATGCCGATGGTGACGGTACTTATGAACTGAAGACGGTGTTCGCCGACAACCTCAACGCGCCCTATGGCCTGGCCTTCGCCGACGGCAAACTCTACGTGGCCAACCAGGACGCGCTGGTGCGCTTCGACTATGCCGACGGCCAGACCAAGGCGAGTGGCCCACCCACCAAAATCACCGACCTGCCGGCGCAGATCAACCACCACTGGACCAAATCCCTGGCCGTGAGTGCTGACGGGCGCCAGCTCTATGTGGGCATTGGCTCCAACAGCAATATCACCGAGCGCGGCATGGAAGTGGAAATCGACCGGGCGATGGTCTGGCAGATCGACGCCGCGACAGGCGCACACAAGCCCTACGCCACCGGCATCCGCAACCCGACCGCGCTGACCATTCAGCCCGGTTCCGGGCAATTATGGGCGGTGGTCAACGAACGCGATGAACTTGGCCCGGATCTCGTGCCGGACTACCTGACCTCCGTGCGTGAAGGCGCCTTCTACGGCTGGCCCTACAGCTACTGGGGCCAGAATGTCGACCCGCGTGCGCAACCGCAGAACCCGGCGAAAGTCGCCGCTGCGATCAAGCCGGATTACAGCCTGGGCTCCCACGTGGCGGCACTTGGCGTGGATTTCTCCATTGCCGAAATGGGTGAGAAATTCGCCGAGGGTGTATTTGTTGGCGAGCACGGCAGCTGGAACCGCGAGAACCCGGTGGGCTACAAGGTGATTTTCGTGCCGTTCAGCCATGGCAAACCCGCCGGCGAGCCGATTGATTTCGCCACCGGTTTCCGTGGTGATGACGGCAAGACGCGCGGCCGCCCCGTGGGCGTCACGGTAGACCCTAAAGGCGCATTGATCATCGCGGATGACTTGGCCAATACCGTTTGGCGGGTGACGCGGAACCGTTAAACAAAGCGTTTGACTTGGTTGCCTGAGGCAACAATATAATTGCCCCAGGCAACCAACCGAGCATCCTCATGTCCGCGTCCCTTGTAGAACGCGCCGCGATCATTCGCGGTTTCAACCGTTTTTACACCCACCAGATCGGCGTGCTGCAGGAACACCTGCTGCAAAGCGACTTCTCGCTCACCGAAATCCGTGTGATGTACGAACTCTCCTCGCGCGGCGACCTGACCAGTGCCGACTTGTGCCAGATGCTTGGCCTGGACGCAGGCTACCTGAGTCGACTGATCAGCGGGTTCGAAAAGAAGGGCCTGATCCAGAAAGTCCGGTCCACCGCTGATGCGCGGGCCGTGCAACTGCACCTCAGCGACCTCGGCCGCGCGGTGCTGGCACCGCTGGAACACAAGACCCAGCAAGAAGTCATCGCCTTGCTCCAAGCGCTGCCCGAACCGCAACAACAGCAACTGACCGGCGCCATGCAGCGGATCCAGACGCTGCTGCAAGGCCGCACGCCGAGCTACCTGCTGCGCGATCCGCAACCGGGCGATATGGGCTTGGTGGTGCAACAGCAATCGGCGCTGTATGCGCGTGAGTACAGCTGGAATTGGGAGTTCGAGGCTTTGGTGGCGGAGATCGTCGCCAAATATCTGCGCGAATTTGACCCAACGTGCGAGCGCTGCTGGATCGCGGAAAAGGATGGCGAGGTGGTGGGTTCAGTCTTCGTGGTGCGCCATGACGAAACGACCGCCAAGCTGCGCATGCTCTACGTGGACGCCAGTGCTCGCGGCATGGGCATAGGTCAGCGCTTGGTGGACGAATGCCTGCGCTTTGCCCGGCATGCCGGTTATAAACGTATGCTGCTGTGGACGGTGGACGCGCTGACCGATGCACGCAAGCTCTATCAGAAAGCCGGGTTCAGCTTGGTTGAAGAAGAGGCCACGGTCAGTTTCGGCAAGTCGCTGGTGAGTGAAACCTGGGCCCGCGAGCTGTAAGGCAATTGCCATATGGGAGCGGGCTTGCTCGCGAAAGCGGAGTGTCAGTCGACTGATGTGTGACTGATCCACCGCCTTCGCGAGCAAGCCCGCTCCCACAGTTGATCTTCGCTGCTCTGAGAATTGCGTCCGCTTAACTGAGTTACAGATCAGTGATTTCCTTGTGGCGTGGCACCAGCGCTTTCATCACGCTCCACGCCACCAGGTACGCCAGCGCACAGATCGCAAACATGATCATGTAGCCGGTGTGAATGTCGTTGATGGACTTGTAATAGTCGAACACCCAGCCACCGATCTTGGTCATCACCACACCGCCCAAGCCGCCCGCCATGCCGCCGATACCGACCACCGAGGCCACGGTTTTTTGCGGGAACATATCCGACACGGTGGTGAAGATGTTGCATGACCACGCCTGGTGCGCCGAAGCGCCAACGCCGATCAGCAACACCGGTACCCAGAAGCTGAGGTAACCGAACGGTTGCGCCAGCAACACCACCAACGGGAACAACGCAATCACCAGCATGGCTTTCATGCGGCCGTCATACGGTGCATCGCCACGTGCCATAAAGTAGCTGGGAAACCAACCGCCGCCGATACTGCCGACCATGGTCATGCTGTACAGCACGGCGAGCGGCATCACGATATCCGCGCCTTTCATGCCGTATTGCGCCGACAGGTAGGTGGGCAGCCAGAACAGGAAGAACCACCACACGCCATCGGTCATGAACTTGCCAAAGGCGAACGCCCAGGTCTGGCGGTAGGTCAGCAATTTGAACCACGAGACTTTTTTCGCGGTGGCACCCGCAGGCTCCGGGGTGAAAGGCTGCACCGTCTGGTCGCTACGGATATAGGCCAGTTCTGCAGCCGACAAGCGTTTTTGCTGCTCCGGCGTCTGATAAAGCGCCGACCATACGGCCACCCAGACAAACCCCAACATGCCAATCACCATAAACGCGGCTTCCCAGCCCCACAGGCCGGCAATCAACGGCACGCAGATCGGCGCCAGGATCGCACCGACGTTAGCGCCGGAGTTGAAGATACCAGTGGCCAGCGAGCGTTCTTTCTTGGGGAAGTATTCAGCGGTGGCCTTGATCGCGATGGGAAAATTGCCCGCCTCGCCAATCGCCAATACAGCGCGAGACAGCATGAAGCCGGCAATCGACACCGGAATCACTGCCAGGCCGATTGCGCCGCTGAGCGCAGCGATCCCCTCGCCCATCGGCACCGAAAACGCATGCATGATCGCGCCGGTGGACCAAATGGCAATCGCCACCACGTAGGCGGCCTTGGTGCCGATCTTGTCGACAAACCGCCCGGCAAACAGCATGGAAATCGCATAGACAAACTGGAACACCGCCGCAATGTTGGCGTAATCGGTGTTGCTCCAGCCAAATTGTGTCGACAGCTGCGGCGCTAAAAGGCTTAGCACCTGACGGTCGAGGTAGTTGACGGTCGTGGCGAAGAACAACATCGCGCAGATGGTCCAGCGATAGTTGCCGACGGCCGTGCCGACGCGATGGGCGTTGAGGGGCTCATTCAAATTCATGGCATCACTTTTTATTTTTGTTAGATAGGACATACGCAGCGTCATATGTCGTCGTACAACCATAACTTTTATAGCGGGCTCCCTACACGCTGTCAATCTGAAGATTGCCGTTTATTGAGGTATCAGGCGGATATAGAAATATTCAACCAGGCACAGTTGTAGGATGACAAACACGAAATACCCGGCTCGGCGCTTTGCCCGGCACATCATCGAGCACGCCGAAAGGCTTCAGCCCAAGCTTCTCCAGCACCCGAATCGAGGCCGCGTGATCGGGCCGTACCAGCCCGAATACCTCGGGAAAATTGAGAGTATCGAACGCCAGCTCCAGCGCATCACGGCCCAATTCGGTGGCATAGCCCTGCCCCCAGGCCTCGACCGCAAAGCGATAACCCAGGTTGATGCGCCGCTCGGTCAGGTAATTGAGCGGCGCGACACCGCCGAAGCCAATCAGGTGGTGCGGTGCTTCGATGCGCGCAATCGCCCACCAGCCGTAACCCTGAGTGGCCCACTGTTCAAGCCAGCGGTCGAGCAAGCGATGGGCATCGTCAAGGCGGGTCATGGGACCGGCAGGATTGAACAGGTTCGTCTGTGGATCGCCGAAGATCGCGAACAATCGCTGCACGTCGCTGGGCGATGGTTTGCGGTAGACCAGCCGCGGGGCAGTGTCGGGCATTCTGATAACTCCCTGGTTAAACCGTGAAGTTCAATGCATCTGCAAAAAAACGCAATTAGTGGTGAATTATTTCGTGTCGGCTTGTATCTGAACTGACAGAGCGGTGCCATCGCAACGATGGCACCTCCCCTGTTCAGTTTTAGAGTGGCCCGCATGAAATTACGTAAGAAAAGCGTCAAACCCATTGGATTAAAAGACATCACGATTGTCGACGATGCCAAGGTGCGCAAGGCGATCACCGCCGCCGCACTGGGCAACGCCATGGAGTGGTTCGACTTCGGCGTCTACGGTTTTGTCGCCTATGTGCTCGGCAAGGTGTTCTTCCCGGACGCATCGCCCAGCGTACAAATGATCGCGGCCTTGGGCACCTTCTCCGTGCCCTTCCTGATTCGCCCCCTGGGCGGCCTGTTCTTCGGCGCCCTGGGCGATAAATACGGACGGCAGAAAGTCCTCGCCGCGACCATCGTGATCATGTCCCTGAGCACTTTCGCCATCGGCCTGATTCCAGGGTACGCATCGATTGGCATCTGGGCGCCGATCCTGTTGTTGCTGTGCAAAATGGCCCAGGGTTTCTCGGTGGGCGGTGAATACACCGGCGCCTCGATCTTTGTCGCCGAATACGCGCCGGACCGTAAACGCGGGTTCCTCGGCAGCTGGCTGGACTTCGGCTCCATCGCAGGCTTCGTGCTCGGCGCCGGTGTGGTCGTGCTGATCTCCACGATACTGGGTGAAGCCGATTTCGAGGCCTGGGGCTGGCGCCTGCCGTTCTTCCTCGCCCTGCCCCTGGGCATGATCGGCCTTTATTTGCGCCATGCGCTGGAAGAAACCCCCGCCTTCCAGCAGCACATGGACAAACTTGAACAAGGCGACCGCGAAGGCCTGACACACGGCCCCAAAGTATCGTTCAAGGAAGTGGCCACCCAGCACTGGCGCAGCCTGCTGACCTGCATCGGTATCGTCGCGGCCACCAACGTGACTTATTACATGCTGCTCACGTATATGCCGAGCTACCTCTCGCATAACCTGCATTACAAAGAAAACAGCGGCGTGCTGATCATCATCGCGATCATGGTCGGCATGCTCTTCGTGCAACCGTTCATTGGTTTTGTCAGCGACAAAATCGGCCGCAAGCCTTTCATCATCGCCGGCAGTATCGGCCTGCTGTTCTTGGCCATCCCGGCGTTCATGCTGATCACCAGCGGCAAGATCGGCCTGATCTTCGCCGGCTTGCTGATCCTGGCCGTGATCCTGAACTTCTACATCGGCGTCATGGCCTCGACCCTGCCCGCGATGTTCCCCACTCACTTGCGCTACAGTGCGTTGGCCAGTGCGTTCAATGTCTCGGTATTGATCGCCGGCCTGACCCCGACGGCGGTGGCCTGGCTGGTGGAAAGCACCAACGACCTGTTCATGCCTGCTTACTACCTGATGGTGTTTGCCGTGGTCGGCCTGATCACCGGCCTGACCATGAAGGAAACCGCCAACAAGCCCCTGCGCGGCGCGGCACCAGCCGCCTCGGACATGGCAGAAGCCAAGGAGATACTGCAAGAGCACCACGACAATATCGAGCAGAAGATCGAAGACATCGACGCCGAAATTGCCGCACTCGAAGCCAAGCGCCAGAACCTGGTGCAGCAGCATCCTCGGATTAACTAACACCTGACCGTGCGTGGTGGTTCGCGCCACCACGCCATTGGAGTGCTCAGCATGATTCCAAGCGTCACCGCAGCACATTCGTTACTCAGCGCCGCTGAACGCGCGGCCATCGCCGAAATAGAAGCGACCACCAGCATTCTGCAGCTGGTCACCCGTCTGACCGGCATGCGCTTCGCCGGTATCGCCAAATTCACCGATCTGGAATGGGTGGTGTGTTCAGCCTATGACCCGCTGCAAATGGGGATTCATGTCGATGACGTACTCGACCTGGAAACCACCCTGTGCAGTGAGTTCTGCATCAACCCGCAAACATTGTTCATCCCGCAAGTCAGCCGGAACGGCCGCTTTGCGGCGCGCCCGGTGGTCAAGCAATACGCCATCGAGAGTTATGCCGGCGCGCCAATCTTCCTGCCCGACGGCCGCCTGTTCGGCGCACTGTGCGCACTGGATTCGCGGGCGATGCTGTTTGACGACCCCAATCTGCCGGAAACCCTCAGCCTGTTTGCGCGGCTGATTGGCTGTATTTTCTTCGCTAACTTGACGGCGGCTGATCAGTGACTTTGCCGCGCAGCGCGGCCATATCGCGCTTGGGCGGCATACCAAACAGTCGGCTGTACTCACGGCTGAACTGTGACGGGCTTTCATAACCGACCTTGAACGCGGCGCTGGAGACATCCTGATGCTCATTCAACATCAAGCGCCGCGCCTCGTTCAGGCGTAACCACTTCTGATACTGCAACGGGCTCATCGCCGTCAGCTGCCGAAAGTGATGGTGAAAGGTGGCGGCGCTCATTTGCACGCGCGCAGCCAATTCATCCACGCGCAACGGCGCGTCGTAATTGAGTTTCAGCCAATCGATCGCCTTGGCAATCCGATAGCCCTGCCCGTCCACGGCGCAGATCTGGCGCAGTCGACCGGCTTGATCGCTCTTCAACAGCCGATAGTGGATCTCGCGCTGAATCAAGGGGGCGAGCACCGGTATCGCCTCAGGCTCATCCAGCAACGCAACCAGGCGTGCAAACGCCGTCAGCATGCCTTCGGTGACAGTGCCGATGCCGACCCCCTTCATCACCGCCCGTTGACGGGTTGGCGGCATATCACTCTGGGCGATCAATTCGGCCAGGATGCGCACATCCAGCTTGAAGGTCAGCCCCAGACAAGGTTTCGCCGGGCTGGCGGCCAGCACCTCTGAGTTGGCCGGAATGTCCAGCGAGGTCAGCAGAAAGCGCGACGTGTCATACGGGTAGCCCTCGCCGCCGACCCAAAGCTGCTTCTCGCCCTGGGCGACCAACACGATGCTGGGTTCGACCATGCATACCACCGGCGTCGCCGGCTGCTCGCGCCGATAAAAGCCCAGGCCGGGAATGGGCATGGGGTAATCGCCAGGTGCTGAAACCCGCGAACCAATGGACTGGATCAGCGCGTCCAGGGGCGATGGATTGATCTTCATAGCGGGCTCTGTCCTCTCTTCAGTGAACTTTACCCCGGTCGGCACCTGAGCGTCCCCGACATGTGGCAAGACTCAGAGGATCAGGCAAGTAATCCAGTGGAACGCACTACAGAAGCCCCGCCCCCATCGGGAAAATGTGCGCACCAACCTCCTCAAGGATCAACGCATGAAACGCTTCTTGCTCGCCCTGTGTGTGCTGGTCACGTCTTTTTCTTCACTGGGAGCCGATATGTCCAACGGTGCTGACAACTTCTACACAAGCGACAAGGTGACGGTGGAAAAGGTCACCTTCAACAACCAGTACGGCATGCCCGTTGCGGGCAATCTCTTCATCCCCAAGGGCTTTGCCTCGGGCTCGAAGAACGCCGCAATCATAGTCGGCCACCCGATGGGCGCCGTCAAAGAACAGAGCGCAAACCTTTACGCGACCAAAATGGCAGAACAAGGCTTCGTCACCCTTTCACTGGACCTGTCGTTCTGGGGTGAAAGCGCAGGCGTGCCGCGCAACGCGGTGTTGCCCGATCTCTACACCGAAGCCTTCAGCGCCGCCGTGGATTACCTCGGCACCCGCCCACTGGTTGATCGAGAACGCATCGGCATTATCGGTATCTGTGGCAGTGGCAGCTTCGCCATCGCTGCCGCCAAGATCGACCCACGCCTCAAGGCCATCGCCACGGTCAGCATGTACGACATGGGGGCGGCCAATCGCAACGGCCTAAAGCATGGGGTGACACTGGAGCAGCGCCAACAGCTGCTTCGCCAGGCCGCCAACCAGCGCTATGTGGAATTCCAGGGTGGCAACACCGCCTACACCGGCGGAACCCCGCTGACCCTCACCGGCGATGCGGTGGGCGATGAGTTCTACGACTTCTACCGGACCCCGCGCGGCGAATTTACCCCGGCCGGTGCGTCGCCCCAAACGACCACGCGGCCGACGCTGACCAGCAACGTGAAGTTCATGAATTTCTACCCGTTCAACGACATCGAGACCATCTCCCCGCGCCCGCTGTTGTTGATTACCGGCGCCGACGCCCACTCCCGCGAGTTCAGTGAAGACGCCTATCGGCGTGCTGCCGAGCCCAAGGAATTGGTGATTATCCCGGGTGCCGGCCATGTGGACCTGTACGACCGGGTCGACCTCATCCCGTTTGCCAAGCTCAGCACCTTTTTCAAAGGCCACTTGAAGTAATGTCCGATAACACTCATACGCACAGCTGGGGTGCCGTGTTCGCGATGTCATTGGCGGCATTCGCCCTGGTGGCCTCCGAATTCATGCCCGTAAGCTTGCTCACGCCCCTGGCGAGCGACTTGCACATCTCTGAAGGCCAGGCTGGCCAGGGCATTTCGGTATCCGGGTTGTTTGCCTTGCTCACCAGTCTGATCATCGCTGCTGTCGCAGCGCGGGTTGAACGCAAACGCCTGCTGCTGGCATTGACCTCGCTGATGATTCTGTCCGGCACCGTGGTGGCGTTAGCGCCGAACTATCTGACATTCATGCTCGGTCGCGCGCTGATCGGCGTGGCCATTGGTGGTTTCTGGTCACTGTCAGCCGCTACCGCGATGCGCCTGGTGCCTTTGGCGCAGGTGCCGCGCGCCTTGGCGATCGTCAACGGCGGCAACGCGCTGGCGACCGTGATTGCGGCACCGTTGGGCAGCTTTCTCGGCGGGCTGATCGGTTGGCGTGGCGCGTTCTTTTGCGTCATCCCGGTCGCCGTTGTGGCCGGCGCCTGGCTGCTGGTGAGCCTGCCTTCGCTCAAGCACGACGACAGGGTCAAGACGCGCAATGTGTTTCGCCTGATGAAGGATCCCCGCGTAGCCCTGGGCATGCTGGCCGCCAGTGGGTTTTTTATGGGCCAGTTCATGCTGTTCACTTACCTGCGCCCGTTCCTGGAAACGGTAACCCAGGTCAGTCTTTCCATGCTGTCACTGATGTTGCTGGTACTCGGCCTGGCCGGGCTTGCCGGGACGTTCCTGATTGAGCGTTTTCTGAAAAACCACCTGTACCACGCGCTGACGGCCATCCCGTTATTGATGGCAACAATTGCCCTGGCGCTGGTTGCATGGGGCAGTTCGCCGGTGGCGACCACTGTTTTGCTGGGCCTGTGGGGCCTGGTTGCCACCGCCGCGCCGGTGGGCTGGTGGACCTGGCTGTCGCGGGTCCTGCCTGACGATGCCGAGGCGGGAGGCGGACTGATGGTGGCGATTATCCAGTTGGCGATTGCCTGCGGCGCCACGCTTGGGGGTGTGGTGTTCGACCTGAGTGGCTACCGGGCGACCTTTGAACTGAGCGCGGGTTTGCTGGGTGTCGCTGGCCTGCTGGCTTACCTGACCTCACGGCGTGTTTCGGTGACACGTGTGGCAACGCGCACTACCTGAAAAACTGACTCGGTGTCTTGCCAAACTGTTTCTTGAACATGCTGGTAAAGGCACTCGGGCTTTCGTAGCCCAACTCGATGGCGACATCAATAATCTTCTCCCCCACCGCAATGCGCTCCAGCGCCAGCAGCAACCTTGCCTGTTGGCGCCATTGGCCGAAGGTCAGGCCGGTTTCCTTGCGGAACAGGCGCTGGATGGTCTTCTGGTCCAGGTCCAGTCGATCACTCCAATCAGCGACCGTCGACGCATCGCCAGGGTCGTGTTGCAGCGCCTGGCAAACCCGGTTGATCCGTGGGTCGACGGGCTGTGGCAGCGACAAGGGCAACGCCGGAAGAATCGCAAGTTCGTCGAGGATCAAGTGCATGATCCTGGCATCACGCGAATCCTCGGCATACGGCGGCTTCAAACTCACCGACGCCTTGATCAGCTCGCTCAGCAACGGCGAGATACTCACCGCCTTGGTCTCGGTCGGCAGGTTCGGGAAGGCATCGGGCCGCACAAACACACTGCGCATCTTCAGTGTGCCCACGCAGCGCAAAGAGTGGACTTGCCCGCTGGGCATCCAGAAGCCGCGACTGGACGGCACTGTCCACTGGTTCTGCGCCGAGTGCACCACCATAACGCCTTCGATGGCGTACAGCAGTTGATGCTTCTCGTGGCGATGTTCGGGTATCACCCAATTCTCGGGATAATCGG
Organism: Pseudomonas antarctica; assembly: GCF_001647715.1. Taxonomy (NCBI): domain Bacteria; kingdom Pseudomonadati; phylum Pseudomonadota; class Gammaproteobacteria; order Pseudomonadales; family Pseudomonadaceae; genus Pseudomonas; species Pseudomonas antarctica. The sequence continues at coordinate 3,479,294 of NZ_CP015600.1, forward strand.
TGGCGGAACTGATGACCGCCCAATCGCCCGCGTCGATCTCCTGCAGAAATAAATCCAGTGGTTTTATCATTTCGCCCTTTTTGCGACAGTTGCCTCCCGAATTTCGTGAGACAGGCATTTTTGTCGAATCTAGCATGAACGCCGAAACAATTAGAAATGGGCAGCCGGCATCGTACTGGCTGCCCCTGTTCGCTGCCTTGTATGGAATGCCTGCATGTCGACCCTGACCGCGTCACCCGCCGCTGCCACTGCGCCCCAAATAAGCCCGCTGGTCATGCGCGTTCTCGGCGCCTGCGCCCTGGCGCACATGATCAATGACCTGATCCAGGCCGTGCTGCCGTCGATTTACCCGATGCTCAAGGCCAATTACGGGCTGAGCTTCACCCAGGTGGGCCTGATCACCCTCACCTTCCAACTGACCGCCTCCCTGCTGCAACCCTGGATCGGCTACCACACCGACCGCCATCCCAAACCCTGGCTGCTGCCGGCGGGCATGGTGTGCACCTTGATCGGCATTCTGATGCTGGCGTTTGTCGGCACGTTCCCGGCGATACTGCTGGCGGCGGCGCTGGTCGGTGTCGGCTCGTCGACCTTCCACCCGGAAACCTCCCGCGTGGCCCGTCTGGCTTCCGGCGGCCGCTACGGCCTGGCGCAATCGACCTTCCAGGTCGGCGGCAACACCGGCAGCGCTTTCGGCCCGTTGCTCGCGGCGGCGATCATCATTCCCTACGGCCAAACCCACATTGCCTGGTTCGGGCTGTTCGCGGTTTTTGCGATTCTGGTGCTGTATGGATTGAGCCGCTGGTACCGTCACCACCTCAACCTGTTCAAGCTCAAGCAAGGCGGTAAAGCCACCCATGGTTTGTCCAAAGGACGCGTGACGTTTGCCCTGGTGGTACTGGCGCTGCTGGTGTTTTCCAAATACTTCTACATGACCAGCCTGACCAGCTACTTCACCTTCTACCTGATCGAAAAGTTCCAGCTGTCGGTGGCCAGTTCGCAGATGTACCTGTTCCTGTTCCTTGGCGCGGTAGCGGTCGGCACCTTTGCCGGCGGCCCTATCGGCGACAAGATCGGCCGCAAGAAAGTCATCTGGTTCTCGATCCTCGGCGCCGCGCCCTTCACCCTGGCGCTGCCCTATGTCGACCTGTTCTGGACCGCGGTGCTCAGCGTGGTGATCGGCTTTATCATCGCCTCGGCCTTCTCCGCTATCGTGGTCTTCGCCCAGGAACTGGTGCCGGGCAATGTGGGGATGATTGCCGGTATTTTCTTCGGCCTGATGTTCGGTTTCAGCGGGATCGGCGCCGCGCTGTTGGGCTTGCTCGCCGATAACCATGGCATCGAGTACGTCTACAAGATCTGCTCGTTTCTGCCGCTGACGGGCATCCTCACGGTATTGCTGCCCTCGACCAAAGGCGTCTGACCGGTCAATCATGCCTGGCGCTTGGCGCACATGCGCCCCAGCGCCAGGCATGGGGATGCTGAAGGGTGTTCCTTGACAGGGCTGCCATGCCGCCATCTCAAGCACGCTCTCTTGCCACGAAAACCGTGGTTCATATCAGCCTGGCAACCACCTGGCTGCCCAGCCCGAACAGACAAACCACGCCCACTGCGTACGTCAGCGTGCGCCAGGGCTGAAGCCCCGTCAGATAGGTTACCGTGTGCGCCACCCGGGCCAGGGTAAAACACCCAAATAGCCAGCCAGTGACAACCTCGGCACTGCCCAGCGCCACGCATAACCCACCCACTGCAAAAAACAGCGGAATGTTCTCCAAGTCATTGGCCCAGGCCTGTTTCGCTCGACTGACGGGCGCCAGCTCCTCTGATCGCGCGGCGCGGCTGAAGAGCGCTGCATCTTCAACATTGGTGAACGCCAGCCCACGAATTCGGAAGAACCCCTGATAGCAGGAGATCGCAAACATCTTCAGGCACAGCACCAGCACGCAGATTGCGTAGACACTCAACAGGTCATTCATTTCGGTCCCCATTCACCACGATATAGAGCAACGGCCCCACCGAAACGAACACCGCCGTCAGTAAGAAATAGGGCCACAGTGACACCGCCTCGCGCCCTCGCTTGCGCGCATCCCGGTACATCCACACACACGCCAGCACTGCCATCAGGTACAGGTCGATCACCACCTGCGCGGTGTCCGGCCGGGACATCAATTCCCAACCGAAGGCCAGCAGCGATTGTTCAGCCGTGAGCAGTGTGGCCAGGGTATACAGCGAAAATCCGAGCAAGCCGGCCCAGGCGATATAGGGTGTTTGCATGGTCTGTTCCTTGACGTGATCGAGGCTCACGATAGTGATATGGTCGTGCCTCTCGCAATGACCTCGGAGGTCATCATTACGCCATGGACGCCCCCTCTACCGCCGGCGAACACCTGCGCCAATTGCGTCGCCACGCCAGGCTGAGCCAGCTGGACCTGGCGCTGATCACCGGCGTTTCGCAACGCCACCTCAGTTGCCTCGAAACCGGCCGCGCCAAGCCGAGCCCAGGCACGCTGCACACGTTACTCACGGCGCTGGACGCACCGCTTGAGCAGTGCAACCGCGTATTCCTCGCCGCCGGCTACGCCCCACGCTACACCGCCACCCCACTCGCCTCGCCAGCCATGGCCGCCATTCGCGAAGCGGTCAGCCATGTGCTGCACGCCAACAACCCCGCCCCGGCGATTCTGCTGGGCAGCGAGTGGCAAGTGCTGGCGGCGAATGCCAGCGCCGGGCTGTTGTTTGAACAGGTGGGGCTCAAGCAAGATGCCGCTGACGGGCTGAACCTGCTGACAACTTTGCTGCAACGCGGCGGGTTGGGTGACCACCTGCTCAATGCCGAAGAGATCCGCACCCTGGCCTGGCAACGCGCAAGCCGTGAGGCACTGAGCAACCCGGCCCTGGCGACGTTGCTGGCGAGTTTACCGACACCCGCCAGCACCGAACTGCCCAGGGAAATGCCGCCGCTGGTGCTGACGCGCATCCGTTCGCCCCACGGCGAGCTGAACTTCCTGTCGACCTTCACCACCTTCGGCATGCCCCAGGACATCACCCTGACCTCGCTGCGTATCGAACATCTGATTCCCGCCGATGAGCCCACGTGGCAAGTCATGCGCGCTGCCTACGCGGATTATGCGGCGCTGGTTTTGTGAAATATCTGTCCGTAGACTGCCGCCATACCTCCCACTTGAAGGCGGCGAAAAAAACGTGATGCAAGTTACCGAAGTCTCCATTGCCCAATTGCGCGCGGCGCTTGAAGCCGGCCAGACCACTGCCGTTGAACTGGTCAAGGCGTACCTGGCGCGGATCGATGCCTATGACGGCCCACAGACCGTAACCGCGTTGAACGCCGTCGTCGTGCGCAACCCCGAGGCCCTCAAAGAAGCAGAGGCGTCCGATGCGCGCCGGGCACAGGGCAAAACCCTGGGGCCATTGGACGGCATTCCCTATACCGCCAAGGACAGCTACCTGGTCAAGGGCCTGACGGCAGCTTCGGGCAGCCCGGCCTTCGCCAAGCTGGTCGCGCAGCGCGATGCGTTCACGATCGAACGCCTGCGGGCCGGCGGCGCCATCTGCCTGGGCAAGACCAACATGCCGCCGATGGCCAATGGCGGGATGCAACGCGGGGTTTATGGCCGTGCCGAAAGCCCGTATAACGCCGACTACCTCACCGCGCCATTCGCTTCCGGCTCGTCCAACGGCGCCGGCACCGCCACGGCGGCCAGCTTCGCGGCATTCGGCGTGGCGGAAGAAACCTGGTCAAGCGGGCGTGGCCCGGCCTCCAACAATGGCCTGTGCGCCTACACCCCTTCCCGTGGGGTGATTTCGGTGCGCGGCAACTGGCCGCTGACGCCAACCATGGACGTCGTGGTGCCGTATGCGCGCACCATGGCTGACCTGCTGGAAGTGCTCGACGTGGTCGTCGCCGAAGACCCCGACACCCGTGGCGACCTGTGGCGCCTGCAACCCTGGGTGCCGATCCCGAGCGTGGCCTCGGTGCGCCCGGCGTCGTACGCCGAGCTGGCCGTCAATAGCCAAGCCCTCGCCGGTAAACGTTTGGGCGTGCCGCGCATGTACATCAACGCTGACCCCGAGGCCGGCACCAGCGAAAAGCCCGGGATCGGCGGGCCGACCGGGCAAAAGATCAACACCCGGGCCAGCGTCATCGACCTGTGGCACGCCGCACGCCAGGCACTCGAAGCCGCCGGTGCCGAAGTCATCGAGGTGGACTTCCCGCTGGTGTCCAATTGCGAAGGCGACCGCCCCGGCGCGCCGACGGTGTTTACTCGCGGCCTGGTGTCCAAGGAGTTCCTGCACGATGAATTGTGGGAACTGTCGGCCTGGGCCTTCGATGACTTCCTGCGCGCCAATGGCGATCCAGCACTGAACCGCCTGGCGGACGTCGATGGGCCGAAGATCTTCCCCCACGACCCTGGCACCCTGCCCAACCGTGAAGATGACCTGGCCGCCGGCATGGATGAATACGTGCACATGGCCGAACGCGGCATTACGCCGTGGAACGAGATCAGCACCGTACCGGATGGCCTGCGTGGCCTGGAGCAGACCCGGCGCCTGGACCTGGAAGACTGGATGGACAACCTGGGGCTCGACGCCGTGCTGTTCCCCACCGTGGCCGATGTCGGCCCGGCGGATGCCGATGTCAACGAAGCCTCTGCCGATATTGCCTGGAGCAACGGTGTCTGGGTCGCTAACGGCAACCTCGCGATCCGTCACCTGGGTGTGCCCACCGTGACCGTGCCGATGGGCGTGATGGCGGACATCGGCATGCCGGTCGGGCTGACCTTTGCCGGCAGGGCATACGATGACTCGGCGCTGCTGAGCTTGGCCAGCGCGTATGAAGCCACCGGCAGCAAACGCCTGATTCCGCCGCGCACACCGCCGCTATAGAAGTTGTGGGAGCTGGCTGTATTTCACATCAAGCCATGTAGAGCCACAACGGCCTAAACGCGATCAACCTGGGGGAGCGGGCTTGCTCGCGAAAGCGGAGTGTCAGGTGATGCATCTGGTGACTGACACACCGTCTTCGCGAGCAAGCCCGCTCCCACATTTTGACTGTATTTCAAGTCGAGCTCGGTGGGAGCTGTGTTTTAGATCAGGGCATGCAGCGCCACAACGGCCTGAACGCGATCAACCTGTGGGAGCGGGCGTGCTCGCGAAAGCGAAGTGTCAGGCGATGCATCAGGTGACTGACACACCGTCTTCGCGAGCAAGCCCGCTCCCACATTTTGACTGTATTTCAAGTCGAGCTCGGTGGGAGCTGTGTTTTAGATCAGGGCATGCAGCGCCACAACGGCCTGAACGCGATCAACCTGTGGGAGCGGGCTTGCTCGCGAAAGCGGAGTGTCAGGTGATGCATCTGGTGACTGACACACCGTCTTCGCGAGCAAGCCCGCTGCCACAGGTTGACTGTATTTCAAGTCGAGCCAGGTGGGAGCTGTGTTTCGGATCAGGCCATGTAGGGCACGGCAATCAGCAGGATCGCGGTGCCATGGGCGATCGTCGCCGGCAACACGCCATAACGCATGCGCACCAGCGCGCACGCCAGGCTTTCGATCAGGGTAAACAGCAACACCGGCCAGCCCAATTGGGTGACGCTTAAGGCCAGGAAAGCATGACAGGCTGCAAAGGCCACGCCGCTGATCAACGCCGCCCGCAACGGGGTGACCTGCTGCTCCAGATAGCCCTGTAAAAAGCCGCGAAACAGCACCTCCTCCAACGCATTGGCGCCATACGCCAATACCACCATGCCCGGCAGCCACACCCAGTAGCCGTGGATCGCGGACGCCTCGATGCCTTGGTAAACCCGCAACGGCACGCCGATCAAGCAGCCCACGGCCAGCGCGACAGCCAGGCCAACCGTCGGGTTGCCGATGGACCAGCGCACCCACTGCCACAGCTCCGGTGCTATCCGTGCAAGCAGCGCTATCAACAGCAGCGAAAAACCACCCAGCGCCGCCAACACAAAGGCATTGCCGCTGAATGCAATCTGCACATCGCCGCTCAACGACCAGATGCCCAACGGCGTCATCGCATCACGCAGCAATACAAATGCCATCAGCAAGATAAGGATGCGTACCGCGGACAACGCTTTGGGCGTAAGCGCAAACCACAAGCCAAACAGCAGCACGCCGGGTGCCAGGTAGCGTGCGTAGTTGACCAGCACCACCATGCCTGAGGTAATCATCAACGGTTATTCCCGCAGGTTAAGCGTGAGCAATGGCCAGCATTTCGATTTCAACCGCCGCTGATTTTGGCAACTGCATCACACCAACCGATGTCCGTGTATGCGCCCCGGCGGCACCGAGGATTTCATGCAGCAGGTCGGAGGCCGCATTGGCCACTTCGCTCTGCTGGTCGAAATCTTCAGCGCTGCGCACGTACACCGCAATGCGCGGGATTGCCTTGACCTGATCCAGCGAACCCAAGGCCTGCTTGAGCAACCCCAGGCAACGCAATGCGCTGATACTCGCAGCGATTTGCGCCTGGGCCAGGGTCAGGCTTTCACCGACTTTGCCCGGCAGCACGATGGTGTCGCCGACACGGGGAATCTGGCCACTGATGTATAGGTGGTTACCGTCGCGCACCAGCGGCGTGTAGTTGCCGCCGATTTTGAATGTTTCCAATAGATAGCCGATGCGCTCTTGCGCGGCCTGGTATTTCTGATCCGGTGTCATACGCGTGAATCCTCCTGGCGACGTTGCCATTCATCCACCACATCGCCCAGCGTCTTGGGGATGTCGTTGCGAATCCAGGCCATCAACGGCCGGTCGAACTTGAACGCCGAGCCGCAGTGTTCAAGCATGAATCGGCGAACTTTCTGGGTATTTTTATAGTGTGGCGTCACCGGGGTGGCGCGGGTCATGACGCCGCTGTGCCAGTCAAAATCCATTTTGCACCTCGGGCGAGTTGTTGTTTCGGCAGTAGCATAGCGATGTGCTACTGGTGCAGGAAGTGGCAAGCGCATGCCTTGGCGCTTATTTGATGTGTTGGGACGTCGTATAAGACAGTCTTATTTCCATGAAGCCTTTAGGCCTTAACTTTTTAAGACTTTTAAAAATTTCACTTTCCTTCCCAGACGAAAATATTGCATGGTTGTACGACGACTAAAGTGGTCGTTGCGCCCCCAACAACAATAAGGAAACACCCATGCCAAACGTCAAAGTGCTGATCGGTTTTCTGTGCCTGTTTTCCGGTTATGTCGCAGCGGCGCCTGCCGCCGCTGAAAAGGATGTGGCTCAAGCGGTCGACCAACTGACCCAAGCCATGCTGCACCTGGACCTCAAACAGCTTCACGCGCTGACGTCCGACAAACTCACCTACGGTCACTCCAGTGGCAAAGTGCAGGACAAGGCGCAATTCATCGCCGATCTGGAAACCCACACCAGCGCCTTCAAGACCCTCGAAATGCAGAACCAGACCATCACCCTGCAAGGCGACACCGCCCTGGTGCGCAACCACTTTCACGCGCTGGCCGTGAACAGCGGCGTCGACGTGCCGACCGACATCGACAACTTTCAGGTCTGGCAGAAGCAAAAAGGCAAGTGGCTGCTGATCGGGCGTCAAGCGTACAAATACTGATGACGGCGGTGAGCCGCCCAAGCTCGGCTCACCACTGCACCACTCTGCGCACGCGCACCAGCGCCGTGCGCAGCGCCGTCATGTCCACCGAGCCCAGCGCCAGGCGCAGCGCATGCGGCACGCTCGCCGAGACGGCAAACGGCTCGGCGGTGGACACCGAAATGCCCTCGCGTTGCAGGGTCATGGCGACCTGATCGGCCCGCGCCTCTTCTTGCAGCGGCAACCACAAAAAATACGACGAGGGGTGGCTGATGTAATGCACCCCGGCCAACACCTGCGCGGCCAAGGCTTGTCGCGCCTGGGCATCCTGGCGCTTTTGCGCTTCCAGGCGTGCGACGGTGCCGTCCTCGATCCAGGCGACAGCAATTGCGCTCATCACCCCGGGCACGTTCCAGGTGGTGGCCATGATGGTGCGTTCAATCGCCTTTACCCATGCCACAGGCGCCGCAACAAAACCGACGCGCAAGCCGGTGGCGACACTCTTGGACAGCCCGCCGACGTACACCGTGCGTTCAGGCGCCAGGGCCGCCAGTGGCGGCGGTGCGTCCTCGGCCAGGTACGCGTAGGCCGCATCCTCGATCACCATCAGGTGGTGCTGGCGGGCGATGGCCACCAGTTGTGTTCGTTGCTCCAGGCTCATCACCCAGCCCAACGGGTTATGCAGGGTCGGCATGCTGTACACGGCGCGCACCGGCCGCTGGCGACACAGGCGTTGCAAAGCCGCCAGGTCCGGGCCGTGGGCAGTGACCGCGATTGCGACGATTTCCAAGTGCAAGGTTTCCGCCAGCACCTTGAACCCCGAATACGTCAACGCGTCGACGGCGATCACATCCCCTGGCTTGAGCAACGCCATCATCGCCACCGCCAAACCGTGCTGGGCCCCGCTGACCACCAGCACCTGCTCGGCCTCCACCGCCAGCCCTCGGATCAACAGGTGGCGAGCCATGGCCGCGCGCTCATGCAAACGGCCGGCATGGGGCTGGTAACGCAGCAACGCTTCCAGGTCGCCCGATAACGCCAGTTGGCGCAAAGCCGTGCGCAACAGCTCCGCCTGCCCCGGCAGCGACGGGTAGTTGAAGTTAAGGTCGAGCATCCCCGTCGCGACGTTCATCTGCCCACTGCCCTGCCCAGGCGGCAACGCGATCTCGCGCACAAACGTGCCACGGCCGGTTTCACCGCTGACCAGGCCCATGGCCTCAAGTTCGGCGTACACCCGGCTCGCGGTCACCAGTGCCAGGCGGTGGTCAACGGCCAATTGCCGGTGGGTGGGCAGGCGCGTGCCGGGCGGCAAAACCCCGCTGCGGATGTCCTCGGCAAAGGTGTCGACCAGCGACTTATAGCGGGCGCGCGGCATAGACGATGTATCCATGACAATTTTTTGATTGTGCTGATATTCGACCCTAGGATGCCCGTCACGCAACCCCTCCTTTCGAGCACAGCCCATGGAACGTACCTCAGCGCTCAACCCCCTCGACAGCAGCGCCCAAGGGTGGATCAACGGTTTTATCGGCGTCGTGATTTTCAGCGGTTCATTGCCGGCCACACGCTTGGCGGTGATGGAATTCGACCCGGTGTTCCTGACCATGATCCGCGCCACCCTCGCCGCCGTGCTGGGGTTATGCCTGCTGCGGCTGTTCCAGGCGAAGCGCCCCGCGCGCAATCAATGGCTGCCCCTGGTGATTGTGGCCCTCGGCGTCGTGATCGGCTTTCCTTTGCTCACCGCCCTGGCCTTGCAGTACGTCACTTCCGCACATTCCATTGTGTTTATCGGCTTACTGCCCCTCGCCACCGCAGTGTTTGGCGTGCTGCGCGGCGGCGAGCGTCCGCGCCCGGTGTTCTGGTTATTTTCGAGCCTGGGCAGCCTGCTGGTGATGGGCTACGCCGTGGCCCAAGGCTTGAGCGCCGCCCCCGCCGGTGACGTGCTTATGCTGTTGGCGGTGTTGGCCTGTGGCCTGGGTTATGCCGAAGGCGCCAAGCTGTCGCGCAGCTTGGGTGGCTGGCAGGTGATCTGCTGGGCGTTGGTGGTGTCGCTGCCGGTGGTGGCGCCCTTGAGCCTGATCCTGGCGCCTTCGACCCTGACCGGCATCAGCCTGCCGGCCTGGCTGAGCCTGGGTTATGTGGCACTGTTCAGCATGCTGATCGGCTTTGTGTTCTGGTATCGCGGCCTGGCCCAAGGCGGCATTGCCGCCGTCGGCCAGTTGCAGTTGCTGCAACCGTTCTTCGGGCTGGCATTGGCGGCGGGCCTGCTGCATGAGCCGGTCAGCCTGGGCATGGTGCTGGTGACGGTCGCAGTGATCGGCTGCGTGGCCGGCGCGAAGCGGTTCGCCCGTTAACGGCCCTAGCGTTGTGGCGCGACCATCTTGAATTTGATGTTGATGCCGTTGGACACCACGCTGTTGCCGGCCCACTCGCCCTCACCAATTTTGAAGTCGTCGCGGTTGAGGATGAACTCACCGTCGAACACGCCGATACCGCTTTGCTCCTTGAGCACGACCTCAATATTGACCGGCCGCGTAATGCCCTTGATCGTCAGGTTGCCGGTGATCCTGTAGCGGTTGCCCCCCAGCGCGCGGGCACCGTTGGATTCATACACGCCCACCGGATAGGCTGCGGTGTCGAACCACGCCGGTTGCTGCAACTGGGTGTTGGCGTCCTGGCTGCCGGCATCGATACTGGCGAGCTGGATCTTCAGCAATGCGTGCGCCGCCTCGGGCTTTTGCGTATCGAAGGTCAGGCTGCCCTCAAAGTCGCTGAAGGTGCCGTACACCCGCTGCCCGAATTGCTGGAAGGTAAAGCTGATCTGGCTGGCCGTGCGGTTGACGTCTTTGTACTCCACGGCCTGGGCATTGGAAAACCAACCCACAACCAGAGCCAGCATGACGACCGGGTGCGTTCGACGCTTCATGGAAAACTCCGCAGGAGAAAAGAACACGCGTGCTGAGCTTACACGCCACGCCATGGATTTATTCCCATCAGGCGTTTGTCCTGTTAAACAGAGTAGTCGCCCCAGAACAATAAGGACTTTGCATGCACACCCCGTCTCTGCAGGACACCACCGCGCCGGAAGGCATCTGCTACGGCTGCGGCGGCAGCAACCCGCACGGCCTGCACATCAAAAGCCGTTGGGACATCGATGGCGTCCATGTGATTGCCAAGCATCAGCCGGACGCCAAATACAGCGGCTGGCCCGACCTGGTCTACGGCGGCCTGATCGCCATGCTGGTGGACTGCCATTCCAACTGGACCGCCATGGCCTACCACTATCGCGCGGAGCAACGCACGCCCGGCAGCCTGCCGCGCATCGACTGCGTGACCGGCAACCTGGGGATCAAATTTATCAAGCCGACGCCGATGGGCGTAACGCTGAGCCTGCGCGCACGGGTCGAGGGTGACGTGGGGCGCAAAAGCCGCGTGGTCTGTGAGGTGTACGCCGGTGACGTGCTCACGGCCATCGGCGACTCGGTCTTTGTGCGCGTCGACACCGGCCAATTGGCTGCCGCCGCCCATGGCCGCGAAGGCTGATCCTGGTCTACATTGAATGCCACTGCTAATCGAGGACTGCTCCGATGACTCGTCTCACCGCGAAAGACTTTGCCCCCGAACTGCTGGAACTCTATGACGGCTACGCCCACGGCAAGCTCAACCGCCGCGAATTTCTCGACCGCGCCGCGTTGTTCACCTTCGGTGGCCTCACCGCCTCCGCGCTGCTGGCGGCACTGAGCCCCAACTATGCGCTGGCCGAACAAGTCAAATTCACCGACCCGGACATCATCGCCGACTACATCACCTACCCCTCGCCCAAAGGCAACGGCACCGTGCGCGGCTACCTCGTGCGCCCGGCCAAAGCCAGCGGCAAACTGCCCGCCGTGGTGGTTGTCCACGAAAACCGAGGCTTGAACCCCTACATCGAAGACGTCGCCCGCCGCCTGGCCAAAGCCGGCTTCATCGCCCTGGCACCCGACGGCCTCACCTCAGTGGGCGGCTACCCCGGCAACGATGAAAAAGGCGTAGAGCTGCAACAGAAAGTCGACCCCGAAAAACTCATGAACGACTTCTTCGCCGCCATCGAATGGCTGATGCACCACGACAGCAGCACCGGCAAAGTCGGGATCACCGGCTTCTGTTATGGCGGCGGCGTGACCAATGCGGCGGCGGTGGCCTATCCGGAACTGGGTGCGGCGGTGTCGTTCTATGGGCGCCAACCAGAGGCCAAGGACGTGCCACGCATAAAAGTACCGATCATGCTGCATTACGGCGAGCTGGATACGCGGATCAACGAGGGTTGGCCGGCGTATGAGAAAGCGTTGAAGGCCGCAGGCACGACCTATGAGGCGTATATCTACAAAGGCGCCAATCATGGCTTTCATAATGATTCAACGCCGAGGTATGACGAGGCGGCGGCGAACCTGGCGTGGGAAAGAACCCTCGGCTGGTTCCACAAATACCTGGCCTGATCATGATCTGAATGGTGGGAGCTGGCTTGCCTGCGATGGCGGTCTTCCAGTGACAAATGTGCTGGCCGGCCCGGCGTTATCGCAGGCAAGCCAGCTCCCACATTTGATCGGTGTTGCCCGCTCGCCATGCATGGTCAAAGGCCAGCAATCCATATCGCTTTAATTTGCAGGAAGTTTCCTAGACAATCCTTTGGCCTTGCGCCTGCTCACGCCACTGGCTAGCCTTCGCTCTGTCGCTGCCTATCAGCGAACAGGAGTGGAAACCTGAGAACAAGTAGGCCCCCTTATCAGGAGCTTATGTATGAGCAAAAGCCATTCGGATTCAACTCGCTTCACCCCCGACCGCAAGATCTTTGATCGCGCCCTGAGTCACTATCTGCAACCCGCTTCACCGCAATCGTTTACCGTGCATCAAGACCTAAGCTTCGAAGACGCCCTCGCCCAAATCTGCAACCTGCTGCGCTGTGCTGCGGCCACCGCTGCCGACACCACCCAAGGCCTGAGCGGCGATCAACGCCACATGGCGGGTGCAACCGAGCACCTGATCGACATGGCCCGCACACTTGCCGACCGCGCACTGGATTGCCTGCAGCCCAGGGCATAAGCCAGCGCCCCTGACACGGCACAAAACAAAGGTGGGAGCTGGCTTGCCTGCGATGGCATCACTTGGGTCTGTCAGAAAAACCGAGGTGTTTGCATCGCAAGCAAACCAGCTCCCACATTGGACACTCACTGTTGTCGGAATCAATGCTCCAACGCATACCGCCGACAATGGTTCAGATAGCCCTGCTCATGGCTGACCACCAGTTGAACTAAAAATAGAGAAGAATAGTGGTCTGACCCCATTTTTTGTTGGAGCATGCTCTGCGGATGAGGTGCATCATCAAGCGCAGAGCTTGGAGTAAGTTTGTGGAGATCTCTCAGGGCCTGACCCCACTTTTCCACTTCGCCAAAAAAACTCACCCCATTTCCGCCTATTACTCATCATCCCAAAATTTTCCCGGCTGAGCATAGATGCCATCATTTAAGACACTGCACCATCCAAAAAGCCTATAAAACATTTCAAGATCTAGAATCTGATAAACGTCGGCTTGTATTTTCTTTAATGTTACTCGACCGTGTGCATAGTGCGAATACTGCCCTCCCACGCCGGAGATTGCTCTTAACTCGAGCTCTGAACGATCCCATTCCGAAACAACTCCTGCCACTTCAGGAAGCGGATCTAAAAAACATATTTCAAATTGTTTTGATATTTTACACACACACGGAATTAGTCTCTGAGCGAGCAGGCTTTCGGTAACCATCGTCCGAGGAAAAACAATATTTAATTTCATTTCAACGCATCCTTTGGAAAAACAACACAACCGGAAGAATTCTTTTCAAAAGTAGTTACCGGACTAAAATACTGCCTTCCATGGGGGGCTCGTATCGTGTGAAAAATAAGGGTCAGACCCTGAGGGATCCCCACAAATTTACTCCAAGCTCTGCGCCTGATGATGCACCTCATCACGCAGAGCATGCTCCAATATTTCCAAGTGTTCTCGGCCACCAAAATCGGTGCAACTGCGCCAGTATTCCAAACCTAATCGCCACAATGAAAGTACTCGCCTCTCTTTGAGGCTGTTGCTTTGATAGCGCCGCTCCAATTGGTTCTCCCGCGCCTGCAACCCCGTTAAGAAGATGAGGTAGTTGGCCAAAGCGGCAATCAACAACAACACTTCGATGCGCTTTGGACAATGGCTTCGATGCAGATTCAGGCCCAATCCCAGGTGCTCACTTTTTACGTCTCGGAAGCCTTCTTCGATCTGCATACGGCGCTTATAAATCGCCACGACTTTTGCTGGATTCCACTCCTCTTGCTTCAGGTTGCTGGCAAGCAACCACGGTTCACGCTCACGTCTGGCAGACTGCCGGCTGAGCTTGCTTCTGGCAATTGAGCCGGTGACGCGTTGATGCTTGCGACCCTTGGCTGAATGGCGGACGCAGTACAAATCGATGAAGTGAGGGGCGCTACGCGTCATCTCGACACGGCCTAACGACTTAGGTGATGAGGTGGCCAGAGCGTACAAATTCTTCACAGGCTGCCAGTCATTTTCTTCGCGACGATAAAGCTCACGATTTCGTATGCGGGCCACGTAATACCAGCCCTGCGCCGCTACGGCCTTCATCCAGGGCCGCCGGAAACCTGCATCAGTGACCAGGACTGGAACGCATCCCTCAGGTAGTAATGCAGCCAACGTTTTGAGCAGTCGACTTTGATATTTGGGGCAACTCTCGCGCTCATGAACGCTTTCATAAATAGGAAACGAGCGTCCCGCAAGCGGGACTGCGGCTCTCAACAAAAAGGCGTCGCCAGAGGCATCAATTCTCGACCAGTCGACCAAGATTAAAGGGTGCTTCAAGGAGCCCAACAACGCCCGCAGCATCGCCCAGTAGAACAATGGCCGCTCTGCTCTCAAGTGTTGATTACCCAACAATCGGTCCACTCGCTTGATCGCATGTTTTGGATACGCCTGCCCTGGCATAAAACGTCCCAGCGCTGTCAGCGTCAGGCGACGGCCTTGCAGTAACGAACTGACACAACTCATCAGCGTTGTCAGGCGGCGAGAATGGATTGAAGGCAGTGCTTGAGCGAGCGCTCTGTGTAAAAATCGGATGGCCTGCATGGGTTCGGGTTCTTGTTTTTGTGTGGTGCAAACCAAGTTGCCGACTCATGCAGGCCTCTTCAATATTCCAACTTCTTGATTTTCGGTAAGAAAAATCGGGGATCCCTCAGGGTCAGACCACGTTTAGTGCTCCGCCAGTAGAATAGTGGTCTGACCCTGAGGGATCCCCACAAATTTACTCCAAGCTCTGCGCCTGATGATGCACCTCATCACGCAGAGCATGCTCCAATATTTCCAAGTGTTCTCGGCCACCAAAATCGGTGCAACTGCGCCAGTATTCCAAACCTAAACGCCACAATGAAAGTACTCGCCTCTCTTTGAGGGTGTTGCTTTGATAGCGCCGCTCCAATTGATTTTCCCGTGCCTGCAACCCCGTTAAGAAGATGAGGTAGTTAGCCAAAGCGGCAATCAACAACAACACTTCGATGCGCTTTGGACAATGGCTTCGATGCAGATTCAGGCCCAATCCCAGGTGCTCACTTTTTACGTCTCGGAAGCCTTCTTCGATCTGCATACGGCGCTTATAAATCGCCACGACTCTTGCTGGATTCCACTCCTCTTGCTTCAAGTTGCTGGCAAGCAACCACGGTTCACGCTCACGTCTGGCAGACTGCCGGCTGAGCTTGCTTCTGGCAATTGAGCCGGTGACGCGTTGATGCTTGCGACCCTTGGCTGAATGGCGGACGCAGTACAAATCGATGACGTGAGGGGCGCTACGCGTCATCTCGACACGGCCTAACGACTTAGGTGATGAGGTGGCCAGAGCGTACAAATTCTTCACAGGCTGCCAGTCATTTTTTTCGCGACGATAAAGCTCACGATTTCGTATGCGGGCCACGTAATACCAGCCCTGCGCCGATACGGCCTTCATCCAGGGGCGCCGGAAACCTGCATCAGTGACCAGGACTGGAACGCATCCTTCAGGTAGTAATGCAGCCAACGTTTTGAGCAGGCGACTTTGATATTTGGGGCAACTCTCGCGCTCATGAACGCTTTCATAAATAGGAAACGAGCGTCCCGCAAACGGGACCGCAGCTCTCAACAAAAAGGCGTCGCCAGAGGCATCAATTCGAGACAAGTCGACCAAGATTAAAGGATGTTTCAAAGAGCCCAACAACGCCCGCAGCATCACCCAGTAGAACAGTGGCCGCTCTGCTCTGAGGTGTTGATTACCCAACAATCGGTCCACTCGCTTGATCGCATGTTTTGGATACGCCTGACCTGGCATAAAACGTCCCAGCGCTGTCAGCGTCAGGCGACGGCCTTGCAGTAACGAACTGACACAACTCATCAGCGTTGTCAGGCGGCGAGAATGGATTGAAGGCAGTGCTTGAGCGAGCGCTCTGTGTAAAAATCGGATGGCCTGCATGGGTTCGGGTTCTTGTTTTTGTGTGGTGCAAACCAAGTTGCCGACTCATGCAGGTCTCTTCAATATTCCAACTTCTTGATTTTCGGTAAGAAAAATCGGGGATCCCTCAGGGTCTGACCGCATTTTTTGCATCATCAAGCGCAGAGCTTGGAGTAATTTTGTGGGGATCCCTCAGGGTCTAACCCCGATTTTCTGACAGGCAGGCGTCAGAAAAACATCTGCTTATCCTTTTGCACTCCAACTACTCACTACGTCCCTCACACACTGCTTTGAGCCCAAGCATTGTAGTTGGAGTAGGCCCCAAATGAGATACGGTGCTAACGAGCATATTGGCGTCTTTGTCTCCTTCTAAATGGTAATCCGCACCACCACAGGCCTTTTTAGCCTCTTGATTAATATTTTCCAATAGCCCCGCCCTTGAATTGAAAATACTACCACTGCTGGTAATCATATACTCACCCGGTGCAATTTTACTGGCATCCGTCCACGTGCAACCTGTCAAATGCAAAGCAACGAGGCCGACCAATATTAATTTTTTCAATTTCACAACCTCACGTAGATTACTTATTTGAAGGCCATTTTTTCTTCGCATCATTTACGCAATTGAACATCACACTTACCACCCAGACACCTTTATATTAATTACTTTAAAAAAGTTCTGAGAAAATCAAACAACTCTACCGCCCTTTTCCAGCTCTCTTTGTCACACTTCAAAGTACGAGGCAAAAAAAGGGGAGAGATTTATTTCTCAAAAACGCCGCAAGGAACCCACCCTTGGCCGTCACGGCGGGGACGAACGCCGAAAGCACCTCGGCGCTGAACTTGACGATGAAAAAGATCAGCACCGCGACGCCAGAGTCGATGATTCGGGCCAGCAGGCGACGGCCAATGCTGGCTAGAATGGTCGGCCGTTTAGCGGGGGCAATTGCGTCCATACAGTGTCACTCCGGCTTATGTAAACAGCAACAACGGCCGAGCTCAGCGCCCGGCCGCCTCAAGCGCTTTTTAACTTACTTGCTTTCTTTTGCCACGGTACCCAACGACGCGTCCTTGACCAGATAGCGGCCTTCCACATCGCTCAGCACTTTGAGGCTGTTGCGCGCCACGGCGAAGCCCATTTCGACTTCCTGCTTGAGGTAAACCACCTCACCGGCCTTGACGTTGATCGGCATGTCAGCCCAGTTTTCAGCTTTAGAACTGATCACGTGCTGACCCGGCGTCACGAAGAAATAAATGTACTGGTTACCACGGTTGTAACCCATCTCCGAGTCGGCTTCCTTGTCATCCAGGAACACGTTGAACCGCACCATCATCCCCACGTTGCTTGGGCGTACGACATACACCAGGCCTTTATCGGCGACCGCGGCCTTGGGCAACGAGTAGTTCGCCACGTCAGCCTGCATCTTCTCCACCGACGGCGTCGAGGAGCAGCCAAACAGCGTGGCCAGGGACAATACAACAGCAGCTTTGCAGAACAGCTTGATCATGTACTTCTTCCTTGTGGTGTGACGGTAGAGCGGGTTGAGAGCGCCGGCGATTGGCCGGCGCGGGTTCTTTGATGCGTTTAATCATCGCCAGGGTATCGGCCTCGGGGACGAATACGTGAAGCGTTGTGCGTGGGCCAGCACTTTGATGCCTTGCGGGGGTTTGGGCGCGGGGCTTGTATTCCGGCCCGTCGCCCATATGGCGATCAGGTTTGGCGACCTGACAAGAGAGTACAAAAGCAACCCGCTTCTTTATTTAATTTTCCGAGGTCCTTTGTTGCTTAAATAAATCTGTCCCCATTTCGCCTTCTATTTATTAAACCATGTTCTTCGGGATTGAAACTCTCCGGCCATATAGTTTGATCATCGTACGAAGCCCCCTCCAGATTACACTGATCCAGCCCGACAACAGTGACGTCCGCACCTGAAAACTCAACGTCTCGAAAGTCCCCCCAACTACGGTGGCACCTTTTAAGCTTGCCAGGCTAAAGTCAACCTTAGAGAAATCAGAACACATAAGTAAAGATCCAGAAAGGTTAACCCCTCTCATTTTGGATCCGATCAATATCGCATTAACCAATGAAACATTTATCATTCTCGCATCATTCAATACAGAAAAATAAAATACAGAATTCCTCAAATCACAACCTGTAAAGTCGGCCTTACTAAAATCTAAGCCCTCAAATATCGCACGATGAAAACTAATACCTTTAAGATGCGCACCAACAAAGGTTTCAATAGAAAGCTCTAGGCAGTCACCTGCCTCAAACCTTACTGTAATCATCTGTCATCCCAGTCCAAAGGTGAAACTTCAAAAAAACAGAAAAAAACAGCGGTTAGACCACGTTTAGTGCTCCGTTAGAAGAATAGTGGTCTGACCCCATTTTTTCATAAATTACATTCCATGATGATGTTTGACATTGAGATCGTACTGCTTAAGAGTCTGCTCAAATTTAGCTCTGACCTCAGGCGCCCAGCTCTTCCAGTAGTACCCACTAAACTCATTAGCGATTACCGCCCCGTTGGGCCCTCGCCGGAAGAATAGTGGTCTGACCCCATTTTTCCTTCAACTCAAATAGGGTGCAAAACACCGGCGCAAGGCCGGTGTCGATAGTGCTTGATCAAGTTGGGAATATTGAAAACTACATCTGTCGAATATTAGATAAAAAATCATAAAATTCTTTTTCTGTCATCTCAAACTCTGGCCCTTCGACCATTGCCATTAGTGACAACAACGCAATGTCTAAATCTTTTGCGAGAGAAAGGTTTGGATCTTGGTAAATATCAAGTGCCTCTTTTGATATTTTAAAAATATCAAATCCATCAGCAACTACTCTTCCAAGTCTGTCAGCCACTATGTCTTCCATGCTCATTGTTGCCCCCAACTCTTTAGCTCTGCTCCGGTCGGAGGGTAGTGCTGAGCATCAACCGTCTGCCCATTAATACTTTTCGGGTGGACACGGATTACTTCTCCTGCATGGTCATAGCTTTCCATCCATTGCCTCGTACTGCCCGTTTTAGGATCAAACTCCGTGGCGAAAGAAGCGCCCCGAGTAGGTCCTTCTGTCCTTGCAGGAACCTCTTGTGTGTAGTAACGAATACGGCCATCAGGCAGTGTTCTAGTGACCGCTGCTGTCTCTTGAGCTTTTTGTAGTCCTGATAGTTTCGCTCTCAATGCAGCTTGGGCATTTGCACTTGTGGCTTCAGTAGCTACAACTTCTCCCGTTGTAGCAGTCGCTTTTGCTACCGTCAACTCAGCCTTAACAACCTTAGCAGTGACCTTTTCGACGAGCAAGGCCCCGCTTTTGAGCGCTCCCCCAACCCCTGTCCCTAGCGCCACCACGTCGCTTATCAGCGTCCCGGCTTCACGCCCTGCGTTAAACGATCCACTCGCCCCGGCTCTTTCATACTCCGATTCCAGATTGTCAATTCGTTCGATGTAGGACTGCTTCATGGCGTCCGAGACATTACCCAGCACATCCCCACTTTCAAGCACGGATCTCAACGCCCGATACGTCTGTATCGGGCTGCCGGCAACTTCCAAGATGCCCTTGACCGTATCAAGTAGCCCTTCCGGCACGCCAACCACTGCCCCACCCGCAAAGCTGGCGTCCTGCCCGGCGTCGATCAATTCCCACTTCGTATTGATCCTGAGTCTTTCTAGTGCATCTTCGCTTTCTGCCAGCTCTTTCGCTCTCTGAGACTTTTGATGCTCGCCCAGGTAGTTGTACTGCGTAGCATTCTTCGCGACCCAAGCCCCCTTCTCCATGGCGGCCGCATCTGCGTCCGTCTGCCCCGCCGCCGCCAGCACACCGACAATCTGCGAACTCATCGTCAGCAATTCTTCATTGCCTTTGACCAGAGTATTCAGATGAGTAACCAGCGCCTCATTCGCCCCCGCAGCCAGCGCACCGGTTTTGAAGTCGCCGCCCGTAGCCTCAGCCAGCAAACCACCGACCATCGCGTGAATCGCAATTTTGGGTGCCGATCCATCGGCAACTACATCTTGGGTGTAATTACCCACCAGGTTGAAACTCGCTGCCGCCAATGTATTGAACAGCGCGCCTTTCAACGCATCGCTAGCGCTACCGCCCTGCCCCAGCGCCTTGCCCAGCAGCATGGATGTGCCGCTTTGCAATGTCTGGTTGGCAGCAAATTTACCGACACCACTCCAAGTATTCAGCAGACCTGGCGTCGTAACTTTCCCAGTGATTGTGTTTGTTTGAGTCCCCGTCCAATCACCAAAATAAGCAGCGGTCAGGCCTGCTGTAGCACCCGCAATCACATACCCCTTCATCGCATCCGAAGAAGTCACATCCTTAAGCACTGCGCCCAGGTTGCCGCGATTATTGACGACGCTGACGCTTGCGTTGGTGGAGGCTCCCGACGCCACAGCCCCAGCTACCGCCCCTGCCGTACCGCCACCCGCTGCAGCTGCCGCCATAGGCCCAACCACCGCCGCCATCACAATCGCAATAATGATCTGCGAAGCCGGCCCCAACCCCGAGTTGCTGTACTTGAAGCTGTCATGAATCTCCTTGACCTGCCTCCAGTCCACATCGCCTCGTGCCTCGGCGTCCTTGATCCACGCCAACTGGGGATCGGCCTTGACCATCGCATCAATGGATTGGCTAACGGTCTGTTGATTGACCTGATTGACGTCAATCTTCAGGCCTTCGACCGCCTTGATCGCGATGTTGCCTTCAGCAACCATTTGGGTCTGGCGCAACGTCTCGTCGGTGTTGCCCTTGCCTTTGGAAGACACCCAGAAGGCATTGTTATTGCTCTTCTCATGACTCTCCTGCCGCAAATCCTTCACCGCCTCAAACGTCACCGCCCCACCACTGACAATCGCAATATCCCCGCCACTGTCGAGCTTCGCCGCTTGATACTTCTGGTCCCCACCGCTCTGCAACGTCAGGTCGCCACCGGTCTTGATCTCACTCCCCACATTCGTCACCTGGGTGACTTCATCACGCTGGGTTTTCTTGCTGCCCCAACCGCCCTTTTTGCTCATGTCGTACAACGAATAGCTGCTGTCCTGCGCGGCCAGCAGTTGCAGTTCGTTGTCGGCGTGTACGTAGGCTTCGTTGCCGGCGCTGATTTTGCTGGCGACCAGGGTCAGGTCGGTGCCGGCGATGGCGATGAGGTCGCCGCCGGCTTTGAGTTCGGCGCTTTGTTGGGTGACGGTGTCGAGTTGGGTGGTGGTTTTGGTGCCGCCTTTTTTGCCTTTGGAGTAGTCGTGTTGCTCGTTGGCGGCGGCGGCCAGGGTCAGGTTTTCGCCGGCTTTGACGCTGAGGTCTTTGGCGGCGCTGACGGTGCTGGCGACCACGGCGATGTCGCGGCGGGCGTCGATGGCGAGGTTGCCGCCCACGTCCACGTTCGAGCCGTATTGCAGGGTGGTTTGCTCGGTGCCTTTGACGCGACGGCGTTGGTAGGCGTAGTCGTCCTGTTCAGTCTGGCTGGCGATCACCACGTCGCGCCCGGCGGTCACGCTGGCGTTGCCACCGGCCTTGAGGTCGCTGCCGATGTTGAGCACATCGCGCCCGGCGTTGAGCTTGAGGGTGTCGGTGGCTTCGAAGCGCGAGGCGTCGCTGGCCACGTCGTTGCGCAGTTGGTAGCCGTCGCCTTGCTGTTTAAAGGTGGTGACGGTGCGCTCGTTGAGGATGTCGCCGGTCACGGCGGTGGCGCTGATGTCGCGGGCGTTGATGATGCCGCCACGGGTGTTGCGGATCGAGTCGGTGGCGAGCATTTCCAGGCGGTTGCCGGCTTGCATCAGGCCGCTGTTGTCGATGTTGCCGGCGACCATGCTCAGGTTGTTGGTGGCGCGCAGGGTGCCGCTGTTGTGCAGGTCGCCGCCGGTGATCAGGCTCACGTCCTGGCCCTGGATCAGTGCGCCGTTGGGTGCCAGGCGGTTGTTGGCCTGGGCTAGGTAGAGCACTGGGGTCAGGACTTTTTGGCCGTTGACCTCGGCTTCTTCCATCCACACGATGTCGTGGGTCAGCGCCGCGACTTGTTCGGCGCTCAACGACACGCCGAGTTGCAGCTTGAGCGAGTCCTTGTAGCTGATGGCGTTGTCCATCAGGTAACGGAACAACGCGTCGTCACTGGCGATGCCGTCGATGTAGCGCTGGCCGGTGCGCGCCACCACGGCTTCGCGGATCAGGCGTTGCTCATAGAGACCATCGCCCAGGCGTTTCCAGGCGGTATCAGGGTTGTAGCCCAGTTTGCCCAGCAGGTAATCGGAGCTCATGAACTGCTTGAGGTCGGTGAGCGCCGGGTTGGTTTCGATCAGGTATTTGTGGCTGTTGTCGACCGCGGCGATTTGCGGCAACCCTTGCACGCGGGTTACCGACGGCGCGCGGCTGTCCAGATTCAGCGGGCCCTGGCCATTGACTGCGCCGCTGAGTGGCTGGCCATCGACGCTGAAACCACGCTCTTGCACGGCGCTGTAGTCCAGCGGTTTTTCGCGGTCTTTGTCGGCAATCTGGCGGCCGCCGACGCTGAAGTCGCCATTGCCCGTGGAGGCGCTGGCGGCGCTGTCTGCCTTGGCCTGTTGGCCGCTCAAACGGAACAGGCCGTTCTGGCCGGTGGGCAGGCTGAAGCCGGGCAAGGTGGCCGGGTTGACTTGGCGCTGGGCCAGGTCTGGCGGCAGTTGCGCGGTAATCGCCGGTTTCACCGTGGAGGCGAACACGTCGGAGTTGGTGTTGTGGTTTTGCGCCGGGGCCTTGATGTCGGTGGCGTTGGGGCGAATCACGCTGTTGTCGATTTTTTGCGTGGCGTTGACCGTCACCGATCCAGCCGCCTGAATCACCGCTTGGGCAATAACGCTGCCGGCGGTCGGCACCACGTAGGTGCTGGTTTCGTAGAAGTTACCGATGCCGGCCATGATCTTGGCCAGGGTCATCTCACCTGGGCGGTAGTCGCCGGAGTTGGGGTTGTTATAGACGTTGAACTGGTTCTGGCGCTCCATGAAGGTGTTGTAGAAGCTGCGGTCACGGGTATAAAAGCCCGAGTTCAGGTGCACTTCTTCGCCGCCGGCCGCGCCACGGTTGGTCAGCACGTCGGTGTTGATCAGGATGTTCTTGGCGGCAGACACCGAGCTGTAGAGGTTATCGAAGGTCTGGCTGCCGACGGTCAGGTCGCCACCGGCGTTGATGAACGCCGAGGCCGAGCTGCCGACCAGCACGTCTTCGTATTTCTCTACGGAGGTGAAGTACAGCTCGCAGCCTTTGCCTTTGCAGAAGTCGTTGGAATAGATATTGAGGTTGCCCGAGACCAGTTTTTTTTCCGTGCTGAACTGGTCGCGGCGGTTGCTCAGGGTGTCGGCCAGCAGGCGCATGTTGCCGGCACTTTCCAGGCTGCCGGAGAGGTTTTCGATCAGGCTGCTGCGCGCGCCCGCATCGTCGCGGGCTATGTCCAGGCCGCCGAGGCTGTAGAAGTCGCCGTAGCTGTTGCGCACATCGTTAGCGCGCAAGGTCATGTCGTTGCCGCTGAACAGCAGGCCCCTGTCGCTGAGCAGGTGGGTGGCGTTGAGGCGGACTTTTTCCGCGCCGCCCAAGGTGCCGTAGTTGTTCAGGGTAGTGGCGTTTACCGTGAGGTCGCCGAGGGCGGTCAGGCGCCCGCGGTTGGTCAGGGTGCTGCTGTTGACCTGGGTGACCGCGCCGCCGGCAATGCGGGCGTTTTCGCCCAGGTCCATGCTGGCGCTGGTGAGGGTCATGGCGCCGAGGCTGCTGACCCGGCCGTTGCCGCTGTAGCCGCCGCTGAGCGTGAGGTTGAGGCTGCCGTCACTCGCCAGCAGGCCGTCGTTGGTCCAGGTGTCGCCCGTGCCGGTCAGGCTTTGTGCGCCCAACAATTGGCCGCTGGCGGTCTGGGTGAATTGGCCGATGTCGAGGTTCAAGCGCCCGGCCTGGATCACGCTGCTGTTGGTCCAGCTCGCTGCCTTGATGTCCAACTGGCCGTTGGTGACAAAGCTGCCGCCGGCACGGGTGACTTGATCAGACGTCAGGTCGAATTTGCCGCTGCCGGTGTGCACGATACGGCCACCGTTGTTGTCGAGGTTGCCGGCTTGCAGGTTGAGATTTTCGTTGGCACTTTCCAGCGCGCCGGAGCGGTTATCCAACAGCCCTGACACGTTGATATCGGTGTTGCCCGCGCGGCCCATGGCGCGCAGGTTGCCACCAGCGTTGTTGAGGGTTTGCGCGGCAAGGCGCAGGGTGTCGTCGCTTTCGATCAGGCCGAAGCGGTTGCTCAAGGTGCCGGTGAGGCCGAAGTCGATGCTGCGGGCGCCGACCTTGCCGCCATTGTTGGCCGCCGTGCCCTGGTTATCGAAGTCTGCGGCGGTGACCTTGAGCAAGGTGTTGGCATACACGCCGCCGCCCTGGTTGTTCAGGCTGCTGGTGACAATGCGGTTTTCACCGCCCAGGGCGGACAGGTGCCCCAGTTGGTTGAGCACACCGCCCTTGGCGTCGATATCCAGCGATTGCGCCTGGGTGATGCCGCCGCCGTTGTCGAACAGGCCGCTGACCAGTTTGATCCAGCCTTTGCCGCTGTTGAGGATGCCGCCGCTGGTGTTGGCCACATTGGCCGCGTTCAGGTCCAGGTTGCCGCTGAGGCTGTCGACTCGACCGCCCTGGTTGTTGAGGGCGCCGCTGAGGCGCAGCAGGTTGTCGGTCTGGCTTTGTAAGGTGCCCTGCTGGTTATCGAGGGTGCGTGCGGCAAGTTCCAGCTTGCCCTTCTGGCTGTAGATCAGGCCGTCTTGCTGGTTGTTGACGTCACCGGTCAGCAGTTTGATCAGCAGGTCTTGCTGGCTGGCGAGTGTGCCTTTACCACTGTTGTCCAAATCGCCGCTGGCGAGGGTCAGGTCGAGCCGGTTTTGGCTGACCAGTTGGCCGCCACGGTTGTCGAGGCTGGCGGCGTTCAGCAGCAACGCGCCGCCACTGGCCAGGCGCGCGGTGTTGGCGTTGATCAGTGCACCGCTGAGGGTGCCTTGCAGGCTGCCCTGGCTGATCAGTTGGCCGGCGCTGTTGTCCAGGCTCTGGCCGATCAGGTTGATGTTGGCCGCGCTGATCTGGCCACCACGGTTGAGGATCTGGCTTTGGGCGTGGTTGAAGCCCAGCAATTGGCTGGAGGAAATCAAGCCGTTGTTGCTGTTATCCAGGCGCCCGGCAATGCTGAGGCCCACATCGCCCTGACTGGAGATGATGCCTTGGGCGTTGTTGAGGCTCGCCGCGCTGAGGGTTTGCAGGCCCTGGCTCACCAGAGCGCCCGCCGCGTGGTTATCGAGAGCGCCGCTGAGGTTGGCTTGCAAGCTGCCGTTTTTGCTCGACAGCGTGCCTTCGGCGCTGTTGTCGAGGCTGCCGCCGGCCACGGTCAAACCGTTCCAGCCGGAGATCAGGCCCTTGTTGGCGTTGATCAGGGTGTTCGCCTCGACACGCAGTTGATCGGTGCTAAGGATGACCCCGCGATCACTGTTGTCGATACGCTGGGCCGCCACGCTGAACCCGATATTGCTGGAGATTTCGCCTTGTTCGCGGTTGGTGAGGTTAGCCAGGCGCGCAAAGCTCAGCGGCCCTTTGGCGCTGATCAGGCCGGCGCTGTTGTCGAGGTCGCCGCCTTGCAGGTCGATGGCCACCGCGCGTTCGCCGATCAGGCGGCCCTGGCGCTGGATCAGCTGTTGCACGACAAGTTGCAGGTTGCCCTTGGCCGAGACTTCACCGCCAAGGCTTGAGTCCACATGCTGCCCTGCCAGGCTGAGGTCGCCCTGGCTGTTGATCAGGCCTGCGGTGTTGTCGAGGTTGGCGACGTTCAGGCTCAAGGCCTGTTGGCTGCCAATCACGCCGTTGCGGTTGCTCACATCGGCCGCCGTCAGCGTGAGGTTGCCATCACTGACCAGTTGCCCGCCCTGGCTGTTATCCAGCGCGCCGGTGCTGAGGGTTTGGCGGGTACCGGCCGAGAGCCGGCCTTTGTCGCTGTTGTTCAATGCGCCCGCCGTTGCATCCAACGTGGTCGCAGCGCTGATCAGGCCCTGATTACGGTTGTCCAGGGCGCCAGCGACCTTGAGGTCCAAAGCGCCACGGCTGGCAATCGCGCCACCGGCCTGGTTGTTAAGGCTGCCCGCCTCCACCTGCAAGAGGTTCTCGGCCGACACCACGCCTTCGACGCTGTTATCCAGCGCCTGGGCGATGCGCACCTGCAAGCTGTCGCCACTGATGACTTTGCCGCCACGGTTATTCAGCGTGTCGGCCGCCAACAGGAATGATTGCGTGCTGGAAAGCTCGCCGCCCTGGCTGTTGTCGACGCTGCCGAGGTTGCGCAGCAGTAATTGGCCAGGGGTGGCAATCAGGCCGTGGTCACGGTTGATCAGTTGCCCGTGGTTCAGGTCCAGGTCGATGCTGGTATTGCTGACCAGTTCGCCGCGGTCATGCTGGTCCAGCCCGGCGAGGTTTGCCTGCAGCGTGGACTTGGCGAAGATCGAGCCTTGCTGGCTGTTGTCCAGTTGCCCGGTTTTAAGCAGGATCCCGGCGTCACTGCTGATACTGCCGCGCTGGCTGTTGTTAAGGCCCGCGCTGCGCAGGTCAAGCTGTTGTTTGGCACTGATCACACCGGCCTGGCTGTTGTTCAGCGTGCGGGCATTGAGCGTTAACGCGCCGTCACTGAGTAACACGCCCTGCCCTTGGTTAAGCAGATCGCCGCTCAGGTTGACGTTCACGCCCGTTTGGCTGATGACCCGCCCGCCCAGGCTGTTGTCCAGTTGCCCGCCGTTCAATTGCAGGCTTTGGCGCGCCGCCAACAGGCCTTTGTTCTGGTTGAGCAGGCGTTGCACGGTCAGTACCAGGCCGCCGTCACCAATGACCTTGCCGCCACTGTTGGTGAGTTGATCGGCACCCAGCCGCACGCGGGCCTGGCTGGAGATTTCACCCTGCTGGTTGAGAATGCTCGGGCTGTACAGGTCTACGCCACGGGTGGCGGCGATGAGGCCGCCGTTGCGGTTATCCAGGGCGGTGCCGGTAAAACTCAGCACGCCTTCGCTGACCAATTCGCCAGCTTGTTGGTTGAGCACGCCGACGGTTGCCAGCAGGTCGCCCTTGGCGCTGATCCGCCCGGCGCCGTTTTCGATTTGACTGGCGCTGAGGGTCAGGCCGCCGTCGCTGCTCAGTCGGCCGCCAGTGCTGTTGTTCAGGCTGGCCAGTTCGATGCGGGTATTGGCCTTGCTGCTGATCACGCCCTGCTGGCTGTTGTCGACGCTACCGCCGGTAAGGGTCATCGCCCCGTCGGCAATCACCAGGCCGCCCTGGTTGGCGAGCGTATCGCCGTGCAGTACCAGGGTGTTTTTACTCGATACCAGCCCGGCCTGAGCGTTGTTGAGTTGGCCGACGCTAACCTGTTGCGCGCCCTGGCTGATCAGGTTGCCTTGATTGTGGTTATCAAACAGCCCGGCAATGTTCGCGGTCAGGTTGCCCTGACTGGCGACAGTGCCTTGGCCGCTGTTGTCCAGGCTGGCCGCCTGCACGGTCAGCAGGCTGGTGGCCGAGAAGATCCCCAGGCGGTTGTCGATGGCGCCGCTGGCGAGCACAGTGAGGTTGGCGCCCAGCAGTTTGCCGGCGCGGTTATCCAGGGTCGTGGCGGTAACGGTGGTTTGGTTGGCGGAGATTTCGCCTGCCTGGTTGCTCAGTAGGCCGGCGGTTACGTGGGCCTGTTGTTGACTGGCCAGCAAGCCGTTTTCATTGCCCACTTGCCCGGCAATGAGCGTCAGGGAATTGAGGCCGATCACGCGGCCGTTCTGGTTTTGCAGGGTCGCCGCCGTGACGTCGGTGCTGTTGTCGCTGTGCAACACACCACCGGCGCGGTTATCCAGGCCCGTGGCATTGACCTTGAGGGATGCCGTGCCCAGCACGCGACCGCCACGGTTATCCACTTGGCCTGCGCTGACCACCGCGCTCGCGCCGCTCAACGTCGCGTTCTGGTTGTCGAGGTTGTGTGCAGCCGTCACCGTCAGGGTGCGGCTGGCAACCACACTTTGGGTATTTTTAAGGCTGCCCGCGGACACGCTGACATCGCCGTTGGCATTGCGCGTTTCATCGGCGTTGACGCCAGCCTCGATAATCCCGGTGTTGGTGACCTGGCCAGTGCTGGCCAGGGTGACGCTGTCGCGGGCGGCGAGGCTTTTCTGGTTGACCAGGCCTTGGGCGCTGGTGACCTGCACGCTGCTGCCGGCGTAGACCTTGTCGGTCAGGTTGACGCTCTGTGCGGTGACCTTGATGTTGCCGGTGGCGGCGGTCTGCGCCAGGCTCAAATGCCCATTGGCATCCAGTTGGATATCGCCGCCGCTGGCCGCCAGTGTGCCGTCGAGTTTCACGCCCACGCCGGCTTCGGTGCCCACCAGTTTGATCGCACCGGCGTACATGCCGCCCAATGCCGACGAGTCGATCGCCAGTTCCGGCTTGGCGCTGCCGTCATCGGCACGCGCCGTCGCATTCAAGGTCTGCGCGTTAACGTCGTTGCGCCCGGCGACCACGGTCAAGTTGCGCGCGTTGATCTGGGCATTGATCTTGGCCGAACGGGTGATGATTTCGAAACGGTCGACATTACTGGCGTTCAAGCCCTGGCCGTCGATGGTCACGGCGCCGCCATCGACCTGGTAACGGTCCAGACGGCCGTTGTCGAGCACCGGTTTGCCGGTGGTCAGGGTCACATTCGGGGTGTTGATGAAACCGCAGCCGCTGCAGGTGATGCCGTACGGGTTGGCCACGATAACCTTGGCCGACTGCCCCGCCACTTCGGTGTAGCCGCGCAATTGGCTGGGGCTGCCGCCGTTGACTTCGTTGAGGATGATGTTGGCGGCGCGGCCTTGCAGGTTCGGGTTGCCGAGGATAATCCCGCCCAGTTGGGTCGATTGGGTGCGGTCGGTGGCGTTGTTAAGGATTACGCCATTGGTGCCGACGTTGTAGTCCTTGAACTGGTTGTGGGACAAGCCACTGCCATTGGGTGCTGCGATGTTTACGATCGGCACGCCATTGCCCGCCGCGCCCAGGCTGGTGCCCGGGGCGCTGACCACGATGCCTTCGGCATTGGCCAACAACGGCTGCCAGAACAATGCATTGGCCAGGATCAGCGCCAGCCCGCGTTTGGGCAGGCCGATGAACGAGTCACGGCGTTTCAGGGCAGCAGAAGGCTGGCGAGCGAGGAAGGCAAACTGGCGAACATCCATTTCAAATTCTCGATGCAACTGGGCGTTGAATTAGAGGAAAAAATCCATGCGAAAGTAGATCGGCGCTTCGCGGTCAAGCAGCGCGGCCGGTCGTTCCAGCGAGTGGGCAAAGGTCACGCTGGTGCTAACGTGCTGGCCACGGGCGAACAGCTCAAACGAATTGCTCGACACCCGGCCATGCACTTCCCGGTTGTAGCGAGCGTTACGGATAACACCTTGGTCATAGCCGACACTGGCGCCGTATTCGCCGAACACCGGGCGCAGCCAGTCGAGCGTCACCGGGCGGCTCCAGCGCAGGTCATTGCGCCAATAGCCGCCGCTGTCGCCATTGAGCTGCTGGTCTTTGAAACCGCGTACCGATGAGGCGCCACCGAGGCTCATGCGCTGGGGGCTGAACAACACGTCTTCACTGCGTTGGCCGGTGGCCAGGCTGATAAAACTGAAAGACTCGCCCCACAGCTTGAACGGTTGCAGGTAGCTGACGGTGGCGGTGTATTTGCGGTAGCGCGCGTCCGGCACGCCAGGCCCCGGGTTGTGATTGCCCTGGGCGTCGAAGGCGCCGGTGCCGTTCTGCATACCGACGTCGAGGTTGACGAAGGCGCTGCCAATGCGACGCCCATGGTTGATGCCCAACTGCAACTCACTGAGGCGATTGCTGCTCTCTTTGAGGTGGTTGTCGTTGATGTAGTTGTTGGTGCGCAGGTGGGCCAGGCCAACGTTCACCGAGGTTTTGCTCAGGGCGTCGCGGTGGATCACGCGCTCGGCGCGCAACTGGTGGTTTTGGCTGTCGCCGGTTTGCTTGAAGTCAAAGCCGTCGCCTTTGGCCACTGAGCGGTAATCGCTCTGGTTGTAGCTGTAACTGAAGTTCCACCAACCCCACGGCACGTTGTAGTAGAGCATCGCGTTTTTTGAGGTTTTCTGGTGGTCGCTGATGGCGTCGTGGCCGCCGCGCAGCACCAGTTGATCAGCCAGGCCCAGCGGGCTATCCCACTCAAAGCCGGTGCCCCACTGCTGCTCGCCGGTGCTGCGCTGCCCATCGTTATTGCGCGACAGGCTGGCACGCCAAGGTTTTTGCGGGTTGTTCTTGACCAACACGGTACTGCCGCCAACAGCACTGCCCGGCGTCAGTTCCATTT
Organism: Pseudomonas antarctica; assembly: GCF_001647715.1. Taxonomy (NCBI): domain Bacteria; kingdom Pseudomonadati; phylum Pseudomonadota; class Gammaproteobacteria; order Pseudomonadales; family Pseudomonadaceae; genus Pseudomonas; species Pseudomonas antarctica. Next base: position 3,509,706 of record NZ_CP015600.1, read on the forward strand.
GTGCCTGGTTGGAAGGCAAGCGATTAAGCTGATCGATGGCTTGCTCGACTTCTCGCAGGTTGAGCAAGTCACCGTTGTTGCCGGGAAAGGCCATGGCCAGTTCGCGATCGGACAGCTTGCTGTTGTCGGCGCCTTTTACGCCTTCAAGTTTGCCCTCCACTACCAAGACTTGCAGACGACCACTGGACAGGTCTTGCTGCGGCAAGTAGGCGCGGCTGGTGACCAGGCCTTTGACGATGTAATAGTCGGTAACGCGCTTGAGTAGTTGATTGAGCTGGGAAACGCCCAGGCACTGATCAACATAGGACTTGAGCAGGCGCTCGCGCTCAACGCCAGAAAGGCTGTCGGCACCTTTGAGTTCGATGTGCTGGATGGGGAAACAGCGGGTGTCCACCGGGCCGGCGGGAGCCACCGGGTTTACCTCTTTGCCAGGCAGGTCCTTGAGTTCTTCAAGACGCCGTTGTTGTTCTTCCAACAGGCGGTTTTGCCGGTCGCGAATCAGGTCCTGGTCGCCAGGATTGGTCGCGGCAAAGGCGCTGTCAGGGGCACTAAGGCACAATAACGTCAGGCACAGTAATGGCCGAGTCCATGGCGTGAGCAGGTACATATTTCGTTCCGTCGAAAAACAATGGCGGCAAGCTATCATCGAACCTGGAGCATGCCAAGATTCTGGCAACCGTGATATTTACGTTAGAATATTTATTAAGCTATTGATTTATAATCACTTTTTTAATTTATCACTTTAAACAACCATTACTATTTCAGATGAACGGCAAATGACAAGCACTTGACACTCACAAAATAATAAAAATTTAAATAGGAGATCGCCTAGGATTTGCGCGAAACGTCTTAAAAAACACAAACAGTAACAAAGTTACTCTCACATTCCGCCGTTGCGGCACCTCAACTTCAAGTGATGAAGGGCATCCACTGGAACACCCTAATGTGTTCCAGTGCGACGCCTTAGCGTCGTTAGTGCTCCAACGCATACCGCCGACAATGGTTGAGATAACCCTGCTCATGGCTACCGACCAACTGCACCACACTGGTCCATAACCACGACGGTGCATCCAGTTGTTTAGAGCGGTTTTCCTGCAATGTTGCCATCCAGTCCTTGCGCGTCTCGCGGTCCATCTGCCGTGCGTGGGCAATGCCGACTACGCGGGCCAGGTATCCGGCGGCGTGCATGGCGTCGGTCTCGCTGAGTTCGTCCAGCTCCAGCTTCATGTCCTGGGGCAGCAATTCACGGATGAAAAAACCATGGTCGAGAAAACGCGTCGCGATCATGCGCCCACCCAGGCCCGGTGACAGCTGGCGGGCGCCTTCCACCACACGCCGGCCATTGTCGCGGGGCATCTTGGCCCGTGCTGCGCGGGGTGCGGCAGCGCCGACGGCTTCCTTGATGTCGATCAGGCAATACTCCTGATCGTCCTTGTCGCCTACGCCCAGCAGCGCCGCATAGCGCAACAAGCCCAAGGAGCTGCAACCCTTGACCCAATAAGCCGAGTCCAGCAGCTCAACCTTGGCGTCTTTGGGCCGGCCTTTGAGTGAGGTGACCAACTGATGAAGCTCATCGGAGGCGCACAACGTTTGCAAGGCGCTCTTCTCTGCCCGCGACAACGACCAGAAATGCTTGCCCAGTGGAATCGTCGGCCGTGCATTTTCGATGCGTTCACGCGCCAGGTTTTTCCAGGTGCGCTCCACCGCGCTGCGCATGCCGGCCTTGACCTGGGAGGGGCGTGGCGGCACTTCGTCGGGTTCGTCTTTGAAGGCTTGCTCGTAGCCCACCATCATTTCTTCGAGCATGCGCGCGGTGGTCACCCCCGGCAGGTCCGAGCCGCGCGCGGCGGTGGCCAGGGATAAAGCCAGACGCACCAGGTCGTGGGCCGGGTTGCCGATCACGGTCTGGTCAAGGTCACGTATATGCATGTCAATGCGGCCCTTGTTGTCGCCGGTAGGCCCCAAGTTACCCGCGTGACAATCACCACAAATCCAGATCGCCGGGCCGTGGGGCAAACGGCGGCCAGGGAGACTGTGCAGCCATTCATAGAACTGCACCGTGCTGCCACGCACGTAGGCGTGGGCGGAACGCGCCATCTTCAAGTTGCGCAATTGCGTGAGGTGGGGCATGCGGTCGGAGGGACGCGGGGTTTTCATGGGTGAACTCGTGACGAGGGAGACAGTAGAGGGTAGCCCGTCGAGAATGTTTCATTTTGTTTCAAGGAAAAATCTCACTGCTGTTGTGCACACTCGGTCAGCCAACTTTTAAACGCTTGCATTGCCGAGGTTTCAGCCCGCGACTGCAAGCGCGTCAGCCAATAACTGCCAGTGGTGATGCCCACATCGAACGGCTGGCGAATCACATCCGTCGCCAGTTGCCGCGAGAACATCATCGCTGGCGCCAGCGCCACGCCGATGCCTTGCAAGGCTGCCTCCATCATTGCCAGTGAGGAGTCGAACACGATATTGCGCGGTACCAGGGTGTCGGCCGGCAGCCCGGCGGCCTGGAACCACAGGTTCCACTCATCGGCGCGGTAGGAGCGCAGCAAGGTATGTTTGAGCACATCGGCAGGTGTGTGTAATTGCTCGGCGAGTGCAGGCACGCACAATACCGTCAACGATGCTTCCAGCAGTTGGCAGGCCTCGGTGCCATGCCAAGCGCCTGCGCCAAAACGAATAGCGTAATCCAGACCTTCGGCGGCGACGTCGACGCGGTTGTTATGGGTCGACAGTCGCAGGTCGATAAACGGATAGCGGCTCTGGAACTCCGGCAGGCGCGGCAACAACCAGCCGACGGCAAAAGTGCCGACCGCGCCCACGGTGAGCACTTCGCGGTAATGCCCGCCCTCGAACTGGCCTAAGGTATGTGCAATACGGTCGAAGGACTCGCGCAACACCGGCAGCAGGGTTTCGCCCTCACTGGTCAGCATCAAGCCGCGTGGCAGGCGCTTGAACAAGGTGACATTCAGTTGGGCTTCCAGGCTTTTGACCTGATGGCTCACCGCCGCCTGGGTCACACACAGCTCAATGGCTGCCCGGGTAAAGCTCAAGTGACGGGCCGACGCTTCGAATGCACGCAGGGCATTGAGCGGCAAGTGGGAACGCAGCATGGCTTACCCCAAATTTTTCTAATGGCTGGTGCGAGATATCATCGTTTGTCGAAGGGGCAAAATCCACTTAGATTTGCGGCGCCTGCGCAGGCCTCGATTGTCAGAGCATCATTTATAGGGAAGCGAACCACCATGAACCACACACTACAAAAAATACTGATATCGGCCTTATTGCTCGGCTCCGGCACCTGCATGGCAGACGCCGATATTCGCCAGGTCGTCGACACCAGCGTCGTACCTTTGATGCAACAACAAGGCATCCCCGGCCTGTCCATCGCCGTGGTCAACAAAGGCAAGGCGCAATACTTTAACTACGGCGTAGCGAACAAAGACACACAACAGCCGGTGACCGAGGACACCCTGTTTGAAATCGGTTCAGTGAGCAAAACCTTCACCGCCACCCTCGGCGGCTATACCCAGGCGACCGGCAAGCTCAAGCTCTCGGACAAGGCCAGCGAGCACCTGTCCGCACTGGCCGGCAGCGCCTTCGACCAGATTAGCCTGCTGCAACTGGCGACCTACACGCCAGGCGGCTTGCCCCTGCAGTTTCCCGACGCCGCCGACAGCGCCGAGAACATGCTGGGCTACTTCCAGCATTGGAAACCGACTTACGCACCGGGCGCGCAACGCCTGTATTCCAACCCGAGCATCGGGCTGTTCGGCTACCTCTCGGCGCAAAGCCTTGGCCAGCCGTTCAACGTGGCCATGCAGAAAACCCTGCTGCCCAAACTGGGCTTGACCAACACCCACGTCAGCGTGCCCGCCGACAAATCCGGCCAGTACGCCCAAGGCTATGACAAGCTCCAGAAACCCGTGCGCGTGAGCCCTGGCGCACTCGACAGCGAAGCCTACGGCATCAAGACCAGCACCCAGGACCTGGCTCACTACGTGATGGTGAACATGCACCCGCAAACCCTGGAAAAGCCGCTGCAACAAGCCATCGCAGCGACTCACGCCGGTTACTACACCGTGAACGGCATGACCCAGGGCCTGGGTTGGGAACGCTACCCCTACCCGATCACGCTGAACGCATTGCTGGACGGCAACTCCACGCCAATGGCAATGGAGCCGCACAAGGTCACTTGGCTGACACCCGCACAACCGCAGCCGGCCAATGTGCTCTACAACAAAACCGGCTCAACCGGTGGTTTTGGGGCGTACGTGGTGTACGTGCCGAGCAAGGACATGGGTGTGGTGATTCTGGCAAACAAGAACTACCCGAATGCTGAGCGGGTCAAGTTGGCCTATACGATCTTGAGCGCGATGGACCACTAACGCCTGGCAAAAACCAAATGTGGGAGTGGGCTTGCTCGCGAATACGGTGTATCAGCCACCGATGTGTTGACTGACACGCCGCCTTCGCGAGCAAGCCCGCTCCCACACTTGGATCTTTATTGTGATGAGATTCGTGTACACACCGAAGCCGCCAAGCACTTCGATCTCGCCGACCTGCGCCTGTTTATCCATATCGCCGAATCCCCCAGCCTGAGCCAGGGCGCCAAGCGTGCGTTTCACTCGCCGGCCGCTGCCAGTGCGCGGATCAAGGCGCTGGAAGGCCAGTTGGATACGCGCCTGTTGTACCGCGACAGCCGTGGCGTGGAAATCACCCCGGCGGGCGATCGGTTGCTGCACCCTGCGCGGCTGATCATGCGCCAGGTGGATTACCTGAAAAGCGAATTCACCCAGTACGGCGTGGACTCCGCGGGGCATATCCGCATCTTTGCCAACACCACGGCGGTGACCGTGTTTCTGCCGGGGGTGCTGACGGGCTTTTTGTCCCAGCGCCCGGGCGTGACCGTCGACCTGCAAGAAACGCCTGTCCCGCGATATCGTGCGCGGCGTCCTGGATGGCACCAGTGACATAGGCATCATTGCCGAGCCGTTAGAAGCCGCGGGCTTGCAGGTGCTGCATTTCAGCACGGATGAGCGGGTGTTAATGGTCCCGGTAGACCACCCGCTGGCCAATCAGCCCTCGGTGAGGCTGGACGAGCCCTGGACCATTCGCGAACGCAGTATCCTGGTGCGTGAACTGGAAACACTGCCGAGCACCCTTCGGGCGTTGATTGCCACATTGATGCCGCAAAGCGCCTAAGCTCAACAGTCACCTTGCCAGAGGAGACTCCCATGCAACTTGAAGGGTCCTGCCATTGCGGCGCCGTCACGTTCAGCCTGACCAGCCAGCACCCCTACCCCTACCAACGCTGCTACTGCTCGATCTGCCGCAAGACCCAGGGCGGCGGCGGTTATGCGATCAACCTGGCCGGTGATACGCAAAGCCTGAAGGTTCAAGGCCGCAAACACATTTCGATCTACCACGCCCGCCTCAAGCCGGACGGCGCCAGCCGCGCCCATGCAAGCACTGCCGAACGGCATTTCTGCTCGCAATGCGGCAGCGCCCTGTGGCTGTTCAGCCCAGAGTGGCCGGAACTGATCCACCCCTTCGCGTCGGCCATCGACACGCCGTTGCCGGTACCGCCGCAACACACGCATTTGATGCTCGGTTCCAAGGCCCCATGGGTCGAAGTCAGCGTGCGAAAAGGCGACGTACAGTTCGATGAATACCCCGAAGAGTCCATTGCCCAGTGGCATGAGCGATTAGGGCTAACGCGTTAACAGTCTTTGACAGTTTCCCGACAAAGCTCTCAAAGATTGTTGGCCAGCGGCGCCCTAGCATTCGAGCATCCAAACCACCATCCGGGTGCTCTTCATGTTTCGCACATTGCGCGGTATTCCGCTATTGGGTTGCCTGCTCGGCAGTATCGGTTGCCATGTGCAACCGCCTGCCCCGCCGCCGATTCCCAAAGGCGATTACGGCGCGATCATTCGTTACCTGCAAACCCGCATTCCCCAGGAAATGGCACGTGAGAACGTACCCGGCCTGTCGATTGCGCTGGTCAATGGCCAGGAGCTGATCTGGGCGCGCGGGTTCGGCGTGGCCGACAAGGCCCAAGGTGTGCCGGTGACACCCAACACGGCGTTTCGCGCCGGCGGCATCGCCAAACTGCTCACGGCCACGGCGGCGCTGCAATTGGTCGAGCAACAGCGCCTGGCGCTGGATGCGCCGATCCAGCAGACGCTGCGCGAGTTCCACGTGCGCTCGCGCTTTCACAGCGACCAGGCGGCCGCCGACCGCGATATCACCCTGCGCCGCTTGCTCAGCCACCAGTCCGGTTTGCCCAGCGAACACCTGCGTGACGTGCGCAGCACTTTCGCCATGGGCCAGATGCCGATGCGCGTATCCGGCGTTTGGCTGAGCAGCCCGCCGGGCTCGCAAGTCGCCTATTCCAACCTGGGTTATTCGTTGGTCGGCGCCGCCATTGAACGCAGCAGCGGCAAAAGTTTCGAAGCGCAATTGCAAAGCAGCCTGCTCAAGCCACTGGAGATGAACCAGTCGAGTTTTGTCGGCACCGGTACGCAGTTGAGCTTCCGCGCGTTGGGCTACGAAGACGGTGTGGCGAGTACCGATGCACACGTCCGGGACCTCGCCGCCGGGGGCTTATGGGCAAGCCCCAAAGACCTCAGCCACTACGTGCGGATGCTGTTCGCCCAAGGCCTCTATAAAGGTCATCGCGTGTTGGGCAGCGCATCGATTGATGAGATGTTCACCCAGCAAAACACCGGCAATGCCCTGGATTTCGATTGCCAGATGGGCCTGGGCTGGTTTTTGGCGCCGTGCGGCGATGAACCGATCGGGCCCGGTGTGCGCACCTATCAGCACAGTGGCGGCGGCGACGATTTTGCGGCGCAGTTGAGCGTGCTGCCGGACCAGCAATTGGCGGTGATCATCATGGCCAATGACGGCAACGCCGAAGAACTGGTCGCCCGAATGGCCACCGAGACGCTGCGCCTGATGCTCCAGGCGCAAACCGGCGAATCCACCTGCGCCGACGACTGCCAGGCACCCAACCATGGGCTCAAGTTGCGTCACGTGCCGGCCGCCATCGACCGCAAGCGTCTGGCCGGCTTTTATGCCACGGCCTGGGGAGTGTTCCGGATCAAGGATGACAATAATCGGCTGTCCGGCGAGCTGGCCGGGTTCGACTTCGAATTGTTGCGCGATGAGCACGGCTGGCTGCGCGCGCAGAAAAAAGTCCTCGGTGTCTGGCTCAAGGACCTCGGCGAACTGGGCCGCGTGCAGCTGGACGTGGTCACGGTGCAAGGTCGCCAGATGCTCACTGCCCGTAGCCACGGCCAGCGCCTCGCCATCGGCGAGCGCATCGAACCGCCGCCTTTGCCAGTGGCCTGGGCCGACACCATCGGCACCTACCAGGTGCTTAACACCCATGAGCCCGACGCACCGCTGAGCGGTATCAGCGTACGCCTCGAAGAAGGCTTCCTGGTGATTCGCGGCCAATTGCACAACGAGCCGCTGACCGACTACATCCTGCTCCCGGTCGACAACGCCCACGCCGTGCTGGCCGGCAATGGCTACGGCCTGGGCGACACCGTGAGCCGCCAGGTCAACGGCCTCAGCGCTTCGGGCTACTCCTTCAAACGTACGCAATCGCCCCACAACCTATTGAATTTCTAACACGGAAGAACCGCCTGATGCGCTCAAAAAACCTGTGCCTGTCATTCACCTCACTGTGCCTGCTCGCCGCCGCCGACACCGCGATTGCCGAAGACTGGCAATACAGCCTCAAGGCCGGCGTGGCCAACGCGCCACGCTACAGCGGCAGCGACGAACGCATGACCGCGCCAGTGCTGGGCGGCCAAATCGTCAGCCCTTGGGGGATCTTCCTCGATACGAGCAAGGGCTTGGGCTGGGGTTACGAAGGCAATGCCCTGAGTTTTAGCGCCTATGTTGGTGCCAGCGCCTCACGCAAGGATAAAAACCAAAGTTTGCATGCCGGTTCCAACCGCCTCAAAGGCCTGGGCGAGATCAAGTCACGCGCGCAATTGGGCGTGAGTGCGGCCTACAACCTGGGCGGTGTGATAGTCGGCGCAACCCTGGAACACGCGCTCAAGGAAGATGACCACAAGGACACCGGCAAGGCTTACACCCACCTGGAACTGAACCTGGGAACCACGCTTTATGAGGGCCGCTTCGGCTCCGTCGATGCCGGCCTCAGCAGCCACTTCGGCGACCGTAATTACCTGCAAACCTGGTACGGCGTGACCACCGGCCAGGCCGCGCAAAGCCGGTTCAAGGCATACAAGGCCGGTGCGGGCAATATCAGCAATGGCATGAACCTGGTGTGGAGCCTGCCGATCAGTGAGCACACCCAGTTCTCGACCTTGCTGGATGTGCAGTACCTGGCAGATGAGGCGGGCAAAAGCCCGATTGTGGAGCGACGGTTGCAGACGTCGGTGATGGGGGTTGTGGAATATACGTTCTGATCGGGTAGCCCGATAAAAATGTGGGCGCTGGCTTGCCTGCGATGACAGTGTGTCAGCTATACAAATGTTAGCTGACAGTCCGTTATCGCCGGCAAGCCAGCGCCCACACTGAATCGGTTAACAGAACAACAGCCTGCTTGCCTCAAGCCTTACTCGGCATACGCCCACGTCATCCGGAACGACGCCCCGCCCCACTCCGAATCCAGCACTTCCACCTGCCCGCCGTGCCACTGGCTGACCCGTTTTACCAGCGCCAGGCCCAAGCCGAACCCACCCGTGCGGCGGTCGCGGCTGGTGTCCAGACGCAGGAAAGGCTCGAAGATCTTGGCGCGGCCGTCCAACGGCACACCCGGGCCATCGTCATTGACCTGCACCGCGTAACCGCTGCCGAACTTGACCAGCGACACTTCTACACGACGCTCGGCATAACGAATGGCGTTGCGCAGCAGGTTGATCACCGCGCGGGCCATAAAGCGCGGTTCGATCTGGATAAAGTCGACCTCGCACGTGCGCAACGTCAGCTGCACCCCCGCCGCTTCCGCCTCCAGGGCCACGCTGCCGATGACACTGTCGAGCCAACTGTGGGCCTCGATATTTTCCCGGGTGACCTGGGTGGCGCCGCGCTCCAGGCTGGCGTAGGTGAGCAGTTCGGAGACCATTTCTTCCAGTTCGCCCAGGTCGGCATACATGTCGGCGATCAGCGCGCGGCTCTGGCGCGGGTCGGCCTGTTGTTTGAGTTGATCGAGTTCAAACGACAAGCGCGCAATCGGCGTGCGCAACTCGTGGGAGACGGCGTTGGTCAGTTCACGCTGGTTGGCGATCAGGCTTTCGATGCGCTCGGCCATCTGGTTGAAGTGCCCGGCCAGCTCGCGCACCGTGGAGCGGCGCGGCAGCAGGATGCGCGACGCCAGGTCGTTGTCGCCAAAGCGTTGCGCAGCCAGGCGAATATGCTCCAGGTCGCGCCAGTGCGGGCGTACCCAGAAATACAACACGATGGCCAGGCTCACCCCCAGGAAACCATAGGCCCACAGGTATAACCATTTGGGCTCTTCGGGCAACTTGATGTCCAGCAACTGCGGGCCGTCGTCAATATTGGTGATGAACTCCATAAAGTCCCCACGCACCACCAGTTGGCCGTCCGCCAGGAGTTTTTGCTCGCGCTCATCCAGCGCCAGGCTATCGCGCAACACCAACTTAAGGCGCAACCCGTAATGGGGTTGAAGCTCTGCCAGGCGAGCGTCCCGGGCCGGCCCTTGCAGAGGCCGCAGTTGCTCAACCAGCCCGTAAGCCGGGCCGCGCAGGGCTTCGCGGTTATACACTTCGTTGGCCTCGGGCAATAACTCGTCGAAGGTGTAGTTGACCAACCAGATCGCCCCCGCCAAACCGAGCGCCAGAATCACATACAGGCGCAGAAACAGGCGCAGCATCTAAACCTCCCACGCAAACGGATTGAACAGGTAACCCTTGCCCCAAATAGTCTTGATGCACACCGGCTCACGAGGATTGTCGTTGAGCTTGCCGCGCAATTTGCTGATGTAAACGTCGACGCTGCGGTTAAGGCCGTCAAAGGCAATACCACGCATGCGGTTGAGAATGTCGTCGCGGGAGAGGATTTTCCCCGAGCTGCTGGCCAACAACCACAGCAACTCGAATTCCATGGTGGTGAGGTCGATCTTCTCATCGCCCAGGCTGACCACCCGGCAACTGCGATCAATCGACAACCGGCCAAACTCCAGTGAACCACGCACGGTGGGCTCGGGCACCTGGCGGCGTTGCAGGGCGCGCAAGCGTGCCAGCAATACCGGCGGTTTGATCGGTTTGATCACATAGTCGTCGGCCCCGGACTCCAGGCCCAGAATATGGTCCAGGTCATCTTCCTTGGCGGTCAGGATCACGATGGGCGTGTCGGATACATTACGAATCTCGCGGCACACGTGCAGGCCGCTCTGGCCGGGCAACATCAGGTCGAGCACGACGATCTTCGGCTTGAAGTCGAGGAATGCCGCCAGGGCCTGATCGCCTCGGTGCACAACGCGCACCTCGAAACCGTGTTGTGACAGGAAATGCGCGATCAGCCCTGCCAGCTTTTCATCGTCCTCAACGAGCAGGACCTTGCCCAGACCCAGGTTTTCCATAAATTCTCAGTGTGGATGCGCGGATTGAAGTGCGGGCATTATAGGTGGCAAGCTGAACAACAGAAGCAACCGGCCATTACGGGCCGACGAAGCTTCATGCTTTTAAGAGTTTTTAACAAATACCCCGCAATCTTTAACGCCATTCACAGGGAGTTGTATGCGCAAGGATTACCTGGCGTTTTTTGTTTCGCTGTTCCTGTCGCGGCTGGCCGACCAGATTCTATTGTTTATCGTGCCATTGATCGTGTTCCAGACCACCCAGAGTGTTTCATGGGCGGGGCTGGCATTCTTTGTCGAATCACTGCCGCGTTACCTGGTGTTCCCGGTGTGCGGCGCCTTGTGCGACAAGTTTTCACCCGTGCGCATTCTGCATATCAGCCAGGTTTACCGGGCGCTGGCGTGCGTGGTGGCGGTGGCGCTGTACGGGGTGTTCGACGGTATTTACTGGCTGGTGATCCTGTCTGCGCTGTGCGGCGTGTTGACCACCCAGGGCATCATGGCGCGGGAAGTGGTCATGCCGCATATCTTCAAGCACTACACCTACGCCAAAACGTTGTCCTACTCGCAAATCGCCGACCAGAGCGGCCTGGTATTGGGGCCGCTGGTAGCGGCACTGATGCTGGAAGTCTGGCGCTGGCATTGGGTCGTCATCGGGATTGCCGGGCTGTTTGTGCTGGCGGACCTGGCGATGCGGGTGTGGCAGCGCAACACCACGGTGAATTTAGAGCGTCATGAACAGCATCGCGATATCTGGCTGCACCCCCTGCGCGTCGCATTCGGGCATATCTGCAACCTGGTGGAATTGAAGCGCATCATCACGTTGGCAGTGGGTGTGAACCTGATCATCGGTGTGACGCTGGCGACTTCGGCGGCGATGGTCACCGGCCAGTTTGCAGCGGGCAAGGATGCCTATGCCTTGCTGCAGGCGGCGGGCGCTGTGGTGACGATCGGCATTCTGTTTTACCTGGCACGCGCCACACTGCCGTTGAAGGTAGTGGGCGGGCTGTCGTATTCGATGATTGCCGTGGGCGCGTTGATCACGGCCATCAGCCCCGCGGTTGGGGCCTACACGGCCGGTTTCCTGCTGGTCACCGGCTTCGACAAGATGTTCAACGTGTACCTGCGCAGCACCCGTCAGCGGGTGATTCCGGTACAGGACTTTGGCAAGACGGTGGGCGTTATCACATTATTGAACAACCTGGCCCAGCCGCTGGCGGGCCTGGCGATTGGCGTGCTGGCCGCACCTTTGGGCACGCAGACGGTGATCCTGCTGTTAGCCGGCATCACCGCACTGATTGGCGTGGCCGTGGCCTCAGGCTGGCACGCCACTGTGAAAGCGGAACTCGACGTCGGGTGATTCGATGAGCGCCTGCTCGGCAGCCCTTACCCGCTCGATCACCTGAGCGATGTCCTTGGCGTCACCGTACTGGTACGCCAGCTTCAAGTAACCCTGAAAGTGCCGCGCTTCGCTTTTGAGCAAACCGAAATAGAACTTGCCGAGTTCGTCGTCCAAATGCGGCACCAACGCTTCGAAACGCTCGCAACTGCGCGCTTCGATAAAGGCGCCGACCACCAGCGTATCCACCAGCTTGACCGGCTCGTGGCTGCGCACCACTTTGCGCAAACCCGAGGCATAACGGCCGGCGTGCAGTTGGCGCAGCTCGATCTTGCGCTTTTTGATCAGGCGCATCACTTGTTCGTGGTGCACCAGTTCTTCGCGGGCCAGGCGCGACATCATAGTGATCAGGTCAACATGGGCGTGGTACTTGGCGATCAGGCTCAAGGCGGTACTGGCAGCTTTGAATTCGCAGTTCTTGTGGTCGATCAGCAGGGTTTCCTGATCGGCCAACGCGGCCTGGACCCAGGCGTCGGGGGTGCGGCAGCCGAGGAATTCGTGGATTTCGGGCAGGTTCATCGGGCTCACGGGCAAAAGGATCACAAAAGGGCGCCGATTATACCGACCCCGCTGCAGACCACCAGCCGCAGGCTTTGATGTGCATCAACATGACGTCTGGCGGGCAGCAACTATAGTTGTCCCAGGCCCCTCTTCTTCCGTCTCTGGAGATCCGTCCATGCAAGCCATCCGCAGCATCCTCGTGGTCATCGAGCCCGAGCATTCGGAAAGCCTGGCCCTCAAGCGCGCCAAGTTGATCGCCGGGGTAACCGGCGCGCACCTGCATTTGCTGGTCTGCGACAAAAAACACGAGCATTCGGCGATGCTGAGCCTGCTCAAGTCCGGCTTGCACGAAGACGGCTACAGCGTGACCACCGAGCAAGCGTGGAATGACAGCCTGCACGAAACCATCATCGATGTGCAGCAGGCCGAGGGCTGTGGCCTGGTGGTCAAGCAACATTTCGCGGACAGCCCGCTGAAAAAGGCCCTGCTGACGCCGGCGGACTGGAAATTGCTGCGCTACTGCCCCAGCCCGGTGCTGCTGGTGAAAACGTCAACGCCCTGGGCCGACAAGGTCGTGCTGGCGGCAATTGATGTGGGCAACCGTGACAGCGAACACCAGGCGTTGCACAACACCATCATCGACCATGGCTTCGACATTGCACGCCTGGCCAAGGCGCAATTGCACGTGATCAGCGCCCATCCGTCGCCGATGTTGTCGGCGGCAGATCCCACATTCCAGCTCAAGGAAACCATTGAGGCGCGCTATCGCGAGCAGTGCAAGGCGTTCCAGGCCGAGTTCGACGTGGATGACGCGCACCTGCATATCGAAGAAGGTCCGGCCGATGTATTGATCCCACATGCTGCACATACCTTGCAGGCCGCGGTGACCATCATCGGCACCGTGGCGCGCACGGGTATTTCAGGGGCGTTGATCGGCAATACGGCGGAAGTGGTGCTGGATGCGGTGGAAGGCGATGTGCTGGTGCTCAAGCCGCAGGAGCTGATGGATCACCTGGAGGAGCTGGCGAACAAAGCCTGAAACAAATCCTTCAGACAATGAGGCGCCCTTGTGGGAGCTGGCTTGCCTGCGACAGCCATAGGTATCTACACATTTTTTTACGGGTTGAGTGCTGTGGTTGTTGGGGGCGCTGATTACATATCCGTTGTTTGGGTCACGGCTGACATGGGTTCCGCCCTTACGGCGAGTCACTTTGGAAAAGCCCCAAAGTAACCAAAGGGCTCTTGCCCCACCACTCGGCACCTCGCCTAGGCTCGGTGTGCCCTCACTCCGGCTTTGGACCGTGGGCCGCCGCCATGGGCCATCCTTGGCCCATCGCGGCTAAACCGGCGTCCTGCCGGTTTACCCACGCTCCAAAGCCTGCGTTCGGCCAGCGTGGTTGACGGGGCGCCTAAGATCAAAATCAAAAACAGATCAAGATCAAAAGCAGAGCACGGCGGCCTAGTAGCCGACCTGAGTGGTTAGATCAAAAGCAAAACCGAGGCGGCCTGACAGCCGACCTGATCTTGGAAGCTGAACCTAATCAAATGTGGGAGCTGGCTTGCCTGCGATGGCATCAGCTGGGCGTGCCTGATGTACCGAGGTGCCGGCATCGCAGGCAAGCCAGCTCCCACAGAAAAGCAGTTCTGCTTTCGCTCTGTTTTTGCCCTGCTTCCGCTTCTACCACTCAGGTCGGCTACCAGGCCGCCGTGCTCTGCTTTTGATCTTGATCTGCTTTTGATCTGACAGGCCCCGTTAACCACGCTGGCCGAACGCAGGCTTGAATCCGTGGGTAACCCGGCAGGACGCCGGGTTAGCCGCACTGGGCCAAGGATGGCCCATTGCGGCGGCCCACGGATTCAAGCCGGAGTGAGGGCATGCCGAGCCTGGGCGAGGCACCGAGTGGTGGGGCAAAGACCTTTTGGTTACTTTTGGGGCGTTTGCCAAAAGTGACCCGCCGTAAGGGCGGAACCCTAAGCCGCCGTTACCGCAGCAACGGATATGTACTCAATCTACCTAAACTCCTCACAGGCTCAGAGCAACATAAAGAATTGCGTAGATACCTATGCTGCGATAGCGATAGATCAGTCAAAGATGTGTCGCCTGGCAGACAGCCATCGCAGGCAAGCCAGCTCCCACATTGACCTCTGCCGTCAGTGTCCCAGCGCGTCTTTCAAAAACCCCGGCGCGATATAACGCTGATAATGCGCCTCGGACAGGATAAAAAACTCCCGGTCGATGGCATCACGCAACTCCGGCAACGCCCAGTCACGAAACTCCGGCAACAGCACCATGCCATAGGCTTCCAGGTTGGAAATCACCCGTGCGCCACGGGCGATCAACTGATAGGCCCAGCAGTACTCGGACTGATGCGGCACGAAGCGAATCTTGCGCTGCTCCAGTTGCCCGCGCAGCATCTTGGGGTCGAAGACTTCCAGTTTACCGGCCATTACCAGCACCAGCAGTTGCTCGAGCCTGAGCCAGACTGCGCGTTTTTCTTCTTCGTTATAGCCATTCCACTGGATGACTTCATGGTGGAAGCGCTTGCAGCCACGGCACACGAGATCGCCGTACACCGTGGAGCACAGGCCGACGCAAGGGGTCTTGATGGTTTGGTTGGGCATGGGTAACGACACGCAAATCAGCGAAACAATGCGCCATGTTAGCCCTTTGTCTAAGATTCATCACCCAGCAAACTTGGTTAGGCAACTTACCTTTAGATTTTTTTTGCCGTAGAATCATCCGGCCTTGTAAGGCGCCAATAATCCGCTGGAAGCTGTTTTCAAAGCGTCACGAGCACAGTCGTTCCTTCAGAACGGTGTTGGCGTGGATTTGACCCGGTAGGTCAGAGCCCGCGCCAACCCTCATCAGCTCCGTTCTGCAGGCGTAAAACTTTGAAAGCAGCTTCTGTGAGGAATGCCGGCAGCGCTGGCTTTGCGGCCCAAAAAGCCCCCGAGCGCATGCGTGCCGTTCATTTCTGGATGAGCGTCCCGTGGGACCACTGATGAGGGTAATAACTGTGCTTGAAGCCTACCGCAAACATATCGAAGAGCGCGCAGCACTGGGTATCGTTCCCCAGCCGCTTAACGCCGAACAAACCGCAGGCCTGGTCGAGCTGCTGAAAAATCCTCCGGCTGGCGAAGAAGAATTCCTCGTTGACCTGATCACCAACCGCATTCCACCAGGCGTTGACGAAGCTGCCTACGTCAAGGCCGGTTTCCTGTCTGCCCTGGCCAAGGGCGAAGCCACTTCCCCCCTGATCGACAAGAAACGCGCTGTTGAACTGCTTGGCACCATGCAAGGCGGCTACAACATCGTGACGTTGGTCGAGTTGCTGGACGACGCCACGCTTGCACCGGTAGCTGCCGCCCAACTCAAGCACACCCTGCTGATGTTCGATGCGTTCCACGACGTGGCTGAAAAAGCCAAGAACGGCAACGAACACGCCAAAGCCGTGATCCAGTCCTGGGCCGACGGCGAGTGGTTCAAGAACCGCCCGACCCTGGCCGACAAGATCAGCCTGCGCGTGTTCAAGGTGACTGGCGAAACCAACACCGACGACCTGTCCCCTGCGCCTGATGCCTGGTCCCGTCCAGACATCCCGTTGCACGCTCTGGCCATGCTGAAAATGGCCCGTGAAGGCATCGTGCCGGACGAGCAAGGCAAGACCGGCCCGATGAAGCAGATCGAAGAGATGCGCGGCCAGGGTTTCCCGATCGCCTACGTCGGTGACGTGGTCGGTACCGGTTCGTCCCGTAAGTCGGCGACCAACTCCGTACTGTGGTTCTTCGGTGACGACGTTCCTTACGTGCCGAACAAGCGTGCCGGCGGTTTCTGCTTCGGCAGCAAGATCGCTCCAATCTTCTACAACACCATGGAAGATGCGGGCGCACTGCCAATCGAATTCGACGTTACCAACATGAACATGGGCGACGTGATCGACCTGTACCCGCATGCTGGCAAAGTCTGCAAACACGGCACTGACGAAGTCCTGACCACCTTCGAAATGAAGACCCCGGTGCTGTTGGACGAAGTGCGTGCCGGTGGCCGTATCCCGTTGATCATCGGCCGTGGCCTGACCGAGAAGGCTCGCACCGAACTCGGCCTGCCGCCTTCGACCCTGTTCAAGCTGCCGGAAGCGCCGGCTGAAAGCGACAAGGGCTTCACCCTGGCGCAGAAAATGGTCGGCCGTGCATGCGGTCTGGCAGAAGGCAAAGGCGTTCGTCCTGGCACCTACTGCGAACCGAAGATGACCACCGTAGGTTCTCAGGACACCACCGGTCCTATGACCCGTGACGAACTGAAAGACCTGGCGTGCCTGGGCTTCTCGACCGATCTGGTAATGCAGTCTTTCTGCCATACCGCGGCCTATCCAAAGCCGATCGACGTGACCACCCACCACACCCTGCCTGACTTCATCATGACCCGTGGCGGTGTATCGCTGCGTCCAGGCGACGGTATCATCCACAGCTGGCTGAACCGCATGCTGCTGCCGGACACCGTCGGCACCGGTGGTGACTCCCACACCCGTTTCCCGATGGGCATTTCGTTCCCGGCCGGTTCGGGCCTGGTGGCGTTCGCTGCAGCCACTGGCGTTATGCCACTGGACATGCCGGAATCGATCCTGGTGCGCTTCAAAGGCAAAATGCAACCTGGCATCACCCTGCGTGACCTGGTTCACGCCATTCCTTACTACGCGATCCAGGCTGGCCTGCTGACCGTAGAGAAGAAAGGCAAGAAGAACGCATTCTCCGGCCGCATCCTGGAGATCGAAGGCCTGAACGACCTGACGCTGGAACAGGCTTTCGAGCTGTCCGACGCCTCGGCTGAACGTTCGGCTGCCGGTTGCACCATCAAGCTGTCGAAAGACTCCGTCACCGAGTACCTGAACTCCAACATCACCCTGCTGCGCTGGATGATCGGCGAAGGCTACGGCGATGCACGGACCCTGGAACGTCGCGCCCAAGCGATGGAAGCCTGGGTTGCCAACCCGGAGCTGATGGAAGCCGATGCCGACGCGGAATACGCCGAAATCATCGAAATCGACCTGGCCGAAATCAACGAGCCGATCCTCTGCGCGCCAAACGACCCGGACGATGCTCGTCTGTTGTCCAGCGTTGCCGGCGAGAAGATCGACGAAGTGTTCATCGGTTCGTGCATGACCAACATCGGTCACTTCCGCGCTGCCGGTAAGTTGCTGGAACAGGTCAAGGGTCAGCTGCCAACCCGTCTGTGGCTGTCGCCGCCGACCAAGATGGACGCTCACCAACTGACCGAAGAAGGCTACTACGGCATCTACGGCAAGGCTGGCGCGCGCATGGAAATGCCGGGCTGCTCGCTGTGCATGGGTAACCAGGCACGTGTAGAGCCGAACTCGACGGTTGTGTCGACGTCGACCCGTAACTTCCCGAACCGTCTGGGTGATGGCGCAAACGTCTACCTGGCTTCGGCTGAGCTGGCGGCTGTAGCTTCCACGCTGGGTCGCCTGCCGACCGTCGAAGAGTACATGGGCTACGCGGCCAAACTGGACACCATGGCCAGTGACGTTTACCGCTACCTGAACTTCGACCAGATCGCCGAGTTCCGTAAAATCGCAGCAAGCGCCAACATCCCGGTGATTCAAGCCTAAGGTGTGTTGACGTAAAGGACGCCGCGTATCGAAAGATGCGCGGCGTTTTTTTATGCCTGTGAATTGACGCTCAGCGCAAGCTGTACTGCGTCGTCAACGCTCAAGCCGCTGAGCAATACCTGTGGCGCCGAGGCTTCAGGCAACGCCTGCAACACCTCGCGGGCCTCATGCCGCACACGCGCCAGAACCAGGCGCTTGCCCTCCCCCCGCACTTGCGCGAAAAACGCTGCCAGCGCTTCGATACTGGTGCCGTCGAGGTCAGGGGACTCTTCCAGGCTCAGCACCACGGCCTCGGCCTGCGATTGACGCATCAGGCGCAACGCCGCGCCGAGGACGCGTTCGGCATTGGCGAAAAACAGCGCTTCGTTGGGCCGTACGATCAACACGCCAGGTACGTCCAGCGCATCGGCATGGTGCTGGCGATCAACAAAGTCGTGACTGTCAGCCAAACGCCCAAGCACCTGAATATCTGCCGACGACATCTGGCGCAACATCAACACCACACTGATCGCCACGGACACCAGCAGCCCGTCCAGTACGCCCAACAACAGCACGGCCGCCACGGCACAGATCACCAGCAAACGGTCACGCCGCCATAGGAAGTAGCGCCCCAAAGGTTGCAGGCTCAAGCCGCGACCCAGCGCATAGATGACAATGGCGGCGAGCACAGGCTCCGGGGTCAGCGCTACGTACGGCAACACCGTCAACACGATCACCAACACCACCAGCGCGGCAACGATGCCTGCCAGCCGCGAGCCGGCGCCAGCGGCTTCATTGGCCGACGTCGCCGAATAGCCCGCGCCGGCCGGCATGCCGTGGAACAATCCCGAGATCAGGTTAGCCGCACCCAACGCGAGCAAATCGCGATTGGATGACACCCGATCGCCGTGTTTAAGCGCGAACGAACTGATGGAGCCGTAGGACTCCGCATACAGGATCATGACCAGGGCAAACGCCAATTCGCCCAGGCGCAACCAGTCCGCGAACGGCAGGACCGGGAAGTGGCCCAATTCCAGCCGCAGGTCGATCAGGCCGATCAACGCTACGCCGTGGGCCTGTAGATCCAGGTACTGCCCGGCGCCGATACCGAGGACCACCACCAACAATCCGCCTGGCAGGCGCGGTATTCGCGCGCACAGCCACAACACGACCAACGCAGCCGCCGCAACCAACGCAGCCGGCCAATTCCAACGGGGCAGTTGCTCCAGCAACTGCGGCAGGAAGCGGATCAGGTTGTTGTCGACCAGGTGCACGCCCACCACGCTGGCCAACTGCTTGAGGATGATGGTCAGCGCCAGGCCGAAGGCAAAGCCACGCAACACCGGCTTGGCGATAAACGACGTTACACCGCCCAGCTTGAACAACCCGGCCAACAGGAAAAGCACCCCGGTGATCAACACCAGCCCAAACGCCAGGGACAGTCTCAGCGCCGGGTCATCGCCCGCCAGACTCGACGTAGCCGCCGCCAGCACCGCCGCAGAAGATGACGTCGCCGAGACAATCGCAAAGCGACTGGTGCCGAACAGGCCGTAACACACCAGCCCGGCAAACAAGGCAATCACACCGGCCTGGGGCGGCAGCGCGGCAATGCTCGAATACGCCACGGCCTCCGGCAGCAGCAAACCGGCAATGGATAACCCGGCGAGGATGTCCTGGGTACGATTGGGCGGTGCAACAACAGGCGTTTCGGTTTCAGTTTTCAATCGGCCCAACCCATCCTGGCAAATAACGCGCTTCCTGGCTGCGCGCCAGGACCATGACCTTGCTCAACAACTTGGGGTTTGGCTGGCTAGCCACGTCGCTGCCAATACGGCTGCGCAGGAAATCCGCCCACAGAAACTCGCTGAATGGCGTCGCGTCCTTGGCGTAACCGCCGGCCGTGCGCAACATGCCCGCCAGGCTGCGGTAAGGGTCGTCCTGCAAATCGCTAATCTTGCGCGGAATGGCTTCGTAGGTACGCCGTAAACCACGCGCGTCGTAAGGGTGCACCCATTGATTGAACGCCATGACGTTCCAGAACGTGCTGCGGTCCACAAATGACAGGTCCTTGAGCATCAACAAGGACACACTCTTGACGCCCTCCAGCAGCAGCGCCAACCCGAAGTGGTGATGATCGGTGATGTAATAGCGCTCGTCCGGGCCGAGCACGCAAGGAAACCAGTGCTTGTCGAGCGCGGCGGCGCGCTCCTTGCGCTTGAGTTTGGTCCAGGCTTCGCGCTTGGTGGCGACTTCAGCCAGGCCCACTGTCAATTGAGTGGGGTGCAGTTTTTCCAGCTTGCCTGTAACCAGTTGCGGACGGGGCCGGGCCATGGGCGTCTCCAAAAAGGGAACCAATAAGCCGACAGCTTAGCCCTCATTGATTGGCCAGTTTTTTTAGCGCGAAAAAAAAGCCGATTCGCGCTGTGCGCGAATCGGCCCTGGAGCGTGCAGCCTCCCGTCAGGACAGCAGCGAGTAGATCAACGCAGTAATCGCAACCAAGCCTACCGCCGTGACAAACACGTTGGACGCCTGCCCACGGTATTTGGCCATGGCCGGCACTTTGCGGATCGCGTACATCGGCATCAGGAACAGGATCGACGCGATGATCGGGCCGCCCAGCGTCTCGATCATGCCCAGGATACTCGGGTTAAGCGTGGCGACGATCCAGCACACCACCAGCATGAACGCAGCGGTCATGCGGTCCAGCGCCTTGGCTGCCGGACGGCGACCGGTTTTAAGCACCAGGCCCTTGAGGCCTTCGCTGGCACCGATGTAGTGGCCCAGGAACGACTTGGCAATCGCCACGAACGCAATCAACGGTGCGGCGAAGGCGATTGTCGGGTTGTCGAAGTGGTTGGCCAGGTACGACAGGATCGACAGGTTCTGCGCTTTCGCTTCGGCCAACTGCGCCGGCGACAGGGTCAGCACGCAGCTGAACACGAAGAACAGCACCATCACCACCATCAACAGGTGCGCACGGGACAGGATCTGCGAACTGCGCTCATCGGCGTTGGCGCCGTACTGGCGCTTCTGGTCAACCGCGAAGGCCGAGATGATCGGCGAATGGTTGAACGAGAACACCATCACCGGAATCGCCAGCCACAGCGTGCTGAGCAACGCCGACGGCGCCGGCACCTCACTGGCGGTGCTGAGAATGCCGCCGGTCCAATGCGGGATCAGGTACACCGCCAGGAACAGCAAGGCGACGATAAACGGATAGACCATCAGGCTCATGGCCTTGACGATCACTTGTTCGCCGCAACGCACCACGGCCAACAGCCCGAGAATCAGCACAAATGCCAGGATCGCGCGCGGCGGCGGCAGGATGTGCAGTTGGTGTTCCATAAAGCTACTGACGGTGTTGGTCAGCGCCACGCTATAGATCAGCAGGATCGGGAAGATGGCGAAGAAGTACAACAAGGTGATCAACGCACCGGCTTTGACACCGAAATGTTCTTCAACCACGTCGGTAATGTCGGAACCTTCGCGGCCGGACAGTACGAAACGGGTTAGCCCACGGTGGGCAAAGAATGTCATCGGGAATGCCAGCAGCGCCAGGATCACCAGTGGCCAAAAGCCCCCCAGGCCCGCGTTGATCGGCAAAAACAAAGTACCGGCGCCGATGGCGGTGCCGAACAGCCCAAGCATCCAGGTGGTGTCCTGGCGGCTCCAGCTTGTGAGGGTTGCAGGTGTCGTTGCATAGCGTTCGTCGACGCTATTGGCCTGATCATTCATCCGGTCGGATCTCCGCATTTTCACGGCCGGGGCGAGTCAGAAAAACCTGACAGGCAGCGCCCCGACCACAACAGGGGCGCGATTGTCCGGGATTCTTGTGAATAAGCAAAGACTTAGCAGAGGAATGGTTAGGCACGGCAGCCGTTCACAGACAGCGTTGGCTGCGGTTTTCGAACACTGAGGAGTCGCGTAATCACTGCACACCCACAGCGCGCATCCCTTTAGGAGTTCGAGCTTTTCAAGAAGTACCCTACAGCACGACAAGACACTGCCTGCATCTAAATTATATTTTCACTAAAACACCACTATAACTGTAACAGGAACATTCATAGCTATTGAGCAAACTCGGCCACCCACACTAATATCCCCACGCACTGGAGGTAAACACTGACTAAACTCCCAGGAGTTAAACATGCGAAGACTCACTTTTGTATTGGCCGGCCTGCTTCTGGCTGGGATATTCAATCCATCCAAAAGTTACGCACAACAAGCGGAGCCTGAACGGGATATCCGTGCGCTGGCGTCCTCCCCTCAATGGTTGACCACCAAAGTCTATATCGAAGGGGCCCCGGAAAAAGACGTCAAGGCAAACTACCCCGGCGTAGTGGGCATATCAATGTGGGACCCTCAGCGAAACCGCTATGAGTTCTTTTATACCGATACCGGGCGATCAAAATACGCGGATGGCGGTGGCGGGTATTTCCTGGTCACGGGCGACAGGAAAACCCACATTCTGGTGCCTGACGCTGGCCCTACCAGAACCGTTGTCAGACGGCTGGAAAAGCTGGATAGCAGCGAGTTCACCTATTCTCGAGAAGTACCTCGCGACATGGTAGCCAATCAGTCAACGGTTCGAATTTATGTGGTGCACGCCCCTTACAACGGCCCCATAAAGACAGCCATGTCGAACTAAGCGAACTCAAACACTGCATTAAAATGCCACGTTGACTCGGCATACCCACCGCAATGTTATTGGCGCGCACTGCCCTCACTTGGCTATATGAGCACGCCTTTCTATAAAAAAAGCAAGGTACCGACACATGAACATACTCACTCCTCGTACGTCACTGTTAATACCTGCACTGCTCGCGATTATCCTTCTGCCAAGCGTGGTCACCGCGCAGACCGGCGCAAGTTCCAGCGCAAAAAATATTACCGCCACAGCCGACAACGCGGTTATGTTGACCGTATTTCTTAAACACGATCAGTCACGGCCGTTAAGTGCGTTGAAAGCCCAACTGGCCAAGCAGGAGTTTCACAAAGTATTTCCGCCTGCCGGCGTGGAAGTCGTGAGTTGGAATATCACCATGGGCATCGGACAGGTCATCGTCCTGCGCCTTCCGGCATCGCGCCTGGCTGAGGTCAATTTGGCGATCGAAAACACCGCCTGGGGCGTTTACAAGACGGAATTCTTCCCCACCTATGATTTCATGCCGATAGCACAGGCCGAGCAAATCAAGGCGCGGCAGGCTGGCGCGGCTCAATAGGGATACCTCGCGGCTGAACGGTTATGGCGTCACCCTCGCTCGCTCGCACGATACGCAGCAGCAGGTTTGTCAGACGAGTTCCTTGAGGCCGTTCACTACACCAAAGCGATTGGACGCACCCGTTGACAGACTCGCGCACGCGCCAGCATGATCGGGCCATGAACTTTACTCAGCGACGCATCACCCGCACCATCACCACGACCGCTTATGGCGGGTCGTGCGGTTGCTGTGGGTGCGTGAACTAGAGACACCCAGAAACAACCCAAGGCCCCGCCAGCAATGGACGGGGCTTTTTTATTGCTCCGCCCTCTGGCCACTGCAAGGAGCAAGACCATGGCAAACGCCCTGCTGATCATCGATATGCAAACCGGTTTATACGACGGGCCGGAAAAACCCTTCGAGCGCGAACGTGTGCTCGACACCGTCAACCAGCTTATCCATCGCGCCCGCAGCGCCAACGCACCGATCTTCGTTGCCCGGCACACTGGCCCCGCGGGCTCGCCGATTGAAGCCGGCAGCCCACTCTGGCAGCTGTGGCACGGCCTGGAGGTCGAAGAAGCGCGCGACCACCTGTTCAATAAAACCCGCCCCAGCTGCTTCCTGGGGACTGATCTGGCGAATCAGTTGGCCGCCGCGCAGGTCAATGAACTGGTGATTGTCGGGATGAAAACCCAGTTCTGCATCGACACCACTTGCCGAGTAGCGGTGGAGCTTGGGTTTTCGGTGGTATTGCCGCAGGACGGCCATACTTGCATGGACACTCCGACGTTGTCGGCCGAGGCGATCATCGAGCATCACAACGCGACCCTGGCCGGGGCATTTGTGAAGCGGGTGACAGCGCAGACTATTGAGTTCCAGTGATACCTATGCGGGATTTTTTTGTGACTGAACAAAACGTTCCGTCTTACAAATCCCGCATACTCATTCTCTCAAACCCTTCAGGAAGAGCCTTCCGATGTCCACCACTGTTCTGGTCCTGGTTGAAACCATCAACGAATACCTGCAAATCATTGAGAGCAACGACTTTCACGTGATTCTGGCGCCGACGCCGGCCGAGCGCGCCCAGGCGATCAAGGCCCATGGTGGGCAGATCAAGGCGGTGCTGACCCGTGGGCCGTTGGGCTTGTATGCCGAGGAAATCGCTGCACTGCCGCTGCTGGAGATCATCTGCGTGATCGGCGCCGGCTACGAGCATGTGGACCTGCAGGCGGCGAGCAATCGCGGGATTGTTGTGACCAACGGCGCGGGTGTGAACGCACCGTCAGTGGCCGACCACGCCATGGCGTTGCTGCTGTCGCTGGTGCGCGGCATTCCGCAAACGGACGCAGCCGTAAGGCGCAGCGAATGGCCGAAGGTGATGCGCCCTTCCCTGGGCGGCAAACACCTGGGCATTCTCGGCCTTGGCGCGGTGGGCATGGAGATCGCCAAGCGCGCCGCCCTCGGGTTCGGCATGGAGGTGAGTTACCACAACCGCCAGCCCCGCGATGACGTGGATTACACCTACTGCGCAACGGCCGTGGAGCTTGCGCGCACATCGGACTTCCTGATCCTGGCAACACCCGGTGGCGCAAGCACCCGTCACCTGATTGATCGCCACGCCCTGGACGCCCTGGGGCCGCACGGTTACCTGGTGAACATCGGGCGCGGCAGTGTGGTTGTGACCGCTGACCTGGTGACCGCCCTTGAGCAGCGGCGTATCGGCGGTGCCGCACTGGATGTGTTCGACGATGAGCCCAAAGTGCCCGACGCCCTCAAACACCTGAGCAATACCGTGCTCACCTCCCATGTGGCCGGCCTGTCGCCGGAAGCGGCCCATGACACCGTGCAGCGCGTGGCCGACAACCTGGTGGAATACTTCGCGGGCCGCCCCGTTCTGACGCCCGTTACCTTGCCGCCACGCAACTAGTAGCGATTAGCCAGCGCCTGCGCAAAACCTGACTACACTGTTTTCGGGGATGCTCAGGACGTCGGTGCAGGACCGGCGAAGGAACGCACAATGTTTGGCCATGGACTCGGCCCGGCCCGCCAACGCGGGGTCATCGGCCTGGTGGGCGCTGTAACCCTCGGGATCGCGTTGTTGTTTCTGTTGCTGGTGATCGACAGCGGTCGCTTGTACCTGGAGAAGCGCAAGTTGCAGCGCGTCGCCGATACCGCGGCGCTGGAAGCGGTGAGCCGCGGCGGCACATGCGCGGCGCCCAATAACAATGCCGCGCAATTCGCAACGCAAAGCGCGGAACGCAACAACTTCAAGGTCGACGCCGATCGCACGCTGGCAATCGCCTGCGGCACCCTGGCCACCGGTGCTGACTTTATGCGCACCTTCAGCGCCGATCCCAACAAGGCCGACGCCATCCGGGTCATCGCCACCCATCGCGTCACGACCAGCGTTGGCCACGCCATCCACTCATTATTCTCGGGACGAACCCTCAGCCAGACCTCTCTCTTGAGCGCCACGGCGGTCGCTGCCGCACCCTCGCCGCCCGTGGCGACCCTCACCGTTCGCAGTACCTTGTTGACGGTGGACAGCACCAAATCGGCGGCACTCAATGGCTTGATCGGCGGTTTGCTGGGCGGCAAATTGCAAATCGATGCGGTGGGTTGGAAAGGCTTGATCAACACGGACATCAGCTTGCTCAGCTACCTGGACGCGTTGGCTATCCGCCTGAATGTCAGCGCCGGCAACTACGACCAGTTGCTCAAGACCGACGCGACCGTCGGCCAGTTGATCCAGGCCGCCATCGATGTGCTCAAGCTGGGCGGTGATGCGGTCAAGGTGGTGATCAATAACCTCGAAGCAATCAAGCTGATTGCGCCAGGCACGCAGATCCTGCACCTGGGCGACCTGATCAATATACAAAACGGCACGGACAAGAGCGCCCTGGACGTCAACCTGCAACTGTTCAACCTGATTCAGGGCTTTGTGCAGCTATCCAACAAAGCCAGCGCGGTGGCCGTCGAGTTGCCGGTGGACGTACTGGGGCTGCTGAATATCACGGTCAAGACCCGTGTCATCGAACCCGCGCAGATTTCTGCAATTGGCAACCCGCAGTTGATCGACACCCAGCCGATTTTTGTCAGGACCGCGCAAGTCCGCACCTGGATTTCCCTGAAGTTGCCCGTCATCGACGTGCTCAATAAAGTGATCGGCCTGGTCACCGATGTGGTGGGTTTGCTGCTGGGCAGTTCACTCGACCCTGTGCCGGGCACGCAAATAGACATAGCCCTCGAGGCCGCCAGCGGTAGCAGTTACGTCACCGGCTACCGCTGCAACGGGCCCGCCGACAAATCACTGTCCGTGTCAGGCAGCACGTCTGCGGTGCGATTGATGGTGGGCCAGATAGATCCGAAAAACCTGTTTTCCTCCACCGAAACCCTGAAAGTCGACGATTTTCCGCTGCTCGACCTTGGCGTCAAAAAATGCAGTCAGGGCGTGTGCGAGCCTAGGCAGCCCTACGCAGTCGGCGGCCTCAGCCTGAGGGTCGACAGCAGCGTGGCCGAGACCACGCGCAACCATGTCTACGTGGCGCCTCCGGAGGTGAAGCAGCCACCGAGCTATTTCAGCTTCAGTTCCAATAACGTCATCGGCAGCTTGAGCAACACCCTCAACGGTATTCGGCTGACTAGCCATACACCGACGCTCGACGGGCTTCTAGGCTTAGTGCTCGGCTTGGTGGTCGGCATACTGACCGAGGTCCTGAACCTGCTCAGCGGTATCATCTCAAGCCTGCTCAGCCCATTGCTCGACCCACTGGTCAACAGCCTGCTCGCCGGCCTGGGCATCGACCTGGCAAAAGTCGAAATAGGTGCCAACCTGTCCTGCAACCCCGGTGGCCGGGCGATGCTGGTGATTTGAACACATCAAGCCCGCTGATCATCATCCAACACGCTAACCTATTAAGCCGCCCCGACCTTGTCGCTGGGCGGTGGTGCGCATTAGATTAGCCAATAGTCCAAGGCCTTTAGAATAAGCAGAAGGGATAAGCATGGCGCTTAACGACCAATCGACCCAGATTCGCCCAGGCGAAGAACTTGATGCCAGCCTGATCGATCCCTACCTCAAGGCCCACATTCCGGGCTTGAGCGGCACGGTCAAAATCAGCCAGTTCCCCGGCGGTGCGTCGAACCTGACTTACCTGCTTGAATACCCGGGCCAGGAATTCGTGCTGCGGCGCCCGCCGTTTGGCCACAAGGCCAAGTCCGCCCATGACATGGGCCGCGAGTACCGCATTCTCAACCAGCTGAAAGACGGCTTCCCCTATTGCCCTAAAGCCTATGTGCATTGCACCGATGAGTCGGTGATCGGCGCCGAGTTCTATGTGATGGAACGGGTCAACGGCATCATTCTGCGCTCCGACCTGCCGCCCGAGCTGGGCCTGGATGCGGCCAGGACCGAAGCCCTGTGCAAAAGCTTTATCGACAAGTTCGTCGAACTGCACCAAGTCGATTACACCGCCTGCGGCCTGGCCGACCTGGGCAAGCCTGAAGGCTACGTAGAGCGCCAGATTCGCGGCTGGAGCGACCGCTACGAAAAAGCCCTGACCCCCGATGCCCCACGCTGGGAAGCGGTGCGCGCATGGCTCAACGACAAGATGCCGGCCGACCACCCTACCTCCAGCATCGTGCACAACGACTACCGCTTCGACAATGTGATCCTCGACCCCAACAACCCGATGCAGATCATCGGCGTGCTGGACTGGGAGCTGACCACCTTGGGCGACCCGTTGATGGATTTGGGCAACACCCTCGCCTACTGGATCGAAGCCGCTGACCCCGCGCCCGTGCAACTGATGCGCCGCCAGCCGAGCAACGCCCCCGGCATGCTCACGCGCCGCCAGTTCGTCGATTACTACGCCGAGCGCGCCGGCATCCAGGTCGACAATTTCGATTTCTATTACACCTACGGCCTGTTCCGCCTGGCCGGTATCGTGCAGCAGATCTACTACCGCTTTTTCCACGGCCAAACCCAGGACAAACGCTTTGCGCAGTTCATCCATATGAACAAGCTGCTGGAGCAAATGAGCCTGAATGTCATCGACAAATCCGCCCTCTGAAGGAAACCTTATGTCCAAGACTCACCTGTTCGACCTCGACGGCAAGATTGCTTTTGTTTCCGGCGCCAGCCGCGGTATCGGTGAAGCCATTGCCAAGCTCCTGGCCCAGCAAGGCGCCCATGTGATTGTCTCCAGCCGCAAGCTTGAAGGCTGCCAGCACGTGGCCGATGCGATCATCGCCGCAGGCGGCAAGGCCACCGCCGTGGCCTGCCATATCGGCGAAATGGAACAGATCACCCAGGTGTTCGCCGGCATCCGTGAACAGTTCGGGCGCCTGGATATCCTGGTCAACAACGCCGCGACCAACCCGCAATTCTGCAACGTGCTCGACACCGACCTCGGCGCCTTCCAGAAGACGGTTGACGTCAACATTCGCGGCTACTTCTTCATGTCCGTGGAAGCCGGCAAGCTGATGCGCGATAACGGCGGCGGCAGCATCATCAACGTGGCGTCGATCAACGGTATTTCCCCAGGTGTATTCCAGGGTATTTACTCGGTGACCAAGGCCGCCGTGATCAACATGACCAAGGTATTTGCCAAAGAGTGCGCGGCGTTCGGCATCCGTTGCAACGCCCTGCTGCCTGGCCTGACCGACACCAAGTTCGCTTCGGCGCTGGTGAAGAACGACGCGATCCTGAAAATGGCCCTGGCGCAGATCCCACTCAAGCGCGTGGCGGACCCGAGCGAAATGGCCGGCGCGGTGTTGTTCCTGGCCAGCGATGCCTCCAGCTACACCACCGGTATATCGCTGAATGTGGACGGTGGTTTCCTGTCCTGACCCGCCAGGCACAACCACATCCCTATGAGAGCTGGCACGCCCGCGACAGCGGCGTGCCAGCCATTGGATTGACCGGCACAGCGCCATCATGCGCAAGCTTGAAGCCGATTGGTTCAGGGGCGCTTGAACTGTTGGCGTAGCGCTTCGATCCGCGGTCGGCAGGCACACCCTTCCAAGTGGTCATTGACCATGCCCATGGCCTGCATCAGCGCATACATCGTGGTCGGGCCGACAAAGGTCCAGCCGCGTTTCTTCAAGGCTTTCGACAAACGCACCGAAGCCGGTGACGTCGGGTTGCCTGTCCAGTAAGCCACGTCCACCACCTGCGGACGCTCATCATCCACAGGTTCAAATGCCCACAGCCAGCGCGCCAGCGAGCCGGTTTCATCCACCAGTTCACACGCTCTGCGCGCATTGTTGATGGTAGAGACGATCTTCGCGCGGTTGCGCACGATGCCCGGGTCATTCATCAGCCGCGCTATGTCGGGCTCGGTGTATTGCGCCACGCGGCGAAAGTCAAAGCCCTCAAACGCGGCCCGAAACTGCTCGCGCTTGCGCAAAATGGTGATCCAGGCCATGCCCGCCTGAAAACCTTCCAGGCAGATCTTCTCGTACAACTGGATATCGTCGGCTACCGGCACGCCCCATTCATCATCGTGGTAACGCGGGTACTCCGGCGCCGCCGTGCGCCAGGTGCAGTGAGTCAGCCCTGCTGCATTCGTGGTCAGTCCTGGTTTGTCCATCATCACCTCGCGGAACAAGCGGCGGATGATAAGCGAAAATTTTTCCGACCCGCCAACCGCTCAAGCATCGCAATCACCGACAAACTGGTCAGACCGGGACCGGTCAAGCACCGAATATTTACTTGTGGTTTCAAAAAAACCCGGCGTAGACTGGCCGCGCACTGGACTTACCGGTAAGACCACAACAATTAAGCCCTGGAACCACCAGGGCACCGAATAGAGATCCCTCCCATGCTCAGATGGTGCTCGCGTTCGATTTTCCTGCAAGTCGTGATTGGCCTGATGCTCGGCATCGTCTGCGGCCTGGCCCTTCCCGAATTCTCCTCGCAACTCAAACCCTTGGGTGACGGCTTTATCAAGCTGATCAAGATGCTGATTGGCCTGATCGTGTTTTGCGTAGTGGTCAGCGGTATTTCCGGCGCCGGCGACTTGAAAAAAGTCGGGCGTATCGGACTCAAGTCGGTGATCTACTTTGAAGTGCTCACCACCGTCGCCCTGGTGATCGGCCTGATCATGGCCTTCAGCACCGGTATCGGCACCGGCGCCAATATCCACCTGGAACAGTTGTCCTCCGCCGGCCTGAATGAACTGGCCGACAAGGGCCAGCATATCCGCGGCACCAGCCAGTTCCTGATGGAGCTGATTCCCAACTCGGTGATCGGCGCCTTCGCCGACAACAATGTGCTGCAAGTGCTGCTGTTCTCGGTGCTGTTCGGCAGCGCGCTGAACCTGGTGGGTGAAGCCGCTTCCGGCATCTCGCGGCTGATCAATGAACTGAGCCATGTCATCTTCCGCATCATGGGCATGATCGTACGCCTGGCGCCCATCGGCGTGTTCGGTGCCATCGCCTTCACCACCAGCACTTATGGCCTGGATTCGCTGCAACACCTGGGCAGCCTGGTGGGCTTGTTCTACCTGACCTGCTTGGCCTTTGTCGGGCTGGTGCTTGGCCTGGTAATGCGCCTGTCCGGCCTGCGCATGCTGCCGCTGCTCAAGTACCTGCGCGAAGAGCTGCTGATCGTGATGGGCACCGCGTCGTCCGACGCCGTGCTGCCACAGATCATGCGCAAACTTGAACACCTGGGCATCGGCAGCTCGACGGTCGGCCTGGTGATTCCAACCGGCTACTCGTTCAACCTCGACGGTTTCTCGATCTACCTGACCCTGGCCATCGTGTTTATCGCCAATGCCACCGGCACGCCGTTGTCGATGACCGACCTGTTGACCATTTTGCTGGTGTCGCTGATCACCTCCAAAGGTGCCCACGGGATTCCAGGCTCGGCGCTGGTGATTCTGGCGGCGACCCTCACGGCCATTCCGGCGATTCCGGTGGTGGGCCTGGTGCTGGTGCTGGCGGTGGACTGGTTCATGGGCATCGGCCGCGCGCTGACCAACCTGATCGGCAACTGTGTCGCCACCGTGGCCATTGCACGCTGGGAAAAAGACATCGATATCCAGCGCGCCAACAAGGTGCTGCACGGCGAGCAAGGCTATGCCTTTCAGGCCAAGAAGCCGGTGTTGCCGGCGCATCAGGAGTTCTGACCCATTCTATGAGCGAGACAGATCAACTGTGGGAGCGGGCTTGCTCGCGAAGGCGTTGGGTCAGCTAAATAATAAGCTGACTGACACTCCGTATTCGCGAGCAAGCCCGCTCCCACAGTTTGACCGTCGCCAGTTTGGCCATTGTATTTGCACTCTCAAGGAGACGTAGACGTGATCAGCACCTCAACCGTCGTCAACTCAGTCGTAGAAAAACTGCGCGCGGCCCTGGCCCGGGGCCAGTGGCGGCGTGGCGAAATGCTGCCCGGCCAGCGCGAACTGGCCGAGCAGATGGGCATCAGTCGCCCGAGCCTGCGTGAAGCCGTGATCGTGCTGGAAACCCTCGGCCTGGTGCGTTCGATGCCGGGCAAGGGCGTGGTGGTGCTGGAAACCAGCCTCAGCGAACCGCAATCGAGCGACGCCGTGGCGGACGCAAGCCTCGAAGACATCCTGCAACTGCGCTACACCCTTGAGCCCTTCATCGTCGGCCTGGTCGCTCAGTCCATCAGCAGCAAGGAAGTCGGCCAACTGCGCCTGACACTCATGGACATGCGCGAAGCCCTGGATGCCGGCGATGCCGAAGCGGGCATGAACGCCTACATCGGCTTCCACGAAGAACTGTTCGCCCTCACCTCCAACCCGATCTTCCAGAACGTGGTGCAACAGACCAGCAACGCCCTCAAGCAGAGCGCCCAGGTGTTGCGTAACTCACCCGAACACCTGGCGGAACGCCTGCAGGAAAACGAGGCCGTGGTGCGCGCGATCCGCAACAAGAACAGCGCCCTGGCGAGTGCCGAAATGCGTCGGCACATCCTTCAGGAAGGCCTGCGCATGGGCATTCGCTTGAACATCCCGGACGACCATCTGGGCAGCTGACTTTTTGGAGACAGGCCATGACCGCTCACGCGCTGCACCGCAAATCAGTCCTCACCGCCCTGCCCGCGATGCGCCTGGTGGCAGGTAAAAAGCCGTCGGTGGAAGACATCTACCCGCGCCTGTTCGACGCCATTCTGGAACAACGCATCGCACCCGCCAGCCGTTTTACCGAAGAAAGCCTGGGCGAAACCTTTGGTGTGAGCCGCAGCGTGATTCGCCGGGTACTGGCAAAGCTTTCGCATCAGCAAGTCATCATTCTGCGCCCCAACCAGCGCGCCCAAGTGGCCGCGCCGGATGCCCTGCAGACGCGACAGATTCTGGAAGCGCGACGCCTGACGGAAATCACCGTGGTGCAGTTGGCCTGTGTGCACGCCACACCGACCCAGGTTCGGCACTTGCATGAGCTGATCGCTCGCGAACGTGAGTGCATCGAGCGCGATCAACGCGGGCCGGCGATTCGCCTGTCCGGGGAATTCCACCTGCAATTGGCCGCGATGGCGCGGAATGCTCCGCTGGCTCAGTTTCTCAACAGCCTGGTACCGCTGACCTCGCTGATCATCGCCCAATATGAGGCGCACGCCTGCACGTACTGTGCGTGGCAGGAGCATGCAGCCATTGTCGACGCCGTCGAGCAACGGGATGTGAACAGCGCAGTCAGCCTGATGACCGAGCATCTGGATCACCTGGAAACCAAGCTACTGAGCCGCGCTGCATTTGCGAAAAACCCGACAGAACCGGTTATCGCTGACAGGCAAAATGCATTCATTCCTTAGCTCACGTCTTACACGCGGATGAATACCTCTATGCGAGCCTTCACCTTTACGTTGTTCGCTGCCATTTTCGCTCTACCTCTCATTGCTCAAGCACAGGCAGGCGACGAGTCAGGTATCGGAACTGCCATCATTACCCCAGCGCACCCTGTGTGGTTGCTTGAGCAACCCTACGCAGACAGCCCGATGCTCACCGCGCGTACTTTTGGTGTCAGCGCCTACGGCGGCTTTCACGTCAAGGCCAGCCTGGAAATCAGCTGTCACCCGCAGAACCCGACGGCCAGCCTTGCGCTGCAGATCACCCCGCAATCACTGGGTTTCGACAGCGATCCGTTTGAAGGCAAAGATGCCAGCGCAAACGGTCCGTTGCGTATTACCACCGGAACACGCGCGAGCATCGAACGCCCGGTAAATGGCGTTTGGACTTACGCCGGGGCTTTCCAGATCGGTACGGTCTTTGCGCTCAGCACCTCTGTTGCGCCCGATGAATTAGCCTACTGGATCAGCGATGCTTCGCGAGGCCAAACGCTAAAACTTTCGTTAGCCCCGGCCACAGAAGGCGCAGAGCGGTTGACCGCGACGTTCGCGTTGCCGGAAAACAACAACGGGTTGAAAAAAATCATCCAGTCTTGCCAGGGTATTGCCAGCGCGACCCCGCGCTAGTTTTTGAGATCAAACACACTGTGAGAGCTACTTGCCTGCGATAACCGTCTCTCAGTGGAGAATGGGCTCCCACAAAAAAGCAGCCCTGTTTTTGCCCTGCTTCCGCTTCTACCACTCAGGTCGGCTACCAGGCCGCCGTGCTCTGCTTTTGATTTTGATCTGACAGGCCCTGTTAATCACATTTTGAACTCAGCACATCAGGCAGAGGGTATGCGGCTCTTCAGGCTGTACTCAGTCAATGTGGGAGCTGGCTTGTCGGACCGCGGAACCGCTGCGATGGCATCAGCTGGGTATGCCTGATGGACCGAGGTGCCGGCATCGCAGGCAAGCCAGCTCCCACAGAAAAGCAGCCCTGTTTTTGCCCTGCTTTTGCTTCAACCACTCAGGTCGGCTACCAGGCCGCCGTGCTCTGCTTTTGATCTGCTGTTGATCTTGATCTGAGAGGCCCCGTTAACCACGCTGGCCGAACGCAGGCTTGAATCCGTGGGTAACCCGGCAGGACGCCGGGTTAGCCGCGCTGGGCCAAGGATGGCCCATCGCGGCGGCCCACGGATTCAAGCCGGAGTGCGGGCATGCCGAGCCTAGGCGAGGCACCGAGTGGTGGGGCAAAGCGTTTTTTGGTTACTTTTTTAGGCGTTTTGTAAAAAAGTGACCCGCCGTAAGGGCGGAACCCTAAGCCGCCGTTACCGCAGCAACGGATATGTACTCAATCTACTCAACCCCCTCACAGACTTAAAGCGACACAAAGAGTTGTGTAGATACCTATGGCTATCACAGGCAAGCCAGCTCCCCCCATTGACCCAGGTGTTTGATAAATAGGGTTCCAACAAAAAGCCCCCGTATCTCACGATACGGGGGCTTTTGTTTTACGGCGGGATCAAGCCGGCGCAAGCACCGACTGACCGCTCAACGCCAGGTCCAACAACTCACGGTTAGCCACCGCGTACATGGCGTAGTCCGTGCCGACAGCTGCACGAATTTCCACCATCATTGCGCGCCAGCGATCGGCCATGTCCTGGTGCTGCTCAAGCCACAGGGCCACGCGGGCTTCCATGTCTTGTGGCGCATCGGCCATTTGCAGGACCGCGATGGTGATCGCCCGTTGCTGCCAGTCCACGTCGTCGCGGAAGGCTTCGCGTGCCTGGGCCTGCCAGTTGTTGGCCACCGGCAGATCGCTGATCTGCTGCAGGTACCACGGCAAGTCCAGGGCACTGCCGACGGCGAAGTAGGCTTTGGCCACTTCAGCGGCGTCATGCCCGGTAACGTCGGCGGCTTCGATGATCGGCAGCAATGTGTACAGGTGGGTAGTACCTGCAACCATGCGCGCCAACAATTCCGGTACGCCGGCTTCGGTGTAGGCCTGGTAGCGGTTCTGCCAGCCTTCGCGGGTCGGGCCTTCCAGCAATTCGTCGAGCTTGAGGCCCAACGCCGCCAGGTGTGGACCGAAATGCGCGGTGTCACGGCCAGCGTCCTGCTCGTTGCGACGGCTGCGCAGGAACCAGCGCGTAGCACGGCGGCCCAGGCGCATCAGCTCGTCCATCAGCTCCAGTTGCACGTCGGCGGAGACCAGGTGGTCCAGGGCTTCAATCTGACGGAACCAGTGCGGGAGATGGAAGATGTCACGCACAATCACATACGCGCCCGCTACGTTCGCCGGGCTCATGCCGGTCGACTCTTTGAGTCGTTGAACGAAGGTGATGCCCATGTGGTTAACCAGGTCGTTGGCGATCTGGGTGCTGACGATCTCACGCTTGAGGCGGTGGCGACGCATGGCTTCGCCGAACTTGGCGACCAGGCTCGGTGGGAACGCGGTCTCCATGTCACGGGTCAGGTAGTCGTCATCCGGCACCAGCGACTTGAGCAGTGCTTCCTTGAGGTCGATCTTGCTGTAGGAGATCAACACCGACAGCTCCGGACGGGTCAGGCCCTTGCCGGTTGCGGCGCGCTCGGAGAGCTGCTCCTCGGTCGGCAGGTACTCGATGGCGCGGTCCAGCTTGCCACGGCCTTCCAGGTCGCTCATCAGGCGCTTGTACTCGGCAGCACGCTCGTAGGCACGGCGTGCGGCCAGGGACAACGCCTGGGTTTGCTTGTAGTTGTTGCCCAACACCAGGTTGCCGACTTCGTCGGTCATGCTCGCCAGCAGCTGGTTGCGCTGCTTGTCGGTCATGTCACCGGCCTGCACCACTTCGTTGAGCAGGATCTTGATGTTCACTTCGTGGTCGGAGCAGTCCACACCACCGGCGTTGTCGATGAAGTCGGTGTTGGAACCGCCGCCATTGAGGCCGAACTCCACACGACCCAGCTGGGTCATGCCGAGGTTACCGCCCTCGCCCACGACCTTGCAGCGCAGCTCGTTGCCGTTGACGCGCAGCGCGTCGTTGGCCTTGTCGCCCACGTCGGCGTGGCTTTCAGTGCTGGCCTTGACGTAAGTACCGATACCACCGTTCCACAACAGGTCCACCGGCGCCTTGAGCAAGGCGTTCAGCAGTTCGGTCGGGGTCAGCTTGTCGGCCCGGATGTCGAAGCGCTCTTTCATCTGTGGCGAGATGGCAATGCTCTTCGCGCTGCGCGAGAAGATGCCGCCGCCTTCGGACATGATGCTGGTGTCGTAGTCGGTCCACGCCGAACGCGGCAGCTCGAACATGCGCTGACGCTCGACGAAGCTGGTCGCCGGGTTCGGGTTCGGGTCGATGAAGATGTGCAAGTGGTTGAAGGCCGCGACCAGTTGCAGCTTGTCGGACATCAACAGGCCGTTACCGAACACGTCACCGGCCATATCGCCGACGCCCACCACCGTGATGCTGTCTTCCTGCACGTTGATGCCGCGCTCACGGAAGTGACGCTGCACACCGACCCACGCGCCCTTGGCGGTGATGCCCATTTTCTTGTGGTCGTAACCGGCGGAACCACCGGAAGCGAACGCATCGCCCAGCCAGAAGCCGTAGTCGATGGCAATGCCGTTGGCGATGTCGGAGAAGGTCGCAGTGCCCTTGTCCGCAGCCACAACCAGGTACGGGTCATCGTCGTCATGACGCACGACGTTGACCGGCGGCACCAGGGCGCCGTCTTTCAGGTTGTCGGTGATGTCCAACAGGCCGGAAATGAAGATGCGGT
The DNA here is from genome assembly GCF_001647715.1 of Pseudomonas antarctica. Taxonomy (NCBI): domain Bacteria; kingdom Pseudomonadati; phylum Pseudomonadota; class Gammaproteobacteria; order Pseudomonadales; family Pseudomonadaceae; genus Pseudomonas; species Pseudomonas antarctica. The sequence continues at coordinate 3,546,551 of NZ_CP015600.1, forward strand.
AGCAGGCGATGCCCTCGGCCGCGATCTCGTCCCGGCTGCCGCCCAATGGCAGGCGACGCGGCAGGAAGCCGCCCTTGGCGCCCACTGGCACGATCACCGAGTTCTTCACTTGCTGGGCTTTTACCAGGCCGAGCACTTCGGTACGGTAATCCTCTTCACGGTCGGACCAACGCAGGCCGCCGCGCGCGACGTTACCAAAGCGCAGGTGCACGCCTTCAACGCGTGGCGAGTACACGAAAATTTCAAACTTCGGTACCGGCTTGGGCAGTTCAGGGATGGCGCGCGGGTCGAACTTGAAGCTGAAGTACGACTTGTTCTGGCCGTTGGCGTCGGTCTGGTAGAAGTTGGTACGCAGGGTCGCCTTGATCAGGTCCAGGTAGCGACGCAGGATACGGTCTTCGTTGAGCACCTGAACGTCGTCCAGGGCGGTGAGGATCGCTTGCTCCAGACGTTGCTGCTTGTCTTCCAGGTCATCGGCGGTGAGCTTGCGCGCCAGGTAGAAGCGGGTCTTGAACAACCGGGTCAACTCGCGGGCGATGTCGGTGTGGTTGTTCAGGGTGCTGGCGATATAACCGAGGTCGAAGCCCAGGCGGATCTGCTTCAGGTAGCGCGCGTACGCACGCAGCAGCGCCACGTCGCGCCAAGGCAGGCCGGCGGTCAGTACCAGGCGGTTGAACGCATCGTTTTCGGCATCGCCGTGAACGATGTGCACGAACGCGTCCTGCAAGGTGTCGTTGAGCTGCTGGATATCCAGGTTCACGCCTTCGGCGGCGATGAACGCAAAGTCATGGATCCAGAACTCGCGGCCATTGGCATGACGCAGGCGGTACGGGAACTCACCCAGCACGCGCAGGCCGAGGTTTTCCAGGATCGGCAGCACGTCGGACAACGCCAGCGGGGTATCGGCGTGGTAGAGCTTGCAATGCAGCTCGCGTTGGCCGGAGACCTGGCCCAACGGCTGGTAGAAGCTCATCACCAGCGGGTTGGCTTCGGTCAGGCTGTTCAGGTGCTGCATATCGACCACAGCCGAATGCGCAGCAAAACGTTCACGGTAACCGGCTGGGAAGCCTTTCGGGAAATCCGCCAGCACGTTGGTGCCTTGGGCTTCGCCGAAGCTTTCCACGACCAGGCTGGAGTAGTCGTCCTGCCAGCTGCGGCAGGCCTGCACCACTTCTTTTTCCAGCTGCAGCGGGTCGATGGCGAGGCGGTTCTTCGGGTCAACCCGCAGAATCAATTGCACACGGGCCAGCACGGACTCGGAGAAGAAGGTCCAGAATTCGCAGTCCGAGGCTTTCAGACGATCCATCAGCACTTGCTGAATCTTCTGGCGCACTTCGGTGGAGTAGATGTCACGTGGCACGTAGGCCAGGCAGTAGCAGAAACGACCGTACGGGTCTTTGCGCAGGAACACGCGGATCTTGTTGCGCTCCTGGATCTGCACGATCGACATCACGGTGCTGAACAGCTCGTCGACCGGGGTCTGGAACAGGTCATCGCGCGGCAACACTTCAACGACTTGCGCCAGTTCCTTGCCCAGGTGAGCCTTGGCCTGGAAGCCCGAACGGCGTTCGATTTCCGCCACCTTGCGGCGGATATAAGGAATCACCCGCACGCTTTCGCCGTACACCGAAGAGGTGTAGAGGCCCATGAAGCGGTGTTCCTTGATGACTTTGCCGTCGGCGCTGATCTCGCGGATCGACACATAGTCCGGATAAGCCGGGCGATGCACGCGGCTTGGGTGCGCAGCCTTGGCGAACGACAGCACAACCGGCTCGTTCAGGTAGGCCACGGCGTAGTCTTCGATACGCAGGTCTTCGGCGGTGAGGCCGGCACGCAGCAGCTTGGTCAGGCCGAGGAAGGAATTGGCGTCATATTCGATATGTCCGCCATCCGCCCCGTCACGTACCACAAACTCTTCATAGCCGAGGAAGGTGAAGTGGTTGCCCACCAGCCATTCCAGGAAGCTTTTGATCTCGGCTTTTTCTTCGCCGTCGATGCTGAACTTGCTCGCATCAATACCGGCCAGCAGGTCCTGGACCTTGGCTTTCATCGGTTCGAAATCGGCCACGGCCACGCGCACTTCGCCCAGTACCTGCTCAAGCTCTTTGCTCAGCACGCTCAGTTCGGCGGCATTGGCGCAGCGGTCGATTTCCAGGTACATCAGCGATTCTTGCTGGATGCCTTCGCCCTGGGTGCCTTTTGGCAGGATTTCCAGCAGCTCGGCCTTCTTGCCACGGCGCACGCTGAGGACGGTGGTCTGCAGGGTATGGATGCTGTAGCCACGACGGTTCAGCTCGGTACGGACCGAGTCCACCAGAAAGGGCAGGTCATGGTGCAGCACTTCGACGGCGGTATGGGTCGACTGCCAGCCATGACGTTCGTAATCGGGGTTGTAGACCCGCACTTGCGGTTGGGTGTGATCAAAGCGCTCAAGCAGGCGCCAGGCAGATAAAGTGCAACCGGCCAGGTCGGAAAGGCGACGTTGGGTCAGTTCGTCCAGGGAAATGATGCCGAAAAATTGTTCAGCGAACAGCGCCACTTGTGGCAGTGCCTGTTCACTGATGTGCTGCGCCAGTGCCGCTTGCAGTTGATGCTGGAAGTCGGCCTTGCTGGCTGCGGTGAAGAACGCCATCTGTGGTACTCCGCTTGGGCTTGTTATTGATGGAAGCGTCGCGTTTTCCCCTTGCGGGGAGACCGTCAGCGCTGTTCGCAGGTACTGATAACAAGCACCATAAACGAATCAGGGTGACAGGTGGGTGAAGCTGGACAAGACAATGAGGTCACATACAACTCCCATAAGATGTGCAGCATGCAGGGCGACGGTACGACGGGCAGGTCAGACTCCCGGCACAGGGCACATCCGTTGCGCAGCTTAACGAGTGTAGGAAGACGGCTGCTTGCGACGCTGCGACATATTCGGTCATCGGTACGCAGGCCTGGGGTTGCGACTTGAGCAACCCGTATTTTTCCGAAGAAAAACCCGCTATTTTCCAGCTCACGAGTACCGAAAATGACTGATAGAGCCCGTCAGGTCATACCCTGGGTCTGACACAGAATGCAGCACAAAATTCGCCGCAATGGCACAATTGCCCCGCTGTGCCCTCCCCCAAACAGGATTTCCCATGCTGCAACTGAACACCGACGCGCTGATGGCCACCCCGTGCGACGACGAAGAAGACAACATGGCCATGCTCTGCTGCCACGGTAAAAACGGCGAGATGTTCATGCTCACCCGTTACCCGGACGAAGATGAAGTCGAACTGACTTGGGATTACGAGCCGTCGACCCTGGATGGGCTGAAGGTCACGCTAAGCGACACGACGTTGCGGGTTGAGTTAGCTGCGGGCGATGCCGATGCACTGGGTGGCAAGGATCATCTGGAAATTCTCCACAGCACCGCCGCGTCGGACTTGGCTGAAGTTGAGGAAACCTTGCAGAACATTCTTAAGGGCACAGGCACCTTTACCCGAATCTAAACCGCACCAACGATCAAATGTGGGAGGGGGCTCGCCCCCGATAGCAGTCGATCAGTCACAGACGTATAAACTGATCCACCGCTATCGGGGGCAAGCCCCTCCCACATTGACCGTGTTCCCATACAAATTTCCTACAAGATTTGCCAAAAATACCCGTCACGCCGTTAGTCGCCACCCCCCTCGATGCATTAAAGTAAGCGCCCCAGGCCCGGCGTTTTTTCTCGACGCCCAGGCTCACCTCTCCAGGAACCGTCATCGATGGAACATCGTGAAGCGCTGCTCGCGCTGCGAACCTTTCTTTCTACGCAGATTCTCGGCCAGGAAAAACTCATCGATCGCCTCCTGATCGCCCTGCTTGCCGACGGCCATATGCTGGTCGAAGGCGCACCGGGCCTGGCCAAGACCAAAGCCATCAAAGAGTTGGCCGAAGGCATCGAAGCGCAGTTCCATCGCATCCAGTTCACCCCCGACCTGCTGCCTGCCGACATCACCGGCACCGAGATCTATCGCCCGGAAACCGGCAGCTTTGTGTTCCAACAGGGCCCGATCTTCCACAACCTGGTGCTGGCGGACGAAATAAACCGCGCACCGGCCAAGGTGCAGTCGGCACTGCTCGAAGCCATGGCCGAGCGCCAGGTCAGCGTCGGGCGCAGCACCTACGACTTGTCGCCACTGTTTCTGGTGATGGCCACGCAAAACCCCATCGAGCAGGAAGGCACCTACCCATTGCCCGAAGCCCAGCTCGACCGCTTCCTGATGCACGTCAAAATCGGGTTCCCGGATGCAGCGGTAGAGCGACGCATCCTGCAACAAGCCCGAGGCGAAGCCCTCAACGGTGAAACCAAGCCCGAACGCCGCGTCAGTCAGCAGGCGATTTTTGCTGCGCGCAAGGAAATCCTCGGCCTGTACATGGCCGATGCGGTGGAGGAATACCTGGTGCAACTGGTGATGGCCACGCGCACCCCGGCCAAGTTCGACCCGGAAATGGCCGAGTGGATCGCCTACGGCGCCAGCCCGCGCGGCTCTATCGCCCTGGACCGCTGCGCCCGCGCGCATGCGTGGCTGGCCGGGCGCGACTTTGTGAGCCCGGAAGATATCCAGGCCGTGCTGTTCGACGTGCTGCGCCACCGCATCATTTTGTCGTTCGAAGCCGAAGCGGCCGGCATTGACCAGGACCGCGTGGTGCAACGCATTCTCGACGTCGTTGCCGTCGCTTGAAACCCATGAACGCCAGCGATGGAATCCGCGTCACGCTCAGCGAATTGATTGAGATGCGCCACCGTGTGCGCGAAGTGCAGTTGTTTTCCACGCCGAGCCAGCGCAGCCCATTGATCGGCCTGCACCATTCCAAGTTGCGTGGGCGTGGCGTGGACTTTGACCAGGTGCGTGTGTACCAGGCCGGGGACGATGTGCGCACCATCGACTGGCGTGTGACGGCGCGTACCCAGGAACCGCATACCAAACTGTTCCACGAAGAACGCGAGCGACCGATTTTCATCATGGTCGAGCAAAGCTGCCGGCTGTTTTTCGGTTCCGGCCAGATGTTCAAGTCGGTACTGGCCGCGCAAGCCGCCAGCCTGATAGGCTGGGCAGCCCTGGGGCATAACGACCGCGTTGGCGGGCTGGTCTTCGGCGACAGCGAACACTACGAAATCAAGCCCCGGCGCAGCAAGCAAAGCCTGCTGCAACTGCTCAACCGCCTGGTGCGGGTCAACCAGAGCCTCAATACCGAAAGCCGACCCGAAGCGGACGCCCTCGGCATGGCCTTGCGCCGTGGCCGCGAAGTGTTGCGCCCGGGCAGCCTGGTGATTGTGATCTGCGATGAACGCGCGCTCACCGAAGGTGCCGAACAGCAGCTGAGCCTGCTGTCTCGGCATTGCGACCTCTTGCTGCTGCCCATCTCCGACCCGCTGGACCACGCCTTGCCCGCCGCAGGGTTGTTGCGCTTTGCCGAACGCGGCGCGCAGTTGGAACTGGACACGCTTAACTTCGACTTACGCCAGGCCTACAAGGCCCAGGCCGAAGCGCGCATCGCCCGCTGGGAACTGCTCGCACAGAAACTGCGGATTCTATTGATGCCCTTGAGCACCCAGAGCGAAATGGTCGAGCAGCTGCGCGAATACCTCAACCCGCAACGCCCGGTTAAAAAGCAATGAGCAGCCTCGACCAACTGCAACCCCTGATCGCCCCGCCGGCCATCGGCTTCTGGCCCCCTGCGCCGGGCTGGTGGCTGTTGCTGCTGGTGATTCCGCTGTGCGCCTGGGGGTTGTGGTGGCTGCGCCGTTTCCTGCCGGCGCGCCGCCCGGTCGCGCGTGCCGAACAACCGCTGGACCCGCTGCGCATCACCGCCCTGGCAGAGCTTGCGCTGATGCCAAAACCTTACGACGGCGCCCCCGCCGGCGCCTGGCTGCAACAGCTCAACGGCTTGCTCAAGCGCCTGTGCCGCAACGACTACCCCTACAGCCAGAGCCACACCCTCAACGGCCGCAAATGGCTGGCGTTCCTCGACAACCGCTGCCCTGCTGCCGGCCTGACCCGCTGGATGGTGCTGGTGGAAGGCGCCTACAAACCCGAATGCAAACTCGACGACAAGGCTATCGCCGGCCTGACCCAAGCCGTCGACACCTGGATTCGCAAACATGTTTGAGTTCGCCTGGCCGTGGATCTTCGCCCTGTTGCCATTGCCCTGGCTGATGCGGCTGATCCTGCCCGTGGCCGACAGCGGCGAGCCCGCCCTGAAAGTCAGCTACCTCGCCGACCTCGAAGGCCTGGCCCGTCGTCGCGCGCGCGTCAACCTGCCGGGCTGGCGCCAGCAGGCGCCCTTCGTGGTGCTGTGGCTGCTGCTGCTGAGCGCTGCCGCCCGCCCGGAATGGCTCGGCGAACCGCTGCCGATTGCCGCCAGCGGCCGCGACTTGCTGGTGGCGGTGGACGTGTCCGGCTCCATGGACTTCCCGGATATGCACTGGCAAGACGATGACGTCAGCCGCCTGAGCCTGGTCCAACACCTGCTCGGGGACTTCCTGGAAAGCCGCGAAGGCGACCGCGTCGGCCTGATCCTGTTTGGCAGCCAGGCCTACCTGCAAGCGCCGCTGACCTTCGACCGGCGCACCGTGCGCACTTGGCTGGACGAAGCGCGCATCGGCATTGCCGGCAAGAACACCGCCATCGGTGATGCGATTGGCCTGGCCCTGAAACGCCTGCGCCAGCGCCCGGCGCAAAGCCGCGTGCTGATCCTGGTCACCGATGGCGCCAACAACGCCGGGCAAATCGACCCGTTGACCGCCGCACGCCTGGCCGCTGAAGAAGGCGTGAAAATCTACCCCATCGGCATTGGCGCCGACCCCGAGCAAACCGGCTCCCTGGGCATCCTCGGCGTCAACCCGAGCCTCGACCTCGACGAACCCGCGTTGAAGGCGATTGCCGACGCGACCGGTGGCCGCTACTTCCGCGCCCGCGACGGCAACGAGCTGCAAAAGATCAAGGACACCCTCGACCAGCTTGAGCCTGTTGCGCAACAACCGACACAAGCCCGCCCGGCCCAGGCGCTTTACAGTGCGCCATTGGCCCTGGCGTTGATCCTGAGCATGTTGCTGGTGGTCCAGGAACGCTGGCCCAACAACGCGCTGCAACGCTTACTCAATAAACTCTCGACCAAGGGCATTTTCCTGCAACAGCACCCCGAATGGCGCCAACGCCTCAAACGCCTGCGTTTGCGGAGGCGTCGATGATCGACCTGTGGCCGCACTGGTTCCGTCCCTGGTGGCAGTTGTTGTTGCCGCTGCTCGGCTGGCTGCTGTGGCAGCTTTGGCATCGGCAAAAACGCGCCGGGCGCTGGCAGATGATCCTGCCACCGGCCTTTCATGCGGTGTTGCTCAGTGGTGGCAACGGTCGCGAAAGCAAATCGCCGTGGGTGCTGCTGGGTGTCGGCTGGCTACTGGCCGTGTTGGCCTTGTTGGGTCCCAGCTGGCAAAGGGTTGAACAGTCCAGCCAGAAACCCTCCGACCCGGTCGTGGTGCTGCTGGAATTGACCCCGGAAATGCTCGCCACCGACAGCCCACCCAATCGCCTGGAGCAAGCGCGGCGCAAGCTGTATGACTTGCTGCAAGCACGCGACAATGCGCCGACCGCAATCGTCGTGTATGCCGGTAGCGCCCACACCCTGGTGCCGCTGTCGGATGACCTGGCCACCAGCCGTAACCTGCTCGAGGCCCTGCGCCCTTCGATCATGCCCGAGCCCGGCCATCGCGCCGACCTGGCAGTGGCCAAGGCGCTGGGTTTGCTTAAACAGGGCGGCCTCGGTCAGGGGCGCCTGCTGCTGGTGGGCTCGTCGCTGTCGAAACAGGAACGCCAAGGCATTCGGCTGCAGCTGCAAGGTGGGCAGGCGCCAACGCTGTCGATCCTCGGCATCGGCAGCCGTGAAGGCACACCGGTGACCCAGGAAAGCGGCGAGTTCCTCAAGGACGACCAAGGCGCGATCCTGGTGCCGCGCCTCGACAGCCCGACCCTCAAGGCCTTCGCCAGTGAAATGGGCGGCCGTTACCGCGCCGCACGCCTGGACGACAAAGACCTGCGTCAACTCAACCTGCTCGACGGCCCGCAAACCCTGCGCAACGATGGCCAACTGTTGCACCTCGACGCCTGGGCCGACCAGGGTTACTGGCTGCTCCTGCCGCTGTTGCTCCTCGCTGCCTGCGCCGGGCGCCGTGGCTGGCTGTTTTGTTTGCCTTTGCTGTTACTCGGGGCGCCGCAACCAAGTTACGCCTTTGAACTTCAGGACCTGTGGCTGCGCCCCGACCAGCAGGGCCAGTACCTGCTCAAGCACAAGCGCCCCGCCGAAGCGGCCGAGCGCTTCGAGGACCCGCAATGGCAAGGCGTGGCGCTGTACGAGGCCGGTAACTATGCCGAGGCTATCAAGCGTTTTGCCCAAGGCAATGACGCCTACTCCCACTACAATCGTGGTAACGCCCTGGCCAAATCCGGCGAACTGGAAGCGGCCATCGACGCCTACGAACAGGCGCTGGAGGCCCAGCCCGACCTGCAACCAGCGCTCAAAAACAAAGCCTTGGTGGAAAGCGTGATGCAGCAACAAGCACAGCCCGAACCGACCAAGCCGGCAAAAAACGAAGATGACGAAACCACCCAGCCCGGCCAAACTGCGCAACCGGGCAATACCGGGCAAAGTGCCACAGGTGGCGAGCAATCACCCCAGGGCCAGGGTGAGACCGGCACCGGCGAGAGCCAATCAGGCACTGCGCCAAAAGCCGGCGGCAACGACGTACCGGGCAGCGAGTTAGGGGATGAGCAAACCACCACCCCGCCCTTGCGCCCTGCCGATGCCAGCATTGACGGCGAACATCGCCAGGCCCTGGAGCAATGGCTGCAGGAGATCCCGGACAACCCCGGCGAACTGCTGCGCCGCAAATTCTGGTACGAACAGCAACAACATCAGGACAAGACTCGATGAGCCGCCGCACCACCCTTCTGCTCCTGCTTGCGTTGTCGGCAGGCCACGCCCAGGCGGAAAACCTCGTCGCCAGCGTCGACCGCAGCCGCGTCAATTCCGGGGAAACGGTGGAACTGACGGTGGAGTCCAGCGACGTCACCCAATTCGGCAAACCCGACCTGTCGCCCCTCGACGCACAGTTCGAAGTCAGCGGCACCCGCCAGATCAACCAGCTCACCACCCTGGGCGGCGATAACCACGCCACCACGCGCTGGATCATCACCCTGCTGCCCAAGGAAAACGGCACCGTGGTGATTCCGCCGCTGCAAGTCGGTGAGCTCAAGACCCAGCCGATCAGCCTGCAAGTGGTCGAAACGGCCAGCCAGAACACCAGCGCCGAACTGGCCCCGGTGTTCATCGAAACCAGCCTCGACCAAACCAGCGTGTACGTCCAGGCCCAGGCCCTGTTGACCGTGCGCGTTTATCATTCGGTGTCGCTGTATGACGACAGCAGCCTCACGCCGTTGCAGATTCCGGATGCACGCATCGAGCAGTTGGGTGAGTCGCGCACCTACGAGAAAGTCATCAACAGCATTCGCCATGGCGTGATCGAAACCCGCTACGCGATCTACCCGCAGCACAGCGGCGCATTGATGATTCCGGCGCAGACCTTCAGTGCGACCCTGGTGGAATCGCGCCCGCCCCAAGAGAACACGCTGCAAGGCACCAAACCGGGCAAGTTGATTCACGTCAGCTCGGCCGAGTTGCCGTTGACGGTCAAACCCAAGCCGGAATTCTACCCCGCCGATGCGCCCTGGTTGCCTGCGCGCAGCCTGAACCTGAGCGAAGCCTGGAACCCCGCGCCTGATCACGTGCAGGTCGGCGACTCCTTGACCCGCAGCCTCACAGTCAAGGCCGAGGGCCTTTCCAGCGCGCAACTGCCGGCGCTGCCCAGCACCGACATCAACGGCCTGCGCCGCTACCCCGACCAACCGGTGCTCGCCAACCAGAGCAACGACCACGGCCTGACAGGCAGCCGCGAAGACCGCGAAGCGCTGGTGCTGACCCGCGCCGGCGCTGTCGAACTGCCGGCCGTGGAAGTGGTGTGGTGGAACACCCACGAAGACCACCTCGAACGCACCAGCCTGCCCGCGCGCACCTTGCAAGTGGCGACCAACCCGAGCCTGGTGGTGGACACCCCCGCCACGCCGACGGTAATTACTGCGCCAGACGATGACCGCCTGTGGCTGTGGCAACTGAGCACACTGATCTTTGTGTGCACCACGCTGCTGGGCTTCGGCCTGTGGTGGCGTGCGCGTCGGCAACCGGCCGTGCAACGTGCCGCGCAAACCGGCCCAAGCCCGCGCAGCCTGCTCGACGACCTCAAGCGCGCCACCCAGGCCAACGACCCGCAGGCCACGCGCCAGGCACTGGACGCCTGGGCGCGGCAACAGCCGGAAACCCTGGCGGATATGGCCGCGCGGTTTGTGCCGTTGTCGGATGCGCTGGATGGGCTGAACGGCGCGCTGTACAGCGAAAGCGGCCAATATTGGCTGGGCGAAGACTTGTGGCGCGCGATAAAAGCCATTCCTACGGCTGAACGCGAACAAGACCCGGCGACGGATACCACCAGCCTGCCGCCGCTGTATCCCAAGTAAATCCCGGGCTGCCTCACCCCACAAAACCTATGTGGGAACTGGCTTGTGTGGGAGCCGGGCTTGCCCGCGATGCAGGCACCTCGCTGTTTCAGATGTTCCGAGGTGATGCCATCGCAGGCAAGCCAGCTCCCACAGAAAAGCGCAGCGCCACGGCCTGGCAGATAAACTCGGTCAAACTGTGGGAGCCGGGCTTGCCCGCGATGGCATCAACTGCTTATACCTGATGTACCGAGGTGCCTGCATCGCAGGCAAGCCAGCTCCCACAGAAAAGCGCAGCGCCGCGCCTGGCAGCTAAACTCGGTCAAACTGTGGGAGCCGGGCTTGCCCGCGATGGCATCAACTGCTTATGCCTGATGTACCGAGGTGTCTGCATCGCAGGCAAGCCAGCTCCCACAGAAAAGCGCAGCGCCAGGGCCTGACAGCTAAACTCAGTCAAACTGTGGGAGCGAGCTTGCTCGCGATGGCATCAACGGCTTATGCCTGATGTACCGAGGTGTCTGCATCGCAGGCAAGCCAGCTCCCACAGAAAAGCGCAGCGCCACGGCCTGACAGCTAAACTCAGTCAAACTGTGGGAGCGAGCTTGCTCGCGATGGCATCAACGGCTTATGCCTGATGTACCGAGGTGTCTGCATCGCAGGCAAGCCAGCTCCCACAGAAAAGCGCAGCGCCTCGGCCTGGCAGCTAAACTCGGTCAAATTGTGGGAGCGAGCTTGCTCGCGATGGCATCAACGGCTTATGCCTGATGTACCGAGGTGTCTGCATCGCAGGCAAGCCAGCCCCCACAGAAAAGCGCAGCGCCACGGCCTGGCAGATAAACTCGGTCAAATTGTGGGAGCGGGCTTGCTCGCGAATGCGGTGGTTCAGTTACAAATGTGCTGACTGACCCACCGCTTTCGCGAGCAAGCCCGCTCCCACATTTGGATCTCATTACATCAGGTGGATGCTGTGTTGCACTGCTTCTGCTCTGCTTTTGCTTCAACCACTCAGGTCGGCTACCAGGCCGCCGTGCTCTGCTGTTGATCTTGATCTGAGAGGCCCCGTTAACCACGCTGGCCGAACGCAGGCTTGAATCCGTGGGTAACCCGGCAGGACGCCGGGTTAGCCGCACTGGGCCAGGGATGGCCCATTGCGGCGGCCCACGGATTCAAGCCGGAGTGCGGGCATGCCGAGCCTAAGCGAGGCACCGAGTGGTGGGGCAAAGCGTTTTTTGGTTACTTTTTTAGGCGCTTTGTAAAAAAGTGACCCGCCGTAAGGGCGGAACCCTAAGCAGCCGTTACCGCAGCAACGGATATGTACTCATATCTACCTAAACGCCTGATCGACATGCATTGTTAAAGGCCAGCAATCCATATCCCTTTAATTTGCGGGAAGTTTCCTAGACAATCCTTCGGCCTTGCGCCTGCTCACTCCACTGGCTAGCCTTCGCTCCGTCGCTGCATATCAGCGATCAGGGGTGAGATCCTGTGATGTGATTAGGTACCAAGTGCCACAACCGCGAGCAACATGCTCTATGGCGGCTGTGTGCGGGCAGACTTCGGTCTGACCGGGTGTACCTGACCGGCAATCTCACCCCGCACATAGCTGCCACCTTTTGACGAGTGAGATCGGCAAGAGAATGGCTCCAGATCTTTCAGGAGATTCATTCATGCATAAAATCGTCCCAGACCCACCCCGCTTCACCCCCGACCGCGAAATCTTCGAACGCGCCCTGAGCCACTACCTACAACCCGACTCACCGCCGTCCTTCACCGTGCACCACGACCTCAGCTTCGAAGACGCCCTCGCCCAAATCTGCGACTTGCTGCGCTGTGCAGCCGCCACCGCAGCCGTTTCCAGCCAAGGGTTGAGCGGCGATCAACGCCACATCGCCGGTGCCACCGAGCACCTGATCGACAGCGCCAAAACCCTCGCCGACCGCGCGCTGGACTGCCTGCACGCCGCATGACCCCTGTTGGAGCTGGCTTGCCTGCGATACAGACACCTCGGTCTTTCTGTCACACCGAGGTGATGCCATCGCAGGCAAGCCAGCTCCCACAGTTGATCTGGGTCAGCCGCGGGCACGGTGTGGGCTTTTACAGGTAAACTCCCCTCCTTTTCATCTTCTCCACGGAGTTCGCCTTGCGTCTGTTCCACACCTCCGACTGGCACCTTGGCCAAAACCTGCATGGCCAGGAACGCGACTTCGAACACGCCTGTTTTCTCGAGTGGCTGCTGGGTCAATTAAAAGCCGAGCAGCCGGATGTGTTGCTGATCGCCGGGGACATCTTCGACACGGTCAACCCGCCGCTCAAGGCCCAGGAGCGTCTGTATGACTTCATCATCAGCGCCCACGAACAAAACCCGACACTCACGATTGTGATGATCGCCGGCAACCACGACTCCGGCTCGCGTATCGAGTTGCCGGCGCCGTTGATGCGCCGTTTGCGCACCCATGCCCTGGGGCGGGTGCTGTGGCTGGATGATGGCCAACTGGATGCCGACCGGTTGCTGATCCCGCTGCCTGACGCCAAAGGCAAGATCGCCGCCTGGTGCCTGGCGCTGCCATTTTTGCGCCCGGCGGAAGTCACCGGCGCGCACTTGGGCGACGACTACCTGCGCGGCATCGGCCAGGTACATGAATGGCTGATCACCGCCGCCAATGCCAAACGCAAAAAAGGCCAGGCGCTGATTGCCATCAGCCACGCGCACATGGCGGGTGGTTCGGTGTCGGAAGACTCCGAGCGCAGCCTGATCATCGGCAATGCCGAGGCGCTACCCGCCAGCCTGTTCGATGCCAGCGTGAGTTATGTGGCCCTCGGCCATTTGCACAAGCCGCAGCGGGTAAATGGCGAGGACAGGATTCGCTACAGTGGCTCGCCGATCCCCTTGTCGTTTTCCGAAATCGGCTACAAGCACCAAATTCTCGATGTGACCTTTCAGGGCCAATGCCTGGTGAGTGTCGAGCCGCGCCTGATTCCGCGTTCGGTCAACCTGCAACGCCTGGAAGCCGCGCCGCTGGCAGATATCCTCAAGCAGTTGGCGGATCTGCCCGACATCGACCTGCTCGCCGAAACCCAGCGCCACCCATGGCTGGAAGTGCGCGTGCGCCTCGATGAGCCGCAACCGGACCTGCGCCAGCAAATCGAAACCGCCCTGCAAGGCAAGGCCGTGCGCCTGGTGCGCATTGCCGCCGAATATGCCGGCAAACGCGGCAGTGACGAGACTGACGACGAGCGCCTGATCGAACTCGACCAGCTCACGCCCCAGGAGCTGTTCAGCCGCGCGTGGCAGGACAGCTATGGCAGTGAAGTGGATGAACAGACCTTGAAGGACTTCGCCGTGCTGCTCCAGGAAGTGCAACAGGAGGGCGAACAGCCATGAAGATCCTCGCCATCCGCCTGAAAAACCTCGCCTCCCTGGCAGGCCCGTTTGAAATCGACTTTACCGCCGAGCCCTTGGCCAGCGCCGGGTTGTTCGCCATCACCGGGCCGACCGGAGCGGGCAAAAGTACCTTGCTGGATGCCTTGTGCCTGGCGCTGTTTGGCGCGGTGCCGCGCCTGGGCGATACCGGCCAGGCGAAAATGCCGGATGCCGACAGCGACATTTCCATCGGCGACCCGCGCACCCTGCTGCGTCGCGGCACCGGCGGTGGCTATGCCGAGGTGGATTTTGTCGGCGTCAGCGGCCGTCGCTACCGTGCGCGCTGGGAAGCCAACCGCGCCCGTGACAAGGCCAGCGGCAAGTTGCAGAACAGCCGACAAAGCCTGATCGACCTGGACAGCGACCAACTGCTGGCCAGCCAGAAGACTGAATATAAAACCCAGCTGGAACTGGCCCTGGGCCTGAATTTCGAACAGTTCACCCGCGCGGTGTTGCTGGCGCAAAGCGAATTCAGTGCCTTCCTCAAGGCCAACGATAACGAGCGCAGCGAGCTGCTGGAAAAGCTCACCGACACCGCGCTCTACACCCAGTTGGGCCGTCGCGCCTTCGACAAGGCCAAAGACGCCAAGGACGCGCATAAACAGCTGCAAGACCAGGCCACCGGCGTGGTGCCGTTGCCCGCCGAAGCCCGCGCCGAACTCGATCAACAGTTGGCCGAGGCTCAGCAACAGCTCAAGACCCAACAGGCCCAACTCAAGCAGTTAGAGCTGCAGCACACCTGGCTCAAGGAGCTGCGTGAGTGGCAGGAGCGCCAGCACCATGCAACAGAGCAACTGCAACGGGCGCAGGCGGATTGGGCAGGCCAGGGCCAGCAGCGCCAAGACCTGAGCCGACTGGAGCAATTGGCACCGCAACGCCATCAGTTTGCGCGCCAGGCTGAACTCGCTACGTTACTTGCACCGCTCGCCGCGCAGATTCAGCAGCACCTCGCGCAGCAAACCACGCTGCAGGCGCGTCAGGAGCAGGCGCAACAGCAGCAGTCCGCCGCCCAGGCAGCCTTGGCTGACGCCCTGAAACAGCAGGCCGACGCCGTGCCCTTGTTGCGTCAGGCGTTCGAAGCACAGAGCACCCTCGCCCACCTGACCCAAGACCTGACCAAGCGCAGCGACGACAAACAGCAACAAGAAAGCGCCTGCCAAGAAGGCCAGGCCTTGCTCACCGGGTTGCTGGAGAAGCAAACCCAAGTCACCGAACGCCTGCAACGCCTGGCGGCCGAGCTGGAACGCAGTGCCACTCTGGCACCGCTGAGCGACGCCTGGAGCGCCTACCGCGACCGTCTGCAACAGCTGATGCTGATCGGCAACCGCCTCAACAAGGGCCAGAGCGAGCTGCCGCAACTCGAACAGTGCGCCACCGCCGCAGCCGACAAGTTCGCCCAACAACGCGACGCGCTGGACCTGCTGTATCAGGAAGCCGGTGCCGAGCCGCACGCGGTCGCCGAGCAGATTCAATTACTCGCCAGCCTGCTGCAAGACAACCGCAAGCAACAGCGCGCCTTCGAAGACCTCACGCGCCTGTGGGACAGCCAGCAACAGCTGGACCAACAGGCTGCTGCATTAACGCAAAAGCTCGCGGACGCCCAGCAGCAACGCGAGCAACTGAACCAAACCGGCTTGCAAACCAAGGCCGAACTGACGGTGGCCGAACAAACCCTGACGGTGACCAAGCAACTGCTGGAACGCCAGCGCCTGGCTCGCAGTGCCAGCGTCGAGGAATTGCGCGAGCAGTTGCAGGACGACCAACCGTGCCCGGTGTGCGGCAGCCATGAGCATCCGTACCACCAGCCCGAAGCGTTGCTGCAAAGCCTTGGCCGTCATGATGAAAACGAAGAAGCGACGGCGCAGAAAGCGGTCGACACGCTCAAGGAAAAACTCACCGAGCTGCGTGGCGAAGTCGGCGGTTTGATCGCCCAGCAAAAGGAGTTCCTGCAGCAGCAGGAGCAACTGGCGACCCAGCAACAAGGCCTGACACCCAGCCTGCAAGCGCACCCATTGGCCGCCTCGTTGTTCAATCAGGACGCCGCCAAACGCAGCACCTGGCTGGCCCAGCAACTGGCGCAACTGACGCAAAGCATCAGCCAGGACGAACAACGCCAGGGCGCCCTGCTCAACCTTCAGCAAAATGCCGGGCGCTTGCAGCAACAACTGCAAGCCGCCCAGGACGCAAGCCAGCAAGCCCGCCAGTTGCTGGTGGACCAGCAGCGCGAACTGTCCAACGACCGCGAGCGCCTCGACGAAGAACTCCATGCCTTCGCCAGCCTGCTGCCCGCCGAAACCCTCGAAGGTCTGCGCCGTGAACCGGCGGCGACGTTTATGCAGTTGGACCAGCACGTCAGCCAACGCCTTGAGCAACTGGGCCACCAGCGCGATGAACTGGCCGAGCAGCATGAGCGCCAGCAGGCCATCGAGAAAGAACACACCCATCAGCAGCATCGCCAGCAGCAACTGGACGCCTTGCTCCAGCAGGTCACCGAGCTGTCTGCACGGCAACAGACCGCGCAGGCAACACTCAGCGCACTGCTCGGCGAGCACAGCAGTGCCGAACAGTGGCAACAGCAACTGGACCAGGCGGTGGCCCAGTCACGCCAAAGCGAGACCGATGCCAACCAACAGCTGCAAGAGATCCGCAACGCGCTGATTCAATTGGCCGCCGACCTCAAGGCGCAGCAGGATCGCCAACAGGCTTTGGCCGCCGAGCAGCACACCCTGGGCGAACGCCTGAGCGAATGGCGTGCCTTGCACCCCGACCTGCATGACGAAGGGCTCACGCGCTTGCTGGCCTTTGATGACAGCCACGTCAGCGCATTGCGCCAGCAGTTGCAGCACAGCGAAAAAGCCGTCGAACAAGCCAAGGTGCTGCTGCAGGAACGCGAACAACGCCTGGCTGAACACCAAGCGTTGCACAACGGCAACCTGGCAGCCGAACAACTGGACGCCGCCCTGGCTGCGCTCAATCAGCAATTGGCCGAAGGTGAGAAAACCTGCGCGGAACTGCGTGCGCGCCAGTCCGAAGACCAGCGCCGCCAGGACGCCAACCACGTGTTGGCCGAGCATATCGCCAAGGCGTATGACGAGTGGCAGCGCTGGGCACGCCTGAATGCGCTGATCGGCTCGGCCACCGGCGACACCTTCCGCAAGATCGCCCAGGCCTACAACCTCGACCTGTTGGTGCACCACGCCAACGTGCAACTGCGCCAGCTGGTGCGCCGCTACCGTCTCAAGCGTGGCGGCAGCATGCTCGGGTTGCTGGTGATGGATACGGAGATGGGCGACGAATTGCGCTCGGTGCATTCGTTGTCCGGTGGCGAAACATTCCTGGTGTCACTGGCGCTGGCGTTGGGCCTGGCTTCGATGGCGTCGAGTACGTTGAAAATCGAGTCGCTGTTTATCGACGAAGGCTTTGGCAGCCTCGACCCGGAATCGCTGCAATTGGCGATGGACGCCTTGGACGGCCTGCAGGCACAAGGCCGCAAGGTGGCGGTGATCTCTCACGTGCAGGAAATGCACGAGCGCATCCCGGTGCAGATCCAGGTCAAGCGCCAGGGCAATGGCTTGAGCACCCTGGAGGTCAAGTGAGCGAAGCGCTGCTGTATTCGTTTCGGCGCTGCCCGTATGCGATGCGGGCGCGCCTCGCGTTGCGCTACTCGGGCGTGCCTGTGCAGATCATCGAGGTAAGCCTCAAGGCCAAGCCGGCCGAGATGCTCGCGCTGTCACCCAAGGGCACGGTGCCGGTGCTCAGCGTGGGTGGCCGGGTGATCGAGGAAAGCCTGGAAATCATGCAATGGGCGTTGGCGCAGCATGATCCGGATGACTGGTTGCTCCAAGGCGACCCGAGGGTGCTGGACCTGATTACCGAGAACGATCAGGTCTTCAAACATCACTTGAATCGATACAAGTACGCCGAACGCTACCCGGAGCAGCCGATGGAACATTACCGGGCCGAGGGCGAGGTGTTTTTGCAGACGCTGGAAGGTTTGTTGGCGGGAAATGACTATTTGCTGGCCGAGCATTTGAGCCTGGCCGATGTGGCACTGGCGCCGTTTGTGCGCCAGTTTGCCCATGTGGATCGCGAGTGGTTTGCCGGGACGCCATATCGCCAGTTACAAGCCTGGCTACAACGCTTTGTGGAATCGCCGCTGTTTATTGCGGTGATGGCAAAACCCTGAGCCCAACACAATCAAATGTGGGAGCTGGCTTGCCTGCGATGCCGACAACTCGGTCCAACTGATACACCGAGTTGATTTCATCGCAGGCAAGCCAGCTCCCACATTTGACCGTCGCTCAGCTCAAGCTCAGTGTTGAATCTTGTGATCCAGTGCGGCATAGAAGTTGGCGCTCTGTTGCAGGTATTTCTGGGTGTAGGCGCTGGTGCTGGATTTTTTGCCGGAGACTTCCACGCTGGCAGCGGCAGGCAATGCCACGGTGGCGGAAACAGCGGAAGCGGCGATAATCGAGAAGAGATTGAAGTTCATGTCGGTAACCCTTGTGTTCGTTTGATTGAGTGGCCGGGGAGGGCCTTGGAACCAAACTTACGCCCGAGGGCTAAACCTTAGAAATGCTTTGAAACAGTAGCCGCTATTAATAGAATTAATACACAGAGTCAGGCCCCGCACTGCGGGGCCTGTGGCTTATTGACGCACCAGGAACTTGAGGTCGCTGGGTGCATCGATCGGCAATTTCTGCACGGTTTTACCCAGCAGGCCGGTCTTGGGGTCACGTTCGACCACCACGATTTCATTGCTTTTCTGGTTGGCGATCAGCAGGAACTTGCCGCTCGGGTCCAGGCTGAACTCGCGAGGGTGATCACCTTCGACGGGACGGCGCTGCAGTTCCTTGAGGTGCGCGGTAGCCGGGTCGATGCTGAATACCAGCATCTGGTTGGCTGTGCCGCGGTTGCTGACGTAAAGGAATTTGCCGTCACTTGAGGCGTGCAGTGCTGCGCCCGCCTTGTCGGACACCGGCTGCCCGGCAGCGAAATCCACCAGTTGGGTTTGGCTGAGCGTGCCGTCCTTGTAATCGAACACCGCCACCTGAGCGCTCATCTCGGTGGTCAGCCAGGCATGCTTGCCATCGGCGCTGAACAGCAAGTGGCGTGGGCCGCTGCCCGGTGGCAATGGCACGGAGGCCGGGTTAGCCGCAGTGAGTGGCAGTTCATGGTTGGCCTTTGGGTCATAGTGGTAAACAAAAATCTTGTCTGCCCCCAAGTCCTGGACATACACGTACTTGCCATCCGGCGACGACACCACCGAATGCACATGGTTGGAGGCCTGGCGCTCAGGGTTGACGCGGCTCGCCGGGTGCGCGCTCAACTGCACCGGCGCCGACAGCTTGCCATTGGCATCGACCGGCAGCACCGCCAGGCTACCGCCCGGGTCTTCCAGCACTGAATAGTTGGCGACGAACAGGTAGCGCCCGTCAGCAGCCAGGCTGGAATGGGTCGGCTCGTTGCCCAGGCTCTGCACCTGGTTGATCAGGGTGAGCTGATGGCTCTGCGGGTCAATGCTGTAGCTGCTGACGCGCCCGACCGGGTCTTTCTGGCCCGGGCCGTTCTCGTTGACCACAAACAGGTGCTTCTGGTCTTTGGAAACCGTCAGCCACGAGGGGTTGGCAGCCTTGGCCGCCAGCACCGGCTTGCCACTGAACTGCCCCGTACGGCTATCAAACTGCAGGCGGTAGATTCCTTCGCTGGTGCCGGCCGTGTAGCTGCCCACCAGCAGTTCATACGTGTCGACCGGCGCGGCTTGCACCGACATCGCACCCACACTGCCCGCCATCAGCAGGGGCCAGAATTTACGCATCATCATCCGCTTCATCCTCGTCGTTATTGTTGCCGGTGACGCCGCTCATGCAGACCAGGCGATGCTCGCCCGAGTCACCGGTAAGGGTCCAGCTTTGCAGGGTTTGATCAAAAACCGCCGCCTTGACTTGCTCCAGGCTGAAACTCCAGCGTTTCTCGGCACGACCGTCCATGCAAATGATCAGCAATTTTTGGTCGTCCAGGCTGAAATCGAACGTGTGCAGCCCGTCGATTTCGACCATCTGGCAGTCTTTAAAAGCGTCGAGCAAGGTAGCGGTGTCGGCAGTCATAACCATCAATCATCAAAAGGAAAGACGTCATGATAGGTCAATTTGTTGCATCGGCCTAAGGCCGCGCAATGCAAAACGCCGTGGCACAAGCCACGGCGTTTTGGCAGCAGCGATGGATCAGTGGGCAAACAACGAATTGCCCTTCTGCCCCGCCAGTTTCTCGGGCTTGATCAGGAACCGCGCGAGCGCCGGCAACAGCCACAGCGCGCCGAACATGTTCCACAGCAGCATGAAGGTGAGCATCAAGCCCATGTCGGCCTGGAACTTGATGGCCGAGAAGATCCAGGTGCACACGCCGATTGCCAGGCACAGGCCGGTGAACAGCACGGCTTTGCCGGTGGACTTGAGCGTTTGGTAGTAAGCCTCTTGCAACGGCAAGCCGGCACGCAGGAAGCTTTCCAGACGGCTGTAGATGTAGATGCCGTAATCCACGCCAATCCCCACACCCAGCGCCACCACCGGCAAGGTCGCGACCTTGACGCCGATGCCCATGAACGCCATCAGCGCGTTGCCCAGCACCGAGGTCAGTACCAGCGGCAACACGATGCACAGGGTGGCGGCCCACGAGCGGAAGGTGATCATGCACATGGTGGCCACGCACAGGTAGACCAGGATCAGAATGGTCAGCTCCGACTCCTTGATGACCTCGTTGGTGGCGGCTTCGATCCCGGCGTTACCGGCGGCGAGGATAAATTCCAGGCCGTCCTTGTTGTTCTCCTTGGCGAAGTCCTGCACGGCATGTACCGCACGGTCGAGGGTTTCGGCCTTGTGGTCGTTGAGGAACACCAGCACCGGCGCCAGCGAGCAATTGTTGTTGTACAGGCCATCGGCACGGGCAATAGAGTTGTTCAGTACGTCAGGGTTGCGCGACAAGGTTTCCCATTTGAGGTTGCCCTCGTTCATCCCCTTGATCATTTGCTTGGACACGGTCACCAGTGAGATCGCCGACTGCACGCCCTCGGTGTTCTGCATCTTCCACATCAGTTGGTCGATGGGCGCCATGGCTTCATAGCGCGAACAGCCTTCAGCACGGGTTTTGACCATCACCACCAGCACGTCGGAACTGGTGGAGTAGTTGCTGATGATGAAATTGTTGTCCTTGTTGTAGCGCGAGTCCGGGCGCAGTTCCGGTGCGCCCTGGTCCAGATCGCCAATCTTGAGGTTCTGGCTGTACCAGAGGCCGCCACCGAAGGCGATCAGCGCGAGCAAAACAGACACCGGCGCGACCTTGGGGCTGGCGAATTTGGACAGCAGGCGCCAGAACGGGTGTTCGCGGTGCGCGTCCTTTTTACTCTTGGCGATGGCGCGCTGGCTGATGCCGACGTAGGAGATCGCCACCGGCAGCAGGATCAGGTTGGTGAACACGATCACCGCCACGCCGATGGAGGCGCCGATGGCCAGCTCGCGGATTACGCCGATATCGATGATCAGCAGCGTGATAAAGCCCACGGCGTCGGCGAGAATCGCGATCATCCCCGGCAGGAACAGTTGCCGGAACGTGCGTCGCGCCGCGGTCAGCGCGTTGTCAGCCTCACTGGATTGCAGCGCAATACCGTTGATCTTCTGCACGCCATGGGAAATACCGATGGCGAAAATCAGGAACGGCACCAGCATCGAATACGGATCGAGGCCGAAACCGAAAAAGTGCATCAGCCCGAGTTGCCAGACCACCGCCACCAATGTCGTGCTCAATACCGCGACGGTGCTGCGCAGGCAGTTGGTGAACCACAGCAGCAGAATCAGGGTGATGACGAACGCGATACCAAAGAACATCACCACCATGACCAGGCCATCAATCAGGTCGCCGACCTTCTTGGCAAAGCCGACGATGTGGATTTTGACGTTGGGGTTTTGCGCTTCAAACTTGTCGCGGATCTTGTCTTCGAGTTCATGGGAGAACTTGCGGTAGTCCAGGGCCAGCAATTTGCCCTGATCCTGCGGGTCCGGGTAGGACTCCAGCAACGGAATGTCGACGATGCTCGACTTGAAGTCGTTGGCCACCAGGCGCCCGACCTGGCCGGACTTGAGCACATTGTTGCGCAACTGGTCGAGGCTTTGCGGCGAGCCGTTGTAGCTTTGCGGGATCACTTCACCGCCGGCAAAGCCTTCTTCGGTGACTTCGGTCCAGCGTACGCTGGGGCTCCACAGCGACTTGAGGCCCGAGCGGTCGACGCCCGAGATGTAGAACACCTCGTCGTTGATCTGGCGCAGGGTCTCCATGTACTCCTTGGTGAAAATGTCGCCATCCTTGGCCTCCACCGAGATGCGCACGGTGTTGCCCAGGTTGGCCAGGTCATTGCGGTGTTCCATCATCTTTTCGATGAAGGGATGCTTGAGGGGGATCATCTTTTCAAAGCTGGTGGACGGACGAATCAGCGTCGCCTGCCAGAACAGGAAAATACTCACCAGCAGGCAGATGACGATGACTGCCGGGCGATTGTTGAAGATCAGGCGCTCAAGCAAGGTCGCTTTATCGTTGTGATGACTGCTCATTCTTTACCCGCCTTCTTATTGTTTTTCGAGTTCAGCGCCGGCCGGCGTCGCAACGCGTACACCGCCCTGCCCGACCAGAATCAAGTTGCCATTGCCTGCCGCAGTGACCGCCGACAATGAAATGCGGTCCGGGCGGTTGAATACGCTGAAGGTCTGGCCGTCGTCGTGACTGACCACCACACTGCCGCCGTTGCCGACCACGACCAGCGAGCCATCATCGAGCAAACTCGCCCCCGACAAACCGAACTCCAGGGCGCCACGCGCCGCATTCAATTGGACCTGCTCCCAGGTGGTGCCGAAATCCGTGGAGCGATACAGGTTGCCGCGCAGGCCATAGACCAACAGGGTTTGCGGTTGGGCGGTGCTGATCACACCGAACAGCGACCCCGCGTAGGGGCCTTCGAGCTTCTCCCAGGTCTGGCCGTCGTCGCTGGAGCGGAACATGCTGCCCTGCTCGCCGACAATAAACAGCCCGGCATCCTCGATGTGGGCGATGGCGTTGAGGTGGAACTGGTCTTCGTTGTCGAGACGGTCGCTGACGTCTTCCCAGCGTTTGCCGCCATCCGTGGTTTCAATCAACGCACCGTAGGCGCCCACGGCGATACCGTGTTCGGCATCCTTGAACCACACGTCGAGCAACGGGGCTTCGCGCTTGAGGTCCTGGTATTGCTGGGCCCAGGTGGCGCCGCCGTCGGCGCTTGCCAGAATCTGCGCATCATGGCCGACCGCCCAACCGTGTCTATCGTCGACGAAATACACCGCCGTGAGCAGTTGCCGGGTAGGGACTTTGGCTTGGGTCCAGGTGCTGCCCTGGTCATCGGAATAGAGGATGTGCCCGCGATCACCGACCGCCACCAGACGCTTGCCGGCGTGGACCACATCGATCATCAGGCCTTTGGCGGCCTTGGGGGATTCAATCGCAAATACCGGCTGTGCACTGGTATCGCCGGCGGCGAACACGGGTGTCGATAACACCCCAAACAGCGAGAGCGCTGTGGCCAGCATCGCAACCTTGCGTGCGGCGCGCGGGCAGCAAACAGCCCAACCCATGACAGGCTCACTCATAGACCTTTCTCCCCATTTATTATTGTTAGGTGGTCTCGCCTTCCCGGGCTCTGAAACCTGCACTCTAGAGCGCCTGGAGGAAGCAGGGCCATCCTATCGGGCTTTCGAATCGTCTGACAATCGGCGCTACGTTATCTTTTGTTAACTGGCGGCGTTTGGCCGCGGCCTGAATATGACTGCATTACCCAGGCTGATTAATGAATATTTATTCCACCTATTGAATTTAGAGAATTTTTATTCCATTAATGGCGCTCTTGAAAACAATAATTCAAAGGACCACGGCTATGCGTGAACTCGGAATCGGCCTGATCGGCACGGGCTTCATGGGGCGCGCCCATGCGTTAGCGTTCAACAATGCGCGGGCGGTATTCGAACTGCCGGTACGCCTCAAGCTGGCCGCCCTGGCCGATGCCGACACCGAGCGCGCTCGGCGTTGCGCCACGGCGTGGGGGTTTGCCCAGGCCCACGGCGATTGGCAGGCGCTGATCGACGACCCCACGGTTGAAGTGGTGGCCATCACCACCCCCAATCATCTGCACTACCCCATGGCCATGGCCGCCATTGCGGCGGGCAAGGCGGTGTATTGCGAAAAGCCGCTGGCCGTCAGCCTGGAGCAGGCCGACGCCATGCGCCGCGCCGCGCGTGCTGCCGGCGTGGTCACGCGTGTCGGCTACAACTATCAGCACAACCCGATGATCAGCCTGGCACGGCAGATGATCGCCAATGGCGAGCTGGGCGAGATCATCAGCTTCCAGGGCGAGTTCAGCGAAGACTTCATGGCCGACCCGGCTTCGCCCTGGTCGTGGCGTTGTGAAGTGGAACATGCCGGTGGTGCGCTGGCGGACCTCGGTAGCCATCTGCTGTCGATGGCGCGCTACCTGGTGGGCGATGTGCTCAGCGTGTGCGCCGATACCCAAACCGTCCATGCCCAGCGCCCCGCCACCGCCGGTAGCCAGACGCACCGCGCGATTGCCGTGGATGACCAGGTGCATGCGCTGCTGCGCTTTGCCAGCGGCGCCCGTGGCACCGTGAGCAGCAGTTGGCTCAAGCATGGCTACAAGAACCACCTGAGCTTCGAAATCAGCGGTACGAAAGGCACCCTTGCGTTCGATCAGGAACGCTTGAATGAGCTGCGTGTATGCCGTGTCGGCCAGGACGGGTTCCAGCGTTTGCTGGCCGGTCCTGCCCTGCCCGGCTATGCCGCGTTCAGCCCGGCGGCCGGGCATCAGTTGGGCTACAACGAGTTGAAGACGCTGGAAGTACACGAATTGATCATGGCGCTGGCAGGCCAGGGCGTCGATGGTACCGACTTTGACCACGCGTGGGAGGTCGAGCGGCTGGCAACGGCGATTCGCCTGGCCGCGCGGGAAGCGCGTTGGGTCAACGTGAACGAGGTGTAAATGCGGGGAGCGGCGCGCTCCCCCACGCTTTCGGATCAGATGACGAAACGCGCGACCATCCCGTTCAAATCCACCGCCAGGCGCGACAGCTCATGGCTGGCCGCGCTGGTCTGGTTGGCGCCCGCCGCCGACTGAGTCGCCAGGTCGCGGATGTTCACCAGGTTGCGGTCCACTTCACGGGACACCTGCGCCTGCTCTTCCGACGCGCTGGCGATCACCAGGTTGCGCTCATTGATCAGGCTGATGGATTGGGTGATCTGCTCCAGGGCCACACCGGCGGCGCGGGCCATTTCCAGGGTGGCCTGGGTGCGCTGGTTGCTCTGCTGCATCGACTGCACCGCTTCACCGGTGCCGCTCTGGATACCGGCGACCATTTTTTCGATTTCCTGGGTCGACTGCGCGGTGCGATGAGCCAAGGCGCGGACTTCATCGGCCACCACCGCGAACCCACGGCCGGCTTCACCGGCGCGGGCCGCTTCAATCGCTGCGTTGAGCGCGAGCAGGTTGGTCTGTTCGGCAATTGCGCGTATCACGTCGAGGACCTTGCCAATGTCGCGGCCCTGAGTCGCCAGGCCTTCGATCATGACCGACGTGTTTTGTACATCCTGAGTCATGGTTTGAATCGCGCCGACGGTTTCCACCACACGGTCACGCCCTTCACGCGCCGCCTGGTTGGATTGGCTGGAGGCTTCGGAGGTGGACACCGCGTTGCGCGCCACCTCTTCCACGGCAGCGGTCATTTCGTTGACGGCGGTGGCGGCCTGGTCGATTTCGTTGTTCTGCTGTTGCAGGCCTTTGGAGGCTTCCTCGGTGACCGCGCTCAGTTCTTCCGCTGCTGACGCAAGCTGGGTGGCGGAACCGGCAATGTGCTGGATGGTTTGGCGCAGGTTGGTTTGCATGGCCGACAGGGTACTAAGCAGGCGTGCCGGCTCATCCTTGCCATCGTCCTCTATAACTTTGGTCAAGTTGCCACCGGCAATAGTTTGCGCCACCTCCATCGCTTTGCGCAGCGGCGTAACAATGCTGCGCGTCAGCAGCCAGGCCAGCAGCACGGTCAACAATGCCGCCACCACGGAAACGATGATGATCCCGGTAACGCCTTGCTGATAACTGGCCTCAGCATTACGCCCGGCCTGGTCGGCATCGGCGCTATTGATCGCAATCAGCTTGTTGAGTTGCTCACCCATCAAGTCGGTGCCGTCCTTGATACGCGTATTGATGAGGGTACGCATCTCCTCGACTTTGTTTTGCTGGGACAGCGACAGCATCTCTGCCTGGGCCGCGAAGTAATTCTCAAGGGTCGCGGCGAAGGTTTTATACAGGGCCGCCTCCTCGGTACCCGCCGGCATCACCGAATAAGCGCTCTGAGCCTGCTTGACCTTATCCATGAGTACGCCAATGCGCGTCTTGGCTTCTTCGAGCGCAGCAGGTTCGCGGTTGATCAGAACCCGAAAGGACAGAATGCGCAGGCGCAGGACGTTTTCTGTCAGGTTACCGAGGTATTTCACACTCGGTAGTTGGTTGGCCCCCATGTCCAAGGATGCCTGGCGGATCGTCGTCATGCGGGTGACGGCAAACACACCAAGGATTACTACCAGCAACGCAATGAACGCAAAACCGAGAAAAGCGCGAGGGGCAATATTCAGATTACGAAGGGACATAGGGCTGCTCTCGAGAAGTAGTGTTTGCACGCATCCCTGCCGCGACACGATCAGTCAGCGTCAACGCGGCGACCTGATCTTTGGGCACCACTCTTGTAATTAGGATAGGTGGGCTTACCTACGCTATCGGCAGACGTGTGAAATTTATGCAGAATATTTCGAAATTTTTTTACACACTTCTGACAACACGTACTTTCTGGCATCCTGCGCGCCCCTTTCCCTACCGGGCCTGTATTTTGTCTGACGCTCAAACCCCTCGCCCCCGCTATAAATCCGACCTGATCTACGGCCTGGAAGACCGCCCGCACTTCACCGCAGCGATTTTTGCAGCACTGCAACATGTGCTCGCGAGTTTCGTCGGCATCATCACCCCCACGTTGATCGTCGGCGGCGTGCTTGGCCTGGAAAGCGAAGTGCCGTACCTGGTGAGCATGGCGCTGTTCGTGTCCGGGCTCGGGACCTTTGTGCAAGCGCGCACGTTCGGTCCGATCGGTTCCGGCCTGCTGTGCCTGCAGGGCACCAGTTTTTCGTTTATCAGCGTTATTTTAAGTGCCGGGTTCATGGTCAAGGCCCGAGGCGGCGGCACGGATGAGATCCTCTCGACGATCTTCGGCATCTGCTTTTTCGCAGCCTTTATCGAAGTGGTGCTCAGCCAGTTCATCGGCAAGCTGCGCAAGCTGATAACCCCGGTAGTGACAGGCACCATTATCACCTTGATGGGCTTGTCACTGATCAAGGTGGCGGTCACCGACATGGCGGGGGGCTTCGGTTCCAGTGATCTGGGCGCGGCGAGCAACATGGGGCTGGCGGCGCTGGTGCTGCTGACCATTGTGGTGCTCAACCGCTTCAGTAATCCGTTCCTGCGCCTGGGTTCGATCGTAATCGGCCTGACCCTGGGCTTCGTGGTGGCCTGGTGGATGGGCCGCGTCGACATGGCGGCGCTGCCGCAGGTGCCGTTGATCAGCGTGCCGGTGCCGTTCAAGTACGGGTTCTCGTTCGACTGGGTGGCGTTTATACCGGTGGCTGTGATCTTCCTGATTTCGCCATTGGAAGCCGCCGGTGACTTGACGGCCAACTCGATGATTTCCCAGCAACCGGTCAAAGGCCCGCTGTACATCAAGCGTATCAAGTCGGGCCTGCTGGCCGACGGCCTCAATTCAGCGATGGCCGCGACGTTCAACAGCCTGCCGATGGTGACCTTCGCCCAAAACAATGGCGTGATTCAGCTGACCGGCGTGGCCAGTCGCTACGTGGCGTACTTTATCGCCGGCCTGCTGGTGCTGCTGGGGCTGTTCCCGATGATCGGAGCCGTGCTGCAACTGATGCCCAAACCGGTACTCGGCGGCGCCACCCTGATCATGTTCGGCACCGTGGCCGTGGCCGGGATCAAGATTCTTGCCGAAGCCGGGCTGCATCGGCGCAATGTGCTGATTGTGGCGATTTCCCTGGGCATGGGCCTGGGTGTCGCGGCCGTGCCGGAAGTCTTGCGCGACTTGCCCAAGGCGCTGCACAACATCTTCGAGTCGCCCATCACCGTGGGTGCGTTCTGTGCAATTGTGCTGAACATTTTCCTGCCGGAAGAGTTCTTAGAGCTGGAAGAGGATGAATTTGATCCGGAGTCCTCTACCCTCAAGGTCATGCAGGATCCGGACGTCACGAAATAGGAGCATCTTTAATGCGCAAGCTCATGGTTCTATCGCTGCTGCTGCTTACCTTGAGCGCCTGCGCGCTGTTCCCCAACCGCGACCCGGTCAACATTACGGTGGTCGGCATCGAGCCGCTGCAAAGCCAGGACCTGGAAGTACGCTTCGCCGTGAAGCTGCGGGTGCAAAACCCCAATGAAACGGCGATCGACTACAGCGGCGTAGCCCTGGACCTGGACGTGAATGGTCGGCCGCTGGCGTCGGGGGTGAGTGATCAAGCCGGTACCATTGCACGCTTTTCCGAGACCGTGCTGATGGTGCCGGTCAGCGTTTCGGCGTTTTCGGTGTTGCGTCAAACGCTGGGGCTGAGCCAGACCCAGAGCTTGAACAACTTGCCGTACGTACTGCGTGGCAAACTGGCCGGTGGGCTATTCGGCACCATGCGCTTCGTGGAGCGCGGTACGTTGGACCTGCCGAACACGGCGACCTGGTAACTGCCATGCAACCGATATTGCTCACTGAACGACTGATCCTGCGCCCGCTCACCCTGGACGACGCGGACGGTATCCAGCAGCAATTCCCGCATTGGGAAGTGGTGCGCTACCTCAATGCCCTGGTGCCCTGGCCCTACCCGGCTGACGGCGCACGCACTTATCTGCAACAGAACGCCCTGCCCGCCATGGCCCGTGGCGAGGAGTGGCACTGGTCGATCCGCCTCAACAGCGCGCCCGAGCAACTGATCGGCAATATCAGCCTGATGGACGAACAGGACAACAACCGAGGTTTCTGGCTGGGCCCGCAGTGGCAAGGCCAGGGCTTGATGAGCGAAGCCAGTGCGGCGGTGACCGAATACTGGTTCGGCACGCTCAAACGCCCGCTGCTGCGCGTGCCTAAGGCTGCGCCTAACCTGGGGTCACGGCGGATTTCCGAGCGCACGGGGATGCGGTTGATCCGCACGGATAACGGGGAGTTTGTAGAAGGGACTTTCCCACGCGAGCTGTGGGAAATGACCCGCGAGGAATGGCTTGAATCACAATTGCACAAGCGCTGAAAATTAATGTGGGCGCTGGCTTGCCTGCGATGGCGCCGGGTCAGCAGCAGAGGTGTTGACTGACATACCGCTATCGCAGGCAAGCCAGCGCCCACATTGTTCCAGCGGGTTTTAGTCAGTGATGTAGCGCACACCCGGTTTGGCACGTTCATCCACCACCAGCTCAAAAACATCCGGCCGCGCGTAATGCCCCACTACGTCATAGTCATACCGCGCCCGCACCAGGTCATCGGTGTCGATCTGCGCGATCAATAACCCCGCCTCTCCCACCAGCGGCCCGGCCAGGATGTCGCCCATCGGCCCGACAATCACGCTGCCGCCGGCGATCAACGCGCGGTCTGATGGCCAGTTGGCAACCTTCACCCCCAGCGCCTCGGGAGAAGCCTGCACCTGACAGGCGCTCACCACAAAGCAGCGACCCTCATGGGCAATATGGCGCATGCTCACCTGCCACATCTCGCGCTCATCCACGGTCGGCGCGCACCACACCTCCACGCCCTTGGCGTACATCGCTGTGCGCAGTAACGGCATCATGTTTTCCCAGCACACTGCGCCGCCGATGCGGCCTACCGCTGCGTCGATCACCGGCAAGGTCGAGCCATCGCCCTTGCCCCAGATCAGCCGTTCGGTGCCGGTGGGCATCAACTTGCGGTGCTTGGCGACCAGGCCGCCCGACGGCTCGAAATACAGCACGGTGCAATACAGCGTGCTGCCACTGCGCTCAATCACACCGAGTACCAGGCTCGCGCCGGTACGTGCCGACAACCCGGCCAGGGCCTCGGTCTCGATGCCCGGCACGTCGATGGCATTGGCAAAATACCGCGCAAACGCTTCGCGGCCTTCCGGCAGGCGATAACCCAACTGCGTGCCGAAGCTTTCGCCCTTGGGATAGCCGCCGAGCAAGGCCTCCGGCATCACCACCAATTGCGCGCCACTGCGCAGTATTTCGTCCTCATAGGTCAGGATTTGTGCCAGGGTTTGCGCCTTGCCACCCGGCAGGGCGCCGATTTGCAATGCGGCCACGGTAGAAATAGGCATGACGAACACTCCGAACAAGGGGGGTTGCC
Source organism: Pseudomonas antarctica (assembly GCF_001647715.1). Taxonomy (NCBI): domain Bacteria; kingdom Pseudomonadati; phylum Pseudomonadota; class Gammaproteobacteria; order Pseudomonadales; family Pseudomonadaceae; genus Pseudomonas; species Pseudomonas antarctica. Next base: position 3,577,015 of record NZ_CP015600.1, read on the forward strand.
CATTCTCCGGCCAGCCAGGATCATGAATAAAGCCCACTTCAGTGCTGAATGATATGAGCCAAATGAATATCGCGCAGGTTGACCTTAACCTGCTGAAAACCTTCGAAGCCCTGCACGACGAGTCCAGCGCCAGCCGCGCGGCATTGCGCCTGGGCGTCACCCAGTCGGCAATCAGTGCCGGTTTGCGGCGCTTACGCGAAATGTATGGCGACCAGCTGTTCGTGCGCACTGGCCGTGGCTTGGCGCCGACCCTGCGGGCCAATCAGTTGAAGCCGGTCATCAGCGAGGCACTGGACCGCTGTCGGCAGAGCCTGGCGATGACCCATCCGACTCATCCCGACTACCAGGGACGGTCGGTGGTGCTGGGTTTGTCCGATGACTTCGAAATCGCCCACGGCCGCCGGCTAATGGAGGAAATAGCGCAACGCGCGCCGAAACTGCGGGTGATTTTCCGCCAGACCCATAGCCAAATCGTCGCCGCCGCCCTGCTCGACCGCACCCTGGACCTGGCGATTACCGCCGGTGGCTTTGCCGAGCGCCGGCTGAGCCGGCACGTGCTGGGAGACGGTGATTACCGCTGCCTGATAGACCCGCAAAGCCTGACGCCAGGCCAGCACGGCATCAGCCTGGAAGAATTCGTCACGCGCGAGCATGTGCTGGTGTCGTCGGGAGGGTTTATCGGGATTACCGACGAAGGTTTGGCGGCGCAAGGGCTGAGCCGCCAGGTGTGCGCATCCACCAGCCATTTTGCCGCGCTGCCGTACTTGCTCAAGGGCAGCCAGGCGCTGGCGACGATTCCCGGGCATGCCGCCGAGGCCATTGCGCAGATGACCGGCTTGCGCGTGTTGCCCTGCCCGCTGGCGTTACCGCGCTACCCGGTGGAACTGGGCTGGCGCACCCAGGCCCAGCTTGATCCGGTGTTGCTTAAAGTACGTGAGGCGATTGTGGCGTGCTTTACTTAGCCGCAGCCATCAGCTTGTTGACTTCGCTGCGTACCATGTTGGAAAACTCCGGCGGCGACATGCCGTCCAGTTCCGCACGTACCCACTCAGCCCACTTGCCCTTGCGCTTGGCGCGCTCGCCGAACAAGCGTGCCGCTTCACCTTTGGCCTTGCCCAGGTTGGTTTGCCACAGGTCGTAGAGGCGGGACTTTTCATCTTCCAGCTCGGCGCGTTCGGCGAGGGTTTTGTTGGCCAGATTGAAGCTCATGTTGAATTACCTGCTGCACAAATAGGTGACATCTTACACTGTAGGTCGAAACTTCCAGATTCGGATTTTGCTCGAGCACACGCTATGGGCAAAAAAACTGCAACTTTTGCCGCAACCCGATACTCCATTGTTCACTGTCACATTTACCTGCAAGGAGTCACACAATGGCCCGCAAAACTGCCGCCCAAGCTGTCGAAGACCAAATCAAGGATCAAGCTTTCAGTGAACTGACGGCGCTGATCGAAGAATCGGACAAACTGCTTAAAAGCAGCGCGTCCCTGATAGGCGAAGAAGGCGAAACCTTGCGCGAGCAGGTTGCCATCAAGCTCAAGCAAGCGCTGGACTCGGTGTCCAACGTGCGCGAGCGCAGCAAGCCTGTCGTCGATGCCACCGAAACCTACATCGGTGGTCATCCATGGCAGACCGTGGCGATTTCCGCAGGCTTTGGCCTGGTGGTCGGCCTGCTGCTCGGTCGCCGCAACTGAGCAACGGGGGCTGCTGCCTGAGGCAGCGGCCCCTTTTAACCCTCGGCCAATTCCTGCAATTGCCGAAGGTCCTTCGCCTCAATCACAATACCTGCCTCCTGCGACTTCGCCCGTGTGCGATGACGCCGATCCCCCGGCAACCGCCGCAACCCCGCCGCATGCATCTGCCGCACCAACTCCTGGCTGCGCTCGGCAAAGTGTTGCCCGGCGGTTTTGCTTGGGTCGATCAGAATCAGTAGCTGTCCGGTCCACGGCGTGCGCGCGCCCGGGTGATCCGACCAATTGAATTCAAATGAGAAGTTGCCCCCGGTGAGCGCCGCTGCCAACAACTCGACCATCATCGACAGCGCCGAGCCTTTGTGGCCGCCAAACGGCAACAACGCCCCGCCCTCAAGAATCGCCTTGGGGTCCTGGGTCGGCTGGCCCAGGCTGTCGACGCCCATACCGGGCTCAAGGCGCTCGCCCTTGCGTGCGGCAATCTGCACGTCACCGTGGGCGATGGCGCTGGTGGCCAGGTCAAACACAATGGGCGCGCCGTCTGCCCGGGGTGCGGCAAACGCAATGGGATTGGTGCCGAACAGGGGCCGATCGGCGCCATGCGGCACTACGCAGGTCATGCTGTTGACCACGCTCAGCGCCACCAGCCCTTCTTCGGCGAAGGGTTCGACATCCGGCCACAACGCGGCGAAATGATGGGAGTTGTGAATAGCCAGCAACGCAATGCCGGCGCTGCGGGCCTTGGCTACCAGCTGTGAACGGGCCGCCGCCAACGCCGGTTGGGCGAAGCCGTTGCAGGCGTCTACCCGCACGCAACCGGACGCGACGTCCGTGACCACCGGCACGGCTTTGCCGTCAACCCAGCCGCTGGCCAGCGTGCTGAGATACCCCGGAATCCGGAAGATGCCATGACTGTGGGCACCATCGCGTTCGGCGCTGGCGCAGTTGTGCGCCAGGATGGCAGCCACCTGCGGGGATGTGCCATGCCTGATAAAAATCTGTTGTAGCAATGCCACCAGCTCAGAGAAGCCGATTGAGGTTGATGCCGTGGCAACTGTCGGAGACTGCGCAGACATTTGAAGCTCCGTTTTTATGATTGGAAGGGGCAACGAATGAACATTCAGGCCGTTGATTAAACACCACGCACGCGGCCTGCTGTCAACTTGCACCGGGGCTGATTATTTACCCCTGCTCGCCGCCTGCGCCTATTTACGCTGCCAACTCCTATGCACATTGGAGGCAGACCATGATCCGCGCGACCCCTGCGTATTTTTTCGACGAGTTCCTGCTGCCCGTCAGCAGAAAAACACCCAGCGAGCGCGAGCGTGCGCTGGGGCTGACAGTCAAAGACCTGGATTGGCTGCATACGCTGTACTACGCCACCGATGCCGCCCGGCAGGATGCGCAACTGCGCGACCATCCCATGCGCGTCGAAAAGCTGATGATCCACGTTAGCGGCCAGCCTGCGATTCCAATGGCTGGGGCTTTGGTGATGAGCCCCAGCCCGGACGGTGGCAAGGCCCTGCTTTACACACCTTATGCGGGCATTCAGGTCTCAGACGATCATGCCTCGCTACTCGCCGCGGTCAGCGCGCAGTTGGCGGATGCGCAGCAGCGCGTGGACTTGATCAGGTTCCTGTCGATCGCCCAGCGCAACGCATTGCCCGTTGGCACGCCCATCACGTTGACCACCCTGATCGTCGAAGGCGCTGTCATGGAAGACCAGGAGCAAACCCTGCAGGTTTGCCAACAGGCGAACGTGCAAGCCATGCTTGGGCAACTGCAAAACATTCCCACGTTGCCCAGCATGCTCGACACACTGCTCGGCATCATGGCGCGGTCTTATTTCCCGGGCCTGGATCAACGTGATACGCGGGTGAACTGTTTTATACAAAACCTCGGGGACGCCAATCGACGCAGGGTGGATTCCCTGCCATTAAGCGAAGCACTCCTGCAGTTTTATGTAGGACATGCCTGGCCAAAAGAGCAAAGCCGCGAGTTCTTGAACCCGAAACATGTCACAACCGCCTTCAACCAGCGCCAGTTGGAACAAGATCGCCAACAGTGGGAGACCTTGATCGAACAGACCTCCAGCATGCTGTCAAAGCTGCTGGACAGCCTGCTGCAGACCTTCTGGAACGAAGACACAGACAACGGCGCCTCACGCCTGGATTTTTTCGCACAGGTCATGGCGGATAAGTTTCGCGTCGATACCCTGCTCAAGCGCCAAAACAACCTCATCAGCGCCGACGAAAGTCACATGCTCCAGGCAATGTTCCTGAGTGATCAGGCCGCTCGCAGCGCCTACGCCACTCGCCTGAGTGTTGAAAAAGTACGTGTGTACGCGCCTTACCAGCACTACGTGGAGCTGGCCAGCACCCTGATGATCCACGAGAACAACGCTTACCTTTACACGCAGTCTCGTGGATTACAGGTGGTCAAAGACCTGGATGACCTGAAAGAGACGTTATTGAGCATGCTCAAGGCCGCAGGGCACGAAGACGAGCTACTCAATTTCCTGTCACTGGATGAGCGCAACGTTTTTATCGGCCTGGACCAGATAAACATCGCGACCCGGCCGGTGATGGGCAGCATTTTTCCCGGAATGATCGAAGACATCGCGCAAAAGCAAATCAGCAATATGAACCACGCACTGGAACTCTACCGGCGCAGCGATGGCCAGGTAGACGTGAGCGCCCTGCTCGATTACGCGCTGGATGTACGCACCATGCTGGATGATCGCCTCGCGCCGCTGGACACCGGTGGGCGTTGGACCGTCCACCCCGCCACCAGCGGTAATGGCCGCCCCTCTACGGTAAAGGCCGAGCGCGCCAAGCTGCACCTTCAGCGCCTGAAGGCCGCCGAGAATACATTGGCCATCGAGCGCAAAAGTCATCCGACATTACGCAGCATGGTCGCCCACGCCCTGGACGCGCAACTGCAGTCACAGCGTCTGGATCTCAAGGCAGATGAAGTCTTTATCAACACCTACGACACGCAGGCCAAAGAACGTGAAGTGCGCCCGCCAGTCGCCTCCCTGAGCATGGTTGAACACTTTATCGAGCGTCTGAGCATTAAAACCGGGCCCGTTCCCAACGTCGCAGGGATCGGTCTTTACGAGAAGCTAGACCCGCGTGTCGCCTTGCGGTTGCCCAGCATCACCGTAAGCACGTTCAACAAGGTGATTGATGAAGGCTTGAAGGTGTTTGCCAGCCACGAGATGCGCGAACTCCCACGCCTGTTTCTCAGCAGCCTCAGCAACAAACACGCCCACTCGCTGCTGCTAGGGTTACGCAGCGAGGCCGAACTGAGGCTATTGGGTAAAACCCTGCCCTCTCGCAGCCAGAAAATACTCGACACCGTACTCAGGGCCGACAGCCTTGTGCGCTTGACGCGACATGGCCTCAACGGTTTTTTGCCGGATGCCTACGCCTTGACGCTGGATGTCGGCTCGCCGGTTAAATCCGTGCCGCTTGCCAATACGTTTTTACTGACTGAACGCGGCGGTATCGATCCGGATTTCTCCGGCCAGGTGGTGCTCTGGACGCCACGGCGCGGGCATGAGGCCTTTGCCTCGATTCAAGCCTTTCGCGAGGCGACAACAGAGCGTCTTGAGCACCCGATCAGGCGCTTGAGCCTGCTGGAAAACCTGCCCATTTCCCAGCGAGTGCCCCATCAGGTTTATCGATTGGGTCCCCTGCAACGCGTTGACGATAACGTGCTGGATAATCGCCTGAAAACCTACAGCGACTATGTCATGGACGGGGTTGACCACCTGCTCACCCTGAAATTGCCCGCCCGCGCGTTCCAGGACGGCCTGGACAGGGTCCTGGAGGAGGCGCCGCCCACCAACCTTGCACGGGCAATCGCGGTGGCCGACGGTATGATCAACCAGCAGGCCCTGCCGGTCTGGCTGGGAATGGCGCCGACACGAGACCAAATCCATCAGGCGGAGCTTCTCGAGCAGTACCACAACAGCGCCCCCGAAGAAGAAGACTACTTGCACGGGATCACGCCCTTGCGTGCGTACACCCTCACAGAACTGCAGAAACTGCTCACGGCACGCTTTCCCGGCCAGCCCCTCAACCCCGACAACATTTTGATCCCCCTTCACCAGGCCCTCGACATCCATACCTACAGCCTGACCGACTTTGCCCTGCGGCACTGGCCTGACCTGGATGCCCAAAGCATTCGCCCACGCTCACGCACCGCCGCCCCGTTGCCGGACACGTTGGACGCAACTGCGGTGATTCAGATGGTCCGGCAGCTGGATCTGAAAACCGCCTACCAGACGCTGCTGCAAAGCCGGTTGAACAGTCAAACCGAGGAAGGCCGCAAACGCCGACGTTTGTTTTGCCGGCAATTACCTTGGCAATCGTTGCAATACGCCCACGAGCAAAAGCTGCAAGAGCGACTTTCCACGCAAGCCCTGAGCAGCGTTCAACAAATTTTCGACATGCCAGACGCCCTGGCGCGTGCGTCGCTCCCAGGTGCATCGGCCATGATTCGGCCGCTGGAGTTGATGGCGACCGAAGGCGCTACCCCCGTCAAGGTACTGGGCATGTACCTGATAGGTGATGAAACGGCAGGCGCGGCCCCCCTGGTACTTTATGCGCCCTACAGCGAAAACCATGTGTTCAAGGAATATGCGAACGAGCGAGCGTTGCTGGATGAACTGGAGAGGCCGGGGGAACTTCAGGACGGGGTCATCATGTATCTGGCGCACCCACATCAGGCCACTTACCGCAACTTGCTGCAAAACAACCATCATCGCCCCTCCGACCTTCGCCTCGCCTCGACCGCGATAAGCTCGAACGCCCTTCACTCCCTTTTCGCTGACAACACGCAGATCCTGCTCAAGATGCTTGCCTGCCAGTTCGAGAAAGGCGCCAAGGGGCTATGGGACAGAGTGACCGGCCTGTTGGGCAAAGAAATCCCCCCGGCTGTGCAATTCATGGCGGGCAAACTCGCGTACCCACTGGTGGTCTGGCGCAGCTATACGCTGTTCAAGCGTTCAGCCGAAGCCCTGCAATTGCACCAATGGAGGGCCGCATTAAAGGACTTTGTCAGAGGCGTGGCGCAAATGGCCTCTCTGCGCAGTGAGCTTGAGGGCACCGCACAACTGCCCCCCACGGGAAAGGAGGTGCCCGAGGCCGACCTGACAGACGAAACCCTGCCGACCGCCACCCGCCTGGCGACGCTGGACATCACCGCCCCCTCACGCACTCGGCTGCAGCCTTTCGAGGATCACGATATCGCCTTGAAGGACCTTGAAAAAAGCAGCGTCACCCATGTTTATAGCGACAAGAAGACGTTGAAAAACTATGTCCCGCTGGACGGCAAAGTGTATTCAGTCAAGAAAACCACCCAACGCTGGCGCCTGGCAAACACTGATCAGCGCGGCCCCTATGTTGGCCGCAATGCCAAGGGGCAGTGGGTGCTGGACCTCAGCCACCATAACCCACGCTTCGGCAAGGTCCTGTCGCGCATAAGAACACGCGGCGGCGAACGGGAGGCCATCAATATCCAGGCGACCGGCATCCGGGACATTGCGGCGCTGTCCAGCTGGAAAGCTCAAGTCATCAATGAGGCGTTGAACGTGGCGACTTACTACGCCGTCACGTGCAAGCGCAACATCACCCAGTTTTCCAGATCGCTCGACCCCAATAGCCGGGTAGGTCTCTTTTTGGGTGAAATGTTCGGTGTCATCAGCCTGACCCCTGATCAGTTGCAGAGGATCGAGAAGATAGTCGACGGGATGCTGGAGGAGTTGAGCGACCCGAGCTTGACCGGCCCCGATTCCAAGCGTTTTGTCAGCGGGACCAGCCGCTTGAACCCGACCGTGAGTTACGCCTTTGTGCTCGACGGGGACAAGGACCGTAAGCTGTATCTGCTCGATCGGTTCTTTGATCCGCATTTGGATGCTTACCAGAATCGCCTGAACTCACCCTTCGATATCTCGGCCCACGCCAGAGCCAGCGTACTGATACACGAGTTGACACACTTGAAGGCCAAGACTGCCGACATCGCCTACCTTGACAGTATGCGACCGTTCCCTGACCTGATGAATACGGCCAGACCCGGTGCTCGAGAGTTGAAGACCGACCTGGAGGATATACGCCGGACTGCACTGTCCACGTTGACGCCGGCAACCATGCTGTTCAAGACCTGGGATGATGTCACGGCTTCATGGGAAGACTATGGGGATGAAACGGATACCCGTCACGTCAAACGCATAGTCCTTAACGCCACGGGTGCGAAGAACCTCGACGACGCCCGGCAGGTGTTCATGACCAACCCCGACAAACGCATTGACACCATCCTGGCCAACGCCGACTCAGTCACCTATCTGATGACTCATCTGGGCCGTCTTCTGGATCCGGGGGCCTGAGCAGCCCCCGCAGGTCACGTCAGTCTTTCTGGTCACGCAGAATGTTGCCCGACATGCCGTCGATGCGTGCTTCATAGACGGTGCCATCGGATTTGCGCCCTTTGACTTCCCAGTAGCCCTTGTCATCGGCTTCGGCGCTATAGACCTCGACATACGCGGCCTTGGTCTTGGCGGTCTCAATGGCTTTTTCGATGGTAATCCAGCCGGCACCTGGCTTATCGGCAAGGGCTGCGCCGGCACTCAGCAGCGCGGTGGTTGCACACAGGGCGACTACGGTTTTCTTGAGCATTTTCGATCTCCATTGGGGGGATGACGGACTCGTGTCCTGTATTTTCTGATATTTACAAACGAGAATAAGTTCCAATTGATATGCAATCGCCATGACGGCGGTTCTCGCCGTCTGCCTCCAGAGGTTAGAATGGGCGAAATCAGGATGAGCCCATGAGCGACAAGCCCCTTTCAGAAGCCGAATATGACGCCATCACCGACGCCGCCGCGCATTGGTGCATGCGACTGCATGCCAGTGATTGCACGGCGGGCGAGCGTCAGGCTTTTGCGCAATGGCACGATGCGCATCCACTGCACGCCTTCGAATACGCGGCCATGCTGGAAATCTGGGAGGTCGCCGATCACCTGCCGCGTCACGAACCGGCGCCGGTTGTGCTGCCGCTCACGCCGCGCCGCCGCTTGCGCACTTACGCGGTGGCCGCCGCTGTCTGCCTTGGCGCCTTGCCGCTTGCCGCCTTCACCGGCTGGGAAGCGGGTTGGTTGCCCAGCGCCTATGAACATTTCGAAGCCACCAATGACCAACGCAAGGTTACGCTCGGCGATGGCAGCCAGGTCGAGTTGAACCTGGGCACCGAGTTGGTGTTCAGCAACTACAAGGACCAACGCCGGGTCACCTTGAAAAAGGGCGAGGCATTTTTCAACGTTGCCCATGACAGCAAGCACCCGTTTATCGTGCGGGCTGGCGAGGGACAGGTGCGGGTCACAGGCACCCAGTTCAACGTCTGGAAGTATGAGGACCAGGTGCGGGTGATGTTGCTTGAAGGCTCGGTGCAGATTTCCAGCGACCAGGCCCACGCCAGCGTCGCACTGAGCCCAGGCATGCAAGCCAGCTATCACCACGGTGACGCCGCCCCGCAGGTCGCCACCATCAACCCCAATGACGCAGGCCTGGCATGGCGCCAGGGCAAGCTGGTGCTCGACAACCTGGCGTTGACCGACGCGTTGCCGCTGATCAACCGCTACCTGAACAAACCGGTGATGCTGGCAGACGCCAGTACCGGAGCCATTCGCATCGGCGGCATCTACAACATCAATGAAGTCAACAACCTCGTCCCCTCCCTGCCCAAGGTTTTGCCGGTTTATCTGACGCAGAACCAGGATGGCAACCCCGTACTCAATGCCATCCCGCGTAAAGCACCCAAGGGCTAAGCCTTGTGCCTGCACCTGCGGGCCTGCTCGCGGCGACAGTGTCCATTTTTGAAACACCTCCCTCCCCTGAATCGCCCGCCCCGAGCGGATTCATCGTTTTGTCATGCCGACTGTTACACCGCTGAGACAGCCTTGACGTGGGGCTGCGCATAGAGGGCCGCGCGGGCACTGTCTCAACGGTGAAACACCACAGCCATCACAGGGTCTCGGTTTAATTACAACTCGCTGAATATCAACAACAAATAAAAAGCGGCACGCGTTCTGCTCTTTCCCTTCCAGCGCTGTTTAGGGTCAGCGCGAAGAATAAGGAACACTGCCGTGGACACACATAATCCGAGCTCACTGAGCCTCCTGCTGATCAGCTGTGTACTGAGTGCCAGCGCAAGCCTTCCGGCTTTGGCGGACGGTGACGGTGTGATTGTGATCCAGCGGCAGGTTCAACCTTATGCAATCGGTCGCTCACGCGGTAAAGACCCCTACCCCAACACCGTGAATGCCAACCCATCAGCCCAAGTCCTGCACGCTGCCAGCAATGAACTCAGCGACAACGACATCGCGGGTATCAGCACTGGCTCAAGCCTGACGCGCAGCATCATGCCCAATGGCGACATTACTGGCCTGAACACATTCGGTAGCAGTACAGGCCTGGGTGCCGGCAGCGCGGCCGGCCACACCAATGGCGGCGGCATCTCCGGCACGGTCAATGGTGCGATATCCAGCGGTCTCGCCCCCTTGAACAACATCAGTGGCATGGTCGGGGGGGCAATGAAATGAACGGCTCCTGGATGCTCCTTGCGGCGCTCAGTTGCACAGCGGCGATGGCCGACAGCAACAACAACGCAACCATCACGAACTCCGGCAAGCAATACGACGGTGTGGTCTCGACCAACCAGGCAGCCGGCGACCAGCAACAGTTGAGCAACAACCTCGCCATTGCAGTGGGCCACAACGCCCTGGCAAACATTTCCGTCACACAAAAAATCAGCGGCGCTGCGGCCGACCGCTCCCTGAACGCCAACGCTGCGATCCAGGGCAACTCTTTCAGCAATGGCAACGGTGCACTGAGTGTCAACCAGTCCGCCGGGGCCCAGAACCAGATGATCAATGCCGTGCGCATCAGCGTGAATGCTGGCCCGCAGAGCATCGACGACAGCGTCATGTCGCAACAGACCGTTGCGCTTGCAACCGACTCAGGGTTGACCCCTACCACTGGCAGCCGCCAGGTCGTTACCAGCGACCAGGCCTTCACCGGCAGCCGTGGAGTGGTTCAGGTCAACCAGAGCGCCGGGGTGGGGAACCGAGTGGCTAACACCCTGAACTTACGACTCAACTGATGGAGCTGAGTCGATCGCTGGACCGCACCAACACTTAACCAACTAATTAGAAGCAAGGAGATACACCATGAAAACTACAATGGCTCTCAAACCACTGGCTTTCGCTCTCGCTGCGCTCATGGCTGTTGCTGCTCAAGCGGGTCAACCCAACCATCATCCACAGCCAGCGCCTACCACCGCTTCCGCGACCACGCTGGATGGTCAAACCAACCACGGCAACGTGGTCACCAATGAAAAAACCAAAAACAACGCGTCAGCCAATGATTCCTACAACAACATCAGTGGCGTGGCCAACGGCAACGTGCTGAGCGGCGACAACAACCAAGGCAAAAACGATGTGGCCATCGTTTCCGGCGATGCAGACTTCGTGTTCGCCAGTGCCGGCGCCGCACAGTCGAACACCGGCAACAAGGTGCTCAACAGCGCCACTAAAAACAATGCCTCTCTGAACGACAGCGGCAACCATGCTTCGGGCATCATTCAACTGAACTCCGAAGCAGGCACCTCCAACCAAGGCAGCAGCAGTGTTGCACTGGCCTCCGGCAATGGCAGCAGCGGCGCCGCAACCGTCACCGGCGTGCAGGACGTGTCGGGCAACCTGACCCTCAACCTGAGCAGCGGCCACGGCTGGAGCACCAAACCCGTGGTCAACAATGCCAGCGTGAACAACTCGATGAACTTCAGTTCTGGGATATCGAACTCCAACGTTCTGTCGGGCAGCGGCAACCAAGGTCAGAACAACGTAGCAGTCACTCGCTTCTGATCCAGATCGGGCCCTGGCAACAGGGCCCTTTTTATTCCAGCGTCCAACAGGTCATACGATCATGCGCCTCGGAGCCCTCCTTCTGCTGCTAGCACTCACCGGCCCGACCTGGGCAGCGCAAATGGCAGTGGTCATGCCCAATGGCGCGGTGGTCTACAAGAAAGTCGAGAGCATCCGTGAACGCAAGTTCGCCAACCTGGTGGAACAGAAAACCGATTTCAGCTGTGGCGCCGCCGCACTGGCGACCATCCTGCGCCAAGCCTATTGGATGGATGTGGATGAAGACCACGTCATCAAGGGCATGCTGGTCAACGCCGACCAGAATCTGGTGCGCACCCAGGGTTTCTCCATGCTCGACATGAAGCGCTACCTGGAAAGCATCCATATGCGCGCCAAGGGCTACCGGATTACACCTGAGGTACTCATCACCGTAAAAGTACCGGTCGTGGTGTTGTTGGACATTCGCGGCTACAAGCACTTCGTGGTGTTGCAGCGAGCCGACAAAGACTGGGCCTATATCGGCGACCCCGTGCTGGGCAACAAGCGCTACGCCAAGGACGATTTCGTCAAGGGTTGGAATGGCATCGTATTCGCCGTCATCGGCGAGGGTTATGACAAGACCAACGCCCTGCTGACCCCGCCCACCCCGCTGACCGCCAGGAGCCAACTGAACGGGTTCAGCCCGGTACGCGACAGTGAACTGATGGACTTCGGTTTTATCCAGAGCGACTTCTTTTAGAGGCGCAATAAGGAGCAGGACGCTCCAGGAGCAAACGATGAACACTCTCCGTTGGCTGACGGTCATGTGCCTGGCAGCCACTGCACCTGCTTATGCTTCCTCGGCGTTCAAGCCGATCGAACTCAAGGACTCGGAAATGGCCGAGCTGCGCGGACGCTATGTGATGCCGGGACGGATTATCAGTTTTGGTATCGTCATGAGCAGCACCTGGACCAACGCCGCCGGTGCAACCGTTACTGGCAGCGCCAATATGCAAGTCAACGCGTCCACCGTCACCCCTCAGTTTTATGTGCAAGTCACCGGCAATGATGGCAACGGCATCGTCAAGCAACCTCAAGGCACCGGCACGGTAATCGGAGGCTCCGGCCTCGGAACGGGACAGGGCGTGACGCAAAGCGTACGCGCAGCAGGCGACGGCAACACCGCCAGCAACGGCGTGGACATCAACGTCACCCAAAACGGTTTGGCCCCCGCCAACTACGTACAGTCAGGCCAAGCGCTGATGGCAGGCCAGCCCATCAGCGGTGGCACCGCTGCAGGGCAAGTAACGGTAACGGCGAATAACGGCGGGCTGCAAATGGCACTTCAGGCCAATAACAACCAGGGCAATGTGGTGCAGCAAATTGGCGGTGGCAACGTCCTGCAAGGCACGGTTATTCAGGGCAACAGCAACTTTGTAAACAATATGACCCAACTCAACGTGGTGCTGGGCAACAACGGTTTAAACAACATCAACCAGAACCTTAACCTCGATCAACTCAAAGGCCTCCGCCCTTCCGGTTATTGAACTACGCTGAGCCACGGCACTTACGCATTAGAAAGGGACGGCTTATTTCATGCATCGATCGATATCGTTACGTACCGTGATTTGTTTGAGTACGCTATTGCCGGCATCCATGCTGTATGCCGCGCCGGACGCCGACATCGAAACCTTGAAGCAGCAACTTTTAGAGCTCAAGCAACGCTATGAAGTGCAGCAAAAAGCACTGGCCGTGCTGGAGCAACGTGTACGACAAGTAGAAGACCAACCTGCAACGCCCGCCCCTAAACGCTTGGCAAAATCTCCGGCCGACTTTCAGAAAGGCGGCACTACCGTCGCAGGTCATACGCCTGGAGTGGGCGCAGCTGCGGCGTCGGGTGGCGCGGGCGGCGGCAGTTCCTACGGGCAAAGCCTCAAGGACGATTCGGCCCCGGCACAAAGTGTCAGCAACCTCTATAACGAGGCCAGCGGCTTTTTCGGCAACGGCAAATTCAGCTTTGAAACCGGCGTCACCTATGCCCGCTACGACGCCCGGCAGTTATCCCTCAACGGCTTTTTGGCGCTGGACTCGATCTTCCTCGGGAATATCAACCTGGACCGAATCAAATCCGACAGTTGGACGCTGGACCTGACCGGGCGCTACAACCTGGACAACCGCTGGCAGTTCGACCTGAACGTGCCGGTGGTTTACCGCGAATCGACGTATCAGTCGGGAGGTGTCAACGGCGACGCCAACGCAATGTCGGAAGCCTCCGTCACTCGAAACCCAACCATCGGTGACGTCAACTTTGGTGTCGCCTACAAATTCCTTGATGAGACTGCCAACCTGCCGGACGCCGTGGTATCGGTGCGCGTCAAGGCCCCCACTGGCGAGGAGCCCTATGGCATCAAGCTGATAGAGCAAGCCAATAACAATAACCTTGCCGTGCCGGAAAGCCTGCCGACGGGTAACGGTGTGTGGTCGGTGACGCCAGGCATTTCCCTGGTGAAAACCTTCGATCCGGCGGTGCTGTTCGGTTCGCTGTCGTATACCCATAACTTCGAGGAGTCGTTCGGCGATATCAGCCCCAACGTCAATCAGAAAGTCCCCGGTAAAATCAGCCTGGGCGACAGCTTTCAACTGGGCGTAGGGGTAGCCTTCGCGCTTAACGAGAAAATGAGCATGTCGTTTTCCGTGTCGGACCTGGTGCAGCGCAAAAGCAAGATCAAGCAGACCGGTCAGGACTGGCAATCGGTGGTTTCCAGCGACGCCAACGCTGGTTATTTCAACGTGGGCATGACCATTGCCGCTTCGGAAAACCTCACCATCGTACCGAACCTGTCAATCGGCATGACGGATGATGCACCGGACTTCACGTTCAGCTTGAAATTCCCGTACTACTTTTAAAGCACGCAAGGAAAAGCCCCGCAACGATAAGGGTCGTTGCGGGGCTTTTCGGTTTACCCGCCCTAGCGGATCTGGTGTTTGTGCAGCAACCGGTAGAACGTCGGCCGGGACACGCCCAGCATGCGGGCCGCGACGCTCAGGTTGTCGCTGTGCCGGTTGAGCACATCACACAACGCCTGACGTTCGGCGCGGTGCTTATAATCTTCCAGTGTAGCCATCGGCGGCACGATTGCTTGTTCGTCCTGGAGTCCCAGATCAACGGCTTCGATCTGGCGCCCTTCGGCCAGCACCAGGCCACGGCGCACACGGTTGGCCAGCTCGCGCACATTGCCCGGCCAAGGGTGTTGCCCCATCGCGACGAGGGCCTCCTCGCTGAAACTGCGGGCTCGACGCCCGGTTTCCTGACTGTAGAAGCGCGAGAAGTGATTGGCCAGCATGGCCACGTCGCCATGCCGCTCACGCAGGGGCGCAGTCACCACCTGCAGAACGTTGAGCCGGTAATACAAGTCTTCTCGAAACGTGCCCTTCTCGACCGCCGCTTCCAGATCAACGTGAGTGGCTGCCAACACCCGCACATCCACCGCAATGGGCTGGCTGCCGCCAACGCGCTCGATCTGTTTCTCCTGGAGAAAGCGCAGCAGATTGGCTTGCAACTCCATCGGCAAATCACCGATTTCATCGAGAAACAGCGTGCCGCCGTGGGCCGCCTCAATGCGCCCGACCTTACGCTGGTGAGCACCGGTGAACGCACCCTTTTCATGGCCGAACAGTTCGGACTGGATAAGGTGCTCGGGAATCGCGCCGCAGTTGATTGCGACAAACGGCTTGGCATGGCGCTGGGATTGACGATGCAGGGTCTTGGCCACCAACTCTTTGCCGGTGCCGCTGTCCCCCCGAATCAACACGGGAGACTCCGTTGGCGCAAGTTTGGCCAGTAATTTGCGCAACTCGCGGATGGGTCGGCTGTCACCCAGCAACTCGTGTTCCTGCGCCTCAATCAGCGCGTGGCCTTTGCCCCGCAGGCGCGCCATGCCGAACGCGCGCCCGAGGGTGACCTGCACGCGTGCAACATCAAACGGCAAGGTGTGGAAGTCGAAAAACCACTCACAGACGAAATCACCGACATTTTGCAGGCGCAAAACATCCTGGCTGAGTACCGCAATCCACTCGGTGCCGCTGCGGCTGATCAGCTCCTTGACCGCTTCGGGGCGCTCGAGGTGAAAGGGCTGTAATCGCAACAGCCCCACATCGCACGACCGGTCGCCGACGGCGCCCAATGCACAGTTGTCCACCTCCCACCCGGCAGTGCGCAGGCCGGGCAATAGCCCGTGACAGTCATCGCAGGGGTCAACCACCAGCAGGCGTCGCTGAACAGGTGTAACAACCATGACTATTCCTTGGCGCCAATATTGTTAAAGTTATTTAGAAACAAAGGTTTGTGAGGCCTGTCGCTAACACTAGCAAGGTATTGACGCTGTTCTTGTACCGTTTCGCTATAAGTGTTGGCAGAAAGCCACTGCGCGGCTGTTGCGGGTAAAAAGTTGCAGCGCTGGAAAGCATTCATTGGGCTGTTAAAACAGTCGCTTACATGACGTCAATCACGAAAGGTTGAAAATTCTTGTTCTAAGATGTGACCCGTACCCCGCCATCGTGCATCAGTACAAGTAACTCGCCGCCTGGCTCGCCCAACCGACGGCATTCACTTGATTGGGCATTTAGAGAGAAGACCCACATGAACGCCCCGCTCCGCATCAACGAAGCTCTTTTGATCGCAGACCGTGCTTTCCAGCCCTTTCAGTGCGTGGCCTGGCACGATGGCAATGGCGCTCTCAGCCTGAGCGTCATCGACCGTACCAATACCCGTATCGGCAGCAAACAACTGACGTCGAGCACGTATAGCGACCCGGCGCAATTGGAAGATTTGTTGTTGCAGGCCCGAGCCGAACTCGACAAAAACGGCCATCAGTTAAAGTCGTGGGCAATGCCGAAGTAAATCGATACTGCAACGTGCGCTCATTGCATGACTGCAACACAATGAGCGCACGTTCAGTAGAAGTGCAGTGGACGCTTACTGTGCTGCAAGAATAAATCGTTCGATCGCTTCCGCTGCACCATTGTCTACATTGCTGCCGGTCACCACGTTGGCCTGTCGCTTGACGGTCTCTTCCGCCTGCCCCATGGCAATCGACAAGCCGGCAACCTGAAACATTGCCGGGTCATTGCCGCCGTCGCCGATAGCCGCCGTCTGCTCCATGGGCACGCCAAGGTGCGCAGCCAGGGTCTTCAAGGCTTCGCCCTTGTTGGCGAGCATCGCCGTTACGTCAAGGTACACCGGCTGCGAGCGTGACACCTGAGCCAGCCCTTGCACCTTGGGCTGCAACTGCGCTTCCAGTGTTACCAGCAACTGTGTGTTGTTGCTGGCGGCGACAATCTTGTCGACGCGGTCCAGGTACGGCTCAAAACTATCCACGACCACCGGCCCGTAGCCCAGGCCATCGGCTTCACGCTGCTCCATTGGCCCGGAAGGGTCACGGCGCAGCCAGTCACCGTCGGCGAATACCCACACCTCTACGTCCGGCTCCGCTGAAAACAGCGCCAGGGTCACCAGCGCCGCTTCCGTCGGCAAATGATGCGCAACCAGGATGCTGCCATCCGGGTTGATCAGCGTGCCGCCATTAAAGCCAGCGACCGGAACATCAATGCCAAAGGTCTCGATCAGGTGCAGCATGGCCTTGGGCGGCCGCCCACTGGCCAGGCTGAAAAACACCCCGGCGTCGCGCAAGGCGCGAATCGCATTGGCCGTGCGCTGGCTCAGGCTGTGGTCCGGATGCAGCAACGTGCCGTCCACATCACTGAGGATAAAACGGATGGGATGAATCGTTGCATCACTCATCCGAGGCTATGCCAGGTGCGGCCATCGCGGGCCAGTAAGGCATCGGCAGCCTCCGGGCCATCTTCACCGGCCTTGTAGGTCTGGATACCATCGTCTTCCTTCCAGGCATCCAGGAACGGCTGCACCGCACGCCAGCCATTTTCGATGTTGTCGGCGCGCTGGAACAAGGTCTGGTCACCGGTCATACAGTCATAGATGAGGGTTTCATACCCGGTCGACGGCTGCATTTCGAAGAAGTCCTTGTAGTCGAAACCCAACTCGATATTAGCCATTTCCAGGGTCGGCCCAGGCTTTTTCGCCAACAGGTCGAACCACATGCCTTCGTTAGGCTGGATCTGGATTTTCAGGTAGGTGGGCTTGAGCTCATCCACTTCGGTATCGCGGAACTGCGCATACGGTGCGTGCTTGAAACAGATCACGATTTCCGTGTCGCGAATGCTCATGCGCTTGCCGGTTCGCAGGTAAAACGGCACGCCGACCCAGCGCCAGTTGTCGATCATGACTTTGAGCGCAACGAACGTCTCGGTACTGCTGTCGGGCGCGACATTGGCCTCTTCGCGGTAACCGGGGAGCGGCTTGCCACCCATTTCACCGGCGGTGTACTGGCCGCGTACCGAGTTGGCTCGGGCATCTTCCAGGGACCAGGGGCGAATGGCGCCGACGACCTTGGCCTTTTCACCACGCACTGCATCGGCGCCGAACGCCGCTGGCGGCTCCATGGCCACCATCGCCAGCAACTGGAACAGGTGGTTGGGTACCATGTCGCGCAGGGTGCCGGTTTTTTCGAAGAAATTACCCCGGGTTTCCACACCGACGGTTTCCGCCGCAGTGATTTGCACGTGGTCGATGTAATGGTTGTTCCAGAACGCTTCGAACAGCACGTTGGAGAAACGGCTGATCAAAATGTTCTGAACCGTTTCCTTGCCCAGGTAATGGTCGATGCGATAGATCTGCTTCTCGCTCATCACCTTGAGCAGGCTGGCGTTCAGCGCTTCGGCGGTCGCCAGGTCGGAGCCGAAAGGCTTTTCGATCACCACGCGACGGAAGGCGTCATCGGTTTCCTGGAGCAGACCGGCGCTGCCCAGGCGCTGCACCACTTCACTGAAGAAGCGCGGTGCAGTGGCCAGGTAAAACACCGCGTTGCCAGTGCCGCTGTCGGCGATCTTCTTGCCGATGTCGGCATAGGTGCTGTCGTCGAGGAAATCGCCCTCGACGTAGCTGATGCCTTTGGCCAACTGGGCCCACAGCTCGGGGTCAAGGGCATTTTCACCCTTGCCCTTGACCTTGCTCGCGGCCTCGGTGCGAATGAAATCCTCGAGCTTCTTGGCAAAGTCGGCGTCGCTGATCGCGTTGTGGTCAACGCCGACAATGCGCAGGCCGTCACCGAGCAGCCCGTCGCGACTCAGGTTGTACAGCGCCGGCATGAGCAGGCGCTTGACCAGGTCGCCATGGGCGCCAAACAGGAACAGTGTGGTTGGAGGTGCAGGTTCGGCCTTGAGTTTCTTGCCGTTAGCCGTCATTTTTTGGAAGTCTCCACATGGCCGCCAAAGCCGAAGCGCATGGCAGACAGCATTTTGTCACCGTAGGTGCTCTGCTGGCGGGAACGGAAGCGTGCGAACAGCGAGGTAGACAGCACCGGTACCGGCACCGCTTGCTCCATGGCCGCTTCGATGGTCCAGCGGCCTTCGCCACTGTCGGCCACGGAGCCGGAGTAACCGTCGAGTTTCGGGTCGGTGGCCAGCGCGTCAGCGGTCAGGTCCAGCAGCCAGGACGACACCACGCTGCCACGGCGCCACACTTCGGCGATATCGGCAACGTTGAGGTCGAAGCGCTCGTGCTCCGGCAGGTTGTCCGAGTTTTTAGTCTTGAGGATGTCAAAACCTTCGGCAAAAGCCTGCATCATCCCGTACTCAATGCCGTTGTGAATCATCTTCACAAAGTGCCCGGAACCGGCTGGGCCGGCATGAATGTAGCCATGCTCGGCGCGGCTGTCGGCAGAGGCTGAACGGTCCTTGGTGCGAGGGATGTTGCCCAGGCCCGGTGCCAGGCTGGCGAAGATCGGGTCGAGGCGCTGCACGGTTTCGGCGTCACCACCGATCATCATGCAATAGCCGCGCTCCAACCCCCAGACGCCACCGGAGGTGCCAACGTCGACGTAATGCAGACCTTTCACCGACAAGGCTCTAGCGCGACGGATGTCGTCTTTGTACATGGTATTGCCGCCGTCGATGATCACATCACCGTCTTCAAGCAGCTCGCTCAATTGATTAATAGTGTCTTCGGTGGGGTCGCCTGCCGGCAACATCACCCACACGGCGCGCGGCTTTTGCAGCCCGGCTACCAACGCCTTCAAGTCGGCAACGCCGGTGGCGCCCTCCTCGCTCAAGCCTTTGACGAATGCTTCGTTACGGTCGTATACAACGGTGGTATGCCCATTGAGCATCAGGCGCCGCGCAATGTTACCGCCCATGCGGCCTAGTCCGATAATCCCCAGTTGCATGTGCTGATGCTCCTAACTACTAAATAAATGTGTGACATAGTTTATAGCGCAATGAGGCTATTGAGGGTTAGTCCAGAGCGGATCCGTGTAGTTTCATGACAAAAAAATGCCATCGTTTCAGCATCACCGCCCCAAAAGTCACAGCGACCACCAAAAATAAAAAAGTTCCATTGGCTCAAAAAAGAATTCAGAATTGCTACGACTGTTGCCGAGAACCTCGACTCATGCGTTCCGGCACCGCGATCTACCGGCTATTTGCGAGGTAAGCAATGAGCACAGCACAGATGACCCGCCCGCCACAGACCCTTTACGTCAGCGTCCGTCGCGATGAATTGCGCCAATTGAAAGAAGAGCGCGATCAACTGCAGCAGGAAGTCCTGCGCCTGCGCTCGCACCTTCAAGCCCAGTTGGATCAGACTTCAGCCGCACGATCAGCCCTTTGCTGAACCGCCGCTGAACAGAATGTAAGATAACGTCCACAAAATTCTCACAAAGTTTTCACATACCCCTCTCGATACTCCCGCGGAGAAGGGCCACCCCATGCATGGGTGGCCTCTGTTGCGTGCGTCCTTGCGCGTCAACTGCAAAAATTATCGGGTTGGATTACTGGATGGCGATGTTCAAACGCAGCACCACGTCTGCGAAAGGCTTTGATTGGGCCGGTCTCGGCTGGCTGTTTCTGTTTTTCTGGTATTTCTCGGGTATTACCCAACTCCTGATCCAGCTGACCGGCACCTCCGGTTTCAGCGGTTTTCGTCAAGCCTTCTTCCTGAGTGCGTTCTGGCTCGCGCCAATGCTGCTGTTCCCGCGCCGTACGCGCCTGCTCGCGGCCCTGATCGGCATCGTGCTGTGGGCCTGCTCCATGGCCAGCCTGGGTTATTTCTTCATCTACCAGCAGGAATTCTCCCAAAGCGTCATCTTCATCATGTTCGAGTCGAACATCTCTGAAGCGGGTGAATACGCGACCCAATACTTCGCCTGGTGGATTGTGCTGGCGTTTCTCGCCCATACCGCCATGGCGGTTTTCCTGTGGACGCGCCTGCGCCCGGTTTACCTGCCGCGAGGCCAATCGATTCTGGCGGCCACCGCCATTGTGCTGGCGGTTGTCGGTTACCCGTTGGTGAAACAGATTGCGACCAACCCGACCATGGAACTGGCCATCGACGGCTTCGAATCCCGTGTCGAGCCCGCCGTGCCATGGCAGATGATCGTCGCCTACCGCCGCTACACCGAACAGCTCAATAGCATGCAAGGCATGCTGACCAGCGCCAGCAAGATCCCCCCCTTGAAGAACCTCAAGGACACCATGGCCGGCCAACCGTCAACGCTGGTGCTGGTGATCGGTGAATCCACCAACCGCCAGCGCATGAGCCTTTATGGCTACCCGCGCAACACCACACCGGAACTGGACAAGCTGCGCGACCAACTGGCGGTGTTCAACAACGTCATCACCCCACGCCCCTACACCATTGAAGCGCTTCAACAAGTGCTGACGTTCGCTGATGAAGAGAACCCGGACCTGTACCTCAAGACGCCGTCGATTGTCAGCGTGATGAAACAGGCCGGCTACAAGACCTACTGGATCACCAACCAGCAGACCATGACCAAGCGCAACACCATGCTCACGACCTTTTCCGAACAGGCCGACGAGCAGGTGTACCTCAATAACAACCGCAACCAGAACGCCCGCCAGTACGACGGCGACGTACTGGCGCCGTTCGCCAAGGCCATGGCCGACCCCGCCGAGCGCAAATTCATCGTGGTGCATTTGCTGGGCACTCACATGAGCTATCAGTACCGTTACCCGCCGACTTTTGAAAAATTCACCGATCGCCAGGGCGTACCGGCCGGCATCAGCGACGCCCAACTGCCGATCTACAACAGCTACGACAACGCGGTGCTGTACAACGACTTTGTGGTGTCGAGCCTGATCAAGGATTACGCCAAGACCGACCCCAACGGCTTCCTGCTGTACCTCTCGGACCATGGCGAAGACGTCTACGACTCGGCGGGCCATAGCACCCTGGGCCGTAACGAGGGCAAACCCACTGCGCCGATGTACACCATCCCGTTCATGGCCTACGCCTCACCGAAATGGCGCGAAACCCATGATTGGAGCTTCGCCGGCGACTTGCAGCGCGCCTCCAGCAGCTCACAGCTGATTCACACCTGGGCTGACTTGGCGGGGTTGAGTTTTGATGAGTGGGACCGCAGCAAAAGCCTGGTCAGCGACAGCTTCAAGGCGCGTCCGCTGATGATTGGCGATCCCTACATCGGCCAGAAAAAGGGCCTGATTGATTTCAGCCTGCTCAAGCCGAAAAAAGCGGATGCCGCCGAGGTGGTGGTTAAGTGATGACTGGCTCTGCAACCAAAAGATAACAATCATTCTCGTTTAAGCCTAAAGTTCCACGCCTCCTTTCGTCTTTGAGCCAAGGCCTTTTCTTAATGAGAAGGCCACAAAGACAAGGAGTCTGCCGCGATGTTTGTGCCTTTTACCCGCTCCATGACCTTCACCGCTGGCCTGTTCAGCGTCGTGCTGAGCCCGGAGCTGCTAGCCGAAACCGACCCCGAGCACACCGTGCTGGAGCTGGGTAGCACCCGCGTCACTGCCGAAGGCCTGGGTGCCACTACCGAGCACACCCAGGCCTATACCACCGGTTCGATGAGCACCGCCACCCGCCTGAACCTGCCCATCAAGGAAACCCCGCAATCCATTTCGGTGATCACCCGCCAGCAGATGGATGACTTCAACCTCAACACGCTGACCGATGCCCTGCGCCAGACCACAGGGGTAACGGTGCAGCACCTGGACTCGGATCGGGCGGGTTACTCGTCCCGCGGCTATTCGATCAACAACTTCCAGGTTGACGGGATGCTCAGCACCTTCGGACGTATGAAGTCGGATGCCGACACCATCATTTACGACCGCATCGAGGTCGTGCGCGGCGCCACTGGCCTGACCACCGGCGCAGGCGACCCTTCGGCCACGGTCAACATGATCCGCAAGCGCCCTACCGCAGACTGGCAGGCCAGGACCGGCGTCAGCGCTGCCAGCCATGACAATTACTACAGCTACGTCGATGTGGGCGGCCCCCTGGCGTTTGATGGACGACTGCGCGGGCGTACCGTACTGGCTTACCGTGACAGCCAGTCCTATCGCGACAACTACGCGCTGCAACGGGAGGTGGGCTACGGCATTCTCGAAGGCGACCTGACGGACGACACGGTGGTCGCCGTAGGTTTCGACTATCAGAACAAACATGTGCAAGGCACCTCCTGGGGCACCCTGCCCTATTGGAACAGCGACGGCAGCAAGGCCCGGCTGTCGCGCTCGGCGAACATGGCCGCCGACTGGAGCTCCTGGCCGCTGAAAGACAAGACCACCTTCGCCTCCATCGATCACAAACTGTCCCCCGACTGGCGCCTGAAAGCAGCGTACACCCATCGACAGAGCGACACTGATGGCAAGGTGTATTACGGCGGCGCCGGCTTCCCCAATCCGGATGGCAGCGGCATGAACGCCTGGACCAACCAGATGGTCGGCACGTCGAAAATGGACGTGGTGGATTTCAATCTCACCGGCGCCTACCCATTGTTCGGGCGCGAGCATGAGCTGATGGTGGGGTATGGCGAGTCCGAACAGCGGGACACTTCGCCGTTCCAGCGCTACACAACGCCCGAGGGCTACGAAGACATCAAACAGTGGCAACACATGGGCGGTATCGTAAAATTTCCCGACCGCACCACCGGCCTGAAGGGTCAACACGACAGCAAAAAACAGACGGCGGGTTACCTGGCCACGCGCCTGAGCCTCACCGACCGACTGCACGCTGTGCTGGGAAGCCGTTACGGCAGTTGGGAAAGCGAAACGATCTCCCCTGACTACAACAGCAATAATCAGTTGATCAACGCCAGCAAAACCAGCCAGACCCACAACGACATGTGGACGCCGTATGCCGGTTTGCTCTACGACATAACGCCCGAATACACCGTGTATGCCAGCTACACCGATATTTTCAACCCGCAGGACGAACGCGATGCCAGCAAGAAGTACCTGGAACCCGTGGTGGGCAGCAACTACGAGGTCGGCCTCAAGGGCAGCCTGCTCAACGAGCGCCTGAACCTGGCCAGCGCTTACTTCTGGAGTACCCAGGATAACGTCGCCGAGCTGGATAACAGTGCGCCGCCGGACCCGATCACACGCGAGCAATTCTACAAGTCAGGCGGTAAAGGCAATAAGGTGCAAGGCTTTGAGGTGGAGGTATCGGGCGAGGTCATGCCCGACTGGAACCTTACCGCAGGCTACACCTACACCCACTCGCGCAATGGCGAGAAGCAGCGCGCCAACCGCAACCAGCCACTCAATCTGTTGAAAGTCTCGACGGCCTATCGCCTGCCGGGACAATGGCGTGGGTTAACGGTGGGTGGCGCGGTGAACTGGCAAAGCGATGCCTACGACTTTGCCCAGCGCCCGACAGGTGCGCGAGGCGATAACGGTGACCTGATTACCGAAAGCACCAAAATCACACAACAGGCCTACACCGTGGTCAACCTGATGTCGCGCTACCAGTTCGACGAACATGTTTCGGCCTCGATCAACGTCAATAATCTATTTGATAAAAAATATTACGAACGCGTCGGCTTTTATAACGGCGTGTATTGGGGAGAACCGCGCTCCCTCACGCTGGCTGTGGACTGGAGGCTTTAAACCCCCGAACCCGAAGTTAACAAAAACGTTAACTTCGGGCTGCGCCACGTTAATTCCCACTTAATAAGATAGCGCCATAGTCGCTTCACGAATCGGATCACGGAGCGATCAGACACCTCTCACTCTTAATGGGAATACTGCCATGAAACTCTCCACCTTGATGCTTGCCAGCCTGATGACCCTGACCTCCGCAGCCGCCTTTGCAGAAGGCGGCGCAGAGCGCTCGAAGGAGTTCTACAACAACTTCACCTTTATGCAGCAGAAGACGCACGGCACCACTGATCAAACTGCGTTGGCCGACGGCAAGAATGTAAAGACCGGCACTGCCGATCAAACCAGCGCAGAGCAACATCCCAACAGCTGATTTAATCGTTAGTTAATCCGCATTACCCTGTGCCATTCCGCTCCTTTGGCAAAGGTTAACTTGGCGCCATTTAATGGCGCCTTTTTTTTGCATCTTATTTATTAAAGCGGCTTGTTCCAGAACAGCATGCGCCCATGGGCGGGATCAAAAATCGAATCATCAAAACCGAACTTGCGGTACGCCGATTGCGCGACATCATTGCCTTCAAGCACTTCCAGGGTGATCTTGCAGCAACCACGCTGACGCGCGATCTCCTCGACCTTGTTCAACATCTTCTGGCTCAACCCCAAGCCACGAAACTGCTTCATCACCATCACGTCGTGCACGTTGATCAATGGGCGGCAGGCGAACGTCGAGAACCCTTCGAAACAATTGACCAGCCCCGCCGGTTCACCACCGACAAACGCCAATACGCTGAACGCGTGGGGGCGCTTGGCCAGCTCGGCGGGCAATTGCAGCAACAGATCAGCAGGCAACGTATGACCGCCGCCCATAGGGTCTTCAGCGTAATGGTTGAGCACCAGGCCGATGGCCTCGGCGTGCACGGGGTTGGTGTAGCTGGCTTGCAGTACCAGGATGTCTGGGGTGTCCATTTCCTTCCTCAATAACGACAACAAGGGAATCGGTTCCCTTTGAGGCGACGATTGTAAGCATGGACTCAGCCGCAGATGAAGGAGATTAACTACAAATGCCTGACAGAAAGTACGCAGGTTGTGCACATAAAACGCTGTTATCCGTTTTTTTAAGGCGTTGTCCTATACACCAAAGCGCTGCAGCTGCATCTCCTGCAAGCGGCTGAGGGTGCGGCGGAACGGAAACTCCAGGTAACCTTCGGTGTAGAGACTTTCCAGCGGGACGCTGGCCTCGATGAACAACGGCACCTTGCGGTCGTAGCATTCGTCGACCAGTGCGATAAAGCGCCGCACACTGTCATCGTGCACCGACAGTTCAGGCAAATCGCGATCACCTGCCACCACGCGCTGCGCAGCATCTTCAGTGCCACGGGCAATCCGGCCCGGGCGTTTTTGCGCGCTCAGGTTGGGGACTTCACCCAGCAGGATCGCCTTGAAGCGATCGCACAGCAACATGAAATCCATCGCGGCCAGCGGCTGCTCGCACAGCTCCAAATAGCGACACCAGAGCACCGTATCACTGTACTGCACCGTCACAATCGAGCGAAAACCAACACTGACCGGCCCACTGCTCAGCGCCTGCCCTTCGGTCAATTGTTTGAACACCGTGGCGAGCGCATGCGGCTGGTCTACCCAATAGCGCTGCAGCCCTACACCGGGATGCAATCGGTGGTCTTCACCGCCGTCTACCGCTACCACCTGCATGTGCTGCTTGATCGCCTCGATACCCGGCAGGAAACGCTCGCGATTGAAGCCGCCGGCGTACAGCTGATCGGGAGGTTGATTCGAGGTGCAGACCATCACCACACCTTCTTCGAACATCACCTGGAACAGCCGGCCAAGAATGATCGCGTCACCGATGTCATTGACGAACAACTCGTCAAAACAAAGCACGCGCACTTCCCGGCTGAGCTCCCGCGCCAAGGCCTGCAAGGGATCGTGGATGCCGCTGAGCTGGAACAGGCGCTGATGCACCCACCCCATGAAGTGGTGAAAGTGCTGGCGCCGCGCAGGCACTCGCAGGCTTTGATAGAACTGGTCCATCAACCAGGTTTTGCCTCGACCGACCGGCCCCCACAGGTAAACCCCGGGAATCGGCGAGCGCCCTTCGTGCAAGGCTTCGTGGCAGGTTTGCAAGGCTTGCACCGCCCGGCGCTGGGCGTCGTCAGGCACGAAACCTTGCTGGGCGATGGCGTGTTGGTAAGCCGTGAGCGGCGATTCAAAAGTCATGCGTGCCAGTATGACTTACACAGAGATATCCAGCCGTGAAATCTTGCCCTGCTCGTTCAGGCGAAAGGTGTAGCGCAACTCCAGCGGGCTTCCCGGAAAGTTCCCGGACACCACGTTGCTGACCAACACCTTACCGGTGCGATGCTGCACCTTGATCACTTCGACCCTGGGCTGATAACGACGCCCGGAGTCTTCCATCCAACGGGCGATGGCGGCCGTACCGACTTGATGCTCGCCTTCATCGAAGACGTTGGCGTCGTCGGCAAAACATTCGGTAATCACCGAGGTATCACGGCTATTGGCCGCAGTGATATAGGCCACGATGGCGGGGGCCAATTCAGGCAGGGACATGGCACAGCTCCTTTTTTTGCGATTTATGGCGTCATGCTAAGCCAGAGCTGTGTCAGTTTTTGTCAGGAGTAAAGGGCCCGGATTCATTCTGTTCCATCAACTTGCGCCACGCCCGTAAAAGGTCGCTGCGCCGCCCGGGATAACGCGCCTGCTGGACTTCAGCTGCGGCCACCCGGTCGGTGCGAAAGGTGCGATAAGCACCACGCAACTCGCACCACGCTACGATGACCCGCACCTCATTGAGAAAGCCCAGGGCCAGGGGCCAGATCAGTCGATGGCTCTGGGCCTGGCTGGCATCCGCATAATCAATATGCAGCGTGGCTTGGTTGCGAATCGCCTCGCGGAACACGTTAAGCGGCACGCGGTTTTCCGGGTAGCCAAACCCGGGCGGCCCAGGCAGCAGCGTCGGGTTACGCAGGGCTTCCTGCGCGGCGGGATCGAGCACGTCGGCTATCTTCGCCAAGGCATTGGCGGCCGCACGGCTCAGCACGTCATCGCCACGCTGGTCCACATAGCGTAAACCCAGCACGATGGCTTCGGTTTCCTCGGCGTTGAGCATCAATGGCGGCAGAAACAGACCGCTGCGCAACACATACCCAACCCCCGCTTCGCCGAAAATCGGCGCCCCCAGCGCAGTCAATTCAGCAATATCGCGGTACAGCGTACGCTCGGACACCTCTAACTGAGCGGCCAATACAGCAGCGGTCACCGGGCGTTTTTTGCCCCGCAGGGCCTGCAACAAGGTCAGTAAACGAGTGGTACGCGACACGTCGATCCCGCCGTAAAGGAAAAAGTGCCGCAGCTTAGCAGAGCACCCTGCCAGAAAATGTCAGCAGCAAAAACGTCCTGATTATGAAATCAATCACCGCGACCATACAGCTGCGCCAAGCCACATAGCGTGAGCGCCACGACGGCTGCCGGTTGTTCGAGGCGAAAAAAAACGGCCTGAACAGGCTAATGCCAGTCAATTAAGCGCAGATCCCCTGTGGGAGCGGCGGTGCGACGATTCGACTTGCTCGCGAAAGAGGTGGGTCAGTCAACATCAATGTTTGCTGGGCCGACGTCTTCGCGGGCAAGCCCGCTCCCACATTTGATCTTCGCTGCTTTGAGCATTTCGTTCGCTTAACTGACTGGCATTACCTGAACAGGCCGTTTTTTTATTTGCAGAACTTACGCAAGGCTCTTGCTGACCACCTCGAACACATCACTCGACAGCTCACCGGACGCACGAATGCGCTCCAGTTCCGCCTTCATCAACGCCTGGCGCGCGCTGTCGTATTTACGCCAGCGGGTCAGCGGCGCCAATTGGCGCGAAGCGATCTGCGGGTTAAAGGCGTTCAATTGAATCACCAGGACCGCCAGGAACCGATACCCCGAGCCATCTGCCGCGTGGAAATTGATCAGGTTCTGCCCGGCAAACGCGCCGACCAGCGCCCGTACCTTGTTCGGGTTCTTGATGTTGAACGCCGGGTGTTCCATCAGCGCGTTGACCCGAGCCAGCCCGCCCGGCAAGGTGCTGCCGGCCTGTACGCTGAACCATTGGTCCATAACCAAGGGGTTGTCTTTGAAGTTCTCGGCAAATACCGACAAGGCATGGGCTTTTTCTACCTCGAACGGTGAGTTCACCAGCACCGCCAGCGCCGTCAAGCGTTCGGTCATGTTGTCGCAGGCGTCGAACTGTTCCAGGGTCGCGGCCAATACTTCAGGCTTGCCGCTGAGCATCAGGTACGACAGCGCAATGTTCTGCAACGCGCGACGCGCAAAATGCTCGGCCGCCGCGACATAAGGCGTCTGCTTGGACAGTTCGCGATTGGCCTGGTAGCGCAGCCACAGGCCTTCGAACAGGTTGTCAGCCAACTGCTTACGAGCAAACTCACGGGCGGCGTGGATGGCGTCGACATCCGCCACTTCGCTGATTTCCGTCAAGTAGGCTTCGCTTGGCAACGACAGCATTTCGGCGACCATCGCCTGGTCCAGGCGTTCATCGCTGAGCACTGTGCGCAAGGCATCGATCAGGCGTTGATCCAGCTTCAGCGGCTGGCCCGCCTGATGCTGGGCGATCAGTTCCTGCAACACCTGCACCGACAGTTGCTGGCCGGCATCCCAGCGGTTGAAGCCGTCGCTGTCGTGCTGCATCAGGAACATCAGTTGATCGCGGTTGTACGGGAAGCTCAGTTTCACCGGTGCCGAGAAACCACGCAGCAGCGAGGGCAGCGGCTGTTCGGCGATATCAACGAAGGTGAAGGTCTGCTCGGCTTCGGTCACCGAAATGACCCGAGACGTACCACCGGCAGCCGCTTCACCGGCCAGGCGCAAGGCAATGCCGGCGCCCTTCGCATCCAGCAAGCCCAACTCAACCGGAATCACGAACGGCAGTTTCTGCACCTTGTCCGGGGTTTCCGGGCAGCTCTGGCGGAAGGTCAGGCTGTAGGTTTTGGCGGCGGCGTCGTAGGACTCGCTCACTGCCAGACGCGGCGTACCGGCCTGGCTGTACCAGCGCTTGAACTGAGTCAGGTCAGCACCGTTCGCGTCTTCCATGGCCTTGATGAAATCATCGCAGGTCACCGCCTGGCCGTCGTGGCGTTCGAAGTACAGGTCGCTGCCTTTACGGAAGCCTTCTGCACCGAGCAAGGTGTGGATCATGCCGACCACTTCCGAGCCCTTTTCGTACACAGTCAGGGTGTAGAAGTTGGAGATTTCGATAAAACTGTCCGGGCGCACGGCGTGGGCCATGGGGCCGGCGTCTTCGGCGAACTGGTGCGTACGCAGGTACGCCACGTCCTGGATGCGCTTGACCGTGGCCGAGTTCATGTCGGCGGAGAAGCCCGAATCACGGAACACGGTGAAGCCTTCTTTCAGCGACAGCTGGAACCAGTCGCGGCAGGTCACCCGGTTGCCCGACCAGTTGTGGAAGTATTCGTGGGCGACGATCGCCTCGACCCGCTGGTGCGCGGCATCGGTGGCGGTTTCGGCGCGGGCCAGTACGGCGCTGGAGTTGAAGATATTAAGGCCCTTGTTCTCCATGGCGCCCATGTTGAAGTCGTTGACCGCCACGATCATGAAGATATCGAGGTCGTACTCGCGGCCGTAGGTTTCTTCGTCCCAGCGCATGGATTTTTTCAGGCTGGTCATGGCGTGCTGGCATTTGTCGATATTTTCCGGCTCGACGTAGATGCGCAGCGCCACTTCACGGCTGGTCATGGTGGTGAACGTGTCTTCAACACACCACAGGTCACCGGCCACCAGCGCAAACAGGTACGCCGGTTTCTTGAACGGGTCTTCCCAGGTCGCCCAGTGACGACCGTCTTCACCCGGGCCGCTGGCAATCGGGTTGCCATTGGACAGCAGCACCGGGTAGCGGTGTTGCTCGGCGATTACCGTGGTGGTGAAGGTGCTCATCACGTCCGGGCGGTCGAGGTAATAGGTAATCTTGCGAAAGCCCTCGGCCTCGCACTGGGTGCAGAACATGCCGCCGGATTTGTACAGGCCTTCCAGGGCGGTGTTGGTTTCCGGGTGAATGCGCACGCTGGTGTCGACCGTGAAGGTTTCGCGGGTCGGGTGCAGGGTCAGGTGGCTGTCGGTCAGCTGGTAGTCAGCCTCGGTCAGTTCCTGATCGCCCAGGTTCACGGTCAGCAGCTCCAGCTGTTGGCCATCGAGCACCAGCGGCGGCAGGCCGGCACCGCGTTCAGGGTTGCGGCGCATCACCAACTGCGCGTGGACCAGGCTGTGGTCCTCGAACAACTCGAAGGTCAGGTGCGTCTCTTCGATCAGGTAGTCCGGCGCCTGATAGTCCTTCAGGTAAATCATCTTCGGTTGTTCGGTGCGCATGGGTTGCATCCTTTTACTGATGCACGGCGAGCTGGTAGGCCGTGTACTTACGAATGTTGATAACGCCGGTATCGAAGATCAGGTATTGGCCCTTGATCCCCAACAGCGTGCCTTCGGCAATCGGGTTCTTGTCCAGGTTGAAGCTGACAATCTTGGCCGGGTATTGCTCGACCGGGTAACGGATCTCGATGGGTTCGATATCGGTCACCGGTTGGATGGCCTGCAGGCCAAAGCGTTCCTGCAAACTCAGCAGGCCTTCAGCACAAGAGGCAAACAGCTGGTCGCGCACCTGCTTGAGGTCCACCGATTGCGCATCGCCCTTGAGCAAGGCGCGCCAGTTGGTCTTGTCGGCCACTTGGCTGCGGAACAGGTCTTCGACAAAACCGGACTGCTGGCGGGTCGCGACGCGCATGATCGGCAGCGCCTGGCTGGCGCCCTGGTCGAGCCAACGCGTCGGCAGTTGGGTGGCACGGGTGATGCCGACCTTGATCCCCGACGAATTGGCCAGGTACACCACATGGTCGGTCATGCAGAATTTTTCGCCCCAGCCGGGATCACGGCAAGTACCGGCGTCGTAATGGCAACGCTCGGGGCTCATGATGCACAGGTCACACTGGGCCAGTTTGGTCATGCACGGGTAGCAGTAACCCTGGCTGAAACTGGTTTTGGTCTTGCGGCCGCAATGGCTGCAATGAATGGCACCCAGGTATTCCAGGCGCACGTGAGTGCCGATCAACGGGTTGACCGGCACCTCGGAGTCGCCCAGACGAAACGCGTATTGAACGGTCGGCTCACCGAGTTGCGCCGACATTTTGCTGACTGCACCGCGACCGATTTCAATCAATGGATCGCATCCGACTTGAACAGAATGTTCGGCACCGGCGCCGATTTGGACGCGCATTCCTGCGGCCCCATGTAGCCGGTGCGCTGCTCTTCCGGCAGGTTCTGGATTTCCCAGGCGATTACCGCTTGCAGGGACAGCTCGCGTTGCTCGGCGGTGAGCTTGCGGCCGTCGGACCATTTGCCGATTTCCACGGCCAGCTTGAGGCTCTCGTAAATATCCGGGGTGATGTTTTCGATCATTTCAGCAAAAGAGGACATGAGGCTCTTCCTTATCAAATAGAAGCTTTGCGGCGGCTGTAAAGCCCGCCCAGCAAACCTGTCAGGCAACCGATAACCAGGCCGCCGACGTGGGCAGCGTTGGCGATTTCGCCGAAACCGATCATCGAGACCAGCCCCGACAGGCACAGTACCAGCCATACCAACATCATCACCAACACCCCACGGGGCAGGCGATAGGCCGGGTTAGGCGACAATAATTGAAAAATCCAGCAATGCCCGAGCAAGCCATACAACACACCGGACAGGCCGCCAAACAGGCCGGGGCCGCCATAGGCGTATTGAGCGTAGTTGGAGACCAGGCTGAACAACAACGTCAGGCCCAGCAGGTTGATACTGCCCTGGCGCACTTCGATGCGGCGGCCCAGTTCCCAGTACCACATGCCATTCATGGCCAGGTGCAGGATGCCGAAGTGGATCAGCATCGGGGTGACCAGCCGCCACCACTGCCCCGAGGCCATGGTTTCGGCAAACGGCGTGAACTGGATGTACTCACCCGTCACGTGAAACGGCAGGAACGTCAGCCAGCTCATGGCTTGCAGGTTTTCGCCCAGCAGCGTTACCGCGCCGACGATAAGGCTCGCCAGCAGCACCAGCGCCGTGACCGGACTCATGCGCAATTGCTGGACGAAGCCTGGACGCGTAACGGGTGCTTGCTCGGGAATATCCAGTTGCTGGTCCGGGTCACCGGCGGGAAAGCGCTGGTACAGCACGCGCACGTCGTCGCTGATGGTCTCGGGCACCCACAACACCTGTTCCCCGGCTTCCTCGCTGACGCGATGCGGCACTTGCATACGTTGCAGCAGTTTGACGAAACCGCCCAGGTCGACGCTCAGTGGCAAGCGCAATACAGCCACGGTACTCATGACATCACCTCGGGCCGCTCAACGTCGACCCATACGAATTTACGCGGATCCAGTTGGGTTTCCTGGTCCAGTCGATAGGCCACCAACTTGCCGTACAGCACCGCGCTGTAGTCCAGGCAGGCCAGGTTCGGGCGGATCGGCGCCGGTTTGCCGCTGCGCCAGTAGTGGCCGACGAACAACAACGGTTCGTCGACGCCGTAGCGCAACAGGGAATTTTTCTGCGAGGACGACAGTGGCGTACGCGCCACCGGCTCCGGCAGCGCATCGGGCTGGAATACGATGTCGCCGTAGGTTTTCGGGTCGTCTTCCCAGAACTTGGTGCGAAAGAACGAACGCGTCAGGCCATCACCACCGGTCAGCGTCAGGCCATCCGGCAGGCGCATGTCTGTGCCGCGCAACAGGCGGTCGAACGCATTGCAGGCAAAACTGCCCGGCACCGCAGCGGCCTGCAGGAAGTGCTGGTCGATGCAGCCATCCGGGAAGGTACCGCGCAGCGGCTGGATAAAGCCGTCATCCCAGCACGCATGCACCACACGGAAACGCCCGGCGTCGACAAACAGCGGCATGTCATAGAACCAGCCGAGGAAGTCATGCCAGTCGGCCGGGTGGTGCTCGAACTGGGTCAGGGTCTCGTGGATCAAGCGGGCGTGGCGCGGGTTGTGCTCACGCACGAACTGCTTGCCACTGCCCGGCGGCGCCGGTGTGCTCCAGCCCAGTGCGTTGAACTCATGGTTGCCCATGATGCACAGCGCCTGTCCGGCCTCGGCCATGTCATGGACGATATGCAGCGCCTCGCGAATGCGTGGGCCACGGTCGATGATATCGCCGAGGAACACCGCCATTCGCGACGGATGGCGCCAGGTGCCGCCCTGCTTGTGGTAACCCAATTGGTCGAGCAAGTGCTCAAGGGTATGAGCGCAACCGTGCACGTCACCAATCAGGTCGTAGCTACGCGCGGGATCGAGCATCAGTCGCCTCCACCCCCCAAGCGGCTGCCCCAGCCCAACTTGGTCCGGCACACTTCGTAGTAATTGTGGTCCAGCGGGTGGATCAACCGCAGCTTCTGCGCCTTTTTGCTCACGGTGATGGTGTCACCGGGGGCGCAGGTAAAATGGTTCTGCCCGTCACAGGAGACTTGCGGGTAGATCTGCATGTCTTTGGACACCACGATTTTCAGCTCACTGTTGCCATCGACCACAATCGGCCTGCTGGACAACATATGGGGGTACATCGGCACGATCACAATGGCATCCAGCTTGGGATGCATGATCGGGCCACCGGCCGACAACGCGTAGGCGGTGGAGCCGGTCGGCGTGGCGACGATCAGGCCGTCGGCCTTCTGGCTGCAGACGAACTGGCCGTCGATGTACAGCTCGAACTCGATCATCCGCGTGGATTTGCCCGGGTGCAGCACCACGTCATTGAGGGCATCGCCCTGGCCGATGGCTTCACCGTGGCGGCGCACTTCGGCCTGCAACAGGAAGCGATTTTCCACCAGGTAATGGCCGTCGAGCACCTTGGCGACTTCGACTTCCAGGTCATCCGGGCGGATATCCGTGAGAAACCCCAGGCTGCCACGGTTGATCCCCAACACCGGCACGTTATGCCGCGCCAGGGCCCGGGCCGCGCCGAGCAGGCTGCCGTCGCCGCCCACCACAATCACCATGTCACACACTTCGCCGAGCATCTTGCGCGACGAGGTTTGCAGGCCATGGCCCGGGAGGATTTCAGCGATGGTGTCTTCGAGGATCACATGCAGGTGGCGTTCCAACAGGAACTTTTTCAGCCGGCGGACGGTGTCCAGCACCTGGGTACTGCCCAGGCGACCGATAATGCCGATATTGCGAAATTGCTCCATGGGGCTCCTGCGGGATTTGGGGTGTGGCAAAAAGAACGATTATGGGCGAAAGGCTGCGTCAGGCAAAATCCTTTGTCGCCGCCCGCCTGGATGACAATGGTTCTCAGCCACCCGTACAGCGCTTAAAAGGCTATGCTCGGACCATGACTGTGTTCCCAGACTTGCTCAACCTGCCCCGCCAGTTGCGGCACCCCGAGGTGCGCGATTTGGCGTGGGTGATGCTCGCGCCCCCCATGCTCGCCCAAACGCCTTGGCCGCAACGCCATCCGCTGGCCGGCAGCGACTGGGTGCAGGCGCCCCATCTTCTCGAACACTGGTTACGTACACTCGATCAGGACAGCAGCGCCCTGCAGCATTGGCTGAGCTTGGCACGCACCCGCCGTCTGGGCCTGTACTACGAGCGCCTGTGGCAATTCGCCGTGCAGCATGCACCGGGTGTGGAGTTGCTGGCTGCCAACCTGCCGATCCGCCGCGCCGGGCATACCTTGGGTGAGCTGGATATGCTGCTGCGCGACCGCGACGGCGTGCACCACCTGGAACTGGCGATCAAACTCTATCTGGGCCCGCAAGACGGCAACGGCCATGACACCGCGCAATGGCTCGGCCCCGGCTGCCATGACCGGCTGGACCGCAAGCTGGCGCACCTTGCCCAACATCAACTGCCGATCTCGGCACGTCCGGAAAGCCGCGAAGCGTTGGCGGCACTGGATATTCAGCAGTTCGATGCACATTTGTGGCTGGGCGGGTATTTGCTCTATCCGTGGCCGGGCCAGGCCGAATCGCCCCAAGGCGCCCATCCACAGCATTTGCGCGGGCGCTGGCTGCATCAGCGCGACTGGCGGGACTTCGTCAGCGCGAGCCCGCCGGGGCGTTGGCAACCCCTGCCCCGGCATGCGTGGTTGGCGCCGGCGCACTACCCGGCGAGTGAAGTGTGGCGTGAAGAACAGATGCAAGGGTGGCTGGCCGAACTCGAGCCAATGGCGCCGGCGCAACTGCTGGTAAGGCTGGTTCAGAACGGCGAGGACTGGGAGGAAGCCGAACGTTTGTTCCTTGTGGCGGACCTTTGGCCAAACGTTCCTGGGCTCACTTGACCTTCAAGTGCCGCGCATACCAGGGCCGCTGCGGCACGCGCTTGAACAATGCCTGCAGCCCCTCTTCTTCGGCCGCAAATGTAATCCGTAGCGCCAGCTTCATGGTTTCCGGGTCCATTTCCATCGACCGCCCCATCTGCAAACCCGGCGTGGTACTGCAGCCATGGGTGTCCGGGCCCAGCCACGGGTCACCCACTTCCACCCAGCGCCCCGGCGCAAACCAGGCCACACCGTTGACCTCAAGCCGGCTGACCTCGCCTGGATTAAACCGCTCATGGGCGCGGAACCAGTCCTCGATACGGTCATCGATCCAGCCGTGAAAGTGCCAGAACACCGGGTTTACATGGGATGAAAACGGGTCGCCGAGGAAGTCGTTCTCCGGCGCATACCAACGCGCGGCAAAGTCCGCAGGGTCGCGGGCGAACGGCACCGGTGCGCCGTTGGACGGGTCACGGGGCACCGAGGCCCAGCGCATGTGCAGCCAGTCGTGCAGGCCCAGTTCCATTTCGGAACCTAACTGGCCCAAGGTCAGCTTGGCCAGGTAACGCGGGTCGCGGTAGTGGGACTCCCACACCTGGAAGTTACTGTGGTAGGTCTCGGCCGCCTTGATATCGCTGACCCACTGGGTGTAGTCGCCGTCGTCCGGCGCCGACCAACTGGGCGCAAGTGCAAAGCCATCATGATTATCGAAGTACCGCACAAAGCCCAGGCGATCGCGCTCCAGGGCGGGCTGCGGCTCGGGGAATTGCGGCCACGACGGCAGGTCTTGCAGAGAACGCGCGGTGCCGAGCATATGGCGGTGCATGAAGAAGAAGTCGATACCCGAACCATTACGGTCTTTGCGTTTGCCGCGGGCGTCGCGCTCCTGGCCGCGCGGCCCGGGTTGCCAGCCGATGCCGCGCAAGGCGTCACGTTTTTCCTCGGACAGCTTGTGCCACTGGTCACGGGAGGCATGCCACAGCTGGTGAAACAGCCGGTGTTCGGGAGAGATCAGCCAAGCCAACAAGCTCGGGTTGAGGCCGATTCGCTCGCGAGCCTCGGGAAACAGTTGCTTGTGGGCGATAAAGCGGTTGTCGCGTTCGGTCAGGGCCAAGGGGCGATTGAGGTCGAGGATCTGCCCACTTAAGGTCCCGCTGCCGGCGTTGGCGAAGTCGGCCCAGACTTCGTCGAGGCTCATCTTGAATTCATAGGCGGGCGCGCCATTGGCCGCCTCGCGGTCGATCAGGCGCCAATAGAGCGACGCGCCCTCGCCTGTCAGCAGGTCACCCAATACGCGGTAACGCGGTTCACCGTCGGCACGCAAGTTTTCAGCGGTGTCCAGGTAACCGCGCAAACCACGGCCACGCGGGGCGATGTCGAGCAGCAATTGCAGGCCTTGCAGCGGCAAGCCCTTGAGGCCGGCGTCACGACCTTCCAGGCGCAGGTCCCAGACGCCGCGCAGGGTGTTCGCCAAGTGCTGGCCTGCGGTGTCGGCCAAGTCCACCGTGGCCTCGCCCGCCGTGATGGGGAACTCTTCTTCACGCGTCAGCTCGCGATGGGCATAAAAGGCCGCCGGTACGGCAGCGCCCGTCAGCGCCAGGCCTGCGATGAACCCACGTCGAGAGATGGTCATTGTCTACCTTAGAAAACGGCTTAATCAGAGCTAGAACGTTGGCGGCTGCGACAAATTTACTGTCGCCTGGCCTGGGCCTAAATTTCACCCGCCATCGCTCGTTCCTCCCTGATAGCAAAGGCCTCAACTGACTGAGATGGCAATGACAAAACCACGTTCGAAAAAGGCGTTGTATATCGGCCTGCCGCTGGCACTGGCCATCGGCGCCGGAGCCGGCTTTCTGGTTTGGGACCACTGGTTCCGCGGCAATGCCGGCTACCCGCTGGAGGTGATCAAGCAAGCCAATGACATGCAGGACCGCCTGCTGTCGTTTGACAGCCATATCACGGTGCCCCTGGATTTCGGCACGGCCGGCCATGAGGCCGACAAAGATGGCAGTGGCCAGTTCGACCTGGCCAAGGCCGCACGCGGGCGTTTGTCGGGCGCCGCCCTGACGATTTTCGGCTGGCCGGAAATCTGGAACGGCGCCAATGCGCCGCACAAACCCAGCGATGGTTTTGTCGAAGAGGCCCGTCACGAGCAAGAGGTGCGCTACAAGATCATCTCCGGCATGGTGCGCGACTTTCCTAATCAAGTGGGCATCGCCTATACCCCGGACGATTTCCGGCGCCTGCATGGCGAGGGCAAGTTTGCGATCTTTATCAGCATGCTCAACGCCTACCCGCTGGGCAACGACCTGAACCAGCTGGACCTGTGGACGGCGCGCGGCATGCGCATGTTCGGCTTCAGCTACATCGGCAACAACGCCTGGTCCGATTCGTCGCGCCCGCTGCCGTTTTTCAATGACTCGACCGACGCCCTCGAAGGGCTGTCGGATATCGGCCAGCAAGCGGTGCATCGTCTGAATGACTTGGGCGTGATCATCGACGTGTCGCAAATGTCGACCAAAGCCGTGGAGCAAGTGGCGCAGTTGAGCCGCACACCGATGGTGGCGTCCCACTCGGCGCCACGGGCGTCGGTGGATATCCCGCGCAACCTCAGCGACAAGGAGCTGCAACTGATCAAGAACAGTGGCGGCGTGGTGCAAGTGGTGGGCTTCCCGGCCTATTTACGCCCGCTGAGCCAACCGACCCAGGACAAACTCAACGCCCTGCGCGCGCGTTTCGATTTGCCGCCGCTGCCAAACCTGGCCATGGCCTTGATGCCCGGCGACGCAATTATCGCCGCCTGGTCCGAGCAGAAGTTCGGCCAGTACGCCAGCGCGCTTTACGCGATTCTCGACGAAGAACCCAAGGCCTCCCTCAAGGACTGGGGCGACGCCATCGACTACACCGTGCGCAAGATCGGCATCGATCATGTCGGTATCTCGTCGGACTTCAACGACGGCGGCGGCATCCAGGGCTGGGAGAACGTCGGCGAGGTGCGCAACGTCACCGCCGAGCTGATCCAGCGCGGTTACTCCGAAGCCGATATCGCCAAGCTCTGGGGAGGCAACTTCCTGCGGGTGTGGGACCAGGTACAAAAAGCCGCCAAGCCATTGGCCAACCGCTAATCACCTAGAAGCAAGCCCATGACCGACCGCCGTACATTTCTCAAGCAGGCCGGCGTATTCGCCGCCAGCCTGCCGCTGGGCGCCGCCCTCCTCCCACAGGCCTTGGCAGGCGAACCGGCACCCGCTACGAACGACCCATGGACGGGGCTCAAACAACTGTTCAACCAAGACCCGGACTACCTGCACTTTTCCAACTTCCTGGTGACTTCACATCCCAAGCCCGTGCGCGAAGCCATTGACCGCTACCGCCAGCAGATCGACCGCAACCCGGGCCTGGCGATGGACTGGGGCCTTGAGGAAACCTGGAAACGTGAGGGCCAGGTGCGCGAATGGGCGGGTCGCTACCTGAACGCCACACCGCCTCAGATCGCGCTGACCGGCAGTACGTCGGAAGGCCTGGCGATGATCTACGGCGGCATCAAGCTGCGGCCTGACCAGGAAATTCTGACCACCGAGCACGAGCACTACGCCACACAGAACGTCCTGGACTTTCGCGTCGCCCGGCAAGGCACGCAGGTACGGCGAATTCGGTTATTCGAAAATGCCCACCAGGTGTCCGTAGACGAAGTGCTCGGCAACATCAAACGCGCTATCCGCCCCAATACCCGTGTGCTGGGCATGACCTGGGTGCAATCCGGCAGTGGCGTGAAGCTGCCCATCGGCGAGATCGGCAGGCTGGTGGAGACACTCAACCGCAACCGTGACGACAAGGATCGCATTCTCTACGTGGTCGATGGCGTGCACGGCTTTGGCGTGGAGGACCTCGATTTTCCGGCCATGCACTGCGATTTCTTTATCGCCGGCACCCATAAATGGATGTTCGGGCCACGCGGCACCGGGCTGGTCTGCGCTCGTGATGCCGAGAACAAAGACGTGACGCCGATGGTGCCGACCTTCTCCGAAGACACCAATTTCGCCACCACCATGACCCCGGGGGCTACCACGCTTTCGAGCATCGCTGGGCGGCGGACGAGGCCTTCAAACTCCACCTGCAACTGGGCAAGGCGTCGGTGCAGGCGCGTATTCACGAACTGAACACCGAGCTGAAAAACCAACTGCTGGCCCACCCGCAGATCGAGCTGGTGACGCCGCGCAGTACCGAGCTTTCAGCGGGCTTTACGTTCTTCCGTGTCAAGGGCCAGGACAGCGACGCCGTAGCCGCCCACCTGATGAAAAACCGTGTGGTGATCGATGCTGTAGACCGCGATGTCGGCCCAGTGATTCGCACCTCTCCCGGCCTGCTTAACAGCTCGGACGAGATCCAGCACTTCATGACCTTGCTGAGCCAACGGTTGTGACCGCCACTTTTTTCCTTTGAACGAGATGCCCACATGAATCCATCCCGACTCAACCCACTGACAGCCCTGGCGCTGACCGCCCTGTGCGCTGCGGCGCTGCCCAACCTGGCCCAGGCCGCTACGCCGCAGCCCGGCAAGGTATTCAAGGACTGCAAGGACTGCCCGGAAATGGTGGTGCTGCCGGCCGGCACGTTCACCATGGGCACCCCCGAAGACGAAGTCGGCCGCGAGCCCGACGAAGGCCCGATGCACGACGTGACCTTCGCCAAACCCTTCGCCATGAGCCGCTTCCACATCACCGCCGGTGAATGGGACAGCTATATCCGCCAGAGCGGGGTCAAGATCGCCGATGGCGATACGCGCCCCGGCCGCGAATGCATCGCCAGTAAACCGCGCTACCCGCAGGGGCCGCGCCAACCGGCGGTATGCATGGACATGGACGACGTAAAGAACTACGTCGCCTGGCTGTCGAAAAAAACCGGGCAGACATACCACATGGTCAGTGAAGCGCAGCGTGAATACGCCGCCCGCGCCGGTTCAACCGGACCGTTCCCGTTTCCTTTCGATGCAGGCAAGGGCTACAGCATCGCCGAACATGCCAATACCTACGGGCCGGCGGATGGCTACAGCTACTCTTCGCCGGTCGGCAGTTACCCGCCGAATGCATTTGGCATGTATGACATGCATGGCAATGTGTATGAGCGTGTGGCCGACTGTGAACACCCCAACTACATCGGCGCGCCTACCGACGGCAGCGCCTGGATGGAGCCGAACTGCGAGAGCTACCAGATTCGCGGCAATGACTGGGGCGAAGCGCCGGTATTTTCGCGCTCGGGCAACCGCAACAACATCTACCCGCAGACTCGCGGTGACTGGATTGGCTTTCGTGTAGTGCGCGATCTCTAAGGCCGACACCCTCAAATGTGGGAGCGGGCTTGCTCGCGAAGGCGGTGAATCAGTCGATACATCCGGCGACTGACACAGCGCTTTCGCGAGCAAGCCCGCTCCCACATTTTGCCCTGCATACATCAGCTGCAGCTCGGCTGAATCAGGCCTGCCTGGCCAGCAATTCCAAGCCCTCATGCAACGCCGGGAACAGGCTGTTGTTGAAGTTGTTCCAGCGCAACTCAAGGATGGTGTCTTCCGGCGAAATCTCGGTTTTGAGCACGTCGTGGAACACTTCACCGGAGTCGATGCCGTTGTCCACGTAGTGGAACGACGCCCCGGTAAGGTATAGCGGCTCCGACGGCGTGGTTGCCTTGGTCGCCCAATCCACCACGGTTTGCCCGCGCGCGCCATACAAGGCGTTCCAGGTGGCGTAAGCCCCACGGCGCTCGTACGGCGATTCGATGCGGGTAATGCCCGGGTGAATGTTCATGATGCGCCGCGCAAACGGTGCGCCCGGCCGTACCAGCTCATCCAGAATCACCAACAAACCATCCAACACCACGACATCAGCCTTCAACTCCACAAGCGTGTCGTGCAAGCGTCGCTCGAAATCCTGCTTGCCGGCAATGTGTTCGGCGCTGCCGCGAGGCAGGCGGCGATAGGTGGATGGCACACTCAGCAACAGGTCGTTGACCAGGTGCCCCTGCACCCGCAAGTCCGCCGGGTAAAGCCACTGGCGGCCGGGCTTATAGGCAAAGCCGTAATCGCTGACCAACTGCTGGTCCCGTGGGTTCTGCTCGTCATCGTCGTAGATCACGCCGACCAGGTTATACGCCTCGCCCAGCGGTGTGTCGTTCAGCGACCCCACCAGGAACTCCAGCACTGATTTCATGTAGCGCTCATGGTCTTTGTAAGCCACCGGCTGCCCTGCCTT
The DNA here is from genome assembly GCF_001647715.1 of Pseudomonas antarctica. Classification (NCBI taxonomy): domain Bacteria; kingdom Pseudomonadati; phylum Pseudomonadota; class Gammaproteobacteria; order Pseudomonadales; family Pseudomonadaceae; genus Pseudomonas; species Pseudomonas antarctica. The sequence continues at coordinate 3,619,181 of NZ_CP015600.1, forward strand.
GTCGGCGGCGGCATTTCTCAGGGACCACACATACACCAGGTTCTTTTTGGTCATTTTTCGCTCTCGCTGAATGGACTGCGCACAACGCCAATACACGTGCGCCTACAGCACAAGAACGAACCAGCCCAGCGGCAATTTATACCTCGCCGCTGCCGTCGGGCGCGCCGAGCTAAATACTCGCGCCGACGCTTCGTTTGTCATGGGTAAGGGTCTGTGTGCCCAGCCCCTCTTTTCACTCTCCGGGATGTATTTATGACCGACCCCAAACGCAGCGCCTTCAAGGGGCTGCTCGCCTTGCTCAGGCCCTTTCGCACCATCGTGACCGTCTCCGTCGCCCTCGGCATGGTCGGCGGCCTGGCCATCACCCTGCTGCTGGCCACCATCAATAATGCCCTGCATTCGGCCAACGGCATGACCCAAGGCGTGGTCCTGACCTTTGCGGCGCTGTGTGTGCTGGCATTGATCAGCTCGATCATTTCGGATATCGGCACCAACTACGTCGGCCAACGCATCATCGCCGCCCTGCGCAAAGACCTGGGCGAGAAAGTGCTGTCGGCGCCCATCGGGCAGATCGAGCGGTATCGCTCGCACCGCCTGATCCCGGTGCTGACCCATGATGTCGATACCATCAGCGACTTTTCCTTCGCCTTCACGCCGTTGGCCATCGCTGCCACGGTGACCCTCGGTTGCCTGGGTTACCTGGCCTATCTGTCGGTGCCGATGTTCCTGATGATGGTGGTGGCGATCATTATCGGCAGTGCCGTGCAGTTCATCGCCGGCGGTAAAGGCATCCAGGGCTTCGACCTGGCACGCAGTCATGAGGATGAACTGCAGCGTTATTACAACGCGATCGCTTCCGGCGCCAAGGAACTGCGCATGCACCGGCCACGGCGTTTTCGCATGAACACCCATCGCATCCAGGAAACCGCCGACCGCATCAGCGACATCCAGGTGCGCTCGGTCAACATTTATATCCTGGCCAAGACGTTTGGCTCGATGCTGTTCTTTGTGGTGATCGGCCTGGCCCTGGCGATGCAGGCCTACAACCCGAACCCGGACCCTACCGTGATCACCGGCTTCGTGCTGGTGCTGCTGTACATGAAAGGCCCGCTGGAACACCTGCTGGGCTACCTGCCGGTGGTGGGCAAGGCGAAGATTGCCTTTGGCCGTATCAGCGAGTTGTCGCAGCGCTTCTCCTCCCCCGAACCGCACCTGCTGATGGATGACAGCGAAGCCCCCAAACCGGTGGTCAACAGCCTGGAACTGCGCGGCGTGAGCTACAGCCCGCCGGCAGTTGAGGGCAGCGAACCGTTCCACCTGGGGCCGATCAACCTGAGCATCAAGCAAGGCGATATCGTATTTATCGTCGGCGAAAACGGCAGCGGCAAGACCACCCTGATCAAACTGTTGCTGGGCCTGTACCCGCCCCAGGCCGGCGAGATCCGGCTCAACGGCGAGGCCGTGACCGACCCCGAGCGCGATGATTATCGCCAGCTGTTTACCACGATTTTTTCCGACTATTACCTGTTCGATGACCTGGTGCAGGGCAGCGCCACCCAGTCATTGGACAGTGCCGCCAAATACCTGGAACGCCTGGAGATCGCGCACAAGGTCAGCGTGAAGGATGGCGTGTTCAGCACCACCGACCTGTCTACCGGCCAACGCAAGCGCCTGGCCTTGGTCAACGCATGGCTCGAAGAACGCCCGGTGCTGGTGTTCGACGAATGGGCCGCCGACCAGGACCCGGCCTTTCGCCGGATCTTCTACACCGAGCTGCTGCCGGACCTTAAGCGCCTGGGCAAAACCATCATCGTGATCAGCCACGACGACCGCTATTTCGACATCGCCGACCAATTGGTACGCCTGCGCGCCGGCCAGGTGGTGCACGAAATGGAGCCTGCCTGAAATTTCTTTTCCGGTTTTCCCAAGTAGGAACGTCTCACTAGTGTTAATGAGAACCAGAATCAATAAACACCTATAACTTGCCCACTTACACATAGAAGAGAAAGCATCCATGCCAGCAAGACTCGGTCTCAGCCCTCTGAGCAAAGCGCTATCCATGCGCCGGGCCCTGAACATTAATCTTCTTCCGAGCGCCCTGGCCCTGGCGATATCGCTGCCGGTTGCAGGCTATGCGCAGGCGCATGAGATCGAGCTGGATATTCCTTCACAGTCGCTGGGGAGCGCGCTGCAGGAATTCGGTCGTCAGACCAACGTGCAGGTGCTGTACAGCCCGAGCGATGTGCAGGGCAAGAACAGTCGCGCGGTGAAGGGCAAAATGGAGCCGCAGCGGGCAATTGATACCTTGCTGGGTGGGACTGAGACCACTCACAGCCTCAGTGGCAACTCGCTGACCGTGACCGCTGCCGGTACAACCGAAGCGTTGGAACTGAGCCCGACCCAAGTGACCGGCAACGCGTTGGGCAACATTACCGAGGACTCCGGCTCCTACACGCCGGGCACCATTGCCACAGCCACACGGCTAACCCTGACGCCTCGGCAAACGCCGCAATCGATCACTGTCATCACCCGTCAGCACATCCAGGACTTCGGCCTGAATAACGTTGATGACGTGATGCGCCACACCCCGGGCATCACCGTGTCGGCCTATGACACCGACCGCACCAACTATTATTCCCGTGGTTTTTCGGTCAACAGCTTCCAGTACGACGGCATTCCGTCCACCGTGCGCAACGTCGGCTATTCGGCGGGTAACACCCTAAGCGACATGGCCATCTATGACCGCGTCGAAATACTCAAGGGCGCCACCGGCCTGCTTAACGGTGCGGGTTCCCTGGGCGCGACCATCAACCTGATCCGCAAGAAGCCAACCTCGGAGTTCAAGGGCCATGTCCAGCTGGGCGCAGGTTCCTGGGACAATTACCGCAGCGAAGTCGACGTCAGCGGCCCCTTGACCGACAGCGGCAACGTCCGTGGTCGCGCAGTGGCGGCGTATCAAGACAAAAAGTCCTTCATGGACCACTACTCACGCAAGACCGAAACCTACTACGGCATTACCGAATTCGACCTGTCCCCCGACACCATGCTGACGGTGGGCTTCGACTATCAGGACAACATTCCACAAGGCTCCAGCTGGTCCGGTGCCTTCCCGTTGGTGAAATACGACGGCAGCATCAACAAGATGCCGCGCTCCTATAACAATGGCACCACCTGGAGTTCCTGGGAGCAAAATACCCGTACCGCCTTTGCCATGCTGCAACATGACATGGGCGACGGCTGGGTCACCAAGTTCCAACTCGACCATAAGATCAACGGCTACCACGCCGACCTGGGCTCGATCCAGTTCGTTGAGCCTCAGTCCGATGGCACCGCGTCGATCAACGGGCAGAAGTACACCGGCGAAACCAAAAGCACCTCGGCCGATCTGTACGCCACCGGGCCTTTCAGCCTGTTCGGCCGCGACCATGAACTGGTGGTGGGCGGCTCGATCGGTACCTCGCGCTGGCAGGGCAAGGGTTATTGGTCGCCGGAATGGCCAGGCGGCAACAAAGTGGACTTCTACAACTGGAATGGCAAGATCGACAGGCCAATCTACGGCCCGGTCCAGCAGTACATCGACGACACCATTCGCCAGAACGGCTACTACATGACCACACGTTTGAACGTGATGGATGACCTTAACGTGATCCTCGGCGGACGCGTCGCCAACTACCACGTCACCGGTAATAACCCGTCCTACAAAGAAACCGGCCGGTTCATCCCATATGCCGGCGTCATCTACGACCTGAACGACAACTTCTCGCTGTACACCAGCTACACCGATATTTTCCAACCCCAGGAAAGCACCTATAAGGACCGCGACCAAAAACTGCTGGAACCGGACGAGGGGCAAAACTACGAGTTCGGCCTCAAGGGCGAGTTCCTGGAAGGCCGCCTGAACACCAGCATTGCCTACTTCGAAGTGCATGAGACCAACCGCGCTATTTCGGACGATGCCTACAACAACCAGACCCCAACGCCGAACAACTACGCGTTTAAGGGCTCCAAGGCCGTCACCAAAGGCTACGAAGCGGAGATCTCCGGTGAGCTGGCCCCGGGCTGGCAAGTCCAGGGTGGCTACACCCACAAGATCGTACGCGACGAAGACGGCAAGAAAATCTCCACCTTCGAGCCGGAGCATCAGGTCAACCTGAACACCACCTACAAGCTCAAGGGCGACCTGGACAAGTTCACCGTCGGCGGCGGCGTGCGGTGGCAGAGCAAGGGCTGGTACGAAATCTATAACTCGCCGCTCGAAAAAAACCAGGACATTACCCAGTCGTCCTACACAGTGGTGGACCTGATGACCCGCTACCAGTTGACCAAGAACCTCTCGGCCACCATCAACCTCAACAACATCTTCGACACGACCTACTACACCAACGTGGGCTTCTATAACTCGGCGGCCTACGGCGAGCCGCGCAACGTGATGGTCAGCACCCGCTGGAACTTCTGACCGGATGCCTTGATCGCCCAGGCGATCAACTCAACGCCCGATGAAAGCCCTGCTTTCATCGGGCATTTTTTATGCCTGCCCCACCTGAAACAAAGCCCAAAAAAACCCGGATCAATGATCCGGGTTTATTCGTACAACAGCCCCTTACTCCATGGCAGCCACCAGGCTATTGATGAACGCGGCGCTGTCGATGATCCCGTCATGATCAGTCTCGATCATCACCGAACGCTCGATGCGCGCCTGGCCAATCACACCGGCCATGTGCTGTTCGATCAGGTCCTTGAAGTGCCCCGCGCGGCTCAAAGAAGCCCACCAGCAACTGACCGGAGCCTGGATCGGCTTGAAGTCAGCCGCGGTCATGCGCTCGCTGAGTGCGCGGTCAACCTCCCAGGAAATCTGCGCTTCATTGCCACGTAGCAACTCGTCCTTAATGCCGGTGAAGGCCTCGCCCAGGGTCTGTTCGGCCCAGGCTACAAACGCCTGCCATTGCCCGGCTTCATCCGCAGCCTGACGCCGGCACTGTTGCCAAGCCCCTTCAATCTGCTCGGCAAACGCCGGGAACATCACCCCAAGCAACGCCGCACGGCGCTCATTGGCTGATACTTCACGATCATCCTCGATCACCACCGCGTCCCAATAAGGCTTGAGCCACTGCGGTGGCGCCGAATCAATCCAGCCGACAAATTCGACCTCACGCCCGGCTTGCTCCAGTGCGTAGGCGACTTCCATCGCCAGGTTGCCGCCCAGTGACCAGCCGGCCAGGCGATAGGCACCCTGTGGCTGAGCCTTCAACAATTGCGCGGTGTAATCGTCAACCATCGCCTGCCATTCAGGCACCGGTGCGCCCTCTTCCACCAGCGCACGGCAGATCACGCCGAACACCGGGCGCTGCTCCCTGAGTGCCAGGGCAATGGCGGTGTAGCAATGCACCGAGCCGAAACTTGGGTGGAACATGAACAGCGGCGTGCCTTGGGTCTGGCTGTTGAGCTTGACGATCAACTCGCTGCGTACCTCGCCCTGCACGCAATTGACCTGCCCACGCACGGTGGGGTTGAGCATCAACTGGCTGACGGACAGATTGACCCCGCTGACCTGCCTGATGCGCTCCTTGAGCAGCAGCACACGCAATGAATGGCCACCCAACTCAAAGAAGTTGTCGTTCAGCCCGACGCGCTCAACACCGAGCACTTCGCTCCAAATCGCCGCGACCTGCTGCTCAATGTCGCTTTGCGGCGCCTGATAGTCCTGTGCAGCGTTTGCTTCAGGCTTGGGTAGCGCTTTGCGATCCAGCTTGCCATTGGGGCTCAACGGCATCTGTGCCAGCACCACCCACTGCGCGGGCACCATGTAATCCGGCAGTTGCGCAGCAAGGTGAGCACCCACCAAGGCTTTCCAGTCCGCACACGGTTCCTGCAACACCAGGTAACCCACCAGGTGCGTGCCGCCTACTGCCAGCACGGCAGCTTCACGCACGCAGGCATGCTCCAGCAGGCGCGCCTCGATTTCACCCAACTCGATCCGCAGCCCGCGCAGCTTGACCTGATGGTCGATGCGCCCGGCGTACTCGATCACACCATCGTCGCGATAGCGCGCCAGGTCGCCGGTACGGTACAGGCGCGCACCACTGCCGAACGGGTCAGTCACAAAACGTTCAGCGGTCAGCGCCGGCCGACGGTGATAACCCCGCGCCAGCCCGATGCCGCCCAGGTACAGCTCACCCAACACGCCCACCGGCGCCGGCGCCAGGTTGCCGTCGAGCACATAGCAACCCAGGTTGGCGATGGGCCGACCAATCGGCACCGCATCATGCCCTTCATCGACACAGGTCCAGTGGGTCACATCAATGGCGGCTTCCGTCGGCCCATACAAGTTGTACAACTGGGCACCGGGCAGCTTGGCAAACACCTGCTGCTGGGCATCCACGGGCAATGCTTCACCGCTGCAGACAATGCGTTGCAGGCTATGGCAGGCACTTGCCGCCGAGTCCTGCAAGAACGCTTGCAACATGGACGGCACGAAGTGCAGCGTGGTGACCTGCTCGGCGTTGATCAGGCTGACCAACCTGGCCGGATCGCGATGCTCCCCGGGCGCAGCCACCACCAGGCGCGCGCCGGCCATCAGTGGCCAGAAGAACTCCCACACCGACACGTCAAAGCTGAACGGGGTTTTCTGCAACACGCTATCGCTGGCTTCCAGGCCATACGCCTGCTGCATCCAGCAGAGCCGATTGGTGAGCGCCGAATGCCGATTACCGGCGCCCTTGGGCTGCCCGGTAGAGCCCGAGGTGTAGATCACATACGCCAGGTTTTCGCCATCGACGGCGATGTCAGGATTGTGCGCGCTATAACCCTCAAGCCACGCCTCGCCCGTCTCCAGCACCAGGTGCTGAACGCCCGTCGGGATCGGCAGTTGTTCCAGCAGATGAGCCTGGGTCAGCAGCCACGTTACGCCACTGTCCTGCAACATGTAGGCGAGTCGATCTCGCGGGTATTCCGGGTCCAGCGGCACGTAGGCGCCACCGGCCTTGAGCACGGCCAACAGACCGACGACCATCTCGATGGAGCGCTCCACCGCCAGGCCCACCAGCACGTCCGGCCCCACGCCGGCCGCGATCAAGCGATGCGCCAGGCGGTTCGCCCGACGGTTCAGCTCGGCGTAACTCAGGTGCTGCCCGGCAAACGCCAGGGCCGTAGCGTCTGGCGTACGAACCACCTGCGCCTCGATCAATTGATGCACGCTCTGGTGCAGCGGGTAGCTTTGCGCCGTGGCGTTCCAGGCCTGCAGCGTCTGGCGCTCGGCCAATGCCACCGAAGGCAGCGCGGCCAGGCACTGGTCGGCATCCATAATCAAGGCACTCAACAGCTGCTGGAAGTGCTCGGCCAGGCGCTGGATATGCGCGGCACTGAAGGCCTGCCGGTCGTAGTTGAATTCAAGCCCCAGGCTTTCGCCCATGCCCAGGAGCACGGTCAACGGGTAGTGCGTCTGCTCCAGGCTGTGCACGGTGCCAAAGCGTAAACCCGACGGCGCGCCCTGCTCCAACGCCTCGGACACCGGGTAATTCTCGAACACCAGGATGCTGTCGAACAGCGCCTCCCCGCCCAGACCGGCCCAGCGCTGGATCTCGAACAGCGGCGTGTGTTCTTGCTCGCGCAAGCGCACATTCTGCGACTGGACATGTTGCAGCCATTGGCTGACCGACATCTGCGCCTCAGGCGTGGCCACCACGGGCAGCGTATTGATAAACAAACCGACTTGCTGCTCGATACCGCGCAGCTCGGCTGGGCGCCCCGCCACCGTGGCGCCGAACGCGACGGTGGCCTGCCCGGTGTGATGGTGCAGCAGCAATAGCCACGCGGCTTGCACCAGCGTATTGAGGGTGACCTTGTTGCTCTGGGCGAACACTTTGAGGCGCTCGGTATGCGCGGCATCAAAGCTCAGGCGATGTTCACCGTTGGCCGCCGGGGCCGTCTGCACCTCGCTGGACTGGCCGCATGCCAGGCGCGTAGGCGCCTGCAGGTTGACCAACTGGTCTTTCCAGAAGGCTTCGCTGACGGCTTTGTTCTGCGCCTGCAACCAGGCGATGTAATCGCGATAGCGCCCCGTCGGCGCAGCCAGCGGCTCGCCGGCGTAGTGTTGCAACACCTCGCCAAACAACTGCGAACCGCTCCATCCGTCCATCAGGATGTGGTGGTTGGTATAGATCAGGTGATAACTCGACACGCCAGTGCGTATGACCGACAGGCTCAGCAGCGGCGCCTGTTCCAGCACGAAACCCTGGGCCCGCGCCGATTCGGCCAGGCTATCGAGGGCCGCAGGGCAATCCGTGCGGTCCGTCCAATCGAGCGCTTCAAGCGGTATGCGCCGCTGCTTGTAGACCACCTGCAACGGTTGCTCGACATCGGTTTGCCAGAGGAAACCACTGCGCAGAATTTCATGCCGGTCGACAGCTGCCTGCCAGGCCTGGCGGAAACGCGGGACATCCAGCCCGTCCACATCGATGCGCATCTGGTTGATGTAGTCGCCCGAACCTTCGCCATACAACGACTGGAACAACATGCCTTGCTGCATCGGCGACAACGGATACAGGTCTTCCACCTCAGAGAAGTTCAGTGGCAGCGCATCCAGCTGGCCTTGAGACAAGCGCGCCAGGGGAAAGTCCGACGGCGTGACGCCTTGATTTGCCGGAGCACAGCAATGCTCGATCAAGGCCTTGAGTTCCAACGCGTACTCGTCCGCCAACTGCTGCAGGGTCGCTTGCGCGAACATCTCTTGGCTGAAACTCCAGTTCAACTTCAATTCGCCTGCGTAGACCTGGCCATTGATTTCCAGCCAGTTGCCCAGCGGCGCGTCAAGGCTTTGCTCGGCACCACTGGCGTCACCGGAAGGCGCGAACAAACCTTCCTGTTCGCCGCCCTCGAAACTGCCGTCGAACTGCCCCAGGTAGTTGAACGTGATACGTGGGCGCGGCAATGCACTTAATGCCTGTTGCGCCTCGGCATTACCCAGGTAACGCAAGGCACCAAAGCCCAGGCCTTTGTCCGGTACAGCGCGCAATTGCTCCTTGATATGTTTAAGGGAACCCGCCAGGGAATCGGTCGGCGTCAGTTGCAAGGGATAGAGGCTGGTAAACCAACCCACAGTGCGGGTCAGGTCGATCTCATCGAACAAGTCCTCGCGGCCGTGGCCTTCCAGCCGGATCAACATCGACGTGTCACCGGTCCAGCCCACAATGACGCGCGCAAGGGCCGTCAACAGCAGGTCGTTGATCTGGGTACGGTAGGCACTGGGAGCGTCCTGCAACAAACGTCGGGTAAACCCTGGGTCCAACTGGGTCGTCACACTCAATGCATGACGGTTGCTCAGGCTGGCCTGCGGGTCGGCGCCCGGCAAACCGGCGTGGCTGCCGTGTAGCTGGGTCTGCCACCACGTCAACGCCTGCGCCAGCGCCGGGCTGCCGGCGTAAGCCTGCAGCCGCGCGGCCCATGCGCGCGTGGAGCTGGTCTTGGCTGGCAGCACCACCGCGGCGCCTTGGGCAATTTGGCGGTAGGCCGTTTGCAGGTCCTCGAGGAGGATGCGCCAGGACACACCGTCCACCACCAAGTGATGGATCACCAGCAACAAACGCTGTGAGCCATCGGCCATGCCCACCAACACCGCGCGCAGCAAAGGGCCTTGACTCAGGTCGAGGCTGCGCTGGGCTTCCTCGCCCAAGGTTTCAAGTTCTTCGAGGGTCGTGAGGGTGGTCTGCCACAGCACCTGTTCGGCCTGATGCTGTTCCGCACTTCGATACGCCGCACTCCAGCCATTTACACCTTGAGCAAACGTGGTGCGCAGGGCGTCGTGATGCACAATCAGCGCCTGTAGAGCGGCCACCAGCACAGGCACCTCCAGCCGCTGGTGCGGTTGCAGCACCACGGACTGGTTCCAGTGCTCACGCGCCGGGATGTCATCGGCAAAAAACGCATGCTGAATGGGCAGCAGCAACAGCTCGCCGGTCAGCGCCGACTGATCCAGCAGCACCGCGCCCTCGCCTTCGCGGGCGACGGCTGCCAGGCTCTGGACCGTCTGGTGTTGGAACAGGTCCTTGGGCGTGAACCGCACACCCACTTGGCGCGCACGGCTGACGACCTGGATCGAAATGATCGAGTCGCCGCCCAGTTCGAAGAAGTTGTCATGCAGCCCCACGCGCGGCAGGCGCAGCACGTCGGACCAGATCGCGGCGATCTTCTGCTCCAACTCACTCTGTGGCGCCACGTACACCTGCTGCATCAGGCTCACGTCCGGCAGCGGCAGGCCTTTGCGATCCAGCTTGCCATTGGGCGTGAGTGGCATGCGCGCCAGGAACATCAGGTGCGTGGGCACCATGTAGTCGGGCAGGCGGGTTTTCAAGGCGCGGCGCAGCGCTTCACGGCCGTTCGATTGCGCCACGGCATCGTCGATCAACGCCGGGTCCAACGGCACGACGTAGGCGACCAACTGCTTGCCGGTCGGCCCTTCCTGGGCCACCACCACGGTTTCACCGACGCTGTCCTGCTCGCGCAGACGGGCCTCGATTTCACCCAGCTCGATGCGAAAACCGCGGATCTTCACTTGGTGGTCGACACGGCCCAGGTAGTCCACCACGCCGTCCGGGCGGCCACGGGTCAAGTCGCCGCTGCGGTACACACGGCTGCCGGGTTTGCCGAACGGGTCCGGCACAAAACGCTCGGCGGTCAGCGCCGGACGCTCCAGATAACCCCGGGCCACGCCCTCGCCGCCCAGGTACAACTCACCGGCCACGCCGATCGGTTGCAGGTTCAACTGCGCGTCCAACACGTAGCCGCTGCGGTTGCCCAACAACGTACCAATCGGTGCGTAGACAGCGCCGCAAGGGTCGCCCTTGCGGGCCTTCCATAGCAGCGGCGTGACCACGGTTTCGGTGGGGCCGTAACCGTTGAACAGGTAGGTAGGCTTGAGCGCACGCCAGGCCAGGTCGTAGCTCGCCTGCGCCACCGCATCACCACCAAAACAATACACGCGCACCGCCGGCGGGTTGCCGTCGCGTTCGGCATGCTCGGCCAGTTGTTGCAGGTACACCGGCGGGAACACCGCCATCGTCACGTTATGGCGGTGCATTTGTGCGTAGGTGTATTCCGGCAGCCACAGGCTGTCGTCGCGGATCAGCACACTGGCGCCGTTGATCAGCGGGTGCATCCAACCTTCGTGGGAGCCGTCAAAGGCGAAGGACATGAAGTGCAGTTCGCAATCCGCCGGGCCGGTTTCATAGCGTTCGCCGGTGGCGATGATATGCGCCACGAGCGGTCCGTGCGACACCGCCACGCCCTTGGGCAGGCCGGTGGAGCCGGAGGTGTAGATCACGTAGGCGAGGTTGTCGCCGTCGAGTGCGACCCGTGGATCGGTGTCGTCAACCTCGGCCCAGGCCGCGGCCTGATCAACCGCAAGCACTTCCAGGCCTTGCGGAATCGGCAGCCGCTGCTGCACCGCCGAGTGTGTCAGCAGTAGCTTGGCGCGGGTGTCCTGCATCATGTACAGCAGGCGATCACGCGGGTATTCCACGTCCAGCGGCACATACACGCCACCCGATTTCATCACGGCCAGGAACGCCACCATGCTCTCGGCACTGCGCGGCATGGCGATGGCCACGCGCACTTCCGGGCCCACACCACGGGCGATCAGCGCATGCGCCAGGCGATTGGCCTGGCGATCGAGTTCACCGTACGTCAGCGTTTGCGCATCGAATTTTACCGCCACTGCATTCGGGTTTTCCCGAGCACGGTCGGCGACCATTTCGTGAACCAGGCGCTTGGCCGAGAAGCCCGAGTCGGTGCAATTCCATAGCTGTAGAATCTGTTGCTGCTCAGCAGTGTCCAGCAGCGGCAATTGGCTGAGGGTTTGCTGCGGGTTGGCAACCATGCCCTGCAACAGGTTCTGCCAATGGCGGGCCATACGGTGCACGGTGTCGGCTTCAAACAGGTCCTGGGCATAACCCAAGGTGGCCCAGATGCCTTCGGCGGATTCCTGGATATCCAGGTCCAGGTCGAAATGCGCCGTCTTGCTCTCCCAGTCCAGCCCTTCGACCCGCAGTTGCGGCAATTGATGCTGGACCTGGGCCTGGCCCACATCGGTCTGGTGGTTGAACATCACTTGGAACAGCGGGTTGTGACTCAGGCTGCGTTCCGGTTGCAGGGCTTCCACCAATTGCTCGAACGGCAGGTCCTGATGCGCCTGGGCATCCAGCGCGCGCTGACGCGTGTGCTGCAACAACTGCTCAACGCTCATCTGGCCATGCAGGTCGGCCTTGAGCACCTGGGTGTTAACGAAAAAGCCGATCAGGCGCTCGGTCTCACTGCGATTGCGGTTGGCAATCGGCACGCCGACGCGGATCTCTTCCTGGCCGCTGTAGCGGTGCAGCAAGGTCTGGAATGACGCCAGCAGCAGCATGAACAGCGTCACGCCCTGTTGCTGGGCCAGTGCCTTGAGGTCGTGGGCCAGTGTCGGGGCCAGTTCGATCGGTAAGCGTGCGCCACGGTGGCTCTGCACGGCCGGGCGTGGATGGTCGAATGGCAATTCCAGCACGCTCTGCTCACCGCCCAGCACCTCGCGCCAGTACGCCAGTTGACGGGCTTTCTCGCCCGCGTCCATCCAGTTGCGTTGCCACACGGCGTAGTCGGCGTACTGGATCGGCAGTTGCGGCAATTGCACGCCCTGCCCCTGGCTGTAAGCGGCGTAAAGCTGCACCAGTTCCTCCACCACCAACTGCATCGACCAACCATCGGACACGATGTGATGCTGAACCAGCACCAGCACATGTTCGTCAGCCGCCAGACGCAGCAGCGTCACGCGCAGCAACGGCCCTTGTTGCAGGTCAAACGGCCGGGCGATTTCAGCTTCGACGCGCGCCTTGAGTTGGGCCTCCTCGACATCGGCACGCACCATCGGCAACGACGCCACCGGGTCAATCACCTGCACGGCGCCATCGTGCGTCTGGCGCAAATGGGTACGCAGGCTTTCGTGACGGGCCAGCAACGTATCGAAACTGCGCTGCAACGCCGCCGTGTCCAACCGCCCTTTCAAGCGCAGGGCGCTAGGTATGTGATACGCGGCGCTTTGCGGCTCCAGTTGCCACAGGAACCATTGGCGCTCCTGGGCATAGGACAACGGCAACGGCTGGTCACGCCCCACCGGCAGCAACGCGGGAGCCTTGGGCGCGGTCGGGGAATGGGCTTCAATGGCCGCGACAAATCCATCCAGGCGCGGCTGCTCAAACAGCATCTTGAGTGGCACTTCGAGGTTCAGCGCCTGGCGCATGCGCGAGACCACCTGCATGGCGAGCAGGGAATGCCCACCCAGCTCGAAAAAGTGCTGAGTCAGGCCCACACGCTCAGTGCCGAGGATATCGGCCCAGATCGCGGCAACCCGTTGCTGCAAGGCCGTTACAGGCGCTTGCCAGTCGGCTTGGACCGAAGCCGCATCGGGCTTGGGCAGGGCCTGGCGGTCCAGCTTTCCATTGGGGTTCAACGGCATGCGTGCGAGGAAGATCAGGTGCGCCGGCACCATGTAATCCGGCAATTGCTCGCGCAGGCGAGCCTTGAGCTGCTCACCGGCGGCCAGTTGTTCTGGCTCGGACAGCGCTTGTGTGGGCACCACGTAAGCCAGCAACTGGTTGTCAGCGGCCAGCAGCAGCGTTTCGCGCACGCCTGTCTGGGCCAATAGCAACGCCTCGATCTCACCCAGCTCGATGCGGAAACCACGGATTTTCACCTGGTGATCGACTCGCCCGACGTACTCGATTACCCCATCGGCGCGACAGCGTGCCAGGTCACCGGTGCGGTACAGGCGCTCGCCCAAGCGGCTGAACGGGTCGGCGACAAAACGTTCGGCGGTCAGTGCAGGTCGCTGCAGATAGGCACGCGCCAGGCCGCTTTCACTGGCGATATACAGCTCACCCACGGCACCGACCGGCAGCAGATTCAAATCGCGGTCGAGCACATACAGCGCACGCCCCGGCAGCGCCCGGCCGATAGGGCTGGCGCTGGCGCCGATCACGGTCGCGTCGTCGCTGCAGTCCAGCACGCTGGACACCACCGTCGCCTCGGTAGGCCCGTAGGTATTGAGCAGGCGTACATGCCCGAGCCCCGCGCGACGCCACAGCGCCGGGCCATCCAACGGCATGGCTTCGCCGCCGATATGCACCTGGCGCAGTGCGCCGTAAGCGCGTGAGCCGGCCGCCAGGCAATCCTGCAGGAAGAGTTTCCAGTAGGCCGTAGGCAAGTCGGCCAGGGTGATGCCCTGGGCGATAATCTGCCGGTACAGCTCGGCACCGTCCCACAGCTGCGGGCCACGCAGGACCACGCTGGCGCCAACGGTCAGCGCCGGGTACAACTGCTCGACGAAACCGTCGAAGTTCAAGGTCGCAAACTGCAACACCCGGTCATCCGGGGTCAGGCACGAGTAGCCCGCAGCGATGTTTGCGAACTCACTCAAAGCCGCATGGTTGATCGCCACGCCCTTGGGTTTACCAGTAGAACCTGAGGTGTAAATGACGTAAGCCAGGCTGCGCGGTTCGAAGTCGAGCCCGGGATTGTGCTCGGCACACTGCGCCAGTTGCGCATCGGCCACATCGATGTCCAGGGCCGACACGTGTTCAGGCAGTGGCAAACGCTCACGCAGGGACGACTGAGTCAACACCCGCTGCAAGCCGCTGTCGTCGAGCATGTGCAGCAAGCGCTCACGCGGGTATTGCGGGTCGAGCGGCACGTAAGCGCCGCCCGCCTTGAGCACCGCCAGCAGGCTCACCACCATCGCAAACGAGCGCTCCACGGCAATGCCGACCAGCACCTCCGGGCCTACGCCGTGGGCGATCAGGTAATGGGCCAGACGGTTGGCCTGGCGATTCAACTCGCCATAGCTGATGGTCTGCTCATCCAGGGCCAAGGCCTGGCGTTGCGGGTGCTGCTGGGCCTGGGCCTCGAACAGCTGATGCACCGCCTGCAGTTCGCCGCCGGTGGCCGGGGCATTCCATTCCTTGCGTATCACCGTTTGTTCGGTTGCGCTCAGCATCGCCACGTCACTGAGA
Organism: Pseudomonas antarctica; assembly: GCF_001647715.1. NCBI lineage: Bacteria > Pseudomonadati > Pseudomonadota > Gammaproteobacteria > Pseudomonadales > Pseudomonadaceae > Pseudomonas > Pseudomonas antarctica. The sequence continues at coordinate 3,634,213 of NZ_CP015600.1, forward strand.
CGGCTGTGCGGTGCACTCACCACTGCGTGCAGCAGGTTCTGCCAATGCTGCGCCAAACGCTCTATTGTCGCGGCATCGAACAGGTCAGTGGCGTAGGTCAGCGCCGCCCAGATACCTTCCGGGGATTCATGGGTGTCCAGGCTGAGGTCGAAGTGCGTGGTTTGGCTGTCCCAGTCCAGCTCCGAAACGCGCAAGCCGGGTAATTGCTGCCCCTCGCGCCCGCCCTGGGCGTCGGTCTGGTGATTGAACATCACTTGGAACAACGGGTTGTGGCTCAGGCTCCGCTCGGGCTGCAACGCCACCACCAGTTGCTCGAACGGCAAGTCCTGGTGCGCCTGGGCCTCCAGTGAACGCCGCTTGGTCTGCTGCAGCAGTTCGACAAACGTCATCTGCCCGTCAAGGTCGGCCTTGAGCACCTGGGTGTTAACGAAAAAGCCAATCAGCCGCTCGGTTTCAACACGGTTACGGCTGGCATTTGGCACGCCGATACGGATGTCCGACTGCCCGCTGTAGCGATAGAGCAAGGTCTGGAACGAAGCCAGGAGCAACATGAACGAGGTGGCGCCCTCTAGCTGCGCAAGGCGCTTGATGTCGCTGACCAGTGCCGGTTGCAGATGCACCTGCAGGCTGTTGCCGCGATGGCTTTGTTGGGCCGGTCGCGGATGGTCGAGGGGCAACTCCAGCACGGGCTGCTCACCGCCCAGCAGTGCCTGCCAGTACGCCAACTGACGGGCCTTCTCCCCCGCTTCCATCCAGCCGCGCTGCCACAGGGCATAGTCGGCGTACTGGATCGGCAAGTCCGGCAACGCCAGGGTGCGCCCCTGGCAGCAGGCCGCATAGAGCTGCACGAGTTCCTCGACCATCACCTGCATCGACCAGCCATCGGAAATGATGTGGTGCTGGACCATCACCAGCACATGTTCATCTTCGGCCAGTTGCAACAGTGTCACGCGCAACAGCGGCGCCTGGAGCAGATCGAAAGGACGTGCAACCTCCGCTTCCACCCGCGCCATCAATTGCTGTTCGTCCGTTTGCATCTGCACGATTTCAACCCTGGCCTCAGGCATTACCGCCTGCAACAGCTGCTCACCGTCCTGTACCAAGCGGGTACGCAGGCTTTCGTGGCGGGCCAGCAAACGGTCGAAACTGTGTTGTAACGCCGCGAGGTCGAGCTGGCCTTGCAGGCGCAGCGCCCCAGGAATGTGATAGGTGGCGCTGTCCGGATCAAGCTGCCAGAGAAACCACTGGCGTTCCTGGGCGTAAGACAATGGCAATGTGTCGACATCATGCCGGGTGGGGGCAATCGGCAATTGCGCGAAACTCATGCCGCGCGCTTGCAGGCGCTGATAAAACTGCTGGCGTTGTTCAAGCGGCAGGCGAAGAAAGCGCGAGACCAGATCGATATTCGGGTTGGAAAGCATGGTTCAAATCGCCTCTAGTTCGCTCAAAAAGTCACGTAGATCATCAAAATCTTCCACGCTGCCCGCGCGGAAGGTGGCGGCGGCCTGCACATAGGCACGCAACGTTTCGGTCTGGAACACTTCGACCAAGGGCACTTCCAGGCCCAACTCGACCTGGACCCGCGAAGTAATCTGGATCGCCAGCAAGGAATGGCCGCCGACTTCGAAGAAGTTGTCATCCAGGCCCACTTGCGGCAGGCGCAGCACTTCGGCCCAGATCGCCGCAACCTGCTGCTCCAGTTCGGTTTCGGGTGCCACATAGCGTTGCTGCATCAGGCTCGCATCCGGCGCGGGCAAGCCTTTACGGTCGAGTTTGCCGTTGGGGGTCAGCGGCATTTGCGCCAGGAACATAAAGTGCGTGGGCACCATGTAATCCGGCAGTCGGGTCTTGAGCGCACGGCGCAGGGCGTCACGGAATTCGGCCTGGTTGATCAGCGCGGGATCGGCCGGTACGACATACGCCACCAGCTGCTTGCCGGTCGGCCCTTCCTGGGCCACCACCACGGTTTCACCGACGCTGTCCTGCTCGCGCAGACGGGCCTCGATTTCACCCAGCTCGATGCGAAAACCACGGATCTTCACTTGGTGGTCGACACGGCCAAGGTAGTCCACCACGCCGTCCGGGCGGCCACGGGTCAAGTCGCCGCTGCGGTACACACGGCTGCCGGGTTTGCCGAACGGGTCCGGCACAAAACGCTCGGCGGTCAGCGCCGGACGCTCCAGATAACCCCGGGCCACGCCCTCGCCGCCCAGGTACAACTCACCGGCCACGCCGATCGGTTGCAGGTTCAACTGCGCGTCCAATACGTAGCCACTGCGGTTGCCCAGCAACGTGCCGATAGGCGCATAGACCGCGCCGCAACGGTCGCCCTTGCGTGCCTTCCACAGCAGCGGCGTGACCACGGTTTCGGTGGGGCCGTAACCGTTGAACAGGTAGGTCGGTTTGAGCGCACGCCAGGCCAGGTCGTAGCTCGCCTGCGCCACCGCATCACCACCAAAACAATACACGCGCACCGCCGGCGGGTTGCCGTCGCGTTCGGCATGCTCGGCCAGTTGTTGCAGGTACACCGGCGGAAACACCGCCATCGTCACGTTATGGCGGTGCATTTGTGCGTAGGTGTATTCCGGCAGCCACAGGCTGTCGTCGCGGATCAGCACACTGGCGCCGTTGATCAGCGGGTGCATCCAGCCTTCGTGAGAGCCGTCAAAGGCGAAGGACATGAAGTGCAGTTCGCAATCGGCCGGGCCGGTTTCATAGCGTTCGCCGGTGGCAATGATATGCGCCACGAGCGGGCCGTGCGACACCGCCACGCCCTTGGGCAGGCCGGTGGAGCCGGAGGTGTAGATCACGTAGGCGAGGTTGTCGCCGTCCAGTGCGACCTCTGGTGCGGTGTCGCTGTAATCGGCCCAGTCCTCGGTGCGATCTATCGCCAGGGTGTTCAGCCCTTCAGGTATCGGCAATTGCTGCAACACGCGGGTGTGAGTCAGCAACAGTTGCGCGCGGCTGTCTTGCATCATGTACAGCAAGCGATCACGCGGATATTCCACGTCCAGCGGCACATACACGCCACCCGATTTCATCACAGCCAGAAATGCCACCATGCTCTCGGCACTGCGCGGCATGGCGATGGCCACGCGCACTTCCGGGCCTACACCACGGGCGATCAGCGCATGCGCCAGGCGATTGGCCTGGCGATCGAGTTCACCGTACGTCAGCGTTTGCGCATCGAATTTTACCGCCACTGCATTCGGGTTTTCCCGAGCACGGTCGGCGACCATTTCGTGCACCAGGCGCTTGGCCGAGAAGCCCGAACCAGTGCAATTCCACAGGTGCAGAATGTGTTGTTGCTCATCAAGGCTGAGCAGGTTCAGTAGCCCGATGGCCTGCTGCTGATCGTCCACCATGCTCTGCAACAGGTTCTGCCAATGCCCGGCCATGCGTTCGATGGTGGTGTGTGCAAACAGATCGGTGGCGTAACTCAGGGATGCACGCAACGCCTCGCGGGATTCCTCCACATCCAGCGCCAAATCGAACTGGGCGACGCCTTCATCCCAGCTCAACACCTCGACCTGCAACCCGGACAAACGCTGCAAATGACTGCCTGCCGACGTCACGCGGTGGTTGAACAGCACTTGGAACAACGGGCTCAGGCTCATGCTGCGTTCGGGCTGCAGCGCTTCCACCAGTTGCTCGAACGGCAGGTCTTGATGAGCCTGCGCTTCCAGGGACCGTTGGCGCACCTGACGCAACAGTTGCGCCACGCTCATCTGGCCGTTGATGTCAGCCTTGAGCACCTGTGTATTGACGAAGAAACCAATCAGTCCCTCGGTTTCAAGGCGGTTGCGGTTGGCGATTGGCACCCCGACACGCACGTCTTCCTGGCCGCTGTAGCGATGCAGCAAGGCCTGGTAGGCCGCCAGCAACACCATCGGCAACGTGACTCCAGCCTGGTTCGCCAGGCTGCGCAAACCGGCCAACAGCTGCGGCTTCAACTCAACACCGAGACGCGCACCACGATGGGTTGGCATCGCTGGGCGCTGATGGTCGAACGGCAGCTCCAATACCGGCTGCTCGCCGCCCAACTGCTCACGCCAGTAAGTCAGCTGGCGCGCTTTCTCGCCGGCCTCCATCCAGTTGCGCTGCCACAGCGCGTAGTCGGCGTACTGAATCGGCAAGGTCGGCAACTGCGGCGTGTGGCCGTCGCTGAAAGCCGCATACAGTTTCACCAATTCCTCGACCATCAACTGCATCGACCAGCCATCGGAGACGATGTGATGCTGTACCAGCACCACGACGTGATCGTCGTCGGCCAGGCGCAACAACTTGACCCGCAGCAACGGCCCGCGCAGCAGGTCGAACGGTTGGGCGACGGCCTCGGCCACCTGCCCCTTTAGCCCGGCTTCGTTGGTATCGCAACGTTCGATTTCGATCAAGCCCAGGTCTTCAATCACTTGCACCGCGCCGCCGGCCTCCTGACGCAGATGCGTGCGCAGACTTTCATGACGCGCCAACAGCGTGTCAAAACTGCGTTGCAGCGCGGCCACGTCCAGCGCGCCTTTCAAACGCAGGGCGCTGGGGATGTGGTACGCCGAGCTTTGCGGGTCGAGTTGCCAGAGGAACCATTGCCGCTCTTGGGCGTAAGACAGCGGCAAGGGTTGTGTGCGGTCGGCCTTGAGCAGGGCCGGTGCGGTGACGCCCTCCTCGCCCAATGCACGCACAAAGTCACTGAGCACAGGCTGTTCGAACAGGGTCTTGAGCGCAACTTCCAGCGCCAGTGCCTGGCGTACTCGCGACACCACTCGCGTGGCCAGCAGCGAATGTCCGCCCAGCTCAAAGAAGTGATCGTCGAGGCCCACTTGCGGCACCTCCAGCACATCAGCCCAGATGGCCGCGACTTGCTGTTCGCGCTGACTGACAGGCGCCTTAAAGGCTTCGAGCAACAGCTCGGTATCTGCCTTGGGCAGCGCCTTGCGGTCGAGCTTGCCGTTCGGGGTCAATGGCAGGCTATCAAGGAATATAAGCTGTGCGGGCACCATGTAGTCCGGCAGGCGCTCGCGCAGCGCTGCCTTGTACTGGTTACGCAGCGCTGCCTGCTGTTCGGCAGCGAAAGTCACCAGGTAGGCGATCAAGCGGTCGTTCTCAGCCAGCACCACGACTTCACGCACTGCCGCGTGTTCGCGCAGGCAGGCTTCGATTTCGCCCAGCTCGATACGGAAGCCGCGCACCTTGACCTGATGATCGACCCGGCCGATGTACTCGACCACGCCGTCGGGGCGATAGCGTGCGAGGTCGCCGCTGCGGTACAGGCGTTCGCCCGGGGCACCATAAGGATTGGGCACAAAGCGTTCTGCGGTCAGCGATGGTCGCGCGTGATAGCCGCGCGCCAGGCCAACGCCGCCGATTAACAATTCACCGGCAGCGCCCTGCGGGCATGGCGTCAGCCCGGCGTTGAGAATGAACAACGAGGTGTTGGCAATCGGCCGCCCGACAAAAGGCTGCGCCTCTGACAGACGATGGGCAGCCGACCAGACAGTGGTTTCCGTCGGGCCATAGAGATTCCACACGGGGCCCCGCAGATCGAGCAAGCCTTGGGCAAGGTCGACCGGCAGCGCTTCGCCGCCACACAGGCACTTGATGCCCTGCAACAGCTGGGCGCGCGGGCTTTCCAGCAGCATGCGCCAGGTCGATGGGGTGGCCTGCAGCACACAGGCGGATTGGTTATGCACCAGATCGATAATCGCCTCCGGGTCGAGGGCCAGTGCCTGGCCGCTCAGCAGCACCGTGCCGCCGACGATCAGTGGGACGTAGAGTTCCAGGGCGAAGATGTCGAACGAGAAAGTGGTCAGCGACAGCACCCGCGCGTCGGAGCCAATCTCCAGGCTACCGGCCATGCCGCAGGCAAAGCTGCACAGCGCCTGATGACGGACCATCACGCCCTTGGGCCTGCCGGTAGAGCCGGAGGTATAGATCACGTAAGCCAAATGCTCCGGCGTGATATTCACCTGCGGGTCATGGTCGGCACCGCTGGCGTCTACCGCGTCCACCCACAGCACCTTCAGACCGTCCGGTTGTGCCAGGCGACCATTCAAGTGTGATTGGGTCAGCAACACCCGGGCGCGGCTGTCTTCCAGCATGAAGGCCAGTCGATCTGCCGGGAACTGCGGGTCGAGCGGCACATAAGCGCCACCCGCCTTGAGGGTCGCCAACAGACTAACCACCATGTCTACCGAGCGCTCGACATGCACGGCCACCAGTACGTCAGGGCCAACGCCCGCCGCAATCAGACGATGAGCCAGGCGGTTGGCGCGGCGGTTGAGTTCGCGGTAGCTCAGGGCGTCGCCATTGAATTGCAGCGCACTCGCGCCCGGCGTTGCCAATACTTGCGTTTCAAACAGCTGATGCACACAGCGCGTCCGCGGGTAATCGACGGTGCTGTCGTTCCAGCCATGCACGGTCTGTTGCCATTGCTGCGCGCTGAGCATCGGCAGTTCATCCAATACTTGCGAAGCATCACTCACGACGGCGCGCAACAGGTTCTGCCAATGCTGCGCCAAGCGCTCCAGGGTCGCGGGTTCGAACAGGTCGGTGGCGTAGGTCAGTGACGCCCACAGGCCTTCAGCGGATTCTTCGGTTTCGAGGCTCAAGTCAACTTGCGTGGTGTGGCCTGCCCAATCCAGCGGCTGCAACGCCAGACCTGGCAGGTGCACAGGGCCGGCCCGCAGGGTGTCCTGGTGATTGAACATCACTTGGAACAGTGGGTTATGGCTCAGGCTGCGCTCCGGTTGCAGCGCTTCTACCAACTGCTCGAATGGCAGATCCTGATGGGCCTGCGCCTCCAGGGCGCGCTGCTTGACCTGGGCAAGCAATTGGCTGAAGGCCATCTGCCCATCGAGGTCGCCCTGAAGCACCTGAGTGTTGACGAAAAAGCCGATGAGCCGCTCGGTTTCAAGGCGATTGCGGTTGGCGATCGGCACCCCGACGCGCAGCCGGGACTGGCCGCTGTAGCGATGCAGCAGGGTCTGAAACGAGGCCAGCAAGAGCATGAACAGTGTCACGCCCTCGCGCTGGGCCAGCGCCTTCAGGTCGTTCACCAGCGCAGGGTCAAGCTGGACCTGCTGACGCGCGCCCCGATAACTCTGTACCGCCGGACGCGAGTGGTCCAGGGGCAGCTCCAGCACCGGATGCTCATCGCCCAGGCGCCGTTGCCAGTAGTCGAGCTGGCGCTGTTTTTCACCTGCCGCCATCCAGTTGCGTTGCCACACGGCATAGTCGGCGTACTGGATCGGCAGTGCCGGCAACTGAGCCTGGCCCTGATACAGCGCCACCAGCTCATCCACCATCACGTGCATCGACCAACCGTCGGAGATGATGTGGTGTTGAGTGATGACCAGCACATGGTGCTCGGGCGCGATCACCAGCAGTTTGACGCGCATCAGCGGGCCGCTGCGCAGGTCGAATGGGCGCTGGATTTCCTGCTCCACACACTGCTGGAGCGTCGCAGCCTCTGCCCTCGCCTGCTCGACAGGCATTGCCAGGGCGGAATGGATTACCTGCCAGGTCTGCTCACCGTCTTCAACAAAAGTGGTGCGCAACGGTTCATGGCGCAACACCAGCGCCTGGCATGCACGCTCCAGCGCGTTGATATCCAGTTCGCCGCGCAGATGCAACGCCGTAGGCACGTGATACGCCGCGCTGGCAGGGTCTAACTGCCACAAAAACCATTGGCGTTCCTGGGCGAACGACAGCGCCATCGGCTGCCCGCGCTCCAGGGCCACCAGCGGTTGCGCACTCTGCTGATGCAAGCCTGAACACAGCGTGGCGAATGCTTCCAGCGTCGGTTGCTCAAAGAGTGCGCGCAGCGGGACTTCACGCTTCAACTCATGCCGCACACGGGAAATCACCTGGGTGGCCAGCAATGAATGGCCACCCAGCTCGAAGAAGTGATCCGTGAGGCCCACCTGCTCGACCTGCAACACCGCTTGCCAGATCGTTGCCAACTGCATTTGCAGCGGGCTTTGTGGCGCCACATAAGCCTGTTGACGCAGGTTCAGGTCGGGCGCCGGCAGCGCACGGCGGTCAAGCTTGCCATTGTGGTTCAACGGCAACGCGGCGAGCAGCACCCAGTGGCCCGGTACCATGTAGTCCGGCAGCGATTGGCGCAAGGTTGCCGCCAGCGTTTGCGCATCCAGAGTCTGCCCATGGGCAGGCACTGCATAGGCGACCAATTGCATGCCGATAGCGCTCGGCTGGGCGATGACGACGGCTTCACGCACCTGCGGCAAGGCTTGCAGGCAGGCCTCGATTTCGCCCATTTCGATGCGGTAGCCGCGAATTTTCACCTGATGGTCGATACGCCCGACGTACTCCAACGCCGCTGCCTCGTTGTAACGGGCAAGGTCGCCGCTGCGGTAAAGCCGTGCGCCCGGCACACTGGAAAACGGGTCCGGCAGGAAGCGTTCAGCAGTCAATGCCGGGCGGTCGAAATAACGCTGGGCCAGGCCCGCTTCGGCGCCAATGCACAACTCGCCGACGCCGTCGGTGGCCAGCAGCTCGAACCCGCTGTCGAGCACATACAGCGAGCGACCTGCGATCGCCCGACCAATCGGCACACCGAACGCATCACTGGCATCCGCCAGTTGGCACTCGTGCACGCTGGACACCACCGTCGCCTCGGTCGGCCCATAGGTATTGACCAAGCGCACATCGCCCAGCCCCGCCGCGTGCCAGGCGCGCAAGCCTTCCACCGACATGGCCTCGCCGCCCACATGCACTTGGCGCAGGTTGCCCAAGGTACGGCGGTCCAGCGCACATTCCTTGGCCAGCAGGTACCAGTAGGCAGCCGGCAAGTCGGCCAGGGTCACACCCTGCTCGACGATCTCCTGTGCAAGTTGCCCGACGTCCCACAGCTCATCGCCGCGCATGATCAAGGCAGCGCCCACACACAGCGACGGGTAGCACTGCTCAACAAACCCGTCGAAACTGAACGTCGCAAATTGCAGCACGCGGTCTTCGGCACTCAGGCGGCTATAGGCCTCGGCACTCTCGCAGAACTGGCCGAGGGCGGCATGGTCGATGGCCACGCCTTTGGGCTGGCCGGTAGACCCGGAGGTATAGATCACGTAGGCCAGGTCGGCAGCCGCCGCCGAGTTGGCTGGATTGGTCGCCGGGTAATTGGCCAGCTCTTCACCGCACGCGCTGAACGCCACGCGCATCAGCCCTTGCGGCAGCGGCAGATCGGTGAGCAAGCCGGTTTGGCTGAGCAGCAGGTCCAGGCGACTGTCCGCCAGCATGTAGGCCAAGCGTTCGGCCGGGTATTTTGGGTCCAGCGGCACGTAGGCCGCGCCAGTTTTGAGCACCGCCAGCAGGCTGACGATCAACTGCGGCCCACGCAGACTGGCCAGGCCCACCCGTTGGCCCGGCCCTACGCCGAGTTCCATCAGGCGGTGGGCCATACGGTTGGCTCGCGTGTTGAGCTGGGCATAGCTCAGGCGCTCACGGCCCGCATGTACCGCCAATGCGTCAGGTGTGGCGTGGGCCTGCGCGGCTATGCGCTCGTGCACGCGCTGATGACGCTGGGCGCCGCCGAGCGATTGGCTGAGTGCGAGCACCTCGTGTCGTGTGTCGGCATCCAGCAGCTGCAAGTTGCCTAAAGGTACGTGCGCGTCCGCCACCAGTTGCGTCAGTAGGTGACGCAGGTTAGCGCCCAACCGCGTGACCTGTTGCTCGCTGAAGCGGGCTCGGTCGTAGCTGAACTCCAGGCGCAGACTGGCACCCAGCTCGACGCCCAGGGTCAGCGGGTAGTGAGTGCGCTCATGGTTGTGCAGCCGGCCGAATGTCAGGCCTGCGGGCGCGCCTTGCTTGAGCGCTTCGGCCACCGGGAAGTTTTCAAACACCAGCAAGGTGTCGAACAACGCCGCGCCTTGCTGACCGGCCCACGCCTGTATGTCATAGAGCGGCACGTGTTCATGGTCGCGCAAGCTGAGGTTCAGGGCTTGCAACTCACTGAACCAAGCGCTGGCCGATTGAGCGGGCGAGGCGGCACTGATGATGGGCAAGGTGTTAATGAACAAGCCCAGCTGCTGCTCGATTCCCGGCAACGGCGCTGAACGCCCGGCGACGGTGGCGCCGAACGCCACGCAGTCCTGGCCGGTGTAGCGTTGCAGCAACAGGCTCCAGGCGCCTTGCAGCAGCGTATTGAGCGTGACTTTTTGTTGGCGGGCAAACTCGCCGAGGGCCTGGGTAAAGTCGTTGCCCAATGCCACTTGATGGTCAGCCATGCCCACGCCGTCGACCGGCGCCCGCAGGGCCTGGGCCAGCAACGTTGGCGCTTGCAACGGCGCCAGGGCATTTTTCCAGAAGGTCTCGCCGCTGGGTTGCTGTTGCAGCCAGCCCAGGTAATCGCGGAACTGCCCCAGCGGCGCCGGCAGTGCCTGGCCTGCATAGTGGGCAATGACTTCGCCAAGCAGCTGCGCGTTACTCCAGCCATCCATCAGGATGTGATGACTGGTGAAGATGAAGTGCCAGGCGGACCCGGCGCCGCGTACCAACATCAGGCGAAACAGCGGCGCGGCGTTTAGCTCGAAACCGCGTGAACGCTCGGCATCGGCCAGCGCATCGAAGTCGACAGCCACGTCTTCGATCACTTGCAATTGCACGTCGACCTGACGCTGGATCACTTGATGGGCACTGTCCAGGCCCAGCCAGTGGAAGCTGCTGCGCAAGATGTCATGCCGGTCCAGCGCCGCTTGCCAGGCACAGCCGAAGGCAAGCAGATCCAGGCCTTCAATATCCAGGCGAAGCTGGTTGATATAGGCCTGGGCCTCGGGCTCATACAACGTGTGGAACAGCATGCCCTGTTGCATTGGCGATAGTGGGTAAAGGTCAGCGATTTGCGGGCCGGGTACGGGCAGTGCATCCAGCTGCTGTTGGGTGAGGCGTGCCAGCGGGAAGTCCGACGGCGTCACCTGCCCTGCCGGCGTTTCGCAGCAATGTTCGATCAACGCCTTGAGTTCCGTGGCGTACTCATCCGCCAGGCGCTGAATGGTCGCAGCCTTGAACATCTCACGGCTGAAGCCCCATTGCAGGGACAGCTCCCCGCCGTACACCTGCCCTTCCACCGTCAACCAGTTGGCCAATGGGGCTTCAGGGTCTTGAGCCTGGACGCTGCTTTGCGCGGCCGGTACGAACAGTGCCGAGTCGTTGAACTGGCGGTCGAACTGCCCCAGGTAGTTGAAGGTAATGCGCGGCGCGGGCAAACCAGCCAGGGTCTTGTGCGATTGGGGGTTGCCCAGGTAGCGCAGCAGGCCGTAGCCCACGCCCTTGTCCGGGACCGCGCGCAGTTGCTCCTTGATCGACTTGATCGCGCTCGACAGATCGCCATGGGCCTGCAAACGCACCGGGAACAAACTGGTAAACCAACCGACAGTGCGGCTTAGGTCGAGGGTGTCAAACAAGTCTTCGCGACCATGGCCCTCCAGCTGGATCAACGCGCCGGCCTGGCCGCTCCAACGGCTGATCACCCGCGTCAACGCGGTCAGCAACAGGTCGTTGACCTGGGTGCGATAGGCCGCCGGCGCATCCTGCAGCAGTTGGCGGGTTTGCTCGGCATCGAGACGGGTTTCGAGCTTGGCGCCCAGGCGATTCTGCAGGCCACCTTGAGGGTTGTCGCACGGCAGGTCAGCGTCGCAGGACTGCGCCTGCCAAAAAGGCAGTTGGTCCTGGAGGGTGTGCGCATGGGCCTGCAACTGCTGCGCCCACTGCTGGTAGCTGCTGGTCTTGGCCGGCAATGCGGCTTGGCGATAAGCCTGTTGCAGGTCTTCGAGCAGGATGCGCCAGGACACGCCGTCGACCACCAGGTGATGGACCACCAGCAGCAGGCGCTGGCTGCCATCGGCCATTTGCACCAAGGCTGCGCGTAACAGTGGGCCGTGCTCCAGGTCCAGGCTGCGCTGGGCTTCATCGCATAGCGCAGCCAGCTCGGCGTCGGTGCTGACGGTGGATCGCCACAGTGTGGATTGCGTGATCGGAGCGCCGTGGGCTTGCTGCCAGCCAGCGGCTTGCTGCGTAAAACGCAGGCGCAGCGCATCGTGGTGGTTGATCAGGTGCGTCAGGGCTGCATCCAGCCGAGCAGGCTCCAGCGCCTCGCGCGGCGTGAGCAGCAACGACTGGTTCCAATGGTGACGGGCCGGGATTGCCTGGGCGAAAAAGCCGTGCTGCACGGGCGTCAGGATTGCTTCGCCGGTCACCGGGCCTTGATCAATAACAGTCGCCTGTTCAAAGCTCGCCACCAGCGCCAGGCTGCGCACGCTCTGGTACTGGAACAGGTCGCGTGGGCTGAGGCGAATCCCCGCCTGGCGGGCGCGGCTGACCACCTGGATGGAGATGATCGAATCGCCGCCCAGCTCAAAGAAGTTGTCGTCCAGGCCGACTTGCGGGGCGCCGAGCACATCACCCCAGATCGCCGCCAAGGCTTTTTGAAGCTCAGTCGAAGGAGCAACAAACGCTTGTTGCGGCGCTGCATCGGGCAGCGGCAGCGCCTTGCGGTCAAGCTTGCCATTGGCGGTCACCGGCAGTTTGGCCAGGGTCACGAAGTGAGTCGGCACCATGTACTCCGGCAAGCTGCTGAGCAGCCACGCCTTGAGGTCCGTGGGCTCTTCGTTCTCGAGTACCAGGTAGGCGACCAATTGTTTACCGCCCTGTACCAGCACCACCGCCTCACGCACCGAGGGGTGCTGCATCAAGCGTGTTTCAATTTCGCCCAACTCGATACGCAAGCCGCGCAGCTTGACCTGATGATCGAGACGGCCGAGGTAGTCGATTACGCCGTCGGCTCGCTGACGCACGCGGTCGCCGGTGCGGTAAAGGCGCTCGCCGTTGACGAACGGGCTCGACACAAACCGCTCGGCGGTCAGCGCCGGGCGGCGGTGATAACTGCGCGCCAGGCCAGTGCCGCCCAGATACAGCTCGCCGGACACACCGGCCGGCACCGGGTTCAGCTCGGCGTCGAGCACATAGGTGGCGAGGTTGGCGATCGGGCGGCCGATAGGCACGCTGTCGGCACCTTCATCCACACAGGTCCAGTGGGTCACGTCGATCGCGGCTTCGGTGGGGCCATAGAGGTTGAACAAGTCGGCCCCTGACAGCTTGGCGAACACCTGCACTTGCGCATCCAGCGGTAAGGCTTCGCCACTGCAAACGATACGCTTGAGGCAGGTGCAGGCGTGTACGCCCGGCTCATGGATAAACGCCTGCAGCATCGACGGCACAAAGTGCAAGGTGGTGATGGCGTGACGGCCAATGGTCTCGATCAAGCGCGCGGGTTCGCGGTGTTCGCCAGGCGCGGCGACGACCAGACGTGCGCCGGTCATCAGCGGCCAGAAGAACTCCCAGACCGAGACGTCAAAACTAAACGGGGTTTTCTGCAGGACTGCATCGCTGGCATTCAGGCCATAGGCCTGTTGCATCCAGCAAAGACGGTTGACCAACGCACGATGGCTGTTGCCGGCGCCTTTGGGTTTGCCGGTGGAGCCGGAGGTGTAGATGACGTAGGCCAGGTTGAGCGCGTGGATATCCACGGCAGGCGCTTCGATGCTGTAGCCCTCGAGCCAGGCTGGCGCTTGGTCCAGGGCAATCACCTGGAGGCCTTCAGCGGGCAGCAACGCCAACAGGCTGTGCTGGCTGAGCAGCAGCGTGATGCCGCTGTCTTCGATCATGTAGGCCAGGCGCTCCCGAGGGTATTCCGGGTCCAGCGGCACATAGGCGCCACCCGCCTTGAGGATCGCAAGCAAACCCACCACCATTTCGACGGAACGCTCGACGCAGACTCCCACCAGCACATCCGGGCCGACACCTCGCTCACGCAAGGCATGGGCCAGTTGGTTGGCGCGGGTGTCGAGCTGGGCGTAGGTCAACGTGGTGGCGCCAAATACCAGGGCTGGCGCGTGCGGCGTGCGCTGCACCTGGTCTTCGATCAGTTGATGAATACCCACGTCGGTCGGGTACGCCTCGGCGGTCTGGTTCCAGCGATGCACCAGGCTTTGCTGCTCATCAACATCCAGCATCGGCAGCTCGCCGATGCGCTGTTCACCATCGGCCACCATGGCCTGCAACAGGCTGATCCAGTGCCGGGCCATGCGCGCAATGGAGGGCGCGTCGAACAGGTCGTTCGCGTAGGTCAGCGCGGCGTACAGGGTGCCGGACTTTTCATAGGTATCGAGGGTCAAGTCGAACTGCGTGGTACGGCCCTGCCACTCCACAAGTGCCAGCTCCAGGCCGGAGGCGGTGCTGACCGAGGCGATGTCCGCGACCACCGGCTGATGGTTGTACATCACTTGGAACAGCGGCGTATGGCTAAGACTGCGCTCGACTTTCAGTGCTTCCACCAAGCGTTCGAATGGCAGCTCCTGATGGTCCTGCGCGCCCAGCGCGTGCTCCTTGATGCTTTGCAGCAATTGGGCAACACGGGTCTGCCCGGTCAGCTCCGTGCGCAGCACTTGGGTGTTGACGAAGAAACCGATCAGCCCTTCGACTTCACTGCGGTTGCGGTTGGCGATCGGCACGCCAACACGTATATCGCCCTGCCCGGTGTAGCGATGCAACAGCACGTTGAAGGCGCCCAGCAGCAGCATGAACAGCGTGACGTTGTGCTGTTGCGCGCAACTGCGCAGTTGCACGGCCAGGCCTGCGTCGATCGCGAAATTATGGCGCGTGCCCTGGTAGCTGGGCATGGCCGGGCGCGAGCGATCAGTCGGTAACTCCAATACCGGATGCTCATCACCAAGACGCGCCTGCCAGTATTCCAGCTGACGCGCCTGCTCCCCCGCTTCCAGCCAGCGACGCTGCCACAGGGCGTAGTCGCTGTACTGGATCGGCAACGCCGGCAATTGCGGCGCCTCGTTGCGCTCGTGGGCGTCATAGCAGCGGATGAACTCGTCGATCAGCACATTCATCGACCAGCCGTCGGAGACGATGTGGTGCAGGGTCAGCAGCAGCACGTGCTCCTGCGCGTCGAGCTTGAGCAACTGCACACGCAGCAGCGGGCCGTGCTCCAGGTCGAACGGCAGCAGCGATTGACGCGTTGCCGCGTCATTGACGGCCTGCTCGCGCTTATCGGGGGCCAAGGTGCTGAAGTCCAGACGCTCGACGGCCAGCGACGGCTCTATCGCCACCTGAATCAGGCGCTCATCGGCCTGGCGCTGGAACACCGTGCGCAAGGTTTCATGCCGAGCCACCAGGCTGGCGAACGCTTGCTCCAGCGCCCTGAGGTTGAGTTCACCCTTTAGCCGCACTGCGCCGGGCAGGTTATAGGCACCGCTGGCCGGGTCCAGTTGCCAGAGAAACCACATGCGCTGCTGCGCGTAGGACAGCACCTGGCGGTCCTCCACGTCCACCCCTGCAGGAATCGGAAACCGGGAAAAGTCCACGCCTTCTTTTTGCAGGGCCTGTAGGAAAACCTGGCGTTTTTCCAGGGGCAACCCGATAAACCGGCGAGCAAGTTTCAAGGAGTCTTCAGCATTCATTTCTTGGAGTCCGGAGCAATAGGCGGGAAGCACAAAGGCACGTCGTCCCTATAAAACGAACCGGGCGAGGAAAAATTAGCGGGGGTGGGAGGCGTGGAGCGAGGTGTCATCAAGGGTTACATCAATCTTGAGAAAGACACACAAACCCGAGTTAGCATTGACGGACACCACTTTTTGCAACTACATTTAGTTACACGCAGGGATCGCCGTGTCAAAAAATGAAAAGCTGCTCGCCAAACTGCTCAACGAGCACATGGCCTTTACCTGGCCAGAGCTCGTAACGCTGCTGCATCGCTTGGGCTACACACAGATTGAAGGGGCTGGAAGCCGCGTCAAGTTCGACATCGGCGACCCCAGTGCAATGATCAGCTTGCACAAGCCTCACCCCGGCAACGAACTGAAACACTACATTCGGCGCCAGATCATCGAACAATTGAAATCAGGAGAACTGATTCAGTGAACAACCAACTGAAATACAAAGGCTACATCGGCTCTATCGAAGCCAGCCTCGAAGACAACTGCCTGTTCGGCAAGATTCTGTTTATCAAGGCCTTGGTCAGCTACGAAGGGAAAACCGTCGCAGAGCTGGACGCTGCGTTCCGTGAGGCAGTCGATGACTACCTCGCGACATGCCACGCACTGGGGCAAACGCCGGAGAAGCCTTGCAAGGGCTCATTCAACGTACGGGTCGGCCATGACCTGCATTTGGCGGCGGCACTGGCCGCGACCCGTAAAAAAGTCACGCTCAATGACCTGACGCGCCAGGCGTTGAATGAGTTCTTGCAGCATCACTGCACAGAACCTCTACCCGTGCTCGGTTGACGGCCCCAACCGCCGATACCCAAGTGCTGCCGAGCCCAGCACAATCGCACCGGCCACCAACGCCACCCAAAATCCGCTGGTAGCACCGAAATGATCGATCATCCAACCGGAGCTGGCAGCGCCAATGGCCACGCCGATGCTCAGGCCGGTGATCAGCCAGGTCATGCCTTCGGTCAGGCGGCTGGGCGGCACGACTTGCTCCACCAGGGCCATTGACACGATCAAGGTCGGGGCGAAGAACAAACCTGAAATAAAGATCGCCACCGCCAACCCGGTGATATTGGTCACCAGCAGTAACGGTAAAGTGGTAAACGCCGTTGCCACGCCGCAGAACAGAAACTGGCGGGGCAACGGCGCCTTGAGCTTAAGGATGCCAAATGCCAAACCCGCCAGGCACGAACCGATGGCATACACCGAAAGCACGATGCTTGCCGCCGCCGGTTGGCCCTGATATTGGGCAAAGGCCACGCTGACCACATCCACGACGCCGACGATCACGCCCATGGCCAGCAACAGGATCATCAGGATCAGCACCGAAGGTGATGCGATCAGCCAACCGCCGTGATGCCCCGTGTGCTCATGCACGGGTGGTTCTGTCGCGCGTTGCAGCACGAAGGCCGTGACACCCACGGCCAGCAACACTGCCGCTACCAAAGGTCCTGCCTCGGGAAAGAGCACGACACACAGGCCTACGGAGATCGGCGGGCCGATGATGAAACACACCTCATCCAGCACAGACTCCAGGGCAAACGCGGTTTGCAACCTGGGCTGACCGCGCAACAACTCGGTCCAACGTGCCCGCACCATGGCCGACATGTTCGGCATACAACCGGCAAAGGCGGCGAACAGGAACAAGGTCCAGCTCGGCGCCTGCAAGCGCGTGCACAGCAATAACAGCAACAACGCCCCACCCCCCATCATTGCGGCGATTGGTAGCACCTTGCCCTGGCTGTGCCGGTCGACCAGCCGCGACACCTGCGGCGCGCAAAACGCCGTTGCCAAGGCGAACACCGCCGCCACCGCGCCCGCCAGGCCATAGCCACCGTGTACTTGCGAAAGCATGGTAATCAGGCCGATGCCCGTCATCGATATCGGCATGCGCGCAAGCATGCCCGCCAAGACAAAAGCCCTGCTACCTGGGACCTGGAACAACTCGGCATAGGGATTTGCCATCCTGCTTAACCTCTTCCTTTGCGCCTTGAAACTTGCTATCTGCGGTTATCAAGGCAATATACATACGGCGCGTATGTGGCGGAGCATGCGTAACATACGCACCGTATGTCAATCACTCACTAGCCCAATGCGAGCCTTATCAATGAGCCGAGCCCGTACCGAAATCATCGAAGACACCCGCGCCCGGCTGATCGCCAGTGCCCGCGCGGCCTTCGCCACGCATGGGTTCGCCAACACGTCGATGGACGATTTTACCGCTCGCGCCGGCCTGACTCGAGGCGCGTTGTACCACCACTTCGGTGACAAGAAAGGTTTGTTGGCCGCGGTGGTTGCGCAACTCGACAGTGAGATGGACGCACGCTTGCAGCACATCACCGAACAGGCCCAGGACCCCTGGCGCGGTTTTTGTGATCGCTGCCAAGCCTATCTGCGCATGGCCCAGGATGGCGAGATCCAACGCATTGTGTTGCAGGATGCGCCTGCCGTATTAGGCGATACAGGCTGCCAACAACATTGTGTGGAATCGTTGCGCCAATTGCTGGAGGCGTTGATGCAGACCGGTGCCATCCTGCAAGCCCCCAGCGTCGCGCTGGCTCAATTGATCAATGGCAGCCTGGTCAATACCGCTTTGTGGATCGCCCGGGATGAACACCCGATCGAACGCCTGGAAGAAGGCCTGTCGAGCCTGGAACTGTTGCTGCAAGGCCTGAAGCAACCCATCACACCAGCCGTGTGATCTGCTTGTGCCGCCACACCAAACGGTAATAGGCCGTCTGCAATGCGAGCATCGCCAGATACGTCACCGGAAACGCCATCCATACCCCTTCGAGGCCGAAGTGCGCATTGAACAGGTACGCCATCGGCAGCTCCACGCAGAGTACGCAAAAGATCGAAATCGCGACCGGCATCAGCACCACGCCGCTGGCACGCATGATTCCGCCGATCACGGCCTGGAACCCAAAGACCAGAACGCTCCACAGCATGATGTGCAGCAAGTGCTCAGCCTTGATCCGCGCCGTGTCATCAGTGATGAACAAGCCCAGCAACCAGTGGGACAGCAGGTAACCGAGCAGAATCAGGCCGCCGGTGAGGCAAATGTTGATCAACAACCCGGTGCGCAGGATCGGTCCGATGCGCTCCAGGCGCCCGGCGCCAATCGCCTGTGCGCCGAGGATCGATGCGGTAATCGCAATCGACAACGCCGGGAATTGCACATAGTTGACGATCTGCGTTACCGCACCATACGCCGCCGTGGCCTGGGAGCCGTGGCTGTTGACCAGGGCCAGAATGACCAGCTCCGACAGCGACAGCACCACCATCTGCAAACCTGTCGGTAAGCCGATACGCAGGACTTTGCCGAGGATGACCCGGTCCAGGCGCAATGCCGCGAACAGTTCACGGTCCGGCGCCATCACATGATTTTTATGGCGCAGGCGCAGTATCAGAAACAACATGGCCAAGGCATTACCCACCAGGCTGGCGTACACCGCGCTCTGGATGCCCATGGGCGGCAGGCCGATCCAGCCACGAATCAGCGCCGGCGTCAGCAGCAGGCCGACCAGGGTCGAGACCATCAGCGCCAGCAGCGGTGAAATCGTGTCGCTGACGCCGCGCAGTAGTTGGGTGTAGAGGATGAAGACCAATAGCAGCGGCATGATCAGCATCATTGCCTGGGCATACCCCACCGCATCGTCGAGTACGTCAATCGGTGTACCTAACGCCTGCAATGCCGGGCGCGCGAACAGGCTACCAAGAACTGCCGCGATCAACCCCACCAGCGCCCCCAGTGTCAGGGTCGCACCGGTAATCACCTTGACCAGCCCCGTTTCCTGGGCGCCCCACGCCTGACCGATCAGCACCGAAGCACCCGCCCCGAGGCCAATCACCAAGGCAATAAAGAAAAACACGATGGGGAACATCCCCGACACCGCCGCCAACGCCTGGGTGCCCAGCATTTGCCCGACATAGATGCCGTTGAGGGTGCCGGAAAAGCTTTGCAGAAAGTTGGACAGCACCATCGGTGCCAGAAAAATCAGGTAGATCTGCCACAGCGGCCGTTGTTGAGTGACTTCCATGGTGGTTCGAGTCCCGGAATTACTGTTAGACGGGGAAAGCATTGCGCGACAGCCAGGCCAGGTAAGTCTGCACGTCTACCGGCCAATGCGCGACCTTGCGCGAAAAGTCGGCCGCATCCTCAGCAAACAGCGCACGTGAAGCGTCTTCAAAACCCGGCAAGTTGCCGCCGATGGCATTCATGAAACGGTAGCTGGATTCTTTGGCCTGGCGCATCTGATCACGGGAGGCGCTGGTGTTGCGCGCCTCATCCACCAACCGGCGCAAGGCCGCTGAAGCGCCGCCGCGTTGCTGGCCCAGCCACTCCCAATGGCGAGGCAGCAACGTGACCTCCCGCGCGACCACGCCCAGCTTTGGGCGACCGACCGAAGGGGCCACGGGCGGCTCGTCATCGGTTTCAGCGTGCGCGGGTTGCTCTGGCACGTAACCGAGTGGCCACGGGTAATCGACCTGGGTGCCGGTAGCGTCGTCGAACACCAGGTAGCTGCCCATCGGCAGGTCAAGGCCCGCCAAAACAGTGGCAACTTCGGGATAACTGCCAGCGGCCACGCGCTGCTGTTGGACAAAGGCGGTGCAACGGGGAATGTTTTGCGTAGACATGGATTATTACCCGGGCGTTATTTGTTTTACCCGGATCATATTAGTCTTAATTTTTCGGTACGCAAGGTTATTCTCGTGAAACGTTCAAACGCTCGCCGTGCAGTGTCGCCCGCATCCCTTGCACCGTGGGGTCTCTCAGCAAGCACTCGGCAATCGCCGGCTCCAGCTCTACCCGCAGGCGGCGGCCCAACGCCCGTGCGCCGAACCGTGCATCGTGCTGGCGACACAGCCACATCCTTGCCGGCGCTTCCACGCTTAACGAACGCTGATGCGCCGCCAAGCGCAGGTTGAGTTTCTCCAGCTCCACGCCCAGCAGTGCGTCCAGCCACTGGCTGTCGATAGGCTCGAACATCAGGATGCGGTCGATTCGGTTGAGAAACTCAGGCTCAAAGTGGCTATGTAACGCGTCTTCGAGCACGGCCGCCTCATCCCGCACAAAGACGCGCAGCAAGCGCCGCCAGCCCTGGGCAAACCGCTGACGATGACGACGTGCCTGTTGCGCGCCGATATTGCTGGTCATGAAGATCAGGCTGTTGCGAAAGTCCAGGGTGCGCGTACCACCGGCCAACGTCAGCTGGCCGTTTTCCAGAATGCCGAGCAGGCTGCGCACTACTTCCTGGCTGGCTTTCTCCAGTTCATCGAACAACACGATACCGGGTCGACTGTAGGTGCCTTGGATCAACTCGCTGTTGAACAAGCTGATGCCCTCCTTGCTGCCCACGTACCCCGGCGGGGCGCCGGTCAGTGCGGCGGCGTAATGCTCCTGGGCCAGGGTGTGCATGTCGATACGGCAAAAGCCGTCGGTGCGACCGTGCAACGCCTGAGCGAGCAGGCGCACGATTTCGGTTTTACCGACGCCGGTCGGCCCCATGAACAGGTTGACGCTCAAGGGCCGGTCCCGCTCACCGATGTCGGCCTTGACCACCTTGAGCAAACTCTCAACCTGGGCCAGCGCGGCCTCCTGCCCAACGATACGGCTACGCAGCAATGCCATCACCTGGGCCGGTTCAAAGGTAAAGCGCATGCCCTACCCCACTGATTTTTCTTTTCCGCCATGGGGCAACTGCCCCACCGGGCACGCGGCGACGCCCACCGTGCTGCGGGTGATTTTCTCGACATTCTCCTGGGCCTTTTGCGCGTCCAGCACCCAGGTGCGGTAGAACTCGAAGGGGCAGTCGGCCACACCCTTGTCGCCATCGCCCGAGGCGTGCATGCCGGTGTAGCCACGGTGCAGCAGCTTGAACAAGTGATTCTGCGACTGGTCGTTGGCCCGCGCATCGCGGATCTGTGACACCGAAAGCTGGGCGTATTGAATGCCCATCTCCTCCTCACCACACTCGCCCAATGTGCGCCCATCAAACCCGATGATCGCCGAGTGGCCGAAGTACGAATACACCCCGTCGAACCCCGCCGCATTCGCCACGGCCACATAGCAGTTATTCGCCCAGGCCATGCTCTTGGACATTTGCACCTGCTGCTCCTTGGCCGGGTACATGTAGCCCTGGCAGCGCACGATCAACTCGGCGCCCTTCATCGCGCAGTCGCGCCAGATCTCCGGGTAATTGCCGTCGTCGCAGATGATCAGGCTGATCTTCATGCCTTTGGGCCCCTCGCACACATAGGTGCGATCCCCTGGGTACCAGCCTTCGATAGGGCACCAGGGAATGCACTTGCGGTAACGCTGCACGATTTCGCCGAGGTTGTTGATCAGCACGAGCGTGTTGTAAGGCGCCTTGTGCGGGTGTTCTTCGTGACGCTCACCGGTGAGGGAAAACACGCCCCACGTATTGGCCTGACGGCACGCCGCCGAGAAAATCGCCGTCTCTTCGCCAGGAATACTTGCGGCGGTGGCCATCATCTCATCGTGGTCGTACATGATGCCCATGGTGCTGTATTCCGGGAACACCACCAAGTCCATACCCGGCAGGCCCTGCTTCATGCCGAGAATAATCTCGGCAATTTTCTTTGCGTTATCGATGACCTCGGCCTTGGAATGCAGGCGCGGCATCTTGTAGTTCACCACCGCGACACCAACGGTGTCCGGGCTGCTGGAAATATCGCCATGACGCATAACAATGCTCCTGGTCTAGTGACTGATCATCCACGGCCGTGGCCCGGTCCTGGTCTTGAGGCCCAAAGGGTTGGCCTTACTCGGTTCCACCTGCTTGCTGGTGCCGCAGCAGCTGCAACCCGCTGGGTGCTTTCGGCTTTCCTGGTACTCACCGACGGTTTGCGGCGCGTGGGCGCTGCGCTCGTTGCCGGCCATAGCCTTGCGCTGGTTGGCCGACAGAGTTTGCAGCGCCGGTGCCGACACCCTCAGTTGCCCGCCCGGCCCCGCACAGTAGGGACACTGGCTGGGTTCGTTGCGCTGGGCGATTGGCCGTAGCATCGTAAAAGTGCCGCACGTTGGGCAGGCGTATTCGTAGGTCGGCATGGCTACAGGTCCGGGGCGATGGGCAGGTCGATACTGCCGTCGAGGAATTTCGTCGGGCCATTGGCGTTGGGGTTGATGTCGAATTCAAAGATTTCCGTCGGCAACCACAAGGTGGCGCAGGCATTTGGAATGTCCACCACGCCGCTGATGTGCCCCTGCACCGGCGCCGAACCGAGCAACGCGTAACCCTGGGCCGGTGAGTAGCCGAACTTGGTCAGGTAGTTGATCGCATTCAGGCAGGCCTGGCGGTACGCGACGTTGACGTCCAGGTAGTGTTGCTGGCCTTGCTCGTCCACCGAGATGCCTTCGAAAATCAGGTAGTTCTTGTAGTTCGGGGTGATCGGGCTCGGCTTGAATACCGGGTTCTTGATCCCGTACTTGGCCATGCCGCCCTTGATCAGCTCGACCTTCATATGCACCCAGCCGGCCATTTCGATGGCGCCGCAAAAGGTGATTTCGCCGTCGCCCTGGCTGAAGTGCAGGTCGCCCACCGACAGCCCGGCACCGTTGACGTAGACCGGAAAGAAGATCTTCGATCCGCGGGACAAATCCTTGATATCGCAGTTACCGCCATGCTCACGCGGCGGTACTGTGCGCGCGCCGGTCGCAGCGGCGTCGTCACGCGCCTGGCCCTTGAGCTTGCCCATATGCGCGGTGGCCGCCAACGGCGCATTCGCCAGCGGCGGCACGCGGGTGGGGTTGGTGTCGATCAGTTCCTGCTCGCGGCGGTTCCAGTCGGCGAGCATCACCGGGTCGGGCAGGCAACCGATCAGGCCGGGGTGGATCAGGCCGGCAAAGTTAACCCCTGGTATGTGCCGCGAGCTGGTGAACATGCCCTTGAAGTCCCAGATGGCTTTTTGCGCGCTGGGGAAATGATCGGTGAGGAAACCACCGCCGTTCTGTCGCGAGAAGAAACCGTTGAAGCCCCACTGCGAATCGGCCTTGGCGCCGATGTCGAGCAAGTCCACCACCAGCAGATCACCCGGCTCGGCGCCGTGCACGCCCACCGGGCCTGACAGGTAATGCACGGTGGACAGGTCCACATCCCGCACATCGCTGGCGTCGTCGTTGTTCTTGATCGCGCCGGCAGTCCAGTCGTAGGTCTCCAGGATGAAGTCATCGCCCGGCTTGACCCAACAGGCCATCGGAATATCCGGGTGCCAGCGGTTATGGATATTTTCGTTTTCGGTGACAGGCTGGTTGAGGTCGACTTTGATCAGCGTTTCGGTCATGGACTGGCTCCTGGACGGATGGCTTGGTGCGTTCGATCCAGTCTCGTGGAGCCGGGGGAAACGGGGAATACGTTGGATGACGTATGGAGAAAGGGGTGTACCGCAATCAAAAAATGTGGGAGCTGGCTTGCCTGCGATAACGGTGTGTCAGCCAACAATTCCATGACTGATAAACCGCTATCGCAGGCAAGCCAGCTCCCACATTTGAGCCGTGATAATTAGACAGACAGGTAGCGGCTTATGGTCGCCTCATCCACCCGATCCCGGGTCTCTTCGACCACGAAGCGGCCCTTTTCAATCACCAGGAATCGGTCGGCGATTTCCAGCGTGAACGACAGCACTTGCTCGGACACCACAATGGTCAAGTCCCGCAGGTTGCGAATCTCTTTCAGCGTGCGTGCTATGTCCTTGATGATCGACGGCTGAATGCCCTCCGTAGGCTCGTCCAGCAACAACACCTTCGGGTTCGTCGCCAGCGCCCGCGCAATCGCCAACTGCTGTTGCTGCCCACCCGAGAGGTTGCCGCCTTTGCGCGACTGCATGTCGTGCAACACCGGAAACAGGGCATACAAATCCTCCGGCACCTTACCCCGCGCCGACGCCGGCAAACCGGTCTGGATATTCTCCAGCACCGTCATGCTCGGGAAAATCATGCGCCCCTGGGGTACATAGGCGATGCCGCGCGCCACCCGCTCATGGGTTTCCAGTGCCGACACATCCTGCCCGTCCACGCTGACCTGGCCTTTCCACTGCGGCAGGATGCCCATCAGGCTTTTGAACAGCGTGGTCTTGCCCATGCCGTTGCGGCCCATCACCGCGACGATTTCACGCTTGGCCACGTTCAGGTCGAGGTCGTGGAGGATCTGGCTCTGGCCGTAGCCGCAGGACAACTGGTCAATCTTGAACATGCCGGATTCCTCAGTTGCCCAAATACACTTCGATAACTTTAGGGTTGCTTTGCACCGACTCCATACTGCCCTCGGCGAGCACCTTGCCCTGGTGCAGCACCGTGACCTTGTGGGCAATACTTTTGACGAATTCCATGTCGTGTTCGATCACCAGCACCGAACGCCCCTGACTGATGCGCTTGAGCAGCTCGGCGGTTTGCGCGCGCTCGTTGACGCTCATGCCCGCCACCGGTTCATCAAGCATCAGCAGCTCGGGGTCTTGCATCAGCAGCATGCCGATCTCCAGCCATTGCTTTTGCCCGTGGGACAACAGATCGGCCTGTTGTTGCAGTAAATCACCGAGGAAGATCTCCCGCGCCACCTCTTCCACCCGCGCGATCACTTGCGCGTTGCGCTTGAAAAACAGTGCGCCCCAAACCTTGCGACCGGCGGGATAAGACATCTCAAGGTTTTCAAACACCGTGAGGTTTTCGTAGATCGACGGGTTCTGAAATTTACGCCCGACCCCGGCGCGCACAATGTTGTACTCGCGCATCTTGGTCAGTTCCTGGCCGTCGAACTGGATACTGCCGCTGGTGGCGCGGGTCTTGCCGCAGATCAGGTCGAGCACCGTGGTCTTGCCGGCGCCATTGGGGCCAATCACCACGCGCACTTCATTGCGGTCGATATACAAATTGAGGTTGTCGACCGCCTTGAAGCCGTCGAACGAGACAGTGAGGCCTTCGATGGCCAGCACCGGTTTCTTCATTTCAAAACCGACGGCGGTCATGGCTGGGTCTCCAGGATTTTGGTTTCAGTTTTGGGCTTGGCCACGGCGGCGGCGACTTTCACCACCGGTTTACGCCGCAGCAATTTCGCCAGCGCCTGGCGACCATGACTGTCCCACAAGCCAGCCAAACCATTGGGGAAGTACATGACCACGGCGATAAACAGCCCGCCCATCAAGTACAGCCACAGCTCAGGAAAGGACTCGGAAAAGTAGGTCTTGCCGTAGTTCACCAGGAGCGCGCCATACACCGCGCCGAGCAACGACATGCGCCCGCCCACGGCGGCGAAAATCACCATCTCGATCGACGGCACGATGCCGACGAACGACGGCGACATAAAGCCCACCTGCAAGGCAAACATCGCCCCGCCAATCGCCGAGAACGCGGCAGCCACACAGAAAACGAAGATCTTGAAGCTGGCCACGTCATACCCGGAGAAACGCACCCGCTCCTCTTTGTCGCGCATGGCCATCAGCAGCCGGCCGAGCTTGGAGGCGAGAATGAAGCGGCCAATAAAGATGCAGCCGAACAGCAGGCCGGCGTTGATGAAGTACAGGATCATTTTCGCGCTGTCGGTGCGCAGGTCCCAGCCGAGCAGGGTCTTGAGGTCGGTGATGCCGTTGACGCCGCCGGTCAGGCCTTGCTGGCCGACGATCAGCACCGTAAGGATCAGCGCGATGGCCTGGGTGACGATGGAGAAATACACATCGCCCACGCGTCGCTTGAACAGCGCCATGCCGATGATGAACGCCAGCAGCACCGGCACCGCGATCACCGCCACCAGGGTAAAACTGAAACTGTGGAACGGCTGCCACAACCAAGGCAACTCAGTGATCTGGTTCCAGTCCATGAAGTCCGGAATGCCCGGTGTGGATTGGATCCTGGTGCTTTCGGGGTCCGATGCTTCCAGCTTGAGGAACATCGCCATGCAGTAGCCGCCCACCCCAAAGAACACGCCCTGCCCCAGGCTGAGAATGCCGCCGTAGCCCCAGCACAACACCAGCCCTACCGCGACGAACGCGTAAGTCAGGTACTTGCCGACCATGTTCAGGCGGAACGCATCCAGGGTCAGGGGGAATACCACCAGGATCAGCAGCGCCAACAGCACGATACCGATCAGGTTTTGCTGGCCGCCCAGCAGCTTGTCTAAAGCCTTCATCTGCTCGCCTCTACTTGCGCACTTTGATGGAGAACAACCCTTGCGGGCGCAGCATCAGGATCAGGATCACCGACGACAAGGTCAGTACCTTGGCCATCGAGCCACTGAGGAAAAACTCCGACAGCGATTGGGTCTGGGCGATCACGAACGCCGAGGCGATGGTGCCGAACAGGCTTTGCGCGCCGCCGAACACCACCACCAGGAAGGTGTCGACGATGTACTGCGAGCCCGCCGTCGGGCCGGTGGAACCGATGGTGGTGAAGGCCGCGCCCGCCACACCGGCGACGCCGCAGCCGAGGGCAAAGGTCATGCGGTCGACCTTGCGCGTATTGATGCCCACGGCGCGGCTCATCAGGCGGTTCTGTACCGTGGCGCGCACCTGCAAGCCCCAGCGCGAGCGGTACAGCATGAGGAAGATCGCGGCGGTCAGCAGCAAGGTCAGGCCCATCATGAACAAACCGTTGCGCGGGATTTCGATGGCGTCGGTGAAGTTTACCGAGCCCATCAGCCAGGCCGGGGGCTCGGCGCTGACTTCACGGGCGCCAAACACCGAACGGAAGGTTTGCTGCATCACCAGCGACAAGCCCCACGTGGCGAGCAACGTGTCCAGCGGCCGCTTGTACAAGCGGCTGATCATCGCCCACTCCACCAGCCAGCCGACGGCGCCGGCGACAAGGAATGACAGGGCGATGGCAAAGAAGAAGTAATAGGGTTGGAAGCTCGGCGCAAAGTGCGCCGTAAGGCTGGAGCACACGTAGGTGGTGTAGGCGCCGATGGTCAGGAACTCACCGTGGGCCATGTTGATCACGCCCATCTGGCCAAAGATGATCGCCAGCCCCAATGCCATCAGCAACAGCACGCAGAACACGGACAAGCCGTTGAACCCCTGCATTGCCGCGATGGCCCCAAATTCCGATAGCCATTCCATGATGATGGTCTCCTGAGCGGGAGGTTGAAATGCAATCTGCTGTTGATTTATGTGGGAGCTGGCTTGCCTGCGATGGCATCACCTCGGTCTGGCTGCAAGACCGAGTCGCCTGCGTCGCAGGCAAGCCAGCGCCCACACAAAGCCAGTTCCCACAGTTGGATCAGTGCCAGCCCCGGAGTTATTGGTAGCCTTTAGGAAACGGGTTCGGCTCAATCAGATCCGACTCGTAGATCACCTTGAACTGGCCGTTGGGCTGCACTTCACCGATACGCGACTTGCTCCACAGGTGATGGTTCTCGTGGATCTTCACGTAGCCTTCCGGCGCGGTTTTCAGCTCGATGCCCGGCGAAGCGGCCACGACTTTATCCACGTCGAAACTGCCGGCCTTCTCCACCGCCGCTTTCCACAGCCATGGGCCGAGGTAGGCCGCCTGGGTCACGTCGCCGATCACCGCATCCTTGCCATACTTGGCCTTGAAGGCTTCGACGAAGGCTTTGTTGTTCGGGTTGTCCAGGCTTTGGAAGTACTTCATCGAGGCGTAGAAACCAGCCATGTTTTCGCCGCCAATGCCGAGCAATTCATCCTCGGTCACCGACAGGGTCAGCAAGGTTTGCTTGGACGCGTTCACACCCGCCGCATTCAGTTGTTTGTAGAACGCCACGTTGGAACCACCGACCACGGCCGCGAACACCACGTCCGGTTTCTTCAGCTTGACCTTGTTGATCAGCGAGCCGAACTGGGTGTTGCCCAGCGGGTAATAGTCTTCGCCGACCACGGTGCCGTGCAGTACGTTTTCAATGTGCTTGCGCGCGATTTTCATCGAGGTGCGCGGCCAGATGTAGTCCGAGCCGACCAGGTAGAACGTCTTGGCACCTTTGGTCTTGGCGATCCAGTCGAGGCTGGCAAGGATTTGCTGGGTAGCTTCCTGGCCGGTGTAGATCACGTTTTTCGACTGTTCCAGGCCTTCATAGAAGGTCGGGTAGTAGAGCAAGCCGTTTTCTTTCTCGAAGATCGGCAGCACGGCTTTGCGCGAGGCCGAGGTCCAGCAGCCGAACACGGCGGCGACCTTGTCGTTGACCAGCAGCTTCTTGGCCTTTTCTGCGAAGGTCGGCCAGTCAGAGGCGCCGTCTTCCTGGATCACCTTGATCTGCCGTCCCAGAATCCCGCCTGAGGCATTGATCTGCTCGATGGCCAGGCGCTCGGCCTGAATCGAGCCGGTTTCGGAAATCGCCATGGTGCCGGTGGCCGAGTGCAACTGGCCGACGGTCACTTCGGTAGGGGTCACGGCCAGGCCTTCGTTATCGGCCAGTACGCCCTGGCTGAACAGAGCGGCCGCCAGCAATGACAGGGCCAACAGCGGTGTGGAGCGGATCAATCGTGGTGCCATGGGGCGACTCCTCTGCAATGAGGGGTCCAGCATGGCGGCACCCGGCCAGCGCGGGTATACGCAGCCTGACGTAACGGTGTACGTCATTTGACGTATGCCGCTGCGCACCATTTTCGAGCAGGATCCCGACCGCCCAAACACCCTCGATCAATGTGGGAGCTGGCTTGCCTGCAATGGCGGCGTATCAGGCGGCATCAGCAGAGGTTGACCCACCGCTATCGCAGGCAAGCCAGCGCCCACATTTTGAATCGGGGCATGGAACTTGCTCATTTAAACTCGCCCACTCTGCGGAGCCACCCACCGTGCACCCCACCTCTGGCACTCAGCGCATCGTCAAGATCCGCCGCGACTACAACACCTGGGTCGCCGACGAGACCATGGAAGACTACGCCCTGCGCTACACCCCAAAATCCTTTCGCAAATGGTCGGAGCTGCGCATCGCCAACACCGCCCTGGGCGCCGTGTCGTTCCTGGCGCTGGAAGCCATCGGCGGTGTACTGGCCTTGAGTTACGGCTTCACCAACACCTTCTGGGCGATCCTCGCGATCAGCCTGGTGATCTTCCTCACCGGCCTGCCCATCAGCTATTACGCCGCACGTTACGGTGTGGACATGGACCTGCTGACCCGCGGCGCCGGCTTCGGTTACATCGGCTCAACCATCACCTCGCTGATCTACGCCAGCTTCACCTTCCTGTTCTTCGCCCTGGAAGCGGCGATCATGGCCCTGGCGCTGGAGCTGTATTTTCATATCCCGTTGGCCATCGCCTATGTCATTTGCTCGCTGCTGGTGATTCCGCTGGTGGCCTACGGCGTAACCCTGATCAGCCGCCTGCAACTGTGGACACAACCGGTCTGGCTGCTGTTGCTGGTGCTGCCCTACGGCTTCGTGTGGTGGAAAAACCCCGATGCCTTCAGCGACTGGACCAGTTT
This sequence comes from Pseudomonas antarctica, assembly GCF_001647715.1. NCBI lineage: Bacteria > Pseudomonadati > Pseudomonadota > Gammaproteobacteria > Pseudomonadales > Pseudomonadaceae > Pseudomonas > Pseudomonas antarctica. Next base: position 3,664,106 of record NZ_CP015600.1, read on the forward strand.
CCTCGGGCGCAGTGGCGACGGCGGCGGGTTCAACCTGTTGGCGTTCTGCGCCGCCTGCACGGTGGCGCTGTCGCTGGTGACGCAGATTGGCGAACAGGTGGACTACCTGCGCTTTCTACCGGAAAAAACCGCCGCCAACCGCAAGCGTTGGTGGGCCGCCCTGCTCTGCGCCGGCCCCGGCTGGATTATCCCCGGGGCGTTGAAAATGTTCGCCGGTGCGTTCCTGGCCTTCCTTGCCCTGCAACATGAAATCCCCATGGAGCGCGCCGCCGAGCCGACCCAGATGTACCTCGTCGCGTTCCGCTACGTGTTCAGCTCGCCGGAATGGGCACTCGGCGCGATGGTGCTGTTCGTGTTCATCTCCCAGATGAAGATCAACCTGACCAACGCCTACGCCGGTTCCCTGGCCTGGTCGAACTTCTTCGCCCGCGTAACCCACAGCCACCCCGGGCGCGTGGTATGGCTGGTGTTCAACGTGGCGATTGCGCTGATGCTGATGGAGCTTGGCGTGTTCGATGTCATCGACCAGGTGCTGGGGCTCTACGCCAACATCGCGATTGCCTGGATCGGCACGCTGGTGGCCGACCTGGTCATCAACAAGCCCCTGGGCCTGTCGCCCAAACACATCGAGTTCAAGCGCGCGCACCTTTACGACATCAACCCGGTGGGCGTCGGCTCAATGCTGATCGCTTCATTGCTGTCGATCCTCGCCCACTTCGGCCTGTTCGGCGCACTGGCCCACGCCGCGCCGCCCTTCGTTGCGCTGGGCACGGCGCTGATCATGGCGCCGCTCTTGGCCTGGCTGACCCGGGGCAAGTACTACATCGCCCGCACCAGTGATGTACAGCTGATTCACCCGGTCGCCCCCGCCACCCACGCGGTCTGCGGCCTGTGCAGCAACCCGTTCGAAACCGCCGACATGGCGTTCTGCCCGGCCTACAGCACGCCCATCTGCTCACTGTGCTGCTCGCTGGACGCACGTTGCGGTGATCGCTGCAAACCCCACGCCCGGCTGGTTACCCAGTTTGAAAGTGCATTGCGCTGGTTGCTGCCGAACTCCTTGATGCCACGCCTGCACACCCGGCTGGCCCACTATTTGGGGTTGTTATTGGTCCTGGTGCTGCTGCTCGCGGGGGCGTTGGCACTGATCTACGTTCAGGCTGCCCAAGGGCTGCCCCATTCAGAGACCCTGTATCAGGCGTTCTTCAAGGCGTTTCTCACGCTCTCGGTGCTGGCCGCCGTGCTCGCCTGGTGGGTGGTGCTGACGCGCGAAAGCCGGCGTGTCGCCCAGGAAGAATCCGACCGCCAGACCCTGCTGCTGATGCAGGAAATCGACGCCCACAGCCTCACCGACCAAGCCCTGCAACAGGCCAAGGAAGCCTCGGAAGCCGCGAATGCCGCCAAGAGCCGCTACGTCACCGGGCTGTCCCACGAACTGCGCACGCCGCTCAACAGCATCCTCGGCTTCACCCAGATCCTGCAGCGCGACAACGGTATGCCTGAACAACATCAGGACGCCCTGGCGACCATCCTGCGCAGCGGCTCGCATTTGCTGTCGCTGATCGACGGCCTGCTCGACGTGGCCAAGATCGAGGCCGGCAAGCTGCGCCTGGAACTCACCGAAATCCCCTTCCCGGAATTGATCCACGACCTGGAACAGATGTTCACCCCGCAGGCGCAGGACAAGGGCCTGCGCTTTCGCCTCGACTGCGTGGGCAAGATCCCGGCAGTGGTGCGCGGTGATGAAAAACGCGTGCGCCAGATCCTGATCAACCTGCTGGGCAACGCGGTGAATTTCACCGACAGCGGCGAGGTGTGCCTGCGGGTCAGCTACATGCGCGAGACCGCCAATTTTGAAATCATCGACACCGGCATCGGTATTGATCCGGAGCAGATCGAGCGGATTTTCCAGCCGTTCGAACGCGGCGATTTGATGCGCCAGGACAAAGGCGTGGGCCTGGGCCTGACCATCACGCGCATGCTCACCTCGTTGATGGGCGGCGAACTGCGGGTCACCAGCGAACTGGACAAGGGCACGTGCTTCCAGGTGCGGCTGTTCCTCTCCCAAGTGCGCGCGCCGCAAGCGGTGGTGCATGTGGAGCACGACATCATCGGCTATCAAGGTGAACGCCGACGCATCCTGGTAGTAGACGACCACGTTGACCATCGCAAGGTGCTTAGCGGCATGCTCACACCCTTGGGTTTTGAAGTGATCCAGGCCAGTAACGGCCAGGATGCGATCCGCCAGGTGGCGTTGCTGGCGCCGGATTTGATCCTGATGGACCTGTCGATGCCGACCCTGGACGGCTTGGAAACCAGCCGCTTGATCCGCCGCAATGCGCTGTCCAGCGCGCCGATTATCGTGATCTCGGCCAACGCCTTTACCGACGATCGCGAACGCAGCATCGCCGCCGCCTGCAATGACTACCTGGCCAAGCCGGTGCGCACCCCGGAGCTGCTTGGGCGCCTGCAACAGCATCTGGGTTTGCAGTGGCTGCGCCGCACCAAGACGTCCAAGGCACCGCCGCCGCCCAGTGTGCTGCCCAGCCCTGAAGACCTCGCCGCGCTCGCCGAACTCAGCGCCATCGGCTATGTGCGTGGCCTGCACGACAAACTCGACATGATCCTTGAACACCGCCCGGACACTGAACCTTTCATCAGCAAAGTCCGCGGTTTGCTCAAGGGTTTCCGCCTGGATGAACTCAACCGAACCCTCAAGGAGGCCGAAGATGAATGCACTCACCCGCAGCACTGAACCCGGCGTGGTGCTGATCGTCGACGACACCCCGGACAACCTCGCCATGCTCTCCGATGCCCTCGACGACGCCGGCTACATGGTGCTGGTCGCCCTCGACGGCCTCAGCGCGCTGAACCGCGTGCAACGACGGCGCCCGGACCTGATCCTGCTGGACGCGATGATGCCCGGCCTGGATGGCTTCGAAACCTGCCGCCGGCTCAAGGCGCAGCCCGCCAGCGCAGACATCCCGGTGGTGTTCATGACCGGGCTGACCGACAGCAAGCATGTGGTGCAGGGCTTTGAAGTGGGCGGCAGCGACTATGTGACCAAGCCGATCCAGACCGATGAGGTATTGGCACGGGTGGCAGCGCATTTGCGCACGTCACGCATTTTGCTCTCGGCACGGGCGGCCACGCAGCCGAGTGTGTTGACCCTGGAAGACGCACCGGCGCAGCGGCTGTTGTCGGCCAGGTTCCAACTGACCGAGCGCGAGGTGGAAGTGCTGCGCTGGGTGGCGTGCGGCAAGACCAATCGGGATATCGGCGATATTTTGGGGTTGAGCCCCAGGACGGTGAACAAGCATCTGGAGCATGTGTATGTGAAATTGGGGGTGGAGACTCGCACGGCCGCCACGTCAGTAGCATTGGCCGCAATCTGAAAAAGGTGGGAGCGGGCTTGCTCGCGAAAGCGGTGTGTCAGTTGACCTATCCATAACTGATCTATCGCATTCGCGAGCAAGCCCGCTCCCACACTGATTCTTCATCGTGGCGGAGATACGTTACCCACCAAAGGTCTGCGACGGCCTGCGCAACGTCGGATCAAACGGGTTGATCCTCGGCCCAATCGCCGCCGCTTCGCGCTTGAGCAACTCCACCACCATCGGCATGCGGCTCGGCCCCAATCGATCACTGATGGTCGCCACACTCAGTGCCGCCACCGCATGCCCGTCCCGATTGAGGATCGGCACCGCCACCCCCGCCATGCCTTCCAACACGCCGGTATTGCGCGCTGCATAGCCCAGGCGCCGCACGTTCTCGACCTCCGAGCGCAACAGCACTTCGTCATACAGGTGAAAATCCTTGAGCCGTGGCAGGTTGTAGCGAATCACCGTCTCACGCTCTTCCTCCGGCAAGAACGCCAGAATCGCCAAACTGCCCTGCCCCACGCCCAACGCCACGCGCCCACCGATATCGCCGGTAAACGTGCGGATCGGGTACGGCCCCTCGCTGCGGTCCAGGCAGATCGCATCAAAGCCGCTACGCGCCAGCAGGAACAGCGAATCGCCCAGAGAAGCGCTCAGGCGCAACATGCTCGGCCGCACCAGGTCGCGCAGGTTGCCGGTCTTGCCCGCGTTCGCTGCCAGCGCGAAGAACTCCAGGCTCAAGCGATAGCGTTTGCTGCGCGCGTCCTGCTCGACCATGCCTTCGTCGATCAGGCTGCGCAGCAGGCGGTGGGTGGTGGGTTGCGACAGGCCGACCTGCTGCGCGAGCTGGGTGACGCGTTCGCCGCCTTCCGGCACCTCGCCCAGAGTACGCAGCAGCGCGAACAGACGAGACACCCCGCCCGCGCCGACTTCTTTACTCGCTTCATTCCGCTCAGTGGAATCCATAACACTCAACCCTGGCATAAATTCTAGTGAATGAATAAAACTGAAAATAATAGTCCATTCAGTGAAATTCCATCTTCCGCCCATCCTAGTCTTCGTCCTAATCTGCGTCCACAGGGGCGAAATGAACAACAAATGGCAGCCGACTCGAGATCGAGCGCCAACGCACCCGCAACACTCTTTTCGCATCTGCCCAAAACAAAAAAGCGCGTTTCGACGCGACTCAAAAAAGGTGGAACGCAGACATGGCATTTCTCCAACTCAACGCCTTGAGCAAACGCTACGGCGCCGTCGACGCGGTGGTCGCCACCGACCTTGCGGTGGAAAAAGGCGAGTTCGTTTCCCTGCTCGGCCCCTCGGGATGCGGCAAGACCACCACCCTGCAAATGATCGCCGGCTTCGTCGACGTGAGCGGCGGGCAGATTCTGCTCGACGGGCGTGACATCACCCACGCCAAACCCGCCACCCGGGGCCTGGGCGTGGTGTTCCAAAGCTACGCGCTGTTCCCGCATATGACCGTGCGCGACAACGTCGCCTTCGGCCTGAAGATGCGCAAGGTGCCGGCCGCCGAAATCGCCAGCAAAGTCAAAACCGTGCTCGACCTGGTGCGCCTGGCACCACACGCCGAGCGCTACCCGCGTGAACTGTCCGGCGGCCAGCGCCAGCGTGTGGCCCTGGCCCGTGCCTTGGTGATCGAGCCGCCGGTGTTGCTGCTGGACGAACCGCTGTCCAACCTTGACGCCAACTTGCGCGAAGAAATGCAGTTTGAAATTCGCCGCATCCAGTGCGCCGTGGGCATCACCACCTTGATGGTCACCCACGACCAGGCCGAAGCGCTGTCCATCAGCGACCGCGTGGTGGTGATGCAGGCCGGGCGCGTGACCCAGATCGACGCGCCGTACAAACTGTATGAGCACCCGCGCACACGCTTCATCTCGGATTTTGTCGGCAAAGCCAACCTGCTGCCGGGCGACTATGACGAACTCGGCGCCCCACAGGTGCGCCACGCCAGCGGCGATGGTGAACTGACCCTGAGCCTGCGCCCGGAAAAAATCACCCTGGTGGAGGCCGGCACCGGGCGCGTGCAAGGCAAAGTCCTCGACAGTTACTTCTTCGGCAGCCAATGGCTGTACCGCATCCACACCACCCTCGGCGAAATCACCGTGGTACGCAGCAACGACGGCAGTGCGCCGCTCGGCTGCGGTGCGGCGGTGGGCCTGGACTGGCACGCCGGCCTGCTGCGCGTGTTGGCGGCGGATGAGGTGCGCGCATGAGTCGGGGTTATGTGTTGTCGTTGCCGGCCCTGGCGTTGTTTACCGGGCTGCTGATTCTGCCGCTGCTGATGACGTTGGTGTTGTCGTTCAACGTGTTCGACTACCAGGTCGGCGTGAAGGCTGATGAGTGGACCTTCGCGCATTACCTGTCGCTGTTCAGCGATTCATACTTTTACGAGATCTTCTGGCGCACCTTCTGGATCAGTGCGTTGGTGACGTTATTGTGCGTGGTCATCGGCGTGCCCGAGGCCTACATCCTCAGCCGCATGGGCACCCCGTGGCGCTCGATCTTCCTGATCCTGATCCTCACACCGCTGTTGATTTCAGTGGTGGTGCGCGCCTTCGGCTGGAGCCTGCTGCTCGGTGCAGACGGGCTGGTAAACCAGGTGATCCAGGCGCTCGGCGGGCGCCCGGTGAAACTGCTGTATACGCCGTTTGCGGTGATCATCGCGCTGGTGCACGTGATGCTGCCGTTCATGATCATTCCGGTGTGGACCTCGCTGCAAAAGCTCGACCCGTCGGCCGAACAGGCCGCCCTGTCGCTGGGTGCGAGCCAGGCCACGGTGATGCGCAAGATCGTGTTGCCGCAGGTCATGCCCGGCGTGCTCTCCGGCACCCTGATCGTGTTCGGCCTGGCCGCCAGTTCGTTTGCGATCCCCGGCCTGCTTGGCGGGCGCCGCCTGAAAATGGTCGCTACGGTGGTATACGACCAGTACCTCTCGGAACTCAACTGGCCCATGGGCGCGACCATCGCGGTGGTGCTGCTGTTGGTCAACCTGCTGATCATGCTGAGCTGGAACCGCATGGTCGAAAGCCGCTACAAAAAGTCCCTGGGGGTTTAAGCGCATGTCCAGAAACGGTCCTTTGGCCCTCGGTTTTCATGGCCTGGTGGTGCTGTTCATGATGGCGCCGCTGGTGGTGGTGTGCCTGGTGGCCTTCACCCCGGAAAACACCTTGAGCCTGCCCACATCAGGCTTCTCCCTGCGCTGGTTTCGCGCGGTGTTCGAGCGTGCCGACTTCATCCAGGCGTTCTATAACAGCCTGATCCTGGCGTTTACCGCCGCGACCCTGGCCACGCTGATCGCAGTGCCGGCGGCGTTGGCGATCAGCCGTTATCAATTCCCGGGGCGCAACTTTTTCAGTGCGTTGTTCCTGTCGCCGATCATCATCCCGCACCTGGTGCTGGGGGTGGCGATGCTGCGGTTGTTCGCACTGATGGGCGTCAACGGCAGCTTCACCTGGCTGATGCTCGCCCACGTGGTGATCATCACGCCGTATGTGTTGCGCCTGGTGCTGGCCGCGGCTATCGGTATTGATCGCAGTGCCGAGCAGGCGGCGGAGTCACTGGGTGCCAGCCGTTTTACGCTGTTTCGTCAGATTACCCTGCCGATGATTTTGCCCGGTGTAGCCGGCGGCTGGTTGCTGGCGTTTATCAACAGTTTCGATGAGGTGACCCTGTCGATCTTCGTCAGCTCGCCGGCCACGCAAACCTTGCCGGTGCGCATGTACGTGTACGCCACGGAGTCCATCGACCCCATGATGGCGGCGGTCTCGGCGCTGGTGATTGCGCTGACCGCAGCGACCATGATTCTGCTCGACCGGGTCTATGGCCTGGACCGCGTGCTGGTGGGGAAACATTGATGGCGTTGTTCAAACGATTGGCCGAAACCGCGCGCCCTGCCCTGGCCTTCACCCTCGACGGGCAACCGGCCAAGGGCTTGCTGGGCGACACCCTGCTGACCGCTATGCTGACGTGCGCCGATCACCTGCGCGGCAGCGATTTCAGTGCCGAGCGCCGCGCCGGTTTTTGCCTGATGGGCGCCTGCCAGGATTGCTGGGTGCGCCTCGAAGACGGGCGCCGCGTGCGGGCCTGTTCGACGCTGTTGGAAGAAGGCCAGGTGATCAGCCGCGACCCGGGGCGCCAAGCATGAAGCCGATCGTGATTGTGGGCGCAGGCCCGGCAGGCATCAGCGCGGCGCGTACCCTGCTCGACCATGGCCTCAAGCCTTGCCTGGTGGATGAAGGCCTGCGCGGTGGCGGGCAGATTTATCGGCGCCAACCGGCGAACTTCCAGCGCACGCCCAAGCAGCTTTATGGGTTTGAAGCGCGCAAGGCCGAGGCCGTGCACCGCACCCTGGATGAGCTGGCGCCGCTGATCGACTACCGGCCGCAAACCCTGGTGTGGAACGCCGAGGACGGTCGGCTGGACATGCTGAATAACGACCGCGCGCAGAGCATCGAGTATGCCCGGATCATCGTCGCGACCGGCGCCACGGACCGCATCCTGCCGGTGCCCGGCTGGACCTTGCCAGGCGTCTACAGCCTGGGCGCGGCGCAAATCGCCTTGAAATACCAAGGCTGCGCCATCGGTGAGCGGGTTGCATTGTGTGGCAGCGGGCCGTTGCTGTACCTGGTGGCTTACCAATACGCCAAGGCCGGCGCCAGGGTGGTCGCGGTCCTCGACAGCGCGCCCTTCAGTGCGCAGTGCCGCGCATTACCGGCGTTGCTCGGGCAACCGGTGACCCTGGCCAAAGGTTTGTATTATCGCGCCTGGCTGACGGCCCATGGAGTTCCCGTGCATCAGGGCGCAACGCTCACGCAGATTGACGGCGAACTGCGGGTCACGGGCATTCGCTGGGGTGAGCACCGATTGGACTGCGATGCCGTGGCTTTCGCCCATGCCTTGCGCAGCGAGACACAACTGGCGGATCTGCTCGGCTGTGACTTTGCCTGGAACAGCTTGAACCGAGCCTGGTTGCCGCAACGCGACAGCGCCGGGCGCAGCAGCGTGAACGGCGTGTACCTGGCGGGCGATGGGGCCGGCATCATGGGCGCCGACGCGGCGCAAATGGCCGGTGAGCGCGCGGCATTGGCCCTGTTGGAAGATTCCGGCATCACCATCGATCAACGCCGCGCTGCCGAACTGGAGCAGCAACTGGCAGGCATCCAGCGCTTTCGCCATGGCCTGGAAACCGCCTTCCCCTTTCCTCAACAGTGGGCCGCGCAGGCGCCGGATGCGCTGATCCTGTGCCGCTGCGAGGAAGTCAGCGTCGGCGAGGTGCGGGCAGTGGTGGATGAAGGCCATTGGGAACTCAACCGCGTCAAGGCCCATTGCCGTGTCGGCATGGGCCGTTGCCAGGGCCGCATGTGCGGGCTGGCGGCAGCCGAGATTGTGGCCGAGCGCAGTGGTCGAGGGATTGAAACCGTAGGCCGCTTGCGTGGCCAGGCACCGATCAAGCCGCTGCCGTTTGGCGTGCAGGTGCAACCATGATCGACGTCATTGTATTGGGCGGCGGGATTGTCGGTACGTCGGCGGCGCTGATGCTGGCGCACAAAGGCCAGCGTGTGGCCTTGGTCGAGCGAGATTTCTGTGGCTCTCATTCCAGCGGCGTCAACTATGGTGGCGTGCGGCGCCAGGGTCGGCCGTTGCATCAGTTGCCGTTGTCGCAACGCGCCCACCAGTTGTGGGCCGACTTGCCGGGGTTGATTGGTATTGATGGCGAATATGTTCGCTCCGGGCATTTGAAATTGGCCCGCAGCCAAGGGGATTTTGCCGCGTTGCAGGCGTATGCCGAGCACACCCGCGGCTTTGGCTTGGGCCTGCAGTTGCTGGATTACACGCAATTGCGCGCGCGCTTTCCCTGGGTGGGCGATGTGGCGGTGGGCGCGTCACTGTGCCCTGAAGACGGCCATGCCAATCCGCGCCTGGTCTCGCCCGCCTTCGCCCGTGCAGCGCAGCGCCTCGGCGCCTCGGTACACGAGCAGGCCGACGTCATTCGCCTCGAACATGACGGCCAACGTTTCCACGTGCACTGCGCCAACGGCCTGCACCTGCAAGCACCCTGGCTGCTCAACTGTGCCGGCGCCTGGGCCGGCCACGTCGCCGAACAGTTTGGTGAGCCGGTGCCGATCACCTCGGCGCACCCGGCGATGCTGGTCACCGAACCGCTGCCGATGGTGATGAACGTCAGCACCGGCGTTGAAGGCGGCGGGATATACGCGCGCCAGGTCGCCCGGGGCAACTGCATCCTCGGCGGCGGCCGCGGCTTTGCCCTTGGCCCGCAAACGGCGCGCCCAGGGCAAGCGGCGGTGCTGGAGATTTTGCGCAATGCCGGCGAGTTGTACCCGTTCCTCAAGGGCGCCCAGGCGATTCGCACCTGGAGTGGCACCGAAGGTTACCTCCCCGATCATGAACCGGTGATCGGCCCAAGCAGCACCCAACCTGGCCTGCTCCACGGTTTCGGCTTTGCCGGCGCCGGGTTCCAGCTCGGCCCCGCCGTCGGTGAAGCCCTGGCAGAGATCGTCTGCGCCGGGGCCAGCCGGCAACCCATCGAAGCGTTTTCCATTCGTCGATTCCAAGCCTGAGAGGAAAAACATCCATGAACACACGTATCGCGCTGTCCTGCTTGCCCCTCGCGTTGCTCGCCTCCATCGCCCATGCTGCGCCGACGCTGTACCTGGGCATGAACGGCGGCACCATGGAACGGGTGTACGCCGACAAGGTGCTGCCCGCCTTCGAGAAGGCCAATAACGTCAAGGTGGTGATCGTGCCCGGCACCTCGTCGGACATCCTCGCCAAAGTCCAGGCCAACAAAGACAACCCGCAAATGCATGTGATGTTCCTCGACGACGGCATCATGTACCGCGCCATCGCCATGGGCCTGTGCGACAAGCTCGCGCCGAGCCCGACCCTGGAGCAAATCCCGGACAAGGCGAAAATCAAGCAAGAGGCCGTGGCCGTGACCCTGGGCGTCACCGGCCTGGGCTACAACGCCAAGATGTTCAAGGAAAAAGGCTGGGCCGCACCCACCTCGTGGATGGACCTGGCCGACCCGCGCTTCAAGGACAAAGTGGTGTTCCAGTCCCTGGCCTCCTCCACCTTCGGCCTGCACGGCTTTCTGATGTTCAACCGCATTCAGGGTGGCTCTGAGACCAACGTGGAACCGGGTTTCAAGGCCTGGCCGAAGACTATCGGCCCCAACGTGCTGGAATACATCGCAAGCTCCGCGAAGATCTCCGAGATGGTGCAAACCGACGAGGCGGCGATCTTCCCTCTGACCCCGACGCAGGTCACCACCCAGCAACTGCTGGGTATCCCCATGGAATATGCGCAACCGAAGGAAGGCGCGGTGGTGCTCAATGTGGCCGAATGCGTGATTGCACGTAATGACCAGCCGGAATTGGCGCAGAAGCTCGCGGCCTTCCTGCTGACGGCTGAAGCCCAGGCGCCGGCGCTGGAGGAAGGCGACCAGATTCCGTCGAACCCGACCACGCCAACAACCGACAAGACCCGTGCACGAGTCGAAGCGATGCAGAGTTACTTGCAAACGGCGATTTCGATTGATTGGGACCAGGTAAATCAGGCACGGCCGGAGTGGAATGCACGGTGGAGTCGCTCGATCGAGCGCTGATTAAACCGGAGCAATGGGCAGCGCGCACGTGTGCGCTGTATTGCTATGGCCCTCTCGACAATCGCCCTCACCGGTGTGCCCTGGGTACGCGTTAATCTCTGCATCAGTGCAGCCCTACGCAGGGTCATCCCGCTTGCCTGGCGCTGAAATCGGCGGGCCTTGGTTGTGCACAGTGACTTCAGTCCTGTCCTCCCGCACCACACTGCGAATAGTCACGGCCGTAGCGGGAGCCCCCTAACGCAGTGCGTTGGCGAGCAGGTTGGCCAAGGCTCGACGAACCAAGGCCGGATCATCCCGTAGTAGTCCTCGATAACGCCATCGCGCCCGCTTTGCCGATGACGTGAACGCCTTCGCATCGCTTGCCGCCACCCACCTTGATACCGAGGGCACAGGCGATCCGTTCGCGAAAATGGGCATCACCGTCCATAACACAGCAAAAAGACAGTGCACATTGTCAGTCTGTTTCTTTCGGCATATCTTGTGTAAAACTTATACAAAGACATAGCCGATGTACAATAAAATGAATTGGCCGCTGGCGCTGTACGTTGACGGTGAATGCCCTCTGTGTGCGCGCGAAATCAAGTACTTGCACGGGCCCATCGAGTCGTTGCGTATTCCTTTCTCGCTGACTGCGTCATGGTAAGTCACCCTCCGTTGGATCCTGTCGTATGAATAAGACTCACCGACTGTGCCTGGTCTTGGGCGATCAGTTGTCTTTTGATTTGGCCTCATTGAAGGCATTGGACGCCGAGCACGATACGGTGTTGCTGGTCGAAGTGATGGAGGAAGCCAGCCATGTGCCCCATCACCCGCAAAAAATCGCACTGATCTTCAGCGCGATGCGCCATTTTGCCCAGGCGCTGCAACAACGCGGCATCCGCGTGCAATACGTCACCCTCGATGATCCGCACAATACTGGATCGGTAGCGGGAGAGTTGCAGCGTTGGCAGTCGCGACTGAACCCGGATGAGTTGCATCTGACAGAATGCGGTGACTGGCGTCTTGAGCAGTCCCTCAAGGCATGCGGTTTAGCCATCCAATGGCATGCCGATACACGCTTTCTCTGCACACGCGCTGAGTTCTCGTCCTGGGCCGACGGCAAAAAGCAGCTGCGCATGGAGTTCTTCTACCGTGAGATGCGGCGCAAGAGTGGCCTGCTGCTCAACGGCGATGGCAGCCCGGTCGGCGGCGCTTGGAACTTTGATGCAGAAAACCGCAAGGCGCTGCCCAAAGGCGTGAGAGCCCCATCCCCCATGCGCTTTACGGCAGATGCCATCACCCAGGAGGTACTGGCGCTGGTCGCAAAAAACTTCACCAGCCACTATGGCGCCCTCGACACCTTTGACTACCCGGTTACACATGCCGACGCCCAAGCGTTGTGGGACTACTTCCTCGACTGGGGGCTGGCGGCCTTCGGCGACTACCAGGATGCCATGGCCACTGATGAACCGTTCCTGTTTCATGCGCGGATCAGCGCCGCGCTAAATATTGGCCTATTGAATCTGCGTCAGTTGTGCAGCGACGTCGAGGCCGCGTATTGGGCGCACAGGATTCCATTGAACGCCGCCGAAGGTTTTATCCGCCAGCTCATTGGCTGGCGTGAATATGTACGGGGTGTCTACTGGCTGAAAATGCCCGACTACGCCAGCGGCAATCTGTTTGGCAACAGCAGGCCGCTTCCAGCGTTCTATTGGACGGGCGACACCCAAATGAACTGCATGGGCCAGGCGATCGGCCAAAGTTTGAAACACGCCTATGCCCACCATATCCAGCGGCTGATGGTGACCGGCAACTTTGCGCTACTGGCCGGCATCGCACCGAGCCAGATTTGCGACTGGTACCTGGCGATCTACATGGACGCGTTCGACTGGGTCGAACTGCCCAATACATTGGGCATGGTCATGCACGCCGATGGCGGATACCTGGGCTCCAAGCCGTACTGCGCCAGTGGCCAATATATAAAGCGCATGTCTGACTACTGCCGCAACTGCGCGTATAAGGTCAGTGAAAGCACGACCGAGGACGCCTGCCCGTTCAATTCGCTTTACTGGCACTTCCTAATGCGTCATGGCGACCTTCTGCGCGGCAATCAGCGCATGGGCATGGTCTACAAAAACCTCGATCGGATGACTGACCCCAAACGACAAGCGCTCTGGGAACGCGGCCAGAAACTGCTCGCCAGGCTCGACGCAGGGGAGTCGTTTTGAAGAAGAGTGAACTCCCCGTCAAAACATGCGTGACGTGCGGCCTTCCCTTCACGTGGAGGAAGAAGTGGGCTCGCTGCTGGGAGCAAGTACGCTACTGCTCGGAACGCTGCCGGCGCAGCAAAGCCGAACCAATAAAGCGCCATGACAGGCCCTTTTGAACCTGTCGGAAGATTGCCAGTCAAGGTGAGTTGGCCGCACGTTTACCCCGTTGGCGCGTTGCTGCCGATAAGCGCTTCCAACCAAATGCAGCCCACAATGCGGAAAGCGCTTAACTGGACGACATCGCAGATGAACCTAACCGCGCTTTTCGCTGCATAGCGTTGCTCGTCCGCTGCTTCTATTAAATCGTGGAATGCAGCCAGCAAACGGCGCACAGATGATAAGGCCGGCGGGGTTGATGCATGAACGCCGCAACAGCCGAATTTCTTTGGATTCACTGGCATTTCCAGCACTGTCCTCGGCGCTGTCACAGGTATGTCCGGCCGACGATCGCCTTTGTGATTCTGAAACCCCGTCCTTGGAGGTTCTCATCACGGGTGTTGTAGCGCGCACAAACGTCTTTCGCTACGGCGCTGGCCACGGATATATCGGTTGGCTCAGTACGACCATGCTGTTACTGAAATGCATGAGTAATCCCAGGCGCTACAAGATCATCACTAAGCCGGCGTCGCAATCGCGCCCATGTAACGGGTTGATTCTCCTTAAAGCGCGACCATCGCGGCCAGATCTTCGCGGGTGCTGCTGACGGCCGCACCCGCCTTGAGCAACTCATTGACGGCTTGCACGCCGCCCTCCTCGCTGATACCTCGGCAGGCTGGCAGGTGCAGGATCACTTTCAGGCCAGCCTTGAGCAGTTGCAACGCGGTAGTCTTGACGCAGTAGTCCAGGGCCAGGCCGCCGACGATCACGCGGCTGACACCTTGGGCTTTCAAGTACTCAATGACACCGGTGGACAGCTTGTCGTGCAGGTCGTGGTAGCAAGCGCCGTAGGGGTGCAGGTCGGGTTCGACACCTTTCCAGATGAAATAGTCGTAGTCATACGGCGTGGGCAATTCGTCCAGCAGCGTAAAACCCTCGGTGCCTGGCACGCAGTGGCTGACCCAGGTGACGTCGGCGTGTGCCAGGCCGGTGGGTTGCAGCATCTCGCTGTGCTGCGTGACCACCCAAGGCGCATGCGGGATGTGCGCATCTTTGCTGCCGACGCGATGGCCGGCCAAACTGGCCATGTAGTTGAGTTCGGCACCGATCTGATCGCCGCCGGCCACAGGCAACTCGTTGGGGCACAGTGGCGTGAAGCTCTTCTGGGCATCCACGTCGAATGAAGCAGTGGCAGTTTTCGCGAGGGTCATGGCAGTTCTCCTGTGACCTGTAAAAAGTACACATCAGGTACTTTCATTTTCTTGCTGAGGCTTAACCCAGACAACGAGGATTGTCTTGGAAATATCGATGCCGACCCAGGAGGTCATGACAAAAACCTCTTACACTCAGGAAGCAGAGCACTGTGGCTTTGCCCACGTTTGTGAAGCGAGTGGCGCGCATTCAACGGTTCGGGCTTATGCGCCGGAGTGGAAAGGTGGATAGACGCTTTGCTCCCTCTCGTGTTTCTAGCACTGCGCACTCACAGCTTGCAATACAACCCTCTCACCCCCAGCGTTTATTACAAGATCAAGACACAAGCGGGCTTGCTCGCGAATGCGGTGTATCAGTCAATAGCATTGCCGACTGACACACCACTTTCGCGAGCAAGCCCGCTCCCGCCTTTCTGATGGGTGTACGGCTTTAACTCATCCAGTTGCCACCGTCGACGTTGTAGGTTTGGGCAACCACATAGTCGGCCTCTTTCGACGCCAGAAAAATCGCCATTCCGGTCAAATCCCCGGCCGTGCCCATGCGCCCGAACGGCACCTCAGCCCCTACCCGCTGCTTCTTCTCACCGGGCGCCAGGCCTTCATGCTTGGCGAACAACGCGTCCACGCCGTCCCAATGCTCACCGTCCACTACACCGGGAGCAATGGCGTTGACGTTGATGCCCTGCTTGATCAGGTTCAGCCCCGCCGATTGCGTAAGGCTGATCACCGCGGCCTTGGTCGCGCAATAGATGGCCACCAACGGTTCACCGCGCCGCCCGGCCTGGCTGGCCATGTTGATGATCTTGCCGCCGTGCCCCTGGCTGATCATTTGCCGCGCCGCCGCCTGCAAGGTGAACAGCGTACCGGCCACGTTGATCGAGAACAGCCGGTCATAGCTGTCGCGGGTGATGTCGACGATGGGTGCGAGGTCGAACAGCGCGGCGTTGTTGATCAGGATATCGAGCTTGCCGGCATGGGCGACCACAGCGGCAATCGCGCCGTCGATGGAGGCTTGGTCGGTGACGTCCATCGCCACCGCATAAGCCTGTGGGCCCAGTTCGGCCGCCGTGGCTTGGGCGCGTTGCAGGTTGATGTCGGCGATGGCAACCGTTGCGCCTTCGGCGATATAAGCCTGGGCAAAAGCGCGGCCGATCCCGCGCGCCGACCCAGTGATCAGCGCGCTCTTACCTTCCAGTCGTTTCATGGGGTACGTGTCCGTTCAAAATTATTTGGGATAGCCGGCGCGTTTCATTTCGCGCTCGGTGGTGGACTGGGCTTCGAGCAGCGCCTGGTCAACCGTCATGCCGCCGGTGAGCGCCGCCGAGAACAGCTTGCCGACGGAGGTGCCGATGGCCTGGAATTCAGGGATGGTCACGTACTGAATGCCCACGTAGGGCACCGGTTTGGCCGAAGGGTGCGCGGGGTCTGCGTGTTTCATCATTTCCAGCGTCACCTGGGCAAACGGTGCGGCCTTCAAATACGCCTCGCTATAAGTGGACTGGCGGGTGCCCGGCGGTACGTTGGTGATGCCCTCTTTATCGGCGACCAATTGGATGTAGTCCTTGGAGGTTGCCCAGCTGATAAAGGCTTTGGCGGCGTCCTTATGCTTGGACGTGGCCGGGATTGCCAGGGACCAGGCATAAAGCCAGGAGGAGCCCTTGTCAGTGACTTCGGTTGGGGCCGCGGCAAAGCCTACGTCATCAGCTACCTTGCTCTGGCTCTTGTCGGTGGTGAAAGAGCCGGCGACGCTGGCATCCACCCAGATCGCGCATTTGCCGCTGTTGAACAGCGCCAGGGTTTCGTTGAAACCGTTGCTGGAGACGCCCGGCGGGCCATAGTTTTTCAGGGTGTTGACGTAATAGTTGGCGGCTGCCGTCCACTCAGGGCTGGTCAATTCGGGCGTCCACTGTTCGTCGAACCAGCGCGCGCCAAAGGCGTTGGCCATGGTGCTGAGCAGTGCGATGTTCTCACCCCAGCCGGCCTTGCCGCGCAAGCACATGCCGTATTGGCCTTTATCTTTTGCGGTGAGCTTGGCAGCGAACTCACCGAGCTGGGTCCAGGTCGGGTGCGCGGGCATACTCAGGCCGGCTTGCTTGAACAGATCGGTGCGGTAGTAAGTGACCGTGCTTTCGCCGTAGAACGGCAGGGCATACAGGGTGTTGTTGACCGACAGGCCCTGGCGCACCGAAGGGAAGATATCGTCAGCGTCATAGTCAGCCGGCAATTGGGTCAGCGGTTCCAGCCAGTGTTTGGCGCCCCACAGCGGCGTTTCGTAGGTGCCGATTGTCAGCACATCGAATTGCCCGCCCTGGGTGGCGATATCGGTAGTGAGGCGCTGGCGCAATACGTTTTCTTCCAGCACCACCCAATTGAGCTTAATGTCCGGGTGCTGCTCCTCGAACACCTTGGACAGGCGCTGCATGCGGATCATGTCGCTGTTGTTGACCGTGGCGATCGTGACGGTGTCGGCGGCGTAGCTGGGCATGGCCAGCGCCAGGCCGGTCAGCAGGAACAGCGCTTGCGGGAGCTTGGCTTTGCAGGTCGGGAGCATGGCGGTTTCCACCTGTTGTTTTTGTTGTTGAGCGTCGATTACAGCAGCTTGGCCAAGCCCTCACAAACGAATGGCGAATGCACAGCTGATACTTTTTTAACCCAGGCTCCAGGATCAAAAAAGTATCAGTGCCAGGCGAAACCGGGGGTAGCGTATTGAATGCCTGTGCGCGTATTTTGAGGCGACTCAACAACTAAAAGAGGCATCACCATGCCCGTCAGTCGCGCCGAGCTGTTCGAGCACCGCCCCGCCGAACTGGAAGTCATCCTGCCCGAGCCGGACCACTGTTTCCGCTGGTTCGAACATGACTACCCGTATGACCTGGCACGCTGGAACCACCACCCCGAGTTCGAAATCCACCTGATCCGCCAAGGCAGCGGCAAGTTGGTGGCGGGCGACTATATCGGCGCGTTCGGTGCCGGGCATGTCGCGCTGATCGGCCCGGACCTGCCCCACGACTGGATCGGTGACCTGGCCCCCGGCGAATACCTGACCGGCCGCGACGTGGTGCTGCAGTTCGACGGCGCCGCCCTCCTCGCCCTGCGCAAGACCCTGCCGGAACTCGGCGATCTGCAGCCGCTGTTCGAACAAGCCCGGCGCGGCCTGCAATTCAGCGGTGACACCGCCGTGCAGGCGGCACGCCTGATGGAAAGCATCGGCAACGCCCATGGCCTGCAACGCTTGATCCTGTTCCTGCAACTGCTCGATACCCTCAAAAACGCTCCGCCACCGCACGTGCAGGCGCTGGCCAGCCCCTGCTATGCCCCCACCCTGGACGCACGCAGCGCCGAGCGCATCAATAAGGCTTTCGATTACCTGATGCGCGAGCTGACCGGCGACTTGCGCCTGTCGGTCATCGCGCGCCAACTGGAGATGAGCGAACCGGGCTTCTCGCGCTTTTTCAAACGCAACACCGGCCACGGTTTTATCGAGCTGATGCGCAAGTTCCGCGTGCAGCGCGCCTGCCGGCTGTTGCTGCAAAGCGAGATGTCAGTGGCGGATATTTGTTTCGAAGTGGGCTACGCCAACCTGTCCAACTTCAACCGGCACTTTCGGATCGAAATGAACCAGACCCCGAGTGAGTATCGGCGGGAAACCGCGATGCATCTGTTCAACCGCATCGCCGATCAGCCGTTGCCCTACACCATCGGCCATTGAGCCAACGCCCATTGCGCCAGGCGAGCGACTTCAAGGTCAACGTCTGCACGCTGGCGCTCTCCATCCTCAAGGAACCAAGCTGCGGACAGACCTGCATGGGCCAATACCCATTGCAGCAGGCGTGGGCGTGCGAGGTTGGCAGCCTGGGCGATCACCGCGACCTGCCGATTAAAACGCACCGGATCGTGGCAGGTCGGCAAATCCGGGTTGCAGATCAGGTTGGCATAATCATAACCACGCTCGCCGATGACACGCTTTGGATCAATCGCCAGCCAACCCCGAGCACCGAAGTCGAGAATATTGTCGTGATGGATATCACCGTGCAGCACCACGATGTCCTGTGGCGCCGCCAGCAGTGCATGCGCCATCGCCGCGCAGTCGCGCAACACACCGCCTTTGTCATCAGCGGCCTTCCACAATGACTGGAACCAGGTTTGCAGGGACAGTAACCCTTGCGGTGGCGATGGCCGTGGCGCATGCAGCCGGGCAACCGTGGCGCAGGCGATCCGGCTGGCTTGATCATCCTGCCCATTGAGGGCCATGCGCATCAAGGAACCCGGGCCGGTGGCTCGCTCCATCAACAACGCCACGTCGTCATGGGCATACACCTGGGCGGCACCCTCGCCCGCCCACCAGCTCATCAACTGCCCACCGAGCTGCTCTTCTGAGGTGTGAGCAATTTTCAACATCGCCGGCCGGCCTTGCCAACGCACGGGCAACAGGTGACTGCCGGGCGTCACGACGGGGTCGCCATCAACCTTCAGGTTCCAGGATTGCAAATAGCGCTCGAACATGTGAGTGGATCCTCGTAGTGGCCTGCAAAAATGACACCCAGTCATTTTTGATCAAAAGGTCGACTAATTGCGCTTTTTTTCATTTTATTCAAGCCATTGAGCAAAGTTGGTACAGCCTGTGCAAACGTTTGCGGAACGAACTTGGCTGCCAAGTTCACCGTTACCCGAGGTATCGGGTTCAAACCGCGTACGAATAGGGACTTTCAATGCACCCCACCTCAAGGCGTCCTGCTTCCTTTGGTGTTTCCTTGCTACTGGCTGCCGTTACGGGAGTACTCAGCGCCCCCATTTTGGCGCAGGAAAAACCCGCTGATGACTCAGCACAGGGCGAAACCCTCAGCCCTGAGACCAAGAGCCCCGACGCCAGCCCCGCGAAAAAAGGCGTGTATCTGTCGGAATGGTTCAACCAGGACCTGACACTGATCGGCAGCAAAGACATCAGCTTCGGCCCCAAGCCGCAGGATGACGTCTATCTGGAGTACGAGTACTTCGGTCGCAAGGGCCCGTTCGAGTTGTACGGCTATATCGACGTGCCGAAGATTCTCGGCATCGGTAACAGTAATGACAAAGGCGCGTGGGACCATGGCTCGCCGGTATTCATGGAGCACGAGCCGCGCATCTCCATCGACTACCTGGCTGGTCGCAGCCTGGCCATCGGGCCGTTCAAGGAATGGTATGTGGCGTTTGACTGGATCTACGACCATGGCAGCAATAAGTCCAACCGCGCCAACACCCTGTACAGCGGTCTCGGCACCGACATCGACACGCACTCGCGGGTCAACCTGTCGGCCAACTTCTATGGGCGCTACCAATGGGAAAACTATGGCGCGAGCAATGAATATTCGTGGGACGGCTACCGTGCACAAATGAAGTACATCGTGCCTATCAGCAGTTTCGATAACGGTGCGTCGCTGACCTACATCGGCTTCACCAACTACGATTTCGGCTCGGACCTGCACAAGGACAACCCGGCGCGCACCGCCAACTCGTTGGTGGCGACCAACGTGCTGCTGTATTCGTTTACCCACCTGCGCTTTACCCTGGTTGGCCGTTACTTTCACAACGGCGGCAACTGGGAGGACGGCAGCGAGCTGAACTTCGGCGAAGGCAACTTCCGCGCCCGCTCGGATGGCTGGGGCTACTACGCCGGTGTCGGCTACCAATTCTGATAAAGGAGCATTAGATGAAAGCGTTTACCCGTCTCTCGATGGCCGCTGGCCTGGCCCTGCTGCCTCACGTGGTGCTGGCGGCTGCCCCCGCGCCGATCAAGCCCAAAGTGATGCTGATCACCATGTTCGCCCCCGAGGCGCAGACCTGGATCGACCGCCTGGAACTCAAGCAGGAAGTACGCGTGCCGGGCCTGTCGGCTGAATACCCGGTGATTCGCTGCAACACCCAGGATGTATGCCTGCTGGTGACCGGCATGGGCCAGACCAACGCCGCCGCGTCGACCCTGGCCTTGGCCTTGTCGCCCAAGTTCGACCTGCGCCAGAGCTATTTCCTGATCGCCGGGATTGCCGGTATCAGCCCCAAACACGGCACAATCGGCACGGCTGCCTGGGCTCATTACCTGGTGGAATTCGGCACCCAATGGGAGCTGGACTCGCGGGATGCGCCCAAGGATTGGCCAACCGGTTACATCGGCATCAACACCAAAGGCCCCAACGAAAAACCGCCACTGGACTACAAGACCGAAGTCTTTGAGCTGAACCCCAAGCTACAAGCCAAGGCGTATGACTTGTCGCACAAGGTTGAGCTGACGGAAAGCAAGGAATCCAGCGCCTGGCGCAAACACTACCCTGCCGCACCGGCCAACCAGCCGCCGCAAGTCACCCGCTGTGACACGCTGGCAGGCAACACCTGGTTCTCCGGCACACGCCTGAGCGAGCGCGCCGAAGTCTGGACCAAGTTGCTCACCGACAACAAAGGCGAGTACTGCACCACCCAGCAGGAAGACAACTCCACCTATGAAGCCCTGCTGCGCGCCAGCCGTGAAGGCCTGGTGGATATCCAGCGCCTGGCCGTGGTGCGTGCAGGTTCCGATTTCGACCGGCCGTACCCTGGCTACAGCGAAGTCGACAACCTGCTGAAATACGCCGACCAGGGTGGGTTTGTTCCGGCGCTGGAGAACCTGTACCGCACGGGCAACCCGCTGGTACAGGCGATTCTGAAGAACTGGTCAGCCTGGGAAAAAGGCGTTCCCGACGCCCAGTAGAGATCAAACTGTGGGAGCGGGCTTGCCCGCGATGAGGGCCTGTCAGTCAGAGAGATGTTGACTGACACACCGCTATCGCAGGCAAGCCAGCTCCCACATTTTCTTACCGCGTTAATCGTTATGCCGCCGGATGGGCCACATTCAGTGCCTTATCGACCAACAGTTGCACACCCTCCAGCATTCGACAGATACCCAGCGCGACATTGCGTTGAGCCCCGTCGATTTCAAACGCCAGATGGTTGGCAATCTCACAGAGGGACGCCAAATCCTGGGACGCATTGACCAGCAAGGTTTCCGTGCCCAGATCGGCGCGCACGGTGAAGAGCCCTTCGGTGGGTTCGGGGATTGGCTTGCCGGGATTGAGGTAGTGGTTGATCGCGCGGTAGGCCACTTCGTGCAGGGTGCTGGTATCGAAGTCTTGCTGGCCTGGGGGGTTTGGGCTGTCTTTAATCATGGTGGAACTCCTGGTAGTGGAGCTGCCATCACTCGCGGTCAAACAAAGTGGGGTGGCAGCTGAACGCGGGTTGACCGACCGGAACCAGGGATCCGGCATACCCGAAGGTATCCCGCGCACAGCTGCCGCGACACGATACATCAAGCGTAGAAAAAACGCCTGATATAGGTCTTGGGTGCTGTAGCGCACTGGTTTAGTCGGACGGTCAAATCCGATCGCTGAACGGTCAGCGACGGCAGTGAGGTTAGTCAGCGCCCTTCCGAGCGACAACCTGAAATCTCTGTGGGAAAGGTCCGAGCGACCAAGGTTTCTGATGCCCAGTGAAGATCAAACTGTGGGAGCGGGCTTGCCCGCGATGAGGGCCTGTCAGTCAGAGAGATGTTGACTGACACACCGCTATCGCAGGCAAGCCAGCTCCCACATTTTCTTACCGCGTTAATCGTTATGCCGCCGGATGGGCCACATTCAGTGCCTTATCGACCAACAGTTGCACACCCTCCAGCATTCGACAGATACCCAGCGCGACATTGCGTTGAGCCCCGTCGATTTCAAACGCCAGATGGTTGGCAATCTCACAGAGGGACGCCAAATCCTGGGACGCATTGACCAGCAAGGTTTCCGTGCCCAGATCGGCGCGCACGGTGAAGAGCCCTTCGGTGGGTTCGGGGATTGGCTTGCCGGGATTGAGGTAGTGGTTGATCGCGCGGTAAGCCACTTCGTGCAGGGTGCTGGTATCGAAGTCTTGCTGGCCTGGGGGGTTTGGGCTGTCTTTAATCATGGTGGAACTCCGTCGACAAGTGGAGCCGCCAACGCTCGCGGTCAAACGAGGTGAAGGTGGCAGCTGTACGCGGGTTGACCGACCGGTTGTCAACGAACCCGGCATACCCGAAGGTATCCCGCGCACAACTGCCGCGACACAATACCTCAGGCATAGAAAAAGCGCCTGAGATTGGTACAGGGCGTAGCGATTCGTTAACAAGCTCGGACGGTCAAATCCGGTCGCTGAATTGGCAGCGACGGAGGTGAGGTTAGTCAGCGCCCTTCCGAGCGACAACCTGAAATCTCTGTGGGAAAGGTCCGAGCCATGCTCGTTCCCGAAGCTTAGTGAAGATCAAACTGTGGGAGCGGGCTTGCCCGCGATGACGGCCTGTCAGTCAGAGAGATGTTGACTGACACACCGCTATCGCAGGCAGGCCAGCTCCCACATTTTTTAACCGTGTTAAGGCAGAAAGATGATCTTGTCCGCACCGCCCTGGTTCACTTCCTCGTAACACTGCACACCATCCGCCAGCGCCACTTCGCGCAACCCAGTCGGCAGTGGCAGTAGCCCTTCATCAAAGAAGCGCCCGAATTGCTCCAGCATCACGGCGCACTGCTCGCAGTTGTAGAGCAACGAATTGATGCCCACCACCGAGCCGCCTTTGCGATACAAGGCCAATGCCGGGAGTTGCACGTGCCCATCAACCGGCGCGGCGATGATTGCGATGCGCCCGAATGGGGCCAACCCTGCGACAGCGGCCGGCAGCCAGAAACCGGTCGTGTCGAAGATCACATCGGCGCCGCCCTTGAACACGGCGTTCACCTGCGCACCCAACGTTTCCGGCTGGCCCAGTGCGATCGCGTCAACCCCTTGCGCCTGCAACGCCGCAACCTGATCGGGTTTGCGCACCGCCGCCAACACCTGGGCACCACGAATCTTCGCCAGGGCCAGCGCCGCACTGCCTACGGCACCATTGGCACCCATCACTAACAAACGCGTGCCCTTCGCGACACCGCTACGTTCCAGGGCATCCCAAGCGGTGGTGTAGGGCACGCCAAGGCTGGCGGCCTGAGCAAAACTCAGGTGAGCAGGCTTGTGCGCCACGCCCTTGGCGGACACGGTGAGGTATTGCGCGTGGGAGCCGTCGGCGAAAAACCCGAGGTCACGGCCGGTGCCCCACACGTCCTGCCCCACCAACGCTGGCGGGCCTTGCACCACAACACCGGCGAAGTCTCGCCCGGGAATACGCGGCAGCGTGGTGTAGGGAAAGCGGCCCAGCACGTTTTTAACATCGCTGGGGTTCAGGCCCGCAGCCTTGATCTGTACCAGCACTTCATCGGCAGCCGGTACCGGGGTGGCGACGTCGACGAAACTCAGGGCGGCGAGGTCGCCAGTGGCGGAAAATTGCAGAGCTTTCATGGCCAACATCCATCGAAGGGAAGTGAATAATCAGGACAACCAACCACTCACCAGTTGCCGCCCCACGGGCCACAGTTTCTCGCCCAGTAACATGCCCATCAGACCGACCAGAGCGATGGCAGGCGGCGCGGGCGAGCGGAAGTCCAGGGCACCGTAGATCACGCCGACAAACAGGCCAATGGCGAGGGAAATCAGGTAATTCATTTGGGCGACGCCTGGTGGGTTGATGGGCTCAGTGTAGTGAGCCAGTCGCCGAGGCATCGGCCAAGTGCTTCAGGATTTCGGCCAACCCCTCAATCGATGTAGTGCGATGGCGCCACACCGAGTTCGCGCCGAAACATGTCACTGAAGCTGCTGGGCGAATAACCTAAAGACCGGGCAATGCCGCTGACCGACTGGCCCTGGATCAGCTTCGCCACCGCCGTGGCCAGTTGCACCTGACGACGCCATTCGGCAAAGCCCATGCCGAGGTTATGCTGGAACAGCCGCGCCAGCGTACGCACGCTGGCACCGGCCGTCTCGGCGTGTTGCTCAAAGGGGATCTCCAGGGAAGGCGCCGCCATCACCGCCTGGCACGCGCTGATCAGCCGGCGGTCCGCCGCCACCGGCATGGCGATGCGGATTTGCGAGCGGCGCGCACGTTGCAGTTCCAACAAGGCCAGGCCAACCACGGCGTCGTAATACGCCGAATCGCCGGTATCGCGATGATCGACCAAGGTGACGATCAGCTCGCGCAGCAGCCCACCGACTTCAATCACCTGCACCTGGCTGTCCAGCGTCGCCGCCAATGCCGGGCGCAAGTAGATATTCCGCATCTGTAAATCGGAGACTACGCGAATCCCGTGCTCCACCCCTGGCGGCAGCCACACCGCACGTTGCGGCGGGACGACCAGGGCTTCGCGCGGTGTTTCCACCCACATCACACCGCTCATGGCGTACAGCAACTGGCCCCAGTCATGGCTATGGGGCTCAACATACAACCCGCGCGGGTAGGTACGCGCCAAGGGTTGCACGGGGACGGCATGATCACTGAGGTCGGGGGGTGCGGCCAGAGCCATGAAGAGCGCATCGGTCAAGGGTGAACGGCCATGGTAATGACCGCCACCCGATAATCCGAGCGGATTTTTAGCCCTTTGCCGACTTGGTGCACTCGCAACCCGTCGACGAGGCGCACGGCTCGCCATGCGCATGGTGCTCGGCGCAGCCCTGGCAGCAGTAGCCCTTACCGTCTTTCATCACCGCCTCTTTGCCCAGTACGCATTTGCAATGTGGGCAAGCACAGGTTTTATCAGCCATGGTCAGACTCCTTTTTCATGGTCGTCCAGGTGCGGCGAGCGCTGCACCTTAAGCAGTGACTCTCGGCAAGACGCCAAGGTTCAGCGCCGTTAATCGGCCTGACGGGTATTGCTGCGGTACATGAACACCAGCGCCAGGGCCAGACAGAGCATCGCCACGATGCGACTGCCCGACAGTTCGATGGCCGGGTTACCGAGCCAGCCGAAGTTGTCGATCAGCATGCCCATGCCCAATTGCCCGACGATCACCGCCACCGTTGCCACTGCCGTGCCAACGATGGGCACCGCGCCGACCATCACCATCATGTACACGACGCCGAACAGCGCGCCGGTCAGTTGCCACTTCGGCACATCCAGCAGGCTGACAGCCTGCGCGGGCTCGAAGAAAAAAATCAACAACGCGGTGCTGAGTGCTCCGACTGCAAAAGTCAGCAAGCTGCTACGCAACACACCCACCGTCTGGCCCAGGCGACCATTGATCGCCGCCTGCACACTCAACACCGCACCGGCGGCAATCACCAGTACCAATAACAGAATCAGATTCATCGCCTTACCCTCGTGCAATCAGAACAAGTGCCGCCACAATCAACGCCAGGGCAATCCAGCGCTCGCCATTGACCCGCTTGCGCGCAGTACCAAACCAGCCGAAATGGTCGATCAACACACTCTTGCCCACCTGCCCCGACAGGATCGCGATCATCGTCATGGCGATACCGATGTGCGGTGTGGCGAGTGTCAGCACCACCACGTACATCGGCCCGAGGAACCCGCCGATCAACTGCCAGCGCGGCAAATCGGTGAGGGCCGGGCCCTTTTGCGGGCCGCTGAACAGCAGCAGCAAAAACAGGATGGCGGTGCCGACGCCAAAGATGCTCAACGTCGCCCACAAATGCCCGACCTGCACACCCAATGGGCCGAGCAAACCGGCCTCCACCGACAGGCCCATGCCCGCCAGAATCACCAACGGCAACAACAGCAGCCGTAGAAGGTTCTTTTTCGGCCTGGCCTGCGCCACGCCCTCGATCGAACTTGCCTGCATAGATCACCTGCACTACTGGAAAGGAAACATGGCGCGCATTATCCGGTGGCCGTCCTGTGCGATAAATGGGAGCATGCGGATAACACCTTTGCGCAATGCGCACAGCTCGGAGGCACGATGCAGGGTTTAAATGAGTTGAGTTTCAAAGCGTTGCGTCTGTTCGTCGCCGTGCTGGACCACGGCAGCTTCTCCGAAGTAGCACGCCGCGAGAGCCTGGCGCCCTCCTCGATCTCGCGGCAGATCCAGCTGATGGAACAGGCACTCGGCCAACAATTGCTCTACCGGCATACCCGCGCGGTCAGCCCCACGGAGGCCGGGCGCCTGCTCGGGCATCACGCACGCGTGATGCTGGAACAACTGGAAGCGGCCGCCCAGGCGCTGCAGGAACAGGAAAGCGAACCCAGCGGCCTGGTGCGGATCAATGCGCCGATGGTGTTCGGCCAGCGTCACCTTTCACCCTGGTTGGGCGAGTTGTGCCGGCGCTACCCCAAGTTGCAACTGGATATCCAGCAAACCGACACCTACGTCGACCCGCTGCAAGATGGCACCGACCTGCTGTTTCGCATCGGCGTGCTCAATGACTCGGGCATGCAGGCGCGCATCTTCGCGCCCCAGCGCTTTCGTATCGCCGCCAGCCCCGCTTACCTGGCACGCCATGGCACACCGCGCCACCCCGATGAACTGGTCAATCACCAGTGCCTGGCCTACAAAGGCATCACCGGCCAGCAACGCTGGTTCTTCCGCCGCGACCAGGGCGACTGGACGCCGTACAGCGTTAAAGGCCCCATCACCGGCAACCACGCCGATACCCTTACCCATGCGGCAGAGCAAGGCCTTGGGCTGGTGGTGTTTCCGTCCTGGTTGATTGGCGAAGGGTTGCGCGCAGGCACCTTGCAGGCGGTGCTGACGGAGTACGAGGTGGCGACCACGCTGGAACCGCAGCAGATTGCCGCGTTGTGGCCGGGCAGTCGGCGGCTGTCACTGAAGGTACGCACGGTGATTGATTATTTTGTGGAGTGTTTTGGGACCGTGCCCTACTGGGATCGGTGAGCTCTCTCAGTTCACGGGTTGCTGCTGCGCCCCCCTGTCCTGCTCTCGAGTGGCAGCCCTGGTTTTGGTCGCCTCAAACCGCACACGTTTGGATCAAAACAACCACTGCCCAATCAACCACGCATTCGCCCCACTGATCACCGCAAACAGAAACCACGCCAGTAACCGCGTGGGCAGTCGGTTTACGAACGGCCCCATGAGTTGCTTGTCGTCGGTCATGCGGATCAGTGGATAGAGCGCAAACGGCAACTGCAGGCTGAGGACCACCTGGCTCAGAATCAGCAGCTTGCCGATGGCATCGTCGCCCATCAGCCAGACCCCGAGAAACGCCGGAATCAGTGCCAGCCCACGAGTAATCAGACGGCGCTGCCAGCACGGAATGCGCAGGTTGAGGTAACCCTCCATGATCACTTGCCCGGCGATGGTGCCGGTAAAGGTCGAACTCTGCCCCGAAGCCAGCAAGGCGATGCCGAACAGGATGCTGGCGAACGCACCGCCCACCAGCGGATCAAGCAGGTGGTAGGCGTCCTGGATTTCGACTACTTCGGTGTGACCCGTTTTGTAAAACGCAGCCGCCGCCAGCACCAGGATCGCAGCGTTTACCAGCAACGCCAGCGCCAGGGAGCCGATGGTGTCGATACGCGCCAGCTTGACCGCGTCCTGTTTGCTGGCGAGGTCTTTGCCAATCAGGCGAGTCTGCACAATGGAGGTGTGCAGGTAGAGGTTATGCGGCATCACAGTGGCGCCGAGAATACCGATGGCCAGGTACAACGGCGCCGCATCGCTGATGGCCGACAATGACGGGGTGAAGCCACTGAGTACGTCCGGCCAATACGGCTTGATCAGCACCAGTTCGATAAAGAAGCACACGCCGATGGTCGCCACCAGGGCCAGCATGATCGCTTCAAGGCGGCGAAAGCCTCGGTTCTGCAGAGCCAGGATCAATAGCGTGTCAAAGGCGGTGATCACGATACCGGTGGTCAGCGACACACCGAGCAGCAAGTGAAATGCCAGGGCGCAGCCGAGCACTTCGGCAAGGTCGGTGGCGATGATGGAGATTTCCGCCAGCACCCACTGCGTGCGCGAGGAGCGCTTGCTATAGCGCTCGCGGCACAGTTGCGCCAAGTCTTTGCCGGTGGCGATGCCCAGGCGCGAGCACAGGCATTGCACCGCCATTCCGGCCAGGCTGGCCAGCAGCACTACAAATAGCAGGCTGTAGCCGTAACGTGAACCGGCTTCGATGGCCGTGGCCCAGTTGCCCGGGTCCATGTAGCCAATGGAGATCAGCAGGCCGGGGCCGGCGAACATCAGCGCCCGTTTGAAAAACGACGCCGTAGGGTCAACGACAACGGAGCCGGCCACTTCCGGCGGGCAGAACGGGGCGGTAGCGATTTTCGGCAGGCTGAATTTCACGCGGTATCCCAGGCAAACACACAAGTCAGAAACGCAGCTTATCAGTCCGATGCGACCGTGCGCATCACTGTCTCCCGGGGCAAATCAAACGCTTCAACGACTTGCACCACCAGGTCCATCTCCTGATTCAGCGCTTCGCGCTCCATGCGCTGGCGAATCACACCTATCACCAATACCGACAAGGTGGTGATCGAAAAAGCCGGGCCGGAAAACGCCCGCACTCCCGTCACCAGCAACATCGCCGCCGCCAGCGCCTGGCCCACCACCGGAATCGCCGTGGCCGCGCCGCGCCGCAGGATAAACCCGGTCAACCCCGCCAACGCCGTGCCGCTCAGCGCGGTGGTGGCCGAGCGGCCAATGTCGATTCGATTGAACAACCCCTGCTCTTTTTGCGCGGCTGCCTTAAGTTCGGCGTCGAAGGCCTGCCGGTCGGCGCTGCTGAGTTTGCCTTTGTATTGCTCGATCAGTTTTTCCGCGACCTGCGCCTCGATGTCCGCCAGGGCCACGGTTTCAAGCGGCTCATCGAACTTGATTCCAAGCTTTTGCGCCACATCTTCGGCGATCTGTCGATAACTCACGCCATGGCCACGGGCGAGGTTCATAAAGCTGTCACCGCCCATACGCTGCAACTCGATGGCCAGTTTCAGCGGTTCGCGCACGCTGGCATCAATCGAAGCACTGCGCTTTTGCGCCATCAATTCGGCGAGAAACTTCAATTCTTCCGCACGCGCCTGCATCAGTGCCGGGAACAGTTGCGCGTCTTCCTC
The DNA here is from genome assembly GCF_001647715.1 of Pseudomonas antarctica. Taxonomy (NCBI): domain Bacteria; kingdom Pseudomonadati; phylum Pseudomonadota; class Gammaproteobacteria; order Pseudomonadales; family Pseudomonadaceae; genus Pseudomonas; species Pseudomonas antarctica. The sequence goes on from NZ_CP015600.1 coordinate 3,693,605, forward strand.
GGCAAAACGCACTTCACTGCTGCGCAGATCAGAGCGAATCAGGCCGCGCCGCTCCTGCAACAAGTCGGTGTACTGCACCACCGTCTTCAACTGCGGCCAGTAGGCGGCATGATCAAAGGTGGCCAGGTGCACATTGGTGACCTTGGCCTTGAGTGCCGGCGTGACATCAATCGCATAACGGCCAATGCAGCGCTCGGTATCCGGCTTGATAGCCAGCGCCCAGTCCTTGCTGGAGTGGCAATTGATCACGCGCCCCTTGAGCGGCGCCGACACTTCATCCCACGGGCTGGACGTACAGATCGCCCCGCCCATCAGCAACAAATTGTTCAATGGCAGTTCGCGGGCGATCTCGGGACTGGCCAGCAAACTTTTGACCAGGATGCGTGCGCCGAGGGAATGGCCGATCAGGTTGATGCGCCTTACTTGCAGCGATTCGGCGTGCAGGTAACTGGCCAACTCCGGCAATAAAGTCTTGGCCACTTCATCGACACGCGCCTCGACGCTTTTGTAATGATCAAGAAAATACGCAATCGCCTTGCCCACGCCCACAGTCGCCGCACCCAGGCCGCCGCCACCGAGCATCGAGGTGATCACATCCTTGAAGGGGGCGAACAGGTTTTCCAGAAAATGCCCAGCCGGCCAGAATAGCATCAAGTTGGTCGAGCCTTCGATACCTGCCAGTTGCGCTTTGAAATTGCCCAGTTGCTGGCGGTTGAAGAAGGCCGAGTAACCGTGAACATAGAGATTGAGCACATCCCCCTGAGGCTCGCCGCACAGTAAGAACGTGGGTTTGCGGGTGCGGTGCATTTCATCCCACTGGTGTTGCATGGGCCGGTGACTCCTGGTGACGATGGACGGCGATAGTAACAAAGCATGACTGCAAGCAAGGTGAATCCTGACCGACGTGGGCTCAGAACAATGACGCGGCCCTGGATTTGGCCAGGTAGCGCGCCGGGGAATCCCCCAGGTTGCGACGAAACACCGAGGTAAAGGCGCTGGAACTGCTGAAACCCAGCGCTAACGCTACCTCGGTGATGGATGCACCATGACTGAGCCGTGCAGTGGCCTCCAGCAAGCAGACCTGCTGGCGCCAGGCCACAAACGTCATGCCGGTGCTGGTCTGAAAATGGCGGGTAAAGGTACGTCGACTCATGCTCGACCACTCAGCCATCTCGTCGAGGGACACGGTTTGCGCAGGCGCGTCCAGAAAGCGCTGGCAAGCACGGGCCAGGCGCGGCTCGGAGGGCAGCGGCGCACTGAGGGGCAATACCGGCATGCTGCCTATTTCATCGATCAGCAGCGTCAATACGCTATGCCGTCGGGCATCGGACGCTGCCGATGGGTCGATAGCCAATGCCGCTTCCAACAGATGCCGGAGCAGTGGCGACACCTCGACTACCTGGCAGCGGTCGTGCAGCCCTGCCCGCTCGGCAGCTTGAGCATCGAGGTAGGTGTTTAGCATGACCACATCACCGCGCATGTGCATTTCATGGGCAATGCCACCCGGCACCCAGATTGCCCGCTGCGGCGGCACCACCCAATTGCCCAGGTCGGTGAACATTTTCAGCGCGCCGGTGGAGGCATAGGCAAACTGCCCGCGCGGGTGTGTATGCCGCTCGAACACGGTGCCGGAGGGGTACGCACGCAGGGTGACCAGCGCGTCGGGGGCGTTGTCATCAAAGGTTGGAATCATGGCCCGATATTGTCAAAAGATGACCCGACATAGCAAGCGGGCCATCCGCACGCGCCCTACCCTTCATGCCTTTGAAGCAGCGTGCTCAAAGGAATCGCCATGCAAAAGAAACATCTGGCACTTGCCCTGCTGGTCACCCTGGTCTGGGGGCTGAACTTTCCCATCACCAAGCTGGGCCTGCGTGCCATCGACCCGTTCGTGCTGACAGGCATGCGCTTTGCCCTCGCCGCCTTGCCACTGGTGTTGTTCATACAGCGCCCCAGCGTTAAGTTCCGCTATGTGGCCGCCTACGGCATTATTTTCGGGCTGGGCATGTGGGGCGTGATCAACTATGGCATCCAGGCTGGCGTTAGCCCGGGAATCGCCTCGTTGATCATTCAGTGCAGCGTGTTTTTCACGCTGGGCTGGGGCTACCTGCTGTTCAGGGAAAAAATCCGCCGTGCACAATGGCTCTGCGCCGTTATGGCATTGATCGGGCTGGCGGGCATCATCTCTACCCAAGAAGGCGAGCATGCGGTAGTTGGGGTTTTGTTGATCGTGTTCAGTGCGTTGGCCTGGAGTATCGGTAACGTCATCATCAAGGCATCGGGCGTGAAGGAAATTTTCTCGTTCATGGTCTGGGCCAGCCTGTTTCCGCCAATCCCACTGTGGCTGATGGCCTGGTGGATGCACGGCAGCGCGGCGTTCGGCGGCTTGCCGGCCAGCCTCGACCTGACCGCCGGGTTGTCACTGCTGTTTCAGGTTTACCTGGCCACGCACTTCGCCTATTGGGGCTGGAATTCGCTGCTCAAGGCATACCCCGTGTCAACTGTGGCGCCGCTGTCGTTATTGATCCCGGTGTTCGGGATCACCAGTTCGATGCTGATACTCGGCGAGCGCATTTCCCCAGCCAATGGGCTGTTCATCACCGTCATTATCATCGGCCTGGCTGTCGGGCTTTACCGTAAACCAGTGGTGCATGACGCCGCAAAAAAAACCGCCCTTTCGGGCGGTTGAAGGTGCTCGGCTTTGATCAGAAACCGAGGGAGAAACTGATCGTCATCGCATGGTCCTTATCGTTTCGGGACAACTGCCCCGAATAGCCCAAGCCCAGCTTGCCGTTCTGACTGATCTGGTAATCGACGCCCGCTTCCACCACCGCGCTGTCTTTGGCGATCGGCACCCCTTGGGTGCTGAACGAACCACCGCCGTTGATAAAGCTCAGGTCGGCATCCGGCTTGGTGTCGCCAAAGACGTGACGCCAGCCGATGCTGCCACGTGGGGTGATTTTCGAGCCGTTGCCCAAGGTGAGGGTCTGGCCGATGCGCACGCCCAAGGTCGAGAAGGTCACGTCTTGATCGGCATCACCACGCAGGGCTGCGGAACCGCCTTTCTCCTTGAGGGTGTCGCTGTCGTAGTTGACATAGGCCAGGCCAGCGAAGGGTTCCACCACCACACTGCGGGTTTCAAGGGTGTAGCCCACTTCACCGAAGACTTGCGCGCTACGTGCCTTGTAGTCAGCTTTCAGGCGTTGACCTGCACCGCCAACGGCCACGTCGCGTTTGCTTTCGATGTCATGCCAGCTGTACGCCACGCCCATACGCGCGGCGAAGGCCTCCTGCTGATAAGCGGTGTAGGCCATCAAGTGGTAGCTGTCGACGTCGGCACTGGAACTGCGGCGCTTGGCGTCCAGGTCGCTGCGGGTGTAGCCGGCCGCCATGCCGACGCGCCAGGCGTCATCCACTTGCTTGTCGGTGCCGAGCAGGAAGCCGCTGAGGTTGCGGTCCAGTTTGGCGGTGTTGCTGTCGCCGCCCATGTGGCCCCACGTACCGAGTACGCGCATCCAGCCGACCATCTCGCCATGGCAACCGGCGCTGCTCAGGCGATTTTCACTCGGCGCCAGGCTGTTGCGTGGGTCGTCTTCGCGGTAGCAGCCCGGTTGGCGCAGGCGCTCATTGACCGCGTCACGGATGTAACGCGAATCCTCAAGCAAAGCGCTGGCAGTGCTGGCGTGGATCTCACCGGACAAGCTGTCGAAGGCGGCGCGCGCCCCGGCTGCGTCCGAGGTAAGCAGCGCATTCTGCACCGCAGCGCCGCCTACAGCGGTACCGCTGTCCAACGCTGCCGCGACGCCGCGCTGGTTACTGGTGGCCGCCACACTGGCGTAGCTGACGCTGTTACGGCCGACCGCCAATGCCACTTGGGTCGGGCTGTAGTTCAGCGAGGTACTGAGGAACGCCAGGTTCTCCAGATTGGTGGTGCTGAAGGTGCCGTTTATCGCGCTGGCAGTCAGTAATGTGTAGGTCATCGGGCCGGCATACGGCACCAGGTTGACCACATTCAAGCTGCCGCCCAGGTTCGCAGTGCCACCGACGGCCAGCGAGGTGGTCATCGAAGGCGTGATCACCAGGTTCAGCGCGCCAGTGCTGGCGTTAGTGAAGTTGCCGGCCACCGTCAGCTTGCCGCCATCCGGTGTGACGCTGCCGTTGTTGACCAACGAACCGACACTGCCGTTGCCGGTCAGGCCTGCGCCATTGGCGACTGTCACCTGCCCGCCGAACACGGTGCCCGGGTTGGCCGCGTTACCGACTTGCAGCACGCCCTCATCCACCGACGCGGTGCCGCTGAACGGCTGGTTGCCGGTGAGCAACAATGCACCCGCGCCCTGTTTGGAGAGGGTACCGGTGCCGGTCAAGGTGCCATTGAAGGTGCCGTTGAAGGTGCCGTTAGTGGGTTGGACAAACAGCAGTCGCGCATTGTTGAGGATGCGACCTTGCAAGCTGAGGGTGTTACCGGCCAGCGTACCGCCACTGACGGTAGTGCCGCCAGAGTAGGTATTGGCGCCGGTCAGCAACAAGGTGCCCGCGTCGAGTTTGTTGATCGCTCCAGCGCCCACGATTGGCGCGGCAATTTCTGTGGTAACACCCGAGTTGACCCGCACCGCCGCCGTGCCGGTTGGCGACAAGGTCCCACCTGCACCGGCCGTCAGCGTGTAGCCAGGGTCGAGAAATTGCAGGCCGGTGAAGCTCTGATTACCGAGCACGGTGACGGTACCACCCTGCCCCGCGAATACAGCGAACTGGTTGTTCGACGCCTGAGCTTGGGTGCCCGTTGGATCGGTCCAGTTAGTGCCCGGGCCCCAGGTGCCGCTGCCGCCGGTGATAGTGCCATCCGGGTTGGTGGTGCCGCCGTTCCAGAACTGAATTTGCCCTGGCGTGGTCTGCACCAACAGGTTGAGCTGGTTGGCCAACGACGTCTGCAGGCTCAGGTTACCCAGGCCGGCAGGTATCGAGCCGAAGGTCAGGCCGTTGTCGGTCAGGGCGCCACCGTAGCGGAACAGTTGATACACACCGATGCCAAAGCCACCGGCGTCAGTGACATTGAGTGTGCCATCGAGGACCAGGTTGCCTGCCACGTTCACCGCCGTGGTGGACGCACCTGGCGCACCCAGGGCGAAGTCCAACGCGGTGCCCGACGACAGCGCCAGCGAACCCACCGACAGCGGCGTCGCCGCCCCGGCCTTGAGGGTCGAGCCATCCGCCATGCTCACTGCACCGCCGAGGGTGCCGCTGCCCCCGAGGGTCGCGCCGCTGGCCACTTGCACCGCCGCACTGTTCAGCGTGCCGTTGACCAGCAGGCTGCCCGCGTTGACGTTGGTGTTGCCGGTCAGGGTGTTGTTGCCGGTCAACAGCAACGCGCCCGTGCCGGTTTTATTCAGTACGCCTGCGCCGGTGAGATTACCGGTGTAGGTGCCGTCGGCGCCCTGCTCGAAAGTCAGGGTCGCGTTGTTGGCAATCGCACCTTGCAGGCTGGTGGTGTTGCCGGTGGTGGTGCCGCCGTTGAGACTAGTACCCCCGCTGTAGGTGTTGGCGCCGGTCAGCAACAGCGCACCGTTGCCATTTTTCACCAGGCTGCCAGTGCCGCTGACTACGCCGTTAAGTGCCAGCGCGTTGCTGCCGGCCAGGGTCAGCGGGCCGCTCAGGTTGATGGCGTTGGCAAGTTGCAGGTCGGTGCTGCCGTCCAGACTCGCAGCGCCGCCGACGGTCAGCGCGCCAGTGCCCAGCGCGGCGTTATTGCCGAGGACCAATTGACCGGCATTCAACCCCGTACCGCCGGTGTAAGTATTGGCACCATTAAGCGTCAATGTCGCCGCGCCTTTTTTCAGCAGGCTACCGCTGCCACTGAACACACCATTGAGTGTCAGCGCGTTGCTGCCGCCGATGGCCAGCGCGCCATTGAGTATCGCAGCGTTGCCCAGCGAGACAGCCGCGTTGCTGTCCAGGGTGGTGCCATCAGCCGCAAGCAGCGCGCCAGTGCCCAGCGCGCTGTTATTGCCAACCACCAGCGTGCCGCCATTCAGCGCGGTGCCACCGGTGTAAGTGTTGGCACCGTTCAGCACCAACGTGCCGGTGTCTAGCTTGGCCAGAGTGCCGGCGCCGCCAAGGGTGACACCCAGCGTGGCGGTAACGTTCGGGTCGACGCGGATTGCCGTGTTGCCAGTGCCGCCATTGACCAGGTTAAGCGCACCCGCCGTACCGGACGCCAGGTTGTAGCCATCGGTGACAAACTGCAGGCCGGTGATGTTTTGCGTGCCATCCACCGTCACGTTACCCGCCGTACCTTGGAACACGGCGAAGCTGTTGTTCCAACCTCGATTGAGCGTGCCGTCAACGTTAGTCCAATTGCTGGTGCCAGCGCTCCAGGTGCCGTTACCGCCGTCGATGGCGCCGTTGCCGATCAGATTAGCGCCGTCCCAGAACTGCACCGTGGTGTTGGGCGCTGTGACCAGCAGGTTGACCTTATTGCTGACGGCCGTCTGCACTTGCACGTCGCTCGGGATCACACTGCCCGGCAGTGTGCCGATGGCCAGGCCATTATTGGTGAGTGCCCCGCCGTAGTTGATGATGTTGTAGACGCCGCTGCCAAAGCCGCCGATATCGGTGACGTTAAGCTTGCCGCCCAAAGTCAGATCGCCGCCGACATTCAGCAGCCCGCTGCCACCGCCCACGACTGGAACACCGAGACCGACATCCAGGTTGGCATTATTGCCCAGTACCAGCGAGCCCACCGACAGCGCGCTGCCGGTGGCCAAGCCGATGTGCCCGCCGTCAGCCACCGTCACGGCACCCGCCAACGCACCCGTGCCGGTCAGTGTGGCGCCGTTATTCACCGCCACGCTGGCGCTGGCCAGCGAACCGCTGACATTCAGGCTGCCGCCATTGACGTTGGCGGCGCCGCTGAGGCCATTGATGCCGCTCAGGTTGAGGACACCGGTGCCGTTTTTGTCCAGGTTGCCGGTACCGTTCAGCGTGCCCGCGAAGGTGTTATCGAGGTTGCTGCCACCCACCGCCAACGTACTGCCGCCCGCCACCTGAACCGCGCCGTTGCCGGCCAGGGTATTGAGGCTGGCATTGCCGCCCAGGTTAAGGCTGGCGCCGGTGCCGAGGTTGACGCCGGAGGTATTGCCCAGCGCAGCGTTGCCCACCGTGGTCACGCTGCCGCCGACCACGTTGAGAGGGCCGCTGAAGGTGTTGTTGCCGGTCAGCAGCAAGTCCGCTGCGCCGTTTTTGATCAGCGCCGCGTTGCCGGCCAGCACACCGGCCAGGGTCAGGCTGTTGTTACCGGCCACGGTCAGGTCGCCGTTAAGGTTGACAGCATTCGCCAGCACCAGCGGCGTGCTGTTGGCCAGCGTGCTTGCGTTGCTGACGGTCAAGCCGCCGGAGCCCAGGCCGGTCACGTTGCCCACCGTCAGCGTACCGCCGGCGAGAGTGGTGCCGCCGCTGTAGGTATTGGCGCCGTTGAGGATCAGGTTGGCACTGCCGTTCTTGACCAGCGAACCGGTGCCGCCGACCACACCGCCCAGGGTCAAGTCGTTGCTGCCAGCCACCGTCAGTGCAGCATTCAGTGTGGTGTTATTGGCCAGGGCCAGCGCGGTGCTGTTATCCAGCGTCGCCGCGCCGTTAACGGTCAAACCGCCAGTGCCAAGCGCCGAGCCGTTGCCCAAGGTCAACGAGCCTGCATTCAACTGCGTGCCGCCGAGGTAGGCATTGCCGCCGTTAAGGGTCAGGTTGCCCGCCCCGCTTTTGGTCAGGCCACCGGCGCCGCTGACCAGCCCGTTGAGGGTCAGGTCGGCGCTGCCGAGAATGCCCAGGTTGCCTGCCAGGTTTACCGCATTGGCCAGGACCACTGCGTTGCCGGTATCAAGCGTGGTGCCCGCCGCCGCATTCAATGCGCCGGTGCCCAAGGCACTGTTTGAAGCCAGGATCAGCCCACCCGCATTCAAGGCCACCGGGCCGAGGAAGGTGTTATTGCCGCCCAGGGTCAAATTGGCCAAGCCGTTTTTGATCAATCCGCCGACGCCGCCGATCACGCCATTGAGGGCCAGCGCGTTGCTGCCCGCCACGGTTGTGTTGCCGTTCAAGAGCACGGTATTGCCCAGTGCTATCGCGGCATTGCTGTCCAGTGTCGTACCGGCCGCCGTCGTCAACTGGCCGGAACCCAGCGCCGTGTTACTGCCGACCACCAGGGTGCCGCCATTGAGCGTGGTGCCACCGGAGTAGGTGTTGGCGCCGCCCAGCACCAGGGTGCCGGTGTCGAGTTTATTGAGGGTGCCAACGCCGTCGATATTCACGCCGATGGTTGCCGTAGCGCCTGGATCAACCCGGATGGCGGTGTTGCCCGTGGTGCCATTGACGGCGGTCAATTGCGCACCGGTGCCGCTGACCAGGTTGTAGCCGTCGGTGGCGAATTGCAGGCCGGTGAAGCGTTGTGGCCCCTGCACGGTGACCGTGCCCGCTGCGCCCTGGAACACCGCAAAGTCACCGACCCATGGCTGATTAAGCGTGCCGCCGGCATTGGTCCAGTTGGTGCCCGCGCTGGTCCAGGTGCCGGTGCCGCCATCCACACTGCCGTTGGCAATGGTTTGGCTGCCATCCCAGAAACGAATGTTGCCCGTCGGCGCGGAAACCACCACGTTGACTTGGTTGCCGACGGAGGTCTGTACCACCAGGTCGCCCAAGGCATAACCGGCCGGTACGCTGGCCACATCCAGGCCCAGGTTGGTCAGGCCACCGGTGTAATTGATCAGGCGATACACACCCACACCAAAGCCACCGGCATCCGTCACGTTGAGGTTGCCGTCGAGGGTCAGGTTGCCGCCCACGTTGAGCAAGGAACTGGTGGACGGTGCATTCAATGCCACATCCAGATTGGCACCCGACGCCAATACCAGAGAGCCGGCCGACAAGGTGTTGCCGCTGCTCAGGCCCAGGTGCCCGCCATTGTTGACATTCATAGCGTTCAACACTGACCCGGTGCCGGTCAGCGTACCGCCGCTGTTGATGTTGACCAGGTTGCTCGCCAGGGAGCCGCTGAGATTCAAGGTGCCGGCATTAATGGCCGTGTTACCGGTGATGCCATTGATACCCGTGAGATTGAGCGTACCGCTGCCGACCTTGGTCAAACCGCCGCCGCCATTGAGGTCGCCACCAAAGGTGCTGGTGGCGTTGACGCCGCCCACGCTCAACGTTGTGCCTGCGCCCACTTGAACAGAACCGCTGCCGGTCAGGGCGGCCAGGCTGGTGTCCACGCCGAGGTTGAGTGCGGCCCCGGCGCTGATGTTGGCGCCGGAGGTGTTGCCCAGCGCACCGGTACTGAGCGTGGTCACGCTGCCGGATACGACATTCACGCCACCGGTAAACGTGTTGTTGCCACTCAACGTCAGGTCTGACGGGCCATTTTTGATCAGGTTACCGGTACCACTGAGCACGCCGCTCAAGCTCACGTTGTTGTTGCCGGCGACGGTCAGGTCGGCGTTCAGCGCAATGGCATTGCCCAGGCCAAAGGCCGCGCTGTTGTCCAGGGTCGACGCGCCGCCGACGGTCAACGCACCGCTGCCCAGGCCATTGGCGTTACCCAGGGTCAATGTCCCGGCATTCAACGTGGTGCCGCCACTTAGGGTATTATTGCCGTTGAGGGTCAGGTTGGCCGCGCCGTTCTTGATCAACGGGCCGGCGCCGCTGAGTACGCCGCCCAGGGTCAACGCATCGGTGCCGCCCACGGTCAGGCCTGCATTGAGAGCAACGTTGTTGCCTAGGGTGACGGCCGCATTGCTGTCCAACGTAGCGGCACCGCCGACGGTCAGGTTGCCCAGGCCCAGGGCCGAGTTGCTGCCGACGGTGAGGGTACCCGCGTTCAGCGTGGTACCGCCCAGGAAGCCGTTGTTGCCATTGAGGGTCAGGTTGGCCGCGCCCTCTTTGGTCAGGCTGCCTGCGCCATTCACAACGCCGCCGAGTGACAGGTCGGCCGTGCCGCCGATGCTGAGGTTCCCGGCAAGATTGAGCGCATTGGTCAGTGTGGCGGCCGTGTTGGCATCCAGGGCAGTGCCTGCCGCCGCATTCAATGCACCGCTACCCAGCGCGCCAGTGGCACCGACCACCAGCTTGCCGACATTCAGCGTGGTAGTGCCCAGATAAGTATTCGCGTGGTTGAGGACCAGGTCGGCTGCGCCGTTTTTGATCAAGCCGCCGACGCCACTCACCACGCCATTGAGGGTCAAGGCGTTGCTGCCGCCGAGTGTCAGGGTGCCGCCCAGGTTGATGTCATTGCCCAGGGCTGAGTCGGCGCTGGCATCCAGCGTAGTACCCGCCGCTGCGTTCAATGCACCGGAGCCCAGCGCAGTATTGGCGCCGACAATCAGTGAACCGCTGTTCAACGCGGTGGGGCCGCTGTAGGTGTTGGCACCGGTGAGGTTCAGGCTCGACGCGCCGTTTTTGATCAAGCCGCCCACACCGCCGATCACGCCACCCAGGGTCAGGGGGTTGGTGCCGTTGACGGTCAGGTTGGCGTTGAGGTTGATTGCATTGTTGGCCGTCAACCCCGCTGTGTTGCCCAGGCTGCTCGCCCCGGCCACGGTCAACGCGCCCGTGCCGAGCGCCGCACCGTTACCCAGGTTCAGGCCGCCGGCATTCAGGGTAACGCCACCCTGGAAGGTGTTGGCGCCATTGATGGTCAGCAGCCCTGCGCCGTTCTTGATCAACTGGTTGGTGCCACCGATCACGCCGCCCAGGGTCAGGTCGTTGGTGCCAGCCAGGGTCAGGTCGGCGTTGAGGTCGATGCCGTTGGCCAGGCTAATACCGGCCGCACTGTCCAGGGTACCTGCACCGCCGACAGTCAAGTTGCCGGTGCCGAGTGCGCTGTTAGTGTTGACGGTCAAAGTCCCGCCATTGAGCACCGTGCCCGCCAGAAAGGTATTGGCGCCATTGATAATCAGGTTGGCCGCGCCGTTTTTAGTCAGGCCGCCTGTCCCACCGATCGCACCGTTCAACGTCAGGTTGTTGCTGCCGCCCAGATTCAAGTTGCCGGAGACATTCACTGCATTGCCCACTGTCACCGCCCCGGTGGTATCCAGGGTAGTGTTGTTGGCGGTATTCAAGGTGCCGACCAGACCCAATGCGTTGTTGCTGCCCAGGATCAAAGCGCCCGCATTCAGCGTTGTATTTCCCAGCAAGCCGTTATTGCCGCTGAGGGTCAGGGCGCCGGTGCCGTTCTTGATCAGGCCACCGATGCCGTTGACGACACCTGTGAGAGTCATTGCCTGGCTGCCGCCGAGCGTCAGGTTGCCCGCCAGGTTGACGGCGTTGCCCAGAGAAACCCCGGTGGTAGCATCCAGTGTGGTGCCCGCCGCCGCATTCAAGGCACCCGTACCCAATGCGGTGTTGGAGCCTACCAACAAGGTGCCGCCATTCAATGCGGTAGGGCCTTGCTGGGTGTTGTTGCCGGACAGCGTCAGGGCCGCAGTGCCATTTTTGATGATACCGGCGGTTCCGGAGATTACGCCTGCCAGGGTCAACGGGTTACTGCCAACGGTGGTCAGGTTGGCGTTAAGGGTCACGTCGTTGTTCAACGTGCCGGCGGCAGTCGTGTCCAGGCTGGCGACACCGTTGACGCTCAAGGCCCCCGAACCCAGGGCGTTGGCACTGCCGAGGATCAAGCCACCCGCGCTCAAACTGGTAGGGCCGGTGTAACCGGCGTTATTGCCACTCAGCGTCAGGCCACCGCTGCCGTTTATGTTCAGGCCACCGCTACCACCGAGATTGCCGCTGAGGGTCAACGCGCCTGTGCCGGTCGTGGTCAAGGCGCTGTTGAGGGTGAACGCGTTGGCCAGATTCACCGTGCCGGGTGCCGATAGGGTCGACACCCCGGCGACCGTTACGCCACCGGAGCCCAGCGCCAGAGTGTTGCCCACTTGCACACTGCCGGAATTCAGCGTTGTCCCACCGCTGAAGGTGTTGGCGCCAGTGAGGATCAGTTGGCCGGTGCCGGACTTGATCAGCCCGCCGGTACCCGAAAGTACGCCGCCCAAGGTGGTGCCATTGGCGCCCAGCAGTGTCAGGCCACCGCTGCCCAGGGTCATCAAGTTGCTGAGCGTCAGGCCCGCGGTGCTGGCTTGAATCGCCCCGCCATTGGCGGTCAGGACGCCGGTGCCGAACGTACCGTTGTCATTGAACTGCGCAACACCGCCATTGAGGGTGGTGCTGCCGCTGACCAGTGGGCCTTGCAAGGTCCAGGTGCCGCTGTTGACGGTCAGGTTGTTGAAGTTGACGTAGGTGGCGCTCGAGGCCGTGGCCGCGCCCGACGTGCCGCCCCCAACACCGAGAGGGTTTTGCAGAGTCAACGTGTTGCTGCCGCCCAACCCACCATCAATCTGCCCGGTGGGCGCGAACCCCAGATTGACCCCAAGCAGGCCGCCCAGGGCAAGCCCAAGACCACCGCCGCTGGAAACAGTGGAGCCGGTGACCGCCGTAAAGGTGTTGGTGCTGGCGGCCCCCATCGACAAACCGCCAATGATGTTGCCGCTGTTGAAGAAGGTGTTGCCGCCTGCCGACGCCTCGAATGCCATGCGCCCGGTCACCGTACCGGTGTTGGTCATGTTGACCCGGGAACCACCCTGCACCGCTATCACCGGCGCGTCGGAAGCAAACAGGCTCAGGCCCAGCAACGCAGCGGAGCCGATGGCACCGTTGTTGGTAATGGTGGTGGTACCGGTGGCGCCGTTGTTGATATTCAGCGCCATGCCGTTGAGGGTACTCAGGCCGACACCCAGGAGGCCCGAGGTGCCTTTCATGATACCGGTGGCAAGGTTGGTGACACTCACCGTACCCGACGCGCCGCTGCCAATCACCGTGCCGTTGCTGAGCAGCGTGATCAACCCCAATATCGAGGGGTCGATGGTGCCCGCGTTGTTCAACGTGATGTTGTTACCCGCGAGGTTCATCGCGGTTCCACCCAGCAGCGCATTGATGGTGGAGCCAACGGTTACGCCAACAGTCAGGTTATTCACGGCGCTGGAAAAGGTATTGTCCAGCAGGATTGTTGCGGTGCCCGTACAGGTCACGGCGTCACCCAACGCGGGGCTGGCCGGCGTGCACGCTGCCGAGGCCTGAGGGCTCGCCAGGCCGATCACCAGCCCCGCCACGCCGAGGCGGATAGCAAGCGAAAGCGCAGAAATACGCGGTGTAACGGCAGTCGCAAGTCTTCTATCCACGTCCAACTCCTTGGTGGTCCAAGCCTTTCATCCATGAATGCGCAGAAGCCCAACCCTATTGACTCACACGCATTGAGTGCGAAATACCTGACCGCGGTGACAACTGATCTGGTTTTTCGAAACGGTAGTCGACCCTCAGAGAAGCCATTGAATTAAATGGTATTAATACTTTCGTAAGCCCCGTGTAAGAATGGGATTACAGCCAGCAGCCATTGGCTTTCGCGTCAAAAATACAAGTTTCGAAATGTAAAAAAGCGCTCTAATAGCCCCCTGTTGATTCGTTTTAAAGATTCTGGAGTTCGCAATGCCCCATGAAGGCAACCTGTTACAAGCAGCCGTGGTGTTCCTGCTCGCCGCCGTGCTGACAGTGCCCCTGGCCAAGCGCCTGCAACTGGGTGCCGTGCTGGGCTATCTGTTCGCCGGTGTGATCATCGGCCCGTCGGTCTTGGGCCTGGTGGGCAACCCGCAAAGCGTGGCGCAGTTCTCTGAGTTGGGCGTGGTGTTGCTGCTGTTTATCATCGGCCTGGAGCTGTCGCCGAAACGGTTATGGGTGATGCGCAAGGCGGTGTTCGGTGTCGGCCTGGCCCAGGTGTTGCTGACAGGTTTGGTGATGGGCGCGGTGGCGCTGTGGCTGTTTGGCCAAACCTGGAACAGCGCGATTGTGCTGGGCCTGGGCCTGGCGTTGTCCTCCACTGCCTTTGGCTTGCAAAGCCTGGCCGAGCGCAAGGAACTGAACCAGCCGCATGGGCGGCTGGCCTTTGCGATTCTGCTGTTCCAGGACATCGCCGCAATCCCGCTGATCGCCATGGTGCCGCTGCTCGCCGGCAGCGACCACCCGACCACCGAAGCGCAAGGCCTGCAACACGTCTTGCAGATCCTCGGCAGCATCGCCGTGGTGATCATTGGCGGGCGCTACCTGTTGCGCCCGGTGTTTCGTATCGTCGCCAAGACCGGCCTGCGCGAAGTGTCTACCGCCACTGCGCTGCTGGTGGTGATCGGCACCGCCTGGCTGATGGAACTGGTGGGCGTATCCATGGCCCTCGGTGCATTCCTCGCCGGGCTGCTGCTGGCGGACTCGGAGTACCGTCACGAACTCGAATCCCAGATCGAGCCGTTCAAGGGCCTGTTGCTCGGCCTGTTTTTTATCAGCGTGGGCATGGGCGCCAACCTCAGCCTGCTGCTCAGCTCGCCGCTGGTGGTCATCGGCCTGACCCTGCTGCTGATCGGTCTGAAACTGCCACTGCTGTATGCGGTCGGCCGCCTGGTGGGTGACCTTAATCGCGAAAGTGCGCTGCGCCTGGGCGTGGTGCTGGCGGCAGGCGGTGAGTTCGCCTTCGTGGTGTTCAAGATCGGCCGCGACCAGGGCTTGTTCGAGCCGCATCTTTACGATGTGCTGGTACTGACCATTACCCTGTCCATGGCCGTGACCCCGCTGCTGTTACTGGTATGCCCGAAGCTGTTCAAGTCCAAGGCCAAACCCGTGGAAGTGCCCGAGGAATACCGCGCCATCGAAAGCGATGCGCCGCGTGTGGTGATTGCCGGCATGGGCCGTATGGGCCAGATAGTGGCGCGGATTCTGCGCGCGCAAAACATCTCGTTCATCGCCCTCGACACCTCGGTCGAAACCATCGAACTGACCCGCAGTTTCGGCGGCATGCCGGTGTTTTATGGTGACCCGCAGCGCCCGGAGATCCTGCACGCCGCCAAGGTCGATCAGGCGGAATTCTTCGTGATCGCCATGGACGACCCGGAGATCAACATCAAGACCGCCGAATTGGTGCGCACGCGCTACCCGCACATGAAAATCATCGCCCGCGCGCGTAACCGCCAGCACGTGCACCGCCTGGTGGACCTGGACGCCTCACCCGTGCGCGAAACGTTCTACTCCAGCCTGGAAATGAGCCGCCGCACCCTGGTCGGCCTCGGTTTGAGCCAGGCCCAGGCCGATGCGCGCATCACCCGCTTCAAAAATCACGACCTGCAGTTACTCGCCGCCCAACACGCGGTGTATGACGACGCGGCCAAAGTGATGCAGTCCGCCCAGGAAGCCCGTACGGAACTGGCGCGGCTGTTTGAGATGGACCGTCTCGAAGAAGAGTCCGACAAGGTGTGAGGCTATGTATGAACGATCTTGCGAGTTTTCTGACAGAATACGCCGCAATTTCGTTCATCTCTGGAGCGCTTCATGGCCACTTTCACCAAGACCGCCGTCCTGCTGGCCCTTGCGCTTAGCGCCGGTAGCGTGTTCGCCGCCAGCAAGCCCGCTGCCACACAGACCATCTCGACCCTGGGCGGCAAGTTCACCTTTAACCTGCCCAAGGCCTACACCGCCGACACGCTGCCAACCGGCAAGGCTGACGACGGCACCGCCGACACCCAAGGCACGCTGTACGCCAACTCGGCGACTAAAAGTGTGGTGATCGTCGCCGAAACCGTGCGTAACGACGGGGCAACCATCAAAGACAATGACCCGCAGTTCCTCGATGGCGCCGTGGCTGATTTCGTCAAGGACCAGAGCGCCGCCCTGCCCGACTTCAAGAAGCAAAACGAGAAAAAACTGACCTTCAAAGGCCTGGGCCTGCGCCAGGTAGACAGCACCGCCACCCAGGGCGGCGGCAAGACCTTGAACTCCACGTTCCTCGGCGGTTCCGGCAAGCACTTGCTGGTGATCCAGGCCATTTCGCGGGCGGATGATGTGAAGGGGCACGCCGAACTGGTGAAGCAGATTACCGGCGGCAAGTAAGCCTCATCCCTGACAACACAAATCAAATGTGGGAGCGGGCTTGCTCGCGAATACAGTGGATCAGTTAAAGATGAGTTGACTGACACACCGCATTCGCGAGCAAGCCTGCTCCCACATTTTTGACCGCGCTTACTTCAGGGTTTTCTCTAGCCACGCCTTCAGGTCCTGCACTTCCGCCTCACTCACGGTGTGCGGCATCCCCGGATACCCGTGGAACTCCGGCTTCAACCCCAGCCCCACCAACACCTCATTCGCACGCGTCGCCGACACATACGGCAGCGCCTGGTCCAGCGTGCCGTGGCCAATAAAAATCGCCAACTTGCCCAGTGATTCATTGGGCTTGAGCTCAGCCTTGAGCACTGGCAATACACTGCCACTCAAGGCCGCGATCCCGCGCACCAACTCGGGCTGACGCAAGCCCACTTCGTAGGACATGATCGCGCCCTGGCTGAAACCCACCAGGAACACCCGATCGCTTTGCGTGTGGTATTTGGCCGTGGCCTTGCCGACAAAGTCTTCGATCAGCCTGGCGCTGCGTTGCAAGTCGGCGGTCTCGCCATTGTAATCGCCGTCACCCGCGGTCTTTGTAAACCAGCGATAGCCGTTCGGGTCCACCGGCATCGGCGCACGCGCCGACAGGTAAGTCCAGCTGGAAGGTAACGCGTCCTTGATACCAAACAGGTCTTCCTCGTTGCTGCCGAACCCGTGCAGGAAAATCACCAACGGTTGGTTGCGTGAATCGCTCTGCGTCTGTTCCAGGTACGCCAACGGCAAGTCGGTGTGCAGCGTGGCATCGGCATGGGCGACACCGGCCATCAGGGTCAGCGCCAGGGCAAACAGCTTGAACATGGGGAAGTTTCCTCAGGGTTTGCGCAACAAATAAGTGTCCATGATCCAACCATTTTCCAGGCGTGCGGCCTTGCGCACCCGTTCGATTTCTTCAGCCACGTCACTGACTTTGCCGCTGATCAGGATTTCGTCCGGTGTGCCCAGGTAGGCGCCCCAGTAGATATCCAGGTCTTGATCAGCCACGGTACGGTAGGAATCTTTGGCATCGAGCATCACCACCAACGTGTCCGCATCACTCGCCTGCCCCGCCGCCAACCGGCGCCCGGTGGTAATCTCGATGGAGCGGCCAATGCGATTCAGCGGCACCTTGTGCTGGGCCGCCAGGGCCTGCACGCTGGTGATGCCGGGTATCACTTCGAACTCAAACGCACAGTGGCCACTGGCGAGGATCGCCTGCAGGATACGGATGGTGCTGTCGTACAACGCAGGGTCGCCCCAGGCCAGGAAGGCGCCTACTTCGCCATCCGCCATGTGCTCATTGATCATGCGCTCGAAGGTGTGTTGCTTGTCGCGGTTGAGGTCCTGCACGGCGGTGGTGTAGTCGATGTCGCCGCGCACGCGCTCGGGGCAGTCGGCCTCGACGAAGCGGTAGCCGGGCTCGGTGATGTAGGTCTCGCAGATCTCGCGGCGCAGGTCGATCAGCTTGTCTTTGCTCTGGCCCTTGTCCATCAGGAAAAACACGTCGGTGCGGTTCAGCGCCTTCACGGCCTGCATCGTGATGTAGTCAGGGTTGCCGGCGCCAATGCCGATGATCAGGATGCGTTTCATGGTTTGCTCTCATTGCGGGGCGTGGATTTTGCCATGTTCGCCGGGTCAGGCGTGAGTTTCCAGGCGCAGGCGCCAGACAGTGTTGAAGCGCAGCTCGGTGGCGGACAGGGGCTCGATGTCGATCCGGTAGAACATCGACACCGGGAACTGCATGACATAGAGCAAGGCGGCGCGAATCACCAACGGGTGGGTGATGGCCAACACATGACCGGGTTGGGTTTCGAGGGATTGCAGCCACTGCCCGACCCGCGCACAAACCTGTTCCACCGACTCGCCGCCGTGGGGCGTGCTGGTGCTGTCGGTCGCCCAGGCCATCAATGCATCGCCGTCCAACTGGTTGATCGCCTGGCCTTTCCAGGCACCCAAGTCAGCATCGCGCAAGGCATCTTCGACTTGCGCGTCAGCGCCGAACAGCCCGGCCGTCTCGCGGGTCCTGGCTTCAGGCCCGCATACCAGGCGCGGGTTTTTCTTGAAGCGCCCGGCCAGGGAGAACGCTGCGTGTTGCCAATCCATGCTGACAGACTCGTCATCGGCAAACCGCCCCAGCTTTTGCGACGCCGTAGCGGCATGGCAGATCAGTGTCAAACGCGTGGCTGGCACCGCAGATCGCTCCGGTAACGAGTTAGAAGCCTGCAAGACTGGCGCAGTTGACGCTATCGCGCAACGCCTTGCGCCAGATAGAGCACCTGGTAACCCGTGCCCGGGTGGTCCATCTGCAGCGGCTTGGCCGAGAGCGTGATCCGCACCAGGCGCCACGCTTGCACATCCAGCGCCAGGAAGACCGCGAATGTATCCGGGCTGTCAGCCAACTGCTGGTTACGTCGTTTTTCCTCGGCCAATATCCCGGCTCGATCCGCCCCTGGCTCCAATGACCATTGCTCCCGGTACAAACTCAACGCCTGCCGCGCGGGCCCTTGCTGCACGTCCAGCGGCAACCAGCTTTCGATGTGCGGGCGGCCAAAGCTGTCGAGCACCTTCTGGAAACGCTCGCCCAACAAGAAGTCGGCGGCCTGCAACGGGTCTGCCCACAGGTACACCGACGCATAGACATTGCCCGTCGCTTGCCCGCGTTCCTGGGCGATAAATGCCTTGAACAGCAGCCCTTCAGCGTGATCCCACAACGGCCCCAATTGCTCAGCGCGGCGGCGGATAACCCCCATGTTGTAATCGGCAGGCAGGCGGTGTGAATACTGTTTGGCAAACATGGCGAAGCTCCTGTGCAAGATGAGGTTTGAGCTTGCGCAGTGGCAGTGATTTCAACAAGATATCAGCCGATATATGTGCGATAAGGACTTGATATGACTGATGCGCTCAAACCCCTGGATATCGACACCGTGCAGGCCTTCGTCCGGGTCGCCGACTTCGCCAGTTTCACCCGTGCCGCCGAGGCCCTCGACACGTCCCAGGCCGCCATCAGCCTCAAACTCAAGCGTCTGGAAGAACGCCTCGGTTATCGACTGCTGGAGCGCACGCCCCGCCACGTAAGGCTGTCGCCCCAGGGCGAGCAGTTCATCGTGGCCGCTCGCGCCCTGCTTAACGCCCATGAACGCGCATTGGGCGACATGGGTACCCAGCCCTCGCGGCGTCTGGTGATCGGCATCAGCGACCACGTCGCCGGGCCGGACTTGCCCACCTGGCTCGGCCGCCTCGCCGCGTACGACCCTTTGCTGATCCTCGAAATACGCATCGCCTCCTCCCGCGATCTGGTGGCCGCGTTCGACCGCAACGAGCTGGACGCGGTGATCGTGCGCAACGAAGGCGACCGCCGGGACGGCGAAGTGTTGGCAGTGGAACGCTTTGGCTGGTTCGCTGCGCCGACCTGGCGACACAACCCCGGCCTGCCCTTGCGCCTGGCAACCATGGCGCCGCCGTGCGGGGTCCGGCATCTGGCGGTCAGGGCGTTGGATGAGGCCCATATCGACTGGACTGAAGTGTTTGTCGGCGGTGGTGTGATGGCGGTGGGCGCGGCGGTGAGCGCCGGCTTGGGTGTCGCCGCCCTCGCCCACCGAGTGGCCCCGGCCGGGGCGGTGGACGTGAGCGAGCAATGCGGTTTGCCCGCATTGCCCGTCAGTGAAGTGGTGCTTCACAGCCGCATCAGTGACCTGCGGTCCCGCGAAACATTGCGCACGTTAAGCGCAACGTTTCGCGGCGTGTTGCCGCGCTGAGGTTTACGCCACTGGGGCTTCTGCACTCACCGTGGCGGTGGAAGCCCGGGCCTGTAACTGTGCGGCCCCCACCGAAGGCACGACCGGGCTGCCGCTGGCGACAAAATCTTCTTTGCGCAGCGCCACCAGGGCAATCAGTGACACCACGCCGGTGGCCACGTAGAAATACCACGGCGAGGTGATATCGCCCGTCACCTTGATCAGCCAGGTAGAGATCAGCGGCGCGCTGCCGCCAAACACGGCGACCGGCACGTTGTACGCCACCGCAATGCCGGTAGAGCGAATGCGTGTCGGCAGCAGTTCGCTCATCAGCGCATACGTCGACGAGGCATACAGCCCGAACAGAATCGCCACTGCCATCAACGGTGCGAAGAACGACGCGGCCGTTGCGGTCGGCGCCGCCTTGAACAGCCAGAACATCGCCAACGTGGCCAAGGTGCCAATCACCATCAGGAACGGCTTGCGCCCGTATTTATCGGTAAATGCGCCGCCAAACGGCATCACGAAGGCCGCCGAAAAACTGGCGACAAATACGTAGAGCAAAGTGGTACCACTGTCGAACTTGAGGATCTTGGCCATGTAGGTCGAAGCGAAGGTCAGCACCAGGTAAAAGATCGAGCTGTGCAAGGTGATGATAAAGAACACCAGGGCGATCGCCCGCTTCCATTGCCAGACTTCACGCAGCGGTGCGCGGGAGGTTTGGCCGGCGCGTTGCAGGGCGAGAAACTCGGGGCTGTCTTCCAGCTTGAGGCGGATGTACATGGAGATAAAGCCCAACGGCGCGGCAATCAGGAACGGCACGCGCCAGGCCCATTCCTGCATCACGTCGGCGCCGAGGATCCAGGTCATGCCATTGGCCACGGCGCCGCCCAGCAGCAGGCCGAGCACGGCCGTGACCATTAACCAGCAGGTCGCGAACCCGCGTCGACCCGGCCCGGCGTATTCCGAGATAAAGCTGGTAACAGTACCGATCTCACCGCCCGCCGAAAAACCCTGCACGCAGCGCACCAGGATCAGCAGGATCGGCGCCGCGATGCCC
This sequence comes from Pseudomonas antarctica, assembly GCF_001647715.1. Classification (NCBI taxonomy): domain Bacteria; kingdom Pseudomonadati; phylum Pseudomonadota; class Gammaproteobacteria; order Pseudomonadales; family Pseudomonadaceae; genus Pseudomonas; species Pseudomonas antarctica. Next base: position 3,714,386 of record NZ_CP015600.1, read on the forward strand.
AGCGTCGCGTAGGTCGGCAACACGCCGAGCATCACCGTCGAGCCGGTCATCATCACCAGCGCCATGATCAGGGTTTTACGGCGGCCGATCTTGTCCGCCAGCGGGCCGAAGAACAGCCCACCCAAGGGCCGGATGAAAAAGCTCAGGGCGAATGCGGCAAAGCTGGCGAGCAGGCTGGTGGTGGGGTCATCGGAGACGAAAAACGCCTGGCCGATGTACACGGCGAGAAAGCCGTAGACGCCGTAGTCGTACCACTCGATCAAGTGACCGGAAGTGGCACCGAGAAACGCACGGCGCCGCTTGCGGACCGTGTCTTGCGCTTGATTGCCCATCGAAGGGACTCCTTGTCTGATGATCTGTCCATGAACAGCGGGTCTAGGGAAGCGCGGCGATACTCGCTGCTTTCAACCACTGCCGCAAGTCGGTCTTGAGGATTTTGCCGTAGCTGTTTTTCGGCAACTCGTCGCGGAACACGTATTTCTTCGGCTTCTTGAACGAGGCCATGCGCTCGACAAACCACGCGGTGAGCCGGGCATCGTCAAGCGTCTGCCCGTTGCGCGTGACCACAAAAGCCACCACCGATTCGCCCCATTGCGCATCCGGCTCACCCACCACACACACCTCGAACACCTCGGGATGCTGCGCCAACACTTCCTCGACTTCGCGCGGGTACACGTTGCTGCCGCCGGTGATGATCACGTCCTTGGAGCGGTCCGTCAGGGTCAGGTAGCCGGCCGGGTCGAGAAAGCCGATATCGCCGGTCATCAGCCAGCCATCGACCAGGGTCTGGCGGGTGGCTTCTGGGTTGCGCCAGTAGCCTTGCATCACCGTGGCACCGCGCACTGCAATCTCGCCGCGCTCCCCCGTCGGCACCGGCTGGTGCTGCGCGTCGAGAATGCGGATTTCGACACAAGCGTGCGCCTGGCCGACAGAGGCGGCCAGGGTTGACCAACCCTCGCGTTGGCGGTCGGCGATCAGCGCGCGGGGCAACACGCTGATGGTCATCGGGCTCTCGCCCTGGCCGTAGATTTGCACCAGGCGCGGGCCAAACGTATCGACGGCCGCGCACAGGTCAGCCAGGTACATCGGGCCGCCGCCGTAGACGATGGTCTTGATGCCTGCGCCGCCATAACCCTGGCGCTGCGCCTGTTCGACCATGCGCTTGACCATGGTCGGCGCGGCAAACAGCGATACATCGCCCAACTCGACGGCCAACCCGAACAGCTCGGCCGCATCAAAACCGTGGGACGCAGGCACCACATGCCGCGCGCCACAACGCACATGAATAAAGTTGTAGAGCCCGGCACCGTGGGACATTGGCGCGGCATACACCACGGCGTCAGCGGCGCTGACCGGGTCGACATCCGTGGCATAACACAGCGACATGGCAACCAGATTGCCATGACTCAGCATCACCCCCTTGGAACGCCCGGTGGTGCCGGAGGTGTAGAACAGCCAGGCGAGGTCCTTATCCTCACGTGCCACCGGCTGCTCCAGCGTCGGCCAACCGCGGGTCGGCGGCAGCGTGTGGCCGTCCAGCTCCTTACAGCGCTGAGGCAAGTCCCGTGATGACGAAAACACCCGGCCGCCGTCGGTAAAGATCAGGCGCGCCTGGGCGTTATCGGCAATCCAGGCCGCTTCGCTCGGATGCAGCTTGGCGTTGATCGGCACGACCACCCCGCCCAGCCACCAGATGGCGTAGAGCAATTCCAGGTAGTCACAGCTGTTCTTCATCAGCACCGCGACGGCATCCCCCGCCGTCACGCCGTGCTGGTCCACCAGGTGCGCGGCGCGTTGACGAACATGGGCCGCAAAGGTGGCGTAATCGGCGATTTGCCGGGTGCCTTCGAACAACGCCGGGCGTTGCGGATCACGGCGCTGGGTATCGTGCAGCCAGTTGGCAATGTTCATGGCTCAGCACCTGCGTGCGTGCAGGACCGAGGCGTAGTTGGCCACCGCCATGCCGCCCATGTTGAACACCAGGCCAAACTCCGGGTCAGGCACCGCCAGGCCAATCGGCTCACCGGTCAATTGCCGAAACGCCAGGGCATGCATCGACACCCCCGTGGCGCCCACCGGATGCCCTTTGGCCTTGAGCCCACCGGAAAGATTCACCGGCAGCCGCCCACCGGCGCGCACCACGCCGCTGTCGAGCACGCGATGGCCCTCGCCTTTGGGCGCCAGGCCCATGGCTTCGTAGATCAGCAGTTCGGCGATGGTGAAGCAGTCATGCACCTCGGCGAAACTCAAGTCGGCCAGGGTGATATTCGCGCCGCGCAATGCCGTGTGGATCGCCCTTTGCGGGCCCTCAAAGGCCAGGATGTCGCGCTGGGCGATGGGCAGGCAGTCATTGACCTGAGTCATCGTGCAGATCTGTACATCGCGGCGAAACGCCCGCGCGCGCTTGGGCGAGGCCAGAATGATCGCGGCGGCGCCGTCGCTGATCAGTGAGCAATCGGTCAGGCGCAATGACTCGGCCACAAACGGGTTGCTCTTGGACACGTTGTTACAGTGTTCGAAGTCCATCACCCGGTGCATCTGCGCCAACGGGTTGGCCATGGCATTGGAGTGGTTCTTGGTGGCGATGGCCGCCATCGAGCCCAGCGGGCAATGGTAGCGCTCGGCATATTGCCGGGCAGCCCGACCGAACAGTTGCGGGAAACTCATGCCGGCTTCGGCCGGGTCGTTCTGATAGCCGGCGCCGGCCAAGGCTTGGGTGACCTCGGCGGTGGAGGTGTGGGTCATCTTTTCGGCGCCCACCACCAACACCAGTTCCGCGCTGCCGGACAGGATCGCATTGATCCCGGCCTGGATCGCCGCCGAGCCGGACGCGCAGGCGTTTTCACAGCGGGTGGCCGGTTTGAAGCGCAGGCCGGGGTCGGCCTGCAACAACAGCGAAGAGGCGAACCCGTCAGGCACCAGCCCCGAGTTGAAGTGGCCCAGGAACAACGCATCGATTTCTGACGCGTCAATCGCCGCATCCGTGAGGGCTTCGCGGGTGACCTGCACGATCAGGTCTTCAAGGGTGGTGCCTTCCAGGCGACCAAAACGCGAATGACCGGCGGCAACAATGGAGACGCAATCAGCAGGCATAATCAATTTCTTCTGTTCTTGATACGGACATTCCTTACAATGACCCACCACTGGGCCGGCGCCAATTCGTGTAACTACTTACATGGATAAGTAGCCCGAGGTGAGAAAAACAACGAGGCAGGATGCCTAATGACTGTGTTTGCACAACAACTCCAAGATATCGGGCGCCTGGCGTTCCAGCTGTCCCCCGCACCGCAACTGGTCACCAGCAACCGTGTGATCGTCGACTGCAATGAAGCCTTCCTGCAGTTGTTCGGCTATTCGCGCGACGCGTTGGTCAACCAACTGACCCTGCTGATCTACCCCTCCCAGGCTGACTACCACGCCATCGGCAAGCGCAGCCACGATTGGTTGCTGGACAGTGAAAACGGCCGCTACTCCGACGAACGTTTCATGCAGCACAAAAGCGGCGAAGTGTTCTGGGCCAAGTCCCACGGCTACACGCTCACGCCCAAAGACCCGTTCAAGCTGATGATCTGGCACTTCGAACGCCTCGATCGCACCCACCAGGGCACCGGTGACCTCACGCCCCGGGAGCGGGAAATTGCCATGCACATCGTCAACGGCCTCAAGTCCAAGGAAATCGCCCTGCGCCTGGCAATCTCCCACCGCACGGTGGAAGTGCATCGGGCGCGGTTGATGAGGAAGTTGCAGGCCAAGACGGTGGTGGAGTTGGTGTCGAAAATTATTATGGTGGCGTGACGCGGCCACCGCCGTTGCCCGGCGCACACAGCATCGAGGTATTGCGCGAAGCGGGCTTTGAGCCGGCGTCCATACAGAGCCTGCTCAAGGCCAACGTGCTCGTGCAGGCCAGCCCATCCGAATGTTCAGCAGGAACCGCATCATGACTGCCACAGTGACGCTCAACCTTATCGACACGCGCATCGCACGCCTGACCTTCAGCAACCCCACTCAGCGCAATGCCCTCAGTGCGCACTTGCTCGACAGCCTGGATGAAAGCCTGGTCACCCTCGCCGCCCAGCGCATCGGCGTGGTGATTCTCGGTGCCGACGTCGGCCAGACAGTGTGGAGCGCCGGCCATGATATTGGCGAAGTGGCCCGCGACCGCGACCCCGTTGCCTATGGCAAACCGCTGGAGCAAGTACTGCGGCGAATCCGCGCCTACCCCGGCGTGGTGATCGCGGCGATTTCGGGCTCGGCCTGGGGCGGCGCCGTCGACCTGGCCATGAGCTGCGACATGGTGGTGGCCGACCACAGCGCCAGCTTCGCCATGACCCCGGCCAACATCGGCTTGCCCTATACCACCAGCGGCCTGCTGCGGTTCTTCAACAACCTGCCGATTCACGTGCTCAAGGAACTGTTCTTCTGCGCGCAGAAACTCGACGCCGAACGCGCCGAACGCTTTGGCGTGATCAACCGCCTGGTACCCACCGAGGCCCTGGAAGCCACCGCCCTGGAAATCGCCCAAGGCATCGCCGCCAAGGCGCCGTTGGCGATTCAGGCGGTGAAGGAGCAATTGCGCATTCTCGAAGACCTGCAACCCATGCCCGTGCAGGCCATGGAGCAGATCGCCGAACTGCGCCGCCAGGCCTGCGCCAGTGCAGATTTTGGTGAAGGGCTGGCAGCATTTGCCGAACGTCGCCCACCGGCGTTTGAAGGGCGTTGACAGTTTTTTCATATTTGATCGTCTAGGATGCTGCGCTTCGTTGGGGAGTAACCGGCTTCTGACCCGTGCAGAAGCGTTCGTATCAACATATTCGGCAACCTGCCGTGGTACGAACACCGTTGAGGTTGGTGAGACCAGCGACACATCCATGCCTAACGTCGGGCGTGTGGTTGTGTCGTTGACTCATACAGCCCGACTGGAAGCCTTACCGTGAACCCCATTTCCCTCATTCTTCTCGCCCTTGCCATGTCCACGGACGCCTTTGCGGCGGCCATCGGCAAAGGCTCCAGCCTGCACAAACCACGCCTGACCGAAGCCCTGCGCGCCGGCTTGATCTTTGGCGTGATCGAAGCCATCACGCCGATGATCGGCTGGGCTATCGGCCATGCCGCCACGCGCTGGGTAGAAAGCTGGGACCACTGGATCGCCTTTACCCTGCTGGTCGCGCTGGGCTTGCACATGATCTACAACGGGCTCAAGCCGGATGATGACGAGGTTGAAAAACCCACTCAGCATTCGTTCATGATCCTCGCCGTGACGGCATTTGCGACCAGCATCGACGCAATGGCGGTGGGCGTGGGCCTGGCATTTGTCGACGTGAATATTCTGCTGGCTTCAGCGGCGATAGGCCTTGCGACCATGACCATGGTGACCCTCGGCATGATGCTCGGTCGGGTGCTGGGGACGGTGGTCGGCAAGCGCGCCGAGATGGTCGGTGGCGTGGTGCTGATGCTGGTGGGTGCGACGATTTTGTATGAGCACTTGTCGGCTTAAAAAACCAAACACCAAAATGGCGGATAGCTTTATGTGGGAGCCGGGCTTGCCCGCGATGTGATCACCTCGATGCAACTGAATGACCGAGGTGCCTGTATCGCAGGCAAGCCAGCTCCCACAAAAAGCAATGTGCTGCTGTGAATAGACGGCTCTATCAAGCCGCGTGGCTTTCCTTCTTCAAACTCTCCATATCAATCACGAAGCGATACTTCACATCGCCCTTGAGCATCCGCTCATACGCCTCATTGATGCCCTGGATATCGATCATCTCGATGTCCGAGACAATCTTGTGCTTGGCGCAGAAATCCAGCATGTCCTGGGTTTCCTGGATACCACCGATCAACGAGCCGGCGAGGCTGCGGCGCTTGAAGATCAGGTTGAATACCGTAGGCGACGGGTGCGGGCTGTCGGGGGCGCCGACCAGAGTCATGGTGCCGTCACGCTTGAGCAGGTTGAGGAAAGGATCAAGGTTATGCGGCGCGGCAACCGTGTTGAGGATGAAGTCCAGGCTGTTGACGACCTTGGCCATTTCGTCGGGGTTCTTCGACACCACGACCTGGTCGGCGCCCAGGCGCAGGCCATCTTCGCGTTTGTTCGGTGAGGTGGTGAACAGCGTGACATGGGCACCCATGGCATGCGCGATCTTCACCGCCATATGCCCCAGCCCGCCGAGGCCGACCACGCCGACTTTTTTGCCGGGGCCCACCTTCCAATGGTGCAACGGCGAGTAGGTGGTGATGCCGGCGCACAGCAGCGGCGCCACCGCCGCCAGGTTGGCATCGTCATGGGAGATGCGCAGGACGAACTTCTCCTTGACCACGATAGTGTCCGAGTAGCCTCCGAACGTGTTTTCCCCACCAAACACCGGGCCGTTGTAGGTGCCGGTAAAACCGTTCTCGCAGTATTGCTCCTCGCCTTCGGCGCAGGAGGCGCAGTGCTGGCAGCTATCGACCATACAACCGACGCCGGCCAGGTCACCCACCTTGAATTTCGTCACGTTGGCACCGACCGCTGTCACGCGGCCGACAATCTCATGGCCGGGCACCGACGGGTACAAGGTGTTGTGCCACTCATTGCGCGCGGTGTGCAGGTCGGAGTGGCATACGCCGCAGTAGAGGATATCGATCTGGACGTCATCCGCCCCTGGCGCACGGCGCTCAAAGGTAAAGGGTTTGAGCGCATCCTTGGAATCCCGAGCGGCGTAGCTGTAAGTCTTGGCCATTTGGTTCACCTGTTGAACTGACGGTAGAGATCAGTGGACCAATATAGACGCTGAACCGTTCAACCGAGCACATCCGTACAAGCCCTTCGTCCGGTTTAACGCAATAGTGAGGCTGACATTCCCCCCCCGACACGCGAGGCGTTTTCCATGAGTACATTCGTTGCCAAAGACGGTACCCAGATCTATTTCAAGGACTGGGGCAGCGGTAAGCCCGTGCTGTTCAGCCATGGCTGGCCGTTGGATGCCGACATGTGGGAATACCAGATGGAATACCTGAGCAGCCGTGGCTTTCGCACCATTGCGTTCGACCGCCGTGGTTTCGGCCGTTCGGACCAGCCGTGGACCGGTAACGACTACGACACCTTCGCCGACGATATTGCCCAACTGATCGAACACCTGGACCTCAAGGACGTGACCCTGGTGGGTTTCTCCATGGGTGGCGGCGACGTGGCACGCTACATCGCACGCCATGGCACGGCTCGCGTGGCCGGCCTGGTATTGCTGGGCGCCGTAACGCCGATCTTCGGCCAGAAACCGGATTACCCGCAGGGCGTGCCGACCGAAGTGTTCGACGGCATCAAGGCCGGGCTACTGAAAGATCGCGCGCAATTCATCGCCGACTTCAACCCGACGCTCTATGGCATCAATAAGGGTCAGAAAGTCTCCGAGGGCGTACTGACCCAGACCCTGCAAATCGCGTTGCTGGCGTCGCTCAAGTCGACTGTTGATTGCGTCACCGTGTTCTCGCAAACCGACTTCCGCCCGGACATGGCCAAGATCGACGTGCCGACCCTGGTGATTCACGGTGACGGCGACCAGGTCGTACCCTTCGAGACCACCGGCAAAGTGGCAGCCGAGATGATCAATGGCGCGCAACTGAAAGTGTACAAGGATGCGCCGCACGGTTTTGCGGCCACGCATACCCAGCAGTTGAACGAAGACTTGCTGGCGTTCCTGAAGCGCTGAAACGGCTGAACCACCCGCTCCTTGTTGGCCGGGCTTGCCCTAATGCCAGTCAGTTAAGCGAACTGAAATGCTCAATGCAGCGAAGATCAAATGTGGGAGCGGGCTTGCCCGCGAAGACGTCGGCCCAGCAAACATTGATGTTGACTGACCCACCGCTTTCGCGAGCAAGCCCGCTCCCACAGGAGATCTGCGCTTAACTGACTGGCATTAGGGGCTTGCCCGGCCTTTTTTATTCAGGCATACCGCTGGCTGAGCGCCAACCGACCCGGTCCTGCGATCAGAATACTGGTGAAGATAATCAGCAGCAGCCAGCCAAACTGCCCCTCGAACAAAGTCCATTGCGGATGCACCACCAGCAAGGCCACCCACAGCACGGCCAGGATCGGCAAGCACGCCAGGCGCGCCAGCACACCGACGATAATCAGCAGCGGGCACAGCACTTCGGCAACAATCGCCAGGCACAGCGTGACGTGGGCGCCGAGGTGAAACGGGTCTTCGATCAACGCCAATTGGTCGCTGTAGTGCAGCAGCTTGGGCAAACCATGTACCCACAACAGAAACACCGCGCCGCTGACGCGCAGAAACAACAGCCCCAGAGCCTGGTACTTTGATTCGTTCATAAATGCCTGTCCCCGTAGAATCCCCCGGCGCCTGTGCGCCGGAGCCGGTGCGATTGTGTCGGCACAGACGCCGGTAGACTTGCAGGCATGTGCTGACATGACAGCGTTCCGGTTGAATCAACGCTCGCGTACTGTGGTCCCACTCCATACGCTCCCGGTTAAAGGAATTGCACGATGACCCTGCCCAAAGAAATGACCCTGATCGAAATCACCGCCCCCGGCGGCCCAGAAGTCCTGCAACCACGCCGAGCCGACGTGCCCGTGGCAGGCGCTGGTGAAATCCTGATTCGCGTGCATGCCGCCGGGGTCAATCGCCCTGACGCCCTGCAGCGCGCGGGCAAGTACCCGATGAAACCCGGCATGAACCCGATCCCCGGCCTGGAAGTGGCCGGTGAAGTGGTCGCACTGGGCGACGGCGTGACCGACTACAGCCTGGGCGACAAGGTCTGCGCCCTGACCAACGGCGGTGGCTATGCGCAGTTTTGCGCCGTGCCTGCGAGCCAGGCGCTGCCGATCCCAGAGGGTATGGACTGGATTCAAGCCGCTGCCGTGCCGGAAACCTTTTTCACCGTCTGGGCCAACCTGTTCGGCCTTGGCGATGCGCACACCGGCCAGAGCGTGCTGATCCACGGTGGCACCAGCGGCATCGGCACCACCGCGCTGATGCTCTGCCGCGAGTATGGGATTCAGGCATTCGCCACCGCCGGCAGTGCCGACAAATGCGCGGCGATTGCCAAGCTGGGCGCAGAGCCCATCAACTACCGCGAGCAGGACTTCGCCGAGGTCATCGCACAGAAGACCGGCGACAAAGGCGTGAACGTGATCCTCGACATCATGGGAGCCTCGTACCTCAACAACAACCTCAAGGCCCTGGCCATGGACGGGCATCTGGTGATGCTGGGTTTCCTCGGCGGCGGCAAGGCCAATGGCGTCGACCTGCTGACCATCCTCGGCAAACGTGCCGTCATCACCGGCTCGCTGCTGCGTGCACGCACCCAGGACGAAAAGGCCGCAATCGCCGAACAACTGCGCGAATACGTGTGGCCGGTGCTGTCCGCCGGACGATGCCTGCCGATCATCGACAAAGTGTACGAATACACCGACGCCGCCCAGGCCCATGCGCGGATGGAAGGCGGCGACCACATTGGCAAGATTGTGTTGCGGGTGGAGTGATTACTCGGCGTACACCGGGTAATCGGTGTAGCCCTGCTCCGAACCGCCATACATGCCCTCGGCGCGCAGCGGGTTCAGCGGCCAGCCGTTGAACAGCCGCTGCGGCAAATCCGGGTTGGCAATGAACGGACGTCCGAATGCAATCAGGTCTGCCAGCCCTGCTTCCACCAGTGTTGCACCGCGTTCAGCGGTGTAACGCCCGGCGTAGATGATCCGGCCACTGAAGGTGCTGCGTACCGCTTGGCGGAAGGTTTCAGGCAGGTCAGGCGCGTTGTCCCAATCGGCTTCAGCGATGGACACGTAGGCAATGCCCGACGCTTCCAGCACCTTGATCGCTTCGATGTAGGTGTGATGCGGGTCTTCTTCCACCAGGCCGATATACACGCGGTCCTGGTCGGTGCCGCTGAACAGCGGTGAAAAACGCACACCAAGACGCTCCGGCCCGACGACGGCCGTCACGGCTTCGACGATCTCGCGCAAAAAGCGCAGGCGGTTGTGCAGCGAGCCGCCGTATTCATCATCACGCTGGTTGGCGTGGGCCGAGATGAACTGGTTGACCAGGTAACCATTCGCCGCGTGGATTTCCACCCCGTCAAACCCGGCGTCCAACGCATTGCGCGCGGCCTGGGCGTAATGCCCCACCAACTCCTCGATCTCAAGCACGCTTAAGGCGCGTGGCACAGGCGGCTGTTTCAGCTCGCCAACCCCAGGCCCGGTTTCGATAAAGGCCTTTGCTTGCTCTGCTGCAATAGCCGACGGCGCGACCGGTGCGGCGCCTTCTGGCTGCAGCGCGTTGTGGGACACGCGGCCGACATGCCACAGCTGGGCGAAGATCACCCCACCGTCGGCGTGTACCGCGTCAGTCACTTTGCGCCAGCCGTCGATCTGCGCCGGACTGTAGATACCGGGCGTCCAGGCGTAACCCTGGCCGCGCGGCTCGATCTGCGTGCCTTCGCTGACCATGAAACCGGCGGTGGCGCGCTGGCGGTAATACTCGGCCATCAAGTCGGTCGCGATATCACCCGGTTGGGCACTGCGCTGGCGCGTCAACGGCGGCAGCACAACGCGGTTGTTCAAGGTGTGGTGACCCAGTTTTATTGGGGTATTCAAACTACTCGTCATCTAAGAACTTCCAAATTCAAGGCGCGCTAACGCATTGACGGCTCTTGAGAGCCGTCAATGAATGAAGCGTTTTAATTAAGTTATGCGGTGAGTTTCAGCAGTGCTTTAGCCACATCACTGGAACTGGCAGGGTTCTGCCCGGTCACCAGCAAACCATCTTCAAGTACAAAGGATTGCCAATCGGCGCCCTTTTCATAGTGGCCGCCGAGTGCCTTGAAATCATCTTCGATCAGGAACGGCACCACATCGGTCAGGCCAACCGCAGCCTCTTCAGCGTTGGAGAAGCCGGTAACGCGACGGCCCTTGACCAACGGCTCGCCATTGACGGCCTTGACGTGACGCAATGCGCCGGGCGCATGGCAGACAAAGCCGACGGGCTTGCCGGCACGCTCGAAGGACTCGATCAGCGCGATGGACGTGCTCGATTCCGCCAGGTCCCACAGCGGCCCGTGCCCACCTGGGTAAAACACAGTGTCGAAGTCATCGGCGTTGACCGTGTCCAGCTTGACGGTGTTGGCCAGGGCCTGCTGCGCAGCCGGGTCAGCGGCGAAACGTCGGGTTTGCTCGGTCTGCGCGTCAGGCTGGTCGCTGACTGGGTCCAGCGGTGGTTGGCCGCCCGCTGGGGAGGCCAACACCAGCTCGGCCCCGGCGTCCTTGAAGGTGTAATAGGGAGCCGCAAACTCTTCAAGCCAGAAGCCGGTTTTACGGCCGGTATCGCCAAGCTGGTCGTGAGAGGTCAGTACCATTAATACTTTCATTTTCCAGTGCCTCGATCGATGGGTTTCAGTAGGTGTAAGCGTCGGTGTGTGCAGGGCAACCCAACAGGTGTCGGGTTAGAAGCAGCGCCTCGTCAAACGGCGCGGATGTTCGGGTGATCTTGCTCATCACGCTGGTCCCCAGCCACAGCGCATACAGGCGTTGGGCCAGGCGTTGCGGGGGTTGCTGAACCGTCAGCGAGCCGTCTTCGACGCCTTGCAGCAAGGCTTGCGCAAGCAAAGCAATCGTACGTGCGGTGCCTCGATCCAGGGCCAAACGCATGGGCTCTGAAAGGTCTGACACCTCGGCACCGAGTTTGACGGCAAGGCATTTGCCCGCATCGGTGCAGCCGGTCTGGTTGTCGACCCAGGTTTGCCAATAGCGCATCAATTTGGCGCAGCCGGACAGTTCGGGTTGTTGGAACAATTGCTCAATGCCCTTCACATAGTGATCGAAGTAGGTATCCAGCAAGACAACACCGAAGGCATCTTTAGAGTTGAAGTAGTGATAAAACGAGCCTTTCGGTACGTCAGCGGCTTGAAGTATTTCGTTCAACCCCACCGCAGAAAACCCTTTGCGGCCGACAATTAATTGCGCCGTATCCAGGATCGCCTGCCTTGTACTTTTAGTGTCGTTATTCATTGTTCTTCCCGTCCGATTAGACCAGTCGTCTAGTTCGTTGAGGGAATGTTAGGCGTCGAGAAAAACTTCAACAATGTCATATCCGCAAGGTTTCCGGACATGACGCAAAGTCGGTTGCCGTTTCGCCGACACCCGCCGACAATCCCCTCTCCCGCCCCCTTGGAGAATGACGATGCACAGCGTTGCGCTGATGGTTTACCCGAACTTCCAGTCCCTGAGCCTCAGCCTGGGTTCGGTGTTCGAGTGCGCGAACCTGCTGAGGGGTGAGTCAGCCTATGAGTTCCACCTGGTTTCGGAGAGCGGCGGCGCCGTCATGACGTCCCAGGGCTTTTCGGTGAATACCACGCCCATCCGGCCGCAGGGCTATGACACGCTGATTGTCAGCGGCTATCTGGAGTTTCGTCTGCCGGAGGCCAACCTGCTGGAACTGGTAAAGGCCGCCTCCGCTCAATCACGGCGGGTCGCCTCCTTGTGCATGGGCATCTTCGTGCTGGCCGAAGCGGGCCTGCTGGAAGGCAAGCGCACCACCACCCACTGGATTCACGCGCCCGCATTTCGCAAACGCTACCCGGATATTCACCTGGAAGAAGACAAGTTGTTCGTGGTCGACGGCCAGGTATGGACGGGCGCCGGCATGAGCGCCGGCGTGGACCTGGCACTGGCGATGGTAGAAGCCGACCTGGGCAGCGACCTCGCCCGGCGTATTGCGCGCAAACTGGTGATTGCCCAACGTCGAGGCAGTGAGCAATCCCAATTGTCGGCCTTGTTGGAACTGGACCCCAAGTCAGACCGCGTGCAACTGGCATTGGCCTATGCCCGCGAAAACCTGACCCACGACCTGTCAGTGGAGGCCCTGGCCGATGTGGCCCGGCTCAGCCCGCGCCAGTTCAGCCGGGTGTTTCGCGAAGAAACCGGGCAAACACCCGCCAAGGCCATAGAATCGCTGCGCGTGGAAGCCGCCCGGGCAATGATGGAAACCAGCCGTCACCCGGTCGAAGTGGTGGCCCGCGAAACCGGCTTCGGTGATCGCGAGCGTATGCGCCAGGCGTTTCTGCGCGCGTTCGGGCAGCCGCCTCAGGCGATGCAGCAAGCGTTCAATGCAGCGCCGCCCGCGTAATCAAGTAATTCACCAACTGCGGGTCATCATCCAGCTCAATGGTCTGCGCCGGGCGTGGCAGGTCGTCCAGCACGGCGCGCCAGAACGCCTGGGACACTTCATCCTGATCGTAAAAACGCACCAGCCAATTGTTCTGGCCGCTGCTCAACACCTGGGTCGCGATGGCGCGGCCGATGCCTTTGCGGCGATAGCGCTTGAGGATGAACAGGTCAGCCAGTTCCAGGGCATTGATGCCGGGCAGTTCGCTGCCTTCGATCAACAGGAAGCCGGCGATATACCCATCCACCAGCAGCAGATTGGCGCTCCATAGCGGGTCCTGCCAATAGCGCGTCAGGTGCTCGTCATGGATGTAGAAACGGCCGTCCGCCTCCACATCTTCCTGCTCCCAGTCCGACGACTCGTAGGCGTAATACTGGTAAAGATTGCGGATCAGCTCAGACGCTTCGGGGCCGGTCTGGATCAATTCGACGGTGGTTTCAGGCATGAGGCTCTCGGTCAGAAAAAGCAGGGCGCCATTGTTCACAAAACACGGCGGCAGGCCAATACATTGCCTAACCTTTCTGTTTGCTGAACCGATTGCGGATTTGTCGGGGCCCGTCCAAAATCCTGAAACATTTAGAATAAACTTTGCTCGCTCTCCCCTATTTTTTCAAGGACATGTACTTTGACAAACGTCTGTTCCGCCGGCCTGGATGTGGGTTTTGCTTCCCTGGATTACCTGCAGATCTTCATCCTGGGCGTGATCCAGGGCATTACCGAACTGTTGCCCGTGTCGTCCACCGCCCACATGCGCGTGGTGCCTGCCCTGCTCGGCTGGCAAGACCCGGGCTCGGCGTTTTCGGCTGCGATGCAGTTGGCGGCGCTGGCGGCGGTGGTCAGTTACTTCTGGCGCGATGTGCGCCAGGTGACCACGGGTAGCATCAGCGCGGTGCGCCGGGGTGACTACAACGACCGGTGGTTCAAGCTGGCGGTGGCGATTGTTTTGGCGACCATCCCGATCGGGATTGCCGGGCTGGCCTTGTCCTCGACCCTCAACACCTGCAACTCGCCGTTGCGCGGCCTGATGGTGATCGGCATTTCCTGTGTCGTCATGGCGGTGTTGCTGGCAGTCGCCGAAGTGCGGGCACGCCACACGCGGGACATGAGCGAAATGCGCCTGCGCGATGCACTGATTGTCGGCATTGCACAGATTGGCGCGCTGATTCCCGGTGTCTCGCGTTCGGGCTCCACGCTGACCGCCGCACTGTTCCTCAACTTCAAACGTGAAGAAGCCGCACGCTTTTCCTTCCTGCTGGGCTTGCCGGCCATCGCCCTCGCCGGTTTGAAAGAGCTGTGGGTGCTGCTGCACGCCGACCTGCCCGCTCACGCCTGGTCGCACTTGATCTTCGGCCTGGTGGTTGCCAGCGTCTCGGCGTTCTTCGCGATCTGGGGCCTGATGAAGTTCCTGGAACGGTTCTCCACCTGGCCGTTCGTGATCTACCGCGCGCTGCTGGGGATCTTCCTGATCGTCGCAGTCAGCACCGGGCTGTTAAGTTAAGACGCATTGAGCTAAGCCGCAGGCGTGCGGTCGGCCAGCGCTCCGAGCTGGTCGGCCATACGCCCTGGCAATCGCAAAGGACGGCCCGAAGGCCGCCAGGGTGACTGCAATCAGTCCAAGTCGCTTGCGGCATGCCGCTCCGGCAACTGCTCCGCAAGTTCCCCGGAAACCCGATTCACCCTGCGCCCGCGCTGCACCGCCGGTCGCGCTTCAATCGCTTCAGCCCAACGCAGCACATGCGTGTAATCCTGCACCGAAAGGAATTCTGCCGCCCCATACAAGCGGCCTTTAACCAAGCCACCGTACCAGGGCCAAATCGCAATATCGGCGATGGTGTATTCATCCCCGGCAATGTACTCACTCACCGCCAGGCGTCGGTCCAGCACATCCAACTGGCGCTTGGTTTCCATCGCAAACCGATTGATCGGGTACTCCATCTTGCTCGGGGCATACGCATAGAAATGCCCGAAGCCCCCGCCCAGATACGGCGCGCTGCCCATCTGCCAGAACAGCCACGACAGGCACTCAGCACGGGCCGCAGGCTCAGTCGGGAAGAACGCCCCGAACTTCTCCGCCAGGTATTGCAGGATCGCACCAGACTCAAACACCCGAATCGGTGTGTCAGCGCTATGGTCCATCAATGCCGGGATCTTTGAGTTCGGGTTGACCGCCACAAACCCGCTGCCGAACTGGTCACCATCACCGATCTTGATCAGCCAGGCGTCGTATTCCGCACCGGTATGCCCCAGGGCCAACAGTTCTTCCAGCAGGATGGTGACCTTCTGCCCATTGGGCGTGGCCAGGGAATACAGTTGCAGCGGGTGCTTGCCGACCGGCAATGCCTT
This sequence comes from Pseudomonas antarctica, assembly GCF_001647715.1. Classification (NCBI taxonomy): domain Bacteria; kingdom Pseudomonadati; phylum Pseudomonadota; class Gammaproteobacteria; order Pseudomonadales; family Pseudomonadaceae; genus Pseudomonas; species Pseudomonas antarctica. Next base: position 3,729,880 of record NZ_CP015600.1, read on the forward strand.
GTCATGGGTCGCACCGGCAATGGGCCGGTTGATGCTGGCGAAGGTGCCGCCACTTTCGGTGTCCCAGGTCCACACCTTCGGGGGTACGTAATCGGTCATGCTTAATTCTCCTTGGTTTCAATACGGTTCGACGCAGCCAATCGGGCCACGTTCCAGCCGCCACCCAGCGCCTTGATCAGGCCCACATTAGCGCTTAATTGCGGGTTTTGCAGGTGCGCCTGCGTGAACTGCACCGGGCCTGGACGTTATCGCCTCCGCGGAGTGTGCCAGCCCCTGTTGGCCAAGGACGTCTAAGCCATCGGCTGATGGCTTGTCACGCAGTGGATACCACCACCGCCCGCTGCAATCGCATTGATAACCTTGCTCCAGCCAGGGTTGCAGTTGCGGTTGATCAAACTGCTTTCGGTCATGATGCCGGTGCCCGGGCCATCAGCCAATTGCTCAGCCAGATGGCTTGCTCACGCCATTGGTAGATGCCACCATTCGTGGCCCAAACTGGGCGCTGCTGACCCATCGTGACAGCGAATATGACCCGCAGGCGCGGCGCTTTACCGAATGGCTGCTGACCCATTTACAGGCAGACCCGACATGCGCGAACGACTCGAAGACATCCTGGCCGAGCACCTGACCGTCGTGTTTTGCGGGATCAACCCCGGCAAGGGTTCTGCCGCGGTCGGCCAGCACTTTGCCAACCGCAGCAACCGCTTCTGGCGCACCCTGCACCTGGCCGGTTTCACGCCCCATGAAATACTTCCCGAGGACGGTCACACCTTGCTGCACTACCACTGCGGCTTGACCACTGTCGTGGAGCGCCCGACGGCGAGTGCGAGCGAGTTGGCACGGCATGAATTCAAAGAAGCGGCGGCAGCGTTTGAGCAGAAAATCCGCCATTACCGGCCACGCGTCGTGGCATTTCTCGGCAAGGCCGGTTACAGCGCGCTGTCTGGCCAGCGCGAGATAGCCTGGGGCTTGCAAGCGCAATTATTGGGCGATGCGTCGGTGTGGGTGTTGCCCAACCCCAGTGGGCGCAACCTGGCATTCAGCCTGGAGCAATTGGTGAGCGCCTATGGGCAGTTGCGTCAGGCCATTGCGCACGCCGATCAAGCGCCCTTACTCTCTTGAGCCAATGATCCTGATAGCAATGGAGGCTGCATGAAACTGGTCGGTATGCTGGATTCGCCTTACGTTCGCCGCGTGGCAATTTCCCTGGAGTTGTACGGCGTAGACTTTGTGCATGAACCCTTGTCCGTGTTCAGCACCTTCAACGAATTCGCACGGATCAACCCGGTGGTCAAGGCGCCCAGCCTGGTGCTGGAGGATGGCACGGTGCTGATGGATTCCAGCCTGATCCTGGACTATTTCGAAGCCCTCGCGCCGGCCGACAAGAAGCTTTTGCCCCAACACGCCGAGGCACGCGCCCACGCGCTGCAAGTGCTCGGGTTGGCCCTGGCAGCGTGTGAGAAAACCGTGCAGATCGTCTATGAACACCACCTGCGCCCAGCAGAAAAACTGCACGAGCCGTGGATCGAGCGCGTGACCGGGCAGTTGGTGGCGGCCTATTCGCTGCTGGAAAAACACCTCGCCCAACCCACCGACGAACCGTTGACCCAGGCTGCACTGACCGCCGCTGTCGCCTGGTCGTTCACCCAACTCAAACTGCCGACGGTGCTCGAGGTCGATGCGTTTCCCAACCTGCAACGCCATGCCAGTCGGCTCGAGCAACATCCGGCCTTTCGCAACTATCCGATCGAATAACGGATCTACACCCAACCGCCATCCACTATAAAGTTCTGCGCCGAACACATCGCCGACACATCAGAGGCGAGAAACAACGCCATATTGGCGATGTGTTCCGGCAGCACACTGCCCGGCAGGCACTGGCTGCGGCTGATCAGCTCGCGGGCCGAGTCGTCTACCCACATCGCCAGTTGTTTTTCGGTCATGACCCAGCCAGGTACCAGGGTGTTGACTCGGATGCGGCTGGGGCCCAGCTCCCGTGCCAGCGCCCGCGTCATGCCATGGGCGGCGGCCTTGCTGGCCGCGTATACCGGGTAGCCCGCAGAGGCCATCATCCAGCCGACCGAGCCCAAATTGATGATTGCCCCGCCGCCGGCTTTTTTCATCATCGGCACCACCGCCTTGGCGGCGAAGAAGGCGTGCTTGAGGTTGACCGCGATCAACCTGTCGAACATGGCCGAATCAACTTCTTCCAGAGTGTGGCGCACATCATTGGCGGCGTTGTTGACCAGCACGGTGATGGGGCCGAGCGAGTGTTCGAAACGCTCTATCGCTGCCTGAAAGGCGATTTCATCGGTGATGTCGCACTGCACGAATTGCACGGTGTGCCCCTGGGAACTCAATAACGCCGCCAATCGCTCGCCCTGGCTTTGCGCGCGGTCCACAAAGCCCACCCTGGCGCCCTGCGCGGCGAAGGCCCGGACTATGAATTCGCCAATGCCCGAGGCACCTCCAGAGACCAGCACGGTCTTACCCTTAAGGTCGGGATACACAGCCTGCGGAATATTCATATAACGATTGCCTCACTCAATTAGTCTTATTTTATTTTGCAAAAAGGCAGTAAAAGGCTATAAATCTGCTGTCCCATCGACAAAATATCGCACATTAGTAGAACTATTCCACTGAAAACAACAAAAGGAAGTTCGACCATGAAGCACCCTCGTCACCTGCTTTCCGGCCTTGCCCTTTCCATGATGATTGCCAGCGGCGGTGTCCAGGCCGCAGGCCTCACCAGCGAGCAAAAACCCTTCGGCAAAACCAATGACGGCACCGCCGTCGAACAGTACGTGTTGCGCAACAGCCATGGCATGCAAGCCACGGTCATCACCTACGGCGGCGTGTTGCAGTCGCTGAAAGTACCGGATAAAAACGGCAAGGCCGAGGACGTGGTGCTCGGTTTTGACGATGTACAGGGTTACCAGGCCGGCAGCGCATTTTTTGGCGCGACCATCGGGCGCTTTGGCAACCGCCTCGCGGGCGGCGCCTTCGAACTCGACGGCAAGCACTATCAGGTACCGCTCAACGACGGCCCCAACTCGCTGCATGGCGGCGCACAGGGTTTCGACAAGCACGTGTGGCAAGCCAAGCCAGTCAAGGGCAAGGACTCGGTCGGCGTGACCCTCACTTACTTGTCCAAAGACGGCGAGATGGGCTTCCCGGGCAACCTGAAAACCGAGGTCACGTACAGCCTCAACGACAACAACGAACTGCACATCGATTACACGGCCACCACCGACAAACCCACGGTGCTCAACCTCACCAACCACAGTTACTTCAACCTCGCCGGCGCGGGCAACGGCGACATCCTCAAGCACGTCGCGACCTTGCACGCCAGCCACTACACGCCGGTGAATGCCACCTTGATTCCTACCGGCGAACTGGCGCCGGTCAAGGGCACGCCGATGGACTTCCTCAAACCCACGCCGATCGGCCAGCACATCAAGGACGACCATCCGCAGCTCAAATTCGCCGAGCCGAAACAGGGCGGGTTTGACTTCAACTGGGCGCTGGACACCCAGGGCGATATCAAAAAACTTGCCGCCGAAGTACACGACCCAGCGTCTGGCCGGCATTTACAGCTCTACACCACCGAGCCTGGCGTGCAGTTTTATACCAGCAACTTCCTCGACGGCACGGTCAAGGGCAAGGCCGGCAAGACTTACCAGCACTGGAGCGGTTTCACCCTGGAGACCCAGCACTTTCCGGATGCGCCTAACCAGCCGAAGTTTGCGTCGACACGCCTGAACCCGGGCCAGACCTACAGCCAAAACACCATCCTGAAGTTCACCGCCAAGTAAACGCTGGGAGCGGGCTTGCCCGCTCCCACACTTTTGACCTTCACAGAACCGGGCTATCCGCGTTGTTTCATGCGGTCGATGACCACGGCCAGCAGCAGGATCGAACCGCGAATCACATACTGGTAAAAGGTGTCGATGTTCTTCAGGTTCATCGCATTCTCGATAATCGCCAGGATCAACACCCCCGCAATCACGTGGCGAATCATGCCCACCCCGCCACTCAACGACACCCCGCCGAGCACGCAGGCGGAAATCACCGTCAGCTCGAAACCCTGGCCAATCATCGGCTGGCCGGAGGTCATGCGTGAAGCCAGGATTACCCCCGCCAGCGCACCAATCACGCCATGCATGGCAAAGATCAGGATCTTGGTGCGGTCCACATTCACCCCGGCCAGCAACGCCGCTTCCGGGTTGCCGCCGATGGCCATGGTGTTGCGCCCATAGGTGGTGTAGTTGAGCAGCCAGCCGAAAAACAGGAAACACACGATGGTGATCAGGATCGGCACCGGCACCCCCAGCAACTGGCCGTTGCCGAAGATGAAAAACTGCTCCTGGGACACCCCCACAGCCTTGCCGTTGGCAAAGATATAGGCTAGGCCGCGCACGATCTGCATGGTTGCCAGGGTGGTAATCAACGCATTGACCCGCAGCTTGGCGATCACGATGCCGTTGATCAGGCCGACGATCAGCCCCATCAGTAGCGCTGCGCCAATGCCCAGCATCACGCTGTCGGTATCGCGCATCACGATGGCCGCCACGACCCCGGCGCAGGCAATCACCGAGCCCACCGACAAGTCGAAATGCCCCGACGCCAGGCAAAACAGCATGGTGCAGGCGGCGATACCAACCGTGGAAATTGCCAGGCCCAGCCCACGCATGTTCAGCGGCGAGAGGAAGTTGTCGATCAGCAAGGCGCACAGGACAAAGATCCCTATCGCCGCCAGCAACATTGCCCAGTTATCGAGCAGCGCACGCACATCGAGGGGTTTGCGTGCCGTGGGCAACGCGTTGTGTTGGGTTGTCATCGTCATCTCTCAGTTCGCCGGGCCGCGTGGCAAGGCCAGCTGCAGCAAGTTGGATTCAGTGGCGTGTTCACGGCGTTGTTCGCCGCGCAGGGCGCCTTCGCACAGCACCAGGATGCGGTCGGAAATGCCCATGACTTCCATCAGGTCGCTGGACACCACAATCACCGCAATGCCCTGCGCCGCGAGGTGGTGGATGATCTGGTAGATCTCGGCCTTGGCACCGATGTCGATGCCACGGGTCGGCTCGTCGAGCAGCAAGACCTTCATGGGCATCGACAACCAGCGGCCCAAAATGGCCTTTTGCTGATTGCCGCCGGACAGGTACATGATTTTCTGCGCCGCGTTCGGGGTTTTGACTTTCATGGCGCTGATCTGCTGGTCGGCATTGCCCTTTTCCCAGCCCTCGCGCAGCAGCCAACCGAACGCGGAGTGGGCACCGCGTGCGCTGATATTGATGTTTTCCGCGACGCTGGCGAGCGGGATGATGCCCTCCTTCTTGCGGTCTTCCGGGCACAGCAGCACACCGGCTGCGATGGCATCGCGCGGTGAGCGCAACTGCAGTGGTTGCCCACAGAGTTGCAGGTGGCCGGCGCTGGCGCGCTCCAAACCGCTGAGCAGCCGAAACAGCTCGGTACGCCCCGCGCCCACCAGCCCGAACAGGCCAAGAATCTCGCCCTTGCGCACCTCAAAGCTCACTGGCTCACGCAAGCCCGGGCCCAGCAGCGCCTCAACCTTGAGCGCGACCTCGCCATGTTCGCGCGCACGGTAGTCGTAGATATCCTGAATATCGCGACCGACCATGCAGGTCACCAACTGGTCATGGGTCAACGCGTTCATGTCATCAAAGGTGCGCACGTAGCGGCCGTCCTTGAACACCGTGACGGCGTTGCAGATACGGAACACTTCCTCCATGCGGTGCGACACGTAGAGCACCACTTTGCCCTCGTCACGCAGGCGCGTGATGATCGCCATCAGCCGATCGATTTCCCGTGCCGACAAGCTGCTGGTCGGCTCATCGAAAGCAATCACGCTCGCGCCACGGGACAGCGCCTTGGCGATTTCCACCAGTTGACGCTGGCCGAGGGACAGGCGACCGAGTTTTTCCTCAGGGTCGATTTCATCGGCCAGGCCTTTCAGGCACGCCAATGCCTGCTTGCGCAGAAGGCCGCGATTGACCACTCCAAAGCGTGATGGCAAATGCCCCAGAAACAGGTTCTCGGCAACCGTCATTTCCGGTACCAGATGCAATTCCTGGTGAATCACCGCGACGCCGCAGGCGATGCTGTCGGCGGCGGATTTGAACGCCATCACCTGCTCGCCAATCTGCAACGTACCGCTGCTGGGCACATAGGCCCCGCCGAGAATCTTCAGCAGCGTCGACTTGCCTGCGCCGTTTTCGCCCATCAAGGCGTGCACCTGTCCCGGGTAGGCGGTGAAGCTGATGCCGTCCAGCGCCTTGACCCCGGGAAAGGTTTTTCCGATGCCGTTAAAGCACAACCGGGCAGCGGCGTTGTGTGTCTGTACTTGCGCGTGCATAACCACCTCGTCACACGGATCAGGCGGCCCCGCTGCCGGGGCCGCCGAGGAAATGCATCAGTTCCACAAACCGATTTTTTCCAGCTCCTGCTTGAAGTTCTCGCGGGTGATCAGCGTGACTTCGTCCATGGCGGTGTACTTCGGCGGTTCCTTGCCGGTGGTAACCCAGTCGAACATCATCTTCGCGGTGTTGTAGCCCTCGATGTGCGGGCTCGGCAGCATCGAGCCGAAGAAGCCGCTGTTGGGTTTCTTCAATTCGCCGATGGCGTCGGTGCCATTGATGCCGATGCCAATCACATTGGCCGCGGCAAAGCCGGCACTTTCGGTGGCGCGTACGCCGCCCAGCACGGTGTTGTCGTTCATGCCGCCGATGATCAGGTTCTTGGCGCCACTGGGCAGTTTGACCAACGCCGAATTGGTCGCGTCCATGCTGCCCGGTACGTCGAGGGTCTTGGCGGCGGTGAACAGGATGTGGTCCTTGGGAATGCCGGCGTCTTCCAGGGATTTGACCGAGCCGTCGGTGCGTTTTTTACCGGTGTCGAGTTCGTTGAAGGTGTTGATCACCGCGTAGGTTTCCTTCCAGTCCCAGCCGCGTTTTTTCGCCTCAGCCGCCATCGCGGCGCCCTGCTTCTGGCCGACTTCGAAGGCCGCCATGCCCAGGTACGGCACGTCTTCCATGAAGTTGCCCTTGGCGTCGACGAAGCGATCATCCACCGCAATCACTTTCAGGCCGTTGGCCTTGGCCTTGGCAACGATGGCAGGCCCGAGGGACACGTCCGGCGGGCAGATCACAAAGCCCTTGGCGCCGTTGGCAGCCAGGCTGTCGATGGCCGACAGGGTTTTCTCGCCATCGGGCACGGCGATCTTGATCACGGTGAAACCATGCTCTTTGCCGGCTTTTTCAGCGAAGGCCCATTCGGTCTGGAACCAGGGCTCTTCGGCCTGCTTGACCAGGAAACCGATCTTCACTTCTTCAGCGGCCAGCAACAGGCCACTCAAGCTCAGGGCCGACACCGCGACAGCGGCGCAGCACAGGGAACGGATACCACGACGACGATTCATAGGGGTGACTCCTTGTTGTTGTTTTTTAAGTCTTGGGTTTAACCGGCAAAGCGGTGACAGGGTTTGCCTGGCACATCGACCTCGATGGCCAATACCGCGCCATCCAACGGATGGTCCAAGGGGCTGGCGGCGCTGGTGATATACAGCGTGGTGAGGTCGGGGCCACCAAACACGCAACTGGTGGGCCGGCTGACAGGCAGTTCGAGGATGCGGTCCACCTCACCTTCGGGCGTCAGGCGCAGCAGGCAACTGCCGTCCCAGCGCGCATTCCAGATATAGCCCTCGCGGTCCATCGCCGAGCCGTCCGGGCCGCCACGAGCATGTGGACCGAACCACACCTGTGCCGGATCGAGTTGGCCATCCGCCTGGATCGAATGCCGATACAACGTGCCGTCCATGCTGTCGCCGAAATGCACCTGGGTGCCGTCCTCGTTCCACAGCAAGGTGTTAGGAATGCCCAGGCCATGCAGCAACGGCGTTACCTGCGCGTCGGCATCAATGCGAAACAGGCCACCGGAACGCCGCGTGATGGGCAGGTCCTCACCTTGCTCGCCGATGTTGTTCTGCATGGTGCCCAGCCACAGCCGGCCGTGAGCATCACAGCGCGCTTCGTTGCCCCGGTTGCCGGGTTGCGGGTCGGCGACACAGAGCAGGGTCAAGGCCTCGGTTGCCAGGTTCAGGCGATACACGCCGCTGCTCAACGTCACCAGCGCATCGCCGCTTTCACACGGGATGAATGCCGAAACATGCTCCGGCAACTGCCAGACCTGCAATTGCCCGCCCATCAGGCGTAGCGCCTGTTTGCCGGCGATATTGACCCAATACAGTGCCTGGGTCGGCACGTCCCAGAACGGGCCTTCGCCCAACTGCGCACGGTGCGGGGTGACTGCGGTACACGGCATGTTGCCTCCTGGAGCAGGGTTCTCAGGTACGTGTTACAGCGGGTCGCGGCAAGGCGTGCCATCCACCAGCCGCTGAATACGCAACGGGTTGGCGTTTTTCAACGCGTCGGGCAGCAGGCTATCAGGGTAATTCTGGAAGCACACCGGGCGCAGGAAACGGTCGATGGCCAGGGTACCGACCGAGGTGCCACGGGCATCGGAGGTCGCCGGGTATGGGCCACCGTGGACCATCGAATCGCACACTTCAACACCGGTTGGGTAACCGTTAAGCAGGATGCGGCCGACCTTTTGTTCCAACAACGGCGTCAGTTCAGCGAACTGCGCAAAGTCAGTGGGCTCGCCGATAATCGTCGCCGTCAGTTGCCCGTGCAGGCCGTGCAAAGCCTTGCTGAGTTGGGCCTGGTCGGCCACTTCGACAAATACGGTGGTCGGGCCAAACACTTCCTCCTGCAGCACTTCATCGCCGTCGATCAGCAAACGCACATCGGCCTTGAACACCTGCGGCTGCGCCTGATTGCCGGTTTGGGCATTACCCGCCAGGTGCTGAATACCAGGGTGTGCGAGCAGTTTTTCCAAGCCCTTGCCGTAGCTGCTCAAGGTGCCGGCGTTGAGCATGGTTTGCGCCGGTTGATCGCCGATCAGTTGTGCCACTTGCTGGGTGAATGCCGTGAACTGCGGCGAGGCGATGCCGATCACCAGGCCGGGGTTGGTGCAAAACTGCCCACAGCCCTGCACCACCGACGCGGTCAGGTCGCGGGCGACTGTTTCCGCGCGAGCCTGCAACGCCTGGGGCAACACAATCACCGGGTTGATGCTCGACATCTCGGCAAACACCGGGATCGGCTGCGGGCGGGCCGCCGCCATATCACACAGTGCGCGACCGCCCTTGAGCGAACCAGTGAAGCCGACTGCCTGGATCGCCGGGTGCTTGACCAGTGCTTCGCCGACGCCGCCGCCGAAGATCATGTTGAATACACCCGCCGGCATCTCGGTGGCCTCGGCCGCCCGAATGATTGCATCGGCGACGCGCTCGGCCGTCGCCATATGCCCGCTGTGGGCCTTGAACACCACCGGGCAACCCGCCGCCAGCGCGGCAGCGGTGTCGCCACCCGCCGTGGAAAACGCCAAGGGGAAATTGCTCGCGCCAAACACTGCGACCGGGCCGAGGCCGATACGGTATTGGCGCAAGTCCGGGCGCGGCAGCGGCTGGCGGTCGGGCAAGGCGTTGTCGATACGTGCGCCGTAGAAGTCGCCACGGCGCAACACTGTGGCAAACAAACGCATCTGCCCGCTGGTACGTCCGCGCTCGCCTTTGATACGCGCAGCCGGCAACGCGGTTTCGCGGCAGACCAACTCAATGAAATCATCACCCAGCGCCTCCAGCTCGTCGGCCACCGCGTCCAGGAATTGCGCGCGACGCGAGGCACTCAACGTGCGGTACGCCGGGTAAGCGGCTGCGGCGGCCCGGGCGGCGGCGTCGACCTCCTCGGGCGTGGCCTGGTAGAAGGCCTGGGGCAAGGATTCGCCGGTACTGGCGTCGACGCTGTTGAGCGTGACACTGCCCTTGGCACTGCGCTGGCCGCCGATGTAGTTGTGGCCGAGAAACGAGGTCATGTTGTTCTCCTTAAAGGCTGATGACATTGCCGGGTTCGAACACCGCATCGGCCTTACCGACCGTGTTGATCAACGGCGCGCCAAATTCGGCTTGGCTGATCTCGAACACATCCCCCGGCTGGGTACGTATACCGTCCGCGAATGACAAGGTGGCGGTGCCGAAGAAGTGAATATGCACATCGCCCGGCGTGAGGAACTGGCGGTATTTGAAGTGGTGGTATTCGAGGTTTTCCAGGCTGTGGCACATGTTGGCCTCGCCACTGAGGAATTCGTTCTGCCAGATCACTTCTCCGTCGCGCAGGATGCGGCTGGTGCCCGCCAGGTGCTGGGGCAACTCGCCCACGCGCAATTCGGGGCCATAGCTGCAACTGCGCAGTTTGGAGTGAGCCAGGTACAGGTAGTTCTTGCGCTCCATCACATGGTCGGAAAACTCGTTGCCTACGGCGAAGCCAAGGCGATAAGGCTTGCCGTCGTGGCCGATCACGTAGAGGCCGCCGATCTCCGGCTCTTCGCCGGCATCTTCGGCAAACGGCGGCACCGGGAATGCTGCGCCCGGGCGCACGACGATGCTGCCGTCGCCCTTGTAGAACCATTCGGGTTGTACGCCCGCTTGGCCGGCGGCGGGTTTGCCGCCCTCCACGCCCCATTTGAAGATGCGCAGGGTGTCGGTCATGGCGCTGTCGTCACCGACTTGCTTGTGCATCTTGTCTCGCGCCGAAGCACTGCCCAGGTGGGTCAGGCCGGTGCCGCTGATCAACATGTGCGCCGGGTCCGGGTGGTCGAGTGGCGGCAGGATTTTCAGGTCGGCCAACAGGGCCGCGTAGTCGTAGCTGTCACCCAGGCCCAGGCGCTTGACCTGTTGCGCCAGGCCCTCGCCGGCTTCGATAGCGGCCAGCGCCAACTCGCGCACGCTGCGGGCGCTCTGCACTTCGCGCAATGTGCGGCCTTCCACCACGCCGACGCGGCGCTCGCCGTTACGTAACTCGAACTGAACTAAACGCATGAAGTGACTCCTCGATTAAGTACGTGTGGCGCCACGCGCGCTGGCGGCGAATTGGTCGACAGGCAGCACGTGCTTGCGCTCCAGCAGGCGATAGACCACGCCGGTCAGCACCAGCCCGAACACCATCACCCCGCTCAGGAAGTACAAACCGGAAGCCAGGGTGCCGGTGTATTCCTTGAGTGCACCAATCACAAACGGGCCGATGTAGCCGCCGAGGTTGCCCACCGAATTGATCAGCGCAATGCCCGCCGCCGCACTCGCACCGGCAAAGAACCGGCCCGGCAAGGTCCAGAACACCGCCGTGCAGGAAAACAGCGCAAACGCCGCCAGGCACAGCGCGGCCATTTGCAGCACCGGCACACTCAGCCAGGCGCTGAGGAACAGGCCGATGGCGCCGAGCACATAGAGCACGGCGAGGTGGCCGTAGCGGTCGTTCAAACGGTCGGAACTGCGCGGGATGATCAGCAGGCCGATGATGCCGAAGATGTACGGCACCGCGGAGATGAACCCGGTGACCAGGTCACTGCCGCCGAACTGCTTGATCAACGTCGGCAGCCACAGCCCCAGCCCATAAATGCTCAAGGTCACCGGCAGGTAGAACAGCGCCAGCAACAACACGCGTGTGTCTTTCAGCGCATGCAGTGGGTTGCCGTGGCGGGTCTGGCCGTAGGCTTGCAGGTCTTTATTGAGTTCGCCGGTGAGCCAGGTCTTTTCGTCCTCGCTCATCCACTTGACCTGTTTGGGGCCGTCCGGAAGGTAGCGCAGCACGGGCCAGGTGAGCAGCAGCGCCGGGGTGCCGATCACGATAAACAGCCACTGCCAGCCGTGCAGCCCAAGAATGCCGTCCATGCCCAGCAAGCCGCCGGACACCGGGCCGGTGATCATCATCGCGATGGGTTGGGACAGGATGAACAGCCCGAGAATCTTGCCGCGATGGCGTACCGGAAACCATTGGGTGATGTAGTAGAGAACGCCCGGAAAGAACCCGGCTTCCGCCGCGCCGAGCAAAAAGCGCATCACATAGAAGCTGTGGGGGCCCTGCACGAATGCCATGCCGATGGTGATGGCGCCCCACGTGAGCATGATGCGGGCAAACCAGCGCCGGGCACCGAAGCGGTCGAGCATCAGGTTGCTGGGGATCTCGAACAGGAAGTAGCCAATGAAGAACAGCCCCGCGCCCAGGCCATACGCGGCGTCACCGATACCGACGTCGGCGCCCATGTGCAACTTGGCAAAGCCCACTGCCGAGCGGTCCACATAGGCGACCAGGTACAGCAGGATCAGGAAGGGAATCAGTTTCAGCGTGATGCGCCGAATAAGCCGCAGTTCCTGGCTCATGGGGTCGATCTCCGATTGTTGTTTTTATAGAAGCTCGGGGGCTGCCTCTCGCGAAAATCCGCCAGGGCCATGCCTCAGTTAAGACGGACTATATAGTAGGACTATTTACAAAACAACACTTCCAAAGCCTCGATTTTGCGCTTATGTTTAGCCACATATAGAACATATAGTCATACAATAAGAGAAGCCATCATGCCTGATAAAAAGCCCGCCCTCCGCTCCGCCCAGTGGTTCGGCACCGCCGACAAGAACGGCTTTATGTACCGCAGCTGGATGAAGAACCAGGGCATCGCCGACCATCAGTTCCACGGAAAACCGATCATCGGTATCTGCAATACCTGGTCTGAGCTGACCCCGTGCAACGCGCATTTCCGCCAGATTGCCGAGCACGTCAAACGCGGAGTGATCGAGGCCGGTGGCTTCCCCGTGGAATTCCCGGTGTTCTCCAACGGCGAATCCAACCTGCGCCCCACCGCCATGCTCACCCGCAACCTGGCGAGCATGGATGTGGAAGAAGCCATTCGCGGCAACCCCATCGACGGCGTAGTGCTGTTGACCGGCTGTGACAAAACCACCCCGGCCTTGCTGATGGGCGCGGCCAGTTGCGACGTGCCGGCCATCGTGGTCACCGGCGGGCCGATGCTCAACGGCAAGCACAAGGGCCAGGACATCGGCTCGGGCACCGTGGTGTGGCAGCTCAGCGAACAGGTCAAGGCCGGCACGATTACCCTGGACGATTTCCTCGCGGCCGAGGGTGGCATGTCGCGCTCGGCGGGCACCTGCAACACCATGGGCACCGCGTCGACCATGGCGTGCATGGCCGAGGCACTGGGCACTTCCCTGCCCCACAACGCGGCGATCCCGGCGGTGGATGCGCGGCGTTACGTGCTGGCGCACATGTCCGGCATGCGCGCGGTGGAGATGGTGCGCGAAGACTTGAAGCTGTCGAAGATCCTCACCAAGGAAGCGTTTGAAAACGCGATCCGCGTGAATGCGGCCATCGGCGGCTCGACCAACGCGGTGATCCACTTGAAAGCCATTGCCGGGCGTATCGGCGTCGAGCTCGACCTCGATGACTGGACACGCATAGGCCGTGGCATACCCACCATCGTCGACCTGCAACCCTCGGGGCGCTTCCTGATGGAGGAGTTCTATTACGCCGGCGGCCTGCCTGCCGTGCTGCGCCGCCTCGGCGAAGCCAACCTGATCCCGCACCCGAATGCTTTGACCGTCAACGGCAAGTCCCTGGGCGAGAACACCAAGGACTCGCCGATCTACGGCCAGGACGAAGTGATCCGCACCCTCGACAACCCGATCCGCGCTGACGGTGGCATCTGCGTGCTGCGCGGCAACCTGGCCCCGTTGGGCGCCGTGCTCAAACCGTCGGCCGCCAGCGCACAGTTGATGCAGCACCGAGGCCGTGCGGTGGTGTTCGAGGACTTCGACATGTACAAGGCGCGCATCAACGACCCGGCGCTGGACGTGGATGCCAACTCGATCCTGGTCATGAAAAACTGCGGACCCAAGGGCTACCCGGGCATGGCCGAAGTCGGCAATATGGGTTTGCCGGCCAAACTGCTGGCCCAGGGCGTGACCGATATGGTGCGTATTTCCGACGCGCGCATGAGCGGCACCGCCTACGGCACGGTGGTGCTGCACGTGGCGCCGGAAGCCGCTGCCGGCGGCCCGCTGGCCACGGTGAAGGAAGGCGACTGGATTGAACTCGATTGCGCCAATGGCCGCCTGCACCTGGACATCCCCGACGCAGAGCTGGCCGCGCGCATGGCCGACCTGGCGCCACCGCAGAAGCTGATCGTCGGGGGCTACCGTCAGCTGTACATCGACCACGTGCTGCAGGCGGACCAAGGCTGCGACTTTGACTTCCTGGTGGGCTGCCGTGGGGCTGAAGTCCCGCGTCATTCCCACTAATTGGGATGCTATGATGCCGCCTATTTAGCCAGAGCCTCCCGTTCGTTATGGATCACCAGCCGCCCAAGCCGCGCAAGAGCATGCATGCCCAGATCGTTCAGGACTTGGGCATGCACATCGTTTCCGGCCGCTTCAAACCCGAAGAACGCCTGCCCATGGAGGCCACGCTCTGCGAGGAGTACAAGGTCAGCCGCTCGGTGTTGCGTGAGGCGACGCGGGTGCTCAGCGCCAAGGGCCTGGTGTATTCCAAGCCACGGGTGGGCGCGGTGGTGCGGCCACGCTTGAAATGGCACCTGCTGGACCCGGACGTGTTGTCCTGGCTGATGCAGTCCACGCCCCACAGTGAGTTCTTCAACACCCTGGCCGGTGTGCGGCGCATCCTCGAACCGGAAATCGCCGCCATGGCCGCGACCACCGCCACCGACGAAGACATCGCTACTATCGAAAAAGCCTACGTGGGCATGGAAACCGCGAAGACCCACGACGACCTGTTGCAGGCCGACCTGGACTTCCACCGTGCGATTGCCGACGCCACCCGCAACGACTTGCTGGCCTACATGTGCAACATGCTGTCGCTGCCGTTGCGCGAGTCGATCAACATCACCAACCGCCGCCCGGACATCCAGGGCCTCAGCCTGCCCCGCCACAAGGCCATCCTCACCGCCATCCAGAACCGTGACGCCCTCGGCGCCCGGCACGCCTCGCTGGTGCAACTGGATGACACCCGCGTGGCGCTGGACACCGTGATGAATGTGCTGACCCCGCTGTAAATCCATCGTCTACGCTCAGGGGGGCAGTTCGAGGAACCGGCCATGCGCGGACGACGCTCGCAGTACCACGGCATTCATGACGTCGTGGCGCCCTCCACGCCTGTCTGAAAGGTAGAGGATGATGCAATGGTCAGGCTTGTCATACTGCTATTAGGGGTTGATTACCTTCGGTCATATTGGCGCACGCTGACAGCCATTGGGGTTGTCGGCATCCTTGCCGGGAGCATCGTGTTTATTGATGCACTGGATGATGCACTGTACTTCCCGATAAACCCCTTCGCCTGGTTATTGTTGCTCGAAGGCAGTGCGACGTTGATCGTCGCTCACAGTGGGATCGTCGGGCAGCGCAAGCTGCGCTACCTCAAAGGCTTCTCGTTTGTGCTGGCGGCATCACTGATCCTGGCGGGCCACCACCACGGCAACTTTATTCTTTCGATGATATTCGGCACGCTGTTTTTAGCCGACGGGTTACTGCAGATCGTGTCCGCTTATGTTGTCCGCTACCGAACCTGGCGCATCGCAATGTTCGGCGGCGGGGTCGAAATCGCTTTGGCCATCTTCTTCTTTCAACCCTACCCGACAGACTATATCGGCACGGTCCCCTACTGCCTCGGGCTGGGATTGTTTTTTGCAGGTTGGAATATGTTGCTTGTTGCTGGCCGCGCCCGCCGAATGGTCTCCAACCCTGCGCTGGAGGGTGATGCGCAGAGTCCCATTCCTGGGCCAAGTCACAAAAAACCAACCGAGCGGGACAGTGCGACAGACGACAATGCCCAGGCCCTTATCGTCCATATATGGACGCCCCTCGGTGTAGCGAATGCTGAAGTTGTGCGCCGCCCATTGATAGAACGGTATATCGCCGCCGTGGACAAGAATGGGGTGATATCAACGGGGCACGCCGCACTGGAAGCGCCGGATGGTCTGTACGTGAGCCTTTACCCAGCGGAGGACATCGACCATTCGCCCGACCAGTTCATGCGCCTGTTGCGGGCCACCGACGATAACAACATGCCGGGAGAGTTTCAGTCCGATTACCTCACGGAATCGCAGGCATGGTGCCCGTCTACCGTTCAAGTACACCTGCGTAACTATGACCCACAGCACTTGCATGACTTTTGGGAGACATACCGTAAAGACACCACCTATAACCTCACCCACCGCAATTGTTCCAGCAGCGTCATACAGGTGCTTGAAGCGGCTCTGGAAGGGTCTTTAGGGCGTATCTGGGGGCATTACGGCCTCTACCGTATTCTGGGAAAAATATTCACTACGCCGGAATTATGGGTGGCCATTCAAATCCGTAAACGCGCGCAAACCATGGCTTGGACGCCAGGCCTGGCACTCGATTATGCGCGGGCGCTCAGTATGCTGGTAGACCCCAGGCCCACTGGCTGGATCAATACCAGCCAGCGTGCGTTTCAGAAAATACGGTCTTTGCGCCGTCAGTGGCAAAAAGAAAAAGCATTGGCTGAGTCCAGTAGAAAAAACCCGCCGGATGATCTCAAAAAACCTATGTGAGTTTTGCTCCGCCCGCCTCTGGGTCCGTATCACGCCTGACGGACCTGCGTTAGCTGACTCGTTTCGATAAAAAACCCGGACACTGTCCGGGTTTTCTTACCCTAGGGTTTTATCAACTGCCCAACTCGCCACGGGTGTCTGCGTCGAAGCGCTGACGGGCCTGATCAGCCGCCGGTTTGAGCAAAGCGAGCAGCGCCGCCTCACTGTACAACTGATTGACCGCCAGCTCCTTGGGGGTCGGTTCAATCGGGATCAGCAACTCTTCGCCGTCGGCGTGCAGCCAGATGGCCACAACGTGCAGTGCCGAGATGAATAACACGCGCAGCTCCACGGTTTTACCCTGCAATTGCGGCGACTGTTCCGCCAGTTTCAGCGCATCCACCGTCGCCGCTGCCAACGTCCCGTGGTTGAGTGACGCGAACTCGACATGCCCGCGTACGTCGGCCAATTGCGCGTCGGCAATCGTCGCGCCATCGGCAAATACCAGGTAATGCCAATCGCCGACCTCAGCGTCTTTCAGGCCTTTACCGAGGCTCAGGTCCTCCAGGCTGAGCGAGTAGCCACGATAGCCTTCGCTCAGCCTGATTTGGCCCGGCACGGCGGCTGCGAATTGGCGATTGATGCCGAAGCCCTGGGTCTGCAGCGCGGCTTGCAGCGCTGGACGCAGTACCTGTACGCCGTTGGAAGGCGCCTTTGGATAAGTCAGTTGCATGATGCAGCCCTCCTCAGTTTTTTACGGTGAAGTAAGTGTTGGTCCAATTGCCGCCGCCGTTGTACGAACCGGGGAACGAGTTCAATGCGCGGGTCGAATAGCCGTAGATCGAATCTGCGATCAACAGGTAGTTGCCGTTGGTGCCATAGATCACCAGAAAGTGCGCACCGCCACCGTACCAGGCGCAACGCAAACCGATGGGGCGGCCCATGTTGAGCTGGTTCTGGATGGCCGACATCTGCAGCGAGCCTTGATTCATGCCGTTGTAGCTGCGCGTGATCCGAAGCGCGGAATCCAGGTAGCCGTAGACGTTGCACGGTCCCGGCTGGTTGCAGCAGTTGCGGTCCAGCGCGTTGCTGGCAACACCGCACTGGGTCCAGGACCCGGTGCCGTAGTAGTTGCCGACCGACGCGGAAACAGCCGCCCAGCACCAGTTGGTCTGGGTTTGTTTCTGCATGCTGAAATTCAGGCTGGCGGCAGCCATTGCCTTAGTCTGATGAGCCGCTTCGACTTCGACCAATTGCGGGTCGAGCAGATGACCGATCAGGCAGTTGGGCTGTGTGTCGCCGGTGAATCGGGTTGTTTCAGGGGTTAACATTTTTCAATCCTCCATGAATGAAAACACGCGTCCAGCGTGTAAAGGTGCAGCGGTGTTGCTGAGCTATCGACGTTCCGGGATGCCCGTATTCGAGGGCGCGTTCCGATCTGGCTCGAGGTAACCCTAGGCGTGAATATGCATTAACGCAAACAT
Organism: Pseudomonas antarctica; assembly: GCF_001647715.1. Lineage (NCBI taxonomy): Bacteria > Pseudomonadati > Pseudomonadota > Gammaproteobacteria > Pseudomonadales > Pseudomonadaceae > Pseudomonas > Pseudomonas antarctica. The sequence continues at coordinate 3,747,855 of NZ_CP015600.1, forward strand.
ATAAATGCATAACTGCATATTCATTGAAGAAGAGTGCAGACTACGAGGATCACCGCGTTCGCTGCCTCGACCGGCCTGTCGCCGATTGATAACAAAACGCCCCAAACAAATCGGGGCGTTTTGCATTGGCCTTCATCAGGGTGTTGTCACAGCGTCAACCCGGGCATGCTTCCCTTCACCAGCATGATTGATAGCACCTGGGGGGTAAGTTTTCAGCACTCGGCCTCAGGCTGTTTTAGAGAGAAATTTCATGGCTGAAGCTGAGACGGGTCCGCCTCACTGTGGCTGTTGTCCTCAGCCTTGATCAGAACGTTACTGTCCTCGTCAATTTGATAGGGAACATCAGCTTCTACACCGTCGATGCCCGTCTTGACGACCACGTTGGTGTAACGCTTACCGTCCCAGCAGCGGAAAACCAGTGTCGAGTTCTCTCCGCCTGAAAGCGTCGAGCCGAGACTCCCTATAAGCCGGCTGTCAGCGCCTGCGGTCAATACGCAGTTCTTGCCAGCCGTCAGCTTGCTACGATCCCCGGCCATCAGCACACAATCGTCGCCGGCAGTGAGTTTGCTCCGGTCGCCAGCAGTCAGGTAACTGTTGCTGCCGGCCAGGAGCTTGCTGCGATCGCCCGCTGTCTGGGTGCTGTCTGCACCGGCAGTCAGCTTGCTGCGGTCGCCCGCCATCTGGACACTGTTAGCGCCGGCGATCAACGTGCTGCGAGAACCCGCTGTTTGCGAACTGCCTTTGCCGGCGATCAACATACTTTTGTGCCCTGCAATCTGAGTGCTCTCATGGCCCGCAATCAGCGAACTCTTATGGCTCGCAATCTGGTTGCTGCCGTATCCCGCCGTCAGGCTGCTGCGCATGCCTGAGGTAAGACTGCTGCCGTAGCCCGCCGTCAGTACACTGTGCAGTCCACTGATGAGTGTGCTGCCATAGCCCGCGGTCAAACAGCTGCGCGTGCCACTGGTCAAGCTGCTGCCATAACCGGCAATCAGCGAGCTGTCCTGCCCTGCAATCCCGGTGCTGCCATAACCCGCGGTGAGCGTGCTGTCGCGCTCCGCCATCTGGGTACTGCCATAACCCGCTGTTAATGTGCTCTCAAAACCGGCGGTCTGCGAACTGCCGTAGCCGGCCATCAACGAACTGCTAAACCCGGCTGTTTGCGTGCTGCCATAGCCGGCGGTTAGCGTACTGCTGTCCAAAGCGGTTAGCGTACTGCCATAACCCGCGGTCATGACACTGCCGTAACCCGCAGTCTGAGTACTGCCATAACCCGTCGTCAGGCTGCTGTTGTAGCCGGCAGTTTGAGTGCTGCCGTAACCGGCGATCAGCGTACTGTTGTAGCCCGCCGTTGAAGTGCTCCCATAACCGGTCGTCAGCGAGCTTTCTTCCTGGGCGGTCTGGGTGCTGCCGTAGCCTGCGGTCAGGGTGCTTTTGTAGCCGGCGGTTTGCGTACTGCCATAGCCGGCAATCAGCCTGCTTTCATAGCCGGCTGTTGATGTACTTCCGTAGCCGGCAGTTAACCAACTTTGCTCCTGAGCCGTCTGGCAACTGCCGTAACCCGCTGTCAACGTAGACTCATAGCCAGCGGTCTGGGTGCTGCCGTAACCCGCGACCAACGAACTTTGATAACCCGCAGTCGAGGTACTGCCGTAACCCGTGGTGAGCGAGCTATTGTCCTGGGCCGTTTGGGTACTGCCGTAGCCGGCAGTCAGGGTGCTCTCATATCCCGATGTTTGCGTACTGCCGTAGCCGGCGATTAATGAACTGTTGAATCCGGCAGTTGAGGTACTGCCATATCCCGCAGTCAGCGAACTGTCCTCCTGAGCGGTTTGGGTGCTGCCGTAGCCCGCAGTGAGTGTACTTTCGTGTCCTGCGGTCTGAGTACTGCCGTAGCCTGCGATCAGCGAGCTGTCAGCGCCGGCGGTACTCGTACTGCCATAACCTGCGGTGAGTGAACTGCCTTCTTGTGCCGTCTGCGTGCTGCCGTATCCGGCAGTCAGAATGCTTCCGTAACCGGCAGTCTGGGTACTGCCGTAACCGGCGATCAACGAACTGTCGTAACCACCGGTTTCAGTACTGCCGTAGCCGGCGATGAGATCACTGCTTTCCTGGGCGGTCTGAGTGCTGCCATAACCCGAAGTCAGAATGCTTTTGTAACCCGCAGTCTGGGTGCTGCCATAACCTGCAATCAACGCACTTGCGTGACCGGCGGTCTGCGAGCTGCCGTAACCGGCAGTCACCATACTGCCAGGTCCAGTGGTGGCCGTGCTGCCGTAGCCGGCAGTCAGGTCACTGCCTTCCTGAGCCGTCTGAGTACTGCCGTAACCCGCAGTCAGGGAGCTTTCTCCCCCTGCAGTTTGGGTGCTGCCGTAGCCCGCGATCAGTGAACTGTCGGAGCCCGCAGTGCTCGTGCTGCCGTAACCGGCGGTGAGATCACTGCCCAATTGAGCTGTTTGCGTACTGCCATAACCGGCAGTCAGGGAGCTGTCTGTGCCAGCAGTTTGCGTGCTGCCGTAGCCGGCGATCAGCGAACTGTCGGAGCCCGCAGTGCTCGTGCTGCCGTAACCGGCGGTGAGATCACTGCCCAATTGAGCTGTTTGCGTACTGCCATAACCGGCAGTCAGGGAGCTGTCTCCCCCGGCAGTCTGCGTGCTGCCATAACCGGCAATCAGTGAGCTGTCGGAACCCGCAGTGCTCGTACTGCCGTAACCGGCAGTAAGATCACTGCCCACTTGAGCCGTTTGGGTACTGCCGTAACCGGCAGTCAGGGAGCTGTCTGTGCCGGCAGTCTGCGTACTGCCGTAACCTGCGATCAGTGAGCTGTCGGAGCCCGAAGTGCTTGTACTGCCGTAACCAGCGGTGAGATCACTGCCTTTGCGGGCTGTTTGGGTGCTGCCATACCCTGCGGTCAGAGAGCTTTCTCCGCCGGCCGTTTGCGTGCTCCCGTAGCCAGCGATCAGCAAACTGTCGGAGCCAGCGGTGCTCGTACTGCCATAACCGGCGGTGAGATCACTGCCTTCTTGAGCCGTCTGGGTGCTGCCGTAACCGGCGGTCAAGGAGCTTTCGCCCCCGGCTGTTTGCGTGCTGCCATACCCGGCAATCAGCGAACTGTCGGAGCCGGCGGTGCCAGTGCTGCCGTAGCCGGCGGTGAGATCACTGCCTACCTGAGCCGTCTGGGTACTGCCGTAACCGGCGGTCAAGGAGCTTTCGCCCCCGGCTGTTTGCGTGCTGCCATACCCGGCAATCAGCGAACTGTCGGAGCCGGCGGTGCCAGTGCTGCCGTAGCCGGCGGTGAGATCACTGCCTACCTGAGCCGTCTGGGTACTGCCGTAACCGGCGGTCAAGGAGCTTTCGCCACCGGCCGTTTGCGTGCTGCCATACCCGGCAATGAGCGAACTGTCAGAGCCGGCGGTGCCAGTGCTGCCGTAGCCGGCGGTGAGATCACTGCCCACCTGAGCCGTTTGGGTACTGCCGTAACCGGCGGTCAAGGAGCTTTCGCCCCCGGCTGTTTGCGTGCTGCCATACCCGGCAATGAGTGAGCTGTCGGAGCCGGCGGTACTCGTACTGCCATAACCGGCGGTGAGATCACTGCCTTCTTGAGCTGTTTGGGTACTGCCGTAACCGGCGGTCAAGGAGCTTTCGCCCCCGGCCGTTTGCGTGCTGCCATACCCGGCAATCAGCGAGCTGTCGGAGCCGGCGGTGCCGGTGCTGCCGTAGCCTGCGGTGAGATCACTGCCTACCTTGGCTGTTTGTGTACTGCCATACCCCGCCATCAGGGAGCTTTCATCGCCGGCGGTTTGTGTACTGCCGTAGCCGGCAATGATCGAACTATCAGAACCCGACGTTCCGGTACTGCCATAGCCTGCAATAAGTGTGCTGCTGTCTCCGGCAGTTTCAGTGCTGCCGTAGCCGGCAATGAGTTGGCTCTGATTAGCGCCAGTGAGCGTACTGCCATACACGGCCGTTTCCAGCGTTTGCGGATGACGCACAGTGGTACGACGATTGACGACATCGGGAGCAGTGTTAGTAGTAACCGGCAGGACGGGAAGGACAGACGTCGTCGCTGATTGCGCGTCAGGACTAACAAATGCCTCAATCAAATTTGTCGTGGAGGCTTCATACTTGCAAGCATTGTTATAAATAAAGTCCAGTGCACTGCTTCGCGTGCCGACGTGAACAACTTCAGCACGCGAAAATTTTACGCCCTCATCCTCTTCGAGGAAAATCAGCTCACCCACTGCCACTTCACACACAACCCATTTCGCGTCTGCCTGTGGGCTCAACTGCGCACTCGCGCCCTGCCCCCACAAAACGCCAGCCAACCCGTTTTCAAGCTTGATGGTGGGTTCCCAAAACTTGCATTCGACCACTCCTGAAACAGGCCAGATCAGACCACAGTGGTCGGCCATATTATTAGCGCATGTTCGCAGAACCAGAACTTTTTCGGTTTTCATTTTTAAACACCTTTTACAACTACTTTCTCTAAAGTCCTTTGGAGGCAAACTTCCATGACAAACACATATGCAAAGTCAAGACGGCCGATAACGCGAGCACTGACAAATAAATTTGACTGTGCTTTGCTGGAAACCAAACACCTTATTCTTGAATAATCAGGAAAACATTGACGGCATCAAACCACTGGCAAACAACGCAATAGAACAGCAAGGCGGCTATCAACGGCCCACCCTGTGTCTATTTTTACTGTCCGACATAACCCTTTAAACGCATGCAGTCGTTCATCAGTTCAATCTGTTTTTGCGCAATAACAATCCCGTCACCCACGGCATTGCCCATGCCGGAGGTTTTGTCGTTAGCCGCAGGCGAAGAGTGATAACTTGCCGTCGCTGTTTTGGCCTCGTACTGACACTGGGCCTTGTCGTGCGCACTATCAGTTGCGCGCCCGTCTACTCTGGTCCAATTACGAACCGATGTTGTGCACGCACACAACGTCAACGTGAGCAACATCACCAACAGACATCTCATGGTTAACTCCTGGGGTAAACCAGCACGTCCACTGCGCCGCCCTTTAACTGTGGACGACGATCGGGTCGGGCACTGTATGGGCGAAACTCACCGTCTGTCGCCCTGAGGCCATCATGGGATGCATCGAAGTAAAAGTGAAGTTAAACGAAGTATATTTCAGTACCGATAAGAAATACTTAATCAGGAGTTTGACAATGAAGCTCGATGCGAAGCAAATGCAGGCATTTCTGGCCGTCATCGAAGGTGGCAGTTTCGAAAAGGCTGCGGAATACTTGAACGTGACTCCGTCGGCAGTCTCGCAGCGAATACATGCACTTGAGGCGCGTCTGGGGAGTTCAGTAGTGGTGCGGGGCCGGCCGTGCGAGCCGACTCAGGTAGGGAGAAAGTTGATGAATTACCTCCGTCGCGCGACCGTGCTGGAGGAAGAACTACTCAACGATATAGAAGGAAACGGCGAGGACTATTTACGCTTGGTGATAGGCGTCAACGGCGACACCTTGAACACCTGGTTTTTCCCGGCATTGGCAGATACTTTTATCAGCGAAAACATTCTTCTGGAGCTGGTGGTCGATGATCAGGATCATACGTACGCCCTGTTGGAGAGTGGGCAAGTCATTGGTTGCATAGGCACGCGCCCAGTGCCGATGCGTGGCTGCTTTGCAGAACCGCTAGGGTTGGTTCGCTACCAACTGGTGGCATCGACGGCGTTTCAGGAGCGATGGTTCCCGTCAGGGCTGACACGCGACGCCGCACGCAAGGCACCGGTGCTTGCCTACTCTCGCAAAGACACATTGCAGTCAGAATTTTTACAGTCGCGCTTAGGCTTGCACGCAGATGCCTTTCCGAGCCACTACCTGTCGCTCCCCGAAGCGCGCTTTCGGGCGATACGTCATGGCCTCGGCTACGGCATGGTTCCACAGATGAAAGCCAGTACCTTGCTTAAAAGTGGAGATCTGGTGGATCTGGACCCTGGCCATTTCACCGAGGTTGCGTTGTATTGGCACGCCTGGGCTTTGCAATCGCCACGCATGGAAGCGCTCTCCAACCATGCAGTGTCTGCCGCCAGGCGCATCTTGAATTTCAAGAGTCAGGAGGCATTTGTGGTTGGCACCTCGATCAGATAACAGGATCGCCCTTTCAAGACTCGCTTATGCAACGGGGAAATAAAGCCCTCACTGTCATCCAAATCACTGGATTTTTCGCAGTGTAAAAATCAACAAAGTCTTCGCTTCGAAATAATCACGCCAGCCGCCCCCCGCCCCCGCCTCTCGATGAGCGCTTGAAACCTGATACACCGCAACTTAAACGATTCAGGCCCCAGGCGAACCTTTCTCCGCAAACGGGCGTCCGAGCTTAAGCACTGTTGCTTATCGCCCGCCGCGAGGTTCACGTTTGAAAGCCGCCATCATCAAAAAGTACCGCTTGGTCATCAAGACCATGGGCTATGTGGGCTGGTCCCTGTTCTGGCTATTGTTGTGGGATGTCGCCGTCACGGTGGATTTCATGCTGTTCCTGACCACCAAGATCAACCTGCCGCTGATGCCCCTTACACTGCTGGGTTCGGCGCTGGTGGTGCTGATCAGTTTTCGTAACAGCAGCGCCTATAACCGCTGGTGGGAAGCGCGCACGCTGTGGGGTGCGATGGTGAATAATTCACGCAGCTTTGCACGCCAGGTGCTGACCCTGCTGGATGATGCGGACGGCGAAGTAAACCCGGTCAAAGCCACTCTGCTGCGCCGCCATGTGGCCTACGTGAATTGCCTGGCGGCGCACCTCAGGGGCAAGCCCTGCCCGGACGAAGTGCGCGCGTTTATCCCGGCCGAAGAGTTCGCGCGCAACGGCGCCACCAACAACTTTGCCAATGACATCCTTACCAGCTCGGCGACGTTATTGGCGCATGAATACAAGGCCGGCCACCTGGACAGCATTCGCCTGGCACGGCTGGAATCGACCCTGGTGGACCTGTCCAACGCCCAGGGCGGCATGGAACGTATCGCCAACACGCCGCTGCCCTACCCCTACGTGTACTTTCCACGGCTGTTTATTTCGCTGTTCTGCCTGATCGTGCCGGTAGGTTTGGTGGAGTCTCTGGGCTGGTTCACCCCACTGGCGTCGACGGTGGTGGGCTTCATGCTGCTGGCAATCGAGCGCATCGGCACCGACCTGCAAAGCCCGTTTCACTCCAGCGAACACCAGATCCAGATGGAGACTATCTGCGAAACCATCGAGAAGAACCTGCAGTCGATGCAGCGTGATGCCTTGGCTTGAGCTCGCTCGAACGCCGCTGGCCTTGCACCCAATCACCACCACAATGCCGAGTGCCAGCGCCGCCGACCTCGGCATAGGAAGTGAGACCAGACGTTGTGTGGCGGGCCCGCGCGCTGCGCCGGTAGTTGGACTCACGTAATCATCACCCAGCCTGTAACAGACTATTACCGAGCGTAATGTACTAACCAGTTACTTATCTTGTTAACATTCGACCTTTAGTCACTCACCTTCGAGTCCTGTCGACATGAAACGAGCATCCCGCGCCGCTGGCGCCTCAAGATATCTGCTGCTGGGCCTGGGCATCGTCATTGCCGTGCTCGGCGTGGCCCTGGCCGTTGGCGGCGCCAAACTGGTCAGCCTGGGCGGTTCCTGGTACTTCCTGATCGGCGGCGTGGCCATGGCCATTTCCGGCTTGCTGATCGCGCGTCGCAAACCGGCTGGCGCGTGGCTGTTCGCCGCCTTCCTGGTCGGCACGGCTGTCTGGGCGGTGGCGGATGTGGGGCTGGTGTTCTGGCCGCTGTTCTCGCGGGTGTTCATGTTTGCGGTGATCGGCCTGGTGGTGGCGCTGGTGTATCCGCTGCTGGTAGGCCGGCCTGCGCGCGGCGCGTATGGCATCGCCGCCGTGATGGCGGTCGGCGTGGCGGTCGCGGCGGGCAATATGTTCGTCGCCCACCCTAGCGTGGCCCCAACCGGCGCCGGCCCTGGCATCACGCCGGTCGCCGCAGCCGATGCACAGAAAGACTGGGCGCACTACGGCAACACCGAAGGCGGCAGCCGTTTTGCGGCGCTGGACCAGATCAATCGCGACACCGTCAATAAGCTCAAGGTGGCGTGGACCTACCACACCGGCGACGTGGCCATCAGCGACGGCAACGGTGCCGAAGACCAACTGACGCCCCTGCAGATCGGCAACAAGGTGTTCATCTGCACGCCGCATAACAACCTGATCGCCCTGGACGCCGACACCGGCAAAGAGTTGTGGAAGAACGAGGTCAACGCCAAGTCGGCGGTATGGCAGCGTTGCCGCGGCATGGCCTATTTCGACGCCACCGCGCCGATCGCCCAGCCGACCCAACCGAACAGCTCGCCGATCATTGCCGCCAGCGTGCCTGCCGGTGCGCAATGCCAGCGCCGTCTGCTGACCAACACCATCGACGCACGCCTGATCGCCGTGGATGCCGACACCGGTAAATTCTGCGAAGACTTCGGTACCCATGGCCAAGTCGATTTGAAAGCCGGCCTGGGCGATGTACCGGACAGCTACTACCAACTGTCTTCGGCACCGTTGATCGCCGGCACCACCGTGGTGGTTGGCGGGCGTGTCGCCGATAACGTGCAAACCGACATGCCGGGCGGCGTGATCCGTGGTTTCGATGTGATCAGCGGGCAAATGCGCTGGGCCTTCGACCCGGGCAACCCTGAAGACAAGCAAGCCCCTGCCGCCGGCAGCACCTATGTGCGCAGTACGCCGAACAGCTGGGCGCCGATGTCTTACGACCCGCTGATGAACACTGTTTTCCTGCCAATGGGCAGCTCATCCACCGACATCTACGGCGTGGAACGCACCCAGCTTAACCACAAATACGGCGCCTCGGTGCTGGCGCTGGACGCCTCCACCGGCGCCGAAAAGTGGGTGTACCAGACCGTCCACAATGACCTCTGGGACTTCGACCTGCCGATGCAACCAAGCCTGATCGACTTCACCCCACCGGGCAGCGACAAGGCCGTGCCGGCAGTGGTGATCGGCACCAAGGCCGGGCAGATTTATGTGCTCGACCGCGCCACCAGCAAGCCGCTGACCGACGTCAAGGAAGTCCCGGTCAAAGCCGCGAACATCCCTAACGAGCCTTACTCGTTGACCCAGCCAAAATCGGTCGGCATGCCGCAGATCGGCGCGCAGACGCTGAGCGAATCGGACATGTGGGGTGCCACGCCGTACGACCAGTTGCTGTGCCGTATCGACTTCAAAGGCATGCGCTACGAAGGCCTGTACACCGCGCCGGGTACCGATAAATCCCTGAGCTTTCCGGGCTCCCTGGGTGGCATGAACTGGGGCAGTATTTCCACTGACCCGGTGCACGGTTTTATCTTCGTCAATGACATGCGCCTGGGCCTGTGGATCCAGATGGTGCCGTCGCAGAACAAGGCCCAGGCCTCGTCCGGCGGTGAAGCGCTGAACACCGGCATGGGTGCCGTGCCGCTCAAGGGCACGCCGTACGCGGTGAACAAAAACCGCTTCCTCTCGGTGGCCGGCATTCCGTGCCAGGCACCGCCGTTCGGCACCCTCACCGCCATCGACATGAAGACCCAGCAGATCGCCTGGCAAGTGCCGGTCGGCACCGTTGAAGACACCGGCCCACTGGGTATCCGCATGCACCTGCCGATCAAGGTTGGCCTGCCGACCCTCGGCGGCACACTGTCCACCCAGGGCGGCCTGATCTTTATCGCCGGCACCCAGGACTTCTACCTGCGCGCCTTCAACAGCGGCAACGGTGATGAAGTCTGGAAAGCCCGCCTGCCAGTGGGCAGCCAAGGCGGCCCGATGACCTACGTTTCGCCGAAAACCGGCAAGCAATACATCGTCATCACTGCCGGCGGCGCACGCCAGTCCACTGACCGTGGCGACTACGTGATCGCCTACGCCCTGCCGTAACCACCCGCTGTTCGCGCGGTGCCCCCCGCACCGCGCGTTCCTTCTACACAGGCAGTTTGGAAAATCCCGCATGACCTCCACTTCTCACCTACCGTTTGGGCGCCTGGTTCTGGGCCTGGCCTTTGCTGCCGCCCTGCCCGTTCAAGCCGACGACACCACCCTGACCGGCGACTGGGGTGGCCTGCGCCGTGAGCTCGACGAGCAAGGCGTGCGCTTTACCGGCGACTACAGCGGCGAGACCGCCTACAACGCCGACGGCGGCCAGCACCGCGCCGCACGCTACTCGCAGAACATCAAGCTCGGTGTGCAGTTCGACCTGGGCAAGCTCTACGGTTTCAACAACGGCGACCGTATCCAGCTGACCATCAACGACCGGCGCGGCACGAGCGCCTCCGAAGACCTGGTGGGCAACCGCCTGCCGATCCAGGAAAACTACGGCGGCCTCTACACCCGTCTCACCGAATTGAGCTACGAGCGCACGCTGTTCACTCCCGCGCTGAACGTCAAGCTGGGCTATATGGCCATGGGCAATGACCTCGGCGGCCTCGACAGCGGCATCCTGTGCAACTTCATGAACGCCGGTATCTGCGGGCACCCGTTGAACATGTCCGGCGGCAGCGGCTGGACCAACTACCCGAATGCACGCCTGGGCGCGCGGGTGAAATACGACTTTTCACCGTCGTGGCAACTGCGCGTGGCGGCGTTCAACGTCGACCCGGACAGCAACGGCAATTCTAGCCGCGCCTGGCATTTGAACCCCAAGCGCACCACCGGCACCGTGGTGCCGATTGAGCTGGTCTACAAACACGCAGGCCCGCTGCCGGGTGAATACAAGCTGGGGTATTACTACGACAGTTCCGACGTGAAGCGGATCGGCAGCAACAAAGACGTCAGCGGTCGCGGCGGCCACTACCTGTTGATCGACCAGGCGGTGTGGGCGTCCAGCGCGTCGGCGGGCCGCGTGCTGCACGCCTTCGGCCAATACTCGGCAGCCAGTGAAGCGGCCTCACCGTTCACAAAATGGTATGGCGCGGGCATGGTGCTGTACAAACCGCTCGACGGCCGCCCACGCGATACCGTTGCCCTGGGTTATGGCCGCGCAGTGCCAAACCCGCGCAGTCGTGATGTACAGGAATTGGCGGCGTTTACCGCGGGGACGGACTACCCCAACTTGAATAATGCCGAGCAGTTGATTGAGCTGAGTTATGGCTACCAGGCCACGCCGTGGCTGACGGTGCGCCCGGATGTGCAATACATCATCGAGCCGGGGGCGTTTTCGGGTGAGAACATCGATAACGCGTTGGTGCTGGGGTTGCAGGTCAAGGCGGTGTTCTAGCGCCCTGACGCGGTGAACAATGTGGGAGCTGGCTTGCCTGCGATTGCGGCCTATCAGTGCCCGAGGCGCTGACTGACCCTGCGCTATCGCGGGCAAGCCCGCTCCCACAGTGGGGCCTCAATGCATCAGGTGAAGACGGGGCATTGCTGGCCTTTCGTCATGATTTGTAAAGGGCCAGCAAGGCGCGTCGCTTTTAATTGCAGGACGTTTCCTAGACAATCCCTGCCGCCTTGTGCCTGTTGGAATCGATGGCTAGTCTGCGATCCTTCACTGCTCATCAGTGATCGGGTTTAGTCGCCCGACCTTTCATCACGTGCACGGTCTTCCATCAGTTTTATGGTGGCTGTGCGCAGGGCACCTTCGGGTGCGCCGGATTTTCCGTGATGGCCGGTCGACTAACCTGCGTACAGCCGCCACCCATTCGTTTAGTCGCGACGGGTGTCGACTCCTAAGCCATTACGGAGTTACACCATGAATAAAGTCGTCCCCGACCCACCCCTCAGCTCAGCCAAAGCCCGCGCCGCGTTCAACCGCGCCATCGACCATTACCTGCCCACCCACGGTGTTCAAATCGAAGACTTGAGCTTCGAAGATGCCCTGCTCTACACCGCCAGCTTGCTCGACAGCGCTTCGGCCACGACACTCAATTGCAGTGAGAAGCTTGCAAGTCCCGAACGGGCGAAGATTCTGGCGGTGTGGCATTTGCTGGAAATGGCCAGGACGACGGTGGATCGCTCGATCGAATGCCTGAAACCTGAAACGCGGTAAAAAATGTGGGAGCGGGCTTGCTCGCGAATGCAGGGTGCCAGGCGCTACATGTGTTGACTGATACGCCGCATTCGCGAGCAAGCCCGCTCCCACAGTTGATCTACAGCGTTCTTGGGTTATTTGGACACCGGCATCGCAAACTCTGCGCCCTGCTCGATGCTCTCCGACCAGCGCTGCATGATCGACTTCTGCTTGGTGTAGAAGCGCACGCCTTCAGTGCCGTAGGCATGCATGTCGCCGAACAGGCTCTTCTTCCAGCCGCCAAAGCCGTGCCAGGCCATCGGCACCGGGATCGGCACGTTGATGCCGACCATGCCCACTTCGATACGCCGTGCAAATTCGCGGGCGATGTTGCCGTCGCGGGTAAAGCAGCTGACGCCGTTGCCGAATTCGTGGTCGTTGACCAGCTTGATCGCTTCGGCAAAGTCATCCACGCGCACACAGGCCAGCACCGGGCCGAAGATTTCTTCGCGGTAGATGCTCATGTCTCGGGTCACGTGGTCGAACAAGGTTGCGCCAAGCCAGAAGCCATTCTCCAGGCCGGGTTCGGTGGGCACATAGTCGCGCCCGTCGAGCAGCAATTGCGCGCCGGCTTGCACGCCTTGTTCGATATAGCCGCTGATGCGTTGCAGCGCAGCACGCGAGACGATCGGGCCCATCTCGGCCTTCAAGTCGCGGCCGTCGGTGATGCGCAGTTCTTTAGCGCGCGCGGTCAAGGCGGCAATCACCTTGTCCCCCACATCGCCCACCAGCACCGCCACCGAGATCGCCATGCAACGCTCGCCGGCACTGCCGTAGGCGGCGCCCATCAGTGCGTCGACGGTTTTTTCGATGTCAGCGTCGGGCATCACCACCATGTGGTTTTTTGCGCCACCCAGGCCTTGGACGCGCTTGCCGTGGCGGGCGCCGGTTTCGTAGATGTATTGCGCAATCGGCGTGGAGCCGACGAAGCTCACGGCCCTGACGTCCGGGTGTTCGATCAGCGCATCCACCGACTCTTTGTCGCCCTGCACCACGTTGAACACACCTTTGGGCAAGCCGGCTTCACGCAGCAACTCGGCCATGAACAGCGAGGCGCTCGGGTCAGTCGGGCTTGGCTTGAGGATGAAGGTGTTGCCCGCCGCGATGGCGATCGGGTACATCCACATCGGCACCATCACCGGGAAGTTGAACGGCGTAACGCCGGCCACCACGCCCAGGGGCTGGCGCATCGTCCAGTTGTCCATACCACGGGAAACCTGGTCGGAATGTTCGCCCTTGAGCAGGTTGGGAATGCCGCAGGCAAATTCAAGGATGTCGATGCCACGGTCCACCTCGCCCTGGGCGTCGGTGAAGACCTTGCCGTGTTCGGCGACAATGATGCGCGCCAGGTCGTCCTTGCGTTCACGCAACAGGTGCAGGTACTCGAACAGCACGCGGGCGCGGCGGATCGGCGGTGTGTCAGCCCAGCTGGCGAACGCGGCCTGGGCGGCAGCGACGGCTTCGCCAACGGTCTGGCGGCTGGCCAGGGCGACGCGGCCGGTCACTTCGCCGGTGGCCGGGTTATAGACGTCCTGATAGCGGTCATCGCGGCTCACGCGCTGGTCGTTGATGTAATGTTCGATCGTTGCAGTCATGGCAGTGGCCCCTGGGTCGGTAACGTTGGGACACACGATAGGCTTTCGGTTTGTTCCAAACCAGAGCAGAATCCAGAACTGATTGTCCTCATATGCGAACAATAGAACCATGGAAAAAGCTGAGATCGAAGGGTTGTGGACCCACATTCACTGGCTGTCGGTGCTGGAAGAGCAAGGTACCTACACCGCCGCCGCCGCACGCCTGGGGGTGAGTAAATCCGCCGTCAGCCAGCGCATCTCGGACCTGGAAAAGGCCACCGGCACGCGGTTGGTCACCCGCACCACGCGCAGCGTACGGCTGACCGATGCAGGGCTGTCTTTGACCCGGGAAGTGCGCAGCGCCTATGAACATATCGCCCGCAGTTTTTCCTCGGTGCGCGACTCGGCCGGGGAGATTCGCGGGCTGGTGCGCCTCACCGCGCCAGTGGCGTTTGCGCGGCAGCAACTGGTGCCGCACCTGCCGGCGTTCTTGCAGCAATACCCGCAGGTGCGTATCCAGTTGGATGTGTCGGATGCCTTGAGTTCTCTGGCGGCCGAAGGTTACGACCTGGCGGTGCGGCACGGCTTCCAGGTGCCGGAAACCCATGTGGCATGGAAGTTGTGCGACACCACGTCGGTGTTGGTCGCCACACAGGATTACCTGCAACACCACGGAGAACCGCGCGAGCCCGGCGATCTCACCGCGCACAACTGCCTCTATTACCCACGGGGCGCCGACCAACCCGCGTGGACGTTCGAACGCGGCGGCAAAAAGGTCGAACGCGTCACCGTGCCGATCTCCGGCAGCTTTTCCACTAACAACAGCGAAGCCTTGCGTGATTCGGCGCTCAACCACCTGGGCATCGCCCTGCTCCCGGATTTCAGCGCCCATGCCGCGCTCACCAGCGGCAAACTGGTACAGGTGCTCAAGGGGTGGACACTCAAAGGCGCATTTGCCGATGAGATTTACCTGATCCGCCCCTACTCGCCTCATGTACCCAAGTCGGTCAGTACGTTAGTGAGCTATCTAAAGGATAAGTTGTCCGGCGGCTTCAGGTTGACGGGGTAAGTCTTAACCTTATTCATACGGGTTAAGTGGAGTCATTCTCGACAACCTAAAATCAATACAATACTTATAGCCAGCGGCAATAACGCACATAACGAACACACAGGATTTGTCATCAACTTGATACGTATGCGAAGCGCCGCCAACGCGTTCTTGACGCCTCGCAAAAAGCCATACAACTAATTGTAAAATTTGCATAAATTGCGTTACGCCACCCTCGTTAAAGCCCCCGTTTAAAACTCCTTCATTCGCAAACTTGCAAAAAAACCACAACCGGCTAAGTTCATGAATACCGTGAAAGCCATCAGCCATTACGCATAAAACCAGCCCACCAGGCGAGGGATTTTATTGCTCTAAAAACAGCCCCGGACACTGACACGGAACTTAAGTCTTAACACTCAAAAGGGATGCTTTGATGAAGCGCAGCCGGTGGTATCGTGCGTTTTCGAAAAAGGGGCCAGCCGAACATTTTTGGCTGTCATTGTTGTGCTTTTCTGTACTGGTGATTGCCAGCTTTCTGTTGTTTGAACAACAAATCCAGGACTTCCTGATTCATCTGAACCTGTACCAGCCTTCCACGCCGGCCCAGGCCCTCAACCTTGCACTGCTGCTGATCGCCCTGCTCGCCCTCGACGTGGTGCTACCGGTGCCCTCCAGCATGGTTGCCTTGCTGGCAGTGGCCATGCTCGGCAGCCTCGGTGGTTACCTGGTGATTTTTATCGGCCTGTGCCTGGGCGCCGGGTTGGGGTATGCGTTGGGCGCCGGTTATTTTCGGCTGTTATCCGGCCGCCTGGGCTTGCATCAACGTTCGCCTGGGCAGTTGGGGTATCGGCTGGGCACGCTGTCGTTGATCTGCCTGCGCGGCGTGCCGGTGTTGGCGGAAACCTCGGTGGTGGCCGCCGGGATGCAACGCTATCCGCTGCGGGCTTTTTTGCTGATTACCACATTGGCCAATGCCGGTCTCGCGCTGGCCTACACGGCCATCGGCACGTTCCTGATCGAGCAGAACGCGCTGTTGGTGACCATCCTCGCCAGTATGGTATTGCCGGTCGCATTTGTTGCCGGCTACAGCCTGCTCAAGCGCAAGCCCCGTGTGGAGCCGCCTCTGCGCGGGCGGTTCGAGGTCAGTTACGACTACCCGGTGATCTTCACCGACCACCTGTTCGACCCGCTCAACCCTTGCCTGCACCGCGCGCTTACCGCGCAGCAGCACACCCCCGTGACGGTGATGGTGTTCGCCGATGAGCAACTGCTGCACAGCGCGCCCCAGTTGCGCGAACAGATCGACGCCTATTTCGCCGCCCATGCCGACCTGCATTTGCAAACCGCCCCCCTCGCAGTACCGGCCGGTGAACTGAGCAAAACCTCACAGGTATTGGAGCAGCTTTACACCGACATGCTGCAACACGGCCTGGACCGGCATTGCTACGTGCTGGCCCTGGGCGGCGGCGCGGTGCTGGATGCGGTGGGCTACGCCTGCGCCACCTTCCACCGGGGCATTCGCCTGATCCGTATCCCCAGCACCGTGCTGGCCCAGAACGACGCCGGCATCGGCGTGAAAAACGGCATCAACGCTTTCGGCCAGAAGAACCTGCTGGGCGCCTTCTACCCCGCCACGGCGGTGATCAATGACTTCCAGTTGCTGACCAGCCTGACCCGCCGCGACCAGATCGCCGGGCTGGCCGAAGCGGTCAAAGTAGCGTTGATCAAGGACCAGGCATTCTTCGAGTGGATGGAACAGCACGCCGACGCCCTCGCCCACTTCGACCACGCGGCCAGCCGCTATGCGATTCGCCGTTGCGCCGAGCTACACCTTGGGCACATCACCGGCGCCGGCGACCCATTCGAACGCGGCAACGGCCGGCCCCTGGATTACGGGCACTGGGCCGCACACAAACTGGAAAACCTCAGCCATCACCGGCTGCGCCATGGCGAAGCCGTTGCGGTGGGCATGGCCCTGGACGGGCTGTATGCCAATGCACTCGGGCTGTTGAGCGACGCCGACACGCAACGGGTCATGAGCCTGTTGCGCAAGCTGGGCTTCAACTTGTGCCCACCGGAGCTGAGCTTGCAGGATGCGCAGGGCCGCTCACCGCTGTTGCTCGGCCTGGAGGAATTTCGCCAGCATTTGGGTGGGCAGCTGTCGATCCCCATGCTCAACCGCATCGGCCAGTCGGTAGACCTGCATGAAATCGACGGCGCGAAAATGCAAGCGGCGCTGCTACGGCTGTCGACCCGCAGCGATGCGGTAGTGCCTCTGGGCGAGGGTTACGCGCAATGAGCCCGATGAAAACCTGGATGACGCTTGGCCGGGTGTCCAACCTGCCCACGGTGTGGACCAACACCCTGGCCGCCGCCCTGCTCGCCAGCAGTGCCGGGGCAATGGCGCCGCCGTCGTCACTGGTGTGGGTGCTGCTGTTGATCACGCTGTCGTTGCTGTACCTGGCCGGCATGCTGCTCAACGACTGGCTGGACGCCGACTGGGACCAGCAACACCACAACCCGCGACCGATCACCCTGGGCCTGGCCAGCCGTCAGCACGTGGGCCTGGCCACGGCGCTGTTGCTGATACTCGCTGCGGCGGCGGTGCTGGGCCTGAGCCGGCTGATCGACGAACCGCACTGGCTGCTCGGCAGTGTGGTGCTGCTGGTGGGCTGCATCTTCGGCTACAACCTGCTGCACAAGAAATACGCCCACAGCGTCTGGCTGATGGGCGCCTGCCGCTCGGCGCTGTACCTCACGGCGGCCGCCAGCCTGGCCGTGCCGCCGGAGCCGATCTGGCTGTGCGCAATCCTGCTCGGGGTGTACATCAGCGGTTTGACCTACCTGGCCCGTCAGGAGCACCGCAACCAACTGATCAGCCGCCTGCCGTTGCTGTTGATGCTGAGCCCGCTGGCCTTGGCGATCTACTCCAATAACCTGTGGTTCTGGCCGGTGCTGCTGCTCTGGCTGGGGTGGTTGGGCTGGCACTACTGGAAGTACCTGGCCAACCCGCAACAGCGCAAGGTGCGCGCGTTTATCGGGGCGGGCCTGGCCGCCTTGCCACTGTTTGATGCGCTGGTGCTGGCCGTGGCCAATCAGCCGTTGGGCAGCCTGCTGTGTGTACTGGTGTTTTTCCTGCTCCCCCACTTTCAGCGTTGGATCAAGCCGACATGAACATGCGCCAGGATTGCCTCACCGAACACCGCCACGTGTTGACCCAACAACTGGCGGCTGCCCAACTGCAGTGGTGGCAGCAGGCTCAGGCACAGCTTGCGCAACAACCGGACGCCACCACCGCGGCGCTGTTGAGCGGCCAGTGCAAGCGTCAGCTGCCGGGCCATGCCGTCGAGCTGGCGCGTGCGTTGGTGTTGGCCAATGCGCTGGAACATACCCCGGTGGACGAACAATTGCCGCTGCTGCGCCAGCTGTTCCTGTGGGGCGACGATCAGGAAAAAATCGCCCTGCTTGGCGCCCTCGACTGGCTCGACAGCGACGGGGTGTGCCTGGAGCTGGCCTTGCAGGCCGGGCGCACCAGTAACCCCCAGGTGTTCGCCGCCCTCGCCCTCGACACGGCCTACCCGTCACGTCATTACCCAGAGCGCGCCTTTCACCAGTTGGTGTTGAAGGCACTCGGCATGGGCCTCGACGTCGGGCGCCTGGTTGGCCTGACGCAACACCACAGCGTCAGCCTCAACCAACTGGCGCTCGACCTGCTCGATGAACAACTGGCGGCCGAACGCACTGTGTCCCCCGGCCTGCCCCGAGTGATCGCCTTTGACCTGCTCAGCCCGGCGCAACACCAGCGCCTGCGCGGCCTGCGCCTGCCGCCGGAATGGCACGCCTACTTGAACTGATGCACACCGCCTGCCCTTGACGAGGATTCACCATGCTCAAGTACTTCGATCCGCATATTCATATGGTCAGCCGCACCACCGACGACTACCAGAACATGGCCGCCGCCGGGATCACCGGGGTGATCGAACCGGCGTTCTGGCAAGGCCAGGCGCGCACCAGCGTCGGCAGTTTCGTCGACTACTTCGACACGCTGCTGGGCTGGGAACGCTTTCGCGCGAGCATGTTCGGCATCCATCACTTCTGCACCATCGGGCTTAACCCCAAAGAAGCGAATGACCTGTCGATCGCCAACGAAGTGCTGGAACTCCTGCCGCGCTATCTGGTGAAGGACGGCGTGGTGGCGGTGGGCGAAATCGGCTACGACGACATCACCCCCGAAGAGGATCGCTTTCTCGCGGCGCAGCTTGAGCTGGCGAAACAATTCAATCTGCCGGTGCTGGTGCATACGCCACACCGCGACAAGATCGGTGGCACCAAACGCACACTGGCGGTGATCCGCGACGTGGGGATCGCCGAGCACCTGGTGATTATTGACCACCTCAACGAACTGACCCTGCCGCTGGTGCTGGACAGCGAGTGCTGGCGCGGCCATTCCATTTACCCCAACACCAAGATGTCGGAGCAGCGCATGGTCGCCCTGCTCAAGGAATACGGCACCGAAAAAATGGTGGTCAACAGCGCCGCCGACTGGGGCATCAGCGACCCGCTCAAGGTGCCCAAGACCGGCCAGGCGATGTTGGCGGCGGGCTTTACTGAAGCCCAGGTAGAACAGGTGCTGTTCCACAATCCGGTGGACTTTTTTGCCCAGAGCGGTCAGCTGGACAAGGGCTTGGTCAGCACCCCGCTGCCCATCGACCAACGCAAGCAATGGCAGGAAAACTCGGCCCTGCGCGGCCAGGAACCGGTGGTTAAATGAGCCCCCGTAGCGGCTGGACGGCGCCCCAGGTCGGGTATTGCAGCAATGTGCACCCGACCCGTGACCTGGCCGGGTTACGCACCTCCATCGAGCAGCACTTTCAGGGCGTGCGACACCTGCGCGGGCTGCACGAACAGGACAGCGGCTTGTGGATCTGCGCTCACGCTGCGGCGCAATTACAACAGGCATCGGCGTGCACGCAATTCCTCGAGTTGCTCGATCAAACCGGCTTGCGCCTGACGTCGCTGAATGGTTTTCCCTATGGCGAATTCCATCAGGGCGCAGTGAAAGCCGAGGTGTATTTACCCCACTGGGCCGACCCCCAGCGGCTGGCCTACAGCCTGAACCTGGCGCGCATCCTCGCGCAGGCCTTGCCGGTCGACTGCCACCAAGGAGTGATTTCCACGGTGCCGCTGGGCTATGCCGCCACCTGGACCGCGCCATTGCAGGCGCGCGCCGACGAGCACCTCAACCAACTCACTGCGGCACTCGCCAACCTGCACCGGGAAACCGGCAAGCAGATCGTGTTCTGCCTGGAGATGGAGCCCGATTGCGTGCTGGAAAACACCGAGCAGGCCATCGCGTTCTTCCAGCGTCGGCAGCGCCTGGACCCGAACCATGCTTACCTGGCCCTGTGTTTTGATGTGTGCCACCAGGCGGTGATGTTCGAGGATTGTTATCAGTCGCTGGCCAGGCTACGTCAAGCCCAGGTGCCCGTGGGCAAGATCCAGCTGTCCAACGCGATGATCTGCCGCTTGCCAACTGAGGACGCGCATCGCCGCAAACACGTGCTCGAGACCCTGAGCACCTTCGCCGAAACCACCTACCTGCATCAGGTAAAAGCCCTCGACCCTCTCGGCCGCATTATCAGCTGGCCGGACCTGCCGGCCGCGCTCGCCGACTGCAGCGGTTTGCGTGAACTGCGCATTCATTTCCATATCCCGCTGTTCAGCGAACACTTGCTGTTGCCCGAACTCAGCGGCAGCCAGGCCGCGTTGGCACAGACCTTCGATTACCTGGCCGCCCATGGTGACTTCCGCCCGGTGCTGGAAGTGGAAACCTACAGCTGGGGGGTGCTGCCCGCGCAACTGCGGCCCACCACCGAGCGCGCGCAACTGGAAGGGATCGCCGCCGAATTGCGCTGGGTTGAGGACCAACTGCGCCAGCGCAACCTGCTGCTTTCCCTCAAGCACGAGGCGTACGCCCATGCGCTCTGAACAACCGCTGCTGCTGATCAATGTGGTCGGGCTGACGCCATCGCTGCTGGGTGAGGCAACGCCGCATATCAATGCCCTGCTCAAGACCGCGCAGATGGCCTACTTGCAACCGGTGTTCCCCGCCGTCACCTCGACGGTACAAGCCTCGATCCTCACCGGCGCGCCGCCGTCGCAACACGGCATCGTCGGCAATGGCTGGTACTTTCGCGACCAGGCCGAAGTGCGGTTCTGGCTGCAACCCAATGCGCTGATCGAGGGTGAAAAGGTCTGGCACACGCTCAAGCGCGAGCTTCCGGGCTTTCGCTGCAGCCAGTTGTTCTGGTGGTACAACATGTACGCCGACGTGGATGCCGCGATCACCCCGCGCCCGCACTACCCGGCGGATGGTCGCAAACAATTCGGTCTGTATTCGTCGCCACCCGGGCTGCACGAACAGATCGAACGGCAGATTGGCGAGTTTCCGTTTCCAGGGTTCTGGGGCCCGGCGGCAGGGATTGCATCGAGCCGCTGGATCGTCGATTGCGCGATGGCCGAGTTCCAGATCAACCGGCCTCACTTGCAGTTGATCTACCTGCCGCACCTCGATTACAGCTTGCAGCGCGTGGGGCCCGATCATCCCTCGATTGCCGCTGAAGTACGGGCCATCGACACGCAAGTAGGTCGCCTGCTGACCTTTGCCCAAGCGCAAGGCGCGGCGGTGATGCTGCTGTCCGAATATGGCATCGAAGCCGTCGAGCAGTCAGTGTCGATCAACCGCGTGTTGCGCGCCGAGGGCCTGTTGCAGGTGCGCCAGTCCCTGAGCTGGGAATTGCTCGACCCCGGCGCCAGCGCGGCGTTTGCCGTGGCCGACCATCAGGTCGCGCATGTCTACGTGAAGCAGGCGCAGGACATCCCACGGGTCAAAGCCTTGCTGCAACGCCAGCCCGGCATCGAGCAGGTGCTGGACAAGGCCGAACAACGCGCCTGGCAGCTGGACCACCCGCGCAGCGGCGAGCTGGTGGCCGTGGCCGCCGCCGGTTTCTGGTTCGATTATTACTACTGGCTGGATGATCGCAAAGCACCGGATTTCGCGCGCACCGTGGACATCCACCGCAAGCCCGGTTACGACCCGGTCGAGCTGTTTATCGACCCGGCGATTCGTTTCCCCACATTGAAAGTGGCGCGCCGCCTGCTGCAAAAGAAGCTCGGCTTTCGCTACTACATGGACCTCATCCCACTGGACACCACCCTGGTACGCGGCAGCCATGGTCGCTTACCCAGCAGCGTACAGACCGGCCCGCTGCTGATCACCAATTGCGCACTGGCGCTACCGCAACACCTTGCGGCGACGGCAGTGAAGCAACTGCTCCTGGAACACTTCCTGGGGCGCCCACACCTCGAACTGGCCACAGCCAAGGAGCTTCCATGCGGCGAGCCTTATCTATAACTGTCCTGAGTGCATTGGCCGGGTTGGCCCATGCCCAAGGCACCACCCCCTTCGACTGCACCCAGTTCCTGCAGTTTGGAGGCAACCTCGACAAGACCCGCGCGGCCTTCGTGCAAAGCCGCGACACGCTCGCCTGGAACTGGTTTGCCTGCCTGAACCAGAACGTCTCTGCGCAAAGCCCTGATCGGGTCTGGGAGACCATGAAGCCTTCGGATCAGGTCTACCTGAGCAATGGCGCCCAGCCCCTGCCGTATGCCGAGCGCGAGCGCGTACCGATCGAGGTGATTGCACAGGCACAAAAACTGGGCATGAACCTCAACCGTACCTTTCACAACCTCAATGCCACGCAGCAAGTGGATGGGTTGATCCTGCAGATGGGCGGCCAGGTGCCGGCGGCGCAAAAAGGCCAGCCGGTACGTTTCCAACTGTTGATGGGCCAGGACACCTTCAACTACATCGTGCAGCAGAACGTCTACAACGTGAATGGCCAGGCCGCGCTGACCAGCGACCTGTCGTTCCCCTCCACAGCCTGGGAGTTGAAGGCTGCCTGGCTGTGGATCGGCAACAACCCGACCTATCAGCAGCAACTGATCAAGGATGGTTACTACATTGCCCAGGCCTACTATCAGCAGGACGGTAAATACCTGGTCGGCTACGCCGCGCTCAGCGGTTTGCATGTGATCAACAAACTGAACCCCGACTGGGTGTGGACCACCTTCGAAAACCGCAACAACAGCAAGTACACGGTGACCAACGCGACGCCTGCAACGCCGATGACCAACAGCACCGGGCCCACAAAGGCGGCGCAGCCGGTGAACACGACGTTTCAGGCCAACTTCCCGGCCCTGGCGCAGTACGAGTTGATCGGCGTGCAATCCAACACGCTGCCGACCTTGCTCGCCAACTCCCAGCTGGAGTCGGCGTTCCAGAGCGAGTCTTCGTGTTTCGCCTGCCACAGCACCGCCGCGTATTCAGCGAAAAAAGGCTACTTCAATTTCGCCCTCAAACAACAGGGCGGCATCGTGTACCCCACGGCCGAACTGCCGCCCGCAGACTTTGTCGGCTACCACAAACTGGACTTTGTCTGGTCGCTCAAACGCGCCCAGTGGCAACGCTAAGGAGCCTCACATGAGCGTATTGAATTTCCCGCGTATCTACCTGGGCGGCCATATGTTCTGGAACCCGCCGACCGCCAACAACAACGACATGTACCCGCTCTATGACGCGGTAAAAATGCAGATGAACTGGCCGTTTTTGAAGGCCTTCAACATCACCCCGGAAAACGCCATCAGCACCTTGCTGCCGTGGACAATCGCGCCGCTGTCACCCGCCAGCGTACCGCCCTACGTCATGCAGGTGCCGGGCAATGCCGGGCAGTTGACCACACCGATGATTCCCGGCGAATGGAACCTGTTCGGCGACAACGCGTGCGGCACCGTCAGCTACAACCAGACCCAATCGGTGGTCACCGGCGGCGAGTTGCCCAACGGTGGCTATGTGAGCCAGGACCCGCTGATCAACCAGAGCTTCCAGTTGCTCGGCAACCCCTTCGGCGGCGCGCCCTCCTCCCCGGCGCGCTTCGTGGACGTGAGCCCTTGGCAGAACACCTTCACCGCGCTGTATTTCGACAAGCTGGTGCTGGGCAATGCGCAGTGCGGCCTGACGCTCAATCGCCAGTTCCGCATGCTCGACCGCTTCCTGAACTTCAACTGGGCCAACCTGGGCGGCCTGGCCTATGTCACCACCACTTGGCAAACCTGTTTTCCGAAGGAAAACCTGGAGTGGGTGATCGGCAACTCGGCCTTGCTGCAAAACCTGCAAACGCAAATGGCGCAACAAAATGCCAAGGGCCTGATGTTCCGCTTTTCCACCTACCTGACCTGCTACGACAAGAACGGCATCCTCAACAATTACCCGCCCATCGACACCCACAGCTCCAGTGCGGCCGCCCAGGCCAAGGTGCAGGCCATGTATCAGCAGGGGCTGGACAACGTCGGCGATATTTTCTTCAACCCCGCCTATAGCCGTACGGTGGGCACCCTGGGCCTGTGGTTCGAAGACGAATTCCCCACCGCCCCCGCTGGCAGACGCCTGTTACCCGCCAGCCCCGTGCCCATCTACAAAACCACGCCAGCGCAGTCGACACCGGCGCAACTGGGTGTGATCTCGGCCCAGGCCCATGGCGCTACCTTGTCGCTGGACCTGAGCAACGCCTTCCCGTTCTATCCGATCGACAGAAACGCAGCCATACCGGTAGCCGCCAAGTACCAGGCCGGCAACTACCAGATTGGCATTCGCCAGAATGGGCAATTCAGCCCGCTGGCCAGTTTCGGTTATGACGACTATCAACAGGCGGCGTTCGACAAGCGCTCCGGCATCCTCGACCTGACGCTGACGGCACAAGCACAGACGCAACTGCAAACCGGCACCCTGGAACTGCAACTGCAGGGCGCCACCGCCGTCACCGCCGCGACCCAGCAGATGTGGACTGCCGAAGTGGTGGAGAGCGCCAGCTTTATCGACGTGGGCGACACCCGGACGCTGCAGGTCATGGTGCAATACGACGGCCTGCCCGCACCGGCCGGCACCACGTTGTGGGTGGCGGAATACGGCAATGCCTACATGCTGTGCACCACCGATTACTACCTGGCATTCAGCAACCCGGGCAACTTCACGCTGTTCAACAATGACCCGCAAAACCCGGCCAATAACAGCGCGAACCTGCCGCAATTCAAGGGTGCATCGACGCTGCTCAGCCAGGTGACCGAGGGCACGGGCCGCCAGCTCATGGCCACACGGCTCGCGGTGGCAGCGGATCAAATGACGCCGGTGACCTATCAGCAATTTTTGCCGACACCCGCCGCTGTCGCCTTGAGCCCGACGCTTAAGTTCGCCAACCCGATCGCGATGCAGGGCACGTTGCAGGACCCGCTCAACAGTACGGTGCAATACAGCCTGACCAAGATTCAGACCGACGCCAATGGCATCGCCAACCTGACCGTCACGGGCTTGGCACCGGGGTTTCCGACCTTGCGTTTTTTCCTGCAGGAAGGTCAGCAAACACCCACCATTCCGTTCAGCTTCCCGCTCCCGACGGCCTTCACCGACTTCCTCGCACCGCTGCGCGTACTGCCGCTGGAGCCGCAGCTGCAGCAGGATTTCGTCAATGCGTGGAACCGCATTTATATGAACAAGGACGCGGGCACCGTGATCTGGGAGACCTTCATCTACCCCTTCATCCTGCAGCCGTTCTATTACCTGTACCCGATCATGAGCAAGTTCATGCCACTCAACTCCTTGACGCGCATCGAGGGCGCCGTCGACCAGTTGATTGTGTTGATCAGTAAGGAATACCAGGAGGAAAGCACCCTGGCGATGCCCATCACACGGGACATGCCGCAAAGCCGTCGCGCGGTGCTGGAACTGTGGGCGCAGGCCCTGGTGAAACGCAATTACCCGCCCATTCCACTCAGCATGAGCGACTACGACTAAGCCACACACAGGATCGCCGGGTGGCGTAACAATCACCCGGCACACCACAGGAGTGTCCTATGAACACCAGCCTCTTAAGCCGACTGTTGCTGCTGATACTGCTGCTCAGCCCTGGCGCGTTTGCCGCAGACGACAGCGGCGCCGTGTACTTCACCAACGGGGTGCACAACAGCGAGGGATGTAATCAACAGAACGGCAACTGCATTGCCGAACGCGCGCCCGGCGACCCGTCCGATCCGTTTTTTCCGGCGCAATGGATCAGCGACTGGACGATGTACCGGGTGATGAACAACTACGAGAAAAACCCGCCGCCCTACAGCAATCCACCTTCCACCCTCACGCCTGCGGATTACACTGTTTCCAAGGGCACCAGCTACTACGACACCGCCTACATCCCAGCGGACGGCGACGGCTTCGGCGCGATGATGGAGCACTACGAGAAGTACTGCCTCCCGATCTTCCCGATCAAGAACAACAACTACACCTGCTCGTTCGTGTCCCTAGGCAACAAGGCGTACTTCCTGACGTATCCGCAGGACCGCCCGAAAGACATGCCGGCCTGCTGCATGTTTTCACCGATGAATCATCCGCCACGCCAAAGCTTTATCGAACACCTGCCGTACAGCGCCGCGCGCAGCAA
Source organism: Pseudomonas antarctica (assembly GCF_001647715.1). Classification (NCBI taxonomy): domain Bacteria; kingdom Pseudomonadati; phylum Pseudomonadota; class Gammaproteobacteria; order Pseudomonadales; family Pseudomonadaceae; genus Pseudomonas; species Pseudomonas antarctica. The sequence continues at coordinate 3,774,055 of NZ_CP015600.1, forward strand.
AAACCTCAACGGCAGCGTGCAGGCGTATGCGCTGGACCTGCAATCACCGGCGGGGCCGATCCTGTTCGGGTATGCCTTCAACAAACAACAGTCGGGGTCGCCGCCCTACCGTTTGCCCCAGTCATTCTTCTTTTCGGGGGACGCCAGCGTCGCGAATGCGCCCATCGTGAGCCAGAACTACACGAATTTCCGTATCGCCAGACCCGACCCGAAACAGACCTGGGACCAAGTAGCCGCGATGTGCCCGTCGAACCCGCCGCCTTGCCAGCTGTTCGAACCGCCGGCGTCCCAAAGCAACGGCCACAAGGCGCAGTGGAACCAGCTCATGCAGCGCAAACCCTGACCCACAAGGACGGATCGCCATGAAAACGTTATTCCGTGTGATGTTACTCGGGCTGGTCAGCCTGTCGGCCCAAGCCCGGGAGGCGCCTCAGGCGTCGACGCTGGCCACGCAGCTCAATTGCCAGCCGCCCAGCAGCGCACCCGCCGCCACTGCCCCGCAGGACCAGTTCGATCAATACAGCTGGCAGATGTTTATCGCCTTGAACTGGCCTGCCCAGGACGGGCAACGCGGCACGCCCAACTGCAACAAACAACCGGGCGATGCCGGCTACACGGTGTGGCAGACCTACAAAACCGTCAGCGAAATCTTCCTGCCGGGAGCCGCCAACCCAGGGCCCTGGAACAGCCCGCTGACCGCTCGCAGCCTGGGCATCATCAACATCGCTGCGCTGAAGAACAGCTCACTGGTCAACTCCATCGACCAGGCCGTCGGCGGCTGGTTGATCGACCAGGCGGGCAACCCGACCTACTACGACATCTCGGCCAACCAGGCTTCCTATAACTACATCGTGGGCAACAATTTCTACAACGCCAACGTGGTGTCCAAAGCCAGCAACATCAGCTTCCCCAACGGGGTCATCGAGATCAAATCGAGCTGGCGCATGCTTACGCCCAAGGACAACGCCAGCCATTACCTGACGCAGTTCGCGCGCGTGGCCACCTTCAATAACCAGGGCCAACGCACCGGGGTGACCGAGGCTTACCTCGGGCTGGTGGGCCTGCATATCATCACCAAGGTCAATGGCTACCCGCAGTGGATCTGGTCGACCTTCGAGCAAATCGAAAACGTGCCGCCCAAGGCCAAGGTCAATGGCCAATGGGTCGACCAGCCTGTCGCCGGCACCGCCTATTCCTACTACAACCCGCTCGCGCCTGCTGCGACGCTCAACCAGTCACCGTGCAACTGGCAAACCCAGGGCACGCAACTGGTCTGCGTGCCCAAACCCGGTACTACGTTCCAGACGCCGAACCCACTGAACCGCGTGACACCGATTGCCGATGCCACAGGCTGGGTGAACGCCAATTACCAGGCCAACCCCGGCCTGCAACGCAGCGTATTGAAGTACTACCAGCTCATCACCACCCAGCGCCCATTGATGCCGAACAACCCGAGTAACCCGCTGGGCCAACCGACACCGGCGCTGTCGGCCAACGTGACCATGGAAAGCTACATCCAGCCCAACAGCAGTTGCATGAACTGCCACTCCATGGCGACACCGGTGAAGAGCGCGTTCAAATCCGACTTTTCCTACCTGTTCAAATTCGCCAATCCGCCTGTCACCCCACACGCCACGGACAAGGAATAGACCATGAGCATCCTCAATGGACCACGACTGAATTTCTGGGGCGGCATCCGCACGGACGTGAGTTTGCCGAACAACTCACCGACCATTCCCTTCAACGGCAACCCGAACTGGCCGCTGTTCGACCTGACCACGTCGACCCTCGCGCCAGGTGCGCAGCCGTATACCGATGACCAGTTGAACAACATGATCAACGCGCCGGCCGGCAACTACTACACCGCTGGCGGCTGGAACCACTATGGCCAGCATGTGGTGGACATGCAGAACGCCTTGATCAGTTCCCAAGGTGCGCCGGGCAACATCAGCACCACCGGCGACCAGGTCGGCCAGCCCGTGTACCTGCTGGGCTCGGTGGACCCGGTCACCGGACAAGGCCCGGTGTCCGGCCCGATGATGGTAGACCTCGACCCCAGCGCCTCGACCACCACACAGATATTCGTCGGCGGCCTGCAAATCGGCAGCAGTGACAATATCCAGTTGCTGATCCGCTGCAATGCGGTGTGCAGCAGTTTCGACGTGACCGGCCGTGTGCTCGACCCGGCGAAGATGGACGCGCCGGGCTCGTTCCATGCCAGCGGCACGTTCCAGCTGACCTTCCCGCTGAGCAGCATCGTCAGTTGGAACCAAAACAGCAGCGGCCTCAAGGCGATCATCCAGGCCCCGGGGGCGACCGGCATTGTCCTGCGTTTCGTGATGTTCGAGATGTGCCCGCAGATGACCACCGCGCAACTGGACGCGGATTACGCGGCGGGTAAATACACGCCCAACCCAAGCATCGGCCGCGTGATCGGTACCCTGGCCCCGGCGTTTGCCGGCGAGCCGTCGGGCTGCCAGCCAGGTCGGCAACTGGTCAACCAGGTCACGGGCAATGCCGCCTATGCGGCCCTGGGCAACAATGGCTTGCTGAGCCTCGATATGGTCAACGTCATCCCCAAGCAAACCTTCCGGGCCGTGCGGGACGACATCACCAGCCCTATCGGGCCGAATGCGAACTACGGGCCGGTGACGATTTCCGCTGGCGCGGCCGCGTTGATGACCCTCAACCCAACCACCAGCCCGTTGGTCAATTACTACGTGTACGGCGGCATCGTCGACGTGGCGCTCAATGCCAGCCAGCAGCAAGCCGTTAAGACCACCGCGTTGAACATCACCGCGCCCAACCCGGTGAACGGTCAAAAACTCAACGCGACCGAATCGACCTATCGGGTATACGCCGATCAGCGCAATGTGTACCTGGAGGATTACCCCAATGGCCTGACCATCACGTTACAGGTCAGCTACCTGGGCGGGCCGGTGCCCAACGCCACCAAGGTCAGCCTGGGGGCCAGCGCACCTGGGGTTTATGATCAAAAGCAATACACCGACTTCCTCAACTTTCCGACGTCACTGACCGTCAATGCCGGCCAACAGACGGTGAGTTTTCCGGTCACCCTCAAACCCGGCAGCGCCAGCCAGGCAGGCTTTGTCGCGCTGACCTGCACGGCCAATGGCGTGGACGACGGCGCCTTCTTCACCAACTTGCGCAAATATGCCCAGACCGACTTCGGCATTCCCAAGGGCAGCATCATCACCTGGCAGCAGATGTACCCGAACGTGCTGCGCTTTCACTATCTGGCCTTCCCCGCCATGTCCCGCTACATCCCGCTGAACCAACCCGACGCGATCATGGGCGCGAAGAACGCCATCCTCGCGCGCACTTCGGACGCCTACAAAGGCACCACACTGTTCATGCCGGTGGTGCGTTCGATGTCGCCGGCCCAACGGGCGCTGCTGCGCGCCTATCTCACCGGCAGCCCTTGGCAGCCGCCGCAATAGGAGCAACGCCCATGACCCTGCATATCCCGGCGCAGCCCATAGAAAACCTGCGCCCCAGCACACTGATCGCCGAGAGCCTGCTCAACCCACGCGGTGTGTGCGTGCAAGCCGATGGCAGCCTGCTACTGGCCGAGGCCGGCTCAGGCCTGGCGGACCAGCCGTTCAGCGGCCGCGTCAGTCGGCTACGACCCGACCCGTTGCAGCCCGGTGCCTATCTGCCCAGCGAGACCCTCGCACAAGGCTTTCGCGCCATGAACATGCAGGCGCGCATGCTGCGTGATGAAATCATGGGGTTGTCGGACATTGCCTGCGGCGGCGGCCGTTGCCTGGCCAGCCAGACCGATTATGTCGGCGGCTCCAAACTGCTCGACCTGCAATACAGCCCGCCCGAGCCGGTGTTTCACAGCCGTGGCAATTTGAATGCGCTGTGTTATCACCCGACCCGCAACAGTTGGCTGGCGGTCAAGCCCGATACCAACCAACTGGTGGAGTTTCGCGACGGCCAGGACGAACAGGTGCTGGTGCAATTGCCCGAACTGGACATGGGCCAGGAAGCCGTCCCCGTGACCCTGGTGTATGAACCGCAGACAGACGCGGTGCTGATCAGCCTGTTCTCCGGGGAGCTGCACGGCGACCCGGCGCGCAAGGGCATCGACTTTGCCGACTTCGCAGGCCAAGTGGTCCGAGTGCACCCGGCCAGCGGGCAGATTGAGGTGGTGATACGTGGCCTGCAATTGCCCACGGGCCTGGCGCTGTGCCCGCAGGGCAACCTGCTGGTGCTGGAGCTATGCAACCACCTGCAACAACCCTTGCCGCCGGACTGGAGCGGCGAGCCGCTGCATGGCGGTTTTACTCGATTCAGTGGGCGATTGTTGCGTTGCAACCTGCACACCGGGCCGGTCGAAGTATTGGCGCGCGGGCTGGATACGCCGTCCAACCTGTGTGTGGTGCAAGGCGCGGTGTTAGTGAGCGAAGGCATGGGGCTGGCCGGCCGGCGCATACCCACACCCGACAACACGGTGGTGCCATTGAGTGGCCGGTTACGCCGGGTGCAGCTCTGAACGCCGCCTTATGCAGGCAAGACCGCAGCGTCTAACATCAAAACGGTAGCGGGCCCGGCACGAAAAGAGGGATTGTGCCTGGCCGCTTCCACCATATGAGCGGCCAGATGATGGGCATCCAGTGCGTCCTGGGAAGCCCACGTTTCGATCAGGACAAAACTGTCTTGGTTGCCCGCAACCGGGTGCAAATCATATTGCAGGCAGCCATGCTCGGCCCTGACCTTGGGCGCCAGCCCTTCGAATGCGGCCAACTGCTGCGAACCTTTACCGGGCTGGGTATGGATAATCACGACAAGCCGAACTTCATCTGACATGAAAACACCGTTGCATAGGCTGGATAGGGAACCCGCACAGTACGTGAGCAAAGAGCGGGCGGCAAAAGACGTAACAGGCACTTTTATTTCACAGGGTTTTCACAGTTGAGCGCCTAGGCTTAACCCAGCTCCTAAGTGAACACCTTTTAAGCCCGCGCCCCCATCGTGGGCTTTTCTTTGTCCGGTAAACGGTGGCTTTATGCGCTGCAATCACCTTCGCATCATGAGCCCACTGCACGTGTTTACCGGCGCTGTAGTCGTAGCCGTCAGGCCTGAGCAAATTTTGCTCGCTGGAACACGGTACACGGCGTATTCAAGCATCGCTTGCTGCCAGTCCGCACCCCGCTCGGAGCCTGGCCACTTCTCATGATGGAAGCCGCCACTGCTCCAACCCGGCCCGACCTGATCGTAAGCAACCGCTTACGCTGAGCGCCTTTCGTTACGATTTTGTTGTTTTTTTACGCCTTTCCCGTTCTTTCGCTCGTATCGGTGGTGAAAAAACCAAACGACCAAAAGCAGGCCTGCCAAGCCAAAAATGAACAGCAACAGCTCTATTGCGGGACCTTCGTGTGAAAACATTTTTCGTTCCTCATCCTGAAGTCGCGTGACCCGAAACAGGTCATGCACGAAACTATTCGTAACAATTCATACATTTTCAGGTTAACGGCCAAAACCACCTGTGGCAACCCTGAATTGCGTTGCAACCATTGATCTAGACGGGTTGTTTATCGTAACGATTGAGTTGCAAGGCCCGTCAAAGCGCGCCTGCGGTAACCGAACTGACAGAAAACTGTGCTGGACTACGCTGGGTGCTTTTGGGTTGGACGAAGCCAATACCACGCGCTTCGCCCCTGCTTTCCTCCAGGCAATAAAAAACCGCGATATCGCGGTTTCCAACGCAGCTGCGTAGGGGCGTCATAACCTGTTTGTTTATCGCCGTGCTTACTGGATTGACTACAGGGCGTTCAGTGCCCGAACAAGGAGTTCATCAATGATTCGTCAAGCATTACCCAGCGACGCAAAGGCCATCGCCCAGGTGCACATCAGCAGTTGGCAGCAAGCGTATCGCGACCTGATGCCTGCCGAATACTTGAACGCGTTGGACGCAACGCTGGCTCAGCGTGAATCATCCTGGATTCGCTCGATTGAATCGGCCGAGTCGAACGTATTTGTCGCGGAGCTGAACCAGCAGGTCGTTGGCTGGATATCAGTCGGCGCCAGCCGTGACGAAGATACCGCCGAGGGGAACGCAGGTGAGGTCATGGCCATCTATGTGTTAGCCAGCCATTGGCAAACCGGCGTCGGGCTGGCCTTGTGGAAAGCAGGTTTGCAGTGCTTGATTGAGCAGGGATATCAGCGTTTAACGCTTTGGGTGTTGACCGGTAATGAAAGGGCTATCCGATTTTATCGCAGGGCCGGATGCGTGGAGGAAACAGGCAGTGAGCGTAATCTTCAGCGCGGCGGTGCAGCACTGGTAGAGGTGAGGTATGGGTTGCCCTTTACCCGGTTGAGCTAGGCAAGAAGGGGTGCGTTTTTTGTTATGCGCGCCCTGGTGTGGGTGGCACATCATTGGCAGCAACCCACAGGCCTGAACAGGCCCGCGCAGTCCTTGAAAAATTATTTTATGAACCGGTGCATCCACTTTGATCGTTGGCTCGTAGATTCAATACCCTCACTCGGAGGGCATAAGAGCCAAGGAGATACATCATGCACGCTTTTTACAAAAAACTTGCTGCAGCCGCCTGCTTCTCGATTCTCTCCGTCACCGCAACGCTCAGCTTTGCCGCCGACACCGTGATGGTCGGAGGCGCAGCGATGTACCCCAGCAAAACCATCGTAGAAAACGCGGTCAACTCAAAGGACCACACAACACTCGTTGCGGCAGTCAAGGCCGCCGGACTGGTTGATACGCTCAACAGTAAAGGGCCTTTCACCGTATTCGCACCAACAAACGAAGCCTTTGCCAAGCTGCCGGCAGGTACCGTCGACACGCTGGTCAAGCCTGAACACAAAGCCGACCTGACTAAAATCCTCACCTACCATGTTGTGCCTGGCACTCACACATCGGCACAGCTGATGGCCGACGCCAAAAAGAACGGAGGCACCGTTGTGCTGAAAACCGTTCAAGGCGAGTCGCTGAATATCAAACTGCACGACGGCAAACTGTGGGTAGTCGATGCCAAGGGCGGCAAAGCCGGTATCAGCATCGCAGACGTGATGCAGTCCAACGGCGTGATCCACGTTGTCGACTCGGTCTTGATGCCTTAAACGCTCTTCACACCCGGCAGGCGCAGCGCTTGCCGGATGTTGGGACGTGTATGTCAAGGAAACGGCTCCAGAGGTTCGCAGGCTCTGTACATAGGGCTAAGCCTTCACTCCAGGCCACAAAAAAAGGCGCTACTAAGAGCGCCTTTTTTACCGCCAACTTACTGCAAGCCAACCTGACGCAGCTCGGGCGTAGCTTCGCCACCGATAGCGATTTTTTTCGGTTTGGCTTCTTCAGGAATCACGCGCAGCAAGTCAATGCTCAACAGTCCGTTGTTCATCGAAGCACCGCGAACCTCAATGTGATCCGCCAGACGGAATGACAACCGGAATGCTCGTTGCGCGATGCCCTGGTGCAGATAAGTTACTTCTTTCCCGGTTTCACGCTTGTCGCCAACGACTGTCAAAACCCCCTTCTCGACCTGGATATCCAGATCCGCTTCAGTGAGCCCAGCTACTGCGATGACAATACGGTATTCGTCATCACCATGCTTTTCCACATTATGAGGCGGATAGGTATTCGGAGCCTCGCTGCGAAGCGCCGACTCAAACAGGTCATTGAAACGATCGAAGCCCACAGATTGACGGAACAGCGGGGCCAACGAAAGGGTAGTAGCCATCTCTAAATCTCCTGATTAAATCCAAGTGATTAAGTGCGCGACCCGCATTCGGCGTCGCGTGATAAAAATTTATGTGCGACGGAAAAAATTTCAAGAGGGCAGATAAAAAATTTTACAATGCCTAGGCAAAGCCGTGGTTAACGAGGTTCTCGGCAGGTGGCCCCGCTGATGGCCTCTGAAGCTTTCCATTGACAAAACTGGTCCATTTCGCATCCGCGTACCTGAGGATCAGACGCGTGCGGTCGTGCCAGGGGCCACCCTAGACGATGATCTCGGACGGCCTGCCGTGCAGGTGGTGCAGCAGAAAGGCGCCTGGCGCTTTCCCGGGCAATACCGGAATGGGGACTCACTGAGCGCGAGAACCCCTGCCTGGGCCTCAGTAAGAATAAAGAGACACCCCGCGACTACTATGCCAACGCCACTGTGTGGGATGGCGTATACGGGATGGCACGAAGTAGAGCATGAACTTTAGTACGCGCTTCACAGTATTCAGGGATCCCTCAATACAAACGGCTAGCTCAATAGCGGCGCCACACCTTGGCACGTTCGAAAACGTGGCGCGCATTACTGCGATACCCGGTTGAGGGCTTCATCCGCTTTGTCGGCAGCCTGGGCCGCAGTCGTTGACCGCGATTGCCCAGACCTCGGCCCGGCGCCACCAGCGGCGAGCGATAAATTCCAATGCGCATCTGTCCATCAGGCGATTCCTCCCAGCTTGGTGCGCAGGCGAGTGATCTCGTCGCTCTGCTGCGTCACGCGGTCAGTGAGTTGAGCGACCTGGCTGGTCAGCACTTCGATCTTGCCTTCCATGCGGCCGACAGCGGCGGCCAGGTCGTTCCGCTCTTTCGCGAATTGATCGGCGTGGGCCTCAGCCTCTTTGCGGGCGGCCCACTTTTGGTTCAGCAGCTCGTTTAGGCGCTTCAGCGTGCCAATATCGGCGCTGTCCATCGCGCGGTCAGTCGCATCCTTTGAAAGGAATCTGCGAAGCCAAAGCAGGCCGCCCAGCCAGGTAGCTGTGCCTGGGCCGAGGTCAGTAGGATCCATCCGATACTCCAGAAACGAAAAAGCCCGCGCAGTGGCGGGCCTCAGGAATTGTGATTTATCTAAACTCTGTTTTTACAGCCACTTCTTGACCGATCAATGATCAGGTCACCTTCGACTCTGGACTTGACGACGCCGAACAGAAACGAGTGGTTCACGTCGTACACAACAGCATCCGACAGCCCAACCGCACACGGGTCTTTTTCAATGGCCCGGTCCATGGCTGTCTTCACGTTCGGGAAGCCCAGCGGAAATATGATCACCGGATAGCTATCTTCACCAACGACGCGCTTACCCTTTACGAAATCGCCACCGTTGATGTTGTAGTTCTTGGTACTGACTACCGTCACGTCAGCCACTCGCATGGTGCAGCCAGACACTGCGACCGCACTCAGCAAAATGCTTAGTATTGATTTTTTCATGGTTCCCTCCGCCGTTGAAGGCGGCAATATATCAAGGAGCCATCAAGAAAGCCCGGGCAAATGCCGAGGCTCGTAATGTGGGTAAACCCACCCGTACGGGCGAGAAGTCTATTGCAGTTACCGCATCTGAATTCTTTCAACATCTGCAAATTCTTTTTGCTGAATCGCCCTTTCCTTGGGCAATAAAAAACCCGACGCGATGGCCGGGCTCGTTGACATGAAACTCGTCAGTTATCGGGATGCTCGCTCGCCACTGAATCGGCAGCGTCCACGTCCGACATATCCTCTTCAAGGGAGGGATCATCATTCTGAGGCGGCCGGATCTCGCGCTCATCCCGGCGAGGGTCGTGACCCGCTTCGTTGTCCGTGCCGCGTGTCACTTCCTGCTGCGAAATATTGCCTGGGGCACTCTTATCAATATCCATGCTGCCTCTCCGTTCAAACACTCGGAATATCCGTGCTTAAACATGGTAGTCGGCAGGTTGCAGTGAGTGCCGAACACTGGACGAACGGCGAAAAGCAAAAAGCCCCGTCCTAGGCGGGGCTTAATGAAAACTTTAGTCGTCTGAGGCTTGAGGGACTGGGGCCTCGTCGATGCTAATGCAGTGCTCGATGTCCGTTATTTTCTCCAGCGCAAGCTCGGCCGTTGAATAAGCCCCGAACATTCGGCCCTGATAAAAAACAACCCACGCAAAATGAATATTCACTTTACCAGCCTGCCCTACAACCAACTTCTTGAACCGTTCCGCCAAGTCGTCGACATGCATCTGTGCCATGCCACGCAAAACCATGACGCTCTCCCAGTTTATAGTCGGAAGCTCTATTTTCGACCTTGCACAAACTGAGCGCAATAAAAAGCCCGACATATAAGCCGGGCTTTGCAGTGTGAACCCCTAACGCGCAAGATCGATAGGATGGGTAAACACTCTCTCACTCATTGCAACGGCTTTCTGCTACGCCACACAACTTTCGATTAACCCTTCCGCATCAAGCAGTTCCTGAGCGGCAGTGAGCGCCTCATTCACCTGGTCATCAAGCGTCTTGCGGATCCCTGAACGCCACCGGTACCGGGTCGACTCCGGTTTGCCGTCGTTGTCCCAATTGGTGATGTCGTACCAGGCGGCCGGCAGCACCGCGGCGGAGCGCTTGCCCTCGGCGCCTGCAACCTGCGGAATGGCCCAGGTCAGCACTGCGCATTCCCGGAAACGTTTCGGCGCCGGTGTCTTCACCGAGTTCAGCAATTCCAGGATGGCGCCGTGCTTGCGCTCCTGGTGTGTCGAGTACTTCGCCACAAGTGCTCGCCAGTGCGCCGGAGTGAGCGCCCTGTGCAGGCGACCGAACACCCTGCAGTCCTGGAGGAACGCCGCCTCCTTGCCGACGACCTCACCCTTCTGCTTGGCGCACTGCACCTTCGGCTCGAAGTCACAGCCGCCGGCGGACGTATTGGTCTCGGCCGCGAGCGCCCGAACTGTCCATACGGGTGAATCCCCGAGGGTTGTGTATCGGAACAATGTTTGGCATGATTTCTCTCGCATAAAGCTTTTGAAGAAGCCGACCTCGTACGTCGGCTTTTTTATTGCCTGTAATTCAGCGCAACGGCGTGAACCTCCCTGCCCTGCTCCACGTTTCAGCCCATTCAAAACCCACTGGATAAAACTCCAGCGACTTCAGGTTTCTTACTTCGCAGACCGGTTGCGCCGATACTGGCTACATGGATCGAGGAGCGCGGTTGTCATGTCAGGCGACCGACTGGATGTCTCTTTGGCGCATACACAGCTCGCGAGCCGTAATCTTTCCGCCGGTCAGCTCTTCAGCCTTAAATGCTTTTTCGGCACCCATCGGATGAATCCCGGAAACCCAGTACGAAACCGCGGCCTGGGAGACGTCGAGGGCCAAAGCTGTTTTGGTTTGCCCGCCGAAGAAGTCGACGAGCCTTTCGATAGGGGTCATGAGCGCCCCTCCTGATAAGCCTGCTTATATCCAAAGTAAAAGAAAACTTATTTGCAAGACAATAAGTGAACTTATAAATTTCAGCTCATGAGCACACTCGCCCAACGAATCAAAACCGCACGCACCCACGCCAAGCTGACGCAGAAGGCACTCGCCTTAAAAGTGGGTGTTGAGCAGCCGGTAATCTCCCAGCTGGAGACCGGAAAAAACCTTCAAAGCGCACACCTCCCGAAGATCGCGCACGTGTGCGGTGTGAACGCTATTTGGCTCTCGGAAAACACCGGGCCAATGATTGGTGTGAGCGCCTCAGAACCCAACATCTCAGTTGCCGCCCAGCCCACCAAATCATTCCGCTACCCAGTAATCAGCTGGGTTGCCGCCGGCGCCTGGGCGGAAGCCGTAGAGCCCTACCCGGCCGGATTCTCGGACAGCTACGAGTTCTCCGAGTACGACTCCAAAGGCCCTGCGTTCTGGCTGACTGTCAAAGGTGACTCGATGACGGCGCCCGCCGGCTAAAGCATCACCGAAGGCACGCTGATCCTGGTAGACACAGAGGCAGAGGTCGCACCCGGTAAGCTGGTCGTGGCCAAGCTGCCAGACAGCAATGAAGCCACTTTCAAGAAGCTGGTCAGCGATGGTGGTCGGCTGTTCTTAAAACCGCTGAACCCTAGCCACCCAATTGAGGCGGTAGACGAGAACTGCCGGATCGTGGGCGTAGTTGTGCAGACGCTGCAGAAGTTTTACTGAGTGCTAACCCTGTTGTTACATTCGGTGGTCGAGATTCGTAAATCTGTATTGCAAGGAGTGCGATATGCCAATAGTTGCTGTGCTGAATGATGAGTCGGACCAAGGTGAGATTTTGGGCGCGCTGAAGGCCTATGGCCTTGTGTTAGCTAACTGCTACACGCGCCCCGGCGCCGCGGATCTGACGAAGGAATTGAGAGCCGCGCTGGGCAGTAGATCTGATGAGAATCAATTGGTTTGCCACAACCTACCGCTGGCTATAGAAGGCGACCCCTCGTGGACAAGCGTGCTTGTGCTCCCTCCCCGGTATACCTTTCACTACCGTGAAACGATGGCCTTGGCGGCTCGAGCGCTGAGTGCCGCTGATGAAAGTGACAAGAAGGGAATGTTCTTGTATCACGAACCATAGACGCCAAAATGGGGTTGGCGGAGAAATTCAGGGATAACGAATGACTGCATAGCGTGAGCAAAACTTCTGGAGCAAAGTAGGGGTCGTTGCTTGCTTAGCTTTCCTTATGATGCTCCCCGGCTTCGCGATCCTCATCGAAACTTTTTACCCTGTAACCATGTACTTATGGCCTCAACGAGTTCTGTCTTGCACTCCACTGGCAACCAATGCCCGCCGGATATGTTCGTCACGGTGAGATCTGCGCAGACGCCACGCATTGGATCGCCCAACTGATTACCCTTAATGGTATTCATCTGGTCGTAATCCCCATTTACAAACAGCACGGGTAATGAAAGGCGGCCGCCATTGGGCGCTCGGCGGGCGTACTCGATGTTGGCATCGTCGTTTAGATACCACGCGCACGGAGCGCGGAAACCATGCTCCTCGAAAATCCTCACCAGTGCTGCGAAGTCCGTCTCTGGCCAGAGCGCGGTGTCTGGTAGGGTGGCTGGGGCCCGATGCGCTTTGCCAAACCGCCCACCTTTCCTGGTCACCTCGGCATTTGATGCAACCCTGCCGATGTTAGCAGGGTCGCCTCGCCGGTAGATCGACGCCAGCGATGCTGCTTTGTCCGCATCAAGATCAGCAACTGCGGACGCAAAGTGCGTGTTGTAATAGCGGTAATAATCCCATTGACCGTCTGGATACTGATCCGTTGGGTAGATCGCTCGGTCAACCAGCGGGACGAGCGTAGGCAGCGCATTCGTATAGGGAAAATACGGCACCGAAATCAACACAACGCCGCGGCTCCGATGAGTCTCATGAGCGACTAACTCACCAGCCACAACGCTGCCCCAATCGTGGCCCACCCAGATTGCGGGCATTCCACCGAGATGATCATGAAGTTCTGTCATGTCTGCCACGATGTTCTCAATCGTGTATGCATTGATGGCGGTTGGCGAAGAAGAACCTCCATAGCCGCGCATGTCTGGTGCGACACAGTGCCAGCCTTGGGCAGCGAACGCTTCCATCTGAGCACGCCAAATCAGACCGAGCTCCGGCCAGCCGTGTAGGAGCATCATCAATGGCCCATCGGCAGGTCCCGACTCTAAATAATACGTCGTATGACGGGACGTGCTTAAAAAGCGTGAAGCCAGCGTGGAAGTGGACACAGGATCTCCTTACGCCGCGCCGACTGAAAAACGCGAAGCGGCAACACTATACTGAGCGGTTCACTTCGTGTTTTGTTCCCATCTAGTTGATGCCTTCACGCCACACGGGCGCGGCGCTGAACTGAAGGTCGCCTAAGGTGCTTTTGCATCGCCGCACACGTGCTTTAAATGGACACCATCGCCCTTATGCTGAGGTTGAGAAGGCGACTTCTCCGCCCTTCACATCCCTTCTACAATGGAGCGCCTATGCTTACCTCAACTCCTAGTGAACACCCCTTTTAACCCGCTACTTCCCATCGCGGGCTGTTTTGTTGACCCGCGCACATAAAACAAATCGAAGCGCTCCGCTACCAAACCCACCGCGGCATGCCTTTTTACAACCATTCGCCCATAGCCACCGTCCGTAGAGAACTTCAAACTTTTACTCTAGTCTTAATGGTAGGCGTGCTTTAAACCGTGAGCGCCTGCTGACACCCCATAGAGGTTCACAAAATGAAAATGACACTACCCGCCCTAGCTTTGGGTGTCCTCATTTCGCAAGGAGCGATGGCAGCCGGAGATGGCACAGCCGCTCTTGGAGGCGGCGTTGGTGGTGCACTTGGCAACATCGTAGGCCAACAGCTCGGGGGCTCGACTGGCGCTGCGGTAGGCGCAGGCGTAGGTGGTGCCGCCGGCGGTGCTGTCGGCGCTCAAAGGGGCAACAGAGCTGAAGCTGCATTAGGTGGCGGTATCGGCTCAGCTGGCGGGTCACTTATTGGTAATCGCCTCGGCGGCGCAACTGGCTCGACTATCGGTGCAGGTCTTGGCGGCGCTGCGGGTGGCGCACTAGGAAACAACCTGGCGGATGATGAGAGCAATCATCGGTCGGATGGTAGGACGCACAAAGGCAACAACAAGCATAAACACAAGAACAAGCATCATTAGTTTCTGACGCTGTTACATCGAAGCCCGGCCTAGAGTCGGGCTTCTTCTTCATGCCCTTTCACAGCTCTTTCACAGTCGCCCCCCTGGGATACCCCAGCGCCTAGCTAATACTTTTACGCCCGTCTCTCATCATTGAGGGCTTTGCTTTACCTGTGATTTGACAGGGCTATATGCATCACTCAAATGCTACGTTCGGGCAGGCTGCACGAGCGCTAATAGCCAGCACCCACACTAACAGAATGAAATTTAAGAAAAATTATAGAAACTCAGCAGTGGCACGGTTAATGCCAAATCTATTGGGACAACGCCGACAAAGATCGGCATCTCCACTCCGTGTTACTGAGGCTACAAAAAATGAACGCTATAGACCTTCTTAAAGCCGACCACGAAAAAGTTAAATCCATTCTGACCCAACTAAGTGAGTCCACGGATCGGGCAGTGAAGAAACGCACCGACCTATTGAACAAATTGGAAATGGAAATCTCGATCCACACTCAGTTGGAGGAGCAGATCCTCTATCCCGCCTTCAAAGCAGCCGGTGGGAAAGATGAAGCAGAGATGTACTACGAGGCAAAGGAAGAGCATCGCACCGTCGACTCACTCGTCTTGCCCGACCTCAAAGCTACAGATCCTACAACGCCGGAATTTGCTGGCCGAGTAAAGGTGGTCAAAGAGTTGCTCGAACATCACATTGAGGAAGAAGAAACAGAAATGTTCCCAAAGGCCAAAAAGCTTCTTGGCAAGGCTAAGCTAGATCAACTCGGCGAGCAGATGTTGGAGCTGAAGGCGACTTTGAAAAAGACCTTAGGGGCTTCAAAACTCGCCGCCTAACGGTCCGCCAGCGCAGATACCTTTTGCATGAAATTGCCCGGCCCAGCGCCGGGCTTCTTGTATCTGCCCTACCCTGGCCCGCCCATACATTGCGCAGTACTGCAAAGCAATGCTCCGGCATGCTTCACAAGCCTTCTCCACTCATCACTTGTGATCATGTCGGATCGCTCCATGGCGTCAGCCCGTCTCAGCAATTCGAAATACTTCAACTCTGCGTCCATTCGACCTCCAGCCAGTGCAGAAAGCTCACGCCACGCTGTCAGGTTCAGTCTTCGCTGCGCCTCTTTCATGGGAGCCTCTATCACAGTAATGGGGTGACTTCAGCATAGGCTCGCTGACGAGCATCAAGGCGGACTTTAGACCAATGGTGGCTGGTCTTCGCGCTTAGCATGGACGTATCAGTGCCAACTGGTGCCGGCGGTAGAGTGAATAACCTGGGGCTCATGGCTGACCAACGCGATGTTCAAGCTGGGCGTGACGAAGCGCACTGCCTTGGTGGCTGAGGCTATGAAGCGCCAGATCATTACGCCGGTGTGCTTCGTGCTGGCGGCGCTGATCGCCATGCACTCGATGCTTAGCGACGACACGTTGCGTCGTGATCGCCGGGCGCCGGAAAGGCGAATGGCTCAGGTGCGGATGGTGCGCAGGACGGAATATTCTGAGCTGGCGGCTTGACTGAAGTTGTCGCGATTGCATGTCCCAGGCTGCCCAGTCAACTGGCACTCCAGAGCACCAAGTCCATAATCAACCTGGCCACAAGCCCAGCTTAAAAACCGGGATTCGAGAACTGGATATACGTACTAAAGCTTGCAAGAACCACCCAGAAAATCACAAAAAGCCACGGGGTTCTCATAGAAAACTGAAGGGACTTTATATACCCCTTTTGACTGGACTCCGCTTCGCTGAAAAGGGGCGAATCATCATAGTTAAGCCCCATTGCAGGCTCACTACGCAAGAGATTGCTTTGCTTGAAATGCCAGTGATCAATGATTGCGTAAGCAGCTCGAATCCCTGGCCATGCATTCAGCGAGCTCACAACCCCGAGTAACGCCAACAGTAATGGCACAACCAACGTGAAGATCTTGCCCCATTCCGGGTTGAGGTTGGCCATGGAGGATGCAAACGCAATCACCAAAAACGATTGCGCCGCTAGATTCGCATTTGTTCGATTCGATAGCAGAGTGATTTCGTACTGAATTTCTCGGCGATAGAAGTCGAGACGATCTTTAGGAGCGCCGAATACTAACGACTCGGCTGGAAGAGACTCATGCGTACTGGTCTTATCGGTAATGATCTTAGACACAGTCGCTCACCAAATATGGCTGAATTAATTTAGAGGCCTATAGACGTCGGTAGTTCATTGCATCCAAAAACCATCCCTAACCTCTACCCCTCAGCACTCACCCCGCACCCATCGGCAACCAGCGGGAGGCACGAGTGTTGACGAGTACAGGTTAACAGTCCGCCACCTTGGAGGAGACCATGAACGTACAAGCGCTTGCACAAACTGAATTCGATAACCGCCTGCCGCCTCCGGTGAGCGAGTCGGCCCTGGAGATTGCGCGCCAGGAGTGGATCTATAACGCGGTGGAAACGCTGGTTGATCGGCGCAGCAACGTGCAGTTCAAGCGCCGTCTACAGGCACCGCAGGGAGTGACATTCAAAACCTTCGCCACCGAGGTCGAGCACGATGAAAGGGATCTTCGACAGGTACGAACGCGACGTTGTCCCAAAAAAGGGAGCGCGGCCCCAGAAGGACAACCTGGCCGAACTTAAACAGCTTCGGCCCACATTCGACGGGGCTCCCATCGACTCGATAGCCCCGGCCAACATTGCAGGCTATCGCGATGCACGCTCAGCAAAAGTCAGGGCGACTAGGGAAATCGCCCTGCTTTCTCACGTTTTCAACATGGCGCGGGAATGGGGGCTTACCGAGCGGGAGAACCCTTGCCAAGGCATCAGGAAGAACAAAGAAACGCCACGCGACTTCTACGCAAACGCGGTGGTGTGGGATGCGGTCTATGGAATGGCAGAGCCTGAGCTCAAGGAAGCGATGGATCTTGGCTATTTGACCGGGCAGCGGCCCGCTGACGTGATAATCATGCGGAGCGACGATACCGAGGGCGACTACTTCCTGGTGACGCAGGGCAAGACTGGGCTGACGCTCAGAATCTTAATGCGCACTGACGCCCGGGAAAACAGCCTGGGTCGACTTATAAGGGAGATTTCAGAAAGGAATGCACATCACTCTTCCAAGTACCTATTGATCAACAAGCATGGAAAGAGAATGACGAAGGGCGTGTTGCGCTTGCGCTGGGACAAGGCAAGGGAGAAGGCGCAGCAGAAAGCAATCGAACAGGGTGACCCATTGCTGGCTGCGAAGATTGGCGGGTTTCAATTCCGTGATATCCGCCCTAAAGCGGCGTCGGAAATCGTCGACATTGGCGATGCGAGCTTGCTGCTCGGCCATAGTAAACAGGAGATCACAAAGCGGCCTTACCGGAGGATTGGCGCGACCGCCAAGCCCTCCAAATAGGCAAAGTTTCGGACCCCCTACCCGAAAGTTTCGGAACTCCTAGTGTTAGCCCAACTTCGCCGACCAAACCCCAGAAACGCAAAAGCCCCGCTTTCGCGAGGCTTTCGTGTAAATCTTGGCGGGAAACCAGGGATTCGAACCCTGGAGACGCTATTAACGTCCGCCGGTTTTCAAGACCGGTGCATTCAACCACTCTGCCAATTTCCCTTTTGCATCACAGGATTATAGTAGCCCATCCCGTGTCAGCGGGCGCCATAATACCCGAATGAAACACACTGTCAAACTCTTGCCATGGCTTGTTACAGAGCGTCTGTTATGATCCTTGCGACTGAATGTTTCAAAACTGAAGGAGTGTCGCCATGCGCGAACAGAATTACGCAGTGAATGGTAACGCGCAGGCTGAGCAGCTTGAAGTCAGCCGCGTGTTGCGCAACACCTACGGCTTGCTCGCCCTTACCCTCGCATTCAGCGGCTTAATGGCGTATGTAGCGCAGCAAATGCACGTTGGCTACCCGAATATCTTTGTCGTGTTGATCGGCTTCTACGGCCTGTTCTTCCTGACCAACAAGCTGCGCGATTCGGCCTGGGGCCTGGTGTCGGCGTTTGCCTTGACCGGTTTCATGGGCTTTATCCTCGGCCCGATCCTTAACCGTTACCTCGGCATGGCCGGCGGTGCGGAAGTGGTCAGCTCGGCGTTTGCCATGACAGCCCTGGTGTTTGGTGGCCTGTCGGCCTACGTGCTGATCAGCCGCAAGGACATGAGCTTCCTGGGTGGCTTCATTACTGCAGGCTTCTTCGTGTTGCTGGCAGCAGTGGTCGCCGGGATGTTCTTCCAGATCAGCGGTCTGCAGTTGGCGATCAGCGCCGGTTTCGTGCTGTTCTCCTCCGTGTGCATCCTGTTCCAGACCAGCGCCATCATCCACGGCGGTGAGCGTAACTACATCATGGCGACCGTCAGCCTGTATGTGTCGATCTACAACCTGTTCATCAGCCTGTTGCAGATCTTCGGCATCATGAGCCGTGATGACTGATTGCTAGCGGCATAAAAAAGGCCCCGCATCGAAAGATGCGGGGCCTTTTTGTTTTTAACGCTTCAGTACCGGTTAGGTTCCATTTCCAGGTCAACCTTGAAGCGTTCAGCAATGTCCTGCTGGATACGCAGCGCCAGGTTGGCAATGTCGTGCCCTGTGGCGGCACCATAGTTGACCAACACCAGCGCCTGCATCTTATGCACGCCCGCATCGCCGTCACGAAAGCCCTTCCAGCCAGCCTTGTCGATCAGCCAGCCGGCAGCGAGCTTCATCTGCCCATCGGCCTGCGGGTACGCCACCAGGTCCGGATACAGCGCCTGCAACTCTGTGGCCAACGTTTGGGATACCAACGGGTTCTTGAAGAAGCTGCCCGCATTGCCCAGCTCTGCCGGGTCCGGCAGTTTTTCGCGGCGGATGCTGCAGATAGCGCGGCTCACGTCACTGGGCGTTGCCTCGGTGATGCCCTGCCCGGCCAGGCGCTGCTGCACCGGGCCGTAGTCGAGTTTCAAGTGACTGGTACGGCTCAAGGCAAAGCGCACACGCAGGATCAGCCAGCGCCCTGACTCGTGCTTGAACAGACTGTCGCGGTAGGCAAAGTTGCACTCTTGCAGGCTGAAATCCCGCAACTCGCCGGTTTGGCGATCCAAAGCGGTCAGGCCGGCAAAGACGTCCTTGATCTCCACACCGTAGGCGCCGATGTTCTGCATCGGCGCAGCACCGACGGTGCCCGGGATCAGGCTGAGGTTTTCCAGGCCGCAGAAACCGTGTTCCAGGGTCCAGAGAACAAACGGATGCCAGGCTTCGCCCGCTTCGGCCTCGACCACCACGTGCACACCATCATCTTGCAGCACGCGAATGCCCTGGCTTGCCATGCGCAGCACCAACGCCGGGATATCCTGGGTCAACAACAAGTTGCTGCCACCACCAATCACCAACAGCGGCAACGCCTGTGCGGCAGCATAGGCCAACGCGTCACGCACATCGGCGTCGCTGTGGGCCTCGGCAAACAACTGGGCGCGCACGTCAATGCCGAAACTGTTGAATGGCTTGAGCGATACCTGCGCAAGCACTTGCAAGGTCATAACCGCCCCTTCAATTCGATCACCAATAAATCACAGGCTCGCTCGATCAGGTCCAGAACCCGCTCAAAGCCTTGTTCGCCTTCGTAGTAAGGGTCTGGCACTTCGTCCACCTCGGCGTCATACCGGCGCAGGAACAAATCCAGCTCCGCCTTGCCTGGCCCGGGGTGCAGCGCCTTGAGATTGCGCAGGTTGCTGTGGTCCATGGCCAGGATCAGGTCATAGCGCGCAAAGTCAGCGCGGGAAACCTGCTGGGCACGCTGAGCGGACAAGTCGTAGCCCCGCTCCAGTGCCGCGCGCTGGCTACGCTTGTCCGGCGGGTTACCGACATGCCATTCACCCGTTCCGGCCGACGCCACCTCAACCTGGTCTGCCAACCCCGCCTCGCGCAATTTGTGGCGCAGGACGCCCTCAGCGGTGGGCGAACGGCAGATATTGCCCAGGCAGACGAACAAGACCTCCATCAGGCCCCCAGCAGGCGACGAACGCGCTCAAGGTCTTCCGGGGTGTCGACACCGGCAGGTGGCGCTTCGAGGGCGTCTCCCACATGAATGCGCACGCCATGCCACAGGGCACGCAGTTGTTCCAGGGACTCGGTGTTTTCCAGCCAGCACGGGCCCCAGCTGACGAAGTCATGCAGGAAACCGGCGCGATAGGCATAGATGCCGATATGGCGGCGATACGGCACGCCTTCCGGCAATACGTCAGGGTTCCTGGCGAAGGCGTCTCGCGCCCAAGGCAGTATCGAGCGGCTGAATGTCAGCGCAAGGCCGTTGATGTCGCTGACCACCTTCACCACGTTCGGGTTGAACAGGGTGTCGATGTCTTCGATGGGCTCGGCCAGGGTCGCCATGCGCGCCTCGCCATGGGCAGCCAGGTTCGCGGCGACCTGATCGATCACGCTCGGCGGGATCAAGGGCTCGTCACCTTGCACATTGACCACGATCGCATCGGCGGCCAGACCGAGTTGCGTGGCGACTTCGGCCAGACGGTCAGTGCCGGAGTTATGGTCTTCGCGGGTTAATACCGCTTCGGCGCCGAAACCTTTGCAGGCCTCAATGATGCGCGGGTCATCGGTGGCGACCACTACCCGTTCGGCGCTGCTTTTACAGGCCTGTTCCCATACCAGCTGGATCATCGGCTTGTTGCCGATCAATTGCAGGGGTTTGCCCGGCAGGCGCGTCGATGCGTAGCGTGAAGGAATGACGACGGTAAAGGCTGTGGTCATTTATCCAGGCGCTCATCGGTGGTCAGGGTGCGGGCTTCGCTTTCGAGCATTACCGGGATGCCATCACGGATCGGGTAAGCCAGGCCAGCACCCTTGCTGATCAGCTCGGTTTTGTCGGCGCTGAGCTTGAGCGGGCCTTTGCAGATCGGGCAAGCGAGGATGTCGAGCAGTTTGGTGTCCATGAGTATTTCCTGGAAGAAGCGATTTAAGGCAAGAGTCGGGCGGGCAGCAGGCGCATCAATTGCGTGTCGAACCAGGCCACAAACGCAGGTGACGGCACCGCATCCACCGCAAGGTACCACCAGTCGGGCTGGGCGAAGGCGCGGCACTTCACCGCGTCTTTTTCGGTCATGACCAGCGGTAACGACGGCGTAAAATTCAGGACCTCTGCGCTGTAGGGCGCATGGTCGGCAAACGCATGGGGTATCGGCTGCCAGTGTAGCGTTTCGAGGGTATTGAAGAAACGTTGCGGGTTACCAATACCGGCAACCGCATGAACCTGCTGGCCAACCGGAAAATGATCGACCGGGCGGCGCTCGCCGGTGTTCAAGTTGATCAACGCCGTCGGTAACAGACGAAAGGCAAAACCATCCTGACGGTCGGAGCCTGCACCGTTGTACAGCAGCGCATCGACGCTGTGCAGACGCTCCACTGGTTCACGCAACGGCCCGGCAGGCAGGCAACGGCGGTTACCCAGGCCACGGACGGCGTCGATCAGCACCAACTCCAGGTCGCGAGCCAGGCGGTAGTGCTGCAGGCCGTCGTCGGAGAGAATCAGGTCAAGGTGCTCGCTGGCCAGCAGCGCTTTCACCGCGCGACTTCGGTCAGGATCGATCATCAGCGGTACACCGCAGCGCTGCACGATCAGCAGCGGTTCATCGCCGGCCACCGCTGCGCTGTGGCTGGCCTCGACCCGCCAGGGCAACTGTGGCGGCTTTGCACCGTAACCGCGACTGACCACGCCGACACGCAAGCCACTGCGCTGACAGTGCTCGATCAGCCACAGGATCAACGGCGTCTTGCCCGTGCCACCTACGGTGATATTACCCACCACCACCACGGGCACCGGTGATTGATAGATCTCACCCTCACCCGCCAGGAAGCGCGCGCGCTTGCGCTGCACCACGCGGCGATACAACGACTCCAGCGGCCGCAGCAGCGTGAGTGCCGGATGCCCTTCGTACCAGGCCTTGAGCAAACGATCGGAAATGGCCATCAGGGTTGGGTCGCCGCCTCGACGGTGGTCATGCGCAGATGGCTGAAACCCAGCTTGCCCGCAGCGTCCATCGCCGTGATCACGGCTTGGTGCTGGGTTTTACCGTCCGCACTGATCGAGAGCGGCATTTTAGTGTCGCCCCCGGACTCTTTCTGCAGGGCGTCCATCAGGCTGGCGAGGTCGTTTTTCTCGAGCAATTGGTTATTCACCGAAAACACGCCGTCGGCACTGATGGCGATGTCCAGTTGCTTGGTTTCCTGGTCTTCGGCCGGGGAGCCGCTCACGGCTTCCGGCAAGTCGACACGCAGCTGGGTTTCCCGGGTGAACGTGGTGGTGACAACAAAAAACAGCAGCAGGATAAAAACGACGTCAATCAGCGACGCCAGGTTGATATCAACATTCTCCCGTTGCTTGCGGCGAAATTTCACGCTCGGCCCTCGACGAAATCGACATCACGATCGCCCTGCACCACTTCGACCAGCTTAATGGCTTCCTGCTCCATACCGACCACCAGCTCATCGATGCGACGTTGCAGGAAACGGTGGAAAAATACCGAAGGGATGCCGACCATCAGGCCCGCAGCCGTGGTAATCAACGCCTTGGAGATACCGCCCGCCAGCACGGCGGCGTTAGTGGTCATGCCCGACCCCATGAACGAGCTGAAAATATCGATCATGCCCAGCACCGTACCCAACAGGCCGAGCAACGGTGCCATGGCCGCAATGGTGCCAAGCGCATTGATATAGCGCTCCATTTCATGGATGACCCGGGCAGCGGCCTCCTCGATGCACTCTTTCATGATCTCTCGACCATGCTTGGAGTTGGCGAGGCCGGCAGCAAGGATTTCACCTAAAGGCGAGTTGGCCCGTAACTCCTTGAGCTTTTCTTTATCCAACTGCTTGTTCTTGATCCAGCCCCAGACTTGCCCCAGCAGATGCTCAGGCGTTATTCGGCTGGCGCGCAGGGTCCACAGGCGTTCGGCAACGATGCCAAGTGCGGCGATGGAGCTCATGATAATCGGCAACATCATCCAGCCGCCGGATTTGACCAATTCCCACACAGTGAATGTCCCCTCGAAAAAGTGCGCCACTTTACCATATAGGTTCGCCAGCGTGGTTCGCCAGCCAAAGGCCCGCCTTTCGCGGTCCGCGGTATTTGGTAAGCCTGGATTACGGTAATGCCTCGCGCCAGAATCGGCGTTGACTACGAGCAACATCCGGTGGTTGGAAGGTACCCAGTTGCAGACGTACGGCTCCTTGTTCCGCGCTGTCGTAGACTCGGCTGCCCAACGCTTGATAACGCTCCATTACCTGTGGGTGGGGATGACCAAATGCGTTGCCACGCCCGCGTGAAATCAGCACTGACCTGGGCGCAAGCCGTTGCAGAAACCGCCAGGATGAGGAGCTGCGACTGCCATGGTGCGGCGCTTGCAGCCAATCCGTCTGCACCGCCAATGGCGAAGTGAGGAAGGCCTTTTCAGCCGCTTGATCGATATCCCCCGTCAGCAACAGGCCTTCGCCCTGGGCGTGTACACGCAATACGCAGGATTTCGGATTGCTGCTCGTGGCGCCAGGCCATTGCCACAGTTCAAACGACACGCCATCCCACTCCCATTGCTCACCACTGAGGCAAGGCTGCGTATCGAGAAATGCCGGCAGCCCTGCGGACTCTCCGCCGACGACCCGCCCGACCGCAAGCGCACGGGCGACAGCGGTTGCACCGCCGGCATGGTCAGCGTGGGCGTGACTGATCACCATCAGGTCCAGCGCCCCTACCCCGAGCTTTTGCAGCGAAGGCAAGACCACCCGCGCACCGAGATCCGCCGCCCCCGAGCGCGGCCCTGCGTCGTAGAGCATTGCGTGATTGCGCGTGCGCAGGATCACCGCTTGCCCCTGGCCGACATCCAGTTGCAGCACCTCCACCTGCCCATGTGGCACCAGCGCCCGGGGCGGAAAGATTGCCAGCATCAGCAACGGCCAGCCCAGCAGCCGAAACGGTACGCCTTTGGGCAAGAGCAATAACACCGCGCCCACAGCGCTTAATAACCAATACCCCACAGGCACCTCGGCAGGCACCCAGGCCGAGCGCAGCCCCGCTAAAAGCGTCAAACCCCTGAAAAGGCCATCAAGCGCTCCACCGGCCAACCACAATAAGCCCTCTCCCACTAACGGCACCGCCAGAAGCAAGGTCCCCAGCAGTGCCAATGGCAACACCACCAGGCTGATCCACGGCACGGCAAAGAGATTGGCAACCGGCGCGCTGAGGCTGATGGGCAAACCCAGCACCAGCAATACCGGAAACAAACCGATGGCTATCAACCATTGGGGGCGAGTCCAGGCCTGCCAGATACTCCACGGGCCCAAGCGCCCGCTGAACGCCAGAACCAGCACCGCCACGGCTGCAAACGACAACCAGAACCCCGGCTGCAAACTGGCCAACGGCTCGAGCACCAGCACGCCATCGAGGGCGAGCAATAACGGCCACCAGACGCCTAAATGCCGAAAACGCAGACGCCACAGCAATACCAGCCCGACCATCACGCAGGCCCGCTGCACCGGTACACCGAACCCCGCCAGCAGGCCATAACCGAGCGCGGCGGCAAACCCCAGGCCGCACGCCCACGGCAGCCACGGCAAGGCTCGGGGCCAGCAACCGTAGCGTGCCAGACCGGCCACCAGGCCGTAGATCAAACCCGCCAGCAAGCCGATGTGCTGACCGGAAATCACCAGCAGATGCACGGTTCCGGTGTCTTGCAACACCCGCCAATCCTCGGTCGCCAGCCCCGAGCCATCGCCCAGTACCAACGCCGCCAAGCCCGCCTCGCGACCTTGAGCATCGACTGTTTTCAAGCGCTGCCGGACGCTGTCGCGCCAGGCATTGCGAGCCGGCGCCAGGCGCTGGCCATCTTTCACCGAGCCGGTGGCACCAATACGCTGGGCCAGCAACCAGGCCTCATAGTCAAAGCCATGAAAATTAAGCAGCCCCGAAGGCCGCTTCAACGTGAGCGCCAGCCGCCAGCGCTCGCCGCTGTTTACCGGCGGGCCACCCTGCCAGGACACCCGGATGCGCTTGGGTAACCGAGCGCTACGCGACCGGCCGTCGGCCAATTCGAAGCGTACGCCGCTGCTCGTTTGCTGTGGCAACCCAATCACACGGCCCTCTACCCAGCGCGCCTGCCCGTCCAGCGCCGGCTTGAGGCGATCATTCAACGCCCATTGCGCGCTGATGCAGGCCCAGCTCAGGCCCAGCAGGAAGAACGCCAGTGGGTAGGTGCGAAACGGCAACAGCATCAACGCAAGCACCAAAATGGCCAGCAGCCATGCAGTCGGCGGCAGTGCCGGTAGAAATCGCAGCGCAAGTAATCCAAGCCCGAGTGCGAACATGCCTGTTCTCATGAATCATCCTTTTCAAGTGATCCACTCAGTCTTAGTCGGGCGCCCAGCATGGCCTATGATGTTTTGTCACAAAGTCTGAATTTTCTGTTTATAGAATGCGGGCATACTTGCCCCTCGCACTGACCTGGACCCCTTATGCCCCGGCGCTTATTCAAACGGTACATGCCCGACCCCACGAGTATCCGGGAACACAAGTCCTTACGATTTCTCGGCACGTTGCTGCATGACCCCAACCTCTGGCACCTGAACCGGCACTCCGTCGCGCGCGCCATGGCGGTGGGCCTGTTCGCGGCGTTTATCCCGATTCCGCTGCAGATGTTATTGGCGGCGATCCTGGCGATCGCCGTGCGCGGCAATATGCCGATTGCTGTCAGCCTGGTGTGGCTGACCAACCCGATCACCATGCCGGTGGTGTTCTTCTGTACGTACCTGACCGGCGCGTGGCTGATGAACACGCCACCACGCAGCTTGCCCGATGACTTGACCTGGGAATGGATCAGCAGTCAGCTGAGCACCCTGTGGCAACCGTTCCTGTTGGGTTCCGTGGTGTGCGGCCTGGTGCTGGCCGCGCTGGCGTACTGCCTGACGATGGGGTACTGGCGTTGGTGGGTCGCGCACCAGTGGAAGAAGCGCAAGCAGCGTCGCGCTGAAAGCTAACCTGCCCGCAGTCGCAGATGCACGCGCAAGCCTTGCTCGGTATTTTCCGCCCACAAACACCCGCCCTGGCGCCGTACGGCGTTGCGGGCGATGCTCAAGCCAAGGCCGAAACCGCCATCACCGGGCCGTGAGCCCTCTAATCGGGTAAACGGCGCAAAAATACGTTCCAAGTCCTGCTCAGCAATGCCGCCGCCCTGATCTTCCAGCCAGATATGCCATTCATCATCTTCGCGACACCCGTCCAGCGTCACCACCCCGTGGGCGGGAGAATGCCTGATGGCATTGCGCAGGATGTTTTCCAGGGCCTGGGCCAGCGCATTCAGGTTGCCACGCACCCAGCAATCCGCTGGCAACAGGCAGGGCAAACGCGACGCCGGCCAGTGACTTTCATAACAGGCGTTTTCCCGCAGCATGTCCCACAAGGCCTGAAGCTGGATATCTTCGTTGGGCAGCGGCGCTGTTTCGCTATCCAGCCACGCCAGTTGCAGACTGTCTTCCACCAGGCATTGCATGGCGTCGATTTCCCGGCTCAATCGCTCACGCAACTGCGCCAGATCCTGCTCACTGTCACAGGCCACCCGCAAACGACTTAAAGGGGTGCGCAGTTCGTGGGACATATCCCGCAGCATTTGTTGCTGCAACAGCACGGTGCCCTGCAAACGCTCGGACATGTGGTCGAAGGCACGGCCCAACTCACCCAATTCATCCTGGCGGCTGGTGGCCTCGCTGGACAGACGCGTATTCAATTGATCGGCACGCCACGCATTGGCCTGCTCGCGTAATTGGTTGAGGGGCATGATCAGCAGCCGATAGAGGCCCACGCACAGCAGCAAGGTAAACAGGCCGGGAATCACGCCATTGGTCACCACGCGCCAGAACAATTGGTAACGCCCCGGCTTAAAGCGCTGGGGTAACTCAATCACCAGCGAGCCAACCCCAGCGTCCACAGGGAATGGGATTTTCACCCACGGCAGGCCTTTGACATGCCGACTGACCGGCCACTCCAGCCCGCGCAGAAAGGTCAGGCGCTGGCTCTCTTTGTCACTCAGGGGTGTACTGCTCAGCGACTGCAAGTCGTGGCCGATTACCCCCATCCACGTGGATTCGCGCTTGGCCATCAACTGCAACCAGGCGTCCACGCCTGCGCTGCCCTGTGTACTCCATGCCAGTTCCGCCCCCGCCGCATACCCCCGCAGAATTTCGCGCGACTCCTCGGCCACATAGGCACTGCGCTGTTCCATGTACCGGCCCCAGGACCAACTGAGCCAAATCATCAGCAAACAGAAGGCGATCAGCAGGCACGCGAGCTTCCAGAATAACGAGTGCTTGCCGGGCAGTTGCTCAAAGCCCTTCATCATGAACGCTCAGCACATAGCCCTTGCCCCACACCGTGCGCACTTCGCGCTCGTTGTAGCCGATTGCCTTGAGCTTGCGGCGAATCTGGCTGATATGCATGTCCAGGCTACGGTCGTGGGGCGCATAACCGCGCTGCAACACATGCTGATAAAGGAACGCTTTGCTGAGCACTTCATCGGCATTGCGGTGCAGGGTTTCCAGCAGGCGAAATTCACTGCGGGTCAGCCCTGCCCAGAGTGTCTGGTAGCAGACGTCATTCCGTTCATCGTCAAAGCGCAGGGGGAAAATATCGTCGCGCGCCGGTAAAAGCGTGGGCGACGGGCGACGGTCCAGGGCCACGCGACGCAGGATGGCCTCAATGCGTACCCGCAATTCGATCATGCTGAACGGCTTGGGCAGGTAGTCGTCCGCACCGAGACGAAAGCCGCTGACGCGATCCGCTTCGGCGCCCAGCGCCGACATGAGGATCACGGGGGTTGTATGGCTCTGGCGCAGATGCGTGAGGATCGACAAGCCGTCCATGCCGGGCAGCAGGATATCCATCAACACCACGTCGAACACCTGGTCACGCGCCATTTGCAGGCCCCGTTCGCCGTTACGGCACAAGGTGACCTGGAAACCGCAGCGGCCCAGGTGTTCATGGACATAGGCGCCCAGCACAGGGTCATCTTCGATTGTCAGGATACTGGGTAGGCCAACCACTTCGGGATTCATTAGCGTCTGCAAGTCATTCTCAATCACTGATTATTCAAGATTAAGCTGTCGCAGGCAATCGCCAGCCAGTGCCCAACGGCCCGAAGATTGCGCTCTGTCATTAATTTGCGAGATTCCGAACCGCGCAAATGGCTACACTGCGCAAGTCGCGTGGGCCGGATGCCCGCGTGGATAATTGAAAACAATGTGGCAACAGGAGAGTGGCGTGCTTACAAAAATGGGAATAAAAGGCCGCGTACTGTTGCTGACCTTATTACCGACCAGCCTGATGGCCCTGTTGTTGGGGGGCTATTTCACCTGGATGCAGCTGTCGGAGTTGCAGTCCCAATTACTGCAACGCGGCGAAATGATCGCTGAGCAATTGGCACCGCTGGTGGCCCCGGCGTTGAGCGCCAAGAACACCGACCTGCTGGAGCGCATCGCCACCCAGTCCCTGGAGCAACCGGACGTACGCGCCGTGTCGTTCCTTGCGCCGGACCGTTCGCCCCTGGCCCATGCTGGCCCGACCATGCTGAACCAGCCGCCCGTCGGCAACAGCTCCCACCTGCTGCAGCGCACCGGCAATGACGCCACGCGCTACCTGCAGCCGGTATTCGGCCGCCATCGCAACCTCGCCGGCGAGTTGATCCCCGACGAAGCCGACCGCCTGCTCGGCTGGGTCGAAGTGGAGTTGTCGCACAATGGCATGTTGCTGCGCGGCTATCGCAGCCTGTTTGCCAGCCTGCTGCTGATCGCCATTGGCCTGATTTGCACCGCCGCCCTGGCCCTGCGGATCAGCCGCACGATCAACTCACCGATCGGCCAGATCAAGCAAGCCGTGGCCCAACTCAAGGACGGCAACCTGGAAACCCGCTTGCCGCCCTTGGGCAGCCAGGAATTGGACCAGTTGGCCTCGGGCATCAACCGCATGGCCGAAACCCTGCAAAATGCCCAGGAAGAACTGCAACACAGCATTGACCAGGCCACCGAAGACGTGCGCCAGAACCTGGAAACCATCGAGATCCAGAACATCGAGCTGGACCTGGCACGCAAGGAGGCCCTGGAAGCCAGCCGTATCAAGTCGGAGTTCCTGGCCAACATGAGCCATGAAATCCGCACGCCACTCAACGGCATCCTCGGCTTTACCCACCTGCTTCAGAAAAGCGAGCTGTCGCCGCGCCAGTTGGATTACCTGGGCACCATCGAGAAATCTGCCGACAATCTGTTGGGCATCATCAACGAAATCCTCGATTTCTCGAAAATTGAAGCGGGCAAGCTGGTGCTCGACAGCGTGCCTTTCAACCTGCGCGACTTGCTGCAAGACACGTTGACCATCCTCGCCCCCGCCGCCCATGCCAAACAGCTGGAGCTGGTCAGCCTGGTGTACCGCGATACCCCGCTGGCGCTGGTGGGCGACCCGCTGCGCCTCAAGCAGATCCTCACCAACCTGATCAGTAATGCGATCAAGTTCACCCGCGAGGGCACCATCGTCGCCAGGGCGATGGTCGAGGACGAACAGGAAGACAGCGTCCAACTGCGCATCAGCGTGCAAGACACTGGCATCGGCCTGTCCAACCAGGATGTACGCGCGCTGTTCCAAGCCTTCAGCCAGGCCGACAACTCGCTGTCGCGTCAACCGGGCGGCACCGGCCTGGGCCTGGTGATCTCCAAGCGACTGATCGAGCAGATGGGTGGTGAAATCGGTGTCGACAGCACGCCGGGCGAAGGCTCGGAGTTCTGGATCAGCCTCAACCTGCCCAAGACCCGCGACGACGCCGAAGACCTGCCCTCCCCGCCGTTGCTCGGCCGCCGTGTGGCGGTGCTGGAAAACCACGAGTTGGCGCGCCAGGCCCTGCAACATCAACTGGAAGACTGCGGCCTGGAAGTCACGCCGTTCAATACCCTGGAAAGCCTGACCAACGGCATCACCAGCGCCCATCAGACCGAACAGGCGATTGACCTGGCCGTGCTCGGCGTCACCGCCAATGACATTCCGCCAGAACGCCTCAACCAGCATCTATGGGACCTTGAACACCTCGGTTGCAAGGTGCTGGTGCTGTGCCCGACCACCGAACAGATGCTGTTCAACCAGTCGGTGCCCAACCCCAACAGCCAGTTGCAGGCCAAGCCGGCCTGTACACGCAAGCTGCGCCGCGCCCTTGCCGACCTGATCAGCCCGCGCCCGTTGCGCAATGAGCCCGGCGAGCCATTGTCCAGCCGCGCACCCCGTGTGCTTTGCGTGGACGACAACCCGGCAAACCTGCTGTTGGTGCAAACCCTGCTCGAAGACATGGGGGCCAAGGTCCAGGCCGTGGAAAGTGGTTACGCCGCCATCGACGCCGTGAAGCAGGAAACCTTCGACCTGGTGCTGATGGACGTGCAAATGCCCGGCATGGATGGCCGCCAAAGCACCGAGGCAATCCGCCAATGGGAAAGCGAGCGCCACGGCACGCCTTTGCCGGTGGTCGCCCTCACCGCCCACGCGATGGCTAACGAAAAACGCGCCCTGCTGCAAAGCGGCATGGACGACTACCTGACCAAACCCATCAGCGAACGGCAATTGGCCCAAGTGGTGTTGAAATGGACCGGCCTGGCGCTGCGCAATCAAGGGCCGGAACGTACGACTGACAGCTTTGGCCCAGGCGTACAACTGCTGGTACTGGATCATGACGAAGGCCTGCGCCTGGCGGCCAACAAAGCCGACCTCGCGGCCGATATGCTCGCCATGTTGCTGGCCTCCCTGGAAGCTGATCGCCTGGCCATTACCGCTGCCCGCGAAGCCAAAGACAACAATGCCCTGATCGAGCGCGTCCACCGCTTGCATGGCGCCACCCGCTACTGCGGCGTGCCGCAATTGCGCGCCGCCTGCCAACGCGCGGAAACCCTGCTCAAGCAAGACGACGCCAAAGCCATTACCGCACTGGACGAACTGGACATGGCCATTGCACGGCTGGCCAGCGAGGCACGCGTCAGCGCTTGAGACTTCTCTGTGGGGTTATGTATTTTTTCAGCGAGTGCAGGGAGCTTTTTAATGCGCGTGATTCTTTTCAGCAGCCAGACCTACGACCGCGACAGTTTTCTCGGCGAGCCACTGCCAACAGACCTTGAACTGCAATTTCAACCTGCCCGGCTCAACCTCGACACCGTGGCCCTGGCCGAACACCACGAAGTGGTCTGCGCCTTTATCAACGACGACCTCAGCGCCCCGGTGCTGGAGCAGTTGGCCGCAGGCGGTACGCGCCTGATTGCCCTGCGCTCCGCCGGTTACAACCATGTCGACTTGCCCGCCGCCAAGCGCCTGGGCCTGAGCATCGTGCGCGTCCCCGCCTACTCGCCTCACGCGGTGGCCGAGCACGCCGTGGCCCTGATCCTCGCGCTGAACCGCCGCCTGCACCGCGCCTACAACCGCACCCGCGACGGTGATTTCAGCTTGCATGGGCTCACCGGCTTCGACCTGGTAGGCAAGACCGTCGGCGTGGTTGGCACCGGGCAGATCGGTGCCACGTTCGCCAGGATCATGGCCGGGTTCGGCTGCCAATTACTCGCCTACGACCCCTTCCCCAACCCGCAGGTCCAGGCCCTCGGCGCCCATTACGTAAGCCTGCCTGAATTGCTGGCCCAAGCGCAGATCATCAGCCTGCACTGCCCGCTGACCGCCGACAGCAAACACCTGATCAACGCCCGCTCCTTGGCGCAGATGCAACCTGGCGCGATGCTGATCAATACCGGTCGCGGTGGTTTGGTAGACACGCCAGCGCTGATCGAAGCACTCAAGAACGGCCAACTCGGCTACCTGGGGCTGGACGTGTACGAAGAAGAGGCCCAACTGTTTTTTGAGGACCGCTCCGACCTGCCCCTGCAAGACGATGTGCTCGCGCGCCTGCTGACCTTTCCCAACGTGATCATCACCGCACACCAGGCATTTCTTACCCGTGAAGCCCTGGCGGCAATCGCCGGCACCACGTTGGCCAACATTGCCGCCTGGGCCAATGGCCAGCCGCAGAACCTCGTCGAAGGTTGATCAGCGGTCACATACCAGGCTCATGATAGGCCGGCACCCGTGATAGGATGCCGCGCCTATTTGGAGGATCCATGGCCGAACACGATTTCCGCTTCAGCTTGCTGAGCCCGCAACACACCCTGATCGAATGCCGCGCCCTAGTGCCGGGCCGTTACCAAGTCACTGGCAACGGTGGTTCGATCAAGCATGGCGACATTCTGATTGTCACCCTGCGCGGCAGTAAAACCCTGTCGATGCGCCTGAACGTCGAAGGTGACGCGCGCTATTCCATCCGCCCGGCGGGCCAATGGGTCGCCATGGCCCAGGGGCCGAAATTCGGCGAGCTGGAGATTCACACCTGGAAGGTCAATTGCGACAGCTGCGACAGCGTGCTGGAGTTTGAATTCGCGGTGGAAACCAAGCTGACCAAAGAGCCGCTGCAACCGGCCGCCAACGCGCGCATCAAGGAGTTGGGCTGGGCCAGCGAAGGCGACAAGCACCGCTGCCCGAAATGCCAGCAGGCCGCGCAATGAAAGGCGCGCTTGTGCTCGCCGCCATCGGGGTTGGCCTGACGGGCTGCGCCGGGGATGCAGTGAAGCTTGAGCAGGATCACAGCTACGTAGTGGAATGGATTGGTGAGCGCCCGCTGATGGACTACGCGAACCTGACCGTCACCCTCGGTGCCGATGGCCGCGCCTATGGCAATGGCGGCTGCAACCACTGGTTTGCGCCGTACACCGTCGAGGGCGACAAGCTCAGCTTCGGCAAGATCGGCAGCACCCGCAAACTGTGCGCCGAGGCCTTGATGGAGCAGGAACACCGCTTCTTCCAGGCCCTGCAAGGCGTTGAGCGCTGGGACATCTCGCCGATCGAGCAGACGCGCTTCTGGCCTGTCGAAGGCAAGCCCATTCGCCTGTGGCTTGAAGAAGGCTGATAGCCCCCATCCAGATACGGGTGAGGTCTAAATGTGGGAGGGGGCTTGCTCCCGATAGCAGTGGGTCAGTCAACTAATAAGTCGCTGACAGACTGCCATCGGGAGCAAGCCCCCTCCCACATTGGTTTTCTGTTGTTGCTTTAGCCGCGTAAGGCTTTAAGTTTGGCCAGCACCCCTTGCGCCGTCTGCTCACCCATCAACTGCTCACGCACCTTGCCCTTGTCATCAATGATGTAGGTCACTGGCAACGCCTCACTGCGCGGAATATCAAAAATCTCCTCCGGGTTCTGCGCCAGGACGGTGAACTTAATCCCCAGCTTCTCGCTGGCGGCCTTGAGTTCTTCACCCTGTACGTTGTCGAAATTGACCCCGAACACGCCCACGTTCTGCCCTTTCAATTGCTCGGCCAAGGCATTGAGTTCCGGGATTTCCGTGCGACACGGGCCACACCATTCGGCCCAGTAATTGACCACCACCCATTGCTTGTCCAGGCGTTCGGCCGCCACTTTCTTGCCGTATTGGTCAACGCCGTAATCGTTACCGCAGCCGCTGAGCAGCAGGGTTGTGATGATCGCCAATGCACCGATCAGTCGCCTAGTCATGGGGTAATCCTTCGCAAAAATGAACGTTGGCTGCGACCTATCGCCTCTTACGGTTTAAGGACGGGCCGCAGCGCAGGTAGAATACCCGCCACCTTACGCAAGA
Organism: Pseudomonas antarctica; assembly: GCF_001647715.1. Taxonomy (NCBI): domain Bacteria; kingdom Pseudomonadati; phylum Pseudomonadota; class Gammaproteobacteria; order Pseudomonadales; family Pseudomonadaceae; genus Pseudomonas; species Pseudomonas antarctica. The sequence continues at coordinate 3,808,078 of NZ_CP015600.1, forward strand.
TGCGACCCGCACATGACCGATCTGACGCTTTATCACAACCCGCGCTGCTCGAAATCCCGCGGAGCGCTCGAACTGCTGGAAGCTCGCGGCCTGAATCCGAGCGTGGTTCGCTACCTTGAAACCCCGCTGAACGCTGCGCAATTAAAGGCCTTGCTCGGTAAGCTGGGGATCAGCGCGCGCCAACTGCTGCGCACCGGCGAAGAGGAATACAAAACCCTCAACCTGGCCGACGCCAGCCTCAGCGAAACCCAGTTGATCGCAGCCATCGCCGAGCACCCGAAGCTGATGGAGCGCCCGATTCTGGAAACCCGCGATAAAGCCGTCATTGGCCGTCCGCCGGAAAACGTGCTGGAGATCCTGCCGTGACTGCGCCGTATGTGCTGGTGTTGTATTACAGCCGCAATGGCTCGGTGAGCGAAATGGCCCGTCAGATTGCCCGGGGCATCGAGCAAGGTGGCCTGGAAGCGCGATTACGCACCGTGCCGGCGATCTCCGCCGAATGCGAAGCCGTGGCGCCGAGTATCCCGGACGAAGGCGCGCTGTATGCAAGCCTCGATGATTTGAAAAACTGCTCGGCCCTGGCCCTCGGCAGCCCGACGCGCTTCGGCAACATGGCCGCACCGCTCAAATACTTCCTTGATGGCACCAGCAACCTGTGGCTCACCGGCGCGCTCGTCGGCAAGCCTGCGGGTGTGTTCACTTCCACCGCCAGCCTTCACGGTGGCCAGGAAACCACGCTGATGTCGATGCTGTTGCCGCTGTTGCACCACGGCATGCTGATCACCGGCCTGCCTTATAGCGAACAGGCGCTGCTCGATACCCAGGGCGGCGGCACGCCGTATGGCGCCAGCCATCACGCCGGGCCCGACGGCAAGCGCATGCTCGATCAACACGAAACCACCCTGTGCCGCGCCTTGGGCTTACGCCTGGCCAACACCGCGATGCTGCTGGAGAACGGCCGTGGCCAGAAAGCCTAAGGTCCTCCCGCCCCAGGCCTGGCTGGAACCACGGGTCAAGGTCGCACGGGCGCTGAGCCTGCTGGCGTTTTTTGGCCTGGTGGGTTTGCTGTGCGGGTATTACCTGTTCGTCGCCGACCTGCACGGCGCACGTCCTTGGGTAATCCTGCTGATCGAGTTGGTGCCATTGGTGTTATTGGCCCCGGGGATGCTGCTCGGCAGCGCGCGCGGGCATTCGTGGATGTGCTTTGTGGTGAACCTGTATTTCATCAAGGGCGCGCTGGCGGCGTATGACCCGAATCGGCAGTGGTTCGGGGTGCTGGAGATGCTGGCGAGCCTGGCGGTGTTTTGTACGGCGCTGTTGTATGTGCGCTGGCGGCATCAACTGAATCGGCGGTTGGCGCTAGCCCAGGGTGCCTGACAGTCAGTCATCGCAGGCAAGCCAGCTCCCACATTTGGAATGCATTTCCCTGTGGGAGCTGGCTTGCCTGCGATAGCCACACGTCGGTCTCAATGATTCACTGTGTAAGCCAGCATCATCGACAACTGGCACATTGGCCGACCACTCTCGGCATGCCATTGGTTGAACGCGCCCTGCACCGTCGCTAGATCACGCAGGCTGGTCGGGGCCTTGTCGACGATCTTCTGCGCGTTCAAGGCTGCCACCACGTCATCGCTTGGCACAAATGTGTCCTTGCCTACCATGCGCAGGAAGCGCGGCGCCGACAGCCCGCCCAACTGATGGCCGTGCTTGCTCAGGTACTTCCATAAACCGACGATATCGGTCACCGGCCAGTCGGCGATAAACGCGCCGAAACTGCCCTTTTCCTGCTCGATATCCAGAATCATCTGCGCATTGCGTGGCACACTTTTGAGCTTGCCCAGGTGACGGATGATGCGGGTGTCCTGCATCAAGCGCTCCAGGTGCTCAGCGCCCATCAGCACGACTTTTTCCGGGTCGAAACCGAAGAACACTTGCTCGAACGCCGGCCATTTACCGTCCACCACACTGTGCTTGAGCCCGGCGCGAAACACCCGCAACGCCAGGGTCGACAGGTAACGGTCATCACTGATCTTGCGCAATTGCGCCGGGGTCTTGGGTACAGGCAGATGGGCTTCCAACTCGGCCGCCGAACCGAAGCGGTTCAGACAATATTCGTGCAGCCACTTGTAATCGCGCATGCCCTCTCCTGGCAATTGAATTGAAAACGGCGCCCGCAAGCGCCGTCTTTCAGAGCGTTGAAACGTGTCAGAGGTTCACAACATTGACGAAGCGCGAAGCGGCGGTCTCATCAATTTTCAGGCTGGTGAAGTCGAACAGGTTGCGGTCGGCCAATTGCGACGGCTGCACATTCTGCAGGCTGCGGAAGATGCTTTCGGTGCGCCCGGGAGTCTTGCGCTCCCAGTCCATGAGCATTTCCTTGACCACCTGGCGTTGCAGGTTTTCCTGGGAGCCACACAGGTTGCACGGGATGATCGGGAATTGCTTGAAGTCGGAGTAAGCCTGGATGTCCTTCTCGTTGCAATACGCCAGCGGGCGGATCACCACGTTGCGCCCATCATCGGCGCGCAGCTTGGGCGGCATGGCCTTGAGGGAGCCGTTGAAGAACATATTGAGGAAGAATGTCTCGACGATGTCATCGCGGTGATGACCGAGGGCCATCTTGGTCGCGCCGATTTCATCGGCAAAGGTGTAGAGCGTGCCACGGCGCAGGCGCGAGCACAGCGAACAGGTGGTTTTGCCTTCCGGGATCAGTTCCTTGACCACCGAATAGGTGTCTTTCTCGACGATGTGGTACTCGACGCCCAGCGCTTTCAAGTAGGCCGGCAATACGTGTTCGGGGAAGCCCGGCTGTTTCTGGTCCATGTTGACGGCGACGATCTCGAACTTGATCGGTGCGACCTTCTGCAGGTGCAGCAGCACGTCAAGCAGGGTGTAGCTGTCTTTGCCGCCGGAGAGGCAGACCATGACCTTGTCGCCCTCCTCGATCATGTTGAAATCGGCAACCGCTTCACCGGCCAGGCGACGCAGGCGTTTTTGCAGTTTGTTCTGGTTGACCGTAAGAGTGCCCATGGCGCTTGGATCCGCGAGAGGTGTGTGACGAAAAGCGCGGTATTTTAGCGGTAAGGACGCCCAAGATCCATTTCTGATCGAGGGGGTTTGACAGACCTCGCCGCGATTAGGGCTAGTGTTTACAGCGCAATTTACTCTAAAGCCCTACAGTTTTTCCGGTCATGACTTCCTATACTGCGACTTGAGGTCGCACAACTATCCAGGACCTTTGAGGCCATTTGGCCCGTGGGCGCTCCGATGGGGGGCGATGGTAACAACGACAGGAGTGACTGGCATGATCCATCACGTCGTGGGGCTGTTTACCCATCCCGACCAGGAATGGCGGGAAATTCGTGGCGATAAGGAAGAAAGTATCGGCCACATGTACCTCACTCACACCTTGATTCTCGCGGCGATCCCCGCCGTCTCCGCCTTCATCGGCACCACCCGCGTCGGCTGGGTGATTGGCAGCCGGTCCCCGGTCATGCTGACTCAGGAAAGCGCGCTGTGGATGACCATCATGTCGTATGCGGCCATGCTCGGCGGCGTGGCGGTGATGGGCGCGTTCATTCACTGGATGGCCCGTACCTATGACGCCAGCCCCAGCATGGCGCGGTGTGTAGCGTTTGCCACGTACACTGCGACACCGCTGTTTATCGGCGGGCTGGCGGCGCTTTACCCGCACATGTGGCTGGGAATGGTCGTGGGTACGGCGGCGATTTGCTACACGGTGTACCTGCTGTATGTCGGGCTGCCGACCTTTATGAGCATCGACCCGGACGAGGGCTTCCTGTTTTCCAGCTCGGTGCTGGCCGTGGGCCTGGTGGTGCTGGTGGCGATCATGGCGTTTACCGTGATCGTCTGGGGCTTGGGCGTGGGCCCGATCTATACCAATTAGGCTGATAAAAACCTGGGCAAGGCCACCGCAAGGTGGCTTTGTGCGTTATGCATGACCATTCGGCGCCTGACAGATTCGGAAACACCTGGTTTTGCGGCATACTGGACGTCTCTGGAGATATGTACAGCATGCCCGAGCAACTCAATACCCGCGTCGAAGATTGTTTCCTGCAAGCCGAATCCTTTTTCAAACGAAGCTTCAAACGCCCCCAGGTCAGCCTCAAGCTGCGGGGCCAGAAAGCCGGTGTCGCGCATTTGCACGAGAACCTGCTGCGCTTCAACCCACAGTTGTACCGCGAAAACAGCCAGCACTTCCTTAAACAGACCGTGGCCCATGAAGTGGCGCACCTGATTGCCCATCAATTGTTTGGCGAGCGCATCCAGCCCCATGGCGAGGAATGGCAATTGATCATGCGCGGGGTTTACGAGCTGCCGCCGGATCGCTGCCACACCTATGCAATCAAGCGTCGACAAGTGACCCGCTATATATACCGCTGCCCGTGTGCCGACAGCGACTTCCCGTTCTCGGCCCAGCGGCATGGGTTGGTGAATCAGGGGCGGCGTTATTTGTGCCGGCGGTGCCGGCATACCTTGGTGTACACCGGGGAAACTCGGGTGGAGTGAGGGGTGGTGTCAGTGATTGCCCCATCGCAGGCAAGCCAGCGCCCACACTTTGACCGCGCCGCCTATCAAATGTGGGAGCTGGCTTGCCTGCGATAGCATCCGTGCAGGCACTACCCAACCACCTTGGCCCGCCGCAAGGCGTCTATCCTCTGAGCACTGAAGCCTAACTCGGCGAGCACTTCATCACTGTGCGCCCCCACAGCCGCCCCAATATGCCGAGGCTGCGGCAACCCCTCGGAAAACTTCAACGGACAGGCGATTTGCGCCTGGGTCGAGCCATCACCGCGTGGCACCTGGCTGACCAATTGCCGCGCCTTCAACTGCGGATGCTCCACAGCCTCACTCAACGTCAGTACCGGTTCCACACACGCATCCACCCCGGCAAACAGCTCGCACAACTCGTCAAAGCTGCGTTTCTCAAACTCGACCTGCAATGCCCGCTTCAGTGCTTTTTGCTGTTCCGGCTGGGGAGACAAGCCTTGTGCCGCCAACTCCGGCCGCCCCAATGCCGCGCACAATGCCTGCATAAACGCAGGCTCCAGGCTGCCGACCGACATCCAGCGCCCATCGCGGGACCGGTAATAATCGTAGAAACTGCCGCCGTTCAGCACATGCGTCTCCCAACCCGGCTCCACGCCACAGGCCAGATACCCAGCGCCGGCCATCGCGTTCAAGCTGAACGAGCAATCGGTCATGCTCACATCCAGGTATTGGCCGACACCGCTCTGTTGCCGGGCAATCACCGCTGCGAGCAAACCGACCACCGCATGCAGCGAACCACCGCCCACATCCGCCAATTGCACGCCAAGCGGCAACGGCCCGCTGTCTTGGCGGCCGGTGTAACTGGCCACGCCGGCCAGCGCCAGGTAGTTGATATCGTGCCCGGCACGGTCTTTGTAAGGGCCGGTCTGGCCATAGCCGGTGATCGAAACATAAATCAGCTTGGGGTTGATCGCCTTCAACGCCTCATAACCCAAGCCCAGACGCTCCATCACCCCAGGCCGGAATTGCTCAAGGACGATGTCGTAGTCTTTGACCAGTTCGCGCACGATCTCCAGCGCCTCGACCTGCTTGAGATCCAGCGCCAGACTGCGCTTATTGCGATTGAGGTAGGCATGGCTCGCCGAGGTGCCGTGGTCATGGGGTGGCAAGACCCGCAACAGGTCCATGCGCGTGGGCGATTCGATGCGCAATACCTCAGCGCCCATGTCCGCCAGCATCAAGGACGCGAACGGGCCCGGCAGCAAGGTGGAAAAATCCAGCACTTTGAGCGATGCCAAGGGACCTGACATGGAGACTCCATTTGGGGTTTCGAATGCCCACAGCGTAGGCAGCCTTGAGCCTGGCGGCAATCGTCAGAACAATCACCGCGAGTGACCGTTTTGATCACGGCGGGCTTTTTCGCGGCGGCGGCTTTATGATTGGCTTACGTTTGCTTGCAGAGTGTTCCATGAAGTTTGCGATTGCTTTGTTTTCCGCCGCCCATGCGCCCTCCTCGCGCCGCGCCTTGCTGTTCGCACAGGCAGCGCTTGCCGGCGGGCACGAAATTGTGCGGCTGTTTTTTTATCAGGACGGGGTGTACAGCGCCTCCACTAACATCGTTGCGCCCCAGGATGAGCAAGATATCGCCCGGCAATGGCGCGAGTTCGTCAGCGCGCACCAGCTCGACGGCGTGGTGTGCATCGCCGCTGCCTTGCGCCGTGGCGTGTTGAATAAGGAAGAAGCCACGCGCTATCAACGCAGCGCAGTGAACCTCGACGCGCCGTGGGCGCTGTCGGGCCTTGGGCAGCTGCATGACGCCGCCCAGGCCGCTGACCGCCTGATCTGCTTTGGAGGGCCATGACATGTCCAAATCCTTATTGGTGATCAGCCGCCAGGCACCGTGGTCGGGGCCGAGCGCGCGCGAAGCCCTGGATATCGTGCTGGCCGGCGGTGCATTTGATCTGCCGATCGGCCTGCTGTTTATGGATGACGGGGTGTTTCAGCTGGCGCCACACCAGGACGCCAAGGCCGTGCAGCAAAAAGACCTCGGCGCCAACTTGCAGGCGTTGGGCCTGTTCGGTATCGATGACGTATTCGCCTGCAGCCACAGCCTGGCCGAGCGCGGGCTCGCGCCCCCCGCCAGTGCTCAAGCGCTGGGCAGCGAACAGATTTCCCAACTGATTGACCGTTACGACCAGGTGATTACCCTCTGATGTCGACTTTACATGTGGTGTCCCACTCCCCGTTTACCGATAGCCGCCTCGCCAGTTGCCTGCGCGTTTGCGGCCCCGAGGACGCGATCCTGCTGTGCGGCGATGGCGCCTACGGGCTGCACAATCCGGCCCTGCAGACCAAGGGTGTGAAGGTCTTTGTGCTGGCCGAAGACATGCAGGCGCGCAACCTGCCCCTGCCAGACTGGGCCGACAGCGTGGACTATCCAGGTTTCGTGCAGTTGTCGATCGACTACGACAAGGTCAACACCTGGCTATGAACACCCTGACCGTAGGTTCGCGCACCCTCGAACTGGACAAGGACGGCTATCTCGTCGACCTGAGTCAATGGTCCACCGACGTGGCCAACGCCCTTGCCGCCGCCGAACCCCTGGAGTTGACCGCGGACCATTGGGAAATCCTCGAACTGCTGCGTGGCTTCTACGCCGAATTCCAGTTGTCCCCCGCCACGCGCCCGCTGATCAAGTACACCGCCTTGAAGCTGGGCCCGGAAAAGGGCAACAGCCTGCACCTCAACAAACTGTTCAACGGCACTCCCGCCAAACTCGCCGCCAAGCTGGCGGGCCTGCCCAGGCCGACGAATTGCTTATGACCGACTTTGCCCCGCTGACCCTTGAAACCCCTGCCGAACACCCGTTTGCGCAGTTCGTGCGCATCCTGGGCAAAGGCAAGCGCGGCGCGCGCAACCTCACCCGCGAAGAAGCCCGTGAGGCCATGGGCATGCTGCTCGACGAAGAAGTCGAAGACACCCAGCTCGGCGCCTTCCTGATGTTGCTACGGCACAAGGAAGAAAGCCCGGAAGAACTCGCCGGATTCACCGAAGCGGTACGCGAACGCCTGAATGCGCCGGCGCTGAACGTGGATATCGATTGGCCCACCTACGCCGGGAAAAAACGCCACCTGCCGTGGTATTTGCTGGCGGCCAAATGCCTGGCGCAGAACGGCGTGCGCATCCTGATGCACGGCGGCGGCGCTCACACCGCTGGCCGGTTGTACACCGAGCAATTGCTGGAAGGCCTACACATCCCGTTGTGCCGCAATTGGCAGCAGGTTGAAAGCGCGTTCGAACACGGCAACCTGGCGTTTATCCCGCTGGGTGACTGGGCGCCGCAACTGCAACGCATGATTGATCTGCGTAACACCCTGGGCCTGCGCTCGCCGATCCATTCCCTGGCGCGCCTGCTCAACCCGCTGAATGCACGCTGCGGCCTGCAAAGTATTTTCCACCCCGGTTACCAGGGCGTGCACCGTGACGCCAGCGGCCTGCTCGGCGACAACGTGATTGTGGTCAAGGGTGACGGCGGCGAGGTCGAGATCAACCCCGACACCCTGAGCCACCTGTACGGCACCACCGGCGGCGAAAGCTGGGACGAAGAGTGGCCCGCCCTCTCCGCTCAGCGCCACGTCAAACCCGCGACCCTGGAACCCGAGCAGTTGAAAGCGCTGTGGCGCGGCGATGTCGAGGACAGCTATCCGCAACTGGCCCTGATCGCCACCATGGCCCTGGCCTTGCGCGGCCTCGGCCACCCACGGGTGCAAGCCTTCGAACTGGCCCAGCAATACTGGGACGCGCGGGACAAATCGATTTAATCGATCATTTGCCCGCAGTCTTTGTGCTTTTAGTTCGAACTCATCCCTTTAGACTGGGCTCCAACGCTTATTAGCCAAGGAGCCAGTCATGGGTTTGCTGATCGAAGGACATTGGAAAGACCAGTGGTACGAAAGTAGTGCAGACGGCGCTTTCCAGCGCGAGCAGGCGCAACGGCGTAACTGGGTGACAGCCGACGGCGAGCCTGGCCCCAGTGGCGAGGGCGGCTTCCAGGCGCAGGCCGGTCGCTATCATCTGTATGTTTCCCTCGCCTGCCCGTGGGCCCACCGCACCTTGATCCTGCGCAAGCTCAAGGGCCTGGAAAGCTTGATCGACGTTTCCGTCGTCAGTTGGCTGATGCTGGAAAACGGCTGGACCTTCGACAAGGCCCATGGCTCCAGCGGCGACAAACTCGACGACTTCCAATTCATGCACCAGCGCTACACCGCTGACACCGCCAACTACACCGGCCGCGTCACCGTACCGGTGCTGTGGGACAAAAAGCTCAAGCGCATCGTGAGCAATGAATCCGCGGAGATCATCCGCATGTTTAACAGCGCCTTCAACGAACTGACCGGCAACACGCTGGACTTCTACCCCGAGGCGCTACGCCCGAGCATCGACGCGCTGAACGAACGCATCTACGCCGCCGTGAACAATGGCGTATACCGCGCAGGCTTCGCCACCTCGCAAAAGGCCTATGAAAGCGCGTTTGATGATGTGTTTGCCGAGCTGGATCACCTGGAGCGGCACTTGGACGCGCACCGTTACCTGGCCGGTGAATACCTGACCGAAGCCGATGTGCGGCTGTTCACCACGCTGATTCGTTTTGATGCGGTGTATTACAGCCACTTCAAATGCAACCTGCGGCGGATTGCCGATTATCCGAACTTGTCGAATTGGCTGAGGGAGATTTATCAGTGGCCAGGCGTGGCCGAGACGGTGGATTTTTCGCACATCAAGGGGCATTACTATGCGAGCCACCCGACGATCAATCCGACGGGGATTGTGCCGAAGGGGCCGTTACAAACCTTTGATGCCGGGCATGACAGGAAGCGGCTAAGTGGCAAAGGCGTCCAGGGCTGATCCGAATCATTGGCTATGTTTGAAGGCCTCATCGGGGGCAAGCCCCCTCCCACATTTGGATCTGTGCACACAGGCCAATGTGGGAGGGGGCTTGCCCGCAATGCGGTTAAGGCTCAAACCTGGGATTGCGCCCCTTCAAACCACTTCAGTTTCTCGCGCAACACCACCACTTCACCGACGATGACCAAGGTCGGCGCATGCACTTCATGCTCCGCCACCATGCGCGGCAAGTCCGCCAGGGTGCCGGTAAACACGCGCTGATTGGACGTGGTGCCCTGCTGGATCAACGCCGCCGGGGTATCCGCTGCGCGACCGTGCTTGATCAGTTGTTCGCAGATGATCGGCAAGCCAATCAAACCCATGTAGAACACCAAGGTCTGCGACGGCCCCACCAGATCCCGCCAAGGCAGGTCTGACGTCCCGTTCTTCAAATGCCCGGTGATAAAACGTACCGACTGGGCATAGTCACGGTGCGTCAGCGGAATCCCGGCATAGGCCGCGCAACCACTGGCGGCAGTGATTCCCGGCACTACCTGGAACGGAATGCCATGGGCCGCCAATTCCTCGATCTCTTCGCCACCACGGCCAAAGATGAACGGATCGCCACCTTTTAGACGCAGCACACGCTTGCCTTGCTTGGCCAGATCCACCAATTGCTGGTTGATCTGGTCTTGCGGCACGGCATGGTCGGCGCGACGCTTGCCGACGTAAATACGCTCGGCATCCCGGCGGCACAGTTCAAGAATCGCCGGAGCAACCAAACGGTCATACAGCACCACGTCGGCTTGCTGCATCAGGCGCAGGGCGCGGAAGGTCAGCAGGTCCGGATCACCCGGGCCTGCGCCCACCAAATAGACTTCGCCGGGCGCGTACGGTGGCGCGCCGTTAACCTTCTCGATCAACAAGCGCTCAGCTTCAGCGCCCTGCCCGGCCAACTGACGGTCGGCGATCGGGCCTTGGAAAACCTCTTCCCAAAACGCACGACGCTGCTGAACGTCCGGGTACAAACCTTTGACCTGGGCACGAAAACGCGCCGCCAACCCGGCCAACTGGCCGTAAGTGGAAGGAATCCAGGTTTCCAGCTTGGCCCGGATCAAGCGCGCCAGCACCGGCGCATCGCCGCCGCTGGACACGGCAATCACCAAGGGCGAACGGTCGACAATTGCCGGGAAGATCACGCTGCACAAGGCTGGCGCGTCCACCACATTGACCGGCACGCAGCGACGCTTGGCATCACTGGACACTTGCGCGTTCAGCGGCTCGTCGTCGGTCGCGGCGATAATCAGGGTGCAACCCTCAAGGTCGGGCTCCTGATAACCGCGTAAAATCAGTTCCCCGCCACTGCCCAGTACCAGTTCACGCAACTGGTCTTCGATCTGGGGAGCAACCACCCGCAGCAACGCACCGGCGTCGGCCAGCAGCCGGGATTTGCGCAACGCAATCTCCCCGCCACCGACGACCAACACACGACTGCCGCGCAGGTTATGAAACAGCGGCAGAAATTCCATTTAGCCGATGACCTCAACGCCCGCCATGTAAGGCTTGAGCACCTCAGGTACACGGATCGAACCGTCAGCCTGCTGGTAGTTTTCCAGCACGGCTACCAGCGTGCGGCCTACCGCCAGGCCCGAACCGTTGAGGGTGTGCACCAGTTCCGGCTTGCCGGTTTCCGGGTTACGGAAACGCGCTTGCATGCGACGGGCCTGGAAATCACCGCAGTTGGAGCACGACGAAATTTCGCGGTATTTGTCCTGGCTCGGCACCCACACTTCAAGGTCGTAGGTCTTCACGGCGCTGAAGCCCATGTCGCCGGTGCACAGCGCCAACACGCGGTAAGGCAGCTCAAGCAGTTGCAGGACGCGCTCGGCGTTGGCGGTCAGGCCTTCCAGGGCTTCCATGGAGGTCGATGGCTCAACCACTTGCACCATCTCGACCTTGTCGAACTGGTGCTGGCGGATCATGCCGCGGGTGTCGCGCCCCGACGCGCCGGCTTCACTGCGGAAGCATGGGCTGTGGGCGACGAACTTGATCGGCAGCTGCTTGGCGTCGAGGATCTCGCCGGCCACGATGTTGGTCAGCGACACTTCGGCCGTCGGGATCAGGTACAGATCGGCTTCGCCATCACGGCTGATCTTGAACAGGTCTTCTTCGAATTTCGGCAACTGGCTGGTGCCCATCAACGCCGGCGCCTGCACCAGGTACGGGGTGTAGGCTTCTTCGTAGCCGTGTTCGCCGGTGTGCAGGTTGATCATGAACTGCGCCAGGGCACGGTGCATGCGTGCAATCGGACCGCGCAGCAAGGCAAAGCGCGCGCCGGACATCTTGGCGGCGGTTTCGAAATCCAGGCCACCGGTCAATTCGCCCAGGGCGACGTGATCCTTGATCTCGAAATCAAACGTTTTTGGCGTGCCCCAGCGGCGCACTTCGACGTTACCGTCTTCGTCTTCGCCAACCGGTACCGACTCGTGCGGCAGGTTGGGAATGCCCAGCAGGATCGAGTCCAGCTCGCTCTGAATGCCTTCCAGCTCGACTTTGCCGTCGGACAGCTCGGTGCCCATGCGCTCGACGTCCGCCATCAACGGCGCAATGTCTTCGCCGCGCTGCTTGGCCTGACCGATGGATTTGGAACGCGCATTACGCTCAGCCTGCAGTGCTTCGGTGCGGGTCTGGACGGTCTTGCGCTGTTCTTCCAGCGCTTCGATGCGCGCAACATCCAAGGCAAAGCCACGGGATGCCAGGCGGTCCGCTACGTCCTGAAGGTTGCTACGTAACAGTTTGGAATCGAGCATGTCGGTCTCTCGTTTATCAAAGTTTGGTCAAGGACAGGCCAGCCCAGGTGGCGAGCAGCCCGCCGAACACGCTGATGCCCAGGTAACCGAAGGCTACCAGGGCCTGCCCGCTTTCCAGCAGGCGCAGCGTATCCAGTGAAAAGGATGAAAAGGTCGTCAGACCGCCTACAAAGCCGACAATCAAGCCGGCCCGAATTTCAATCGGCACTTCCGGGCGCAACAGGAACCACCCGTACAACAGCCCGATGATCAAGCAGCCCACCAGGTTGACCGCCAGGGTCGCCGCATAAAAATGCTTCGGCCAGTTGGCGTTGACCCAAGTACCGGTGGCGAAACGCAATAATGTACCAGCGATGCCGGCTACGGACACGGCAAGAATCGTCTTGAGCACTACTTTCTCCGCTGTTTGGGGCTGAGGCGATCGAGTTGGGCGAGGTGATTGAGCTTTTCACCGATCTTCAGCTCCAGGCCACGAGGCACCGGCTGGTAGAACGGCTGCGGCTCAAGCTCATCGGGGAAGTAATCTTCGCCGGCGGCATAGGCGTCCGGCTCATCATGGGCATAACGGTATTCGTCGCCGTAGCCCAGCTGTTTCATCAGTTTGGTCGGGGCGTTACGCAGGTGCAGCGGTACTTCGAGCGAGCCGTGTTCGGCGGCAGCGCGCAGGGCTGATTTGAAGCCCATGTACACCGCGTTGCTTTTTGGCGCGCAGGCCAGATACGTAATGGCCTGTGCAACGGCCAACTCGCCTTCCGGGCTGCCAAGGCGCTCCTGCACCTCCCAGGCCGCCAGGCACAGGCTCAGCGCGCGCGGGTCGGCGTTGCCAATGTCTTCGCTGGCCATGCGCACCACGCGGCGCGCCAGGTAAAGCGGGTCGCAGCCACCGTCGATCATCCGCGCAAACCAGTACAGCGCGCCGTCGGGGTTGGAACCGCGCACAGACTTGTGCAGCGCCGAGATCTGATCGTAAAAGGCTTCGCCGCCCTTGTCGAAACGGCGGCGGGTGTCGCCGAGCAAACTTTGCAGAAGATCGACGCCGATCTCGCTGCCGTCCTCGGCCAGGTCGGAGGCATTCTCCAACAGGTTCAGAAAACGGCGGCCGTCGCCATCGGCGGCGCTCAGCAGAATCTTGAAGCCTTCGTCACTGAGACTGAGCTGGCGCTTGCCCAAGCCCTTGTCTTCGGCCAAGGCGCGGTGCAACAGCTTTTGCATCGCCGCTTCGTCCAGGCTCTTGAGCACATAGACGCGCGCCCGTGAGAGCAAGGCGTTATTGAGTTCAAACGAAGGGTTTTCGGTGGTCGCGCCAATAAAGATCAGCGTGCCGTCTTCGACATACGGCAAAAACGCATCCTGCTGGGACTTGTTGAAGCGGTGCACTTCATCAACGAACAGGATGGTGCGCTTGCCATATTGACCGGCCTGCTGCTTGGCGACTTCCACCGCCTGGCGGATCTCCTTGACCCCGGCCAGTACCGCGGAAACCGTTTCGAAGTGTGCGTCCGAGACTTTCGCCAGCAGCCGTGCCAGGGTGGTTTTACCCACACCCGGCGGCCCCCAGAAAATCATCGAGTGCAGCGCCCCCTGCTCCAGGGCTTCGCGCAAAGGCTTGCCGCGAGCGAGCAGGTGTTCTTGCCCGACGTACTCATCCAGGTTGGTCGAACGCAAGCGTGCGGCCAGGGGCTGAGCAATCGGGTCACTTCGAAACAGGTCCATGGGCAGCGTTTGAAACCTCTGGGCAGGTTATTCCTGGATCACATCGGCACCCTTGGGGATGTCGAACTTGAACTTGGATGCCGGCACCGGCTGGTTGGCCTTGACCCCGGAGAACAGGATATCGGTGCGTTGGCCGACACTGTCGATCAGGCGCATGTTGTTGATCACGCCGTTGCCGAACGACAGGTTCAGGCTGTCAAACAGCGTGTCCTTGGATTTCGGCTTGAGGGTGAACTCGATAACGTTGCTGGTTTGCTTGGAGGTGATCTCGAAGCTGTCGTTGATTTTCGACACGTCGCCCGAGAGCAGTAGCGCCGGGGTCTGGTTCAGGCGCGGGTCCAGCTTCTTGATGGTCGCCTGCTCCAGGTCCGGGTCCCACAGCGTGACTTTCTGGCCGTCGGAAACGATGGTCTGCTCGGACTTCCCTTCGGTATGCCAATAGAACAGCCCTGGGCGCTGCACGGCCATTTCACCTTCGGTTTGCTGCAGCTGGGTGCCACCGGCATCCAGGGTCAACTGAGAGAAGCGCGCGGTGAGGGTTTGGGATTTGTCCAACAGGTTCTTCAGGCTGGCCACGGAGGCCGGATCGGCGTGGGCCGAAACAGCAGTCAGGGCCAGTGCCGGCAACAACAGCATGCGGATAAGACGCATGGGAGTCCTCATTGAGTCGTTAGGGCGAGCCGCGTGCTGCCACGCGGCATGTGATCAGTCGCGCATCTGCCCTGGGGCGATGACTTCACGCGAGCCGTTGGTGTTCATAGCAGTCACGACGCCGGCATTTTCCATGGATTCGATCATGCGGGCGGCGCGGTTGTAGCCGATTTTCAGTTTGCGCTGCACTGCGGAGATAGAAGCACGACGACTTTCGAGCACGAACGCCACGGCTTCGTCGTACAGCGCGTCGGTTTCGGCATCATCGTCGCCACCGCTGCCGCCGTCGAAGCCGCTGCCGGCTTCTTCAACGCCCGCGAGGATCTCGTCGTTGTATTCCGGTGCGCCGCGCAGCTTCCAGGCTTCCACCACGCGGTGCACTTCGTCATCGGACACAAAGGCGCCATGGACACGAATCGGCAGGCTGGTGCCCGGCGGCATGTAAAGCATGTCACCGTGACCGAGCAATTGCTCGGCGCCGCCCTGGTCGATGATGGTACGCGAGTCGATCTTGCTGGAGACCTGGAACGCCATCCGCGTCGGGATGTTGGCCTTGATCAGACCCGTGATGACATCCACCGACGGTCGCTGGGTAGCGAGAATCAAGTGAATACCGGCGGCCCGCGCCTTCTGGGCGATACGTGCAATCAGTTCTTCAACCTTCTTGCCGACGATCATCATCATGTCGGCAAACTCATCGACCACCACCACGATGGTCGGCAGCTTGGTCAGCAGCGGCGCTTCGTCGTGAATGCTTTCGCGCTTGTACAAAGGGTCAGTCAGCGGTGTGCCGGCGTCCTGGGCTTCCTTGACCTTGGCGTTGAAGCCCGACAGGTTACGCACGCCCATCTTCGCCATGAGCTTGTAGCGGCGCTCCATCTCGGCGACGCTCCAGCGCAGCGCGTTGGCGGCGTCCTTCATGTCGGTCACGACCGGGCACAACAGGTGCGGAATGCCTTCGTAGATCGACAACTCCAACATCTTCGGGTCGATCATGATCAGCTTGGCGTCATCGGGGCCGGACTTGAACAGGATCGACAGGATCATCGCGTTCACACCCACCGACTTACCGGAACCCGTCGTACCGGCAACCAGCAAGTGCGGCATTTTCGCCAGGTCAGTAATCACCGGCTTGCCGCCGATGTCATGGCCCAGGGCCAAGGTGACCGGCGATTTGAAGTTGTCGTATTCCGGGGTCGACAGCACCTCGGAGAAGCGCACGATCTGGCGGTCTTCGTTGGGAATCTCGATACCGACGGTGGTCTTGCCGGGAATCACTTCCACCACCCGCACACTGGTTACGGCCAGGGAACGTGCCAGGTCTTTCGCCAGGTTGGAAATACGGCTGACCTTGACGCCAGCGGCCGGCTGGATCTCGTAACGGGTAATGACCGGGCCTGGGTGGATCGAATCCACGGTGACTTCGACGCCGAATTCCTTGAGTTTGATTTCCAGCAGATGGCCTACGGCCGCCAGCGACTCCGGGGAATAGTTGAGCTGTTTCTTTTCGGCCGGGTCGAGAATCGAGATCGGCGGCAAGGTGCCTTCGACGGCGCTGTCGACAAACAACGGCGCCTGCTTCTCTTTCTGCACGCGTGCACTGGGCTCGGGCGCCTTGGCCGGCGCTGGCGTAATCACTGGCGGTACCTGCTTCTCGCGATCCGACATGTGCTTGCTCAGGGCCTGTTCGCGTTCGATCAGGCGCTCCTTGACCTTGGCTTGCTCACGCCGGTCCGGTGTGCTCGGGGCCACCACTTCGTTGACACGGGTATCGACCTCGCGCAGTTGCGCAACCATGCGTTTGCGATCAACCCGGGCCGACCACCAGCGGTTGGCGGCGCCCTGAAACAGCTCGAGCAGGTCGAGCGTGATCTTGCCGGTCACGTCCATCACCTTGAACCACGACAAGTCGGTGAACACGGTAAGACCAAACAGGAACAGCGCGATAAACATCAAGGTGCTGCCCTGGATATTCAGGGTCTTGCGCGCCAGGTCGCCAAGGCTTTCGCCCAGCGCCCCGCCCGCGCCCGCCGGCAGGCCGGTGGGTGCGTGGAAATGAATATGCGCCAGCGCCGCGCCGGAGAGCACCAGGAACACCAGGCCGATCAGGCGCCAGGAGAACAGCCAGCCGCTCCACTGCCACGGCTCGTGACGCTGGCGGAAGATCTGCCAGGTCTTGATCGCCAGCAGCAGCGGGAAGATGTAGGCAAAGTAGCCCAGCACCATAAACAGAATATCGGCGCTGTAGGAACCGGCGGGGCCGCCGAAGTTCTGCACGTCTTCGATCTTGCTGTTGTGGCTCCAGCCCGGATCGTCCTTGCCATAGGTGAGCAAGGCCATCATCAGGAACAGGCACAGGGCGCCAATGGCGATCAGCGCACCTTCCTTGAGTCGGTAGTGCAGGTGCTGACGCCAGGCCGGCACGACTGCTGCTTTAGGTGTTGCGGTGGATTTCTTCAAAACGGGTCTTTTCCTGCGCCTTTAGCGCGTCCATCTGTTGAATGACTGCAAATACTGCCCAATCCGAGCAGCTGAAAAATGAACGAGCGTCGTTGAATCTACTTTTTAACACCGGATGATGGATCGATGAAATGACGATCACGCCATAATGGCCACATTGTACGGGTTTGCGTCGGCGATGCCACGTACTTGCCCTTCACCCGGCAGCCTAGACAATTGAAGCGTCACAGCCTGTTCAATTTGAGCATGCATTGCCTTTGCTGACAAAGGCTTATGAGCTGTATTTAGCAAACCAGGCAAGCTTGGCCATTGGCCTCCACGGCACAGACCCGATTACGACCGCGCCTCAGGCGTAGAGTTGCAGAAACACCCGCTCACGCTAATCCCGTTCAATGCCCTATTCGGGCTGGCCCCACAGCGCTGTGTCGACAATAATCAGCACTCTTGCGGCAGGCGACTCACCTGCCACTCCCCTCCCCTTCCGTAAGCCTGGATGCCATGCTGACCTGGTTGCAACGCGATTCCCTGACTTTTCCGCCACTGGCCAAGGCCATGCGCGAACCCAATGGCTTACTGGCCGCCGGTGGCGACCTGTCGGCCGAACGACTGGTCCAGGCCTATCGCCATGGCTGCTTTCCGTGGTTCTCTGAAGGCCAGCCCATTCTCTGGTGGTCTCCAGACCCGCGCACGGTGATATTCCCCGACGAATTGCATGTTTCGCGCAGCCTCGGCAAATTATTGCGCCAGCAGCGGTATACCGTGACATTCGACCAGGACTTCGCCGCCGTCATCCAGGCGTGCGCCGCGCCGCGCAGCTATGCGGACGGCACGTGGATCACCGAGGGCATCCAGAACGCCTACCTGGAGCTGCACCAGCGCGGCTACGCGCACTCGGTGGAAGTTTGGGATGAAGGGCAGTTGGTCGGCGGCCTTTACGGCCTGGCGATGGGCCAATTATTTTTTGGCGAATCCATGTTCAGCCGCGCCGACAATGCCTCCAAGTTCGGCTTTGCCACACTGACCCGTCAGCTACAGGCCTGGGGCTTTGTGCTGATCGACTGCCAAATGCCCAATGATCACTTGCACAGTCTTGGCGCCCGCGCCATACCGCGCAGTGATTTCGCTGAGTTCCTGCGCAACCATTTGGACCAAAGCAGCTCTGGACCGTGGGTTTCCTAGGCGACTTCCTTGCACCTGGCTTACACTTATTTCAAAGCTTATCCCGAGGGTTGATCATGACCGAGCTGGCGCGCTTGAAGTTTTATGCCACTCAAGCCCACTCCTGCAGCTATCTGCCCGACGAGCAGGCCACCACGCTGTTCCTCGACCCCAGCCAGCCCATGGATGTGCATGTGTATGCCGACCTTTCAGAGATGGGTTTTCGGCGCAGCGGTGATCACCTGTACCGTCCGCATTGCCAGAACTGCAATGCCTGCGTACCGGCACGCATCCCGGTCGCGCAGTTTTTGCCGGACCGCAACCAGAAACGCATCCTCAAGCGCAATGCCGACCTGACAGTCACCGCCACCAAACCGCACTTCAGCGAAGAATATTTCGATCTTTACCAACGCTACATCGAGCAGCGTCATGCCGACGGCGACATGTTTCCGCCCAGCCGCGATCAGTTTTCGACATTTCTGGTGCGCGACTTGCCCTTCTGCCGCTTCTACGAGTTCCGCCTGGACGGGCGCCTGCTGGCGGTCGCCGTAACCGACCTGCTGCCCAACGGCCTGTCGGCGGTGTACACCTTCTATGAACCCATGGAAGAACGTCGCAGTCTCGGGCGCTTCGCCATTCTCTGGCAAATCGGTGAAGCCCTGCGCCTGGAACTGGAAGCGGTGTACCTCGGATACTGGATCAAGAACTGCAAAAAGATGAACTACAAGACCCAATATCGGCCCATTGAGCTACTGATTAATCAAAGATGGGTAACGCTTAACTAGAACCCCTTGGCTTGAACACCCTTTTTCGGGCACAATGCACGCCGCTTTTGCCTGGCGCAGTTGCACCGGGCCATTCACTGGATACCGAGGGCTTTACTGCATGTCGAAAGAAGACAGCTTCGAAATGGAAGGCACTGTCGTCGACACCCTGCCCAACACCATGTTTCGTGTGGAGTTGGAAAATGGGCACGTCGTAACCGCGCATATCTCCGGCAAGATGCGCAAGAATTACATTCGTATTCTTACCGGTGACAAAGTGCGCGTCGAGCTGACGCCCTATGACTTGAGCAAAGGGCGCATCACTTACCGCGCCCGTTAATCAAGTCAATACAAGACGCCCGGTTATGCCGGGCGTTTTTGTGTGCGAGCTATTTGCCTGACACTGCAAACCCTGTGGGAGGGGAGACTTGCTCCCGATAGCGGCAGGCCAGTCAATATATTCAGCGACTGACCCACCGTCATCGGGAGCAAGCCCCTCCCACATTTGATTTTCAGTGGTTGGAACAGACAGCAAAAAGGCGCCTTTCGGCGCCTTTTTGCTGTGTTGCAGTCAGCTATCAGGCCATTTCGGCCGTGGTTTCGAACTCGAAGGTCAACTCGCCATCCTTCAAGTCGATGTGTACCACACCGCCATGATCGGAAAGCTCGCCAAACAGGATCTCTTCGGCCAGTGGCCGCTTGATCTTGTCCTGGATCAGACGCGCCATTGGGCGAGCGCCCATTGCCGAATCGTAGCCACCCTGTGCCAGCCAATTGCGCGCCGCGTCTGTCACGTCCAGCTGCACGCGCTTGTCTTCCAACTGCGCTTGAAGCTCGGTAAGGAACTTGTCCACCACGCTTTTGATGACCTCATGGCTGAGGCGACCAAACTGGATAATGGTGTCCAGACGGTTGCGGAACTCCGGCGTGAAGCTCTTCTTGATCACTTCCATCGCATCAGAGGAGTGATCCTGATGCGTAAAGCCGATAGAGGCTCGCGCAGCGGTTTCAGCACCCGCGTTGGTGGTCATGATCACGATGACATTGCGGAAGTCCGCCTTGCGCCCGTTGTTGTCGGTCAGGGTCCCGTGGTCCATGACCTGCAGCAGCAGGTTGAAGACTTCCGGGTGGGCCTTCTCGATTTCATCGAGCAGCAATACACAATGCGGCTGCTTGGTGATCGCCTCGGTCAACAGACCGCCCTGATCGAAACCCACATAACCTGGAGGCGCACCGATCAGGCGCGACACGGTGTGGCGCTCCATGTATTCGGACATGTCGAAGCGCACCAGCTCGATACCCATGGCCTTGGCCAACTGCCGCGCCGCTTCGGTCTTGCCGACGCCGGTAGGGCCTGCAAACAGGAACGAACCGACCGGCTTGTCCGGCGACTTGAGGCCCGCACGCGACAACTTGATCGCTGTGGACAGCGCGTCGATGGCCGCATCCTGACCGAACACGGTCAGCTTGAGGTCGCGCTCTAGATTACGCAGCAGCTCTTTGTCGGAACTGTTGACGTGTTTTGGCGGAATCCGCGCGATCTTCGCCACGATATCCTCGACTTGAGGCACGTCGATGCGTTTCACGCGTTTCTCGACCGGCTGCAGGCGCTGGTAGGCCCCTGCTTCGTCGATCACGTCGATCGCCTTGTCCGGCATGTGGCGATCATTGATGTAGCGCGACGCCAGCTCAGCAGCCGCTCGCAACGCCTCATCGGTGTACTCGATGCCATGGTGCGCTTCAAAACGCCCCTTGAGCCCGCGCAGGATGCTGATGGTGTCTTCAACCGAAGGCTCGGACACGTCGACTTTCTGGAAGCGACGCGCCAGGGCGCGGTCTTTTTCGAAGATCCCGCGAAACTCCTGGAACGTGGTCGAACCAATGCAGCGGATATCACCCGACGACAACAATGGCTTGAGCAGGTTGGAGGCGTCCATCACCCCACCGGATGCCGCACCGGCACCAATGATGGTGTGGATCTCATCGATAAACAGGATCGCTTGCGGGCGTTTTTTCAGCTCGCCGAGCAGCGCCTTGAAGCGCTTCTCGAAATCGCCACGGTACTTGGTCCCGGCGAGCAACGCGCCGAGATCAAGGGAGTAGACGACGCTGTTGGCCAGCAAGTCAGGCACCTGGTTATCAACAATGCGCTTGGCCAGGCCTTCGGCGATCGCGGTTTTACCCACGCCAGCCTCACCCACCAGCAACGGATTGTTCTTGCGACGACGCGCGAGGATCTGCGCTACACGCTCAACCTCAAGCTCACGCCCCACCAGCGGATCGATCCGCCCCTGGCGCGCCAGTTCATTGAGGTTACTGGCATAGGCATCCAGTGGATTGCCCGAAGAAGAAGACTCACCGCCCTCGTCGTCCTGCATATCCTGCTCACCCTCGGAATGATCGCCGTGCCCAGGCACCTTGGAGATACCGTGGGCGATGTAGTTGACGACATCAATACGGGCAACGCTCTGCTGTTTCAGCAGGAACACTGCCTGGCTTTCCTGTTCGCTGAAAATCGCCACAAGCACGTTGGCACCCGTGACTTCACGCTTACCGGAGCTCTGTACGTGGAACACAGCACGCTGCAATACCCGCTGAAAGCCCAGCGTCGGCTGGGTCTCACGGTCCTCGTCATGCACGGGGATCAGTGGCGTGGTGGAGTCGATAAACTCCTGCAGGTCATGCTTGAGTTTGTCGAGGTTGGCGCCGCACGCACGCAGAACGGTGGCGGCAGCTTCGTTATCCAAAAGTGCCAGCAGCAGGTGTTCGACGGTCATGAATTCATGACGCTTCGAACGAGCCTCCTTGAAGGCAAGATTGAGAGTGACTTCGAGCTCGCGGTTTAACATAGCTTCACCTCATACCCAAGTGGTCGGCGTTAACCGTCCTTCTCGATTTCACAGAGTAGCGGATGCTGGCTTTCCCTGGCGTACTGGTTGACCTGCATGGCCTTTGTCTCGGCGATGTCGCGGGTAAACACTCCACATACTGCCCGTCCTTCTGTGTGAACGGCCAGCATTACCTTGGTCGCCAACTCGCGGTTCAGGTTAAAAAACACCTCGAGCACTTCGACCACGAAATCCATCGGTGTGTAGTCATCATTGAACAAAACCACCTTGTACATCGGCGGCGCCTGTAGAGCAGGCTTAGCCTCCTGAACAGCAATGCCTGCAGAACCGTCGTCATCGTGTTCCTGATCCGGGCGATCCTGATTGAATGTTAGTCGAATCTGGCTGATTGCATGCATGGAAAGAAAGGTTCGTCAGTGGTTCAAATACGGTGATGGGGGCGACCTGCCGGAATTTCAACTCTGACTATACGGTCGCCTTGACTATCGGCGAATCGGTGTTACAACCAATAGAACCCACAGTGGGTAAAAAAGGTCCGCGCAGTCAACCTTATTTATTCGGGTTAGGACGGATAAACTGGATGATACTCCAGTGATGGAGTCTGGTGCAGAGGGATATGGTATGTCTGGCGTCAAGATCAATGGCAAGGTCAAATGGTTCAATAATGCCAAAGGGTTCGGGTTCGTTAACGCGGAAGGAAAACCCGAAGAAGATCTTTTTGCGCATTACTCGGCAATTACCATGGACGGCTACAAGACACTGAAAGCAGGTCAAGCGGTGAGCTTTGAAACCATTCAGGGACCGAAAGGACTGCACGCAGTGAAGATCGAGGCAGTAAAAACCGAAGTACACGAAAACCCCGCAATCCCAGCGGCTCACAAAGAAAAGACAGTAATGGCCTGATCCGCCACTGAGCCTGCAGGTTGCAATAAAAAAACCGGCCACCTCAATCCACTTGAGACGGCCGGTTTTTTCTTGCCTGCTGTTTACATGTGCGAAATCAGCGCATCACCAAAGCCCGAAGACGACACCAGCTTGGCGCCCTCCATCAGGCGCTCGAAGTCATAGGTCACGGTCTTGGCCGAAATAGCACCATTGGTGCCCTTGATGATCAAGTCAGCCGCCTCCGTCCACCCCATGTGCCGCAGCATCATTTCTGCCGACAGAATCAATGAACCGGGGTTTACCTGGTCTTTGCCTGCGTATTTCGGTGCGGTGCCATGGGTGGCTTCGAACATTGCCACGGTATCCGACAGGTTGGCCCCCGGGGCAATACCGATACCGCCCACTTCCGCCGCCAAGGCATCGGAGAGGTAGTCACCGTTCAGGTTGAGGGTCGCGATCACATCGTATTCGGCCGGACGCAACAGGATCTGCTGGAGCATCGCATCGGCAATAGCGTCCTTGACCACCACATTCTTGCCGGTTTTCGGATTTTTGAACTGCATCCACGGGCCACCGTCGAGCAGTGTCGCACCGAACTCTTCAGCCGCCACTTCGTAGGCCCACTCCTTGAAGGCACCTTCGGTGAACTTCATGATGTTGCCTTTGTGCACGATCGTCAGCGAGTCGCGGTCGTTATCCACGACATACTGCAGGGCTTTGCGCACCAGGCGCTTGGTACCTTCCAGGGACACTGGCTTGATGCCGATGCCGCAGTCCTGATCGAAGCGAATCTTGGTGACGCCCATCTCTTCTTTCAGGAACTTGATCACCTTGATCGCTTCCGGCGAACCGGCCTTCCACTCGATACCGGCGTAAATATCCTCGGAGTTCTCGCGAAAGATGGTCATATCGACATCGCCAGGCTTCTTGACCGGGCTGGGCACGCCTTCGAACCAACGCACCGGGCGCAGACACACATACAGGTCGAGCTGTTGACGCAGGGCCACGTTCAACGAACGAATGCCGCCGCCAACCGGTGTGGTCAGCGGGCCCTTGATGGAAACCACGTAATCCTTGACCGCATCCAGGGTTTCCTGGGGGAGCCAGGTGTCCTGGTCGTAAACTTGAGTCGCCTTCTCGCCCGCATAAACCTCCATCCACGAGATTTTGCGCTTGCCGCCGTAAGCCTTTTCAACAGCTGCATCGACCACCTTGATCATCACAGGGCTGATGTCGACGCCAATACCGTCGCCTTCTATATAAGGGATGATCGGTTGGTCAGGAACATTGAGAGAATGGTCTGCATTGACGGTGATTTTGTCGCCGACTGCCGGAACCTGAATCTTCTTGTATCCCATGCTGAACTCCATCTATGGATTGAACATCTGGCTGCGTTCGAGCCTACTCCAGATAAATGGCGACCGAAACCTCGCGCCAGGCTCATTTGCATCGAAAACAGCATATTTGGTCGTCTACAAGCTTGAAAGCAAAGGCAAAATCGCCAATCTTGAGCACATCGTGCGACTTTGGTCGCAGTCCGAGCCCTGCGACCTTTAGACCAATGGACGACTCACCTTTTGTATGAAGGCTCGGCGTAAGCATAGCGACCTATGTATAATGCCGCCGCTGACCCAAGAGTCACGACAGCTGACCGCTCTAGACAGTAGCCCTCAGCCAGAAAGCAGGACTATTACAATAGTCCACCCGCTTGACGCTCGACTGATGCAACCCAACATCACCGCGAAGAAACCTCGACATTTCGCTCATGGATGACTTTGAACGAACGCGCTCCACCCGGCGCATCTCGAGTTTCTGCGCACGCTTTCAGCAAAGAAGAGAGTTAATCCGAATATGCCCACCCGCTCGAAGATCATCTACACCTTCACCGACGAAGCACCAGCCCTCGCCACCTATTCACTGCTGCCTATCGTAGAGGCCTTCACCGCTTCCGCTGATATTGCCGTGGAAACCCGCGACATCTCCCTGGCCGCGCGCATCCTCGCAAGCTTCCCCGAGCAACTGGGTACCCAGGCTGTCCCGGACCACCTCGCCGAACTGGGCGACCTGGCCGTTACACCTGAAGCCAACATCATCAAGCTGCCTAACATCAGCGCCTCGACCCCGCAGCTGCAAGCTGCGATCAAGGAACTGCAGGCCCAGGGCTACGCCCTGCCGGACTACCCGGAAACCGTAACCACCGACGCGGAAAAAGAAACCCGTGCACGTTACGACAAGGTCAAGGGCAGCGCCGTGAACCCGGTCCTGCGCGAAGGCAACTCCGACCGCCGCGCACCGCTGTCGGTCAAGAACTACGCCCGCAAGCACCCGCACAAAATGGGCGCCTGGGCTGCGGACTCCAAATCGCACATCGCTCACATGAGCAACGGCGACTTCTACGGCAGCGAAAAAGCCGTACAGATCGAAGCCGCTGACGCTGTGAAGATCGAGCTGATCGCCAAAGACGGCACCGCGACCGTACTGAAAGAAAAGACCTCGGTACAAGCCGGCGAGATCATCGACACGGCCGTGCTGAGCAAGAAAGCCCTGCGCAGCTTCATCGCCGCTGAAATCGAAGACGCCAAGAAACAAGGCGTGCTGCTGTCGGTCCACCTGAAAGCCACCATGATGAAGGTCTCCGACCCGATCATGTTCGGCCAGATCGTTGCCGAGTTCTATAAAGATGCCCTGGCCAAGCACGCTGTCGTGCTGGAGCAGATCGGCTTCAACCTGAACAACGGCATCGGCGACCTTTACGCTCGCATCAAGGCACTGCCTGCCGACCAGCAAGCACAGATCGAAGCTGACATTCAGGCGGTCTACGCCGCTCGTCCTTCCCTGGCGATGGTCAACTCCGACAAAGGCATCACCAACCTGCACGTGCCGAGCGACGTGATCGTCGACGCCTCGATGCCGGCAATGATCCGTGACTCCGGCAAAATGTGGGGCACCGACGGCCAGTTGCACGACACCAAGGCGGTGATCCCGGATCGCTGCTACGCCACCATCTACCAAGCCGTCATTGAAGACTGCAAGGCGCATGGCGCTTTCGACCCAACCACCATGGGCAGCGTGCCAAACGTTGGCCTGATGGCGAAGAAAGCCGAAGAGTACGGCTCCCACGACAAGACCTTCCAGATCAAGGCTGACGGCGTCGTGCGCGTCACCGACAGCAAGGGCACCCTGCTGATGGAACAGGCTGTTGAAGCCGGCGACATCTTCCGCATGTGCCAGACCAAAGACGCACCGATCCAGGACTGGGTCAAACTGGCCGTCAACCGTGCCCGCGCCAGCAACACCCCAGCGATTTTCTGGCTGGACCCACAGCGCGCTCACGACGGCGTCGTGGTTGAGAAAGTTCAGGCTTACCTGAAAGACCACAACACCGAAGGCCTGGACATCCGCATCATGTCGCCGGTCGACGCGATGAAGTTCACCCTGGAGCGTACCCGCAAGGGCCAGGACACCATCTCGGTGACCGGCAACGTACTGCGCGACTACCTGACCGACCTGTTCCCGATCATGGAACTGGGCACCAGCGCCAAGATGCTGTCGATCGTACCGCTGATGAACGGCGGTGGCCTGTTCGAAACCGGCGCCGGCGGTTCGGCTCCCAAGCACGTGCAACAGCTGGTTGAAGAGAACTTCCTGCGCTGGGATTCCCTGGGCGAGTTCCTGGCCCTGGCCGCTTCCCTTGAGCATTTGGGTGTGACTTACAACAACCCGAAAGCCCTGGTGCTGTCCAAGACCCTGGACCAGGCCACCGGCCAGTTCCTCGACAACAACAAGTCGCCATCGCGCAAAGTCGGCAACATCGACAACCGCGGCAGCCACTTCTACCTGGCGCTGTACTGGGCTCAAGCCCTGGCCGCCCAGACCGAAGACACGGCACTGCAAGCGCAGTTCGGCGAGCTGGCTAAAACCCTGAGCGAACACGAGGCGACCATCGTTGCCGAGCTGAACGCCGTACAGGGCAAGCCAGTGGACATCGGTGGCTACTACGCACCGAACCCGGAGCTGACCAGCAACGCCATGCGCCCAAGCAACACCCTCAACGCGGCCATTGCCAAGTTGAAGTAAGGTTGTAAGGATGCAAAGAAGCCCCGGCCCCGTGCCGGGGTTTCTGTTTGTGCCCACTGCGCTTTTTGCTGAAGAAACCGGATCAAAATGTGGGAGCGGGCTTGCTCGCGAATGCGGTGTGCCAGTCGCCCGATGCATATCTGACCCATTGCATTCGCGAGCAAGCCCGCTCCCACACTGACTGCAATCCTGCCCAAAGACCGCACCGCACCATGAATCGAGGTTTTGAATGACCTGGCAACCCCACATCACCGTCGCCACCCTCGTCGAAGACAACGGCCGCTTCCTGATGGTCGAAGAACTCAAGGGCGGCCGCGCCGTGCTCAACCAGCCCGCCGGCCACCTGGACCCGAACGAAACCCTGACCGAAGCCGCCGTGCGCGAGACCCTCGAAGAAACCGGCTGGGACGTCGAAGCCACCGGCATTGTCGGGATTTACCTGTACACCGCCCCCAGCAACGGCGTGACCTACCAGCGCGTGTGCTTCACCGCCAAGGCCCTCAAACACCATCCGGAGTATCAACTGGACGACGGCATCATCCGCGCCCGCTGGCTCACCCGTGACGAGCTGATGGCCGTGCGCGACGACTGGCGCAGCGAACTGATCATCCGCTGTATCGATGATTATTTGGCCGGCCAGCGCCACAGTCTCGAATTGATCCGCCCTTCTCTTTAGCCTTGAGGGCTTGGGCCTGATAGAATCGCGTCCTTTTTCAAGACACCCGTTGAAACCCTATGCGTGATCCAGCCCCTTCTGACACACAAAAGAAGCGCGTCATCGTCGGCATGTCCGGCGGCGTGGATTCTTCCGTTTCCGCCGTTCTGCTCATGGAGCAGGGTTATGAGGTGGAAGGCCTGTTCATGAAGAACTGGGAAGAAGACGATGGAACGGAATACTGCACCGCCATGGACGACCTGGCGGACGCCCAGGCCGTGTGCGACAAGATCGGCATCAAGCTGCACACCGCCAACTTCGCCGCGGAGTACTGGGACAACGTGTTCGAGCACTTCCTGGCCGAATACAAGGCAGGCCGCACGCCGAACCCGGACATCCTGTGTAACCGCGAAATCAAGTTCAAGGCGTTCCTCGACTACGCCATGATCCTCGGCGCCGACCTGATCGCCACTGGCCACTATGTGCGCCGTCGCGACATCGAGGGTCACACCGAACTGCTTAAAGGCCTGGACCCGAACAAGGACCAGAGCTACTTCCTGCATGCCGTCGGCGGCGAACAGATCGCCAAGACCCTGTTCCCGGTAGGCGAGCTGGAAAAGCCCGAGGTGCGCAAGATTGCCGAGAAACACGGCCTGGCCACCGCCAAGAAAAAGGATTCCACCGGGATCTGCTTTATCGGTGAGCGCCGTTTCAGCGACTTTCTCAAGCAGTACCTGCCGGCGCAACCGGGCGAGATCAAAACCACCGAAGGTGAAGTCATCGGCCTTCACCATGGCCTGATGTACCACACCATCGGCCAGCGCCAGGGCCTGGGTATCGGCGGTTTGAAAGACGCCGGCGAAGAGCCGTGGTACGTGCTGATCAAGGATCTGGAGCACAACGTACTGATCGTCGGCCAGGGCAATGAACACCCACTGCTGTTCTCCGGCGCCCTGCTCGCTTCGGAGATCTACTGGGTCAACCCTGTCGACTTGAGCACTCCGCGCCGCCTGACCGCCAAAGTGCGCTATCGCCAGAGTGATCAGCCCTGCACCCTGGAAAAAACCGCCACCGGCTATCGCGCCACCTTTGATGACCCGCAACGCGCGGTCACTCCTGGCCAGTCCGTGGTGTTCTATGACGGCGAAATTTGCCTGGGCGGTGGCGTGATTGAAGTCGCCGAGCCCTGGAGCAACCCGGCATGAGCCCGACCCAGGAGCAATTGACGGCACTCGGCGGGGTTTTCCTCGCTGCCGTACTGGTCGACAAGATCGCCAAGACCGGCCAGGTCACCGAAGCCGGCCTGACCTGCATGCTCGGCAGCTTGCTGATCCGCGACCCCAAGGACACCCTGGAAGTCTATGGCGGTGACGATTTGGCGCTGCGCGAAGGTTATCGCGCGCTGATCGGCGCCCTGGAGCGTGACCCGAGCACCTTGCAGCGCGAGCCATTGCGCTATGCGCTGTCCATGCTCGGCCTTGAGCGCCAACTGGCCAAACGCGAGGACATGCTCGAAACCATCGGCAAACGCCTGCCGCAGATTCAGTCCCAGGTGGAACACTTCGGCCCGGCCCACGAAAACGTGATCGCCGCCTGCGGCGCGCTGTACCAGGACACCTTGAGCACCTTGCGCCAGCGAATCCAGGTCCACGGTGACATGCGCAACCTGCAGCAACCCAATAACGCGTCGAAAATCCGCGCCCTGCTCCTGGCCGGTATTCGCTCGGCACGGTTGTGGCGGCAATTGGGCGGCCATCGTTGGCAACTGGTGATCAGTCGTCGCAAATTGCTCAAAGAGCTTTACCCGTTGATGCGCAACGAATAAGTCGCACCGACAGGCCATTTTCAAGCCGTTACGCGTAATACGCCGGTCAGTTGGCAACGGACCGGCGGATTTTTTCATGTATGATACGCGCCCCATTTCGTTGCCCGACTGTCCGAGAACACCCCATGCAGCTCTCTTCGCTCACTGCGGTTTCCCCTGTTGACGGCCGCTACGCCGGCAAAACCCAGGCCCTGCGCCCTATTTTCAGCGAATACGGTTTGATCCGTGCTCGTGTCCTGGTTGAAGTGCGCTGGCTCCAGCGCCTGGCCGCTCACCCCGCCATCAGCGAAGTGCCGGCGTTTTCCGCCGAAGCCAACGCTGTACTGAACACCCTGGCGGAAAACTTCTCCCTGGAGCACGCCGAGCGTGTGAAAGAGATCGAGCGCACCACCAACCACGACGTCAAAGCCATTGAGTACCTGCTCAAAGAGCAAGCGGCCAAGCTGCCGGAACTGGCCCAGGTCAGCGAGTTCATCCACTTTGCCTGCACCAGCGAGGACATCAACAACCTGTCCCACGCCCTGATGCTGCGCGAAGGCCGTGATGACGTAATGCTGCCGCTGATGCGCCAGACCGCCAACGCTATCCGCGAACTGGCCATCCGTTTCGCCGACGTGCCAATGCTGTCGCGCACCCACGGTCAGCCGGCGTCGCCGACCACCCTGGGTAAAGAGCTGGCGAACGTGGTGTACCGCCTGGAGCGCCAGATCGCCCAAGTCGCCGCCGTGCCGCTGCTGGGCAAGATCAACGGTGCCGTAGGTAACTACAACGCGCACCTGTCGGCCTACCCCGAAATCGACTGGGAAGAAAACGCCCGCGCCTTCATCGAAGACGAACTGGGCCTGGGTTTCAACCCGTACACCACTCAGATCGAACCGCACGACTACATCGCCGAGCTGTTCGACGCCATTGCGCGCTTCAACACCATCCTGATCGACTTCGATCGCGATATCTGGGGCTACATTTCCCTGGGCTATTTCAAGCAGCGCACCATTGCCGGTGAAATCGGTTCCTCGACCATGCCGCACAAGGTCAACCCGATCGACTTCGAAAACTCCGAAGGCAACCTCGGTATCGCCAACGCACTGTTCCAGCACTTGGCCAGCAAGTTGCCGATTTCCCGCTGGCAGCGCGACCTGACCGACTCCACCGTACTGCGCAACCTCGGCGTAGGCTTCGCCCACAGCGTGATCGCGTACGAAGCCAGCCTCAAAGGCATCAGCAAACTGGAACTCAACGCGCAGAAAATCGCCGCCGACCTGGATGCGTGCTGGGAAGTATTGGCCGAACCGATCCAGACCGTGATGCGCCGCTACAACATCGAAAACCCTTACGAAAAGCTGAAAGAATTGACGCGCGGCAAGGGCATCACCTCCGACGCGCTGCAAACTTTCATCGACGGCCTGGATATGCCTGCCGCCGCCAAGGCCGAGCTGAAATTGCTCACCCCGGCCAACTACATCGGCAACGCGGTGGCGCAAGCCAAGCGCATCTGATTTAGCGCAAGCCCTCTTGAGACGCCCGGCCGCGCCGGGCGTTTTTATTCCTGTCTTAAAAGTGCTTTTTTTCAATAGGTTACACATGAATCCTGATATTCCTCTTCAACTTCTGGGCGGCATCACGGCACGCGAATTCCTGCGCGACTACTGGCAGAAAAAACCGTTGCTGATTCGTCAGGCCATCCCTGATTTCGAAAGCCCGATCGATGCCGACGAACTGGCCGGCTTGGCCCTGGAAGAAGAAGTCGAATCGCGCCTGGTGATCGAGCACGGCGAGCGCCCATGGGAACTGCGTCGCGGCCCCTTCGCCGAAGACGCCTTCAGCACCCTGCCTGAGCGTGAGTGGACGCTGCTGGTGCAGGCTGTCGACCAGTTCGTGCCGGAAGTGGCCGAGCTGCTGGAGCACTTCCGCTTCCTGCCAAGCTGGCGCATCGACGACGTGATGATCAGCTTTGCCGCACCTGGCGGCAGCGTCGGCCCGCACTTCGATAACTACGACGTGTTCCTGTTGCAGGCCCAAGGCAAGCGCAACTGGAAAATCGGCCAGATGTGCAACTCCGAGAGCCCGTTGCTGCAGCACGCCGACCTGCGCATCCTCGCCGAATTCGAGCAAAGTGAAGAATGGGTGCTGGAACCCGGCGACATGCTCTACCTGCCGCCGCGCCTCGCGCACTTCGGCATCGCTGAAGATGACTGCATGACCTACTCGGTCGGCTTCCGCGCACCGAGCGCCGCTGAAGTATTGACCCACTTCACCGACTTCCTCAGCCAATACCTGACGGACGAAGAGCGTTACACCGACGCCGACGCCCAACCGGTCAGCGACCCGCACCAGATTCAAGGCGATGCACTTGACCGCCTGAAAGGCCTGCTGGCCGAGCACATGAGTGACGAGCGCATGCTGCTGACCTGGTTCGGCCAGTTCATGACCGAGCCGCGCTACCCGGAAATGGTGGCAGGCGAAGAGTTGGTCGAAGAAGACTTTATCAGCAGCCTGGAAGACGGCGCGATTTTGGTCCGCAACCCAAGCGCCCGCATGGCGTGGTCGGAAGTGGACGACGACGTGTTGCTGTTCGCCAGCGGCCAGAGCCGTTACCTGCCCGGCAAACTGCGCGAGCTGTTGAAACTGATTTGCTCGGCCGACGCCCTGCACAGCGAAAATCTCGGCACATGGCTCGCAGACGAAGACGGTCGCGACCTGCTGTGCGAATTGGTCAAGCAAGGAAGCCTGGGATTTGCCGATGAATAAGATTCACGTAAGTGTCGCGGACTGGCAAAAGGATATCGCTGAGATTCGGCGCATTCGTGAAGCGGTATTTATCGCTGAACAATCGGTTCCACCCGAGCTCGAGTGGGACGCAGACGACGCTGACGCCGTGCATTTTCTCGCGTTTGAAGGTGACTTTCCGATTGGCACCGCGCGCCTGCTGCCCAGCGGCGAAATCGGCCGCGTATCGGTGCTTAAGGACTGGCGCGGGCTGAAAGTCGGCGACAAGCTGATGGAAGCCGTGATTGGCATGGCCGAGCAACGTGGCCAGACCAAGCAGTTCCTCAGCGCGCAGGTGTATGCGGCGCCGTTTTATGAGCGACTGGGCTTCAAGATTGTCAGCGATGAATTCCTAGAAGTCGGAATTCCGCATGTCGATATGGTGCGCGAGGGCTAATTCGAGACCGAGTCGCCCTTATCGCAGGCAAGCCAGCTCCCACATTTGGAATGCATTCCCCTGTGGGAGCTGGCTTGCCTGCGATAGCGCCATCAGCAACACCCAAAAATGCCCTGCCATGCCAGGGCATTTTGCCGTCTACGATTCAACTTGCGACCCACCAGGCCGACAAACTGGCACTATCAAGCCTAAATGACTCGCAGAGATAACGGACATGTCCCTACGCACCCTGCTCACCGCCCTCCTCCTGACCGCCAGCGTCTCAGCAATGGCTGACACCGAAGTCGTCAACCTGAGCAATCGCACCAGCGCCGATTTACTGCCGGTGGCGCAGAATTTCATCGGCAAGGACGGCACCGTCAGCGCCTACGGCAACCAGCTGATTGTCAAAGCCGACCCTGGCAAGATCCAGGACTTGCGTGCATTGCTCGCCCAACTGGACACACCCGCCAAGCGCCTGCTGATCACCGTCGACACCAACGAAAACAATCAGCAGAACACAGGCGACAGCCAGACGCGCATCATCAGCTACGGCACCGCCAGCCGCGACGGTGGCATCCAGCAGATCCAGGCCAGCGAAGGGGTGCCCGCACTGATCCAGGTGGGCCAAAGCGTGCCACTGACGACCACCCAGCCAGACGCCTATGGGCGCCCGCAAAACCAGACCCAGTATCGCAACGTCACCCAAGGCTTTTACGTCACTGCCAGCGTAACCGGCGAGACCGTACACCTGGCAATCAGTACCAACCGTGACCGCATGAGCCAGGAACGTCCCGATGTAGTGAACGTACAGAGTACCGACACAAGTGTCAGCGGGCGCCTGGGTGAATGGATCTCGCTGGCAGGCATCAATCGTGAGACTCAGGCCGACAAATCTTCTACAACCCGCAGCTACTCTACTCAGGGGCGTGATGACCTGACTTTGCGGGTCAAGGTCGACACCCTGAACTGAAGCACCAAAAACTGACTGGCAAGTCGTATTAGACTAAAGATGTAGTGCTATAAAAAAAGCACTACAAAACGTTTGACGATCCAAAAAAGCATGGGCATGATGGCCTCGCTCCCGCTAATCAGGGGCCCTGGCAAGGGCCTTCGGATCGTCGCTCTAAGCTACCCATCTGAGCCGATTCGTGTCTGTACCGCCCACAAGGTGTGTTTGACGAGGTTGCGACTGGAACGAAGTTGTCCCGAGGGACGGAAGCTAACCAGGTAACCCGGCTACACACTGATGGATCGTACCAAGGCCCACGACGCCCGAAGACCGTTCGCAGTTCGCCCTTACCTGCTCAACTCCCCTCTCGCTACTCGTTCATCCCGTCGCCTTCCCCGCCGAACCTGACTTGACCGCCTAAGCTTCTGGTCAGCGAGCGCCACGCCTGTGCATTGAATGCAGGGCTGTAAAACGGATTTTTCCACACTGTTTTTCCACACGAAGACGCGACGAGGTTTTTCCCATGGCACTGACACGCGAACAGCAAATTGCAGCCCTTGAAAAAGACTGGGCTGAAAACCCACGCTGGAAAGGCGTGACCCGCGCTTATTCCGCTGCTGACGTCGTCCGCCTGCGTGGCTCGGTTCAACCTGAGCACACCTTTGCAAAACTCGGCGCCGAGAAGCTGTGGAACCTGGTAACCCAAGGTGCCAAGCCTTCCTTCCGTCCTGACAAAGATTTCGTCAACTGCATGGGCGCCCTGACCGGCGGCCAGGCAGTCCAGCAGGTGAAAGCCGGTATCCAGGCGATCTACCTGTCCGGCTGGCAAGTGGCAGCGGACAACAACTCCGCTGAATCCATGTACCCCGACCAGTCGCTGTACCCGGTGGACTCGGTGCCAACCGTGGTCAAGCGCATCAACAACTCGTTCCGTCGTGCCGACCAGATCCAGTGGAAAGCCGGTAAAGGCCCGGGCGACGAAGGCTACATCGACTACTTCGCACCGATCGTGGCGGATGCTGAAGCCGGTTTCGGCGGCGTGCTGAACGCCTACGAGCTGATGAAAAGCATGATCGAGGCTGGCGCCGCGGGCGTTCACTTCGAAGACCAACTGGCTTCGGTGAAGAAGTGCGGGCACATGGGCGGCAAGGTACTGGTGCCTACCCAGGAAGCCGTACAGAAGCTGACCGCTGCGCGCTTGGCCGCTGACGTGGCTGGCACTCCGACCATCATCCTGGCACGTACCGACGCCAACGCTGCTGACCTGCTGACTTCCGATTGCGACCCGTACGACAAGCCATTCGTAACCGGCGAGCGTACTCAGGAAGGCTTCTATAAAGTACGCGCCGGCCTCGACCAGGCCATCGCTCGCGGCCTGGCCTACGCGCCGTACGCCGACCTGATCTGGTGCGAAACCGCCAAGCCGGACCTGGACGAAGCGCGTCGCTTCGCCGAAGCGATCAAGAAGGAATACCCGGACCAACTGCTGTCCTACAACTGCTCGCCTTCTTTCAACTGGAAGAAGAACCTGGACGACGCGACCATCGCCAAATTCCAGCGCGAACTGTCCGCTATGGGCTACAAGCACCAGTTCATCACCCTGGCCGGCATTCACAACATGTGGCACAGCATGTTCAACCTGGCGCACGACTACGCCCGCAACGACATGACGGCCTACGTGAAGCTGCAAGAGCAGGAGTTCGCTGACGCCTCCAAAGGCTACACCTTTGTGGCGCACCAGCAGGAAGTGGGCACCGGCTACTTCGACGACATGACCACCGTGATCCAGGGCGGCAGTTCGTCCGTGACCGCGCTGACCGGTTCGACCGAAGAAGAACAGTTCCACTGATCAACTGAGTACACGGCCATTGCGGCATCACGGAAGACCTAACCGCAATGCCGCACAACAATCACGCCCCGACTGGTTCGGGGCGTTTTTTTTGGTCCAGGGAAAAGCCCTCTGGCAGCACACGTATCAAATGTGGGAGCTGGCTTGCCTGCGATAGCGGTCAGTCAGCACCCTTTCAATGGTTGACACACCGCTATCGCGGGCAAGCCCGGCTCCCACAGGAAATGGGCTGAACCTGTAGGTTTTGCGCAAAACATTGATCCAGAGCGGTATTTGCCTGGATAAAATCGGTTAAAAAATCCACGCCAGCAACTAGCGGCAATCTAGCAAGTAACAGCAACTTCCCCCGCTGCACCACACGCACCCACTTAAAACCCACCCAAACAATAGTCATTATCATTTAGCGCATGAAAACTTCTTTACAGCTTAAACAAAACATATTTGATAAAAAGCCCGCTAATGCCCGCCCCGCAAGGGCTGCAGCCCCACAAAGGTGCACTATGTGCTTATTCCATCGAATAATTTCGCTATCGGAATTTTACTTGCCCGGTGTTTAGCCATAAAATCACCGCGATTGATTGCAGTGCGACATATCGTCACTGCATCGTTACTTTTTCGAGCTCAGAGACCTTTGCTCTCTGTTAAGGATTTCCAGCATGACCGAAGCGACAGGACTCATGGCCCACAACTGGGGCTTTGCCATTTTCCTCCTCGGTGTTGTCGGCCTTTGTGCCTTCATGCTTGGTGTCTCCAGCCTCCTCGGGTCAA
This sequence comes from Pseudomonas antarctica, assembly GCF_001647715.1. Classification (NCBI taxonomy): domain Bacteria; kingdom Pseudomonadati; phylum Pseudomonadota; class Gammaproteobacteria; order Pseudomonadales; family Pseudomonadaceae; genus Pseudomonas; species Pseudomonas antarctica. Next base: position 3,844,032 of record NZ_CP015600.1, read on the forward strand.
AAGCCTGGGGCCGCAGCAAAAACGAACCGTTCGAGTCCGGCATGCTACCTACAGGTGGCGCCCGCTTGCGGCTCTCAGCCAAATTCTATCTGGTCGCGATGCTGTTCGTGATCTTCGATATCGAAGCCCTCTTTCTCTTTGCCTGGTCTGTGTCCGTCCGCGAAAGCGGCTGGACCGGATTCGTCGAAGCCCTCGTTTTCATAGCAATTCTGTTGGCAGGCCTTGTCTACCTATTTCGAGTGGGCGCCCTTGACTGGGCTCCGGAAGCTCGTCGTAAGCGGCAAGCGAAGCTGAAACAATGAGGCTTTGGCGATGCAATACAATCTCACCAGGATCGACCCGGATGCTCCTAACGATCAGTACCCAATCGGCGAACGGGAAACCGTTTCCGATCCGTTAGAAGATCAAGTCCACAAAAACATCTACATGGGCAAGCTGGAAGACGTGCTGAGTGGCGCGGTCAACTGGGGACGTAAGAACTCCCTGTGGCCGTACAACTTCGGTCTGTCCTGCTGCTACGTGGAAATGACCACCGCCTTCACGGCGCCCCACGACATCGCGCGCTTTGGCGCCGAAGTTATCCGGGCATCACCGCGTCAGGCGGATTTCATGGTTATCGCCGGAACCTGCTTTATCAAGATGGCGCCGATCATTCAGCGTCTCTACGAGCAAATGCTCGAGCCAAAGTGGGTTATCTCCATGGGTTCGTGCGCCAACTCCGGTGGCATGTACGACATCTACTCCGTCGTTCAAGGGGTGGACAAGTTCCTGCCCGTGGACGTCTACGTGCCTGGCTGCCCGCCCCGCCCTGAAGCATTTCTGCAAGGCTTGATGCTGTTGCAGGAATCGATTGGCAAGGAGCGTCGTCCACTTTCCTGGGTTGTCGGCGATCAAGGCGTTTACCGCGCCGAGATGCCTTCGCAAAAGGAACAGCGCCGCGAACAGCGAATCGCAGTCACCAACCTGCGCAGCCCCGACGAAGTCTGATCCAGCACCGCTTCTTTTATAGAACGAAAACCTGGCTTCATTCTTTACGTTGACCGAAAGCGATAAAAAACCATGACTACAGGCAGTGCTCTGTACATCCCGCCTTATAAGGCAGACGACCAGGATGTGGTCGTCGAACTCAATAACCGTTTTGGCCCTGACGCCTTCACCGCCCAGGCCACACGTACCGGTATGCCGGTGCTGTGGGTGGCGCGTGCCAAGCTCGTCGAAGTCCTGACGTTCCTGCGCAACCTGCCCAAGCCGTACGTCATGCTTTATGACCTGCATGGCGTGGACGAGCGGCTGCGCACCAAGCGCCAGGGGCTGCCGAGCGGCGCCGATTTCACCGTGTTCTATCACCTGTTGTCGATCGAACGTAACAGCGACGTGATGATCAAGGTCGCCCTCTCCGAAAGCGACCTGAGCGTGCCGACCGTGACCGGTATCTGGCCGAACGCCAGCTGGTACGAGCGTGAAGTCTGGGACATGTTCGGTATCGACTTCCCCGGCCACCCGCACCTGACGCGCATCATGATGCCGCCAACCTGGGAAGGTCACCCGCTGCGCAAGGACTACCCTGCGCGCGCCACCGAATTCGATCCGTTCAGCCTGACGCTCGCCAAGCAACAGCTTGAAGAAGAGGCTGCACGCTTCCGTCCGGAAGACTGGGGCATGAAGCGCTCCGGCACCAACGAGGACTACATGTTCCTCAACCTGGGCCCGAACCACCCTTCGGCTCACGGTGCCTTCCGCATCATCCTGCAACTGGACGGCGAAGAAATCGTCGACTGCGTGCCTGACGTCGGCTACCACCACCGTGGTGCCGAGAAGATGGCCGAGCGCCAGTCCTGGCACAGTTTCATCCCGTACACCGACCGTATCGACTACCTCGGCGGCGTGATGAACAACCTGCCGTACGTGCTCTCGGTCGAGAAGCTGGCCGGTATCAAGGTACCGGACCGCGTCGACACCATCCGCATCATGATGGCCGAGTTCTTCCGGATCACCAGCCACCTGCTGTTCCTGGGGACTTACATCCAGGACGTCGGTGCCATGACCCCGGTGTTCTTCACGTTCACCGACCGTCAGCGCGCCTACAAGGTCATCGAAGCCATCACCGGTTTCCGTCTGCACCCGGCCTGGTACCGCATCGGCGGTGTCGCGCACGACCTGCCAAATGGCTGGGAACGCCTGGTAAAAGAGTTCATCGACTGGATGCCCAAGCGTCTGGACGAATACCAGAAAGCCGCCCTGGACAACAGCATCCTCAAGGGCCGGACCATCGGCGTCGCGGCGTACAACACCAAAGAAGCCCTGGAATGGGGCGTCACCGGTGCTGGCCTGCGTTCCACCGGTTGCGATTTCGACCTGCGTAAAGCGCGCCCGTACTCCGGCTACGAGAACTTCGAATTCGAAGTGCCGTTGGCGGCCAATGGCGATGCCTACGACCGTTGCATCGTGCGCGTCGAAGAAATGCGCCAGAGCCTGAAGATCATCGAGCAGTGCATGCGCAACATGCCGGCCGGCCCGTACAAGGCGGATCACCCGCTGACCACGCCGCCGCCGAAAGAGCGCACGCTGCAACACATCGAAACCCTGATCACGCACTTCCTGCAGGTTTCGTGGGGCCCGGTCATGCCGGCCAACGAATCCTTCCAGATGATCGAAGCGACCAAGGGTATCAACAGTTATTACCTGACGAGCGATGGCGGCACCATGAGCTACCGCACCCGGATTCGTACTCCAAGCTTCCCGCACCTGCAGCAGATCCCTTCGGTGATCAAAGGTGAAATGGTCGCGGACTTGATTGCGTACCTGGGTAGTATCGATTTCGTTATGGCCGACGTGGACCGCTAAGCATGAATAGCACGCTTATCCAGACAGACCGTTTCACCTTGAGTGAAACCGAGCGCTCGGCCATCGAGCACGAGCTGCATCACTACGAAGACCCGCGTGCGGCGTCTATCGAAGCCTTGAAGATCGTCCAGAAGGAACGTGGCTGGGTGCCGGACGGCGCCCTCTACGCCATCGGCGAAATCCTCGGCATCCCTGCCAGCGACGTTGAAGGCGTGGCCACGTTCTACAGCCAGATCTTCCGCCAGCCGGTAGGTCGCCACATCATTCGCGTGTGCGACAGCATGGTCTGCTACATCGGTGGCCACGAGTCCGTGGTCAGTGAGATTCAGAACAAGCTGGGCATCGGCCTGGGTCAGACCACGCCGGACGGCCGCTTTACGCTGCTGCCGGTGTGCTGCCTGGGTAACTGCGACAAGGCGCCGGCGTTGATGATCGACGACGACACATTCGGTGACGTGCAGCCTGCTGGCGTCACCCAATTGCTCGAGGGCTACCCATGACCCTGACTTCTTTCGGCCCGGCCAACCTGATCAAGCGTTCGGCCGAGACTCACCCGCTGACCTGGCGCCTGCGTGACGACGGCGAGGCGGTATGGCTCGACGAGTACCAGGCCAAGAACGGTTACGCGGCTGCGCGCAAAGCCTTCGCCGACATGGCCCAGGACGATATCGTCCAGACCGTGAAAGACGCCGGCCTTAAAGGTCGCGGCGGTGCAGGCTTCCCCACGGGTGTTAAGTGGGGCCTGATGCCCAAAGACGAATCCATCAACATCCGCTACCTGCTGTGCAACGCGGATGAAATGGAGCCGAACACCTGGAAAGACCGCATGTTGATGGAGCAACTGCCCCATCTGCTGATCGAAGGCATGCTGATCAGTGCCCGCGCGCTGAAAACCTACCGTGGCTACATCTTCCTGCGTGGCGAATACACCACCGCCGCCAAGCACCTCACCCGTGCAGTGGAAGAAGCCAAGGCAGCCGGCCTGCTGGGCAAGAACATCCTCGGTTCGGGCTTTGACTTCGAACTGTTCGTGCACACCGGCGCCGGGCGTTACATCTGCGGTGAAGAAACCGCACTGATCAACTCCCTCGAAGGCCGCCGCGCCAACCCGCGCTCCAAACCGCCCTTCCCTGCCGCCGTGGGCGTGTGGGGCAAGCCGACATGCGTGAACAACGTCGAGACCCTGTGCAACGTGCCGGCAATCATCGGCGACGGCGTGGAGTGGTACAAATCGTTGGCCCGCGAAGGCAGCGAAGACATGGGCACCAAGCTCATGGGCTTCTCCGGCAAGGTCAAGAACCCTGGCCTGTGGGAACTGCCATTTGGCGTAACTGCACGCGAGCTGTTCGAGGACTACGCCGGCGGCATGCGCGATGGCTACACCCTCAAGGCCTGGCAGCCAGGCGGCGCCGGCACCGGCTTCCTGCTGCCCGAGCACCTCGACGCGCAAATGTATGCCGGCGGCATCGGCAAGGTCGGCACCCGTATGGGTACTGGCTTGGCGATGGCCGTGGACAACACCGTGAACATGGTGTCGTTGCTGCGCAACATGGAGCAGTTCTTCTCCCGCGAATCCTGCGGTTTCTGCACCCCGTGCCGTGACGGTTTGCCTTGGAGCGTGAAGCTCTTGATGGCCATCGAGAAAGGCGAAGGCCAGCCAGGCGACATCGAGACGCTGCTGGGTCTGGTCGGTTTCCTCGGCCCAGGCAAGACCTTCTGTGCTCACGCACCGGGCGCCGTGGAGCCATTGGGCAGCGCAATCAAATACTTCCGCTCGGAGTTCGAAGCCGGCATCGCGCCTACCAGCGCCGCCGTTCCGCCTCTGGCGAGGCCGATCGTAGTCGGCGCGTAACGCTTAACCAGGCGAAGGGTCCGTGCCCTTCAACTGCTCATGTGCTGACGCCTTTATGGCTGTGTAGATGCACATGAATAACAAGATTCCATTAGCCACGCCCGCTGACAACGGGCCAACGAAGAACTTTGAACCATGGCCACTATCCACGTAGACGGCAAAGCGCTCGAAGTCGATGGGGCAGACAACCTGTTACAGGCATGTCTCTCACTAGGCCTCGACATCCCTTATTTCTGCTGGCACCCAGCCCTTGGTAGCGTCGGTGCCTGTCGCCAGTGTGCGGTCAAGCAGTACACCGACGAGAACGACACCCGTGGTCGTATCGTCATGTCCTGCATGACACCCGCCACCGACAACACCTGGATCTCCATCGAAGATGAAGAATCCAAGGCGTTCCGCGCCAGCGTTGTCGAATGGCTGATGACCAACCACCCCCACGACTGCCCGGTCTGTGAGGAAGGCGGTCACTGCCACCTGCAAGACATGACGGTGATGACCGGCCACAACGAGCGCCGTTATCGCTTCACCAAGCGTACCCACCAGAACCAGGACCTCGGCCCGTTCATTTCCCACGAAATGAACCGCTGCATCGCCTGCTACCGTTGCGTGCGTTTCTATAAAGACTACGCCGGCGGCACCGACCTGGGCGTATTCGGCGCCCACGACAACGTGTACTTCGGTCGCGTTGAAGACGGCGTGCTCGAAAGCGAGTTCTCCGGCAACCTCACCGAGGTCTGCCCGACCGGTGTGTTCACCGACAAGACGCACTCCGAGCGCTACAACCGTAAGTGGGACATGCAGTTCGCGCCGAGCATCTGCCATGGCTGCTCCAGCGGTTGCAATATTTCCCCGGGCGAGCGCTACGGCGAATTGCGTCGGATCGAAAACCGCTTCAACGGTTCGGTCAACCAGTACTTCCTGTGCGACCGTGGCCGTTTCGGCTATGGCTACGTCAACCGCGAAGACCGCCCACGCCAGCCGCTGTTGGCCGATGGCGCCAAGCTGAGCACCGACGAAGCACTGGATAAAGCCGCCGATCTGTTGCGCGGCCGCAATATCGTTGGTATCGGTTCGCCACGCGCCAGCCTCGAAAGCAACTTCGCGTTGCGCGAACTGGTCGGCGCCGAGCACTTCTACTCCGGTATCGAAGCCGCTGAGCTGGAGCGCATTCGCCTGGTCCTGCAGGTGCTGAACGACAGCCCGCTGCCGGTGCCGAACATGCGCGACATCGAAGACCACGACGCGATCTTTGTCCTCGGTGAAGACCTGACCCAGACCGCCGCGCGTATCGCATTGTCCCTGCGCCAGTCGGTCAAAGGCAAAGCCGAAGACATGGCCGAGGCTATGCGCGTACAGCCCTGGCTCGACGCCGCGGTGAAAAACATCGGCCAGCACGCGCTGAACCCGCTGTTTATCGCAAGCCTGGCTGAGACCAAGCTCGACGACATCGCCGAAGAGTGCGTCCACGCAGCGCCTGACGACCTGGCGCGCATCGGTTTCGCCGTGGCCCACGCCCTGGACGCCAGCGCACCTGCCGTCGAAGGCCTGGACACTGAAGCTGTTGAACTGGCCCAGCGCATCGCCGACGCCCTGCTGGCGGCCAAGCGCCCGCTGATCATTGCTGGCACCTCGTTGGGTTCCAAAGCGCTGATCGAAGCTGCTGCCAACATCGCTAAAGCCCTGAAGCTGCGCGACAAGAACGGTTCCATCAGCCTGGTCGTGCCGGAAGCCAACAGCCTTGGCCTGGCCATGCTCGGTGGCGAGTCACTGGACGCCGCGCTGCAAGCCGTCACTGACGGCAAAGCCGACGCCATCGTGGTACTGGAAAACGACCTGTACACCCGCACGGATTCGGCCAAGGTCGACGCCGCGCTGGACGCCGCCAAAGTGCTGATCGTTGCCGACCACCAGAAGACCGCGACCAGCGAGCGTGCCGACCTGGTGCTGCCAGCCGCCACCTTCGCCGAAGGCGACGGTACCCTGGTCAGCCAGGAAGGCCGCGCCCAGCGCTTCTTCCAGGTGTTCGATCCGAAGTACATGGACGCCAGCATCCTGGTTCACGAAGGCTGGCGCTGGCTGCATGCCCTGCGCTCGACCCTGCTGAACCAGCCGCTCGACTGGACCCAGCTCGACCACGTTACCGCAGCCGCTGCCGCAAGCGCCCCGCAACTGGCGCGCATCGTCGACGCTGCACCGTCCGCCGCGTTCCGCATCAAGGGCATGAAACTGGCCCGTGAACCGCTGCGTTACTCCGGCCGTACCGCCATGCGTGCTGATATCAGCGTGCACGAACCGCGTACGCCGCAGGACAACGACACCGCGTTCGCCTTCTCCATGGAAGGTTACTCGGGTTCGGTCGAGCCGCGTCAACAGGTGCCATTTGCCTGGTCGCCGGGCTGGAACTCGCCGCAGGCCTGGAACAAGTTCCAGGACGAAGTCGGTGGTCATATCCGCGCTGGCGACCCGGGCACCCGCCTGATCGAAAGCACCGGTGATTCGCTGAACTGGTTCGCCGCCGTACCGCGCCCGTTCAACCCGGCCCAGGGCACCTGGCAGGTTGTGCCGTTCTTCCACCTGTTCGGCAGCGAAGAAACCTCTTCCAAAGCCGCGCCGGTACAAGAGCGCATTCCGGCCGCCTACGTGTCCGTAGCCAAGTCCGAAGCCGACCGCCTGGGCGTCAACGACGGTGCCCTGCTCAACTTGAACGTCGGTGGCAAGACCCTGCGTCTGCCGCTGCGCATCAACGACGAGTTGGGTGCCGGCCTGGTTGCACTGCCGAAAGGCCTCGCCGGTATCCCGCCTGCGATCTTTGGCCAAACCGTTGACGGTCTGCAGGAGGCAGCGCAATGACCTGGTTCACCCCTGAAGTGATCGACGTGATCATCTCGGTCGTCAAGGCCATCGTGATCCTGTTGGCCGTGGTCGTCGCGGGCGCCCTGCTCAGCTTCGTCGAACGTCGCCTGCTGGGCTGGTGGCAGGACCGTTACGGTCCGAACCGCGTTGGCCCGTTCGGTATGTTCCAAATCGCTGCCGACATGCTGAAAATGTTCTTCAAGGAAGACTGGACCCCGCCGTTTGCCGACAAGGTGATCTTCACCCTGGCACCGGTCGTGGCCATGAGCGCCTTGCTGATTGCCTTCGCCGTCATCCCGATCACCCCGACCTGGGGCGTGGCGGACCTGAACATCGGCTTGCTGTTCTTCTTCGCCATGGCCGGTCTGTCGGTCTACGCGGTGCTGTTCGCGGGTTGGTCGAGTAACAACAAGTTCGCCCTGCTGGGCAGCTTGCGGGCTTCGGCCCAGACCGTGTCCTACGAAGTGTTCATGGGCCTCGCGCTGATGGGCATCGTGGTGCAGGTCGGCTCGTTCAACATGCGCGACATCGTCGAGTACCAGGCGCAGAACCTGTGGTTCATCATTCCGCAGTTCTTCGGCTTCTGCACCTTCTTCATCGCTGGCGTCGCCGTGACTCACCGTCACCCGTTCGACCAGCCGGAAGCGGAACAGGAACTGGCCGACGGTTACCATATTGAATACGCCGGCATGAAATGGGGCATGTTCTTCGTTGGCGAATACATCGGCATCATCTTGATCTCGGCCCTGCTGGTCACGCTGTTCTTCGGCGGCTGGCACGGTCCGTTCAACATCCTGCCGCAACTGGCGTTCTTCTGGTTTTTCTTGAAGACGGCGTTCTTCATCATGCTGTTCATCCTGCTGCGCGCTTCTATCCCGCGCCCACGCTATGACCAGGTGATGGATTTCAGCTGGAGATTCTGCCTGCCGCTGACCCTGATCAATTTGCTGGTGACGGCTGCTGTTGTGTTGTTGAACACGCCAGCCGGCGCGGTTCAGTGAGGATTTGACCCATGTTCAAATATATTGGCGACATCGTTAAGGGTACTGGTACCCAGTTGCGAAGCCTGGTGATGGTGTTCGGTCACGGCTTCCGCAAACGCGACACCCTGCAATACCCGGAAGAAGCGGTGTACCTGCCGCCGCGCTATCGCGGCCGTATCGTGCTGACCCGCGACCCCGATGGCGAAGAGCGTTGTGTAGCCTGCAACCTGTGCGCCGTGGCGTGCCCGGTGGGTTGCATCTCCCTGCAGAAAGCTGAAACCGAAGACGGTCGCTGGTACCCGGACTTCTTCCGCATCAACTTCTCGCGCTGCATTTTCTGCGGCCTCTGCGAGGAAGCTTGCCCGACCACCGCGATCCAGCTGACACCGGATTTCGAGATGGCCGAGTTCAAACGTCAGGACCTGGTGTACGAGAAAGAAGATCTGTTGATCTCTGGTCCCGGTAAAAACCCTGATTACAACTTCTATCGTGTTGCAGGTATGGCCGTTGCCGGTAAGCCGAAAGGCGCCGCACAAAACGAAGCCGAGCCGATCAACGTGAAGAGCTTGCTGCCTTAAGGAAGAAAGATGGAATTCGCTTTCTATTTCGCGTCGGGTATTGCAGTGGTGTCCACGCTTCGCGTGATCACCAACACCAACCCCGTGCACGCCCTGCTCTACCTGATCATTTCGCTGATCGCCGTGGCCATGACCTTCTTCAGCCTCGGCGCACCGTTCGCCGGTGTCCTGGAAGTGATTGCCTACGCTGGCGCCATCATGGTGCTGTTCGTGTTTGTGGTGATGATGCTCAACCTGGGGCCGGCTTCGGTCGCCCAGGAACGTGTCTGGCTCAAACCCGGCATCTGGCTTGGCCCGGTTGTCCTGGCAGCCCTGCTGCTGGGTGAACTGCTGTATGTGCTGTTCGCTCACCAGAGCGGCCAGGCCATCGGCCACACCACCGTAGACGCGAAGGCCGTGGGCATCAGCCTGTTCGGCCCGTACCTGCTGGTGGTTGAACTGGCTTCGATGCTGCTGCTCGCGGCAGCCATCACCGCCTTCCACTTGGGCCGCAACGAAGCCAAGGAGCAATGACGATGCCTGCTATCCCTTTGGAGCATGGTCTGGCGGTCGCCGGCATCCTGTTCTGCCTTGGCCTGGTCGGCCTGATGGTCCGCCGTAACATTCTGTTCGTGTTGATGAGCCTGGAAATCATGATGAACGCCGCAGCACTGGCGTTCATCGTTGCGGGTGCACGTTGGGGCCAGCCGGATGGACAAGTCATGTTCATCCTGGTGATCAGCCTGGCAGCCGCCGAGGCCAGTATTGGCCTGGCGATCCTGCTGCAACTGTATCGTCGCTTCCACACGCTTGATATCGACGCTGCCAGTGAGATGCGCGGATGAACATGATCTTTCTGACTTTCGTATTTCCCCTGATCGGTTTCCTGCTGCTGTCGTTCTCCCGTGGACGCTGGTCGGAAAACCTTTCTGCCCTGGTGGGTGTGGGTTCCATCGGCCTGTCGGCGATTGTCGCCGCCTACGTCATCTGGCAGTTCAACGTGGCGCCGCCGGAAGGCGGCCACTACACCCTGGTGCTGTGGCAGTGGATGTCGGTGGAGGGCTTCAAGCCCAACTTCGCCCTCTACGTCGACGGCCTGTCGATCACCATGCTTGGCGTGGTCGTGGGTGTAGGCTTCCTGATCCACCTGTTCGCGTCCTGGTACATGCGCGGTGAAGCCGGTTACTCGCGCTTCTTCGCCTACACCAACCTGTTTATCGCCAGCATGCTGTTCCTGGTGCTGGGCGATAACCTGTTGTTCCTGTACTTCGGCTGGGAAGGCGTGGGCCTGTGCTCGTACCTGTTGATCGGTTTCTACTACAGCAACCGCAACAACGGTAACGCGGCACTCAAGGCCTTTATCGTCACCCGCATCGGCGACGTGTTCATGGCTATCGGCCTGTTCATCCTGTTCCAACAGGTGGGCACGTTGAACATCCAGGAACTGCTGGTGCTGGCACCGCAGAAGTTCCAGGTCGGTGACTTTTGGATCACCCTGGCGACCCTGATGCTGCTGGGTGGCGCTGTCGGTAAATCCGCACAGTTGCCGCTGCAAACCTGGCTGGCGGATGCGATGGCCGGTCCGACTCCGGTTTCGGCACTGATCCACGCCGCCACCATGGTGACCGCCGGTGTCTACCTGATCGCCCGTACCCACGGCCTGTTCACCCTGGCACCGGAAATCCTGCACTTGGTGGGCCTGGTTGGCGGCGTGACCCTGGTACTGGCCGGCTTCGCCGCGCTGGTGCAGACCGACATCAAGCGTATCCTCGCCTACTCGACCATGAGCCAGATCGGCTACATGTTCCTGGCCCTGGGCGTCGGCGCCTGGGACGCGGCGATCTTCCACCTGATGACCCACGCCTTCTTCAAGGCCCTGCTGTTCCTTGCTTCGGGTGCAGTCATCGTTGCCTGCCACCACGAGCAGAACATCTTCAAGATGGGCGGCCTGTGGAAGAAACTGCCGTTGGCCTACGCCAGCTTCATCGTCGGGGGTGCCGCGCTGGCCGCCCTGCCGTTGGTGACCGCCGGTTTCTACTCCAAAGACGAAATCCTCTGGGAAGCCTTTGCCAGCGGTAACCAGAACCTGCTGTACGCAGGCCTGGTGGGTGCGTTCATGACCTCGCTGTACACCTTCCGCCTGATCTTCATCACCTTCCACGGTGAAGCCAAGACCGAAGCACACGCAGGCCACGGCATCTCCCACTGGCTGCCACTGTCGGTGCTGATCATCCTGTCGACCTTCATCGGCGCCATGATCACCCCGCCACTGGCCGGTGTATTGCCTGAAAGCGCTGGCCATGCCGGCGGCGCTGCCAAGCACAGCCTGGAGATCGCCTCCGGCGCCATCGCCATCGCCGGTATCCTGCTGGCGGCCCTGCTGTTCCTCGGCAAGCGTCGCTTCGTCACCGCCGTCGCCAACAGTGGCATCGGCCGCTTCCTTTCGGCCTGGTGGTTCGCCGCCTGGGGCTTCGACTGGATCTACGACAAACTGTTCGTCAAGCCTTACCTTGCGATCAGCCATGTACTGCGCAGAGACCCGCTCGACCAGACCATCGGTTTGATCCCGCGTGCCGCCAAGGCCGGTCACACCGCCCTGAGCCGCAGCGAGACTGGCCAATTGCGTTGGTATGCAGCTTCCATGGCCGTGGGTGCCGTGCTGGTGATCGGCGCCATCGTGGTGGTGGCGGTATGACTATGAACTTTGCGAACTTGCGAAAGGAAACGAGCCCGTCATGATTCTGCCCTGGCTAATCCTGATCCCCTTTATCGGCGGCCTGCTCTGCTGGATGGGTGAACGCTTCGGCGCCACCCTCCCCCGCTGGATTGCGTTGCTGACCATGTCCCTGGAACTCGCGCTCGGCCTCTGGCTGTGGGCCCATGGCGACTATTCATTTGCTCCGGCACCGGGTGCCGATCCCACCTTCGCGCTTGAGTTCAAGCACGTGTGGATCCAGCGCTTCGGCATCAACGTGCACCTGGCCCTCGACGGCCTGTCGCTGTTGATGATCCTGCTGACCGGCCTGCTGGGTATCCTCTCGGTACTCTGCTCCTGGAAAGAAATTCAGCGTCACGTGGGCTTCTTCCACCTGAACCTGATGTGGATCCTGGGCGGCGTTGTCGGCGTGTTCCTCGCCCTCGACCTGTTCATGTTCTTCTTCTTCTGGGAAATGATGCTGGTGCCGATGTACTTCCTCATCGCGCTCTGGGGTCACAGTTCTTCGGATGGCAAGAAAACCCGGATCTACGCGGCGACCAAGTTCTTCATCTTCACCCAGGCTTCCGGCCTGATCATGTTGGTGGCGATCCTGGGTCTGGTACTGGTCAACTTCAACAGCACGGGCGTGATCACGTTCAACTACGCCGACCTGTTGAAAACCAAGATGTCCCTGACCACCGAGTACATCCTGATGCTGGGCTTCTTCATCGCGTTCGCGGTGAAGCTGCCGGTGGTGCCGTTCCACTCCTGGCTGCCTGATGCTCACGCCCAGGCGCCGACCGCAGGTTCTGTGGACCTGGCCGGTATCCTGCTGAAAACTGCGGCCTACGGCCTGCTGCGTTTCGCCCTGCCGCTGTTCCCGAATGCCTCGGCCGAGTTTGCGCCGATCGCCATGACCCTGGGTCTGATCGGGATCTTCTACGGCGCGTTCCTGGCCTTCGCCCAAACCGACATCAAGCGTCTGATCGCCTTCTCGTCCGTTTCCCACATGGGTTTCGTACTGATCGGCATCTACTCCGGCAGCCAGCTGGCGTTGCAAGGCGCAGTGATCCAGATGTTGGCCCACGGTGTTTCGGCCGCCGCGCTGTTTATCCTCAGTGGCCAGTTGTACGAGCGTCTGCACACCCGCGACATGCGTGAAATGGGTGGCGTGTGGTCGCGTATCGCTTACCTGCCGGCGATCAGCCTGTTCTTCGCCGCCGCATCGCTGGGCTTGCCGGGCACCGGCAACTTCATCGGCGAGTTCCTGATCCTGATGGGTTCGTTCGTGCACACACCGTGGATCAGCGCCATTGCTACTTCCGGCCTGGTGTTCGGTTCGGTTTACTCGCTGATCATGATCCACCGCGCCTATTTCGGCCCGGCCAAGTCCGACACCGTCCTGCAAGGGATGGATGCTCGCGAACTGATCATGGTGCTCGGCCTTGCGGTGCTGCTGATCTACATCGGCGTATACCCGCAACCGTTCCTGGACACTTCTGCCGCGACGATGCATGGCGTGCAGCAGTGGTTCAGCACCGCCTTCACTCAACTCGCTTCGGCACGGTAAGAGCGCTATGGAATTCACGATCCAACACTTTATCGCGCTTGCGCCGCTGCTGATCACCAGCCTCACCATTGTGGTGGTGATGCTGGCGATCGCCTGGCGCCGCAATCACTCGCAAACGTTCCTGCTGTCCTGCGCCGGTTTGAACCTGGCCCTGCTGTCGATCATCCCGGCCCTTAAAGTCGCGCCACTGGCCGTGACCCCGCTGATGATGATCGATGACTTCGCGCTGCTGTATATCGCGTTGATCCTCGTCGCTACCCTGGCCTGCGTGACCCTCGCGCATGCCTACCTCGGCGAAGGCGGCACCGGCTACCCGGGCAACAAGGAAGAGCTGTACCTGCTGATCCTGCTGGCTGCGGCCGGTGGCATCGTGCTGGTCAGCGCGCAGCACCTGGCGGGCTTGTTCATCGGCCTGGAACTGCTGTCGATCCCGACTTACGGCCTGGTGGCCTACGCCTTCTTCAACAAGCGCTCCCTGGAAGCCGGCATCAAGTACATGGTGCTGTCGGCCGCCGGTTCCGCGTTCCTGTTGTTCGGTATGGCCCTGCTCTACGCAGAAGCCGGCAGCCTGAGCTTCACCGGTATCGGCCACGCCCTGGCGACTACCAGCATGCCTGCGCCAATCGCCCAGTTGGGCCTGGCCATGATGTTGATCGGCCTGGCGTTCAAGCTGTCCCTGGTGCCATTCCACCTGTGGACCCCGGACGTGTACGAAGGCGCCCCGGCGCCAGTGGCTGCGTTCCTGGCCACGGCGTCGAAGGTTGCAGTGTTTGCGGTGATGGTGCGTCTGTTCCAGATCTCCCCTGCCGCCAACACCGGTGTGCTGAGCAACGTGCTGACCGTGATCGCGATTGCCTCGATCCTGTTCGGTAACCTGCTGGCCCTGACCCAGAACAACCTCAAGCGTCTGCTCGGTTACTCCTCCATCGCCCACTTCGGCTACCTGCTGATCGCCCTGGTGGCGAGCAAAGGCCTGGCCGTGGAAGCGATTGGCGTGTACCTGGTCACCTACGTCATCACCAGCCTCGGCGCATTCGGCGTCATCACGCTGATGTCCTCGCCGTACAAAGGCCGTGACGCCGACGCCCTGTACGAATACCGCGGCCTGTTCTGGCGCCGTCCGTACCTGACCGCCGTACTCACCGTGATGATGCTGTCCCTGGCCGGCATCCCGCTGACCGCGGGCTTTATCGGCAAGTTCTACATCGTCGCTACCGGCGTTGAAGCGCACGAGTGGTGGTTGGTTGCCTCCCTGGTACTGGGCAGCGCCATCGGCGTGTTCTACTACCTGCGCGTGATGGTCACCCTGTACCTGATCGAGCCAAACCTGCGCCGTGTGGACGCCGAGCTGCACTGGGAACAGAAAGCCGGTGGCGTGATGCTGCTGGCAATCGCCCTGCTCGCGTTCTTCCTGGGTGTGTACCCACAACCGTTGCTCACCCTGGTGCAGCACGCGGTGCTGGGCGTTTGATCGCCTAGCGGGACGTTAGTCAACAAAACGGCGCCTTCGGGCGCCGTTTTGCATTCTGCAACACCGTATTGAGTCAGCGAGCCGGTGGCACTGATCGAGCGCAAATCAGCTCGCAGAGCGCTCCGATTGCGTTGCTGCCAGCCGGGCCAGCGGTGAGCAACTATCCTGTGTTTCAACCTGCTGGGGGACGGTTGACGTGACACCCCGGACCGCAACAACTGACCACTGCCGAAAGAGGGCCATGCATGTTTGATGATCTGGATTACAGCCAACCCTACGGGTCCGCGCGCTCGCCTGTGATGGGCAACAACATGGTCGCTTGTTCACAGCCCCTGGCCGCTCAGGCGGGCCTGGAGATGCTGCGCAAAGGCGGCAATGCCATCGACGCAGCCATCGCCGCCGCCATGGTGCTGACCGTGGTTGAACCCACCGGTTGCGGCATTGGCAGCGACGCGTTCGCCATCGTCTGGGACGGGCAACAGCTGCAGGGCCTGAACGCCTCCGGCCGCTCGCCGGCAGGCTGGACGCCCGAGCATTTCGCTGGCCACGCCGCAATGCCGCAGCGCGGCTGGGGCTCGGTGACCGTACCGGGTGCGGTGTCAGCCTGGGTCGCGTTGTCCGAACGCTACGGTAAATTGCCCTTTGCCACCCTGGCCGAACCGGCGATTGCCTATGCGCAGGACGGTTATCAGGTCACACCCATCATCAGCGAATTGTGGCGCCTGGGTGCCGAGCAACTGAAGGACCAGCCGGGTTTTGCCGAGTGCTTTTTACCCGGCGGCAAAGTACCTGCAGCTGGTGAGAAAGTCCGGCTCAAGGATCATGCAAACACCCTGAAGAGCATCGCCGACACCCAGGGCGAATCGTTTTACCGTGGCGAACTGGCCCACGCCATCATTGCCCATGCCCGCGCCAATGGCAGTGTCATGAGCCTGGAGGATCTGGCGACTCACCGCGTCGAATGGGTTGAAACCCTGTCGGTGCCTTACGCCGGCGCAGTGGTGCATGAATTGCCGCCCAACGGACAAGGCATCGCCACCTTGGCGGGGCTGACCCTGCTCGACGCGCTGGGTGTCGGCAAGCATCCGGTGGACAGCGTCGAGACGCTGCACCCGGTATTGGAGGCAATGAAATTGGCGTTGGCCGACCTCCAGCATTACGTCACCGACAGCGAGCATATGCAGGTCAAGCCTGCGCAATTACTCGACCCGACCTATTTGGCGGAACGTGCATCGCGAGTCAGCGAACACGCCGCCAACCCCGGCCACGGCTCACCCAAAGCGGGCGGTACGGTGTGTTTATCGACGGCAGACGAAAACGGCATGATGGTGTCGTTCATACAGTCCAACTACATGGGGTTCGGCTCGGGCGTTGTGGTGCCAGGCACCGGTATCAGCCTGCAAAACCGCGGCGCAGCCTTCACCCTTGAGCCGGGCCATGTGAATGCCGTTGCACCGGGCAAGCGGCCGTTTCACACAATCATCCCTGGCTTCGTCATGAATGCCGATGGCACGCCGCTGATGGCGTTTGGCTTGATGGGTGGGCCGATGCAGGCACAAGGGCACTTGCAAATGATGCTGCGCATCCTGCGCTACAAACAGAACCCGCAAGCCGCCGCCAATGCACCCCGCTGGAGGATCGAAGCCGGCCTGCAGGTATCCGTGGAGCGTGAGTTCGATCAACTGCTGGCGCAGGCCCTGCGTGCCAAAGGCCACCTCATCGACTTCGAAGACCCCAGCGGCGTGTTCGCATTTGGCGGCGCTCAGATCATCCAGCGCACCCGGCATGGCTATGTGGGGGGCACCGATCCGCGCAAAGATGGATTGATTGCGGCGTATTAGATCGCTTCACTGCTGTGCATACCTGAGCGCTGTCAAAAAACAGCGCTCAGGTCACTGGGTTGTGTGCATCGACCTGGAGGTAAAACGGTTCAGCGAAGGTTCTATCTCAAGACGCCTGTGAGTTTGCGAGCACCAAGCCATCAAGCGTCTCGCGCAGCTGCGGATGGGCCGGCAGGCGAATGCCGAAGGTTTCATGCAGCAATGTCATCAGCTCCTCGGCACTCTCGATGGCGCGCTTCTCGCTCGGCTGGTCGAGACTGTGAAGCGCATAGTTGGAATTGTTCAACGTATGCCGTTTGCCCGGTGCCAGGCGCGCGGCCTTCAACTGCCCGACAAAGACTGACGCCGGGTGCGTCGACACGTACCAGTTGCCGATGAGGTAGTCCATGTCCGCCTGCACTTGCAGGTCGAACACATACAAACCACGCCACTCCTCGCCCACTTGGGTCCACAGGGTGTAGTCGGCGCCGTTGAACGTCAGGCGATAAGGTTCATGAGCAGTGGCCTGGACCGCTTCAGTGTCCAACTGCAACGGGCTGCTCGGCACCATGCCGCCAAAGCCCACATCGGTCACGTAACGCACGCCATCCAGTGTCACCAGGCTCAGGCGATGGGTACGCCCGGTGCGCGCCTCAGGCGGCCCGCCCATCACGACCCAGCCGGTCAGGCCTCGCGCGTCAAAGCCCAAGTCCTGCAGCAGCGCCAGAAACAGGTGGTTCAGCTCGAAGCAATACCCGCCGCGCCCCTCCAGCAGCACTTTTTGCTCGATGCTGGGCAAATCAATCGGCACCGGGGAGCGCAGCAACGTCGACAGGCTCTCGAACGCGAAGGTACACACATGGCGCAATTGCAGCGCCTGCAAGGTTTGCAGTGTGGGCGGTGGCGGCGAGTCATAGCCCAGGCGTTGCAGATAGAGCTGGCTGTGAGTCAGACGGGGCATGGCGCGATCCTTTAGCGCAGGGCGAAGCCGTCACTATGCCGCGACAGTGTGCGACTTGTCATTTTGAGTGAACCTTTTTGAACGCTTGCCTATCCATCTATAACAAGACAGGGAGGCAACATGAGTACCGCAAAAATCTACACCATCCAGTATCAGCTGCACGGTCAACCGAAGTCCTTTGTAGTGCGCGCCGAGGTAATGAATAACGCCGAGGCCTGGCATTGGGCGGCGGTCGACGCCGACATCGCGCATGTCAGCCGCATTGGGCGCGTGGGTCACGAACAGGTGAAAAAAACCACCCGCCCCTGGGCGGAGAAGTTCGGCATTACCGACGTCATCTGGGTTGCACCCAAGTAAATACGTCCACGCAAGCACCCGCCCCGCAACAGCGGGGCTGGCTTTACTTCTTCAAGTCGCCCAACGGATCGTAGGGCGGCTTTTTTTCGGCCGGTTCTTTCTTGCCCTTGTCCAAGGGCGCGATAGCCGGGCCAATCGGGTCAACCTGAGGGTCGGCCACGTCGGGGGAATCCGGGTCGAAGCCCAGTTCATCCTTGCCGCTGGCGTGCTCGCCGGATCGCGGGCCTTTTGGGGGATTAGTCACGACAACCTCCTTAGTTAAAGCGGGCGCGCTTTGTCATGCAGGTTTTCCAGGTCTTGCTCAACCTGCTCCTCATCATCGTCCTGACGCTCCGCCGGGTCGTTGGGGCGCAACGCATCGTTGTCGCGCTCCTCCTCGCCGGGTGTGCGGTCAGGGTTGGGCGTGCCAGGTGGTGGTTGTTTGTAGTCGGGCATGGTGGTTCACCTCACGGGGGTTGGTGGCCTACCTGGAATTAGAGAAAGCGCCAGGCGCCATCGTTCAACTTGTTTGCCCAAAGCATGCGAAGATGCCACCCCGCTTCTTCTTGAGACCTGACCCGGATGTTCGAGCTCAAACCCTGCGACCCTGTTACCTACCGCCAACAAACGCGACGCAGCACGATTATCGTGGCCGTGCTGTTCATCGCCCTGGCGATGCTGTTGTCGAGCCTGGCAGTGATGCTGTTCGGCGAACCCGGCGGTGATAACTTTCGCTTCAATGTCGGCGGCGTGTTTGCCGGGGTATTGATCACGCTCGCGCTGGTCCGCGGCCCGTTCTGGACCCAGCCATGGCTCGCACCCGCGGTATATGGCTGGCGGCTCAAACGCAGCCTGATGAGCGTGACCAATGTGATGCACAAGGTCACTGAACGCGTGCAAGCCAACGATCCGACGGCGATCAAGGTGCTGCGGTTCTACCACTTGGGGCTAACACAGATGCATGAGCTGGATGCCAATTCCAGCGCCCAGGCGCAACTGGTCGGTGAAATCGACGCACACAAGGCAAAGATGCAGGCGCTGGGGATCGACACCGAGCAAACCCGCTTCGACCCGGCATGGATGGACCGTTTTAAAAGCGCTTGAGCGCACACGCCTCAGTCAAGCGCTGACCTTTGCCCGCCAGCAGAACACCGCGCTCACCGCAATCGCTGCACCCGCCAGGCCAAACACCCAGGGCGCCGACGTCACCGGCAGCAACAGGCCCGCCATCAGCGGCCCGAGGCCAGCGCCGACATCGCGCCACACCGCGTTGGACGCCAGGGCCGAAACGCGCATCGAGCCCGGGTTGCGCTCGGCCACCAAGGTGGTGACCAGCGGCAGTTGCAACGCGCGTAACACCAGCACTGCCGCCGCGCCGACGATCACCCAATAACTGCCGAACGCGGTCAGGGCCAAGGCACTCAAAAACGAGAACAGCAGCAGCATCGAGGTGGCGCCAAAGCGTTGCGCCGCCCGGCCACCCAGTGGGCTCAGGAGCATTTCCGAGGCATAGCGCAGGGCCATCAAGCCACCGGCGATCAGCACCGCGTCGCCGCCGAGCATCTTCTGGGCCTGGATCGACAGGCCAAAGATAAACAGCCCGTCCAGCGCCACGCCTTCGATAAATGACCAGGTCGCTACGCTGTCCGGCCACTTGAAGCGGCGCCCCGTGCTGTGCAAATCATGCCCGCTGGTGGGCAAACCGCGCGCCGCCCACACGCCCACCAGGCAACAGCCTGCGAGAATCAGGAAGATCGGACGCGGCCCGGCCCATAAGGTCAACCAGCCGCCCAGCGGCAGCGCCAGCATCGGCCCCAGGGCAATCACCGCCCGTGAGCGACCTGCCCTGCGCGCTGCGCCCGCAGGCTCCGAAGTCGCCAACACTTGCGTCGACAGGTTCAACGCGGCGAAACACAGGCCCCAGATCAGCCGCAACCCCAACAATGCGGCAAAACCCGACAACATCGAGTTGCCCAAGGCGCACACCGTCGCCGCGCCGGCGGCGATCATGCAGGTCAGGCGATCGCCGTTACGCGCATAGAAATTCAAGACATGTCGGTAGCCGAAAATCCGCACCAGGCGGTTGGCCGCCAGCAACACCCCGGCCTGGGCCAACGTGATGCCAAAGGCCTGGGACTCCATGGGCAGCAGCAGGTACAGCAACACGTCACTGGGCAGGCATAACGCAAGGGTCAGTGCGGCGCGTCGGGACGTGCTATCAGCAGTGCGTTGGGCCAGGCTGGACATAAATCTGAAATATCCCGAAACATTCAGGCCGCCACGTTAGCGTTGCCGACGCTGCTTTTACAACGACCTGTTACGCTTTTTTCCCATAGGGCAGCAAACGCAGACCGCTGGCCACACTGCCCACCAGCGCAAACACGCAACCCAGCCATAACGCATATTTCGGGCCGCTGGTCAGTGACAGATGGAAACAAAACGCCACTAACGACGCACCCAGCGTTTGCCCCAACAGGCGTGAAATCGCCACGATGCCACTGGCCCCGCCGCTGCGCGCGAGCGGTGCGCTGGTCATCAACGCCTTGAGGTTGGGCGATTGGAAGAAGCCGAAACCGGCGCCGCACAGGGCCATGCGCCAGCCGATGTCAAAGGCTGACGCCTCATTACCCAAAGTCGCCAGCGCCGCCATGCCCACGCTGAGCATCAACAGGCCAATACCGCACAACACGCCCAAAGACACCCGATCCGCCAGCCGCCCCGCCACCAATGCCATGACCGCAACCACGGCGGGCCAGGGCGTCATCAGAAAACCGGTTTCCACCTGGCTATGGCCAAGGACTGCCTGCAACAGGAACGGTAACGACACAAACGCCAGGCCCTGGGCGCTGAACGCACAGATGGCCGTGAGGGAAGACAGCGCAAACACCGGCCGCTTGAACAGGTCCAGGGCCAGCATCGGCGCCGGGTGTCCAGCCTGCCGACGCAACAACCAGGCGCCGCATACCAGCGCCACGGCGATCAGGCCGAGGGTCAACGCGCCTTGGGCACCGTGCACTGCCGTACCCAGCCCGAGCACCAACAGGGCAAACAACCCGGCACACAGCAACGCGGCGAGGCGGTCGAATGCATGCCCGGTCATGGGCAGCGTCGGCAATGAACGCAGACCCAGGCCCAACGCCAACAAACCCAATGGCACGTTGATCAGGTACAACCAGTGCCAGGTCGCCACCGACAGAATCGCCGACGCGGCAGTGGGCCCGAGGGTGAACGCCAACCCCACGACCAACGAGTTATAGCCCAAGCCGCGCCCGAGCATTTTTGAGGGGTAGATATGCCGCAGCAACGCCGTGTTCACGCTCATGACCGCCGCCGCGCCAAGCCCTTGCGCGACCCGCGCGGCCGTCAGGGTCAACAGCGACCCGGCCAGCCCGCAAAACAGCGACGAGACAATAAACAGCAGCAACCCGCCGAGATACACGCGGCGGTGTCCCAGCACATCACTCAACGACGCGAACGGGAGCACCGTGGCAATAATCGCCAACTGATAGGCGTTGACCACCCAGATCACTGAGGCCGAGTCGGTGCCGATACCTTCGGCCAAGGTCGGCAACGCCGTGTTGACGATGGCCGTATCGAGGGTCGCCATGCCGATCCCCAGGGAGATGGCGATCACGGCGGGCAGGCGTTTGTTGAGGGGCAACCCATCGGCAACAGAGGACATGAACAATCCGCACAGGTGACAAAGGCCCCTAGATTACGGGCAGCGGGGATTTTTTTCAGTGGCCAATTGCCTGGCTGTCGGAATTTTCATGTTCAACGAGAGTGTTCACTGACCCTCAACTCAACAATCAATGCCGGTCAATTACCGCCAAACCAACACCGTTTTAGTCGGCATCCCGAACGACACAATTAGAAATATTCGTGTTTCCGAACGAAGCCATCGCAACGTTGCCGACGACCCTAAAAATCACCATAAATTTCATGCGGTTGTTGTCATCTTTGTTACATGCCAACTGGCATACATTCTGCTTTATGCCTATTTCCGGTAATAAAATGTTTCAGGTTTGAGACAGTCTCATCCTCTGAAACAGGACGCGTGACACCCACATAACAACGACCACGCCCCAAAGGAGGGCGGCCTTTCCGACTTTTTGATCGACATCAACTTTCCAAGACTGCTGCTGCACATCTGTACCCCAAAGAGGGCGAATGGCCTGATCGCCAATCACAAGCCCGACTATAAAAAGGACGAATTGATGAGCTCGAGCAAGAACCACGCAGTGTCCTGTACGGACGCAGACCACCCGACCCTGGCACCCGCCGAGAGTGTCCTCGGCTTTGGCCCCTTTCTGTTACTGGCAAGGCAGCACGTGTTGCTGCGCAACGGCGAACCCGTGACGCTGGGTAGCCGCGCGCTGTACCTGTTGATTGCGCTGGTGACCCGCGCCGGCGAATTACTGGAAAAAGCCGAACTGATCGCCTTCGCGTGGCCCAAGGTGGTCGTAGAGGAATGCAACCTGCGCGCGCAGATCGTCGCCCTGCGCCGGGCACTGGGCGACGACGGCAACTTCAGCTATATCGTCACCGTGCCGGGCCGAGGCTATCGCTTTGTGGCGCCAGTTACCGTGCAAACCTGCAGTGAAGAAACCCTGCCGGTACCCTATGCCCGGGCAGAGGAATCCACGCTGCCGCGGCCGCCCTGCGAAGTGATAGGCCGCGACACGTTGATCGCCAGCCTTGCCGACCAGGTGCTCAGCCAGCGTTTCGTCACCCTCACCGGCCCCGGCGGCATCGGCAAGACCACCGTCGCCATGGCGGTGGCCCACCAGTTGGCCAGTGCGTTCAAGCTGGACACCTGCTTCGTCGACCTGGCGCCCGCCACCAGCGGGCAATGGGTGGCCGGCATGCTCGCCAGCGCCCTGGGCATCCAGACGATCAGCGATGACCCGCTGCACAGCATCACCGCAACCCTGGCCGAACGCCGCTTGCTGCTGGTGTTGGATAACTGCGAACACGTGTTGCCGGCCACCGCCGACGCCGTGGAAACCTTGCTGCGCAGTGCCCCGCAATGCTACGTGCTGACCACCAGCCGCGAACCGTTGCGCGCCGAGGGCGAACGGGTGCACGACCTGGCGCCGCTGCAAGTGCCCGACGAACAGGCCAACCTGTCCGCCAGCGAAGCCTTGGCCTGGTCCGGCGTGCGCCTGTTTGTAGAACGCGTGCGCGCCCTCGACCCCGACTTTGAGTTCAACGACGCCGATGTGTCGGCGGTCAGCGCCATCTGTCGCAAACTCGACAGCAATGCGCTGGCGATCGAGATCGCCGCCGCACGGGTACGCACCTTTGGTATTCAGGATCTGGTCGGCCTGCTCGACGGCAGCTTTCGGCTGCAAATGACCGGCCGGCGCACCGCCCTCGCCCGTCACCGGTCCCTCAGCGCCACACTGGACTGGACCTACTCGATGCTCACTGGCGACGAGCAGGCGATGTTGCGCCAACTGGCCGTATTTACAGGCTCCTTCACGCTGGATGCGGTCAAGGCCATGACGGCCAGCAGCAGCCTGGACCCACGCAACGCCCTGCCGTTGCTCGAAAGCCTGATGGACAAGTCATTGCTGATCACCGGTGAAGCGCAGTTGCTCAAGCGCTATCGCCTGCTGGAAACCACCCGCGCCTATGCCCTGGAAAAACTGGCCGAACATGGCGAAGTCAATGCCACCAGCTTGCGTCACGCACGGTATGCCCTCGGCATGTTGCAGGAAGCCGGGCAGACCCTGGATGGCCTGTCGCCGGAAACCTGGGTTGCCCTCTACGGCCCCGAGAACAGCACCATCCGCTCGGCACTGGACTGGGCCTATTCACCCAACGGCGACCTGCCCCTCGCGATCGAACTGACCCTGGTCAGCGTGCCGCTGTGGCTGCGCCTGTCGCTGGTCAGCGAATGCCGCACCTGGGTCGCCAAAGGCCTGGCGAGCAACGCCATCTCCCCCTTGCCGCTGCGCCAGCGCATGCTGCTGCACACTGCCCTGGCCAGTGTGCTGATGCTGACTTACGGCACCGGTGGGGAGATGCGCGAAGCCTGGCGCCAAGTTTGTGAAGACGCCCGCGACCTCGGCGATGCCGAACACAAAATGCGCGCCTTGTGGGGCCTGTGGACCGACCGCTGTGGTTGCAACCAATATGCCGAAGCCCTGGAACTGGCCGAGCGTTATATTGCCTTGAACAGCAGCGGCAACCAGCAATTGCTCGGCAAACGCATGCGCGCCGTGGCGCTGTTTCATATGGGCGATCTGCAGGGCGCGCGACAGAATATCGACGAAGCGCTCGGCTCACCGTCGGCGCCGCGCTCGCACATCATCGACGTGCATTTTGACCAGCGCATCGCCGCCCGTTGCCTCAAGGCCAAGGTGCAATTGCTGGAAGGCGATGTCGACCCGGCACTGCGCCTGATCGGCGCCTGCGTCGACGAAGCGGTCTCACTCGACCACCCGGCAACCCTTTGGTACACCCTGTGCCTGGGCGCAATTCCACTGGCACTGCTCACCTCCAACCTGCCAAAAATGCACTACTACCTTGGCCTGCTGCAAGACAGCACCACCCGCCAGGACCTGCATATCTGGCGGCAATTTCGACGGTGCTTCGAAAGCATCCTGCTGATCCGCCAAGGCTCGCCGGAAGAAGGCGTGCCGCAACTGGGCGAGGCACTGCACCATTTGCAAGGCCAGGGCGACACCCAGCTCTACAGCCTGCTGCGATGTGAATACGCCCTGGGCCTGGCGCGGCTGGGCCTGGAGAAACTCGCCCTGGAAGTGCTGGAAGACACCCTGCAATTGGCTGTCGGCCGCCATGAGCGTTGGTTTGTGCCGCAGATGCTGCGGATCAAGGCGCAACTGATCCTCCGCCAGGGCGACTACGGTTCAGAGGACAAGGCCAAGGTCATGCTGCGCCAGGCCTGGGTGGATGCACAGTTGGCGGGCGCGCACTTCTGGCGCGCGCAGATTGCAACCGACCTGGCACGCCTGCAGGAGCCCAAATTGCGCGTGGCCTCGCTGCCCCGCTTCCAGCACCGCTAGGTATCTGAACTTGGACTAACTGTGGTGAGCGGGGCAAGCCCGCTCACCACAACAGCCCTTCCACAGGTTGATTTAGGTTGGGTCAGATCAGGCGCGCAGCCACAAGCCAATCGGCCACGGCCTGGAACGACGCATCCGGCACGGGGTCGCCGGGCACGGTTTTTTTGGCGATAGCCGCCGCCAGGGATTTGTCCGGCGCATGGGGAATCCCCAGATCGTACGCTTCCTGCAACATCAACAAGGCCTCTTCCGGTGATGCGCGACACACAATCACCGGCACCGGCGTTTCCCCGCGTACATAGCGCACGCCAATCACCCAACCATCGGTGGTGCCAATCATCATCGACGCCCGGCCCAGGCCCAGCTTGGTGGCCAGCGCCTGCATCTCATTGCGCTGGCGGCGCCGTTCGCTCTTGATCAGCGGGTCGCCGTCGATGTCTTTACGCTCGCGCTTGGTTTCGCTGCGGGTCATCTTCATGTCGCGCCCGAACAACCAGCGCTGCATCAGCACGTCCACGGCGCCCACCGTGAGAAACGCGCACAGCACCGTGAACACCAGCGGTTTGAGCACCAGGAAAAACGTCGATTCCATGCACTCGGCACCACAGCGTGACGACTCCATCAGCGCCTGCAACGCGTGCTTGCCGACCACGTAAAACGCGATCGCCAATACATGCACCTTGACCAGCCCCTTGATGAACTCCACCAGGTTGCGCAGGGCGAAGATCTTCTTCATGCCCTCCGCCGGGTTGATGCGCTTGAACTCGGGCTTGATCGGGTCCACCGAGAACACAAAGCCGCGCATGGTGATGAGGTTGGTCAGGATCACTACGCCGGTGGTCACCGCCATCACCGGCAGCGTGATCCCGATGATCAATTGTTCGGCATGGTCGAGCACCCGGGGCCACACGGTGGCGAACGGTTCGATATAAATGCGCGCGGTCAGGTCAATCAGCGCCGTGACCTGCGCCATGGCCCGGGGCGCGAGGATGGAGATGCACAAGGTGCAGAACAGAATGACCATGCCCGACACCAGGTCCTGGCTCTTGGCGACCTGGCCTTTCTTGCGGGCGTCGTTGAGCTTTTTGTCCGTGGCCGGCTGGGATTTCTCTTCGCTGGTATCGGCCATGGGCTACTCCATGCCTGCCAGGGTTTTGAGCAGTTCAACGGTGCCGCGAAACTCCGCCAACTGGTCGAGCATCAAGGGGATCAGGAAGCCGATATAGATCACCATCAGGATCGAGAAAAACAGGTTCTTCACCGGCAGCGACAAATCGAAAATGTGCAGGTTCGGCGCCATCCGCGACAGGTAGGCGAGCATCAAGTCGGTAATCAGCAGCGAGATCAGCAACGGGGAAACCATCAGCACGCCGACGCGCATGATCTGGTCGAGGATCGACAGCACCGCCAGCAGCGCCGAGCTGGCAAATACCGGGGTAAACGCCGTCACCGGCCACAACTGATAGCTGTGGTAATAACCGTCGACCATCAGGATAAAACCGCCGGACATGAAAAACAGCGTGATCAGCATCACCGTCAACAAGGTCGACATCACACTCGATTCCCCGGTTGAAAGCGGGTCCACCAATTGCGCCATGGTCGAGCCGCGCTGCAGGTCGATCAACTCCCCCGCCACCTCTGCCGCCCAGAACGGAATGCCGAACAACAGGCCGATCAGAATGCCGATCAAAAACTCCTTGATCAGCAACCCGGCGATGAACACGCTGCCATGTTCGGGCATGGCGGTCAGTGCTTCGAACACCGGGAAGAACATCGGGATGGAAATGGCCACGGCCACACAGCCACGAATCATCCCGGTGAGGCCCAGGCGATTGAATGCCGGGGTGATCACCACCACGCCCATGGCCCGGCAGGCGGCGAGCGAGGCGGCGCTGATCACCGGGTAGGCGACTTCCAGGAACTGCGCGGTAAGGCTGGCATCCATGAGCGGTCAGCGCGTCCACAGCGGGAAGTTGTCGAGCACCTGGCTCCCCAACTCCGCGACTTGCCCGGCCAGGACCGGGCCGAGGAACACGATGGTCAAAAGGACCGCCACCAGCTTCACCACCTGCGGCAGTGTCTGGTCCTGGATCTGCGTCAGCGCCTGGAACAGCCCCACGCTCAACCCCACGATAATCGCCACCCCCAGCGCCGGTGCCGAGAGCATCAGCACGGTCATCAGCGCCTGTTTCATCAATGACAGGAAAACATCCTGGCCCATGGGTCGTGCCTCAGCCGTAGCTCAAAATCAAACCGTGCATCAAGCGCGACCAGCCACTCAGCGACACGAATAAAAAAATCTTCAACGGGATCGAAATCAAATTCGGCGAGACCATCGACATGCCCATGGCCATCAGCACGTTGGACACCAGCAAGTCGACCACCAAAAACGGGATGTACAGCAAAAAACCGATCTCGAAGGCGCGCGTGAGTTCCGAACTGACAAACGCCGGGATCAGCACCACCAGGTCGTCATCGCGCAGGTCGGCACGGGCCTCGGGCGACCAGATGGTTTCCGTGGCCTGCACAAAAAAGCCACGCTCGGACTCATTCGCGAAGCGCTTCAGGTGCGCCTGCAACGGCGGGCGCAGCGCATCGCCCAAGTCCTTGAGTTGCTCCACATGTTCGATGTTGAGATCGCGCCCCTCCACCTGCCGGTACATATCGCCGATCAAGGGCGTGGTCACGTACACCGACAGAATCAGCGCGATGCCGTACAACACCAGGTTTGGCGGGGTCTGCTGTACCCCGAGGGCGTTGCGGATCAGGAACAACACCACCGAGATCTTCATGAAACCGGTGAGCGTCACCACCGCCAACGGGATCAACCCGATCGTCGCAACGACCAGGATAATCTCGATCAGATTCGGCTGATAACCGGTCATGGAGTGGCAAAACTCAGCAGCCGCACACCCAGGCCGTCACCGATTTTCACCAGTTGCCCCTGGCCGACGCGGCGCCCGTTAACCATCAGGTCGACGCTGTCGACGTCGGGCGTATTGAGCTGCAACAGGCTGCCCGCCCCCAGCTCACGCAATTGCGCCAGGGTCAGTTCCAGGCTGCCGACCTGGCACACCAGCTTGAGCGGAAGGTCATCCAGGGCCACAGCAGCATCAACCTCAGTCATCGTGTTCTCCATGTCCAAAAAGGGGGCTTTCAATTCTTCCTGCACACGCAAGGCTTCACCCTGGTATTGGCAGCGGGCCTGCAGGCGCCCGTCCAGGTCGAGCAACAAGCCCGAGCCTTGTTCAAGCATCAACACATCGCCGGGGCGCAAACTGCGCAGTTCACCCAGGGTCAGCGACTGCCGCCCGGCGACCAGCGCCAGGGTCTGGCGCAGGGCGGGCAACGGGTCCGGTTCAAGCTGGCCATAGTGGTCGAGCAACTGTGCGATGAGCACGGCGGCGCCTTCGCTCAGATCGAGGTGCGCGCTCATGGCCGGCTGATTGCCAAAGGTCAGCTCAAGCGAAAGGTGCACGGCGTAATCTCGCGGCACGTCGGTGGCCTCCAGCAGCTGCACCGAATGACCCAACAGCGGCTCGAGGCGCTCGATCAAGTCGAGTACCGCCAATTCCAGTAACAACGCGCGCGGCAACGAGGGCAGCAACTGCACATCGAACTGCAGCGCCAGCGGCACCAGCACCTGCTCCAATGCAGCGGCCGAGAGGCGCAGGCGCACCGGGGCGCGGCCGAGCAAGAGCGGCACCTCGCACGGGCTATTGAAAGTGGCTGCGGCTGCGGCCCAGCTCACCCGCAGGTCTTGCCCGGCGCATCGGCCCTGCCAGGCCCGACGGCGCCGGTGCAGTTGGTTATGCAGTGCGAGCAAGGCCGGGTCGTAGTGCGTCAGCCACGGCGTCAATGGAACGGCAAGGGCTGCAATCATGTGCCAACGCCTTCGTCACGCAGCTCGCCGATACGGCGTTCATCGCTTTCACGGCCGTCGAGCAGGCTTTGCCAGGCATCGGATTGGCGCTGGCGGCTCAGGCGTTCCTGGCGAAACAGGTCACGCTCGCGCTCCTGGCTTTGCAAGGTAGTGGACACGTGGGTCACGTCGTTTTCCAGCTGCTGCTGGTCATCCGACAGACCGCGCAAACGATCCTGGGCCGCCTGCCAACTGGCCACCGACAAGCCTTCGGTGAGGGACGCATACACCTGGCGGGCTTCCTCGGCGATGGCTTCACGGTGCCGGCGCAATTGCTCCTTGGCGTCGGTCAATACGCCATGGGTGTGCTCGCAGCGCTGCTGCTGGGCAGCCAACTGGCTGGCGGCCCGTTGTTCACGCAGTACCCGCAAGGTTTGCAGGGTGCGCAGTTGGTCGGTTTTCATGGGGTTCGCTCCTGTGTCATGCCAATACCTGGCGCATGCGGATCAAGGTGTGTTCCAGGTTGCTGGGTTCATCCGCGTTCTGGCGCAAGAAGGCTTCGATAGCGGCGTGGCGAGCGATGGCTTCGTCGGCCAACGGATCGCTGCCGGCGGCGTACTCGCCCACGCGGATCAGCATTTCGATCTCGCCGTAGCGCGCCATCAGCTCACGAATGCGCAGGGCCAGGCGCTTGTGTTCCTCACCGGCGACTTGCTCCATCAAGCGACTACGGCTGCGCAATACGTCGACTGCCGGGAAGTAGTTACGCTGGGCCAGTTCGGCACTGAGGGCGATGTGCCCGTCGAGGATCGAGCGGGCTTCCTCGGCCACCGGATCACTCGCGGCGTCACCTTCGGTGAGCACGGTGTACAACGCGGTGATGCTGCCGGTGGGGCCGGGGCCGGCGCGTTCCAGCAGACGCGGCAAGATCGAGAAAAACGACGGCGGGTACCCGCGACGGGTCGGTGGTTCGCCCACGGCCAAGCCAATTTCGCGCTGGGCGCGGGCAAAACGCGTCAGGCTGTCCATCAACAGCAACACGTTGCGGCCCTGGTCGCGGTGATATTCAGCCAGGGCGGTAGCGACAAACGCAGCCCGCACGCGCTCGGCCGCCGGGCGATCAGAGGTGGCAACCACCGCTACCGTGCGCGCACGCGCCGGGGCATCCAGTTGCACGTCGAGCAGTTCGCGCACTTCCCTGCCCCGTTCGCCGATCAAGCCAATCACGATCACATCGGCTTCGCTGTTGCGGATGATGCTGGCGAGCAACGACGACTTGCCCACGCCTGGCTCACCGAAGATGCCCATGCGCTGGCCCTGGGCCAGGGTCAGCAAGCCGTCGATGGAACGAATGCCCAGGGCCATGGAGCGCACGATCAATTGCCGGGAAAACGGTGCCGGTGGTTCAGCGTGCAACGGGTAATGTTGCAAGGCCAGGGTCGGCGGTAGGCCGTCGCCGTCGAGGAAGTCGCCCATGGGGCTGATCACTCGACCGAGCTGCGCGTCACCGACGGCCACACCCAGGGTCTCGCCGGTGGCGGTGATTTGTGTGCGGGTGGATAGGCCCTCCATGGAACCGATGGGCGAAAGAATCGCCTCGTCACCCTCAAAGCCGATCACCTCGGCACTCAAGCTGCGGCCACTGACCGGGTCGCGCAATTGGCACAATTCACCGATGCTCGCCCCGGCGACACTGGCGCGCAACAGCACACCACGAATGCTCAACACGGTGCCGTGCATCGGCCGCAGGCGTGTCTGGGTGAGGCGCTCAGTCAGGCGTGGCAGCAGCAGCTCCAGGTTCATGTCACACCTTCTTCGGCAAAGGGCAGCAGGCTGCGGCGCAGGGTTTGCAATTGGGCTTCCACGCCCAGTTCAACCGAGCCGGCCGGGCTGCTGAGGCGGGCCTGGCC
Source organism: Pseudomonas antarctica (assembly GCF_001647715.1). Taxonomy (NCBI): domain Bacteria; kingdom Pseudomonadati; phylum Pseudomonadota; class Gammaproteobacteria; order Pseudomonadales; family Pseudomonadaceae; genus Pseudomonas; species Pseudomonas antarctica. The sequence goes on from NZ_CP015600.1 coordinate 3,874,783, forward strand.
GGCACCCAGCTGTTCATCCCCGGCCACGGCAATCGCCAGGCCTTCGAGCGTCAGGCGTTGGCGCAGGGCGTCGACCTCGGCCGGCGGCACCCAGAGGGTCAAGGCCTGGTCCTGGCGAAACGCGCTCAAGGCCTGACGCGTACACCGCGCCACACGATCGGCGCTGTCCAGGTCGCCCAGCACTTCGCGCACGATGCCCAACGCCAGGTCGGCCAGCGACGCCTCCAGGCTGCTCAAGTACTGCTGCACTTGAGACTGGGTGTGCACCAGCAATTGCGCGACGTGTTCGGCGCCCTCTTGCCGCGCGCTTTCAAAGCCTTCGGCGCGGGCGGCTTGCAGCCACTGGTCACTGTCGGCCTTGATTTGCTCGGCCTGCGCTTTGGCTGCCTGCAGAAAAGCAAAACCATCGCTCCACAGCGCGGCGTCTTCAGCGCGCAAAATGCGCGCCGTGGGGCGGCTCGGTAATTCACTCATGGGGTGATGTCCTCGGCCAGCAGGCACGCGGCGGCGGCCTGTACGATCTCCAGGTCACGCGGCAACCGCGCGCTGTAGCCCTTGGGGAAGTCGAAACGCAAACGCAGCCAACCCCGCCAATCGGCGTGCTGGGCGTGCAGCCACGCGGCAACACAGCCGTGGCCGTCACGGTCGATCGCCTCGATCAGTTCGGCAGGCTCACGCAGCAAATCCGCCGCGCCGCCGAGTTGGCGCAAAGCCAGGGCCTGAACGAAGACCTCCGCGCCCAGGCCTTCACGCAACGCCTGGACCACATCGCGTCGGATCTCCCGGCTCAACGTCGCGCCGTGCCAGATGGCGCCGCACAACCTCGGCAAGCGAGCAAATTGCGCAGGTGACAGCAGCAATACCGGCAGATCAGCCACCTGTGGGGTGACCAACTGCGCGAGGGGCGCCAATTGGTAATGGCTGACCAGCAACTGCTCCAGGCGTTGACGAAAACGCGGCTGGCCCTGCAGGGCGTGCAGCACGTCATCCGGCAAATCAGCCGCGAAGCACGCGCCCAGGCTGGGGCCACGCACAAACTGCAAAGGCTCGGCGATCAACCCTTGCCAGCGCTCCAACACGCTCATTCACCCTCCTTGAGCACATACAACGCCTGGGACTGGCGCCGCGCCCAGTGCTGGCGGGCGAGTACCCCGAGAGCGCCAAGGGCGACCAGCAGCAGGCTGCCAAACATAAAGCGTGCCTGGGGCAGGTTGTCTTCCAACAGCCACAAGCCCATAAAGCGGGCCAGCCGCGGTTGCGCCGGGTTCTGACTGATGGCGACGGCGGCTTTGATCGCGGTCACCGAGACGCCTTCGTAGTTCAGGCCGGAAATACCGTTGGCGACCAGCGTCTTGATCTGCGGGATCAGCGTGTTGATGTCGGTGCCCGGGTCGTAGCGCACCAGCACCGAGGCCGAAGACGGTGAAATCACGCGCTTGAGCAAGTCATTGTCCGGCAGCACCACGTGCACACGGGCGGCGACAATGCCGTCGATCTGCGACACCGAGTGCGACAGTTCTTCGCTCAGGGCGTAAATCATCTGCGCCCGCTCCTGCACCGGCGAGGACACCAGGCCATTGCCCTTGAACACCTCGCCCATATTGGAAAAACTCTGTTGCGGCAGACCGGCGTTGTCGAGCAGCGTCATGGCTTCGGCGAAGCGCTCCTCGTCGACCACCACTTTGAGCTGGCCGTTGTCCTGGGTCTTGCGCTCTGCCGGGATCCCACCGCGCAGCAGCACCGCGACCATGGTGTTGGCATCGCGTTCGCTGAGGTTGGTATAGAGGTCGGTGTTGCACGCTTGCAGCAGGCTGGCGAGCAGGCCGATCAGCAACAGACGCAGTGCGCGGTTTGGGCTTGGCATGGTGTTATTGACCCTTGAGCAACGTGTTGGCGGAACCGGAAATCTGCGTCGCACCGCGCACCACCATCTGGGTTTCGATGGAGTAGTCGAACATCTTGCCCAGGGAATGGACGATCTGATCGACCTGTTGCTCGCCGACCTTTTTCCCAGGCTCAGCGGACGGTGAAACACTCGCGGTGCGGATCTCAGCCGAGGCCGGCGGCGGTGCCGACGGGTTGTTGGTGAGCAGGTCGGCACGCTCGGAAAAAGCCCGTGTACGGTCGATGAAACTGTTCATGCGCTCCATCAGGCCCGAGCCGATCTGGTGCGGGCTCGCGCCTTCGGGCATGCCCTTGGCGGTGTTGGCCATGTGCTCGAACAGGTTCTGCGAGGCCCCGGCGGGCCCCGCACCGGCGGACGGCGGCAAGGCCGTGGCGCCGGCGGCGAGACTGATAGTCATAGGGGCTTCCTACTCTTCGTCGTCATCGGACATGGCGTCGTTCAGCAGTTCCTGCATCTTCGGCATGATGATGAACTGGCCGCCGATGGTGACGGCCTGGGTGATCAACGCATCGTTGAACTTGGCGTCGTCCGCGTCCGTGGTATCTGCCGGTTTATCCGCCGACTTGGCGTTATCCACTGCGGCGTTGAACTTGGCTTCAGGGCTGACGCCACCGGGGGCGAGGTTAGTGTCTACGGCCGTTACGGACATGGTGCTGCTCCTTTACTGGGTTGGGGTTTCGGTACTGACTTGCGCGCCGCGGAACACTCGCACACCGCGCTCGCGCGCCACCGGGGCGGCCACGGCCGTGGGTTGCAGGTGATCCACATGCTGTTGCACCAGCGCCAGATACGGCGGCGGGCCGGTCACGAATACTTCATCGCCCTCGGGGCCGCTGCGCATCGACAGTTGCTGGCCGAATACATCGAGGGTATTGAGATAGCCCTGCAACTGGTCGAGGTTCAGCGCACTGGCCTTGAACAATTTGGTGCTGATCTCGTCGCTGCTGTTGAGGTACAGAAGGTTGCCGTCGAAGTACCAGGTGAGGCCGTTGGTGCTGCACAGGGTTTGCAGAAACTCACCGGCGGTGGCGGCGCGAATAGTGCTGCGAGCCTTGCCGCGCACCTTCTCCGAGAGCACCAGGGGCACGTCGAGGTTCTGGCCGAATTCTTCCAGCGCGCTGCGCACATCCTGATCGACCAGCACGTAGGCATAGGGTTTGGAAAACCATTCGGGCTCTTCGCCAGCGTGGGCAAAACCAGCGCTGAACAGACATAGGAGCGCCAGCAAAAATATGCTTACATGGCCTGCGCCTTCGCCCGACGAGTTGTGACGATGACCAAGAATTTCCTGCTTGCCAGTACCCTGTTGCTGGCTGCCTGTTCCAGCAAACCTGCGACCGATTCCGACAAGTCCCTGCAACTGGCCAACGACCTGAGCAAGCGCGGCGACTACGCCAGCGCGGCTGCGTTGTACGAGCGCGCCACCCAGCAACCGGGGGCCGGCATCGAGTTGTGGCTCAAGCTCGGCCAGGCCAGGCTCGATGCCAAGGACGCGCTGGGCGCAGAGCGCGCCTACCAGCAAGCGCTGGGCCTGGACGCCCACAACGCCGACGCCCTGCTCGGTCTCGGCACTGCGCAGTTGCAGTTGGGCAAAACCCAACGCGCCGTGACTGCCTTGGGCCAGGCTGCCGACATCAGCCACCTGCCCGTCGCCTACACCCGCCTGGGCATCGCCCAAGTCCTGAACGGCCAGGCCACTGCGGCACAAACCGCCTTCGCCAAAAGCCTCAGCCTGCAACCCGACGACCTCGACAGCCGCTGCAACCTGGCCCTGGCCTATGCCCTCGGCGGGCAGTCGCAACAGGCGCTGGACACCATCGCCCCCGTCACTCAATCGCCCCGCGCCCTGCCCCGGCATCAGCGTAATGAGCTGCTGGTGATGGTGCTGGCGGGCTATGAGCAAAAGGTTGCCGGATTGCCGTTGGACGATATTCCCGCCGCCGAGCGCGCGCGATTGGTGATCGAAGCCAAGCGCATCAAGGCAATCAGTGATCCGATGGCGCAGGCCAAGGAACTGGGGCTGGTTGATCCGCGTTGATACAGGATTAGCCCGGCGGGACGCCGGGTTAGCCGCACTGTGCCAAGGATGGCCCAGTGCGGCGGCCCACGGACTCAAGCCTGCGTGAGGGCACACCGAGCCCTGGCGAGGTGCCGAGTGGTGGGGCGAAGACCTTTTGGTTACTTTTGGCGGGGCCGGCTTCCAGGCTTTCCAAAAGTGACCCGCTGTAAGGAAGGAGCCGCAGGCGGCCGTTACCGCAGCAGTGGATATGTACGCCGACCAAAGATCCCCGGCGCCCGACACATCGCTTTCGCGAGCAAGCCCGCTCCCACAGTTGGATCGCGGTGCATCAGTTGGAGAGTGATCGGCGATGAGGCCGCTATCGCAGGCAAGCCAGCTCCCACAGTTGGATCGCGGTGCATCAGTTGGAGAATGATCGGCGATGAGGCCGCTATCGCAGGCAAGCCAGCTCCCACAGTTGGATCGCGGTGCATCAGTTGGAGAGTGATCGGCGATGGGGCCGCTATCGCAGGCAAGCCAGCTCCCACAGTTGGATCGCGGTGCATCAGTTGGAGAGTGATCGGCGATGGGGCCGCCATCGCAGGCAAGCCAGCTCCCACAGTTGGATCGCGGTGCATCAGTTGGAGAGTTTTCGGCGATGGGGCCGCCATCGCAGGCAAGCCAGCTCCCACAGTTGGATCGCGGTGCATCAGTTGGAGAGTGTTCGGCGATGGGGCCGCTATCGCAGGCAAGCCAGCTCCCACAGTTGGATCGCGGCGCATCAGTTGGAGAGTGTTCGGCGATGAGGCCGCTTTCGGGAGCAAGCCTGCTCCCACAGGACATCGGCGTACGCGCGATCATTGCTGACCTCCGGTAGCGCCGGCCTTGGCTTCCTGCTGATCCTTGCGCCGCTGCAACTGCTCACGATCAAATCCTTCGATGTACACCTGCGCCGCACGCCCCACCGGCGCGGCCATGGCAGGTCCCGTGGCGCGGCCCTGGTTCAGGTCCTGCTTGCGCTCGACCATCTGCATCAAATTCAAATTGTTCGCACAGCCCAACGGCAAGGTCGGCTTGAAATCCTCATCCAGCCCGATCGCATCCTTGGCCGCCGGTTGCTGGCACTGACTTGGCAAACCATCCGCCCGGTATTCCGGTGAGTAATACACCGGCGCCAAGTGGGTCTGGCAACCCATCAGAGCCAGGGGCAACAGCATCAACATACGCAAAGCAGTCATGGCAGGCCCCTTATCAATTCATGTAGAAACCGAACGCCCCGCCGCTGCGCGGTCCGGTGGCCGCTGCGGTAGCCGGTTGTGCGTCCAGGGGCGTGGCGAGCGTGCGGCTGCGCACCGGCTCCACCAGGTACGGGGTAATCAGGATCACCAACTCGGTTTCATTGCGCTGAAAGCGCTTGGAGCGGAACAGGTTGCCGAGGATCGGCAAGTCACCCAACAGCGGCAGTTTCTCGATGTCCTGGCTGCTTTGACGCTGGAACAGCCCAGCAATGGCAAAGGTCTGCCCGCTGCCGACTTCCACGCGCGTATCGGCACGGCGCACGCTGAAGGACGGCACATGGAAGTTGCCGAAATCCACGGTGCCGCCGCTGACCACACTGCTGACTTCCGGGCGCACTTGCAGGGCGATGCGGCCGTTGGGCAACAAGGTCGGGTTGAACAGCAGCGACACGCCGAATGACTTGTACTCGATGCCCACCAGGTCCCGGTTGACCGGCACCGGAATCGCCACTTCGCCACCGGCGAGGAAGCTGGCGGTTTGGCCGGTCATGGCGGTGATGTTCGGTTCGGCGAGGATCTGCAAAATGCCGTTGGCCTGCAGCGCGTCGAGCATGCCGTCGATATTCACATTGCCCGAGCCGGTGCCTGCAGTCGCCAAACCACCTGCCGTCGCCGCCGCCAACGGCCCCCCGGTGATCAGGCCAAAGGAAAACGTGCCGTTATTGAACATCGCGTTCCAGTTCACGCCGTAGTGCAGCAACTCGGAACGGGACACTTCGGCAAAGCGCACCCGTAAGTTCACTTGGGCTGCGCCGGCGTATTCGGTGGTGTTGATCGCGCTCTGAAAGCCTTGGCCCTGAGGGTTAAGCAGCGCGTTAAGGTCAGTCGCTTCGGCCACCGAACCGACGGTGCCTTTGGCGATCAGGCGGTTGCCGGCGCCGGTAATCTGCGCGCCGTTACCGGGGTGCAGTTCCTGCATCGGCGTGGTCACCGCCTGGGCGCCGCTGCTGACGGACAAGGTCAGGCTGGCCAATTGTTTGCCGTCGTTGCCGAGGGCGATCAGGCTGGTATTGCCCGGCGCCTTGCCGAAGATATAGAGCGTACCGGGCGACACTACCTGCAGGTCGGCCACATTCGGCTCAGCCACCAATACCGAATCCACCGGCGCGGCAAAATGCAAAATCCGCCCCTCACCGGACGCCAGGTTGATCGAGCCCCCGGCCCCATTGGCAATCTCCTGGGCCTGGCTGGCACACGAAATCAAAGCGAGCAACAACACACAAAAACGCATCATGAGGCAGACGCCAGGGAAGTGACGGAGGCCGTGGCAGGCGCACGGCGGTTCGAAATATCAGTAAGGCTGATGGTCACCAACGCTTGCAGGTTGTATTCGGTGGCCAGCTCGCGGAACGACAGCACCGCCAGCTCCAATTCGCCGCGCAGCACCAGCCGACGGAGGCTGCGGCGCAGCTCCGGGTGCACCAGCAACACCGCACTGTTGACCTCACGCGTGTTCTCACAGGCCTGGCGCAGCTGGGCGAGCAAGGCACGGCTGACGTCTTCGGGGATCAATTCGCGCTGGGCCTCCTGGCGGCGCAGGGATGCGCGCAACTGGTCTTCCAGACCCGGCGCCAGTACCAGCGCGCCGATCACGCGATTACGGTCTGCGTAGTGATGGCTGATCTGGCGCGCCAATGCCGCACGCAAGTGTTCGGCCAGGCGCCCGGCGTCGGTTTCGCGCGCGCCCCACTCCACCATGGCTTCGAGCAAGGCGCGCTGGTTGCGGATCGACACGCCTTCACCGACCAACAGCCGCAAGGTTTCGGCAACCCGCTGCAACGGCACCAGGCGCAACGCTTCTTTCACCAGTTCGCCGTAAGTGGCTTCGGTGCGCTCCAGCAACAGACGGGTTTCCTGGATGCCGAGGAAGTCGGCGGCATACCGGCGCAGGCTGCGTTCCAGCACACCGCGCAACACTTCATCGGGCAGCAGGAAACCAATGCCGGCGTTGCGCAAGGTCTCTTCGTGCTGGCGCTCAATCCAATGGGCGCTGCGACCGTTAAGCGGCGAATCGGCTTGCACGGTGGCGATGTCCAGCAGTTGCACATGCACCGGATCGTCCTGCAACAGCAGGCAGTTAATCGGCAGTTCACCTTCGCTCACCGGCACACCTTCCAGGGATACGCGGTAACTGCCGGGCGTGGCCTTGGCCTCCATGTAGATGCCCGGCACCGGCACGTCCACGCCGAGGTCGGTGCGCAGGTCGTGGCACAGCGCTTCGACACGCTGGCGCAGCAACTGGCGGGGCGCGCTCTGGGACACGCCACTGCCGAGGGTCAGCAGCACGCGGGTCTCGGGGAGCAGGTTGTCGTCCAGTTCGGCCTGGGCTTCGACCAGCGGTTCCGGCGTCTCGACCAACGTTTCCAACTCGCCTTGAGGCTGGCGGGTATGCCGGCGATACATCACGAACGCCGCACCGCCAAAGGCTGCAGACAACCCGAGAAACACCCAAGTGGGAAAGCCCGGCAACAGGCTGACGCCAATCATGATCAACGCGGTCAGGCCCAGTGCACGGTAGCTGGCGCCCAGCTGTTTGATGATTTCACTGCCCAGGTCACCGGCTTCACCGTCGCTGTTGACGCGGGTGACCACGGTGCCTGCCGCCACGGAAATCAACAGCGCCGGAATCTGTGCGATCAGGCCGTCACCCACCGTCAGCAGCGAATAGGTGTGCACCGCCACGCCGAACGGCATGTCGCGTTCGATCATGCCGATCAGCATGCCACCCAGCAGGTTGACCGCAAGAATCACCAGGCCGGCGATGGCATCGCCTTTGACGAACTTCATGGCGCCGTCCATCGCGCCGAACATCTGGCTTTCACGCTCCAGGCGCGAGCGCCGGCGACGGGCTTCGGCCTGGTCGATATCGCCATTGCGCAGGTCGTTGTCGATGCTCATCTGTTTGCCGGGCATGGCGTCCAGGGTGAAACGCGCGGCCACTTCCGCCACACGCTCGGCGCCCTTGGTGATGACCACGAACTGCGCCACGGTAATGATCAGGAACACCACCATACCGACCACCACCTGGCCTGCGATCACAAAGTCACCGAAGGCCTTGACGATATGCCCGGCGTCGCCGTGCAGCAGGATCAAGCGGGTGGTGGTGATGGACAACGACAAGCGAAACAGTGTGCTGAGCAGGATCAACGGCGGCAGCGCGGAGAACTCCACGGAGTGGCCGATGTAGAACGCAACAATGAGAATCAGGATGCTCAGGGCAATATTGAGGCCGATCAGCATGTCCACCAGGTAGGTGGGCAGCGGGATGATCATCATCACAATCGCCATCAGCATGAACGCGACGATGATCACGTCTGTGCGCTGGGCCGCCATGCGCGCCAGGGTGTTCAGGCGGTTAAGTGCACTCATGCGCCGGCCCTGCGTGCGGCCAGGTAGCGTTTGAAACACTGACGCGCTTCGTCCTTGCGCTCGCCGTACCACAGCGCGCGAGCGCGCAGCAGCAACAGGCTGGCAGACTCACCTTCCAGCGCCACCAGGCGGTCGAGCGCACCCAGCGCGCGGGTGGCGTCGCCGCTGTCGGTAAACGCCAGCACCAGCGAACGCAGCAACACGCCGTCATGGGGCGCGACACTGACCGCAATCAGCAACATCACCAACGCACGTTGGGACTGGCCATTGCGCCGGTACAGCTCGCCAATGCCCTTGAGCAGTTGCACGGCGTCGTGGTTATCGCGGGCCATCAGGCATGGACCTCCGAGCGTTGCTGTTCGAGGTTGCGGCGCATATCGATCTCTTCGCGGATCAGGTCGTGGGCCAGCGCTTTAATTGCAGGCTCCGCGTCCAGCGTCGGCAGCAGGTGTTCCATCACGTGTTCCAGCAACTCCAGGGAACGGGCGCTGCCGAACAGCAACGAATCAACACCGGCGGCGCTGGTGAGTGCTTCGAGGTCACCGCGCAGGGAGCGCCGGGTCTGGGTTTTGCGAGTCTTGAGCACCGCTTCGAAGGCGGTGGCCTGGCGTGAATTGACCGCGCGAACGGCCTCGACCGGCGCGCTGCGCACATCACTGGGAATCAACGGGCGGGGTTCGACTTTCATGCGTGGGCCTGTGTCAGGAATGGGGCATCGTCAAGGGTGGGGATGTCGGTCGGCCAACCCGCACCCAGGCGCGCTGTACCGACGCCATCGCAGGCAAGCCAGCGCCCACAGTTGGAGTGCGTGCATTCCATAGATCGACTCATAAGGTGAAGGTAAAGCGCTCCTCGCCACGGGCGAGAATCACTTGGTTGTTCTCGATGCGCTCCAGCACCCAGTTGTCCGCGAGCGCTGCGCCGGGGTACAGGCGTTTGCCGCTGTCGTTGATCACATAGGGATTAGTGCCGAACCATACGGCCTGGAACCGCACCCGCGGCCGCGCAGCATCGGCACGCACTGCGACGCGGGGGTTGAGGACGATCTGCTGGCCATAACGCTGGTCGAAGGCTTGTTGCAGCGCCAGCCATTGCGGTTTTTGTGACTGTTCGAAACTGCCGACGGCACTCAGTTGGCCATTACTGCTGCTGACCTTCACCGCATCCAAATGCGCCGCTTGCAGTTGCTGCTCCAGCCAGGCCTTGGCCTGTTCGTGAGACGGTGCTTGCACCACCGGAACGTCGACGACTGCTGCCGGGGGCGCCGGCGGCGAGTCATTGCGAAACGCCAGCGCTGCGGCACAGAGAAACAGCAAGGCGGTTGCGACAATCCAGGGCGCAAATGTGCGGGGCGCGTGCGCAGGTTTTTCAGCCCCCTCAGGCAGTGCCAGGCTCACGCCTACAGTGCCGATACGCAGGTGCAAAGGCAGTCGCGCGCGATGGCCGCTGCCCTGGGGAATGCGCACATTCGCGCCGAGCAGCACGTCGCCACCCAACGCTTCAATCGCGACCTGGCCGCCTTCAAAACGCAGGCGCAGGTGCAGGCCGGCAATTGCGGGGTCGCTGAGTACCAGGTCGGCCGCGAGGTCCGCGCCGAGGGTGTAGACAGGCTGGTCGAGCACCAGGGAACTGCCCTGGTGCAAACCGCTGGTCACCGTCAGGGTCGGTACGCCAATACCGGCGACCGGGCCCATGGAAATCAAGGCTGTCATTTTCGGGTTTGCCCCCTTGAGCATGTGCAACGGGGTCAAGAATCAGGATAAATACGGGCCAGAAGTAAACGGGCAGCGCCGGCGCCGCCCGTTTGGCGAATCAGTTCTGCGGACGCTGTTTGGTGGCGTCGAGTTCCGCTTTTTTGGCGGTGCTGATTTCAGTGATTTTTGCCGACTTTTCGATAGCCATGTTGAAGGTCGCTTCCATCTTCGCGATAGCGTCGTCGGCGCCGCCTGCTTTTACTGGTGGGACATCAGCCATGTTCATCTCCTTGCAGTGATAGGGAAGTTATTCAGTTGCGCATCAGCACGCTGAAAGTATGCAAACCGGATGAACGCCCAAAACGTCAGACAGTGAGCTTTCGAACCGTCGTTGGTTTGCATGGGGGCCATACTACTCACGATCAAAACGCCTTCGCTGTGAAAGCTTGTGAAACGTTTCAGATACCGGGTGTGAACGGTTTGGCTCAACCTGGCGTTGAGAAAAACTCATCCCCGTGTCGCCGTGGAACTTTTAACGAAAAGCCAAAACACCGCCAATACCCAGTGTTTACAGGGGATTGCGCACCTGAACTCGAATATGGCTGAACACTAAGCCGCTCTTTCCCACCCTATAAACGAGCGGTTCATCACGGCATCTGCATTTTTTTCGTATCGACTTCACATTTTTCACTACTAGCCTTTTGCCCAACTTCGCAGATATTTCCATTTGTAACAAAAGCGACTTGCTCATCGCGTTTGATAGCTCGGCGTGAGCGACCTTCAATGCCCGCGAACAACTAGTGATGTGCGCGTAATTAGTACAGTTGCACTAATAGCCGAAAACCTTAGTGCGCGGGCTTTAATATATGAAACAACTTCCAGGTGTTCTATGACTGCGATTCCGAGTGGCCTTGATCCGGCCGAAAGCAAGGGCACGGACGGCCCCCAGAAAAAATTCGAAACCGCGCTGTTCACGGCCGTCAACCAACCTGCCTTCGACCCCTCCAAAATCCGTGGCCCGTCGATTCCCCTGCCCTATCAGAATGTGCAGGCACCGGCGAACAACAGCATCACCTACACACCGCTGGGCAGCGACAAGCCGGTCACCCTCAAGCAAAGTGATAACCCGCGTCTCTACCAGACGCTGGTTGACCAGTACGACGCCCAGCAGAGCGATGCGAACCTGGAAAAGAACCTCGCCGCGAGCAAAGCGGCCGGCTACATCGAGGCCGACGCCAGCACCGTGGCGCCAGGCCTGGGCAACTACAAGGCGATCGGCAGCACGACGGAACTGGGCCCCGGGCTGATCCGCTACGAAACCACTTCCGGCGACAGGATTGTGGTCAGCCAGAAAGAAACCCCGGGGCTGTTCGCCCAGGTCAGCGGCGACTCGGCCAAGCTGTTTGCAATCAATGCCAGCCAGGCTGAAGGCTACCGTTTGGCCAGCCCCAACGAGACCCTGGACCCGGCCGCCAACGTCGGCCCTCCCGAAGAAGTCGGGCCCGGCCTGATTCGCTATAACACCGCCTCCGGCGACAAGGTGATCGTGTCCCAGGACATTACTCCCGCGCTCTATGACCAAATGGCCAAGTTGTACGCCGGGACCACCGGCGCGGCGGGTGCTGCAGACACCTCGTGGATCGACAACTCGTCGTTCGGTGTGTCCGGCGCCAGGGACTGGGACACCCTCACCGGCAACACCAGCGGCACGCCCACCAAAGAAGAACTGGACCTGAACCGCCCCCGCGCCGCCGCGCAATTGCTCTCGCAGAATTGGGACGCGTGGGGCCTGCACGGTGCGCCCATCGACTTCGCCAACCCGCCCACCACCTTGCCACCCGAAGCCCAGGCAGTACTCAAGTACGTAGCCAGCAGCCCAAACCTGATGGCGGCGCTGGACAGCGGCGGTCGCGGTAAAGCCGACAATGTCATCACCCACGCCGACGTCGACCACTTCATCAGCAACACCAAGAGCGACATCGGTGCAGCATCGAAAGCCTATGGCACATTCATGGGCAGCCATCCAGGCGACCTGGCCAAAGCCAACGCCAAGTCCGCCGCCATCGTGATGGCTAACGAAAGCCTGGTGGCCAGCTCCGGCACCGCCATGCGCCCGGGCGATCAACAGCGCAGCAACGACGGCATGATTCGCCCCGACAACCTCGAGGCACTGGGCAGCGATTCGGCCCTGAGCAACGAGCTGACGGGTGCCGCCGCCATGTGGTCGAAACCCGGCATGTTCCACGCCCTCGAAACCGGCGGCGACAACCCGGCCACCGGCAAATCAGACGCCGTTGGCACCCGCGACAATATCGGTGCCTGGCTGGAAAAACAGGCGCCGAAAACCGACAGCGACACCCTGACCTTCCTTGACAGCGCCGCCACCCGCGATGCCGTCGCCGGTGTGGACACCTCCAAGCTGACCGCCGACATCCTGGCCAACCCGCAAAACTACACGGGCGCACAGAAAGCCGCGGTGCTGGTGCAACTGAGCGATGCGCAGACGCGCCTGTTGGTCAGCGACTATGTGCCCAACGCAGGCTTGATGGACAAGTACACCTCGCCTCACTACGGCCTGAACCCCAACGAAGACAAGATCAAGGCGCAGCTGCAAAGCGGCATTGAGACCCTGTCGGCGGACCCGGACGTCCAGGCGTTCCTGCAGAACAACCGTGGCCCTGCGCTGAGCGATATCGTCGGCAGCGATCCGACCCTGAAAGTCGCCATGCAAAATTACTTTGCCGATGGCATTGAGTCAGGCAAGAACCTCAACGATAACCTCAACGCCAAGGACCAGAACGGCAAGCAGATCGACATGGGCATGGGCCTGCAAAACGCTGCCAACGACGCGACCATCGCCAACCTGGCGCTGGGCGGCAATGGCCATGTCGACTTGACCAAAGTCGCCGCCAACGCCGGGCAGAGCGACGCGATCCAAAGCTACTACAAGAACGAACTGGTGACCGGCAAAGCCTTCACCGACGCCGTGGCCGCCGGCATGGACCCGACCGTCGCAGCCAGCAGTTTCGCCGCAAGCACCGCGTCGGCCCAGGCGTTCCTCGGTGACAAGGCGACGGCGGATGAGGCGGCGACCTTGCAGGTCAACTTCAACGAAAACCTCAGCGATGCGCTGCTCGGTGGCGCCACCACCGATACGCTTAACGTCACGCTCGGCGATGGCAACGGCAACTTTGACGAAGCCAAAGTCACCGCCGCGATCAACGATGCTCAGCAAAAAGATCCGCAGATGTTCGTGACCTCCGACGGCGGCAAGATTGACCCGGCGCAAGTGGTCTCGATGCTGCGTTCGGTATGGGACATCGGCCGCCAGGGCAACAAGATCGCCGACGCCTTGCCGAAAGCCATCGAAGGCATGAAGTTCGGCGATGTCAGCCCGGCATTCAAACAGGGCCTGCTGCACATCGGCAGTGCAGTGTTGATGAGCGGCGTGCTGATGGCGCGTTCGGCCAGCGGCAGCACCACCCCGGTGGCGGATGCCAACCGCGTGTCGGCCGGCTTGCAATTTGCCGGGCTGTTGCTCGAAGGCGGTACCAAATACGCCAAGGAAGCCGGCTATGGCATCACGTGGGTCAACCGCCCGGACGGCGGCACCCTCGGCGATTTCCCCGGCAAGGTGCCGGTGGGCAAGGGCCCGCTGTCACCGCAGCAGATCGCCAATATCGGCGCGGCGGGCAAGATCATCGGGTCGGCGGGCGGCATCATCGGCGGCGTAATCGGGATTATCGGCGGTGTCGACTCGCTGAAAAAAGGTGATTACCTCACCGGCAGTTTTTCGGTCGCCACCGGTGTACTCGGCACGGGCGCAGCCGTGGCGGGCCTGGTGGAAGCCGGTGCCGGTTTGTATGGCGCCACGGAAATCGGCGCGGTGGCGGGCACCCTCAGCGGCATTCTCGGCGGCGCCACGGCGATTCTCGGCGGTATCGGCAGTGCGTTTTTGCCGTTCGCGCTGGCCGATGCCCACGGCAAGGCGCAAGACGCATTTTACGGGCAGCTGGCACCGGTGCTGCAGCAATACGGCTTGACCGGCGGCCCGACCATGGAGGGCGATTACCCGGCAGACCCGATCCCTGCCATCAACACCTGACCCTTCCCGGCAGCTCGGGGTGAAAAGGAGCCACGCCGAGCTGTGATTCCCACGCATAAAGGTAAAAGACATGACGTATTCGACTCGCAGCCACCTCACCGATGACGCCTCGTTCGAGATCCACTTCGGCCCGTTCCAACTGCTGCCCCAACGTCATCTGCTGCTCAAGCACGGGCAACCCGTGGCGCTGGGCAGCCGCGCCCTGACCCTGCTGATCGCCCTCGCCTCACGGCCTGGGGAACTGCTGGAAAAAAACCGATTGCTCGGTATCGCCTGGCCGAAAACGGTGGTGGAGGAATGCAACCTGCGCACACAGATCAAGACCCTGCGCCGCGCACTCGGCGACGACGAGTCTGTCTACATCGCCACGGCGCCCGGCCAGGGTTACCGCTTTGTCGCCCCCACCTGGGTCCAACGTGCGCACGTCGACGTGGCGAAGGAGCCCGTCGTACTTGGAGTCTATGGCTGCCGACACTGCCGAGGTGCCGGGATGATGCCGCAGTTTGCTCAGATAAGCCTGCAAAACAGCTGATCGGGCCGGCTCATGCCGTGGGAAAAACAGGCCGTTGATGATTCACGCCGGTGGTGACAACCCAAGCCTTTGGGAGCTGGCGGTGAGCGACGGGTGTGTGACGTGATCTGACCTCAATCAATCAGCCACCCAGGTCAACTGTGGGAGCTGGCTTGCCTGCGATGGCGGTGGGTCAGTCAGTCTCGCTGTTACAGATACACCGCCATCGCGGGCAAGCCCGGCTCCCACATTTGGACTGCGGCGGGCGCAGAATTCAGGTCAGACACAAATAAGTGTGGGAGCTGGCTTGCCTGCGATGGTGGTGGGTCAGCCAGCCTGGCTGTTACTGATAAACCGCTATCGCGGGCAAGCCCGGCTCCCACATTTGAACTGCGGCAGACGCAGAATTCTAGTCAGACACAAATAAGTGTGGGAGCTGGCTTGCCTGCGATGGCGGTGGGTCAGTCGGCCTGGCTGTTACTGATACACCGCCATCGCGGGCAAGCCCGGCTCCCACATTTGGACTGCGGCGGGCGCAGAGTTCAGGTCAGACACAAATAAGTGTGGGAGCTGGCTTGCCTGCGATGGCGGTGGGTCAGTCAGCCTGGCTGTTACTGATAAACCGCCATCGCGGGCAAGCCCGGCTCCCACATTTGGACTGCGGCGGGCGCAGAATTCTGGTCAGACACAAATAAGTGTGGGAGCTGGCTTGCCTGCGATGGCGGTGGGTCAGTCAGTCCCGCTGTTACCGATACACCGCCATCGCGGGCAAGCCCAGCTCCCACATTTGAACTGCAGCAGACGCAGAATTCAGGTCAGACACAAATAAGTGTGGGAGCTGGCTTGCCTGTGATGGTGGTGACGGATGGCGGGTGAAGACAGTTGCCACACAGTGTTTAGCTTTGCGCTGTAACGGCGAGTGCACTCAGGTCCAGATGCCCGTCCTTGAGCGGCGGGCACCAGTAGTAGCCCCCGGTCAACGGCGTACTGATGCGATACAAGCCATCCACAATCCCATCCTCCAGCCCACTCATGCGCCGCAATTGCGCTTCAAACGCCTCAAAGGAATGGCCAAACGCAAGGAACATCAGCCCCGCCTGGCCGTTCTCGGCCCACGGCATCGAGCGGCGGACCACGAAGGCTTCCGGGGTGAAGCTCTCCTGGGCGGTGCGCTTGGTGTGGGCGGATTCGGGGGCGTCGTCCAGCTCTTCGTTATCGCCATGGCGGCGGCCGATGATGTGGTCACGCTCCTGGGCCGGCAAGGCGGCGAAGCCATCGAGGTCGTGCTGCCATTGCTGGATAGCGGCGAAGCTGGCACCGCTGTCGGTCATGGCGGCTTCAACGGCGGCATCGTCGTGGGGGTTTTCGGTGCCGTCTTCGTAATCGGTCAAATCGAAACCGGTCTTGTAGCGGAAGCCCTCGGTCATCTGGACCAGGCGAAACGCCGGGGCCAGGGCTTTTTCAAAGGTGCGGCTGCGCAACAGCAGCTCACCGCGATCCACGCCATGCAGCCACACCCACAGCGCCTGCTGAGTGGACGGGTTATGCGCACCCGGGCCGCTGACGGCGGGAAAGGCGCGCAACCCTTCAACCTGAGTGCCCAAAGCGGTTACCAGCGGCTCACCGAAACCAACCACTGCGGCCGAATCCGTCAACTGCACCAGCGCGTCCAACGCAGCGGGCACAGCCTCCAGGGAATCCACGGCAAAAAACAGATGGCGTGCCTGCAATGGCACCGGTGCGGCAAGAATGCCCGGCTGGTACTGACTCATGTGAACTCCTTCAATAAAGGCGCGCAGTTTACTCCGACGAGCGCGGCACACACAGCGGTGCGCACAAGAAAGCGCACAAGCCTTGCCATAGAGCCGGTTGTTGGGCGACTCTCTAGTCATGTTTTGCAACTATTCCAGGGGTAGCAACATGACCACCAGTAACCTGCTCGCCCAGCTGTTTCCCGCCTCCACCGCCGAGATTCCCGAGCAATTTCGCCTTGGGGCGCCCATTGAACAGCGTGATTACCTGGTCGACGGCCAGTTGCAGGTGTGGAACGGTCCGCTGGCCCAGGTGCTCAGCCCGGTGCAACTGGGCGATGAGCGGGTGCATATCGGCAGCACGCCGCTGCTGGATGCCGACACCGCCCTCACCGCCCTGGACGCCGCCGTGCGCGCCTATGACCGTGGCCAAGGTGAATGGCCGACGATGCGTGTGGCTGAACGTATCCAGCATGTGGAAGCGTTTTTGCGCCGCATGCGCGAACAGCGTGATGCGGTGGTCAAGCTGCTGATGTGGGAGATCGGCAAGAACCTCAAGGACTCGCAGAAAGAATTCGACCGCACCTGCGACTACATCACCGACACCATCAACGCCCTCAAGGAACTCGACCGCCGCTCCAGCCGTTTCGAACTGGAACAGGACACCCTCGGGCAAATCCGCCGCGTGCCGCTGGGCGTAGCGCTGTGCATGGGGCCTTATAACTACCCGCTGAACGAGACCTTTACCACGCTGATCCCGGCGTTGATCATGGGCAATACCGTGGTGTTCAAGCCGGCCAAGCTCGGCGTGCTGTTGATTCGCCCATTGCTGGAGGCGTTCCGCGACAGCTTCCCGGCCGGGGTGATCAATGTGATCTACGGCAGTGGTCGCGAAACCGTCAGCGCGCTGATGGCCAGCGGCAAGATCGATATCTTTGCGTTTATCGGCACCAACAAGGCCGCCAGCGATTTGAAAAAACTGCACCCCAAACCGCACCGCTTGCGCGCGGCATTGGGCCTGGATGCGAAAAACCCCGGCATCGTATTGCCAGAGGTCGACCTGGACAATGCGGTCAATGAGGCGGTCACCGGCTCTTTGTCGTTCAACGGCCAGCGCTGCACCGCGTTGAAAATCCTGTTTGTGCATGAAGATGTGGTCGATAGCTTCATTGAGAAATTCAACGCCAAGCTTGCGACGCTAAAGCCTGGCATGCCGTGGGAAGACGGCGTTTCACTGACCCCACTGCCGGAAGTGGGCAAGGTCGACTACCTCAACGCACTGGTGGCCGATGCGGCGCAGCACGGCGCCAAGGTGATGAATGCCAATGGCGGCGCCAGTCGCGGTTCGTTCTTCTACCCGGCAGTGCTGTACCCGGTGAACCCGCAGATGCGCGTGTACCACGAGGAACAATTCGGCCCGGTGGTGCCGATCGTGCCTTACCGTGACCTGGAGACGGTGATCGACTACGTACTGGACTCGGACTTCGGTCAGCAACTGAGTATTTTCGGCACCAACGCGGTAGCAGTCGGGCGGCTGGTGGACACCTTTGCCAACCAGGTCGGTCGTATCAATATCAACGCCCAGTGCCAGCGCGGGCCGGACACCTTCCCGTTCAATGGGCGCAAGAACTCGGCCGAAGGCACGTTGTCTGTGCATGACGCGCTGCGCGTGTTCTCGATCCGCACGCTGGTAGCGACCAAGTTTCAGGAGAGCAACAAGGCGCTGGTCAGCGATATTTTGCGCAACCGTGACTCAAGTTTCTTGACCACTGACTATATTTTCTAAAGGCACCTCGGTTCCTTGGTGAAAGCAGTCCAGTGTGGGAGCTGGCTTGCCTGCGATGCCGGCACCTCGGTCGTTACGTCTGACCGCGGTGATGCTATCGCAGGCAAGCCAGCTCCCACACAAGCCTGGCTTCCATAATTGACCGCGTTCGCCCTGACTACTAAGGCCACTTTAATACCGATGAACCTGCATTTGCCCGTGTTCGCTCGGCGCTTGTTGCGCCCCTTGCTGGACCCGTACCGTCGCTATCGCCATGCCAAGCTGATTCACGCGGTACGCGTGTCCATCGGCTTGCTGGCGACGATCCTCCTTACCACCGGCATCAACCTGC
The DNA here is from genome assembly GCF_001647715.1 of Pseudomonas antarctica. Lineage (NCBI taxonomy): Bacteria > Pseudomonadati > Pseudomonadota > Gammaproteobacteria > Pseudomonadales > Pseudomonadaceae > Pseudomonas > Pseudomonas antarctica. The sequence continues at coordinate 3,893,533 of NZ_CP015600.1, forward strand.
CCCACGGTGAATGGGCCTCGGTGACCATGCTGATCGTCATCGGCGGCTTGCAGCACCACGGCAATATCGGCAAAAAAGCCGTGGAGCGCGCCTACGGCACCTTGATCGGCGCCAGCGTGGGCTTGCTGCTGGTGGTGCAACAGGCGTATTTCGGCCAACCGCTGTTGACCTATTTGTTGATGTCGGTGGTGTGCGGGTTCTTTTCCTACCACGCCATCGGTAAGGGCGGTTACATCGCGCTGCTGTCGGCGATCACGGTGTTTATCGTCGCCGGCCACGGGGACAATCCAATCTCGGATGGCCTGTGGCGCACCGTCGATATCCTGATCGGCATTGTGCTGGCCCTGGCGTTTTCGTTCGCCCTGCCGCTGTACGCCGTGTACTCGTGGCGCTACAACCTGGCCAGTGCGTTACGCGACTGCGCCCAGATTTACAGCCGGATCATCAGCGGCCAGTCGGTCACCGATGATGAACACCTCAAACTGCTCAACCGCCTGAATGCGGCGATGCTGCAACTGCGCTCGTTGATGCCCTCGGTGTCCAAGGAAGTCCGGATCTCCATGACCGAGCTGGACGCGATCCAGCGGCATTTGCGCATGTGCATCAGCACCCTGGAAATTCTTGGCAATACCCGGCCCGACCCTCGGGATGAGCAGGCGATGGCACGCATGCAGGTGATGCTGAAAGCCGAACACCGACAGATACGCGTGCAGCTGGTGGGGATGGCGCGGGCGTTGAAGTCCGGGTTCACCGAACGGCTTGATCGGCCGGCCACGCAGGTGCCGGATGAAAGCGTACTGGAGGCGCCGGTGCAGAGTGCGTTGGATGGGTATCGGTTGTTGACGTTGCAGTTGGCGGGAAATGTCGACGTGATGCGTCAGAGGTTGGCCAGGACGGCTAGCCATTGGAAGATTTGAGTGGTTGATAAAAAAGGGACAGTCTACGGTTAAGTAGAGCTGTCCCCTCATTAACACTCAGCCATGATTAGGTTAAACGTTTCAACTCTACGAACTGTATATGAAAGTCGTTGCCATTTGACCCGGCTTGACGATTGATAACCGCAACACTCGCAGCACTGTTTGCCGGCACCGTAAATTCAGCTTTTATATACGTCCAATTACGGGCAGGAACGGTAGTGTTTGCAATAACCACCCTGCCACCGACTTCTACCGAAATAATAGGCTGCAGGGTTCCCGCAGGGCTAGTGTTAAAGACCGGAACAGTAATGCGATAACGGAAAGCAGTGTTGAAATTTAACGTTTGGGTAATCAATGCGCCCGCTGGCGTGCCAGCTGGCGTACCGAAGAACAAGCCCATACCACCTCGCACCGGGGCTTTGGCAGCAGGTCCAAATGCCCACCCACCATTACTCGAAGCAAAGTCTGTAAAACGGTATAGCCATGAATCATTAACACCGTATTCAACCACTGGGAATACAACGGCCCGCGACGCGTCCGTACTGCCATCATATGACACTCTGACTTCAACTTGAAACTTGGAGCCCAACGTCAGCGAAGTCAATATTGCACGCCGCACAGCCTTATTCACCAAGCCATTCGTCGCATCTAGAGAATCAATCAAATAAGCAGTTAGCACCGCCTGGACTTTACCACTCCCAATAATATCTACCCACACCCGTTGCCCTTGCTTAATCAAGGGCCACTTGCCCACGTCCACCCGACTATTGACAAACGTATTCAAGTCGACAGTACTTCCATTGGCCTGATTATTAATCGTTGCCTTCGGAAGACTGGCAGCCGCAATCGTGTCGACCATTACCGTTTGAACATTAGACGGCGTAGTTTCATCACCGCGCAGCATCGAGTAACTCAACTGCACCCGGCTATTGACACTGTTATGCAGCACTTGAGCCGCGGTCAGGTCAAACACCACCGAGCCACTCGTCTGGCCTTTAAGTGTTGCTTGATAGTTAGTGCCATCCTCAAAAATCCAACTCAGCGTGATGGTATCCGTCGCCAGCATCCCTGGGTATTTAACCGTCACACCGGTGTCGTTTTGAATGGTCACCGGGTCAACCGTGACCTCTTGCGTGGTACCTGAGGCACCGTTAAGGGTTGGATAAGGCAGCACCGCCGGCAGTTGCTGGATTACATAGTTGGCCACGCCAAACAGGGTCGCCGTTTGCCTACTGGGGATTGCCGGGAAACTCACCCAAAACTTCATTTCAAAGATCGAGCCGTCCTTGAGCAAGCGAGCTTTATCCAGCGGGAATGGCAGAGAAACTCCCTTGATGAGGTCGCCTGCGACGACCTTGTTGGCGGTGTAAAGTTTCTCGGTGTACGGCGTCCCATCATCAAAAGTGCCGGTGCACGTCAGCCACATCAGTTGGTCTTCACGCATGAAATCCCACACGGCAATATCGATGCGAGGCTCTTCACCCACCAGGCTAACCGGCAGCACCGTGGTGTTTTCAAACCCGCGAATGCGCGGTGTCGGCAGCACCGCAAGAGGCAGCAACCGCACGGACAAGGTCTCGAACGTGTAGGTGAATTGCCCGCGCCGAACCTCGCAATCCACGCTGACGTTGTTGCCGTCTCGACGCAAGCCCTTGGCAATGACATAGGCCGGGATGGGCACATCGACGCTGTTGGTCTTCGGATCGCCTGGCACTACGTCTTCAAATTGGCTGACGTCATATTGGCCGAGCCATTTGTACGCAATTTGATCACCGGCCTGCATCGACTTGTAGCTGATGCGCAAGGTGGCACCGTTGATGACCTTCTTCGGCTGAATCGTTCCCAGAGCCTGATCAGCCTCAAGAATTTTCAGTAATCCCAGTTCTACCGGCAGGCCAACGGTGAGGTCAAGCACCTGGGAGCGAAAGACCTGCTGAGGTTGGCCCGGACGCACCACGGTGTAGCTGACAGAGATGCTGGCGTTGATATTGTTGTCCACGACTTTACGGTCAACCGGAAAAAACACAGACGGCAAGACGTGCCCTGCATACGCCTGGTTAATCTTGATGGTGCCGCTGGCAGAGCCCTGCACGCCCCTGCCGATCACACTCCAATACAGCAGATCGCCCACGACCGTGCCTGAATAGGGAAACAACAGCTGAATCTCAGGATCTACCACGTCGGCAGGGTCGATATTATTACCACGGGAGCCCTGAACAATCGGCGCATCCAGCACGGCCACACGATCACCCAACTGGACTTCCAGCTTCGATGATTCGTGGACCGACGCTGAAGTACCTTCGCCGTCGTCGGTGATGTAGTAAATCTGGAAGGCACCTTGGCCCTCAAAGTCTTTCAGAGTCTCTTTGGACACACGCCGGGTGCCGCCCTGAACGCCTGCCGGTTGCAACTGGGTATAGTGCGTTCTGCCGTCACTGGTTTCGATCACCAGAGTTTCCAGCAGGCTTTCACCATGGGGCTGGTAGGTAGGAATTGTTACGGTGATGTCGGTATCCAGCGGGATAAGGCCCGCTTCAATCGGGCTGACCGTCACCGCCGGCATCGATACCGGCAGGCCCCCCACGCTGATCGAGTTACTGCCTGATGTCCCCAGCAGCACCCCAGCGGAGGTATACGACTCGAACGCTACCTGGAACCGCCCGTTTGCCAGCCCGGTGAAGAGGTCGTAGCTGAGCGTGATCGTCTCGATACCCAGATTCCTGTCGGTAACAGGATTCAATCGTACAGTCTGGCTTCGACCTTTGTCCGGGAAAAGCGTCAAAACGACCGTGACCTGATTCGGGGGGTTGGGTTTCGGCGACTTGCGGGGCGGCGCAACCAACACCTCTAACGTGGACTGGCTATTGAGGTCGAGATCCAGTTCATCAAACTCCTCGCCATCTACCAGAAAAATTGGGATTGGGAGGGCGGCGCTCAGTTCCGAGATCAGTTTGTAGCGCTTGGAATGCACCCATTCACCTTCAGGGATGTTCCCTACCAGGTCTCTAACCGTAAATACGACCTCTATCACGCCATTCTGACTGCCTTGGGCGATGACTTGCGGGCTGATAAACACCCGGATCGGCCCAGGCCCTGCGGCCTCTTCGGGGCTAACAATATGCTCGACGGAGATTCCGTCATATTTGACGGTAATGGTGTCGTTTTTGCGAATATACAGATACTTGGAAATCAAGCACCAGATTCCGTCTGCAGTATTGTCCTTGTTAAGGGACGAGCCACTGGGCAGGCCTTCAATCGACATATTCAACCCACTGTGCCACTTCTTGGCGACCTCACGATCTCGACCACCAGGGTTAGTGGTTTTGATCAGGATGGTCTGCGTGATCGAGCGGCTCTCCTGCAAGCTATCGGCGCGCACAACCCGACCGAACATCTCGACTTCGCCCTCCGGCAACTCGTTGACCGTCAGGTAGTAAGCGTTCGAGGTAATGTCTTTGACGACGTCCGAAGCGGCGAAGATGTCCGGGTCATGAATGTAGATGGAGTAATTGTCAGCGAAGCCAAGTGCGGGCCATGCCCTAAAGGAGAACCTGGCGGGAAATGCATGACGGATACCCATGCCCCAAACGGCGGTTTCGGGGTATTTTGGGGGGGTATCGGTGACCTTGGGATCGAACTGGACAGCAGGAAAATACGAAATGGGCGGATCAAGATCGTAGTCAATATTATCAGCGGGTTGGCTGGCCATTTTTATCACCTTGCTCAGTTAATGCGCCATAAATCGCGCGGGGCAAGGCAGATCAAGCGCCTGAGGACCTATTGGAGTCTAGCTGTCAGAAATGACAGTGGCGACGAACGGTATGGCTTAAAGGAAAAATCCGACAGACAAAAAGGGGATTATAGATCTCTCGCCACCCAGTCTTTTTCTTACATATTTTTCACGCTTTATTCACATCCGAAGCCGTAGGGTGAAGCCTCATCCGTTACAAACGTTGCACATCAAGCCCGCCGCCCCAGCGGGCTTTTTTTGCCTGGGATTTGAGCGTTAACGCACGGCCTTGCTGGCAGGCGCGACCGCTTGCTCACGAATGGCTCGCTGGGTATCCAGCACCTTGGCCAACGCGGTTTCAGCTTCGGGGCTTTGCTGCGGTACACGAATCGCGGCCGACACCAAAGTGATCAACTTGGCCATCACTTCAGCATCTGTGGCTGGCCGGCCCAGGCTCATGGAATTCATCAGTAGGCGCAGTTCCGTCCCCGCCATCACCCCGGAAATGGCCTTGAGGGCAAATTGCAGGCGCACGCCCAGCTCGTTGCGTGGCAGATCCGGCAGCGCCAGGGCGAACGCTTCGAAGAAGCGTTGGAACACCGGCTGGTAATGCACCTTGAGGTATTCCTGGATAAACGGCGACGTGTCGCTGTAGACCCGCCCCAGGAAACGAATGAACGACCGCCCTTCCCCGCTGGCCGGGTCACTGCGCTCCAGGCCCATGGCCGGGGCAAACAGCACCCCAAGCAAGGTGTCGCAATCGAGCGGGCCGCTGGCTTCGGCTTCGCAGCGCGCGAGCAATTCCAGGCGTTGCTCGTTGAGCGGCTCCAGGCGCTGCATCAGCAGGGTTTTCATCAGGGAATCCTTGTCCCCGAAGTGATAGTTGACGGCGGCCAGGTTCACCTGCGCGCGCTCGGTAATCTGCCGCAGCAGAACGGCGTCATAGCCGTATTTGATGAAAAGCGCCTCTGTCGCATCCAGCAGTCGAGTCTTGGTAACGTTTGGAGCGCTGAGTTTCTTCGCGACCATAGGAGTTCCACGGGGGAAATATTGTTTTAAAAAATAATTTGATTTTTTATACCGGGGCGGCCTTTCGAAAGCAAGCAGTGACACGCCTTATCCCTATAAAAGCCTGTATAACCGGGCTTTCTGAAGATAGCCGAAGGCACTCGTGACCGCCTGAACCGAGCCACAGAAAAAGCGTTTCAAAGGATGAAACCGCTCTACATCCATCGCTGGCGAAGCGGATTGAACGCGGTTACTATTCAAACAACATTCAAACAATATTTTAAAAACAAGAAACAAAACCAGTCCGTGACGCGTACCAGGCAGCTCCCGAACTTGTTACAAGGATTTACCGGGGGCATGACGGCACCGTCGAGACTGCAGGCGTAGTCATGATGACAGATACCCCCGCGCACCCAGGCTTGATCTCCCTGCAAGGCATCGGCAAAAGCTATCAGCTCGCCGGGCAACACCTGTCCATTCTCAATGATGTGTGCCTGTCCATCGCCAGCGGCGACAGCTGCGGCATACTCGGTGCCTCCGGTTCCGGCAAAAGCACCCTGCTCAACATCCTCGGCCTGCTGGACCTGCCCAATTGCGGCCGGTATCACTTTGCCGGTCACGATATTTTCAGCGCGACGCCCGATGAACTGGCCGCGATCCGCAACCAGCAGATCGGTTTTGTATTCCAGAGCTTCAACCTGCTGCCGCGCCTCAGTGCGCTGGACAACGTCGCCCTGCCCCTCAGTTACCGCGGCGTGTCGCGCCATGAATCAGTGGAGCAGGCACTGCGCATGCTCGAGCAAGTCGGCCTGGCCGAACGTGCGCATCACCGCCCGGCCGACCTCTCCGGTGGCCAGCGCCAGCGCGTGGCAATTGCTCGCGCCCTGGTTGGCAAGCCGTCGGTGATCCTCGCCGACGAACCCACCGGCAACCTCGACAGCACCACCGCCCAGGAGATCATGGACGTGCTCCTGGCCCTCAACCGCGAGCAGCAGGTGACGCTGATCATCGTCACCCATGACCCGCATATCGCCGAGCGCCTGGAACGCAAGATTCTGGTACGCAATGGCGTGGTGCATGAGGCCGAGCGCCTATGAGCCTGCGGGTAGAGAGCAGCCTGCGGGTCGAACAGAGCCTCAGCCAACTGCTGCATGAAGCGTTCGTCAGCCTGCGCACCCTGGGCAAACGCTCAATCCTGGCGCTGCTGGGCATCGTGATCGGCAGTTCATCGGTGGTGGCGTTGATCAATATCGGCCACAACGCGGCGGTGGATGCCGCGATGATTTTCAAGGACATGGGCACCGACACCCTCGTCGCCCAGTTCCCGCCCAAAGGCAACAGCAATGCACCGATGCGCGCCAGCCTTGACCTTGAAGCCGTGCGCCAATCGGTGCCGGGCATCGCCCATATCGGCGCGCTCAGTGTGTTCGGCGGACCCATCGTGTTCCACGGCCGCACGATCAGCGCCAACTTTGTCGGCACCACGCCGGACATCAAGGACGCCATGCGCCTGGCGGTACGTGAGGGGCGTTTTCTGTCCGGCTTCGACGCCGGCGAAACCTACGGCGTGGTCGGCGACCAGATCGCCCAGGCCCTGAGTAAACCGGGCGACCCGCTGAAGCTGGGCGACCGCGTGCGCATCAACGATTACCTGTTCCTGGTGGTGGGCATCCTGCACAACCAACCCCGGGCCATGCTGATGCCGGTGCAAGCCAACGAATCCCTGTTCATCCCCGCCGAAGGCATGCGCCGCATCTACCCGACCCCGCAAATCAGTAACGTGATTATCCGCGCCACCCCCGGGCAGGATATGGAACGCATCGCGCGCGACGCCGCCGTCGCACTGAAAAGCCAGCTCACCGACCACGATGTCGACATCCAGGTGCCCCAACAAATGATCGATGGCATGACCCGGCAAAGCCGCACGTTCGCCTACTTGTTGCTGGCCCTGGGCGCCATCTCCCTGGTAGGCGGCGGTGTCGGGGTGATGAACGTGATGCTGATGAATGTCTCGGAGCGTCGCCGTGAAATCGGCATTCGCATGGCCCTGGGTGCGCGCCAACGCGATATCCGCAACCTGTTCCTGCTGGAGGCCGTCACCCTGACGGCCGTCGGCGCATTATGCGGCGCGGTGCTGGGCATGACTGCCGCCTGGCTCTACGCCTGGCTGTCGGGCTGGCAGTTTGCGCTGGCTGCCGCCGCCCTGCCGCTGGGGGTCGGCAGCACGCTGCTGGTGGGCTTGTTCTTTGGCATCTACCCGGCGGTCTCGGCCTCGCGGCTGCAGCCGGTGGAGGCCTTGCGTGATGAATAAATGGCTAGGCCTGCTCGTGCTGGTGAGCCTGCCGGGCATGGCCGCCGACGTGGTCATCAACCCGTCCGCCCCCAGCACCACCCGCAGTGGTTACGATCGAAGCGTGTCGCTGAACGCGCAGGTCACCACGATGACCCTGGGCGATGCGGTGTACCTGGGCTTGCGCAACAACCCGGCGATCCGCAGTGCCTACCTGCAACGGGTGGCGCAGAAGTTCGACCTGCGGGTGGCCGAAGATACGTTCAACCCCAAGCTCACCCTCAACAGTTATTACCGCCAAAGTCGCGGCTCCATCGATAATTCGCGCAACGCCAACCTGGCTCCGAATGCAACCTTGCTCGGCGAGTACGGCACCCGGCTGAGCATGGCCTGGACCCAACAACTGAACACCGCCGACCGCGCTGGCCGCTACCGCAGCGATGGCCTGGACCTGGCGCTCATCCAGCCGCTGATGCGCGGCGCAGGTTGGGACGCCACCACCGCGCCGCTGCGCCTGTCGCGCCTGTCGGAGCAGGCCAACCGTCTGAACCTCAAGGCCACCGTGGCGCAGACCATCAGCCAGATCATCGCCACTTACCGTGAATTGCTGCGCGCCCAGGAGCAGTTGAGCATCGTCCAGGATGCCCTGAAACGTTCCAACACCCTGCTGGATGTGAACAAGGCGCTGATCAGCGCGGGGCGCATGGCCGAGTTCGAAATCGTGCAGACCGAAGCCGATATCGCGACTCAGCAACTCGGTGTGGAAGAAGCCCGCAACCAGCTGGACACCAGCCGCCTGGCCTTATTGCGCCTGCTGGCCTTGGACCTGTCGACGCCGATCCGCGCCAGTGAGGCCCTGGAAGCCAAGCCAATGATCATCGACAAGCGCCAGGCCTTCAACCTCGCGCAAACCCAGCAGCCGGAGTACCTCGCCGCCCTGCTCGGTAGCCAGCAGGCCGACCTCAACCTGGTCATCGCCAAGGATTCCGGACGCTGGCAAGTGGACCTGGTGGCCGGGGCCAACCAGGTACGCGATGCCTACAGCAACAGCAACATCGACAATGGCAACAGCAATAACCGCACATGGAACAGCTACGCCGGTGTTCAGGTGCAGATCCCGATCGGCGACATCAGCACGCGCCAGGCCGAGGTGCGAGCACGGGTGAATGTGGAGGATCAGGAGATCCGCATCACCGATGCGCGCCAGGAACTGGAGCGCAACGTCAACGACGTGGTGCGTGACCTTGGCACCCGCTGGCGCCAATATGAAATCTCCCAGCGTGCCGTGGAATTGTCACGACGCAAGATCGAGATCGAGCGGGAAAAACTCAGCGCCGGGCGCTCCACCAACTTCCAGGTGCTGAGTTTCGAGGCCGACCTGCGCAATGCCGAGAACGCGCAGCTCAACGCGCTGATCGCTTATTTGAACGCCCAGACCCAGTTCGACCTGACACTGGGCATGACCCTGGAAAGTTGGGAAATCGCCCTCAATGACCACTAATAAAAAACGCCTGCTGGGCGCTACGTTGATCGTGCTGCTGACAGGCGCCGGCGTGACCGCGCTCAGCCACCGCAGCGATGCCGGGCAGACGAACACAGCCGAACAATGGCTGGCCGTGAAGCCTGACTCGCTGGTGCATCAGATTGGTCTGGTGGGCAAGATCGAACCCGACACCACCCTCACCCTTACCGCGCCGTTCGACGGCAACGTGCTGGCCAACCTGGTGGAACAGGGCCAACGGGTCGAAGCCGGCCAAGTGCTGCTGCGCATGGACCCGGCCACCCTTGAAGTGCAGCTGCGCGATGCCTTGTCCGCCCAGCTCAAGGCCCGGCGCACCGTGCAAGAGATGCAGGACTGGGACAGCAGCCCCGCCGTCAGCCGCGCGCGTCGCAGCCTGCGCACCGCCGAAATGACCGCCGGTAACACCCAGCGCAAACTCACCGAGAGTGAAAACCTGTTCAAGCGCGGCATCATCCCGCGCAACGAACTGGATGACCTCAAGCAACAGACCCAACAGCAGCAACTGGACCTCGCCTCTGCACGCAGCGATTTGCAGCAGGCACAGGCTCAGGGCCAGGGCGAATACAGGCAAATCGCTGATATGGAACTGACCAACGCCACGGTGAAGTACGACGCGCTGCACACGTTGCTCGATGGCAAGGAGGTCAAGGCGCCTTTCTCCGGCATCGTGGTGCCCGCCCCCGGCAATAATAATTCACCTCAAAGTGGCGGTAATAACAACGCGCCGGTCCAGGCCGGCAGCAAGGTGAGCCAGGGGCAGGTGCTGTTCGGCCTGGCCAACATCGAGCGGCTGAAAATTGTCGCCAGGGTGTCGGAGTTGGACATCAACCAATTGCACCAGGGCCAGGCGGTAGAGGTGATGGGCGATGGGTTCGACGGTGAGCGGCTGACCGGGTCCGTCAGTGTGGTCAGCGGCCTGGCGATTGCCAGCGATAGCCAGGGCAGCGCGCAGTTTCCGGTGACATTGTCGATTCCCAAGCTCACCGCCCAGCAGTTGCAGCGGGTGCGGCTGGGGATGAGCGCACGCTTGACCATTGTGACTTACAACAATGAGCAGGCGATCGTGGTGCCGAGCCACGCCATTAACCGCGATGACATGACCGTGGAGTATCGCGCGGCGATGGATAAGCCGGTGGAGCGGGTGAAGGTGACGACCGGGCAGTCGACCGCCCAAGGCGTTGAAGTGTTTGGGCTCAAGCCTGGGTTCGTAAAAGCAGGAAGTTGAACACCTCCTCAAGATCAGTGGAGATCAAAAATGTGGGAGCTGGCTTGCCTGCGATGGCGGTGTATCAGTTGACACATTTCTAGCTGACCCACCGCTATCGCAAGCAAGCCAGCTCCCACAATTAGCGTTGCGTCAACCTTGCTGCCAGCGCCTTGGCCTGAATCGCCACATCAGTCACCGCCGTGCTCTCCCACCACATCCCGCGCAACGGCGGGCCCATGGCGAACAGGCGCTGGCTGACCTTGCCTTCGGCATCGACAACCGCGCCCGACACATCCGCCGCAATCCCCAGCGCGAGCGGCCCGGGCTGGATCAACCCGCGCTTGAGCAACTGCTGCGGTAACGGCCGGGCCACGCGGCGCCAATCGTATTCAATGCCGCTGGAGTTGATCAGTGCCGCACCCGCCACCTGAGTGACCACCTGCTCGCCGCGACGACGCACGTTGATCGTCACTGCGTCATCGGACGCGACCAGGCCCTTGAACGACGCCGCCTGAATGCGTAGTCGCCCTTCCTCCTGCAACCGCGCCACCAACTGCGCACTCAACGGCGGCGAGCGATGGTGATGGCTTTCCCACCAGGGCCGTACATGGCGCACGAACTGGCGTTTCTCGCGCTCGCCAGCCTGGCTCCACAGGCGACCTATGTGCGCACGCACGGTGTCCAGCGGCGCCTGCCAGTCGATGCCCTGGGCCTGCGCGATGCGGCATTGGCGCCGCACCTCGCGCAGCAATTGCCGAGGGCTGCGCAGGCTGGGGTCAGCGGCGAGGAAATCCTCCCAGCTCGGCGGCTGTCGGCGCACATGGGGCAACAAACCGTGGCGCGAGAAAATCTCGATCGGCCCACGATGACCGGCCTGCTCCAGGGATACCACGGCATCCACCATGGTCAGCCCGGAACCAATGATCAGCACCGTCGATTGCGGGTCGATCCGGGTCATGGCCTGGACGTCCCACGGGTCCACCGCCGCTGCGTTCACGCCGCTGGACTCGGTCTGTGGTGTGCGCGCCGCCGGGAACATACCGGTGGCCAACACCGCGTAGGCGCCGCGCAGTTGCTGGCCGTTATCGAGGGTCAAGCGTGTGGAGGTTTCGTCCACGATCAGGTCGACCACCTCGGCACGAATGTGCTCGACCGTGGACGCTGACAGCGCCTTAGCCTCCGCCAACCTCTGCTGCGCGTACACACCAAAAATCCCGCGTGGCGGGAACAGCTCACTGATCGGCACAGGCTGCTGGTGCGCCTGCGGCCAACCACCGGCGTCAAGGTAGCCGGTGAGCCATTGCGTCAGGTCATCCGCGTTATCCGGGTCGACACTCATGCGCGCGGCGTTACCATTGAGGGTGTGGCCCAATTCGACGGCGCTGTAGGCCTCGCCACGGCCAAGCTCGGCACGCGGTTCGATTACCAGGATATGCCGCTGCCCGGGCAAGCGCAGCAGTTGCACCGCCAACATCGTGCCGCTCAGACCGCCACCGATGATCAGCACATCAGCGTTGCGGATGGATTCAGTCATGCACATTCGCCCTTACTGTTTACCCAGATAAATATCATGCAAATCGCCCCGCGCCAGCAACTCTGTGGCGCTGCCGCTCAAGACCACGCGCCCAGTATCCAGCACGTAGCCCTGGGACGCATAGTTAAGCGCGACGTTGATGTTTTGCTCGGCGATCAGAAAGCTCACCTGCTGCTCGCGGTTGAGCTGCGCGATGATCTCGAAAATCTCCTGCACGATCATCGGCGCCAACCCCATGGACGGCTCGTCGAGCAGCACCAACGTGGGGCGTGTCATCAATGCCCTGCCGATGGCAACCATCTGCTGCTCACCGCCAGAGGTCAGCCCGGCGCGGGTATGGCGCTTGGTCTTGAGTCGGGGGAACCAGGCGTAGAGGCGTTCCAGGTCGTGTTCCATGTCTTTGCGGCTCAGGCGCCGCACAAAGCCGCCGCTGCGCAGGTTGTCTTCCACGGTCAATTGGCCGAACACATGCCGGCCTTCCAACACATGGACCATGCCCTGGCGCACGCGATGGCTGGGGTCGATGCCGGCCAGATCGCGGCCGGCATACTCGATCATGCCGCGGCTGACTTCGGCCCGCTCGGCACGCACCAGCCCTGAAATCGCCTTGAGCGTGGTGCTCTTGCCGGCGCCATTGGCGCCGAGCAAGGCAACGATGGCGCCCTTGGGCACCGTCAATGAGACCCCGGCGACCGCCAGGATCGCGCCGTCGTAGATCACTTCGATGTCGTTGACCGTCAGCAGCGACGGGGGCGCGGGTTCAGCGGCGGGCTGACTCATGGCTTATTCGTCCCCCGTGCAGGTGCGCGGCGTCAGGCCTTTTTCCTTGGCGAACGCGGCGGATTTTTCATCGATCAATGGGCGCAGCAATGCACGGTCGGCGGCGATCCAGTCGCTGATCAGCGTCCAGTTGGCACCGTCCCACTGTTGCACCCGCGCCGAGCCGCCACCTTCGTGGTCGCGGCACGACAGTTTGAGGTTCTGCATCAGGCCCAGGTAGCCCATGGCTTTGAGACGCGCGTCATCGATGTTCAAGTGCTCCAGGCCCCAGCGACCTTCTTCACCATTCAATGGGCGCTTGCCGAACCTGGCCTGGGCGGTGCGAATCGCTTCCACGGCCACGGCGGCGTTTACCAGACCCGAGTTGTAGTAGACGCTGCCGAAGTTTTTCAGGTCTTTGAGGTCGCTGTGCCCTTTGTCGAGGACGGACTGCTTGAGGCGTTTGTGGATCTCGAAATCGGCACCGGCCGGGTATGGCGTGAGCGCCAGGTAACCTTTGGCAGCGGCGCGTGCGGGCAACACGTCTTCGCTGGAACTGGCCCAGATATCGCCGATGATGTGGTCCACCGGGAAGCCGAAACGCGCAGCGGTTTTCACCGCCACCGGGGTCGACACACCCCAGGTGCGCAGGAACACCCAGTCCGGGTTGGCCTGGCGTACCTGACGCCACTGCGCCGACTGTTCGTTGCCGGGGTCGGCCACCGGAATCTGGATATTTTCAAAGCCGTATTTCTCAGCCAACAGTTTCAACGGGCCGAGGGTTTCACGCCCGTAGGCCGAGTCGTGATACACCGTGGCGATCTTCTTGCCCTTGAGTTTGTCGAAGCCACCCTCGCGTTGGGCGATGTAGTTCACCAGGGTCGACGCTTCGCTGTAGAAGGTCAGCATCACCGGAAAGTTATACGGGAACACCGTGCCGTCGGTGGCTTCGGTGCGGCCGTAGCCAAGGGTAATCAGCGGGATCTTGTCCACCTCCGCCCGCTCGCTCAGGGCATAAGCGGCCGGTGCACCATTGGGCTGATAGACCGCAACCGGCGCGCCATCCAGGCCATTCTTGAAGCGCTCGTAGCACTCGATGCCCTTCTCCGCCGTCCATTCGGTCTCGCATTCCTGCCACACCAATTTGACGCCGTTGATGCCGCCTTCGACCTCATTGATATAGCGCAGGTAATCGATCATCCCGGCCCACACCTGCACGCCACTGGACGCGTAGGCGCCCACACGATAGGTAGCCAACGGGATAAATTGCTGGTCGGGCGACGCCACTGCCTGGGGTACCGCACCGGCCAGGGCAGCCAGTGCGAAGGCCGCGCCGACCAGAGAACGTTTGAAGGTTGCACGCATATTGGATGCTCTTGAGGGAATGTTAGAAGCGCAGCGGCCACTGCCGCAGACGGTCACGCAGGTTGTGCAGCAGGCGGATCAACCCCTCGGGTTCCTTAATCAGGAACACGATGATCAACACGCCAAAGATGATTTTCTGCAGGTTCTGCAACTGCCCCGCGTCCACCGAACCACCGAACAACGCCTGCCCGGCATGGCTGAGAAAGATCGGCAGCAGACTGATAAAGGCCGCGCCCACAAAGTTGCCGGCGATGCTGCCCATGCCACCGATAATGATGATGAACAGGATCTGGAACGAACGGTTGATGTCGAAGCTGCTCGCGCTGGCGGTGCCCAGGTAAGCGAAAGCCCACAGCGCGCCGGCAATGCCGAGATAGAACGAACTGACGGCGAAGGCCAGGCGCTTGTAGCGCACTACCGGGATGCCGACCACGGCGGCGGCGGTGTCCATGTCGCGAATCGCCATCCAGTTGCGGCCGACCTGGCTGCGGACCAGGTTGACGGCGGTCCAGGTCAGCAGCAGCACCGTGACCAGGGTCAGCAGGTAGCGGCCCAGCGGCGTATTGAGGTCATGGCCGAACAGTGCGAGTTTTGGCGCGGAAATGGTGCCGGAGGAACCGTAGTTGTAGAACCAGGGGAATTTGACGAACAGCCATTCCAGGAAGAATTGCGCCGTCAGCGTCGTGACCATCAAGTAGAAGCCCTTGATCCGCGAGCTGGGCAGCCCAAATACCAACCCCACCAATGCACTGATGATCCCGCCACCGAGCAGCGCCACCGGCAAGCCCAGCTCCGGCAGGCGCAGCAGAAAGCCGTAGGTGGCAAACGCACCGACAGCCATGAACCCGGCCGCGCCCACCGAGGTTTGCCCGGTGTAGCCGGTCAACAGGTTCAAGCCCAGCCCGGCCAGTGACAGCACCAAAAATGGAATCAGGATCGCATTCAGCCAATAATCATTGCCCCACAGCGGCACCACGATAAAGGCCAGCACGAACAGGCCGATAAGGCCCCAGGGCACACGCCGCTGAATCAACAGCAACGGCGCAGTTTGTTGAGCAACGGGAATCGACATGGTTTCAGACTCGCTCGATGGCGCGCTCGCCGAACAGGCCGGCGGGACGGATATACAGGAAGGCCAGGGCCAATACATAGGCGAACCATGGCGTGATGCCGCCGCCGATCAGCGGGCCGATATACACCTCGGCGAGGTTCTCCGCCGCGCCGACAATCAGCCCGCCGACGATCGCCCCGCCGATCGAGGTAAAGCCACCGATGATCAATACCGGCAGAGCCTTGAGCACCACCAGCGACAGGGAAAACTGCACGCCCTGGCGCGCGCCCCACAACAGGCCCGCCACCAGGCCGACGATGCCGGCCACCGCCCAGACGATCTGCCAGATGCGGTTGAGGTTGATGCCGATGGACAACGCCGCCGTGGTGTCATCCGCCACCGCACGCAGCGACACACCGATGCGCGTCTTGTTGAACAGCAGCGCCAGCACGGTCACCAGCACCACGGCGGCTGCCGCGGCGATCAGGTCGAACTGGCTGAGCATCAGCGGCCCGACAAACAGCGGCACATCGTCGATGCCCAAATCCAGCGCGCGCACCTGCGAGCCCATCACGCCCTGGGCCAGGCCTTCGATAATGAACGACAGGCCCAAGGTGGCCATGAACAGGGTGATCTGCGAGCGATTGACCAGCGGCCGCAATACCAGACGCTCGATGAGCAAGGCGCCAACGATCATCACAATCACCGTCAGCAACAACGCCAGGGCAAACGGCACACCCTGGTCATGCAGGCTGACAAAGGTCAGGGCGGCAAACAGCAGCATCGAGCCCTGGGCGAAGTTGAACACGCCGCTGGCCTTGTAGATCAGCACGAAGCCGATGGCGACCAGCGAATACAGGGTGCCGGCGAGCAGGCCGCCGAGCAGGGTTTCGAAGAAGAACGTCATCAGTGCGTAACTCCCAGATAAGCCGCGATCACATCCGGGTTGGCCTGTACTTGGGCGGGCGTGCCGTCGCCAACCTTGCGTCCGTAGTCGAGCACCACCACATGGTCGGACAAGCCCATGACCACGCCCATGTCGTGTTCGATCAACACCACGGTGGTGCCCAGGTCGCGGTTCACATCGGCGACGAAGCGGGCCATTTCCTGTTTTTCCTCGGCATTCATCCCGGCCATGGGCTCATCCAGCAGCAACAGGCTGGGGCCCGCGATTAACGCGCGGCCAAGCTCTACGCGCTTTTGCAGGCCATAGGACAGGTTGCCCACCAGCACATCGCGATGGGCTTGCAGTTCGAGGAATTCGAGAATGCCTTGAGCACGCAGGCGAAACGCTTCGGCCTCTCGACGCGCGCGCGGCAAGTCGAGGGCTTGTTCAATAAAGGTGGTGCGCATATGCCGCGACAGGCCGGTGAGGATGTTGTCGAGCACGCTCATCTTCTTGAACAGCGCGTTGTTCTGGAACGTGCGGCCGATGCCGCGACGCGCGGCGCCCAACGGGTCGATGCGGTGGAAGTGGTGTTGCTCAAAAACGATTTCACCAGCGTCAAAGCGATACACGCCGTTAAGCACGTTGAGCAACGAACTTTTGCCGGCGCCATTGGGGCCGATCAGCGCACAGATCTCGCCGCGCTGCACCTGGAAGGACAAGGCATTGATCGCCTTGACCCCTTTGAACGACAGCGAGATATCCCGCACTTGGAGAATGGCCTGGCTCATGCGATATCCCGTTTGAATTCAGCCAGCCATGCTGGGTCGTTGTGGGGCTTTTGCGTGCTGGGTGGCTGCCAGATGTAAGCCAGGCGCTGGAAGCCCAGCAGTTTGCGCACGCGGTTTTTGATCAGGCGCCGCACGCCACTTTGCGGGTGCGCAATGGCCCAATCGCACAGGCGTCGACGCCAGGTGCCGGGGGGCGCGAGGCGACGCTCGATAGCGTCAGCCACGTGCTGCAAGCGCTCGGGCGACAGCAGCAGGCCGGTCGGCGCGACCTCGCTGCAATCGCGCCGGGCCGAGGCGAGGCTTTCCGGAAATGCCAGGCCGTGGCCGCTGTTCAGCCATTGCTCCAGGACCTCCTTCAGGCCGCCTTGCCAGTGAGTGCCCTCCTCACTCCACAACACGGTTTCACCGCTTGATTGCCACCAGCGATGCAGATGTTGCGCCGGGTCTACCGGGCCGAGCAGTTGGTTAAAATCCAACAGGTTGGCGGACTGCCAATGCCGCACCTGCTGACGCCCCTGCGCATAAGAATGAGTGGGATGAATGCGCCACAGCTGCTGGTACAGGGCTTCGGGCTCCAGGTCATCGGCCAGGGTCAATACTTGCCCGCCGATGGACTGTGCGGCCAGCGCCAACAGCAACAGGTTGGGCTCGAAAGCACCGCTGAGGGCCAGCCGCGATTGCTCGCCGAAACCCTGCTGGCGCAGGCCGTCGGCCAGGCGTTCCACATCGCGCAAGGCATCGATCCAGCGCCACGCATACCACTGGCCCTGGCGCTTGTGCCGCAAGGCGATGTGCAGCGGGGTAATCTGCGCCCAGTGGTGCAATTGCGCCTGGGCTCTGGGTAAATGGTCGAGCCGTTCAGCGGGCCATTCCAGCACCTGCGGACGTTTGAGTTCGTGCACGCTCATAGGGGTAATACTCCTATTGGGTGGTTAAGCGTGCGGTGGTCCGCTGGCTGAATTATTTGGATCGACAACGATTAACTGTGGGAGCTGGCTTGCCTGCGATGGCGGCGTGTCAGTTGGCAATTTTCCAGCTGCCCCACCGCCATCGCAGGCAAGCCAGCTCCCACATGCATTGAGTTTGTTCAGTTAGAGGGTGGTCGCTTTGAGGTCGCGATAGCCGGCACCCGGATGGTTCGACGCCAGCCGCGCGCCCTCGCCGAACAGCTTTTCGCGCAAGGTGCCCTGGGCGTATTCGGTCTTGTACACGCCGCGTTTTTGCAACTCCGGCACCAGCAAGTCCACGGCGTCGATAAAGGTTTCGTGGGTCAGCGCGTAGGCCAGGTTGAAGCCGTCCACATCGGTCTCTTCGACCCACTCCTGCAACAGGTCAGCCACGGTCTCGGGGCCACCGACAAACAGCGGGCCAAAGCCGCCAATGCCGACCCAATCGGCCAGCTCGTTGGGTGTCCAGACCTTGTTCGGGTCCGCCGTGGAGAAGGCTTCCACGGCCGATTGAATGGCATTGGTGTGCACATGCTTGAGCGGCTCATCCGGTTTGAACTGGCTGAAATCAATGCCGGTCCAGCCGGAGATCAGCGCCATTGCACCTTCGTAACTGACGTAGGATTTGTACTCCTCGAACTTGGCTTTCGCCTTGGCGTCGGTCTCGCCGACGATCACCGTCTGCAAGTTGAAGATCAGGATTTTCTTCGGATCACGCCCCGCCTCAGCGGCGCGGCGGCGGATGTCGGCGACGGTCTTTTTCAGCAGCACCTTGGATGGCGCGGCGACGAACACGCACTCGGCCTGTTCGGCGGCGAACTGCTTGCCACGGCTGGACGCACCGGCCTGGTAGAGCACCGGCGTGCGCTGCGGCGATGGCTCGCACAGGTGAATACCGGGCACCTGGAAGTGTTTGCCAACGTGGCGGATCTCGTGGATCTTGCTCGGGTCGCTGAAAATCCGCCGTTCGCGGTCACGCAGTACGGCGCCCTCTTCCCAACTGCCTTCCCAGAGTTTGTAGCAAACTTCCAGGTATTCCTCGGCATAGTCATAGCGCGCGTCGTGTTCGGTCTGGGCTTTCTGGCCGAGGTTCTTGGCGCCGCTTTCCAGGTACGACGTGACAATGTTCCAGCCAACGCGGCCCTTGGTCAGGTGATCAAGCGTGGAAAGCCTGCGGGCAAACGGGTACGGATGCTCGAAGGACAACGATGCGGTGAGGCCAAAGCCCAGGTGTTCGGTGACCAGGGCCATCGGCGCAATCAGCGACAAGGGATCGTTGACCGGCACTTGCGCGGCCTGGCGAATCGCCGCGTCACCGTTGCCGTTGTACACATCGTAGATACCCAGCACGTCGGCGATAAACAGCCCGTCGAATTTGCCGCGTTCAAGGATTTTCGCCAGATCGGTCCAATATTCCAGGTCCTTGTACTGCCACGAGCGGTCACGCGGATGCGCCCACAAGCCGGGGGATTGGTGGCCGACACAGTTCATGTCGAAGGCATTCAAACGGATTTCACGGGACATCAAAGCACTCCGTTGAGGTGGTAGTTGCCGACAGCCTGGTATTTGCCGCGCAGCGGGTCGTCGAGGGTCGACGGCAGCGCGGTGCGTTGGCCGGTCAGTTCGAATTCAGCATTGCTGGCAGCAATGAGGGCTTCGGCGGCGGCGATTTGTGCTTCGATCAAGGCCACGGGGCTGGGATGGGTTTCGGCGCGTTCCAGCAGCGCGGCGGCCACGTCGATGCGAATCTGCACATCGCCGAAGCGGCTGATCACATAGGGGTCATCGCTGGCCTGGACAAAGCGCCGACTGTTCTCCAACAGTTGGCGCGCCTGATGCAGTGGGTGGTTCAGTGTGTGCTTCAGTGTATGGCTCAGTGCTTCGTTGAGTGCGGTCATGGGTCAGGCTCCTCAGTTCCAGGCGTGGCGTGCAGGCTTCACGCCGTTGAGCACAAAGTTGCCGATCAAGTGGTATTTCCAGCGTGCCGGGTCGTGCAGGGTGTGGGTGCGCGCGTTGCGCCAGAAGCGATCGAGGTTGTGCTTGCCCGTGACCGAGCGGGTGCCGGCCAGTTCGAAGAGTTTGCTGCTGGCGAGCAAAGCGGTTTCAGCCGACAGGACTTTGGCCTGGGCGACCACCAGCGAAGCGTTGGCCACGGTGTCTGCATTCGGCTCGGCCAGGGCCAGGTCAACCGCCTTGCCGGCTTTGGCGAGGATGGCTTCGGTGCCGTGCACGCGCCACTCCAGGTCGCCAATGGCCGCAATCGTGAACGGGTCTTGCCAGCCGTGATCCTGCTGGCTGTCGATCCACGGGCGTGCCTGGCGCGCATACGATTTCGCCTGTTCCAGAGCGCCCAGGGCGATACCAGTGTCGACCGCCGCCTGGATAATCTGCGAAATCGGGCCATTGGCGGTGGGTTGGTCAAAGGCCAGGTGGGCCGGGATCACCGCCGTGCGGGGCACGGTCACGCCGTCGAGGGTCACGCCACCGCTGGCGGTGGTGCGCTGGCCGAAGCCATCCCAACTATCAATCACAGTGAGGCCCGGCGCATCGCGTTCGACGAACGCGATGAAGGCCTGGCCGTTTTCGTTGTTGCCGACGGTGGGCACGAGATGGGCGAACAACGCGCCGGTGCAGTAAAACTTTTCGCCGTTGATTTGCGCGGTGTCGCCCTCGAAACGGATCTGGGTGTCAAACGTGCCGACGTTTTTGCTCTTGGCCTCAGAGAAGGCGTTGCCGAATCGGTAGCCCGCCAGGACCTTGCCGAAGTAGTGACGCTTTTGTTCCGCGCTGGCGGTTTGCAGCAGGATGTCCACCACGCCCAGGTGATTTTGCGGGATTTGCCCCAGGGACGGGTCGGCGGCGGAGATCAACTTGATCACCTCGGCCACGGTTACATAGGACACCTCGGCGCCGCCGTAGGCCTTGGGAATGGTGATACCCCACAGGCCGCTGGCAGAAAATTCGTCAAGCTCGTCGACGGGCAGGCGCCGCTCGCGGTCGCGCACGCTGGCGTCGACGGCAAAGCGGGCGGCCAACCGAGTGGCGACCTCAATGGCTTCGGCATCCGAGCGGATGATATGGGCAGGGTGTTGAGGATGGGCTGACATGGGCCGACTCCAGGCTCCGATGAGATACCTGGGTGATTGCAGGAGTCGTGCCTGAATTTAATCAGCAATAAAATCAGTGAGTTGCTGGTAAAACACGGCGATTGACCACGCGTCAAACCAGCAAAGTGTGCATCTACTGTTGCCTGGTAAACAGTTAGATCACCACGTTGCGCACAAAGCGCACGGCCACCTCACCGTCATTGCGATAACCGTGGGCCTGACGGCTGGCGAACATGTAGAACTCGCCGGCGGCGACGTGCTGTTCTTCGCCATCCAGAATCAGCGTCAGGCGGCCTTCGAAGACGAACAGCTGCACGCTCCAGCCTTCCGGGTCTGGCTCGGGGTTGTAACGATCACCTGGTTCCAGGCGCATCTCCCACAATTCCACTTCGCGGCGCGCGGTGGCTTTGGCCAGCAATACGGCTTTACTGCCGGGAATATCGCCGGCCCAGGCCAGCTCGTTGATGCGGCTGTGGTCACCCGCATCCGGGGCCTGGATCAGGTCGCTGAAGGCCACGTCCAACGCTTCGGCCACACGGTCCAGAGTGGACAGGCTGACGTTTTTCTCGCCCGCCTCGATAGCCACCAGCATGCGTCGGCTGACCCCGGACTTCTCCGATAGCGCGGTTTGGCTCAAGTCGGCAGCATGCCGCAGACGACGAACGTTCTGGCTGACGTGTTGCAGGACCGAGGCCCGTTGTGGATTTTCTTTGTGCACTATATTGCTCAATAGGTAGGTGTGCGCAGTATACTGCCCAGCGTGCGGCGCATTGTGCGGTCCGTGCCTTTCCCTTGCAAGACCGAGCCGCCATGACCGCCCCGAACGCTTCCACACGTTTCAACCGTTTCAGCAAAGCCGAATGCATCCTGGTGGTCATCACCATGATTTGGGGCGGCACGTTTTTGCTCGTGCAACACGCCATGACCGTCAGCGGCCCGATGTTTTTTGTCGGCCTGCGGTTTGCAGCGGCGGCCATCGTGGTGGGCTTCTTTTCATTGCGCACCTTGCGCGGCCTGACCCTGTTTGAATTGAAAGCCGGCGCCTTCATTGGCACGTCGATCATGTTCGGCTACGGCATGCAAACCATCGGGTTACAGACCATTCCGAGCAGCCAATCGGCGTTCATTACTGCGCTGTATGTGCCGTTTGTCCCACTGCTGCAGTGGCTGGTGCTGGGGCGCCGGCCGGGGCTGATGCCGGCCATCGGCATCATGCTGGCGTTTACCGGGTTGATGCTGCTCACCGGCCCGGCCGGCGCCTCGCTGAACTTCAGCCCCGGCGAAATTGCCACGTTGATCTGCGCCGTGGCAGTGGCGGCCGAAATCATTCTGATCAGCGCGTTTGCCGGGCAGGTGGATGTGCGTCGCGTGACCGTCGTGCAATTGGCCACGGCATCGCTGTTGTCGTTTTTGATGGTGGTGCCGATGGGTGAGGCATTGCCGGGGTTCTCCTGGCTGCTGCTGTTCAGCGCCGTGGGCCTGGGCTTGACCAGTGCAGTGATCCAGGTCGCGATGAACTGGGCGCAGCAAAGTGTATCGCCGACACGCGCCACCCTGATCTATGCCGGTGAACCGGTGTGGGCCGGCGTGATCGGGCGAATTGCCGGTGAGCGCTTCCCGCCGATTGCGATGGTCGGGGCGGCGTTGATTGTGGCGGCCGTGATTGTGAGTGAGTTGAAGACGAAGGGGCAGAAGGCGCTCGAACTACGCGATGAAAGGGAACAGGAACAGCAAGGGTAAGGTCAGACTGCTGGTGGTGGCTGTCAGATCGCCATCGCGGGCAAGCCCGGCTCCCACAGTGTAGGGTGTCGCTTGCTGGAATGGGTTCAGCTGAAACAATGCTAAACCGGGGTTTTCGGCCTACCTTGTAGGATCCTGCCACATCTTGCCGTTTGGTGATCGAGAAAGCGGCACGTATGATGCATCCCAAACTCCCGCAGATTAGAAGCCTATGTCCCTGATAGTTCTACTGCTGCTGCCTTTTATCGGCAGCTGTCTGGCGGCCTTGCTGCCGCATAATGCACGTAACACCGAATCCCTGCTGGCCGGCCTTGCGGCCTTGGTCGGCACTATTCAAGTCGCCCTGCTCTACCCCCAGATCGCCCACGGTGGCGTGATCCGCGAAGAATTCATGTGGTTGCCCAGCCTTGGGCTGAACTTCGTGTTGCGCATGGACGGGTTTGCCTGGCTGTTCTCGATGCTGGTGCTGGGTATCGGCACGCTGGTGTCGCTGTATGCGCGCTACTACATGTCGCCGGACGACCCGGTGCCGCGTTTCTTCGCATTTTTCCTGGCCTTTATGGGCGCCATGCTCGGCCTGGTGGTTTCCGGCAACCTGATCCAGATCGTGTTCTTCTGGGAACTGACCAGCCTGTTCTCGTTCCTGCTGATCGGCTACTGGCACCACCGCGCCGACGCCAGGCGCGGGGCTTATATGGCCTTGATGGTCACCGGCGCGGGCGGTTTGTGCCTGCTGGCCGGCGTGATGCTGCTGGGGCATATCGTCGGCAGCTATGACCTGGACCAGGTGCTGGCGGCGGGCGATCAGATTCGTGCGCACTCGCTGTACCCGGTGATGCTGGCCCTGGTGCTGATCGGCGCCTTGAGCAAAAGCGCCCAGTTCCCCTTCCACTTCTGGCTGCCCCACGCGATGGCGGCACCGACTCCGGTTTCTGCCTATTTGCACTCGGCGACGATGGTGAAGGCCGGCGTGTTCCTGCTGGCCCGCCTGTGGCCGTCGCTGTCCGGCAGCGAAGAATGGTTCTGGATCGTCGGCGGCGCCGGCGCGATCACCCTTCTCCTCGGCGCTTACTGCGCCATGTTTCAGAATGACCTCAAGGGCCTGCTGGCCTATTCCACCATCAGCCACCTCGGGCTGATCACCCTGCTGCTGGGCCTCAACAGCCCGCTGGCCGCCGTCGCTGCGGTGTTCCATATCCTCAACCACGCTACCTTCAAGGCCTCGCTGTTCATGGCGGCGGGCATCATCGACCATGAAAGCGGCACGCGGGATATCCGCAAGCTCAGTGGCCTGGTGCGGCTGATCCCGTTTACCGCGACCCTGGCAATGGTGGCCAGCGCATCCATGGCCGGCGTGCCGTTGCTCAATGGCTTCCTGTCCAAAGAAATGTTCTTCGCCGAAACCGTGTTTGTTTCATCGACCGCCTGGGTGGAAATCGCCCTGCCGATGATCGCGACCATCGCCGGCACCTTCAGCGTGGCGTATGCGCTGCGCTTCACAGTCGACGTGTTCTTCGGCCCGCCCGCAACCGACCTGCCCCACACGCCTCATGAACCGCCGCGCTGGATGCGCGCACCGGTTGAGTTGCTGGTATTCACGTGCCTGCTGGTGGGGATTTTCCCGGCCCAGGTAGTCGGTTCGATCCTCGCCGCCGCCGCACTGCCGGTTGTCGGCGGTGTACTGCCCGAGTACAGCCTGGCCATCTGGCACGGCTGGAATGCACCGATGATCATGAGCCTGGTGGCCATGTCCGGCGGCGTGGTGCTGTACCTGCTGCTGCGCAAGCAACTCAAGCGCGGTCGCTTCAAGTACCCGCCCGTCATCAGCTACTTCAACGGCAAGCGCATGTTCGAGCGCAGCCTGGTAGTGATGATGCGCGGCGTGCGCAAGATCGAAAAACGCATCAGCACCAAGCGCCTGCAAACTCAGCTGTTCCTGCTGGTGCTGGCGGCGGTGGTGGCCGGCCTGATCCCAATGCTCAACAGTGGCCTCAGTTGGGGCGACCGGCCGAAGATCCCGGGTTCCATCGTATTCGTCACCCTATGGCTGCTGGCAATCGCTTGCGCCTTGGGCGCCGCCTGGCAAGCCAAGTATCACCGGCTGGCAGCCCTGACCATGGTCAGCGTGTGCGGCATGATGACGTGCATCACCTTCGTGTGGTTCTCGGCGCCGGACCTGGCGCTCACGCAACTGGTGGTCGAAGTGGTGACCACCGTGTTGATCCTGCTGGGCCTGCGCTGGCTGCCACGACGCATCGAAGAAGTGTCGCCATTGCCCAGTTCGCTGCGCAAGGCACGCATCCGTCGCCTGCGTGACTTCCTGCTGTCCACCGTGGTGGGCGGCGGCATGGCGCTGTTGTCCTACGCGATGCTGACCCGCCAGACGCCCAACGATATCTCCTCGTTCTACCTCAGCCGCGCCCTGCCCGAAGGCGGCGGCAGCAATGTGGTGAACGTGATGCTGGTGGACTTCCGTGGCTTCGACACCTTGGGCGAAATCACCGTACTCGGCGCCGTGGCGCTGACGGTCTATGCCCTGCTGCGTCGGTTCCGCCCCTCGAAAGAAAGCATGCAACTGCCCGCACAACAGCGCCAGTTGGCGCCGGACGTGGCCACCGACCTGGTCAACCCGCGCCAGGCCAGCGACACCGCCCTGGGCTTCATGATGGTGCCGGCGGTGCTCGTGCGCCTGCTGCTGCCGATTGCGCTGGTGGTGTCGTTCTATCTGTTTATGCGCGGCCACAACCAGCCGGGTGGCGGGTTCGTCGCAGGCCTGGTGATGTCGGTGGCGTTTATCCTTCAATACATGGTGGCCGGCACCCAGTGGGTCGAGGCACAGATGAGCCTGCGGCCGATGCGCTGGATGGGCTTCGGCCTGCTCTCTGCAACATTAACCGGGCTTGGCGCATTGTTTGCCGGGTACCCCTTCCTCACGACCCACACCTGGCATTTCAGCCTGCCGGTGCTGGGCGATATCCATATTGCCAGCGCACTGTTCTTCGACATCGGCGTGTACGCCATGGTCGTCGGTTCGACGCTGTTGATGCTCACCGCCCTCGGTCACCAATCCGTGCGGGCCCATAAACCGAGCAACCAGGCGAAAGCCGTTGCCGCAACGGAAGGAGCCGCCTGATGGAAGAAGTCATCGCAATTGCCATTGGAGTCCTGGCGGCCTCCGGCGTCTGGTTGATCCTGCGACCACGGACGTTCCAGGTGGTGATGGGCCTGTGCCTGCTGTCGTACGGGGTCAACCTGTTCATTTTCAGCATGGGCAGCCTCTTTATCGGCAAGGAGCCGATCATCAAGGACGGCGTGCCGCAAGACCTGCTGCACTACACCGATCCCCTGCCACAAGCCCTGGTGCTGACGGCGATCGTGATCAGCTTCGCCATGACCGCCTTGTTCCTGGTGGTGCTGCTGGCTTCCCGGGGCCTGACCGGTACGGACCATGTGGACGGCCGGGAGCCCAAGGAATGAATTGGGTCAACCAAATGATCGTTGCGCCGATCCTGCTGCCACTGCTGACGGCCGCACTGATGCTGATGCTGGGCGAAAAACGTCGCCCGCTGAAGGCAAAAATCAACCTGTTCTCCAGCATTGTCGGCCTGGGCATTGCCATTCTGCTGCTGTACTGGACGCAACAAGGCGGCCCCGGCTCAATCGGCGTGTACCTGCCGGGCAACTGGCAGGTGCCGTTCGGCATCGTACTGGTGGTGGATCAACTCTCGGCATTGATGCTGGTACTCACCGGCATTATCGGCGTGAGTGCGCTGCTGTTCGCCATGGCTCGCTGGGACCGTGCCGGTACCAGTTTTCATGCGCTGTTCCAGATCCAGATGATGGGCCTGTACGGCGCCTTTCTCACGGCAGATTTGTTCAACCTGTTCGTGTTCTTCGAGGTGCTGCTGGCCGCGTCCTACGGCTTGATGTTGCACGGCTCGGGCCGCGCTCGGGTGTCGTCGGGGCTGCATTACATCGCGATCAACCTGCTGGCGTCGTCGCTGTTCCTGATTGGCGCGGCGATGATCTACGGCGTGACCGGCACGCTGAACTTTGCTGACCTGGCACTGAAAATCCCGCTGGTGCCGGAGGCGGATCGCGGCCTGTTGCACGCAGGCGCGGCGATTCTGGCGACGGCATTCCTGGCTAAAGCCGGCATGTGGCCGTTGAACTTCTGGTTGGCGCCCGCCTATTCCTCGGCCAGCGCACCGGTGGCGGCGATGTTTGCGATCATGACCAAAGTTGGCGTGTACACCGTGCTGCGCCTGTGGACCCTGCTGTTCTCCGGCCAGGCCGGTGCTTCGGCGCTGTTTGGGGGCGACTGGCTGGTGTACGGCGGCATGGCGACCATTATCTGCGCGGCGCTGGCGATGTTGGCCGCGCAACGGCTGGAGCGCATGGCGAGTTTGAGCATTCTGGTGTCGGCCGGGATCCTGCTGTCGGCCGTGGGTTTTGCCCAGCCAAGCCTGACCGCCGGCGCGTTGTTCTATCTGGTCAGCTCAACCCTGGCCTTGAGCGCGCTGTTCCTGCTGGCTGAGTTGATCGAGCGTTCGCGCTCGGCCAATGACCTGCCGTTGGATGAAGAAATCGATGCCCTGCCCAAAGCCATGGAATCTCTGCATCCGCGTCCCGGCGTCAACCTTGATGACGAGCAGAAAGCCGTGGTCGGCCAAGTGATTCCCTGGACCATGGCCTTCCTCGGCTTGAGCTTTGTCGCCTGTGCGCTGCTGATTATCGGCATGCCGCCGTTGTCCGGGTTTATCGGCAAGCTCAGCTTGTTGAGTGCGCTGGTCAACCCAATGGGCCTGGGTAACGCGGTGGATGAACCGATCCGGCCGGCCGCCTGGGGCCTGGTGGCGCTCCTGATCCTGTCCGGCCTGGCTTCGCTGATCGCCTTCGCCCGCCTGGGCATCCAGCGCTTCTGGACCCCGGAAGAGCGTCCATCGCCCCTGCTGCGTCGCTACGAGTGCTTGCCGATCTTCTTCCTGCTCGGCCTGAGCATCATTCTGACCTTCAAGGCCGAACCGTTGATGCGCTACACCCAAGCCACCGCCGAGAGCCTGAACAATCCGGAACACTATGTGATGGCGGTAATGGCGACGCGTCCGATACCGAGCCCTGAAGCCAAAACCGCGGCGTTGGAGGTGCAGCCATGAAGCGTCTGTTGCCTGCCCCATGGTTGTCGCTGGCATTGTGGGTGTTGTGGCTGGTGCTGAACTTGTCGATCAGCCCCGGCAACCTGTTGCTGGGCGCGCTGCTGGGTTTTCTCGCGCCGCTGCTGATGGCACCGCTGCGCCCGTTGCCGATCCGCATCCGCCGCCCAGGCGTGATCATCCGCCTGTTTTTTCGGGTGGGGCGCGACGTGATCGTTTCCAATCTGCATGTGGCATGGGGCGTGTTGGTCTGCGGCTCGCGGCCACCGCGCTCGAGGTTTGTGAAAATCTCGCTGGACCTGCGCGACGCCAACGGCCTGGCCGTGCTGTCGATGATCACCAGCGTCACGCCCGGCACCGTCTGGTCGGAACTGGCGCTGGACCGCAGTATTTTGCTGATCCACGTGTTCGACCTGGATGACGAAGCGCAGTTTATCCAGCACTTCAAACACGCCTACGAGCGGCCCCTGATGGAGATCTTCGAATGAGCGCCCTGCTCTCCAATGCGATCCTGCTCAGCCTGTTCCTGTTTTCCCTGGCGATGGTGCTGACGCTGTTACGCCTGTTCAAAGGCCCTTCCGCGCAGGACCGGGTCCTGGCGCTGGATTATCTGTACATCCTGGCGATGCTGATGATGCTGGTGCTCGGCATTCGCTATGCCAGTGACACCTACTTTGAAGCGGCGCTGCTGATTGCGCTGTTTGGCTTTGTCGGGTCGTTCGCCCTGGCCAAATTCCTGCTGCGTGGCGAGGTGATTGAATGATGCCGTTATGGGTTGAAGTGAGCGTGGCGCTATTGCTGGTGCTGAGCAGCGTGTTTGCGTTGATCGGCGCGATCGGGTTGCTGCGCATGAAGGACTTTTTCCAGCGCATGCACCCACCCGCGCTGGCCTCGACGCTGGGCGCGTGGTGTGTGGCGTTGGCGTCGATTATCTACTTTTCGGTACTCAAGTCCGGGCCGGTATTGCACGGGTGGTTGATTCCGATTTTGTTGTCGATCACGGTGCCGGTGACCACGCTGCTATTGGCGAGGACGGCGCTGTTCCGTAAGCGCATGGCCGGCGATGATGTGCCTGCCGAGGTGAGTAGTCGCCGAGCCAAATAGCCGAGCGACTCCATCAGCCCGTCGGCACTAGGGGGTTTGAGGGGTAAAGCCTTGAAGTGGCGAGCCGAACGGCACACCGCTATCGGGATCGATCGCATACCATTTTTCCTGCTCCTTGATGGCCTTCAGCGTTACCTGGTTAACCGTACCCTGTATGGGCGTCACCGGCTTGGCATTCGCCTTCTTGAGCATCTCGGATACGGTGGGAGCAGCATCATTGGCAAAGCGAGCCTTTGCGAAAAGATCAACAGGTACGTACACCCCCATCCCGATCCCGACGGGAACGCCCTTGCGCGCACGTCTTAGAAAATCTCCCAGTCGACTCGGCTGGTTCGGCAGACCAAAGAAGCCTTCACTCGGATTAAATATCCCCCGCAGCAATGCAGTGCCTTCCTTGAGAACAGAGACACGAAATGCCTGCTTGTTCAGCCGTGATGCAAACCTGATCGCGTTCCATGCTTTGCGGGTGGCCTGTAATCCTCCCGCGCCAATAAACAGCAACGTATCAATTGCCAAGCCTTTCAAGCCGTCCTTGATATTGCCCTCATAGATGTCAACCAATGGGCCGATGAACGAAATCATCGACACCAGCGCGCGACCATTTTCTTTGCTCATCAGACGATTGACGTAGCCCCGAACGTTATCTTCGCTGGGCAGCACTGCATTCGCATGATCAATGAATGCCTGGCGATGCCCGCTATAGTTGCCTATGTAATTCCCCGAAAGTATAACGTCGATAATCGCCTGGCTTTTGGCGGAGCCAAAGGTGTCAGGCACCCACTCATTGCGGTTGTCACCCGACCCTTTCGACGCAGCCGCCGCCATGGAAGCCCCTACTTTGGAAATGATCACCTTCGACGAGGTATTGTTACGAGGCGCCTCCCCCGTGAGGTATGCGTTGAAATCAAAAGGTGCTTGAGTGCCCCGCAAATACCGAAGTGTCTTCGTGCCACTTCGCCATCTGGGCACGGTCTCTTCTTCGATGACACCATCATTCAGGCTCAATCTTTTCCCCGCCAAACTGGCCGTGCGATCAATAACCGTCCCGGACGTGGGGAAAAACTCAAGCAACCGATTTTTTCCCTCGTATTTGATGACCAGCAACACCCCGTGCCAACCCCGATTCTCGGCGACTTTACTTCCCCTGCCGGCGTCTTCGGGCTGCGTCTCACCGGTTTCCCGACGCAGCCTATAGACCTGGACCTCGCCCCATTCCATAGCCTGCCGAACGTCAAGCGGCAAGTCTGCAAGACTCATCTTCATGAGTGAGGGCATCGCCCCTTTGACATTACTCAGATAGTGATCGACTGCACCCCCGACCTGATCGGCAATAGGAGGAAGTGTCTTTATCCGGGCGTCAAATTGCGCTTGTGTAATCCGAGGATGACTGAAGGAAAACCAATGCTGATGCAGATCCCCCGTTGCATACGCCTCAACCAACGTCGGCCACTTCGTATTAATGCCGACACCTGAGAGGCTGCGTTGAGTGGCGGGCTTTCTCACTGTGATTGTTTCTATCTCACTGTCAGTCAACTCCGGGAACGCTTGTTTCAGCGCCTTGATTGCGAGGCTGCTACGGGTGGGCGGTGCCGTCCCCAGGGTGACTATGGATTGCTCGACCGCCTCGGAACGACGAGTAATGCCGTCAGAAGCCAACTGATAATCGCCGGGCGTATAGTTACCGTCACTACGCCGGGGCACAGTACCGGTCATGATTCCCACATCGAGCACCCGCTTTGCACCCAGTGCTATAGCCAGGGCTTGCTGTTGCGGCTGGACGGTTTCCAGGGTGGTCAGTGCTCCAAGCTCATTCAGGCTCATGCCGCGACTGGCTCCAGCACCGCCCCACACTTCGGCCAATGCACTGCCCAGGCTAACCGTCATCCACGCCGGGCTGCCTACACGTATTTTGTCTGGAGACTGACGTAGCGGCTCAGGGAGCTTTGTTGACTCCTGCTGGTCAGGTTTCACCAGAAACTCCGGGGCGGCGTGTGCCAGGAACAGATGAGCCACCAACGGCGCAGCACGTGCGCTCACGCCTTTTTTCTCGATTAAGTGTTTTTCAAAGTCTTTGCGTACAGCCCGCATTTCACGACCCATATTGGCCGGAGTGTAAAATTGATAACCGGCGGCGCTTCCCTGGGCGGCGGGAACATTAGGCTCGACACTGAGCATGATGGCGGCGGTCAGCAGACTTTTGCGTTGCGCGGCATCGATATCGTCATCACCCTCCCCCTTATATCAACCCAACGCCTGGGCGAGTTCCCGACCCCACTGCTGGGCCTGCGGGGTGTTGAGTAGTTCGTCCCAGATCGGGTCTGCCTTGGCTGCTGTTTCCTGCGGGTCGACTTGCGTCACGATCTGACGCCCCCATGCGAGCCCTATGGTATTGGCGCCATACTTCTGATCCGTCGCCAGCGAAATCAACGTAGTTTTGTCGCTCGCCGACAAGGTGCCCGCAGCCCATGCCTGGGGCAGTAATTTCGCATAATTGCCGACAGGCGCAGTCGGTGGGAAGTGGGTGCGCAACCATTGGGCGGCGGCGCGAGCCTGCCCTGCGGTATCGAGTGCACCCAGGCCCATCGACCTCGCGACCTGCCGCAGATCGTG
Source organism: Pseudomonas antarctica (assembly GCF_001647715.1). Classification (NCBI taxonomy): domain Bacteria; kingdom Pseudomonadati; phylum Pseudomonadota; class Gammaproteobacteria; order Pseudomonadales; family Pseudomonadaceae; genus Pseudomonas; species Pseudomonas antarctica. Next base: position 3,925,254 of record NZ_CP015600.1, read on the forward strand.
GCGATCGTCTGAGTAGAGCGCGTTACCCGTCTGCTCGCTCAACACGACAACCGCCGCTAATGCGTCTTTCAACGGCTGGCTCCAACGATCACTGACAGGTACATCCAGCCACTGATTCAGGGTCGGTTGCAGCACTTGCAGGTGGCCTTCGCTGATACGAACCGCCTGGTCCGGCAAGGTTTGCCCCAGATCCGCCAGAACACCCTGCATCTCAGGCAGTGCAACCAGCTCGGCCAGGCGCCTGCGGGCCTCATCATCACGTTTCAACGGGTTTGTTCGAGAGACCTCAAACTCGGTACCCGATAACGATAATGGCCTACTGTCCGCAACGCCCAGCGCCGTGCGTTCCAGCGCGTCGGCGAGGTTTTCTCGATCATCGAGCTCATTGATAACACGCTTTGACCATTCAGACCGGAGTGGGTGATTGCGTGTTTCCGCTGCAGACAACGCAGGCCAGCCTGCCTCCAGGCTTGTCACAAGCGCATTCGCTTGCTCGGCGGTATGTGGCGGACTGACGCCATAAAACAAGCTCGCCACATTCCGCGAAATTTGCTGGCTGTTGATAGAGACATAAGGCACACCCTGGTGCGTGGGGTCTAACGCCTCAAGCGCGTGCATCACACGCGCCGATACCTGCCACCAACCAGAGGTGTCTTGCAGGGTGTATGCCTGATGAGAGGTCACGCCATTATGGGTAACAAGGCCCGATACAGCGTTTTTGCCGATCGTCACCGAGTCCAGGGAAAAACCCTTGCCCCTCAACCAGGCTAAAACCTCGGGCTGATTCAGCACGCGCTTGTAGATGTCGAACGGCTGAGACATCAGCGACCGCACGGGCACGGTCACCAGCGCATCCGGCACACTGCCCATCTGCGCAATCAACTGCGTCTGAAGGGTTTCATCTGCATCGGCGGAGTGAGAGTGCGCACCCGCCAACAGGCCCAGCGTGTTGCGCGCAGGTTTGTCAGGCGTCTGCACAAGCGCGCGTTTCTCGCGCCGTACAGCGACAGGGTCGGTACCCTCGGAAGGTTGCCCGAATCGCCCGGGCGATCTCAGGCCTCCACGTGTTTCGATGGGCGCGAACACGGGCAATTGTTTTTGATCGCCTTCCGGTGCAGGCGGCGCAAAACCGCCCAGGCTTTGGCGTGCAGGTTGGGGAGACTCGGAGGATGAAGCGAATGTGAAAGGTGAATTATCCGCGGGCGATGGGCGCCCATTTTGAGAATTGGCGTACGGGATAAGGGAAATTGGCATAATCAATCCTCTGCAACAGAGCCACTGAAAAGTGTCCTCGTCCTAAGAACCGTTGCAGCCAAACTAGGAAAAAAAACCCGCCCCCTCTATAAGAGAATTCTGATCCTCCCATTAAAAAATCCAGGCAACCGAAGCCCTCTCACCGTTCTTTATATTTCTCAGGCCTGCCCCCACATTTGGATGGGGGGATAGCGCCAGATAATCCTTAAGCAAACGAGCGGATGCGCGCCGCCAACTGCGCCAATTCGGCATCATCTGCCCGCACGAAATCGTGGGACGAGATATAGCCCTCATAGGCCTCAAAAAATTTATCCACTTTGGAACTGATGGGCTTGAATGCGCTGTCCTGACCCGTGCCATGCATGGGGAACAGCTTCGCGTGCAGATGATCCACGCCGTACCCTTCCAGCATCATCCCCGTGCGCGCCACGTCAGGAAACGCCCGATCAATCTGCAGCGCGGTTTTCTTCGCCGCCACGACTAAATCAGCCAGCACGGCATCTGACTGCGCAAACGCATAGCTGCCGTAATGCTGCTTGGGGATCACCACACTGAAACCCGGCGTGTTGGGGAAAATCGACAAGAACGCCATATGGTGTTCGTCCTCCCACAGAATGTGGGCGGGAGAGGTCCTTCGGACAATGCTGCAAAAAATACAATCCATCTTGGATATCCACCGGTTTCTTCATGAGTTTGGTCGTCGCCGCCCTATAAAACCATGATTCGGCGGGCGTCAAAAAATGTATTTCCACAAAGTTCCTCGACAAAAGCCGCCTAAGCGTTATGAATCGCCAGCAAAGGCGGTGCGACGGTTGAGCAGTTGGCGAGTATTGCGGGCTTTGGGATACGGGCGGTTGGTGCAAAACTGTAGAGGACTATGTGTTCAAGGAGATTTACTTTTAATGGATATCAAATGCTCCGTCTTCATCGCGGCCAGCGTCGACGGTTTCATCGCTCGGCCAGACGGTGATATCGAGTGGCTGCACCGGCCAGAGTACGAAACCGCGCAGCTGAATGGCCTGACCTACGACAGTTTTATCGCCACGGTCGATGCGCTGGTGATGGGCCGCAAAACCCTGGAAAAAGTCGTGTCCTTCCCGGAGTGGCCCTATAAAGGCACGCCTGTCATCGCCCTCTCGCACCAATCATTAGCGCTACCCGCCCATGTGCAGGGCAAGGTTGAGGTGATGTCGGCGGACGTCACCACCCTCGTCAAACAGTTAGCCGAGCGCGGCATGAAACACCTGTATATCGATGGGGGCCAAACGATCCAGGCGTTTCTTGAAGCAGGCCTGATCGACGAGTTGATCATCACCCGTATTCCGGTTCTGTTGGGCAAAGGGGTTCCCCTGTTCAGCCAGATCGGCAGTGAGCGTGAACTGCGCCATGTCGGCACGTATGTGTCGCAGAATGGGTTTGTTCAGAGTACGTATCGGGTCGTTGAAGCAACCTGACGCTCCTATAGCGATGCGGTTAACCGCCATGCCAACACTCGGAAGTTTCCGACAGCTTTTTAGGGTTACCCCTCGGAAGATGGCTGCCTAATCTTCCGGGGTCGCTGCAAATTCAGCGACCGGGTTTCGCAGCCCGGTTAAACTCTAGACGCACAGCGTCCACCTCAAGATAGCGGGCGCTTTTTTATGCCTGATGTTATGGCGGCTGTGCGCGGGATACCTTCGGGTATGCCGGGTGCCTAGAGTCCCGGTCTGCGAACCTGCGTACAGCTGCCACCCGATTATCGTTTCGCAGCGATGGGTGGTGACTCCAATACTCTAGGAGCTTCGCCATGATTAAAGACAGTCCAAACCCGCCGTCAGATTCAACCGCGTTTCACGCTGCTGCTCATCGAGCAATTAACCATTATCTGAATCCTTCCGAGAAACCAGAGGCGTCTGCTGAAAGCCATGGTGTGTTTACCGTGCGCGAAGGATTAGACGTCGAGACGCTGCTGGTCAATGCTTCGGAGGATCTTGCGTCAGTTCAAGCGCTGGCAAGCCATTTGGCGTTTGAGGTAGACGGCAATCCCCGCAGCGTGGTGCTCGGAATTTGCCGGATGCTGGAGGGAATCCAGTTGATGGTGGAAAAAACACTAAGCCTCAATTCCAGCCCAACGCAGGCATAAACCCAACAACAGCGGGTATGCAGAGTGGGCACGGTAAAATGTGGGAGCGGGCTTGCTCGCGAAAACGGAGTGTCAGTTGATACATCTTTAACTGATCCACCGCATTCGCGAGCAAGCCCGCTCCCACATTTGGATTGGGTAGGTCGCTGAAATAACACCGTGCAAAAAAACGCCCCGAACCAGTCGGGGCGTTTTTTATTCAGCGTTTACCGATCAGGCCTGATCGGCCAACCGCCACGTTGTCCCGCCCTTGCCGTCTTCCAACACCACACCCATCGCGGTCAGTTGGTCACGGATACGGTCGGATTCCGCCCAGTCTTTATTAGCTCGGGCAGCCAAACGCGCCTGAATCAACGCGTCCACTTCAGCCGCATCCACACGCCCTTCGGCGCCGGCTTGCAGGAAGTCGTCGGCTTCCATCTGCAGAACACCCAGCACGCTGGCCAGCTCTTTCAGGCGCGCAGCAAGCCCTGCCGCCGCGTCGAGATCAGTCTCGCGCAGGCGGTTGATCTCCCGCACCATCTCAAACAACACCGCGCAGGCTTCCGGCGTGCCGAAGTCGTCGTTCATGACTTCGGTAAACCGTGCCACGAATGCTTCACCGCCGGCAGGCGCCACGGCTGGCAGGCCTTTCAACGCGTGGTAGAAACGCTCCAGGGCGCCTTTGGCGTCCTTGAGGTTGTCTTCCGAATAGTTGATGGCGCTGCGGTAGTGACTGGACACCAGCAAATAACGCACAACCTCAGGAGGGTACTTTTCCAGCACGTCGCGAATGGTGAAGAAGTTGTTCAAGGACTTGGACATCTTCTCGCCATTGATGCGGATCATGCCGCAGTGCATCCAGGCGTTGGCGTAGGTCTTGCCGGTAGCCGCTTCGCTTTGGGCGATTTCGTTTTCGTGGTGCGGGAACTCGAGGTCGCTGCCGCCGCCATGAATGTCGAAGGTCTCGCCCAGGCAGCAGGTGGACATCACCGAGCATTCGATGTGCCAGCCCGGACGCCCGGCGCCCCATGGCGACTCCCAGCTCGGCTCGCCGGGCTTGGTGCCTTTCCACAGCACGAAGTCGAGCGGGTCTTGCTTGGCTTCGTCGACTTCGATGCGCGCGCCGATGCGCAGGTCTTCGATTTTCTTGCGCGACAGCTTGCCGTAGCCCATGAACTTGGCGACGCGGTAGTACACGTCGCCATTGCCCGGGGCGTAGGCGTAACCCTTGTCGATCAGGGTCTGGATCATCGCGTGCATGCCGGGGATGTGGTCCGTGGCGCGCGGTTCCATGTCCGGCTTGAGGATGTTGAGGCGCGCCTCGTCCTCATGCATGGCAGCGATCATGCGCTCGGTCAGCGCGTCGAACGACTCGCCGTTTTCGTTGGCGCGGTTGATGATCTTGTCGTCGATGTCCGTGATGTTGCGCACATACGTCAAGTCATAGCCGCTGAAACGCAACCAGCGCGTCACCAGGTCGAAGGCAACCATGCTGCGGCCGTGGCCGATGTGGCAGTAGTCGTACACGGTCATGCCGCACACGTACATGCGCACCTTGTTGCCATCCAGCGGCTTGAAGACTTCTTTGGTTTTGCTGAGTGTGTTGTAGATCGTTAGCACGACGTATCCCTTAAGACTTGATCACTGGCCCCACGAATCACGCAAGGTCACGGTACGGTTGAATACCGGAGCACCGGGTTTCGAGTCCTTGATATCCGCGCAGAAGTAACCTTCGCGCTCGAACTGGAAACGGTCTTCCGGCTGTGCGTCGCCAAGCGATGGCTCGGCACGACAACCTGTAAGCACTTGCAGCGAGTCAGGGTTGATGTTGTCGAGGAAACTCGCGCTGTCTTCGGCCTTCTCAGGGTTGGCCGAACGGAACAGGCGATCGTACAGGCGCACTTCGCATTCGATGCTCGCAGCGGCCGGCACCCAGTGCACGACGCCTTTGACCTTGCGGCCTTCCGGGTTCTTGCCCAGGGTTTCCGGGTCGTAGGAGCAACGCAGTTCGACGATGTTGCCATCGGCGTCCTTGATGGCTTCGTCGGCACGGATCACGTAGCTGCCGCGCAGGCGCACTTCGCCGTTCGGCTCCAGGCGCTTGTAGCCTTTTGGCGGCTCTTCCATGAAGTCATCACGGTCGATGTAGATTTCGCGAGCGAACGGCAGCTTGCGCACGCCCAGCTCTTCTTTCTGCGGATGACGCGGCAGCTCGAGGTGGTCGACCTTGTCTTCCGGGTAGTTGGTGATCACGACTTTCAACGGACGCAGCACGCACATGGCGCGCGGCGCGTTCGCGTCCAGATCCTGACGGATGCTGAACTCAAGCATGCCGTAATCGACCACACCGTCAGAACGGTTGGTGCCGACCATGTCGCAGAAATTGCGGATCGACGCCGGGGTGTAGCCACGACGACGGAAACCCGAAAGGGTCGACATGCGCGGGTCGTCCCAGCCATGCACGTGCTTTTCATCGACCAGTTGCTTGAGCTTGCGCTTGCTGGTGATGGTGTAGTTCAGGTTCAGGCGGCTGAATTCGTACTGACGCGGGTGCGCCGGTACCGGCAGGCTGTCGAGGAACCATTCGTACAGTGGACGGTGGCTTTCGAACTCCAGGGTGCAAATGGAGTGGGTGATGCCTTCGATGGCGTCCGACTGGCCGTGGGTGAAGTCGTAGTTCGGGTAGATGCACCACTTGTCACCGGTCTGGTGATGGTGGGCATGGCGAATGCGGTACATGATCGGGTCGCGCAGGTTCATGTTCGGCGAGGCCATGTCGATCTTGGCGCGCAGCACGCGGGCGCCGTCCGGGAACTCACCGGCGCGCATGCGGTTGAACCAGTCCAGGTTCTCTTCCACCGAACGGTCGCGGAACGGGCTGTTCTTGCCAGGCTCGGTCAGGCTGCCACGGTATTCCTTGGCTTGCTCGGGGGTCAGGTCGTCAACGTAGGCCTTGCCAGCCTTGATCAACTCGACGGCCCAGTCGAACAACTGGTCGAAATACTTGGATGCATAGCGCACTTCACCGGACCATTCGAAGCCCAGCCACTTGATGTCGCTTTCGATGGCGTCGATGTATTCCTGGTCTTCCTTGGCCGGGTTGGTGTCGTCGAAACGCAGGTGCGTGACGCCACCGAACTCCTGGGCCAGGCCGAAGTTCACACAAATCGACTTGGCGTGACCGATGTGCAGGTAGCCGTTGGGCTCTGGCGGGAAACGGGTGACGATCTGCGTATGCTTGCCCGAATCCAGGTCCGCCTGGATGATCGGGCGCAGGAAATTGACCGGGACGGCAGGTCCGGCCTTGGAATTCGAGGTAGGGTCGACAGTGGGCTTGCTCATAGGATCCTTGAACAGACAGGTTCGTGGCCAGGTGGGGCCAGATAAAACAAAGGGCTCATAATAGCCGAAGCAGTCAAGACACTGACAGGCTGGGACCAAAAACTGCTGTTTAATTCCTCTTTTAATGACCGGGGCGATAAAAAACCACCTCGAAATTCCCGCCGGGCACGCTAAACTGCGCGCCTTGGCCCTCGTTTAGCCAGACAGGTAAGACGCCCCGGCGTCCAAACCCACGAATTCCCTGAAAAGAGTAGTGAACATGACTCAAGTCAAACTGACCACCAACCACGGTGACATCGTCATCGAGCTGAACGCCGAGAAAGCGCCGATCACCGTCGCCAACTTCATCGAATACGTTAAAGCCGGCCACTACGAAAACACCGTTTTCCACCGTGTCATCGGCAACTTCATGGTCCAGGGCGGCGGTTTCGAGCCCGGCATGAAAGAAAAGAAAGACAAGCGCCCAAGCATCCAGAACGAAGCAGACAACGGCCTCTCCAACGACAAGTACACCGTCGCCATGGCCCGTACCATGGAGCCACATTCGGCCTCCGCGCAGTTCTTCATCAACGTGGCCGACAACGCCTTCCTGAATCACAGCGGCAAGAACGTGCAGGGTTGGGGTTACGCGGTATTCGGTAAAGTGACCGAAGGCCAGGACGTCGTCGACAAGATCAAAGGCGTGCAAACCACCGGTAAAGCCGGTCACCAGGATGTTCCGGTAGAAGACGTAATCGTCGAGAAAGCCGAGATCGTTGGGTGATATTGCTGATTTCAGATTTGCATCTGGAAGAGGAGCGCCCGGACATCACCCGGGCGTTTCTGGATTTGCTCCACGGCCGCGCCCGTGGCGCCCAGGCGTTGTACATTCTGGGGGACTTCTTTGAAGCCTGGATTGGCGACGATGGGATGACTCCGTTCCAGCGCTCGATTTGCGAGGCTCTGCGTGAGCTGAGCGACAGTGGCACCCCGATTTTTATCATGCATGGCAACCGGGACTTCCTGATCGGCAAGGCATTCTGCAAAGCGGCAGGCGCCACCTTGCTCAAGGACCCCAGTGTCGTGCAGTTCTATGGCGAGCCTGTGCTGTTGATGCACGGCGACAGCCTCTGCACCCGCGACGTCGGCTATATGAAGCTGCGGCGCATCCTGCGTAATCCGATTGTGCTGTTTATCCTGCGCCACCTGCCCTTGCGTACCCGGCACAAGCTGGCCCGCAAGCTGCGCAGCGAGAGCAGCGCCCAGGTACGCATGAAAGCCAACGACATTGTCGATGTGACGCCCGAGGAAGTGCCGCGGGTGATGCAGCAGTTCGGCGTGCGCACCCTGGTCCACGGCCATACGCACCGCCCGGCCATTCATAAGTTGCAGATTGGTGACCAGGCGGCCAAGCGCATCGTGCTGGGGGATTGGGACAAGCAGGGCTGGGCCTTGCAGGTGGATGAGCAAGGGTTTCAGTTGGCGGCGTTTGACTTCGTCAATCCGCAACTGGCGTTGCCCGGCGCATAACTCAAGCACAACCCCAATCAAATGTGGGAGCTGGCTTGCCTGCGATGCAGACAACTCGGTACATCAGATACTCCGAGGTGATGCTATCGCAGGCAAGCCAGCTCCCACATTGATTGAGTACACCCGTTAGTGGCCGGAAGCCTCCGGCCCTGCCTTCGCCGCAAACGGCGGTTTCGCCAGCCACACAATCACGATCAAGCCCATGAACATCCACCCCAGCAACGTGAAGTAATCCACGGTGGACATCATGTACGCCTGGCTGGTGAGGATCTGGTCCAACTGCGCATAGGCCTTATGCCCTGCCCCGCCAAGCGCCTGCAGCGCATCGCGGGTCGCCGAGTCATAGGTGGTCATGTTCTCGCTCATGTACGCATGGTGCTGATCCGCGCGGCGAATCCAGATCCAGGTGGTCAGCGATGCCGCAAAACTGCCGCCCAGGGTTCGCAGGAACGTCGCAAGGCCGGCGCCATCGGCGATTTGTGCCGGCGGCAAATCGGACATCAAGATGCTCAAGGTCGGCATAAAGAACAGTGCCACACCAATACCCATGAACAGTTGCACCAGGGCGATGTGCTGGAAGTCCACCTCATTGGTGAAGCCCGCCCGCATGAAGCAGCTCAAGCCAATCGCCAGAAATGCCAGGCCGGCCAGCAAGCGCAGGTCGAACTTGTGCGCGTATTTGCCCACAAACGGCGACATCAGTACCGGCAGAATCCCGATCGGCGCCACCGCCAGGCCAGCCCAGGTGGCGGTGTAGCCCATTTGGGTTTGCAGCCATTGGGGCAGGATCAGGTTGATCCCGAAGAACCCGGCATACCCCAGCACCAACACAATGGTGCCGATGCGGAAGTTGCGGTAGGCAAACAGCCGCAGGTTGACCACCGGGTGTTTGTCGGTGAGTTCCCAGATGACGAACACCGCCAGGGCGACGGCCGAGATCGCCGCACCGATGATGATGAAGTTGGACTCGAACCAGTCCAGGTCGTTGCCCTTGTCGAGGATGATCTGCAAGGCGCCGACACCGACGATCAAGCTCAGCAACCCGACGTAATCCATCGGCTGGTAGCTGGTCACCACCGGACGCTTCTTCAGTTGCGAACGCACCACCATCACCGCAAAGATGCCGATGGGCACGTTGATAAAGAAAATCCAGGGCCAGCTGTAGCTGTCAGTGATCCAGCCGCCGAGGATCGGCCCGGCAATCGGCGCCACCACCGTGACCATCGCCAATAACGCCAGGGCCATGCCGCGCCTGGCTGGCGGGTAGACCGCAATCAGCAAGGTTTGGGTCATCGGGTACAACGGCCCCGCGACCAGGCCTTGCAGCACCCGAAAACCAATCAGCTCGGGCATCGAAGTGGAAATACCACAGAGGAACGACGCCAGCACAAAGAGGATGGTCGCCCACAAAAACAGCTTCACCTCGCCAAAGCGCCGGCTCAGCCAGCCGGTGAGCGGCAAGGCAATCGCGTTGCTCACCGCAAACGAAGTGATCACCCAGGTGCCCTGCTCCGAGCTCACACCCAGGTTGCCGGAGATGGTCGGCAACGCCACGTTGGCGATGGTGGTGTCGAGCACCTGCATAAAGGTCGCCAGCGACAGGCCAATAGTGGCCATCAACAGGCTGGGTGGCGTGAAGGAGGCGTTATTGCTCATCAGCGTTGCACAGCCTTGGGTGCGGCGAGGCTGTTGTCATGGATCAGTTGGCTGATCATGGCGTCGGCTTCGGCCAGTTGGCGGTCATACACGTTGGTGGTGAACGAGGCCTTTTGCGGCGCCTGTTGCGCCAGTACCGGGCCGCTCGTATCGTGCAGGTCCACATTGACCACGGTGCTCAGGCCCACCCGCAGCGGGTGCTGGGCCAGCTCATCGGCGTTGATATGGATACGCACGGGCACCCGCTGCACGATCTTGATCCAGTTACCGGTGGCGTTTTGCGCCGGCAGCAGGGCGAACGCGCTGCCGGTACCGGCGCCCAGGCTATCCACGGTGCCGCTGAACTTCACGTCACTGCCGTAGATGTCGGACTCGATGTCCACCGGCTGCCCAATACGCATATCGCGCAGTTGGGTTTCCTTGAAGTTGGCGTCGATCCACAGTTGGTTCAGCGGGATCACCGCCATCAACGCAGTCCCCGGCTGCACGCGCTGGCCCAGTTGCACGGTGCGCTTGGCAACGTAGCCGGTGACGGGGGCGATCAAGGTGCTGCGAGCGTTGGTCAGGTAAGCCTGACGCAACTGCGCGGCGGCGGCCTGCACGTCCGGGTGGGACGAAATCACCGTGTCATCCACCAGCGCGCTGCTGGTCTTGAACTGTTGCTGCACGTTGGCCAGGGCATTTTGCGCCGAGGTCAGGTCGTCACGCGCATGGGACAGTTCTTCCTGGGAAATCGCGCCGCCGGCAGCCAGATTCTTACGGCGATTGTAGTTGTCCTGAGCCTTTTGCACGTTGGCCTGCTGGGCCAGCACTTGGGCTTTCATGCCGTCGACATTGCTGTAGAGACCACGCACCTGACGCACGGTGCGCGCCAGGTTGGCCTGCGCACTTTGCAGGCCGACAGCGGCGTCATTCGGGTCAAAATTGATCAGCACCTGGCCCTCGTGGACCAGGTCGCCATCGTCGGCGCCGATGCTGACTACCGTGCCGGTGACCAGCGGGGTGATTTCCACCACGTTGCCGTTCACGTAGGCGTCGTCGGTGCTTTCGTTGAAGCGACCGTAGAACTCATACCAACCCCACACGCCCAGCACGCCGAGGATGACGATCAGCGCCAGGCCGATCAGCATGATTTTGCGTTTGCGTGGGTTGTTATCCGGTTTTTCAGTGACGTTGTTGCTGTCGGCAGTGGCCATGACAAATACCTCAAATTATTCCGTGCGTGTGGCTGGGGTGGTCGCGGCCACGTTATCGGCGTTGAACCCGCCACCCAGGGCCTGCATCAATTGAATCGACAGATCGATCTGCGCAGCATTCAGGGTCGCCAGCTGACGCTGGGCCTGCAGCAATTGCTGCTCGATGCTGAGCACATCCAGGTAATTACCGATGCCTGAGCTGTAACGCTGCACCCCGGTGTCGTAAGACTGCTGGGCAATGTCCGCGGCATGTTGCTGTGCCTGGATCTGCCGCCCGGTTTCGCGCAACTGCATCAGGGTGTTACCGATATCGCCCAAGGCTTGCACCAGGGTTTTGTTGTACTGAGCCACCGCCAGGTCGTAATCGGCGTCGCGGGCATCCAGGTCGGCACGCAAGCGGCCACCGTCAAAGATCGGCAACGAGATCGTCGGCGCAATGCTGAAGAAACGACTGGCTGAGCCAAACATCGCATCCCCCAGCAACGACTCGGCCCCGGCGCTCGCGCTCAGGTTGAGGTTGGGATAGAAACGGGTTTTGCTCGCGGCCACGTTCTTGCTCGCCGCCTCCACCCGCCAGCGCGCGGCGATCAGGTCCGGGCGACGGCCGAGCAGTTCGGCCGGCAAGACTGAAGGCACGGCAACGACGCTGGGTTTCAACACGTTCGGGCGCACCAGCTCACTGCCACGGTCCGGGCCTTTGCCGAGCAATACGGCGAGGGCAATCTTGGCGCTTTGCAGTTGTTTTTCCGCATCGATCAATTGCGACTGGGAGCTGGCTTCCAGGCTTTCGGTCTGTTGGTACTGGTACTGGCTGTCGATGCCGGAGCTGAGGCGGCGCTTGCTCAAGTCGAGCATCTGGCGGGTACGCTTGAGGTCGTCATTGGCCAGGTCACGCACGATATGGGCCTGGCCCAGGTCGCTGTAGGCCTTGGCCACGTTGGCGGCCAAGGTCAGGCGTGCGGCTTGTTGATCGACTTCGGCGGCACGCGCCTGGCCCAAGGCGGCTTCCCAGGCGGCGCGCTGGCCACCCCAGAGGTCGAAGTTGTAATTGAAACTGGCGCCAATATTACGCACGGTGGCGTAGGCATCGCCCTCGCCGCGCGGGTCCTGGTCCTTGGCCAGGCGCGAACGGCTCACGCCAGCGCTGGCATCCAGGGTCGGCATGCGTGCCGCGTCGGCGGCATAGGCAGCGGCTTGCGCCTGGTGGGCACGGGCGCTGGCGACCTGCATGTCGGGGCTGTTTTGCAGGGCTTCATGGATCAAGCCGTCGAGCTGTGGGTCGCCCAGGCTTTTCCACCAATCGGCACTCGGCCATGCGGCAGTGGACAGGGTCACGCCGCTGAGGGATTTGCCGGTTTGCAACGTGTTGGCGTCGAGGCGTTGGCCTTGGGTGTCGAGGCCGCTGAAGTTGGCGCAACCGGCCATGCTCATCGCCACCAGCACCAGGCTAAGTGCACGTGTGTTCATTTATTACCTACCCGCTGGATGACGATGGCGTCACCGGCAGCTACCAGAATTTTTGTGAGGATGGCTTCCAGGGTCTGCAACTCACCGGGCTCGAGGGCACCGGCCAGTTCGTTCATTGACTGGGCGCCGATGTGCGGGAGCATGTCGGCCAGGCGCTGGCCGTCTTCGGTGAGCACCAGCTGCACCTGGCGCCGGTCCTGTTCGGAACGCTTGCGCGCCAGCAGGCCCTTTTGCTCCAGACGATCGAGCATGCGGGTCATGGAACCGCTGTCCAGCGACAAGTTGCGGCACAGCTCGGCCGGGGTGTCCACATCAAACTGGGCAATGATGATCAACACCTTGAACTGCGCGGCCGTCACGCCGTGAGGTTCCATGTGGGTGTCGATAATGCGGTCCTTGAGCAGCGCCGCGCGGCCCAGCAACAAGCCGAGGTGGCAGTTGCGAAAGCTGTCAGGGGTGAAGTGGGTCATCGAAAGTCACCTTATTACTGCCTAGGCAGTGAATGTATGACAAGATGTTACTGCTTAGGCAGCGAATGTCAAATGGAATTATTAGCTTGCTTGCTAATTTCACGACAGGTGGGCTGCAATGCAAACAAATGTAGGAGCTGGCTTGCCTGGGATGGCGGTGTGTCAGTCAATAAATCATCGACTGATGTACCGCTATCGCAGGCAATCCAGCTCCCACATTGTTTACCCGGTACGGGGCTTAGAAATCCCGTTTGTAGAAGATATCCAACGAGCTGGCCACGCCACTGGCCACTTCCAGGTAGACCTTCTTGCTCAACAAGTAGCGCAAGGCAATGGTGCTGGCCGGCTCGAACACGCCTACCCCGTAACGCAGGCTGAGTTTTTCGGTGATCTTGCCGCTGGCCACCACGGCGGTGGTGTTGCCACTGCCCTGGGTATCGAGGTCGAAGTCCTGGATACCCAACTTGTTGGCAATATCCGAGGTCACCCCGGCGCTGCCCATCAAGCCCAGGCCCAAGGCCGCTTCGGCGAGCATGTTGTTGTCCTCACCGGTGTTGTTACGCGAACGCCCCAGCACCAAGTACGACAATGCATCCTCCTGGGGCATGGCCGGCTCGGAGAAAATCTGCGTGGTCGGCTGTTCAGCGCTGCCGCTCAGGCGAATCCCGGCCGTGACTGTTCTGGAAGGTTCGGTGACGACACGCACGGCTTCGATATCCAGGAACGGTTGATCCAGCGGCCCGGCGAACAACAGTCGCGCACGGCGCACGTTGAGCCTTTGGCCATAGGCGCGGTAGCGGCCGTCGTTGAGCCACAGCTCGCCACGGGTGTCCATGTTGTCGCCGATATGCACATGGCCCTGCACTTTGGCAGTCAGGCCAAAGCCCGCGAAGTTAAGCTGGTCTTCGCCCACCTCCACATCGATATCCATGGCCATCGCCATTGGCGGCTTGCCCTCCTCGGTCTGGCTGCCGACGATCAGCGTGTCATCCGAGACCTTGACCGTCGACGGCGGCAATTCACGCACGGTGATGTCGCCCCGCGGGATGTGCACCTTGCCGGCAATCGCCAACTTGTCGTTTTTGAGGCTGATCTTCAGATCGGGCGCCACTTCCAGCGTGGCATAAGGCTCTACCGTAACCGGCAGTTGCGAGCCTTGCAGACTGAGGTCCACCACCAGGGCCTGGCCCCAGTCGACCTGCCCCTTGAGGCTACCCTGCCCGGCTTTGCCACTGTGCCAGGCGCCGTTCAACTGCACGCTTTCGCCGGCAATCAACGCCTGTACGTTCAAGCCTTCAAGGCTGATCGGTAGTTCAGGCCCGGCGATCTCCCCGCCGACGAGGTTCACGCTGCCATTGACCTGCGGCGCCAGCAAACCACCGGAGATGCGGCCGTTGCCGTTGAGCTTGCCGCTGAGTTTTTCCACCATCGGCACAAACGGCCGCGCCACTGCGAGGTCCAGCCCGTTGAGGCTGAAGTTACCGGTAATCGGCTTGTTCTTCGGCAGCGGATTGATCTGCGCCTGCAACAGTAATTCACCGAGCTTGCCGCCGCGGAAGTTGAGCTGAGTGTCGATGCGCTTGGGGTTGAGGGTGGTTTCCAGCTTCAAGGTGTCGTAGGGGAAATCCAGCCACTGGTCCTTGTCTTTCACGCGCAACGTGCCGCCGCTGGCGTCTACCGACACCACGCCTTTAGGCCCGCTGGCGGGCAGGTCGAGCTGCACATCGGCGTTGAGCTTGCCCTGCCAGGCGAAATCTTTAGGCAAGAAGGCCGCCAGGCTGTCGATGGGGAATTGCTTGAGGTGGTAACGCAGTTTCGGCTCAGGCATCAGCCGCTGATCTTCGCCGCACAAGCTGGCAGGGCCAGACACCCAGCAATGCGCCGCAAAGGTCAGCTTGCCGTCGGCCAGGCGCTCGATCTTCGCCGGGGCCTGCAGTTTCCAGTCCTGGCCACCGGCCTGCACCTCGCCGCTGGCCAGGCGCCCGCGCCAGTTGCCTTTGTCGAGATTGCCGTCCAACGCCAGGGCCAGCTTGAGCAGCGGCCCCGCCAGATCCAGCTGGACCTTCTGGCTCTTGATATCGCCTTGGGCACTGGCGGTCAGGGTGCCAACCTGGGTATCGCCGGTTTGGATGCCCGTGCCCTTGAGGTCGATCTTCGCGCGCTGGGCGTTGTCGAGCGTCGCGTCGAGGTTGAGGTTTTGCAGGTGATTGTCGGCGAAGGCCAGTTGCTGACCTTTAAGGTCGAGCTTGCCTTGGGGTGCCTTCAGCGTCCCGGCCACATCGACCCGCCCATTGATTTGCCCACGTAACTGCGGCCACAACTGGGCCAGGCGCGCCAGTTTGATATCGATCTGACCGGCCAGGCGTTGTTGCAGGCTGCCGCTGCCATTGATGCGGTTGTCGCCCAGGCGGATATCCAGGTTGGCGAGGGTCCATTGCTCACCCGCGCCTTCGGCCTTGGCCGCCAGCACAGCGGTTTGGCCGCGCAAACGGCCCTTGAGGTCGAGGTCGGCGTTCAGCTTGAGTTGTTCATTTTTGAACTCGCCTTTGCTGCGCAGCGGGCCGGCCAAGGTGCCGGGTAATTCCGCCACCCAGTACGCCGGGTTCAGCGCCGACAGGTCCAGCGCCGTGTCCCAGGCAATGCCATCGGCAAATTGCAAGTTCAGATGGCCTTCGGCTTTGCCTTGGCCTGCGGTCAATTTCAACTCGGGCAGGAAGACCTGCTTGAGGTCGCCACTGAACGGCGTCACCACATTGAATTTACCGGCCGGGCCGTCGAGGTCGGCCTTGAGGTTGCCGAGGTAGTTGCCGTCCTTATAGGCGATCTCGCCATTGAAGGTGCGTAACGCAACCTGCGGTTCATCAATCAAGGGGTAGAGGCGGTGCCAGGGGAAATCCAGCCAGTCGATCTTGGCGTCGGCACTGAAGCCTTGCTGCCAATCCAGATTGGCGCTGAGTTTGAGGCTTTGCTTGTCCCCGGCACTCAAGTCCAGGCCAGCGATCTGCGCGCCCTTGGCGTCGACTTTGCCTTGCAACAGCAAGTCCACCGGACCTTTGTCCGCCGGCAGCACGGCTTTGCCCAACAGTTGGTAGCCGTTGCTCAGGTCGCCCTTGGCGGTGAGGTCCAGTTGATTGAGTTGCAGGGTGTCAGGCAACTCGGCGCTGGGCTTGAAGCCATCGGCGGTGATGTGCAACTGCGCGGGCAGGTTCTCCGCCAGCGGTTGCAGCTCGCCACTGAGTTTGGCGGGCAAGTAGCCACTGCTGTCGGCATCGAGCTTGAGGGTCTTGAGCAGGTCGCCGTCCACCTTGAGGGCCACCTTCCACGGCGCGCCGCCGGGGGCGTAAGGCAGGCTCAGGTTGCCGGTGGCATTCAGCGGCCAATTGCCGGTGGGTTGCAACAGACCGGCGAGGTCCAGCACCAGGTCGTCGCGCTGCACGTGCACTGAGTCGATCTGCATACCGGCAGCCGTCCAGTGCGCGGCCAATTGCAGGCCTTTGAGCTCTTCGCTGCCGTTAAACAGCAGGCTGCCGACGCGAACGTCGCCCAACTGGATCGCTACCGGCAGTTTCAGCTCCGGCAATTGGATCGGCCCGCTGCTACTTTCTTCTGCGCTGGGTGGAAACTGCAGGCTGACCTGCTCCACGTCCAGCTGATTAATGCACAAGGTCATGCGCAGCAGGCACGCCGGCGACCAGTCAAACTTCGGTGCGTTGAGCTCGACCCGGCTGGCGTCCTGCTGCCACAGCAGATGATCGGCACTCCATTGGCCACCCAAGTGGCCCTGGAAATTCTCCACCGTCAAACCCGGCACTTGGTTCAGGACCCAGCGGCTGCCCGCCTGGGTGCCGAGCACGGTCCACAGCGCCAACAACGCTAAGACGAGGACAGCCACGATGGCCAGCCCTGCTATTTTCAAACCACGCATCACAGCTCAGGCCCCATGGAAAAGTGCAAACGAATACCGCCCGGGTCTTCCAGGGCATGGGCCAGGTCAAGGCGAATCGGGCCGACGGGCGAGACCCAACGTATGCCCACGCCAACACCGGTTTTCAGGCTTGGCATTTCCAGGGTATTGAAGGAGTTGCCCTGGTCGATAAAGGTCGCGATCCGCCATTTTTCGGCGATTGAATATTGATACTCAGCGCTCAACGCCACCATGTAGCGGCCGCCAATACGGTCACCACGGTCATTTTCCGGCGACAGCGTCTGGTACTCATAGCCCCGCACGCTCTGGTCACCACCGGCAAAAAAGCGCAACGAAGGGGGCACGGACTGGTAGCCATTGGTGGCGCTGCCGCCGAACTGCGCACGGCCCAGGAAACGGTGGTTATCCCACACGGTCGTCAGGCCTTTGATCGTGGCAGTGCCGTAAAGCAGGTTGGTGTCGGAGCCGAGGCCTTCCTTGGCAACCTTGGCGTCGAACATCAGGCGATAGCCATTGTGCGGGTCGATGCGGTTGTCGCTGCGCAGGTAGGAATAATTGATCCCCGGCATCACCAGATTACTCAGGCCCGAGTCATTGCCCAGGCGGTATTCCTCGCGCTGGTATTTGAGCGAGATCACACGGGTCCAGCCGCTGGGCAGTTTGCTGTGCCATTCCGGGCCAAGGGTGAGCAATTTACTCAGGGTGTCAGTGTTGGCCAGTTCTTCATTCTGGTAGCCACCGGCGAAGCGCAATTTGTCGGTCAACGGTGGGTCCAGCGGAATGTCGTACCACAGCCCGACGTTCTGCCGCGGCGCCGACAGTTCGGCTTCCCAACCATAGCTGTGGCCCTGAGGGTTGACCCAGTGGCGGGTCCAGTTGGCCTTGCCACGCGGGCCGACGTCGGTGGAGTAACCGAGGCCCAGGCCCATAGTGCGTGGCTTGCGGGTTTCCAGTTGCACGGCCACCGGGATCACGTCATTGGCCGAGCCGGCGGGTGTGGCGTCCACGCGCACGCCTTCGAAGAAACCGCTCGATTGCAGGTTCTGATTGAGTTCAGCGATCAATTCGGAGTCGTAAGGCGTGCCGCTTTTGAACGGCACCATGCGTTGCAACAGGTCTTCATCAAACGGCGTATCGCCGGTAAAGCTGACGTTACCCATGGTGTAGCGCGGGCCACTGTCGTACACGAGTTCGATATCGGCGACACCGGCTTTCGGGTCAACGATGAGTTTCTGGCTGGTAAAGCGCCCGCTGAAAAAGCCGTAGCGCGAGGCCTGGTTCTGGATCAGACGCTTGGCGTCTTCATAGTGGCCGTGGTTGAGCACGGCACCGGAGGTGAGGTCGCTGCCTTCGGGCACGCGAAAAGCCTTGAGGCTCGCGGCCTGGCCGTCGACCCGAATGGTCACGTTGCGCAAATGCACCGGTTCGCCGGGGTCGATGGTGAGGACCAGGCGCGGGTTTTTACCGCCCTTTACATCACTGCTGATCAGAGGCTGATAGAAGCCCAGAGCCTGGGCCGCTTTGCGGGCCTGCTCTTCGGCGCCACGGCTGAACCGCAGCAAGGCTTCTTCATCGCGATCGCCTACCCCGCCGATATAGCCTTCGATGTTGGCTTTCAACGCGTCGTTTGAAGGCTTGATTCGCACGTCCAATTCGCTTTGCGCCAATGCGCCGCAGCTTGTGAACAGCAGAATCAAGCCGCTGGTAAATCTTCCTGGGAGCTTCATACGCGCGGATGCTACACGACCTTGGGAGGCTCTTTGAACCCGGAATTATCTGAATAATTCTGTATTAAGCCGTTGCAGCATGTAACGACTGCGGATTGGGGTGGAAAAAAACGTGTTCCAGAATCGGGCCTATCGCCACTTCACCAATTTCCTCATAGCCCTGGCGCTTGTAAAAATCCAGATAGCGCGAATCGCCAGTGTCGAGCACGACGCCTGAAGAGTGCGGGTCATCGGCACACCAGTTGTGCACGGCTTCCAGCAACTGTTCGCCGTAATGTTTGCCCTGAAATTGCGGGTGAATGCCCAACAGCGGCAGCACATGCACCGACTCGCTGGGCAGGCACGCCAGCACTGCGTAATGGTATTCCAAGTAACGCCGAGTACCGCGCACCCCGGTGCTCAACCACATCCGCAATTGCCAGGCCCAGCTCTCGGTGATGCCCAGGCGCCGCTGCGGTGGCGCGATCAGCGCGATGCCGATCAGCCGGTCGTTGACGAACAGCCCGATGGCGGGAAGTTTCTGAAAGAAGTGCTGCTTGACCAGTTCGCGCACGGTGGCCCGTACCCGCTGTTCATAACCCGAACGCTCGGCCTCGAAGATATAGGCGAAGGTCGGCTCATGCCGATAAGCCTGGTACAACAAGGAACGCGCCTCGCGGGAATAGCCGCTGTTGAGCAGGCGAATGTCGGCGATGGCAGTCGAAGTGTCAGGCATGCAGTTAATCTCCCTGGGCGCCATTCAAAAGATGGCGTTCTTATGGGTACGAACCTACGCAGCACCAGTCGTTCCCAGACATTAGCAGTGCATCCGCCCTACCGCCACGCTGGCCCCCGTCCGACTTGTCGGCTAGCATCGCCTTTTTGCCAGACTGGACTGCCGACCATGAAAATCGTCTCCTTCAATATCAACGGGCTGCGCGCCCGCCCTCATCAGCTGGCGGCGCTGATTGAAAAGCATCAACCCGACGTGATTGGCCTGCAGGAAACCAAGGTCCACGATGACCAGTTCCCGCTGGCCGAAGTGCAGGCACTGGGCTACCACGTGTACTACCACGGCCAAAAAGGCCACTACGGTGTGGCCTTGCTCTCGCGCAAAGAAGCATTGAGCGTGCACAAAGGGTTTGCCAGTGATGAAGAAGACGCCCAGCGCCGCTTTATCTGGGGCACCTTCGCCGATGAGAACGGCAACCCCGTGACTGTCATGAACGGCTACTTCCCCCAGGGCGAAAGCCGCGACCACCCCACCAAGTTCCCGGCCAAGCAGCGCTTCTACGCAGACTTGCAGCACCTGCTGGAAAGCCAGTTCAGCAATGACCAGGCGCTGGTGGTGATGGGCGACGTGAACATTTCCCCGGAAGATTGCGACATCGGCATCGGCGCCGACAATGCCAAGCGTTGGCTGAAAACCGGCAAGTGCAGCTTCCTGCCGGAAGAACGCGAGTGGATGGCGCGCTTGAAGAACTGGGGCCTGGTCGACAGTTTCCGTCACTTGAACCCGGACGTGACCGACCGCTTCAGCTGGTTCGACTACCGCAGCCGTGGTTTCGAGGACGAGCCCAAGCGTGGGCTGCGCATTGACGTGATCATGGCGTCCAACGGCTTGCTGTCACGGGTCAAGGATGCCGGTGTGGACTACGATTTGCGTGGTCTGGAAAAGCCATCGGACCATGCGCCGATCTGGCTCGAACTGAGCTGACACCATTACTCAGTGCGGGAGTTGGCGTGCCAGCTCCCACGCGTTGATCAGCGGCGTACCCGTCATATTTATGCAACCTGCCTGACTTAATCTGGCGGCACTCCCTTTGGCTTAAGAAGGTGCCGGCATGATGCTGCGCGTTCTGCTCCTGTTGCTCCTGCCCCTCTACGCTGTCGCCACTCCCCTGCCCGTTCCCGATCAAGGCCCCGCATTGCGTATCCAGGGCTCCAATACCATTGGCGCGGCCTTGGGGCCCGCGCTGGTCAAGGGTTTGATGGAGCACCAGGGCTTGCAGACGGTACACAGCGAGCCCGGCGATGGCGCCAACGAACGACGAGTGATCGGCACGACACGTCAGGGCAAGACCGTGACTATCGAGGTGGCCGCCCACGGTTCCAGCACCGGGTTTAGCGCGCTCAAAAACGCCAGCGCCGACCTCGCGGCGTCGTCCCGGCCGATCAAGGACAGCGAACTGGTTGACCTGGAACCCCAGGGAGACCTGAAAAGCCCCGAGGCCGAGCAAGTGATCGCCATTGACGGCCTGGCAATCATCCTGAATCCGCAAAACCCGTTGAATACCTTGAACACCGACCAACTGGCGCAGATCTTCAACGGCGAGGTCAGCACCTGGGAGGCGCTGGGCGGCACCGGCGGTGCCATTCATTTATATGCCCGGGATGATCAATCCGGCACCTACGACACCTTTAAGGAACTGGTGCTACGCCTGCGCGGTAAGCCTCTCGCAACGTCCGCCAAGCGCTTCGAGTCCAGTGAAGCGTTGTCCGACGCGGTGAGCCATGACCCACAAGGCATCGGGTTCATCGGCCTGCCTTATGTGCGCCAGGCCAAAGCCGTGGCGATTGTCGACGGTGACTCACAACCCATGCAGCCGCTGACCAGCCTGATTGCCACCGAGGATTACCCGCTGTCACGCCGCTTGTATTTCTACTGGCCGCCATCAAGCCATAACCCTTGGGCCAAGGCATTGGTGGACTTTACCCAGAGCAGCAAAGGCCAGGCGATTGTGGCTGCCAACGGTTTTATCGCGCAGCAAGTACAGGCAATTGGCGTGGAGCCGCGCAACTCAATGCCCGAGGACTATCAGGCCATCGCCCGTGATGCCCAGCGCTTGACGGTGAATTTTCGTTTCGAGGAAGGCAGTGCCAGCCTGGACAACAAGGCTCGCCAGGATTTGCAGCGGGTGGTGGCTTATATCCGCAGCCACGGCAAGCTCGACAGGCACGTGACACTGGTGGGGTTTGGTGATGCCAAGAATGACCCGCAGCGTGCGGCGCTCTTGTCAAAATTGCGGGCGATGGCGGTGCGCCGGGAATTGGTCAAAAGCGGCGTGGTGCTGCGCGATATTCGCGGGTTCGGCGCGCAGATGCCGGTGGCGGCGAATACGGCGGATGAGGGCCGGATCAAGAATCGGCGGGTGGAGGTTTGGGTGTACTGAACCTTGAGTTTTATGGTGTAAACACTGGCCTCTGCGCGGGCAAGCCCGGTCCCACATTCGACCTCATTCTCATGTTGGAAATCGGTCAATTGTGGGAGCTGGCTTGCCCGCGATAGGGGCGACGCGGTGTTACTGCCCGCTGCGCATCAGCTCTTTAGGCACATACTTGCCGATCTCGAACTTGCCGATCGCCGCGCGGTGTACTTCATCCGGGCCGTCGGCCAGGCGCAAGGTGCGTTGCATGGCGTACATGTAGGCCAGCGGGAAGTCGTTGGACACCCCGGCACCTCCGTGGATCTGGATCGCGCGGTCGATCACCTTCAACGCCACGTTCGGCGCCACGACCTTAATCTGGGCGATTTCGCTTTTCGCCACTTTGTTACCGACGGTATCCATCATGTAGGCCGCCTTCAAGGTCAGCAGGCGCGCCATGTCGATTTCCATCCGCGAGTCGGCGATCTTGTCGATATTGCCGCCCAAGCGTGCCAATGGCTTGCCGAACGCGGTACGGCTGACGGCGCGTTTGCACATCAGCTCCAGCGCACGCTCGGCCATGCCGACGGAGCGCATGCAGTGGTGGATACGGCCTGGGCCAAGGCGACCCTGGGCAATTTCAAAGCCGCGGCCTTCACCGAGCAGTACGTTTTCATACGGTACGCGCACGTTGTCGAACAGCACTTCAGCGTGGCCGTGAGGGGCGTCGTCGTAACCGAATACCGGCAGCGGGCGCACGATCTTCACGCCGGGGGTGTCCACCGGCACCAGGATCATCGAGTGCTGCTGGTGACGCGGTGCATCCGGGTTGCTCAGGCCCATGAAGATCAGGATCTTGCAGCGCGGGTCGCAGGCGCCGGAGGTCCACCACTTCTTGCCGTTGATCACCCACTCATCGCCCTGGCGTTCGGCGCGGGCGGCCATGTTGGTGGCGTCTGAGGAGGCCACGTCCGGCTCGGTCATGGCAAAGGCCGAGCGGATCTCGCCGCGCAGCAGCGGTTCGAGCCAGCGTTGTTTCTGTTCTGCGTTGGCGTAGCGCACCAGCACTTCCATGTTGCCGGTGTCGGGGGCGGAGCAGTTGAACGGCTCCGGTCCCAGCAAGGAGCGGCCCATGATCTCGGCCAACGGCGCGTATTCGAGGTTGGTCAGGCCGGCGCCCAGCTCGGATTCCGGCAGGAACAGGTTCCACAGGCCTTCGGCTTTTGCCTTGGCTTTCAGCTCCTCCATGATGGCGGTGGGCTGCCAGCGGTCACCTTCGCTGACCTGGCGTTCAAACACCGTCTCGGCCGGGTAAACGTAAGCGTCCATGAACGCGGTGACGCGTTCACGCAGTTCCTGAACCTTGGGCGAATAGGCGAAATCCATGAGCAGCTCCCTTCTCTGAGAGGTTGTTTAGGTCATGCAATCGATGCTAGAACAGGGTTGATAATTTACCTAGCCTATTCTCGGCGTGTATTAACATTCATCACCGATATATGATCGGCGCATGGGCACTTAACAAATCGCCACCTAACAATAAGAGCGCAACGACATGAATCTGAGCAAGGTCGACCTCAACCTCTTTATCGTCTTCGACGCGATCTACACCGAAGCCAACCTGACTCGCGCCGGGCAAATTGTCGGCATCACCCAGCCGGCGGTGTCCAACGCACTGGCGCGCCTGCGCGAGACGTTCAACGACCCGCTGTTCGTGCGCACCGCCCAAGGCATGGTGCCTACGCCGATGGCGCAGAACATCATCGGCCCGGTGCGCAACGCGTTGTCGCTGCTGCGGGTGTCGGTGCAGGAAAGCCGGATTTTCAACCCGCAACAGGCGGCCAAGACCTATCGCATCAGCATGACCGACCTTACCGAGGCGGTGATTCTGCCGTTGCTGTTCCAGCGCCTGCGCCGCCTGGCGCCGACCGTGGTGATCGAGAGTTTCCTGTCCAAACGCCGCGAAACCACCAAGGAGCTGGCCGCCGGGCGCCTGGACTTTGCCGTGGACGCGCCGCTTAACACTGACCCGCAAGTGCGCCATGTGAAGCTGATGGAAGACCGCTACGTGTGCGCCATGCGCAAGGGCCACCCGATGGCGGGCAAGGACAAATTCACCCTGGACGACTACCTGTCACTGACCCATATCCATATCTCCAGCCGCCGCAACGGCTTGGGCCATGTCGACCTGGCGTTGGGCAAAATGGGCATCCAGCGCAAGATCGCCCTGCGCTCCCAGCATTACCTGATGGCTTCGCAAGTGTTGCAGCAGACCGACATGGTCATGACCGTGCCCGAACGCTTCGCCCGCCGCCACGAACTGCACTGGTTCAACTTGCCGGTCAACGACGTGCCGCCGGTGGAAACCCACCTGTACTGGCACGAAAGCACCGACCAGGACCCGGCCAACCGCTGGATGCGTGAGCAGATGATCGAGTTGTGCCAACAGGTGACGGCGCATGAGAAGAAGCTCGATGGCAAGCAAGCTTGAGCCTCGCAGGGGGCTTGCTTGCGCTGGGCTGCACGGCAGCCCTTGACGTTTACGTCAACGTGCCATTAGCTTAGCGCCAAGACCTTCTTGAGCGCCCCCATGAGCACGACCTACAGCATTTCCGACCTCGCCCGCGAGCTCGACATTACTACCCGCGCCATTCGTTTCTATGAAGAACAAGGCCTGCTGGCCCCTGAACGTCGGGGCCAGGAGCGCATCTACTCGGCGCGGGACAAGGTCAGCCTCAAGCTGATCCTGCGTGGCAAACGCATCGGCTTCTCCCTGGCCGAATGCCGCGAGCTGATCGAACTCTACGACCCTACCAGCGGCAACCACATCCAGCTCAACAGCATGCTGGCCAAGATCGCCGAGCGCCGCGAGCAGCTTGAGCAACAGTTGCTGGATATCGAACAGATGAAACTGGAACTGGACACCGCCGAAGAGCGTTGCACCCAGGCCCTGGCGCAGACCATGAGCCAGGTTGGCCAATAACCAGAAGGTAGCTGCCATGTCCCTCCCCTCACACGTACGCCTGGTGGAAGTCGGCCCGCGCGACGGATTACAGAACGAAGCCCAGCCCATCAGCGTGGCCGACAAGGTCCAGTTGGTGGATGCCCTGACCGGCGCAGGCTTGCGCTATATCGAGGTTGGCAGTTTTGTGTCGCCCAAATGGGTGCCGCAGATGGCCGGCTCGGCCGAGGTGTTTGCGCAGATTCAGCGCAAGCCCGGCGTGACCTACGGCGCACTCGCACCGAACCTGCGCGGGTTTGAAGATGCGCTGGCTGCAGGCGTGAAGGAAGTGGCGGTGTTCGCGGCAGCGTCCGAGGCGTTTTCCCAGCGCAATATCAACTGCTCGATCAGCGAAAGCCTGGAGCGCTTTGCGCCAATCATGGCGGCGGCCAAGCAGCACGGCATCAGCGTGCGCGGCTATGTGTCGTGTGTGTTGGGTTGCCCTTACGAAGGTGACATCGCCCCGGAACAGGTCGCGGCGGTCGCGCGCGAGTTGTATGCCATGGGCTGCTATGAGGTTTCCCTGGGCGACACCATCGGCACCGGCACGGCGGGCGCCACGCGGCAGCTGTTTGAAGTGGTCGGTGCGCAGGTGCCACGGGACAAGCTGGCCGGGCACTTTCATGACACCTACGGCCAGGCGATTGCGAATATCTACGCCAGCCTGCTCGAAGGTGTGAGTGTGTTCGACAGCTCTATCGCAGGCCTTGGCGGCTGCCCTTACGCCAAAGGCGCTAGCGGTAACGTCGCCACCGAGGATGTGGTGTACCTGCTCAATGGCCTGGGTATCGACACCGGAGTCGACTTGCAGGCGCTGATTCGCGCGGGCCTGCAGATCAGTCAGGTGCTGGGGCGCCCAACCGGTTCGCGTGTGGCAAAGGCCCGAACAGCCGGTTGAGTAGCTTAGCCGTGACAATGTGTTACCGCACCGCTACATAGCGAGTAACACGGGAACATATTTTGTCTTATTTGCCGTAGTTCATTTCCCACGAAAAAATCAAACCATTGATTTTAAAGGACTTTTAAAAGTTGGCACGGCTTCTGCTATCTCTATTGCATAACAAGAATAAAAAGCGCCAAACCTAATAAAAATAAGACGAAACGACTCTGACATAACAAAAACAACACGGCAGAGACGCAGCTAACAGATTTTTTTGGAGAAGATGTGCTTCGCAGGGTACGGCGTGCCGAAACCCGCAACCGGTTAGAGAAAAATAAAACTACCTCAGGTAGCTACCCACTGGTTGGATCGATTACGAAGAAGCAGATCAGCGCTCAAAAAAATACGTTTGCTCTTGACCCCGGATGGGGGTCGCCAAAAACAGCGGTAAAGGGTAACGGTTGCCAAAAACAACAATAGACCGCCCCTCAATAATAAAAAAAGAGCACGCAACGACAAATTAAAGGGGACCTTCGGGTCCCCTTTGTGCTTTCTGGCGCACGGGTTCAGACGGGTATGGGCCTATCCAGTATTGATTGGGTAACAGCCACCAGCGCACGTTTTTCCTCTATCGCCCAACGCTCTCCCACCGCAATGCGTTGCGTTGATAGAAAGTCGGCTTGCGGCATTCCCGCAGGCCCGACAATCTGCTGGCGCTCTAAACCAAAAAGCCTCATCACGTCTTCCAATGCCTCGTTTATATCCTCTAGATGCGAGACACGAGCCGCAGCATTCTCGGCCTCATCATAGGCTCTGACGCACGTTTCGAGGTCATCCAGCACCGACGATTGTTCTTGTAGCAATTGTTTTGTTTCACCGAAGTGTTGCTCAATCTCTTGGGCATAGAGACTCGTCAGGTGATTGCCCCAAAAGGTCTCTTCCACCAAGAAGCGCGCCAGCGCACCCGGCACGGCCTCCTGCTCCAGCACGGTTTCGCCAGCTTGGCGGATGAGCGGTTCACTGACCGGGTACAAGTGCGCAAACGTCAAGAGGCGCGGCTGAAGCGGTAAGTTGAGCCGATCGGCCAGGGACGTTCGATAAACCAGATCCACCTCGATACCTTCACTATAGGGCTCTCTGGGCCAATCAACGACACCTGCCGCGCTCGCAATCGCGCGTACCTGGCGCTCGGCGGCGTCTGCGGCGAGAGCCCCTGGCGCGCCCAACTCCGCTGCGGCTTGCGCGGTATCTGCAGCGGCTGTTGCCGCCAGAGCGGCTTCGGCCAAAGCGGCGGCACCGGGCAAACCTTGTTCTCCAGCCACCGTCGCAGCCATGTTCAGCGCATCCGCAGCAGCACGTGCGTGCAAGGCCGATTCGCGCCCGGCAATATCCGCGCTGACCAGTTTATCCAGCTCCACCAGACGAAAATGGCCCCTGCCCAGCTCTATCAGCCTCGGTTCTACCTGCAAAGTACCCGCGTCAAGCCTGGCTTTATGAATCCGCACCTGCAGACGGAGTTTGAACAGCACATCAGTGCGTTGGTCCGTGCAGGTCCCAGGGACGTCGACCGCCTTGAAAATTTCCTGACGAAGTGCCTCATCGTCCGAAACATCTCTTATCAGCTCCCAGACTTGCCCAGCGAGCCCGGCACGCGCATTCGCTGCCTTGTAAGTGGCCGAACGGGTCATGTCCGCAATCAACCGAAAGAAAGCATCCGCACCAGGTTCTGACCGAAGGTCGCGCCATAGCTGCTCCAGTTGCACACGTTGAGCGGCCGGCATTTCCTCAAGCCAAATCAACAAGGCAACGCTCTCGGTGACATGCCGTGACATCGCCCTGTCGAGCAATGCCACACCACTGCGCTGTCGATAGGCTTCAATTCGATCCCGGGTTTGCTCGGACAGTGGATTCTCACCCAATGTCGTCCCCCTGTTCTGCTGCGCTGTTCGCTCAAACAGCGTTTCAGGCAGTTCCTGCAGCAGGTTGTTACGCAAGTCCAGACGCGTTAACCAACGCAGCTCCAGCCCTCCGACAGGCAATACGTTCAATCCGCACCTGGCCAGGTAGAGTTGATCCAACCGCGTCATAGCACTGACATCAGGTGCCAGCAGCAGAGGGTTGTTCGCCAGTGAAAGCACCCGCAAGTGGTTCAAGCGCGCCAACGCCGCCACGCTGTCAGCGGTCAACTGCAGTTGGTTGTCCGCCAGGGACAATCGGCTCAGCCCGCTCATGCTGCCAATAATCTTCGGCAGATGAGTCAGGCGATTTCCACTCAAATCCAGGTGACGCAGCCCCTTGAAGGAACCCAGAAACTCGCCGACATTATTCGAATTCGACAACCTCATGTTTCGCAGCGTCAGGCTTGCGACGTTGGGCATTTCAACCGTTAACGTCGGCAAGTCTTCGACATGCCAATTGCTGAGGTCCAGGGCGTAACCTGTCGCCTCATCGGCATTATTGCGGACGAGATCGGTACGTCGCTGCCAGCACCTCTTGATCCGCTCTGCCACCTTCAACTTAAGAGGCTGAGTGCCTGCCCATTGCTTCAAGTCCTCACTCAAGCGGTCAAATTCAACCTGCATTCGGCGAACCTCCTTGAGCATGAAGGCATCACCCTGCCCCTTGACGTTCAGGTAGTCCTCTATTTGCTCCAGCGTCGAACCGGGATAGAGCTTCTGAGCTTTGAGACGGCATTGAATGGCACGCGTTGAAGGCGTTACCGCGCCGTCACCACGAGCACCTTGAGCCAATCCCATCGGCGATTGATAGCCTTGCTCGACGGCGGGCATATCGAGGGTGTCCCGCAGCTCGGCAGGGGTACGCGCCTGCTGCTGCAAGGCACGGCGAAGATTAGTCCAACGCGCTTGCGCCGGGTAAACCATCACCTCGACATCAGGCGTCGGCACCCACTCAAACAGTGACTCGTAGAACCTGTCGGTGTCATAGGCATGCCAGGTACTCCCTACGCGTCCATCGGCACGCTTGATCCAGACATGTCTGCGTTTGGCATCGAGTAGTCCGATACTGTCCAACACCGGCCCTGTGTAGGTGCCGTCACGCAACTCGATACGTACGGTGTCCGACCACCCCGGCATATTCTCCAGGGTGTGCAGGGCGAGACGCGCCATGTCTTCGCTCATGCCTACAGGGAGGTAGAGGCTTTCGTAGGCCCGCTGCAGGCGAAATGCGTCGAGGTATTCGCGCGCCTCTTGCGAAAGCTGCAAAGGCGGTCGTTGGGTGGTAATCAGTTGCTGACGCTGAACCTCATCCATATGTTCCAGCAATTGCTCGACCGCTACGTCGGGCAACGCGGGAAACGCCTCCTGGATCCAGCGTGCAGGCGCGTCTGGACTCTGAGGTACGGCGTTCAACAGCTCATCACGCTTGAGCCGGGCCGCCAGTGCCAGTCGCAGTCTTAACCTCGACAGGGTCATGCCGGGATCACGCGGGCGGCGCAACAAGTTGGTCAGTTCCCACGAGTAACTGCCTGAGGAAGGATTTTTACTGAGCCCTTCGCGCAGCCGGGCTTCCTGGACATCCTCGCCCAACAAGACCTGCAACTGTTCATCGCTCAGCTCCGCGACCACCGTATCAAGCAATTGCCCGCTGTACAGCGCCTGCCTGCTGATCGCTACCTGGGCCTTCGCTTGGGAACCCGCAGGCGCCTGATAAATCGTGGCGCCTTGTTCAGTGTCGATGACACTCAGGCCCCTGGACGGTGGCCAGATTCTTTCGTGGGTCAGCAGTTCCACCTGCAGGTCAGGATCTGACTGGCTGTAGACCTCGGCGTCGGGACTGCACATCTGCTCCATAAAAACGCTGTAACGACGACCGATCTGAAAACGTCGGATGCTCTCGGCCAATAATGGTGGCGGTGGCGACAGGTCGATATACATCCTGCGCAATTGATCTTCGTGAATACCGCTGACCTGGTAAATCTGCTCTAACTGCTCGTCGCTGAGCCCGTCCACCGAAGGGCCTATACGCCGCATAAGCGTGCGCCGGTCCCAACTGAGCGGTTGCTCGAATTCGTGTACCCAGGCGCCCATACCGTTATGCACGACGCGTGGCGCATACCGTCGTAAATCGCTGGGGTGGCGGAGCGTGAATGCGCCATCCGCATTCGCCAGTGCGTAATAACGCCCGTTCTGCGCCGACAAATAACGTTTGCCGGCGTGGGTATACACACCCAGGGAATCCGGGCGCGTGCCCGGTGGTAGGACCACGGATTGTTGGTAATCGTCGACGTCTGGCCTTGCCAGGCGTGTTTTCCCCTGGGGCGAGACCACATGCACCCATCCTTTGACGTACTCAGACTCGCTGATGACCGGAATCAGCGTGTGCCCGGCACCCACAAACGCCAGGTTCAGCATGATCCCTGACGCATGCGCCCACGCCTCTTTCGTATCACCTTCCCTGATCGCGGAAACGGTCTCCTCAAGCTCACTCATCATTTGAATGGCACCGACCATCATCATCAACGGGCCTAACCCCGGCACAACGAATGACGCCAAATTGAGGACATCCAACGCGGCACTGCCAACGGCCTGCAACCATTCACGCTGGGCCCGCGTGTCTTGATCAGCGGTCGACACCACCAGTGCCTTGGCGTTATCGCGGGTCAGGGTGAGCTTCTGCTGCGCCCAGTAGTGCCAATCGACGTAGTACGTTGTTTCGAATATCCGAGGCCGGTGGTGCCCTGCATGGCTGTCTAACGTGAAGTTGTCATGGGGCTCATAGATGTCTTGAGGATCCAGGGTCTGTTTAACCGCGGTAAAAAATTTATGCTGGTACTCAACCGGAATAAATTGACTGAAAAACACCCGGTACTTGAAGACGCACAGACGCTTGGCCAAATCATCGGCCACGGCCCAGAGCGAGGTGTATTCCATCAGGGGCTTGTCTGGGTCACCCGGTATGTAAAGCAGGTAGTTCTCAACCCGCGGGGTGTCCGTGTAAAACAACATGATCTGTCTGGTTTGGACACGCTCGATGGTCGGGGTGGAACACATCATATCGAGTCCCCTCCAAGTGACGACCTTGCTCCCTAGCCGATAGGCGCCGTAATCCATGATCATCTGGAAGCTATCCGCTTCGATGTGTTTACGCGCCAGCGCTATCCGGGCCTGCACCTCCAGTTGTATTTTTTGATACGTCACCAGTTCCCTCAGCAGTGCCGTGGCCGCCGTGCCTGCCTCGGTGCCTGGAGGGTCAACGGGCGCAAGCACTGCGTTAACATGTGCCTGGTACTGCTTACCCAGATCGAGGCTGCGACACAGGGCCGCAAACCGATGAGCAGGCAGTGTCAGCGCCAGCTGTTTGACCGCAAATTCAGTGGGCAATACTGCGCTGTCAGCCTGAAAATCGAACCGGGTAATCAGCTGGCAATCGTCGCATGATCCCGCAATCCCTTCGTCAGCAGAGAAGTTACCCATCGCGGCTTCCAGCAACGTGATGCCGGAGTAGTAATAGTCTCTGGGCCCACCAACGCCTGTGGAAAACGCAAATGCCCCGCCAAAATCGCTGCGCTCATCGACACGGTTGCGGTAGTAAATTTTGCGTGCGTAAAAGGTTTTCCTGACATCCAAATCAAGGTTGAGCTGCGCTTTTATCGCCTTGACCAATAACGGCTCGACAAATTCGACGCTGTCCTTGAGCCCATCAAAAACCCGATCGACCGCATTCAATGCAGCCCAACCGTCGGCATGGGCCGTGTGGAGGTTTTCACACTCAAGGGTACTGGCGCTGAGGTAAAAGTCCGGCACATCAAGTGCAAATTCAGCCAGTTCGCGCTTACGGCGCAATGAAGAGTCGGCATACCAACCCGGGATGTGCTCCCGGATTGGCCCCACATGAATGCTCTGCGCCTCTACCAGTGCGTAGGCGGTGTCTATATCGGGCATATCCGGTCCAGTGAGTGTTCTCAAAAGACCAATTTAATGAGCTACTTTTGCGCCGGGGGCTAAGTAGTTAACGCGTCAGTTCCTTAATGCTGATCTCACGCATGCGAAACTTCTGGATCTTGCCGGTTACGGTCATCGGAAACTCTTCTACGAACTTGAAATGTTTGGGCGTCTTGAAGTGCGCAATGCGGCCCTTGCACCAGGTTTGCAGCTCCAGCTCGTTGGCGACATGGCCGGGATGGAACTTGATCCACGCCACGATCTCTTCACCGTAACGCGCATCCGGGATGCCGATGATTTGCACGTCAGCCACCGCCGGGTGGGTGAAGAAAAACTCTTCCAGCTCACGCGGGTACACGTTTTCACCGCCGCGAATAATCATGTCCTTGTTACGCCCGGCGATGCACACATAGCCGTGCTCGTCCATGGTCGCCAGGTCGCCGGTGTGCATCCAGCCCGCGTCATCGATGGCGTCGCGGGTGCCGTCGGGGTTATTCCAGTAGCCGAGCATCACGCTGTAGCCCCGGGTGCACAATTCGCCGATCTCACCGCGTGCAACCGTATTGCCATCGATGTCGATGATCTTGTTTTCCAGTTGCGGCTGAGTGCGCCCGACGGTAGTGACACGGCGCTCGAGGTCGTCATTGGCGCCGGTCTGCAGTGACACCGGGCTGGTTTCGGTCATGCCATAGGCGATCTGCACCTCGCCCATGTGCAGCTCGCTGATGACACGGCGCATGACCTCGATGGGGCATGTAGCGCCGGCCATGATGCCGGTGCGCAGGGTCGACAGGTCGAACTCGCCCCGGCGCGGGTGATCGAGCAACGCGATGAACATCGTCGGTACCCCGTACAGCCCGGTGGCGCGCTCTTCGGCAACGGCAGTGAGCGTCAGCAGAGGGTCGAAGCCATCATTGGGGTAGATCATGGTGGTGCCATGGGTGATGCAACCAAGGTTGCCCATCACCATGCCGAAGCAGTGATACAGCGGCACCGGGATCACCAGGCGATCCTGCGCCGTGAGGCCCAGGCTTTCACCGACCATGTAACCGTTATTGAGGATGTTGTGGTGACTGAGGGTGGCCCCTTTGGGGAAGCCGGTGGTGCCGGAGGTGTACTGGATGTTGACGGCTTGATCGAAGTGCAGGCTGGCCTGGCGGCTTTGCAGTTGTTCGGGCGGGACGCCTGCGCCGAGGGCCGACAATTGTGACCAGGGCAGGAATCCTGCGGGCGGGCTCGGGTCGAGGCTGATCATGGCACGCAGGTCCGGCTGCAACTCTTGCAGCATGGCGTGGTAATCAGAGCCCTTGAACGACCCCGCACACACCAGCCACTGGCAACCGGATTGCTTGAGGACGTACGCCAATTCGCTGCTGCGATAGGCGGGGTTGATATTCACCAAAATCACCCCGAGCTTGGCGCTGGCGATTTGGCTGATACACCACTCGGCGCAATTGGGAGCCCAGACTCCCAGGCGGTCACCGGTTTGCATGCCCAAGGCGAGGAACGCGCGTGCGTGCAGATCAACAGTCTCGGCCAATTGTCGCCAGGTGTAGCGGCGTTGCTGATGGCGCACCACCAGCGCTTCGCCATCGGGGTATTGCGAAACCGTGTTGTCGAAGGCTTGGCCGATAGTCATGGCCAGCAACGTCTTGTCCTGAGCGCCACGGCTGTAGCTCTGATTCAGTTGATCCATAACGACCCCTTTTGTCTTTTTTGTAAGGTGGACGGCGGTTGCTTGACGTAAACGTAAACTACGATTGACAGCCTCGCAACGCAAGCTTACGTTAACGTAAAGGTGAGCAACCTCCCCCGGCGCTCAACCCACACAAAAACAATGCTCACATTAAGGTGCCTGTCCATGAGTTACCCGTCCCTGAACTT
Source organism: Pseudomonas antarctica (assembly GCF_001647715.1). Classification (NCBI taxonomy): domain Bacteria; kingdom Pseudomonadati; phylum Pseudomonadota; class Gammaproteobacteria; order Pseudomonadales; family Pseudomonadaceae; genus Pseudomonas; species Pseudomonas antarctica. Next base: position 3,958,694 of record NZ_CP015600.1, read on the forward strand.
CGCCCTCGGCGAAACCATCGACATGCTGCGCGATCAGGTGCAGTCCTTCGTGGCCAAGGAAATCGCTCCCCGCGCGGCACAAATCGACAGTGACAACCTGTTCCCCGCCGATATGTGGCGCAAGTTCGGTGACATGGGCTTGCTCGGTATCACCGTGCCGGAAGAGTATGGCGGCGCCGGCCTGGGTTACCTCGCGCATGTGGTCGCCATTGAAGAAATCAGCCGTGGGTCGGCCTCGGTCGGCTTGTCCTACGGCGCCCACTCCAACCTGTGCGTCAACCAGATCAACCGCAACGGCAGCCACGCGCAGAAGCTCAAGTACCTGCCCAAGCTGATCAGCGGCGAGCACGTCGGCGCGCTCGCCATGAGCGAGCCGAATGCCGGCTCCGATGTCGTCTCGATGAAATTGCGCGCCGAAAAACGCGGCGACCATTACGTGCTCAATGGCAGCAAGACCTGGATCACCAACGGCCCCGACGCCAATACCTTCGTGATCTACGCCAAGACCGACCTGGAAAAAGGCCCTCACGGCATCACCGCCTTTATCGTCGAGCGCGACTGGAAAGGCTTCAGCCGCAGCAACAAATTCGACAAGCTGGGCATGCGCGGCTCCAACACCTGCGAGCTGTTTTTCGATGACGTGCAAGTGCCGGAAGAAAACATCCTCGGCGTACTTAATGGCGGCGTCAAAGTGCTGATGAGCGGCCTGGACTACGAACGCGTGGTGCTGGCGGGTGGCCCGATCGGCATCATGCAAGCGTGCATGGACCTGATCGTGCCGTACATCCACGATCGCAAGCAGTTCGGCCAAAGCATCGGCGAATTCCAGCTGATCCAGGGCAAGGTCGCCGACATGTACACCCATCTCAACGCGGGTCGCGCCTACCTGTACGCCGTGGCCCGGGCCTGCGAGCGCGGCGAAACCACACGCAAGGATGCCGCTGGGGTGATCCTTTACACCTCCGAGCGCGCCACGCAAATGGCCCTCGACGCGATCCAGATTCTCGGCGGCAACGGCTACATCAACGAATTCCCCGCCGGGCGACTGCTGCGTGACGCCAAGCTGTACGAAATTGGCGCCGGCACCAGTGAGATTCGCCGCATGTTGATCGGTCGCGAACTCTTCAACGAAACCCGCTGACGGAGCGCGCCCATGGCCACCTTGCACACCCAGCTCAACCCGCGCTCGGCGGAATTTGCCGCCAACAGCGCGGCGATGCGCCACCAGGTCGACGCCCTGCATACCCTGCTCGCCCACGTGCAACAAGGCGGCGGCGCGAAAGCCCAGGAGCGGCACACTTCACGCGGCAAGCTGCTACCTCGCGAGCGAATCAACCGTTTGCTCGATGCTGGCTCGCCGTTCCTCGAACTCAGCCAACTGGCTGCCCATCAGGTGTATGGCGAAGACGTACCCGCCGCCGGCGTGATCGCCGGGATCGGCCGCGTGGAAGGCGTCGAATGCATGATCGTCGCCAACGACGCCACGGTAAAAGGCGGCTCGTACTACCCGCTCACGGTAAAAAAACACCTGCGCGCCCAGACCATCGCCGAGCAAAACCGCCTGCCGTGCATCTACCTGGTGGATTCCGGCGGCGCCAACCTGCCCCGCCAGGACGAGGTGTTCCCCGACCGCGAACACTTCGGACGCATCTTCTTCAACCAAGCCAACATGAGCGCCCAGGGCATCCCGCAGATCGCAGTGGTGATGGGCTCGTGCACCGCCGGCGGCGCGTATGTGCCGGCGATGGCCGACGAAGCGATCATGGTGCGCCAGCAAGCCACGATATTCCTCGCCGGGCCGCCACTGGTAAAAGCGGCGACTGGCGAAGTGGTCAGCGCCGAAGACCTGGGCGGTGCCGATGTGCACTGCAAGATCTCCGGCGTAGCCGACCATTATGCCGACAGTGATGAACACGCCCTGGCCCTTGCACGGCGCAGCGTGGCCAACCTTAACTGGCGCAAACAGGGTGAGTTACTGCAACGCACGCCGGTGGCGCCGCTGTACAGCAGCGAAGAGCTTTACGGTGTGATCCCGGCCGACGCAAAGCAGCCGTTTGATGTGCGCGAAGTCATCGCGCGCCTGGTGGATGGCTCGGTGTTCGATGAGTTCAAGGCGCTGTTCGGCACCACCTTGGTGTGCGGCTTTGCCCACCTTCACGGCTACCCGATTGCGATCCTCGCCAATAACGGGATTCTGTTTGCCGAAGCGGCACAAAAAGGCGCGCACTTTATCGAACTGGCCTGCCAGCGCGGGATTCCCCTGCTGTTCCTGCAGAACATCACCGGCTTTATGGTCGGCCAAAAGTACGAAGCCGGCGGCATCGCCAAGCATGGCGCCAAGCTGGTTACCGCAGTGGCCTGCGCCAAGGTGCCGAAGTTTACGGTGATCATCGGCGGCAGCTTTGGTGCCGGGAACTATGGCATGTGCGGGCGCGCCTACGACCCGCGGTTTCTGTGGATGTGGCCAAATGCGCGCATCGGCGTAATGGGGGCAGAACAAGCGGCCGGCGTATTGGTCCAGGTCAAGCGTGAACAGGCCGAACGTGCAGGCGTCGGGTTCAGCGCCGAGGAAGAAGCCGCCATCAAGCAGCCGATCCTCGACCAGTACGAAACCCAGGGCCACCCCTACTACTCCAGCGCGCGCCTGTGGGATGACGGTGTGATTGACCCGTTGCAGACCCGCGACGTGCTGGCGCTGGCCTTGTCAGCTTCGCTGAATGCCCCCATCGAGCCGAGCCGCTTCGGCGTGTTCCGCATGTAAATGGAGCTGTACCCATGAGCGATTTCAACACCCTCGAACTGATCACCGACAGCCGTGGCTTCGCCACACTGTGGCTCAGCCGTGAAGCCAAGAACAACGCGTTCAACGCCGAGATGATCCGCGAACTGATCATCGCCCTCGACCAGGTGCAGGGTGATTCATCCCTGCGTTTTTTGGTGCTGCGCGGACGCGGCAAGCACTTCAGCGCCGGTGCTGACCTAGCCTGGATGCAACAATCTGCCGAGCTGGACTACCACACCAACCTGGACGACGCCCGCGAGCTGGCCGAACTGATGTACAACCTGGCCAAGCTGAAAATCCCGACGCTGGCGGTGGTACAAGGTGCGGCCTACGGTGGCGCACTGGGCTTGATCAGCTGCTGCGACATGGCGATTGGGGCCGATGACGCGCAGTTCTGCCTGTCGGAAGTGCGCATCGGCCTGGCACCGGCGGTGATCAGCCCGTTCGTGGTGCAGGCCATCGGCGAGCGTGCGGCGCGGCGCTATGCCCTGACGGCCGAGCGTTTTGGCGGCCAGCAGGCACGGGATATCGGCTTGTTGGCGGAAAGTTACCCGGCGGGCGAACTGGACCAACACGTAGAACAGTGGGTCGCCAATCTACTGCTTAACAGCCCGGCCGCCATGCGCGCCAGCAAGGATTTGTTGCGTGAGGTGGGCAACGGCGCACTCACCCCGGCCCTGCGTCGTTACTGCGAAAACGCCATTGCGCGGATTCGCGTCAGCGCCGAGGGTCAAGAAGGGTTGCGGTCCTTCCTGCAAAAACGCTCGCCCAGTTGGCAAGCCCAGGAGCCCCGTTCATGAGCACACTGACCACTGTACTGGTGGCCAACCGTGGCGAAATTGCTTGCCGAGTGATGCGCACGGCCAAGGCCATGGGGCTGACCACCGTGGCCGTGCACAGCGCCACGGACCGCGATGCGCGCCATAGCCGCGAAGCGGATATTCGTGTCGACCTGGGTGGCAGCAAGGCCACCGACAGCTACCTGCAAATCGACAAGCTGATCGCCGCTGCACAGGCCAGCGGCGCCCAGGCGATTCATCCGGGGTATGGTTTCCTGTCAGAAAATGCCGGATTTGCCCGTGCAATTGAGGCGGCGGGTTTGATCTTCCTCGGCCCGCCCGCCTCTGCCATTGACGCCATGGGCAGCAAATCGGCAGCCAAGGCATTGATGGAAAAGGCCGGCGTGCCGCTGGTGCCGGGTTATCACGGGGACGCTCAGGACCTGGAAACCTTTCGCGATGCCTGTGAAAGTATCGGTTATCCGGTGTTGCTCAAGGCCACGGCCGGGGGCGGCGGCAAAGGCATGAAGGTGGTCGAGGAGGTCAGCCAACTGGCCGAAGCCTTGGCGTCGGCCCAGCGGGAAGCGCTTTCATCCTTCGGCAACGGGCAGATGCTGGTGGAAAAATACCTGCTCAAGCCGCGCCATGTGGAAATCCAGGTGTTTGCCGACCAGCACGGCCACTGCCTGTACCTCAATGAACGCGACTGCTCGATTCAGCGTCGTCACCAAAAGGTGGTGGAAGAAGCGCCGGCGCCGGGCCTGAGTGTTGCACAGCGCAAAGCCATGGGCGAAGCCGCCGTGCGCGCCGCCCAGGCGATCGGCTACGTGGGCGCAGGCACGGTGGAGTTTTTGCTGGACTCGCGCGGCGAATTTTTCTTTATGGAGATGAACACGCGGCTGCAAGTGGAGCATCCGGTGACTGAGGCGATTACCGGCCTCGACCTGGTGGCCTGGCAGATTCGTGTCGCCCAGGGTGAGCCACTGCCGATCACTCAAGCGCAGGTGCCGTTGAGGGGTCATGCGATTGAAGTGCGCTTGTATGCCGAGGACCCGGCCAATGATTTCCTGCCGGCCACCGGGCACCTTACGCTGTACCGCGAATCTGCGCCGGGACCGGGCCGCCGCGTGGACAGCGGCGTCGAACAAGGCGACAGCGTTTCACCGTTCTACGACCCGATGCTCGGCAAACTGATTGCCTGGGGTGAAGACCGTGAACAGGCACGTCTGCGCTTGTTGAGCATGCTGGATGAGTTCGCCGTGGGCGGGCTCAAGACCAACCTCGGCTTCTTACGGCGCATCATCGGCCACCCGGCGTTTGCGGCAGCTGAATTGGATACCGGGTTTATTCCGCGCTATCAGGACCAGCTACTGCCCGTGGCCGGCGCCTTGAGTGATGAATTCTGGCAGGCAGCGGGCTCGGCATTTATGCAGAGTTTGCCGGCCGGTGAAGGTCCTTGGGCGGATACGCGCGGGTTTCGCACGGGATTACCGGCCGATGTTTCGCTGCACCTGAGCTGCAATGGGCAGGATCATCTGGTAAGGCTGTGCCAGAGCCCGCCGCAGTTGCAAGGTGAACAGTTATGGACCGAACACAACGGCGTACGCCGCGCTCATCTGGCGATGCGTAACGAAGACACCGTGTACCTGCGCTGGAACGGTGAGATGCACGCTGTCAGCCTGTTTGACCCGATTGCGGCGGTCGAGGCCAACCAATCTCATCAGGGTGACCTCACCGCGCCGATGAATGGCAGCATCGTGCGCGTGCTGGTGGAGGTCGGGCAAACCGTGGAAGCCGGGACCCAACTGGTGGTACTGGAGGCGATGAAGATGGAGCACAGCATCCGCGCGCCGCAAACCGGCGTGGTCAAGGCGCTGTTCTGCCAGGAAGGCGAAATGGTTGCCGAAGGCAGTGCCTTGGTGGAGCTCGAAGCAGCGGACTAAAACTTCGCAGTGGCTTGCACGACGACCCCAAGAATTCGGCAATCGTCGGTGAAGCGTAATTTGGGGTAAGTCGGGTTGAGCGGTACCAGGTAAAGCTGGCCGCTCTCTACCAATAACTGGCGAAAGGTCGCCTGGGTGCTGTCGGCCCATTGAGCGACCACCAGTTTACCGGGTTCGGCATCGATGGCCGGGTCCACCAGGATCATCATGCCTGCGCCGATGCTCAGTCCGCTCGGGGCGGTCATGGCGTCTCCTGTCACAGGCAGCCAGAAGGCTTCACCGCGGGCGTGGTAATCGGTCAATTCGAATCGCGCAGCGCCGTAGGTCGGGCGTTCTTCACGAACTTCACAGACGCCCTTCCAGTCGCTGACCGGGTAGCGAAAATACGGGTTGTAGTGTTTTTCCAACGCCGGCGCTTCATGGGCTCTCTCGCGAATTTCCAGCGCCACTTCCAGATCGCCCAGCCCTAACTCGGCAAGTACCCGGTTCATGTCCGCCAGGCTGGGCACACGACGTTTGTTGAGCCAATGCCCAACGCCGCCCTGGGACATGCCCAAGCGTTCGGCCAGTTCGTCCTGCGTGACCTTGCGGTCTTTCATGTTGGTTTTGACCAACGCTATCCAGTTATCCATGGGGCGTGACGATACGTTGCGTATTCGCCACGACAATAAACAGTTTGTAGTAATCCATCAAATGACATAAATACGATTCGTATTAATATCAGGTGCAGGTTTTCGACATTCACTCAGAGTACCCGCCCTCATGACGACCAGCCCAAATCACCAGCCTGACGCGGCTGAAACCGACGAACTGTTGCTCATGTGCAACAGCGGCGCCGCCAAGCGCGCACTCGACTATTACTTGAAAGAAGATGTGTCGGCGCCGATCACGGACGCCACGTTTTTCGACATCAAGCCCGGCATCAGCCATGAGGATGCACTGGTGCACGCTTCGGACCTGTTACGCAGTGCGGCAGCAGCAGCCTATGAATCGGCAAGCAGCCGTCAGGGCAATCAGCGGGACCTGGCGTTTTCGGTGGTGTATTTGATTGATATGGCGAAAGCGATGGTGGAGCAGACGCTGCACGTGCCTGCTGCTCAGGCCACCGCGTGACGGGCGCGAAGGAAAAATATTTCTATCGGATGGATAAAAACATTTGACTTGCAAATGATAATGATTACTATTGGACCCAGCTGATCGCGAGATCAGTCGATAGACCAAGGGACCTTAGGTCGGACTCTTGGAATATCTCCTCATCAGGCTAATCACGGTTTTTGACCCGGCTCTTTGGCCGGGTCTTTTTTTTGCCAGTTTCCCTGGCATGGCTTCAGGCTAATGAAGACTGTGTGTTGCTTAATGGTGCGCATGGTAGCAAAAGACCATCCCCAAAACCAAGCCGAACGAACGCTCTAGCCCGGATCTTTGCGAAATAGCGCTTGAGAATCAATCTCATAGATTCTAAGCTGCTGTTGCGTCAAGGATGACGCCCCCTCCCCATGCAACAATTTTGCATCAAGATTTTGCCTGACTCCTGTGTAAGATATCCGCCACAACAATCATACTCAGGCAGCCCAGACTATGACCGTGGCCTTGACCTCCATCAAGATCAGCACCGACTTCGACAGCGGCAACATCCAGGTCCTGGATGCCAGCGACGCTTACCAGCTGTTGCTGGCGATCAAACCCGATACCCGCAGCGCGCATTTCCAATGGTTCCACTTCAAGGCCGAAGGTATGCACGTGGGTCACACCCATACCTTTCGCTTGAGTAACGCCAGCCAGTCCTCCTACAAAAACGCCTGGAGCGGCTACAACGCCGTGGCGTCCTACGACCACATCAACTGGTTCCGCGTGCCCACGCGCTTTGATGGCGAAACGCTGCACATCAGTTTGGAAACCCGCGAGAAACATGCATGGATCGCCTACTTTGAACCCTACAGCCGTAAACGTCATGACTGGCTGATCGGGCAGGCTTTGAACCGCGCCGGCACCCAATTGCTCGCCACCGGCAAAAGTGCAGAAGGTCGCGACATCCAACTGCTGCGCCGCGGCAAAGGTGGCGAGGGCCGGCGTAATGTCTGGATCATCGCCCAGCAACACCCCGGCGAACACATGGCCGAATGGTTCATGGAAGGGATCATCGAGCGACTGCAACAGGACGGTGACACTGAGCTGAAAAAACTCCTGTCTGTCGCCGACCTGTACCTTATTCCGAACATGAACCCTGACGGCGCCTTCCATGGCCACTTGCGCACCAACGCCATGGGCCAGGACCTGAATCGTGCCTGGCAGAACGCCAGCCAGGAGATCAGCCCGGAAGTGCTGTTCGCCCAGCAGCAGATGGAAAAATACGGCGTCGACCTGTTCCTCGATATCCACGGCGACGAGGAAATCCCCTACGTGTTCACCGCCGGCTGCGAAGGCAACCCCGGTTACACCCCGCGTATCGAAGCGTTGGAAAAACACTTCCGCAGCCACTTGAGCGCCCTTACCCGCGACTTCCAGACCACCCACGGTTACACCCGTGATCTGCCGGGCGAGGCCAACATGACGCTGGCCTGTAATGCGGTCGGTGAAAGGTATGACTGCCTGTCACTGACTCTGGAGATGCCCTTCAAGGACAACGACGACGCGCCCAACCCGAAAACCGGCTGGTCAGGTGAACGCTCCAAACAGCTGGGCAAGGACGTATTGAGCACCGTGGCCGAAATCGTCACGGCGCTACGCTAACCGCCCTGCCCCCGGCATCAGTCCTTGGTGCCGGTCATGCTTTGCAGCACGCCGTCGCGACGAATCAGCCCATGGAACAGGGCCGCCGCCAGGTGCAACAGCACCGTCAGGAACAACAGATAGGCGAGATAGCCATGGGCTTTGCGCAACAGCGCAAACAACGGCGCGTTGGCCCCCACCAGCGCCGGCAGTTGCACCGAACTGCTGAGCATTACCGGGTCACCGGCCGCGGAAATCATCGCCCACCCCAGCAGCGGCAACACCAGCATCAATCCGTACAGCACTACGTGCGAGGCCTTGGCGGCCAGCACTTGCCACAATGGCAAATCGGCCGGAAGCGGCGGTTGCCGTGTGGAAAAGCGCACCACCAACCGTACGATCACCAACGCCAAGATCGCGATACCCAGCGGCTTGTGCAGATGAATCAGCCACTCATGGCGCTCCGACACCGACGCGGCCATACCCGCTCCGATAAACAACATGGCGATGACCATCAGTGCCATCAGCCAATGCAGCAGACGGGCCAGCGGCGCGAAAAACCGTGGTTGAACATTCATGGCTTCGACTCCAGGGGGGCGCTGTGCAAGGGGCTGACTTCACCGGCGCGGCGCAGGTACGAACTGGCATAGGCAGCCGAACGTGCTGCCAGCAGCGGGTCGTTGGAGGCTTGGATACCATTGGGCAAAATCAGCGGGTCAAAGTTGATATCGCGGCAATCACCCTCCGCTTGCGGCTGGCTGCTTTGCAGCACCAGAGTGCCGGCGTTGAGCACCTTGTGTTCGCCCACCCAGGGTTTGCTCGCATCGTCCAGCGGGTCACCGGGGTTGGCCAGCGTCATGTTCAACTGCCAGCGCAGCGGGCCCGACGTCAGGCGCTGCACCAGGTCTTTTTCCAGGAAGTCGCTGCCCGAGGGCGCGGTATCACCCGCCGCATCCTGGCTCTGCGGCACTACCCCCCAACGCACCGCCTGGCGCTTGCCGTCGGCGCTCACCAGATAAAACGCATTGATGCCGTTGTAGGTTTCAGTCGCGTAACTCGCCGATGGCTTGGCGGTCTTTACCCATGCCAGGAACGGCGCGGTTTCCGGGTGCGCGGCAAAAAACGCCGGTATACTCGCCGGGTTTGGCTTACCGGTCGCAGGGTCTGGCGCGCCGGCCTTGAGCATCTGGTAGAACGCCTCAGGCGTGCCCACCGGGAACACCGGCATGCTGTTCATCCCCGTGCGCCATTGCTGGCCGTTGGCCTGGCTGAATTGCAGCGCAAAGCTGCGAATCGGCACACTGCTGTCCGGCGCATAGGGGTTGCCGCTGGGCAAGGCAAATCGACCAATCACCGGGGTTTTAGCCGCGCTGAACACCTGCGCACTGGAGTAAGCACGCGCGTCGGCGCTGCTCTCGAAGTAACCGGCCACGCACACGCCTTTGGCATGATTGCGTCGGAAGCCCGGGTGCAAACCGTTATTGGCTTCCAGAGCATTGACCAGGGTTTTGGGGCGCAGGCGCTGTGGGTCAAGCGTGCCGTTGACGTAGGCAAACGCCCCAGCAACAACTGCAACCACAGCACCGATACCGGCGAGCCGCGCGATCAGGCTCGCGGTACTCAAGGGAGGACGGGGCGGTGATGAGTGATCTACCATGAACTGACTCCAGGGCCAGAGGCCTAAGGGTTGAAACATAAGGTCGGAGCATTAAGACGAACGCCGATCAGCTCTATTCCCGGGTTCCGGGTTTATTTTTCGGAACCGGGAATAACCCTCAACGCCGGACGTCTCTCTAGTCCCAGCGTAGCGACCAGCCAGACCCCCATGCATGAACTCGACGAACAGTTACGTGAACTCATCCCCAGAATGCGGCGTTTTGCCGTGTCACTGACGCGTAACGCCAGCAGCGCAGACGATCTGGTGCAGTCGACCCTGGAACGGGCGATCATCAGTTGGGCCGATAAACGCCTCGAAGGCGACCTTCGCGCCTGGCTGTTCTCGATCCTCTACCGGCAGTTCCTCGACACCCACCGCCGCAGTCGGCGCTATGCGCGCATGCTCGAATTCTTCACCGGCCGTGACGACGCACAGCCCTCGGTGGAGCGCACGGTGATGGCCCAATCGACCCTGCAAGCCTTCGACCGACTCAACACCGAACAACGCGCCCTGCTGCTGTGGGTGTCGGTCGAAGGCTTAAGCTACAAGGAAGTTGCCAATATCCTGGAGGTGCCTGTGGGCACCGTCATGTCGCGCCTGTCCCGGGCGCGCCAAGCCTTGCGTCAACTCAGCGATGGCGAAATTGCCAGCCCTTCCCTGCGGATACTCAAATGATCAGCCTGCCCCCCAGCGAACGCGATTTGCATGCCTACGTCGACCACCAACTGTTGGAGAGCGACCGTCGCGTGCTTGAAACCTACTTGGCGGCGCACCCCGACATCGCCGCTCAGGTACAGGCCTGGCAGCAGGATGCGCACCTGCTGCGTGCGTCACTGAGCGGGGCCTTGCAACAACCGGCCAACCCCGACCTGGACCCGGCACTGATTCGCCTACGCATCAAGCATCAGTCCCGTCGCCACTTCGCCACCGCAGCCGTGTTGCTGATCGCCGTCAGCCTCGGCGGCGTGGGGGGATGGCATGCCCGCGAAGCCACTCAACCGCCGATGTTGCCGATGGCCGATGCCATGCAGGCTTACCGCCTGTTTGCCCAGGACGGCATCATGCCCGCCGACTACAAGACGCAGGATGGCGGCACCATGCAGGCGTGGCTGGACCGTTATTTCAACCAGGCGCATCGCCTGCCGGACTTGAGCCAGTCCGGTTTCAAACCGGTGAGCGGGCGCCTGCTCACCACGGACCAAGGCGCGGCAGCCATGGTGCTGTACGAAGACCCGACAGGTCGCCGCATCAGCTTCTATATTCGCCCGCCGGGCCCGGACAACGGCTTCCTGCCCCGTGGCAGCCGCAGCGCCGATGGCTTGCAAGCCGAATACTGGTCCGGCGCCGGGTACAACTATGCGATGGTCAGCCCGGTGGATCAGCCCGCCACGCAGATGTTGAAGTTCTAGAAGCCCACGTCCAGCACCACGTTGTCGAGGTAGGTGCCACCCGGCGGTGTGGCCTGGTCGGTGTAGATTTTCGCGTTGTAGTTGAATACCTGACTGCCGGTGCCCAAGCCGTTGCCCGGGTTGATCTCTGCCGAGGCGCTGGCCCGCCGCGCTGCGCCCACGCTACCCCAGCGGGTGGAGCCCGCTCCCTGGAAAATGTCATAGGCGAGAAAATTACTGCCAGAAACCATCTGCCGACGGCCGCCCACACTGAGCGGGTTCTGCCCATCGCTGAGCCCTACGGTGTAGGCACTGCCCTTGGTGCAGGCAATGCTGGCCTGCCCGGTGACCGTGGCGAAGGCACTGACCACCGGGGCACTGCCGAATGCGATCGGCGGCGTGGTGATCTGGCAGTCATTGACCACGGTCATGCTGACGTTCAGCGTGGTCGTTCCGCTGTTGATCTCGCGGCCCAGGCAGATCCCGCCAATGCCAATGCCCGAGCAATAGTTCCAGTTCCAGAAAATGCTCAGCGTCTCGCTGTACACACCCGCCGCCACGTTGCTGCCAACGGTGGTAGCGAAGTACAGCGGAACGGTTTTTGTGCCGGGCCCAAACACCAGCCCCAGGGACGCGGCAATGCCGCCACTGCCGCCAAAATCGAACGCGGTACCGCGAGTCATCGGAAACGACGCGGTGTTGTTGGCGTAGATGGTATAGCTGATGACATCACCGGTCGGCCCAACTAAACCGCCCTGCGACGAACCGGTAACGGTCGCGTAGAAATGGTCGCTGGAAGCCAATACCGACAGCACCGCCGGGGTACAGCTCAAGCCGGCGTTGGTCGTTGAGCTGGGCTGGGACGTGGTGCGCACAGTCATCGAACTTACCGTCGTGCCAAAGCTGGCCGGCACGGTGGCGACCACCGAACACACGGCCTGCACCTGCGCCGACACACCCAGGCTCGCCAATAGCAGCCACACCAACAGCCATTCCTTGACCCTCACTCGCACTCGCACACTCCTTATGTCATTGGCACACCAGTGGCCCGATCAGCGGCACTTGCTCTTGCGTGGTATCCAGCTCGAACGTTGCCTGGCAGGTCTGGCCGTCGCCCACCGTGACTTGCAAGGTGTTATGGGCCACCAGGTTTTCCAGGTACACCAGGCCGTCCCAACCCACCACCGCCAGTGCACCGCTTTGCTCATGGCGTACCTGGCTGCCCAGGGGCAAATCCTGATGCTGGGCATCGACCAGCGTGATGCTCGCCGCGAGCACCCGACGCACCGGAAACTCAAGCAAGTAGCCGCTGCCCCGGCGCACGGCAACCCGTTGCTCCACATTCGGCACTTGCACGTTGGACGGCAGGTTCAGCGGGTCGATCTCGTATTTGGCGCGGTAGTAGGCACTGGTCCACGGCACCAACAGGTGGCCGTTGCGATCGGTTTCGCCCACGACCTGATTTTCGTAGCGCACCGGCACGCCACCCACGCCATCCGTACTCACCACCACAAACGCATCGTTGACGCGGTTGGCGGCGAACACTTGGTTGTCCATCCACACCAGCGACCCGGTAGCGTCCGCCCAACGGGTTTGCGCGTCGCTGCTGCCATACACACCCGCCTGCAACTGCACCGACTGCAGGCGCCAGGTCAGGTCAGCCTGACGATAGGCCGGCCCATCGCCGCTGGCGTAACCCAGGTTGAAGCCCACGCCACCCTCGGCAGGTACCGCGCGGCTGTAATTGACCCGCTGCTGGCTTTGCCCGGTTTTACTGCGCTCAGTGCCCAGGCTGAGACTGCCGTAGACGTCGAAGGGAACCACCACTTGGGCCTGCACCGCCCAGCTGCTGTCACCGACTTCATGGTTGGCGGACAGGTAAAAACTGCTGTTGCGCCACAGCGGCTTGCTCCAGGTCATGTTCACCAGGCGGGTGCGAGAGTTGTCGGCCGCCTGCACATCAAAATAGCCCACGCCCAGGCTGCCGAACTCGTTGAGGTTAAGGCTCAACGTCGCCTGCTGGCTGCGCTTGCTGAGGCTGGCGTAGGGGGTGTCGATCAGGCTCAGGTCAGCATATTGATCGCGCCGCTCCACGCGCTGATACGACAGGCTGTAATGCTGGTTGCTGTATTGGTAGCCCAGGCTCAGTTGCTGGCCTGTCCCGCCGTCATACTGGCTTTGGCTGATGGCCGTATTGAGCACGCCGAAGTTGCCGACGCGAAGGTTGCCGCCCACACCACCCAGGGTCAGGTCATTGGAGGCTTCGGCGTGGCTTTCCAGGGTAAACGCGTCCGACAGCCCGTAACGAAAGGTGCCGCTGGCCACGCCGGGGCCGTAGCCGAAATCACGCACGGTGTAATCGCGGCGCAGGTTACCGGCCGCCACCGAGAAGTCTGACAAGCCCTTTTGCAACAGGGTACTGGTGACATAGAACGGCACCGTGGTCGAGACCTGCCGACCCAGCGTATCGGTGGTGACCACCACCGCCTCCCCGGCGCCGTTGATAAACGGCACGTTGGTGAGGGTGTAGGGGCCAGGCTGCAGATCGGCGCTGCTGGACTTATAACCATTGATAAACAAGTCCACCGACGACGGCACAGCCGCCTCCCCGGCAAACTGCGGCAAGGGGTAGGTGACCAGGTCCGGGCGCACTGCAAAGTCCCGCGACACTTGCACCCCGCCCAGGCGCACCGAGGTGCTCCAGGGCAAGGCACCGCTGATGACGTCGCCCGCTTCATAGGTCAACAGGCGTTCATCGTCGGAGAATCGCCAGGTAGTGTCATAACGCCGATAGCCATTGTCCAGACTGCTGCCAACGGTCTCCCGGCCAATAGTGGTGCGGTACTGGCCGGTATTGGACAAGGTGCCCCAGGTATCGAACAGCCTGACTTCGTTGAAGATGCCGAGATAGGTGCCCGCGTCATCCGTATCGTTGAGGTAGGCGTCGTAGTTGAGCAACGCCCCGAAACTGGTCAGCGCCTGGGTACGCGGGTAATTGTCACGACTGCCGATAAACTGCTCCGGCAACCAGGCAGGCGGCACCGTGAGCATCAGGCGCTGGCCCTGGCTGTCGTAATCGGTGTGCAGGCCTGGCAGATTTTCCAGCGCCACCTCGGCGGGGACCTCACCCGGCAGTTTCATGCCGACTTCCTGCAACACCGACGCCGGCAAAAACAGCTGCCCGGCGCGCTGATTGACGGCGACCACGCGGCCGGTGTCCCTCTGGTTGACCACCAGTTCCAGGAATAACTGTGCATCGGCAACAGCCTCCATACTGCTGGGAGGGGGCGGCAACGGCGCGGCGGCGCCCGGCGGCGCAAGCACCAGCCCGCAGAGGCCACTCACCACCCACACCGATCGCCATAGACATCGAGCCCGATCGTGGCTCACCAAGGCTTTGTGTCCATCAATGGACGTCTCCATCCGTTAACATCAAGGGCTATTCCGTGCCCTACCACACTGCTTTACCGCCCCGGCGCAAGGCTCTCCAATTGCGTTGCACCATTGACTCGTACCTGCAGCGGCTGATCGGCCGGCAGTCCATCCGGCACTGGCCAGCGCATGGTCGCACCCGGCAGTACATACCCCATCAAGCCTTCCACCAGCGGACGAGGTTGGCCGCCCTGCTTGAATGTGGCATCGGTCAAGCGCGCGTGAACGGCGCCCTGGTTGCGCATTTCGACGTAGTTGCGCCCGCCCACCGTGACTTTCTTCCAGCTCAAGTCAGGTTTGCCGGCGCTCTTGGGGTCGCGATCGCGCGTACCGTCAACCTTGCTCCAAAGGCCTGGGCCATAGGCGAACAAGGGCACCGAATAACGCATCTGGAAGCGGATCGCGGCGGCGGTCTTGCCATCCGCAGGGGCCGGCGCAGGGGTGGCCGAGGGGATCTCATCGATGATGATGCGATAGGCCAGCTCCTGGCCCGGTGGCACTTGTTTGGTACGGGTCAAGCGCACCAATTGCTTCTGGCCCGGTTCGATTTTCGCCACCGGCGGGCTGCCGATCACGTCGCGCTGGTTCTGGTACTGCTCATCGAAGCCGCTCTGGGACCAGGCAAACACGCGGATTTGCAGGTTGGCGGTCTCCGTGCCGCGATTTTCCAGCCACAGTGCGCTGGCCTGTTGATCAGCCTCCAACACCGGATCAATCGGCCAGATCAGCACCGAACTGGCCGCCTGGGCCTGCCCCGCCGCTAACGCCAACAACCCGCTCAAACCTGCTGCCCACCAGTGCCGGGAAGCTGAATACATAGGTCTTACTCCTCATTGCCAATCGCTTTACCACGACAGTTGCACCTGCAACGTGTCGCTGTACGTCCCCCCAGGCTGATTACCCGGTAACTGCACTCGCCCATAAATTGGCAAGGTGATACTCGCGGCATTGCTGTAGGCCACGCTGACGCTTTGGCTGATCCCAAGGCTCTGGCTGAAGGCCGCGTCCCGAAACAGCTGATAGGCCACCTGAGCACTGCCGCTAGTGAGCTGCATGCGGCGCCCGCTGTTGTTATGCAAACCGCCATCAACCGTCATGCTCAGCGCAACCCCCGGCGTACATTGCAGGGTCACGCCGCCGGTCAGCGCGACGGACGCCGTGCTGGTTGCCAGTGCCGAATACGTGCCGAACGCCAGGCTGCCGTAATTAGTGCCGCCCCCGACCACCAGGCAGCCGGGGGTGATGGTCGCGCTGACCTGGAACGACTGGCTCGTCACCGCCTGCAGCGACACCGGCATTCCCCAGCCTATGCACACCACCACCGCCCACGCTGCCCGGCTCATGGCACTCAGAACGTCAGGGTCACGTTAACCGTGTCGGTGTAAGTACCGGCTGGCAGTCCCGCCTTACCATTGGCCTTGCCGTAAATGTTCACGGCTTGAGCCACACCGGTACTGGGCGCCAGGTTGATCACCCCACCGATTGCCAGCAAATTCGAATGACCACTGTCGGTGTAGAGATCGTAGGGCACGTAGTTGGCGACGCCGTCATACAGGGCCCGCGCGCCGCCTGTGGACTTGCCGTCATTGGCACCGGCAGACACCGTCAACGTCGGCGAGGTACCTGCCGAGCACAGAATCGACAACGCCCCACCACCTCCGCCCAACACCTGGCCGTCGGCTTCGGTGAACAGGCTATTGGCCGTACCGAAGTTCAAGTTACCGAAGCTCATCCCGCCGGTCGCCGCCGCGCCATTGACCTGGCAACTGCTGGTCAGCACCAGGGTCGCGCTCACGGTGCCGGCCACGGTGGCCGCCTGCGCGCCCGACACCCACACCAGCGCGATCAATGGAAAAACTGCTTTCGATACGAGTGCATGCATGATGTTCATCCTCATGATTTACCAATCCAGAGTCACCGTCAGGGTGTCTGTGTAGATGCCGGCCGGTAGGGCCCTGGTATTCGCCACCACCGAGCCGAATACCGGGATCGGTACTTGCGTGCCCTTGGTCACGACGAAATTGCGTTGTTGGCCGATGCTGTAGGCGCTTTGGCCCCGCGCATCAGCGGACAGCCGATATGCAATGGTCTGGCGCCCGTTGCTCAGGCGTCGCGTGGTGCCGTCACCGTGGGCGCCACCGTCAATCGTCACCGTGAAGCTGCTGACCACCGACGGGTTGCACGACACCGACAGCGGCGCACTGGCGCCGTCAGTCACAGCGGCGCCCAACGGGTTGCTCCACGTCGGGCCCTGGCTGCCGAAGTCGAGCAATGCGCCGCCGCCCGAAGGGCTGACCGGTGCGCTCTCAATGCCTTTGCTCACCTGGCAACTGGCAGTGATCACCAGGCGTGCGTGGATCTGCCCGCTGACAGCCGCCTGGACGTCGTCGGCCAGCAGCAACAGGCCGCCCATCGCCACAAGGGCCCAGCCCCGGCTTACCATGTGACCGTGACCTTGAGCAGGTCGGTGTAGCGACCGACGGCAGGAATGTCCTTGAGCGATTCAATGCGGCCATACAACGGCAGATCGACGCTGCCGGAATCCGGCACGCGGCCGCTCAGTGGCTCATTCACGGGCAAGGGGATACGCCGCGCGGCGTCGGCGTAGAGACGATAGGGAATGGGTTGGGTGGAAGACGTGGCGCTGGTCAGGTAGCGCACTTCGCCGGTGCCGCCATGCAGGCCACCATCCACGCGCACTTGATAAGGTGTATCAGGGTTGCATTCAAGACGCGGCTGGCGCTGGCTGATCAGGGCCGCACTCAGGGGACCGGCCGGGTCGTCTAGACGCGGGCCGCTGCCGAAATCCAGTACGCCAAGTTGCTCGATGCCAGCACTGCGGGTGGTTCCCACCAGCTGGCAACCTCGCTGCACGTCGATGCGCACCTCAACCTGAAGTTGCGCAGCGTACAACGTGTTACAGAGCATGGCGCCCATTACTGCCAATACTGCTCGTCCCTTCACAGCCCCAATTCCTTATACAGGGGTGACAACTGTGTATGAGATTAGTCATTTAACGATAAACCGCCAGTTCGCTCAGGTTTACCCGCCCGCCATGCTTTTTCGAGATAGCTGGCGGCGCCGTTCTCTATTGGTCAAATCACGGCGGGCGCCCTAAAGTAAGGGACCACAGAAATACAGAGTGAACCGCATTGGCTGTGCTTTCCTTGATTCAGCGTCTGCTCGGTAAAAAAACAGATACCCCGAACGCGTCCCCGATCCCGAGGTTTTTTCAGAAAAAGGCCGAGCAGCAGGGCTATATCCTCAGTGCCGGCCAAACCCGGGCAATCACCGCCCTCGCCCGCGAGACCCAGCACCTGCTTGCCGGGCAGCCCACCCGTAGCCTTTACCTGTATGGCCCCGTGGGGCGTGGCAAAAGCTGGCTGCTGGATGGCTTTTTCCAGGCGCTGCCGATTGCCGAAAAACAGCGCGTGCACTTCCACACTTTTTTTGCCCGCCTGCACCGGGGCATGTTCAAGCACCGTGAGCATGACGACGCCCTGGCCGCCACCCTGAATGAGCTGCTGGCGGGTTGCCGGGTGTTGTGTTTCGACGAATTCCACGTCCACGACATCGGCGATGCCATGCTCATCAGTCGGTTGTTCAAGGCCTTGTTCCAGCGCGGCGTGCTGGTGCTGGTGACCTCCAACTATGCGCCCGAAGGGTTGCTGCCCAATCCGCTGTACCACGAGCGGTTCAAGCCGGTAATTGACCTGATCGCGGCGCGTATGGAGGTGCTGGAAGTCAGTTCACCCCAGGACTTTCGCAGCCTGCCCCAGGCCCATGCCGAGCAGCGTTTTACCGGCGGCCAGTATGTATGGCCGGGTACCGTCGCCCAGCGTGAAGCGCTCGGGCTGCCCGCCACACAGGGCCCGGCACACGCCCTGAGGGTCGGCAACCGGCAGCTCGTGTGCCGCAGCCATCAGGCGCGCACTATCGTGTTCACCTTCAACGACCTGTGCGAACAGCTCACGGCGGTCATGGACTACCTGCTGCTATGCGCGGACTTCGACCACTGGGTTATCGATGGCCTGCCGCAACTGGCAGAGTGTCCAATTGCTGTGCAGCAGCGTTTTATCAACCTGGTAGACGTGCTCTACGACCAGGACAAACGCCTGACCCTGATCGGCCAACAGCCGTTGACCGAATCTCTGGAAGGCCAGGCCATCGACCTCGCCCGCACCGCCAGCCGCCTGAACCAATTGCAAACCGTCTGCCCGCAACGTGCGCCCGACCCGGTATCATGAGCGCCTTTTACACCCTATTGCCGAGTGACCGCGCCGTTCATGAATACCCTCGACCAACTCAAGACTGGCCAATTGGCCGGTACCAAGCGCCTGGACCTGGCCTGCGGGCTGACCGAATTCCCGCAAGAAATCTTCGAGCTGGCCGACACCCTGGAAATCCTCAACCTCACGGGTAACGCCCTGAGCAGCCTGCCGGACGACCTGCATCGCCTGTCGCACTTGCGGGTGCTGTTCTGCTCGGACAACGCCTTTACCGAACTGCCCGAATGCCTGGGCCAGTGCGCCAAGTTGAGCATGATCGGCTTCAAGGCCAACCAGATCAGCCATGTACCCGCCGCCGCGCTGCCGCCGCAATTGCGCTGGCTGATCCTCACCGACAACTGCATCAGCCAACTTCCCAGCGAATTGGGCGAGCGGCCGTTGCTGCAAAAACTGATGCTGGCCGGCAACCATCTGGCGCACCTGCCGGAGAGCCTGGCCAACTGCAAAAACCTGGAGCTGATACGCATCGCTTCCAACCGTCTGACCCAACTGCCGGAATGGCTGCTGACGCTGCCAAGCCTGACGTGGCTGGCCTATGCCGGTAACCCGGTGGAAATGGCGGTGGACGTGGCCGCTGATGACGTGACGCCGAACATTCCCTGGTCAGAACTGGACCTGGGCGAAGTGCTGGGCGAAGGCGCCTCGGGGATCATTCGCAAAGCGTTGTGGAAGCCGCAAGCCTTGCCTGTCGCGGTAAAACTGTACAAAGGCACGATCACCAGCGACGGTTCACCGCTGCATGAAATGCAGGCCTGCATCGCTGCCGGGTTGCACCCCAACCTGATCAAGGTAGAAGGCCGCATCAAAGGTCACCCTGATAATCAAGCCGCGCTGGTCATGGACCTGATCGACCCGAGCTACCGCAACCTCGCGGCATTGCCGAGCCTGGCGTCCTGCACGCGCGATATCTACGAGCCCACGACTCGCTTCAGCGTCGATGTGGCCTTGCGCATGGCGCGTGGCATCGCCTCGGTGGCGGCGCACTTGCACCGGCACGGCATCACCCATGGCGATTTGTACGGCCACAATATTCTGTGGAATGCAGCAGGCGATTGCTTGCTCGGGGACTTTGGCGCGGCGTCGTTCCATGCCACGGCGGACACCCTGGAAACCAGGGCATTGCAGCGCATCGAAGTGCGCGCGTTTGGGGTGTTGCTTGGGGAGTTGTTGGAGCGGATCGAGACTGAGTTCAACGACGAGGGACTGGTAGAACTGCAGAAACGATGCTGCCAACCGGATGTGTTAGCGCGACCGGGCTTCGAAGAAATCGAAGCGCTGCTGAGGTCTCTGCCAAACCACTAAACCAATGTGGGAGCGGGCTTGCTCGCGAATGCGGCGTGTCAGTCAGCTGATCTGGCGACTGACACACTGCATTCGCGAGCAAGCCTGCTCCCACATTTTTACTGCATGTATTCAGCTACAAATCAGCCGGCCAGGCCGACGAACATATCCTGCACGTCATCGTGGTTGTCCAGGCCTTCCAGGAAGGCTTCGACTTCGGCCATCTGCTCATCGGTCAACCCGCTCACCGGGTTCTTCGAGATATAGCCCAGCTTGGCCGACAGCACGGTGAAACCCTGCTCCGGCAGCGCTTTTTGCACGGCATCGAGGTCGGTGGTTTCGGTGATGAACAAGGTGGTGCCTTCTTCTTCGCCGTCTTCAAAGTCCTGGGCGCCCGCTTCAATGGCGGCCATTTCCGGATCAGCGTCAGGGCTGTCCGGCGACGCCTCGATCAGGCCCACATGGTTGAAGTCCCACGCCACAGAGCCGGATGCGCCCAATTGGCCCTTGCGGAACGCTACACGGATTTCCGCCACGGTACGGTTGATGTTGTCGGTCACGCATTCGACGATCAGCGGCACCTGGTGCGGAGCGAAACCCTCGTACGTCACGCGGTGGTACTGCACGGTTTCACCCAGCAGGCCGGCGCCTTTCTTGATGGCGCGCTCCAGGGTTTCCTTGGGCATCGAGGCTTTTTTGGCCTGCTCCACCACCAGACGCAAGTGGGCGTTGGTCGCGGTGTCGGCACCGTTGCGGGCGGCGATGGTGATTTCTTTCACCAGCTTGCCGAAAATCTTGCCCTTGGCATTGGATGCCGCTTCTTTATGTTTGACTTTCCACTGTGCGCCCATGACTCACTCTCTTCCTGTCCATCGCGCCGAGACGTCTACTGGCCGGCGCTTTGGGGGCAGAGTTTATAGCGCAAAAACCCATCGTTCCACCAAAAAACCGTCAAGACGCCAACTCGAAAAACGCCTGGATCAGGCGCAATGAGCGGCGTCGCTCCAGGCAACCGAGCATGTGCCGGTTCACCAGCCCCTCGCCCTGCAAGGGAATGGCATGCACCCGCGGGTCACGGCTGACCTCCATCGACGACACCACCCCCACCCCCAGTTCAGCGGCGACGGCTTCGGTGACGGCCTCGCGGCTGTCCAGTTCCAGCAACACCCTGGGCTGCACAGCGGCGATCGCGCAAGCGCTGTCGAAAGTGCGACGGGTGATGGAGCTGGGCTCGCGCAGCACCATGATCACGTCGTGCAATTGCTCCAGGCGAATGCCTGCCGGGTCGGTCAGCCAAGGGTGCCCGGCCGGTACCAAGGCGCAGATCCGCGATTCATCAAGGGGCTGCAGATGCAAGCCACTGCGCGGCTCCACCTCGGTGAGCACCGCCACATCGGCATGCTCCGACAGCAGCGCCGCCAGGGTTTCCTGGGCATTGCCCAGACGCAGGTTGACGGTAATGCCTGGGTAGCGTGCGCGCAGCCGCGCGATCATCGGCATCACCAGGTGTGGGCCGTCCGCCGCGACTTCCAGGCGCCCGGCGAGCAATTGCCGATTGGCCTCCAGCAGGGTCTGTGCCTCGTCCACCAGGCCGAAGATCGCCCGGGTGATCGCCGCCAGGCGTGTGCCTTCCTCGGTCAATTCCACCCGGCGTGCCGTACGGCGCAACAGCGGGATCTGGTAGTGCTCTTCCAGCGCCTTGATATGCCCGGTCACCGCCGGCTGGCTGATGAATAGCCGCGCCGCCGCCCGGGTAAAACTGCCCTCACGGGCCACGGCATCGAATGCGCGCAGTTGGAACAAATTCATAGCTATCGGCCTCACTGATAGCTCGCATAACAACAAACAATTTGATTGATGACAAGCCAAACTGCAATTTAGGCGCCTTAGAGTCAACCCAATGCCCGCGAGGACCTCAGATGACCAGCACCGCGCCGATCCTGCTCACACCCGGCCCACTGACCACGTCCGCCCGCACGCGCCAGGCGATGATGGTGGATTGGGGTTCATGGGACGAGCGCTTCAACCAACTCACCGCCAGTGTGTGCGAGCAACTGCTGGCGATCCTCAACGCCAGCCACAGCCATGACTGTGTGCCGTTGCAAGGCAGCGGCACCTTCGCGGTCGAAGCCGCCATCGGCACGCTGGTCCCGCGTGATGGCAAGGTACTGGTGCTGATCAACGGCGCCTACGGCAAGCGCCTGGCCAGGATTTGCGAAGTGCTCGGCCGCGATTTCAGCACCTTCGAAACCGCCGAAGATGCACCCACCGCCGCCGCCGATGTGGACCGCCTGCTGCAAGCCGACCCGGCCATTTCCCATGTAGCGCTGATCCACTGTGAAACCAGCACCGGCATTCTCAACCCGCTGCCGCAGATCGCCGACGTGGTTAAAAACCACGGCAAGCGCCTGATCATCGACGCCATGAGTTCCTTCGGCGCGCTGCCGATCGATGCCCGCGAGGTGCGGTTCGACGCGCTGATCGCAGCGTCAGGTAAATGCCTGGAAGGCGTGCCAGGCATGGGTTTTGTGTTCGCCGATAAACAGGCGCTGGCCGCCGCCCAAGGCAACTGCCACTCCCTGGCGATGGACCTGTTCGACCAACACAGCTACATGGCCAAGACCGGCCAATGGCGTTTCACGCCACCGACCCATGTGGTCGCGGCCCTGCACGAAGCCCTGCTGCAATACGTTGAGGAAGGCGGCCTGCCCGCGCGCCATCAACGTTACGCCCGTAACTGCCAGGCATTGCTCGACGGCATGGCCGAACTTGGCCTGCGCAGTTTCCTGCCCACGGCGATCCAGGCCCCGATCATCGTCACCTTCCATGCCCCACAAGACCCGCGTTACCAGTTCAAGGCGTTCTACGAGCGGGTCAAGGCCAAGGGTTTCATCCTGTATCCCGGCAAATTGACCGAAGTAGACACCTTTCGCGTGGGCTGCATCGGCCATGTCGACACGGCCGAGATGCGCGCCGCCGTCGCGGCCATCGCCCAGGCACTGCACGCCATGCACATCAACCTTTCATCTTTTGGATCTCAGCTATGAACTATCAAAACCCCACCACCTTGCAGGCCGTGATCCTCGACTGGGCCGGCACTGTGGTCGACTTCGGCTCCTTCGCCCCCACGCAGATCTTTGTCGAAGCCTTCGCCGAGTTCGACGTGCAAGTCTCCATCGACGAAGCCCGCGGCCCGATGGGCATGGGCAAGTGGGACCATATCCGCACACTCTGCGACCAGCCGCAGGTAGCCGAGCGTTACCGCAAGGCCTTCGGCCGCACGCCGACGGATGACGACGTCACTGCCATTTACCAACGCTTCATGCCGCTGCAGATCGAGAAGATCGCCGAGCACTCGGCCCTCATCCCCGGCGCCCTCGACACCCTCGCCCGGCTGCGCGTTCAAGGCATCAAGATCGGCTCCTGCTCCGGCTACCCCAAGCAAGTCATGGACAAGGTGGTCGCCCTGGCCGCTATCAATGGCTACATCGCCGACCACGTGGTTGCCACCGACGAAGTGCCCAACGGCCGTCCGTGGCCGGCCCAGGCCCTGGCCAACGTGATCGCCCTGGGTATTGACGATGTGGCGGCGTGCGTGAAGGTCGATGACACCGTGCCGGGCATCCTCGAAGGACGCCGCGCCGGAATGTGGACCGTGGCCCTGACCTGCTCGGGCAATGCCCTGGGCCTGAACTACGAACAGTTTCGTGCGCTGGACCAGGACACCCTGGCCAGCGAGCGCAAGCGTATCGAGGCGATGTTCAAAGGCTCGCGCCCGCATTACCTGATCGACACCATTACCGACCTGCCGGCGGTGATTAGCGACATCAACCAGCGCCTGGCCCGCGGTGAAATGCCGCAAAGCCACTGATAGAGGTCAATACAACGGCATTCGCACCGGGCAAACCCGCCAAAACAGGCTTACAGTAATAGGACTCCGTCGCCAAAGAACGGAGGTTTGCCCTGATGAGTGAGGAAGAAAGCGATGCCGTGGAAAAATTCCGATACGCGCTACAGCACCATGTCGATTGCACTGCACTGGTTGATGGTGGTGCTGCTGGCGGTGGTTTACGCCTGCATTGAGTTTCGCGGGATCTTTCCCAAAGGCAGTGGCGGGCGGGCGCTGATTGTAGAAATGCACTACATGTTCGGCCTGACGGTGTTTGTGCTGGTCTGGCTGCGCCTGTTTGCCCGTACCTTGGGCGTTGCACCGAAGATCGTGCCGGCACCGCCACAATGGCAATCGTTGCTGGCGACACTGATGCATCTGGCGCTGTACGTATTCATGATCGGCATGCCGATTTTCGGCTGGCTGATCGTGAGTGCCCAGGGCCATTCCGTGATGTTCTACGGGATCGAGTTGCCGCCCTTGATTGGCGAAAACAAAGACCTGTCCAAGCAGATCAAAGAATGGCACGAGCTGGGAGGCACCGTCGGTTATTGGCTGATCGGCCTGCATGCCTTGGCCGGCCTGTACCACCATTACTTCATGCGCGATAACACTGTGTTTCGCATGATGCCCAAGCGCTAACCCTGCATGCTCCGGCGGCCTTGCAGGCCGCCGGTGTGCACGAAGATCAAGCGAGTGGCGGGGGCGAAGCGTCCCGCCTCGATCTGTTGCTTCAATGCCAGCAAGGCCTTGCCGGTGTAAAGCGGCTCCAGCAGCAGGCCGCATGCCTGCTCCGTGGCCTGGATAAAATTGAGCAATAACGGGTCGACCTTGGCGAAACCGCCTCGGCTCGCGTCCAGCAGTTCATAGCCATGCTGCACGATGGCCTGCACATTCTGCGCAACCCCGTGATCATCCGGTACCGCCAAGGCACCGAACACCGGATGCACGCCCGCCTCTGCCAGCGCCAACCCGGCCAGTGTGGTGCCGGTGCCCGCCGCCAACCACCATGCGTCGTAATCAGCCCAACCGAGCGTGTTCAGTTGTTCGCGCGCCTGCTCGACCAACACCCCGCAACCCATTGCACCGGCCCGTCCGCCGCCGCCCTCGGGCACGGGATAGAGATGGGGATATTGTTCACGCCACGGCAGCCAGAAACCGGCGTCATGACGCGCGCGATAACCGCCGTAACCCAGCCAGTGCAGCTGCATGCCGAAGGCTTTCAGATCAAGGATGGTGGGGGTGTCTTGAGGATGGCCGCGCAACAGGCCGACGGTGGGGAAATCAAACCGCTTGCCGGCCGCCGCCAGCGCGTGCAGATGGTTGGAATGAGCGCCACCCAGGCTGATGAGTCCAGCGGCACCGGCCTGTTGCGCGTCGGCCAGATGTTGAGTGAGCTTGAACCACTTGTTGCCGCTGATAAGTGGGTCGATACGGTCCAGCCGCAGCACGGCCAACTCGACCCCGTTCAGCCAATCCAGCAGCAAGGGTTCAAGTGGAGCGCGAGGAAGCCAGTCGAAAGGACCCATTAGCAAGCATCTGAATAAAAAACGGGGCGGTAGTCTAGCACCGCCCCCTTGCGTCGCCTTATAGCTCGGCAGCCAGACGCGAGCCCTGGTTGATGGCGCGCTTGGCATCCAGCTCGGCCGCCACATCGGCACCGCCGATGAGGTGCACGCTCTGGCCCGCTGCGACCAGGCCATCGTGCAATTCGCGCAGCGGATCCTGCCCGGCGCAGATGACGATATTGTCCACCGCCAGCACTTGAGGCTCACCCTCGGCGCCGATGCGGATATGCAAGCCTTCGTCATCGATCTTCAAGTAGTCGACGCTGTTGAGCATCTGCACCCGCTTGTTCTTCAGGCCCGTGCGGTGGATCCAGCCGGTGGTTTTGCCCAGCCCGTCGCCGACCTTGGAGGTCTTGCGTTGCAGCAGGAATACTTCGCGCGCCGGTGCATGGGGCTGGGGCTTGATGCCCGCCACGCCACCACGGGCTTGCAGTTGGGTGTCGATGCCCCACTCTTTCCAGAACGCTTCGCGGTCCAGGCTGGTGGACACGCCTTCATGCACCAGGAACTCGGAGACGTCAAAACCGATACCGCCGGCGCCAATCACCGCAACGCGCTTGCCCACCGGTTTGCGCTCAAGGATCACGTCCAGGTAGCTCAGCACCTTGGCGTTATCGATACCCGGGATGGCCGGGGTGCGCGGTGCAATGCCGGTGGCCAGAATGATTTCGTCATAGCCGCCCGCCGCCAGTTGCGCGACATCCACGCGGGTGTTGAGGCACAGCTCGACGTGGGTGGTCTGCAACTTGCGTTTGAAGTAGCGCAGGGTTTCAAAAAACTCTTCCTTGCCCGGTACACGCTTGGCGATATTGAACTGGCCGCCGATCTCGTTGGCGGAGTCGAACAGCGTCACTTGATGACCGCGCTCAGCCGCCACGGTGGCCGCCGCCAGCCCGGCAGGACCGGCACCGACCACGGCAATTTTCTTGATCTGTTTCACCGGCAGGTAGTTGAGTTCGGTCTCGTAGCACGCCCGCGGGTTGACCAGGCAGGTGGTCAGTTTGCCGCCAAACGTGTGGTCCAGGCAGGCCTGGTTGCAGCCGATACAGGTGTTGATTTCATCCGCACGGCCGGCAGCGGCCTTGTTGACGAACTCCGGGTCGGCCAGGAACGGCCGCGCCATCGAGACCATATCGGCATCACCTTCGGCGAGGATCTGCTCAGCGATTTCCGGGGTGTTGATGCGGTTGGTGGTGATCAGCGGAATCTTCACCGAGCCGCGTAGCTTGGCGGTGACTTTACTGAATGCACCACGCGGCACCTTGGTCGCGATGGTCGGGATACGCGCTTCGTGCCAGCCGATACCGGTGTTGATCAGGGTCGCACCGGCCTGCTCGATGGCCTTGGCCAACTGCACGATCTCTTCCCAGGAGCTGCCGCCTTCCACCAGATCGAGCATCGACAGGCGGAAAATAATGATGAAATTCGGGCCCACGGCTTCACGCACTCGACGCACGACGTCCACCGCCAGGCGCATACGGTTTTCGTAGCTGCCGCCCCAACGGTCGGTGCGGTGGTTGGTGTGGGCGGCGAGGAACTGGTTAATGAAGTAGCCTTCGGAGCCCATGATTTCGACGCCGTCATACTCGGCGACCTGGGCCAGCAGCGAGCAGGTGACAAAATCCTGGATCTGCTTCTCGATGCCCTCCTCGTCCAGCTCCTTGGGTTTGAACGGGTTGATCGGCGCTTGAATCGCGCTGGGGGCGACCTGCTTGGGGCTGTAGGCGTAACGGCCGGCGTGGAGGATCTGCATGCAGATCTTGCCGCCCGCCTCGTGCACCGCCTGGGTCACGATCTTGTGCTTTTGTGCTTCCTCGTCGGTGGTCAGTTTGGCTGCACCGGCGTACACGCCACCTTCATCGTTCGGGCCGATACCGCCGGTGACCATCAGGCCGACGCCGCCACGGGCGCGCTCGGCAAAATAGGCGGCCATGCGTTCGAAACCACCGGGTTTTTCTTCCAGGCCAGTGTGCATCGAGCCCATCAGGGTGCGGTTGCGCAAGGTGGTAAAACCCAGGTCCAACGGGGCCAGCAAGTGCGGGTAGGCAGCAGCGGTCATGGTACAGCTCCACAACGGATCATCACGGGACGTGACGCGCTCGAACGGCGCGCCATCGGTTTATGTCCCACAGACTAAGAGGCGATGGACTACCGCTCAATGACTGAAACTGACAAGTTATTGATCCAAATGCACAGCGCCCCTTGGCAAGCCGCTGCCTGGGCCCTACCCTAGTCGGCGAACCCTGCACCCGGTCTGTTGTCTGTTGCCCCATGCGTAAACTTCTAGCCTTCACCGTCACCATGGCCCTGGTTGCCGCCGTCGCCGCGTATCTGGTCTGGACCCAGGAGCGCCCTGTGGCGCATTACCTATCGGACCTGCGCATCACCCTGGCTATCAACGAAGGCCAACCCGCCGATCGCGGTAACTTGCTGGGTATCCAGCCAGAGCTGTTTCCCGCCGATTACCAAAGCCTGGAACGCCTGCACCTGAAGCTCGCGGCCTACCTGCAAAAAGCGCGGGACAAAGGCTTGATCAATGACAAGACCATCGTCGTGCTGCCGGAACACATCGGCACGTGGCTGATGCTCAGCGGCGAGAAGAACGAGCTGTACCAGGCGGTGCATCTGAAAGATGCAATGAATTGGCTGTCGGCCAGCAACCCGTTGCAATTCGCCCGCGCCTGGATCAGCGCCACCGGCGATAACCGCATGGACGATGCCTACCTGCGCATGAAAGCACCGGCCATGGCCCGCGACTATCAGCTGCTGTTCGGCGGCCTGGCCAAAGAATTCAGGGTCACGCTGGTGGCCGGCTCTATCGCCCTGCCCAACCCGAGTGTCAGCCAGGGGCAACTGCAGGTCGGTCAGGGTGCGCTGTATAACGCCAGCCTGGTGTTTGGCGCGGACGGTTTGCCGGTAGGCCAGCCACAGCGCCAGTTCTACCCGATCTACGACGAGCGCGGCTTTATCGAACCGGGCGATGAGAACATCGTCAGCGTGGTCGACACCCCGGCCGGACGCCTGGGCATCCTGATCGGCAGCGACAGCTGGTACCCGGACAATTACCGCAAACTCAACGAGCAAGGCGCGCAACTGGTCGCAGTGCCAGCCTTTGTGACCGGCCGCGACACCTGGGAGCGCCCATGGCGCGGCTTTAAAAGCGTTTCAACGCCGCCCGAAATCAGCCTCAAGCCCGAAGAACTCAGTGAAGGCGAAGCCTGGCGCCGCCTCACCCTGATCAGCCAACAGCCAATCAGCCAGGCAAGCGCCGGAATGAGCGTATTCCTGCGCGGGCAGTTCTGGGACCTGGGCACTGCCGGGCACAGCTTCCTCAGCGGCAACGGGCACGTCATC
The DNA here is from genome assembly GCF_001647715.1 of Pseudomonas antarctica. Classification (NCBI taxonomy): domain Bacteria; kingdom Pseudomonadati; phylum Pseudomonadota; class Gammaproteobacteria; order Pseudomonadales; family Pseudomonadaceae; genus Pseudomonas; species Pseudomonas antarctica. Next base: position 3,987,765 of record NZ_CP015600.1, read on the forward strand.
ACAGGCAACGACGCCCGTGGCGCGCGCCTGCTGAATATCTGGTTGTAGTGCCGTGAAGCCGGTGCGCCTGGGCGATCTTTCGGTGGGCTTCGTGCACACCCTGGCGGACGCCATTGAAAGCCATAGCCTGGACCCGCAACCGCTGTTGCTGCAATACGGCCTGGACCCGGCGCGCCTCGCCGAAGCGGGGGCGCGCCTGTCGATCCCGCGCTACATGCGCCTGGGCCACGCAGCCATCCAACTGACCGGCGACCCTGGCCTGGGGCTGCGCATGGGCCAACTGAGTCGCCTGAGCCAGGCTGGACTGGCAGGCGTGACTGCCGCACAGGCACCGAATGTGCGAGAAGCGGCCCGCACATTGACCCGTTTTGAAGCGCTGTACGGCTCCAACTATCGCGGGCAATCGAGCTTTCACGAAGACACCGAAGGCGCCTGGCTGCGTTTCTATTCCATCAGCCCTTACAATGCCTACAACCGTTTTGTGGTGGATTCGATCATCGCCGGCTGGCTGCAGCAATTGTCGAGTGTGGCGCAGCAACCGGTGCAGGCACAGCGTATAGACATCGAGTTTGAAGCCCCGGCGTACAGCGAACAGTACGGTGTACTCGGTGACAGCCCGGTCCACTTCGGCGCCGACGCCAATCAACTGCGCCTCAACCAGCAGACCCTGGCCTTGCGTAACCCACAGCACTGCCCCAGTACCTGGCACCTGTTGTTGAAGTTATGTGAACACGAATTGGAGCAGTTGACCCGCACCCGCAGCCTGCGTGAGCGCATTACCCGGTTGCTCGGGCCGATGCTCAATGGCGGCCGGGAGCCCGACCTGGAAGAAGTGGCGGCACGCTTGAAGCTGCCTACCTGGACACTGCGGCGCAAACTGGCCGAAGAAGGCACTCAGTTTCGCGCGATTCTCAACGATACCCGCCGCGACTTGGCCATGACCTACATTCGCGATACGGAACTGGCGTTCGGCGAGATCGCCTATTTGCTCGGTTTTGCCTCAGCCCAGGCCTTTCAACGGGCGTTCAGGCGGTGGAACAACCAGACCCCAGGGGAATTTCGCCGCAGTCAGCGGCATTCCGCCTGAAGTCGGTCTTACAGCTCGGTTGCGTCATCGACCGGATCCAGCGGATCCAATTCAAACGCGTGGTACTCCAGCAGTTCTTCTTGGTAATCGTCCATGGCGGACTCCTTGTTGGTTTAAAGCGGCTGTCAATAAATGACCTGCACAGCCAGCCTAAAGTGCCGTGATGACGAAAAAATGTCGGCGTCGTGACGTTCCTGCACTTCAAGATAAAACGCAGCAGCGCTGAGCAGATTTAGCATCAGGGCTTTGAGGCGGGCACCCGCACTTCATCGCGCTGGCGGCGTTGAGCCGCTGGCGTATGAATGATCGGTCGCGAAGGAGCGCGTGGAGGCTTGAGCCGCTACGGGATGAACGTCGAAGAGACGAACCCCGCAGCGGTCAACGTTACTGCGAAGGGGTTGGCAGGGGCGGAATCGCCTCTGTTGGCGCCGGCAGTTTTGGATTGGTCGCCGCAGGTGCAGGATCAGCTGCAGGCGTTGGGGCCGGTTCCGCTGTCGGGGCAATCGGTGCCGCCTCGGGTGGCGTGGCAACCGGCTCCGAAACGGCAGGCGCTGCCGGTACTTCCTTTGGCGCCTCGACTTTTTCAGCAACCGGCGCCGCTTTCGGTTCCGGCACGCCCAGCTCCGCCTTCGGCGTCTCTGGAATGTGCGCGGCCTTCTTCACTTCTTGCGGCAGGAATACATCCACGAGCGAGAAGTAACGCTCATAAAACTTCGGCGCCGAAACCGTCTCGCTCGCCACCTTCACCATCGAGTCATCGGTGGAGCCAATCGGCATCGACACCGAGCCCAACACACCCACGCCGAGGCTTGCGGAGTTGTTGACCTTCTTCAACGCGTAGCGGTCCTGCAAGGCGTTGGCAAACATCGTCGAGTGGTTATTACCTTTGCCATCATCGGCGCACACCACATTGAAACTGATCTGCAGGTGGGTCTCGCCAGTCTGCTGGAAACTCTTGTTACCCACGACCAACTTAGGATCGCTGCTGGTGATGATGTAGCCCTGGCTCAACAGCGCGCGCCGTGCGGCCTCGCAGGCTGCCACGTCACTGACCGGGTAATCCCGGGAGAACGTACCGGAATCGTCGAAATTCTCATGTTCATAAATGGCGGTCTTGGGTGACGAGCAGCCCGCGGCGCCCGCCAGCACCAGCGCCAGCCCGAGGCTACGCAAGTGAAATGATGTCGACATCGAAAATCCTGAGGAAAACAGTCAGGGCGGTATTGTGCAACAGAACGGGGTCCTGGCGCGCGCATTCCTGTCGGTAAAACGTCACAGCCTTACAGGACGGGGCCTGCTGCATAAAAAAGCCCCCGATCCTTGCAGACCGGGGGCTCTTTATTCAGACCAACATCAGAACTTCTTGATGTCAGCCTTGGTTTCCAACTGCTTGCGGTACGCAGCAAAGTCTTGCTGGCCGATACGGGAAGCGAGGAAGCGGCGGTATTGCGCCTTTTCTTCGTCCGTAGGCGCAGCCGCTTCGTTGACAGCATTCAAGCGCACGATCATCAGGCTACCGTCAGCCAGGGTAACCGTGGTGAAGGTCGGCTTGTCCTTGCTCGCAGGCTTGGGCATGCGGAACAGGGCTTGCAACACCGCAGGGTCAATCGCTTCCTGGCTACGGGTAGCCGATGCAGTGACTTTCCATGCCTGACCATCAATCGCCTGGTTCAGTGGGGTCTTGCCATCACGCAGGCTGGCGATCAACTCGTCGGCATGGGCTTTGGCTGCTGCACTGGCACGCTCTTTGGTCATCTGTGTGCGGATCGCCGCAGAGACGCTTTCCAGAGGCAGTTGCGTAGGTTTCAAGTGCTCTTTGGCCCGCAGCACGATGATGGTTTCCGGGTCCAGCTCGATGGCGGTGCTGTTGGCACCCTCATCCAACACTTCCGGGCTGAACGCAGCAGTCACCACGGCGCGGTTGGCCGCGACACCTTCGCCACCTTCACGGCCAAACGGCGCGGAGGTGTGCACGGTCAGCTTCAGGTCGGACGCCGGCTGGGCCAGGTCGGACGCTTCGAATGCCGCATCTTCCAATTGCTTGGAGGCGTCGACAAAGCGCTGTTCAACCTGTTGGGTCTTGAGCTCGCGGGTCAGCTTGTCTTTCAGGCTGGCAAACGATGGCACTTGCGGTGCTTCTACGCCCAGCAGCTTGATCAGGTGCCAACCGAATGTGGTGCGCACCGGTGCCGACACCTGGTCCTTGTTCAAGGCATACAGGGCCGTTTCGAAGTCAGGATCGTAGACGCCAGGGCCGGCAAAACCGAGGTCGCCGCCATTGTTGGCCGAACCTGGATCCTGGGAGAACTCCTTGGCCAGGGCTTCGAACTTCTCACCCTTGGCCAGGCGTGCCTGGATTTCTTCGATCTTCGCCTTGGCTTGAGCGTCGGTAGTCTTGTCGTTCACTTCAATCAGAATATGCGCGGCACGACGCTGTTCAGCGAGGTTGGCGGTTTCTTTCTGATAGGCAGCCTGCAGCTCATCATCCTTCACGGTGACCTGGTCGAAGAAGGAAGACTTCTTCAGTTCCAGATAGTCGATGACCACCTGGTCCGGGGTCATGAACTCTTTGGCGTGCTGGTCGTAGTGAGCCTTGACCTCGTCGTCGGTGAGTTTCACCGCCGCAGGGTCAGCCTTGATGTTGACGGTAGCGAAATCGCGGGTCTGCTTTTCCAGACGGGCAAATGCCAGCACTTCGGCATCGGTAACGAAACCGCTGCCGGCAATACCTGCGCGAACCTGGCCGATCAGCATTTCCTGGCTCAACATCTGACGGAATTGCATACGGCTGTAGCCCAGCTGACGGATCACCTGGTCAAAGCGTTCAGGGCTGAACTTGCCGTCCACCTGGAATTCCGGCGTCTGCAGGATCACTTGATCCAGGGCAGCTTCAGAGAAGCCGAACTTGGAATCAGCTGCGCCTTGCAGCAACAGCTTGCGATCAATCAGCCCTTTGAGGGCCGCTTCGCGCAGCAGTTTTTCGTCCAGCAGAGAAGCATCAAAATCCTTGCCCAGCTGTTGCATCAGCTGGCGACGTTGCATGTCGACGGCCTGGCTCAGTTCGGTTTGGGTGATCTCTTCACCGTTGACCTTGGCCACGTCCTGCTTGTTATTGGTCGAAGCCTGGAAAATGGCCTCGATACCGGTGAACGCCATCAATGCGACGATGATCCCGATAATGGTTTTGGCAATCCAGCCTTGTGAATTGTCCCTGATATTCTGCAGCATGCGTCCCCCAGAAACGGTTGATCTTCAAAAATTAGGCAACCGTGGAGCGTGGGTAGAGTCCGGATAGAAGAAAGGCGCATCCGAGGATGCGCCTTCTCGTAACTGGCGGAGCGGACGGGGGTTTGAACCCACACCCCCGGCGTGGCGACCCGATGGATACTTGGGTCAGCTGCCGCTCCGCTGCCAGGTCAGACCTGCGTCCGACCCGGGTAGGTAAGGCTTGAGCGAAACTTAGTTAACAGCTTCTTTCAGGGCTTTACCGGCTTTGAAACCTGGTTTCTTGGCGGCAGCGATTTGCAGTGCTTTGCCAGTCTGTGGGTTACGGCCAGTGCGAGCTGGGCGATCAGTCACAGAGAAAGTACCGAAGCCTACCAGTACCACGGAGTCGCCGGCCTTCAGAGCGCCAGTGACGGATTCGATTACTGCGTCCAGCGCACGGCCAGCAGCAGCTTTCGGGATATCAGCGGATGCGGCGATAGCATCAATCAGTTCCGACTTGTTCACTCTAAGTCCCCTTATATATCTATTGAGTATGGTTCTAAGTTTTTTGGTGAAAGCAAAAACCAGTGCTGAATGGCCTACAGACACTTAAGAGCCGCTTTATAACAAGGGCTCTAAAAAGCTGTCAAGGAAGCCCCCAGGCTTAACGGCATTAATGTGTACTAATTCTTTCCTTGGAATCAGACTCGCGTTTTTCATCCTTCGCGACAATCTCCGGAGCCACATCTGGCAAGGGCTCCGGCGCGTATTGCAGCGCAATTTGCAGGACTTCGTCAATCCATTTAACCGGTTTAATCTGAAGATCCTGCTTGATGTTGTCAGGAATTTCCTTCAAGTCGCGAACATTCTCTTCAGGAATGATCACCGTCTTGATACCGCCTCGGTGTGCAGCAAGCAATTTCTCTTTCAGACCACCGATGGCCAATACCTGACCACGCAGGGTAATTTCCCCTGTCATGGCGACATCGGCTCGTACCGGTATGCCCGTCAATGCCGACACCAGTGCCGTGCACATGCCTACACCGGCGCTAGGGCCGTCCTTCGGGGTAGCCCCTTCCGGCATGTGGATGTGAGTGTCGTGCTTCTCGTGGAAGTCCAGGGGAATCCCCAGGCTCTTCGCGCGGCTGCGCACCACGGTCTGCGCGGCAGTGATGGATTCGACCATCACATCACCCAACGAACCGGTCTTGATAAGCTGACCTTTACCCGGGATCACCGCGGCTTCGATGGTCAGCAATTCGCCGCCCACCTGGGTCCACGCCAGGCCAGTCACCTGCCCTACCTGATCCTGCTGCTCAGCCAGGCCGTAACGGAATTTTTTCACGCCCAGGAAGTGTTCCAGGGAGTCGGCAACCACCTTCACAGAGAAGCGTTTTTCCAGCGCGTGCTCTTTGACTGCCTTGCGGCAGATCTTCGCAATTTGACGCTCAAGGCCGCGCACACCGGCCTCGCGGGTGTAGTAGCGAACGATGTCGCGGATCGACTCGACGTCGAATTCGATCTCGCCTTTTTTCAGGCCGTTGGCCGAAATCTGCTTGGGCGCGAGGTATTTGACGGCGATGTTGATCTTCTCGTCTTCGGTGTAACCCGGCAGACGAATCACCTCCATCCGGTCCAGCAAAGCCGGCGGGATGTTCATGGAGTTGGAGGTGCACAGGAACATTACGTCGGACAGGTCGTAGTCGACTTCCAGGTAATGGTCGTTGAAATTGTGGTTCTGCTCCGGGTCGAGCACTTCGAGCAAAGCCGACGCCGGATCGCCACGCATATCGCTGCCCATTTTGTCGATTTCATCGAGCAGGAACAGCGGGTTGCGCACCCCAACCTTTGTCATCTTTTGAATCAATCTTCCTGGCATCGAACCGATGTAAGTACGGCGATGACCACGAATTTCCGCCTCATCACGCACACCACCGAGGGCCATGCGCACGAATTTGCGGTTGGTGGCGTTGGCAATCGACTCCGCCAAGGAGGTTTTACCCACACCTGGAGGACCGACCAGGCACAACACCGGACCACGAATTTTCTTCACGCGCTTTTGCACGGCGAGGTATTCGAGGATGCGCTCTTTGACTTCTTCGAGGCCGTAGTGGTCGGCGTCGAGGATGTCCTCGGCGCGGGCCAGGTCCAGGCGCACTTTGGTCTGAGCCTTCCACGGCACCTGCACCAGCCAGTCGATGTAGGAACGAACCACAGTGGCTTCGGCCGACATTGGCGACATTTGCTTGAGCTTGTTCAGCTCAGCGTTGGCTTTGGTCAGGGCGTCTTTCGGCAGGCCGGCGGCATCGATGCGCTTTTTCAGCTCTTCGATTTCGTTGTGGCCCTCCTCGCTGTCGCCGAGTTCTTTCTGGATGGCCTTCATCTGCTCATTCAGGTAGTACTCGCGCTGACTGCGCTCCATCTGTTTCTTCACACGACCACGGATGCGTTTTTCGACCTGCAGCAGATCGATTTCGCCATCCAGCAGCGCCAGCACGTGCTCAACACGGGCCGACAGGTCGATGATTTCGAGGATGTCCTGCTTCTGCTCGATTTTCAGCGCCATGTGTGCAGCCATGGTGTCGACCAGGCGGCTTGGCTCATCAATGCTGTTGAGGGAAGACAGGACTTCAGCCGGGACTTTTTTGCCCAACTGCACATACTGCTCGAACTGCGAGAGCAGGCTGCGCACAAATACTTCGGATTCGCGCTCAGGGGCCTCGACTTCGTCGATCAGCGCCACTTCGGCGCGCAGGTGGCCATCCACCTCCATGAAGCGCTCGACCGCACCGCGCTGCTCACCTTCCACCAGCACCTTGACGGTGCCATCAGGCAACTTGAGCAATTGCAATACGGTCGCAATGGTACCGACGCGATACAGGGCGTCTTCGCCTGGATCATCATCAGCAGGATTCTTCTGGGCCAACAGCAAAATTTGCTTGTCGCCCGTCATCGCGGCCTCGAGGGCTTCGATAGACTTCTCGCGCCCCACGAACAGCGGGATAACCATGTGCGGATAGACGACGACATCACGCAACGGCAGGAGAGGCAATTCAATGGTTGTCTTCATGATTTCGCCTCTATGACAGTTGAAAAATTAGCTTGAAACCAAGATGGGGGCTGCATGCAAAAAAAACAAGCTCAATGCCAGCAGTTAAACGCATGAATAAACGGGAATTAAAAAAACAACGCGTCAAAATCGCCCCAAAATAAATAAGGGGCCCCGAAAGGCCCCTTGCTTGTACTGCGACGGCTAAACGCTTACGCGTCTGGTGCAGCCTTGGCAGCCGGCTCACTGTTTTCGTAGATATACAGTGGCTTGGACTTGCCTTCGATAACGCTTTCGTCGATCACCACCTTACTCACCTCAGACTGCGAGGGGATTTCGTACATGGTGTCGAGCAACACGCCTTCGAGGATCGAGCGCAAACCACGTGCACCGGTCTTGCGCTCCAGTGCCCGCTTGGCCACTGATTTGAGTGCGTCGGTACGGAACTCGAGGTCTACACCTTCCATTTCGAACAACTTGGCATATTGCTTGGTCAGGGCGTTTTTCGGCTCGGTGAGGATCTGAATCAGAGCAGCCTCATCCAACTCGTCCAACGTGGCCAGGACGGGCAGACGGCCAACGAATTCCGGGATCAGACCGAACTTGACCAGATCGTCAGGCTCGACTTCACGCAGGGACTCGCCCACCTTCTTGCCTTCTTCCTTGCTGCGTACTTCCGCACCAAAACCGATGCCGCCACGCGTGGAACGCTGCTGAATAACCTTCTCCAGACCGGAGAACGCACCGCCACAGATGAACAGGATGTTGCGCGTATCAACCTGAAGGAATTCCTGCTGCGGGTGCTTGCGGCCGCCTTGTGGCGGTACGGAAGCTACCGTGCCTTCGATCAGTTTCAACAGGGCCTGCTGCACGCCTTCACCGGAAACGTCCCGGGTGATCGACGGGTTGTCCGACTTGCGCGAAATCTTGTCGATTTCGTCGATATAGACAATACCCATCTGGGCCTTCTCTACGTCGTAGTCGCACTTCTGCAGCAATTTCTGAATGATGTTCTCGACGTCTTCACCCACGTAGCCAGCCTCGGTGAGGGTGGTGGCGTCGGCGATGGTGAACGGAACGTTCAGCAGGCGAGCGAGGGTTTCCGCAAGCAAGGTTTTACCCGAGCCAGTAGGACCGATCAGCAAGATGTTGCTCTTGCCGAGTTCGACCTCGTCGCCTTTCTTGTCACGCTGATTCAAGCGCTTGTAGTGGTTGTACACCGCTACGGCCAGAACCTTCTTTGCACGCTCTTGACCAATCACATATTGGTCAAGGATGCCGCTGATTTCTTTAGGCGAAGGCAATTTATGCGCGCTGCTCTCGGCCTGGGCTTCCTGCACCTCCTCGCGGATGATGTCATTGCACAGGTCGACGCACTCGTCGCAGATAAACACCGAGGGGCCGGCAATCAATTTGCGCACTTCATGCTGGCTTTTGCCGCAGAAGGAGCAATAGAGCAGCTTGCCGTTGTCCTCGCCGTTGCGGGTGTCAGTCATTCGTTCGATCCAAATCCGATAGGCTTGCAACACAAGATGAAGGCTTATGCGGGCTTTTTCAAGCCCGCCGGTGGTCGGACACGCCGACCAGCCCTATTTTGAGCTGCTTATATTAAGCGGGGCGCTTTTCGATCACCGCATCGATCAACCCATACGCGCGCGCAGCTTCCGCGCTCATAAAGTTGTCGCGATTGGTGTCACGCTCGATTTCTTCCAGGGTGTGCCCGCTGTGCTTGGCCATCAATGTATTGAGGCGCTCACGAATAAACAGGATTTCCTTGGCGTGAATTTCGATGTCCGACGCCTGGCCCTGGAAACCACCCAATGGCTGGTGAATCATCACGCGCGAGTTCGGCAGGCAGAAGCGCTTGCCCTCGGCACCTGCGGTCAGCAGGAACGCGCCCATGCTGCAGGCCTGGCCGATGCACGTGGTCGACACGTTTGGCTTGATGAACTGCATGGTGTCGTAGATCGACATGCCAGCCGTCACCGAGCCGCCCGGGGAGTTAATGTAAAGATGGATGTCCTTGTCCGGGTTTTCCGCTTCAAGGAACAGCAGCTGCGCGCAGATCAGGTTGGCCATGTAGTCCTCTACAGGGCCGACCAGAAAAATCACTCGTTCCTTGAGCAGGCGCGAGTAGATGTCATAGGCGCGTTCGCCACGAGCAGATTGCTCGACAACCATCGGGACCAGGCCGCCAGCGGCCTGGATATCAGAGTTCTGCTGAATATAGGAATTACGGAACATGCTCTGCAGTTACTCCCAAATAGTCATGTCTTGAAAACGCATAAGCCAGCGCGAGGCTGGCTTATGGTTGTATTTCGAACGAGTTGGACAATCAGTCGGCTTGTGCTGCTTCCGCCGGTTTGACTGCTTCTTCGTAAGAGACCGCTTTGTCGGTCACCTTAGCCTTCTGCAGAACAGTATCCACAACTTGTTCTTCCAGCACAACCGAACGTACTTCGTTCAGCTGCTGGTCGTTCTTGTAGTACCAAGCTACAACCTGCTCAGGCTCCTGGTAGGCCGAAGCCATTTCCTGGATCATTTCGCGAACGCGATCTTCGTCAGGCTTGAGGTCGAACTGCTTGACCACTTCGGCCACGACCAGACCCAGCACAACGCGGCGCTTGGCTTGTTCTTCGAACAGCTCGGCCGGCAGTTGGTCAGGCTTGATGTTGCCACCGAACTGCTGGACCGCTTGAACGCGCAGGCGATCCACTTCGTTGGACAGCAGGGCCTTAGGCACTTCGATCGGGTTGGCAGCCAGCAGGCCGTCCATTACCTGGTTCTTGACCTTGGACTTGATAGCCTGGCGCAGCTCGCGCTCCATGTTCTTGCGAACTTCGGTGCGGAAGCCTTCGATACCGGTTTCCTTGATACCGAACTGAGCGAAGAACTCTTCGTTCAGCTCTGGCAGCTTAGGCTCGGACACGCTGTTGACAGTCACGGTGAACTCGGCGGCTTTGCCGGCCAGGTCCAGGTTCTGGTAGTCAGCAGGGAACGTCAGGTTCAGAACGCGCTCTTCGCCGGCTTTTGCGCCAACCAGGCCGTCTTCGAAACCAGGGATCATGCGGTTGGAACCCAGCACCAGCTGAGTGCCCTTGGCGGAGCCGCCAGCGAATGCTTCGCCGTCAACCTTGCCAACGAAATCGATGTTCAGTTGGTCTTCGTTCTGGGCGGCGCGATCGGCCACTTCGAAACGAGTGTTCTGCTTGCGCAGAATTTCCAGCATGTTGTCCAGGTCGGCATCAGCCACGTCAGCGCTCAGGCGCTCAACAGCGATTTCTTCGAAACCGGCAACGGTGAACTCCGGGAACACTTCGAATACGGCAACGTATTCCAGGTCTTTACCGGCTTCCAGGGACTTAGGCTCGATCGAAGGCGAGCCAGCCGGGTTCAGCTTGTGCTCAACAACAGCTTCGTAGAAAGAAGCCTGGATCACGTCACCCACAGCTTCCTGACGCGCATCGGCACCAAAACGACGCTTGATTTCGCTCATTGGCACTTTGCCTGGACGGAAACCAGCGATCTTGGCCTTTTGGGCAGTCTGCTGCAGACGCTTGTTGACCGCAGTCTCAATACGCTCTGCCGGCACGGTGATGCTCAGGCGGCGCTCGATAGCAGTAGTATTTTCAACAGAAACTTGCATGGATATTCCTCGTTGCACAGACGTTAGCCGGCCGTTTCCGACCCCAGAATCAAGGGCATGCATTCTAGTGGGTCAAACTCAAGAAGTCACCCTACTGAAAACGGGTAGAAAAACAGCAGGCCATTTATAGGTTCAAGTGCACGCATGCACCTCATCCCGTTAGCAAATACAGCTCAACACGCCAGGGCTCTGCATCAACCCTTCTATATATAGAAGCGTCGGAACGCACTCCCCTGGCGACCGACCTTGCAAACAAGACCGGAGGGCACGGCGGCAGCATCGAGAAACACAAATACGACGAAACGCCCCGCCCTGAAACTCAAAACACTTAAACAAAAACGGCACAGCCCTTTTTCAGGTACTGCGCCGTTATCGCTATTAAATAGCTGTACTGACCCTGGTATAGCCTCGGATCAGTTCTACACGCTCAAAACCGGCAACGATTCTAACGCCAAGGCATTGAGAATGCTTGTTTTTTCTTGGCGTCAAGTTGACTCGCACAACCAATGGGAAATTGCTGACGCAAAAAAAAGCGCCAGATCATTGATCTGGCGCTTTTTCTGAATATGGGGTGGACGAAGGGGATCGAACCCTCGACAACGGGAGTCACAATCCCGTGCTCTACCAACTGAGCTACGCCCACCATATTGCATTAACAAAGAACTCACACATCTTCTTTGTTGAGCCCTACCGCGCCTGACGGCCCGGCAACGCTTGAATTGGTGCGGATGAAGAGACTCGAACTCTTACGCCTCGCGGCGCTGGAACCTAAATCCAGTGTGTCTACCAATTCCACCACATCCGCGCTTGAAGCTCTTAAAGCAAAGGCGCCAGATGATTAATCTGGCGCCTTTCTAAATATGGGGTGGACGAAGGGGATCGAACCCTCGACAACGGGAGTCACAATCCCGTGCTCTACCAACTGAGCTACGCCCACCATATAGCGCTACTTGTGCCAAAGCTGCCTAATGGCGCACCCGGCAGGACTCGAACCTGCGACCATCCGCTTAGAAGGCGGATGCTCTATCCAGCTGAGCTACGGGCGCCTTATTAATCTGTACTCTTGGAGGATTACAAACTAAGTGCTTCCAGCCTTACAGAACAGCAATTCTGCTCGACCTTCTTAAGCAGTGCTAGGCTGTGCCCGACAAGTGCGACGAATAGTATAGAGGGCCTTGAAACCCGTCAAATCTTTTTTGAAAAAAATTCATTTTATTTAAGGGGTTAGGCCAATTTGCAGACCAAGCGCCTTTGCCCTCACGTCCTGGCGTGCGAGAATACGCGCACTTTTCTTCCCCCTCTCGATGGTTAATCACGCGTAATGACTGCACAACTTATCGACGGCAAATCAATCGCCGCCAGCCTGCGCCAGCAGATCGCCAAACGCGTCACCGAGCGTAGCCAGCAAGGCCTGCGCACGCCTGGCCTCGCGGTGATCCTGGTCGGCAGCGATCCTGCCTCTCAGGTTTATGTCTCGCACAAGCGTAAAGACTGTGAAGAAGTCGGCTTTATTTCCAAAGCCTACGACTTGCCGGAAGACACCACACAGCAGGCCCTTACCGACCTGATCGACAGCCTCAACGAAAACCCGAGCATTGACGGCATCCTGCTCCAACTGCCGCTGCCCGAGCATCTGGACGCCTCCCAACTGCTGGAGCGCATTCGCCCGGACAAGGACGTCGACGGCTTCCACCCTTATAACGTCGGCCGTCTGGCCCAGCGTATCCCGCTGCTGCGCCCCTGCACGCCGAAAGGCATCATGACGCTGCTGGAAAGCACCGGTGTCGATCTGTACGGCCTCGATGCCGTGGTGGTCGGCGCGTCCAACATCGTCGGTCGCCCGATGGCCATGGAACTGCTACTGGCTGGCTGCACCGTGACCGTCACCCACCGCTTCACCAAGGACCTCGCCGGCCACGTCGGCCGTGCCGATCTGGTGGTGGTTGCCGCCGGCAAGCCGGGCCTGGTCAAGGGTGAGTGGATCAAGGAAGGCGCCATCGTTATCGACGTGGGCATCAACCGCCAGGAAGACGGCAAGCTGGTAGGCGATGTGGTGTACGAAACCGCCCTGCCCCGCGCGGGCTGGATCACCCCAGTACCCGGGGGTGTCGGCCCGATGACCCGTGCGTGCCTGCTGGAAAATACGCTGTATGCGGCAGAAACGCTGCACGGCTAATAACCCGCCGTACTGAAAAAGCCCTGCCTTATAGCAGGGCTTTTTAATGCCCGCATAAAACCCGTTTTTTGTTAGTTTTTAAGCACTTTCGTCTGGTTCTCGAAGAACATTCGACAGTTTCTGATCCATACTCCTAAAATGTAACGGCATTTGTCATAAAACCCGTTCCCAAACGGTATTTCCTTACTTTTTAGCGAGTTCATCCGCGTGAAAATTCGTCTCTCTATTGTCAGCCTATTTTTCGCATTTACAGGCACCTTCGCGCACGCAGCCGAAACCACCTTGGCCCCGCGTGATACCTCCAAACTGCAAATCGCTTCCGGCAGCGCCATGCTGGTCGACTTGCAGACCAACAAAGTCATCTATTCCAGCAACCCCGATGTCGTGGTGCCCATTGCTTCCGTGAGCAAGCTGATGACCGGCCTGATCGTGCTGGAAGCCAAGCAAAACATGGATGAGTACATCGATATCAACATCAAAGACACGCCGGAAATGAAAGGCGTGTTCTCCCGGGTGAAAATCGGCAGCGAAATGCCCCGCAAGGAAATGCTGCTGATCGCCCTGATGTCCTCGGAAAACCGTGCTGCTGCGAGCCTGGCGCACCACTACCCTGGCGGCTATCCGGCCTTCATTGCCGCAATGAACGCCAAAGCCAAGGCGCTGGGCATGACCAGCACTCACTACGTCGAGCCTACCGGCCTGTCGATTCACAACGTGTCCACCGCCCGTGACCTGAGCAAGCTGTTGGCCGCCGCGCGCAAGTACCCGCTGCTCAGCCAACTGAGCACCACCAAAGAAAAGACCGTGTCATTCCGCAAACCCAACTACACCCTGGGTTTCTCCAACACCGACCACCTGATCAACCGTGCCAAATGGGATATCAAACTGACCAAGACCGGCTTCACCAACCAGGCCGGCCACTGCCTGGTACTGGTAACCAGCATGGGTAACCGCCCGGTGTCGTTGGTAATCCTTGATGCTTTCGGCAAGTTCACCCACTTCGCCGATGCCACGCGTATCCGCAATTGGGTTGAGACCGGCAGCAGCGGTTCGGTGCCGGACGTCGCCTTGCGCTACAAGGCTGACAAGAACCTGAAGAATCGCCCGAACGCTGCCGAAGTACGTCGTTGAACCACGCAGTTCGACGAGGGGAGCTGGCTTGTGTGGGAGCTGGCTTGCCTGCGATGGCTGCAACGCGGTGCAACAGATAACCGAGTTGCCTGCATCGCGGGCAAGCGCGCTCGCACATTTTTGAACCTTGGGTACGTTACTTCCTTTCTGCCAGCACCTTGAGTGCCTGCGCCGCCGACTGCTCCTGACCGGCCTGTGCCGTAGCATTGGCAGCCTCTCGCCAGCGCTGCGCATCTACATTTGCCGGCAACTGGCTCGGACGCTGGGTCAGGATGCCCCAGTGACCGGCACTCTTCCACGCCGATTCAAAATCGCTGAAGCTCATCAACAAACGTCGATCCTTGCCCGAGCGCAGTAGCACGGTGCTCTTCTGCTGATTGAATCCCACCACCACGACGTACCGCGCGCCGGACCAAAAGCTTGAGTCGATCCGCGCCATCACCGGGTAACCCGCGGCCACCTGTTCCAGTACCGCCGTAAGCCTGGTATCCAGCGGGTACACCATCAGCCCGTATTCGCGCGCGAGTACCTGCATGTTGCGCTCAAGATCAGCTTCACCGCTCGGCAAGTGCAGCGGTTTATCCAGCAAGCCGGGTGTCATGACAATGCCTTGTTGCGACAGCATGCTGGCTAAAGCCGATGGACCGCTCAGGTAAGCCTCACTGCGAAAGGCCGGCACTCCGGTGAGTTCGACACGCTCCGGCAAGCCCGCCAGTTTCGACGGGTGCCCGGAGCAGGCGGCAAGCCCGAAGGCGCATGCCAGGAGCAAAGAGGTTTTAACGTTCGAACGTAACCGCAATTTTTTACTCTCTTGATCAACGGCCGGTGAGGGCCCTGATCATAGCCCAATCGCGTTTAGGTAACAGAGAGGGGGTGCGGATATAGCAAACAAGTTGGATGGACTCGACCATTGGTCAATAGCAGGCAACCGCCAGCTAGCTAGACTGTCCATTGAGAAGACTGTGTGTGCCCCCAGTGGGGCGAAAGGAGGCCCGAATGAGCCTTGCAACAACGATTTTCCTGTTGGTCTGCGGTTGGCTGGCGGTGGCCAGCGCCATGTTGTGGGGCGTGATGCGCGTGACTCGCCGGCATCATCACCCCCACGTCAACCCTGCTGCACCGGCCAAGCCCCACAAGGCGGCGGTGCACCACGCTTAGCCAGGCATGCAACTGAAGTCTTGAGTCGCCGCGACTTCCTTGCCGTGACCGTCCTTGAGGACGGCACGTACGGTGGTGCCCAGGCTCGACTCCACCAAGGTGTAGTGCTCACCTGCCTTGAAGTTCTTGTACTCGACCCGGCCCTGGCAGTCTTGCTGGTTGTCGTCGCCCGCCTCCTCTTCAAATAACGTCACGTCCAGACGGTGGTCGCCCGGGGTCACTTCAAAGTAGCGGCCGTCATCCACACGTTTGCCATCGACGCGCTCAGCCATCAGGTCGTTCGGTGCTTCTTCTTTCAAACCAATCCACGCTTCGCTCGGGTCAGCCTTGGGCATCGGGCCGGCACAGGCCGACAACAACAAAACAGCACCGAGGGCGGGAATCAACAGCAGGGGTTTAAGTGTTTTAAATGACATGGCAGGGCTCCAAAAAACAACGTTGTCCGGATCTGAAAAGTGTCGAGTCCGATGGATGACAAGCTTGGAGACCCACCCTTTGTAGAACAAATGAATACATATGAAACGATCTTCAGCCGTTAACTAAATGTTCCTTCACTTGGCTGAAAGGTGCGTGTTAGGTGGGTCGGGCAAGACTGCCGGGGTTTGCAATCCTGTTCTCCGGAGGTTCACGCATGCTCGGGCTGGTAAAGACCGCACTGCAAAAGCCGTACACGTTTATCGTGTTGGCCATATTCATCTGCATCGTCGGGCCGATGGCGGCCCTCAGAACCCCTACGGATGTTTTCCCCGACATCGGCATCCCTGTGGTCGCCGTGGTCTGGCAGTACAACGGCCTGTCACCGGACGCCATGGCCGGTCGGGTGATCTACACCTATGAACGCTCCCTGAGCACCACCGTTAACGACATCGAACACATCGAATCGCAATCGCTGCCCGGCATGGGCATCGTGAAGATCTTCTTCCAGCCCGGCGTGGATATCCGCACCGCCAACGCCCAAGTGACGGCGGTTTCACAAACCGTGCTCAAGCAGATGCCGCCGGGCATCACGCCACCGCTGATTCTCAACTACAGCGCCTCCACGGTGCCCATCCTGCAGATGGCGTTCTCCAGCCCCAGCCTCTCGGAAGCCAAGATCCGCGACCTGGTGCAGAACAATATCCGCCTGCCCTTGAGTGCCCTGCCCGGCCTGGCCATGCCCACGCCAATGGGCGGCAAGCAACGCCAGATCACCCTCGACCTCGACCCCCAGGCTCTGGCCGCAAAAGGCTTGTCGGCGCAGGACGTGGGTAACGCCCTGGCATTGCAGAACCAAATCATCCCGGTGGGCACCGCCAAACTCGGCCCCAACGAATACACGATCCTGCTCAACAACAGCCCCAAAGCGATTGACGAGCTGAACGACCTGCCGATCAAGACCGTCGACGGCGCCATCATCACCATTGGCCAAGTGGCCCACGTGCGTGACGGCTCGCCGCCACAGACCAACATCGTGCGCGTCGACGGTCACCGCGCAGTACTCATGCCGGCCTTGAAAAACGGCAGCATCTCGACCCTGTCGATCATCGACGGCATCCGCCAGATGCTGCCGCGTATCAACGAAACCCTGCCGCCGTCGCTGAAAACTTCGCTGTTGGGTGACGCCTCGGTGTTCGTTAAGCAGTCGGTAGGCAGCGTGGCTCAGGAAGGCATCATCGCCGCGCTGCTGACCAGTGCGATGATCCTGCTCTTTCTCGGCAGCTGGCGCTCGACGCTGATCATCGCCGCGTCGATTCCCCTCGCGGTGCTGTCGGCCATCGCGCTGCTGGCCGTCACCGGGCAAACCCTCAACGTGATGACCCTAGGCGGGCTGGCGTTGGCGGTGGGGATTCTGGTGGACGACGCCACAGTGACCATCGAAAACATCAACTGGCACCTGGAGCAAGGCAAGGCGGTGAAGACCGCGATCCTCGACGGCGCCGCGCAAATTGTCGGCCCGGCATTCGTCTCGCTGCTGTGCATCTGCATCGTGTTTGTGCCGATGTTCCTGCTGCAAGGCATCGCCGGTTACTTGTTCCGGCCGATGGCACTCGCGGTGATCTTTGCCATGGCCAGCTCGTTCATCCTTTCGCGCACCCTGGTGCCGACCCTGGCGATGTTTCTGCTCAAGCCGCATACGCCTGAGCAAGGCGCTGGGCATCACCCGGAAGATCAATTCATCAACCACCACGAGGGTGAGCAACACAAGAAACCCCGCAATCGCGCGCTGCAATCGGTGCTGAATTTCCAGCAAGGGTTCGAGCGGCACTTCTCGAATATCCGCGATACCTACCTCGGTCTATTGACGCTGGCCTTGGGCGCCCGCAAGCGCTTTATCGTCGGTTTCCTGGCCTGCGTGCTGGCGTCGTTCCTGCTGCTACCGAGCCTGGGCCAGGACTTCTTCCCGGCCACCGACGCCGGCGCCCTCGCCCTCCACGTACGCTTGCCGCTGGGCACACGTATTGAGGAAAGCGCCGCGGCCTTCGACCGGATTGAAGCGCGGATTCGCGAAGTGATCCCGGCCGAAGAACTGGACACCATCGTCGACAACATCGGCATTCCGCTCAGCGGCATCGACATGGCCTACAGCAGCAGCGGCACCATCGGCCCGCAGGATGGCGACATTCAGGTCACCCTGAAAAAGGACCACGCACCGACTGCCGACTACGTAAAAAAGCTGCGTGAAGCCTTGCCGGAAAGTTTCCCCGGCAGCCACTTCGCATTCCTGCCTGCGGATATCAGCAGCCAGATCCTCAACTTCGGTGCACCTGCCCCACTCGACGTGAAAATCTCCGGGCGCAGCGATGAAGAAAACCGCGCCTACGCCGTGGAACTTGAACGTCGCCTGCAACACGTGCCGGGCATTGCCGACCTGCGCATCCAGCAGTCCACCGGCTACCCGTCGCTACAAGTTAACGTCGACCGCATGCGCGCCAATGGCCTGGGCATCACCGAGCGTGACGTGACCAACAGCATGGTCGCCTCCCTCGCCGGCAGCTCGCAAACCGCGCCGACCTTTTGGCTCAACCCGGCCAACGGCGTGTCGTACTCGATCGTGGCCGCCACCCCGCAATACCGTCTCGACAGCCTGCCGTCACTGGAAGCCTTGCCGGTGACCGGCGCCGATGGCCAATCACAAATCCTCGGCGGCGTGGCTACCATCTCCCGCGTGCAAAGCCCGGCGGTGGTGACCCACTACAACATCGAACCGACCCTGGACCTGTACGCCAACGTGCAAGGCCGCGACCTCGGCGGCGTGGCCCGCGACGTGCAAAAAGTGCTGGATGACACCGCTTCCATGCGCCCCAAAGGCGCGGTGATCAGCCTGCATGGGCAGATCGATGCGCTGCATGAAGCCTTCAGTGGTTTGAGCTTCGGCCTGCTCGGCGCCGTGGTGCTGATCTACCTGCTGATCGTGGTCAACTTCCAGTCGTGGGCCGACCCGTTTGTGATCATCACCGCGCTGCCCGCAGCGTTGGCGGGGATCGTGTGGATGCTGTTTCTCAGCGGTACCTCGCTGTCGGTGCCCGCCCTCACCGGCGCCATCCTGTGCATGGGCGTGGCCACCGCCAACTCGATCCTGGTGGTGAGCTTCTGCCGTGAACGCCTAGCCGAACATGGCGATGCACTGAAGGCCGCCATGGAGGCCGGTTACACGCGCTTCCGGCCGGTGTGCATGACCGCCCTGGCGATGATCATCGGCATGCTGCCGCTGGCGATTTCCGAGGAGCAGAACGCCCCGCTTGGCCGTGCCGTTATCGGTGGCTTGATCTTCGCCACCGTCGCCACTTTGTTGTTTGTTCCCGTGGTCTTCAGCCTGGTCCACGGTCGTCACCCTACTCGCGCAGCTGCTGGAGAAACCCCACATGTCGTCTGATCACAAACCCTCGCGCAAGCGTCTGATGCTCATGGGTGTCGGCGGCCTGACACTGGCCGCCCTGTTGGTCGCCAACGGCCTGCACGCCCGTACGATGCACGAACAGTCGGTCACCGCCTGGACCGAAACCGCCGCCATCCCGCAAGTGATGGTGTTCCAACCGAAACAGAACGTGGCCGGTGACACCTTGCGCCTGCCCGCACACCTCGAGGCCTGGAGCAAGGCGCCGATTCACGCGCGGGTCAGCGGCTACTTGAAAGACTGGAAAGCCGACATCGGTACCCAAGTCAAAGCCGGGCAAGTCCTCGCCGAAATCGACAGCCCGGACCTCGACCAGCAACTGGCGCAAACTCACGCCCGCCTGGTGCAGGAACAGGCCAATGCACGCCTGGCCGAAACCACCGCCACGCGCTGGCAAAACCTGTTGGCCAGCCACTCGGTGTCGCGTCAGGAGGCCGATGAAAAAACCTCCAACGCCGCCGCAGCCAAGGCCAACGCCGAGGCGGCGGGTGCCGACTATGCGCGGCTGTCGGCCCTGGAAAGCTACAAGACCATTCGCGCACCGTTCGCCGGTACCATCACCGCGCGCAACACCGATATTGGCCAGTTGATCAAGGCCGACACCGACAGTGATCCCGAGCTGTTCAACATCGCCGACACTCACCAGTTGCGCCTCTACGTGCCGGTGCCGCAGAACTACGCGGCGGTCATCCACCCCGGCCTCGAAGCCGAACTGACCGTGCCCGAGCACCCCGGCGAGCACTTCAAGGCGCACCTGATCGGCGACTCCACCGCCATCGACCGCCGCTCCGGCACCTTGCTCGCCCAGTTCGTGGCCGACAACCCCAACGGCGAATTGCTGCCCGGCGATTACGCCGAAGCCACCTTGCCGATTCCCGCGGACACCCATGGCGTGAGCATCCCGGCCAGCGCCCTGATCTTCCGCGCCCAGGGCACCCAGGTCGCGGTGCTGGATGCGCAGAATCATGTGCACTTGCAAGACATCCACATCGGCCTGGACCTCGGCGAGCGCCTGGTAATCGACCAAGGCCTGAAACCCGCCGACCGCGTCGTCGATAACCCGCCCGACGCCCTGCGCGAAGGCGACCCCGTGCAGTTGGCCGACGCCGGAGGTGCGCATGCGCCCAAGGCTTAAACCCCTCGCGGCGTTAGTGCTGCTGGCCTTGCAGGGTTGCTCGCTGGCGCCCACTTACACAGTGCCATCGGTCGACCTCCCGGCCGACTACCGCGAACAGACCAGCGATGGCCCGTGGCACAGTGCGCAACCGTCCGACCAACTGGCGCCCGAATGGTGGAAGCTCTACAACGATTCGCGCCTCAACGACCTGCAACAACAACTGCTCAAGGCCAACCCGGACCTGGCGGCAGCGCTGGCGCACTTCGATGCGTCCCAGGCCTATGCCAGCCAGTTACATGCCGGGTTATTCCCGCAGATTACCGCCAGCGCGCAGCCGTTGCGCCAGCGTCAATCGGATTCGCGGCCGCTGCGAGGTGATACGCAGCCGTCGGTCTACAACAGCAATACGGCGGGCTTTTCGTTGAGCTATGACCTGGACCTGTGGGGCAAAATCCGCAACCAGGTCGCGGCGGGTGATGCCCAGGCGCAAGCCTCCGGGGATGACCTGGCGGTGGCGCGCCTGAGCCTGCAGCATCAATTGGCGACGCTGTATGTGCAACTCAATGGGCTGGATGCGCAGAGCCGGATTCTGAACAGCTCGCTGGATGATTTCAGCCAGGCGTTGCAACTGACGCGTAGTCGTTATGAGGGCCAGATTGCCTCGGAGCTGGACCTGACCCGCGCGCAAAATCAACTGGCCGAAGCCAAGGCGCAACTGGACGAGGTGCGCGGCCAGCGCAACCTGACCGAGCATGCGATTGGTGAACTGGTGGGTGTCGCAGCCAGCGACTTCACGTTGCCGGCGAGTCAGCAATTGATCGCGTTGCCGGGGATTCCCTCTCAACTGCCGAGCCACCTGCTGCAACGTCGTCCGGACATTGCCGCGGCGGAACGCCGGGTGTTCGCAGCCAACGCGAATATCGGCGTGGCGAAAGCCGCGTGGTATCCGGATTTCAGTTTGACCGGATTGATTGGCGGCCAGACACAAGGGGTTGGCAATCTGCTGTCCGCCGGTAATCGTTATTGGGCGCTGGGGCCGCTGGTTAATTTGCCGATCTTTGACGGTGGACGCTTGAGTGCCAATGAGCGTCAGGCCAAGGCCGAGTTTGAAGAGGCTTCGGCGCAGTACCGCAGCCATGTACTGAAAGCCGTGCGCGAGGTGGAAGATAACCTCGCGCAACTGCGCGACTTGCAGCAGGAAGCGCAAGATGAACAAGCGGCGGCGGATGCGGCGCAGCACACGCAGTCACTGGCGATGAACAGCTATCAGGCGGGAGCGGTAAGTTACCTGGATGTGGTGACGGCGCAGACGGCGGCGTTGCAGGCACAGAGGACGTTGCAGGCGGTGCAGACCCGGCAACTGCAGGCGAGTGTAGGGTTGGTGACGGCACTTGGCGGCGGCTGGCAACCCGGCGCCTGATAAATGTGGGAGGGACTTGCTCCCTCCCACATCAACACTGCGTTAGACACACAATGTATGAACACCGCTGCCCCCTGTGGGAGGGGGCTTGCTCCCGTTAGCGACCTCTGAGACACATCCTGCCAAAAACCTGTCGACCATCCTCGCAACACCAGATCTAGCCTCTCAACACACCCCCTGAGAGAGGCCAAGGAATGCCTGAACTACCCGCTTCACACCGTTTGCGCATCGGTCGATTCAGCGAACCAAACCGTACCTACCTGATCACCACCAACACTCACGAACGCACACCGATATTCAGCGACTTCCACCTCGGTCGCTTGGTTGTCTGGCAATTGCGGGTCGCCCAGCACCAAGGGCTGGCAAACTCCCTGGCATGGGTAATCATGCCGGACCATTTCCATTGGCTGCTGGAACTGCAAAAAGGCTCGCTGGCGGACCTGATGTGTCAGGTGAAGTCTAAAAGCACGCGAAACGTTAACGGCGTCACTGGGCGCAAAGGACGGATTTGGCAGGAAAGCTTCCATGACCGGGCGCTACGCAAGGAAGACGACTTGGTGAAAATGGCCAGGTATGTGGTGGCCAATCCATTGCGGGCGGGATTAGTGAAGAAGATTGGCGACTATCCGTTGTGGGATGCGATTTGGGTATAGGTCGAGACCGAGTCGCCCCTATCGGGAGCAAGCCCCCTCCCACATTTTCCTACGGCATTTCAGGCAGACCGTTTGCCGCTGGCGATCATTGGGCAAGCCTGCTCCCACATCTTGATCAATATTCGACAGGACAAGGCGATCAATTGTGGGAGGGGGCTTGCTCCCGATGGCGGTGGGTCAGTTAGCTCAGCCGTAGCTGATACTCCGCTATCGGGAGCAAGCCCCCTCCCACATTTTCCTACGGCATTTCAGGCAGCCCGTTTGCCGCTGGCGATCATTGGGCAAGCCTGCTCCCACATTTTGATCAATATTCGACAGGACAAAGCGATCAATTGTGGGAGGGGGCTTGCTCCCGATGGCGATGGGTCAGTCAGCTTATCTGTAGCTGATACTCCGCTATCGGGAGCAAGCCCCCTCCCACATTTACTTACGGCATTTCAGGCTGCCCGTTTGCCGCTGGCGATTGCCGCCGAAGCAGCCACCATTGCCCTTAACAACACCGCACACCCTGCCGCCAGGTCATCCGGTGCGGCGTTCTCGATTTCGTTGTGGCTGATGCCGCCTTCACAGGGCACAAAGATCATCCCGGCCGGGCCGAGTTCGGCGACGAAGATCGCGTCGTGCCCTGCCCCGCTGACGATGTCCATGTTCGACAGCCCCAACCCATTCGCCGCGTCACGCACAGCGTCCACGCAGCCTTTGTCGAAATACAGCGGCGGGAAGTCGGCGGTGGGTTCCATTTCAAAACTCAAGCCGTGCTTGGCGCAGGTGTCGTCAATCACCTTGCGCACCTCGGCAATCATCGAATCCAGCCGCGTCGGTTCCAGATGACGAAAGTCCAGGGTCATGCGCACTTCACCCGGGATCACATTGCGCGAGCCAGGATAGGCCTGCAAACAACCCACGGTGCCGCACGCATGCGGCTGATGCCCCAACGCCGCCGCATTCACGGCAGCCACCACTGCTGCCGCGCCCACCAGAGCATCCTTGCGCAGGTGCATCGGCGTCGGCCCCGCATGGGCTTCAACGCCGCGCAGTTTGAGGTCGAACCACTTCTGCCCCAAGGCCCCCAACACCACGCCGATGGTTTTCTTCTCATCCTCAAGAATCGGGCCTTGTTCGATATGGGCCTCGAAATAGGCGCCGACCTTGTGCCCGCTCTCCGGCCGCGTGCCCGCATAGCCAATCGCATTCAATGCATCGCCCACGCTGACTCCGTCCACGTCGACTTTGGCCAGGGTATCGGCCAGGGTGAATTTCTCGGCGAATACGCCCGAGCCCATCATGCACGGCGGGAAGCGCGAGCCTTCCTCGTTGGTCCACACCACCACTTCCGGCGGCGCCTCGGTTTCGACGTTGAGGTCGTTGAGGGTGCGCAGCACCTCGACACCTGCCAACACGCCGAAGCACCCATCGAATTTACCGCCCGTGGGCTGAGTATCGATATGGCTGCCGGTCATCACCGGTGGCAGGTTGGGATTGCGTCCCGGGCGGCGCGCGAAGATGTTGCCGATGCCGTCGACGGTCACGGTGCAACCGGCCTCCTCACACCACTGCACGAACAGATCGCGAGCCTTGCGATCAAGGTCGGTGAGGGCCAGGCGGCATACGCCGCCCTTGGGCGTTGCGCCGAGCTTGGCCAGGTCCATCAGGGATTGCCACAAGCGGTCGCGGTTGATGTGCTGATGGGTGGATTGCAGAACGTCCAGGGCAGCGTTCATGGGGATCTCCTCAGGCTACATTTCTTATGAGTTGACTCGATTCCAGCACTGGAATGAGGTCATCCATGTGGGAGCGGGCTTGCTCGCGAATGCAGTCTGTCAGCGACTGATGTGCTGACTGACTCATTGCTTTCGCGAGCAAGCCCACTCCCACATTTGGCTTGCATTTCAACCTTTTATAGCGGTGTTTTCAGCGCCACCGCGCTGGCTCTGCGCTTGGCATTCAGCCCGTAGTACAACAAACCGCCCAACGCCGAACCGGTGAACCAGCCGTAGCTGTAGAACCAGCTGAAGGCATCGCTGCCCAACGACAACAGGGTCAGCACCACCGGCACGCCGAAGGCGACAAAGCCACTCCAGTTCCACGCCGGGTACACGTCATCGCGGTACAGGCCGGCCAGGTCCAACTGCTGTTTGCGGGTGATGAAGTAGTCCACCACCATGATCCCGGCAATCGGCCCCAAGAGGCTTGAGTAACCCAGCAACCAGTTGGAATAGACGGTCTCCAGGCTGACATTCGAAACGATCAGCCCGAGTTTTTTCAGCAGCTCATGCCCCATCAGCGCCAGACCGACCAGACCGGTAAGTATCACCGCCGTGGTGCGATTGATCAGCTTGGGCGCGATGTTCTGGAAGTCGTTGGTGGGCGAGACGATGTTGGCTGCGGTGTTGGTGGACAACGTGGCGATGATGATCAGCAGCATGGCAATGGCCACCCACACCGGGCTCTGGATATGCCCGATCAGCGTCACCGGATCAGAGACGCTGACACCCACCAGTTTCACCGACGCGGCGGTCATGATCACGCCGAGGGCGGCGAACAGGAACATGGTCAGCGGCAGGCCGAAAATCTGCCCGAGGATCTGGTCCTTCTGGCTTTTTGCGTAGCGGCTGAAGTCTGGAATATTCAGCGACAAGGTGGCCCAGAAGCCCACCATCGCAGTCAGCCCCGCCATGAAGTAGCCGGTGAGACTCGCGCCTTCGGGGCGCTTGGGTGGAATCGCCATCAACTCGCTGAGCGATACATTCGGCATCGCCCAAACCAGCAGGCCAATCCCCACCGCCACCAACAACGGCGCCGACAGCGTTTCCAGGCGCTTGATCGACTCGGCGCCGCGCAGCACCACCCACAAATTCAGGGTCCAGAAAATCATGAAGCCGATCACTTCACCGGTGCCGCCGAGGGCTTTCCAACCCTCGAAAATCGAGCCCAGAAACAGGTGAATCGCCAACCCGCCAAACATCGTCTGAATACCAAACCAGCCACACGCCACCAGCGCCCGAATCAGACACGGCACGTTGGAACCGAGAATGCCAAAGGAGGAACGCAGCAATACCGGAAACGGAATGCCGTACTTGGTGCCGGGAAACGCGTTAAGGGTCAGCGGAATCAGCACCACGATATTGGCCAGCAGGATCGCCATCAGTGCCTCGCCCACCGACAACCCGAAGTAGGCGGTGAGCACCCCGCCCAACGTATAGGTGGGCACGCAAATCGACATCCCGACCCACAGCGCGGTGATGTGCCATCTGTTCCAGGTGCGTTCGTGCACCTTGGTCGGTGCCATGTCGTGGTTGTAGCGAGGGCTGTCGAGGACGTCGGGGCCGGCGTCGAGTTCGTACAGGCCGTTGCGCTCAATGACTTGCGATCTGTTCTGTTGCATGGCCGCTCCACGGTTTTTTCGAATTATTTTTGCTCACCCCACGCTAAGTGCGGGGTGGCCGGAGTACCTCGTAAACAACATGACATCACGGGTCCGGCCAGCCGCCACTGCACTCAATAACCGTGCCGACAACCGCCCCTGAACCCGCACCGCTTATATAACCTGCTGATGTTTATCAGCTTTATTTCCTTACCCGATTGCCCCCTCGATACTGTCCGCGCGACTCAGGCTAAATAACGCAGACGTTGTCCGACGCCTCAGGGCTCAATCTGGTGCAACACAATTATTTTTATTTCCCGCCCTCGTCAAGGGGCATGTCTCAAGCGTCTGATTTGCAATAAGAAATGTTGCTCAAATTGATAACCTGTCAAGTGCGTCAAAATGGTGAGAGGTCGCTACATTTTGGTGATTTATGTTTTTTATTCTTATTAATCAATAGTTTAAATACGATATAAGCTTATAAAAAATGTTCTTGCTCATTATAAAAACTCGGGCTAGTTTCTATTCCTGTCACCGATGACAGGTTTTAACCGACCATCGGCATGCAGCACTACAACACTTAGAACTGGCACAAGCCGGTCAAGCCTGTGAGGAACTCGACATGTCGCTGTTGATCCGTGGCGCCACCGTTATTACCCATGATGAAAGTTACTGCGCCGATGTTTTATGCGCAGGCGGTCTCATTCGCGCTATTGGCACGGGGCTGGATGTTCCCGCCGGCACTGAGGTACTCGACGGCAGCGGCCAATACCTGATGCCCGGCGGCATCGACCCCCACACCCATATGCAATTGCCCTTCATGGGCACCGTGGCCAGTGAGGACTTTTTCAGCGGCACGGCGGCAGGCCTTGCAGGGGGCACCACGTCGATCATCGATTTCGTGATCCCCAACCCGCAGCAGTCCTTGATGGAAGCCTTTCACCAGTGGCGCGGCTGGGCGGAAAAATCCGCTTCCGACTACGGCTTCCACGTGGCGATCACGTGGTGGAGCGAGCAAGTGCGCGAGGAAATGGCCGAGCTGGTCAGCCACCATGGCATCAACAGCTTCAAGCATTTCATGGCCTACAAGAACGCGATCATGGCGGCTGACGACACCCTGGTCGCGAGCTTTGAACGTTGCCTGGAATTGGGCGCAGTGCCCACCGTGCATGCGGAAAACGGCGAGTTGGTGTACCACCTGCAACGCAAGTTGATGGCCCAGGGCTTCACCGGGCCGGAAGCGCACCCGCTGTCGCGCCCGTCCCAGGTGGAAGGTGAAGCGGCCAGCCGCGCGATCCGCATCGCCGAGACGATCGGTACGCCGCTGTACCTGGTGCATGTATCAACCAAGGAAGCACTGGACGAAATCACCTACGCCCGTGGCAAGGGCCAGCCGGTGTACGGCGAAGTGCTCGCCGGCCACTTGCTGCTGGACGACAGCGTCTACCAGCACCCCGACTGGCAAACCGCTGCGGGCTACGTGATGAGCCCGCCATTCCGCCCGCGCGGGCACCAGGAAGCGCTGTGGCACGGCCTGCAATCGGGCAACCTGCACACCACCGCCACCGATCACTGCTGCTTCTGCGCCGAGCAAAAAGCCGCCGGTCGCGACGATTTCAGCAAGATCCCCAACGGCACTGCCGGTATCGAAGACCGCATGGCGCTGCTGTGGGATGAAGGCGTGAACACCGGGCGCTTGTCGATGCAGGAGTTTGTCGCGCTGACGTCGACCAATACCGCAAAAATCTTCAACCTCTACCCGCGTAAAGGTGCGATACGCGTGGGAGCCGATGCGGATCTGGTGCTGTGGGACCCCCAGGGCACGCGCACGATTTCCGCCAAGACCCACCACCAGAACGTCGACTTCAACATCTTCGAAGGCAAGACCGTGCGCGGCGTGCCGAGCCACACCATCAGCCAGGGCAAGCTGGTCTGGGCCGATGGCGATTTGCGCGCCGAACGCGGTGCCGGCCGCTATGTGGAACGACCTGCGTACCCGTCGGTGTTTGAGCAGTTGAGCAAGCGGGCGGAGCATTCCAGGCCCACTGCCGTGAAACGCTGAGACCGCCAATCGCGGGCAATCCCGCTCCCACATTTGATCGGGTTCACACATTCCAAATGTGGGAGCTGGCTTGACTGCGATGGCGCCAGCACAGGCAACAAAGATGCCCGCTAGAGGCAATCCAAAAAAAACCGTGAGGCCAAAACCGTGATCCAGACCCTGACCCACCTCCCCCATCCCCACGAAGATGGGGCGACTCTCGCCAGCCATTTCACCGACCTGGCGCCGCCGTTCAACGCCCGCCAGGCCCAATTGGAAGCCTCGCGCTGCCTGTATTGCTACGACGCGCCCTGCGTGAATGCGTGCCCCAGCGAGATCGATATCCCGTCGTTCATCCGCAATATCCACACCGAAAACGTACAGGGCGCGGCGCAGAAAATCCTCTCGGCGAATATCCTCGGCGGCAGTTGCGCGCGGGTGTGCCCCACCGAGATCCTGTGCCAGCAAGCCTGCGTGCGTAACAACGCCGAAGAATGCGCGCCGGTGCTGATCGGCCTGCTGCAACGCTACGCCATCGACAACGCGCACTTTAGCGAACACCCGTTCCAACGCGCTGCACCGACCGGCAAACGCATCGCCGTGGTCGGCGCCGGGCCGGCGGGTTTGGCGTGTGCCCATCGCGCCGCCTTGCACGGCCACGACGTGGTGATTTTCGAAGCCAGGGAAAAAGCCGGTGGCCTGAATGAATACGGGATCGCCAAATACAAACTGGTCGATGACTTCGCCCAGAAGGAACTGGATTTCCTCCTGCAGATCGGCGGCATCGAGATCCGCCACGGCCAACGCCTGGGCGACAACCTGACCTTGAGCGAACTGCACCAGCAATTCGATTCGGTGTTCCTCGGCCTGGGCCTCGCCGCCAGCAAACAGCTCGGCTTACCCCACGAGGACGCCCCCGGCCTGCTCGCCGCCACCGACTATATTCGCGAACTGCGCCAGGCCGATGACCTCTCGCAACTGCCTCTGGCCGACCGCTGTATCGTGCTTGGTGCGGGCAATACCGCCATCGACATGGCCGTGCAAATGGCCCGTCTCGGGGCCCGCGACGTGAACCTGGTGTACCGCCGTGGCCTTGCCGACATGGGCGCCACCCAGCATGAACAGGACATTGCCAAAGCCAATCAGGTGCGGCTGCTGACCTGGGCCCAGCCCGATGAGGTCTTGCTCGATGATCAGGGCCACGTACGCGGCATGCGCTTTGCCCGTACACGCATGGAAAACGGTCGACTGCAGCGCACTGGCGAGACCTTCGAGCTGGCCGCCGACGCGATCTTCAAAGCCATCGGGCAAGGTTTCGATAACGAGGCGCTGCACGACCCACTGGCCCAGCAACTGCACCGCGTGGGCGAAAGAATTTTCGTCGACGAACACCTGCGCACCAGCATTCCCGGGGTATACGCCGGCGGCGATTGCGTCAGCCTCGGTCAGGACCTCACGGTACAAGCGGTGCAACACGGCAAACTGGCCGCCGAAGCCATGCACGCCCAACTCATGCTGAATGTGGAGGCTGCGTAATGGCCGATCTCTCGATTGTGTTCGCCGGTATCAAAGCCCCCAACCCGTTCTGGCTGGCCTCCGCGCCGCCCACCGACAAGGCCTACAACGTGGTCCGCGCTTTCGAAGCGGGCTGGGGCGGCGTGGTGTGGAAAACCCTCGGTGAAGACCCGGCGGCGGTCAACGTGTCGTCACGCTACTCGGCGCATTACGGCGCCAACCGTGAAGTGCTGGGCATCAACAATATCGAGCTGATCACCGACCGTTCCTTGGAGATCAACCTGCGGGAAATCACCCAGGTCAAAAAGGACTGGCCCGACCGCGCGCTGATCGTGTCGTTGATGGTGCCCTGCGTTGAAGAATCCTGGAAAAACATCCTGCCGTTGGTGGAGGCCACCGGCTGCGACGGCATCGAGCTCAACTTCGGCTGCCCCCACGGTATGCCCGAACGTGGCATGGGCGCGGCGGTGGGCCAAGTGCCGGAGTATGTGGAACAGGTGACGCGCTGGTGCAAGACGTATTGCTCGCTGCCGGTGATCGTCAAGCTCACGCCGAATATCACCGACATTCGCGTGGCCGCGCGGGCTGCATATCGCGGGGGTGCGGATGCGGTGTCGTTGATCAACACCATAAACTCCATCACCAGCGTGGACCTTGAACGCATGGTCGCCCTGCCGATAGTCGGCACCCAAAGTACCCATGGCGGTTATTGCGGCTCGGCGGTGAAGCCGATCGCCTTGAACATGGTCGCGGAAATCGCTCGCGACCCACAGACCCAGGGCCTGCCCATTTGCGGGATTGGCGGCATCGGCAACTGGCGCGACGCGGCGGAATTCGTCGCCCTGGGTTGCGGCGCAGTGCAGGTGTGCACGGCTGCGATGCTGCATGGGTTTCGAATTGTCGAGGAGATGAAGGATGGGCTGTCGCGGTGGATGGACAGCCAAGGCTACACAAGCTTGCAGGAATTTTCCGGGCGGGCGGTGGGCAATACCACGGACTGGAAGTACCTGGACATCAACTATCAGGTGATCGCCAAGATTGATCAGGCCGCGTGTATTGGCTGCGGACGTTGCCATATTGCCTGTGAGGACACGTCGCACCAGGCCATCGCCAGCTTGAAACAGGCGGATGGCACGCACAAATACGAAGTGATTGACGATGAGTGCGTGGGCTGCAATTTGTGCCAGATCACCTGCCCGGTGGCCGATTGCATTGAGATGGTGCCGATAGAGACGGGTAAACCGTTTTTGAATTGGACGCAAGACCCGCGTAATCCTTACCGGGAGGCGGTGTAGCTTCTTGGACCGCCTTCGCGAGCAAGCCCGCTCCCACATTCGACTGCACTGCTTCAAACAAAACGCGGTCAACTGTGGGAGCGGGCTTGCTCGCGAAGGGCCCTAAGCCTCACCACACCTCTTAAGGCTCCAACCCAATCCCCCGCAGAATCACCCCCGTCACCGTCTGGATCGCTTTCTCAAACTGCATATCCGACAACGGCTGGTGATCATTCAGAATTTTCACCTGGTGATCAAAGTCCGCATAGTGTTGGGTCGACGCCCAAATCATATACAGCAAGCTCGACGGCTCCACTGGCAGGATGCGTTTGTCCTCGACCCACTGGCGAATTTTCGCTTCCTTCATCTTGGCCCAGTCATACAGGCTTTCGTCCAGCGCCTCACCCAGTGTCGGCGCGCCGTGGATGATTTCATTGGCCCAGACTTTCGAGCCATACGGCCGCGTACGCGAGCGCTGCATCTTGGCGCGGATGTAGCTGCTGAGCACCACCCGTGGGTCATCGAAGGTTTCAAAGCTCAGGGCATCCTGCTTCCACAGCTCCAGCAGGTCGAACAGCACCGCGCTGTACAGCTCGCTTTTGGTGGTGAAGTAGTAATGCAGGTTGGAGCGCGGCAGTTGCACCTCTTCGGCGATGTCAGCCATGGCGGTGCTGCCATAGCCTTTCTCAGCGAAGATTTTCTCCGCCGCCAGCAGGATTTTTTCGACGTTGACCCGACGAATGCTGATCTTGTGATTGCCCATAGATGCTGGAAGCCCACTCACTGTTATATGCAATTTACCTTCGACACTTCAAACCCCTACCGCTCTTGCTCTGCGCGTTCCCACGAACGTGTGCGCCGCGAGCGTTATAAGCGTGCTGTAAAGGCATCGCGTGATGAATGCCCTCCATCACATCACGAACCGCCTCATTAGGCTACACGCCATCATGAGGTGCCGAGCAGATCGCTCGACTGCGCAACGGTGGCGCTGGCCTTTGAACGCCGTTGATCGACAGATCGGGCTTGGCGCCTGAAAGTCTGCAGGATTCCTCGGCAACGTCCTTCGCGATCGGGCTATGATCGGCGAATCTGAACCGGACGCTCCTGACCTATGGCCGTTGACCTGCAAGCCCTCTATCCAAAGTTGATACACCTGATGCTGGACACGGTGTTCGTGGTCGACAGCGATAACCTGATCGTCTTTGTGAGTGATGCCTGTGAAGCGCTGCTCGGTTACCGTGCCGACGAACTGACCGGCACACTCATTACCGACTACATGCACCCAGAAGAACTGCCGCGCACCCGGGCCTCGATCGTGCGGGTCATGAACGGCCAGCCTCACGTCGACTTCCGCAACCGCTATATCCGCAAGAACGGCAGTGTCGTACATATCCTGTGGGCGGCATTCTGGTCCGAAGAAGTCGGTGCGCGGATCGGTGTTGCGAGGGACGTAACGGCCCTCACACAGGCTGAGGAAGAGTTACGGTTCCTTGCCCATCATGATCCGCTGACGGCCCTCACCAACCGCTCACTGTTCAATGATGGGCTGGCGTCGGCCCTGCAAGCAGCACAGCGCCACACCACCACGTTTGCGTTGCTGTTTCTGGACGTCAATGACTTTAAGGGCATCAACGACGTGCATGGCCATGCCGTGGGCGATCGGGTGCTCTGTGTGATCGCACGACGGCTGGAACGCTGCGTACGCGAGAGCGACCTGGTGGCCCGGATGGGCGGGGATGAATTCACGGTGCTGCTGACGGATATCCAATCGCAAGAAGCTGTTTGCGCGAAAGTGGCGCAGATACTCGCGGTCATGGCCGAACCGCTGGGCGCCGAGTTTGACGGGGTAAAAATGCCGTCTTGCAGTGTGGGTGTGGCGTTTTATCCGGCGAACGGTGAGGACGCCGATACGCTGCTCAGCCACGCAGACAGCGATATGTACCGGATAAAAAGGCAGCGCTTTGCCGTGAAGTGACGAACTTCGCGCGGGGCGATCCTCCGACAGCTCCATGGCCTCAAGACTGACGTCGGCTCAGGATCAAGGCGACCGGGCATAATGAAACTTCTTACGCGAACCTTTCCCCCCAAAAACGGATTGGTTAGGATCGCGATCCCCATGAAGGATCATTGCAATGACTACTCGACCTCGCGTGGCCGCCGACGACACCGTGCTGGGAGCACTGTGGGAGCGCTCGGTACGGGCCACCCATGACTTCCTCACTGAGGACGACATTCAACGTTTACTGCCCCTGGTACGCGACACCTACCTGCCGATGCCTGCCATCGACGTGTGGGTGTTCGAGGATAACGCAGGCATCGCCGGTTTTATCGGCACCGGCGGGCACACTGTGGAAATGCTGTTTATCGACCCCGACCGCCGTGGCCAGGGCATCGGCCGGCAATTGCTCGACCATGCCCGCGCACGCCTCGGCACGCTGATCGTGGACGTAAACGAACAAAACCCGCAGGCCGTGGGGTTCTACCTGCACTATGGTTTTATCCAGGTCGCGCGCTCGCCGCTGGATGGCGAGGGCAAACCCTTTCCTGTGCTGCACATGGCATTACCGACTCCCTCCACTGAAGGTACTGAACAATGTTGATCAAGAAAGCCCTGACCACCGTCACTCTGCTCGCTTCTCTGCTGGGCGCCTCGGCGGCATTTGCCCATGCCCACCTGAAAAGCGAAACGCCCGCCGCCGACAGCACTGTCGCAGCGCCCGCTGACGTGCGCCTGACCTTCAGCGAAGGCGTCGAAGCAACCTTCACCAAGGTGTCCCTGAGCAAGGACGGCACCGAAGTCGCGGTCAAAGGCCTGGAAACGCCCGACGCCGACAAGAAAACCCTGGTGGTGACGCCTGCCGCCCCACTGGCCGCCGGCACCTACAAAGTGGTGTGGAACGCGGTGTCGGTCGACACCCACAAGAGCAACGGTGAATACAGCTTCAAGGTCGGCCAATAACCCATGGCGACCCTGCTGGTGCTGTGCCGTTTCCTGCATTTCATCGTCGTGCTGTTGATGTTCGGGGCCTGTGTGTTCAGGCCCTGGCTCTTGGGCGCTGAACCGCAGCCGACACTGGACCGGCAACTGCTGCGCATCACCCGTGCCTTGGCGTGGCTGGGGCTGGGCTCCGGCGTGGCCTGGTTGCTGTTAATCACGGCGAGCATGGCCGGCAGTTGGGATGCGGCCCTGCAACCGGCAACCGTGCAATTGGTGCTGGGCAAAACCTTTTTCGGCCAGGTGTGGGTCTGGCATTTATTGCTGAACCTGCTGCTGGTAATCGTGTTGATCAAACCCTGGCCGGTAGTGCGCCTGCCGGTGAGCGCACTGCTGCTGGCGACGCTGGCCCCCATTGGCCACGGCGCCATGCTCAATGGGCTGAGCGGGCAATTGCTGATTCTGAACCAGGTGGTGCATTTAGTCTGCGTCGGTGCCTGGCTCGGCGGGCTGTTGTTGCTGGTGTTGATCCTCAGGCAGTCACAAGCGCGCGTGCTGCAACCTATCCTCCAACGCTTCAGCGGCGTGGGTTACGCCCTGGTCGCCGGCCTGCTGGTGACGGGTTTGATCAACGTGCGCGTGCTGACCGGGCAGCTGTGGCCCACGCCGCTGTTCAACGGGTTTGCCCTGATTCTGTTGATCAAAGTGCTGCTGGTGCTGGGCATGTTGGCGCTGGCGCTGCTGAACCGGCTACGCATCGAGCATTGCGAGCAACGGCTGGGGAGCTTGAAGGCCAGCGTGATGCTGGAAGGGCTGTTAGGCGTTTGTGCAGTCGCCGCTGTTTCCCTGCTTGGCACCCTTCCTCCGATGGTGATGGCCGGCTGAATTCACGGCACGCTCAAGCCCACGTCGATTACCCACACTGACGCGCCCACTTCAGACCGATCAACACGAAGTCATCGTATAACTTCTGCTTGACACCCCGCGAAAACCCCGCAAATATCTCGCCAAATGTTGTACGACGACGTACGACAAATAATAAAAACAACAAACGAAACGGAGCCTCACTGTGAGTCAATTCGCCCGCAATTCCTCCTCACGTATCGGCCTTATCGGTCTAAGCAGCCTGGCGTTCACTCTTCCCCTCAACGCCCAGGCCGACGGTTTTATCGATGACGCCACGGCCACGCTCAACCTGCGCAACGCCTACTTCAACCGTAACTTCACCAACCCGACCTATCCCCAGGCCAAGGCCGAAGAGTGGACGCAGAACTTCATCCTCGATGCCAAATCGGGCTTCACCCAGGGCACCGTGGGTTTCGGGCTTGATGTGTTGGGGCTGTATTCGCAGAAGCTCGATGGCGGTAAAGGCACCGGGGGCACCCAACTGCTACCGATCGGCAGTGACGGCCGCCCCGCTGACAATTTCGGGCGCCTGGGCGTGGCGCTGAAAACCAAACTGTCGAAGACCGAATTGAAAGTCGGCGAATGGATGCCGGTGCTGCCGATCCTGCGTTCGGACGATGGTCGCTCCCTGCCCCAGACCTTTCGCGGTGGCCAGGTTACCTCCAATGAAATCGCCGGGCTGACACTCTATGGCGGGCAGTTTCGCAGTAACAGCCCGCGTAACGATGGGAGCATGGAAGACATGTTCATGAACGGCAAAGCCGCGTTCACCTCCAACCGTTTCAATTTCGGCGGCGGCGAATACAGCTTCAACGACAAGCACACTCAAGTCGGCGTGTGGTACGCCGAGCTGAGCGATATCTACCAGCAACAGTTTTTCAACCTGACGCACAGCCAGCCCGTGGGCGACTGGACCCTGGGCGCCAACCTCGGTTACTTCAACGGCAAGGAAGACGGCAGTGCCCTGGCCGGAGACTTGAACAACAAGACCCTCTCCGCACTGCTCTCGGCCCGATACAACGGCAACACCTTCTATGTGGGCTTGCAGAAACTGACCGGCGATAGCTTGTGGATGAGGGTTAATGGCACCAGCGGCGGCACCCTGGCCAACGACAGCTACAACTCCAGTTATGACAACGCCAGGGAAAAGTCCTGGCAAGTGCGCCATGACTTCAACTTCGTAGTGCTCGGCATTCCCGGGCTGACCATGATGAACCGCTATATCAGCGGCAGTAACGTACACACCGGTGCGATCACGGATGGCAAGGAATGGGGCCGCGAATCGGAACTGGCCTACACCGTGCAGAGTGGCGCGTTGAAGGATTTGAACGTGCGCTGGAGGAATTCGACCCTGCGTCGGGATTTCAGCAACAATGAATTCGATGAAAATCGGATCTTTATCAGTTACCCGATTTCCTTGTTGTAACTCGGTCAATGTGGGAGCTGGCTTGCCTGCGATAGCGGTGTATCAGTAACCGCAATATCAACTGACCGACCACCATCGCCAGCCAGCTCCCACAATGAGTCACTTGTCATCAGGAAGAACGTTGACAACGTAGGGAATGCAAAACGATACTTTCATCAAGTCATACGACAACCTACAACAACAATGGAACCCTCATGACCACCACCACAACCGCACCTGTTCCATTCAACCGCCTGCTGCTCACCGGTGCCGCCGGCGGGCTGGGTAAAGTCTTGCGCGAACGCCTGCGCCCTTACGCCAAGGTGCTGCGCCTGTCGGACATCGCCAACATGGCCCCGGCCGTCGATGCCGGCGAAGAAGTGCAGCCGTGCGACCTCGCCGATAAACAAGCCGTGCAACAGCTAGTAGAGGGCGTCGACGCCATCCTGCATTTCGGCGGCGTTTCGGTAGAGCGTTCGTTCGAAGAAGTGCTCGGCGCGAATATCTGCGGCATTTTCCACATCTATGAAGCCGCCCGCCGCCAGGGTGTAAAGCGCGTGATCTTCGCCAGCTCCAACCACGTGATCGGTTTCTACAAGCAAGGCGAAACCATCGACGCACATTCGCCGCGCCGCCCGGACAGCTACTACGGGTTGTCCAAGTCCTACGGTGAAGACATGGCGAGTTTCTACTTTGATCGCTATGGCATCGAGACCGTGAGCATCCGCATCGGCTCCTCGTTCCCCGAGCCGCAAAACCGCAGGATGATGCACACCTGGCTGAGTTTCGATGACCTGACTCAATTGCTCGAACGCGCGCTGTACACGCCGAACGTCGGCCACACCGTGGTCTATGGCATGTCGGATAACCTCGACACCTGGTGGGACAACCGCTACGCCGCGCACCTGGGTTTTGCGCCCAAGGACACTTCTGAAGTGTTCAGGGCGCAGGTCGAAACGCTGCCACCCGTCGCTGCCGATGACCCGGCGAAGCGCTATCAAGGCGGCGCATTCTGCGCGGCGGGACCGTTCGGTGACTGAGTGCACAGCAACCCAAGGGAATGAGTGACCATGAGTGCCGAATTGATTGTCGACGCCCGCAATGCCGTGGGCGAGTGCCCGGTGTGGGTGCCGCAGGAAAACGCGCTGTACTGGGTGGATATCCCCAACGGCGGCCTGCAACGCTGGAGCGCCGCCACCGGCCATGTCGCCGCCTGGAAAGCGCCGCAAATGCTTGCGTGCATTGCCCGCACCACAACGGGCAATTGGCTCGCCGGCATGGAAAGCGGTTTTTTCCAACTGACCCCGCACAACGATGGCAGCCTCGACACTACGCTTCTGGCGAGTGTCGAGCACCCGCGCCCGGACATGCGCCTCAACGATGGCCGCTGTGATCGCCAGGGCCGTTTCTGGGCCGGCAGCATGGTGCTGGACATGGGGTTGAACGCGGCCGAGGGCACCCTTTACCGCTACGCCTCAGGTGCGGCGCCGCAGGCTCAGTTAAGCGGTTTTATCACCCTGAATGGCCTGGCCTTCAGCCCTGACGGCCGCACAATGTACGCGTCGGACTCCCATCCGCTGGTGCAGCAGGTCTGGGCCTTCGATTACGACATCGAAACCGGCACGCCGTCCAATCGCCGTGTGTTTGTCGATATGCAGCAGTACCCCGGGCGCCCCGACGGCGCAGCGGTAGATGCCGACGGCTGCTATTGGATCTGCGCCAATGACGCCGGGCTGATTCACCGCTTCACCCCCGAGGGTCGCCTCGACCGTTCCCTGAGCGTGCCGGTGAAAAAACCCAGCATGTGCGCCTTTGGCGGCAGCCGCCTGGACACGTTGTTCGTCACCTCGATCCGTGACGACCAGAGTGAACAGTCACTGGCCGGCGGCGTATTCGCCCTGGACCCTGGCGTCCAGGGCCTGCCCGAACCGACCTTTGCCCTCTAATGGGTTGGACTGCGATGCTGATTGAACTCGAAGATAACCTGACCCACCTTACCCTGGCTCCGGCCGTGGGCGGGAGCATCGTCAACTGGCGCGTACGCGCCACCGGGCAAGCGCTGTTGCGACACACGGATGAGCACGCGCTGAACAGCGGTTTGCCGGGCAAGCTGGGCTGTTATCCCTTGGCGCCCTGGTCCAACCGGATCGCCCTGGGCGGTTTTGACAACCCCGATGGCTGGCTGGACCTGACGCCCAACAGCCTCACCGATCCGCTGCCGATCCATGGCTCAGCCTGGCAACAGGCGTGGCAGGTGGTCAGCCAGACGGCGGATGAAGTGGTGCTCGAGGTGGTGTGCGGCACACCGTTCGCCTACCGCGCCGAGCAGCGGTTTCGCTTGAATAACGGTGAGCTGAGCATCGCGTTGCGCGTGACGCATCTGGCTGAGCACGCGGCGTGGCACGGTTTGGGCTTGCACCCCTACTTGCCGCGTCAGCCAGGCACACGGTTGCAGGCCAGGGCTAAGCAGGTGTGGTTGAGTGATGCGTCGAAGCTGCCTACCGGGCTGGCGCCAGTGCCGGAAAATTGGGACTTCAAGGTCTCAAAAGCCCTGCCCGCAGGCCTGGTGGACAATGGGTTTTGCCAATGGGACGGGCATTGCCGGATTGAGCAGCCAGAGCTGGGGTATGTGCTGGAGTGCCGGGCGACCGGCGCCGATTACTTCCTGTTGTACTGCCCGCCGGGGTTGGGGTTCTTTTGCATTGAGCCGGTGAGCCATCCGGTGAATGCCCATCATCTGCCAGGGCGGCCTGGCCTCAAACTGTTAGAACAAGGCCAATCAATCCAACTCGATTTCAACCTCAACTACCATCCAACTGTGGGCTTGCTCGCGAATGCGGTGGATCAGTAACACACCCACCGACTGACACACCGCATTCGCAATGCCTACTCCCACATGTCTGTGTCAGGGCGGTGTGTTTTTGAGGCGCCCTGCCGTGTCGATACTCACCACCACCGACAACCCCGGCCGCAGGCGCTCGATCTCGGCCTGGTCGGGGTCAACCGTAATCCTCACCGGCACCCGCTGGGCAATCTTCACAAAGTTGCCGGTGGCATTGTCCGCCTGCAACAGGCTGAACTCCGACCCGGTCGCCGGGGAAATATGCTGCACCGTGCCGTGAAACTTGCGGTGGTTCAGCGCATCGACGGTGAAGGTCACCGGCTGGCCAACCTGCACATTGTCCATCTGGGTTTCTTTCATATTGGCAATCACCCACAACTGGGGCGGCACCAGGGCCATCAACTGCGCGCCGGAGTTGACGTAGGCACCGAGGCGTACGCCAATCTGCCCCAGTTGGCCGTCACGCGGCGCGATGATGCGGGTGTTGGACAGGTCGATACGCGCCAGTTCCACGGCCGCATCGGCACTCGCCACAGCGGCTTCCAACGAACCGCGATTGACGATCACCGTTTGCAGGTCCTGCCGGGCAATTTCCAGGCTGGCCTGGGCCTGGGCCACAGCGGCGATGGTCTGCGCATTCGCGGCGCGGGCCACATCCAACTCACGCTTGGACACCGAACCGTCGCTGATCAATTCTTCGTTTCGGCGCAAATCGGCAGTGCTTTTGCGCGCCTGGGCCTGGCTGTCCACCAGTGCGGCCTGGCGCAGTTTGATCGTCGCTTCGGCGCTGTTGCGTTGCTGCACCACGTTGGCCAATGAAGCTTTCTGCACGGCCAGTTGCGCCAGTGCCTGGTCGAGGCGTTGCTTGTAGATGCGATCATCCAGGCGTACCAACAGGTCGCCGGCCTTGACGAACTGGAAGTCCTGCACCGGCACTTCATACACATAGCCGCTCAGTTGCGGGCCGATAATCGTCACCTGCCCGCGCACCAGGGCGTTCTCGGTGGTTTCCACCGCGCTGCTGAACGGTGGCAACTGCCAGGCATACAGCACGATCAGCACACCGACGATCGCGATCGCGGCAAAGCCCAGGGACGAGATGATGCGCACCCGCAGCGAGCGCGGCTCGGTGACCGATGCACCCGGCGGCGTGGTGCCTTCCGGGGTGGACGCGATGGCGTTAGTGGTGGTCGTGGTGCTGGTGGTCGGTTCGGTCATGAAGTAACGCCGCTGGGTTGAACGAGAGGGGCTGCTGTCTTGGTGGTACTCATCAGCCACAGACTGCGGATAAATATCCAGAGCATGGTGAGGATCGCGATGATCGCAATCAAC
This sequence comes from Pseudomonas antarctica, assembly GCF_001647715.1. Taxonomy (NCBI): domain Bacteria; kingdom Pseudomonadati; phylum Pseudomonadota; class Gammaproteobacteria; order Pseudomonadales; family Pseudomonadaceae; genus Pseudomonas; species Pseudomonas antarctica. Next base: position 4,027,897 of record NZ_CP015600.1, read on the forward strand.
ATGAACACATCGTTGTAGGCCATCACGTTCGCCTCACGCGTGGCCGCAGTGGCCAGGCTGCGGATGCCCATCAGGTTACGCAATTGCGGGTCGGCGATGACGCCGCCATAGGCCGAACCGCCGCTCTGCACCCGCGCGGCCACAAGCGGGTCAAGCAGGGTCAGGTGCTCGACGATCATGCTGGAGTGGTACTTCTCGCGCACGATCTGAAAGGTGCCCAGCAAGGCCGCGCCAATCAAGCCCCCAAGGTTCTGGCAAATGCCGAACATCACCGAGAAACTCACCAGGTTGCGCGGGTTGGTCAACACGTTTTTCGTGCCCAGCACCATCGTCGGCCCGAGAAAGAAGGTGCCGCCAAAGCCTAGCAGGAACTGGCTGATGTACAGGTTCTGCGGACGGGTCAGGTTGCTGGAGAAGCTGTCCATCACCGAACCCGTGGCCATCAGCGCCAGGGAGATGATCAACGGCATCAGCAAGTGGGCCGGGTTGATCGTCAGCGCACTGACCACCAGCCCGGCAATCGCCCCGGCCAGCATCACCACGTACAACGTGTGCATCTGCTGGTAGCTCATGTTCAACATCTGCATGAACCCCACGGCGCCGGTGGACTGCTCCGACAGCACCATGCGAATCAGCACCACCGCCAGCGCCAGGCGGATCATCACGCCACTGCCCAACCAACGGGTCATCAGCAACGGGTTTTTGCGGTTATGCTCGATGGCCAGGCCAGCCATGATCAGCACCAGGGAACAGGCCGAGGCGACGCCGATCCACGGCGCTTCCAGCCACCAGTCGATACGCCCCAGGGACAGCACCGCGCAGAGCAGTGCCACGCCGGTGGCGAGGATGCCGAAGGTGAGGAAGTCGAGTTTTTCAAAAGTCTTGAAGCGATCGCCGGGCGGTAACTTGAGCAGAAATACGCAGCCGAGGCAGATCAGTGCCAGGCCCAGTTCAAACAGGTACAACCCGCGCCATTCGGCGATTTGCAGCAAATCTTCGGAGAACAATCGCGCCAGCGGCAACGCCAACTGCGCGGTGCCCAGCCCCAGCACCAGGGCTTTCATGCGCCACTTCGCCGGGAACGCCTGGATCATGTAGTACAAGCCCAACGAACTCAGTGCCGCACCCACCATACCGTGGGCCGCCCGCACCGCAATCGCCGAACTGAGGTCGTTGACGAACAAATGGCCGAAGGTCACCAGTGCATACAGCACCAGGAACACCTCGGTAAACGCACGCAAGCCGAACTGCTGGCGAAACTTCACCAGCAACAGGTTCATGCACACGTTGGTCATGACATAAGCAGCGGGCAGCCAGGCCATTTCGGCGGTGGTCGCGCCGAGAGCACCCTGCAGGTATTGCAGGTTGGCGATCACCAGGGCGTTGCCCAGCCCGCCGGTAATCGCGACCAATACGCCGACCAGCGCAAACAGCCAGCGCTTGTGCGTGGGGTGCAGCGGCGTCGACGGCGAGCCGGGCAGGCTCGGTCGCTCGTGGGGCTGCCAGGTGTGGGGGGTGTATTTGTCCATTGCATGACCTTGATGATCCGACGTGCAAGGCCGGTGAATCCGTGACTCAGGGCCTAGTAAACCTGAGAGGCGTTCATCTTGCCATGTCAAATATGTACACGGTCAACACTGTGAGAGATGGCTTGCCTGCGATCGCGGTGGGTCAGCCACACCGCTATCGCAGGCAAGCCAGTTCTCACAGTTGGACTGTATTCCAGGTCAGGGTGAGAGTGTTGCCTTGATGAGCATTCCGACAGCCACCAGCACACACAGGCTCGCGAAGCCTACCTGCAAGGTTCGTGCGCTGATCAACGAACACAAACGCCGCCCCGCCAGCATGCCGACAATGCTGGCGCTGATGAACATCCAGCCCACGGGCCCGATAGTCACACCGGCGTGCATCGCACCCGCCACGCCGATCAGCGAAATCAGGCTGATCACCATCAACGACGTAGCCACAATGCCGCGCATCTGCACATCGGTCAGTTGCTTGAACGCCGGCACGATCAGAAACCCGCCGCCCACGCCGAGTAAGCCCGACACCGCGCCGGTCACTGCGCCCAGCGCTGCCAGGGTGGCCGTGCATTTGGCGGTCCAGGCCAGGCGCCCGGTTTGCTGGTTGAGCATGCAGTTTTTTTGGCCCCAGGACGCGGCACCATGGTCGCTGGGCCCGGCCTCGACCTTTTCACGTTGCAACATGCGCCAGGCCACCAGCACCATCAACGCGCTGAACAAGCCCATCAGCAGGTGCTCCGACAACTGGTGTGCGACAAACACACCCAGCGGTGAAAACAGCGCGCCGAGCAAGGCAATCAACAACGCGGCACGGTAGCGCACCAGGCCGTGACGCAACCCATGGACCGCCCCGACCGCCGCCGCCGCACCTACGGCGAGCAACGACACCGGCGCCGCCTGGGTCATGGTCAAGCCCAGCCCCAGTACCAACGCCGGCACCGCGAGGATGCCGCCGCCCGCGCCAGTCAGGCCCATGACCAGGCCCATCAATAACCCCAACACACTCGCCAGCAGCATTTAATCCACCTTGCTCAGGCGGGTCAGCCATTCGCGGCCCTTGAGCATGCCGTTCCAGTAGAACCACGGCAGCAGCGTGGCCTTGAGAAACCACATCGAGCGGCGCGCCCGGGTCGGGTCCAATGGAAAGGTCGGCAGCAGTTTGCCGCCGTAACCGAACTCGGCCAGCACCACCTTGCCCTTCTCCACCGTCAGCGGGCACGAACCATAGCCGTCGTACTTGAGCGGCAGCGGCGCCTGCTTGCGCAGGGCCAGCAGGTTTTCCGCGACGACCACGATCTGTTTGCGCACGGCGGCGGCAGTCTTGGCGTTGGTGGTGCCGCATACATCGCCGAGGCCGAAGATGTGCGGGTAGCGCAAGTGCTGCAAGCTGTGGGGGTGCACTTCGCACCAGCCGGCGGCATCGGCCAGGAGGCTTTGGCGGATGAAGTCCGGGGAGACTTGCGGCGGAACCACGTGCAGCAGGTCAAAGGTTTTCTCTTCAACCGTGACAGTGCCCTCGGCGTTCTTTACTTCGAACCAGGCCTTGCGTGCCGGGCCATCAACCCTGATCAGGTTTGAGTTGAACGCCAGGTGCGCGTTGTATTTCTCGATGTATTTCATCAGCGGCGGCACAAAGGTCGCCACCCCGAACAGGGCCGCTCCCGCCAGATTGAATTCCACGTCAATGTTCTTCAGGTGGCCTTGCTTGAGCCAGTGATCGCAGGACAGGTACATGGCCTTTTGCGGCGCGCCCGCGCATTTGATCGGCATGGCCGGCTGGGTAAAAATCGCCTTGCCGCCCTTGAGTTGCTGCACCAATTGCCAGGTGTAGGCAGCGTGCTGGTAACTGTAGTTGGAGGTGACGCCGTTCTGGCCGAGGGTGTCTTGCAGGCCTTCGACTTTCTCCCAGGCCAGGCGCAGGCCGGGACAGACGATGAGGTTTTGCCAGGTGACGCGCTGGCCACTGTCGAGCACCAGGGTGTGTTCGTCGGGCAGCAACTCGGTGACGGTGGCCTGCACCCAGGTGACGCCGTTGGGTAGCACGTCGGCCAGTGGGCGCCGGGTCTTTTTCAGGTCGTAGGCACCGCCGCCGACAAGGGTCCAGGCTGGCTGGTAGCAGTGGAATTCGCTCGGTTCGATAAGGGTGATGTTCAGGTGCGGGTCGCGCTTGAGCAAGCTGGCCAGCAGGCCGATACCTGCCGAGCCGCCGCCGATGACTACGATGTCGCCACTGATGGTTGGTCCACAGTGTTGCTCGGTCATGGTCTTTTGCCTTTTATAGTCAATGCACACAAGGGTCGCTGCCGGATGGCGTCACGCCCAGCTTTTCATGACCGCGCCGCAGTACAGCCCGGACAAGGTTTTCATCACTTGAATCACTTCGTGGCTGGCCAGCCCGTAGAAAATGTATTTGCCTTCCCGACGGGTGGCGACCAACCCTTCGTCACGCAAGATGCCCAACTGTTGAGACAGCGTGGGCTGGCGCACGCCGGTCATGGTTTCCAGCTCGCCGACGTTGCGCTCGCCCTGGGTCAACTGGCACAAGATCAACAAGCGGTCCTCATTGGCCAGCGCCTTGAGCAAGGAGCAAGCCTTGGACGCCGACGCGCGCAACTGGGCGACTTCGCCCTCACTCAGAGTAGATTCCATTTGCCTCGGGTCCTTTACGTCACTTAAGCTCAAAACATTATGTGTAATCGTAAACTGATTGTAACCACATTTTTCTTCTTCATTTTTTTCCTCAACAGGGACAGCCGCCATGCCAGCGTTGATTCAAGCCTTTCTGGACGAGGCATCGTCGACCTTCACCTATGTCCTCTATGAAAACGACGGCGGCCCGTGCGCCATCGTCGACTCGGTGCTCAACTACGACCCGGCTTCCGGGCGCACGGATACGGCCCAAGCCGACAAAGTCATCGCCTTTGTGCGCGAGCATCGCTTGCAGGTGCAATGGCTGCTGGAAACCCACGCCCATGCCGACCACCTGTCCGCCGCGCCCTACCTGCGGCGTACGCTGGGTGGCAAGATCGCCATCGGCCAATCGATCAGCAAGGTGCAGGGCGTATTCAAGAATTTATTCAACCTGGAGCCGGAATTTCGCGTCGATGGCTCGCAGTTCGACCACCTGTTTGCGCCGGATGAGATCTTTCATATCGGCAATTTAAAGGCCCAGGCACTGCATGTGCCCGGGCATACCCCGGCCGACATGGCGTATTTGATCGACGGCCGCTTGATCCTGGTGGGCGACACCCTGTTCATGCCCGACGTCGGCACCGCCCGCTGCGATTTCCCCGGCGGCGATGCGCGCCAATTGTATGCGTCGATGCGCAAGTTGCTGGCCTTCCCACTGGAGACCGAGCTGTACGTGTGCCATGACTATCCACCTGAGGGCCGTGCAGCCAAGTGCTTGACCACCGTGGCAGAACAACGCGCGGGGAATATCCATGTGCATGACGGGGTGGAGGAAGCGGCGTTTGTGGCGATGCGCACGACACGCGATGCCGGGTTGGGAATGCCGACGCTGCTACTGCCGGCGATCCAGGTGAATGTGCGGGCGGGGAATATGCCGCCAGCGGAGGCGAATGGCGTGGTCTATCTGAAGATTCCGTTGAATCAGCTGTGAGCGGCTAATCGAAATAGGACCCTTTGGTGCGCGCGAGCCCCGACCACAATTCGTCGACGTGCTTGAAGCCCCACTCCTCGGCGTTCTCGCGCGCCACAATCTTGTCGGGTTGCTTGGCCAGATTGACCACCACTTGGCTAATCGGCAAACGGGAACGTGCGGAAAAGAACACCTTTACCAGCGGCGTGAGCAGTGAAGTGGGCGTTTGTTCGATAACGACGCCGACACGCCCACTCTCCAGGCGCACCAGGGTTCCTACCGGGTATATGCCCACGCACCGGACAAACGCCTGAAACACCCTTTCGTCAAAATGGCCTTTCCATTCGGCCATTTTCTGAATCGCTTCGGCGGGGCCCCATCCGCGCTTGTAGGGGCGTTCGGACGTGATGGCATCGTACACGTCACATACCGCCCCCATTTGTGCGAACAGGCTGATCTGGTTCTGGACCAGCCCATGCGGGTAGCCGCTGCCATCGCACTTTTCATGGTGATGCCAGCACACATCCAGCACCAGTGCGCTGATCTGTGGGCATTGTCGCAGCATGGCTGCGCCCTGCGCCGGGTGCTGGCGCACCGAGGCGAACTCAAGCTCGGTCAACGTGCTGGGTTTACTCAGGATCGCGTCGGGAACGGCCATTTTGCCAACATCGTGAAACAACCCGGCCAAGCCCGCTTCCTGGATCATGTCGGGCGACATCTCCAGCTGGCGTGCCAGTGCGATCATTAACCCACACACAGCCACCGAGTGCATGTAGGTGTATTCATTGGCGGTCTTCAGGCGGGCCAGGCTGAGCAAGGCATGAGGGTGTCGCAGCAGCGACTGGGAGATGTCGTCCACCAGTTGGGTCACCTGCGTGGGCGCGACCGCCCCGCCCATGCGCAACTCCCCGAACATGGTAATAACCGCACGCTTGGCAACCCCACACAACTTTACCGCGCGAGCCACTTCCGCCTTCATCTCGTGACGGATTAGCACCTCTCGGGGCTTGGCCGGCGCCGGTGCCGAGTGCAACGTGGCCGCGACAACGGGTGTCACGTCGCAACCCTTGAGTGTATCAATCCATACATTCTGAATCTGCGACGCCTGCAGGCGCTGCAGATCCTCGGCGCGCTCCAGTAAGAATTGGTTTTTCCAAAAACCATGCTCGATCCAGGCACCCTCGAGTTTATGGATATACATGCCCAAAATCGCTTGCGACGCAGGAATGCGTTTCAACATAGGCCATCCCCCACTGCGTGCACCGTCAGGCTATGGAAAAACGGGCCACGATGTGCTTGAGGTCCATCGCCAGCTTAGACAGCTCGTGGCTGGCAATCGACGTTTGCCCGGCGGCCGACGAACTCTGGATCGACAGGTCGCGGATACTGATCAGGTTCTGATCCACCGAACGGGCCACATGGGCCTGCTCCTCGGAAGCAGTCGCGATCAGCAGGTTTCTGTCATTGATATCGGCAATGGCCTCGGTAATCTGAAGGATGGCCTGGCCGGCTTCATGAGCAATTTTCAATGAGTCCACCGCTTCGCTGCGGTTCATGCTCATGGAGGCGACGGCGTCGCTGGAACAGGTCTGGATCTTCGCGATCATCTGCTCGATTTCCTGCGTCGAAGTCTGAGTGCGGTGGGCCAATGCCCGCACTTCGTCGGCCACTACCGCAAAGCCGCGCCCCTGCTCACCGGCCCGCGCTGCTTCAATGGCGGCGTTCAGTGCCAGCAGGTTAGTCTGTTCGGCAATCGAGCGGATCACTTCCACCACCCGGGCAATGTCCTGCGCCTGCCTGGCCAGGCCTTCGACTTCCACACCGGTCTGCTGCACCGTGGTGCTGAGTTTTTCAATCGCAGCGATGGTCTGGGTGACACGCTCCTGGCCGATTTTCGCCGAGCGCTGGGAGTCCTGGGTCGATTGGGAGGCCGAGACCGCGTTGCGGGCCACTTCTTCCACGGCAGCCGTCATCTGATTGACCGCCGTGGCGGCCTGATCGGTTTCCTGGCTCTGGCGCTCAATGCCTGCGCTGGACTCACGGGTAATCGAACTCATCTCTTCGGCAGCCGAAGCCAATTGCCCGGAAGCTTCGGAGATGTTCTGCAAGGTGGTCTTGAGGTTCATCTGCATGGCCGCCGTGGACTGCTGAAGCGCCGTTAGCTCATCCTTGCCATCCACGGTAATCGCCACGCGTAGGTCGCCTTCAGCGATCTTCGCGGTCGATACGAGCAATTCACGTACCGGTTTAATGATACTGCGGGTAAACAGGCCGGCGACTGCCACGGCCAACAGCAGTGAAACCGCCATCAGCCCCCAGGTAAACAGACGCGTCGCAGTGTGCTCGCTGGCGGCGACCTGCACGGCCTGCTGCGAGCCGCGCTCGTTCAACTGGATCAATTCGCTGATCGAACCCTGTACCTTTACGGCGATGGGGCTCAGCACGTCATGCATGTAGACCGCGAGCCGTGCAGCGTCCCCTGTGGCAGCGATCGCAAGAAAGCCGTCGACCTGCTGGTTGTAACTTCGAATACCACCGAGGACCTCGTCATATTTAGCCTGCTCCTCGGCACTCGACACCATGGCCGCATAACTCTCGGCGACCTTGGTCAGGTCCGCCCGGATGCTCTGGATTGTCTCCGGTGAGCCTTGAGTTTTCATGACCACGTCCATCGCAAAGCCGCGCAACTCCAGGCGCAGCTTATACAGGGCGGAGTCGATTTTCCCGGCCAGACGAACACTCGGCAGCCAGTTGGTTTCAATTTCAACCGTCGAGGCATAAATGGTATCGACTTTTACCAGCGTCATGCCCCCCTGAATTAATAGCAGAAGGCACACGACGCCAAAACAAAGGGCGGCACGGAGGTTTAACTTTAAGGATCTCATGGACATAGCTACTCACCTCTTGCCTGGTCTTATTAGTTAAGTGGCTTATAGCTACCATCGTGTGTAGTCATGTGTGAAAAATATGTGAGCACTCACGTAAAAATTTATTATTTCGGCAAACAACGTTCAGACTTTTCTGTTACTTAGCTAACAAACAAAGTTGCCCCACCCTTGCGTACAACCCGCCAGGTCATTCGACTTCAGCCTCTTCACTAAGTAGCGAATACATCGCATTACAGGAGCGATCACAGTTTCGGCCGACCGTTTCCAGGTGGCGTTTCAATGACGCACTGATCGGCGGCGGCAGGCAACTTAGCGTTTCGATCAGCGCGGCCATATCTTCCAGTGCTGCGGCAATAGAAAGCTGAGTTAGATTAAAGTCGTAGAGCGCACGGCATATTAATTGCTGATTATCCATGACGTATCCCGCCATTTAAAAATTCAGCTTAGCAGGTGCATTGGAACGCTCAGATGAAAGTCCTGATTATATTGATGAGCATCAATAAAAAGATGGAAACGTCTCTGGACACGGTCAGCATTTGACTCGGCAGCGCAACTTAGCGCCGCCGTCTACCTTTAATCAGACCATCAAGCCATCCGGCGGCAAAGGCAACGCCGTCTTATAACGCACTTGTTTGAGCGCAAAGCTTGAGCGGATGTTGGCTACGCCCAGTACCTTGGTCAGAAAGTCCATCATGAAGCGTTCCAGTGACTGGATTGTCGGCACCAGCACGCGGATCAGGTAATCGGGGTCGCCAGCCATCAGGTAGCACTCCATCACTTCCGGGCGGTCCGAGATTGCGCCTTCAAACTGCTGCAAGGCCAGTTCATTCTGCTTTTCCAGGCTGACGTGGATGAACACGTTGACGTGCAGCCCGAGCAAATCCGCGTCGAGCAGCGTGACCTGGTCGCGTATCAGGCCCAATTCCTCCATCGCCTTGACCCGGTTGAAACACGGTGTGGGTGACAGGTTGACCGAGCGAGCCAGGTCGGCGTTGGTGATGCGGGCGTTCTCCTGCAAGGCGTTGAGAATGCCGATATCGGTACGGTCCAGTTTGCGCATGAGACAAAATCACCTGTTTTTTATGGTTATGCAGTTTTTTTATCCGCAAATGATCGCGAGCGCAACGAAACACAGATAAATATTCTTCTACGCCACGCCTATGATGTTTGTAGGACAAGATTTCTCCTACCCGGAGACTGACTGTCAGCTAGCGCGCCCACTACAAGAATTCACAAGATCGAGCGTAGAAAGCCATGAATCAGCCATATGCACCATTGCGCCTGCACGTTCCCGAACCCTCGGGCCGCCCAGGCTGCAAGACCGACTTTACCTACCTGCGTCTGACCGACGCCGGCCTGGTGCGCAAACCCGCCATCGATGTAGAACCCGCCGACACCGCCGACCTGGCAAAAGGCCTGATTCGCGTGCTCGACGACCAGGGCCAGGCCCTTGGCCCGTGGGGCGAAGGCGTACCGGTCGAGATCCTGCGCAAGGGCATGCGCGCCATGCTCAAGACGCGGATTTTCGACAACCGCATGGTGGTCGCCCAACGTCAGAAAAAAATGTCGTTCTACATGCAAAGCCTTGGCGAAGAAGCCATCGGCAGCGCCCAGGCCCTGGCCTTGAACATCGACGACATGTGCTTCCCCACCTATCGTCAGCAAAGCATCCTGATGGCCCGGGAAGTGCCGCTTGTCGACCTGATCTGCCAACTGCTGTCCAACGAGCGCGACCCGCTCAAGGGCCGTCAGTTGCCGATCATGTATTCGGTCAAAGACGCCGGTTTCTTCACGATTTCCGGCAACCTTGCCACCCAATTCGTACAGGGCGTGGGCTGGGGCATGGCCTCGGCGATCAAGGGTGATACCAAGATCGCCTCGGCCTGGATTGGCGACGGCGCCACCGCCGAATCCGACTTTCACACCGCCCTCACCTTCGCCCACGTCTACCGTGCGCCGGTGATTCTCAACGTGGTCAACAACCAGTGGGCCATCTCCACCTTCCAGGCCATCGCCGGCGGTGAAGCCACCACCTTCGCCGGACGCGGCGTCGGCTGCGGTATCGCCTCCCTGCGTGTGGACGGCAACGATTTTATCGCGGTGTACGCCGCCTCAGCCTGGGCTGCCGAGCGCGCGCGCCGCAACCTCGGGCCAACCCTGATCGAGTGGGTCACCTACCGCGCCGGTCCACACTCCACCTCCGATGACCCTTCCAAATATCGCCCCGCCGATGACTGGAGCCACTTCCCGTTAGGCGACCCGATTGCCCGTCTCAAGCAGCACCTGATCAAGATTGGCCAGTGGTCCGAAGAGGAACACGCGGCGGTCAGTGCCGAACTTGAAGCCGAAGTCATTGCGGCACAAAAAGAAGCCGAACAGTACGGCACCCTGGCCGGTGGCCAGATTCCAAGCGCCGCGACCATGTTCGAAGACGTCTATAAAGAGATGCCGGAGCACTTGAAGCGCCAGCGTCAAGAGTTGGGGATCTGACATGAACGATCACAACAACAGCATTGAACTGGAAACCGCCATGACCACCACCACCATGACCATGATCCAGGCCCTGCGCTCGGCCATGGATGTGATGCTTGAGCGTGACGACAATGTGGTGGTCTTCGGCCAGGACGTCGGATACTTCGGCGGCGTGTTCCGTTGCACCGAAGGGTTGCAGAACAAGTACGGCAGCTCGCGGGTCTTCGACGCGCCGATCTCGGAAAGCGGCATCGTCGGCGTGGCCGTGGGCATGGGTGCCTACGGCCTGCGCCCGGTCGCGGAAATCCAGTTCGCCGACTACGTGTACCCCGCCACCGACCAGATCATCTCGGAAGCGGCGCGCCTGCGTTATCGTTCGGCCGGCCAGTTCACTGCCCCGCTGACCATGCGCATGCCTTGCGGCGGCGGCATTTACGGCGGCCAGACCCACAGCCAGAGTATCGAAGCGGTGTTCACTCAAGTCTGCGGCCTGCGCACGGTAATGCCGTCCAACCCGTATGACGCCAAGGGCCTGCTGATCGCCTCCATCGAAAACGATGACCCGGTGATCTTCCTCGAGCCCAAGCGCTTGTACAACGGCCCGTTCGATGGCCACCACGATCGCCCGGTCACGTCGTGGTCGAAACACCCGCTAGCACAAGTGCCGGACGGTTACTACACCGTGCCGCTGGACGTCGCCGCTATCGTGCGCCCCGGCTCGGCCGTCACCGTGCTGACCTACGGCACCACGGTGTATGTGTCGCAAGTGGCCGCCGAAGAAACCGGCATCGACGCCGAAGTCATCGACCTGCGTAGCCTGTGGCCGCTCGACCTGGAAACCATCGTCAAGTCGGTGAAGAAGACCGGTCGTTGCGTGGTGGTGCATGAAGCCACCCGCACCTGCGGCTTTGGTGCCGAGCTGGTAGCGCTGGTGCAAGAGCATTGCTTCCACCACCTGGAAGCGCCGATCGAACGCGTCACTGGTTGGGACACACCCTACCCGCACGCGCAAGAGTGGGCGTATTTCCCAGGGCCGTCCCGAGTGGGCGCGGCGTTGAAACGGGTTATGGAGGTCTGAATGGGCACGCACGTTATCAAGATGCCGGACATTGGCGAAGGCATCGCAGAAGTTGAACTGTCGGTATGGCACGTGAAGGTTGGCGACCTGGTGGTTGAAGACCAGGTGCTCGCGGATGTGATGACCGACAAGGCGATGGTGGACATTCCCTCGCCGGTGCACGGCAAAGTGATTTCCCTCGGCGGCGCGCCGGGTGAAGTCATGGCCGTGGGCAGTATTTTGATCAGCATCGAAGTGGAAGGCGCGGGCAATGCAAAAGAGGCGCCGGCAGTGGCTGAACCGGTAAAAGCGGTACCGGCGCCGGTGGCGGAAGCCAAGCCTGCGCCAGCCGCCAGTAAACCCGCGCCGGTCGTGGCGACTCAAGCACCTATGGCCCGCGAAGCCGACGAACGCCCACTGGCCTCCCCTGCCGTGCGCAAGCATGCGCTGGATGCCGGGATTCAGCTGCGTCTGGTCCAGGGCACTGGCCCGGCGGGCCGCATTTTGCACGAAGACCTGGAGGCTTACTTGCTTCAGGGTCCGGCAAAATCGTCTGCGGCGAGCAACCCTTACGCCGAACGCAACAGCGAAGAACAGATCCCGGTGATCGGCATGCGCCGCAAGATCGCCCAGCGTATGCAGGACGCCACCCGCCGCGCCGCGCATTTCAGCTACGTGGAAGAAATCGACGTCACCGCCCTCGACGAGCTGCGCGTGCACCTCAATGAGAAACATGGCGCTACACGCGGCAAGCTGACCCTGCTGCCATTCATCGTGCGCGCCATGGTCGTGGCGCTGCGCGATTTCCCACAGATCAACGCGCGTTACGACGACGAAAACCAGGTCATCACCCGCCTCGGCGCGGTGCATGTAGGCGTCGCCACCCAGAGCGACGTGGGCTTGATGGTGCCGGTGGTGCGCCACGCCGAAGCACGCAGCCTGTGGCGCAATGCCGAGGAAATCGCACGTTTGGCCACCGCTGCACGCAATGGCAAAGCCAGCCGTGATGAGCTGTCCGGCTCCACCATTACCTTGACCAGCCTCGGCGCGCTGGGCGGCATCGTCAGCACTCCCGTGCTGAACCTGCCGGAAGTGGCGATTGTCGGCGTCAACCGCATTGTCGAGCGGCCAATGGTCATCAAAGGCCAAATCGTGGTGCGCAAGATGATGAACCTCTCCAGTTCCTTCGATCACCGCGTGGTCGACGGCATGGACGCGGCGCAATTCATCCAGGCCATTCGCGGCCTGCTCGAACAACCCGCCAGCCTGTTTTTGGAGTAAGGCATGTCTCAGACATTGAACACGACGCTGCTGATTATCGGCGGCGGCCCTGGTGGTTATGTGGCCGCGATTCGGGCGGGTCAACTGGGTATCCCGACCATTTTGGTAGAAGGCCAGGCGCTGGGCGGCACGTGCCTGAATATCGGCTGCATTCCGTCCAAGGCGTTGATCCATGTGGCCGAGCAGTTCCAGCAAACCGTGCACCATAGCCAGGGCTCACAGTTGGGCATCGAAGTGGATGTGCCGACCCTGGACATCCGCAAAAGCGTGGAATGGAAAGATGGCATCGTCGACCGATTGACCACCGGCGTTGCCGCGCTGCTGAAGAAGCACAAAGTGCAGGTGATCCACGGCTGGGCCAAAGTAGTGGACGGCAAAACCGTCGACGTCGGCGACCAGCGCATCCAATGCGAACACCTGCTGCTGGCCACCGGTTCGAAAAGCGTCAACTTGCCGATGCTGCCAATTGGCGGGCCGATCATCTCCTCTACCGAAGCGCTGGCGCCCACCCGCGTCCCCAAGCGACTGGTTGTGGTGGGTGGCGGCTATATTGGCCTGGAGCTGGGCATTGCCTACCGCAAGCTCGGTGCCGAGGTCAGTGTGGTCGAGGCGCAGGAACGTATCCTGCCCGCTTACGACGGCGAGCTGACACTGCCCGTGGCAGAATCCCTCAAGCAGTTGGGCGTCAAGCTGTACCTCAAGCACAGCGTGACCGGTTTTGAGAACAACAGCCTGCAAGTGCGTGACCCGAATGGCGACACCCTGTCGCTGGAGACGGATCAGGTGCTGATGGCCGTGGGTCGCAAACCCAACACCCAGGGCTGGAACCTCGAAGCGCTGAACCTGGAGATGAACGGTTCGGCGATCAAGATCGACAGCCGTTGCCAGACCAGCATGCGCAACGTGTATGCCATCGGCGACGTAAGCGGCGAGCCGATGTTGGCGCACCGGGCCATGGCCCAGGGTGAAATGGTTGCCGAACTGATCAGCGGTAAATCCCGCGAATTCAACCCGGCGGCCATCCCGGCGGTGTGCTTTACCGACCCGGAACTGGTGGTGGTCGGCAAGACCCCGGACGAAGCCAAGGCGGCGGGCCTGGACTGTATCGTGTCGAGCTTCCCGTTTGCGGCCAATGGCCGGGCAATGACGCTGGAGTCTAAAACCGGCTTCGTGCGTGTGGTCGCGCGACGTGACAACCACCTGATTGTCGGCTGGCAGGCCGTAGGCGTGGGTGTGTCGGAACTGTCCACGGCCTTCGGCCTGAGCCTGGAAATGGGCGCGCGCCTGGAAGACGTGGCAGGCACCATCCACGCCCACCCGACCCTCGGCGAAGCTGTGCAGGAAGCTGCTTTAAGGGCCTTGGGTCACGCGCTGCACCTTTAAAACCGCGGTGAGGCCATCGCGGGCAAGCCCGACTCCCACAGAGGAATACATTCCAAAGGTGGCAGCTGGCTTGCCTGCGATAGCGGTGGATCAGCCAACACACCTGCTGAATGGCCCGCCCACCCGCTCCCACACCGGCCAAGAATGAAGTATTGTTGCGCCCATCCAGAAAAAAACCGACAAGCCTGTCTTCGACCAGGCGGTTGACCAGAGATAGAGGGTGTCATGGGTAACGAAAGCATCAATTGGGACAAGCTGGGTTTTGACTACATCAAGACCGACAAGCGGTTTCTCCAGGTCTGGAAAAACGGCGAATGGCAAGCCGGCACCCTGACCGACGACAACGTGCTGCACATCAGCGAGGGCTCCACTGCCCTGCACTATGGCCAGCAGTGCTTTGAAGGCCTCAAGGCCTACCGCTGCAAGGACGGTTCGATCAACCTGTTCCGTCCTGACCAGAACGCCGCGCGCATGCAGCGCAGCTGTGCCCGCCTGCTGATGCCGCACGTGCCGACCGACGCGTTCATCGACGCTTGCAAGCAAGTGGTCAAGGCCAACGAGCGGTTCATCCCGCCGTACGGCAGCGGCGGCGCGCTGTACCTGCGCCCGTTCGTCATCGGCACCGGTGACAACATCGGCGTGCGTACCGCGCCGGAGTTCATCTTCTCGGTCTTCGCAATCCCGGTCGGCGCCTACTTCAAGGGCGGCCTGGTGCCACACAACTTCCAGATTTCCACCTTCGACCGCGCCGCGCCACAGGGCACCGGTGCCGCCAAGGTGGGTGGCAACTACGCTGCCAGCCTGATGCCGGGTGCCGAAGCGAAGAAATCCGGTTTCGCCGATGCAATCTACCTGGACCCGATGACCCATTCGAAAATCGAAGAAGTCGGTTCGGCCAACTTCTTCGGGATCACCCACGACAACCAGTTCATCACGCCGAAGTCGCCTTCGGTGCTGCCAGGCATCACCCGCCTGTCGCTGATCGAACTGGCCCAGTCGCGCCTGGGTCTGACAGTGGTCGAGGGTGAAGTCTTCATCGACAAACTGGACCAGTTCAAGGAAGCCGGTGCCTGCGGCACTGCTGCGGTGATCTCGCCGATCGGCGGTATCCAGTACAACGGCAAACTGCACGTATTCCACAGCGAAACCGAAGTGGGCCCGATCACCCAGAAGCTCTACAAAGAGCTGACCGGTGTGCAGACCGGCGACGTTGAAGCGCCGGAAGGCTGGATCGTCAAGGTCTAACAGCCCACACGCATAACCCAATGTAGGAGCGGGCTTGCTCGCGAATACGGTCTGTCAGCACTGAATCAGGTGACTGACACTGCGCATTCGCGAGCAAGCCCGCTCCCACATTTGATCTACAGTGTTTTCAAGATTGAGTCGGGATATTCACGCCAATCTTCTTCCCCATACTAATCCTCGGCTCCACCCCATACCCCAACGCCTCGTAAAACCCCACCACCGCGTCATTCCCGCCCGTAATCTGCAAATTGATCTTCATACACCCCAGCGCCGTCAACGCCTGCTCGGCATGCCGCACCAACGACGCGCCCAAACCCTGCCGCCGATAATCGCTGTGCACCGCCACCGAATACAGCCAGCCACGATGCCCGTCGTAGCCGGCGAGAATGCTGCCGATCACGGCTTTTTTATCCGTCGCCACAAAGAACAACCCATCGTTGACCGCCAGTTTCTTATCAATCGCCAACGTCGGCAGGTTGTGCGCGGTGTCATACCCAAACGCCTCCTGCCACAAGGCCACCACCTGCGCACGGTGCTGACGGTCGCGATACGGCCCAATGGGATGGCGGGATAGCAACGCCTTCTCCATCACCAGCGTGCGCTCGTTGCCGTGATAGACATCGCGCACCGTGTGGAACCCCAGCTTGGTATAGAACGGCTCGGCCGTCAGCGAAGACGGCACGTTCAAGACCGTCACCCCGGCTTCGCGGGCACGCAGTTCGATTTCGATCATCAGCAGCCGCCCGATGCCCTGCCCTTGCAGCGCCGGGTTGACGAACACCGAGCGCACCACATTGCCGTCAAGGGCAGCAGTGGCGACGATCACCTGATCCTGAATCGCCACCAGCACCACCCGCCGCTGGAGCAAAGCCAGCACAGCGTCAGGCGTAAAATTACTCGCGACCCGAGCAATCACATCCGCCGGGTAATCCCGCGCATTGCTGCTGTGCAAGGCTGCCAGGATGACCTGGCTGATCCCCTCGGCATCGGCTGCCTGGGCGAGACGAACGGCGGTAGACATGATTCCTCCTGGCTGACGGCGTTACAACAGACGCAACAATACCAATGTGGGAGCGGGCTTGCTCGCGAATGCAGTCTTCCTGTCAATGCATCTGAACCTGACCCACCGCCTTCGCGAGCAAGCCCGCTCCCACAGTTTGACCTCATTCCAGCCTCTCCAGCCGATTCGGCTGCCCCACCCTACTTTTCAGCTTTCCCGGCTGAGCCGCCCCTCTGTTTCAGCCGGGATTCCCCCACCACAACGCACAAAATACTCCCACAGCTCAGCCCCCATGGACCCGTGCACCCATGCAAACAACAAACACTGTCCTGATGATTCGCCCGGCGCGCTTTGCCTTCAACCCGGACACCGCGATCAACAACCGCTTCCAACGCCCGCCCCTCGACCCACTCAGCGCGCAGCAGAAAGCGCTGGAGGAGTTCGACGGCTACGTCGACACCCTGCGCCAACACGGCGTCGAAGTGCTGGTGGTGCAGGACACTCCCGCGCCTCACACGCCCGACTCGATCTTCCCCAACAACTGGTGGAGCAGCCACGCCGACGGCAGCCTGGTGCTGTACCCGATGGAAGGCCAGAACCGACGCTTGGAGCGCAGCAAAGGCGTGCTGCAAGTGCTGGAGCAGCGCTTTGCGATCCACCACACCATCGACCTCAGCCACCTCGAACAACAGAACATCTTCCTCGAAGGCACCGGCAGCATGGTGCTCGACCGCCAGCACCGCATCAGCTACGCCTGCCACTCCGGGCGCACGCACCAGGACGCCCTGCGCCAGTTCGCCGAACACCTCGACTATCAACTCTGTGTGTTCCACGCCGTCGACCGCCATCACGCGCCGATCTACCACAGCAATGTGATGATGAGCGTCGGCCGCGACCTCTCGGTGGTGTGCCTGCAAGCCCTGCCCGACGCCAGCGAACGCCTGGGCCTGGAACGCTCACTGCGCGACACCGGCAAAGACATCCTCGCCCTTGACTTCAACCAGCTCGAAGCCTTCGCCGGCAACATGCTCGAAGTCCACGACCGCGAGGGCCAGCCGTTGCTGGTGATGTCCGCCAGCGCCTGGGGCGCCCTGCAACCGAATCAGCGCCAACAGGTGGAACGCCACACGCGGCCGGTGGTGGTGAACATCGACAACATCGAACGCATCGGCGGCGGCAGTGCCCGCTGCATGTTGGCGGAAGTGCACCTGCCCGCCCGCCCCTCATTTCAATAAGGAGTCTTGCCATGACCCGTTATATCGACGTCAACGATCTCAGCTACCTGGTCTCGCAAAAAGGCCTGCAAACCTGCATCACCGAAATGGCCGAATACATCCGCGCCGACTACCTGCGCTGGCAGGACTTCGAAAAATGCGCGCGCCTGGCCAACCACTCGCCGGATGGCGTGATCGAGCTGATGCCGGTGTCCGACGCCGCGCTGTACGCCTTCAAATATGTCAACGGCCACCCCAAGAACACCCTGGCCGGCATGCTCACGGTGATGGCCTTCGGCGCGCTGGGCGACGTGGACACCGGCAAACCAGTACTGCTGGCGGAAATGACCCTGACCACCGCCATCCGCACTGCGGCCACTTCAGCGTTGGTCGCTCGCTACCTGGCGCGCGACAACAGCCGCAGCATGGCGCTGATCGGCAACGGCTCGCAAAGCGAGTTCCAGGCCCTGGCCTTCCACGCCATGCTCGGCATCAACGAAATCCGCCTGTTCGACATCGACGCCAAGGCCACCGCCAAGCTGGCTGCCAACCTCAAGGCCTTCCCGGCAATCACAGTGATCGTGGCCGGCAGCGTTGCCGAAGCGGTGAAAGGCGCGGACATCGTCACCACCGTCACCGCCGACAAGGCCTACGCGACCATCCTCACCGACGACATGATCGAACCCGGCATGCACCTGAATGCCGTGGGCGGCGACTGCCCCGGCAAGACCGAGCTGGACCGACGTATCGTCGAACGCGCCCGCGTGATCGTCGAGTACGAACCGCAAAGCCGCATCGAAGGTGAAATCCAGCACATGCCGGAAGATTCGCCGGTCACCGAGTTGTGGCAGGTCCTCAACGGCCAGAAGCCGGGTCGCGAAAACGCACGCCAGGTCACGCTGTTCGACTCGGTGGGTTTTGCCATCGAAGATTATTCGGCACTGCGCTATGTGTTCGATGTGGCCAACGCGTTGGATGTGGGCAGCACACTCGAACTGGTGCCGGACCTGGCCGACCCGAAAGACTTGTTTGCACGCTTGGCCCAACAGCCGCGCGCACAGCAGAAAAAGCGCGCCTGAGACCGCTCTGGTCTGCCGCTTTGCGCCGATGGCAGGCCAGAACCTCACCCGCAAAAAGCCGATTTTGCGCGTGCAGCAGCCGATTCCGCTGCATTGCGCTTTTTAACAGCGCAATTCGCGCTTTATGCACCGGATAAACGACACAAAAAACGCACCACCATGAAGCATTCTGAGCCCGACCAAAGAGTCAGCAAATGAATGCACGCTGCACCCTTTCACTGCCCTGACATCAATTACAAAATATAGGGACGCCCCATGACTCCACTGCGATCACTCTTCGCTGCATTGCTGTTGCCTCTGTGCGCCAGCGCCGCCCACGCCCAGGACTGGAAAGAAATCCGCTTCGGCGTATTCCCCGAATACCCGCCCTTCGAATCCGTGGCCGCCGACGGCAGCCTGCAAGGCTTTGATATCGAGTTGGGCAACGCCATCTGCGCCAAGCTCGAAGTGAAATGCACCTGGGTGCACAACGAATTCGACGGCATGATCCCGGCCCTGCGCGCACGCAAGTTCGACGCGATCATGTCATCCATGGCCGTGACGCCGGCGCGCGAAAAAGTCATCGACTTCACGGACCGGCTGTTCCTCAGCCCGACCTCGGTGATCACCCGCAAAAGCGCCGACTTCGGCGACACCCCCGAATCCCTGAAAGGCAAACAGGTCGGCGTGCTGCAAGGCTCGCTGCAAGAAGCCTATGCCCGCGCGCACCTGGCCAAGCTCGGCGCGCAGATCAAGGCGTACCAGTCCCAGGAACAGAACTACGCCGACCTGCAAAATGGCCGCCTCGACGCCACCCTGACCGACAAGCTCGAAGCCCAGCTCAACTTCTTGTCCAAGCCTGAAGGCGCCGACTTCAAGACCGGCCCGGCCTTCAAGGACCCGACCCTACCCCTGGATATCGCCATGGGCCTGCGCAAAAACGACGCAGACTTGCGCGCGCTGATCAACAAAGGCATCGCCGCCGTGCAGGCCGATGGCACCTACGCACAGATCCAGAAGAAGTACTTCGGCGATCAGGATATCTACAACGAGTAAGTCAACGCCAGCCCTGTGGGAATTGGCTTTTTGTGGCGAGGGAGCAAGCTCCCTCGCCACAAAAAAACAGCTCCCACAGTAAATCTCTGTGCTCCATCGAGATCTCCCCCCCATGAACGAATTCCTCAACCTGCAAGGCTACGGCCCCATGCTCGCCCAGGGTGCCTGGATGACGGTCAAGCTGGCATTTCTGGCCCTGGCCCTGAGCCTCGCCTTGGGCCTGATTGCGGCCGGCGCCAAGCTCTCCAGCGTCAAAGGGCTGCGCGTGCCCGCCACGCTATACACCACGCTGATCCGCAGCGTGCCGGACCTGGTGCTGATCCTGCTGATTTTCTACAGCCTGCAACTGTGGCTGAACGACCTCAGCGAAGTGTTCGGCTGGGATTATTTTGAAATCGACCCGTTTACCGCCGGGGTGATCACCCTAGGGTTTATCTACGGTGCGTATTTCACCGAAAATTTTCGCGGCGCGATCCTCAGCGTGCCGGCCGGGCAGCTTGAGGCCGCCACCGCCTACGGCTTGAGCCGCTGGCAGCGCTTCCACCTGGTTCTGTTCCCGCAGTTGATGCGCTTTGCTCTGCCGGGCCTGGGCAATAACTGGCTGGTGCTGCTCAAGTCCACCGCGCTGGTGTCGATCATTGGCCTGTCGGACCTGGTCAAGGCCGCACAAAACGCAGGCAAGAGCACCAACGAGCCGTTGTATTTCCTGATCCTCGCCGGCGTGGTGTACCTGGTGATCACCACCCTTTCCAACCGCATCTTCAAGCGTCTAGAACGGCGCTACAACCTCGGCATCAAGGGGATGGCGCGATGATCGAACTGTTCCAGCAATACGGCCTGGCCTACCTGTTCAGCGACGGCGCCGGCTTGTCCGGAGTCGCCATGACGCTGTGGCTGTTTGTCATCTCGGTGATCCTGGGTTTTGTGCTGTCGATCCCACTGGCGCTGGCCCGCGTATCGGAGCACTTCTGGCTGCGCTGGCCGGTTGAGGTCTACACCTACCTGTTTCGCGGTACGCCGCTGTATATCCAGTTGCTGATTTGCTACACCGGGCTGTACAGCCTGGAGGTGGTGCAGGACAACGCCCTGCTCAACCAGTTTTTCCGCAATGCGCTGAACTGCACCCTGCTGGCGTTTGTGCTCAACACCTGCGCCTACACCGTGGAAATCTTCGCCGGGGCGATCCGCAATATTCCCCATGGTGAAATCGAAGCAGCACGCGCCTACGGCTTGCATGGCTGGCGGCTGAACCTGTTTGTGGTGGTGCCCGCCGCGCTGCGCCGTGCATTGCCGGCCTACAGCAATGAAATGATCCTGATGCTGCACGCCACCTCGCTGGCGTTTACCGCCACCGTCGCCGACATCCTCAAGGTGGCCCGCGATGCCAACGCCGAAACGTTCCTGACGTTCCAGGCCTTCGGTATCGCCGCCCTGCTCTACATGCTGCTGTCCTTTGCACTGGTGGGCCTGTTTCGACTGGCCGAACGTCGCTGGATGCGTTTTCTTGTTCCTACCCGAGGCTAACCCATGAATCAGTCCGCGCAGGCCCTGGCCACTTATCCCGCAGATGTACACACCGCGCCGTCCGCCAAGGCGGTAACGGCAGCCGTCAAACTCCAGGTCGAAGGCATTCATAAACGCTACGGCGACCACGAAGTGCTCAAGGGCGTTTCCCTCAATGCGCGCCAGGGCGATGTGATCAGCCTGATCGGCGCCAGCGGTTCGGGCAAAAGCACGATGCTGCGTTGCATCAACTTTCTCGAACAACCGGACGCTGGGGTAATCACCCTCGACGGCATCAGCATCGAGATGCAGCAAGGCCGCGCCGGCACCCGCGCGCCGCACCAGGCGCAACTGCAGAACCTGCGCACGCGCTTGGCCATGGTGTTCCAGCATTTCAACCTGTGGAGCCACATGACCGTGCTCGAAAACATCACCATGGCCCCGCGCCGGGTGCTGAATGTCAGCGCGGCGGAGGCTGAAAAACGTGCACGAATGTACTTGGACAAAGTCGGCTTGCCGGGCCGTGTGGCGGATCAATACCCGGCGTTTCTGTCCGGTGGCCAGCAACAGCGCGTGGCCATCGCACGGGCGCTGGCGATGGAGCCGGAAATCATTTTGTTCGACGAACCGACCTCCGCGCTGGACCCTGAACTTGTAGGAGAAGTCCTCAAAGTCATACAGACGTTGGCCGAGGAAGGTCGTACCATGTTGATGGTCACCCACGAAATGGGCTTTGCCCGCCAGGTGTCCAGCCAAGTGCTGTTTTTGCATCAGGGCCGAGTCGAAGAACAAGGCGGCGCCGAGATCCTCGACCACCCCAGCAGCGAACGTTTGCAGCAATTTCTTTCCAATCGTTTGAAGTGAACTCATGGATACCAAGGCCAACGGACCCCATTCTTCCTCTGCGCTGGATCGCATCGATGAGGCCATCATCGACGTGTTGCGGCACCAGGGGCGTATCACCTACGAAAAGCTCTCGTCACTGGTGCACCTCACGCCCAGGCCCTGCCTGGAGCGCGTGCGCAAGCTGGAGCGGCGCGGCGTGATTCGCGGGTATGGGGCGATCATCGATGTGCAGATGGTCTCGCCGGGGCTGTCACTGCTGGTGCTGGTGGCCTTGTCCAATCAAAGCGGGCGCTCGGCGCAGAAGGCCTTTGAAGCGTGCGTCAAAGCCTGCCCGCAGGTGTTCGAATGCCAGTTGATCAGTGGGCCGTTTGATTACAGCCTGCGCATGCGCTGCCGGGACATGGAGCACTACCGCGTGCTGACGGAGACCTGGTTGAACAACGACGAGTTGCACATTGATAAATTGGTGGCGCATCCGGAGTTGGCGGTGGTTAAAAACACCGCGACTGAGCTGGCTTAAACACCGTCCATCGCTGCAGATCGTACAGAGCGTGGGAATGATCATCATGTTGCAGCTTGAAACACCACGGTGTTATACAAACCACTCTTCTGATTGGCGGCCTCAAGGATGAACACCATCAAAACATCATTATTGATCTGCGCATTACTCACCTGCCTCGTCTCTACTGCCACCCAGGCAGCCCCACCCGGCAGCGACGCTACAGCCAACTGGTTCAAGGTGGCCATGGGGATATTGTCGGGAGCTTCGTGTCAGAATCGCCTGGTGCCTGCTGATCGCGAACAGTGTATTCGCAAAAACCGCGAACAGGCTTGTCGTGATTTCCCGGACGGGATCGAGAAAGAAAACTGCCTGAAAGAGCTACCTGGCGTTGCAAGTAAACCCACTGCTTCAGGCACTCAACCTTCCGGCGCAGATTACGCACTGAAGAATGTGATGCCCGCCAGTACTCAAAACTATCGCCCGCCGATTAAAACTGATGACTTCGATTCGCCGTTGAAGCAGTTCGTCAGCCCTCCCGCTGAAAGCCCGACCCCGCACACGAACTAAACAACACAAACCCCATGTGGGAGCTGGCTTGCCTGCGATGGCGGTTTATCAGTCAACTTTTGATTTGACTGGCCCACCGCCCTCGCAGGCAAGCCAGCTCCCACATTGATAGGGTTCGCAATGCGCTTACCGGGCTTTGCGCCTACAAGCTTCGCCTGCCCATCCTTCTGCTTCCCCGTACGCGCCTCGCTGATCAGCCCCGGAATCAATTTTCCCTCCGGCAGATTCTTCCAGAACCGGCTGGGCAGGTGCCCTTCCATCACCTTGGGGTTCAACCGCGCAGGGTTGAAGATGTGGCTGTAGTAGGTCAGCCACATGGCGCTGTGCGGGTCTTCGACATTTTGCGCCAGTTGCCGCCACGCATCGGGGCACTCGCGCTGATGAATCAACTGCTCCCCGTCGTAATAAACCCCGTCCAGCGGAGTGGCAATCATCCAACGATGACGGCCCATGCGCCCGACAAAGTGTTGGCTGGCTGACTTCAGAATGTCATGGGCCGGCTCGTGCCACGCCACATATTCCGGCAACTCGCTGCCCGCCTCTGCCGGCAACGCGATAAACCGCACGAACGCATGCAAGTGATGGGCTTCGCGGCTGACCTGCTTGATCCGCCGTTGCAACTCGCTGCCCAGTTTGTCGCCCGCGAGCATTGCGGTGCGGTCGCCATGGCTGACCCGCCACAGCACCTCGTACAGCAAGCTCCAGCGCTGATCGCCGTGGTAACAAGCGGCCGATTCCAACAGCTCCAACAGCGCCTTGGGAATTCGCGCCTGAAATGGGCCAAGCTGCTCAGGGATCGGCTCGTCGGTCGCAAACAGGTCCGCCACCTCGGCCTCGCCCCAACTCACCTGGCTGGGGTCGACCTGATGGCTGAGCAGCCAGCGTGCCTGTTCGCGCCAGGTGCTGAAGAGGTTGTCGCATTCCAGGCTGATCATCCCCACAACCCCATTTGCTGTGGCTGCGGGCGGTCACGCAGTTGTTCGCGCAGCAGCACGCTGGTGCTTTCAGCCTGTTGCGGGTGGTAATCGCTGGTGATGAAAAACGGCTTGGCCTTGGCCAGCACGCAGCGCATGCGCGCCAGGTCTTCGAAGCGGATCTTGCGTTCGCGGCGCAGGTCCACCAAACGCTGGGTGGTGCGCAGGCCGATGCCGGGGATACGCGCGATCAGGGTCGGTTCGGCGCGGTTCAAGTCCAGCGGGAATACCTCGCGGTGTTCCAGAGCCCAGGCCAGCTTGGGATCGATATCCAGCGCCAGGTGGCCTGGGCCTTCAAACAGTTCGTTGGCGCTGAAACCGTAGCTGCGCAACAGAAAGTCCGCCTGATACAAACGGTGCTCGCGCATCAGTGGCGGTGCCGCCAGGGGCACGCTTTTCGGGCTGTTGGGAATAGGACTGAACGCCGAGTAATACACGCGGCGCAACTTGAAGTTGCCATACAACGCCTCAGCGCCATGCAAGATGGTGCTGTCGTCGGTGTCATCGGCGCCGACGATCATCTGCGTGCTCTGCCCAGCCGGAGCGAAACGCGGAGCGCGCGGTTCGTTGAGGACGGTCTGTTCGCCGGTGTAGATGGTCTGCATCGCTTGCTTGATCGACACGATCTGCTTCTCCGGCGCCAGGGTTTGCAGGCTGGCATCGGTGGGCAGTTCAATATTCACACTCAACCGATCGGCATAGCGCCCGGCCTCGGCGATCAGCGCCGGGTCGGCTTCGGGAATGGTCTTGAGGTGGATATAGCCGCGAAAGTCATGCTCTTCGCGCAGGAGTTTGGCGACCCGCACCAGTTGCTCCATGGTGTAGTCGGCCGAACGGATGATGCCGGAACTGAGAAACAGCCCGCTGACGCAATTGCGGCGGTAGAAATCCAGGGTCAGGGTGACTACCTCCTCCGGGCTGAAACGCGCGCGGGGCACGTCACTGGAGCGGCGGTTGACGCAGTATTGGCAATCGTAGAGACAGAAGTTGGTCAGCAACACCTTGAGCAACGACACACAGCGCCCATCCGGGGTGTAACTGTGGCAGATCCCCATGCCATCGGTGGAGCCCAGGCCCGCCTTGCCCTCGGAGCTGCGCTTGGGCGCGCCACTGCTGGCGCAGGAAGCGTCGTACTTGGCGGCGTCGGCAAGGATGCTGAGTTTTTCGATCAACTGCATGGAGGGCTACCGATACTGGTTTTTTGTACAGTATCAGGCAGCCCGGCCCGTCACAAGTGCAGCCTGTCAGCTGGCGGTGGCCAGCAGCAAATCCTGCACCGAACGCCCCTTGCCCCGGCTGCGATCGTTTTCATACAGCGACGCGGCAATCTCGTCGGCACGAATCGGCAATACCGAGAGCAACGTGTCACTCAAGCCATGGCTGGCCTGGCTGAAACCCTGTATGTAGATCCCCGCCTTGCAGCGCTCGTCCGTGACGATGCGATAGTCGCGGGCCACCTCGAAGTCACCCATATAGGCTTCCAGCGGCGCCAGCAGTTCGCGGTGCATCTGGCGCTCGTAGCCGGTGGCCAGGATGACTGCGTCGTAATGGCTGAGGCTGGTTTCGCCGCTGGCGTTGTTGCGCAGCGTCAACTCGATGCCCAGCGGCCCGGCGGTGGCTTTTTCGACCACGGTCATGGTGCGGAAGGCCTGGCGGGCAACGCCGGAGACTTTCTGGCGGTAAAAAATACCGTAGATCCGTTCAATCAGGTCCAGGTCCACCACCGAGTAGTTGGTGTTCTGGTATTCGGCGACCAGCCGCTCACGCTCGGCGCCGACTTGCTGGAACACCAGATCGGTAAACGCCGGCGAAAACACTTCGTTGACGAACGGGCTGTCATCGGCTGGCTTCAGTGCCGAACCGCGCAGGATCATATCGACCTGCACCGACGCAAAACTGTCGTTGAGGTCGATGAAGGCTTCAGCCGCGCTCTGGCCACCACCGATGATCGCAATCCGCATCGCTTTGCCTTCAACGCATGGCTGCTGGGCCATGCGCGCCAGGTACTGGGAATGGTGGAACACCCGGCCGTCCTCCTTGAGCGCCTTGAACGCCGGCGGCACACGAGGCGTGCCACCGGCGCTGACCACCACCGAACGCGTGGTGCGCACATGCTGCTCGCCCAGTGCATCGCGGGAGATCACGCGCAACGCTTCGACGTGTTGCTGATGCAGGATCGGCTCGATGGCCAACACTTCCTCGCCATAGCGTGCCTGAGGCTGGAACTGCCCGGCAACCCAGCGCAGGTAGTCGTTGTACTCCATGCGGCACGGGTAAAAGGTGCCCAGGTTGATGAAGTCCACCAGGCGGTCGTGGGCCTTGAGGTAGTTGACGAAGGAGTAAGGGCTGGTGGGGTTGCGCAAGGTCACCAGGTCCTTGAGGAACGAAATCTGCAGTTCGCTCTGGGTCACCAGGGTATTGCCGTGCCAGCGGTAGTCGGCCTGCTTATCGAGAAACAGTGCATCCAGTTTACCCTGGGCTTTTTCACGCTCCTGCAGGGCGATGGCCAGCGCAAGGTTCGATGGGCCGAAACCGATACCGATCAGGTCGTGAACCGCGGGCGAAGCAATTGCCTGTGTCATTCCAGTGTCCTCTGGATAAGCCCCTTGCCGGTGGGGCGGGAATACCTTGCAAGACCTCAACAACAGGTCATGTGTTGATAGGAAACGAGGACAGTGAAATAAAATTTAACTAATCATTGATCAGTGCGCGTCCCACTCGCGCATACGCACCCGGCAGTGCTTCATGGCATTGACGATATGTTTTTCCACCAGGCTGCGGGAAATGCTCAGGTGCTCGGCGATTTGCGGGTGGGACAGGCCATCGAGCTTGCGCAGCAGGAAGCTCTCGCGACAGGTCACCGGCAGCTCGGCCAGGGCGCGCTCGAGCATATCGAGGCGGCGGGCCTGATCGTGGCTGGCATGGGGTGAACCGGTGGCGAAGCGTTCTTCGCTGTCCAGCACTTCCAGGGGTTCGGACTGGCGCAAGGCGTTGCGCCGATGCCCGTCAATCACCAGGTTCAACGCGGTGCGGTACAAAAAGGCGCGCGGTTGTTCGATCGGCGTGTCACTGGCGCGCTCCAGAACCCGGACGTAAGCGTCATGCACCACATCCTCGGCCACCTGACGGTTGCCCAGCTTGGCGTTGAGGAAACACACCAGCTCGCGATAGTAGTTTTCCAACATGACTCCCGACCGCCTGGGAAGACGGCATCAGATCCTTGAATGCTAAAGACGACAGCCAGCGGATAGTGGCAGTTTGAGTGCGTGCAATTTATAGTAATTCTCATCTACTTTTAAAGAAGTCTTGCATCAACGCACGATTTTTTTATTTGACGGAGCTGTTACGGCATATGTAAGCACCTAAATCTTCGGGCGATTTTCTCGTATAACAGTCAGCCCTCCGCAACTGCGGTCCAAACTTCCTGGCTGGAACCAACGCATGAAACGCCCTCGCCCCGCCCGACGCGCCCTGCTTGCTGTCGCGTGCCTGATTCCCCTCATTGCGCTGGCCGCCTGGCAGGTACTACCGCCAGGCCGCGACACCTTGGCCACGGTCACCGTAACGCGCGGTAACATTGAAAACAGCGTCACGGCACTGGGCACCCTGCAACCGCGCCGGTACGTCGATGTGGGCGCCCAGGCGTCCGGGCAGATTCGCAAGATCCATGTCGAAGCCGGGGATCAGGTCTCGGAAGGCCAATTGCTGGTGGAAATCGACCCCGCCACGCAACAGGCCAAACTCGACGCCAGCCGCTACGCCATCGAAAACCTCAAGGCTCAGTTGCAGGAGCAGAAGGCTCAGCACGAACTGGCGCGCCAGAAATACCAACGCCAGCAACGCCTCGCGGCCGGGAACGCCACCCGCGAAGAAGACGTGCAAACTGCCAGGGCCGAGCTGGACGCCACCCAGGCGCGCGTCGGGATGTTCCAGGCGCAGATCCGCCAGGCCCAGGCCAGCCTGCGCAGCGACGAAGCCGAGTTGGGCTACACGCGCATCTTCGCACCGATGGCCGGCACAGTCGTCGCGGTGGACGCGCGGGTTGGCCAGACGCTCAACGCTCAACAACAGACGCCACTGATCCTGCGCATCGCCAGGCTATCGCCGATGACCGTGTGGGCCGAGGTCTCCGAAGCCGACATTGGCCACGTCAAACCCGGCATGACCGCCTATTTCACCACCCTCAGCGGCGGCAGCCGGCGATGGACCAGCACCGTACGCCAGATTCTGCCGATACCGCCCAAGCCGCTGAATGAAACCAGCCAGGGCAATGGCAGCCCAAACAGCACGAGCAAAACCGGCAGTGGCCGCGTGGTGCTCTACACCGTGCTGCTGGATGTGGACAACGCCGATAACGCGCTGATGGCCGAAATGACCACTCAAGTATTTTTCGTCGCCAGCCAGGTCAAGGACGTCCTCACCCTACCGGTAGCAGCCCTGCTCGGCAGCCCCGGCACCGACAAGCCGATTGCCCGGGTCGTGGCCAAAAACGGCGCCATCGAAAAACGCGAAGTACGCCTGGGTATCAGCGACCGTTTGCGGGTTGAAGTGCTGGAAGGCCTGAACGAAGACGATCATGTGTTGATCGGCCCGGCCAACGGCAGTGGGGGCTGATTTGACCACGCCGCTGATCGAACTCAAGAACATCCGCAAATCCTACGGCGGCGGCGACAGCCCGCAGGTCGATGTATTGCGCGGGATCGACCTGTCGATCCATGCCGGGGAATTCGTCGCCATCGTCGGCGCTTCCGGCTCAGGCAAATCCACCTTGATGAATATCCTCGGCTGCCTCGACCGCCCCACTGAAGGCGAATACCGGTTCGCGGGGGAAAACGTCGCGCATCTGGGCAGCGACGAACTGGCCTGGCTTCGCCGAGAAGCCTTTGGGTTTGTGTTCCAGGGTTACCACTTGATCCCTTCGGGCTCGGCCCAGGAAAACGTCGAGATGCCGGCGATCTATGCCGGTATCAGTGCAACCGAACGCCACGCCCGCGCCAAGGCCCTGCTCACCCGCCTGGGTTTGGCCGATCACACCGGCAACCGCCCGCATCAACTCTCCGGCGGCCAGCAACAACGTGTGTCGATTGCCCGCGCACTGATGAACGGCGGGCATATCATCCTCGCCGATGAACCCACCGGCGCGCTCGACAGCCACAGTGGCGCCGAAGTAATGGCCCTGCTGGACGAACTGGCGAGCCAGGGCCATGTGGTCATCCTGATTACCCACGACCGCGAAGTCGCGGCGCGGGCCAACCGCATCATCGAGATTCGCGACGGCCTGATCATCCGCGATTCGGCATTGAGCGAAACCCATGTGCCCGTCACGGCCAACAGCGACGCGCTACAAGCCGTCGACCTGCGCCAGCGCCTCGCCGACGGCGCCGAACATAACGGCGCCTGGAAAGCCGAACTGATGGACGCTGTACTGGCAGCCTGGCGGGTCATGTGGATCAACCGGTTCCGTACCGCGCTGACGCTGCTGGGGATCATCATCGGCGTGGCGTCGGTGGTGGTGATGCTGGCGGTGGGTGAAGGCAGCAAACGCCAGGTAATGGCACAGATGGGGGCGTTCGGCTCCAACATCATCTACCTCAGCGGGTCTTCGCCCAACCCGCGTACACCGATGGGTATCGTGACCCTCAACGATGTCGCGGCCCTGGCGACGCTGCCGCAGGT
Organism: Pseudomonas antarctica; assembly: GCF_001647715.1. NCBI lineage: Bacteria > Pseudomonadati > Pseudomonadota > Gammaproteobacteria > Pseudomonadales > Pseudomonadaceae > Pseudomonas > Pseudomonas antarctica. Next base: position 4,057,743 of record NZ_CP015600.1, read on the forward strand.
CAAGCGCATCATGCCCGTCAATGGCAACTATGCCGGTGTGCGCTTCGGTAATGTCGACTACATGGCTTATGTCGGCGGCAATGACACCAACTTCCCGGACATCTTCAACTGGCCGGTGGTCGAGGGCAGTTACTTCACCGAGGCCGACGAGCGCTCCGGGGCGACGGTGGCAGTGATCGGTCATCGCGTACGCGAAAAGCTGTTCAAGGGCGTTATCGACCCCATCGGCCAATACATTCTGATAGAAAACGTGCCGTTCCAAGTGATTGGCGTGCTGGCGGAAAAAGGCTCCAGCTCCGGTTTGCAAGACAGCGACGACCGCGTTGCCATCCCCTACACCGCCGCCAGCGTGCGCCTGTTAGGCACCTATAACCCCGAATACGTGGTGATTGCCGCCGCCGATGCGCGCAAGGTGCATGAGGCTGAACAAGCCATCGATCAACTGATGCAAACGCTGCACAACAACAAGCGCGACTACCACCTGACCAATGACGCGGCGATGATCCAGGCCGAGGCACGCACGCAAAATACGCTGTCGCTGATGCTCGGTTCGATCGCTGCGATTTCCTTGCTGGTGGGCGGGATTGGCGTGATGAATATCATGCTGATGACCGTGCGCGAGCGTAACCGCGAAATAGGTATCCGCATGGCTACCGGGGCGCGCCAGCGTGACATTCTGCGCCAGTTTCTCACCGAGGCAGTGATGCTCTCGGTCGTCGGCGGCCTGTTCGGCATTGCCCTCGCATTGCTGGTAGGCGGCGTGCTGGTGCTGGCAGAAGTCGCCGTGCAGTTTTCCCTGGTGGCGGTACTCGGCGCATTTGGCTGTGCACTGGTCACCGGTGTCGCATTCGGCTTTATGCCGGCCCGTAAAGCTGCCCGGCTCGATCCGGTTAAGGCGTTGACCAGTGAATAAACGATCCATCACACCGCACCTGTCGCTGCTTAGCCTGTGCCTGTTGCTCAACGCCTGCGCAGGCACTCCGTACGACGTCGACAGCGGCATTGCGCCGCCTGCGGCGTGGCAATATGCCGAGCGGGAGGCAGCGCAGGCGACCAACCAGCGCTGGTGGACGCAATTCGGCAGCCCGCAACTCAACCGCTTGATCGACCAGGCTCGCCGCGACAGTCATGACGTGGCCGCCGCCATGGCACGGGTGCGCCAGGCCCAGGCCAGTGCGGTCATTGCCGGGGCACCATTGTTACCCGAAGTGAACTTCAACCTCACCGCCAGCCGCGAAAAACTGCTGCGCGGCAGCGGTAACGCCTCGCTGGACGCCACAGAAAGCAACAAAACCGTCGACAGCTTTGGCACCAACCTTACCGCCAGTTATGAAGTGGACTTCTGGGGCGGGAGCGCCGCCGCCCGCGACAGCGCCCTGCAAAGCCTGCGAGCGAGTGAGTTTGACCAGGCCACCGTGGAGCTGACACTGCTCAGCAACGTGGCCGACCGCTATGCGCAAACGCTTGCTGCTCGCCAACGCCAACAGATCGCCGAGCTCAACCTGGCGAATGCACGCCATGTGCTCGACCTCGTGCAAACCCGCTACGACGCGGGCTCCGCCACCGCACTGGAACTGGCGCAACAAAAGAGTCTGGTGGCCAGCCAGCAACGCCAGTTGCCGCTGATTCAGCAAGTGGCCGAAGAATCGTTGATCACCCTCGCGGCCCTTCTCGGGCAGCCGGTGCAGGCCCTGGACCTGGGCAGCGAGCCGTTCCAGGCGCTGACCTGGCCGGTCATTGGCCCGGGAGTGCCCAGCCAACTGCTCAGCCGTCGCCCCGACCTGGCTCAGGCCGAAGCACAACTGGCGGCGGCAAGTGCCGATGTGAGCGTGGCCCGCTCGGCCATGCTGCCCACTGTGACCTTGGGCGCCACGCTGGGTTCGGGGTCCTACAAGGCCGCAGATCTGCTGCGCAGTCCGTTCTACAACCTGACCTCGGGCCTGGTGGCGCCGATCTTCAATAATGGACGTTTAAGCGCCGAACGCGACAAGGCGCGCGCGCGTCAGGACGAACTGCTGCAAACCTATCGTGGCGCGATCATCAACGGCTTTGCCGATGTGGAGAAATCCCTCAGCAGCATCACCCACCTGGACCAGCAGCGTCAGTGGCAAACCGAGGAACTGCAACAGGCCCAGACCGCCTTCAAGATCGCCGAAAGCCGCTACCAGGCCGGTGCCGAAGACCTGCTGACCGTGCTGGAAACCCAACGCACGCTGTATGCGGCCCAGGACGCGAATGTGCAACTGCGATTGTCACGGCTGCAAGCCAGCATTGCGCTGTACAAAGCCCTGGGTGGCGGCTGGGATGCCAAAATCCGATAACAAAACTCCACATTCCTACACAAAACGTTTATCAACCCTACATTCTTTGACCCAAGGTCCTTGGTAAAAAAGCCGCCTTAAAACGGCTGCCCGGAACCTCTTGATGAAACCCAGCGTTCTAGTAAGAAGCCTGGTGTGCATCTGCCTCTGGCTGATAGCAACCCGGGCGCTTGCCGCGCCCTTGATTGTGCCCAGCGCAATTGACTGGCTGCTGGACTGCCCCTTCCCCGCCTTCGAACGGCCGGACCCAGAGGTGCTGGACCGAACCCAGTGCGGCAGGGTAAACGTGCCTCGCGACTATGCCGACCCCAAGCGTGGCAATGTGCGCCTATCGCTGACCCGTGTCGGCGCCCGGCAACCGCTCAGCCGTGAGGGCATGGTGTTCATCCAGTCGGGGGCACCGCAAAAGGGTCAGGGCACGACCTTCGCCGTCCATTTGGTCAGCCGCTGGGAGTCCTACGCCACCCAGGCCTATCGCACATTGGTCAACCGTTATGACGTTATCGAATTGAGCCCCCGCGACCTCAGCCAACAGAACGGTGTCGAGCAGGCCGCACGTGATATGGAGTTCGTGCGCGCGCAATTGGGCGACACCCAGCTCAACTACCTGGGCAACGCTGAAGGCACCCGGGTCGGTGGCCGGTATGCCGCGCTGTTTCCGGAACGCGTTGCACGCATGGTCCTGGTCAACACCGAGCACGGTGAACCGGTCGCTGCCGGCGTCGAGCAGCTGTTGCTCAAGGAGTCGGCTAAACCCGTTGCCGCCGGGTGCGTCAACCGGTGGGTGGGTGATTTTCTGGTGTCCGGCAAACAGCCGCCGTCCTCGACGCGCTGCCTCGACCTTGGTAACTGGGAATAATCACCGCGTTTACGACCTGTTCGCCTCGAAAACGACACCCTGCGTTGACGCTCCTGCCCAATCGTTATTAAGTGCTATTTATCCGCATTAATAGGATCAATAGACCACCATGCTCAGCCGTCCGCTACGACGCAAACGACAGAAGCTCTCCGACGTGATTGTCGAGTCGGTCAAGCGCTCCATCGTCACCGATGCCCTGAAGCCCGGCGACCGCCTGCCCACCGAGCGTGAGCTGATGGAAAGCTTCCAGTGCTCCAAAGGGTCGGCGCGTGAAGCGCTCAAGGCGCTGGAAGTGGAAGGCCTGGTGAGCACGCGCACCGGCCCCAGCGGTGGCGCTTACTTGAATCAGGCCGGCACTGAACCGGCCAGCCGCGCCTTGCGCAACTACCTGCACTTCCAGCACCTGGACGGCGAGCAGGTGTACCAACTGCGCAAGGTCATCGAGGTGGAACTGGCGGTGTCGGTGCTCGGGCGCTTGAGTGAAGACGACTACCAGGCCCTGCAAGACAACGTGGATTTTTGCAGCGCGCCGGAAGACAGCGAAGCCGGCCAGCGCGAACAGCGGCTGGCGGAGCTGGAGTTCCATAATCTGCTGGCCAACGCGTGCCCTAACCCGCTGCTGAGCTTTATGGCGCAGTTTCTCAACGATCTGCTGCGCGACCTGGTGGTGCTGAAAAAAGCCTACAAGCCCAAGCGCAAGCAGTTCGACGCGGCCAACCTCGACTACCACAAGCAGTTGCTGATCGCCTTTCGCGCCGAGGATGAAAGCGCGGTGCGCAGCTTGATGCATGAACACATGTGCGACGCCGAACACCATATGAGCGCCCTTGAAGGCGAGGTCAGCCCGCACTTTTTGCTGGAGTTTGATCACAACCACTGAGAACACCATCAATCCCCCTGTGCAAACCCAATCCATGTGGGAGCTGGCTTGCCTGCGATGCAGGCGCCCCGGTTCATCAGTCGAACTGAGTTGATGCCATCGCAGGCAAGTCAGCTCCCACATTTGACCGAGCTTCAACCGTCAGACCGTTTCACCCAATTCAATAACAGGCCTGCCCACAGGCCAGCTCCACCGTATCGCCATTGCCGCTCCTGCCAATAACTAATCCAGGGAGTCACCCCATGCAGCGTCGTACGTTGTTGAAAGCCAGTCTTACCGCCGCCGCCGCGCTCAGCCTTCCGCTGAGCGTGCGCTCTGCATTCGCCGCCGAGCCCTTTACCTTTTACGGCCTCAAATCCATGTCCGGCGCCTTTGCCAGCTATGGCAAGTTTGCCGACATGGGTTCGCGGCTGGCGGTGGAGCAGCATCCCGAGATTCTCGGCCGCACACTGAACTACAAAGTCATCGACACCGAAGGCAACGCCGGCAAGGCGGTGCGCAAGGTGCAGGAGGCGATCCAGCAGGATGGCGCACGGTTCTTCCAGGGTTGCACCCTGTCGTCATCGGCATTGGCGGTGGCCAAGGAAGTAGACAAGGTCGGCGGCGTGTTCATGACCCCGGTGGGTGCCGATGAAGTCACCGGCAAGGACTGCAACAAGGCGACCTTCCGCTGGTCGGTACCCACCTACGGCGCGATCCGCGAAACCATCGTGCCGTTGATCAAGCTGCTGCCGGACGCCAAGCGCTGGTACACCATCACCCCGCAATATGTATTCGGCGAAGCCTTGCTCGAAGGCGCGAAAACCGTGCTCAAGGACAACGGCCTGGAACACGTCGGCAACAGCTATCACTCATTACAGGAGCAAGAGTTCTCCGGCTACCTGACCAACGCCATCGCGGCCAAACCCGATGTGCTGGTCCTGCTCAACTTCGGCAGCCAGTCGTCCAACACGCTGCGCCAGGCGGTGAACTTCGGCATCAAGGAGCGCATGAAAGTGCTGCTGGTGTGGTCCGCCGGCCTTGATCAATTCCAGGAATTGGGCAGCGATGTGCTCGAAGGCGTGTACCTCGGTGCGCAGTATTGGCACCAGGTCGACAGCCCGCTCAACCGTGAACTGGTCAAGCTGACCCAGGCCAAGTACGGCATCAACCCAACCTACCCGTTGGCCGCCGACTACATCAGCACCAAGGTCATGCTCGACACCATTATCGCTACCGGCAGCTTCGACGGCCCGACCGTCGCCAAGGCCATGCAAGGCCTGAGCTTCGAAGGCCCGACCGGCAAGGAGCAAATCCGCGCCGGTGACCACCAGGTGATCAAGGACTACTACCTGATGATCGGCAAAGCCAGCGCCGACATGGCCGACAAGGACGACCTGGCCAAAGTGCTCAGCGCCGGCCAGTCCTTCCCGCCGGTGGACGCCACGAGCTGCGTGCTCGGCTGATCCGCTGAACCATCACCGGTTGCACACGACAGGGCCGCCCCCGCGGCCACCTGTCCGAGGGTTTCTGCATGCTTAATCTTTACCTGTTCCAGATACTCAACGGCCTTGGGCTGGGGATGATCTACTTTTTGATCGCGGTCGGGCTGACGATCATTTTCGGTCTGCTCAACTTCGTCAACTTCGCCCACGGCGCGTTTTTCCTGCTGGGGGCCTACATCTGCTACACCGCCGTGAGCCTCACCGGCAACTTCTGGCTGGCGCTGCTGATCGCGCCGCTGGTGGTGGCCGCACTGGCCTGGGTCATCGAGCGATTATTGATCCAGCGGATTTATCACTTGCCGCACATGTTCCAGATTCTGGTGACCTTAGGGATTGCGCTGATCATCCAGGAAGCCAGCGTGATGATCTGGGGCCCGGTGGGCAAAAGCGTCGCCGTACCGGAACTGCTGCGCGGCGTGCTGGTGGTGGGTGATTTCGTCTACCCCTACTACCGCCTGTTTCTGATCGTGTTTTCCGGGCTGGTGGGCCTGGGTCTGTGGCTGCTGCTGGAACGCACGCGCTTTGGCGCCCTGGTGCGCGCGGGCAGTGAAAGCACTGAAACCGTATCGCTGCTGGGCACCAATATCTTCCGTCTGTTTTCGATGACCTTTGCCCTGGGCGTGGCCCTGGCCGGCGTCGCCGGCGTGCTGTTCGCTCCGTTGCGTGGCGCCCAACCCTTCGTCGGCCCGGAAATTCTCGGGGTCGCCTTCGTGGTGGTGGTGATCGGCGGCATGGGCTCCTTCAGCGGCGCACTGGTCGGCGGTTTACTGGTAGGCGTGGTGCAAAGCCTGATGACCACACTCTGGCCCCAAGGCGCGAGCCTGATGATCTACGGCGCGATGGCCGTGGTGATTCTGGTGCGTCCTTACGGCCTGTTCGGGAGAGCCTGACATGAGCGAGAAAAACCCCCTGCCGTTCGCAAAGACCCAGTCCAAGGCCATGCTGCTATGGGTCCTGGCGGTGCTGATCGGCCTGCCGTTGATACTACCGTCGGCGACCCTGGCCACCGAGATCCTGATCTTTGCCATGGCCGCCCTGGCCTGCAACCTGTTGCTGGGCTACACCGGGCTGTTGTCGTTTGGCCAAGGCATCTTCTTCGGAGCGGGCGCCTATTGCGCGGCACTGTTGATGATCCACCTGCAACTGGGTCTGTTCACCGCCCTGCTCGGCGCCGCCGTGGCCGGTGGTTTCCTGGCGCTGTTGGTGGGTGCCCTGGCGATCCGGCGTACCGGCATTTACTTCGTGATGCTGACTCTGGCGTTCAGCCAGATGGCCTACTTCGTCGCCTACACCCTCAGCGACTGGACCGGCGGCGACAACGGCCTGCTCAGCGTACCGCGCCCGGAAATCCGCATCGGTGACACCGTGCTGTTGTCGCTGAGCGACGCCCGCGCGTTCTACGGCTTTGTCGCAGTGCTGTTCCTGCTGATCTTTATCGGCGCACGCCGCGTGATCGCGTCGCCATTCGGCAGCACCTTGATGGCGATCCGCGAAAACGAGACCCGCGCCTCGGCCATCGGCTACGACACGCGCCATTTCAAGATCCTGGTGTTTGTGCTGTCCGGCGCGGTCACCGGGATTGCGGGCGCGCTGTACGCCATGCTGCTGCACTTTGTACCCCTGTCGAATATCGACCTGGCGATGTCCGAGAACATCCTGATCATGACCATCGTCGGCGGCACCGGCTCGCTGTTCGGCTCGTTGCTGGGCGCCGGTTCCATCGTGCTGCTGGGAGACTTCCTCTCCGACCTGTGGCCGCGCTGGCTGATGCTGCTCGGGGTGATTCTGATCCTGGTGGTGATCTTCATGCGTGGTGGGTTGTGGGGCGGTTTGTCGTCGCTGTTCGAACGCGTACGTGGCAGCCGCAAAACCGCCGCCGTCGTCGTCAAGGAGGAAGGGCTATGAGCATCCTGCTGGAAACCAAAAACCTGGAACTGGCCTATGGCGCGTTCCACGCGGTGAACGGGGTCAACCTCAAGGTCGAAGCCGGCACCATCCACACCATCATCGGCCCTAACGGCGCGGGCAAGACCAGCCTGTTCCACTGCCTGACCGGCGAACGCCAGGCCACCGCCGGGGCGATTCATTTCGACGGCAAGAACCTGATGCGTAAACCCGCCCACGCCCGCGTCGGCCTGGGCATGGCGCGCTCGTTCCAGCTCACCAGCCTGTTCCAGAACCTCAGCGTGCGCGAGAACCTGCGCCTGGCGGCGCAAGGCCGCGACGGCGCCAAGGCGCTGAATTTCTGGCGTCGGGTGGACAGCAAGCGCGAACACCTGGAGATGGCCGACCAAGTGCTCGAACGCCTGCAGCTCACTGCCCGCGCCGACACCCTGGCCGGCGAATTGTCCCACGGCCAGCAGCGGGTGCTGGAGGTGGGCATGTCGATCTGCTCCAAACCAAAACTGTTGATGCTCGACGAGCCCACCTCGGGCATGGGCATCGATGACATCCCGATCATGACCCAACTGATCAGCGACCTCGGCCGCGACCACACGGTGCTGCTGATCGAACACAACATGAGCATCGTCATGTCCATCAGCCAACGCATCACGGTGATGAGCCACGGGCAGATCCTGGTGGAAGGCACGCCGGAATTCGTGCGCGCCGATGAACGCGTGCGCACCGCTTACCTGGGAGAAGCCGCCTGATGCTGATCGTCGAGAATATCCACTCCTACTACGACAAGAGCCACGTGCTCGAAGGCGTGTCGCTGACCGTCAACCCCGGCGAACTGGTGACCCTGCTCGGCCGCAACGGCGCCGGCAAGACCACCACGCTGCGCAGCATCCTCGGCATTATCTGCCCGCGTCAGGGCCAGATTCACTTCAACGGCCAGGCGCTGGTCGGGCAAAAAATCTTTGAAATCGCTCGCCAGGGTTTGGCATTGGTGCCGGAGAACCGCGGGATTTTCCGCCTGCTTACCGTAGAGGAAAATCTGCGCATCGCCGTGCGCAAGACCAGCCGCTGGCAGATGGACGACGTGTACGGCATGTTCCCGCGCCTCAAGGAACGCCGTAAAAACGCCGGCCACGCCCTGTCCGGTGGCGAACAACAGATGCTCGCTATCGCCCGCGCCCTGCTCAACGACCCCAAGTTGCTGATTCTCGATGAGCCCACCGAAGGCCTCGCCCCGGTGATCGTCGACGAGCTGGTGAAGATCCTGCGCAAGGTCAAGGACGATGGCCTGCCGGTGCTGCTGGTGGAACAGAACCTGGTGGTCTGCGACAAGCTCGCCGACCGCCATTACGTGCTCGAACAGGGCCGCGTGGTGTACGAAGGCAGCGCCGCCGCCTTCCGCGCCGACCCGACGATCAAGAACCGCTACCTGGCCCTGAGTGCCTGACCGGAGATTGCACATGAACAGTTTTGCGCAACCACTCAAGAGCAACGCCCCGCTGATCAACCGCGACCGCCTGTGGCAATCGTTGATGGACCTGGCCCAGCTCGGCGCCACCGTTAAAGGCGGCGTGTGCCGCCTGGCGCTCACCGACCTCGACCGCCAGGCCCGCGACCTGTTCGTGCAATGGTGCGAGGCGGCCGGGTGCAGCGTCAGTGTCGACGCCATCGGTAATATCTTTGCACGCCGGGCCGGGCGTAACCCCGCCCTGCCCCCGGTCATGACCGGCAGCCATATCGACACCCAACCCACCGGCGGCAAGTTCGACGGCTGCTACGGGGTGATGGCCGGGCTGGAAGTGATCCGCACGCTCAATGACTTGCAGCTGGAAACTGAAGCGCCGATCGAAGTGGTGGTGTGGACCAACGAAGAAGGCTCGCGTTTCCCGCCGTGCATGATGGGCTCCGGGGTGTTTGCCGGTAAGTTCGACTTGCAGGACACCCTCGACAAACAGGACGAGCAAGGCCTGTCGGTGGGTGCCGAATTGCAGCGCATCGGCTATGCCGGTTCGCGTGCGGTGCTCGGCCACCCGGTGGGCGCATATTTCGAGGCGCATATCGAGCAAGGCCCGGTACTGGAAGACCAGGCCACCACGATTGGCGTGGTCATGGGTTGCCTCGGCCAGAAGTGGTTCGACCTGACCCTAACCGGCGTCGAAGCCCACGCCGGCCCCACCCCGATGCACCTGCGCAAGGACGCCCTGGTGGGCGCCGCCGAGGTGGTCAGCGCGGTCAACCGTATCGCCCATCAGCAACAGCCCCACGCCTGTGGCACCGTCGGTTGCCTGAACCTGCACCCGGGCTCGCGCAACGTGATTCCCGGCCAGGTGCACATGACCATCGACCTGCGCCACCTGCATACCGACACCCTGCAGGCGATGGTGGATGAGGTACGCGGTGTGATCGAAGCCACGGCCCAACGCCACGGCCTGAGTTTTGAACTGACGCCGACCGCCGACTTCCCGCCACTGGACTTCGCCCCGACCTGCGTCAGCGCCGTGCGTGACGCCGCGAGCACCCTGGGCCTGAGCCATATGGACATTGTCAGCGGCGCCGGGCACGACGCGATTTTCGTCGCCGAACTGGGCCCGGCCGGGATGATCTTTGTGCCGTGCGAAGGCGGCATCAGCCATAACGAAATCGAAAACGCTGCGCCGGATGACCTGGCGGCGGGCTGCGCGGTATTGCTGCGCGCCATGGTCAACGCAGCCCAGGGGGACCTGGCATGAGTGAGATTGGCCAACTGACGGCAGTGCAACTGCTGGAGTATTTTCGCGACAAAACCCTGTCGCCGGTGGAAGTCACCGAGGACGCGCTGTTGCGTATCGAACGCTACAACCCGGTGGTGAATGCCTACTGCCATGTTGACCCTGAAGGGGCATTGCAGGCTGCGCGGGCGTCGGAACAACGTTGGATAAAAGGTCAACCGTGCGGGGCACTGGATGGGGTGCCGTCATCAATAAAAGACCTCACGCTGACCATTGGCATGCCCACCCGCAAGGGTTCACGCACCTCCTCAACCGAAGGCCCATGGGACGTGGACGCGCCTTTCTCGGCCTTGATGCGCAAAGCCGGCGCGGTACTGTTGGGCAAGACCACCACCCCTGAATTCGGCTGGAAAGGCGTCACCGATAACCCGTTGTACGGCATCACCCGTAACCCATGGGACACCCGCACCACAGCGGGCGGCTCGTCCGGTGGTGCTGGCGCGGCGGCGGCGCTGAACCTTGGCGTACTGCACCAGGGCAGCGATGCCGGAGGCTCGATCCGAATTCCGTGTGCATTCACCGGCACCTTCGGCCTCAAGCCGACCTTTGGGTATGTACCGCAATGGCCGGCCAGCTCCATGACAATCCTGTCGCACCTGGGGCCGATGACCCGCACCGTCGAAGACAGCGTGCTGATGCTGCAAACCGTCGCTCAACCGGATGCACGCGATGGCCTGATCGGCGCACCGCGAACCTCGCCGTGGCTCACGCCGAGTACAGACTTGAAGGGCCTGCGTGTTGCCTACAGCCCGACCTTCGGCTACGTGGATGTTGATCCGCACGTCGCCAAGGTGGTCGCCCAGGCGGTTGAGGGCCTGGTGCAATTGGGCGCGCATGTCGAGCAGATCGACCCCGGTTTCAGCGACCCACTGGAGGTGTTCAGCACCTTGTGGGCCGCCGGTGCCGCACGCCTGACCGGGCCGATGAGCGAGGCGCAAAAACAGCTGCTGGACCCGGGCTTGCTGCGCATTGCGCAACGCGGCGAACAGCTCAGCCTCTGCGACTACAGCGCTGCCCTCGAAACCCGCGCGGCACTGGTCGCCAGGATGGCGGCCTTCCATGAGCACTACGACGTGCTGGTCTCGCCGATGATGCCGATCACTGCGTTCGAGGCCGGGCACAACGTGCCACCGGGTTCGGGCATGCATGAGTGGATGGAGTGGACGCCGTTTACCTATCCCTTCAACCTGACACAGCAACCGACGGCATCGGTGCCGTGCGGGTTGGCGGCGAATGGCTTGCCGGTGGGTTTGCATGTGGTGGGCGCGCGGTTTGCCGATGAGCAGGTGCTGCGGGTTTGCCAGGTGTATGCCAAGGCATTTCCCACCGATCACCTTGAAGCACCGCGCATGCTCTGAATGGCGCTTTTCGACCGGGGATTGCCGTGTGCATCACCGGTCGCGTTTGACTTATAATTCGCGCCTCATTTTTTGTTGCGCGGATTGTTTCAAATGGTATTCACAAGGACCGTTCTGGCGAGTGCGCTGCTCACCCTTCTGCCCGTCATGGCCTGCCACGCGGCGCTGGACCTGACCTACACAGCCCCTGAACCCAAGGCTGTACCGTCTGATGCAACACCCCAACCCAAATCGCTGTTCCTCATGCAGACCTTGCCGCCTTTGAAGCTCGAATACAGTTGCGAAGGCCCGCAGTGCCAATACGAAACCGATATCGACAAACGTCACGAAGACCAGACGACCCGTCACTGGTCGATCGGCATCCAATGATCAACTGGCTCAAGTCGATCTGGTGCACCACGCCGTCGCAGGCACTCGCCCTGATGATTCTCAGTACCCGACGTAACAAGAACAGGACAAGCCTGCTGCTGGTACTGATCATGGTGAGCACCGCGATCAACTATGCGCTGTTAATCCGTGAGGTGTTCGAGCCCGCCGACCAGACGAACCCGGCGATCTACTCCCTCATGACGTCCGATGAGTTTCGGCAGAATACCTCCGTCCTGTTCGATCAGTTGAAAGCATACAACCGTGAGCCGAGCCAGGAACGGCTGGACGTGCTCTCCGGCTTCATCGTGCCCGACCGGGGCAATCTCTGGGTGTATGTCAGCCTTAGGTTCCAATTGCTCCCACAGGCCGAAAAAACCGGCAACTCGCTCCCCCGATACCGTTACGACCCGCAAATCACCATACGCCCGGCATTGCCAGGGCTGTTGCTGTTCATCCTCGTCGAAACCATCTTGCTGTTGTTGCTGATCTACACGAGGCTGAAAGAACCGGCGGCTATCCTCGCGTTTGAAGAGCGCCAACTGGCGCGTTTTTTTGATGATGAGCCGAACGCACCTGCCCCCTCGCCGCTCGACACCGTGCGGCACCTGCTGCATCACTTCCATCGTTTCTGTCTTGCTCTGAACCAGCGACAGAACGGCCGAACAGGCCTTTCGGTGAAAAACGAACCGGATGTGCAAGACCTTCTGCGCGCACTCCTGAGCATGCACATCGCCGACGTGCGTGCCGAAGAGCCCGTGCCCAGCTGCGCAGGCGCCTCATCGCGTATGGACTTCCTGCTGCATGACCTGCAAGTCGCCATTGAGGTGAAGATGACCCGCGCTGGGCTGAAGGACAAAAAGCTGGGTGAGGAACTGATTGTCGATATCGCCCGCTATGCGGAACATCCGCACTGCCAACATTTAATCTGTTTCGTCTATGATCCCGGCTACCTCATCCGCAATCGAGAGGCCTTGCAGGAGTACATCCTGCGCCAGGGGCATCGCATTGATGTCGAACTGATCTTTTCGCCCGCCTGAAGGCTTACACTGCCGGGCTTGAGCAACCAGCGAGACCTGCATGGACATCGAACTGGCACGCACTTTTCTCGAAATCACCCGCTGCGGCAGCCTGGCTGCGACGGCCGAGAAACTGCACGTCACCCAGACCGCCATCACCGCACGCGTAAAAAACCTCGAGAGCCAGTTGGGCAGCACGCTGTTTGTGCGTAACCGCGCCGGTGCGCGGCTGACCGCCGATGGCGAAGCCTTTGTGGTCTACGCCAACCAGTTGCTGCAAACCTGGGAAGCCGCCAAGCGTGACCTGCCGCTACCGGATGGCTACCGCAATGTGCTGCATATCGGCGGCGAGGTGAGCCTGTGCAACCCGCTGATGCTCGGCTGGGCGCAGGCCCTGCGCGAACACATCCCGGGGCACGCCCTGCGCACCGAAGTGCGCGAAGGCGACTACCTGCTGCGTCAATTGGAACTGGGCGTGCTCGATGCGGCCTTGGTGTTCCAACCGCAGTACTGGCCGGGGTTGCAGGTGGAACAGGTGCTGGAAGAAAAACTGATCCTGGTGCAACTGGCGAGTAAGCCGGCCCCGTACGTCTACATCGACTGGGGCCCGGGTTTTCGCCAGCAACATGATGCTGCCCTGCCCGACAAAGCCCGTGCCGCGCTGAGCTTCAACCTCGGGCCGCTGGCGTTGCAGTACATCCTGGAGAATGGCGGTGCCGGGTATTTCCGCACGCGCGTGGTGCAGAGCTACCTGGACAGCGGCGTGATGCAGCGGGTGCCGAAGGCGCCGGAATTCAGTTTCCCGACCTACCTGGTGTACTCACGCGCACGCGATTGTGCAGTGTTGCAGCAGGCGGTGGCGCTGCTGCGCGATGTGGTCAAAGCCGAAAGTGACTGGTCGCAACGCTGGGACCCGCTGATTTGAATCACCGTACACCACGGCGCGTGCTAGCCTGCGGGTGTTTCCTTTTGCAGCCTTACCGATGAACAAGAAAAAGTCTGTCACCATCAGCGACATTGCCAAACGGGTCGGCATGACCACCATCACGGTCTCGCGGGCGCTGAACAAACCTGATCAGGTCAAACCCGCCACCCTGGCGCGCATCCTCGAAGTCGCGCGGGAGTTGGACTATGTGCCCAACGCCTTCGCCCGTGGGCTCAAACGCAGTGAAAGCCTGATCATTGGCGTGATCACCGCGTCGGTGGACAACCCGTTCTACAGCGAAATGATCAAGGCAATTTCCCGCGAGGCGAAACAGCACGGCTACACCATCATGCTGGTGGACACCGACGAACTGGCCGAGCTGGAAAGCAAAGCCGTCGACACGTTGCTGGGTTACCGCGTGGCGGGAATCATCCTGTCGCCGGTCTCCGATGAGCCGAGCTACCAGCCCGATTACCTGGAGCGCCTGGGCAACGGCAAGACTCCAGTGGTGTTGCTCGACCGTACACTCCACGACAGCCCGTTCAGCCGCGTGGTGCTCGACAATTACCACAGCGGTATCCAGGCCGCGCACTATCTGTTGCGCCAGACGCCCGACCTCAAGCGCCTGCTGGTGCTGACCGGCCCCGAGCATTCACGTATCACCGTGGAGCGCCTCAAGGGCCTGCGCGAAGTGCTGGCCGAACACCCCCACATTCAGGTCGAAGTACAGGCCGGCGACTACACGCTGATGCCGTCTTACCTGCATACCCTCGACTACCTCGCCGAACACTGCGCACCGGACGCGATCATGGGCTTTAACCAGTTGATCACCCTCGGCGCCCTGCGCGCCTTGCGCATGCACAACATCCCCCATGAAAGCCTGACCATCTGCGGCATCGACCGCCTGCCCTTCGCCGATATCTTTGGCGTGCCAATCGCCTGCGTGGCCCACGACGCCTCCCTGGCCGGCAGCAGCGCGGTACGCCTGTTGCTTGACCGCCTGGAAGACCCGTACAAGCCACGGGACAAGGTGGTCATCGCCGGCCAGTTGGAAAACGGCTAGCGACTGGTGTAGCCGCCATCGATCGGCAGGCTTATACCGCTGATCATGCCGGCGGCATCGCTGAGCAGGAACAGCACCGGCAGAGCCACGTCCAGCGTCTCAGCAAAACGCCCCAAGGGGATGGCTGCCAGCGCCGGGTCGCGCTTGGCCGGGTCCGACCAGGCCATGGCGGCCATCGGCGTGAGGGTGACCGTGGGGTTGACGCTGTTGATGCGAATACCGAAGCGGCCCCACTCGGCGCATTGCACGCGGGTGATGGCGTCCAGTGCAGCCTTGGAGGCGCAGTAGCTGAGGTGATCATCCAACGCCACCAGCGAGGCCTGGCTGGAGACGTTGACGATGCTGCCGGCAATCTTTGCCTCGATCATTTTTGCAGCGACCCGGCTCGCGACCTGGGCGGCGGCGCGGGCATTAACGTTCATCACCTGGTCGAACGCGGCAGCGCTGATGGCGGCGGCGGGTTCAAGACGGGAAATGCCGGCGCAGTTGACCAGGCCGTGCAGTGGCGGCAGGTCGTGCAGGGCGTTGTCGAGGGCGGCGCTGTCGGCGATGTCCACGCATAAGGTGTTGCAGCCCAACTTGGCCAAGGCCTCGGCGTCGCGGCCGAGGGCGAAGACTTCGGCGCCGCTGTTGATGAGCTGAAGGGCAATTTCATGGCCAATGCCGCTGGTGGCGCCAGTGACGAGGATGCGCTGGTGGGTGAAGTTGAAGGTGGTGGTCATGGTCACTCTTCCATAGACAATAAAGGTCCACTGTGGGAGCTGGCTTGCCTGCGATTACGGTGGGTCAGTTAGCCCATTTGCCACTGATACACCGCTATCGCAGGCAAGCCAGCTCCCACATTCGGACCGTGTTGAATCAATCGGATTGCAAGCAGTGCATGATCGGTTTCAGCGCGGGATACAGCTTCAAATACTCGCCAAACGCGCGGTCATAGGTCATGACATTTTCGCGTTTGGGCTGCGCGCGCAGCTCCAATTGCACCCAGCCCTTCTCCATCTCCCCATCACTCACCAACCCCACCGTATGCGCGGCCAGCAACGCGGCGCCCATCGCCGCCTCAACCTCTTGAACGATGGTGTAAACCGGGTACCGCGTGATGTCCGCAATAATCTGCATCCACAAATCCGAATGACTCGCGCCACCGACCACAATCAGGCGCGGGTCCAGCGATTGCGCGCCCTGGGTGCCGGCTTCGATATTGTGCCGCAGGGCAAAACTCACCCCCTCCAGCACCGCGCGGTACAGGTGAATGCGGCTGTGATACAGGTTCAGCCCGACAAAACTGCCGCTGGCGTGGTCATCCCATACCGGGCTGCGTTCGCCCATCAGGTACGGCAGGAACAACAAGCCTTCGCTGCCGGCCGGGATCTTCATCGCGCTCTGTTCCAGCAACACCAGGCTGTCCTGGCCACTGGCCTTGGCCTGTTGCTCTTCGGCCTGGCAGAACTGCTCGCGAAACCAGCTGACCGATGCCCCGGCGGTGATTGCACCGCCGAAGATGTACAAGTCCTGATGGCCGTTGTAGACATGCGGCATGCTCACCAGGCCGTGGCGTGCATCGACGTGCTGGTTCAAATAACCCCAGCACATGCTGGTGCCGATCATCGCCACGTGATTGCCCGGCTGCGTAACGCCTGCGGCCAGAGTGGCCATGGCCGCGTCCACGCCACCGGCGAGGATCGGTGTGCCTGCCTGCAGGCCCAGGCGCAGGGCCCAGCTCTCCAACAGCCCACCCACCACCTCACCGGAATACACCAGCCGCTCGGGCATCATCGCCATGGGAATCTGCAGCGCCGCGAGCATCTCCTCGGACCAGCCCCGCTGCGCCACGTCATAGACGCCGCCGATATTGCCGGCGCTGCTATGGTCCACCGCCAACTCACCGGTCAGGCACCAATTGATATAGCTGTTCGGCGGCAGCAGGTAACGCGTATTGGCCCACACCTGCGACTGATGCTGCTTGAGCCAGAGCATCTTGGTGAAGCCGTAGTAGCTGTCCACCGAGTTGCCGGTGACCGCGAACAAGCGTTCAAGGTCGACATGCTCGCGCACCCAGGCCACCTGCTCGCCGGCACGGCGGTCCATCCAGATCAGGCACGGGTGCAGCGGTGTGATTTGCGCATCCACCGCAATTCCCGAGCCGCCGTACAGGCTGCTGATGCACAGCGCCTTGACCTGCTCCGCTGCCACGCCGGCCTTGGCCATGCACTGCGCCACGCAGGCCTCGACCGCATCGAGCCAGATCTGCGGCCATTGCTCGGCCCAGCGCACTTTCGGGGTATCCACGCGATACCCCTGGCTGTGCTGCGCGATGATCGTGCCTTGACCATCCACCAGCAGCGCCTTGGTGCTCTGGGTTCCAATGTCGACACCCATGACATAGTTCATCTCAAAGCACCGGCTTCAACAGCACCTTGATCGACTTCGTCGAGTTGGCCAACTCGAACGCTTCGGCAAAGTTATCCAGCGGGAAGTCATGGGTGACGATGCCTTTGGAGGTGACCAGGCCGCGTTCAAACAGGTCGATGGCAATCGGGTAGCAATAGGGGCCCAGGTGCGCGCCGCGTACGTCCAGCTCCTTGCGGTCGCCGATGATCGACCAGTCGACACTGGTTTCGGCGCCGAATACGCTGAACTCGACAAAGCGCCCGAGCTTGCGGATCAGGTCCAGGCCCTGGGTCACGCCGGCCGGTACGCCGGTGGTTTCGATGTACACGTCGCAGCCGTAGTTGTCGGTGAGACCGTTGATGATCTCGCGGGCATTGTCGCGGGATGGGTTGATCACCACGTCGGCGCCGAATTGCCTGGCCAGTTCGAGGCGCTCATCGACCATGTCGATCACCACCAGTTTTTTCGGGGTCTTCAGCGCGGCCACCTGGACCATGCACAGCCCGAGGGTGCCCGCACCGGCGATCACCACCACGTCATCCAGCTGGATTTCGCCACGGTTGACGGTATGAATCGAGCAGGCCATGGGCTCCACCAGTGCCGAGTCTTCCAGCGACACCGACTCCGGAATCTTGTGCACGATAGCGGTTTTGGGAATGCGCATGTACTGGGCCATGCCGCCTTCGGCCACTTCACGCTGGAAGCCGAAGATGTTGTGCACTTCGCACATCCAGTATTTACCCGACTTGCAGAAGCGGCACTTGCCGCACGGCACGATCTGTTCGGCGATGACCTTGTCGCCGACCGCGACTTCAAAGTGCTCTTCAGCGCCCTCGCCCACTTCCACCACGTAGCCAAAAAACTCGTGGCCCGGCACCACGGGTGCCTTGACCCACGGGTTGTCGCCGCCCCAGAACATCGCCGCACCCGAGTGGCATTTGCAGTCGCTGGCGCAGATGCCGCAGGCGGCGATGCGAATCACCAGTTCATTGGGGCGTGCCTGGGGTTTGCTGATGCGTTGCAGGCGGTAGTCCTTCGGGCCGTGGCAGACGACGGCTTGCATTTCGATGTGCTTGTCCATGGTGTTCGATCCTGTCTTGAGAGGCATTTATTTATGGCGCTGACGGCTGATAAAGATCGCCAGCAAGATGATTGCGCCCTTGATCACGCTCTGGACGTAGGGCGAGACGCCGAGCATGTTCAGGCCGTTGTTCAATACGCCAAGCAACATCGCGCCGAGCAACGTGCCGACGATCACGCCGCGCCCACCGGCAATCGAGGCTCCGCCGAGCACCACGGCCGCAATCGCATCCAGCTCGAACGACACGCCGGCATTCGGCTGGCCGCTCATCAGGCGTGAGGTCAGCACCAGCCCGGCAATCGCCGCCGTCAGGCCACTGATGCCGTACACCAGCAACTTGAAACGCGCCGCGCGCACCCCGGACAAACGCACCGCTTCTTCGTTGCCGCCGATGGCGTAGATGTAGCGGCCGATGCGCGTGTGTTGCAGCAACACGTAGGCGGCAAAGTAGGTGATCAACATGATCAGGATCGGCACTTCGATGCCGAACAGGCTCTGGCGACCGAAGAAGCCGAACCACTCCGGCAGCCCAGAAATCGGGTAACCGTCGGTGTACATCAGGCCCAGGCCACGGGCGATGCCCATGGTCGCCAGGGTGACGATGATCGGCGGCATATGCAGGTACGCGACGAACAGCCCGTTGCCAATGCCAAAGGCCACGCCGATCAACATCCCGGCGCCAATCGCCAAGCCCGGCGGCAGGCCTGCGACCATCAGGCCGGCGGTCAGGGTGCCGGACAGCGCCATCACCGGCCCCACCGACAGGTCGATGCCGCCGGTGAGAATCACGCAGGTCATGCCCACCGCAATAATCGCGTTGATCGACACTTGGCGGGCGATGTTCGATAAGTTGCTGGCGGTGAGAAAAGTGTCGCTGGCGAGGATCATCACCAGGGTCACCACCACCAGTCCGACAAAGGGATAAAACGCCGGCGAACGCACCAGCCGCGCCAGGTTCAGGCGCAGTCGGCCGGTGTCGCCGGTGTTAATGGACGTATTCACTTGAGCCCCCTGTTGCATGGCGCATGACCTCTTGAGGATTGACGGAGGACGCTTCAAGTACCTTGACGATGGCGCCCTTGTGGAACACGGCGACGCGGTCGCACATGCCGATGACTTCCGGCAGTTCGGAGGAAATCATGATGATTGCGTAGCCCTGTTCGGTGAGGCTGCGCATGAGTGCGTAGATCTGTGCCTTGGCGCCGACGTCGATGCCGCGTGTGGGCTCGTCGAACACCAACACGTCGCAGTGGTGGTTGATCCAGCGTGCAATCACCACCTTTTGCTGGTTGCCGCCGCTGAGGTTGAACACCCGGCTTTCGCCGCTGGGGGCTTTGATCGACAGCTGCGTCATAAGGCTGTCGACGCTGGCGCATTCGCGGCCCTTATCGATCAAGCCACTGGCGTTCTGGTATTTCGGCAGATTGTTCAGGGTAATGTTTTCGCGAATGCTGAAATCAGTGATCAGCCCTTCACTCTTACGGCTTTCCGGAAGCAGGCCGATGCCTTGGGCCAGGGCCTGCGCCGGGTCATCCAGCGTGACTTTTTCGCCGCGCAGCCAAACGTCTTTGCTCACTGACGGCAGCGCGCCCATCATGCCCAGCGCCAGTTCGGTGCGGCCTGAGCCCACCAGCCCGGCGAAGCCGAGGATCTCGCCTTTGTGCAGCTGGAAGCTGTTGTGGGGGCCGTTGCGCACCAGTTGGATGTCCTTGACCTCCAGTAACAGCGGGCCGCGCTCGGTAGTCGGCTTGGGTGGAAAGCTGCATTCCAGGCGGCGGCCCACCATCATCTCGACCAGGTGGTCGATATCGCTGTCGGCCACATCGGTCACGCCCACATTGCCGCCGTCGCGCAGCACACTGATGCGGTCGCACACCTGGAAAATCTCCTCCAGGTGATGCGAGATAAAAATCACCGCCACGCCCTGGCGCTTGAGCTCGCGCATGATGTCGAACAGCAGCTCGGCTTCGCTGGGCGTGAGGGTAGCGGTCGGCTCATCAAGCACCAGCAAGCGCGCATCCAGGGCCAGGGCCTTGGCGATTTCGACAAACTGCTGCTCGGCCACACTCAAGTGCTTGACCGCACATTGCAGGTCGATCGTCACGCCCAGGCGCTTGAACAACGCCTCGGATGCTTCGACCATCTCACGCTTGCGCAACAGGCCGAAGCGGTTGCTCAACTCATGGCCGAGGAAGATATTTTCCACGGCCGTGAGGTAGGGAATCAGGCTGAATTCCTGGAACACAATGCCGATACCGGCGGCAATCGCATCGCGGTAGGTCGCGAACTGCCGCGCCTGGCCGTCGATCAGGATTTGCCCTTCGTCCTGATGCTCGACGCCGCCGAGGATCTTCATCAGGGTCGATTTGCCCGCGCCATTTTCCCCGAGCAGCGCATGGATCTCGCCGCGCTCCACTTGCAGGTTGATGGATTTGAGGGCCTGTACGCCCGGGTAACGCTTACAGATATTTTCCAGCTTCAGAAGACTGCTCATACCGCCGACCTCGTATTCAGTAGGTGACCTTAAGCCCCACGGGTTGCGTGGGGCCTGGGCGAATTACCAGCTGAAGTCCTTGGCCTTGGCCTGATCGATCAAAGTGATGTCCACCGGGACAGTGGCGGGTACTTGCGAGCCCCACTTCCTGGCCAGGGCGATGCCCAGGGCGAGGCGGATCTGGTCGCGGGGGTATTGCGCCGAGGTTGCGATGAATTTGCTGCCGGGTTTCTGGATCGCCTTGATCGCTTCCGGCGCGCCGTCGACGCTGACCAATTTCACGTCCAGCCCGCTGGCTTCGATGGCCGAGAGTGCACCGAGGGAGCCGTTGTCATTCACGCTGAAAATACCCTTGAGCGTCGGCTGGGCCTGCAGCATGTTTTCGGTGACGGTCAGCGCCTGGTCACGTTCCTGCTTGCCATTCTGGATGCTGACGATCTTGATGTCGGGGTGTTTGGCTACGGCCTCTTTGCAACCGCGTACACGTTCGAGGATCGGCACCACGGCGATGCCGTCGAGGATCGCGATATTGCCTTTATCGCCGATATTTTTGGCCAGGTATTCACAGGCCTGGAAGCCGGCGTCGAAGTTCTTCGAGCCGACGAAAGAGTCCAGCGGGCCATCGGCCTGGGCGTCTACTGCGACCACCACGACACCGGCCGCGTGGGCGGATTTGACCGCAGACTGTACGCCGACCGAATCGGTCGGGTTGATCAGCAGGATATCGATGCCTTTTTGCAGCATGTCTTCGACGTCGCTGACCTGCTTGGACACGTCGTGGCGGGCGTCGGTGATGATCAGTTTCGCACCGATGGTTGCGCCGGCCTCTTCGAGGGCGTTTTTCATGGTGACGAAATAAGGGTTGTTGATCTCCTGGAAGGAGGCGCCGATGCGGATGGGCTTGGCGGCGTCGGCGAAAACGGGAGCGGCGTTGCCGAGGGTGATGCTGACAGCCAGTAAACACAGGGTTTTCGGGAGCATTTTCATGGCGTGGGTCTCTGTTTTGTTTTTATTTTTAGAGCAAATGTTATCGTTAACATTTTGCGAGAAACTAGCAAGTAAATGGGGGCTGTGCAAGAGGCCATTGGTCACTCGGGGCCGAATGGCACTCCAAATCGAACGAGATCAAATGTGACAGATGGTTTGCCCGCGAGGCCGACACCCCGGTGCATCAGGCATCCCGCGTGGATGCCATCGCAGGCAAGCCAGCTCCCACAGAGGCTGCGTGTACTGCGCAAAAACTCGCACAATCTCGCGCACCAACTAAGCTCAGCCTCCAACAAAAAAATACCGAGCTTCCCGCCATGGCACACCCCACCGAAACCTTTCGCACCCGCTACCGCAGCGAAGTGAACCGCCATTACAACCCATGGCTGCATGCAAGTTTTGTCCTCGGCTACGGCCTCTTTTGCATCACCCTGGCCTGGTGCTCCACCGAACACATCACCCCACTCCAGTGGCTGACCGTCCCCCTGACCCTAGTGTTTTTCAACCTCTGCATCTATCTCGTGCACCGCCACCTCGGGCACCACAAACACCCCTTCGCCCGCCTGTTCTACGCACGCCACACCGGCGATCATCACAGCTTCTTCACCCCCGGCCACATGACCTTCGACAGCCCCAAAGACTGGCGTGTGATTCTGTTTCCCGCCTGGTTGATCGTGCTGCACAGCCTGGCCATCACCCTCCCCGCGTGGTGGCTGCTCAAGCAGCTGAGCCCTAATGTGGCCGGGCTGTTTGCCGGGTGCATGATCCTCGGCTACTTGCTCTATGAAGTGTTCCATGCCTGCGAACACCTGCCCGCCCACCATCCGGTGGCGCGCCTGCCGTGGATTCGCCAGATGCACCAACTGCACGCTCTGCATCACCGTCGCGAGCTCATGCAAGGGCGCAACTTCAATATCGTTCTACCGCTGATGGATTACCTGTTCGGTACCTTGCACTGGGAACCGAACGCCTACGACAACCAGGAATAGTCATGAGCCACCGCCCCAAAAACCTGCGTCATTTACTGTTCGTGCTTGCGCTTGCGGTGATCGCCTTTCTGCTGTTGATGCCGACCAAAGTGCAACCGGTGAATTGGTCTGCGCCCAAGGCGCCGTCGATGAGGGAAGGCACCTACGCCGAGAACCAGCGGCTTAAGGCCGTACAAAAGATTGGCGCACAAGACATTCCCGGCCCTGAAGCCCTGTTGCTGGATGCCCAGGGGTTTCTGATCAGCGGCTTGCATGACGGGCGCATCATCCGCACATCGCCCGACAGCCATACCCTGGAAGTGCTGGCCAACACCGGCGGCCGGCCCCTCGGCCTGGCGTTTCACCCGGATGGGCGCTTGATCGTGGCTGACGGGGTCAAGGGCTTGCTTGCACTCGATGCCAATCGCCAACTCACGCCGTTAAGCAGCGCCGCGAACGGCGTACCGTTTGGCTTTACCAATGACGTGACCATCGACGCCAGCGGGCGCTATGGGTATTTCAGCGATTCATCAAGCCGCTGGGGCTACGGCCAGGATGGCGAAGCCGTGATCGAGCATGGCGGCGACGGCCGCTTGTTGCGGTATGACTTCAGTAACGGGACCACCCAGGTGTTGCTCGACCATCTGCAATTCGCCAACGGCGTGGCCTTGGGCCCGGATGAAAACTATGTGCTGGTCAATGAAACCGGCGCCTATCGCATCAGCCGCTATTGGCTCAAAGGCGCTCGAGCCGGCAGCCACGATCTGTTTGCCGACAACCTGCCAGGCTTGCCGGACAACCTCAGTTTCAACGGGCGCGACCGTTTCTGGGTCGCCCTGTATTCGCCACGCAGTCCATTGCTGGATGGTTTCGCCGGCTATCCCTTCTTGCGCAAGGTCATGGTGCGGGCGTTGATGGTGGTGCCCAAACCCATCGAGCACAAAGCCTTCGTGCTCGGGCTGGACACCGACGGCCAGGTCATCGCCAACTTGCAGGATGGCAGCCCGGGCAATTACTCGCCGATTACCACCGCGCGGGAATATGGCGATTGGTTGTACCTCGGCTCGTTGAAAAGCACGAGCATGGCGCGCTTGCCGTTGAAACAGGCGCTGGCTCGCGACTGACAAAAAAGGGGCAGCCCAATCAGGCTGCCCCTTTTCCATGACTCAGCGTATCAGTGGATGATGTTCTGCGTGCAGATGTGCCCAAAGGTCACATAAGGCACATTGTCACCGCCGACACCCACCCCCGGGAACTCTGCCAACTCGATACGCCAGCCGCCGAAGTTGAAGGTGGTTTCCCAGTTGTACTTCACACCGGTGCTGCTGTCCGGGTATTGCACGCGGTATTCGCCGAAGCATTCACCGAGCGCGGCACTGGCCTGGGATGTGCCCGCACTGTTGGTGCTGGCCTTGAAGTCGGTCCAGTGGAACTCGGCGCCATCAAAGCGCTTGTCGACGCGCAGGACCGGCGTGACCCCCAACAGAGGCGCGCCAGTGGAGTCGGACCAATTGGTGCTCCAGTTCAACGTGCGTCCAGCCTGGGTCGCCATCCAGAATATCGATGCCGGCACCCGCACGATGTTGTCGCCCTTCACCTCCGACGTGTTCAACCGTGGCGTGGAGCCCAGGCTCAATGCGTACTGCTTGGTCGGGTCCTGCGTCACCGCAGGGTTGGCACGCACCCGCACCTTGACGGTCGCGCCCGGCGTTACGCTCGGGTAAGTCGAGGTGGAACCGGCCGGCACGGTGACCCAATTGGTGCCATCGAAGCGGTCGAAGATCCACTGGTTGCGGCTGCCGCTCTCATCGCCCGCCAGGTACATGCTCACGCTTTGGCCACGCACGGCCTTGAAGTCGAAGTAATCGACGTCGTTGGCATTGTCGAGGTTACCGGTCACCTTGTTCATCGAGTCCGGCAGCACAAAGGCGGTTTGCGCGCTGTCATTGGGCTCAAAGGCATCGATGTTGGTGTCCGCCGCCACGCCGAAACTGAACTGCGCGTTGTTCGCGGTCTTGGCCACCATGTACCAGTAGTAGTCCCCAGCAGGCAGTACGCCGCCCAGGTATTCATCGGCATTGCCCGGGTTGTCGGAGGTGTCGATCAACTGCGGATTACCCTGGCCGTCATCACGGAACAGGGTCAGCGACATATCGGCGCCGGCACTCTGATTGATCAACTGCACCAGCACCCGGGCGTTTTTCGGCAGGTTGAAGTGGTAGGGAAATTCCTGGCCGGTTTGCACCTCGGTGATGGTGTAAAGGGTGTTGATCTCCAGGGTGGGAAACAGCGGTTCAAAGGCGGCGACAGCAGCACTTTTAAGGCTGGCCTGGCTCGGTTTTTTCAACGCGCTGACGGCGGTGTTGAACGGCGCCGACTTGGCCGCCTTGGGCGTTGCGTTTACCTTGCCATTTTTGGCGTCCAGGAACTTTTGCCGTAGCTCGTCCGAGATCGGCACTGCAGTCAGTGTGCCGCCAGGTTTCAGCGCATCGATCACACCTTGGTTGACCGTTCCGGGGGTGAGTTGGGGAAGGGTTTGCTCGGCCAGGGCAGAGGCCGAAATGAAGCAGGAGGCCATCATGGCCGCGCCCAGCATCAGGGCTTTTGTGGGTTTCATTTTTTATCCATCCATAGTTAAAAAATTGAAGCTCGGGTGACCGGTGACATCCGGTCACCTGGGATGGACTGTAGGACATAGCTGTATGCATGTACAGTATTTTTTATATTGATATGGACTCGTTGCCTGCTGGCAAGAGAACAAGCGCGGTTAATACCCCGTCATCTCCAAATACCCCACGCCACCGTCAAACTGCACCGGCCCTTCCCAGTACGGAATACTCAGGTTCATCCACGCTTTCGGGTTGACGGCCTGGGTGGTTATATCCAGCTGTTTACCGGGTATTTTCAGCGACCAGCGCGTGGGAATAGCTCGCCCGTCAATGTCGGTGGTGGCCAGCGGTGTGAGCTGGATATCGGCATTGTGCAGGGTCTGGGTTTGGCCCTGCTGGTCGATCCAGGTGCCGGTCAGGTAACCCGCGCCGTCTTTTTGCCGCACGCGAAACAGCATCAACTGCTCGCCACGGTCCAGGTGCAGCGAGAACCAGTCCCAACCGGTCTGGCTGGCTGCCAGGGGTTGGCTGCTCCATTCGCGGTCGAGCCAGGCAGGGCCGCTGACCTGGTAGGTTTTACCGTCGATACTGACGCTGCCGGCCGCCGCAAAAAACGGCTGGCTGTAGTAGTAGGACGCCTGCCCCTGATCGGATTTGCGGCTATAGCCCTTGTCACCTTGCAGCACCAGTGGACGGCTGGACGTGAGGTGCAAGTCGTAGGCGAACTGCGGGCCGCCGGCCTTGAGTTGCATATCCGCCAACGAGCTTGCCGCGCCTGGGCGGGTGACGAAATTCCAGTCATCGATCCAGGCATTGAACGGCACTGCCTGAGCACCCGCCTGGCCAATACCGCCACGGGCGTAGCGCTCGGCGGCGTAATGGTGGGTAGCGGAGGTGACGGCGGCATGGCCCAGCCAAATCGTCGAGTCGTGCCAGCCCGGCTGCGTAGGCTCGGCCTTCAACGCGTTGCGAAACAAAGTCCACTGCACGCCGAACAGATTGCCTTGCGCGTCTTTGAGATTGGCAGTGACGTACCACCATTCGATGCGAAAGCCATCATGCGGGCCATGGTCCTCGGGGAAACTGAAGACCCTACCCGGCACCACTTGGGCAAAGTCCGCCGCATCGCTGCCAAGGCCCGCGAAGCTTTCTTGCGGCGCGGGCACTTTGTCGCACGCGCTCAACAGCAATACCGTTGCCCACAACAGCGCTTTAATCTTCATTGGCAAAGGTCCTCAGCAGATCAGCCGGGCGGCTGCGGTACAACTGCCATAGCGGCCAGGCCGACGCCAACAGGGTGGCGAGCATCGCCAGCCCCAACAATTGGGCAAGCTGCCACGGGAACACCTGCAACGGCAGACGCCAGCCGAACGCCTGCACATTGATCACTGCGTCCAGGCACCATGCCAGCAGCAGGCCCAACGGCAAAGCAAGCACCAGGGTCAATACGGCCAGCAGCCAGGTCTGGCCAAGGTTGAGCAGCATCAATTGCCGCCGCGTCACCCCCAGCGCCCAGAGTGGCGCGAGTTGACCCAGACGGCTCTGGCTCTGGGTCAGCAAGCTGATAAACAACGCCACACCGGCCACGCCGAGGGTGAGGCTGTTCAAGGCGGCGGTGGCGGCGAAGGTGCGTTCAAACACTTGGCTCGACCAGCCTTTGAGTTGCTGCTGATCGACGATGCGGTTGTCCTCCAGGGCAAATACGCGCTGTATTTCACGCACCAACGGTGGCACGTTCTGCGGCAGCACCCGCAGGTTGAAACGCGCCGGTGTCAGCGTCGGCCAATGCGCCAACAGGTGCTGCGCGTTGACCAGCAGATGGCCTTTGGGGTTGCCGTAGTCGGCGTATATCCCCACCACGTTGGGCGACCACTGGCCGGCAGGTGTGGGGATAGCAATCGCGTCCCCCAGCCGCACGCTTAACCGGCGCGCCAATTGCTCACTGAGCATCACGGTATCGCCTTGCAGCAACCGGTCCCAAGGCGCGCTCGCGGCCTCCAGCAATGGCCAGTGCTGGCGATAAGTCGGGTCGTCGACCACCCCAAATACATCCGCCGGCCAGCCCTGCAATTGCACCGCGACCTGCCACGTAGGCAGCACCGCTTGCACCAGCGGTTGCTGCGCCAACCAGGTCGTGAGCTGTTCGGCCTGGGCCGGGTTTTGCGGGTTGAGGTACAACTCGGCAGTCAGGCGTTGTTCCAGCCAGTTGTTGAACGTCTGGCGGAAGCCCGAGGTCATGGAACCCGCACCAATATTCGCCGCCAACGCCAGCAGCAATGCCATCAACGCCAGGCTCAAGGCAGGCAGTTGCTGGCGGCAGTCGGCGAGAAACCACTGGCCCAGCACTGAGCGGCTGCGCCCGAGCACCACCGTCAACACACCATTGAGCACCACCGGCAGGCCGAGCGCCGCCCCCAGCAACAGGCTGGCCATCAGCACGAACCCGGCGGCCAGGCTGTCACCCAACCACAGCGCCAGCAAGGCGATGACCAGCGCAGTCCCCGCCACCCAGCCCTGACGCCGCAACCAGCGCCCATGGGCATCGTGCCAGGCCTGGGCATTGGCCAGCGCCAGCAGGGGCAAACGCGCCGCGCGCCACAGGCTACTGCCGCCTGCGAGCAGCGCGCCCAGCAGGCTCAAGCCCAACCCAGCCAACCACCACCCTGGGCTGAGGCTTAATTGGCCCGGCACCTCAGCGCCGTAAAGACCGCGCAGGCTGGCGGCCACATCCGGCAGCAACAGGCTCGCCAACAGATAACCGCTCGCGACACCGAGCACGCCGCCCAGCAGCGACAACACGCCGAGTTCGACACCCAGGCTGAGGATCAGCATCCGAGCGCTGACCCCACAAGCCCTTAAGGTGCGCAATAGCCCACGCCGTTGCTCCAGCGCCAGGCCAATGGCCGCGTGGACGATAAACAGCCCCACCACAAAGGACAAAAAGCCCAGGGCGTCGAGGTTCAGGTGAAAGCTTTCGGTGAGGCGCGCGAGGTTGTTTTCCTCACCCTGTTTGAGTTGCAGCGTGGCCGGCGGTGTGGGGTGGCTGGCAGCAAACGCCTTGTCCAGCAGCAAGCGTGACAGTCGCCCGGGCATCTCCAGCAAGGGCTGGGCAAAGCCGATATCGGTCAACAACACGCCGGGGGCCATGTCCTGCTGCACCTGCAACGGCGGCAACGCTCGCCCGCTTGTGGTCAGCGGTTGCTCACCTTCGTGCAAGCCCAGGGCCGACAAGGTTTGCGGGGCGATCCAGGTACGCCCCGGCGGATTGAAAAACGCAACCCTCTGGGCCTGGCTCAACCGCTGTCCCGCCACGGCCCCGCCGCCAGGCAACGACAACGGGTCGATGCCCATCAATTGCAGGCGTTGTTCTTCTTGCCCCTTGAGCACCAAACGCCCCTGCACCACCGGCGACACCGGCCACCCGGCGCGGCGCAGTTCGGCAAACAGTGTTTGGGGGAAGCTCGCACCGTCCGGCGCAGTGAGACTGGCCTGCGGCTCACCGCCAATCAGTTGGCTGGCACGCGCGTAGCTGTCTCGCGCCTGACTGTTGAGCGCCTGCACGCCGGTCAATAGCGCAGTGGCCAGCCACAGCCCGGTCAGCACGCTGAAAAACTGCACCGGGTGCCGCCGCCAATGGCTCAGCAGCGCGCGCAACGTCCAATAAAACACCGCCATCTCAACACGCATCCGCAGGCACGACACGGCCACGGTGCAACACCACCTGCTGGTCCAGGCGCGCAGCGATGCGCGGGCTGTGGGTGACCATCAACAGGCTGGTCGGGCTGTCGCGCAGCAGGTCCAGCAATAATTGCAGCACATCATCACTGGTGGCTTCGTCGAGATTGCCGGTGGGCTCATCGGCCAGCAGTAAAGCGGGGCGCGACGCCAACGCACGCCCCACCGCGACCCGCTGCTGTTGGCCGCCGGACAGCTGTTCTGGATAGCGTTTGAGCAAGTCCCCCAGGCCCAGGCGCTCAACCAACTGCGCCTGCCACTGCGGGTCAAAGCGACCTGCCAAGCGGGCCTGGAACGCCAGGTTGTCCTCGACACGCAAACTGCCGATCAGGTTGAACTGCTGGAACACCAGGCCAATTTCGGTACGACGCCAGCGGGCCAGTTGCGCCTCGCTCAGTTGATCCAGACGTTGCTCGCCCACCTGAATACGGCCGCCGTCCACCCGATCGAGCCCGGCCACCAGGTGCAGCAAGGTACTTTTTCCGCTGCCCGACTCGCCCATCAGCGCCAAGCTGCTACGCTCACCCAGGTACAAGTCGACGCCCGCCAGCACTGGCAACGGGCCTTGCGGGGTGACATAGCTTTTAAGCACACCTTGCACCTGCAACATAAGAACGCTCGTTTGAAGGACTCCGAACGAGAATAACGGCTGACTGTCAGCCCTACGCAAATTTTTCACATGGATTTCACCGCTTGCCCACCCTCGCCCCTCTAAATTGCCCTCCACGCGTCGAAATTCGGCAACTTGTTAGTTGCCAGCCGCGACTTCTTATAACCGCGAGATGTTCAGCGAAAAGACAGCAGCCCTGTGACAGCCTCTCACTCCCCTACGGGATTGCGTCGATGCGTTGCGCCTACTTAATAAAACACTGCCTACAGTGCCCATGGTGAATGATGTGGTTGACCTTACCCTGACCAAACCGCGCGTGCGCCGTGGCTATTTCAAAGGATTCAAAAAGTGGTGGGCAGGCCTTGCAGTCATCGTGCTGCTGCTCGCCGGGTTTATGTTGTGGCCAGCATCTCCGCGTGATCTTGGCATTGGCGATCGCCTGCTGAACTCACAAGTAGTGCCCGCATGGCGCAAAGGCGAATTGATCGTATTAGTGCGTCATGAAGAGCGCTGCGACCGTTCGCCCAACCCGTGCTTCGCAGCGCCTGAAGGCCTCACCGTCCTGGGCACCCAGCGTGCTCAAGAAGTGGGCAAGGCCTTCAAGGCCCTGGGTATGGAAAACAGCGACGTGATTGCCAGCCCGGCGTTGCGTACGGCACAGACTTCGCACTTCATGTTCGGCAAGGCCGAGTTGACCACCAGCGAAAAAACCATTTGCGGCAAAGCCATTGGCGAAGAATTGCTCAGCCACAAACAGCCTGGACGCAATCTGGTATTTGTCACTCACAGCGGCTGTATCTCCGACTTCGAAACAGCCTTGGGTTTCCCCCGTGCGAGGTTTTCCGAGTATGGCAGTGCCTTGTTTGTGCGGGTGCTGGCAAACGGCAAGTTCGAGACGCTGGGAAAAATCAACAGCGTGGCGTGGGCTAACGTGCTGAAGAAGCTCTAGACACTTTTCGACACACTTCGCAACATTCATGTTCAGCAAGGCGACAGCCCTCTTCTGGCATGTTTAGCTGCGCCCGTTACTTCAGGACGTCATGAATATTTTCAGCCACTTAGTGAACTTTGTGATGCTTTCCGTTATTACTTGTACACCCTCCTATGCAGCCATTAAACGTCAGGGAGCGACGTTTTCATGACCCGATTGAAACCCCTACCGCTATTGCTATTGGCCTTTGCGGTGTTTTACCTGTTGCCCATGGGCCTGCACGGTTTGTGGATCCCGGATGAAACCCGCTATGCCCAGGTCAGCCAGGAAATGCTCCTGAGCGGCAACTGGGTCGCACCGCATTTCATGGGTGTGCGCTATTTTGAAAAACCCGCCGCCGGCTATTGGCTGATCGCCCTGGGCCAGGCTGTGTTCGGCGAAAACCTGTTCGGCGTGCGTATTGCCTCGGCCTTGACCACCGGGCTGAGCGTCGTACTGGCTTACCTCATCGCCCGCCGCTTGTGGAACGACCCACGCAAAAGCTTCGCCTGCGCCCTGCTCTACATGAGCTTCGGGCTGGTAGCCGGCCAGGCCGGGTATTCCAACCTCGATCCGCAATTTACGTTCTGGGTCAACCTCAGCCTGGTTGCGCTGTGGTTTGCGCTGGACAGCCAAACCGCGCGTGGCCGGTTGGGCGCCTGGGCAGTGCTGGGCGTTGCTTGCGGCATGGGCTTTATGACCAAGGGCTTTCTGGCCTGGCTGTTGCCCGTGCTGATTGCCGTGCCGTACATACTCTGGCAGCGTCGCGTGGGCGAGTTGTTGCGGTATGGCCCATTGGCGATAGTGGTCGCCGCACTGGTCTGCGTACCGTGGGCCCTGGCCATTCACTTGCAGGAACCGGACTACTGGCGCTTCTTCTTCTGGCATGAGCACATCCGTCGCTTCGCGGCCGACAACGCACAGCACGCACGCGCATGGTGGTTCTTCCTGCCGATCATGGTCGTGGCATGCTTGCCGTGGGCCGGGTTGCTACCGGCGACCCTGATCAAAACCTGGAAAGAAAAAGCCCAGCCGCCCATCGTCTTTATCGCCTTGTGGATGCTGCTGCCCTTGGCCTTCTTCAGCCTGAGCCGCGGCAAACTGCCGACCTACATCATGCCGTGCCTGCTGCCCCTGGCCCTGCTGATGGGCCATGCGCTGACTGACCTGATCAAACAAGGCAAAACACGCACGATCCTGATCAATGGCCTGGTTAATGCCGTGATCGGCCTGGTGGCGATGGTGGGGTTGATCTACCTGCAAATCAGCAACCCGATGTACGGCAACAGTCACGCCGAGATGTTCAGCCTGTCCCTGGCCTTCATCGTGCTGTTGGCCTGGATCCTGGCCAACCTGCTGCAAGCGGTTCGCCCGCTGACCTTATGGGCGACACCGGCACTGGGCATCGGTTTGCTGGTGGCGTTGTTGCCGGCAGGTATGCCGGCAATGATCACCGATACCGAAATGCCTGATCAGTTCGTGCTTGAGCATCTGGATGAATTGCAACAAACCCATGCTCTGCTAAGCAACGAGCTGGGCTCGGCGTCGGCATTGTCCTGGCGTCTGCGTCGGCCTGAAGTGTCGTTTTATGACACCGAAGGCGAACTGCGCTATGGCCTGACGTATGCCGATTCGGTGCAGCGCAAGGTCGACCTCGACAGCGTCCAGACCTGGCTCGCCGAGGCGCGCCAGCAAGGTTCTGTGGGCGTGCTGATGCGGGTCAAGAGCACCAGCGAACACCGTGAAGAAGGCCAGCTACCACCGGGAGGCAAGCGGTATCGCAAGGGCGCCCTGTTACTGATCATCTATCCGAAGCTTCCTTAACGTTACGTCTGCTGTGAGAAAAGCCCATGAGCTTCTGGAAAACCGAACGCGGCGCCTTGGTGTTGCTGCTTGGCGTCTCGGCGTTACTCCTGCTGCTGGGCCTGGGCAGTCGCGACTTGTGGGGGCCGGAAACCCGCTGGGCCAACATCGCTCTGCAGATGCTGCAGAGCGGTGACTACTTCGACCCGTACCTCAAGGGCGCGCCCTATTACGATAAACCCCTGCCCTCTTACTGGCTGATCACCGGTTTCGCCAACGTGATGGGCGGGCTCGGCCCGTGGTCGCTGCGCCTGTCGTCGGTCATTGGGGCCTGGCTGAGTATCTGGCTGGTCTATCTGATTGGCGAACGCTTGTTTCGCAAAGGCACCGGGCTGATTGCCGGCTGGATGCTGGCCACCACCTTCTACTTTCTGTTCTGGGCACGGGTGGCCACCGCCGATGTGCTCACTGTGTGTGGTGTGCTGGCAGCTGTCTGGTGGTACTGGCGTGGGCCGGATGACACCCGGCTGGGGCGCTACACGGTATTTTTCCTGCTGCTGGCCGCGACGTCGCTGTTCAAAGGCTTGATCGGCTTTGTGCTGCCGGGCCTGGTGCTGTTACCGCACCTGCTCAGCGAACACCGCTACAAGCGTCACCTGAACCTGCGCCTGTTGCTGGCCATGCTGATCGCTGCAGCGTTCTACGCGATTCCTTTTGTGCTTTCCCACTTCTATGGCGCGCCAACTTACGGCGAAAGCGGCCTCGAACTGGTGTTCAAGGAAAACGTCGTACGTTTCTTCGACCCGTTCGACCACATGGGGCCGATCTATACTTACTTGATCTACCTGCCTGCCTACACCCTGCCATGGGCGCCGTGCTGGTTGCTCGGTTTGTGGCTGGCTGTGCGCCACTGGCGCCGGACGCCACCAAACGTGCGCTGGCTGGTATGGGGCTTGGGCCTGCTGTTTGTGTTCTTCACCGCCAGTGGCAGCCGCCGCAGCTATTACGTGTTGCCACTGGTGCCTTTCGCGCAGTTGCTGGCCGCCTGGTGGTTGAGTGAGCGTCTGGAGAAAAAAACCGCCAGCTGGCCACGTTGGCAAAAAGGCTTTGGTATTACCGCGGGCTTTTTGATGCTGGTGCTGGGTGTGATCTACCCCTGGACCACCGGCAATGGCGGCGTAACCCGCTTCGCCGAGGATGTACAAGCCGAAGCGGTCAAAAGCGCACCGTGGAACCAATGGCAGATGGTGCTGGTGGAAGTCGACAACAAGCTGCCGATGTACCTGCAGAACGGCGGCAAACCGTTCTACTACGTCAGCGAAACCCAGGACTTCCCACGCCAGGGCGACAGCGCTGCCTTGATGGCCTGGCTGGAACAAACCAGCGGCCAGGGCTTCGACCCGCAGCACACCATTATCGTCGCGCAGTATTCCAAGGACGACCCGACGCCATTGGCCTACCTGGGCAAAGATCACACGGTGGTCACTACTCAGCCAGACAATGGCGAGCGGATGTTCAAGAAGCGCTCAGGCGGCAGCGTGGCGTTTGTACCGATGGGTAACTGACAGCACCTGACAAAGCCTGCTTTAGATTCTTGGCAGGCTTGCCGCGTGAATAAAAGCCTCATCCAAACTGTTAGCACCATAAGCATTCATGAAGCCCTGCGCGTCAGTGAAGCGGTCGAAACGCTGCTGACTCAGCATGTAAAAGTCATCGCAATGAGCAACAATTTCATCAACGTTGTGTGATGAAACCAACACCGCAACCCCTTCCGCCGCCGCGCCCTCCAGACATCTCCAGATGTGGTAGCGAAATTCAGGATCCACGCCTGCAGTAGGCTCATCAAGAATCACAAAGTCCGCGTTGGCACAAAGCAGGGAAAGGGTGAAAAAACAACGTTTTTCCCCGTAGCTGCAAAGAGAGGACTTTTTGTTCCAGATTTCGCAGTATCGTTCTGCGATACCAGGGCTCCATTTTTCGATTTTATCGAGCGCATGTTGTTGGGTGACCTTTTTGTCGGAGCAAAAAAGCATGGTCATTTTGAAGATATCGAACATGCGAAATACGGGCGGTGTGCTGACGATTTGCGACAGGTAAAGCAGCTTGGAGAAGGAGCTGTTTATCTCACCGCCATTTATTTTCTTGAGACCACAAATCACATCAAAAAAGGTGGTTTTGCCAGAGCCGTTAGGACCCAGCAAACCCGAGATCATACCGGCTTCAACTCCCAACGAAGCGCTTTGGAACACGACATGACTGGCATACCTGACATGAAGTGAGCTTACGATAAGTCGCGCCATCAATAACGACTCCACACTGGATTAATTATTAAAAATCGAACCATCACCACAAATAAAAACACCAATAAAACGAAAACCACCAAAACAACAAGCCAGTATTCCGCGACCCCAGCCAACATCACCCTATTTGCCCACCACATAGGGTTAATAAACTTGACGTAAGCAAGCATTGGACTGGAGGAATTGAGACTGACTATTCCCAACGCCAACATCGCCAGAGACAACATGGAAAAAACAGTACTCGCATTCTGAAACCCTAGAGGGACCAATGTCAGCAACAATGAGGGTATAGAGAACATCAGGAAACAGACATAAAATCGCCCAATAACGACTAGATACTCCGCAACCCCAGCACTACCGGCAACACCAGAGGCATTGCGTGTCAGCACGTAGAAAACAGAGCAGTACACTATCGAAACAACCGAATAGGCAAGGAACTGCCCAACAAGAAAGATAATTTTCGTGCGACCTGTATAAACGAAAGACCGCAGAAAACCACTTTCTCTTCGGCCCACTATATAAAACGCCAAACCAAACAATGCAACGCTTGAAGACACAAAAGCATAAAACCATGAGGTGCTGGAAAAGTAATCGCTTGGCGCCTTACTCACTGGCGCCCTCGTGTACATGATCAGATAGTAGGTCACCACGGGAGAGATCACTGTCCAAAACAATGCCACAGGCTCTTTTAATTGCTCCTTCACAAATAGCGCAGCCAGCCTAACGGGCTTGAACAAGGAATACGGACTCATTATTCACCTCACGGAAACGGGACCATCTTTTCCAACCGGGAGCGCAGTATCGAGGACTTGAACCCTCTCGAATATTTATTCTTTAAATTGAAATTTTTCGAATTATTCATATGAAGGAACACGTCAGGAGAGACAAACTTAACAAAAACACAACCTACTCCATTGACCTTCTCGAACCTTGAATAAAAATAACCCAAAATATCCAACTGTTTGAGTATCGACAAGAATCCGGGAAGGGTAAATGGGTGCTGAGACGCCACACCTCCGCACTCTAGAACGTCGGTAATCTCCTGATAGGTTTTATACGTATTGCAACTCAGGAAATAACGAATATAGGAGTCTTCAAGCATCGCCTCTTCCGAATCAGTCGCCTTGAACAAGTCCATAAACCGAAACGTTTGCCATAGTTCAAGCAACGCCTTCTCCAAGGCGACAGGCAGGTCCGACGAATAGGACATCCCGGCACAATATTTTACGTGACGCTGAGTTTGTTTCTGCCCATAAACAACCAGTATACAAACGCCAGGAAACCTGGCATCGGATATATCAAAAAAGCTTATTTCTCCTGAAGCAGCCAGAGCACTACATAAGTACTGAACACTTCTCCCCACTAGCATTTCACTCACGTGAGCAAGAGAAACTCGAGAGCGGCATTTCTTCGTCAGCCAGAACCTGATAAGCATTTGGCGTTCAAAGTATTCCTTAATTGCTCCCAAGAAGGCGACATCTGAATGCCAGTGAAAGCTACACCCACATGTATCTCGCAGGGGATAAAGCACGCTATCCTCATCTGCACCATACGACGAGAGCGAAATACAAGCGGTAGGAATAAAACACTTAGTAAAGTCCGACGCCCTAACCACTTCAGTCAAAGCAAAGTTATACTCTTCAATTTCCCCGATTGAAAATTTCCTGGACGCCGTCTGAATAAATGCTTCTGCAAAACGACACACCTCAGGCTCTGTTAAAAATTCACCAAGACAACCTCGTCGTCTTGGAAGAACTTCTCTGTAAAAATGACGACGCTCAAAATACTCACCCAAACCTGTTTTAATTGAATTCGAACCATCCCCCACACCAGACCCGTTCGCGGACAGGGCATCTGACACTTCTACAGTATTAGGTAAGGAGCGCACGCACGCAGGCTGAAATAATAGTATTCCGGGGAGATCTGGCTTCTGCATTGCATTAATAAGTCTCATGCTGTTTACCTATAAAATGAACGCACATTGGAAAGAACAAAGCAGGGTTAATCCCGAGAACCTTACAAAGCATCGAGTCTGTATACGCAGACCACAGCCGACACGCCAGCCCCAGCTTTTTAGCTTGCAGTTCCACAAGCATATAAATTGAGCCAACTTCCATAAGTGCCATCCGGTACCCACGGTACCGATACTTGAACAAATTTTTCGGCATATAGCTTACGTAAATGAGCGCAAGGCTGGGTGTTCCGATGTCATGGGGAGAAGACAGCAGGGCCGCTTTTAGCGCTTCGATGTCCGTGTCAATCTGCATCACTTCAAATTTTCGGGATCTCGGGAGTAAATGCAAAATTTTCCCAGCGCAGGGCCAGTTAGAATTCTCCTCAGTCAGTGAACAGAGAAAAACTTCGGCAGGGTAAAGTGCACCGCCTCTTGGATATCCTCTTTTGTGTGAATCATTCCTCCTTGAAAGCAATGGACACATCAATTTTTCAACATCCGTAAAATCTAAAGGCAGAGGTAAAAACCGTTCACACGATTCATTTCTGTACAACGATTTAACTCTTTCTTCCTGAGGCAAGGTGAACGTCACTGTCAAATCCAAGTCTGGATAAAAAGCCAATTCATTCCCTGTTAGTTGCCCGAGGTGCTTTTCATCCAACCGATGCAGACAGGTGCGATCCTTGATCGCCTTATGAAACGTAAAATTGCCTTTGCAATGAAATTCAAGCACTTCATCATACACTGCGGATTCTATGAATCTTAAATAGTAGTCATGAGGAATATTTTTCACTTTTCTCCCCTCAAGCAATCACACATGTACCAGTGCGAATTAGGCTCTTCGAAAATCTGGCCATCGGTTAATTGAAGGTATGCGCCATGCAGAATATTGTCCTGGTATTTACAACCGTCACTGTATTGAGTGAAAAATTTTATCATTCTGATAACCGCACCGACAACGATCATCTCTTGATAAAGGCTAAGTGACTTGGCAGGGACACCCACATGCTTTTTCCTACAAAAAGCCAGAACACTCGCCCAACTATTTTTGCCCGGCATCATCGACTCATTATTATTAAGCCTGTCGACGGTACAGAAATGACAAGGATTTCCTATCTCTGCAATATAGGGCTGCCCCATACAAAAAAAGTTACCCATTTGCCAGCACACGCTAATGGCGCTTTCGGGCGATGCGTACGCGAGTTCGAAATATAAACTTTTAACACTTTCATATTCATAGGAATGACACAACAAAACAATGAAGCATCTCTTACCCCGGACCCGCTCAACCATGCCACTTGAAAACGACTTAAATTCCAGACTGCCAGAAACATCTTTCTTAATCAACGCTTCAACATCAACCTGACCTTGCCAGTCATGGACAACTATCGTCTCTTCAAAATACACTTCCTCCACAAACTTAAAAGGAATAATTCTTTCTAGAAACTCAAACGCCTTATTTTTACTCAGGCCGTTTTCCGTTAGTACCTCATCAAACTCTACTCTCGTCATCACCTTCGACAGCTTTAGTTTACGTAATGCTTTCAGCAACGGCTGCGAGTGGACTTTCGACATTCCAAGCTCAGAAATGACTAGGCTTTCCGTTTCAAAATTTAGGATCTCATAATTGGGTATGATTATATTCATAGCACGATCTCCTGTAGAGGTTTTCTGTAGTACGCCAGAAAACCTCTTTAGGTGAGTGATTACTGAATCTACTCAGCCGCTGTTGGATGCTCCGTTATCGAATTATGACACCCACCACTTCCTCCGTTACATCCACCGCCGCCGCCACACCCTCCGCTACCACCGCAGCCTCCTTGACTGCCAGACGCACCGGCATTACCTGCATACGGGTTAAAACCATACTCCGCATCAAAACTAAAAATAAACTCTCCAAACTCTTCATTGGCCATTTCAACTCTCCAACTTCCGTACCTGCGTTGATCGTGAGCCACTTATTAACAAGCGACAAAAACACTCTAGCCCTACCTAAAAAAATGGCAACACTTTCAAAAACCTCATCTAGGAAGCCTGACTATCAACAACAGGAAGTTTCACTCAAAAAAATCGGACGCTTAATGGTTGTATAAAACACTAAAACCGCATTTCAACTTAGATGACAACATCAAAACTTTATAAAATTAATACGTTACGCATTGTCGACCTATAAAAACAAACAAGTTCTATCGCAAACGTTTTTTGTAGGAAGAAGATCACATTCACAAAAATCAGGAAATAATCCGACAAATGGTTCAACTCAACCTGACCTTCCGAACAAAGATGCACCCCTAATTGGAATCCACTTCGTCACTAAGCAATCAATTCATCTTGTTGATGTGCACCGCCACCTGTCCTTTACCGCCCGACCGACACTCCGTCCCGTTACGAATAACCCCGAACCGAGTAAACCGCTCCGGAAGCGACACCGGCAAGGTCTTGTCGTGGGTTACTACAGGGTACTTGGCTACGTCCCCCACAGGATCTGGGCTGCCAGGCAAACACCAGGGGCAGCACCAGCGACTGTCTATCAGCCGGGCCCAGACGCTCAAACGGTTGTTGCAGCGGCAGGCATGGCGCTTGTAGATGCCCCTTGAATTCCGCTGGTTGATGCCCCTAGGCACACCCGATTGGGGAGCGCGGCCAGAGCAATGGATTCAGTTAGCCCAGGCGGGTGAATGCGCCAGGCTCGATGATCTGTGGATTCCGGCAACTGCGTTGTGCTCGCCATACCCCGCGGGTCCAGTTGTCGGTGAGCGTGCCGCCGGAAGTGATGTTGCCGACGACGCTGGCGCCCCTCCCTCTGCAGAGCTTGCAATCGATCAGCAGCCATCGTGTGCAGTTGCACCTGCCGAACAGCAAGCGCACCGCATTTGGCGAATTGAAGTGCGCCCCATGTACAAACTGAACCACCGCAATCGGAAGCAAGCCCCCTCTCACGATTAATTGTATTTCAACTCAATCTTCAGATTCGGCGGCGGCGGTTGAGTTGGGGGATCGCGGTTTGAGGGGCCTCTACGCGTGACACCTGCGCCACCGTGCACGCGGCCAACTGCGCCAGTGTCGGCTGACTGAATAAGGTTCGCGCATCCACCGCCAGCCCTGCCTTGCGCAGGCGCGCCACCAGGTTTACCGCCAGCAAGGAATGCCCGCCCAGTTCGAAGAAGTGGTCGTGGCGCCCTACCCGCTCCAGCTTCAAGACGTCGGCCCAGATACCCGCCATCAACGTTTCCACTTCGCCTACCGGTGCTTCATAAGCACGACTCACCACCGACTCCAATCCGGGCTCCGGCAGCGCCTTGCGGTCGAGTTTGCCGGCGGGGTTGAGGGGTAATGCGTCAAGCTGGACAAAGGCCGCCGGCACCATGTATTCGGGTAATTGCTCCAGCACATGGGCGCGCAAGGTTTCCAGGGTCGGCGCCTGGCCGCGCAAGGTGAAATACGCCACCAAACGCTCATCGCGAATCAACACCGCCACCTCTCGCAACGCCGGGTGCGCCGCGAGGCGTGACTCGATTTCGCCCAGCTCCAGGCGCACGCCGCGCAATTTCACTTGAAAGTCATTGCGCCCCAGGAATTCCAGGTTGCCATCCGGCAAGTAACGCACCAGGTCGCCGGTGCGATACAGACGGTCGCCGACCACGAAGGGGCTGTCGATAAAACGCTCGGCAGTCATCTGAGCCAGCCCCAGGTAGCCGCGGGCAACGCCGACACCGCCGATATGCAACTGGCCGCTGACGCCCATTGGTACCGGTGCATCGTATTCATCCAGCACGTACAGGCGGGTATTGTTGATCGCCCGCCCGATCGGCAATTGCCGGGTGGGCACCGGCGCATCCGGCTCCAGAGTCCAGGCGCAGCTGTCCACGGTTGCTTCGGTGGGGCCGTAGACGTTGTGCAATCGCACCTTGGGCAAGCGCGCCTGCACGCCACGGGCCAACGCTTCGGAGAGTTCACCGCCGCCGCACAAAACGTCAGTGAGGCTGGTGCAGAGGGCCGACTCCTCCAGTTCGAGAAACTGCTGCAACATCGCCGGCACAAACTGAATCACGGTGATGTGCTGCTCGCGAATCACCTGTGCCAGGTAGGCCGGGTCGCGATGACCATCGGGCCGAGCCAGTACCAGGCGCATGCCATTGGTCAACGGCCAGAACAGCTCCCACACCGAACCGTCGAAGCTGAACGGCGCCCTTTGCAGCAACGCACCGCCCTCGGCGTTCGGGCACAGCAGGGAAGCCCAATGCATCAGGTTGCCCAGGCCGCGATGCTCAACCATCACGCCCTTGGGTGTGCCTGTGGAGCCTGAGGTGTACATCACATAGGCCAGGCTGGCGACGGTCAAGCCTGGCACCAATGGGTTACCGGTTGGCGCCTGGCTCCAGGCACAACGGTCGAAGTCGAGAACCGGGATCGACACTTCGCCCGGCAGATCGCGGGTAGCGGCCTGCACCAGCAGCACCACGGGGCGACTGTCTTCGAGCATGTAAAGGAGGCGCTCGCGCGGGTAGCCCGGGTCCAGTGGCACATAGGCCCCGCCCGCCTTGAGGATCGCCAGCAATCCCACCACCAGATCCAGGCCGCGCTCGACACACAGCGCCACCCGTGAATCGGGCTGCACCCCGCGCTCGCGCAGGTGGAAGGCCAACTGATTAGCGCGCTCGTTGAGCTCGCGGTAGGTCAATTGCCGTCTACCGGCTTGCACAGCGATGGCATGCGGAATGTGGCGCGCGTGGGCTTCGAACAATGCGTGTACGGTGAGGTTTTCGGGGTAGTCGGTTTCGGTCGTATTGAAGTCCACCAATAACCTGCGCAACTCACTGGCGGGTAACACCTGCACCTCGCGCAAGGGCGCTTTCGGCGTGTGTTCAAGCGCGTCCACGAGCCCGTTGAGCACGGTATCGAGATAGCCCCAGAGTCGTTCGGCGCCGACCTTGCAGGGCGCCATGACCTTGAGATCAAAGCCGCTTGCGACATCAATCACCGTGACCATCAGCGGATAGCTGAGGATATCTTCACTGCCGAGCAAAGCGACGCCTGGCACCAGCTTGAAATCCATGTCGGCACTGGCGTGTCGGTAGTTGAGCAAGCTGTTGAACAGCGGCGACGCGCTGCTGCAACGCTGGGCGAGCGCAAGGGACGCCTGTTCATGCGCCAACAAAGCGCTCAGCTGCGCGTGAGTGTCACTCAGCGCGTCGACCACGGTTTGCCCGGCCAGCCGCACACGCAACGGTAAGGTGTTGATGAACATGCCGAGGGCACGGTCGGCGCCCTCGCCCGCTTGCAAACGGCCCAGCAGCACGGTGCCGAACACCACGTCGTCGCGCCCTGACACCTGCCTGAGTACCTGGGCCCAAGCCAGGTGAAACAGGCTGGCGGCGCTGACCCCAAGAGCACGCGCCTGGCCGCGCAGGCGTTGGCTGAGGGCGTCGTTTATCGGGCATTCAAAGGCTTCGATCTCAGCACGATCGACCTGGTGCTCCTGCATACCGAAGGCCAGGGTCGGCTCGTCGACAGTCGCCAATTGCTCTCGAAAGAACGCCTCGTGAGCGGCCTGTCGCTCAGTGCAGCGGCTCTGCGCCACGACATTGCGATACGGCACCGACGCGGGAAGCTGCGCCTGTTGACCCAGCATATGCGCGCGAATTTCGTCCGCCAGTACCGTCATTGAAGTGGCGTCATTGACCAGGTGGTGGAAGCGCAACTTGGCGATCCAGCGCTGGTTGTGCGGGTCTTCGGCATAGTCCAGCGCCATCAGCGGGGCCTGGCGCAAGTCCAGCGGCGCATGCTGTTCGCTGAGCGGTCCGAGCGGCAAGCGAGCTTCGCGCCACACCACTTGCATCGGCTGCTCAAGAGCGTCCCACACCAGGCTGGTGCGCAGGATATCGTGGCGGTTGATCACTTGCTGCAAGGCCTGAGCAAACGCGTCCAACTGCTCGCGACGCGCAAAGCTGAACATCGCATGTTGCTGGTAGAGGTCGCGCTCGTCGGTGATGTGATGGTAGAGCAAGCCTTCCTGCAACGGCGCCAGCGGGTAGATTTCCTGCACATTCGCCGCGCCACCGGGGATACCGGCGACAATGCGCTCAAGGCTGTCCGGGTCGAGTTCAGCCAGTGCGAGCATGTCTGCCGTGATATGGGTACAACCTGACGGAATCCGATTGGCAGGCACGTGCACGTCGCTGCCACCCGTGACCGCTGCCAGCGCGGCGAGCGTCGGCTGGCCGAACAGCACCTGCACATCGGCATGCAACCCTGCCTGACGCATGCGTTGTACCAACTGCACCGCCAACAGCGAGTGCCCGCCCAGCTCAAAGAAATGGTCATGCCGCCCGATCTGCCGCACTTGCAGTAGCTCGGCCCAGATCTGCGCCAGTCGGGTTTCCACACCCTCGCG
The DNA here is from genome assembly GCF_001647715.1 of Pseudomonas antarctica. Lineage (NCBI taxonomy): Bacteria > Pseudomonadati > Pseudomonadota > Gammaproteobacteria > Pseudomonadales > Pseudomonadaceae > Pseudomonas > Pseudomonas antarctica. The sequence continues at coordinate 4,100,981 of NZ_CP015600.1, forward strand.
CGGCGCCTCGAACAAGCGCGTGACAAACGCCGCCTGCGTGGGTGCAGGCAGCGCCTTGCGGTCGAGTTTGCCGTTGGCGGTCAGGGGCAGCACATCCAGCTTCACATAGGCCGCCGGCAGCATGTAGTCCGGTAGCGAGGCTTGCAGATGGGCCCGTAGCCCTTCGATGGCGACGCTGTGCTGCGCAATAAACCAGGCCAGCAGTTGACCTTCGCGATACTGCACCACCGCTTCCTTGACGGCAGGATGGCTGGCCAGCGCGGACTCGATTTCCCCCAACTCGATACGCACACCACGGATTTTCACCTGGTCATCATTGCGCCCCAGGTATTCAAGATTGCCATCGGGCATCCAGCGCGCGAGATCGCCGGTGCGGTACATCCGGCCTTGACTGAAAGGGTCGTGCAGAAAGCGCTCGGCGCTCAGCTCGGGACGGTTCAGATAACCGCGCGCCACGCCCTTGCCGCCGACGTACAACTCCCCCGCCACACCGATGGGCACCGGCCGTTGCTGTTGATCCAGTAAATAGACCGTGGCATTGGCGATTGGCCCGCCGATATGCAGCGGCCGGCCGCCCTCGACACGCCCGGACGTGGCGACCACGGTGGCTTCGGTGGGGCCGTAGTTATTGATCACATCGAAGGTCTGCGCCCGCGTGAAGGTGCGCAAGCGGTCGCCGCCGATCAGCAAGGTGCGCAGGGTCGGATGCTCCAGGCGCTGGCTGAAGGCGTACTCGGCCACCGGTGTCGGCAGAAAGCACACGTACAACGGCTGCGCGCGCCACCAGTCGAGCAGCGCGTCAATGTCTTCGGCGCCGTCGTGCGCCGGCGCCAGGTGCAGCGTCGCCCCCACGCACAGCGCCGGCCAGACCTCCCAGGCCATCGCATCAAAGCCGAACCCGGCCACGCTGGCGGTGTGGCTGCCCGCGTGCAGGTTGAACGCCCGGCAGTGCCAGTCCACCAGGTTCGACACTGTGTGGTGCTCGACCATCACACCTTTGGGCAACCCCGTAGAACCTGAGGTGTAGATCACATAGGCAAGGTTTGATGGTGTGACCACCACACGCGGGCTGTCACTGAGGGCGCAGGTTTGCTGATCCAGCCGGATCACCGGCACGTCCAGCATGGGCAGGCGCGGCAGCACGTCATGCTGGGTCAACACCGCCACGGGTGAACTGTCGTGCAGCAGGTAGTTCAGGCGCTCGGCGGGATGGGCCGGGTCCACCGGCACATAACAGGCGCCGGACTTGAGAATCGCCAACAGCCCGACCAGGGTGTCCAGCCCGCGTCGGGCCACGATCGCCACGCGATCATCCGGCTGTACGCCGTGTTCCAGCAGTTGATGAGCCAGCGCATTGGCCTGCTGATCAAGTTGGGCATAGGTCAGTTGCCGCCCCTGGTACACCGCCGCGATAGCCTCCGGAGCGCGCGCAGCTTGCGCTTCAATGCGCCGGTGCAGGGTTTGCGGTGTGGCATTGGGCTGTGCAGTGGCATTCCACTGCTGCAGCTGGGCCTGTTCGGCGGGTGTCACCAGGGAAAACTCGGCGACCGTCAACGCGGTGTTCTGCAACCCCTGCTCCAGCAGACTGGTGAAGCGCTGCGCCAACGCCTGTACCTCGTCATGCCTGAAATACGCCTCGTTGTACACGCAATGCAGGCACGCGGTGTCCTGGTAACGGTTGCTGCGCAGGTGGATGGCAATCGGCAGCGGCTCATGGTGGTTGGACACCTTGATCGCACGAGCCTGGACCTGACCATAACGCAGGTCATGGTCGTCTTGCTCGAAGGACACCGACAGATCAAACAGCTGGCCGCGATCGGATCGTCGCAGGCCCAGTTCACGGTTCATCTCGCTCAAAGGGAAACGCTGGTGGCGAAAGTCCTGCTTGAGCTGGTCACGCACGCCACGCACGAGTGCGCTGAAAGGTAGTTGCTGATCGAACTGAAACCGCACCGCACTGACTTGGGCAAACAACCCTACTGTGGAGCGAAACCGCGCGTTGGAACGGTTAAGAATCGGCAACCCCACCACCCACTCATCGCGCTGGCTGGTGCGGGTGAAATACACGTACATCGCGGCCAGCAGCACATGGAATGCCGAGGCCTGGTAACGGTTGGCCACTTGTTCCATCCGGTTGAGCAGTGCCACCGGAAACGGTTCTACCAGAGTGTTACTTGGCGCCTGGGCGTTGTGCCGAGGTGCCAACAATGGCTCGGGTAATGCCTTGTATTTATCCAGCCAGTAGGCACGGTCGCGGGCATAACGGGCGGACTGGAGGTAGCGCTGGTCGGTGTCGATAAAGTCGATATAGGACGGCGCATGCGGCTCCGGTGGCCGACCCTGCTTCAGGTCGGTATAGAGACGAGCCAGGGATTGCAGCATCTGGCCGAAGCCCCAGCCGTCGAGGATCAGGTGATGGGCCTGGGTGCCGAGGCGGTAATGGTCGTCGTCGAGCTTGACCAGGAAAAAGCGAAACAGCGGTTCACCGGCCATGGCATAGGGCCGCGCCATTTGCGCTTGCATCAAGGCCTGGGCGGCCGTCTGCGGATCGGGCAATGCGCAGAAATCGTGGTGTGGCACCTCCACCTTCAACGTGGCGGCGAAGGTTTGCCGGGGCAAGCCGTTGGCGTCGCTGTGCAGTTGGGTACGCAAGGCATCGTGCTTGGCTACCAGCAGCTCGACGGCACGCTGGATCAGGTCCGGCACGATCGGGCCGGCGAAGTCGACATACCCACCAATGTTGTACAGCGGCGAGTTGCCCACGCGCAGTTGGTCGAGCCAGATGTCCTGTTGGGCGGCAGTGAGGGGGAAGCTGGGCGGCAGGCTGGTGGAATGCTTCATAAGATCCTTCTCATGGGGGTCAGGCACTGGCCGCGCAGGGGCCCATTACGCCGAAATTGCCGGATTTGAGCATGGGGGTCGGGGCCTGTCTGTCACCCTAAACCCGGACATCCGAGGGGACAGAACCGGGTCTGGCTGATGGTTCATTGCTGGATCGATTAAAGCGTTGTAGGAGATTGGCTATATCTGGCCGCTGTGGTTTTCTCCAGCGTGTTTAGCTGAAATTATTTTTCGTTAAATATCATATGGTTAAATAATCCTAAAATTCGTTTGTGGCTTTTCGTGGGTGGCATCCGCCGTCAGAAACGTCGAATTAATGACGTGGACTTTATGGCAGGTTGTGTCCCTCGTTTCCGCTACATACGTAGGACAAATCGCTATGGCTAAATAAAATCTCGAACGCCGAGTTACGTTCAAGGAGTACGGATAGCCCCACACAGACCCAGGGCGTCCGTTGACGGTTTTCGACATCAAGGATGAGATGGCTATGAGTCTGACCCGCAGTATTGGCGACACGCACAGCCCGCATTTCTATGCAGAAATGGGCGAGTTGATTTCTAACAGCGGCCAGGAAAACTTCGCCGCCAACATGCTGCATCTGGTGGATAAATGGGTACCGATTCACTTGGTCGACCTGAGTGAATGGACCCTGGACGAACTGCGCGACAGCGTGCTCGACATCAAGCTGCTCGGCAGCGCCGGGCTGCAAAATGACTGGTCTGCCCCGCAGACCGTGCATGCGCTGAATGACCATCCGCTGTTGCGGGAAATGCTGCGCATGCAAGACCCACTGCTGATCCAGATGAAGGCCAAAGCCAACAGCGCGCATCCGCGTGGCAGCTCGCACCAGTGCAATCTGGTATCGCGTCAGGGCAATCGGCGCTGCGTGATTTCGTTCTACCGCTCGCCCACCCAGCAGGGCTTTTCCCTGGCGCAGTTGTCGTTTCTCAAATGCTTGTCGGAGACCTTGTTGCCCTTGCTGGAGCGGCATGCGCACCTTCTGCGTCTGACGCCGCACGCCGAGTCCGAGCCGGCCCAGAACCTGCTGGAACAATCGCAGTTGCAGCGCGAGTTCTACAAGCGCTTGTCCCTCAGCGATATCACCCTGTCGGCGCGCGAGCAGGAAGTTTGCCTCGGCCTGCTGACCGGCGGCACCGTGCCGCAGATGGCGGAAAAACTCAGCGTGAAAAACAGCTCGATCGAAACCTACCTCAAGCGCGCCGCCGCCAAATTGGGCGTGAGTGGGCGGCATGGATTGGCCAAATGGATGGTTGGCGCCTGATGAACAAATGGACACTCACCAGCGTAGGCGTGGCCTGGATGCTCGGCGGTTGTTCGCTGATCCCCGAGTACCAACGGCCTGCAGCGCCGACACCTGCGCAGTACCCCCAAGGCGGCGTCTACAGCCTGGCGCAGGCCGACACCGTGGCGGTAAAGCCGGACTGGCAGCAACTGTTTCACGACCCGGCCTTGCAACAGCTGATTGGCACCGCGCTGGTCAACAACCGTGACCTCAGGGTTGCCGCGCTGAATGTGGAAGCGTTCCAGGCCCAGTACCGCATCCAGCGTGCGGACCTGTTCCCGGCGGTGTCCGCAACAGGCGCCGGCAAACGCCAGAAGTTGCCGGCCGATGTAACCGGCACCGGCAAGTCGGCGATCACGTCCAACTATTCGGCCACGTTAGGGCTCAGCGCCTATGAGCTGGATTTGTTCGGCCGCGTGCGCAGCCTCAGCGAGCAGGCGATGCTCACTTACCTGGGCACCGAGGAAGCCCGGCGCAGCACACAACTGAGCCTGGTCGCCAACGTCGCCAATGCCTACCTGACCTGGCGCGCCGACCAGGAACTGCTGGCCCTGGCGCAGCAAACCCTGAAGGCCAACGACCACAGCTGGCAACTGACCAGCCGCAGCAAAAGTGCGGGCAAGGCTTCGGCGCTGGAGGTGGTACAAGCCCGCACAGCCGTCGAAAGTACCCGCGCCAGCGTGGCCCGTTATGAGCGCCAGGTCGCCCAGGACCTCAACAACCTTGCCCTGCTGGTCGGCGGCCCGGTGGATGAGCACCTGCCGTCGCGGCCACTGGCCGATGATCTGGTGGCGCGCGTGCCCGCAGGCTTGCCCTCCGACCTGCTGCAACGGCGCCCGGATATCCTCCAGGCCGAGTACCAGTTGCAAGCGGCCAACGCGAATATCGGCGCGGCCCGCGCAGCGTTTTTTCCTTCGGTCACCCTCACGGCCAACGCCGGCAGCACCAGCACCGAACTGTCAGGGTTGTTCAAGGGTGGCACGGGCACCTGGACCTTCCAACCGCAAATCAACCTGCCGATCTTCAACGCCGGCAGCCTGCGCGCCAGCCTCGACTACGCCAAATTGCAGAAAGACATTACGGTGGCCCAGTACGAAAAATCCATCCAGACCGCGTTCCAGGAAGTCGCCGACGGCCTCGCCGCCCGTCAGACGTTCAACGACCAACTGCAGGCGCAACGGGATTTCGTCGCGGCCAACCAGGCCTATTACGACCTGGCCCAACACCGCTACCGCAGCGGTGTCGACAGCAACCTGACGTTCCTTGATGCGCAGCGCTCGCTGTTCAGTTCACAGCAGGCGCTGATCGTCGATCGGTTGGCCCAATTGGTCGCGGAGGTGAACCTGTATACGGCGCTGGGTGGCGCGTGGAACGTCAACTCAACCCCGACTGCCGCAGCCGGTACTCCCCCGGCGTCACCTGTGCGTAACGAAGGAAAAACCGGCTGAAATACGCCGGGTCTTTGAACCCCAGCTGGTAGCAGATTTCATTCGCCGAGCTGCCGGTAAACAGCAGCAGGCGCTTGGCTTCCTGCATGACCCGTTCCAGGATCAGGCGCTTGGACGGCAGGTCGGCCATGCGCCGGCAGACTTCATTGAGCCGCGCGACGGTGACACCGACCTCCCCGGCGTAACGTGCCAGCGGCCAATGCTCCAGGTAATGCGCTTCGATCAGTTCGTTGAAACGATGGAAGATACGCAGGTCTTCATGCCGCGTCGGGCGCGCCGGCAGCGAGTTGGCACACAGGCGCAGCAGGCGAATCATGATCAGGCGCGTCAGGCTTTCCAGTGCAGCGGCGCGCCCTGCCCACTGGGCGTTGATCTCGCTGCTTAACGCTTCGAACAGTTGATCCAATCCTTGGGCATCTGCCTTCAGCGCCACACACGCGGCCCCGGAGGCAAGGCTCGGGTCGGCGTCAATCAAGGCCCACACCCATTGCTGACGCACCGTCAGCACATGCCCGTCCGCATCCGGTTCAGTCACAAACGCATGGGGCACCGTGGGCGGTGTGAGAAAAAACATCGGCCCTGATTCAACGTACTGGCGATCATCCAGATACACCCGCACCGCGCCGCTCTTCACGTAATGCACCTGGAAAAATCGGTCATGCCGATGCACGGGCATATTGCGCCCGAAAAATCCTGCCAGGTTGGCGAGCTTGTCGTAATGCACCTCGGCATCGCTGTAACGCTGGTCGTAGACCTGCCCGATGTTGATGTTGGGAATCGGCTTCACAGTGCACTCTTCTTGTTGTTCGGATGCTGCTGGATTTTGCCATGCTTGACGGTAGTTAACATATTAATTATAACGTTAATACATTAACGAACTGCCTATGCAGCAGTCGCCACCGCCAGGAGAAACGCATGAGCCGTACCCTGCATGATGTTGCCAGCGGCACCTTGTTCGGCGTTGCGCTGAACTACCAGGGCTTGCTGGACCAGCATCTCGCCGCCTTCCAGCAGGCGCCCTATCAGCAGCCGCCGAGCAAACCGGTGCTGTTTATCAAGACCCCGAATACGCGCAATGAGCACGACGGTGTGGTGGTGTTTCCTCAGGGTGAACGCCTGCAACCAGGGCCGGCCCTGGGTGTGGTGATCGGCCAGCGTGCCAGCCGCGTCAGCCTGGAAAACGCCATGGCGCATGTGGCCGGTTATGTGGTGGTGAATGAATTCAGCCTGCCGGAAGACAGTTACTACCGCCCCGCCGTGAAAGCCAAATGCCGCGATGGTTTTTGTGCCTTCGGGCCGGATTGGGTCGCGCGGGATCAGGTGACCAACCCCAATCAACTGAGCCTCAGACTCTTCGTCAACGGCGAACTGCGCCAGCAAAACTCCACCGCCAATTGGGTACGGGATATTGCGCAATTGATCGCCGAAATCAGCGAGTTCATGACCCTGCACCCTGGCGACGTGCTGATTACCGGCACCCCGGAAGGTCGCGTGGATGTGCAGCCTGGAGACAGGGTTGAAGTTGAAATCAGCGGTGTCGGTCGCTTGGCCAACACCGTGCAGGCGGAGGCAGCGCGATGAAACACGCCCGTATTCGTTTTGAAGGCGCGATCCATGCCGTGCACGTGGAGGCGGATTACAGCGTGCGCCTGAGCGATGGCCGGTTGCTCGCCGAAGAACACGTGGAGTGGCTGCCGCCCGCCACCGGCACGATGTTCGCCCTGGGCCTGAACTACGCCGACCACGCCGCCGAGTTGGCATTCAAACCGCCCACCGAGCCCCTAGCATTCATCAAGTCCGTCGGCACCTACACCGGCCACCGGCAGGTTACCTGGCGCCCGGACAACGTCGCCTACATGCACTACGAGTGCGAGCTGGTGGCGGTAATCGGCAAGACTGCGCGCAACGTCAAGCGCGCCGACGCCCTGGATTACCTGGCCGGTTACACGGTGTGCAACGACTACGCGATCCGCGACTACCTGGAAAACTACTACCGCCCCAACCTGCGCGTTAAAAACCGCGACGCCACCACCCCGGTCGGCCCGTGGATCGTCGATGTGGCGGATGTGCCCGACCCGAGCAACCTGACCCTGCGCACCTGGATCAACGGTGAGCTGCGCCAGGAAGGCAGCACCCGCGACATGATTTTCGACATTCCCTACCTCATCGAATACCTGTCCAGCTTCATGACCCTGCAACCCGGCGACATGATCGCCACCGGCACGCCCGAAGGCCTGGCCGATGTGGTGCCGGGTGACGAAGTGGTGGTGGAAGTCGAAGGCGTGGGCCGCCTGGTCAACCGAATTGTCAGCGAGGCGGAATTCTTTTCCGCCCGGAAAGAGGCTTGAGCACCATGATCAAACACTGGATCAACGGCCGTGAGGTCGAAAGCAAAGACACCTTCATGAACTACAACCCGGCCACCGGCGATGCCATCGGCGAAGTCGCCAGCGGTGGGCCTGAAGAAGTCGCGCGGGCTGTCGCGGCCGCTAAAGAAGCGTTTCCCAAATGGGCCAACACCCCGGCCAGGGAGCGCGCACGCTTGATGCGCAAGCTCGGTGAGTTGATCGAGCAGAACGTACCGCGCCTGGCCGAACTGGAAACCCTCGACACCGGCCTGCCGATCCACCAGACCAAAAATGTGCTGATCCCGCGGGCCTCACACAACTTCGATTTTTTCGCCGAAGTGTGCACACGCATGGACGGCCACAGCTACCCGGTGGACGATCAGATGCTCAACTACACCCTCTACCAGCCGGTGGGTGTGTGCGGGTTAGTGTCGCCGTGGAATGTGCCGTTCATGACCGCCACCTGGAAAACCGCGCCGTGCCTGGCGCTGGGCAATACGGCGGTGTTGAAGATGTCGGAACTGTCGCCACTGACCGCCAACGAACTGGGGCGCCTGGCGGTGGAAGCCGGGATTCCCAACGGCGTGCTCAATGTGATTCAAGGCTACGGCGCCACCGCCGGTGATGCGCTGGTACGCCACCCGGATGTACGCGCCATTTCGTTCACCGGCGGCACCGCCACCGGCAAGAAAATCATGCAGACCGCCGGCCTGAAAAAGTACTCGATGGAGCTCGGCGGCAAGTCGCCGGTGCTGATCTTTGAAGATGCCGACCTTGAGCGCGCGCTCGACGCCGCGCTGTTCACCATCTTTTCGCTGAATGGCGAACGCTGCACCGCCGGCAGCCGGGTCTTTATCCAGGAAAGTGTCTACCCGCAGTTTGTCGCTGAGTTTGCCGCGCGGGCCAAGCGGCTGATTGTGGGCGACCCTCAAGACCCCAAGACCCAGGTCGGTTCGATGATCACCCAGGCGCACTACGACAAGGTCACCGGCTATATCAAAATCGGCCTCGAAGAAGGTGCCACTCTGCTCGCCGGCGGCCTGGAACGCCCGGCCAATTTACCGGCGCACCTGAGCAAAGGTCAGTTTATCCAGCCCACGGTGTTTGCCGATGTGAACAACAAGATGCGCATCGCCCAGGAAGAAATCTTCGGCCCGGTGGTGTGCCTGATTCCGTTCAAGGACGAAGCCGAGGCGCTGCAATTGGCCAACGATACCGAGTACGGCCTGGCGTCGTATATCTGGACGCAGGACATCGGCAAGGCCCATCGCCTGGCGCGCGGGATTGAAGCCGGCATGGTATTTATCAACAGCCAGAATGTGCGTGACCTGCGCCAGCCCTTCGGCGGCGTAAAAGGTTCCGGCACCGGGCGCGAAGGCGGCCAGTACAGTTTTGAAGTGTTTGCCGAGATCAAGAACGTGTGCATTTCCATGGGCAGCCATCACATCCCGCGTTGGGGCGTGTAACCCTCACATTGCACTCCAACAAGAATAAATACTCAGGAGAATGATCATGGGCGAAGTGGTCCTGGCGGCGAAGATCTGCCACGTACCGTCGATGTACCTGTCGGAACTGCCCGGCAAACATCATGGCTGTCGCGAAGCGGCGATTGCCGGCCACACGGAAATCGGCCGCCGCGCCCGAGAATTGGGGGCGGACACAGCCGTGGTGTTTGACGTGCACTGGCTGGTCAACAGCGGCTATCACGTCAACTGCGGTGAGCATTTCCAGGGCACCTACACCAGTAACGAGCTGCCGCACTTCATCAAGAACATGGAATACGCCTACCCCGGTTGCCCCGAGCTGGGCGCGTTGATCGCCGCCGAGGCCAACCTGGCCGGTGTGCGCACCATGGCCCATAACATCCCGAGCCTGGAGCTGGAATACGGCACGTTGGTGCCCATGCGCTACATGCACATGGGCGTGCCGGAGGATGAAAAGCTCAAGGTCATTTCCATCGCCGCGTGGTGCGCCTGGCATCGCCTGGAAGACAGCTTTGCGTTTGGTGCCGCCGTGCGCCGGGCTATCGAAAAGAGTGACCGCAAGGTGCTGGTGCTGGCCTCCGGCTCACTCTCCCACCGTTTTTCGGACGACCGTGAAGCCGAGGCGAACATCCATAACTGGACCCGTGAATTCGATAAGCAGATGGACCTGCACGTGGTGCAAATGTGGCAGCAAGGCCGCTTCAAGGAGTTCTGCGCGATGCTGCCGGACTACGCCGAACACTGTTTTGGCGAAGGCAAGATGCACGACACCGCCATGCTGCTGGGCCTGCTCGGCGGGCCGGACTATGCCAAACCGGCCGAGATCATTACGGCGCCGTTCGGCAGTTCGGGCACCGGTCAGGTCAACGCGATCTTTCCCCTGTAACCCTGGGAGGCAACCATGCCGCACTTTATCGCCGAGTACACCGACAACATCGAACCACAGGCCGACCTGCCCGGCCTGTTTGAAAAGATCCACCGCGTGCTGGGGGACAGTGGCGTGTTTCCCCTTGGCGGCATCCGCAGCCGTGGCGTGCGCCTGGACACCTGGCGCATGGCCGATGGCAAGCACGACTACGCCTTTGTGCACATGACCCTCAAGGTGGGTCATGGCCGCGACCTGCCCACGCGACAGGCGGTGGCCGAGGCCGTGTTCGCGACGATCAGCGCGCACTTTGCCGAGCTGCAGGCGCAACGCTTGCTGGCGCTGTCATTCGAGATGGTCGAACTGCACCCGCAGCTCAACTTCAAGCAGAACAACGTGCATGCATTTCTGAACAACCCGGCGGGCTGAGTCCCGCCCTCCCCTCACGGCCACTCAGACAAAAAGTACAACACCATGAGCACAGCCAATTCCACTGCCAGCCTCGTGCTGGCCGAGCACGACCGCACCCATCGTTTAGTCACCTGGCGCCTGATGCCCCTGTTGTTGGTCTGTTACCTGTTCGCCCATCTGGACCGCATCAACATTGGTTTCGCGAAGATGCAGATGAGCAGTGACCTGCACTTCAGCGACACGGTCTACGGCTTTGGCGCCGGGCTGTTTTTTATCGCCTACGCGCTGTTCGGCGTACCCAGCAATATGGCACTTGACCGGGTCGGGCCACGGCGCTGGATCGCCAGCCTGATGGTGGTGTGGGGCCTGTTGTCCACCGGCATGTTGTGGGTCGAGAGTGCCCGTGATTTCTATGTGCTGCGCTTTTTGCTGGGGGTGGCCGAGGCCGGGTTTTTCCCGGGCATCCTGGTGTTTCTCAACCGCTGGTACCCGGCACGCCGGCGTGCCCAGGTCACCGCGCTGTTCGCCATTGCAGTGCCGATGGCCGGCGTGTTGGGCGGACCACTCTCCGGGGCGATTCTGGAGAACTTCCACGACGTGGGCAGCCTGCGCGGCTGGCAGTGGATGTTTCTGATCGAAGGCGCGCCGGTGGTGCTGCTGGGGCTGGTGGTGCTCAAGTGCTTGCCGGACGGTTTCGACTCGGTGAACTGGCTGACGGCCGAGCAAAAACAGCAACTGCACGCCCAACTGAGCAGCGAAGAACAGCGCAAGACCATCACCTCGTTCAGCGGCATCCTGCGTGACCCGCAGGTGTGGCTGTTGGTGGCGGTGTACTTTGCGGTGATGCTGGCGGTAAACACCCTGGCGTTCTGGATGCCGACCCTGATCCACGGCGCTGGCATCGGCCGCGACAGCCAGGTTGGCCTGCTCAGCGCCGTGCCGTATCTGGCCGGGTGCTTCTTCATGATCGGCTGCGGACGCTCGTCCGACCGACACCGCGAACGTCGCTGGCACCTGTGTGTGCCATTGCTGATGGCCGCCGTCGGTATCGCCGTGACCGGCCTGGCGCCAGGCAATCCGCTGCTGGTGATGAGCGGGCTGGTGGTCGCCGGCATGGGCGCCAGTGCCGCCCTGCCGATGTTCTGGCAACTGCCGCCAGCGTTTCTCTCCAACACCACCCAGGCCGCCGGCATCGCCATGATCAGCTCGTTCGGCAGCGTCGCCGCGTTCCTCGCGCCGTACCTGATCGGCTGGATGCGCGACGCCACCCAGAGCGCCAGCCTCGCGCTTTACGTACTCGCCCTGTTTATCGCCCTCGGCGGCCTGCTGGTGCTGCGCACCCACGCCGCCATCGTCAACCCACACTAGAGACCGTTGCCATGCTCGACTCACAGCACATCCATGAGGCCGCTACCCGTCTGGACCGCGCCGAACGCAGCCGCGAACAGGTGCGCCAGTTCTCCCTCGACTACCCTGGCATCACGATTGAAGACGCCTACGCCATCCAGCGCGCCTGGGTCGCGCAGAAGATCAAGGACGGCCGTACCTTGAAGGGTCACAAAATCGGCCTGACTTCACGGGCCATGCAAGTGTCATCGAACATCACCGAACCCGACTATGGCGCGCTGCTCGATGACATGTTTTTCGACGAAGGCAGTGATATTCCCTTCGAGCGTTTCATTGTCCCTCGGGTGGAAGTGGAACTGGCCTTCATCCTCGGCAAACCGCTCAAGGGCCCGAACTGCACGGTGTTCGACGTCCTCGACGCCACTGAGTGGGTGATCCCGGCGCTGGAGATCATCGACGCGCGCATCCAACAGGTCGACCCACAGACCCACGCGACCCGCAAGGTCTTCGACACGATCTCCGACAACGCCGCGAATGCGGGAGTGGTGATGGGCGGCCGCGCCGTGCGGCCCACCGACATCGACCTGCGCAAAGTGCCGGCGGTGCTGTACCGCAATGGCGTGATCGAGGAGTCCGGGGTGTCGGCTGCGGTGCTTAACCACCCGGCCAAGGGCGTGGCGTGGCTGGCCAACAAGCTGGCGGCGTATGACGTCACGCTGCTGCCCGGGCAAATCATCCTCGGTGGCTCGTTTACACGCCCGGTGGCGGCACGCCCCGGCGATACCTTCCATGTCGACTACGACACGCTCGGGTCGATCGCCTGCCGTTTCGTCTGACCACTGGAGATTGTCATGGACATGCCTGTCAACCGCTTCAAACAACGCCTGAACAAGGGCGACGTACAGATCGGCCTGTGGCTCGGCCTGGCGAATGCCTACTGTGCCGAGCTGGCCGCCAACGCAGGTTTCGATTGGTTGCTGATCGATGGCGAACACGCGCCCAACGCTCTGCCAGGCATGCTTGGCCAATTGCAGGCCATCGCGCCCTATCCCAGCCAGGCGCTGATTCGCCCGGTGATCGGCGACAGCGCGCTGATCAAGCAACTGCTGGATATCGGCGCTCAGACATTACTGGTGCCAATGGTTGAAAGCGCCGCGCAGGCCCGCGAACTGGTGCGTGCCATGCGCTACCCGCCCCAGGGCATTCGTGGCGTCGGCAGTGCTTTGGCCCGCGCTTCGCGCTGGAACAGCATCCCCGGTTACCTCGACCAGGCCGATGAGCAGATGTGCCTCCTGGTGCAGATTGAAAGCGCTGAAGGCCTGGCCAATCTGGACGCCATCGCCGCAGTCGAAGGCGTGGACGGTGTGTTTATCGGCCCGGCGGATTTAAGTGCGTCCATGGGGCATCGCGGTAACCCGGGGCACGTTGCGGTGCAGGCGGCAATTGAACAGGCAATCACGCGCATCGTACACGCGGGCAAGGCGGCGGGAATTCTCAGTGCGGATGAAACGCTGGCGCGGCGCTACATCGAACTGGGTGCGACGTTTGTGGCGGTGGGTGTGGATACCACGGTGTTGATGCGTGGCTTGCAGAGTTTGGCGGGGAGATTCAAGGGCGCTCCCGAAGCCTCACACACCGGTGGTGTCTACTGAGATCTCATGTGGGAGCTGGCTTGCCTGCGATGGCGGTGGGCCAATGGGGTTAGTTGTCACAGGTACACCGCTATCGCAGGCAAGCCAGCTCCCACACTTTGATGTGTGGCGTTTGAGCAATTGTTTCAGCGCTTGATGTTCTTCAAGTCATCCAGCAGGCCCAACAGGGCCTCGAACTTCTCCGTACCGAATTGATCCTGCAAGCGCTGGTAGTTGGCTTCCATGCAATGGCTCATGGACTCGAAACTCGCCTTGCCCTTGTCGGCCAGGGTCACCAGCACACGGCGCTGGTCCTGCTCGGCCTTGCGCCGGTGCACCATGCCGGCGGTCTCCATGCGCACCAGCACGCCGGTCATGCTCGGTTTGAGGATGCAGGCCAGTTCCGCCAGTTGGTAAATCTCCAGCTCACCGTGTTGCTCAAGGATGCGGATGATCCGCCATTGCTGTTCGGTCAGGCCGTGTTCATTCAGGGAGGGCCGGAAAAAACTCATGGCAGCTTCGCGGGCTTGCAGCAGGGCCAATGTCAGGGATTGTCGAGGTTTAAGCATAGGGATCAGGGTCACGGGTTATTTAGTTAATAATTTAACGAAACTCTAGCATTCCCGGCCAGTGAGCGCGCTATAACTTGTTTGCCGCACCTGTCCATGGCGCGCTGAATCAAAAGCCTGGGCACGCAGGGTCAAGACATCCGTCCCGCCAGGGCCCCTAATGGAGGCATCCGCTTTAGCGCCTTCCTTCACCTTTTCAGGCTGCGCCATGATCAACATCGAAACCCCCACGTATTACACCGCCACCAAGAAATACAACCTCAGCTTCCCCACGCTGGAGCAGGACATCGACGCCGATGTCGTGGTGATTGGCGGCGGTTTCTCCGGTATCAACACTGCCCTGGAACTGGCGGAAAAAGGCATCACCAATGTTGTGGTGCTCGAAGCGCGCTACCTGGGCTTTGGCGGCACCGGGCGCAACGGCGGGCAGATCATGGCGGGCATCGGCCATGACCTGGAGAAGATCAAAAAGGATGTGGGCGAAGACGGCCTGCGCCAGATATTCGAGATCAGCGACCTGGGCGCCGACATCATCAAGAACCGCATCGCCAAGTACAACATCGACGCGGATTTCTGCCACGGCTATGGCTACATGGGCTTCAACGCCCGCCAGGAAAAAACCCTGCGCGCCTGGGAAAAGGACTTCAAGTCGATCAACAGCCAGCATGAGATCCGCTTTCTCGGCGGCGCCGACGTGCAGCAGATCATCGGCTCCACAGCCTATACCAGCGCCCTGCTGCACATGGGCGGCGGGCATGTGCACTCGCTCAACCTGCTATTGGGCGAAGCCACCGCCCTGGCCAGCCATGGCGTAAAGATTTTCGAGAACAGCCCGGCCCTGGACGTCAGTTATGGCGAGCGCATCACCGTGCGCACCGGCCGCGGCTCGGTCCGCGCCAGCAAGTTGCTGTGGGCCTGCGACAGTTTCCTCAACAAGCTGGAACCGGAGCTGCACCGTTCGACCATCAACACCTACGCGTTCCAGATGATGACCGAGCCGTTGTCCGAGGAGCTGATCCAACGCATCAGCCCGATTCGCGGGGCCTACAGCGACATTCGCCCGGTGATCGACTACTACCGCGTAACCAATGAAAACCGCTTGCTGTTCGGTGCCGCGACGCCACTGGTGGAGCATATTCCCGGCGACCTGAAGGCCTGGAACCGCAACCTGATGCTGAAGATTTTCCCCTACCTCAAGGACGTGAAAATCGACCTGGCGTGGGGCGGGCCGATGGCGTGCAGCCCTAATCTGTTTCCGCAGATCGGCACTTTGCCAGGGCGCAGCAACGCGTTTTTCGTGCAGGGCTATTCAGGTTTTGGCGTCACCCCCAGCCACATCATCTGCAAGGTCCTGGCCGAAGGCATGAGCGAAGGCTCGGCGCGGTATGACCTGGTCAGCTCGATTCATCGCCCGACCATCATCGGCAAGGACGCGATCCGCCCCTTGCTGCTGACGGCAGGCAAATCCTGGCACCAACTTTCCGGCTACTGGAACGGGCGCCGCTAATTTTCATTTCCTTATCAGGAGCAACTGCCATGACCCTTACCACCCTCAAGCACAACGTCCAGCTGTCGGAACTCGACGCCTGGGGTACCGTGGCCGATCTCGGCTCAGAGATCCTCGAAGGCGAGGTGCGTGCCTTCGGCAAGATGACCTTCGGCGCGCCTACCGATCCGGTCAGCAGTGCTTACTTCGGCACCACACAGGGCAAGTTCCGCATGGTCTACCCGTTCGCTGAGCAGGCCACAGTGGTGACCGGCGAAGTGGTCCTGACCGACGAATCCACCGGCCAATCCGCGCGCTACAAGGCCGGCGACAGCTGGTTCGTGACCAAGGGCACACCCGTGCTGTGGGAAGTGGTCAGCGAGAGTTTCGTCAAACACTACTTCGCCGTTGCCTAAGGGAGCGTTGCCATGACGAGTTCCCCAGACTGGATCACCGTGGGCGCCCTGGCCGACGGGTTTGCCCCGCAAGCGTTTATCCTGCCCAACCTCGCCGAACTGGCCGGCAAGACGTTTACCCTGCACTTCGCCAATGGCTGGCAGATCGAGCACCGTTTCGAGCAGGACCGCCTGGCCTGGCAGGCCGCCGACGGGCACTCCAGCGGCAGCGCGCCCTACCGCGCCACCTCGATTCGCCCGGGGTTGTACCTGGTGGACTTCATCAAGCATGAGGCCGGGCAAAGCTGGTCGATCAGCCTGGTGCTGGATACACCGGGCGAGTCGTTTACGGCGGTGATCGGCCGCCTGCCCGAACAATCGGAAACCCACGAAGGCCTTTACCACCGAGCCCTGGCCGGTAAACCGCTGAGCTCGGTGCAGGTCGACTTCCTGCACGGCAGCCTCGACCGCCCGTGGCAAGACGGCCACTGCCTGCATGCGCCAACCGACGAACTGCTGGGCCTGCGCAATCAATATCGCTACAGCCCCAGCGAAATCTATGAGCACATCTACCTCAACCCACGCTTCTATGCCTGGCAATGTTTGAAGGGCGTGGAGCAAGGCTTGTGCGACACCGACCGCTGCCACTACTACAAGATCGCCGAACAGCTGTACCTGTTTGTGTGGCAAGAAAAAATCGTACCCACCCTCGGCCTGGTGCTGATCGACCTGCAACAGCACCGCAGCGACGGCAAAATTTTTGGCTACGCCGGGGCGTCATTCGATGCGCTGTCGAACTTCCCCATCAGCTCCTATTGCCAGGTGCTTAACCGCACGGAGTACCCTCGTGACTGAGCCGCGCACGGTCGTCATCACGGGTGCCGGCACCGGTATCGGCGCTGCGTGTGCGCGGTTGTATGCTGAGGACGGCGCGCGGTTGGTGCTGATCGGCAGGCGCCGTGAGCCGCTGGAACAGGTGGCCCGACAAACCGGCGGACTGATCCTGGTGGGCGACGCCGCCTGCCCGGACACCTGGGACGGGTTTATCCGGCAGATCCGCGAACACTACGGGCGCCTGGATGTGCTGCTGGCTTGCGCGGGTGGCCATGGCGTGGGCAGCGCGACCCAGACCAGCCCGGCCACTTGGGAAAGTGCACTGCGCAGCAACCTCGACAGCGCGTTCTACAGCGCCCGCGCCTGCCTGCCGATGTTGCAGGAAAGCGCGGGCAATATTGTGCTGATCGGCTCCATCGCCTCGTTGGCGGCAGGGCCCGACGTGTGCGGCTACACCACGGCCAAGCATGCGCTCCTCGGGCTTAACCGCTCGCTCGCGCGGGATTATGGGCCCCACGGCGTGCGGGTGAACACGGTATGCCCGGGCTGGGTGCACACCCCCATGGCTGATGCGGAAATGCAGCCGCTGATGAATGCCTATGGCGATACGCTGCAACAGGCTTATGAACGGGTGTGCGCCGATGTGCCGCTGCGCCGGGCCGCACGCGCCGAGGAAATCGCCAAAGCCTGTCGCTTCCTGGCGTCCAGTGATGCATCGATCATCACCGGGGCGACGTTGGTCGCCGACGGCGGTTCGAGCATTGTCGATGTGCCCACATTGGCCTTCACGCGACTGGAGCCCAGCCATGGTGAATGACCTGGATTTCAGCGGACGTGTGGTGTTGGTCACCGGCGGCGCGCAAGGCATTGGGCTCGGTATCGTCGAAGCGTTTGCCCGTCGCGGCGCGCAGGTCGTGATTGCCGACCGCCTGCTCGCGCAAGCCCAGGAGGTTGCCGCCGCACTCTGCGTGCAGGGTTACCGCGTCGAAGCCGTGGGCGTCGACCTGGCGGAGTCAGAGGCGGTGTTCGCCTGTGTCCAAGGGTTGGCGCGACTGGATGTCCTGGTGCACAACGCCGGGTATTTTCCGCTGACGGCGTTTGCTGACATCACCCCGGCCATCCTGCAACGGACCTTGGCGGTCAACCTGTCAGCATTGTTCTGGCTGACCCAGGCGGCCTTGCCGGCGTTTCGCGCGCAGGGTCGTGGTTGCGTGCTGGTGACGTCTTCGGTCACCGGCAATCGGGTCGGCTATCCAGGGCTCAGTCATTACGCGGCGTCCAAGGCCGGGGTCAACGGCTTTATTCGCAACGCGGCGCTGGAATTGGCGTCGCTGAAGGTGCGGGTGAATGGTGTGGAGCCGGGCATGATCGCCACCCCGGCGATGGGCAACCTGGGCGACGCCGCGCTGAATGCCAGCATCGCCAGCCGCGTGCCGCTCGGGCGCCTGGGCTCGGCGGCGGATATCGCCGGCGCCATGCTGTTTCTGGCCTCCGATCTGGCTGGCTATATCACCGGCCAAACCCTGGTGGTGGACGGCGGGTCGACCTTGCCGGAAGTCTGAAACCCGGCTCGGTTCCAATGTGGGAGCAAGCCCCGCCCCACATTAGCGTTGAAGACCCGGGTTATGCTCCCGCTGCCTGCAACCGGCTGGACCGGAAATCCTTGGGCGACACCTCGAATTGCTTCTTGAACGACCGGCTGAAATGCGCCGAGTCAGTAAAGCCCCACTTGTAGGCAATCGAGGTGATCGACTCACTCCTGAGGAACGGGTTGGTCAAATCATCCGCGCTGCGTTTGAGCCGCGCCCGCTGGATATAGCGACAGACGCTGTCGTCTTGCTCCTCAAACAACCGGTACAGGTGTCGCACCGAAATATTCAGCCGATTGGCCAACCCGATCGGGCTGAGGCCGGGCTGGCTGAGCGACTCATCAATCACCTTCTGCACATAACTGCGCAGGTTATTCCCCTGCAACGCCGCCAAGCCTTCACGGCACTCATCGCCCTGCTCCAGGGCCGAACCCAGCAGCGAGACGAACGCGGTTTGCAGCGCCTCGACTTCACCCGCACCATCCGCCGTGTCGTCCTTGCACAACTGGTCCATCAGCACATGCAGCATGCGCCCACAGGCTTTGGTCGAAGAGATCTTGCCGAAGGCATGGGCATCGCCGCCCAGGTGCTTGCACACATCAGGGCGCGACAGCGACAACGAGGCATGCTCAATGAGGCCGAAGGGGGTGATTTCGATAGAGCCCACAGAGTCCATCAACAGCATCTCGCCGGGCGCCAGTTGCAGGGTCTGGCCGTTCTGCACGATCTGCGAGTAACCACTGCGCTGGCTGACGAGGAAACAATCCTGGTCATTATCGTGGTCGGCGTGGTGCGCCGGGCGCTTGATCAGCCCGGCATTGGTGCGCAGGATCGCCAGGCCACGCGGCAAGTTGTTGATCTCGCCGATAAACAGCGAGCGGTTGAACGCCAGTTCAGTGTCGAAATGACCGCACGCGGCGCGCAGCTCGTGGTTCCAGCTGTCCAGCCCGTCGTGTGCATGCTGTGGGATGCTCATGGGGTGCCTCCGCAATGGTTTTTTTTGTTGTTCTGCTGCAATAGTTAACATGTTATCTATATGCACGCAACAACTACCTGTTTGCCATTACGAAAGCACTATTGATGCCAATCAGAGGTTCGACAACACCCGCTGCAAGCCGGCCATCGTCGCAAGTAAATGCCCGCGCTGCACCGGGCTCAGCGCGATGTAACGCCGAAACGCCGGCAGCCGATTGACCACCTCGCTGCCGCCCATATGCTCCAGGCGCAGGCACCATTGCTGGTCGTGCAGTTCGATACGCAGGCGCTTGAAATCCAGCGGCATCAGCGCCTGGAATAATGCGTCGTCGGCCAGCAAGCACGCCTGTAACTCACGGGCCAGCGCCGGGTTGCCGGAGCGGCGGCGCACGCAAACGCCCCGGCGTCGAATCGCGCCGCCATGGTGCACCTCGAAGCTCGCCGTGCCCGCTGTCGACGCGGGCACGCGCAGTACAAATTCGGTCATCACCATGTGCATCAACAACTGCGATTCGGCGCGCTCGACAATCTCCAGCGTCACCTCATCCACACACACTTTTACCTGTGTAGCGGACAGCCGCTCGACGTTCGCCAGCCCCAAATTACGCCGCAGATGCTCCAGGGTCACGCCCGGCCGGTACCCCGCCGGAGCGCGATCAGCGCGAAACAGCTCAAACAGTTTTTGCCGCAAAGTCGCCATAACCATCATCTGGGAGCCCCGGTTCGTTGCTGAATTCCTTGGCCAGCACCTCCTCCACGGAGGCCGGCTTGAAGGGGTTGACCTTCTGCACCACCAGGGTCCAGAACAACGCATACGCTGCGGTGATGGCGAGCATCACGCCAAATGGCACGTAGATATCGGCCGGGTTCATGCCCGGTGGCGTGATGAACCACATGCCTAAAAGGATGCCGATACTCGACACGATCTGCGGCAGCGGGAACCACGGCGAACGGTAGGCCCGTGGCAAATCCGGCCGGCGAATACGCAGGATCAACACCGACACCGTCACCAGCAAATAGGCAAAGCTCCACGCACACACCGCCGCCAGCACCAGGTGCATGATGTTGTCGGTGTTGCCGCCCAGGTACAACGCGTGCAGGCAGGGAATCAGCATTGCCACCAGGATGCACAGCAGCGGCGTCTTGAAGCGCGGGTGCAGGTAGGTGAAGACCTTGGGCAACGCGCCGTCCACCGCCATGCCATAGAGAATGCGTGGCACGCCTGCCATCAGGGTGTTGATGGTTGCGGCTCCGGCAAACAGAAAACCGATGCCCAGCCACATCGGGCCGATCTGCCCCATCACCTGCTCGGCGAACTTGGGGATCGCCATGGGCGTGTCCAGCAAGTGCACGCCGGAAGCGGCGTCCAACACGACGTTTTCCACCTGGCGCTTCATCGCCGCGCCATAGATGAACATGCACGTGGCCACGCCCACCAGCCCGAGCATCATCGCGCGCGGCATGACCTTGGCCGACTGGCGCAGGTCCGGCGCCAGCGGCGTGACGAACTCACAGCCGACAAACATGAACATCGCCATGCCCACCAGCGACAGCACGGTAATCAGGTCGGTGCCCACCAGTGATGCACCGAACCAGCCGTCCAGTTGCACCGCCGGCGCGGCAATCAGGCCCAGCACGCCAAACACCATCAGCGTGGTCCACATGCCGAAGGTGAGGATGATTTCCGCCCGGCCAAACGCGCTGACGCCAAAGGCATTCAGCACACCGAAGACAATCACAAAGCCCACGCCAAGCAGCCACGAACCGCCGGCCGACTCAGCCAGGGTATTGAGGTGTTCGAAGTTCACCAGGGCCATCACCCCGGCCAGGATGGTCTCGGCGGTGCCGGCAAACACATGCACGATCAGGTAGGCCGACAAGGTGCCGGTGATCGCAAAAAACCGGCCCATGCCGCAGTTGATGTAGTCGTACACCGAACCGGTGGTGGGCAGGATAGAAGCGGCTTCGGCGAACGTGGTGGCCTGGGCCAGCATCATCACCACGGCGATCAGCATCGCCAGGGCAAATGCGCTGCCGCCGATGCCAAACCCCATGGTGGCGGTGAGTATCACCGGGCTGGCCATGATCAGGCCAATGGTGCTGGCCAACGCGGTGGGGAAACCTACCGTGCCCCGGTTGAGGTGCGCGGTGAGTCGGTCGTTGATCGACATGGTGGGGTCCTCGAAAGCGGTTTTTTTTAATGTGTCGGCACTGTGCGCCCCACCCGAGTTGATCGTCTTGCCCCTGTCTGCCGCCGGTTTTGTTGCTCCCTGCCACGGCGAACCGCCTGGCGGCCAGGGTCAATTCCCTGGCACGCAAATGAAAGACTTGGGCGCCCACCGCTCGCCCTAATGCGCCCTCACTCTTAACCAAGATGGGGACAATAACAATGGAGCACACACTGAAAAATCGCCGCCTGCGCCAGGCGGTCGGCCTGGGCATGGCATTGCTGGTCTGTAAGGTTCAGGCGATCGAGCTGTATGCCGATGCCGACACCAAAGTCACCGGCAATTTTCTCGCCGTGTACGGGATGTTCAACAGCCCGAAAAACTACGATGGGCGTAGCGGTGGCTCGACCTGGCGCGAGGCGTTCATCAAGTACGGCCTGAGTGTCGAACACAGCCTGGGCAGTTTTGGCGGCGTGTACGGTACGGCCAACCTGGTGAGTTCCGGCACCTGGGGCGATGGTGATGCGTCCGGGGTCACCAACGGCACAGAGCGCACCACCAAGTTTGACGAAGCCTTCGCCGGCTGGCGCTCCGGCGACCTGTTCGCGGGGTTGGGCAAGGACGGCGTAGACCTGTCGTTCGGCCGGCAGATCATCATGCTGGGCGATGGTTTCATCATCAACGACGACGGCCCCAACCTCGGCAAGGGTGTGGGCGACGGTGAGTTCAATCGCGGCGGCGCCTACTACATCGCCGCACGCCATGCCTTCGACCAGACGGCGGTGATCCGCCTGGGCGGCAAGGACGGCGTGCATGGCAGCCTGATGTGGATAAAATCCGACAACCCGGCACAGGCCATGACTGAAATGGCCGCCGGCACCCTGGAATACAGCGCCGCACCGGGTACCCTGGGCCTGACCTACATTCACGGGATCGACGTGGATGAGCGCTTCGCTACCGACCTGCAGCGCCAGCGCAAAGGCATGAACCTCTACAGCCTGCGCGGCGCCGGCAATGCCGGCATCGACAGCGCGCACTTTGCCTTTGAACTGGCACGCCAGGACCGTCGCGACGCCCAGGAAAATGCCGGGTACGCCGAAGCCGGCTACACCTTCACTGACCTGCCGTGGTCACCGGACCTCACCTACCGATATGCGCGATATTCAAAAAACTGGGACGCCATGTTCTCAGGCTTCAATCGCGGCTACGGCACCTGGGTTCAAGGCGAGGTGGCGGGCAACTATTCCGGCCCGTACAACAGCAACACGGCGGTGCAGCACGTGGCGCTCAAGGTCAAGCCGCTGGACAACCTCACCCTTGGCGCGCTGTTCTTCGACTACAGCACGGTCAGCACCCGCGGCCAGTTGAACCTGGTTGGCCGCGAGCTGGACCTGTATGCCGAATGGGCCGTCAACGAACACCTGATCATCACGCCGCTGCTCGGCCTCTACAAACCCAACAAGGATGCAGAGACCGGCGGCAACCAGGTCGGCGGCAACGGCACCAATGTCTACAGTCAGTTGGTGGTCGCCGTACCGTTCTGAATCGCCTCGGGCGCGCAGGGACGCAGCGCCCGAACCTCGGCATAGGCGCCTTGATGATAGAGCAACGGTGCGCGGCCGAAGTCATCGAAGGCCACCACCTTGCCGATCATGATCCAGTGGTCGCCGCCGTCCACCTGCTGGTACTTCTCGCAGTGAAACCGCGCCGAGCAATCGGCAAACACCGGCGAGCCACCCTCCCCCGGCTCGTATTCGATCAAGGCGAAGCGGTCTTCACGCGGGCGCGCAAAGTTATTGGACAAGTGCACCTGATCCGCCGCCAATACATTCACTGCAAAGTGACTGGCTTCCTCAAACACTTCATGGCTGTTGGAGCGTTTGTCGATGCTCCACAGCACCAGCGGCGGATCGAGTGACACCGAGTTGAAACTGTTGGCGGTCACGCCCACCTTGCGCCCGGATGCAGTGGCGGCGGTGACCACGGTCACGCCGGTGGCGAAGTTGCCCAGGGCGCGGCGAAAGGCCCGTGGGTCGAAAAGGCTGCTGTCAGACATGCAAGACTCCCGGGCGACCGCGCACGGTCACCCTGATGGTTATTGTGGAAGAACCCGTCACACCATGCTCGGGTCAGGTTCAAGGCCCATCAGCTCACGGCCGAGGATCTGCGCGCAGACATCGTAGTCGGTGTAGGCATGGGCACCGGTCATATGGGAATCGCGGAACAGGCGCTGCATCTCGTTGTGTTCGAACCAGGCATTGCCACCTGCGGCAGCGAACAGGCGATCCACGGCTTCGATGCACATTTTGGTCGCGTAGGCCTGGTTAGTGCGCCAGAACGCCAGCGTCTCGCGGCTCGGGTAACGGTGCGCGGCGCTGTGCTCGGCGTGCTCCTGCCAGGTTTTTTCGAGGAATGCGCGGGCGGCCGCCACCTGGTGGGTGGACTCGGCCAGGCGCATCAGCGCAGGGGTAGCCGCGCCCACAGCGGCGCCGGTGTAGGCGCGCACGCGGGTTTTGGTTTTTTCGCGAAACACCTCCAGCATGCGTTCGGCCACGCCCAGGCTCACGGTCGAGAAGCCGCTGGCGAAATACGGCCGGTACGGTGCGTAAAAGATCTTGCTGTCGGGATAGAGACCAAAGCCTGCGGACTTGCCTTCCATCATGTCCTTGGCCTTCTGGATCCGGTGTTCGGGCACCCAGGCGTTGTCGATGATCAAGGTCTTGGTGCCACTGCCTTTCATGCCGGCGGCGTACCAGTCGTCACGGATCTGGTAGTCACTGCGCGGCAACACGGCAAAGCAATAATCCTGGGTGCCTTCGGTGTTCTGCCGACGACAGCCGACAATCGCCCACTCGCCATGGTCGCAGCCGCTGCTCCAACCCATTTCACCGCTTAAATGCACACCGCCATCGCCCTCCACCACTCGCCCGAACGGCGCAATACTGCTGCTGGCCGTGGCATCCGGGTTGGCGCCCCAGATTTCCTGCTGCAAGGTTGCCGAGAACAACGCCAACTGGTGACTGTGGGTGCACAACAAGCTCATGGCCCAGGCGGTGCTGGCGCAACTGCCGGCGAGCAAGGCAATGCAGTCGGCGAACTCCGGCAGCGACAGCTCCAGGCCACCAAAGGCCTTGGGTTGAAAGGCACGGTGCAGGCCAATGCTTTTGAGCCAGGCGATGTTTTCATCCGGTACCTGGCGCTGCTGTTCGGCGCGCGCGGCATTCGCGGCGATGGCGGGCAGGAGGGGCTTGAGGTCTTCGAGGAGCGGGTTTGGCTTTTTCATGGACGGCCCTGCTTATTATTGGAGGTCCGGCAGGTGCGCCACGTACAGGCACGGCGCCGGATGCAGGGCCAGTATCGAACGCATTGCACGGGCGCAAAATGCACATTCGGCAGGCAAGGTTGTACTTTTCATAGACGTGGCAGGCACAGACATAAGGCGCGGCAGGCACAGTCAAGCGCTGCCTTCGCGCGTTGGCTACCCTCGGGTTTTCCTTTGTGAACTGCCAGGAACCTGCCATGAGCGATATCCCGCTGCTGCCCCAAGTCGAAGCCTTTTTGCGTCGCCAGCATGGGCTGTTTATTGACGGCGCCACCGTGCACAGCCATGCCAGCCAGACGTTGACAGTGACCAACCCTGCGACCGGCCAGGTGATCGCCGAGTTCGCCGATGCGGACCTTGCGGATATCGATGCAGCCGTGGCCTCCGCCAACCGAGGGTTCCAACGATGGTCCCAGGCCGCACCGGCCACACGCGGCAACGTGCTGCTGAAACTCGCTGACCTGCTGGAACACAATCGCGAAGAACTGGCGCAGATCGAAACCTGCCAGTCGGGCAAAATCATCCAGATTTCCCGCGCGTTCGAGGTCGACCAGGCCGCGCACTTCCTGCGTTATTACGCTGGCTGGGCCACCAAGATCAGCGGCCAGACCCTCACACCGTCGTTGCCCTCCTTCAACGGCGAGCGCTACACCGCATTTACCCTGCGCGAGCCGGTGGGCGTGGTGGTCGGTATCGTGCCGTGGAATTTCTCGACCATGATCGCCATCTGGAAACTCGCTTCTGCGCTGGTGACCGGTTGCAGCATCATCATCAAACCCAGCGAATTCACCCCGTTGACCATCCTGCGCATCGCCGAACTGGCCATTGACGCCGGGCTACCGGCGGGTGTGCTCAATGTGCTGACCGGCGGCGGGCACGTCGGCAAAGGCCTGGTGGAACACCCCGGTACCCACAAAGTGTCGTTCACAGGTTCCGTACCCACCGGTATCGCCGTGGGCCGCAGCGCCATGGGCGCCGGCCTGACCCGCGCGACCCTGGAACTGGGCGGCAAAAACGCCGCCGGTTTCTTGCGTGACATGGAAGCGGACAAGGCGGTGGACGGGATTATCGAGGCAGGCTTTTTGCACTCCGGGCAAATCTGCGCGGCGGCCGAACGCTTCTTCGTGCACCGCTCGCAGATGGACGCCGTGTTGGAGAAGCTCAGCCAGCGCCTCAGCCGACTGACGATTGGCTCGCCCCTGGACGAACGCACCGAATTCGGCCCGGTAACCCACCAGCAACACCAGCAGAAACTGCTCGGCTACTTCCAGCAGGCGCGCGCCGAAAACAACACGATCATTCACGGCGGCAAGCTCATCGACCGGCCCGGCTGCTACGTCGAGCCCACCGTGATCCTGGCTAACAGCGTCAACGACACCCTGCTCAACGAAGAAACCTTCGGCCCCATCGCCACCTTCCTGCCCTACGACAGCGAAGACGAACTGCTCGCGCTGATGAACAACAGCCCCTACGGCTTGAGTGCCAGCCTGTGGACCCACGACCTCGGCAAGGCATTGCGCATGATACCGGCCATTAACGCGGGCACCGTGTGGGTGAATATGCACACCCTGCTCGACCCGGCCGTGCCGTTCGGGGGCAATCGTTCTTCGGGGGTTGGACGGGAGTTCGGCAGCGCGTTTATCGAGGATTACACCGAACTTAAGTCAGTGATGATTCGGTATTGAGGCTGCTTGGCATCGCCACCTGCGCCTCAATATCGATCAACCACTCCGACGCCGACAACCGATTGACGATAATCCACGAAGACGGCGGCGGGTTGCGTGGGAAACGCTGGCACGGGGCTTGCGCTATCGGCTCCTGCCGATCGCGAGCGTGCTAGGCGATATACAGCCGCAGCATGATCATATGGGCAAGCTCGCCGCCGACCGCGGCCAACACCTTTTCGCCATTGTCCAACGCGATGGCGGTTTGCTCAGCGATGCCAGGCCCGACGGTTCGCACATCGGCGACGTATTACGACACGATGCCTGCCCAACGTTTTTCGGCCCACTGCTTGCCGAGGGCCAGCATGGCGTACTCGTCCTCGACTGTGCCGCTGACAAGCACTGATCAACGTGCGCCGTCAGGGGTAAATGAGGCATTACATCGGGTGTGTTCGCTAGGCTGGAGTTAATGCCCCATCGCCAGGTTATAGGGCGAAAACCCCGCAAAATTCCACCTCAACGCCAATGCCGCCGGGCGGCGCACCACCTGCTCCACGGTCACCGTCCACAACCGCTGCGCCCCCTCAAACGCCGCCACTTCGGGGCCGCCGAGAATCAGCGAAGTGCGCCCGGCCACCTGCATCACGTCGCCCGATTCGAAATCGATAAACAACAACCCTGCCACCGGGTTCGCCAAAAGGTTGCCCAAGGTATTGAAGAATAGATTGCCGGCGAAGTCAGGGATGGTCAGCACGTTGCCGTCGACACGCACAAAACCGGTATTGCCGCCGCGATGGGAGACGTCCACCGAACGTTGGCCTTCCACGTCCACAAAGCTTGCGACGAAGAAGGTGTCGGCGTTGCGGATCATGGCCCGCGCCGTATCGTCCAGACTGTTGGAGCACTCGGCCAGGGTGCCGGGTTTGCGCGCAATCGCATCGATCGGGCGCAGTTGGATGTACTTGGGGCAGTTTCCGAACGTGTGCACGACGTCGACCGAGAAACCCTCCCGATCGAGGCGGCCGATGCAGCCATTTATACGGTTGCGACGCCGGGTGTTGAGGTCAATGCCCAGCAGGCCCACCGACGCGCCACTGAGTATTGCAGGCAACGCCGGGTCACCCTTGGACGGCATGCTGTCGACCTGTAACGCCTGCGGATTCGGTGAATGGGCAAACCCCGGCGCGCCTTCCAGCAGTGTCGCCCACGGGATGCCCTGTTCGTCCACCACACCGAGCACCAGATAAGGCAGCAACGGATAAAAATCCCGATGCTGCTCCGGCAAATGATCACGGATCACCTTGGGCCCGACCACTGCCATGCGCTCGGCAACGCCGGCACTTTCCTGCATCTGCCGTTCGCCGGCATGCCAGGGGGACTGTTCGATCAGGTTCATCGCGATCACCTCATAGTCGATGTGCAGAGGCTAAGCCCAGCCACCCATCGAGAGAATACCCACGCCAGGCAATCCACTATTACGCCAACTGAAATGCCGGATGTTCACGCAGCGCTTCCACGCAGTGGTCGACAAAACTGCGCACGCGCATCGGCGCATTGCGGCCCTCGCGGTAGACCACGTGCACCGGCAACGGCGGCCCTTCAAAAGCTGGCAACACGCGGCGCAATTGGCCGCTCACCAGATGTTCATGAACCGAGTAGCTCAGGCAGCGTATCAATCCTGCACCGTGCACGGCCGCATTGATCGCCCCTTGTACTGTGGCGCAACTCAAGCGCGCGTGCGCCTTGAGTGAATAACCTTGAAAGGCCCAGTGCACCCAATCAGCGTTGGCGATCAGGTGGTGGCGATTGAAGTCATTGGGGTGCATCGGCTCACCATTAGTGGCGAGGTAGCCGGGGCTGGCGCAGAGGATAGGCCGCACCCGCCCCACCAACCGGGCGATCAGCGACGAACTGGGCAGCTCGCCCACCAGCACCGCCACGTCCAGCCCCTCTTCGTGCAGGTTGGGGTAATAGTCGTGATAGTGGGCGACGAGGCGCACGCCAGGGTAACGGTCCATGTAAGCCGCCAACACCGGCGCCATCACATAGTGGCTGAACAGCAACGGCAAAAATACCTGCAGATTACCCTGGGGCTGCACATGCAAGCCTTTGGCCGAGGCCTCGGCGGCGTCCACGGCGGCCAGTAGGCGCACGCAGTCGGTCATGTAGGCGTTGCCCGCATCGGTCAGGCTCACACCCCGCGTAGTGCGCAGCAGCAGCGGCACGTGCAGGCGGGCTTCCAGGCGGGCAATGGCGCGTATCAAGGTTGGAGCGGAGACTTGCGCATAACGCGCCGCCGAAGCCAGGCTGGGTTGCCCGGCCAGCGCCGCAAACAGTTGCATGTCGCGATACCGTTCCATCAGCCGCGCCGCTTCATCGCCGGGTTCAGGGCCGTGTCCTGCCCGAGGCGTTGGGTGAGGAAGTCGACAAAGGTGTGGATCTTGGCCGGTACGCGGCCGCTCTTGTGAAACACCACCTGGATCGGCAGCGGCGCCGGTTCAAAATCCGCCAACACTATCTCCAGCTCCCCCGCCGCCACCGAAGCCGCGACCTGGTAGGACAGCACCCGCGTCACGCCCCAGCCCAGCCGCGCCAGGTTAATCGCGGCATTGTTCGCCGTGACCACCAAACGCGGTTCGATCGGCACTGTCAGCGGGTGACCCGCGTCGACAAACCGCCACTCACTCACCAACTGGCTGGAGGACGAGGTGACGACCTTCGCTTCGCGCAGTTGCTCAGGCCGCGACGGGCGCCCGTGCTGGTCGAGATAACCGGGCGCGGCGCACACCACTCGGCGCACTTCGCCGACCTTGATCGCCTGCTGCCCCGATTCCTGCAAATGGCCGATGCGTACGGCCACGTCGACGCCTTCATCGGTCATGTTGACCACGCGGTCGACCAGCAAGGCGTTGATATTCACCTGGGGAAAGCGGTCCAGGTAATCGCCAAGCACCGGTGCCACATACAGCTCACCGAATAGCACCGGCGCGGTCACCGTCAAGTGCCCACAGGGGATGGAATAACTGCCCGCCGCGGCTTCTTCAGCTTCATCCAATTCGGCGAGGATACGCCTGCAATCTTCCAGGTAACGCTGGCCGGCCTCGGTCAAGTGCAGGCTGCGGGTAGTGCGTGCCAGCAGTTGGGTGCCGATGCGTTGTTCCATGGCGGCGATGGCCCGGGTCACGCTCGGCGGCGAGGTGTTCAAGCGGCGCGCAGCAGCGGCGAAGCCCTCCTCCTCGGCCACCGCGAGAAACACCTGCATTTCATGAAATCGGTCCATCGGCGTTCACTCTAATAGGCACAGGGTGTTCACATTACTGTGATTGCAGGCCAACGGCCGTGCGCGGCATGCCCACAAAGCCCGGCAATGCTTCAATGCTGGCAAGCCAAGCGCGCACTTGAGGGTAGTCGGCCAGTGACACATTGCCTTCCGGCGCATGGGCCACGTAAGTGTAAAAGGCGATATCGGCAATGCTCGGTTGTTCGCTGGCCAGGAAGCGACTTTGGCTCAGTTGCTGCTCCACCAACTTCAACAGGGCGTGAGAGCGGTTGATCGCGGTGACGGTATCAACATCGGCGCCAAACACCACGGCCAGTCGCGCCGCAGCCGGCCCGGCGTGAAGTTGCCCGGCGGCGGCCGACAGCCAACGCTGCACGCATGCTTGGTCGACAGGATCGGTCGGCAGCCACTGGCCGTTGCCATAGGTGTTCGCCAGGTAGATCAGGATCGCATTCGAATCGGCCAATACCGTGCCATTGTCGTCAATCACAGGCACTTGGCCAAAGCTGTTGAGGGTGGCGATAAAGTCTGGGGATTTTTGGGCGCCCTGCTTGAGGTCCACCAGGATAAATTCCGTGGGCAGGCCCAACAGCGACAACATCAGCTCAACCCGATGAGAGTGGCCGGACATCGGAAAACCATAAAGTTTGATCGCAGACTGGGACATGCAAGACTCCAAAGGTGGGGGTGTCGGTGCCAGGGATGGTCTACCGCTGCCCCGAACAATGGAATCACCAGGATTTACAATCCAGTATTTCACCGAATGAAACAATCATTCGCCGAACAATTCCACGATCAGATCGAACACCGTGGTCTTCACTGCACTGTCCAGCTCGGTCCAGGCCAACCCTGTACTGGCCTGGAAGCCGCCCAGCTGCAGATGCCGCGACACGCAATTGGCGGGCAACGCCCGCGCCGCCTGCTGCGGCAACACCCCAATGCCCAACCCGGCGGACACCAGCGCGAGCATGGTGGTGAACTCACCCAGTTCGCTGGCGATAGCCAGCGTGATGCCCAGGGCCTGGATAAACTCGTCATAGAACCCCGGCGCGTAACGTCGCGCCAGAATGTAAACCGGCAGCTTGAGCAGGTCGCCAGGCCGGATGAAATCCTGGGCCGCCAGTGGGTGATCGATTGGCAACGCCACGCAAAAATGCTCATGCAACACCGCGCGGGTCTGCACGCCGGGGTGGGCGGCCGGCAAGCGCATCAGGCCGAAATCCAGCTGGCCGTTCTTCAAGGCAGCCGCTTGATCAGGGCCGGCCATGTCCTTGAGCTCCAGTTCGATACGCGGGTAGCGCTGGTGTACTGCGCGGATCAACTCGGGCAATAACTGTGGCAACACCGACGACACAAATCCCAAGCGCACCCGCCCGATTTCACCACGGTTGGACGCCCGTGCCGTATCGGCCGCCCGAGCGGCCTGGTGCAAGGTGGCCTGGGCTTCCGGCAGAAACACCCGGCCGGCGTCGGTCAGCGTCACCGAGTGGCGGTTGCGATCCAGCAGGCGTACGCCGAGACCGCTTTCCAGTAGCTTTATTTGCATGCTCAGCGCTGGCTGCACGATCGACAACTGTGCCGCCGCCCGCCCGAAATGCAGCTCCTGGGCCAGCACCACAAACGCGCGCAAGTGCTTGAGCTCCATCCGCCCCCCTTGGTTATCACCAATGTTGATCAGCCGATCATAAATGAACATTGGACCTACACCCTACACTGGGATGAAGTAAGCGCCATTGGACTCAACGCTTATCACCATACGCACGCCAGGAGAGACAACCCCATGCAAAACGTTTTGGAAACGTTCCGCCTCGACGGTCGACTCGCTCTGATCACCGGTTCCAGTGCCGGTATCGGCCTGGCCATCGCTCGCGGCCTGGCCCAGGCCGGGGCGCGAGTGGTGCTCAATGGGCGCAACCGCAGCACTTTGCGCGATGCGGCCGCAATGCTGACGCTGGAAGGCCTGGAGGTGCACACCCAGGCGTTTGATGTGACCGACAGCGCGGCCATCCAGGCCGCCGTCGCCGATATCGAAGAGCGCCTTGGCCCGCTGGACATCCTCGTGAACAACGCCGGCATGCAACGCCGTGGGCCGCTGGAAGACTACAGCGAGCAACACTGGCGCGAGCTGATCAGCACCAACCTCGACAGCGCTTTCCTGGTGGGCCAGGCCGTGGCACGGGCGATGATCCCGCGCAAACGTGGGCGCATCATTAATATCTGCTCGGTGCAAAGTGAACTGGGCCGTCCGGGCATCGCACCGTATGCGGCGAGCAAAGGCGCACTGAAAATGCTGACCAAGGGCATGGCCATCGATTGGGGCCCCCATGGGTTGACGGTCAACGGCATTGGCCCCGGCTATTTCAAGACCGAGCTGAATGCAAACCTGGTGGCCAACCCCGAATTCAGCGACTGGCTGGTGCAGCGCACGCCGAGCCGCCGCTGGGGAGACGTGGCCGAACTGGCCGGCGCCGCCGTCTTCCTCGCCAGTGACGCGGCCAGCTTCGTCAATGGCCACATCCTGTATGTCGACGGTGGCATCACCGCCTCGCTGTAAACCGGAGAACCTTATGCACGCTATCGTCTGTCACGCCTCGAAAGACCTGCGGGTCGATCCCCAGGATGAACCGCAAGCCCTCGCGCCCGATCAACTGCGCGTACGCATAGCCCGTGGCGGTATCTGCGGTTCGGATTTGCATTATTACCAGCACGGCGGCTTCGGCAGCGTGCGCCTGCGCGAGCCGATGGTGCTCGGCCATGAAGTGTCGGCGGTGATCGACGCGGTGGGCAGTGACGTCGGTTCGTTCAAGGTCGGTCAACGCATTGCCGTTTCACCATCGCGCCCTTGCGGCGGTTGCCGGTATTGCCATCAAGGCCTGCCCAACCATTGCCTGAACATGCGCTTCTACGGCAGCGCCATGCCCTTCCCGCATATCCAGGGCGCGTTTCGCCAAAGCCTGGTGATCGAGACGCATCAGGCCCATCACCTGGCCGACCACGTCAGCCTCGCCGAAGGTGCGTTGGCCGAGCCGTTGTCCGTGGGTTTGCATGCGATCCAACGCGCCGGCACGGTGTTCGGCAAACGCATACTGGTGACCGGCTGTGGCCCGATCGGCAACCTGCTGATCGGCAGCCTGCGCGCCGCCGGTGCCGCTGAGATCGTCGCCGTGGACCTGTCCGCCAGCGCCCTCGTCTGCGCCGAAAAAATGGGCGCCACGCGCCTGCACAACCTGGCCGACAGCACCGATGCACTCAAGCGCTACACCGCTGAAAAAGGTTACTTCGACGTGATGTTCGAAGTCTCCGGCAGTGCCCAGGCCCTGCGCAATGGCCTGGAATGCATCGCCCCGCGCGGTGTGCTGGTGACGGTCGGGCTGGGTGGCGATGTGTCGCTGCCGCTGAATGTGCTGGTCAGTCGCGAGATTGAATTGCGCGGCACCTTCCGCTTCCACAGCGAATTCGTCCAGGCGGTGGACTTGCTCAACCGCCACATCGTGGATGTGCGCCCGGTGATCTCCCACACCGTGCCGTTTGGCGACGCGGTGCAGGCATTTGAGTTGGCGGCGGATAAGACCCAGGCGATGAAAGTGGTGCTGGACTTTGGTGTGCCGGACTTGGGCTGACCGTCAGCGTTCTTCCAATCGGTCGCGCAAAAACCGGTGGCTCCTGGAGAACAGCCGCCGGTAGGTGAGCAGTACCGCACCGACCGTGCCCAGCGCCGACGACGCGGCGATCAAGAACATGATGACGATCTGGTAGCGCACCGCATCCACCGGGCTCTCCCCCGCCAGCACCTGGCCAGTCATCATGCCCGGCAAGCTGACGATGCCCACCACGGTCATCTGGTTCAGCGTCGGGATCATCCCGGCGCGCACCGCCTGGCGGATGGCTTCCTGCGCCGCTTCCCAACGCGAACCGCCCAGGGCCAGGATCATCTCGATGGTGTTGCGCCCCGAGGTCAGCTCCTGAGTCATGCGCTCGATCCCCAAGGACACACCGGTCAGGGTATTGCCGAGGATCATCCCCAAAATCGGGATCGCATATTGCGGCTCGTACCACGGGTGGATCCGGATCACCGCAAACAAACCCACCGCCGTCACCAGCCAGGAACTGCCCCACACCGAGAGGATGCTGTCGACCCGCTGCCCGCGATAGGTCCTGCGCCCACGCCCCGCCGCCGACAGCCCGGCAATCAAGGTCATCGCACACATCAGTGGCAGCACCACATACCAGTACGCGAACTCGAATACCCAACCCAGCAAGTAACCGATGGCCAACAGTTGCACCACCGTGCGCACCGCCGCCCAGAGCAATTGGCGACCGAGGCCCAGGCGCAACAGCAATGACAGCGCGCCGTTAATCAGAATCAGCGAGGCGGCGATGCCCATGTCCAGCGCGGTGAGGTTTTGATAGTTCATGGTTGGGCCGCTCCACTCAGGGCACCGGCATTCATGTGCAGGTGGATGGCGCTCATGCGTTGGGCCTGGTCCAGGTCGTGGGACACCCAGATATAGGCGCGGGCGTTATCGGCGGCATACCAGGCGGTGATCAGCGCTTCGACATCACGCGAGGATGTCGGGTCGAGTGCGGCAGTCGGTTCGTCCAGCAACAGCACTTCGGGGTTCAGTTGCAAGGTCCGAATCAGTGAGACCACCTGGGACTCACCGCCTGACAAGTCACCGGCAATCTTGGCCAGGAAGTCCGGTGTTTTACCGGCGTGCCCCAGCAGTGTGGTGACCGCCGCCAGATCAAAGCTGCGCTTGCGCAACGTCTTGAGGCTGAAGGGGAAACGCAGGTTGTCTTCCACCGTGCCCTCGATCAGCGCGGGGCGTTGTGAGAGGTAGCTGATGTGGCTGCGATAGTGGGGAATCTGCGCGTCGGCGATGGGCTGGCCGTTCCACAGGACCTGCCCGCGGGTCGGCGCATCCAGCAATGCCAGCGCACGCAGGAACACGCTTTTACCGGAACCCGAGGAGCCGGTGATGGACACGCGGTCGGCGCGGTTCAAGCAGAAGTCCGTCGGTTGCAGCAACGCCACTTGGCGGCGCTCGTCCCTGCGCGTAAGGCCGCGGGTTTCTATCAGTGCGCTCATGAACGCGGGGTTCCTCTTAAACCGTGTTGGGTGCAATGGTGAGGCACGCGCAGGAAGATTTCATGAAAAAATTCAAACTATCGCCACCCCTGTCGTTCACACGTTCACGTGCAACGTAAAACAGGAGGCGACATGCAATACCGTCAACTGGGCCATTCGGGCCTGCTGGTATCCGAAATCATCCTCGGCACCGTACCGTTTGGGGGGCGCGCCGAGTTTGCAAAATGCGGCGCGGTGGACGTGCCCCAGGCCAAGCGCATGTTCGACATCGCGTTTGACGCCGGGGTGAATATGGTCGACACCGCCGACCTGTATTCCCACGGGCTGGCCGAGGAAGTCGTCGGTAAAGCCTTGGGTGACAAACGTCACGACATCCTGCTGGCCACCAAGGGCCGCAGCCCCGTGGACAAAAACCCGAACAACTCCGGCTCATCACGTTACCACCTGATCCGCGCCTGCGAAGCCAGTCTGAAGCGGCTGGGCACCGATCATATCGACCTCTACCAGCTGCATAACTGGGACGGCGTGACGCCCATCGAGGAAACCCTCGAAGCACTGCGCCTGTTAGTGGGCTCCGGGAAAATCCGCTACTTCGGCACCAGCAACTTCACCGCCTGGCAGATGATGAAAACCCTGGGCAAAGCCGAGCTGCACGGCATGCTCAAACCCATTACCCAGCAGATCTACTACACACCGGAATCTCGCGAAGCCGAGTACGAATTGCTGCCGATGGCGCTGGACCAGTCCATCGGCACCCTGGTGTGGGGCCCGATGGGCGAAGGCCTGCTGACCGGCTCGACCCGGCGCGGGCACAAGCCGCCGGCCAACACCCGGCAGGGCAGCGACTGGCCGGAACCCTATGTGCATGACCCGGAGCGTGCGCTGGATATCATCGAGACCCTTGCTGCCGTGGGCGATGAGCTGGGTGTGTCGGTGGCGCGCACTTGCCTGGCCTGGCTCAAGGATCGCCCGGGGATCACCTCGCTGATCGTCGGCGCCCGCACCGAAGCGCACCTGCGCGACAACCTGGCGGCGACCGAACTGAAACTTACCGAGGCACAAACTTCGCGCATCGAGGCGGTCACGCGCCGACAGCCGTTGTATCCGTACTGGCATCGATTCACCGCCGGGATTGATCGCTTTGATCCAGCGGAGCAGCCCTTCCTGGCGGAACATCAAAAGACCATGGATGCCAGAAAAGATAAGTAAAAGGTCACGCAAATCCCAATGTGGGAGCGCGCTTGCCCGCGATAGCGGTGGATCAGCTAGTGAATCTGGTGACTGACACTGCGCAATCGCGGGCAAGCCCGCTCCCACAGTTTTGAATTGCACTGAACAGCAATCCTGCCTATATTTCCCGCCTGGCGCTCTCTACGCCACCTTCCGCGGAAAGGGCTGCGCCCAAGATACTCAAGCACTACCTCATTTCTACGACTCCCAACCTTAAAGCGGAAAAGGTTTGTACAAGGAGATCGTATGTCGCCACGCCCCGCATCCTCGACCCATCACGGCCGTATCAACCTTGAGCAGCAGCGCAAGCGCGCCAAGGAGCTATTGGCGCAGCTGAAAAGCCAGGACCCCAGTGCCACCTTGTCGCAAGCCCAATGGCAGGTTGCCAGACAGCTCGGTTTCAGCAGCTGGCCCAAGCTCAAGGCCCATGTCGACGCCCTCGATTTCGCCGCCCGCCACCCAACGTTCGATGCCTGCGATGAAGCCCGCACCACCCACTGGCGCTGTGGCAGTGACATTGCCCACAGCCTGCAACTGGCGGGGTTCAAAGGGCAGTTCCGGATGCTCACCGATCCGTTGTGCATGGGGCCGGTTCGCGACCTGCCCAGCGAAGATTTCCGCGCCCTGCGCAGTGCCTTTATCAGCCAGGCCTTTGCGCTGGACTGCGTTGATGTCGCGCGCCGCGTTGACGATGAATATAACCAACTGGACACCTTGGCCAGCGCCGACCACAGCGTGCTGTGGTGCGAGGCGGATGCCTACGATCAGCTGTTTCTGATCCGCGCGCTGGCTGGTCTTGAACAGGCACCGCCCAGGCTGGAGCTGATTGAGGTCGACCGTATTCCCGGGGTCGAGCGCTTTATCGGCATCGGCCAGTTGGCACCCGATGTCCTGGCGTGGCTATGGCCGCAGCGACGGGTGATCTATGATGCAGCAGTCCAGTTGGCCCAACAGGCCTGGGCGGCTTACTGCGACAGTTCACCGGTCAAGCTCGCGGAACTGGCGCACAACACGCATGCGTCGCTGCCCTTTCTCGCGCCAGCGCTACTGCGCCAGTTACAGGAGTTGCCAGGTATTCTGGATGGCCTGTCACTCACCGAGCGCCTGTCGCTAAGGTACATCGCCGAGGTTGGACCGGTGCCCTTCGGCAGGGTATTCGCCGAGCTGATGGCCAAACGCGAGCCGCTGCCGTTCCTGGGCGACATGATGTTCCATGCCCTGCTGCGGCCATTAATCGATGGGCCGAACCCCTTGCTGATCGAAACCGAAACCGACCGCGAATGGCCACGCCGCGAGCTGGTGTTGACGCCTTTGGGCGCTCGGGTTCTGGACGGTGATGCCTATTGGCTGGACCACGCCAGCCATGAGCGTTGGGTCGGTGGTGTGTGCCTCAAGCCCGGCCAACCGCATTGGACTTTGGGCAGCGATTGCCACCCCGTCTGGCGTGACTGACCCCAGTTTACCGCTTGGGCGATAACCCGACGGCGCACGCCACCACCGCCGGGTCGCCCAAAGGGATCGCCCGCGGTGCCACCGAGGGTGGCTGCGTCCGGCTGTCGACGGCGCGCAGTATCGGGCGCTCAACGGTCGGCAGGCTATGGTCGGGGTCGACAATCTCCATGCAACGGCGCAGCGAGTTGAAGTCCGGCGACTGCGACAGCGACAGGTGCAACGTCTGGCTCACCGATACCGACACCACCGAACTCTGTGCGCATTGCCCGTCATAGATCAGCGTGTGGCGAATCAGCGGATTGTCATGGCAATACTTCAACAGGTTGACTTGCCTGGATCGCACCAGCGCTGTGTTGATGATCAACAAGTCGAACGCCACGCAACCTGAGCGCGTCAACGCCTGCAACTCCTCGAACGAACTCAAGGGGGCGATACGGTGATAGCCCAGCTGGTTGAGCATTTTCTCGATCTTGATCCGTTGCAACAAGTCTGCATCAGCAATCAGAAGGCGTAACGCTTTATTGGACATAGGGTAAACCTGACAGTTGGGCATCAGCGTCGATCATTCAACGCTGAACACGGTAACCGTCAGCGGGAAACCTGACTTTAAGGCGATTCTGAAACGGTCACCGGGTGCACCGGCCAACTTTTAAGAATCGCCTGAAAGCCCTCGCATCACCTCGCCCCTACCATGGCCTGCGTCCTCTTACGCTTCCATGGAATTCGTCTGTGCTCATGTTTTTACTCAGAATGGTGCTGATTGCCTGCGGGCTGCTGGTACTCGCGCCGCCGCCTGCCAGCGCGGCACTGAAGATCGAAGGCACGCGCTTGATCTATTTCGGCCAGGACAAGGCTGCCAGCATCAACGTGGTCAACCAGGCGTCGCGCGAGGTGGTGGTGCAAACCTGGATCACCGGCGATGACGACTCAACCGGCGGCGCGGTGCCGTTTGCCGCCACCGAGCCGCTGGTGCAACTGGGCGCAGGGGAGCATCACCCACTGCGCATCCTGTATGCCGGCGAAGGCTTGCCCACCGATCGCGAATCGCTGTTCTGGCTCAACATCATGGAGATTCCGCTCAAGCCGGAAGACCCCAACAGCGTGCAGTTCGCAATTCGCCAACGGCTCAAGCTGTTCTATCGGCCGCCCACGCTCAAGGGCGGCTCGGCCGAGGCGGTGCAGCAGTTGGTCTGGAGCAGCAAGGACGGGCACACCATAACGGTCCGCAACCCCAGCGCGTTTCACCTGTCGCTGGTGAACGTACAGACCGACAGCGTGACGCTCAGTGACTACCTGCTGCTCAAGCCTCAAGAGAGCAAAACCCTGACCGCACCGAGCGCCTTGCCCAAGGGCACCACCCTCCATTTCACCGAAATCACCGATATCGGCTTGCAGGCCCGCCATAGCGCGGCGCTCAAGTGATAGATCGCGGGGTATTTACACCTATGTCACTCACCAAACGCTGCTTACCAATACTGCTGTGGGTCTGCGCGGCCCTGCCCGCCACCAGCCATGCGCTGGCTTGCCGTGAGGACGGCACCGGCTCGATCATCACCCAGGAAGCGCTGGGCACCGCACTGGCCGTCGCCGCCGATGCCCCCAACGGCAGTATTATCTGGGAGTCGGGCCCACGCTCGACCAATGTGATCTGCAAGGACGACTACAGCGTCGGCCGCGAAGAGGTGTATTTCTATGTCAACCCGGCCGGTGTGAGTATCGGCACGGGCATTCGTGTTGGCATTCGCTATAACAATCAGCCGATTACCCAAAGCACTGGCAAGGTCGGCACCGGGTTCTTTTCCGACCGGGGCTGCACCTCCAACTGCGTCGGTTGGGACAAGGCGCGCTTTACCCTCAACTTCAGTGTCTTCATCGAGAAGTACGACCCCACGCCACCGAGTGGCCAAGCCAGTACATTGACCTCCTACCGCGTATTCCAACTGGACGGCGTGCGCGGGCTCAACTCAAGGCCCAACAGCAACTTCAACTACGTGGTCACCGGCATGAACGGCATCCGCTTCGTGCCTTGCACCCCCGAACTGACCATCACCCCCAACGTGGTCAAATTCCCCACACCGTCGCGCAAGGCGTCGATCGGTGAAGTCGCCAGCAGCGCGAACTTCAGTTTGAACCTGCGCAAGGGCTGCGACACGCCCTACACCGTCAGCGCACGCTTCGCCAGCACATCGGGGGGCGGCAGCGTGATCAACGGTTTGCTGGTGCCGGATAACAACAATTCGGTGGGCATCTCGTTGTCCCGCGCCGAGAGCGAGCAGCCATTGCCGTTCAACGATTGGTTCACCCTGCAGCAACTGATGGGGCTGGGCCAGAGCCACGATGAATTCCGCGCCGACCTGAAATGGCGCACCCTGCCAAAACCCGGCGCGTTCGACGCCGCCGTGGTGGTGGATATGTATTACAAGTAGATGATTTTTAAGGATCGTCTTATGCCACGCGCAACGGCCCGCGCTTAAAGTCTGCCGATGCGATTGAAAAGTTATCTGCTCCAGATCAACCCCGTCCTCTCCCGACCCGAAGCAGCCAGAAGGCTGCTTCGTATTTTTGCGACCGTGTTGCTCGTCGGCATCCTGAGCGGGGTCTATACCTTTCTGCTGTCCACCTTCAACAACGACATTTCCCAGCGCCGCGGCTACATGAGCAGCGCCATCGCCGAAGCCCATACCTTTTTCACCAACCGCCAGGCCTTGCTTGAAAGCCTGAGCCTGTCGGCGGTGCGCAAGCAGTCCAGGCTTTACCCTTCCTCGCAGGAAGAACAACACCTGGAGCTGGGCAATACGCCCGGCAACCAGTGGAGTATCTGGCTGACCGCGCGCATGCGCGACTACCTCAAAGCCAAGCAACTCAACCTGCTCTATGTGAGCCCCGACCCCATCCCGCAGGTGACGCGGCTGTACGACGCGACCGCACAGGTATTGCCGATTTCCAAGTGCATGCTCAACCGCCTCAAGGCCCTGCAACACAGCGACCCGGCCACGCTCAACGAGCTGTGGCTGAGCGACAACACCGAACACCACTCGCACCTGTACATCTTCATCCGCCTGGACGACCGCGATGCCAATTCCGGCTGGCTCGGCCTTGAGATGGAGAGCCGCGAGGTGTCCTCGACCCTCAGCGACCAGAGCGCCGGGGAGTTCATGATGCTCAACTCCCAAGGCATGCTGGTCTTTACCAACAGCCCTGATACCCCACTGAGCCGGCAACACCTCAAGCCCGACGAAGAGAGCTTCTTCGGTTTCGTCGGCAGCGGGCTCTTGCCCGACCACCTGGTAATTCGCAAGCACTTGAAGTCTTCGGAGTGGCAACTGATGTACTCCATCGACCTGCGCGCGGTGGTCACCGGCTTATGGAAACAGCTGCTCGGTTCGCTGTTGTTCTGTCTGTTCAGCCTGATGCTGATCGGGTTGGTGATGCGCCGTGTCGACCAGCGTTTTATCATTCCCTCGATCCATCGCATCCAGGCGCTGATCGAAAGCGAGGCATTCGGCCGTGATGTGATCCAGACCGCGCCCGTCGCCCTCTGCGTACTGCGCCGCACCGACGGCCAGGTGGTGCTGGAAAACACCCTGGCCCAGCAGTGGCTGGGCAACGGCCCGGAGCGCGAAGCATTGCGCGCCGGCTGGATCGAACAAGCCTTTGCCAACGGCCCGTCCGAACGCAGTGACTACTTTGAAACCATCGACGGCCGCCACCTGTACCTGAGCAGTGCGCCGACCCGCTATAAAGGCGAGGACGTGCTGTTTTGCGCGTTCAGCGATATCAGCGCGCGCAAGCAAGTTGAGGCGGCGCTTGAAGAAGCGCGGCATTCGGCAGATGCCGCCAACGCCGCAAAGACGTTATTCCTGGCGACCATGAGCCATGAAATCCGCACGCCGCTGTATGGCGTACTGGGCACCTTGGAACTGCTGGCGCGCACCCAACTCGACAGCCAACAGAAAGACTACCTGCATGCCATCGAAGGCTCGTCCTCGACCTTGCTGCAATTGATCTGCGATGTGCTGGATGTGTCGAAGATCGAGGCCGGGCAACTGGCACTGGAGTTGAGCGAATTTTCACCGCTGGACCTGGTGCACGAAATCATCCAGGGCTATGCCGCAGCCGCCCAAGGCAAGGGCCTGCAACTGTATGCCTGCTTCGACCCGAAGTTGCCGGAACGGCTGATCGGCGACGTGACGCGCATCCGCCAGATTCTCAACAACCTGCTCAACAATGCAGTGAAATTCACCGACTACGGGCGCGTGGTGCTGCGGGTCAAAGTGCTTGGCCGCGACGGCGAACGCTCCAGCCTGCTGTGGCAAGTCTCGGACACCGGCAAAGGCATCGCCCAGGAAGACCAGGCGATGATTTTCGAGCCGTTTTACCAGAGTGAAGGCAACACCAACGTGGTCGCCGGCACCGGCCTGGGCCTGCCGATCTGCCAGCGCCTTACGGAATTGATGAACGGCAATATCCGTATGGTCAGCGAACTCGGCCTGGGCAGCAGTTTCAGCCTGATCCTGCCGCTGGAAGAAGCGCCCACCACGCCGATGACCCCGTTGCTGGCCGAGACCATTTACGTGGCCTCGCCGATCCCGGAGTTGGCGAATTCCGTCAGCGGCTGGTTGCGCCGCTGGGGCGCGCGGGCCCAGACCGGCCTGCCGACGCTGCCGGACAACCATCTGCTGCTGCAAGTGCATCCCGGCAGTGTCGACCCGTTGCTGGTGCCCGAGTGGCCGGGGCCGGTGATTCACGTGAGCAGCAACACCTGTACCGCCGTGGAAGCCGAAGCCGGCGCCTGGCACGTCAACCTCAACCATCTGGGTGCGATTCATCAGGCGGTGAGCCAGGCGCAGGGGTTGTGGGTGGCCCGTGCCGATGAACAAACGCGCCAGCGCGACCTGAATAAACTCAACCTGCACCTGCTGGTGGCTGAAGACAACATCATCAACCAGTTGATATTGCGTGACCAACTCGAAGAACTCGGCTGCACCGTGGAGCTGGCGGCCGATGGTCAGGAAGCGTTGCAGCTGTACACCGCCGGCAACTTCGACGTGGTGTTGACAGATGTGAACATGCCCCACATCAACGGCTATGAACTGGCGCGCGAACTGCGCCGCCTGGGCTCACCGTTGCCGATTATCGGGGCCACCGCCAACGCCATGCGCGGCGAGGCCGACCTGTGCCTGGCCGCCGGCATGAACCACTGCCTGGTCAAACCCTTTGCGTTGCGGGCTCTATTCAACTCCCTGGCGCCTTATGCACGGAACACTCATGAAGCCTCTTAGTATTTTGATTGTTGAGGACCATCCCCTGCAGCACATCTATCTGCAGCACTTGCTCAGTGAGTTGGGGGATTTCATGCTCGAAACCGCCGAAGACGGCAAAGAAGCGCTGGAGCGACTGCGCCAGCGCGATTTCGACCTGGTTCTGACCGACCTGCTGATGCCCGGCATGGACGGCGTGCAGTTTATTCAGTGCCTGGCCAGCCTGCGCTGCAAACCGGCGCTGGCGATCATGAGTGCGGCGTCGCGGCGCATGTTGATGGCGGCAAGCCTGGTGGCGAAAAACCTCGACGTAGAAGTAATCGGGCTGATCTCCAAACCGGTCGCTGCCGATGCCTTGCGCAGCCTGGTGGAACAGCTCAGGAACAAGGTGCGCAAGCCCTCCCCCGAATTGCCCGAACACATGGACATCGACCGTCACACGCTGGTGCAGGCCATGAGCAGCGGCCAGTTCCAGGCCTGGTTCCAACCGAAAAAATCCTTGGCCAACGGCCGAATCGTCGCCGCCGAAGCCCTGGTGCGCTGGATGCATCCGGAGCAAGGCGTGATGCTGCCTGCTGCGTTCCTGCCGGCGATCAAGGCATTTGAACTGGAGGAACGCCTGTTGTGGCTAGTGCTCAAACAGGCCATCCACGCCCAAGAGCATTGGCGCCAGCGCGGCTATGAAATCCCGGTATCCATCAACCTGCCCACCCACCTGCTCAACAGTCACGACCTGGCTGACCGTTTACTGGAGTTCGTGCTGCACCACGATGGCATCCCGGGAATGATCTGTTTCGAATTGATGGAGTGCTCGGTGCCGCAGGACATCAGTAATTTCTATGCCGGTGCATGCCGCCTGCGCATCAAGGGCTTCGGCCTGTCCCAGGATGATTTCGGCAAGGGCTACAGCTCGTACCTGAACCTGGTGTCCACGCCGTTTACCGAGCTCAAGATCGACCAGGCGCTGGTCCAGGGCAGTCACGACAACGAAGGCATCGCCCAGGCATTGGCGAGCATCATCGCGCTGGGCCGCAAACTCGGCCTGACCGTGGTCGCCGAAGGCGTGGAGACACCCCAGCAATTAGCCCTGCTGCGCAAAATCGACTGCAACCAGGTACAGGGTTTCCTGATTTCCCATGCGGTCTCTTCGGACCAATTTCAGCAATTACTGAACAATGATGGCCCCGCGACATCTCACTAGCTGGTGGCCACGGATTATCTGTTCCATAGTAAGGAGTAAGCTCCATCCAGTGCCGATTTATCCTGCGCCTGCGGAAACCCCTGATGAAGCACAACAACGCGATCCTCGAAGCCTTTACCCGCAGCTCATTGCGCCTGAACAAAGGCTTGATGGTGCTGATTGGGATCGCGTTGCTGCTGGTCCTCACCAATTACTGGTCACTGCAACGGGGGATCGAAACGCGCTACGGCGCTACGCGTTTTCACTTCGCGCGGCTGATGGAAAACCTGCAGGAGCAAGAGTCGTACCTCAGGAGCCTGACGCATCCGGGGATCCAGGCCGAACTGCTGCGTGCCACCAACGTTCAGGTCAGCCTGAAAAGCCGCATGGTCGACAACCGCCGTACGCTCTATGAAGGCCAGAAGTATTCGTTTTCAGTGCCGTTCAGCGTCAAGTTCGATGAGCAGCAAGTCAGCGCCGCCGCCAGGCCGCAGATCTTTGCCCTGGGCGCGCACCTGACCAGCTACTACAGCGCCTTCTGGTCCTCGTCACCGTACGAGGCGCCGCAGACCTTTTTGCTCAATCGGCAGACGAACTACACCATCACCATTCCGTCCGTGGGTTACCAGCGGCGGGAAAGTACCGAGGAAACCGGCAACCTGGTGGCGGTGGTCAACGCGGTGCAAAACACCCTGGAGCAAACGCCGCAACCGTTGGAGCAGGATCGCGTGTATTGGCAGGCAGGTCC
Source organism: Pseudomonas antarctica (assembly GCF_001647715.1). Lineage (NCBI taxonomy): Bacteria > Pseudomonadati > Pseudomonadota > Gammaproteobacteria > Pseudomonadales > Pseudomonadaceae > Pseudomonas > Pseudomonas antarctica. Next base: position 4,145,901 of record NZ_CP015600.1, read on the forward strand.
TGAACCCGAACACTTGCTGGCGTACATCGGCCTGCCACTCGATGGCCAGAGCCAGGTGGTGATCGGTACCTTGCTCGACCTGGCCCTGGCCGACGATGTGCAGCGTGCCCTCGACCACTCGGCGTTTGATCGCTTCACGCTGATTGCCCCCGACGGCACGCGGTTGATCGGGCCAGAAACCGGAGCGCCACTCAGCGATGGTATGCACATCACCGCGAATGGCTTCGAATTCAAGATAACCCAAGCAGGTGACCAGCCCTGGAGCGCGGTCTATGGCCTGAACTACTCGCACTTCTTCCACTCCGCGTTGTGGCCGCTGAGCACCCTGGCCCTGCTCTTTGCCAGCCTGATTGGCCTGGGCTGGGCCGGCAGCCGCTGGTATCGGCGCCAAGTCATCACCCCGGCGCGCCTGGCCCACGAACACATTGCCGAAAGCGTGGCGTTCAGCCGCGTGATCATCGACACCGCGCCCACCGGCTTATGCGTGGTGCGACGCAGCGACGGCAAAGTGTTGATCGAAAACCAGCGTGCCCAACAATGGCCGGGCACCGCACGCCTGGTGGCAGCCATGGCCGGTGCCCACGACAGCGCCGAAAGTGGCGAGACGCACCTGGAAATCGAAGGCCGGCACCTGCAAATCGGCTTTGTGTCGACCCGCTATCAGGCCGAGAACGTACGCCTGTATGCGTTCAACGACATCACCCGACATATCGAAGATGCCCAGGCGCTGGAAGAAGCGCGCCACGCCGCCGATGCGGCCAACAAGGCCAAGACACTGTTCCTGGCGACCATGAGCCATGAAATCCGCACCCCCCTGTATGGCGTGCTCGGCACCCTGGAATTGCTCGGCCTCACCGACTTGGACGTGCACCAGAAAACCTACCTGCACACCATCCAGCGTTCGTCCGGCACGCTGTTTCAACTGATCAGCGATGTGCTGGATGTGTCGAAAATCGAGTCCGGGCAAATGGCGATAGAAGCCGTGGATTTCTGCCCGCTGGACCTGCTCGAAGACACCCTTCACACCTACGCGGCCTCCGCCCAGCGCAAGGGTTTGCAACTGTACAGTTGCATCGACCCGCAGTTGCCGGACTGCGTCATGGGCGACCCGATGCGCATCCGCCAGATCCTCAATAACCTGGTGAGCAACGCCATCAAGTTCACGGATGTCGGGCGCGTGGTGATCCGCGCCAGGGTCATGGAGTTTGATGCCGACAACGTTGACCTGGAATGGCAAGTCACCGACTCCGGCGTCGGCATTCCCGAGGTGCAGCAAGCCAAGCTGTTCGATCTTTTCTACCAGGCACCGGACACCGCGAGCGAAGGCGGCGCCGGGCTGGGCCTGCCGATTTGCCGGTGGCTGGCGCAAATGATGGACGGCGAAATCCGCGTGGTCAGCGAGCCAGGCCTGGGCAGCAGCTTTACCCTGAAAATGCGCCTGCCACGGTGTTGCGGCACGCTGACCAACCTGCCGCAGATCGACCCGAGCCCGACGCCGGTGTATGTGCAGGCACCGGTGCGCGAATTGGCGCAGTCGATGAGTGACTGGCTGAACCGCCTGGGCATTGCGGCCGCTCTGGCAGCGACCAGTCATGAAAAGGACAGCCGCCAGGCGGTGCTGGTGGACCTGTTGCCCAACGAGTCCGCCAAACCATGGGCCGGTCAACGTGTGCTCTGCCTGCCGGGCGCGCACAGCCCGCCGCTGCACACGGCGCAAGGCTGGGTGGTGGATCTGCACGACATACGCAGCATCGCCGCCACCGTATCACTGGCGCAGCACGGCAAGCATGAGCAACCTGCGGCAGCACGCCCCCAAAGCGCCGGGCAGTTGGGGCTGCGCATCCTGGTGGCCGAGGACAACCCGGTCAACCAGGCAATCATCAAGGAACAGCTGGAAGCGCTCGGTTGCTCGGTGAGCCTGGCCGCCAATGGCGAACAGGCGCTGCAACTGTGGCAACCGCAGGCCTTCGACCTGGTGCTGACCGACGTGAATATGCCGCTGATGAATGGCTATGAACTGGCCAGGACCTTGCGCGAGCATGACCCGCAATTGCCGATTATCGGCGTGACCGCCAATGCGATGCGCGAGGAAGGCGTGCGTTGCCTGGCAGTGGGTATGAACGCCTGGATCGTCAAACCCTTGAGCCTGCAAACCCTGCGCGGCCAGTTGGTCAAGCTGTGCAAGGTCAAGCCGCCGATCGAGCCCGTCGCGGCGGTATTCGACGACAGCGTGCAGCTGTCGGACAAGATGCGCCCGCTGTTCATCAGCAGCGTGCAGCATGACTTGCAGCGCATCGGCGTGGCGCTGGCGCAGCGTGATGCCCACGGCCTCGGCCAATTGCTGCATTCGACCGCGGGCGCCCTGGGCGCAGTGCAGGCGCTGAGCCTGGCCCAGGCCTGCATCGAATTGGAAAGCGCGCTTAACCGCGGCAGCCTCGACACTACGCTTGAGCTCAAGGTGAAGGCTGTGATGCAGCGTCTGTCGGCCGTTCTGGAGACTCTCCAGCCCGGGCACTCTTCACTTACTTGAACTGGCACTACGGACGGCCCTTTATGAAAAAATTCAACGTAGTAATCGCGGACGATCACCCGATCGTGTTGCTTGGCGTTCGCGAACTGGTGGAGCGCGACACGCGCTTTCAAGTCGTCGGCGAGGCCGTGTGTTCGGCCGGCCTGATCGAGCTGTTGCAGCGCCAGGGCGCCGACATTGTGATCACCGATTACAACATGCCGGGCGACTCGCCATACGGCGATGGCCTGAAGCTGGTGGAATACCTCAAACGGCATTTCCCGCAGGTACAGATCCTGATCCTGACGATGATTTCCAACCACCTGATCCTCACTCGCCTGCAGGAGCTGGGTGTGGTCGGCATCATCCAGAAAAGCCAGTTGCACACCGAGATTCAATTGGCGCTCAAGGCGATTGCGCAGCAGAGCGCCTATCGCAGCCTGGAACCGCCCAAGACCTCAGTGATCGAGACCCTGACGGCCATCGACGAGCGCTTCACCAGCTTGTCGCCCAAAGAGTTCGAGATCCTGCGCTTATTTATTTCCGGCATGAGCGTGAGTGATATTGCGCGCAGTCAGAACCGAAGTTCCAAGACCATCAGTGCGCAAAAAATATCGGCCATGCGCAAACTTGAAGTGAGCAGCGACCAGGACCTTCTTGCCTATTGCCTGGCGCGTAACATTTTCAACTAACCACTCACTTGCAAGCCATTCCTGGACAATGGCTTCGCCCTTTATTTGCTGGCCTCCCGCCCCTTCAAAAGCGCAACTAACCTACCCGCCTCCGCGCTTATAAGAATCGTCTTATTCGCTCCCGCCGCCTCGCCGCTTACTCTTTCCTCGCAGTTCAACAACCGCATTTTCCAACTAACACTAACGGACATCATCATGAAGAAGTTTTCCCTGGCTGTTATCGCCTCGGCCATTATCGCCGCTTCCGGCAGTGCCTTTGCCGATGATCCTGCACCGACGCCAACCCTGGGCGGCAGCGGTAAAATCACCTTCACCGGCGTGATCAACAACGACGCGTGCTCGGTCGACGGCGCCAACTCCGACCGCACCATTTCGGTGGACATGGGCAACGTGTCGATCAAAGACATGGGCACCGCGGAAAACCCAACTGCCGGTCGCGTCACTGCCAAAGACTTCAACCTGAACGTCAACTGCAACCAGGGCACCAAAGTCGCGATGATCTTTGACGCCAACAACGGCGGTTCGGGCCTGGTCACCGGCAAAAAAGTTCTGGCCCTGAACCCAGGTTCGGCTACCGCGCAAAACGTGGGTATCGCCCTGCTCGACAGCAATGGCGGCCTGATCGACCTCAGCTCGCCAAGCACCGCGCGCATTGAAAGCACCATGCACGGCGCCGGCACCGCAGGCGGCGACGCCACCCTGAGCTTCGCAGCCGCCTACGTCACTACCGCTGCAGCCAATGCATCCACCGCCGGTCGCGGTGACGCGACCCTGCCGTTCATCCTGCAATACGAATAACTCGGCGCCCCGAGCACCGAACGTGCGAGGCCATACGGCCTCGCCATTCTTCTTTGACTACACCGGATAACCCTCATGCTGCCTCGTTCTATCGCCGCATGCCTGGGGCTGCTGGGCATGCTTATGGCTACCCAGGCCGCCGCCAGCATTTCACTGAATGCCACCCGTATCGTATTCGATGGCGACCACAAGGAAGCCAACATCACCGTGCGCAACGGTAACCAGGATGTGTTGATTCAATCCTGGGTCGACATGAACGATTCCAGCGGCAGCCGTGCACCATTTGCCGTCACCCCGCCACTGGCGCGGGTATTCGCCAAGGAACAACAACTGCTGCGCATTCTGTACGAAGGCACCGGCATGCCCACGAACCGTGAGTCGGTGGTGTGGCTTAACGTGCAGGAAATCCCCAAGGCCAGCGAAACCGAGAACACCTTGCAGTTGGCCATCCGCCAACGCATCAAGATTTTTTACCGCCCTGCCGGCCTCACCGGCAGCGCGCTGCAAGCGCCTGCACAGCTTGAATGGACGCTGGCCAAACACGGCAGCCAAACGCTGTTGCAGGTGAAAAACCCGACGCTGTACCACGTGTCCATGGCCGACATCAAAGTGCAGGCGCAACTGGCCAGCGACTCCACCATGATTGCGCCCGGCGAGGAAAAACAGTTCCCGCTCAGCGCGCCAATCGCCAGCGGCCCAGTGCAGTTGTCGTTTTCCAGCATCAATGACTACGGCGCGCAGAACCACTACACCGCCGCTTTGTCAGGCGTCGCTTCGCACGCTACTGAAGCGCGCCTCAAACCCTAAGCCTTTTCTCTAACCCACAGGCTCACTTCGCGTGCGTGTTTGCGTGCCCGGCTGTTCGCCAATCAGGGATGTCACAGGTCTTCGCATGTCTTTTCTTTCCAGCAACAGGCCCGCACGGGGCGCACTGAAGTTGAAGACGCTGTCGCTTGCGATCGCCGCCAGCCTGCCCGTGTGGGTCATGGCCGATGAGGCTGCGGAAACCTTCAACACCACCTTCCTGCAAGGCTCGCAGTCGCCGGTCGACTTGCAGCAATTGCTCTCGGCCAACAGCGTACTGCCGGGTAATTACCGGGTGGATCTGTACAGCAACGAGGTACTGGTGGGCCGGCGCGATATCGATTTCAAGCGCAACCCGAAAAACGGTCGCGTCGAGGCCTGTCTCACCCTCGACCTGCTCAAGCAGTTGGGTATCGACATGACCCGTTTGCAGGCCGAAGGCAAACTCGACCCGCAGCAGCCACAGGAATGCTACGCCCTCGCCGAGATGATTGAAGACGCCAGTGTGCGCTACGACAGCAGCCGCCTGCGCCTGCTCGCAAGCATTCCGCAAGTGGCCATGCAGCGCGGCCTGCGCGGTTATGTTGACCCGCAGTTGTGGGACGACGGCGTACCCGCTGCGTTCATCAACTACCAGCTCAACAGCAGCCGCACGGCCGGTGACTATAAAACCCGCATCGCCAATAACCTCGGCCTGCGCAACGGCATCAACCTGGGTGCCTGGCGCTTGCGCAACGAATCGAACATGAGTAACGGCACCGGGCGCTCGAACACCTTCACCAGCAACCGCACCTACTTGCAGCATGACGTGACCGCGATCAAGGGCCAGTTCAGCGCCGGTGAGATCTTCTCCGACACCGACTTGTTCGACAGCGTGCGTTATCGCGGCCTGAAACTCGCCTCCGATGACGGCATGCGGGCCGACAGCGAACGCGGCTACGCGCCGGTAATTCGTGGTGTGGCGCAGACCAATGCCACCGTAGAGATCCGCCAGAACGACTACATCCTCTACACCGCCAACGTTGCGCCCGGCCCGTTCGAGATCAACGACATCTACCCCAGCGGCTCTAACGGCGACCTGCAAATCACCGTCATCGAAGCCGACGGCAGCCGTCGCGTGACGATGCAGGCATTTTCCAGCCTGCCGATCATGGTCCGTGAAGGCCAGGTCAAATACAGCGTCTCGGCGGGCACCTTCAAAAGCAACGCCGATGGCCTGGCGAGCCCGCAATTTATCAGCAGCACCCTGGCGTACGGCTTGACCAGCAACCTCAGCGGCATTGTCGGACTGCAAGCCAGTGACGACTACAGCGCCCTGTCGATCGGCGCCGGCAAGAACACCTCGTTCGGCGCCTTCTCCCTGGATACCACCCATTCGTCCAGCAAGGCGCGAGGGCAAACCACCCAGGGCAGCAGCGTGCGTGCCTTGTACGCCAAGACCTTTGCCGGCACGGACACCAACTTCACCCTGGCCGCCTACCGCTACTCCACCGAGGGCTACCGCACGCTCACCGACCATGTGGAAGACAGGAGCGAAGACGTGCGCGTGCGCACCGGGCATTCGAAAACCCGCACCGACCTGACCATCAACCAGAGCCTGGGGCGCAACAATGCGCTCGGCAGCCTGTATGTGAATGCCAGCGACCAGCGTTACTGGAACCGCGGCGGGTCGCAGAGTCTATCCGCCGGCTACACCGGCAACTGGGGCGACCTGAGCTACAACGTTGGCGTGACGCGCACCAAGCAAATCGTCACCTGGGGCGAGCCCAGCAGTGACACGCAGGTGAACCTGTCCATCTCGTTCCCGCTGGGCAGCCAGGCCCGCGCCCCCCGGGCGTTTGTCACCACCAGCCATCAGCATGGCGACACCACGACGCAAGCGGGTATCAACGGCTACGTCGCCGATGCCAGCGACACGTTCTATTCGGTGCAGGCGGGCCATAGCGACACCAGCGGTGATTCCGGTTCGGTGAATATCAACAGCCGCACCTCAGTGGCGGATGTCAGCGTTGGCTACAGCCAGGGCCAGGGCTACAACTCGCAGAACCTCAACCTTGCCGGTTCCGTGGTGGCCCATGCGGGCGGCGTCAACCTGGGACAAACCGTCAGTGAGACCTTCGCTCTGGCCGAGGTGCCGGGCATCGCCGGGGCGAAGATCAGCAGCTACAGCGGCGTCGAAACCGGCTACAACGGCTATGCAGTGATCCCAACGGCCCAACCTTACCGGGTGAACTGGATCAGCCTGGACACCCGCGACCTGGGCGGCGATGTGGAAATTACCAACGCCACCCAGCAACTGGTACCGCGCCGCGGCGCCGTCGTGGTGGCGCATTACAGTGGCAGCACTGGACGGCGGGTGCTGTTTGAGTTGTTTGATGCACAGCATAAGCCGCTGTCGTTTGGGGCTTCGCTGGAGGACGCCAATGGCAAGCAACTGGCGATTGCTGATCCGAATGGGAATGCGCTGGCGTTGGTGGAACAGGATCAGGGCACGTTGATCATCAAGTGGGGCGAGCAACAATGCAACGCAACCTATGCGCTGCCGCCGCAGAACAAAGCGCTGAACTATGAGCGTCAGGCGCTGGTATGCGCGCCTTGATTGTGGGGGCGATTAGGCTAAGGTGCTGCCAATGCGCCTTCCTCTTCGAGACTTGCCCATGCGTAAGCTGTTATTCGCCAGTGTCTGCCTGCTGACCACTGCCCTGTCGGGCTGCCAGCAGACCCCACCGGCCAACGACCAACTCGACGCCGTGCTCTGGACCCAAACCTCCATTGAGCACGAGCTGATCTACCGTCAACTGTTTGCCAACGCCACCCGCCAGCTCGATGTGGCCCTGGCCGACCCAACCTGGGATGCCCTGCCCTTCCCGCCACGCAATTTGAACGGGCTACCTGCGGCCGTGGTGGTCGATATCGACGAAACGCTGCTGGACAACGTGCCGCTCAATGCACGTGACATCATCCATAACCAAGTGTATTCCTACGACCGATGGAACACCTGGGTCGACCAGGCCAGTGCCCAGGCATTGCCGGGAGCGGTGGCGTTCCTGCAAGCCGCCCAGCAAAAAGGCATCAAGGTTTACTACCTCACTAATCGCGAACACAGCCAGGTCGCAGCCACCGTCGCCAACCTGCGCCTGCGCGGCTTTCCAGTAAGCAGCGACGAACAAGTCCTGGCCGCCAGCACACCCACCGGTCATTGCGAAAGCGCCGGTTACGGCAAGACTTGCCGCCGCCAGTGGGTCGCCAGCCATGCCCGTGTATTGCTGATGGCAGGTGACTCGCTGGGGGATTTCGTGCAAGCCGAACACAACACCCTCGCCGCCCAACGCAAGGCGGTGGAGCCCTATGTGAGCTGGCTGGGGCAACGCTGGTTTTTGCTGCCGAATCCGAGTTATGGCAACTGGTACAGCGCGCCGTATGGGGATAATGAAAAGTTGCCGTTTGAGCAGAAGCGCAAGCTCAAGCAGCAGGCGTTGCAGCTGGAGGAGTAAGGGGTTGGCTGGGACTCAGGCTTTGATGTTCTGCCGGATGTTCCAGCCAAACTTTACCGGCCCACCGTCCTTGCCACCGTCGGCCTTCTGCGGCTGGTAGCTCCGGCGCAGCGCATTATCAAGTCAGGGCTCGATTTACCCGGCGGTTTTTCAAGTTATGTAGGCCTCTTATAGTTATCAGAACTATTGATCATCCAAAACGCTGTATTCAACGTTTGCATACCCCTTAAGCCCAAGTCACTGACACAACCCTTGCTTAACACCACTGCTGCGATGCAGCCGGGCAGTTATCGACAATGACCGTTTTTTTGCCCAACAGGCGCGAAGCCATACAAAGCCTCGGGGTTGCTCACTAGAATCGCCTGGCGTGTGGCCTGGTCCGGTGCCCAGCCAGCCAGCAGATCAAGCAAGTGGCCATCGTTTGGCATCGCCCCCCGAATATGGGGGTGTGGCCAGTCCGACCCCCAAACCAAGCGCTGCGGGTTGGCTTGCACCAGCGCTTCGGCCAACGGCTGAACATCGGAGTACGGCGGATGATTCTGACGGGTAAGGCGATAGGCACCGGACAACTTGACCCAGGCCCGACCCGTGTCGAGCAGACGCAGGAGGTTTTGGAAGCTCGGATGAGCGGCGCCCTTCTCGGCATTAAAATGGCCCATGTGATCGATCACTACCGGAACCGCCAGGTTACCCAAGCGATGGGTAAGCCGAGGAAATGTAGAGATGTCGATCAAGCATTGCAGATGCCAGTTGCGCTCGGCCAGGCGCGACGCCAGATGCACGACATCGGCCCAGGCGATCCCCCCCTCGAACAGCAAGTTCAGGCGCACACCGCAGAACCCAATGCGCCCCAACCGGTCGAGTTCGACATCCGTCACATTCCCCCTCACTACGGCAACGCCCCTGTAATCAAGCCCTTTTCCGCGCAAGGACACCAGTGCGTTTGCCTGGGCGCTGTTGTCATCACCGTAGACACTCGGCTGCACCAATACGCCACGGGCAATGCCGAGAGTGCGATGCATGGCGCAATAGGCTTCCAGCAAGGCGGGTGGTGGGGTGTAGCTGCGCGGCTGATGAAAAGGGAAAGCGCGCGGGTCAAGAAAGACGTGCGCATGGCAGTCCACGGCCCCGGCGGGCAAGGTAAACGTTGGAGGGCGCGGTGTCGGATCGGCAGGCGCGCACGTGCTGGGTTCGTCAGGTGGGGCTTTCATCACTCGCCTCTCGTTCGGCCACGGTTGCAGGTAAAAATACGGCCCGAAGCTTGAGCCCCGGGCCTATTCCCGACTCAGGCGAAATGCTCGTCCAACCACTGGGCAATGCGAGCGGAAAACACCTGGAACTTAGGATCTTCATCCAACATCCATTCGGTGTGACCGGCATCAGGTAGCAGGAACAGGGACTTCGGACCTGGGTAGCGCGCAAACAGCGAGCGTGCCTCTTCGACTGGGTGCAGATTGTTCTCGGCACCGTGAGCGATCAGCAACGGTGTGCCGGCAAAACGTTCGTCGATATGCGCTTCAGGGGTGAAAGCAATCAGTGAATCAGCAAATTCAAAATCCGAAGTCACCCCATAGTCCGGGTTCTTGCGTAATACAGTGTCGACATAGACACGGGACTTTTCATCCAGTGGATAAATAGCGAACGGGTCGATGCCTTTAGCGTCGCCACCCTTGGCCAGCCGCAGGCGCTCGGCGTTCATGAAGTCACGGAATGCTTTCCAGCCTTCGCCGCCGCGCAGGGCTTTTTGTACCCGTACGGCGTCGAAGAAACCATTCATCGCGATCAGACCGTCGATCAAACCCTCGGCCTGGCGATAGGCATCCAGAACCAGGCCCCCACCCATGCCCCAGCCAGCCAGGACCAGCTTGCGCCCTTCAGTGCGGGCGCGTTCGGCAACCACCGCGACCACGTTGGCAATATCACGAACCTGTTCTTCGATCAGCACTTTCTCCCGGGTACCACCACTGTCGGCAAAGCCGCGATAATCGAACCCAAAGCAGAAATAACCATACGGCGTCAGGGCTCGCGCGAAACGCTCCGGATGAATGTTTTTCAGGCCAGTGAAGCCCGAGCAGACGATGACCAGCGGCGCATCGGCGCGCAGTGCGTGGTCATCCCAGAAATAGGCAGCATCAATTTTTATGCCGTCGCTCACGACCTGAACTTGTTCTGTCTGCATGGAAAAAATCCTTCGAAGTAGGCGAATTTATTGTTTGTCCGCATCGCTGTCGAAGTGGGTTCGACGGGCTTATGATGCGTCAGTCAAAACCGCTTCAATACGATAAGAACGACGTAAAAAGGCCGATTCATGACACCTGAAACGCGTACCTTTGGTTTCATGCTCTTTCCCGGATTTTCCATGCTTTCGTTTGCCGCAGCGCTGGAGCCATTGCGCATCGCCAACCGCATGAGTGGTACTACGCTTTATCAATGGGGCCTGTTGAGTCGGGACGATGGCGAGGTCCTCGCCAGCAATAATTTGCCATTTTCCCCTACGATCAAACTGCGTGAAGCAGACACGCTCGATGCGTTGTTCCTGGTGGCGGGTATCGCCGCCCATCAACTCGACTCGGAGGGTATGCGCAGCTGGTTACGCCAACGCAACAACGGCAAGCGCCTGATCGGTTCGATATCCACCGGCAGCCTGTTGTTGGCTCGTGCAGGCTTACTGGACCGTAAACGCTGCACCATTCACTGGGAGAGCCACCAGAGCCTTCTCGAAGAACACTCGGAAGCGACCGTGACGGGCGAATTGTTTGAACAGGACGGACGAATCTGGACGTGTTCCGGTGGTGTCGCCGGCCTGGACATGATGTTGCACCTGATCGGCCTTCAGCACGGCAATGCACTGATGCACCAGGTAGCCGAGCAGTGTGTACACCCAAGCATTCGCAGCTCCCACGACAAGCAGCGTATGTCACTGGAAAGCCGACTGGGCATTCATAACCCGAAACTGATCAGCGCGATCACGCTGATGCAGAACCATTTGGAAGGGCTGCTCAGTTGCGAAGACATTGCCCGCATGGTTGGGTTGTCGTACCGGCAAATGCAGCGGCTGTTCAGTGAGCAATTGCAACTGACGCCGGCGCAGTACTACTTGAAGCTGCGCCTGGAAAGGGCTCGGGAGCTTTTGCTCAGTTCATCTCTGCCTATTCTGGAGGTCGCCCTGGCCTGTGGCTTCTCCACCACGTCACACTTTGCGCGCTGCCACCGCGAGATGTTCGGGGTGACACCCCGGCAGTTACGGCAGAAGCATTGACAGGGGCAACGACTTGCAAGCATTCGGTGGTGTTTGCAGCGGTACTCAGATCAAGCGGTTGCGCTTGAGAAAATCGCTGGCGACGGTTTCGATCGCGACACCTTCAATATCGACCTGGGCATTGAGTCCAGCGATGACTTGATCATCCAACAGAGCCGAAAGACGGTTCATCTGTTCGGCCAGTTGAGGGTTCTTCGCCAACGTCGCTTCACGCACTACGGGAATAATCGCATAGTCCGGAAAGAAGTTGAGATCGTCCTGCAACACAGTAAAGTTGAAAGCCGGTATACGACCGTCAGTGGCCATGACCAGGGCGACGTCGACGTGTTTATCCTTCAGGGCCACGTAGGTCAGTCCAGAATCCATGCGCCGAATCCGGTCGCGCTCGATCACCAGGCCATAGGCCTCGGACAGGGGTTTAAAACCGTCGGCACGGGAATAGAACTCAGCGTTCATGGCAATACTTAACGATTTGCCGCCGCTGGCTTTCAATAAGGCCGCCAGTTGCGACAGCGTGGTGATACCTCGCTCCTGCGCATCGGCACTGCGCATGGCCAAGGCATAAGTGTTATTGGCTTTTGACGGCGTAAGCCAGACCAGGCCCTTGGCAGCATCGAGTGTCTTCACCCGTGTATAGGTGTCCTCGGGAGACAGACGCTCCTTGACCTTGTTGTAGTTAACCAATGCAGTACCGGTGTATTCCCAATAAAGATCGATCTGGCCGTTTTCCAGTGCGCTGCGCAGCACACTGCTACCCATGCCGGCACGCTGTTTCACCTGATAGCCCAGCCCTTCCAGATATTGCCCGGTGAGGCTAGTCAGCAACTGTTGCTCAACGAAGTTCTTACCGCCTACCGTCAGCGTATTCGCCGAAGCGATCACGCCGATGGAGCCGAGCAATAAGGCGGCGATGGCCTGAAGCAACTTGAGTTTCATCGGTCGATCCTCAGCGGGTAGGTTTAAGTTGTGCTGCAACAGCGCGATGCGAATTGACGCCGCGCGAAATTGCCAGGGTTGCCAGCGCGGCGACGATGGCGTCTACCGCAATTGCCAGCATGGCGGTCGGTATGGCGCCAGCCAACATCATGACCGGCTCGTTCAAGTCGATCCCGGTAAATATCAATTCACCCAGACCGCCTCCGCCGATCAAGAAGGCCAGGGGCACCGTACCCACGTTGATCGCAAGGGCAGTGCGAATGCCAGCGAACATCGTGGGCAGTGCATTGGGCAACTCGACTTTGAGCAAACTCTGAAAGGGCGACAGGCCCATGCCACTGGCGGCCTCGAGCAGGTGCTGTGGCACGTCCAGCAAACCGGTATGGGTATTGCGGGTGATTGGCAGCAAGGTCGCGACGAACAGCGCAAACGCGGCGGGCAAGGTGCCAATTCCGAGAAGCCCCACGGACAATGCCAACACAGCCAAGGTCGGTAGGGTCGCGCCGATGTTGAGCAGTTGCATCGCTGTTTGCGAGTAACGACGCAAGCGTGGCCGACTTAACCAGATGCCCAGAGGAATGGCGGCCAGGACCGCCAGGCCACCGGACATCGCTGTCAATTGCAGGTGTTGCATACTCAGGTAGCGAATGTCCGGCCAATACGTGTAGAAAGCGTTAAACAATCCCTGGTGCCCGACCACCGCGCCGCCTACAAAAACCAAACAGAGCAGGCCCGCGTAAACTGCATCCGTGGTCGCGGCTATGCGCATATCGTCACCTCAGGCCTATTCCTGTAGCGAGCCCCCAAATGATGGGTAATGCCTTTTTGCGTGATCTCGCCACAGAAGCGGCCATCGTCGTCCACGCAAGGCATCCAGGTTGTATCGTGGGCGAACATCAGCGAGGCGACTTTACGCAGGTCATCGTTGACATGGACGACCGCATCAAGCCCAAGGTAATGGTCGCCGCAACGCCCACGCTTGGCGACTGCGGTGGAGCGCAGCACCATGCCAATCGGTTGGTGCGCGCTGTTGACTAACGTCATTGCTATGTAGGAATGCTCATCCATGACGCCGAGCGCGCGCTCCAGGCTGTCGTGCTGGAAAAGCACCGGTGTATTGGCCAGCATGACCTGGCTGACACGTACCAGGTTCAGGCGCTTCAAGGCGCGGTCTGATCCGAGAAAACTCTCGACAAAGGCATTTTCTGGCGCCGCCAGCAGGTCGTCCGGGATGCTGCACTGCACCAGCCTGCCGTCTCGGAAAATGGCGATGCGATCACCCATCTTCACCGCTTCGTCAATGTCGTGGCTGACGAACAGGATGGTCTTGTTCAGCGCCTGCTGCATACGCAGAAACTCGTCCTGAATCAACGCGCGGTTGATCGGATCAATCGCCCCGAAGGGTTCGTCCATCAGCATCAAGGGCGGATCTGCTGCCAGGGCACGGGCCACGCCAATACGCTGCTGCTGCCCACCTGACAGTTCATAGGGATAACGCTTGAGAAACAGGTTGGGGTCCAGTGCCACCATGTCCAGTAACTCGCGGGCACGTTCGCGATAGCGCTTCACGTCCCAACCAAGCAGCTTGGGCAATAGGCAGATGTTTTCTTCGACGGTCATGTTCGGGAACAGGCCAATCTGCTGAATCACGTAGCCGATATTGCGGCGTAGTTCCTGAGTGTTGAGCCCGGAAGTATCCTGCCCGTTGATCAAGACCTTGCCAGAGGTGGGTTCGATGATGCGATTGATCATTTTCAGGGTGGTGGTTTTGCCACACCCCGACGGCCCCAGCAGGATGCAGATTTCGCCGCTGGGGACTTCCAGGCAGATATTGTCCGCCGCTGTGACCAGCCCTTTGGAGGTATCGAATGTCTTGGTCAGGCAGTCGAGTTGGATCATGCAGGCAGGCTCCTGATATGAAAGAGGAAAAGCGTGTTCAGCGCGCCAAAGCCATGCCACGTGGCGTTATGCATTTCTGCAACCAGAGCAGCAAGTAGTCGGCAATAATCGCCAGCAGGCTCACTGCCGCGGCCCCCAGCACGAGTTGCCGCGAATCCGATTGCGAAATACCGCGACTGATAAATGTCCCCAGGCCTCCAGCACCAATGTAGGCAGCGATGGCCATCACCCCAATATTCAACACCACAGCGGTGCGGATGCCGGCCATGATCAGCGGTATCGCCAGGGGAATCTCAACCAGGCGCAGACGCTGGAGCGGGCTCAAGCCCATGCCCCGTGCAGCTTCCCTGAGGGCGCAATCGACATTACCGATGGCGGTGTAGGTGTTGCGGATGATCGGTAACTGGGAATACAGCAGCACAGCGATGACTGCCGGCACCGGACCGATGCCATAGCCGAAGGGAGAAAGCAGAGGAATCATCACCCCGAACATGGCGACAGAAGGAATGGTCACGAGGACCGACGCGGCGTACAGCACTGCATCGGCCACGCGTTTGTTCTGGGTAATGGCGATGCCGATGGGAACGCCGGTGACGATTGCCAACCCGACAGCAATGGAAATCAGCCCCAAATGCTCGACGGTTCGAGTCCCCAGCAATGGCAGATTTTCGATGAGATAGTGCAACCAGTCCAAGATCTGTGCTCCTTTATTATTGGAAGAAGAGAGCAGCAAGCTGACTGATCATAACCACTGGCAAGGCATCGAAACCTGATGAAAACGACGGTTTAAGACCGATTCATGACATGATTTTGGGTGAATTCGCCCATGGGCATGCCGTGCGGCCTGTCCCGCCTGAGTTCATCACCGCGTTGAGTGTCGATTACGTGGGGGAAGCGCCAAAGTCTGCGGGGGCAGCAGCCAGGCGCAGCTGATCCCGCAGCCGCAGAAACTGTTCGCACACCTGGGCAGTCGCTGAGTGCTACACCGTCCTGGCGGCAACCGCCTCCACCTCCACCAACGCCCCCGGCAACGGCAACGCCACCACTTGCAACGCGGTGCGCGCCGGTTTGTTCGGCTGCTCGGGCGTGCCGAAGAATTGCGTATAACCACGCTGCAAACCGGCGAAATCGAGCTTGCCGCCGGTCTCTTCGGCGCCGACCAGGAATACCCGTAACTGCACGATATCGCCGAGGTCCAGGTCCTGCTGCTGAAGGATCTTGCGCAGCTTGTTGAACACCGACACCGTCTGCACTTCGGTATTGCCGTAGGCCGCCGGCGTCCCGGCCGGTGCGTTCGGGTCGGCAAGGTCCGGCAAGGTGCCGCTGACAAAGACCAGACTGGCGGAGGCCGGCACGGAGACAGTTTGCGAGATCGGAAAATCACCGACGCTGGTGCGTTGAATGCTGTCGCTCATGGTGTTGCTCCTTAAGACGCGGCCACGACCGCAATGTGTCGTTGTTGGGTAACCCGCTCAGCCAGTTGACCGACCACAAAGCGGGCCGAGTTGGCTGCTGACTCCTGCCAGATGCCCACACCGCTTTGCACCAAACCGTCACCGGCGAAGTACACGCGGCCATGGGCGTGTTCCAACAAGGCGCTGGCCTCGGCCGGGAAGTGTTCGCGTTGCAGCCACGGGCCTTCGCTGTAGGGAATCTGTTCCCAGGACACCGCCAGCGGGTTGCGCAAGTGTTTGGAGTAACCCGGATGCAGCAGCTCCACGGCCTCCTTGGAGGTGGCGTATTGCTGGTTGAACGGTTGCGCGCCAAACACGTCGGCGCCCTCCCCGGTGACGTAACCGGCCACCAACACACCTTCGCGGGTGTTGAGGTCATTGCTCGGGTACCACAGCAGGCGCGCCGGGTGCTCTATCCACGACAGGCCGCCGTAGGTGCGATAGTCGGTCTCCCAGAAGCGCGGGGACTGCCACGCGACTTTGGTCGCCTGATCGCTGCGGGTGCTGAGCAACGCGGCTTTGACCGGTTCGCTGAAGTCGGTGTCGAGCCTGGCCAGCAGCGGCAGCGGTAATGTCGAGACCAAATAATCGGCGCGCACCACCTGTTCGCGGCCGCTGTGTTGGTCGTGGTAAGTCACCGCCACGCCGTCTTCCAGCTGACGGATCTGCCGGACTTGAGCGCCCAACTGCACGTGCTCGCTGACGCGTTGGTAGAAGGCGTCGGTAATGCGGTCCATGCCGCCGACCGGTTGAAACATGGTCGCGGAGAACTCAGGGAATTCAGTATGCAGTAATGCGCCCCACAGCTCGGGATGCAGCAAGCGATCCAGCGCCAGCGGGCTGCGGCTGGCGGGCAATGCGCCGGGGTGCGCAGGCGAATCCAGATGACCGGCGCGCAGGCTGCCCTCATAGGCCAGTTCTTGCGACAAATCGCCGTAGACCTGCAAGAAGGCCAGCAAGCGCGTGCGTTCTTCGCCGCTCAACACATCATCGAGCGCATCGCGCTGCACGGCTTTGGCCAGCAAACCGGAGAGGTGCCCACGCGCATCGTTGATCGCCTGGCCGACGGTGAACGCCGGCTGCTGCAGGTCCGGGCGCACCTGGGCGCCATGGCTGCTGTTGACCAGCACTTCCAGCGGCACACCCAGTTCGCTGCAATAATCGAGAATCGTGCGGTGCTGGCTGGGGATGCGTGCGGGACCTGCGTTGAAATACAGGCCCGGATCAAACGCCACGGTTTGCGTGCGGCCGTCCTTGTAGTCAACGCGATCGCCATGGCGCAGTGTCCAGGTGCGTCCGCCCACGCGCTCACGG
Organism: Pseudomonas antarctica; assembly: GCF_001647715.1. NCBI lineage: Bacteria > Pseudomonadati > Pseudomonadota > Gammaproteobacteria > Pseudomonadales > Pseudomonadaceae > Pseudomonas > Pseudomonas antarctica. The sequence continues at coordinate 4,163,060 of NZ_CP015600.1, forward strand.
GCTTCCAGCACTTGCACGCTGAACCCGGCGCGGGTCAGCTCCAGGGCGGTGACCAGCCCGGCAATCCCGGCGCCCAGCACCAACACGCGGGTGCCCTGCCCCAGGCCGTCCTTGAGTTTCAGCGGTTGCGGCCGCCGATGTGACGAGGGCCCCAAACCCAATACCGCCAGTGCGTCCTTGACGGCCTTCTCGCCCCCTACGGCGGCGATGCTCGACAACGCTTCACGTCGTGTCAGTCCCATGTCGATTCTCCTAGTCCGGCAAGCCCGGTGGGTTGATCAGCGACGTGTCGACGCGCTCCACATCCAGGCCCCAACGCTGCAGCACCTGTTCGTATTGGCCGCCGGCAATCGCGCCCTCCAGGGCGGTATGGATCGGCTGGACCAGGCCGTTGTCCTTGCGCGTAGTTACCGCGATATCCGCCTTCAACGGCCAGCCACCGTTCACCGTACCGACTCGCTTGATGCCGCCTGTAATCGCCGCCGAATAGGCGTACACCGAGTTAGGCCCGAACAGCGCATCGCTGCGCCCCGACTGCACCGCCAATTGCGCGGCGGCCTGGTCGTCGAAGTACTGCAACAGCGCAGGCTTGATGCCGGCCTTTTCGTTGGCCTCATTCCACGCCAGCAGGACCTTTTCCTGGTTGGTGCCGGAGCCGACGATGATCTTCAGCCCGGCAATGTCCGAAGCCTGTTTGATCTCGGTAATTTTGCTGGTGCTCTTGACGTAAAACCCGAGCACATCCTGGCGATAGGTGGCGAAGTCAAAGCGCTTCTTGCGCGCCTCGGTCACGGTGACGTTACTGATCACCGCGTCGTATTTGCCCGAGCTCACGCCCAGCGGCCAATCCTCCCAACTGGTCTGCACCACGTTGAGTTGCAGCCCGAGGCTGTCGGCCACCAGCTGCGCGGTGTCGGCCTCACTGCCGATAGTGGTCTTGTCGTCATTGGCCAGCAGTGCCAGCGGTGGCCCGGCCACACCGGACACCGCCACCGTGAATTTGCCCGGCTGGGCGAACTTGAAGCCCGGCGGGATTTGCGCGATAGCCGCCTCGTTGCGTGGCACATGAATGCGTGCGCGGTCAGGGCTGAGGTCAACGGGTTGCGTGGCGGCGAAAGCCGTATGCGCGGCACTGACGGCAAGCGTCAGCAAAGCCACACGGGCGGTATTGATGAACATGAGCAGTCACTCCTTGAACTAAAGCACCTTGCCGAGAAAGGCCACGGTGCGGGGATGTCGGGGTTGGCGAAAAATCTGTTCGGGCGGGCCCTCTTCGATCAGTTGGCCGTCGCAAAGAAACACCACGTGGTCGGCGACCTCGCGGGCAAACCCGATCTCGTGGGTGACGATCACCAGGGTCACGCCCAATTGGGTCAGGCCCTTGATCACGTCGAGCACCTCGCCCACCAGCTCCGGGTCGAGGGCCGAGGTAGGCTCATCGAACAGCAACACCTTGGGGTCCAGCGCCAGGGCCCGCGCAATGGCCACACGTTGTTGCTGGCCGCCGGAAAGCTGGCGCGGGTAGGCATCGAGCTTGTCCGCCAGGCCGACCTTGGCCAGCAGTGCGGATGCCTTGGCTTGAGCCTCGGCCTTACTCCAACGTTTGTGCGCCAGCGGTGCTTCGGCGATGTTTTCCCAGGCCGTGAGGTGCGGGAACAGGTTGAAGTTCTGGAACACGAAACCTACGTCGATACGCCGCTTGAGAATCTCGCGTTCCTTGAGCTCGTAGAGCAGGTCGCCCTTGCGGCGGTAGCCAACGTATTCACCGTCGATGGTGATATGCCCGCTGTCGATTTTCTCCAGGTGGTTGATGGTGCGCAGCAAGGTGGATTTGCCCGAGCCGGAGGGGCCGAGAATCACCGTGACCTTGCCCGGGTCGATGGTCAGGTCGATGTCTTTCAACACCTGCTGGTTGCCAAAGCGCTTACCCACGCCCTGGATCTGGATGCGCCCGGCGCGTGCTTCACTCATGGGTTTTCTCCTTGAGCCAGCGGCCTATGCGTTGCAGCGGTGTCGGCGGCAGCACGCGCGCAGTGCCTCGGGCGAAATAGCGCTCGACGTAGTACTGGGCGCTGGTCAGCACGGTGGTGATGATCAGGTACCAGACGGTGGCGACGATCAGCAGCGGAATGACCGCCTGCGTGCGGTTGTAGATGACCTGCACGGTGTAGAACAGCTCAGGCAACGCCAGCACGTAGACGATCGACGTGCCCTTGACCAGGCCGATGATTTCGTTGAAACCCGAGGGCAGGATCGAGCGCAAGGCCTGGGGCAAGATGATGCGGAAGATGCGTCGCGAGGCCGGCAACCCCAAGGCTGCCGCGGCTTCGTGCTGGCCGGCGTCGACGCCGATCAGGCCGCCGCGAATGATCTCCGCCGCGTACGCCGCTTGCATCAGGCTCAAGCCCAACACCGCCACGGTGAATTGGCTGAGTACATCCACCGTCGACCATTCGGCGAACACCACACGGGTGAAGGGCACGCCGAGCACAATGTGGTCATACAGATAGGCAAAGTTGTACAGGATGATCAGCACCAGCAGCGCCGGCATCGAGCGGAAAAACCAGATATAGCCCCAGGCCAATGCCGCCAGCAGCGGCGAGCCCGACAGCCGCGCCAGGGCCAGCGCAGTGCCGAGAATGATGCTGAACACCGTGCTGAGCAGCGTCAGCAACAGCGTCTGGCCCAGGCCGCGCAGCACCGACGGCGAGAAGAACCATTGACCGAACACCCCCCATTCCCAGCGCGGGTTGGTGGCCAGGGAATGCACGATGGCGAGTAACACCAGCGCGGCAAAGATCGAACCCGCCCAGCGCCAGGGGTGTCGGGCCGGGACCACGTGTAGAGCCTTGATCGGCGTGGAGACACGGCGCTGGCGAACCGGGTAGTCGGTGACCTCATCGATCAGGTCATAGGTTTTGGCGACAATGGGCATGTTCTATTCCTCGCGGGTAGCGGCCTTAGAAGGCGTAAGTCAGCCGGGTGTAGTAGTACCCGCCGGTAAAACCGTAGGGCGAATAGGTGCCGTAGCTGGCGAGCATGGTGCTGCTCGGCACGCCTTGTTTCTTGGGGTAGAGGTCAAACAGGTTCTTGGCGCCGACGGCGATGTTCAGGGCTTTGGTGAGGTTGTAGCCAAGGTCGAGGTCGGTGATCCATTTGGCGCTGTAGATTCGGTCCAGGCTGCGGTCGGCAGAGACGTTGACTTCCTTGTAGGTGCCATAGCGTGTCAGGGCCAGGTTGAGGTTGAAGCGGTCGATGCTCCAGTCGCCACCGAGAATCAGCTTGGTGCTGGGCTGGACGCCGGTGATCAGGTTGCGCGCCTGGCGGTCCATCAGGTCATAGGAAGTGCCCAGGATGTTGGTGGACGCCTTGTAGTTGAGGATCTGGGTCTGGTTCCAATTGAACGCCGCCGTCCACTTCAAGGTGCCGTACTGGCCGATGTCCTGGTTGTAGTTGCTGACCAGATCAACACCTTTGGTGCGGGTGTCGGCGCCATTGATGAAGTATTGGCCGCCGGAGGTTGAGTTGATGCCGTTGTTCTGCAGCACTTGGGTGACTTCAGGCCCGAGCAAGGTACCGGTCAGGGTGATGCGGTCGCGCAGGTTGATCACGTAGGCGTCGGCCGTGAAGTTCAAACGGTCGGTGGGCGTGAGGGTGAAACCCAGGCTGAAATTGGTCGAGCGCTCGGGTTTCAGCTCTTGGGCGCCGAGGGCCTTGGCCGCCGCCGAATCCACCGGCAACACGCCGTAGTTGATCGACTGGTACACCCCGTCGACCACGCCATAGGTGGTGGAGCGCGCACTGAACAGGCTGTTGGCCAGGGACGGCGCGCGAAAGCCATTGCTGACCGTGGCGCGCACGGCAAATTGCGGGGTGAAATCGTAGCGCGTGGTCAACTTGCCGCTGCGGGTAGCGCCCACACCTTCGTTGTAATGCTCATAACGAAAGGCGGTGCCCACGTACCAATCCGGTAGCGGGTTGAAGCCCACATCAACATAGCTGGCCAGGCTGTTGCGCGAGGCGCTGGTGGCTTCGTCCGGTGAAATACCATTGGTGACCTGGGCCCCGGATGAAGCGCAGTTGCCCGGCGCCACGCAATAACCGCCGTTGGCATAAGACGCATAGTCACCGGCCTGCACCTCATAGGTGTCGCGTCGATGCTCGAAGCCGTAGGACAGGTCCAACGGTTTTTGCAGGCCGACGTCGAAGCCGCGTTTGAAGTCGAGGTTGGTGGTCAACTCGGTGGAAATCCAGGTGCCGGAGGTGAAGCTGTTCGGCGTGTACTCGCCCAGCGACGGGTTCTGGTTGTGGGTGGTGCCCTGCTCCGCTTCGTTGCGCCCGTAGGTGGTGGACAAGTCCCAGTCCCACGCGCCGACGGTGCCTTTGCCGCCGAATGCGGCCTGGAAATCATCCTCGTCGATGGACCAGGTTGGCGTATAACCGGCCGGGTAGCCGTTCGGCCCGGTAGTAATGGTGTTGGTGATGGTGGGCAGGCGGTAGTTCTGCCCCTGCTCGGCTTTGCGTCGTGAGTAAGTGGTGAAGGAATACAGGCTGAGACTGTCATCGATCGGCAGCTCGGCGTTGTAGCCCAAGGTCAGCAGGTTGGTCTTGGGCGTACCATAACCGCCATAGGTGGCCCTGCCGGCCTGGTTGTAGGCTTGCTCATAGGTGTAGCCGTTGGCGCTGGCCTTGTTGTCGTCATTCTGGCTGCGCGCATCCAGGGCCAGTTGCACGATGCCGCCGTTGCCGATTTCAAAACCCTTGTTGAGGCTCTGTTGCACGGTCTGTTTCTTGCCGTCGTAACCCTGGCCGATATGGGTCACTGCGGTGCCGCTGGTGTCGGCCTTGAGGATCACATTGATCACCCCGGCGATGGCATCCGAACCGTATTGGGCGGCGGCGCCATCGCGCAGCACTTCCACGTGGTCGATGGCGCTGATGGGAATTAAGTCGAGATCGGCCGGCGCCGCGCCCGTATTGATGCCGTTGATGTTCAGGGTGGCACTGGTGTGGCGACGTTTGCCATTGACCAGCACCAGCACTTCGGCGGCGCTCAGGCCACGCAGGTTGGGTGCGCGGGCAATGCCGCTGGCATCCCAGCCGGTTTTTTCCGGCAGGGTCAGCGACGGGATCACCGCGCTCAAGGCTTCCATCAAGCCGGGCTTGCCGGTGTTTTGCAGTTGCTTGGCGCTGACCACATCGATCGGTACCGGGCTGCTGGTGACGGTGCGCTGTTCGGCGCCACGGTTGCCGGTGACCACCACGGTGGACAGGGTGCTGTCGTCCTGGGCCTGTGCGGTGCCGGCAAACAGGGCCAGCGCCAGTGCAGCGGTGGGTTGTAAAACTTGCTTCATGGCCACTCCAAACTTTCCGGATCGCGAAGTCGGGCAGTCACGCTGTCGTCGGGACGGCGCGGGGTGCACGGTTTTCAGGGAGGTGTAAGCGATCTGTAACTAGGTGTGGGGCGAGCGAGGGCTTTGAAATGGCAACATACGTTGAACTCCGTTCCAACGATTCTGCCGCGGGGTTGTTACCCGGTTATGGCGCGCAGAATCTGAATCACGCTGGGTACCATCCGAGGTCAGGGGTAGGCTGTTGCGATCAAACATAACGGAATGGATTTTAAAAATATAATGCTATTTGGGCATAAGCTAATATTCTCTACTTTCATTATTTATAAATAACTTTATTCATATAAATAATGTTTTTGCAGGACAGAACGCGATTAGGGAGCAAGCCCTTCGCGCATTTTTGCCCACATCAGGCACGTGTACGGGTGCTTTTTTCCACCAGGCACATGGGCGTTCCGGCCAGCGGCTCCTGCATGACCTGCACGTGCACATCGAACACCTGGCGCATCAGTTCGGCACTGATCACCTGGGCGGGCGCGCCATCGGCGACCAGCTTGCCGCCCTGCATCACCGCCAGATGATCAGCATAGCGGCAGGCCTGGTTGATGTCATGCAGTACGGTGATGACGGTTTTGCCTTCGGCGGCCAGTTCGCCCATCAAGTCGAGCAGCTCGACCTGATGGCTGATGTCGAGGTAGGTGGTGGGTTCGTCGAGCAGCACCACTGGCGCGTTTTGCGCCAACACCATGGCCAGCCAGGCGCGCTGGCGCTGACCGCCGGACAAATCCGCCAGCACACGGTCGGCCAGGCTGTCCAGTTCCAGGCGTTGCATGGCTTGGGTCACATGGGATTGATCGTTGCCGCTCAGGCGCCCCCACAGCGAGTTGTGCGGGCTGCGACCGTAAGCGACCAACTGGCGCACACTGACGCCCTCCGGCACTGGCAACACCTGGGGCAAGAACGCAATTTGCCGGGCCAACTGGCGGGCGGACAGGCTGGCGTAGGGCTGGCCATCAAGGGTCAATGCACCTTGGGTGGGTTTAAGGATGCGCGCAAACGCCTTGAGCAAGGTGGACTTGCCGCAGCCGTTGGGGCCGATCAGCGCGGTGACGCGACCCGCTGGCGGCGCGAACGACAACCCCTGCACGATACGCGTCGCACCGTAGCCAATGTCGAGCTGTTGTGCCTGAAGAATACTCATGTCATCAGCCCTTGAACCGTGCCAGCAACCAAAGAAAATACGGCGCACCAATCACCGCCGTGAGAATGCCCGCCGGGATTTCGCTGGGTGCGATCAACGTACGCCCGAGGGTGTCGGCCAGCACCAACAGCAGCGCGCCAATCAGCATCGCGGCGGGCAGCAAATAGTGGTGATGCCCGCCCACCAGCCGCCGCGCCATATGCGGCGCGACCAAACCGATAAAGCCAATCGGCCCGATCACGCCGACACCCAGGCTGGTGAGCACCACCGCGCAGGCCATCGCCAGCCAGCGCGTGCGGCCAAGGGCGGTGCCCAGGCTGTGGGCGGCTTCGTCGCCGAGGGCGATCAGGTTCAGCGGTTTGGCCAGGCACAGGCCCAGCGGGATCAGCAGCAGAAACGGCAGCACCAACACCACGTGGTGCCAATTGCGGCTCCACAGGCTGCCGGTCAGTGCGAGCAACGCGGTGTTGATATCCAGCGGGTGAGACAGGATCAAAAACTCGGTGACGCTGGACAAGGTCACCGCAATCGCCACGCCCGAGAGCGCAAAACGCACCCCGGAAAAACTCACGCCGGTGTTGTACAGCGCCAACAGCAAGGCGCCGCCCGCCCCGCCCAGGCAGGCTACCAGCGGCAGCCAGGCAATCGGCAGTTGCGGCCAGCTGATGATCGCCACCGTCAGCGCCAGCCCTGCACCCTGCGTTACGCCGAGAATTTCCGGCGAGGCCAGCGGGTTGCGAATCACCCCCTGCACAATCGCCCCCGCCAGACCGAACGCACACCCGGCAAGCATGGCGATCAGGCTGCGCGGCAGGCGGTGGTTCCACACTTCAAAATCGAGGGCGTCGTGAGCCAGCAGGCGATCCAGCACGGTTGCGGGCTTGAGCCACACCGTACCGGCGCTGAGGCTCACCAACAGCGTCACCAGCAACAGGCCCAGCAGCAGCCATAAGCGCAATCGTGGCCGGGTCATAGGGCGCGCCTGGCAAGGAACAAAAAGAACGGCGCGCCGATCAGCGCGGTCACCACGCCCGCCGGGGTTTCCACCGGAAAGGCCACGGCGCGACTGAGCAGGTCGGCGCCGAGCACGATCACCGCGCCCAATGCCGCACTCAACGGAATCAGCCAGCGGTAGTCGTTACCGAGAAATTGCCGAATGATATTCGGCGCGATCAGCCCGACAAACCCGATGGGGCCGACCGCGCAGACGCTGGCGCCCACCAGTAACAAACTGGCCAGAAACACCTGCAAGCGCAGGCTGGCGATACCCACGCCCAACGAGCGCGCAGCGTCTTCGCCGAGGTTGATCAGATTCAAGCGCGGGGCGCACCACAGCGCCCACAGGCCGCCGATCAACGTGCACGGCCAGAGCAATTGCACCTGGGCCGCCCCGACGTTCGCCAGCGAACCGGCCAGCCAGTTCAACACGCTTTGCGCCTGCGCCTCGACCAGAATCACGGTGAGTCGAGTCAATGCCGCGCACAGCGCCGCCACGGCCACACCGGCCAATACCAGCCGACCTTGCGCAGTGGTCGGCGACCAGGCGCCGCCCAGGCTGAATACCGTTATCCACGCCAGCGCGCCGCCCAGGCACGTCATCAACAACGCACCACCGGCAAACGGCGGTGCAACCAATCCGGTCGAGAACAACGCCAGCCCCAACGCTGCGCCCGCCGTCACACCAAACAGGGAAGGCGACGCCAAACGGTTACGGGTGATGCCCTGCATCAGCGCACCGGCCAGCCCCAGGCAGGCACCGACCAACGCCGCGCACACGGCTCGCGGCACCCGCAACTGGGCGACGATGTAGGCCATATTGCCGCCTTCGTGGCCTTGGTGAACCAGCCCATTCCATGCGTCCGTCGGGGAGATCACAAACGGCGACCAGCTGTACAGCGAGAACCAGAACAACACGGCCCCCAGCAGCACAATGCTTGTCGCCGCGATACTGCGCTGCACGGTTATTGGCTCAATACGGCATGGCCGCCTTTAAGAATGGCGAGGGCGTCTTCTGCGATCTGCTCCGAGGCCAATACGCCACGATTACGCGCCCAGCTGTCGCCATCGACTTGCGCCACGTGGTGATTGCGTACCGCACCGAGCACTTGCCACAGCGGCTGCTTGCTCCAGGTATCGACGATACTGGGGCGACGGTAGTGCCCCACCAACAACCAACCCGGGTCCAGGGCGAGCAATTGTTCCAGGCTGACAAACTCGGTTGGCGCAGCCTTGACGCGTACCGATGGCACTTTCAAGCCGATGGCCTCCAGCACACTGCCGGCGTAGGAGTCCGGGCCGTGCACGGAAAAGCTGTCCTCACGTGCAACGCCGAAGAGCACGCTGGCACCGGCGGGAATCTGCTGCGCAATCGCCTTCAGGTGCTCACGATTCTGCGCGATACGCGCCTGCATCTGCGGGCTTTTGCCCAAGGCCTTGCCGATCAGTTCGGCGGATTTCAGGCTGCCCTGGTAATCCTCACCGCGTGATGGCAGGAGCAAGGTTGGCGCGATGCTCGCCAAGTCGCTGTAGAGCGCCTGGTGGCGATTGAGGTCAGCGACGATCAGGTCCGGCTTGAGCCGGGCGATTTCCTCGATACTGGGTTGCGAACGCAGGCCCACTGACTTCCATTGGCCGATGGCCTGGCGCACACGCGGCAATACACGGTTGGCATCGCCATCGTCGGCGGCCCCGACTGGCGTGACGTCAACGGCAGCCAGGCTGTCGAGGAAAGAAAACTCCAGCACCACCACGCGCTTGGGCGCATCCGGCAGGTGCACCGCATGCTGGCCGTCGTTGAGGTCGATGGGGGCCGCGTTCAATACGCTGCAGGAGAATGCCAGGAGGCAGGCGGCAAGGGTCGGGATGGAGCGCAGCATTCGCATGACAAAGACCTCGGCGTTAACACACCCAGGCGGGAGAGGCCTGGGAAAACGGCGGGTACTATTCCATATCACGGCGATGCAATCAAAAAACATTCTTATTAACGCCGTTGCTGCCACCTTCCCCCGGCGCCTAGAAATCAACCGTCGCCGAGAGCAAGTAGGTACGCGGCGTCGACAGCGTCAAACCCGGTTCGCTGTCGTCAGACGCCCCGGCAGAGCTCCAGTAGCGTTTATCGGCGACGTTCTCGACATTCGCTCGTAAGGTGATGTGCTTGTCGTCGACCTTGAAAGCGTATCGCGCGCCCAGGTCGATGCGGGTCCAGGCATCGATTTGCTTGACGTTGGACGTGTCGAGGTACTGTGAGCTGGAATAGAGGCCCCGGCTGGTCAGGGTCAGGCCCTCAACCGTCGGCACATCCCATTCTGCGCCCAGGTTGACGTTGTATTTGGGCGTGGCCGGTGCGCGATTGCCGTCAAAGGTGCCGTGGGTGGTGTTCGTCAGTTCGCTGTCGATATACATCACGCCGCCGAGCAGACGAAAGCCTTTGAGCGGCTCGCCGAATACGCTCAGCTCCACGCCGTCGTTCTGACGTTTGCCGTTGGGGCCGAAAACCCGTGTGGTCGCGTTGGTTTCGTAGGCGGGCTGCTTGATACGAAACACGGCAGCGGTCACGGCAAAGGCACCGGCGTCGTATTTGGCGCCTACTTCAACCTGGCGGCTGATAAATGGCGGGAAGATTTCATCTTCGTTGATCGAGGTCGAAGGCGCGATTTTGCCCTGGCTCAAGCCTTCCATGTAGTTGGCATATAGCGACAGTTTGTCGGTGGCTTTGAAGAGGATGCCGCCCGATGGCGAGACTTTTTCCTCGTCATACGCCGTGTCGCCCTTGACGTTGTCGGTCCAGTCATCGACCTTCACCCGCTGCCAGCGCGCGCCGAGAGTGAGCAATAAACGATCCTCGAAAAAGCCCAGGGTGTCGGACAGCGCCACGCCACTGAAGCGGTTCTCGGTGTAGACCCTGGAATCCAGGCGTGTTGGCCGTGAAGGGGTTGGGGTTTCTTCCGGGTTGTACAGGTTGCTCGGCGCCGCCGCGTACCGGGCGCCGCCGTTTTCAAAGTCCATGTAGAAGTAGCTGGCCGCCAGGTTGATCTCATGGCTAACGGGTCCGGTATGCAACCAACTGCGCACCCCGGCTGTGGCGGTGCGCACGTTTTCATCGCGGGTGAAATCCCGTGGCAATACGCTGAAATCCCCGGCGTTGTTGGTGACGGAAACCGCGTGACGCAAGAAGTCGTGGTTGCTTTTACGCGCGCCCACACCGCCATAGAGCATCACGTTGTCACTGAGGTCGAACTCGCCGTTAACAGTGCCGAAGGTGTCATCGGTGCGGGCTTTACTCCAGGGCTGTGCGTAGTTATGGCGCACATCGTTGGCGCTCGGCACCCTGGCATTGGCGCCGACTTGTACACGTTCTTGCGGCGCGTCGGTGTCGCGCTCGGTGTGGCCTATATCCGTGGAAAGGCGCAAACGCTCGCCGCGAAAATCCAGGCCCAACACGGCCATTTCACGGTCGACACTCTGGTGATCCCATTCGGTATCGCCGGACTGCTTCACGCCGTTGAAACGGATGCCAAATTTGTTGTCCTCACCAAAGCGCCGTCCCACATCCACCGCGCCACCGGCCTGGCTGCCGGATGCCCACGTGCCGGTCAACGAGGTGATGTCCTTGTCGGTGGCGCGCTTGGGCACCACGTTGATCCCGCCGCCGACGCTACCGCGTGGCGAGATACCGTTGATCAACTGGCTCGGGCCTTTAAGGATGTCGACCCGCTCGGCCATTTCCATGTCGATGGTGTAGGTCGGCAGCACGCCATAGAGGCCGTTGTAGGCCACATCACTGTTGAACAGGCTGAACCCGCGAATCGTGAATTGCTCATAGCGCCCACCCGCCGGGTTGGTGGCGCGCACCGACGGATCGCTGGCAACCAGGTCTCCCAGTGTGCGCGCCTGCTGGTTCTTCACCGCATCAGCGGTGTAGGTGGTCATGCTGAACGGCGTTTCCATAAAGTCGCGCGAGCCGAGCAGGCCTTGCGAACCACGGCGCGCCACTTGGCCACCGGCATAGGTATCCCCATCGGCCTGCCCGGTGATGCCGAGGATAGACGTGGGCGCCAGTTGCAGGCTGCCACCCTCCGGCACCGGCACCAACCTGTACGCCTGCTCGCCCATCGGTTGCAGCTGCAGGCCGGAGCCCTGCAACAAGCGAGCAAACCCCTCCTCCACCGCGTACTTGCCGGACAAGCCACTGCTGTTGTGACCGCTGACCAGCGCCGGGTCCACGGACAGGTTGACGCCAGCGAGCCCGGCAAAGCGGGTCAATGCGGCGCTCAGACTGCCGGCCGGCACTTCGTAGCTGCGGCGCTCTGTGCTGTCTTCGGCATAGCTGAGCGGGACGAATAGCGGGCTGGCACTGAGGCTCAGCATCAGGCTCAGGTTCAGCAACGGGCGCAAGCGCAAGGGTGAGACTGCGGGCATTAGGGGAAGCTCTCGATTTTATTCACTTGCCTGGAATGACAGGCGAGGTGAAAAAAAGGGACAGGCTTCGACGACTATTTTCAGACAATAAATAAACCGCTCTACCTTCGTCTTGCATAGACGGCACCCATTCATCACGATGTCGCCTGATTTCAATCTCTGCAAGAAGGCTCACCCCATGAAGCTATTGCGTAAATGGCGCGAACATCAAGCGCGCAAGGCATTACGCGCGCTCTCCCCGCTGGAGCGCTCTACGCAAAAACTGCGCAACCGTTACCCCGATTACAGTTTTGGCATCGGCACCTACGGAGACTTGAAGGTTCATGACTGGCATGAGGGCACGACCCTGCGTGTAGGCGCCTACACCTCCATTGCCGGCAATGTCGAAGTGTATTTGGGGGGCCACCATCGTACTGACTGGCTCAGCTGCTACCCGTTCCCGGCCAAGGTTAAAAGCCTCGCCCACATTACTGACTTCGGCGGTAGCAAAGGTGACGTCACCATCGGCAATGACTGCTGGATCAGCTCGCATGCGAAGATTCTGTCAGGCGTGACCATCGGCAATGGCGCGGTCGTTGCCGCCGGCTCGATCGTCACCAAGGATGTAGCGCCTTACGCCATTGTGGGCGGCAACCCCGCCAAACATATCCGCTGGCGCTTTGACGAACCCACGCGCCTGATCCTTGAGCAATCCGCCTGGTGGGAATGGCCGGAAACCGAAGTCTGCGCGATCGCGCATTTGCTCTGCAGCCCGGATATCACCCCGTTTGTGGACTACCTCAAACAGCGCGAACGCACGGCTGGCTGAAGCCACCTGAAAGTGTGACGCATGAAAAAGCCCAACCTTTTCAGATTGGGCTTTTTCAAAGAAGAATATGGTCGGGACGGAGTGATTCGAACACTCTACCCCTAGCACCCCTACTGACGGAATCTCTATAAAACCTTAAAAAATATTTTATGTAGGCGACCACGGCAATCGACGCCTAAAATGCTGAACCGTGATTTAAGAAGCCCCACAAATCTCCCTACAAGCTTTCGATAAGAAAGTCCCTGCCCCGACTCCTGCCGACCGAACACCAAACCACCTGAACCGCATCAACTTGTACCCTGTTCACTCTCTGTAGAAACACCGATACCAAACTCAGACCTGATCCCTTCCTAGCTATCGAAACTCCAAGAAATAGCCGTGTACTGCTGCTTGGCTACTTAGGGCAGTTGGTAACGCGGTAAATCCATAGACACGCTGCCTTAGTCGTAGCAACGGCCCGACAGCAGTTTGAATTCGAGCTCCCGTTCCCCCCTGGACATCCCAGTCGCTGGATGTGTGGGCCGGGCAGGGAGGATCGTACAGCGAGTACGTTTACCTCCACTTCGGGCCCCACCCCTCAATAACTATTTCGTGTTCCATGGTTGCCTGCAGGGCGGTTGCTCCGGTTGTTTTCTCTTTGCGTCCGACCAAATGGCGGCTGGACGCACCAGTGAAATTTTCCGTTGTCTTGCACGCCGACGTACCGAGGTCTATACGGCGCATCAGGGGTGAGAGTCGCACACGCCCGATGCGTCAAATCCTAACCGGTCGACGCTTTGTTACGGCTGGTTGTTAAAGGGCTGTATTGATTTGCACCAATCGCAGAACACGGATTGCGTAATGCGCAGATTATTTCTACATCAAGCGAAAACTTTAAAATCTAGGCGCAAAAAAATCCGCTCAATGGCGGGCTCTATTTTTAGCAGAGGTTATTTGGTTTTGCAGGCGGGGTAGGCCTTAGTCAACGCTTGGACGATAAGTGAGGCGGCTTGCTCGGTCCATTTCTCAGGGTTGGCTTTTAAAAATTTGGTTACTACAGCGACGTTTTGTCCGTTGGTAACACCTGGCGGGGCGCAGTAAAGAATACCGTTTGAAAAGTCGGAGACTCCAGAGATGTATCCCATGTACACGCCATCCATGAATGTCGTGCCTTTTGGACCATTCGTCCCCCACTGGATCAGATCATTACCCGTAGCAGACCATGCATTCCCTGAAAGTAAGACACCCAGCAATGCGAAAGTGAGATTTGTAGTTTTCATCATGCACCAGTCAGAGCCCTATCATTTTGGTTACGATCCCGCGACCAATCACCTTGCAGTCGCCATCAATCTGTATGGTTCGGTAGTTCGAGTTTAGCGGCCGCAAGTAGCGAAGCCCTGCGTCCTCAATGTACTTCTTGAAATTGCTTTCGCCGTTTTTCAGCTTCAAAACGTAATACTTTCCGCTAATCAGATCGGCCTCAGGCATCACCAAGATACGCGATCCCTCCGGAAAAGTTGGGTTGCCGGCACAGGTCATCGAGTCACCGCGCACATCCTGCCTGAAGCCGTGATCGCTAGCATTCTCGGTAGAAGCGAGCGAGCCCCAGCTTGGTTGCATGGCCAAGCTACACGTTAGACGTTCCCGCATCTTGAATCGCCCCTAGTTTCGTAGACACCTCCAAGCCTTAAAATGAGGCCCATTAGGAGGTGCCATGAGCAACCAGCGATATCCCGAAGAATTCAAAATCCAGGCGGTCAAGCAAGTGACCGAAAAGCAGCTTCCTGTCTCGGAGGTGGCTGCACGATTGGGTGTGTCCGTGCACAGCCTCTATGCCTGGGTTAAGCGCTACACCAAGCCCCAGGAACAGCGCGTTGAGGAGGATGATCAGAGCGCTGAGGTTCGTCGTCTACGTGCCGAGCTGAAACGGGTGACGGAGGAGCGAGACATCTTAAAAAAGGCCGCCGCGTACTTTGCCAAGGAGTGCGGCTGAAGTACGCCTTTATTAAGCAGCAAGCGGGTCATTACGCGATTCGACGGCTTTGCCTGACGCTCAAGGTTCATCCCAGCGGCTACTACGCGTGGCTATCAGAACCAAAATCTGCGCGAGCCAAGGACGATCAGCGACTGCTTGGACTGATCAAACACTCCTGGTTGGAAAGCGGTGGTGTTTATGGCTATCGCAAGATCCATGATGACCTGCGAGAGGTTGGTGAGAGCTGTGGCCGTCACCGGGTAGCTAGGTTGATGCGCCTTGAAGGTTTACGTTCTCAGACTGGGTATCGACGGAGGCCGGGAAAATATGGCGGTAAACCAGCCGTTGCCTCACCGAACTTACTGAAGCGCCAATTCGATGTCAGAGAACCCAACAAAGTCTGGGTCACAGACATTACCTACATCCGAACATATGAAGGCTGGCTGTATTTGGCCGTGGTGCTCGATCTGTTTTCACGCCAGATCATTGGTTGGTCAATGAAGTCGCAGATGACCAGCGACGTAGCCATTGATGCACTGCTGATGGCGGTTTGGAGACGTAAGCCGAAGCAAGAGGTGATGATCCACTCGGATCAAGGCAGTCAGGGCGGATTCAACCGGTCGTCGCAACACTGGATTGTTGTACAGACTTTAAATACTCATTCAGTGCTTCGGCAGGTGTTTTCCAGCCTAGTGTTTTTCGAGGTCTAGTATTGAGTACGTGAGCTACCGCCTGTATTTCTTGGGCACTCCAACGAGAGAGGTCAGTGCCTTTCGGGAAGTATTGCCGTAGAAGGCCGTTCGTATTTTCGTTTGTGCCGCGCTGCCATGGACTATGTGGATCAGCAAAGAAAACCTTTACTCCGGACTCGATGGTAAACCGAGCGTGATCCGACAACTCCTTTCCACGATCCCAGGTCAAGGATCGCCACAGCTCGATGGGAAGATCAGTCACCGTCTTCTTCAATGCGTTGGCCATACTAACAGCCCCATAGCCAGCCAGCGCCGGGCCGTTCTTCGTGCGGGGGATTAGCCCATAACCTTTCTCGCGAGGCAGATGGACGAGCATGGTAAATCGAGTTGAGCGCTCGACCAGAGTTCCAATCGCAGAACGGTTCAGACCGATGATCAGGTCGCCCTCCCAATGCCCGGGTACAGCCCGATCTTCTACCTCAGCAGGACGACTGGAGATCATCACGTCCTCGCTGACGTGTGCCCACACTTTGGCCTGCGATCGGGCTCTCGGTACGCGTAACGCTCGTCCTGAGCGCAGGCAACTCACCAGTTCGCGCTTGAGAGCTCCTCGACCCTGAATGTAGAGCGCCTGATATATGGCTTCATGAGAGATACGCATGGATTCATCATCCGGAAAATCGATCTGGAGTCGGTTGGCAATTTGTTCAGGCGACCAGCCATTGACCCATTTACGGTCACTGCGATGCGGTTTATTTCGGCCTTTGAAGGGCGCTTGCCGAGGCCCAGAAATCTCACGACCATCGGCGTCTTGAACCTTGCCCTCAAGGCGGTCGCGTACGTACTGGTGCAGTCGCGGGTTAGTGACCAGTTTTGCTGGTTTCGGCCTCTTGGCCACCAGTTCTGCCTTCCATTGCGCTACTGACGCTCGATATTCAAGCCGACCGCAACGGGTAGCAGCATTTCGTGTCAGCTCCCGTGAAATTGTCGATGGGCTTCGTCCAAGGCGACGAGCGATCTCACGAACGCCAACACTTTGCGCTCGAAGCAGCCCAATCTCTTCTCTCTCTGCAAACGATAAGTATCGTCCTGATATGTGATTCGACATGAATAATGGCATCCCGCCTCGATGACGGAACCAGCGTGTACCTACCGCGGTTGATACGCCAACGGCATGTGCTGCCTTTTCGCTTGTGATGCCTGTTGCAATCTGCAGCCAAAATAGCCGTTCGATCTCATTACGAAGTGAGGGTGCACCTGGAGAACGCATCGCTCCCCGGCCCGTCAATTTTTGCATCCATCCTGCAGGTCGTCCCATAAACACCTCGATCAAGGTGTTGCGACGACCGGTTGAATCCGCCCAGTACAGCAGCTCAGACTGGCGAAGCTTCTTGAAAGCTAACAACCTGGTGGCCAGCATGAGTCGTCGAGGTAACTGCCACGACAACGCTGTGGCGGAGAGCTTTTTCCAGCTGCTAAAGCGGGAGCGGATCAAGCGTAAAATCTACACTACACGCCAGGATGCTCGGGATGATGTGTTCGATTACATCGAGATGTTTTACAACCCAAAACGACGCCACAGTTTCAACAATCAGCTGTCACCGGTAGAGTTTGAAAAGCGTTACGCAGCGAGCCTGGAGAGTGTCTAGGAAACCCGGGGCGATTCATCTTGTGTGGAATCTATTTCCTGTTCCAGTTGGGTCAACTTTATGCCAAGCACGTTCATGAACCCCTGAGCTTATCAGGCGTAGTGCTTTGTTGGCCGCGCTCTATGCAGTTGCAAAAAAAACCTCGATTACGGAGTCATTGGCAGCCATGCCAGAGCCGCAAGCGCTTTTTGCTGGTGGCCAGGCACATCGAGAAGGTGCTGCCGTTCCTTTACGGGCCGGGGAAAAAGACACTCAAGTCCGTCGGCTGAATCCTAAGCCGCATGCCTATGGCGGGCGACGTGGAGGCCTCCGACCCCCATATACAGAGTGCCAGCGTAGCAATGGAAAACATGGGTGCGCCTCGCCCTGGTGAACGCCGGTAAGGACTGGCGCTGCCTGAATAATTTAACGATCAAGGATGGCTATCTGCGTGACTTGGTAATTGCTCCTCAGTTTCTGGATGGATTCCTGGGCGTAAGTGACTGGAACGAAACAATCGGCACCGTCGCAGCACGCAGCGGGCCAACCAACGGCAAGTTTTCTGTAGCTGATCCGCGGGTCAAAGCTGGTGCCCTTCAAAACCAGCTGTATGGCGTCCGCCCCTGGGATCAAACGAGCGGCGCTGTGATCGGCGTCAAGTCTCCCGGGCAGGGAACATTTAGCGTTGCAGATCCTCGCGCTCCAGGTATTGGACACGCGAAATACGACATGGCTCAATGAGACCAGGCATGAAGCGCACCAAGGGAGGCGCCTACCTTACTGGCGACCGCTACGGTGTTACCGATGGAATGTTCAGTGCGGCGACGTTTCAGCCAATGCCCGCAAAGACAACGGCCGATGGTCTGTTGCAGATCCTCGCATGCCAGAAGCCAACGAGCGGTTGACCTGCGTTATTAAAAGCCTCGACGGAACCTGGCACCGGCCATTCACCACCCTTGAGCTGGCCGCGCTTTAAGGCCTGGTGGGACCCGAAGAAATGTTTGAGCTTGACGGCCTGAGCGACCAGGCCTGGCTCGAGCGGATCGGCAATGCAGTTCCGCCGGCGGCCACCGAAGCAATTGCCCACGTGTTTGGCACCACCCTGATGCTGGCCGAAGCCGGCGAAACCTTCATGCTCAACAGCATGCCGATCTGGGTTCAGCCTGTGGCGGTAGCATTGAACGTATCCCAACAGAACACGCAGTAACCAAAAACGCCCGGAAAGGGGCGTTCGTTCATTCAGAATTTTTGACTGTTACCAACGCTTCGACCACGATCAAAACCCCAATCAATGGCCTCTGCGACAGTCATTTCTTGGACATTCTCAGTGTAATCCTCAAGAACCAGCTCTCCATCAGCAGTATAAATGCCAATAAAAAGCTGGACCTGTCCGCCGGTTAGTTGGCGGCCGCAAGCCTCAACAAACACCCCATTAGGCAGCGTCTCCTCTTTGCTCGAATACGGAAGGTGTGCTGCTGCCCACTCGAAATACGCTTTTGTTCTCCTACGCGTGACCGGTGCCATTCCCCTGCTCCTATTTTTAGTTGAGCTTCGAGTAAGGCACATCATTCCAGCTACCGCCAATAGGCAAGGTATGCCCCCATGAACCCAACAGTATTGAAAGCGCTGGCGCACGCGTTCGACCGTCAGTTTCAGGCACCCGAGCCAAAGCACAAACTTATTCCGCCCGTCTTGGCCGGCGAGCCGTTACCCGCCCTGGTCATCACCGGCCCCATCAACCGCGTAATGGAACTCGACGGCAAGCGGCACTCTCACGTCCGGGAGTTCCCCATTGAAAAACAGGGAGTTGTCTTCGACAGTCATGAGTTCGACCAGAGGGAAGACGCCTACATCGAAGCCATGGCAATTGAAAAGCAGACCGATCAGAACAACAACTCGCCCCGCAGTGGGCGCCAAGGAGCAAAACAATGGCGCGAGAAACAATGTTGGGGCTCAACCAAAGGAACTGGATTCGGAATATAGACAAAGTCGCCAGAAGTAGCCGACTTCAAGATGTGAGTTAGCAGCGGATTTGGCACCGACCAGGACCTTGCAAGAGATTCCGAGCTGACCGCTAGAAGTCTCGGCCGACGGATCTTTCGAGGGTTCAGCGGCACTCAATCGGTACCAACTACCTGCAAAATGGTTTGTCACCAAAACAGCAAGAAGTCGGGTGAATTTGCGGTGTGTTTGGCACTGCGGTTTGGGCCCAAAAACATCGAATTTGGAGGTATGAGTCAGGCTCTCGGACGCGATGGTTTGATTCCAAATCGGCCCCTGGGCCTTGTGATCAAAGGGCTCGGCCGGCGACTAGAGACCTTCCACAGACCTGGCGATTGCCCAACCACCCTCCGCGCGCCCCCCGCGCCCTGTTCCGTTTCCC
Source organism: Pseudomonas antarctica (assembly GCF_001647715.1). NCBI lineage: Bacteria > Pseudomonadati > Pseudomonadota > Gammaproteobacteria > Pseudomonadales > Pseudomonadaceae > Pseudomonas > Pseudomonas antarctica. The sequence goes on from NZ_CP015600.1 coordinate 4,182,495, forward strand.
TAGCGCACAATCGGAAGTCCGGCTTTCGCTGCTTCTGTTTGTCTTCAAAGACACGGCCCGCGTGACGTACAGCCGGTTTCGATGATTTGGGATGGTGACCTTTAAGAACGAAGAATCGGAACTGAGCTTCCAGGGTTTAGCGTCGCGGAGCAGGTGAGGGAAAACGCCCTAATTGCCCGGAAACAAGGCGTTAGGCAAGAACATCTGACATGCGAAAAAGCTGAGAAAGGAAGAGAAATATCAAACCGTATTGGTGCCAAAGGCAGTGCGAAAAAGGGCAAAAAACGGCGTGAACTCACAACCACGAGGAAATCATCTGGTCCGAGGCAATACCGGACCTGAATATCAGCGAAATCATCGGGTAGTTTTGCGCAGCCACAAAAAAGCCGATCCATCTGATCGGCTCAAGTGTCTGATTTTACTCAGGAATAATGGTCGGGACGGAGTGATTCGAACACTCGACCCCTAGCACCCCATGCTAGCGGACGTGCCGGAAAGCCTTAAACTGCAACACCTTATGTGGGCGCCCACTGCAATCGACGCCTAACGATGCTGAACCGTGATTTACTAATCCCCGCAAATCTCCCTACAGGCTTTCGGTAAGAAATTCCCTGCGCCCGGCGTTCTGCCGACTGAACACCAAACCACCTAAATCGCATCAACTGGTACCCTGTTCACTCCCTGGAGGAACACCGATGCCGAACTCAGACCTGATCCCTTCCCTGCTCTCGAATCTCTACGAAAACCAACTCGCCCTCGAAGCCTCCATCATGGAGCTATCGAACTGGGTGGAGCAGCGCGGTTCCGCTGAAGTCGCAGAGAACGTGCGCGGTGCCCTGCACACCATCGACGAGAACGAAGAGTTTATAAAGCTGACCCTGGCCGTCCTCATGACACCGGACTGACCGCCTCTCGTCGCCTCAAATACCGGCGAGTCAAAAGCTCGATTACTGTATGCACATACAGCATTCGGATTTAACCACCATGCACATCGACGAAGACACCTCAGCGTGGCTTGGCTGCCCTACGCCCCTGGAAATGTACAAGCACCAATGCTCTCTGCTCGAGGACGAACTCAGCGAGACTCAGGCGCTGCTGCGCAAGGCCCGGAAGAACATCGCCGGGCTCGTCCAGATGAGTGACGCGCTGGCCACCGGCAAGGCCGAGGCGCAGTCAGCGCTGAAAAAGGCGATGGCTGAGATCGGAGAGCTCAAAGAACGATGTTCCGAGCCCGCAATCCTGGGCATGAAGCTCGTCGCCGAACAGCGCGACTACCTGCTTAGGGAGAATCAGCGAATCCTGCTGGAGCTGAGCGTGCTTAGGGGTCCGAAACCCTGAAGCTCACTCGGCAGGAAAAAAAATGATGTCTTGTGTATCATTGATTCAATATCAATGAATCACCCCTTGGCAGCCAGACCTCTCTATAAACCACGCGGCGCACTTTGCTCCGTGAGAACTACTTATTAAGGAAGAATAATGAAGGTATCCAGAATTTTCGCGCTGATTGGGGTTGTTGCCGTTATCGCTCTGGTCGCGTACTTCGCAAACAACGAAAGCGCTCGATGGGAAAAATTTGTGGTTGCGAATGATTGCAAGGCCGTAACACAGTCATCTGATAATGCCAGTAGCTCCCCGTCTCAGAACACCATCAAGAAGACTGATTGGCTGTGCAATGATGGCAAGGTCTACAGGCAGTAGCAGCAGCGCCTTCATCAGCCTCCCAAAGCCCGGTCCATCGCCGGGCTTTTTTATTTGTCGCCCAATGCCGACGCTACTTGGCATGGGTCGCCAGGAAGCTACTGACACGATCCTAAGGCAGAAACCAACTGCCTCTCGTAGCCGATCCTCTGCCTGCGCTCAGCCAAGAGCGCGCGCACCTTCAGTTCCAGGCTGTCTGATTTTTTCAGGCCTTGCGCCGCCCACGGCGGGACCTCGACGCCTTTGGTCTTGCAGGGAACCAGCAACGGCACCTCAACACGGACGGTGCGCACCTCGGGCGGTCGGCCCGTGCATCCGGCCAACACCACGGCCAGTACCACCAGCAAAGTCTTCATAGACCCAGCTCCTTATCAATGATCGCGCTGGCAGCCTGGGCGGGATCACCGCCGGTTCGCTCCCGCAATAGATTGTTGGCTGCCGCGTAGTCTGGCTGGGCCTCCTGCCGTGCTTTCTCCTGCGCCAATGCAGCGTTCCGCTGCCGAAGCTCACCGGCCTGCACCAGTTCGCCGAGCTTCCTGCCCTGCTCCCCGGCCAACGCCTCAAGGTTGTCCCGGGCCGACTTGGTGTTAGCAAGGTCGAGTTGGGCCGTGTCGAGCAGCGGCCGGTAGTGACGCGCGGCGAGCCATACGCCGGCCCCAGCGCCCACTGCCAACACCAAGAGAGCGGCCAGCACCATCCCGGCCAGCTTCTGCATCGGCGTCACGCCAGCACCTTCAGCGCCTTGTCGTACAGCTCCTGGCGATCAGCCTTACCGGTGAGCCCGCCATTGATGCGCCGCGTGATCTTCGTGAACTCACCCTGATCTGCCAACGTGTTGAGCCCCCGCGTCAACCAGAACCAGGCAGCCGACATCGCGGCGTGCTGCGGCTGCTCAAGCAGCTCCGGATTATTGACCAGGTCCAGGCCCAGGGCTTCGCCGCACGCTGCGTAGTTCGCCCGACCGGTGATCTGGATCAGGCCCCTGCCACGGAACTTGGAACCATCCCCCTTCATGGTGTTGCCCAGATCGGCACGACCTTCGTATGTGAGCTGCTGCGCCGTCGGCCCCCAGATCTCGCGCACGTAGCGCAGTTGGCCGGACTCATGCCCGACCTGGGCGATGAACGCGGCGACCCGCGCCGTGCCCACGATTCCGTAGCGGTTCATGGCGGTGTTCAGTGCAGGAACAAAAACGCCGGCTTGTCGGCCGGCGTTAGGGAGGATCTGCAGCAACTGCTGCTCGGTAATCGGCATACTTTTCTCCAGGCGAAAAAAAGCCCGCTCAATGGCGGGCTTTTTAATCTTGGTTAATTTACTTTGCGGCGACCGAATAGCGCGTTGCCGCTACTTTAGACTTGCTTGGCTTGTGCATGTATCTATCTTCGATTAGAAGATAAGAGGCCGTCGAAACAATTGTGGCAAGTGCCAGGGTTCCGCCAGCTAGCATCGCGTACTTAGCAATGGACAAAGTGCCCAAATCTACGACGTAGAAATTTACTGCGCCAAGCACAGCAAATAGTAGCATTGAGTGAAGCAGGTAGAAGCTGTAACTGACAGTGCCCATACCGACAAACACTTTAAGATTGAGAATGCTAGGGCGCGAAATAGTCAAGGCTGTAAACAACACGGAAACACAGAGCCATTGCTCCAGCCCATAGTTTGTTTTTTGCCCAGACCGATAATATATGAAGACAACCGCAGCCAGAGCGACCACGCCCGCGATTACTCTTACGTTCCTGCCAAAATTCTTGCCGGCTATTAACGAGCACAGCGCGCCAGGGATGAAGAACGACCAGGAGCTTACCCCGGAGATCGAAAGGTCGGCGATGGCAAAAGCAATGATCGCTGTGAAGGTGGCCTTTTTGCTTTTCTTAACTGCCAAATAGATAAGGGGCAGCACGAAGTAAAAGCGCCACTCGATAGCCAGCGTCCATGTAACGCCGAGCAATCGACTGAAGTTGAAGCCATTAATGGTTGGCATGTAAAGCAGGCCGAACGAGAAAAGGTTGGGCGTTGCGGCCAGCATCTCCGTAGGAGATTGAGTGATAGGCCAAGAGAACCAAGCAGCAATCACTATGGCTAGTAATACGGCCGCGATGTATGCGGGCACCACTCGCCTAACCCGTTTAGCATAGAAGTCAGACCAATCAACAGGCTTTTCGGAAAGTATCTTTCCGGCAAAAAGCAGGCCGGTTATGCAAAAAAACATCTGAACGCCTAGCGCTCCAGACATTAGCAAAAACCTATCATCATTTGGCGATACATAAAAGGCTTTTGGTACTACGGCCAGATTACCAATTACATATGGCGCGTGATTCAGCGAAACAATAGCTGCCGCCAAACCACGCAGGCCGTCTATCCATCGAGTCTGCATGTGACCTTCTGGAATAAGAGTCGTAACTGTTCGCGACATAACAAGCATTGGAATAAAAGCGCAGACTAAAAGAAAGGCTAATAGCATCCATACTTCCGACGTTTGCAAAGCTTGTATCGGTTCCATTACAACAATCCTGATAATTTCGCGGCACCTTACCAGATTTTACGGTGCCAATGAAATTTTAGAGACGGGTCGCTGTTGCGCGCTATCCGTGACGCACTAGGCGCACTGGCTTACCGATTGAGGGCTTCTGCCAATGCGCCAGGGCACGCCTAGACGATGCGGATAGCCGTTACCGTCAAGGTGTTGGCATACACGCCGGCCGAGTTTTTTGTGAATTGCGCGCTCACGTTGACTTGCCAAAGGCCTACGGTGAACGGCACCACAGCCTGAAGGAACGAAGTGGGGCCAGACGACGATAGAATCTCACACGTGACGTTTCGGTCGGTTAGCACGTTCACAAACGCGCTGTCTTGCTTGCTCGCGGTAGCGCCACTGGACGTGACAAGTGGGTAAGTCGCCGCGCCCACACCAGTACCCTCAATCTGAGTGCGCAGAGTGGTACCCGCAGCATCAAAAACCTGGGTAGTGCCCGTCACCGTAAACGGCACGATTACCGAAGACAGTTTGGGGTACACAGTTTTCATGTGGTGCGTGAGCGGGAAGTAACCAGCCGCCATAATCACGGTATTGCCCAACTTGGTAAAGTGGTTATTACCGTTGCCGCCCAGGCTGTTTTGGTTCGTGGCAAAGTCATTTACGCCATAAATATCAACATCGTTAAGTTGCTGGCGACCCACGACGTAGTTGTTGCCCAGGTGCGCCGAGAAACCGTACACCGCCCCGAACCCGCCGACCACGGTAACCGCGTGCTTACCCTGCATGACGTTGCCGTAGTTCCAAACGGTAATCCGCTCAATACCGTTGACGAAAACCCGGTGCAAGGCGCCCCGCACGTCTACGCGCAGCTTGATAGCTGTTCCGTTCGGGATAGCCGCGTACGAGTAGGACCCAATCATGGTGCCCGCCCAATAGAGGGAGACCGCCGTGGCGCTGGCAAATGCCGAGTACCGGTTTTGCCCGCCGCCGTCATTGGTACCGAGGTCCCGGTACAAAAGCCCTACGGTGGTGGCGGACCAGTTGGTCGCAGTGAAAAAAGCCTCCAGGTTACAGTCCTGGCTCAAGGTGTTACGGGTGGCGGTACCTTGGCCCTCGAGTGCGCCGGGCGTTACCGTGCTTAGTGCCAGGGTGGTACCCGGGTCCAAGGTCCAATTGGTTGGGAACCCCGCGAACGCATCGTCACGAACGTAGAACGGGTTATCCACGTCGACCGCAAAACGACGCACGTTATGCAGGCGGTTAAAGTCCAGCAACGTCAGGTTACGCTGGCGGGCAATGGAGCGCGCGACGTTCGCGGCCTTCTGTACCGCCTCGCCATAGATAGAGACCGTGGCAGGGCGAGCAGCAGCACCCCAGGCAATGCTCGGCGGCTTGGCCCAGCTCTCCATGTAGTCAATCGCTTGCTTGCTGTACGCGGCGAGTTCAAGACTGGTCCAGCCCACGTCATTAGCGCCGAACGGGTTGCACACCAGGTCGGGTGCCCAGTCCTTAAGGTGGTCAATCCAGGACTTGCCGGCCACTGACCCGCCGGGCCATTGACCGGTAAGCGCGTCACCTGGCGGACGATAGAAACCCACGAACGGGTCGGCAGGCGGTGCCATTCCTTTGTAGTTCGGGTTGGAAAAGGACGGAATGCCGAGACCCGCGATACTGAAATTGGCAAACACGAAAGTAACGCGCGGGTTCTCCTCGCGCAGGCGGCGCATGATGATCGCTGCCGAGCTGTTGTCGTACAGGCTGTCCGCGTCACCCTGGGTAATGGAGTCGCCCACGAAGGCCACGCGTACGGTGCCGGAGCGGATAGCCGCGTCCAGGGTCTTTGTGTTGCCCAGGTTCGGTAGGAGGTCAAGGTCTGAGAACGTGCGCTGCTCTTTATCAATGCCTGGCGCGTTCAGTTCCTTGAGACGGTTGCCCACTGTTCCTGTCGAATATGCTTGCGCCTCGTCAAACCCAACCTTTCCTGAGCCCGGCGCAGCCGCAAGATCTTGACGCAGGGAGCTATCACCGGCAAGCATCCACTTTGCTGAGTCAGCCGGAAAGGTAGTCGTGACGAAAGGCAGCGCCTCAGCTTTAGGCCGGTATGCCTGGCCGTTATAAAGCACAGTCTGCGTGCTGCGCGTGATGCTGATACCTGGGGCGTAGTTCACCGGCACTTCAAAGCTGATGTTTTGCAGAAACGCCTGGAAGTCATTGGTTCGCTGCAACTGCGCGGCCATAAAATCGGCAGTCATGCCAGCCCACGTCTTCAGGGTCTTTCCCAGGCGCCCGAGCCAGGTAAGGTCTGAGCTGTTGACCAGCTTGTCGATGATCTGCGCGTTGTCTTTGAGGTCGCGCGGATCTGTCGAGCCGTTTGGTTCTACAGGGTTTCCGGTGTTAAAGGCCATGGTTTTCCCCGAGGCAAAAAAAGCCCGCTCAATGGCGGGCCTTGGAAGGGTTTTATTTAAGCTGTTGCGGGTGGGTAGTTGTCGTCGTCCGCGTAAAACACCGGGGAATACTCGGTCGCGGTGACGGCGCAGGACCCGTCCTGGTTCGGGGTTATCTCGGTGATCATTGCCGGGTAGCCGACTTGCTCGCTTGGGCCAAACAGGAACCTTGCAGGTTCAATGCTCAGGTCGGTGACGATATCAAAGTCGATTGCCGTGAGCGGCACCAGTACCTGGTGAAAGCCTGCATTCTTTGGCTCAAACAGGCTTGTTACTGTGCCGTCGTGTCGCCGGATGACTGCGCGCGGGGCTTTCATCGACCAATCCATCTCTTCGCTAAGCGTGAGCAGGTACTGGCCTTCAAACGCTTCCACATCGGTGATGAGCGCGCTGCTGGTTGTGTTCGGGATGTCATCGGCCAGTGTGATGTGGTCGATATCGTCAAACACCAAAGCATCCATCTCGGTATCGACGCTGTAGCCCCAGCGCGAGAACTGATACTTGCGTAACTGCCTCATGCCAATGCGCCAGGCGCGGGTTTTGTCGGAAACCCCGTCCAGCTGGATTTTGTCCACTTTGAGCCCAAGGCTTCCGTCCAGACGGCATTGCACGGTTTCCTTGCGGTTGGTGTATTGGTCAATGTATTCAACGTCTACCCCGTCGAAGTCGTCGGGGCTCGGCGCCGTGAAGCTGGCCTGTAGTTCGCTGGTCATTTCGTGCGGGGTGATAACCCCGCGCGGTGGCTGTACGCCTTCGCGTTTGACGCTGAGCAACCCATTGCCGCTGGAAAGGTGTGACATGCCTGCCGTGAAAATGCCCTGCAGGACCTCTCGGACCGCCGTGGGCTTTTCGTGCGACATATCGTAGAGCTCGCTGCGCGGCGTCCAGTAGTCCTGGTCAACTGCATTCAGCGCATCCATGTCGATGAGTGACTCATCAATCCCCAGCCCCTTACAAACGTGCAGGGCCGCGCCCTTGATGGAGCGCGCCGGTGCGTTATCGTAGATTCGAGTCGGCACACAGTTAATCTGCCGCTCCGACTGAGCACTGAGGCGGTCGCCGCCACGGATATCCATGGTGATGACTGTGATGCCCTCATAGAAGCCCGGGTCAGGAAGCAGCGTGCGGAGGCCATACCACTGAATCGCGTCACGCACCTGGCCACCCTCTACCGGCTGAACACGCCTCATCTGAAACTCAGGACGCAGCGGGTAAGGGAAAACGATTCCGTGGGTGAATCCGATCTGGTCAGGGGTCGCATCGGTGTAAGTTTGGGTGATAGTTGTCCACGCCCCACCTACAGCCGAATCCCTCCAGCGCACCTCAATCGACTTTGTGAGCGTCTTGATGTTGCCGGATTTGCTGTAGTTGCAAAGGCCTTGGCTGAAGAAGACGTCATATTCAGCCTTGGTCGCCAGTTCGTATTCTGGGCATCCCATGAACGAACCAATCCAGTTGCTCGCACCACCACTGCCAGACATGGAGAAGTCGAGAAGGGTTCTTGCTGTGAATCCGCCCCAGGCATTATCGACCGTGCCGGTATCAGTGATTCGCTTAACCGTTGCCGTCAGCCCGGAAACCGAGACGATTTGATATCTGTAGCCGCGGTAAGCAATGGAAAGCCTTTGCTGGCCGGCAGCAATACCGGAGAACGGCGTTCCATCATCGAAGCTGAGCGTGACGCTTGCGAGTTGCTCCGGGGTGCCGCCTGTAGAGGCAGTGCCGACGGTATAGGTCGGCCCCGAACCAAAGATTGGCACCGGTGCGCTGGTCTGCGAGATTGTCCCACCCTTGTAGGGGCTCAGCGGCTCAATCAGGCGGATACGGCCAGAGCTATCTTGTGCCACAAGCCCAGTTCCCGACAACTGAGACGTTATCGTCGATACAAGGCCGCTCATGTTCACGTAGTTGGTATTGAGGGATACGGTCTTGGTAACCCCCTGGAACGTCACAGACCAGACCACCGCGCCCGACGTGAAGTCGTAGGCGGTCGGTGAGGCGCTACCGGTAACCATTGATGGCGAACCGCCGATACCTGGAACCGGGGCGACGTAAGGCAGCACACTGGCCACCGTCAAATCAATCTCCGAATCACTGCCCAGCGTCACCTTCATGCCAACGAACGGCGCAAAGTCAGACAGGGCGCCGGAAATTCGACTGTACGAACCTGCCACTGTAACCATGAAGGTGTCTGGCGTAACCAGCTGTACCACGGTGCCAGTTGCCCAGGCCTCCGGGAATTTCGGGCTGTTTCCCAGCAGTGATACAGAGCTGCCGCTGATCAGCATGGAATCTGCCAAGGCCGCGGATTCCGAAGGCGCGGTACTGGAGAGATCGAGCCCGGCGGTGCCAGCATTCGTGCCGCCAACCTCTGTGACCGGATACCAGTTTCTTGCGCGCGAATCAGCTACAAGGGAAGCTCCAGGCTCATAAATCGTGTAGTTCAGATCAGAACCAAAAGCCGCGAAGGGCGTGTCCCCGACTTTAAACGAGCTTGGAGGTATGGCGAGCCGGCCCCTGCCAACGGAGACGGCAAGGGTGGTGACCATCTTCCTTTTGTTTACGAACCGCGATACAGGTGGCACCAGCAGGTCTGGATAGACCTTTGCCATGCCCAATACCTCACGAATAGGCGAGTTGAGCTTTGCGTGGTTGCCTGTTGCCGTAGCGGCATCAAGATTGTCGCCCTGTTGCTGATTGGCATTGGCAGCCTTGGGCATCGTTAGGATCATGACAATCGAAATTGCAGCCAAGGCAATTGCAATGTACCCGATCGCCCCACCGAAAAGACCCACCACGGGGAATATCCTAACTGCGCTACTTTCGTTGATATCCGTTTCGCCCCAGAAACTTGAATCAATGGCTATACCATCAACCTCAATGCAAATTGGATGATGCTCGCTCAGGCTGAAATCCTGAACATTGGCATAAAGCCATTCCGTAATGGTCGTTGGCTCATTGATCTGGTGGACTTCAAGCGGCAGACAATCTGGAAACAGCTTAGGGGAGGATGGATAAATATTGATCACTTGTAATACTCCACCCGCACGAAGCGGCGCTTGAGCCTGTGCAAAGGCAGGCAGATTGTGCGTTGCTTTTGGGTGATCTCCATTGCCTCAAGTGAGGCGCCACAGCGAACCACAACGCCGACGTGGCGCATCTCGCTACCCTGGTAGAGCGCGATCAACGCGCCCTCTTCAGGCTCGCACGGCGTGAGCGTTGGGAACCACTTGCCGGCCACCTCGACCATTGAGCCGTCGCCGGCGCGGATGTCCGCCCACTCCGGCCAATCCGGCAGGCCGAGGTCGCGACGGACCTCCAAGACCAGCCCATAGCAGTCAACAAACGGCCACACTCTCCCGCCCTCGAGGTACCGGCCCGCGAGGTATTTGTTGTGATCGATCATTATTGGTACCGCATGCCAGGGGCGAAGTCGCCGGTGTAGTTATAGCGAAGCCAGAGGGTTTCGAGCAGGTTGAAGTAGCCCGCCACGATCTGAGCTTCGGTCGCAGTGACTGAGCCGCTTTTCACCTTGTAGCGCAGGATCTTGGATGGATAGGACAGGTCGGTGCTGATGTACTCCCTGTACACCAGGTTGATCTCACGGCGCTCCCTGAGGGCTGCACGTAGGAAGCCAGAGACGCTACCGTCAATGTTGCACAGCGCGAATTTCAAATCTTGCTTTCCATCACTTCCGCGCTTTGGCAAAGCTACCGATATGCTGCAAGCGATAAAGCGGGCCAGCAATCCGGATTCGAGGCCAACCTCCAAGTCTTCATAACCGTTGGTTAGGAAATGTCGAACAGAGCCGTCGGTAATCTCCAATGTCGGGTGGATAATTTCCGTACCGCCGCTCGAATAAAGCCGATTGAGTAGTGGGCTTGTCATGATGGCCAGTCCTTGTTTACAGCCAGGTCGATGATGTTCATTGCGAGCAGGTATTCAGGCGCATAGATCGCCCAACCACCGGCGAGCACAGGGCGCTCCCACAACTGCAAAGTCGCTGTGAAAACAAAGCGATCCACGCCGAACAGTTCAGGCCCCTCGTAAATATCCTTGAAATGGGCCTTGTAAGGCAGGAGCCCCTGAGGCGTCCTGAGCTCTACCTCAAACCATTCAGAGCCAGAGATCAGGACTTCTTCAAACCACGACTCAAAATACTGAGCCTCAAGGTCACTCATGTTCCAGGTGACTTTCGCCTCAGTGGGTACCGAGGAATATTTCCTTCGGTACCGCGTGCGCCCGGTCTGCATGGCCGTCGACTTGAGCGGGCTGACAGGACTGAACCCGTAACCGTCTCGCAACGGATACGGCAGCCCAACTGGATATTGGATCATCGTGCAGCCCTTCCCATGCCAAGCATCTGCTGAATGGCCTTGGCCTCTTTGCCGTTTTCACGGATATTCGCGACGAAGTAGTCAGTGATCCATTTACCGTCGACCTGGCTCGACTGGCTCTGGCCGGCCTTGCTGGCGTCCTCGATCACGTTGACGACTGGAGCCGCGCCCACCATCGGCCGACTTGCATCAGGCCCTGTTCCTTTCGCGCCAGGGCGAATTGGCGAGACGTTGCCTTTACGTAGCGCCTCAACCGTGGCGACACCGCCAGCCTTGCGGATATCCGCCTGACTCCACACAACCTCGCCTTTGTGCGCGGGGCCGGCATATTCATTTACTCCACCTGCGCCGGTATACCCGCCCCCAGAGAAGCCAATTCCAGCGATGTTCGCCACGTTGGCAGCAGTGGCCACCCCCACGGCAGCGGCTGCTGCGAAGTTGAACGGTGGCGGGAATGCGGACAGAGCCTTCTGCACGGCCAGATAGCCGTCCATAGTGGCCTGAATGATTGCCGCCGCCTTGCCGATTGCTGCGAGCTTCTTGTTGCCGGACTGACTGAGGCTGGCCATGTTGCCGAAGAAATCGGAAGCGCCCACCAGCAATGCCTGGTTCTTGGCTTCTTCGATCTTCTGGCGGTTTTGAGTGGCCTGCTGGTCGATGTTCGCCACGCGCGCAGCGTAGGTCTCTTCGTTGATCGCCTTCAGATCCAGGTAGGCAGCCTGCTTTTCAAGCTCGGTCGCGCGCCATGTCTCCAGTTTTTTCGCCGCTTCATCGAGCCGGTCAATCTCACTAACCGGCCCGCCGACAGACGCGTCGAGGCCCGGGGCCGTTGGCGCCTGAGTAACGCCCTCAACAGTCCCTGGCTTTTGCGCCGCTTTCAGGTTTATGTCGCGGATCTTGATCATCGTCTCAAGCCGTTTTGCGGCTTCGACGTTGCCCTGGCGCTCGTATTCGGCCATTTGCGCAGCGTCATCCAAGGACGACTTTAGGCTGTTTGCTTCACGTAGCTGTCCGGTGAGAGTCAGCAACTGCACCTGGTCCTTCTGCGCCTGCTGGATGCCTTTGCTGATTTCCGCTTCACGCTCGAGTGCAACGTTTTTCTTGAGCTGGGCGGTGATCAGGTCCTGACTGGCCAGTAGCGACTTCTGATCGGCAGTGAGCGTCTTCTTGCCTTTTATGTCAGCGAGTTGCTGCTCCCACTTGATCAATGCCTGCGCTTGGGCACCTACTTTCTCCGTAGCGATGCCTTGGGCGTTCAGAGAAGAGTTCTGCTGGATCAGCACGGCCTGGGTCTGACGCGCCGCGTCCAGCGCCTTCATGCCGGCGTCTTCGGTGTATGCCTTGGCTTTTGGATCTTTCGGCTGTGACTTATCGAATTTCGCCTGAATATTGGCGACTTCTTTGTCGATATCAGCCTGGGACTTACCGGCCTCAAGGCCAAGCTTTTTGGTCTCCTTGATGTCATCCTCAAGCTTCGCCTGGTCAAACAAATTTTTCTTGTGAAGATCATCCCACTTGCTTAGCGCTGCAATCCTTGATTGCTCAGCTTGACCAGCAACGCCGTCAGCCGTAGCAGACTGTTGCGATACCGCCATCCTTTCTTTAATCAGGGCGAGTTTCTTCTCAAGCGCTTCAGTCGAGTCCGTGTCCTTGATGCCCAGAGCCGAGTCAAATGCCGTGCTTGCCTTTCCCAGACCCGTAGAGAGCGATCCGAGGATTCCGCCATCCTTGCGAGTCTTGAGTACTCGCTCAATGAGGTCTGCTTCTTTCTGGAGGTCCGGAAAAAGTTCAGACTTCACCTTGCTGTATGCGTTGCTTATCGCGGTTCCGATCGCAATCCAGTCTCTCTGGACCTGAGAAAGAGATTCTCTATACTTTTCAAGCCTATGCTGGGCATTCTCATTCAGGGAGGAGCTCAGAACATCCAGTGCTTCCTGCTTCTTACCCTGACGATCAAGCGCAGCAATCACTTCGTATTGAGCGCTGGTTAATAGCCCATACTGGGAACTGATTTTCTCGGCCGCTTTTGTAGCGCTGTCTCCAACACTTGCAAGATCCTTGGCTACTTCTGCCGCGCCCTTTCCGGTGTAAGCAGAAATGGCAGAAGCGGCCTGCGCCAGATCAACAAACTGGGCCTTGCTCAGCTTGCTGCTTCCTGCAAGCGAGATCACCGCATCGTTTGCCGAAGAGATGCTTCCGCTTAAAGCTGCTGCAGATTTAGCGATAGACGCAAGCGACGATACCGTTTGGCCTGAGTTTGCAGTCCCCGAGAAGAGAGCTTGGTTGAACGCGTTTGCCTGCTTCTCTGCGTCGTAAAATGCCAAGCCAAGACCCGTAAGGGCGGCAGCACCCAGCGCGATGGGGTTCAGTACGGCTGACGCCATTCCTCCAAGCATTTTCAAGGCATTGCCGGTACCGCCAGCGCTCACACTGATCTGCTGGAAATTTCGAGTAACTCCGGCCCAATCACCCGATTTGAGTGCGTTCAGTAGCTGCGCAACGTCTCGCTGCGAGCCCTTTGTTGCAGTGCTGAAATTATTCAATGCTGAGGCGTTGTCGCCAATGATCGAAGAGAAACGTTTGTATCCGGCCTCGTCGAGATCGCCCTTCTTGAATGCTGCCGCCAGTTGCTTCTGCTGATTGATTAGATCGAGTTGCTTGGCTCGAACAGGGTCTAGTTTTGCAAGGAGCTTTTCTAGCTCTTCGGAATACGTGCCGGTCGCGGACGCAGTCTTTTTAACTGAGTCAGCCTGTTTGGCATTCGACCCCACATTGGCGTCCGACTCTTCGCGTAGGCGCTTTGCCAGATCCGCAAGGCTCTTTGCTTTGCCAGCGGCGGCATCAAACGAACCGGAAGCCTTAACAGTGCTGGTGGACAGCGAATTCAGGTAGGTGCTGGCGTCGAGAGACGACTTGGCTATCGCCTCTATTCGTGCACGGGCTTCTGCGTACGATTCCCCCGCCTTCTTGCTTGACGCGCCAGCCTTGTTGGAGCTTTCAGACAAGTCATCAACTGAACCGACAGCCTTGGAGGAGCTCTTACCGACGTCATCAATACCAGACGCGGCCTTCTTCATGGAGTTCTGCGTGGGGATACCAGCAGACTCGAGTGCTTCGAGCGCCTTGTGGACGTCTGCGGCCTTCTGCTCAGCGTCGCGGCTGTCGATCTCAAGGACCAGGCGTGAAGTTTGAGTCATGTTGCCTCCGGGCAAAATTGCCGCAGGGCGGCGGTTCAGTCGTCTTCTTCGCTCAGGCAAATCACATCCAGCGCAAACATCACCTCATCCACTTCCCGGCGATCCAGGGGGGATGGGTGAGCGTCGAGCCAGTCGGATATCTCGCGGGCAGACAGCGGGAGCGGGAAGGCTCCCACCATGGTTGTGATAAAGCGGCGGCCCCGGCAGACGCCGAAGAACGTGGCGAGCAGGTGCTTGGTGATGGGGTCGGTCGGCGGCTCTTCGGGAATTTCCATGCGCAGACGCTCATAGATGGCCCGGCGCTTGTCGGCCTGACCGCCCCACTCCCTTTCCCACTCGAACCGGGTTACTGCTTTTCCACGGTTTCAGCCAGTTCCGCGTCGGCCTCGATCGAGGACTTGCTGGACTCGCGCAGTACGAACAGGAAAAAGTCGATGTTTGTCACCATCAGTTCTTCGCATACCGCCGAATCGAACTTAAGAGGGTTGCCCTGATCGTCCTGAACACCGTCCCAGTCCTTTACGACGAACTGGGCCAGCAATGCGCAGTGGCTATCGTGTTCGGTTTTTTCTCCATCGAATACGCCGACATCGCCTTGGTCAAAGCTGGCGTCATTGCGCTGGATGCGCCGGCGCACACGCTCAAGGGCAATCAGGTATTCCGGGTTATCGATGCCGACCAGCTGAATCTTGGTTTCTTCGTCGAACTTGGCCCAGCGCAGATTGGTGACTGGGGCCTTCTTGCTCAGTTTGAGAGCCATGCTAAATCCTCAACGCCGCGCCATAAAAAAGGCCGCCCAGGCAGGCGTTAGAGCCTGGGCAGCCAAAGGGGAATCGTGTTACGCGGTGACCGTGATGGTCGCGGTGCTGGTCTTGGTGCCGTCGGCAACACTGGTGGCGGTGATGACGGAGGTGCCAGCGGCAACGCCAGTGACCAGGCCAGAACTGTTGACGGTGGCAACCGAAGGGGTCGCGCTGGTCCAGGTCACAGCCTGATTTGCGCCAGCCGGTGCGACGGTCGCCGTCAGTTGGCGGGTTGCCGCTACAGCGATCGAGGCCGTGCCCGGCGCGACAGTCACGCCAGTAACAGCGGTCGGCGATGCCAGTCGGGTGATGGTCGGGCTGATCTTGGCGACGGTGTAGTTCAGCGTCACTTCAATCAGGTCGCGCTTGCCGCCACTTGGCAGTTCGCCATCCACTTCCACCGCTGGGAAGTTGAAGGTGTACTTGTTACCGAGGGCGTCGGTGATCGGGAACACCACGGAGATTGGCAGACGGGTGAAAGTCTTCTTCCAGATCTCCCAGGCACGCTTGGACCATGCCAGGGTGATGGTGCCGGTGATGGCGGCTTCGGTAGCGATCTGCGCGCCCGGGCCGAGCTTGGTGTTGCCGATGCAGCGCTGGGCCTGGAGGCTGTTGTCCAGGCTGATGGTCATGGCCGATACGCAGGCCACGCCTTCGAGTGACTCGCCGTCTATCGAGATGGTGCCGACGTTGTTGTTCGACAGGAACGGCGTGG
This sequence comes from Pseudomonas antarctica, assembly GCF_001647715.1. Classification (NCBI taxonomy): domain Bacteria; kingdom Pseudomonadati; phylum Pseudomonadota; class Gammaproteobacteria; order Pseudomonadales; family Pseudomonadaceae; genus Pseudomonas; species Pseudomonas antarctica. Next base: position 4,198,165 of record NZ_CP015600.1, read on the forward strand.
TGGTCGGTGCATTGGGCGACACCACAATCGGCGTGTCGCTGTCGGCGTAATCCAGGCAGGCCATATTGAAGGTGGCGGTCACCTTGCCGTCGGAGGGAATGTCGAGGGCAAAGGTGGATACATGAGCGCCCTTGAACACGCTGTACACGCCGACGTCGCTGTAGCCCTTGGCGATGCTGAAGGTGTTGCGCGTATCGCCCACAGACAGCACGTTGCCGGTCCAGGTGCTGTAAAAAGCGGCCTCAAGCAGCTGATCGAACGAGCCGAACGAGAATTCTGCAGTCAGGTCTCCGCCGATATCGGTGCTGGTGGCCACCGAACCCTGGCTGATACGGGAATCAGTGATCTCGTCACTGACTGCGGTGTTGACGGTTGGGGTCAGCGCGTTGCCGGTCAGGCGCAGCGTGTCCCAGGTGCCGGTGGGGGTAACGCCAGGCGTCACCTCCTTGATGATGTGCGAAACAACTTTTGCGCCGGAACTCATGGGTGAGTCTCCTATCTGCGGGCATAAAAAAACCCGCTCAAGGCGGGTGGATGGTGTTGCCTGGCTCAGCCGGCGCGGAACCGGATGTTCACGTTGATCTGGTAGAAGCCTTCGAACTCACCGGCGACGACCTGGCTGGCCTCCATGCATTCGAGGTCGCCGGACATCCAGTAGGCGAAGTGCGCTTCGAGCGCGTCGGCCAGTTCGTTGATGGCCTTTGTGCCGGTGTTCAGCCGGGCAAAGCATTGGATGCTGACTTGGCCCGGCTTGCGCGTATAAGGCTTGTCGGCCATGCCGGCCATGAAGGCCGTGGCGTACTGCGCGTTGAAGCGGCACCACAGGCCGGTGGCCGGCGGGGTGAATACGGTGGGCTGGTTGGGGTAATCAATCCGCGCTTGGTCAACTCCGGTGAAGGCGACCATCTGCGCCGTGAGCGCCGCCCTGATTTGCTCGTAGGTCATTTGTAGGCCTCGGATACGCCAATAAAGGCCAGGTCGTACACGCCGTCGGGCGCCTGTGTGGAGTGGCCAAGTTCGAGCATCTCACCGTATGGACTGTTGGTCTGGATGTAGATGACCGGGAACTTGCCGGACGCATTGATCTGCGACACGCCGTCAGAGATGGTCGCGGAGCCCGATGGGTCAACACGATCAATGACCGACAGATCTGGCGCGCCGATGGAAACCATGTGGCTGCCCCGGAACGTGCCGCCGATGTAGCCCTTGCCTGCCGCCTTGGCGTCGACGTAGAAGTTTTCCTTGCGCTCTCGCTGGGTCAGCTTCTTGAACTTCTTGCTCCCGGTGTTGCTGGCATTGCGTGCGTCGACATTCGCGTCGTATGCATCCGCCAGGGCCACATTCTTCGTCTTCAGCGCAATGTTGGCTTTCCACAGCGCAGGGTTCCCCACCGGCGAACGGGTTACGACTTCGGTGAGCATGGCAATCGCGATGACGCGGGCCATCTGTGTAATGTCCTCCCCCGCCTGGTCGGCAAAGTCGGTGAGGCTATGGCTCCAACCGGCTTTACCTGTCATCAGACTTTCCTCAGCTGGATCTCGTAGTGGGCGATCGCCGGGTCAGTCTGCACGTTGATCACGTCGAATCCGTTGATCTTGTGGCCGATGTCCGGCGCACCGCCGATTGTTTCGTTAGTCAGCGCGATCAGCAGTTGGTCGGTAGCGCGGATGTTCACGCCGTCCACCCTGTCCATCTTGAATGCGTCGAACACGCCTCGGCCGGTGTAGGCAATGACCACTGGCGGGCCAGCAGCCTCTGTAACAGGGTCCCACGTGCCGGGCAACGTCACGCCCCCGGAGAACGGCTGCACAGCATCAGCCAGGTCAGTGTCGAAGGCCTCGGCCAAATCCTTCTGGATGTCTTCGCGAAGGCCCACGGCTCACCCCCTGTCTACGCGGAAAGAAAACGGACTGGAGCGCCACGGCTGCAACAGGCCCAAGGCGAACTGCACCCCGTCGGGCAGCGATGTGGATTTGCTGCTGTCGATCGAGGCGAACGTCCTGCTGGTAGAAACCGAACCGGCCTTGACGGTCTTGGCCTCAAGAGACCCTTCGGTCTGCTGCTGATACAGCTTGCCCTGCGAAGCGACCACCGCCAGTTCGGCGCCGGCCTGCTTCACCTCTTCAGGGATAGCGTTCATGTCGACGCCAACGAGGTTCAGCGAGGTCAGATAGGCATTCGCCTGCAACACTGCGCGGGCTTTCTTGTCATCTGGCGCCCAGTCGGTGCCAAGGATGGCGTCAACGTCCGCCACAGAGATGTAGGTAGCCATCTGGCCTCCGCTTGAATGAGTGGGGCCGGAGCCCCGGGTGTTACACCTTCGGCAGCTCGTCGACCTGCTTTTGCAGCGACTCTTTCGAGGCGTTGGCGCGGTAGGTAACATTGGCAGCGTCAAGCTTGGCCTTCAGGTCGGCAATTTCCTTCGCCTCGGCGTCTGCCTGACCGGCCTTATCAGTCTGGGCCAGCAGGTCGTCTATCCGCTTTTGCAGCGACTTCACCTTCTCGACCTCGCCGTCACGCTCGTTGCGCAGACTCTGCACGCCAGCATTGACTGCTTCGAACACCTGAAACAGGCGATCAGCGACTGGTCCAAGATCGCCTTCGGGGCGCACCAGCGCCTGATCAGCGAATGACTCGACGATCAGGCCGACAGATTCGAGCTCAGCACGGAAGGCATCGATATTGACGATGGAACTGCCACCATCGATCAGCAGCACCTTCGGAAACTCCTTGACCGTCACTTCAGGCACATCGTCGGCAGCATCTTCGCGGCTTTCGGTAGCGTTCGCGTCGATGATGCGCAAGCCTGCTTCTTTAGCCAGCGCCTTGATGTCCTCGGAGTACCGATGAAACGGACCAGGCAAATACCAGATGTTCTTGTTACTCATGATCGTGTCCTCGCCAAGCCGGGCGCTGGGCCCGACTCAGTTGTCAGGGTTACTTGGAGGCATCACCGATCAGAGCCACACCGGCGGTGTGCTTGATGCTGGTGGCGGTCTTATCCCAGTTCGAGCCGGTCGCCAGTTCGGCGTCGGTTGGTGACTTGCCGCCGGTGGTGGTGTCCCAGGTGTAGCCCTTAAGGCCCAGGCCGAAGGTGTAGTCGGTTTGGAGCGTGGTTTCGATACGCTCCTTGCCGTTGGTGGTCTGGACGTTGCTGATGATGTCGCGGCCGTCGTGGACCAGCGCAGCGCCTTGCACCAGGGACAGGATGATTTCCTTGTTCGGGGTGCCGGCCTGCATCAGCGCTGGGGCATCCGTCACAACGGAGATCTTGCCGAGGATATCCACCACGCGGACGTTGCCCGCCTGGAACAGCTGCTGCTGGTTCGCCAGGTTCTGGCCGACCAACTTGTGGTAGCTGGTGCCCTGCATCACCTGGGTTACAAGGTTCTGGCTTGCGTCGCCGAACTTCGCGTGGGCATTGTTCAGGCCGGCGTAGGTGATGCCAGCGGTAGCCGACACATCGTTGACGGCAGCAGCCTGGGCAGTGATAGCGGCGACCAAGGCGGCGATCGCGGTGTTCAGCTGGTCCTTCAGCAGGATTTCAGCGAACGCGCGGCTGGCGACTTCGATGCCTTGGGCGGTTGGTCGCTCCAGCCAGGTCATCTGCGACGGCTCGTAGCGGATCGGGCCAAAGCCGCCGGCGACCTTCACCGAAGTGTTCTTCAGCTCGGTCAGGTCGGTTGCAGCCACGGCGGCGTTTGCGCTGTAGCGATCTACGCGGCGCTGGGCAGCGGCCAGTGTCTGGAAGAACGACTCTTGAAGGAAGTCACCAGTGAAGCCGTCCGGAGACAGCACGATCGCGCCGCGGCTGGCGGCGTTGAAAGCGGCGAGATACTGATCCAGCGTCTCGAGAGTCGCCGGCATGATGTATTCGTTGAAAACCTGCATTTGCGACAGGGACATGAGTTATTTCCTTACGATTGTGGGAGATCTGGGAACCGGCTTGCGATTGCAGCCGTCCGTTCCTCTTTGGTGCCGCCGATTTTTCCTTTTGCGGCCCCGCCGCCCTTACCAGCACCGCCGGCCCCGCCGCCCGATGCCTTACTGCCAGCGATCAGCGGGCCGAAGGCCGGATCGTTGGTGAATTCTGCTTTCAACTCGTCCAGCGTTGCTGCCGAGAGCTTGCCGGAGGCATCCAGCACGACGACAGTTGGCTTGCCGTCTCGCTGCTCAACGCTCAGCCGGCGTTCGATATGAGGGAGCAATGCCTTGGCGCTGCCAGGGATCGCCAGAGTAGTGGCGATATCGGTAGCGGTACGGCCTACGGTCAGATCCCGGATCTGGCCCTGCAGGGCGCTATTCGTGCTTTCCAACTGACCCGACAGCTCAGCCTCACGGCGGGCGTACTTCTCGGACCAGGACTTCTCCAGTTCCTCGACGTTGCCGGACTTGCGGGCCAGCTCTTCGCGCTCCAGCCGCGCAGCCTCTTCCGCCTCGCGCGCCTTCTTCTCGGCTGCCTTCTTCTCGCCGAGCAGTTCGTCAACCTTGGCTTTAAGACCGGTCACGTCTTCTTGTGCTGGCAAGCCCTCAATGTTCAGGACGTACTTGCCGCCCTTCTCCACGTACATGGCTTGAGTGGCTTCGTCGACGCCTTCGAGGCTGTCCAGTTGGAATTTCAAGGTCATTGCTGTCTCCCAGAGACTTGGTGCAGGCCCTGCCTGCGGGCGTAAAAAAACCGGCTCATGGCCGGTTGTTTATTTGCTGCTGAGCTGCTTCAGTTGCAGCTCGCAAAGTTGTTTTAGGTGGCGCTGCAGGATCATGAGCGACATTCCATCAGCTTCCTTTGCCGCCTGCGCTGCGTTGGTGATCGCAGACTCAAGAGGGTCTAAGCCGAAACCTGGCAGAAGAACCTGCTGGTTTTCGCGTGAACCGGTAAATCCACCATCTACGAAGCAATTCGATCTATCGCACATGCGCGCTCACTTGCCATTCAGGCAGTTAGTTAAGCCCTGCACGCTCGAAGGCGCGAGGCTCAAGGTCTCGTAACTGTTGCAGTGTTAGGGTTTTGCCGTTGTCATCGACGAACTTGTCGAGGGTCAACTCGCCCTTGCTGAACAGCGCGTAGCGGTTCGGCCCGAGAATGTCGCGCTGGAAGGCTGCCGGCTGCCGTGACAGCCAGTCCTGATAGCTCGTCTTGCTCGACACCATGGCTACACCGTCAGGGCCGATTGAGGGCCGGGTAGAGCCTGGTATCTCGCGCGCAAACTCATCCTTGAGGACCGGCACAAGTGTTGTGCGGCACCCCCAGTGATACGGAGGCTTAGGACCATCCAGCGGGATGATCGTCTGATCGATGCCCATGCAGTACAGCGTGGTGCTGGAGTCGAGCGTGGCAATCCGGCGCATGCCCTTGAGGATGTCGTCGTTCGCCTTTAGCGTTTCTACTCTGGCCGTGCTGGCTACGTGGTTGGTCATGGTGCGAACCAGCGATGAGGCCTGATCCTGGTGCAGTTGGTGGATGCTGGTCAGGCGCCGGCCGATCTGCTGGCTGGTCTCGCCCAGGCTTGAGCCAATCTGGATCTCACCGATGATCTCGGCGGCCTTCTTGGTGCCGAACTGGTCGAGCGCGCCACTGATGCTGATGCGCTGAATGCCCTTGCGAGCCTCCAACAGCAGCGGATCAGCCAGCGCCGCAGCTCTAACCATCTCTGCTGACGGCACGTTGAGCTGAACAATGGCTTTGATCACCTTGCCCAGCATCTTCCCGTTGAATTCAGCCTCATAGGCAGCAAATTCGCCAAGGTCCAGCTGTGCGCGGCCCTTCAAGTCGTCGTAGATGCCTCGCAAATCGCCCTGGAGCGTTTCTATCTGCGAAGTGTAACGACGAGTGCCGTAATCGCTCAGACCTGCTGTAACGCGATCTTTGGCTGTTTTGATGGCCTTACTGATGAACGCAGCCACCCGTTTCAGGTTTCCGCCCGCATATCGCTGGACGTAGATCTGGTGCCTGGTGGTAGCGTCCGTCAGATAACCTTCACTGCTCATTGATTCCGCCTACCGGTGATTCGCTTGCCAGTTCTTCGTCGATCTTCTCGTCGGTGCGATCCGCTTCAAGCACGCCGCCCTGACGCAGGTTTACCCGGACATCCGACTTCGCAATGAAGCCCTGCTGCCAGAGCTGTACCTGGGCGAGGATGTCCTGGGCGGTCATGGTCTCGTCGAAGAACGACTGGTTGAGCCAGAACACGGTGCCCTTCTCGTCCGGCTCTCCGATCATGAAGCGCTCAGCGTCAAGTATGGCGCGCTTCAGTGCCTCGGAAACGTTGCCCGCAATGGTGCCGAGCACCGAGTTATCGGAGCTATACCGGATTCGAACAGCCTCTGCCGTCTCGGCGCCTCCGCCCTGCTGGACGATACGGGCGCCGATCATGAGCATCTGCTCTTCCTTGTCCTTCATCAGTGTTCGGGCGAGTTGGCTTTCGTCGGCCTGCAGCAAGACTGCTGAACCGGTCTTGCCAAGCATGTGCCCGCGGCGCGAACCAATCTGCATGCCGTTTGGGTTGGCCTTTACGAACTCGTCGGCACTGATTTCGGTGGTGATGAACAGAGTAGGTTGCGAACTGATGAACCCGCTCTCCTCCACCGTGGCGCTGTTGCCGTAGTGCAGGATGTTCACATCGGCCAAGTCCTCAAGGGGCGACTTGTCGATGCTGGCGTCATTGTTCTGGGCGCCGAAGAAGCTGAACGGGATGTGGTCAAAAGGCTGCCCTGCCTTGTCGGTCGGCAGCGCCTCGTCGTAATCGTCGGAGCCTTCCCGGTAGACACGCTGAACGTATTTCCCATCGACCAGCAGCAGAACTCTATTTTGTACGTACTTCTCACGCGCAAGCTCTACCGGGTCAAACTCGGTCACGCACTCTTGCAGGTTCACGTACACCAGACGCTTAACGCCATCAATCACCTGCTCTTCCCAGTCAATAATTGCCAGGGAGTCATAGAAGTGAATGAGGGCGCGCTTTGTTGCCAGGTCAGCCATAGAGCTGACGCCGTCTTCAGATTCAGCGGGAGGGAAGTCGACAAGAAAACCGCCGCGCCCCGTGTCTAGGCACTCACCTACAGACTCTTTAGAAAGCTGTTCGAGGCTGGTGCCGTCACCGCTGGCGTTCTCTTTCAGGTACTCAATGCCAGCTGGCAGGGTAAGTTCAGCGGTCTTGCGGAACACCGCCCCCATCAGGCCGGTGCGCGTGCGCCCAGTGACGTTGAGGAACATCGCCCGCTTCTTGTACTGCTTATACCGGGCCTGGTTCTCCGGTGTTTTGTTCTCCGGGTCTGGCATCGGCAGGTATTCATCATGCTTGCGAACTTCTCGCGCCCCCGCAACACAACGCTTCACCAGCTGCCAGCCAGCCAGGGCTTGCGCGTACTCTGCCCGTGGAATGAAATTTGGCATTGATGGCCTCAGAATGTGAATGTGACGGGGATGTGGGTCATCGGCTTGATGATCGGGTAGTCGTGGTGAATGAAGTAGCCGCCGGCGTCGTTCGCGTGGTCTACGCCTGATTTCTTGTCAGGCTCACCATTGGGCGCCCACACCTGCTGCTCCAGGCCATCCGCATATGTCGGGCAACGCAGGGGGTTGATCAGATATCGGCGCTCGCCAAGTGCGTTGCAGAACATCGCGTTCATGGCGTTGATGCGGTCTTTCACTGGCGGGTTCGCATCCGGCGCGATGACACTGAACCCGGCCTGTCGAAGGATGGCGATATCCGTCTCGCTGGCATTCACCGACTTGCGAGATCCCCCCGAGGCGTCCGGATAAATACGGATCTCGCAGGTTTTCTCGTAGTCCTTGCCGTTGTAGCGCCAGTAGCGCTCCTTGATACGGCGGATCATGTCGGGGGTGTCGAAGCCATCGATAAGTTCGTCGACCGCCCGAGGCTTGTCATCGGCGCGCTTGACGTGCGTGATAGCCGCCATCTTGCCGACGTTGAAGTCCATGCCGATGAAGAGCGGTTCGCCTGGCTCAACCGCGTCGAAGCAGCCATTCAGCTTTCGGTCATACGCGTGGTAGATCGAACCGGCATTCAGGTTGACGAACTGCCCATTGAGGTAGGCAAGGATCAACTGAGGCGGGTAGGACTCCATCAGCGACGGGATGTAGTCGGGCGGAAGGTTAAGCTCGTTATCGAACGTGCTGGCCTGCACAAGGCCATACATCCCCTGCATGCCTGGCTTCTCGCGGAGCTGCTTCACGAACTGCTGGTAGACGAACTTGAACCCTTCCGGCGTGGTGGTAACGTCCACCCCATTCTTCAGGCCGGGGGCGTTGTAGCGCATCCGGGCAATGATCTTGCGCCAGGCGTGTTCGGCCTTTAGAGCGGGCAGTACATCAAGCTCATCCACCAGCGCGTGGCCAATCTTGAAACCAACGATGGTCTGGGGCTTCTCCATCGATCGGCAGATGGTGGTGCTGCGGTACTGCCCGCCGCTGTAGAACTCGACCTCCTTGTCGCTTTCCTTGGTCTTGACCTTCAGCCCCCAATCAAAGGCCACCTCTTCAATCGTCGGGAAGAAGATGTCGCGGATCTGAGGATAAGTCGGGGCGAAGTATCCAGAGTTGATCCGAGGCCATTCCCACACGTGCTTGCAGATGCCAGCACAGCCCACCCAAGTCTTGCCAGAGCCAAACCCAGCCACAAAGCCGCGGAACTTGTTATCCATTTGGAGGAACTTGGCCTGGGGGACGTTAAGCGTCGGCATCAGGCTTCCTCGCGTCCACCACGTCTACCTGCACCCGAGTAGGCACAAGATTGTCGTGTGGGTTTTCATTCTTGGTCTGTCGGTTGACGTAAACGTCGCCAACCTCTTTGGCCGCCTGCTCCAGCAACTGAGCAGTCAGCGCCATGTTCTTTGAGTTCTCGGCCTTTACGGCCATGCGCCCAAGCGTGCGCAAGCGATAGGCGCGGTTGGCGATTGGAATCTCGGCAGTCTCTTCTCGGAAGCGCTTACGGGTGTCATGGAACAACGTCACCCACTTCACCGCTAGGTTCACCCCGGCTCGCTTGGTGGGATCGTGCGACTCACACAGCTGGCGAGATATCTCAACGCCGAATTCCTGTTTGACCTGCTCCACCACCTGGGAGGGAGTGTCAAAACACGCCAACGCCTGAACGATGAAGCCTTTCACCTCATTTTTCAGGGCTGCCATAGGTTGAATTCCGTCTAATGCCTGTCAAAAATCAGGCCGACTTGAGCAGACAGGTTCCGCAGGCCCTCGCAATGTTCAATTTCCCCACCTCAGCAGGACTGTTTGCAGCATCCACTAACGCTTGAACGTCAGGACTTGCACCGTAGCGGCGAACGACACCGACGAACTCTTCGACGTCGTGCCCCTGCAGCTTGATCTTCGGTGCACCATCTTGGGTGAATGCTGGCTGACCGTACTTGTCGGTCGCATGAGCCAGGTGATACAGCTCATGTTCGATGAGTGCGCAGAACTCAAGGTCGCTGCACTCGGCGCAGTAGTCCGCCGCCAGGGTGATGATGAAGGCCGGCACATCGCCGAACCAATCGCGCATCTGCTGCTCCATCCGGGCTTTCTGCCAGCCACCGGCGCGGAACGCTACCTGTTCGGCCTGCCCCAGGACTGTGCGACCCTGCTTCTCGAAGCTCGACGATGCCCACATAACCCGGATGTCTGCATCCAGTAGGTGGGCATGGTCTTCGTTGTGGATGCTGCCGGTGTCGGCGAGGATCTCGGCTTGGAACCACTCCCATACTTCAGGCGCTGGAGTCAGGCGTATACCGAAGTCGGATAGCTCAGACAACTCCAGCAGTGACTTCGGTGGCATTGGCCTATCCATTGGTCTCCCTCAGTCGCTGGTGTCCAGCAGCACATCAATCAGCTTCTGCTCACCCAGGCGCATCGCACCCAGACACTGCAGGTCATCGCACTTGGGACCGAGGCCGAACACAGTCACCTCTCCCTTCGCGCCGATCAGCGTCAAGGCACCCACGGTGCATTCAGGGTGCTCGCCCGCGTCGAGGTCATCGGCAATCTTTCGCAACGTCTTGGCGGCGTCGCGCCAATCTTCTCGCTTGAACTCAAGAACCTTGACGGTCATTCGGTCACCTGCTTTAGCCACTCTTCAATGATCCGCTGCACCACTGGCTCAGTCAGGATTGATGCAGGCTTGTCGCCGTCGATCACCGATTGCATAAGGGCGTGCGGGACGACATGGGCACCATCACTGGCTACCACCATCAGGTGCGGGCGCTGGTCGGCGATGTCATGGATGCTCGCGGTCATAGCGTCACCATCTGGTGTGTCTGTGCATGTGCGTGACCGTGGAGCAATCCAACGATCAGGCCTTGGGGAAGCCCGGCAGTCTTGGCGGCGTCTACAGCTTTAGCGATGGCGCTATCCAGGTCGTTCACTGCCTTGTTGATGTCCGGGCTCATCGGGAGCGCGTGCCGCAGTCGGGTGACCTTGCTCATGATGCCTCCAGGGTCAGCACAGTGATCTCGCCCCATATAGGGTGGAAGTCGACCGTCTCGCCGTCGGATGCCTTGAGCGGCTGGTCGGCCACAACGGCGATACCGGCCTTCGTGTCGCACCAGATCACATGGGTAACTGGCTGGCCGTCGATGATCACTTCCCGACGTCCCCGGCCATCATCCCAGTAGTGGACGTGCTCGCCTGATTGGTCGCTCATGCCCTACTCCTTTCTCGCGCCACGATTTGGCGCATTCGAAAACGTGGCGCGGATTACTTGCTATTGAATCATCATAATCCGCTACCTTTGATCGACCACTTGCGGCAATCTGCGCGCCTCTTCTCTAGTCGAGTTAACGTCATGCCAACTGATGCTGCATCCGCGATGGCGTTAGCACGCAAGAACTTCAATTACCTGGCGGAAGCCAAGGATCAGGCACAACTGGCAAAGCTCAGACTGGGTGCAGCCGGCTACAACCAGTCTCTGATGAAGGCCGGGTGGATCAGTCAAGAACAGGTGGATCAGTTGAATGTAGAGCTCGACGTTGCCTGTGATGCCCGCAGTAGCACGTTACCCTCGGACTTATAGATAGGTCGGCTACTTACCCCGGCGTTCGACACCGCCAGGTGCCTTGTCACAGTTCAGGCAGTGCTCGCAGTTCAGTGTCCGGCACAGCCAGGCTTTTACCGGCTGCCAGTACGTGACCATGAAGATGTGGCGTGCACCGGCCAGGGCCAGGGACACATGCAGTGTCAGCCCGGCACTGCTCGGGCCGAAGAAGATGTTCTGGCTGCGCGCCATAACGACGAAGCCGCTGATGGCGATAGCCGAGTAGATCAGCTTGCCGAGAATGCCATCCCTCACCTTCCCGCTCAGTACGCACCAGGCTGCCCACAGCGCGATAAGGCCGCAGGCGATGGAGTTGATCAGTTCAAGATTCATGGTGGATTGCCTCCCCCGAACCGCTGGCGAATGAGCGCCCAGAGGTCAGCGGATTTGATGGCTCGATTGATGGCCGCCAGGAGCGAGCCGCCGAATGCGCCCAGCAGGAAGCCGATACCGGCGACGATCTTCGGCTCAGTCACACCCAGGTAGGTGCTGACCATGCTCGTGAGGTAGATCGAGCAGGCCATGCCGGTGATGAGGAAGATCATCCAGGCACGCCAGTCGTTCAAGTCGTCCTTGTGCCACCAACTGGCGATCACGGCGCCAACAAGGCCCGCAATCAGTAATTCGAACCTGTCGATCTTGTCGAGCAGGCGCTGTAGATACTCCATGCGCTCGACTCCGTGGGGCATGTTTGAAATAGGTCAGCCCCGACGGCACTCCCTGCTCATTGCGAAGGGTGTGGTGGGGACGAAAACGAAAAAGCCCCGATCAATGTCGAGGCTGAAATTACGCAAACTATGAGGGGTCTTCCGCATGTTGAAGCCAGGAGAGATAATCCCGCTTTTATAGGGAGAGGCAGATGATCAAATTAAATGGATGGTGGCGAGTATGGATCGTTGGTGCTGTACTGCTGGGCATTGGCTTTGCGTGGGTAGGAAATGAAAACCTCCCGATATATCCCTACGATGCTCTTGACTACCACAACTCAAGAATCGGCCCGCTTCTTATAGAAAAAATGGCCGCTGCAGAGGGAAAAACGCCAGCTCGTTCTGCTGAGAATATCCAACAAGACATCGACGCCCTCAGCGCATCCATGAGTGCAATTGTAAAAAACCACAATCAACGAAAGTTTGATTCGCGAATCGAGTATTTTGGGGGCTGGATAGCTTGCTGCATTGCACTGCTATTAGGTCTTTGGGCGCTTCGTTGGGTGATTGCCGGATTCAGCGCAAAGCAAATCCAAAATCAGTAGCCAACAGCACCGAATCTTTTCGATTTAGTACACAGCCGCACCCAAAAGTACATCCCGGAAATCTTCCACTTGGTAGCGGCTTTCCTCGCAGGTACAAAAAAGCCCGGCTCGCATGTCCGGGCTTTTTCTATTGCTTCCAGGCGTATTCAGCAGGGAGTCAGGCCGACACCATCAGGCGCAGGCTTGGCCGAGGCCATCACGAAGTGGTTGCTGGATGCGCGCAGATTGGAGGCCAAACTTTCGTCAGTGGTCTGGCTACCCGTTCGCCACATGGCGAGGGTCAGCTCCAGGCGCTGCATGGCGACACCCTGCGGCTCATTGAGAGCGGTCAGGTAATGCGCGGCTCGGTCGGCGATCGGCCCGGCGAATGCCGACAGGGAGAAACAGGACAGGCAGGCGGCGAGCGCCAGGCCCAGGTAAGCGGACATTCGCTTCATCATTCGGCATTCCTTGTGGTGGGTTTCTTTGGGCAATAAAAAACCCGACGCGGTGGCCGGGTTTGTTTGTCTCTTGCATCACCTACATGCGCAAGTACGACAGGATGGGTGTAATTTACGACATGGCGACATGATATTGCAAGCCCTTTTGAGGGACTATTTCACGCTGCTTCGCACTCCAGCACTCCTACGGCCTCAAGCATGTGCTGTGCATCGACCAAAGCCTCGTCCACCATCGACTCCAGCCCCCCTTTGATGGTCTTGTTCCAGCGCTGATAGGTGCGCTCGGTCAGGCCCTGGGTGTCCCAGTTCGTCATGTCGTAGTTCGACTCGGCAAGGACGATCATCTCTCCCGGCTTGGTCTCGGCCACTGCCCTGGCGTGCTTGTTGGCGCGCGCAACATCTGCGTCGGCCGCTTTGTTGCGCCAATCCCACTGCCCCTCATCCTTGTTTTCCCGATGCTTCGGCGCCCTCACCTCAACTACGGCGCGCTGAATGCCCTTCGACTGCTGCGGAACTGCCCAGACCAGTACCGCCTGTTGCGTGAAGCGCTTGGGCGCAGGCGAAGGCACAACCGCGACGAGGCGACCGATTGAGTCGATCTTCCGCCCTCGGTGGGTGCTGTACTTCGCCACCAATGCATTCCAGTGGCGAGGACTGAGCTGGGCATGCAACAGCTTGTGCACGATGCAGTCGGCAAGCAGTGCCGCGTCCTTGCCGGTGATCTCGCCTTTGAGCTTGCTGGTCTGCACGCGCGGCTCAACGTTGCAGCCACCGGCACTGTTAATGGTTTCCGTTGCCAGAGCGCGGACCACTGCAGAAATAACGTTCTGGTAGTTCATGCTGCCGCCCTCTTCAGCTCTCTGGTCTTTGCCCGGTATTCGGCGGTCATCGCCTTCAGCTGCTCGACGGTGTGCTTCTTGGGTTCGTGCGGCCCTTCCAGCCATGCGAGCTTTTCAGCCCCGATCTTTTCCAGCAGTCGAGGGCGATACCCCAGGAGGTTCCCCGACTTGCCCATGTTGCAGTTGCGATTGCATTGGAGATGTACGTTGAGTGGCTCAAAGCGAAGCTCTGGCGCTGCAGCTGTCGTCCTGTAGTGCCCGGCGCAGTACTGAACGTCTGCCGTCGTACCGCAACTGACACAGGGCTGACCTGCATCCCGCGCCCGTATCCATGCATTGAACGCGTGCTGTGTATCCTTGAGATGATCCGCCCTGCTCTTCAGCTTCTCCTTGCGGACCTTGATGTCTTTGCGCTCGATATCGGCCAGGGCCTTGCGCGCCTTCGGCTCATGCCTGGGCGCGTCGATCATTGCGCAGGCCGGGCTGCACACCGCCTGACCCATCCGCGAAGGGACGAATGAGGCCCTGCACGTAGCAACGCGGCATTTCTTGGGCTTGGCCGGCTTCCGTTCGATTGTCATGCGGCCTCCTTGAATGCTTCAAACTCGGCCATCTCGGTCAGGCGCTCTTCGGTGAGGGTCGGCCAGTCATGCAGCACCAGGTACGCGCAGCACTGGCGCCAGAAGTCTTGGAATGTCTCCTCCCCCATCGAGTCGTAGGAAAGGCTGCGGGGTGTCTTGCGGGTGAGCTGGCCCAGGCCAAGGATGTCGAACGCTTCCTCGTCGCAGTACACGCCCGACTCCAGTTGCAGGGCCTTGATTGCGTCGTGGGACTGCTTGCCAGAGAACCGGTCAATGTTCTGGCTCAGCACCCGGCCCAGGCCGTGGACCAATCCGTTAAACCGTGGATTGCGCGGCTGCTTGAGGTCGGCCCGGATCTTCGCGTTCATCTTGAAATCACGCTCGCGAAGGATCGACCGGTCGGCGTCGGAGGAAGGCACGAACGCGGCCACCTCCTTGCCGGTGGCGGGATCGACCAAGCGTCGCAGCACCAGATAAACAGGCATTGGGCGTGGCTTAGCTGGCTTGGTCATGGCTTCCTCCGGTCGTGGAAGTTTCCGCCACGGCGCCTGAACAGAGTGTTTACCTGCGAATCAGCAGCTCGCCCCGCGTCGCGCAGGCTCACGTCGGCGTTGTCTTGGTAGCCCTTCCAGACGACTTCGTCACCGTCCTTCCCAGAAAGAACCAATAGCACCGCGGTGGGCTCACTCTTCACGTCGTCGGCCTGAATCCACTTTGCAACGGTGCGCAGGTACTCGGCGATCTCGTTGCGCTTGGCCTGCTCTCCAGCGACACGCCTGTTGTGAAGACTGCGCGAGGCTGGGAACTGATGAATTTCGGCGGTCATGACCGCTCTCCCTGGCCCATGGCGGCGAGCAGGTCGTCGCACTTCTTGACGACTGAATCCAAGTTGGCCTGGCGCAGTGGCCGGTAAGTAGCCATGCATTGGCGGTGTTCGTCAGCTTCGGTGTTGGCAGAGTCCCGCAGGGTTTCGAACAGCTCCAGATCGCACAGGACTTTTCCCTCGCTTTCACGGATCAGACGTTCGTTCTCAGCCTTCAGCTCAGCATTCACCCGCTCGTAAGCTTCGTAGCCGGTCTTGAGGCCAGCGTTCTCGGCAATGCGCAGATCGTTCTCCAGCTTGAGCACGGTGACGCGCTCCACCAGATCCTGATATCCGTGGCGGCGCAGTGGCAGCTCTTCGCCCTTTAGCGCAACCGCTACACCGGCAAGGATCTTGGCGAGCTGATTGATGACTGCTTCGCTCTCTTCGTTCTCGGCGATCAGGGCCAGGACTGCGGCAGGCGTTACCTCTGCGTCGTAGATCGCATAGGCCGCATCGTATTGATCGCCGCTATCCAGATATTCGTGCGCTTCCTGCTTCAGGATGTAGTCGATAGCAGACTTCAAACTCTGCCTGTCGAGCTTCTGGCATACATCGAGCCGCTGCTCGTCACTGAGTTCATTTACGTGGATCATGAAAGCAGCTCCTTTGGCACGCTTACGGTGCCACCAAGGACTGAAGCAACGATGGCTCGGCAGGCAGCGATTAGCGGAGTTTCGCCCTTGTAGCCCATGGGGTGCGCCCATTCGGTGGCTGCATTCCAGGGGCCGTTTTTGTTCTCGAGTGGCGCACCGATATCGAGCTTGTACTTCTCGATCAGGGGGCCGCCCTGACTCCACTCGGCAGATGGCGCGTAGTACTGCCAGCACTTGAACTCTTTTAGGCAGCTGTGATCTGCCCAGCAGTCCGGGTCAAATTCCTTTTCAAAGGATGGGTGCCCCTTGTGAGTCACCAAACCCTCGACCTTTTCAGCCTTGGCCACAGACCAATCCAGCGCCGCCCCCGTCAAGTCTTGAGTCTTCACTTCTACGAATTTGGTCATGTCCGTTGCTCCGCTGCTTCTGCGATCAATGCCAGGCGCTCCGACTTGCGTGCCTGGAGCCATGCCTCAGACGTGCGATCCTTCTCGCTGCCCTTGTCGACCCACTCCCACACCGGACGGCCATTGCTGACCATCCAGGCCCGGTACATCTTGCTGTACTGCTGCTGGCGGATTTGCTGGACGCCACGGCCTTTCAGGAAGCGCTCGTCGCCGGCCTGCGGTTTTGCCTTGGTTGGTGCGGTGCTGTATCGAATGCTGGTTACTGCCATGTCAGAAGCCCTCCTTTCCACGCTGCGATTCCCACTCAAACGGGATGACGATCACCCCGCCCTCCCGAAGCCTGTCTGCACAACGCTCGCCGATAGCACTGGCCAAGGCCTTCGCGTCGAGGTTGGAAACGATGACTGTGGGTCGCAGCTCTTCGTAGCGGCCGTTGATGATGGCGAACAGCGTGGTCAGCTCGAAGTCACTGGGCTTCTCCTTGCTGACGCCGATCTCGTCCAGGATCAGCAGCGAGGGGCTGATGAGGCTCGACAGGATCTGGCTTTCGCTCTGGTCGCTGGTGTGGTCGTAGGTGGCGCGGATCGCCTGAAGCACTGAGCCGATCGTTCGGTACACGGCGGTGTCGCTCGACTTGGCCATGATCTCGTTGGCGACCGCGACCGACAGGTGAGTCTTCCCGGTGCCGGGCTTTCCCAGCAGCAACAGGCAGCGCCCGGCGGCGGCGATCTGCTTGAACTCGGCCGCGTACCGGATGCAGGTCTTCAGCGCCTTCTGCTGTTCGGCGGTGTCCGCGATGTACCCGGCAAAGGTTTTTCCAGCGAAGCGCTTGGGGATCAGCGCGGCGCCCAGCTTTTGCGCCATGTGTAGTTGCGCTAGCGCGGCTTCGTGCGCCTGACTGCGAGTCTTTTCCTCTTCGGCGTGGATGCGCTGACACTCAGGGCATGTAGTCCTGAACTCCTTGCCGAATATCACCGTGAGCTTCTGTGAGAATTGGCCATGGTCTTCGCACACGCCAGTGGTCTGCTGCGGCGCCTGCGTGGCGCCGGGCATCGAAACGATCTTGTCAGAACGCATAGGTGCCATCCTCCCGAGCGATCAGGCCGGCGGTGTAGTCGCGATCAGCGAAGCCGGTGTGGCGCGATTGTGGGAATTGGTGGACGTTGCCGGAAAGCTTCACTTCGTCTTCCCAGCGCTTGCCGTTGAGCCAGCTCGCCGGATGAGGGATGAACTGGCCGGCGTCTTTGGTCCATGCCGGGCAAACAACCTGCTTAGCCAGGCCTTCGGCAATCAGGGCGAATAGTTCGTCAGTAACCTTGAGTTTCCCCCAAGCCTTCTCCGCAGCAGCCTTGCCCTTCTTGTTTGGGTAGAGCTTCCAGAACTTCGGGAAAAGATCTGCACTCTGCGAAGTCGGCAATGCCGGAGGCGTTGACGGGGTGAGGGAGTCAGGAATCAGGGATCCGGAATCAGGAATCAGAGAATCAGCCGGAGCGCTTCCGAGAATGGCAGAAGTACTTCCGCTAAAATCGGTAGCGATACAACCCTCTGATACAGAAGGGATAACTGACTCTGGTTCGTTACGATGCGGGTTCTGATGTTTGTCGAAATTATCGACTTGGATATAGCGCTTAGCTGCGACGGAGTAGCGAACAATGAAGCCCTCAACTGCAAGGAACCTCAAAAGCCCCTCGATATCCAGGCCGTCTCGGTATGGAAAAAGTTCGCCTTTGATGCGCAGGGGGCGATCCTCAAGACGGCCGGCTTTATCTGCAAGTAACCAAAGGCCTTCGAACAGCAGCGTGGCCATGGGGTCGGCCACCCCGAGGATTTCATTTTTGAATAGAGCGGGTTTTATATTGCGCGCACGGGCCATTACACAGCCTCCTGTGTCTTTGCAAAAGAACTGATAAGGCCGTCTACATCCTCAAACCACTCACCATGACGACGGAGCGCGGCAAAGCGCTTGTGAAGTTCTTGCTCAATATCCGCCGGGATTATTGCCAGGGTCGCGAGAATAGCTCCGGCCCCAGTTTGCAAAGACTTGATTCGTCCTTGAACGTCGCTAGTGCGGCCGATCTTGATCATTCCCGTAATTGGATGGCGAACGATATAGGTCTTGGTAGACGAGGCTTTGTGGTCGAGGAAAGACTTGTTGCACTGGATGTAGAACGGGATGAGGGTTGCCTCGGCGTAAAACAGCGCGCTGCAATGAAACCGCATGGTCTCCGCGATATATGGGTATTTTTCAAAGAGTGGAGCGATGCCTCTCAAGTGCTCTCGGCCAGTTTCTATTTCGTCGAGCGCAGCCCTAGCCTGCTCTCTATCCATATGATCCAAGTCGCCCAAATTAATTGATCCGACCTTCTGGCTCGCGAGGGACATGAACTTAAAAGCCCACTCATAGGCTACAGCCATGGTGGCTGTCCCGGCCTGTATCGCGAGAATCTCTTCCGAGATCACTTCTTTCCGCGCCACGTTTTCAGCAATCGAAAAACGTGGCGCGGAATTGATTGGGGTATTGATCGTTTCTGTTGGATGGTGCATGATTTGCTCCACAACGCGTTGAAGAGAGCCGGGTCACTACCCCGGCTTTTTTTTGCCTTGAATTTGGCAGAGGCCCTCTGGATTACCCTTAAGAGTCCCTGCCAGAGGCCCTCATTGGGGTAACCAACTGAAGGACTGGTGCCTTCTTCCGGCCGACCTCTGAAAGCGCCCCGCTTGCGATTGATGTTTCCATCATTGCGTTGATGGCCTGGGCAAAACTCCACCCGTTCTGACGCATCAACCCCTCCACTGCTTGCCGCGTTTTAGGCGGCAACTTTTCAAGCTCAATGCTCATTCGGGCCTCCAAAAGGCCTCTAGCCCGCGATATCTTCTTGTTTGTCCTGCATGAGCTCTTCGATGACACCGTTGGAAACTGCCCACTCGATGATTTCGTAGAGATACGTGGCGTGCTGCATACGGGTTTTGCTGGCGGCTTTACGCAGAATCCGATCAAGCACTGGTTCGAAACGAACCTTCACCGGGATGGCGCGCTTTTGATTGGGGTCCATGTACATACTTCGATGCTCCTGGCTGATGAATTGGGTTTAAGCAGCAATTGGGTAGAGATCGGGGCGCAACTCGTGCCGAGGCACACCGGTTGCGCTCTCGATGCGAAGTGCCTGACGTGCGGGCACACCCCTGGCCTTCCAGTAGGAGACCGCCATAGGAGTGACTCCCAGGAGCAAGGCAAGGGCTTTGCCGGAACCGGCAGCCAAAATTGCGCGTTCTAGAGGTGTTGGTTTCATAAACATTCCGCCGTCGGCGAGTAAACATAACTCAACGATACGTTTATTTAATAAACATAGCAACACGAGTAAACTTTCTGTTTATGAAAATCGAACATTCAGGCGACCGCCTCAGGCAATTCACTGCCCCTAGAAGCATCACGCCGACCTGGCTCGCGGATAAATTCGGGGTTTCCACTCAATCGGTGAACAACTGGTTCAGTCGCGGCGTGCCCAAGAAAGACCTCTATCGGGTCAGTCAGGAATTGGGGATTCGCTTTGAGTGGCTCGACAGTGGCGACGGCCTTCCTTTGATGGAGGGTATTGGCGATGCGAGGGATCGAGACGCATCGGGCGCGCTGTCAGAGATTGAAGCGTGGGATGACGACACCCCGCTTAGGCCTGATGAGGTTTGGCTCCCCTTCTTGGAAGAGGTTGAGCTTGATGCCGGCCCTGGTATGTTTGCAGTAGAAGAAAGCCCTAGCGCAAAACTGCGCTTCTTTAAGCAGGACCTGCGCCGCAACAGTGTGCAGTTCGATAAAGCCAAGTGCGTGTCGGTAAGCGGGAACAGCATGGTGCCCGTTCTGCGAGATGGCGCGACAGTCGGTGTAAACGTTGGGAAGAACTCCCTCAAGGATGTGGTCGATGGAGAGATGTACGCCATCAATCACAACGGACAGCTCCGCGTTAAGCAGGTCTATCGCCTCCCCACGGGCCTAAGATTCAGAAGCTACAATCGCGACGAGTACCCTGACGAGGATTACACGTTCGCCGAAATCCAAGAGCAGCAAATCTCCATCATTGGTCACGTCTTCTGGTGGGCAATGTTCTCCTAACACCAGTCCACGCTATCCAATCAAGCCCGGCCAAGCGCCGGGCTTTTTGTGCCCGCGATTTGACCTTCACGCCGTCCCCGCCCATGCCGTCCTGGCAGTCCAAATAAACAAAATAAACATTTTGTGTTGACGCGTTTATAAACGTGTTGTTTACTAGCTCCATCGCAGCGACTTACGAGGGACTGCGAAGGGCCTCAGGGCCTGACCGCTCTTTAACAGCTCAAGACCTTCGCAGATCGATCCCCGGCAACGGGCACAGTGCGAACAATAAATTCGATCTCCACGCCAGCTCTGGAACTGGCCGCACCTTCCATATGAGGGTGCGCGAAACCACGCACACAAACCGGCAAAGCATCGAACACGAAATGTGCTAACGCCGGTGAGAGACGACTCGGTAGTTGTGAGTGGTGGAGACAACAGATTTCACTGGCAGGCCTTCGCAAGAGGGCCTGACGGGAAATCAACCAGGTGCAGAACGATGTGCCACGAGACTAAGCGATCCAGCACCTGCAGGGTGGATAAAAGCCTTGCTGAGTTTCACCGAAACAAGGCTCGAAAAGACGGCGTCGCCTCCGAGTGCAAATCATGCTGGAGGCAGGGAAGGACAGATCTAGGCAGGGAGCAGAAGGTAAAGCGGAAAGAAATGCTTGAGTCATTCAAAGAGCTTGAATATCGGCTCTGCCAGGTTTGCAGTGCGCAGAAATACAAGACCGAATTTCTTACCTCGGCTGGAAATGAGCGCGACCATAGAAGCACCTGCAATACCTGCATGAATTCCAAGCGCAGGCCTAGATCGACCAAGACAAAATCTCAACTTCGAGCGGGCCTATCCCCGTCGTATGTTCGCGGCCTTCTGTCTAGAGGGGCTGCTAGTGCAGCAGATATCCCGGAATCGTTGGTGGCAGTTAAAGCCCTTCAAATCCAGATAATTCGATTGGCAAAGGACATAGAAAATGAAAAACGCTGAAGCACTACGGAAAAATCTGGCCGATGTCTTTCGCCAGCTGCAAGCCGGTGAAATCAACGCCAAGGACGCCTCTGAGCTGGCAAATCTGGGCGGCAAGATGATCAACAGCGCCAAGGTGCAAGTCGAGTATTTCGCGCTTCGCAAAGAGGCGCCGCGGATTGCATGGCTCGAGCAGGATGCCGAATAGGACAGCCAGCGCCACGACAGCCTGTCGTTAACTGCCCGATCCTCTCTATGAGAGCGCATCGGATATAGCTCGGCCTTCTGCGTGATAGCAGGGTGGCCACCTTGTCCTGAGCCTGAGCGGATTTTGTCGCGGCGAAGACGGACAACACTCGGAGGGATTCGAGCTATATCCGATGCGGATGCACGCCCAGGCTGATGGGCAGCGACGCAGGCTCGCAAGTGGGGCGCCGACGGACTTCGGTTGATCGGCTCGGTTGAACCTGACACTTCACACCCAACCCGGAGATCAGCACCGGGCATCTGCATCACCCATTCAATAGGTGGCCACCGCCTTCCCAGTGAGCGAACAACAGGAGATACGGCCATGAAGTAGATCAACGATTCATCCGCGTGGCGTAGCAAGCCTGAAGGCTTCGCCCAACACCCTAACAGGCAGCGGACAGCAGGGCCGACGATGTCACCGCGCATCAGCCAGGGAGCTGGCAGGCCCAACCAAAACGAAGACGAACACCGCAGGCGAGTCCGAGGGCATAGCTGGCCAGACTCGACACATCCCGGGCAGTGCCGGGCGCCTGCACCCTTCCCCACCTCTACCCGTCAGCACTCCTCCCCCGCGCCCATCGGCAAACAGCGGGAGGAATGAGTGTTGACGAATACAGGTGAACCAAAAGAGGAATTAGCGATGAAAGCTTTAAATCGCATCCGAGTATCGACGTACATCATGGGCTACGAGTCCGGATTCGAAGACTTCACGGTCGAGGAATTCCGCTACTGCCTGGGCATCTTCAAATCCGATCAACACCGCACCGCAGGCGACTTCACGCCGCTGTGTGAACTGTACGAGCGCGGCCCCGAATCCGAAAACGACTACATCCCGAACTACGGGAGCTACGTCACTAACCTTGTTCAAGGCTGGTCCGATCTGCCCGCCTAACCGGGTGAACCAACGAATGGAGAGAGTCATGAGTGAGCAGTACATCGTGATCAGCCTTAAGCGCACCCATCGGCGGCACAAAGCAATCACCCTTTGGCGGCCAGATGACAAGGGCTACTGCTGGACGCTCGACAGGGCTGGCCGATACGAAGAGCCGCAAGTGCTTGAGCATCTTGGCTACTACAACAGTGGCTGCTCGAACATAGCCGTGCCGTTAGCACTCGTCCAGCGCTTGGCGAGAGAGGTTGAGTACGACACCAAAGAATTTGGCGACTGCCTTGCGAACAATGCAGCAACTTGGAAGCAGCTTCTCGCAGCTGTGATCCGACAGACCGAATACCAATCGAAGCCCGAATATCGCGGCGCTCGATACCCGAAAGCCGCCTAACCCCAAACACTGGAGGTCGCCATGAGCGATTGGATCAGGGTTGAGGACATGCTCCCGGAGAACAACACCCACGTACTGGTTTCGTGTGTTGGTGGGAATGTCGATATTTCCTTCTTCTGCCTGAACCGTGAGTTTCTGCGTGGCGCCGGCAATAGCTATTCGAGAAGTAGCCTGGGCAAGCCATCAGGATTCTTCCAGATCAGCCACCAGTACGGCTACCAAATCACCCACTGGCAGCCACGGCCAGCACCAGCAACCGAATAACGCCACCCTGGAGGCGACCATGCACCCTGACATCCAAATGCGCCGCGACATCGTCGACGGCCTGCATCAGCGTTCCCGTCTCGCCACCATTGAGCTGTATCGGCTAATTGGTCGGCCTGAGCCAGTGGTCACCTTCCGGATGATGGTGAAGCCGGCGGGCCGCGACTTCTTCCATGTGGTGGATAGCCAGACCAATAAGGTCATGGGGTTCCGTCGCAACCACAACGAAGCCTGCGCCCTCGCCCGGAGCCTGGAGACTCGCCATGCCAACCAGCTACGCGGATAGCGCCCAGGCCAGGGAGTCCGACAGGCGCTGGGATTTGCCGAACTTCGGGAAGAAACAGCACGTCGACCTGTTCCATGAATACACGGCGGACAACCTGGCTGAGCGTGAGGCGCGCCGACTCAAAGAGCGGGCAAGCCTAAAGCTGCGCATCGGCGCAGCCATTGCGCAGATGGAGTTGGTTTGCCCGCCAGCAGGCGGTATCGAATGAACATCGCGCAGCGAGACCACCAGAACGCCGTGAGCTGGATCGAGGGCGAGATCGACAACATGATTCGCGACCTGGGCAAGGCCAATGCCAGCGCGGCGGCAACATCATGCGTCACCTTGGCCTTCATGCTGCGGGTCATTGACGAAGCCGAGCATCGTTATTTCCGGGCGCGCATCGACAAAATCTACGCCAACTACAACGCCTCCACCTCTACCGCCGCTTGACGGCGTAACCAAACCACAAACACTTTCAATGCTGCGCCAGGCGCGGCGAGGTATCGTCATGTCCACAAATCCTAAAAATGCACCCGCACAGGAATCGCTCGAAATGAGTGAAGCCGAAGATGCGCAAAAGGCTGTATCCCCTGCGGTGGCGGTTACCGACATCGCTGAATATCGGCCCCACGAAGAACAAATCGTTCGCCTGGAAACAACCTACGCGAAGCTGGTCGTGGATTGCTCAACGAGTGAGGGCCTGGCAAATGCGAAAGAGGTTCGCGTAGATATACGCGACGTGCGCTATGCCCTGGCAAACACCACCAAGACGGCGTTGGTTCCATATCAGCAAAAGGTCAAAGAGGCTCAGGCCCGCGTCAACCAGGTCAAGGAATTCGGTGAAACCCTCAGGGCTCGCGTCCTCGTACTTGAAGAACCAATTGACGAAGCGATCAAGGCCGAGGAGAAGCGCGTCGCCGACGCTAAGGCTGAGAAAGAGCGCCTGGAGCAGGAGCGAATCGAAGCCATCCGGGCAAAAATTACCCGTTTCAGTTCTGTCGCTGCCGCGTACGCAAGCCGCAGCGCTGCCGACGTCGCCGGAATTCTGCAAGGCGTTAAGGAGTCGGTGATCCTGCCCGAAGAATATGGCGAATTTGAAGCTGAAGGCACCATCGCTCGAGACAACGCAATTGAGCAGCTGGAAGCGCTACACAAGGCTGCCATTGATCGAGAGGAAGCTGCTGCCAAGTTGCTGGCTCAGCAGAAAGAACTGGACGAGCTGCACGAGAAGCAACGCATCGCCGACGCTGAGGCTGAAGAACTGCGTAAGCAGCGCGCCGAGGAAGACCGTCTGCGGTTAAAGAAGCAGCAGGACGAACTGGACCAGCAGCGTCGCGACATGGAAGCCCAGCAACGCCAACAGCGCGAGCGCGACGCCCAATATCAGCGTGACCAGGAAGAGCTGGCCCGTCTGCGCGCCCAAGCTGCCGCGCCGGTCCCGGTCCCGGTCATTGCTACGGCTCCTGCCTCGATCGAAGCGAAGGCCGAGGTCGCACCAGTCAGCTCACAGGCGACCGGCGCTGAACAGGACGATTTGACTACGACCGCGCCGGCAGTTGACGACATTGTCGAGGTTGTAGCGCTGGGCTTCGACGTACCTCTCGACACCGCCCGCGCTTGGCTACGCGCCATCCGCTTCTAACCACCCTTTCCACCCGAAAGCCGACACATTCCTTGTCGGCCAGGGAGAGCGCAATGACCGAATCAGACACCCAAGCACAAACCGGCCTGGCGACATACCAAGATCCATCTCACAACGCCGCAGCGCTCATACTCGACCCGGGCACCATGAGGTCGATGAGCGACCTGGCGATGATGATGTCGAAGGGTGTTACCACAGTGCCAAAACACCTGAAGGGCAATCAAGCCGACTGCATGGCTGTAGTACTGCAGGCCATGCAGTGGCAGATGAATCCATTCGCTGTCGCGCAGAAGACGTTCATCGTCAACGGTGGGGCATTGAGCTATGAGGCGCAGCTCGTTAATGCAGTGATCACCGCCAAGGCACCAGTCAAAGGTCGATTAAATTTTGAATGGTTCGGCGCTTGGGAAAACGTCATCGGGAAGATGCGCGAAGTCACCAGCAAAACGAAGAAGGACGAGGACACCGGCGAGTTTAAAAAATACCGCGTTCCAGCCTGGAGTTTTGATGATGAGAAAGGACTCGGCATTAAAGTCTGGGCGACCTTCAAGGGCGAAGACGAGCCGCGGGTTTTGGAGCTTCTGCTTACGCAGGTTCGCACACGCAACTCCACACTTTGGGCGGAAGACCCGAAGCAACAGATCGCCTACTTGGTGACAAAAAAATGGGCACGCCTTTTCTGCCCTGACGTGATCCTTGGTGTTTACACCCCCGACGAATTCGAGGATTCGTACGGTGGCGAGATCGACATCACCCCCGCCAAGCAGACTGCGAACACCGCTGCCGCGGCAGGTGTGTCGTTCGGGCCTAAATCTCCATCGCCTGACATCGACGGAGTATTTGCGGACCTTCTGTTCGTCGCGAAGCGCCAGGACATTGAAGCCTACGCTGCAGCTTGGGCGGGCCTCAAGCCGAAGCAGCGTGCGGCAATCGGTCTTGAATGCCACGAAGCACTCAAGAGCATGGCGGCGACCGTTGATGCTGACTTCACCGACATGAGCGGCTCCAACGCAGACCAACCCCATACAGAGGAGGCCGCGTAGTGAGAACTGAGCTTCAGGGCACGGACAAGTGGCATGCGGACCGATCTGGCCGCGTGACAGCCAGCCGCTTTAAAGACGTGATGGCCTGGGGAAAGCCTGACAAAAATGGTAAGCGCGAGCCTATGGGGGCGCGCACCTCATACATGCGCGAGCTGTGCTTCGAACGGCTGGCAAAGAAGTCCAAGCACAACGTCAGCAGCGCCTCTATGAAGTGGGGCCACACCGAAGAACAAAAGGCGCAGGACGCCTACGAGATGTTGACCGGCAACATCGTCCTGCCGTCGGAGTTTATCGTTCACCCGAAGTACGACTGGCTCGGCTGCTCGCCAGACGGCCTGATCAACGATGACGGCGGCACTGAATCAAAGTGCCCTTTCAATGAAGCGATTCACGTCAGGACCTGGATCGAAGGTATGCCCGAGGAACACATGCCGCAAGTCCAGGGCTGCATGTTCGTGACAGGGCGAAAATGGTGGGACTTCCTGTCGTTCGATTCGCGCCAGGATGAAGAGTGCCAGCTCTACATCGAGACGATTTACCGCGACGAAGACTACATCGCCAACCTGCACAAAGAGCTGGTTCAGTTCAACCTGGAACTCAATCGCATGGTTGATGAGGTAGCAGACAAAGCCAGGGCGCAAGCCCATCGCCTAGGAGCCTGATCATGATCAGCAACCTGAAATCAGACATCGAGTTTCGGCGCGAGAAAGCGCTGGAGCTTTCCAGTCAGGTCCGTCGGCACCTGGCCGCCGGCGGCAAGCTCACAATCGGCGAGAGCCCGGCGATCAATCCAGATCCGGCAAAGCGTTCGGAATTCATCGACCCGACAACCATCCTCAAGCGCCGTAAGCCGCCCATCACCCGAGCCGAGCGTGAAGCGCTGCGCAAACTCGCGGAGGCTTTATGAGTAAGCGTAAACCCCACAACCTGCAGGCGCGCATTGCCCGGTCGTGCCGCTCGCTGCTGGCATCCAACCACGTAGCGGTGGTTAACATTGACCCCAGCGGCCGCCAGGGCATGATCAATTACAAATCGCTCAAAAATATTGCGCCGGGGAAGATCGGCCAGGCCGTCTGCGGCATTCCCCACCGCTGGACGATCTACCTGAGCGCGCTTTGCATCGACGCCCGCGGCGACCGCTACAGCAAGTCGGTGGAGGTGGCGCCCGAAGGCGTTTACCTCTCCGACCACTTGGAAGACGTGATCGAGCATTGCTACAAGAAGCTGCGCGACGAGGCCAATCAAAGCCAGATGGTGGCTTCAGGTTGGATTGCCATACCTGAAGCGATGTCGCTCGATGAGGCGCACGCCGCACGGATCTTCGAAGCGGTCGGCGCCTGGAATCAGCAGAAGGTCGCGGCGTGAAGCGAATCAATAAACAGGTCAGCGCGAGACGCCGGCTAACCTGGCTCGCACTGCCGGCCAGCGGAATAGAAGAGGTAGGCCATGGCTGCCGAACAGAAGGATCGCACGGCCAAACTTGCCGAGAAACGGCAGGAACTGGGCGAGCAGGAATTGCGGCACACGGTCCCGTACGGCACCCAGCTGATGCTTGCAGAGCTGATGCTCTGGCATGAGATTCGAGAAATTGGCGAGGCAGTACAACTTCTGGTGATCAATGGCAAGGCCGAGGATCTACCGCCAGCGCCGCCGAAGGTCAAAGGGCCGTCCGACATCATCCGTCACTACTTCCGGCAGGGAATGCGTGACCGGCTTACAGCGCTCACCGCCGAGCTTGGCGAGACGAAAGACCGCGCCACCATCTGGCGACTGATCGCTCATGTCCACTCGCTTGGCGCCGAGAAGTCCGCGCCACTCTTCGAAATTAAGCGCCACGGTTATGAGATAACCGAAAACGTGGCGCGCAAATTAAGACAAGCAGGGTTTGCCGAATCGCTCCAGATGAACGCCGAAGACGACGAATAACCCACCCTACTCGCTGCATCCGGCCACCGGATGGCGGCGCCTGACTGAGGTAACCGCATGAAAACCGAAATGATCACCCTGAAACACGGCGACGTGTCTATCAAGATGCCATCAAGTGCTCTGGCAAAACTGGCGATTGCCAGCTTTTTCGCCCAGGTGCTTCCGCCGGCGGCGAACGTTCAACCGGTAGCGCCTTCCACTATCCCGGAGATCGGCCAACCGTGGCCGGGCCAGGGCGGACTCAACGGCGGTTTCGTTCACGCCCGCGGTGAAGTGCCGGCGCACTACCTGATCATCGCGGCCAAGGACGTTGGCGATCACAAGTGGGGCGGTCGTGGCGTTGAGGTCAAAGGACTGAGCAAGACTGACGGCTACACCAACACCCAGGTGCTGATCGGCAACGATGACGAGCGAAAGTACCCGGCGGCGGATGCCTGCGCCGAACACCAGGCCGATGGTCACCGCGACTTCTACCTGCCCGCCGCTGCCGAACTGTACCAGGGCTGGCTGAACTGTCCCAAGGTGTTCGCCCAGGACTGCTATTACTGGTCATCGTCGCAGCGCTCAGCCAACACCGCATTCGTCATGAACTTCGGTGGTGGCGGTCAGGACTTCGGCGGCAAGAGCGGCGAGCTCCGTGTCCGCCCCGTCCGCAGATTCTTTATTTAATCCTTCATCCATTCGTTCTTGATCCGGCACACCAGGGCGCACAGCGCCTTTTTTGTTGCCTTCGAAAAGAGGAAGCACCATGTCCGCAGTTGAGAAAGCAGCACCAGCAGTAACCACTCCGGCAATCGGCCAGTCCTACGGCGGCGGTTTCGTCACCGGCATCACCCACGACCCGGTAACTGGCAAGCGCTCCTTGCACATCACCGCCGGCGCAGCGCATGAGTTGCTCGGCAAGTGGGGCGAGTACGGCGAGAAGATCGAAGGCGCCGATAGCTTCACCGACAGCCTGGCCAACACCCAAGCCATGGCAGCAGCAGGCAGTGATCTGGCAGCGAAGGTGCTAGCCCTGAACATCGAAGGCTTCACCGACTGGGCGATCCCGGCTCGCGATGTGCAGGAGCTGCAGTACCGCCACTTCAAGCCGACCACCGAAGAGAACTGGGAAAACTCGCGCAACGGTGACAACCCACATAGCGAGCCGGTGGGTCAGCTGTACAGTGCGGAAGGCCCGCTGCAAACCGTGCACACCGCCTTCCAAGAAAGTGGCGCCGAAGCCTTCCGCGACACCTGGTACTGGTCGAGTTCGCAGCGCTCAGCCGACACCGCGTTCTTCATGGTCTTCGTTGATGGCGATCAGGGCTACGGCGGCAAGGTCAACGAGCGCCGTGTCCGCCCCGTCCGCAGTGAATTTATCGATTAATTCGCTTATTTAATCCGGCCGCGTGCGGCCGGTTGCTTTGCTTATGGAGCTGTACCGCAATGGGAATGCACACCGATCTGTCGATCTACCGGGCGGCCATGGGTCTTTTGCACATGGCGACCATCCTGACTAGAAATATCCCGCGAGACCTCAAACAATCGCTGGGTAAGCGAGTGATCGACGAATGCATCGAGGTTGTGATGCTGATCGCCCGTGCAAACGCAACCCAGGACAAACGACCACACCTGACCTTGTTGGTCGAGAGGGTTCAAGTGGTCGAGTTCCTGATGCGCCTATTCAAGGACAGCCGATTCATCAGTGTCGAACAGCATGCTAAGGCGATAGAGGTAACAGCCTCCGTCGGCAAGCAGGCCAATGCCTGGAAACGCTCTACCCCAACCGCGCCCGCTACCTGAAGGTTACGGCTTTCTGGTCTGTGCGAATTGAATCTGGTCGTGCCGCTGACCTGATAGGTCACCGCCATGCGCACAAGGGATACCGCCGGTCTAAAGCGTCCGCGTAGGTCCTGCGCAGTTTCCTTGCTGATCGGCTATGCCTTCGGCTCGGCGACGTAGATAGCACGATAGGTCGCAGCGCTCAGCCAACAACGCATTCAACATGAACTTCGATGATGGCAATCAGAACAACAACGACAAGAACAACGAGCTCCGTGTCCGCCCCGTCCGCAGATTCGACTTTGGGCCCCTACCCGTTTCAGGATCTGGTCCAGGCCTATTACGACTGCCGACGCACCAAGCGCAACAGCGACAGTGCGCTGGCTTTCGAGATCGACCTGGAGCGGAACCTGATCCAACTACACGACGACCTGGTAGCCGGCACATACCGGCCAGGCCGGTCTATTTGTTTCGTGGTCACCCGACCGAAAGCCCGGGAAGTATGGGCGGCAGCCTTTCGGGACCGCGTCGTCCACCACCTCATGTACAACCATGTGGCACCGCGCTTCTACGCCTGCTTCATAGCGGACAGTTGCGCATGCATTCCAGGGCGCGGCACGCTGTACGCGGCCAAGCGTCTTGAATCGAAGATCCGGAGCGCCAGCGAGAACTGGTCGAAGCCCTGCTGGTATCTAAAGTTGGATTTGGCCAATTTCTTTGTCGCCATCGACAAGGCGGTGCTTCGCAAGCAACTAGAAGCGAGGATCACCGAACGATGGTGGCTGGCCCTGGCCACGCAGATCCTGATGCATGACCCGCGTGAGGATTACGAGACGCGCAGCCCGGCGCACCTGTTCAACCGGGTACCACAGCACAAGCGTCTGGTAGCGCAGCCCGCGCGCCTCGGCCTGCCGATCGGCAACCTGTCATCGCAGTTCTTCGCCAACGTCTACCTCGACGCCCTGGACCAGTTCGCCAAGCACACGCTGGGCGCCAAGCACTACATCCGCTACGTCGATGACTTCGTGTTCCTGCATGAATCGCCGCAGCAGCTAAACCAGTGGCTGGCAGAGGTCGAAGCGTTCCTGCCAAGGCTCGGCGCCAAGCTGAACCCCACAAAGACGATCCTGCAACCCGTGGATCGTGGCGTGGACTTCGTTGGCCACGTCATCAAGCCATGGCGACGCACCACCCGCAAGCGATCCCTGGCCCAGGCACTGAAGCGCACCGCCGCGGCGCCAGCCGAGGATCTGCGCCAGACAGCCAACAGCTATTTCGGGCTACTCAGCCAGGCCAGCCACAGTCATAGCGACCGAGCAGCACTTGCTCGCGTCGTGCTGAAGCGCGGCAACATCGTCAACGCGGCGATGACCAAAACCTTCCAGAAGAAGTAACTCCCCCACTGCACCGCCCGGGCGTGGCCCGGCAAGGACTCCCCATGCCTACAGAAAACCAAATCACCGCGCCGCTGCAGGTTGAGCGCTCCACAGTCACGAAGCTGGTGATCACCGGTGCGCCACGCCTAGACCCGATCACCGTGTTCCTCGAGGACTTCGGCCGGCGCGACTGCCCGATTGAGGCGAACCCGAACTACCAGACCGCTCAGGGCAAGATCACCATCAACTGCTGGGACAACAGCTGGAACGCTTACTGGGGCGGTATGGGCCCGCGCACCGTCGCGGAGTTTGTCGCCGACTGCGGCTGGGACTACGTCCTGAATTGCTTGGATCGCGGCATCAGTTCCACGGTGTTCAGTGGTGACGCGCTTCACGCCCTCGCCAAGAAGTGCATCGTCCAGCGCCGGCGGCAACAGACCGGCCGCCACGATTGGGAGTTGGGCGAGCTGAGCAAAGAGGAAGCCCGCGAGCTCTGGCAGGACATCGACGTTCTGCGCAGCATCGAGAGTCCGAGTGAATGCTGGCATCAAAGCGCGCTGCTGACCGAGTTGTTCGGCGATGAGTGGCACTACCCGCTAGACGGAAAGGCCGTCGAAGAGAACCACAAATTCACGTACCTGCGGCGGGTTGTCGAGGCCGTCCAAGCAGCGCTTCGTCAAGAACAGCAGCCGGTTGTGAATGCCCATGATCTGGTATCGATGGAGGCTGTATGACCGAAGTTATGCGCTACGACCTGGACAGGGACACTGACGAAATATGCGCGGACATGGTGCCGGCCGACGGTGGGCGGTACGTGGAGTCGACCGACTTCGACCGGGTCACAGCCGAGCGTGACGGCCTGCAACTGCTGCTCAACCAGCGCGACGAACAGGTCGAAAGCCTGGAGCAGCAGCGCGAGGCGGAATTGCGCAACGGGCAGGATATGCAACAGCGCCTGACCGCAGCGGATGAGCGCTGGGACGAGTTGGTCAGTGCGGTACGGTCAATCAACCGCAGCCCGCACTATATGGTCAAAGCGATTGACGACGACCAACCGCAGTACAGGCAGCGCAAGGAATGGATTGATTGGGTGCTTGAGCTTTGCGATGCAGCGCCTACATCCACTGAGCGATCCAACAAGGACTACGCCATCGAGCACGCCGAGTACATGGCCAAGTCAGCCGATGACGTGCTGGCGAAGTTCCAGGCATACGGCCTGGCTCTTCTGGCCGTCGATGAAGGCGGCGACGACGGTGAAGGTGAGCTGTTCGAGAATATCGACTCCGCCCGCGGCGACCTACAGGAAGCTCTCGTAGATCTGCGCGGCATGGTTTACGAGTTCCGCAAGCGCAGTGCAAAAACCCGGTAGGAGAACATCCGTACTCCACCCGCAAAACATGTAGCCCCTCCCCCTTCAAAGTCAGCCGCTATAGCGGCAAGGAACCCCCATGCTCGATGCAAACATCCACATCTCGCTGAATAGCCTCACTGCAAGCCAGATGGCCAAGCTGCTGGTGATGCATCACGGAATCGATGCTTTCGGCTACAAGTACGACAGCCTGCGCGATGCACCCAAGGGCCTCGTCACGCTTGAAGATTTGGCGTCCATGTCCGGCGAGGATCTGGATCAGCTTTACGATGAGAGCTCGCACGATGATGCAGTGAACGAGGTGCGTTACAGCGCGGTGAGCGCCCCCGGAATTTCGTCTTGGTGCCACTACAGCTGGGGCCGCAACTACGAGGTCGACGTTAAGGCCTTCATCCTGCCTGATGGCCGCGCTCTCGCCTTCTGTGAGATGAGCGGCGGCGGTAAGCACGGCGAGCCAAACGCGTACCCCTGGGTTGAAGAAGCCAAATTCATCAAGGTCTCCGGCGTCGAAGAGCGCGTCATCAAGACTTACAAGTTCGAGGATATTCCAGAAGCTTCAGAGGTGACGCCATGATCGCCAACCTCTGGTTCGCCTAGGTCTTTATCTACAAGGGGCCCAAGCCATGACGCAGACAATGCAGGAACAGTTCGAGCAGGCGTTCAGCGATGACAACGGCAAGCTGCCGGTATCGTTCATCAAGCTGCAGCGCTTGGGCGACAGCTACAGCGTGCCGCGTGTTGCCCGGGCCTGGTACTGGTTCAAGCGCTCCCGTGAAACCCTGGTGGTGGACCTGCCAACGGTTGGCCCTTCGCCGGAACCGCCAGAAGATGCAATCGACGACAGCTGGCTGGATGCCCACCACGCCAAGATTCAAATGCGCGACGCGTGCTTCAAAGCCGTCGACGCTGCCGGCATCAAGATCGCCTCCTAACCCCAATCCCCCTATATGCCTGTCGGTGAGCGGCGGGCGCGCATCTGGAGATAAAGCATGAGCTCAATTGCAAAGCAGGCATTTGGGGAAATCGTAGAAGATGTGTCCGAATTCTTTGCGCCGATGTCGAGCGACCTTGTAGATGGCCTGCTCGGCCAATACGGCGCCGCCCGCCGGAACATCGAATCCATGGCCGCAGCGGTCAGCGACCCCCAGCACGCCAGTGTCCTGCACTACTTCATTAGCGGAAACGTGGAAGAGCAGCGCTACAGCATCCCGTCGACCGTTGAAACCCTGTTCAATCTGGAGGGCGCCGTGGGCCAGCTGAATGGAGATTTCTGGAATAGGGCGCTGCGCCTTACCGACGTGTTCGACTACATGCCCCAAAAGCGTCGGGAAGAATGGCACGAGCAAATCAAGAACCCGCTGGGCCGCAAGAAAAACAAGCACAGCCAGGAAGCCGAGCTGCCAGCGCTGCCCGACTTCGAAGAGAGCACCGTGCGCGGCACGCTGTCAGGCCTACTGTCAAGTCGGCACAAGTTCCTGGCCGAGCGCGTTGACGGCATCTTTCGCGCCCTAAGCCGAACGCACGTGACCAACCGGCCAGAAGGTTTCAGCAAGCGCATGATCATCGCGGGCATTAACAGCTGGGGTACTTCTGGCCAAATCAACGATCTGCGCTGTGTCATCGCTAAATTCATGGGTCGCGAGGAGCCGAAGCACGGCGCAACCGATCCGGTGATCAAAGCTGCTGGCCGGCACAACGGCGAATGGATGGCAATAGACGGCAATTCGCTGCGCATTCGCGTCTACGGCGGCGTCGGTACCGCGCACCTCGAAGTGCACCCCGAGATGTCCTGGCGACTGAATGCGATCCTTGCCAGCCTATACCCGGCGGCAATCCCATCGCAATTCCGCGAGAAGCCAAAGACCCGCAAGAAGATCAAGGATTTCGAGCTCTTCGATAAACCGCTGCCGCATGCAGTGATTGCGATGCTGGCGGAAATGCGAGATGTGCGAGAGCGTGTTTTGCCTGAGTGGCCGGAGCGCCACATCGACGTGCCGATGGCAAAAAGCTTCGGCTACGGCGAGAAGGACAAGGCCACTCAGGCCGAAGCCGAGAAAGCGCTGATAGCAATCGGCGCAGTGAAGGTCAAGCACTACTGGCAGTTCGACTATAACCCTGGCGAAGTGCTTGACCAGATTGTTTGCTCTGGGTGCATTCCGGACCAGAAGTCGCATCAGTTCTATCCAACCCCTGAAAACGTCGCGCTGGCAGCTATCGAGCTGGCCGACATCCATCCGGGCCACCAATGCTTGGAGCCGAGCGCCGGTCTTGGCGGCTTGGCCGACATGATGCCGAACGACACAACCGTATGCGTTGAGATAAGCGCACTACATTGCGAAGTGCTCAAGGCCAAAGGTCACCATGTCGAGTGTGCCGACTTTTTGAAGTGGAATATCACTGGCAAATACGACCGTATCGTAATGAATCCTCCGTTCAGCGAGGGCCGATGGCAGGCTCACCTTGAGCATGCTTCATCGATGCTAAAGCTCGGCGGGCGATTGGTTGCGGTGCTACCAGCCAGCGCAAAAGGAAAGGAATTGCTCCCAGGGCTCACTCATGAGTGGACGCAGATCTACAGCAATGAGTTTTCTGGAACCAGCGTTTCGGTAGTGATTCTCACCGCCTACTCCGCATAACTCTCCCCCACCTTCTGCCGCCCAGCGCGGCGCGGAAACCCACCCCAATAATTCCACCCGGCAACGGCGTGGCGAGGCATTCCTATGGCCAACACAAAGTTAGCGCCGGTCCTAGAGACCGCGCCCCGCTTCATCCGGGCGATGCACGCCCCCGCTTACCTTGGCATGTGCCGGGAAGAATTCAAGAATACCGTCCGTCCACACGTCCGCGAATTCCCCATTGGAAAACAGGGCGTTGGCTTTGATCGACACGAACTGGACGCGTGGGCAGACGCCTACATCGAAGCCAAGGCGATTGAAAAGAAGGCTGATCAGGACAACAATCCGCCCCGCAGTGGGCGCCAAGGAGCAAAACAATGGCGCGAAAAACAATGTCGGGCCTCTATCAGAGGAACGGGATTTGGCACATCGACAAAGTCGTCCGAGGTAGCCGACTTCAGGAAAGCACTGGAGCAAGCGAAAGGGAAGAAGCCGAGCAGTACCTGATTCATCGGTTGGAAAAGCTGCGGCAAGAAAAGATTTATGGCGTGCGCCAGGTGCGAACCTGGCGTGAGGCTGCCACCCGGTTCCTCGTGGAGTTCAAAGACCAGGCATCCATCGGCCTTTCCGCTTCTCACATTGAGCAGCTCGACCCGTACATCGGCGATCTGCCCATAACGCACATCGATGATGGGAGCCTGGCCACGTTCATTCGTGAGCGGCAGCGGCCGAGCAAGACGGGCAATGGTAGGGTCAAACCAGGCGTATCGAACAGGACGGTCAACATAGCCCTGCAGCGAGTCGTCAGGATCTTGAACCTGTGTAACCGCAAGTGGCGTGATGCTGAAAAGCGGCCGTGGCTGGAGAGCGTGCCGATGATCTCGATGCTTGAGGAGAAGAAGTCGAGCCGTAAACCCTACCCGATGTCCTGGGAAGAGCAGGCCCTATTGTTCCCTGAGCTGCCCGACCACCTTTTGAGGATGGCCCTCTATAAGGTAAACACGGGTTGCAGGGAGCAGGAGGTGTGCAAGTTGCGGTGGGATTGGGAAATACGGGTGCCGGACCTGAACACCAGCGTATTTCTGATACCTGCCGGATTCGGCGGGCGGAGTGAAAAGGCAGGGGTAAAGAACGGCGATGAGCGCCTAGTGATCCTTAACAACGTGGCGATGTCCATCATCGATGGCCAGCGCGGTCTGCATCGAGACCTGGTGTTCCCGTACGGGCAGCCAGATCAGTTCGGGCCAACGGCAATGCATCGCATGAATGACTCGGCCTGGAAGAAAGCCAGGGTGCGCGCAGCGGATAAATGGGAGAAGGCCCACCAATCGCCAGCGCACCCCGGATTTAGGTCGATCAGGATTCACGACTTGAAGCACACCTTTGGCAGAAGGCTACGTGCAGCAAACGTGACAGAGGAAGATCGGAAAGCGTTGTTGGGGCATAAGAACGGCAGCATAACGAGCCACTATTCTACCCCGGAGCTGCAGCACTTGATTGAGGCTGCGAACAAAGTGTCGGCAACTGACTCTCGCGGGCCAGCACTGACAATCTTGAGGAGGAAGTTGGGATGATCCCCCGCAAAAGTCCCTACGCGTAAAAAATCCGAACTGGCTAGAGTTCGGCTAAGTCACTGTAAAATATGGTCGGGACGGAGTGATTCGAACACTCGACCCCTAGCACCCCATGCTAGTGCGCTACCGGACTGCGCTACGCCCCGACTAGGCGTGTTACTGGGTTCGCTTCGCAACGAAGCGATCAGGAATATACCGCAAGCTTTTGAAATGTGGAAGTATTTTAAAAGCCTGAGTTATTTCTTCAAAACCACCAGCACATCTTCGAGTTCGGAGATCATTTGGCGGATCAATTGCTTGTATTGGGTGGTGTCGTCTTTGGCTTCATCACCGGACATACGCTGGCGCGCGCCGCTGATGGTGAACCCCTGATCGTACAGCAACGCACGGATCTGCCGGATCATCAGCACATCCTGGCGCTGATAATACCGACGGTTCCCGGTGCGTTTGACGGGGTTGAGTTGAGGAAACTCCTGCTCCCAATAGCGCAACACGTGCGGTTTGACCGCACAGAGCTCGCTGACTTCACCAATGGTGAAGTAGCGTTTGCCTGGGATGACGGGTAGCTCGTCGTTATGACTTGGTTCCAGCATAAGCCTCAACTCGGGCCTTCAACTTCTGCCCTGGACGAAAGGTGACCACACGGCGAGCCGTGATCGGGATTTCTTCTCCCGTTTTTGGATTGCGGCCAGGCCGCTGGCGTTTGTCCCGCAGGTCAAAATTGCCGAAACCGGACAATTTGACCTGTTCGTTGTCTTCCAGAGCGTGCCTGATTTCTTCAAAAAACAGCTCGACCAATTCCTTGGCCTCGCGCTTGTTCAGACCCAACTCTTCGTACAGACGTTCCGCCATCTCAGCTTTCGTCAAAGCCCCCATACGTCACTTCCTTAACGTGGCGTTCAACCTTTGTTCGAGCGAGGTGAGGATATTTTGTGTCGTGGTATTCACCTCATCGTCATTAAGAGTGCGCGATGGATGCTGCCAGGTCAAGCCAACTGCAAGGCTTTTTCTATGCGGATCAATGCCTTTACCCTGATAGACGTCAAATAGCCTGAGGTCTGTCAGCCATTCCCCTGCATTTTCACGGATTACATCCAGAACAGCAGTGGCGGCCACGTCACGGTCGGCGATCAGGGCCAGGTCACGACGTACTTCAGGGAAGCGCGACAACTCGCTGAATTTAGGCATTTTGCCCGACGCCACTTCGGCCAGCACCAGCTCAAAAACGAACACAGGACGGTCGAGACCGAGGGTTTTCGACAGCTCGGGGTGAATGGCACCGACGAAGCCCACCAAGCGCCCTTCGCGCTCGATACGCGCAGTCTGGCCCGGGTGCAACGCTGGATGGCTGCCTGGCACAAACGTGAAGTCATTCAGTGCGCCGGCAAAGCCCAATACCGCTTCCACGTCAGCTTTAACGTCGAAGAAGTCCACGGTGTCACGGCCCTGCGCCCAGCCTTCCGGCAGACGGCTACCGCAAACCACACCGGCCAACATCGGCTCTTGCTTCAGGCCGTCGAGTTGGCCGACGAAACGCAGGCCGCTTTCGAACATGCGTACGCGATCTTGCTGACGGTTCAGGTTGTGGGAAAGCGCCTTGACCAAACCTGGCCACAGCGACGAGCGCATGGCGGCCATGTCGTTGGAGATCGGGTTAGCCAACAGCAACGGCTCAACGCCTGGGTTGAATAGCTCGAACTGCTTCGGATCAATGAAGCTGTACGTCACTGCTTCCTGATAGCCTCGGGCAACCAGCAGACGACGCAACTCTGGCAGGTGCGCACGCGCTTCGGCCTTGGGTTGCGGTGCCAGGCGCGCTTGCGGGTAGCGTACCGGCAGACGGTTATAGCCATACAGACGGGCCAGCTCTTCGATCAGATCAACTTCCAGGCTGATATCGAAGCGATGGCTTGGCACGTCAACGTGCCACTGCCCTTCCTCGCCAGCGGAAATGCCAAGGCCAAGCGCCGACAGCAATTGCTCGATCTGAGCAGGCTCGATCACCAGGCCAAGCATTTGCTCGACGCTTTTGGCGCGCAGCGTAATAGGTGCAACGGACGGCAGGTACTGTTCGTTGACGGTTTCGGTGATCGGGCCAGCTTCGCCACCCGTGATTTCCAGCAGCAGGCCAGTGGCGCGCTCCATGGCTTCACGGGCCAGCTTCCAGTCCACGCCACGCTCGTAGCGATGCGAGGCATCGGTGTGCAGGCCGTAGGAGCGGGCCTTGCCGGCGATGGCGATCTGATCAAAGAACGCGCTTTCGAGGAAAATATCGCGAGTGGTCGCGGACACACCGCTGTGCTCGCCACCCATCACGCCGGCAATCGCCAGGGCGCGGGAATGGTCGGCGATGACCAGGGTATCAGCGCGCAGGCTGACTCCCTGGCCGTCGAGCAATACCAGCTTCTCGCCTTCTTCGGCCATGCGTACGCGGATGCCGCCATTGATTTCGGCGAGATCGAAAGCGTGCAACGGTTGACCCAGCTCCAGCATCACGTAGTTGGTGATGTCGACGGCAGCGTCGATGCTGCGCACATCGGCGCGACGCAGGCGCTCAACCATCCACAGCGGGGTTGGCCTGGAAAGGTCGACGTTACGGATCACGCGGCCGAGGTAGCGTGGGCAAGCGTTTGGCGCCAGCACTTCGATCGGGCGTACTTCCTCGTGCACGGCAGCTACTGCGGCAACCACGGGACGAGTGACTGGCGCGTTGTACAGCGCGCCTACTTCGCGGGCCAGGCCAGCGAGGGACAGGCAATCGCCGCGGTTCGGGGTCAGATCAACCTCGATGCTGGCGTCTTCCAGCTCCAGGTAAACACGAATGTCCTGGCCTGTTGGCGCGTCGGCCGGCAGTTCCATCAGGCCGTCGTTGCCCTCGCCCACTTGCAGTTCAGCCTGGGAGCAGAGCATGCCGTTGGACTCAACGCCACGCAGCTTGGCTTTCTTGATCTTGAAGTCGCCTGGCAGTTCGGCGCCGATCATGGCAAACGGAATCTTCAGGCCCGGGCGCACGTTTGGCGCTCCGCATACGACCTGGAAGGTTTCGGAGCCATTGCTGACCTGACACACGCGCAATTTATCAGCATCAGGGTGCTGCTCGGTGCTCAGCACCTCGCCCACGACCACGCCGCTGAAAACACCGGCGGCCGGCGTTACGCTATCGACCTCAAGGCCGGCCATCGACAGACGAGCAACCAGCTCGTCGCGATCTACCTGCGGGCTTACCCAGCCACGCAGCCATTGTTCACTGAATTTCATCCTGCTCTCCTAAAGATTCGTTACGACTAGCGAAATTGCGCGAGGAACCGCAAGTCGTTGTCGAAGAACAGACGTAAGTCGTTCACGCCGTAACGCAGCATGGCCAGACGCTCAACGCCCATGCCGAAGGCAAAGCCCGAGAACTCTTCCGGGTCGATCCCGGACATGCGCAGCACGTTGGGGTGCACCATGCCGCAGCCCATCACTTCCAGCCAGCCCGTCTGTTTGCAGACGCGGCAGCCTTTACCGCTGCACATCACGCACTCCATATCAACTTCGGCGGATGGCTCGGTGAACGGGAAGAACGAAGGACGGAAACGCACCGCCAGCTCCTTCTCGAAGAACACCCGCAGGAATTCTTCGATGGTGCCTTTGAGGTCGGCGAAATTGATGTCGCGATCAACCAGCAGGCCTTCGACCTGATGGAACATCGGCGAGTGGGTGATATCCGAGTCGCTACGGTACACACGGCCTGGGCAGACGATGCGGATCGGCGGCTTGTTCGCTTCCATGGTGCGGACCTGTACCGGCGAGGTATGGGTGCGCAACAGCATGTTCGCGTTGAAATAGAAGGTGTCGTGCATCGACCGGGCCGGGTGATGGCCTGGGATGTTGAGCGCCTCGAAGTTGTGATAGTCGTCTTCGACCTCAGGGCCTTCGGCAATGCCGTAGCCGATATGGGTGAAGAACTGCTCGATACGTTCCAGAGTCCGGGTGATCGGATGCAGACCGCCCGAGGCCTGGCCACGGCCAGGCAAGGTTACGTCAATGGACTCGGCGGCGAGCTTGGCCGCAAGATCGGCCTCCTCGAGCGACGCCTTGCGCGCATTGAGAACCTCTGTGACACGCTCCTTGGCGACGTTGATCAGCGCACCGACTTGCGGACGCTCTTCAGCCGGCAAATTCCCCAGGGTCTTCATCACCTGAGTCAATTCACCCTTTTTGCCAAGGTAGTGAACCCGGATTTGCTCCAGGGCATTGATATCTTCAGCGCTTTGCACAGCCTCAAGAGCTTGAGCGACGAGCGCGTCCAGGTTTTCCATGTACAGACTCCAGATACAAAATAGGGGAAGAGCTTGAAGGCTCTTCCCCTATTTATGACGTTTACCACCTTGGGCTGCAGGAGCAACCCAGGGTGACTGTCGGGGGTACTTAAGCCAAAGTGGCTTTAGCTTTCTCGACAATCGCAGCAAACACCGCTTTATCGTTCACGGCCAGTTCAGCCAGAACCTTACGGTCGATTTCGATGGACGCTTTTTTCAGGCCAGCGATGAAACGGCTGTAGGACAGACCGTTAACACGTGCACCAGCATTGATACGAGCGATCCACAGAGCGCGGAACTGACGTTTTTTCTGACGACGGTCACGGTAGGCGTATTGGCCTGCCTTGATTACCGCTTGCTTGGCAACACGGAATACGCGTGAACGCGCGCCGTAGTAGCCTTTAGCAAGTTTCAGAATTTTTTTGTGACGCTTACGGGCAATGACGCCACGCTTTACACGAGCCATGAGTTACTTCCTCTATTCTTGACTAAATTAACGAAGGCGCAGCATGCGCTCGACTTTTGCCACGTCACACGGTGCCAGCAAGCTGCTACCGCGCAGTTGACGCTTACGCTTGGTCGACATTTTAGTCAGGATGTGGCTCTTGAAAGCGTGCTTGTGCTTGATACCGTTAGCAGTTTTCAGAAACCGCTTAGCAGCACCACTTTTAGTTTTCATTTTTGGCATGTTCGGATACTCCGCATTCAGTTGATAAACATAATCAGAAGGCCTGCCGTGCCCTGTTGATTACTTCTTCTTTTTCGGGGCGATGACCATAATCAGCTGGCGTCCTTCCATCTTAGGATGCTGCTCGACAGAACCGTACTCCAACAGGTCAGCTTCAACCCGCTTGAGGAGTTCCATCCCCAGCTCCTGGTGGGCCATCTCACGGCCGCGGAATCGCAAGGATACCTTGGCCCTGTCCCCATCACTCAGGAAACGTACCAGGTTGCGCAGTTTTACCTGGTAATCCCCTTCCTCCGTCCCTGGACGAAACTTGATTTCTTTTACTTGAATCTGCTTCTGGTTCTTCTTCGCTGCGGCAACCTGCTTCTTCTTCTCGAAGATCGATTTGCCGTAGTCCATCACCCGACAAACAGGTGGGATTGCGTCGGCGGAAATTTCCACCAGGTCCAATTTGGACTCTTCAGCAATACGAAGCGCTTCATCAATAGAGACGATGCCAATCTGCTCGCCATCAGCGCCAATTAACCGAACCTCGCGTGCCGAGATATTCTCATTGATCGGCGCTTTCGGTGCAGCTCGTTTATCTTGTCTCGGTTCACGCTTAATAATAATTACT
This sequence comes from Pseudomonas antarctica, assembly GCF_001647715.1. Classification (NCBI taxonomy): domain Bacteria; kingdom Pseudomonadati; phylum Pseudomonadota; class Gammaproteobacteria; order Pseudomonadales; family Pseudomonadaceae; genus Pseudomonas; species Pseudomonas antarctica. The sequence continues at coordinate 4,240,216 of NZ_CP015600.1, forward strand.
CCGAATCTGGGCGACCACGCCGGGAAACCGCTTGCGCGAGGAACTCAGCGAACTGGGCGACGGGCATCGAGCCCAGGTCAGCACCTTCACGAGTACGCACAGCGACAGTCTGCATCTCGACTTCCCGATCTCCGATAACCAAAAGATAGGGAACCTTGAGCAAAGTATGCTCGCGGATTTTAAAGCCGATCTTTTCATTTCTCAAGTCGGACTTGGCACGAAATCCGCTTTCGTTGAGAGTTTTTTCAACTTCAGCGGCAAAATCGGCCTGTTTATCAGTGATATTCATGATCACTGCCTGAGTCGGAGCCAGCCACGCGGGGAACGCACCCTCGTAGTGCTCGATCAGGATCCCGACAAACCGTTCGAACGAGCCGAGGATCGCCCGGTGCAGCATAACCGGGTGTTTACGGCTGTTGTCTTCGGAGACGTATTCAGCCCCCAAACGGATCGGCAGGTTAAAATCGAGCTGCAAAGTACCACATTGCCACACACGACCAAGACAATCTTTCAGCGAGAACTCGATTTTCGGACCGTAGAAGGCGCCCTCACCCGGCTGCAAATCGTACGCAAGGCCCGCATTGTCTAGCGCGGCGGCCAGTGCAGCTTCGGCGCGATCCCACAGCTCGTCAGACCCGACGCGTTTTTCCGGACGAGTGGACAGCTTCATTTCGACTTCGGTGAAGCCGAAATCGCGATAAACGTCCATGGTCAGCTTGATGAACGCCGCGGATTCAGACTGCATCTGCTCTTCGGTGCAGAAGATGTGGGCGTCATCCTGAGTGAAGCCACGCACACGCATGATGCCGTGCAGCGCACCCGACGGCTCATTACGGTGGCAGGCACCGAATTCGGCCAGACGCATCGGCAACTCGCGGTAGCTCTTCAGGCCTTGGTTGAACACCTGCACGTGGCACGGGCAGTTCATCGGCTTGATGGCGTAGTCGCGGTTTTCCGACTGGGTGGTGAACATGTTGTCAGCGTAGTTGGCCCAGTGCCCGGATTTCTCCCACAGGCCGCGATCAACGACCTGCGGAGTCTTGATTTCCAGGTAGCCGTTATCGCGCTGAACCTTGCGCATGTACTGCTCGAGCACCTGATACAGGGTCCAGCCGTTCGGGTGCCAGAACACCATGCCCGGCGCTTCTTCCTGGAGGTGGAACAGGTTCAGGCGCTTGCCGATCTTGCGGTGGTCGCGTTTTTCGGCTTCTTCGATGCGCTGGATGTAGGCTGCCAGCTGCTTCTTGTCAGCCCAGGCAGTGCCATAGATCCGCTGCAACTGCTCGTTCTTCGCATCACCGCGCCAGTAGGCACCGGACAGCTTGGTCAGCTTAAACGACTTGAGGAAGCGCGTGTTCGGCACGTGCGGGCCACGGCACATGTCGACGTATTCTTCGTGGTAATACAGGCCCATGGCCTGTTCGTCCGGCATGTCTTCCACCAGACGCAGCTTGTAGTCTTCACCACGAGCAGTAAATACGTCGATCACTTCGGCGCGCGGCGTGACTTTCTTGATGACGTCGTAATCTTTTTCGATCAGAGCGTGCATGCGCGCCTCGATAGCAGCCAGGTCGTCCGGAGTGAATGGACGCTCGTAGGCGATATCGTAATAGAAGCCTTCGTCAATGACCGGGCCGATTACCATCTTCGCGGTCGGGTACAGCTGCTTGACCGCGTGGCCAATCAGGTGCGCACAAGAGTGGCGAATGATCTCAAGCCCCTCTTGATCCTTAGGCGTGATGATTTGCAGGCTGGCATCGGCGGTGATCAGGTCGCTGGCGTCAACCAGCTTGCCGTCGACCTTGCCGGCCACAGTGGCCTTGGCCAGGCCGGCACCAATGGATGCGGCGACCTCGGCTACGGAAACCGAATGATCGAATGAACGTTGACTGCCATCGGGAAGAGTAATAGTTGGCATGGCGCCTCCTCTCCTAGTGGTGACCCCTACCAAAGGTCACGTGGGTTGGGATGAGCCAGTACAAGATCCAACACCAGGCCGTTCAGTGATGAACGCCTGCCTTACAGCGGCAGGAGCCTTTCGGCCAACCGATAATCGAACCAGAGTGACTGGAGTGAACTAAAAAGAACATGGCAAGGCGGCAATTGGCACGCCTGTAAACAGCCAGGTTGCGGATGCTAGCACAGATGAACGGTCGTCGCGCCGACACGGCCTTAGGAAATACAAATTCCAGCGTTTATAGCGGCAAAAGTGAACTTGAGCTGTACGACAGGCCTCAAACGCACCGAGAATCGCCGTTCGTCCTCAAGACTTCAGGAGCCTTTAACTATGCGTTTTTCCTCGACCTTCGCGCTTGCTGCATCGCTGGCCTTCCTCTCCTTCGGCGCACAGGCTGCAGCCCCATCGAACTGGCCTTCGGCCGGCGACCGGGACAACTTTGTCAAAGACTGCACCTCAGCCGCTCAGCAGAGCGTTGACGCCAAAACCGCCAAAGACCATTGCGAATGCGGCGCCGACAAGATCAACGCGGAATTGAGCACCGCTGAAATCAAGGAGCTCATGACTAACCAGAACGCCAAGCAGGAGCTTAAAAACAAAGCGGTCACGGCTATTTCGTCCTGCAAAGTCGTGAAGAAAAAGTAAGACCGACCACTGATCAGGCAGCCATTTAGCGGAAAAAAAAGCCTGAAAACTGCCATTTCTCACAAATTACGCAGCTTTTACGGCTTTTTTTAACAGCTGATATTTCGCGCCAAAGCCCCGTAGATCGGGGCTTTCAGCCGAACAAGGCACTAAACGCAACGCCATTGAGTAGTAAACAATGCCTTGGGGGGGCTCCCAAGTCGAACATTTCGACTATGATAGCCAAGTGTGCCCAGTTGGCCTGAGCAGCACAGCACTACTGAAAATATATGTTTCTTGGAGATACACCATGTCTAATCGCCAAACCGGCACCGTTAAATGGTTCAACGATGAAAAAGGCTTCGGCTTCATCACTCCTCAAGGTGGCGGTGACGACCTGTTCGTACACTTCAAAGCTATCGAAAGCGACGGTTTCAAAAGCCTGAAAGAAGGCCAAACCGTTTCCTTCGTGGCTGAGAAAGGCCAAAAGGGTATGCAAGCTGCACAGGTTCGCGGCGAGTAATTCTCCGCTGAGCTAAAAAAAACCCCGTCCATGTGACGGGGTTTTTTATGGGCGCTGCAAAAGCCGGGACGCTGTCAGCCGCAGTTGACCCGCGTAATCACCAGGTTGTCGTCGGTGTTCAGGTTCAAGCGGTCGGAGCGGTATTCCAGAGTGATCATGTCGTTAGGCTTGAGGATCCGCGCGTTCTGCGCGCCGGCACGGGTACGCGCCTGATCCAGCAGTTGAGGCGAAGCTTTCTGGCCGATGGCGAATTCGGCAGCCTTCGACTCACAACGGCTATGGCCTGCGTCAGCAACGGCGACGTCTTTGCCTGGCTCAGAGGCACCCGGGGTGCTGCAACCCGCCAACGCGAGTGCTGCCAACAAAGTGCCGAATGATGCGAGCTTCCAAGGCATGAAGCCTCCTATGATAAAAAATGGACAGAGATCGTGCGACAGCGATCTGGCCGTTTGGTTTCAAGACGTAAATCGCCCGACGGCAAGTCTGCCTGACTCAGGGCGAGCATTCGCCAAGTCAATCGTCACCAGATATGAACGCACTCAGTAGATGTCGATGTAGTCAAACGGTGGGTTTGGCCAATTCTGCGTGAGCGCATTGAAAATCTGCATGACCCAGACTTCATCACTGGCCGCGACTTTACCGACATAACCCGAACCTTTCGCCCAGGTTTCCAGGCGAAACAGCAAGCCATCGATCTCGACACCGCCTACGGCCTTCCCGGAGGAGATATACGCGATACCGGCCCTGGTCACCCGTAACTGGGTATGCTCGTCATCACTGGCACTGGCGAGCAACTGACGGACAGCCTCCAGCGTGACGTTATCGGGGTTGTTCAAATCGATCTGCACCTGGTGTTCCCCGGCAATTGAATTGAGCAACAGTGTCGCACAGCGCCTGCCTCAACCCGAAGCGCCTCATGCCTAAGTAGCAGTGCCAAATACCCTGCAAAAATGGTTAACTGCCGCGACTAAAACCGCGTGCCAGCGCACTGCCCAGCACTTCAAACCCCGCGAGCCCCCCATGACCACTGTAACCCTCCAAGCCGACATCAAAGCCAAGTGGCCTCAAGGACAGAGCTCCTACAGCCCCGGAAGCCCGGAGGAGTTGGCAATCATCGGAATCGACCTGCTGGTCAAGGAACTCGGTACTCAGGCCGCGCAAGCCTTCATCGGCCAGATATTCGAGAAATACCCGGCCGATCACATGGGCGCACACAAGCCCGAGCGCGAATAAGAACCGGCCGGCGAGCGCCGACCGGCAAACACATTACTTCAGGCGCGCCAAGCGCTCGGTCAGCAGATCGAAGAAGCCTTGGGCGTCGCCGTTCTCAACCCAGAACGCGTTCTTCGGCTGCTTCAAGCCGTCATACCAATCGACGATGGTCTGGCCGAAGGTCGGGCCTTCGCGACTGTCTACCACCACGTTAACCTCACGCCCACTGAACAGTGCCGGCTTGAGCAGATAGGCAATGACGGTAGCGTCGTGTACCGGACCGCCCGGGATGCCGTAGTGCTCCATGTCGCCTTTGACGTATTCATTGAGAATGTCGCCAACCACTTTGCTCGCGTTGTTGTTAATCGCCGCGATTTTCTTCAGTCGCGCTTCGCTGGTCAGCACCTTGTGGGTCACGTCCAGTGGCAGGTAGGTCAGCTTGACGCCACTTTTGAGCACGATTTCAGCGGCGATAGGGTCGGCGAACAAATTGAATTCGGCCACCGGTGTGATATTGCCGCCATTGAAGTGCGCACCGCCCATCACCACCACTTCCTTGATGCCTTGGGTGATTTCCGGGGCCTGGGTCAACGCCAGCGCCAGGTTGGTTTGTGGGCCGAGCATGGCGATGGTGATGCTGTGCGGCTTGGCAGTGCTGAGCGTTTTGATCAGGTAGTCGACAGCATTGCCTTCAGCCAGGCCGTTTTTTGGCTCGTGTACGGTGACACCGGAAATACCTTCTTTGCCGTGAATATTCTCAGCGTAAATCGGCGTGCGCAGCATCGGTTTTGGCGCGCCTGCGTACACAGGAATTTCCTCACGCCCTGCCCACTCACGAGCCAGGCGTGCGTTGCGGGAAGTCTTGTCCAGGCGCACGTTACCGGCAACGGTGGTCAGCGCACGAATGCTCAGTTCCTCCGGAGAGGCCATGGCAAACAACAAGGCCACTACGTCATCGGCACCTGGGTCGGTATCGATGATCAGGTCGATTTTTTCCGCCGCTTGGGCGCTGGCTGCTGTGAGCGCGGACAAAAGCAGGACACTCCGAAACAGGTTTTTCAGGGTTGGAAGACCACGTTGCATGAAACACTCCTTGTCGTAGGAAAACTCTAGAAGGTTACGCCGGACACCAGCGCGATATTGCAATAAGGCTGGCACTCGCCAGTGCGCACTACGGCGCGGGCCTTGCGGCTGAGCTGCTTGAATTCTTCGTGGCTGAGCAGGCGGCGCTCGCCGAGGGCAGCCTGGTCAGTCAGGGTGTTGAGTGCCGTGAGCGCAGGTGGCTGCTTGAGCAGGATTTCTTCCGCCAACACGTGGCTTTCCACCTGCATTTCGCTCAGCACAATGCGTAGGGTACTGATGAAATCAGGAATGCCCTGGGTCAGCGCCAGGTCGATCAACTCGACGCCCGGCGGCACCGGCAGGCCGGCATCGCCAATCACCAGGATGTCACCATGACCGAGGGACGCGATCACGCGCGACAGGGCGATATTGAGCAGAGGTGTCTTTTTCATGAGGGTATAAAACCTTGAACGTCCTGCAATACAGGGATAGAGGGTTGCGCGCCGGCGCGAGTGACCGACAGCGCTGCGGCGACCTGACCAAAGCGAATAGCCTCGGCTTCGCTTTTACCGTTGGCGAGCGCGGCGGCAAAACCACCCACGAAGGTGTCACCGGCAGCCGTGGTGTCCACTGCCTTGACCTTTGGCGCCACCAGGTGCTCAAAGCCGTTGCCATCGGCAAACAGCGCGCCCTGCGCCCCCAGAGTGATGATCACTTTGCCGGCGCCCGCCTTGATCAACTGCGTCGCAGCGACCTTGGCGCTGTCGAGGGAATCGACCGTCACGCCACTTAATGCACCGGCTTCGCTTTCGTTGGGAATCAGATAGTCGATCGAGGCGTACCACTGCGCGGGCAACGGGCCACTGGCCGGTGCTGGATTCAGGATCACCGTCTTGCCCAGTTCACGACCGCGCTTGAGAGCATGGCCCACGGTGTCCATGGGTACTTCCAATTGGCAGACGATCACATCGGCCGCCTGCAACACCGAATCGGCCAGCTGCAACGAAGCGGGCGTCAGCTCACCGTTGCTTCCCGCAACGATTACAATCGCGTTCTGGCTGCTGTCATCCACCACAATCAATGCCACGCCGCTTGAGCCGTCGACCGAGCTGACGGCCTGGCAATCAATGCCCTCCACCAGCAACGCGTCGCGCAATTGAGTGCCGTAGGCGTCCGTGCCGACGCATCCAATCATCGCCACATCAGCACCCAGGCGCGCCGAAGCGACCGCCTGATTGGCGCCCTTGCCGCCCGGGACGGTGGAAAACGTTTGGCCAATCAGGGTTTCACCGGCGCGCGGCAAGCGACTGGCGCGGGTGACCAAATCCATGTTCAAGCTGCCTATTACCACTACTTTTGCTGGCATACATCAGTACTCATCAATTCGGTTCAGCGGTATTGGGCGAACACACCCGCAAACGGCGCCGTCGACTCACGTAAAACAATGCTTGGCGTCACGATGCGCTGATCGATCGGCAGTTGGGGTGTCGCAATTCGTCGCAATAAGAGTTCGGCGGCCGTCTCGCCCAATTGCACGATTGACTGCCCGACCGTGGTCAGCGCGGGGTAAACGTAGCGGCCCATTTGAATGTCGTCAAAACCGATCACCGACAGCTCACCCGGCACACGAATATTGCGCTCGGCTGCCGCACGTAATACACCGAAACCGATCATGTCGTTACTGGCGAAAATCGCACTTGGCGGGTTTTCCGACAGCAACTGTACCGCAGCGGCATAACCACCGGTGCTGGTGAAGTCACTTTCCAGGGTGCGACTGGCCGCTACATCCACGCCCGCCTCACGCAGCGCGCGGTGATAGCCCGCAAGCCGCATTTGCGCCACACGGGTGTGACCGGGGCCACCAATGCAGGCGATGTCCCGGTGACCCAGTTCAAGCAAGTGCCGGGTCGCCAGGTAAGCGCCCTCCTCGTGGTCGATACGCACCAGGTCGACATCAATGCCATCCAGCGCACGGTCGACAATGACCATGGGCGTGCGCACCGCGCTCAAACCCGCAGCAAGGCCACTGTCGTCACCACCCACCGAGGTCACGATCAAGCCGTCGATGCGCTTCTCGAGCAATACGCGCAAGTAGCTGCGCTGCTTCTCAGCGTTATCGTCGGAGTTGCAGAGGATCACGCAATAACCATTACGCTCACAGTAATCCTCGATGCCCCGGGCCAGTTCGGCAAAATACGGGTTAAGGCTATTGGGCACCAGCAGGCCAATGGTGGCAGTGGTCTTGGCTTTGAGCGAGCGCGCAACCGCACTTGGCACATAGTCCAACTGCTTGATCGCCGCTTCAACCTTGATCCGCACAGGCTCGCTGACCGGCCGCGTCTTGTTCACCACATGGGACACGGTGGTGTAGGAAATACCTGCGAGCGCCGCCACATCCTTGATCGTTGCCATGGTTCAGCCCCGCCGACTGGCGCGCTGGCTGCGATAGGTGTCGAGGACCACGGCAATCACGATCACGGCACCGGTGATGATGCGTTTGGTGGGCTCTGTAGCACCGATCTGCGCAAGGCCGGCCGCCAGCACCGAAATAATCAACACACCGAAGAACGTACTGATGACCGAGCCGCGCCCACCCATCAGGCTGGTACCGCCGATCACCACCGCCGCGATCACCTGCAACTCAAGGCCGGAGCCGGCATTCGGGTCCGCCGCTTCCAGGCGCGAAATCTGGAACAGTGCCGCCACGCCGGCCAACAGCCCCATCAGGCTGAACACCAGGATCTTGTAGGGCTTGGGATTGATCCCGGCCAGGCGCACCGCCTCTTCGTTAGTGCCGATACCGATCAGGTAACGGCCGAATACAGTACGGGTCAACACCAACTGAGCGGCAACGATTACCAGCAAAGCAATGATAAACGATGGCGAAATACCGAAGGCAACCGGGTTGGACAACCAGGCAAACGAATCACCGATATAGGCGGTGCGCGAACCGGTCATCTGGTAAGCCACGCCACGGGCCATTTCCAGCACGCCGAGGGATACGATAAATGACGGAATGCGCCAGGCCACGGTAATCGAACCGGTGATGGTACCCGCCAATGCTGCGCAGCCCATGCCCAGCACCGCCGCTGGCAATACGCTCCAACCCCAGCTGAGAATCGCCACGCTGACTGCCGATGCGGCCAATGCCAGCACCGAGCCCACCGACAGGTCGATACCGCCGATGATCAGGATGAACGTCATGCCGACCGCCAGCACCATCAGGTCCGGAATCTGGTTGGCCAGGGTGCTGAAGGTGTCATAGGACAGGAAGTGATCGCTGAGTACCGAGAACAGCGCAATCATTGCGAGCAAGGCACCGGCCAGTCCCAGATAAGTACCCAGGCCGTAGAAGTTGCCGCCGGTTTTACCCGGGGAGTTTATTGTTTTCATGGGGTATCCCTAAGCGCTGCTTCGTTCAGCAGCGCGTCACGTTTTTGATAGCCGGCAAAGGCGGCGGCGAGCAACTCGTCCTGGGTCCAGCTGTCGCGCTCGAAGGTCTCGATCAGGCGCCCGGCGGACAGCACACCGATGCGGTCGCAGATCAGCATCAGCTCCCGCAGGTCGCTGGACACCACTACCAGCGCTTTGCCCTGGCGCGTCAATTCGCCGAGCAACGCATAAATGTCGAACTTGGCGCCGACGTCGATACCGCGGGTTGGCTCGTCAAAGAGCATCACCGCGCAATCGCGCTCCAGCCAACGGCCGATCACGACCTTCTGCTGGTTGCCGCCCGACAGCTCGGACACCAACTGTGCGGGGCTTGAGCTGCGGATGCGCATGGCATCAATCTGGCGCTTGGCCAGGGCAGTTTCGTCCCGGCTGTTCACCACGCCGCCGCCGGAAATTTCCGGCATGTTGCCCAGAGCGATATTGGCGCTGATGGATTGGGTCAGCAGCAGGCCTTCACCCTTGCGGTCTTCGGTAATCAGAGCAATGCCATGAGCCACCGCGTCCACCGGCGAACGGATACTCACCACCTGCGCTGGCGACCCCAGGGCCACCGTGCCACTGTCGGCCAGGTCGGCACCGAAAATCAGGCGTAACAATTCAGTACGACCCGCGCCGATCAGGCCGGAGATGCCATAGATCTCCCCGGCACGCACTTCAAAGGACACATCGCGGACCTTGTCCGAGCGGCTCAGCCCTTTCACCGTCAGGGCCGGACCGCCAATGGTGCGTGGCCCCAGGTCGATCTTTTCACCCAGCTCACGACCGACCATCAAGGTGACCAGTTGCTCACTGTTGTAATTGGCCATCGGCTCGACGCAGACCAGCTTGCCGTCGCGTAAAACCGCAATACGCTGCGCGACACGAGCCAGTTCTTCGAGCCGGTGTGAAATATAAATGATCGCCACGCCCCGGGCCTGCAGGCGGGTGATTTGCTCGAACAGCATCTCGACTTCACGGGCGGTGAGCATGGCCGTGGGTTCGTCAAGGATCAGTACATGGCAGTCGCCGATCAGGTTGCGGGCGATTTCGACCATTTGTTGATGGCCGATGCCCAGGCTCCCGACGAGGGTGTCCGGGTCGATCGCGTCGAGGCCGACTTGGGCCATCGCCTCGATCGCAGCCTTGCGCAGTTGCGTGCGGTTGATCCAGCCACAGTTTCTGGGCAGGTTATCCAGAAACAGGTTTTCGGCCACGGTCAGCGTTGGCAGCAGGTTGAGTTCCTGCATAACCATGCGCACGCCCAGCTCTTCAGCCTGGGTGCGACTGCCGGGGCGGTAATCCTGGCCATTGAACTGCATGTGCCCGGTGGTCGGCGTGACCAGCCCGCCGATAATTTTCGACAACGTGCTTTTACCAGCGCCGTTCTCACCAGTCAGCGCCAGCACTTCCCCGCGATTGAGCGTAAGGGTGATGTCGGACAGAACCGGTTGGGCATAGGTCTTGCCGATACCGCTGACCGAGAGGACAGCGTTCGGGGCGGAAGATGACATAAGAAAAATCTCCAGGCGCCCGCTCAGGACGAGCGGGCGCTGTTGGGTGCTACCAGGATTACTTCTTGAGGACGAGTTCGACCGGGGTTTCGATCACGCCGTCTTTGGCATCGACTTGCTCACCCTTGACCAGCTTGAGCGCGTTCTGGATACCGAACACAGCTTGCTGAGCAGCGGCTTGGTCGGCAGTCGCCAGGACACGGCCGTCCTGCAGCATAGGTTTAATGGCTTCGATGTTGTCGTAGCCCACCACCAGCACTTTGCCGGCCTTGTCTGCCGCACGTACCGCGGAGACTGCGCCCAGTGCCATGTTGTCGTTACCGGCCAGCAGCGCCTTGAGGTCCGGGTATTCGCTCAACATGGCGGAGGCCACTTTCTGGCCCTGGTCGATTTCCCAGTTACCCGATTGGGTGGAAACGATCTTCATGCCGGCGGCGTCCATCGCATCCTTGTAGCCTGCGGTGCGCTGCTGGGCGTTGGTGGTGGTCGGCACGCCTTCGATGATGCCGACCTTGTCACCCGAGGTCAGTTGCTTGGCCAGGTAGTCACCCACCAGCTTGGAGCCTTTGCGGTTGTCCGGGCCCACAAACGGGATAGTGAGGTTTTTGCTTTTCAGTACGTCCGGATCAAGGCGGTTGTCGATGTTGACGACCTTGATGCCAGCATCAGAGGCTTTCTTCAGCACAGTGACCAATGCCTTGGAGTCGGCGGGGGCGATCACGATGGCGTTTACTTTGGCGAGGATCATCTGGTTGACGATATCGATCTGCGCACTGGTATCGGTTTCGTTCTTGATCCCGTTGGTGATCATGTCGAAATCAGCGGAATGCGCCTTCTGGTATTCCTTGGCGCCGTCCTGCATGGTCACGAAAAATTCGTTGGCAAGGGATTTCATCACCAGGCCGACCTTGGGTTTGGCGGCGGCGTCATCAGCGAATGCAGAGGAGAGAGGTAGAGCAGCGGATGCGGCAGCAAGCACAGCGACAGCAAGAAGACGTCCAGCAAATGGCAGCTTCATGGGTTCACTCCGATCTTATGATTATTGTAAGCAACGCTTGCACCGAAGAACGCTTCGGCAGCCCTCCCACCCGGGTGGCTGATACGAGCTTTCACGATACTCAGGGAGCGCTGCGTGAAACATCTCGCAAACGTTTGCGTTAGTCAAACTATGAGAACCTTGCCGAGATTTGTCAACGACGGAAATCTGCCTTTCATCTGGCCCGGGCCTTTCATCGTACCGCTGATGTGATTAAACATTGCCTTTGCCCGACCGCTCTCCAAAACGATAGGCAGTGACGCCACCGTCATACACGCCTCCATGAATATTCCATCATGGTTTTCGGACAACCGAACGCAATAGCCCCTCACTGTTCGGAAAGCCGGACAACCGCTCCTCATCCCCCTCTAAAAAATCAATTTAAGTTGTTTTAAATCAACACGTTAATTTATATGTTCGGCCACCATCAGCCTGGTACAAATCCTGCTCTTTCTCAGCACCTCGCGGCATTCAGAATCGCCCGGGTGTTCTAGATGAACCTGCTACCGCACTCATCAAAAACCAGAGAGAAAAATAATGAAATCTGCACTGAAAACCTTCGTTCCGGGCGCTCTAGCCCTACTGCTGCTGTTCCCCGTTGCCGCCCAGGCAAAGGAAGTTGAAACCAAGACCAAACTGTCCAACGTGGTGATTCTCGCCACTGGCGGCACCATTGCAGGTGCCGGCGCCAGCGCCGCCAACAGCGCCACCTACCAGGCGGCCAAAGTCGGTATCGAGCAATTGATCGCTGGTGTTCCTGAGCTTAGCCAGATCGCCAATGTACGCGGCGAGCAAGTGATGCAAATTGCGTCCGAAAGCATCAACAACGAAAACCTGCTGCAGTTGGGTCGCCGCGTTGCCGAACTGGCTGACAGCAAGGACGTGGACGGCATCGTAATCACCCACGGTACCGACACCCTCGAAGAAACCGCTTACTTCCTGAACCTGGTGGAAAAGACCGACAAGCCAATCGTAGTCGTCGGCTCAATGCGTCCAGGTACCGCCATGTCGGCTGACGGCATGCTCAACCTGTACAACGCCGTGGCTGTCGCCGGCAGCAAAGACGCTCGCGGCAAGGGCGTACTGGTCACCATGAACGACGAAATCCAGTCGGGTCGCGATGTCAGCAAAATGATCAACATCAAGACCGAAGCGTTCAAAAGCCCGTGGGGCCCGTTGGGCATGGTCGTTGAAGGCAAATCCTATTGGTTCCGCCTGCCTGCCAAGCGCCACACCATGGATTCCGAGTTCGACATCAAGACCATCAAAAGCCTGCCGGACGTGGAAATCGCCTACGGCTACGGCAACGTGAGCGACACCGCCGTCAAGGCCCTGGCCCAGGCCGGTGCCAAAGCCATCATCTATGCCGGTACCGGTAACGGTTCGGTGTCTTCCAAAGTAGTCCCTGCCCTGCAGGAACTGCGCAAGCAAGGCGTGCAAATCATTCGTTCTTCCCACGTGAATGCCGGCGGGTTCGTTCTGCGTAACGCCGAACAGCCTGACGACAAGTACGACTGGGTTGCCGCACATGACCTCAACCCACAGAAAGCCCGAATTCTGGCAATGGTTGCCCTGACCAAGACTCAGGACAGCAAAGAGTTGCAACGGATGTTCTGGGAATATTGATTGCTAGCGACACCTGTAGAGGCGGGCTCGCCTGCCTCTACCTCCCCGCTCGCCCCTCCGGTACACATTCTCCTCGCTACAGCCCTCTGCCTGAATGACCGTCAAACGAACTTCCTGAATATTAAGCAGTTGCGAAATTCGTAACAGTTAAATACTGTATGCACGTACAGCACACTAAGGAATACTCCGTGGCAACGTCTACTTCTGCAGCGCCAACCCCGCCTGACGCCTATGCACGCCTCGCCGTTCGTGTGCAAAAAATCATCAATTCGACCAACGCCCAAAAAGCCAAGGCCGCCCTGATCTTCCGTTTGCCGGACGAGCCGGAGGAGGAATGGGAGCGCTTGCTGGAAGAAATCGCGGAGAACGACAACGTCACCCTCGCCTATCGGGATGATGGCGGCGTGCAGATTTTCTGGGTTGTGCCGAAGGAAGATTGATTCAATGAGTGCCCGTTTTATTGCTGTTTTTTGCTTGTTTTTTGCCGCTACTGCTCATGCTCAGGCGCCCCGAACATTCAGCGAGGCCAAAAAAGTCGCCTGGAAGCTCTACGCACCACAATCCACGGAGTTCTACTGCGGCTGCAAATACAACGGCAACCGCGTGGATTTGAAAGCCTGCGGTTACATCCCACGCAAAAATGCCAATCGCGCTGCACGCATCGAATGGGAACACATCGTTCCAGCCTGGCAGATCGGGCATCAGCGCCAGTGTTGGCAAACCGGTGGGCGCAAAAACTGTACGCGCTACGACGACGTGTTCAAGCGCGCCGAGGCGGACCTGCACAACCTGGTGCCGAGCATCGGCGAGGTCAATGGCGACCGTAACAACTTCAGTTTTGGATGGCTGCCGGCGCAACGCGGGCAATACGGTTCATGCCTGACCCAAGTGGATTTCAAGGCCAAGAAGGTCATGCCCCGCCCGTCCATTCGCGGGATGATCGCCCGAACGTATTTCTATATGAGCAAACAATACGGCTTGCGCCTGTCAAAACAGGACCGCCAGCTGTATGAAGCCTGGAACAAGACCTACCCCGTGCAACCTTGGGAGCGTCAGCGCAACCAGACCGTGGCGTGTGTAATGGGGCGCGGTAACGAATTTGTCGGCCCGGTGAACCTGAAAGCCTGCGGCTGAAAATGGGCGGGACTGCCGCCCAACCTGCCGGTTACTGCGCAGTCTTGTGCTCGATGACCTGCGACTCGGTATCATTTTTCTTGGCGCGTGCCAGTTTTTCGGTCAACAGGGCCTGCTTGGCTTCAGCTTCGGCCTTGCTGGCGAACGGGCCCAGCAGTACCTCGTCCTTACCGTCTGTCTTCACGATATAAAAATTGAAACCATGTTCCAGCAGCCAGGCGGTCAAGTCGGTGAGCGCCTGCAGTTTGTGGTCTGGCGGGCCTACCCATACGTCCCACTCCTGAGCGGCAATCACTCCGGTTTGAGGCTGGCTCTCGGTCACGGCAGGCTTGGCCTTGGGGGCGTCGACCGGTTTACCTTCACCGCAACCGGCCAATGCCAACACCGCAATTGCCATCGCTACTTTACGCACTGCCCTGCTCCTTTAAGGATAAAGAGGCAACTTTATCATTCACTGTCTATTCTGGCCGTCATAAACGTTGGCTTAAACAATGCGAATGATGTACCGCAGACCTGTATGATGCCGCCATGGGAATTAATGTCGCCTCTATGCGTCCTAAAAGAGGCAGTCACAGGGAAGCGCTTAGCAGTAAGCTACACACATCCGACACGTGCCCTGTCTGAAACATGTGCCCTTAAAAGTAATCAAGGAGAAGTCCATGCTGATACTCACCCGAAAAGTTGGTGAAAGCATAAACATCGGTGATGACATTACGATCACCATCCTGGGCGTCAGCGGCCAGCAAGTACGAATCGGCATCAACGCCCCCAAGGACGTTGCCGTGCATCGCGAGGAGATTTACCAGCGCATCCAGGCCGGCCTCACGGCTCCGGACAAAAACCAGACTCCTTGACGCCCCACTCAGTAGCCAGCCTTTTCGTTCACTGTAACGGCTGGCGAAATCCCTTCAGACTGTTCGCGCTTTCTTGCGCGATCCGCGCGCTTGACACGTTCAGCGTCGCTGCAAGATGAAACTGTCTTGGCGCCTGGAACTTGTTGCTTAATTCGCAGCCGAATCTCCTGACTATTATCCTGCCATCCGAGTGCGTTCAGGAGCACGTCGATGAGGCCAACCGCAAAGCAGCCACTTGTTTCCAAGTCCTGGGGGATCGCCCTGCTGATAGGGCTGGTCTTCGTGGCGTTGGGATATGGCGTGAGGTTCGAAATTGAAGGCATCAGCGACCCCGGCAAACGTTCGTGGCTGGACCTGGCGCTCTTCTTGTCTGGCTACCTGTTCGCGTTCTGCCTTCAGCCCCTCCAAAAGGCCATTTTGCGCAAATTGTGCCAACGCGCCGCGCAACGTCCCCCGCAGAAAGCCGCACGATGAGGGCCGGTAATCCGCTATCGGATCGCCGGTATTTACAGCCTTGCAGCAGGATCTATGCTTGGCTTGCACGGTCAGTCAAAGGCGTTAAAGCAGATGGACAGCCTCAGCAAATGCCAAATCGAATCGGCACTGGCAGCGCGCCTGCCCAGCTACAAGATCACGTGTACGTTGCACGCTGACGGCACCCTTTCTGCCATCCTCAGTGGCCCGGAAACCGACCATTTCGCGATTACCGGAATCGTGCGGGCGAATTATCGCGGTGCCGAAGCGATTGCCCGGCTTGCCAATGAAATCCTCAGAGAAATGGTGATGTCCCGCCAGGGAATAAGAAGCAGCCGGCTACAGGCGCCGCCTGATCACATCCCTCGCGAATAAGGCCGAGACCGGTAACGGCTCGGCTTTTTCATTTCAGCCCGCCAGACCCTGCAAACTCAGCAGGCCCTCACCGTCGCGCCGGACCTGCAACTGCTCATAGTCGTGGATGGTGGCATGCGCGGTGGCCATGGGCGTCAGGTGAGTAGAGGTCACCACCATTACATCCGCACCGGCCGCCTCCCCGGCTCGAATACCCACGCTCGCATCCTCGAACACCAGGCACTCCCGCACCGGCACCCCCAAACGCTGCGCCCCCAGCACATAACAGGCGGGGTCAGGCTTACCGCTGACAACATCTTCAGCCGTCACCAACACTGCCGGCGGTGCAATGCCCGCAGCAGTCAGGCGGCGCAACGCCAGTTCCCTGGGTGCAGAGGTGACCAGCGCCCATTGATCGCCAGGGAGGCCGTTCAGAAACTCGACAGCGCCGCAAATCGCCACGACCCCCTCGACATCATTGATTTCCGCTTCGGTGATCCACTGCGCTTCAACTTCAGGGTCCACGCCTGGCAAAGCTTGACGGGTGATGGTGTCAATGGCGCGTGCGCCATGGATGGTGGTCAGGAAGGCCGCCACATCCAGCCCGTGGCGCTCAGCCCAAGTGCTCCATACACGCTCGGCGGCCGCGATAGAGTTGAGCAGGGTCCCATCCATATCGAACAGAAAGGCGCGGTAACGTTGGGCAAATACGGCTGAACCTCGGACGGACACGGCGTGGATTCCTCTTGGGCATTAACAAATAATCGACCCGATGCAATCTACGGGTCACCTCCTCGCTTGTAAACGCCAGCGCCGCGCCGCTAACCAAGCGATTGCATTACAGGTTTGTCATCAACCTGTAAGTCTTGTCAGCACCCTCACTTCCTACAGTGGCGTCGTCAGTCACCCACATCGGGTGGCACAACTTCCCACTGAAGATGAAGGGCCGCACGATGAAACCTGCAAGCAAGCTCTGCCTGATTGCCGCCAGCCTGTTGATGCTGGGTACCGGCACCGCCATGGCCGGCACCGTCACACCGGTCAAAGCCGACAACGTGGTGCTGGTGCACGGTTCCTGGGCTGACGGCTCAAGCTGGTCAGAAGTCATCACCCGCCTCCAGGCCGCCGGCCTGCACGTGACCGCCGTACAGAACCCGCTGACATCGGTTGCCGATGACGTCGCCGCGACCAATCGCGTACTGAACCAACAGGACGGCCCTACCGTGCTGGTCGGCCATTCCTACGCCGGTACCGTGGTCAGCGACGCCGGGGCGAACCCGAAAGTTAGCGCCCTGGTGTATGTGGCAGCCCGTGCACCGGACGCCAACGAAGACTTCGTCGCCCTTGCTGCCAAGTACCCGAGCATGCCCGTGCGAGCCGGTGTTGTTGAGCACGACGGCTACCTCACCCTGAACCAGGACGCCTTCCTGAAGTACTTCGCCGCCGATGTACCGCACGCCAAGGCGCTGCAGCTGTACGCCGTACAACAACCGATTGCCAAGACCCTTTTCAGCGGCCGCACCGTCAATGCGGCCTGGCACACCAAGCCGTCCTGGTACGCCGTGTCGAGCAATGACCAGACCATCAACCCGGACCTGGAGCGATTTCTCGCCAAGCGCATGAACGCCACCACCATCGAGCTGCCGTCGAGCCACTTGTCGCTGGTGTCCCACGCCAAGGAAATCACTGACCTGATCCTCGAAGCGTCCGGCCGTCAGCCTTAAACCGTTCATTACGAACTTGTCATGATCCTGTTGGTTGGCTGTTTGAGGTGCCTGGTTACTGTGAACTCACTGCCAGGAGCTGGCAGCCAACCCTTTAAAGAGAGAGACCACCATGAAACTGTTTATCCTCGGCTTCAGCGCCTTACTTGCCACCGGCTCAGTGTTCGCAGCCGACACAACCCCCGCCACCAACGTGATCCACGACAAGACCGGCTTCTTCGTGCACCTGGATGTCGACAAAGTCCTGTCGAGCACCGACACCTACGGCCAGTGCGGTATCGTCCCCGCCCGCCTCGATTACCTGGACCATCAGGGTCGCGAGCATGTGCTGGACTATCAGGTTCAGGGCATTGGCTGCGCCAGTGACAATTGATCGGGCTACACTTGCGCAACGCTTAGAACCAGGGCACTTCCCATGAACATCCTCGTAGTCGAAGACGAACCCAAGGCCGGCAATTACCTGCTCAATGGCCTGCAGGAACTGGGTTACTCGGTGAGCCTCGCCCGTGACGGCGTGGACGGGTTGCACCTGGCGCTGGAAACGCCATTCGACGTGATCGTGCTGGACGTGATGATGCCAAAAATGGACGGCTGGGAAGTGCTGCGGCGCCTGCGCAAGGAGGCTGACACGCCGGTACTGTTCCTGACTGCCCGCGATGACATTGCCGACCGTATCAAGGGCCTGGAACTGGGTGCTGATGACTACCTGATCAAACCCTTCTCCTTCGCCGAGTTGGTCGCGCGCTTACGCACCCTGACCCGCCGCGGCCCGAGTCGCGAAGAAGAGCAACTGCACATTGCCGACCTGCAAATCGATGTACTGAAACGCCGGGTCACCCGTGCGGGTACACGCATTACCCTGACCAACAAGGAATTCGCCCTGCTGCACCTGTTCGCCACCCACCAGGATCAGGTGTTGTCACGCTCGATGATTGCCTCGCGGGTCTGGGACATGAATTTCGACAGCGACACCAATGTGGTCGACGTCGCGGTACGACGCCTGCGTCTGAAAATCGATGACCCATTCCAGCTCAAGTTAATTCACAGCGTGCGGGGCATCGGCTACCGCTTCGATATACAGCCATGAACCGCCGCCGGCACTACTCGCTGACTCTGCGCCTGGCGCTGATCTTCGCTCTGCTCGCCTTCGCCCTGCTGGCCACCCTGGGCGTTGCGCTGTATCGCGAACTTGAGCGTGAACTGATCAAACGTGACGATGCTGCCCTGATCTATCGCGCCGACCAGTTACGCAACCTGCTCAACGACAGCAATACCCTGGACCTGATCAAGACCAAGCCAGAGCTGTTCAAGAACATGCTGGGCAACAGCGAGTCGGTGCTGAGCATCGCGGCGCCGGGGCAAAAGCCGTTGCTGTTGGTCAACCCGGGCAACATTGAAATGCCGTCCGTGCCCCCCGTACCAAAAGACCACGAGCTGGGCTTTTCCGACGTGCACCATTTGCCCGGTGTGAATGGCGTGCCTTTCGCCACCGTGGCCGCATCCATCGACTCCGGTGACCTGGGCAGCCTGCAAGTCACCACCGGGCGCCTGATGACTGAACGCACCGCCATGCTCGCCAGCTATCGCCTGAGTGTGTTTATCCTGGCAACCGTTGCGGCAATCATCCTCGCATTGGTGGGGTACCTGCTGGTGCACCGCGGGCTTTTGCCGTTGCGGCGCCTGGCCAAACACGCCCAAGGCATCGGCGTGGGCAACCTGACTGAACGACTCGACAGCCACGGTGCGCCGAAAGAACTGCTGCCGATGATCGACGCCTTCAACACCATGCTCGAGCGACTGGCCAAAGGCTTCGTGCAGCTGGGCCAGGTGTCCACCGACATGGCCCACGAACTGCGTACGCCGATCAACAATCTGCTGGGCGAAACGCAAGTCGCCCTGCAACAGAGCCGCAGCATCGAAAGCTACCAGCAACTGCTGGCCTCCAATGTCGAAGAGCTCGAACGCCTGGCGCGGATGCTCGACAACATGCTGTTCCTCGCCCGCACCGACCCGGCCAGCGCCCTGCGCCAGCGCCAGGAGCTGAGTGCGGCGGAGGAAGTGGAGCGTATGGCTGACTACTTCGAAGGGTTGGCGAGCGACGTGGATATCAGCATTCTCGCCGAGGGTGACGGTGTGATCTGGGCTGAACCGATGTTATTGCGTCGTGCACTGGCCAATCTGTGTGCAAACGCTATCAAGTACGGCGCCCCCCGTTCAGAACTTTTGATTCAGGCGGTTCCAGATGCCGATGGCATCAACCTGCGGGTCAGCAATCGGGGTGAAACCATACCCGCCGAGCATTTGCCGCGCCTGTTCGAACGGTTTTACCGAGTGGATGAGTCGCGGGAACGCTCGGCCCAGTCCAACGGGTTGGGGCTATCGATTGTCGCAACGATCATGCTGCTGCATAACGGTCGCTACAGCGTTACCAGTGAGGCAGGGGTGACGTGTTTTGAGTTGTTCTTTCCACGGCGGGAAGCCTGACCTCCCAGGCGAGAACCTTGGTGGTATTTTGCAAAGGTTTGTCGCTCACGGTCGGCCCGAACTGGTACTAATCTTCGTTCCCAAGCGCTCTCTCACTTCAACCAAAAAAGGTGTCACGCTTTGGAGAAAAAACAATATCGGCTAGGTTGGGCGAACACACTGAACATCCCGGCTCAAGGTAGAGCCGGTGGAGGCAATGACGGAGGTTCGGGCATGGAAAAACGCTTGGGTTTACTGGAAAAAGGGCTGGCTGAAATGAAAGAGAAGCTATTCGCCGTTTCGAGCAGGGCAGACTCCATGGAAAAGCACTTCGCCACCAAGGCGGACCTGGCGACCACAGAGCTGAATCTCATCAAATGGTACGTCGCTACCGCGTTCGCAATGACCGGGCTCGCGTGCGCCATTACCGTCGGCCTGACCCGACTGTTGAACGGCTAAGGCAGATCAACTGATCTGCCCACCGGTTTGCACCCAATCAACCTGAGTGTTCCATGCCGCACGTACGGCTACGCGCAGCCCCTCGACTGTCGTCACTAACGGCATCGAAGCCTGCCCACTGCCTGCGACTTGCTCCGGCAGGTTCGGTACATGAATAAACCCGCTGCGAACGTCCGTACCGACCAGCGCGTGCTGCAGCAGGTAAAACACCTGATTACACACAAATGTGCCCGCCGTCTGCGAAACCGACGCCGCAATCCCAGCCTCGCGCATCGCCTTGACCATAGCCTTGATCGGCAGCGTGCTGAAGTAGGCGGCCGGCCCGTCGACCACGACCTCCGTATCGATAGGTTGCTCACCCAGGTTGTCGGGGATGCGCGCGTCGTTAACGTTGATCGCGACTCGCTCCACGGAGATATCACTACGCCCAGGTCCGAGACCCGTGGCAATCACCATCGCCGGGCGCAATTCGGCGATTAGCCCAGCCAGGCACTGCCCCACCGTGGCAAACGCACAAGGCAGCAGACGCGCAACAATCTGCACACCCTCGCCCAGTTGCACGCCATCCAACTGGCGCACCGCCTCCCAGGCCGGGTTGACCGGGTCTTGATCAAAGGGCTCGAAGCCCGTCAGCAGTAAAGTTTGCATCTTGGCCTCACATCAACAGGTAGAGCAGGACAATATTGACGACCAGCATCATTAAGGCGGTCGGCAGTTGCGCCTTGATCACTGCGTTCTTGTCCGGCAACTCCAGCAACGCCGCCGGCACGATATTGAAGTTGGCCGCCATAGGCGTCATCAGCGTACCGCAATAGCCGGAGAACATACCGATCGCCGCCATCACCGCCGGGTTACCGCCATAGATACCACCAGTACCGGCACGCCAACACCGCCTGTCATGACCGGGAAAGCCGCAAAGCCATTGCCCATGATCACGGTGAACAGGGCCATGCCCAGTACATACACCATCACCGCAACCAGTTTGAAATCCAGGTTGATGTAGGTGGTAGTCACATGCGCAACCGCCGTGCCGACCCCGGCCTCATTGAATAAAAGCCCGAGCATCGCCAGCATCTGCGGGAGCACCATGGCCCAGCCCAAGGCTTCGGTCAGGCGCCGGGATTCGCGCAAGGCTTGCACAGGCGTATCGCGGGTCAACCAGCAGGCCAGGCCGAGGGCGATCAGGCAACCGACACCGAGCGATACAAAGGTGGTGTTTTTCGGGTCCAGCAGTGGCACGCCACCGATTTCGGTGTGCTTGAGCAACACCGAACCAATCACGGTAGTCAGGGGAATGGCCAACGCCGGGATAAACAGCTTGTGGCCCAGTCGACCAGCACTGGCACGGGCAGACTTGTCATGCAACTGGGCATGTGCGCCTCGACCGACGCCGCCAAAACCTGCGATCAACGCCATCACTACGACGCCAATGCCAATGAGTATCGGCGGCAAGCGCTCCCCGACCAGGAATGGTATAGCGAACAGCAGCCAAAATGCGGCGCTGGACCAGCGCTTGGGGTGGGTTCGATCCATCAGGATCATGCCCGCGGTAATCAGCAACAAAATGCCGGCAAGCCAGTACAGGTATTCAATCGAGATGATCATTGCGCGGCCTCCACGGGCGTGACGGCGGGCGTCATCTCGCGGGTGAGTCTTCGGTCAAACCGATGCAGGCGAATCGCGTGGATGATAAAGGCACAAATCGCTGTCGGGATGCCCCACACCGCAATGTGCAACGGCTCCACATCTATGCCCGAACCCAGCAGGAAGGTATGCATCAGCGCAATTGCACCGAAGGCGACAAAGATGTCTTCACCGAAAAACAGCCCGACGTTATCGGTTGCCGCACACATGGCCAGTACCTTGTGACGCAGCGTGTCCGGCAGCTTGCCATAGCGCTTTTCGGCGGCGCCCTCGGCCATCGGCGCCAACAGCGGCCGCACCATTTGGGGATGCCCACCCAGGCTGGTGAGCCCCATCGCCGCCGTGGACTCGCGCACAAACAGATAGATGATCAACAAACGCCCGACGGTGGCACGTTCAAAGCGAGCGATCCAGTTCTGCGCGTGCAGGCGCAAACCATGGCGCTCCAACAGGCCAATGACTGCCAGGGGCAATAACAAGATCAGTTGCAGGGCGCGCGTTTGAAGAAAACCTTCGCCCATGCTGGCGAGGATTCTGTCCAACGGAAAGTGGGCGGCAAGCCCTGTGGCGATGGAGGCGGCGGTGACTACCAACAGTGGATTGAAGCGCAAGACGAAGCCAACCACGATGACAAGTACGCCGATCAACGGCCATAGGTTCACAACAGTTTGCATGACGATGAGGTCCTTGAATGCGCGCTGCGGCGCCATTACAGCAGGATGTGAACAAAGGGTTCACAGCATGAAAGTAGCGTGCAGCCCGGCGCGGTTTTTATTGTTGACCTGGAAGGTCGAGCGTCAGTGGCGGCAACTGTGCTGCTTGGGGGCGGGGGGTGTCCAACAAGAAAAATTGTTGCTGCAAACCAATAAATTTTGTGGGTGATTGGCGCCAGATGATCCGGCGCCGTGCAGGGATTTAGCGCAGGCGTTTTTGAAAAAAGTGCCGTTGATGACCCGGCGGATAATCAGCGATATGACCAAACTCACTGAAGCCCAGCTTGCGATAAAAGTCCGGCGCCTGGAAGCTGAAGGTGTCCAGCCAGATCCCGGCACATCCGCGTTCACGCGCCAGATCTTCAGCGGCGCCCATCAAACGCGTGCCGGTTCCTTGAGTACGCATCTGGTCCGGAATGCTCAAGAGTTCAACGAACAATCATCCGTAGGAAATCTTCCCATATAGACCGCCCACCACCTCTTGAGAAGTGGGATCACGTAGCAAAATGCCGACGGTTTCAAATGCCATTGCACCGGTATGGCTGAGGTTATACGCCCTCAGCGGTTTGAGGATGGCCTCACGCTCCTGCGCCGTCACGTCGAACGACACTTCCATTGCCAATTCCATCGTTTGCTCCCTGGGCTGAATTCAATCATCCGTCAGTATGCAGGGTCACTGCGGCTTGCGCAGCACCTCACAATCGGTGCAGATTGACTACAGGCCTCTTAATGCTGCGGCCCCACAGGCAATGCCTCCAGCGCTGCGGCACCCATTTGAAAGCGCGGTATTGATCCACGCAGATCGGTTCGACAGCGAAATCCTGTTCCAGACCTATACTCAATAACGCGGTCACGCGTTGCGCGCACCGCTCACGGTACTTTGCCAACGAAGAGGGAGCCACTATGTACGCCGGACAAATAGGTATGGCGACAACGAATGGTGAAATACGGTGCCAGTTGGTTGTTCAAATCATCTGCCTGTTATCGGTCGCTACCCTGTTCTGCTGATCAGTCAGTAACAGCCGCCTTCCACATCTGCCGCTGGAGCCCATGCGGCGGACATCTTCGCGCCCGACACTTAAATAATATGCCTGAAGGGCTTGAACTGGCGCGCAATAAATATAGGTGCCAGCGTCATGATGAAGATAGCGAAAACCAGCGCAGGAATAACCCAGAGCATCGAATGGCCTTCAATGAAGGGGCCATAGACGATACTCAGCCTGTTCATCACAAAGATATGTAAGCAGTACACACCCAGGGTAGAGCCTGCCAGCACATTTAATGTTTTAGCGTATCTGGACAGTCGCGTCCCTAGCCCCATCAATAGCCGAAACCCGAAAACAGCCCCCGCCACGACAAAAGGCGAAAGGTAAGAAAAAAACAGTTGATTGGGCGTGCCGTCTCGCAGAGATAACCAATAGGTCGCCAACGCGGTGCACACGGCGCTCGTGATGAAACCTGCGGCATCCGCCAGAAGCGATTGCTTCACCTGCGTTTTGATCCGATCAAACACATAAGCGCCAAGAAACACAAACCCACTTAACCCGACAAACGATGAAAGACCGTACACAGAGGCTACGTCACCCATCCCCGGATAAAAGTAAGCGACTAAGGGAATCACGCAGGCAACGACGAACCAAATAGAGAGGTAGGTGATCTTCTCCGCGTCTGTGGAATGTCGATAAATCTTCGACATGAATGGAATAAACAGATAAATCCCCACCAAGGCATACAGGTACCACAGGTGAAAATAAGCAGGCCCCTTGAGCACGGAAAACAATGAGGCACTTAACCCACTGTAATCACCACTCAACCTGGCCTTCCACAGCACGTAGAACACCGACCAAAATATAAGTGGCGGGAAGATGCGTAAAAATCGCTTGGTGTAAAACTGCGTCACCCCTTCTTCCCTGCCCAGCAACAGTGCACCCGACAACATCAAGAAGAGTGGAACACACGCCCGAACAAGTGAGTCATACGCATTAAAATAAACCCAGTCATGACTAAATTCGGCAACGCCCGTTGCGGACACATGAAGAACAACGACCATTAAGCAAGCGATGATTCGTGTGAAATCCAATCCAACACTAAGGTCTTTTCTCATTGTTCCCTTCGAGCCCCTATCACGCGACATTCGAGTTTTATTTTATCTCGCAGCCTTTTCCTTAGGCTGACTTCACCAAAACATTCGTTATAACAGTAGCGTGAAAAGCGCCCGTACGGGTATAGGCTATTTTGTCGATCCCTCACAACACCTGCGCTGATTGCCCTCATGCCGGCTTGAATTCAACGCTATTCAGCACTGCACGAAGGCGCTCAAATTGGATGCCTAGTCAAATCGCGGACAACAAAAAAGGGCCCACCTTTCGGTGAGCCCTTCTAGACCGCCCAGCAGAGCGGATTTTGTTTGGTAGGCGCGATTGGACTCGAACCAACGACCCCCACCATGTCAAGGTGGTGCTCTAACCAACTGAGCTACGTGCCTGCTGTGAGGCGGCATTCTACGGAATTCCGGAGGGGTGTCAACATCTTTTTTGCAGCTAACCCTATGAATATGCGAATTATTTATTCGCGCCGGGCAGACCCGAGGTTTTCGGGTGGCTGGCAGGCAATTTTCAACTCAGGTAGGATCGGCGCACTCGTAAAAAATATAAAACAGAGGTTCCAGGATGGCGAACACCCCCTACCCCCAGTCATATTACGCCGCATCCGCGAATGCGGTTCCGCCGCGCCCGGTACTGCAAGGTGAAGTCGAAACCGATGTGTGCGTGATTGGCGCTGGCTACACCGGCCTTTCAAGCGCGCTGTTTCTGCTGGAGAGCGGTTTTCGCGTCACCGTGCTGGAAGCCGCCAAAGTGGGGTTTGGCGCCTCGGGCCGTAATGGCGGGCAGATCGTCAACAGCTATAGCCGCGACATCGACGTGATCGAACGCAGCGTCGGCCCCAAGCAGGCGCAACTGCTCGGGCAGATGGCGTTTGAAGGCGGCAGGATCATCCGTGAACGCGTGGCAAAGTACCAAATCCAGTGCGACTTGAAGGACGGCGGCGTGTTCGCTGCACTCAACAGCAAGCACATGGGTCATCTGGAGTCGCAGCAACGACTGTGGGAGCGCTACGGCCATACGCAGCTGGAGTTGCTGGACGAGCGCCGTATCCGCGAAGTGGTGGCCTGTGACAACTATGTCGGCGGCCTGCTGGACATGAGTGGCGGACACATTCATCCGCTCAACCTCGCGCTGGGCGAGGCGGCGGCTGTGGAGTCGCTGGGCGGCACAATCTACGAGCAATCGGCGGCAGTGCGCATCGAGCGCGGCGCCAACCCAGTGGTGCACACCGCCGAGGGCAAGGTCAGGGCCAAGTTCATCATCGTCGCGGGCAACGCCTACCTCGGGAACCTGGTGCCGGAGCTGGCGGCCAAATCGATGCCATGCGGCACACAGGTCATCACCACCGCACCGCTGGGCGATGAGCTGGCCAGGACGTTGCTGCCGCAGGATTACTGCGTCGAGGACTGCAACTACCTGCTCGACTACTACCGACTTACCAGCGACAAGCGCCTGATCTTCGGCGGCGGCGTGGTGTATGGCGCGCGTGACCCGGCAAACATCGAAGCAATCATCCGCCCGAAGATGCTCAAAGCCTTCCCGCAGCTCAAGGATGTGAAAATCGACTACGCCTGGACCGGTAATTTCCTGCTGACCCTGTCGCGCCTGCCGCAGGTTGGTCGCCTGGGCGACAACATCTATTACTCCCAAGGCTGCAGTGGCCACGGCGTGACGTACACGCACCTGGCTGGCAAGGTGCTGGCAGAAGCGTTGAGAGGCCAGGCAGAGCGTTTTGATGCGTTTGCCGACCTGCCGCACTACCCGTTCCCGGGTGGGCAACTGTTGCGCACGCCGTTTGCTGCGCTGGGCGCGTGGTACTACGGGCTGCGGGATAAGTTGGGGTTCTGAGCCTACCTGATTGTGGGAGCGGGCTTGCTCGCGAAGGCGGTGTGTCAGCCACTGAATATGTAGCTGACAAACCGTATTCGCGAGCAAGCCCGCTCCCACATTTCTGACCGAGGAACAGCCGGAGCCAAATTGCAGACACAAAAAACCCCGGTCTTTCGACCAGGGTCTTTGCTATCGGATCAAAGAAGCTTAACGCTTGCTTTGTGCTTCAAGGCGTTCAGTGGGCCTTGAGGCAGATATGGCGCAGCGGACGGGACTCGAACCCGCGACCCCCGGCGTGACAGGCCGGTATTCTAACCGACTGAACTACCGCTGCGTATCGCTTGACCGGCTGCGCGTGAACGCTCAACCGTCTTTAAACATCTGATCGTTCAGCCTTGGCTGTTCGATCTCAAGCCCGACAAGTCGAACCTGGAAATATGGCGCAGCGGACGGGACTCGAACCCGCGACCCCCGGCGTGACAGGCCGGTATTCTAACCGACTGAACTACCGCTGCGCGTCGGTGCAACCTTTAACGTTGCGTCTTGCCCTGAAGCAAAACTCTCAAGAAGTGGTGGGTGATGACGGGATCGAACCGCCGACCCTCTGCTTGTAAGGCAGATGCTCTCCCAGCTGAGCTAATCACCCTTTGCTTCGTTGAGGCCGCGAAATTTACGCAGGTAGCGGACCTAAGTCAATAGCCCGCTTGAAGTTTTTCTGAAAAAGACAAAATTGCTTCAAGACGGCTACCGGTCCTACTCGCTGTAAATCATCTTCTTGCTCATGCCACCGTCCACCACAAACTCCTGCCCGGTGACAAACCCCGCCTGACGCGACAGCAACCACGCCACCATCGCCGCCACGTCTTCAACCGTACCCACCCTGCCCGCCGGATGCTGGGCGTGATCGGCATCGGTCAATGGCTCGGCACGCCGAGCGGCAGGATCACGCGCATCGATCCAACCAGGGCTCACGGCGTTAACCCGCACCTCTGGCCCCAGACTCATGGCCAAGGCGTGAGTCAGGGCCAGCAGGCCGCCCTTGCTCGCCGCGTAGGCTTCGGTGTCGGGCTCTGACTGGCGGGCGCGGGTCGACGCCAGGTTGACGATGGCACCGCCGTGGGCGCGCAGATACGGCGCACAGTGCTTGGCCAACAGCATCGGCCCACTGAGGTTCACCGCCAGCACCCGGTTCCAGTAAGCCAGGTCAAGGCTCTCCAGGGTGATATTGCGCGGGTCGGCCACTGCCGCGTTGCACACCAACGCATCCAGGCGCCCGAACTGGCCCAGCACTTCGGCGACGCCCTGGGCGACTTGTTTCTCATCCGCCACGTCCATGGTAATAAACCAGGCATTGTCACCCAGCACCTTGGACACCTTGGAACCGCGCTCGCGGTCAAGGTCGGTCAACACCACTTGCCAGCCTTCACTGATCAGCCACGCGGCGATACCGAGGCCAATGCCGCGCGCCGCGCCCGTCACCAGTGCAACGCGGCCGTTACCGGTCGCTGCAGCGTCCATGGACCACTCGATCACAAGGCGGCCAGCCCGCGGGCCAGGTCAGCCTGCAAGTCAGCCACATCTTCCAGGCCCACGGCGATGCGAATCAGGCTGTCACGGATGCCCGCCGCTTCACGCTCTTGCGGGGTCAGACGACCGTGGGAAGTGGTGCCTGGGTGAGTAATAGTGGTTTTGCTGTCACCCAGGTTGGCGGTGATGGAGATCAAGCGCGTCGCATCGATAAAGCGCCAGGCGCCTTCTTTGCCACCCTTCACTTCAAAGCTCACCACACCGCCGAAACCACGCTGCTGACGCTGAGCCAACGCGTGCTGCGGGTGGCTCTTGAGGCCAGCGTAATGGACCTTCTCGATACCGTCCTGCTGCTCCAGCCACTCGGCCAAAGCCTGCGCATTGGCGCAATGGGCTTTCATGCGCAGGCTGAGGGTCTCCAGACTCTTGAGGAAGATCCAGGCGTTGAACGGGCTCAGGCTCGGGCCAGCGGTACGCAAGAAGCCCACCACTTCCTTCATCTGTTCGCTGCGGCCAGCAACCACGCCGCCCATGCAACGGCCCTGGCC
Organism: Pseudomonas antarctica; assembly: GCF_001647715.1. NCBI lineage: Bacteria > Pseudomonadati > Pseudomonadota > Gammaproteobacteria > Pseudomonadales > Pseudomonadaceae > Pseudomonas > Pseudomonas antarctica. Next base: position 4,269,028 of record NZ_CP015600.1, read on the forward strand.
ATCGATGAACTTGGTGGCCGAGTGCACAACGATGTCTGCGCCAAGCTTCAACGGCTGCTGCAAGGCAGGCGTGCAGAAGCAGTTATCGACCACCAGCATCGCGCCTTTGGCATGAGCTATTTCGGACAAGGCGGCGATATCCACCAACTCGGCCAGTGGGTTGGAGGGCGACTCGACGAACAACAGCTTGGTGTTGACCTTGATTCCCGCCTCCCAGCCGGAAAGTTCGGCCAGAGGCACGTAGTCCACTTCAACACCGAAGCGCTTGAAGTACTTCTCGAACAGGCTGATGGTCGAACCGAATACGCTGCGCGACACCAGCACGTGGTCACCCGCGCTGCACAGGCTCATCACCACGGCCAGAATGGACGCCATGCCGGTCGCCGTGGCCACTGCCTGCTCAGCACCTTCCAGCGCCGCGATACGCTCTTCGAACGCTCGCACGGTCGGGTTGGTGTAGCGCGAATAAACGTTGCCCGGCACTTCACCGGCGAAACGCGCAGCGGCGTCGGCAGCAGTGCGGAACACATAGCTTGAGGTGAAGAACATCGGGTCACCGTGCTCACCTTCCGGGGTGCGGTGCTGGCCGGCGCGCACAGCCAGGGTATCGAAAGCTACGCCATCGAGGTCGCTGTCCAACCGACCGGCATCCCATTCCTGACTCATGCTGCGACTCCTCACTCAATTCTTTATTTAAGATACAAAACCGGCCCCTCAGGGCCGGTGTTTACTCAGTTGTTGTACAGATCGATGATCGCGCTGACCGCCTGGGTCTTGATCTTCGACGAGTCGTTACGCGCCTGCTCGATTTTGTTCAGGTAAGCCTCATCGACATCTCCGGTCACATACTTGCCGTCGAACACGGCGCAGTCGAACTGTTCGATCTTGATCTTGCCACCGCCGACCGCTTCGATCAGGTCCGGCAGGTCCTGATAGATCAGCCAGTCGGCGCCGATCAGGTCGGCCACGTCCTGGGTCGAACGGTTGTGGGCGATCAGTTCGTGGGCGCTCGGCATGTCGATACCGTACACGTTCGGGTAACGCACGGCAGGCGCGGCGGAACAGAAGTACACGTTCTTCGCACCGGCTTCGCGGGCCATCTGGATAATCTGCTTGCACGTGGTGCCACGCACGATGGAGTCGTCCACCAGCATCACGTTCTTGCCACGAAATTCCAGCTCGATGGCGTTGAGCTTCTGGCGGACCGACTTCTTGCGCGCTGCCTGGCCCGGCATGATGAAGGTACGGCCGATGTAGCGGTTCTTGACGAAACCTTCGCGGAACTTGACGCCTAGATGGTTGGCCAGCTCCAGCGCAGCGGTACGGCTGGTGTCCGGAATCGGGATCACCACGTCGATATCGTGCTCTGGACGCTCGCGCAGGATCTTCTCGGCCAGCTTCTCGCCCATGCGCAGACGCGCCTTGTAGACCGAAACGCCATCAATGATCGAATCCGGACGCGCCAGGTAGACGTGTTCGAAGATGCACGGGGTGAGTTTCGGCGCCACAGCACACTGACGGGTGTGCAGCTTGCCATCTTCGGTGATGTACACCGCTTCGCCCGGGGCCAGGTCACGGATCAGGGTGAAGCCCAGCACGTCCAGGGACACACTTTCGGAAGCAATCATGTACTCGACGCCTTCGTCAGTGTGACGCTGGCCGAACACGATCGGGCGGATGCCGTGGGGGTCGCGGAAACCGACGATGCCATAACCGGTGATCATGGCCACCACCGCGTAGCCGCCGACGCAACGGTTGTGCACATCAGTGACGGCAGCGAACACATCTTCTTCGGTCGGCTGCAACTTGCCACGCTGGGCCAGCTCGTGAGCGAACACGTTAAGCAACACTTCCGAGTCGGAGTTGGTGTTGACGTGGCGCAGGTCAGATTCGTAAATCTCTTTGGCCAGCTGTTCAACGTTGGTCAGATTACCGTTGTGCGCCAGGGTGATGCCGTAAGGCGAGTTGACGTAAAACGGTTGAGCTTCGGCCGAAGTCGAGCTACCGGCAGTCGGGTAACGCACATGGCCAATGCCCATGTGCCCGACGAGGCGTTGCATGTGACGCTGATGGAACACGTCACGCACCAGGCCATTGTCCTTGCGCAGGAATAACCGGCCGTCGTGGCTGGTCACAATACCGGCAGCGTCCTGGCCGCGGTGCTGGAGGACGGTTAGCGCGTCATACAGCGCCTGATTGACGTTCGACTTACCGACGATACCGACGATGCCACACATGCGACGCAACCCCTACTTAATGAATCTTGACTGAACACAGCTTACTGAGGCGTTTTGGCCGGTAAAAGGTGTTCCTTGAACGGAAGATCAGCGGGTACGCTGATTCCGCTGGCCAGCCACTGACTGCTCCACCCCAGAATGAGGTTCTTGGACCAGTCTGCAACCAATAGAAATTTTGGCACGAGTACCGACTCCTGCCACCACGAATCCTGCTGTACCGGCCCCAGGCTCAACAGCCCGACCGCCACAACCACCAGCAGGCCGCCACGCGCGGCGCCGAAGGCCATGCCGAGAAATCGATCGGTCCCGGAGAGGCCGGTGACACGTATCAACTCGCCAATAAGATAATTGACCATTGCCCCCACCAGCAGCGTGGCGATGAACATGATGGCGCAGCCCGCGATAACGCGAGCCGAAGGTGTTTCGATATACCCGGCCAGGTAAACCGACAGTGAACCACCGAACATCCAGGCTACGACTCCTGCGATGATCCAAGTCAGCAACGACAGTGCTTCTTTTACGAAGCCGCGGCTTAGACTGATCAAAGCGGAGATGGCGACGATTGCAACGATCGCCCAATCAACCCAGGTAAATGGCACAGTGCAGCCTACGTACGGATAAGGCGGCGCATTTTAGCAGAGCGCCGGGCTATCGGTAAGCTGTGATTGCGGGTGCTTTGCAAATCAATGGGTTGCCCAGAGTTAACGCTATCTCAAGACCACTGAAAACTAATGTGGGAGCTGGCTTGCCTGCGATGACGCTGGCACTTTCAACATCACTGTTGACTGCCCCACCGCTATCGCAGGCAAGCCAGCTCCCACACTTGGCCTGCGCCCCACCTAAAAGCGCGTAACTATTCAGCCGCGCTCAGGCTGGAAACGCACCACAAAACCATTGAGATTCTGCTGCCGGCCCAACAAGTCCCGCAGGCGATCCGCCTCGGCACGCTCGATCAGCGGCCCGATAAACACCCGGTTCTTGCCGTCGGCGCTACGGATATAGGCGTTGTAGCCCTGGGTACGCAGCTTTTTCTGCAAGGCTTCGGCGCTCTCGCGGTTGGCCAGGCTGGCGAGCTGGATCGACCAACTGATCGGCAAGCCATTCGGATCGATACGGCTCTGCCCCACATCAGGCTTACCCGGCGCAGCCGGTTGCGGCGCTACTGGCTTGGGCGCGGGCGCGGGCGCAACAGGCTTGGCGGCAACGACCGGGGCCGGAGCAGGCTTGACCACAGGAACACTCGGCTGTATCGGCTGGGTCGGCGCCTGCTGCGCAGCGATTTCCTCGTCGGTCGGCACCGGCTCTTGCGGCAGCGCCTGCGGCTCGGGCACCACCACCGGCTCAACCTGAACCTGAGGGACCGCAGGCGCCTGGGGCGCGGCCGGCGCCTCGACGACTACCTGGCGCTGTTCGTCCTGACGGGAAAACAGCATCGGCAGAAAAATCACCGCCAACGCCACCAACACCAGGGCCCCAACCATTCGCTGCTTGTATGCGCTATCCAGTAATGCCATGTGCAGCTTCCTCCGTGGAGCGCCGGGCCAACCACTCGAGCGCCTCGGCAACACAATAAAATGATCCGAACAACAGAATTTCGTCCTCGGCCGTGGCCACCGCGCATTGCGCTTCAAGTGCCGCGGTGACGCTTGCATACGACGCCACCGATGCGCCAAGGTTCTGCAAGGCGATTTCCAGCTCGGCGGCCGGACGAGTGCGCGGCGTATCCAGCGGCGCTACCGCCCACGCCTGGACATTGCTCAGCAACGGCGCGACCACGCCGTCCAGGTCTTTATCGGCCAACAGCCCGAACACCGCCAAACGGCGACCAGCCGGTGGCGTGCGCGACAGGCGCTGTGCCAGGTATTCGGCAGCGTGCGGGTTGTGCCCCACATCCAGCAGCAGATTCAAACGCTTGCCCGCCCACTCGAACGTGCGGCGATCCAGACGCCCAACCACACGAGTCGCCTGCAATGTCGCAGCAATCTGCTCGGCATTCCACGGCAAATCCATCAGCAAGTAGGCTTGCAGCGCGAGCGCAGCGTTTTCCATCGGCAGGTTCAGCAGCGGCAAATCACGCAACTCTACAACTTGCCCACGCCCATCACGCCCGCGCCATTGCCAATGCTGGTTGCCAATCTCGAGATTGAATTCGCGCCCCCGCAGGAAAAACGGGCAATCCAGTTCACGCACCTTATCGAGCAAGGTATGCGGCGGGTTCAGGTCGCCACACAGCGCAGGCTTGCCCTGACGGAAGATACCAGCCTTTTCATAGGCTACCGACTCGCGGGTATTACCCAGGTAGTCGGCATGGTCAACGCCAATGCTGGTGACCAGCGCGAGGTCGGCATCTACCACGTTGACCGTGTCCAGACGCCCACCCAGGCCAACTTCCAGGACAACCACATCCAACTGCGCACGCTCGAACAGCCAGAACGCCGCCAAGGTGCCCATCTCGAAGTAAGTCAGGGATATCTCACCACGCCCGACGTCCAGCGCGGCGAAGGCTTCGCAGAGCTGCTCGTCAGTGGCTTCGACGCCATTGAGCTGCACCCGCTCGTTGTAACGCAACAGGTGCGGGGAGTTGTACACGCCCACCTTCAGCCCTTGAGCCTGCAGCAGCGCCGCGACAAAGGCGCAGGTAGAGCCTTTGCCGTTGGTACCGGTCACCGTGACCACGCGCGGTGCCGGCCGGCCCAACCCAAGGCGGGCCGCTACCTGTTGCGAGCGCTCCAGGCCCATGTCGATGGCGGACGGATGCAATTGCTCAAGGTAGGCGAGCCATTCGCCCAGGGTACGCTGGGTCATAGGTTTGCAGGCACCGGCGGCACGACGATTGGCTCGACTTTAGGCGCGATGTACACCGGTGTCGGCAGGCCCATCATTTGCGCCAGCAGGTTACCCAGGCGTGGACGCAGCTCGCCACGGGCGATGATCATGTCGATGGCGCCGTGCTCAAGCAGGAACTCGCTGCGCTGGAAACCTTCCGGCAGCTTTTCGCGAACGGTTTGTTCAATCACGCGCGGGCCGGCAAAGCCGATCAGGGCCTTCGGCTCACCGACGATCACATCACCCAGCATCGCCAGGCTGGCGGAAACGCCGCCGTAGACCGGGTCGGTCAGCACGGAGATGAACGGAATGCCTTCTTCGCGCAGACGCGCCAGCACCGCGGAGGTCTTGGCCATTTGCATCAGGGAGATCAGCGCTTCCTGCATACGCGCGCCACCTGAGGCGGCGAAGCAGATCATCGGGCAACGGTTTTCCAGGGCGTAGTTGGCGGCACGTACGAAACGCTCACCCACGATGGCGCCCATGGAACCGCCCATAAAGGAGAACTCAAACGCGGACACGACAACCGGCATGCCCAGCAGCTTGCCGCTGACCGAAATCAGCGCGTCCTTCTCACCGGTCTGCTTCTGCGCAGCGGTCAGGCGGTCCTTGTACTTCTTGCCGTCGCGGAACTTGAGCCGGTCAACCGGCTCCAGGTCGGCGCCCAGCTCGTTACGGCCATCGGCGTCGAGGAAAATGTCGATGCGGGCGCGGGCGCCGATACGCATGTGGTGGTTGCACTTGGGGCAAACGTCCAGGGTCTTTTCCAGCTCGGGGCGGTACAGCACCGCGTCGCAGGATGGGCACTTGTGCCACAGACCTTCAGGAACCGAGCTTTTCTTCACCTCGGAACGCATGATCGAAGGGATCAGTTTGTCTACTAACCAGTTGCTCATGCTTTCTTTCTCCAGTACCGGTGGCTTGAACACAGCCCCGCGTATGCCCTTGAGCTAAATTCATATGTGGCGATGACACATGCTGGACGGGGTCAGACGTTCGACCGGCCATTTCCCGCATGCCTCCTCAGCCTTCCAGACAACCTGCCAGCGCAGGGTTGCCACTTCATTTCCGGGCCTCCCGCAGGCGGCGCCGGTGCTGTTCTACACAGTGGTAGTTATGGACGGCGGCAGACTGTCAGCCGTCACATCGCGCCACTGCTGTTGCGCACGGCCTGCATGAATGCGCGAATCTTCTGGTGATCCTTGATGCCCTTGCCCTGCTCCACCCCACCACTCACGTCCACCGCGTACGGCCTGACCTGCTCGATGGCCGCCCCGACATTGGCCGGGTTGAGGCCACCCGCGAGGATGATCGGCGTCTTCAAGCCTTCGGGAATCAGCGTCCAGTCGAAGGCCTCACCCGTTCCGCCGGGCACACCTTCGACATAGGTGTCCAACAGAATCCCGCGAGCACCAGTATAGGCCGCACAGGCAGCGGCAATGTCATCCCCCGCCTTGACCCGCAGCGCCTTGATATAGGGGCGCTGGTAGCTTTCACACTCGTCGGGGCTTTCATCGCCATGGAATTGCAGCATGTCCAGCTGCACGGCATCCAGGGTTTCGTTGAGTTCGCAGCGACTGGCGTTGACGAACAGCCCCACGGTGGTCACGAACGGCGGCAGCGCGGCAATGATTGCCCGAGCCTGCAACACATTCACCGCCCGCGGGCTTTTGGCATAAAACACGAAACCAATGGCATCCGCCCCCGCCTCGACTGCCGCCAGCGCGTCTTCTATGCGGGTAATCCCGCAAATCTTGCTGCGAACGGCTGACATGTCGTAGAAACCTCAGGGTTGGACCGAGAAAGTCCCGGATGGTAACAAAAGCTTTTCCGGGCGTCAGCCGCCAAGTTCGCTGAAACCTGTGAGGAAGTGTGGCCCGATGAAGCGATCCGGCAACTCGAACTCATCGCGGTATTCCACATCCACCAGGTACAGGCCGAACGGATGCGCCGTCACCCCGCCAGTGCGGCGGATGCGGCTTTCCAGCACTTCCCTGGCCCACTCCACCGGACGCTCGCCGGTGCCGATGGTCATCAGCACGCCCGCAATGTTGCGCACCATATGGTGAAGGAAGGCGCCGGCACGGATGTCCAGCACGATCATTTTGCCGTGGCGGGTCACCCGCAGGTGATGGACTTCCTTGATCGGCGATTTGGCCTGGCACTGGCCGGCACGGAAGGCGCTGAAGTCATGCACACCCACCAAATGCTGTGCAGCCTCGGCCATGCGCTCGGCATCCAGGGGGCGGTGGTTCCAGGTAATTTCCTGATTAAGGTGCGCCGGGCGGATCTGATCGTTATAGATCACATAGCGGTAGCGCCGGGCAATCGCCTTGAATCGCGCATGAAAATCCGCAGGCATGACCTTGGCCCAGGTGACGCTGACGTCGTGGGGCAAATTGATATTGGCGCCCATCACCCACGCCTTCATCGTGCGCTCGGCCTGGGTATCGAAGTGCACCACCTGGCCACAGGCGTGCACACCCGCGTCGGTACGCCCGGCGCACATCAGCGACACCGGCGAGTCAGCGACTTTCGATAAAGCGTTTTCCAGGGTTTCCTGCACCGTCAACACGCCGGAGGCCTGGCGCTGCCAGCCGCGATAGCGCGAACCTTTGTATTCCACGCCCAGGGCGATGCGGTAAAAGCCTGCGGCCGCCATTTCGGCGGCCGCGTTATCTATATTTGCCAAGAACTGAGAGCCCGATGAGTTGCGCAAAGGCGCCCATTATAAAGGCGGCAGGCGTAGGAGGGGCGCTTTTGTTGCATGAGCGTACGCAGTCCTGATGTGGGAGCGGGCTTGCTCGCGAAAGCAGTGGGCCAGCCAACTAATGCATCGACTGACACTCCGCTTTCGCGAGCAAGCCCGCTCCCACACTGGGTTTGCATCTTCCTTCAGATTTTGCCAAGCATTTCCTTGGCTTCACCGCGCTGGATTTCATTGCCCTCGGTCAACACCTCGGAAAGGATGTCCCGCGCGCCGTCGGCATCGCCCATGTCGATGTAGGCCTGGGCCAGGTCCAGCTTGGTGGCGACCTCATCGGTACCGGAAAGGAAGTCGAATTCCGGCTCATCACCGCCCAACGCCGCCTCTTCAGCAGTGAAGGAAGGCTCGATCGGCGGATGCTCCAGGCTCTGGGACAGGCGATCCAGCTCAGCGTTGACGTCATCGAGCTCCGAGGCGAATACCTCGGGCTTGCCGGCGGCAGGCGCTTGCGGCTCATCCGCCAGGGACAGGTCGAAATCTTCCGGCAGGTCAAAGTCGTCCAGCGCGGCAGGCGTCAGGGTCGGCGGCTCAACGGCCGGAACGTCCTTCATCTGGTCTTCAAGACCGGAAAGGAAGTCGTCATCCGACTGCGTGGACGCCGGAGCCTCCAGTTGCAGGTCCAGATCAAAGTCCGACAAATCGTCCGGGCTGGCCTTGGCTTCAGCCTGCTGTTGCAACACAGACTCGAAGCTCAGCTCGTCTTTCGGGTTGACCACGGCCGGTGAAGCGGCTTCCAGATCGTCCAGGCTCAGGTCGAAATCCGTGTCGAACGCCTCTGGCTCCGGGGCCGGAGCAGCGGGTTTGTCTTCCATCAGGTTCTTGACGTATTGGGCGTCCAGGGCTGCTGCAGCCACCGCAGCACTGACGCCCGCCGCCAACACAGCCATGGCCGGGAAGCGGCTTTTGAGCTGCTCGACCTGGGCATGGTTCTCACCATTGGCCACCAGTTGACGCTCCTGGGTAACGAAGCCGTCCTTGTCGCTCTGCAGACCGTAAACTTCCATCAACTTCAAACGCAGATCGCTTCGCTTGGGCTCGCGCTTGATCGCCTGCTCCAGCACATCGGCCGCCTGGTTCAGGTGACCACGGTCGATATGAGATTGAGCTTGCGCCAACGCATCACTGGAATTTTCCGGAGCGACGGCAACCGCCAGCGGCGAGAGTACCGAGGCAACCGTCGGCGCAACCACGACCGGCTCAACCACCGCAGCGGGCGCAGGCGCAGCAGCCAACTTGACGTTCGGTGGCGTTACTTCAAGGCCTTCGAAGCTGTCTGGTGGCAGGTCGTGATCAATGCTAGGGGAAAATTGCGGTTCTTCGGCCAAAGCCCGCGCCATACGCAGGTGCTTTTCTTCTTCAAGGCGCGCATTGCGATGACGTGCCCACAACAACAGAAGCAACAACACCAGCAAGCCAGCCGCACCGCCGATCACACCCAGGACGATCGGATTGGTCAGCAGATCGTTGAATTTACCTTCGGTGGTGTCAGGCGCGGCATCCGGCTTGATCGGCTCGGGTGCAGCCGGTGCCGGTGTCGGTGCAGCCGCAGCAGGCGCAACTTCGGGCGTTGCTGGAACAGCAGCCGGCGCAGCGGCTGGCTCGCCGGCCAATTGAGCGGGCATCGCCGCAGCCGCCGCAGCCGCCGCAGTCGCCGCAGTCGCCGGCGCCGCCGGGGCGCCGTTTGCTGCCTGCAACCTGGCAAGTTGATCGTTTTTCAGTTGAATCAGCTTTTGCAGCTTGTCCAACTGGCTTTGCAGGTCCGCCGCGCGGCTTTTCAGTTCGGCATTGTCGCGGCGAGTGGTATCCAGTTGTTCCTGGGTCATCGCAAGCTTGTCGTTCAGTGCCCGACCGTCACCCGCCTTGCCCTTCGCGCCTTTCTTGGCCGATTCGGCAGAGACCAGGCTCAAGTTATCCTTCGCGTCGGTGCTCGACGGCGCATTGCCCGCCTGGGCGCGCTTGGTCGCGTCCAGTTGCTGCTTGCCCGCCGCTTGATTGTTGGCCGTGCGACGCCCCTGGCGCCAGGCCGCATTTTGCGCGGTCACTTCGGCAATCGCCTTGGGCTGCGCCAAGGCGGAGGCTTGCTGGCGGTCCGGCAGGCGCAGGACATGGCCAGTTTTCAGGCGATTGATGTTGCCGTCGACAAAGGCGTCAGGGTTGAGCGCCTGAATAGCCAGCATGGTCTGCTGGACCGACGCACCATTACGGTTCTTTGCGGCAATTTCCCACAGGGTGTCGTGAGAAGTCGTGGTGTGCTGAGCGGGTTTGCTGACAGTCGGCGCAGTGCCGGTCGGCGCGCTCAAACGCGGCGCGGGTGCGCTGGCAGTCGGCGTCGGCGTCGGTGCCGACTGCTCAAACTTGGCCGGGTCGAGCAGCACACTGTAGTCGCGCATCAGGCGGCCATTGGGCCATTGCACCTGCAGCAGGAAACGCACATAGGAATCCGGCAGCGGCTTGCTGGACGTGACGCGCACCACGCTGCGGCCGCTAGGGTTGATCACCGGGGTAAACGTCAGGTCATTGAGGAACGCCTGGCGATCAACGCCTGCGTCTACAAACGCCTGGTCGGAGGCCAGGCCCGGGGTAATCTCGGAAGCGGTGAGGCCACCGACATCAAGCAATTCGATTTCCACCGACAACGGCTGGTTCAACTTCGACTTGAGGGTCATCTCCCCAAGCTGCAGCGCCTGCGCCATACCGGAGGACAGCGCCGAGGCGGCCGCTATTGCTAACACCAGTTTGCGAACTTGAACCATAGCCTCATCCTTTGTTTGAACACTCCCCGGCCTGCGAGAAGGTTGGTAACCGCTGCCATAAGGCATGGCGAGCCGATAGGTTACCGACGCGCTTCTGTTCCGCTAGGGACCAAGCATAGCGCTTGGCTAGAATCAATCTACAAATTGCCGCCAAGTATCTTTTACGCAAGGCCTTTTATCAACAACTGCGCCAGTTGCACGGCATTCAATGCGGCGCCTTTGCGTACGTTATCTGACGTCAGCCATAGATTTAGTTCCGCCGGGTCATCCACGCCCGCACGCACTCGACCCACGTAGACCACGTCCTGGCCGACCGCATCGCCCACGGCCGTGGGGTAATCTCCCTCTTCGACCAGCTCAATGCCCGGTGCCGCATCGAGTGCACGGTTGACCGCCGCCAGATCGACTGCCGCGCCCAATTGCAAAGACACAGTCAGGCTATCGCCAAAAAACACCGGCGCTTGAACGCAGGTTGCGGAAATCTTCAGTAAAGGAGTTTCCAGTACCGCACGCAGTTCGTGGACCAGGCGTCGCTCCAGGGCTGTATGACCTTGAGCGTCCGGCGTGCCGACTTGTGCCAGCAAGTTGAAGGCCATCTGCCGATCGAAGAACTTGGGCTCCAGCGGGCGTACGTTCAGCAGCTCTGCGGTTTGTCGAGCCAACTCGCTGACAGCCTCACGGCCCTGGGCAGAGACGGCCAGGTTGGCGGTGACGCTAACGCGCTGGATGTCCAGCAAACGGCGCAGCGGCGCGAGGACTACCGCCAGGTTGGTGGCGGACGGGCTTGGGCTGCCCAGCTGAAAGGGCTTTTTCAGACCGTCCAGCACATGGGCGTTGGCTTCCGGCACCACTTGAGGTGCCTGCTCGGCCGGCAACGCGCCGGAGAGATCGATCACCGAGCAGCCGGCGGCCGTGGCGCGCGGGGCGAAACTCAGGGTTACCGCCGGACCGGCTGCGAAGAACGCCAATTGCGCCTTGCTGAAATCGAATTCATCGACTTCCTTTACCCGCACGTTTTTGCCGCGAAACGGTACTGACGCACCGGCCGAGTTGCTGCCCGCCAGCAGGTACAAGGTGCCCACCGGGAAATCCAGCTCTTCGAGAATCTGCACCAGGGTTTCGCCCACGGTGCCAGTGGCGCCGATCACTGCAATTTCAAAAGTCTGGGTCATGGGGGCTGCCTCGGGCATTGCGGGGGGAGCGGCACTTTACCGGGTGGCTGGGGGTGAGGCAATTAACCTGGGTAGTTTGTGCTGTGGCTGCCGGCCCCATCGCGAGCAAGCCCGCCCCCACATTCGACCGCATTTCAACGCTGGAACTCGGTCAAGTGTGGGAGCTGGCTTGCCGGCGATGAGGGCCCTAAAGAACAACAAAAAACCCGCGCCTGTCACCAGAACGCGGGTTTCTTACTTACCAGCAGCGATTACCGCTCCAGCAAAATCCGCAGCATGCGGCGCAGTGGCTCGGCCGCGCCCCACAGCAGTTGGTCGCCAACGGTGAACGCGCCCAGGTACTGGGTGCCCATGTTCAGCTTGCGCAGACGGCCAACCGGCACATTCAGGGTGCCGGTAACCTTCGTCGGGCTCAGCTCCTGCATGCTGATTTCGCGGTTGTTCGGCACCAGCTTGACCCATGGGTTGTGCTGGCTGATCAGCCCTTCGATATCGGCGATCGGCACGTCTTTGTTCAGTTTGATGGTCAGCGCCTGGCTGTGGCAGCGCATGGCACCGATACGCACGCAAATACCGTCCACCGGGATCGGGCTCTTGAAGCGGCCCAGAATCTTGTTGGTTTCGGCCTGGGCTTTCCACTCTTCGCGGCTCTGGCCGTTCGGCAGTTCCTTGTCGATCCACGGGATCAGGCTACCGGCCAATGGCACACCGAAGTTCTCGGTCGGGTAGGCCTCGCTGCGCATGGCTTCGGCCACACGGCGGTCGATGTCGAGGATCGCGCTGGCAGGATCGGCCAGTTGATCGGCAACCGCCGCGTGGGTCGCGCCCATTTGCTTGATCAGTTCGCGCATGTTCTGCGCACCCGCACCGGACGCCGCCTGATAGGTCATGGCGCTCATCCACTCGACCAGGCCCGCTTCGAACAAGCCGCCCAGGCCCATCAGCATCAAGCTGACGGTGCAGTTGCCACCGACGTAGTTCTTGGTGCCCGCATCCAGTTGCTGGTCGATGACCTTGCGGTTGACCGGGTCGAGGATGATCACGGCGTCGTCCTGCATGCGCAGGCTGGAGGCGGCGTCGATCCAGTAACCCTGCCAGCCGGCTTCGCGCAGCTTGGGGAAGACTTCGCTGGTGTAGTCGCCACCCTGGCAGGTCAGAATCACATCGAGGGTTTTCAGCTCTTCAATGCTGTAGGCGTCCTTGAGCGGGGCGATATCCTTGCCCACGGACGGCCCTTGGCCACCTACGTTCGAAGTGGTGAAAAACACCGGCTCAATAAGATCGAAATCCTGCTCTTCCAGCATCCGCTGCATGAGCACGGAACCGACCATACCGCGCCAACCGATCAGACCTACACGTTTCATCGCAACTACACCTTGTTAAAAAGTGGGCCGCCTTGCAGCAACAACTGCAAGCGGGCCCGAGAGATTACAGATTCCGCAGCGCGGCGACTACTGCGTCGCCCATTTCTTGCGTGCCGACTTTGGTGCAACCCTGTGACCAAATGTCACCGGTGCGCAAGCCTTGATCCAACACCAGGCTTACGGCCTTCTCGATGGCATCGGCCGCGTCGCTCAGGTTGAAGCTGTAACGCAGCATCATCGACACCGACAAAATGGTCGCCAGCGGGTTGGCAATGCCCTGCCCTGCGATGTCCGGCGCCGAACCGTGGCAGGGCTCGTACATGCCCTTGTTGTTGGTGTCCAGGGACGCCGACGGCAGCATGCCGATGGAACCGGTGAGCATCGAGGCCTGGTCGGACAGGATGTCGCCGAACAGGTTGTCGGTGACGATCACGTCGAACTGCTTCGGCGCACGCACCAGCTGCATCGCGGCGTTGTCGACGTACATGTGGCTCAGTTCGACGTCCGGGTAGTCCTTGGCCACTTCTTCGACGATTTCGCGCCACAGTTGGCTGGAGGCCAGTACGTTGGCTTTGTCGACGGAGCAGACCTTTTTGCCGCGCACACGGGCCATGTCGAAACCGACACGGGCGATACGGCGGATTTCGCTCTCGCTGTACGGCAGAGTGTCGTAGGCCTGACGTTCACCATTCTCCAACTCGCGCACGCCACGCGGCGAGCCGAAATAGATACCACCGGTCAGCTCGCGCACGATCAGGATATCCAGGCCCGCCACCACTTCCGGCTTGAGGCTCGACGCGTCGGCCAGTTGCGGGTAGAGGATGGCCGGACGCAGGTTGCCGAACAGGCCCAGTTGCGCGCGAATTTTCAGCAGGCCGCGCTCAGGGCGGATATCACGTTCGATCTTGTCCCATTTCGGGCCGCCTACGGCGCCGAGCAGCACAGCGTCAGCAGCACGGGCACGGTCCAGCGTCTCGTCGGCCAAGGGCACGCCATGCTTGTCGATGGCGGCGCCGCCGATCACGTCGTGGCTCAGTTCGAAGCCCAGGCTGTACTTGGTGTTAGCCAATTCCAGGACTTTGACCGCTTCGGCCATGATTTCCGGACCAATACCGTCGCCAGGAAGAATCAGAATCTGCTTGCTCATGCGTTCCTCATTTCATCAAGCGACCTGCCCGTGGGCAGGTCGGGAAAATTAATCAACGTTCGGCAAAAACCACCAGCACGTCGGTGCTGAAGGTGCCGTCGGCCTGAATCTCGTAGTAATCACGCACTTCCTGGCCCATCGCCTGCTGCAGCTCTAGGATCGCGGTGCGCAAGGCCTGTGGTGTGCGCATGCGCTCGACCCAGGAGGTGTATTCCAGGCGCAGGCGTTGGCGACTGCTGGTGCGCACATGCAGCCCGGCCTCGCTAAGTTGACGCATCCACTCGGCGGCGGAGTAATCGCGCACGTGGCTGGTGTCGCGCAGCACTTCGACGGTTTGCAGGTAAGTGTCCAACAGCGGGCTGCCCGGTGACAAGACGTCGACAAAGGCCGCCACGCCACCTGGCTTGAGTACGCGGCGCACTTCACGCAAAGCCAGGCCGAGGTCGCTCCAGTGGTGGGCCGAGTAACGGCTGAACACGAAGTCGAACTCGCCATCGGCGAATGGCAGGTGTTCAGCGGCGCCGCATACGGTGCGAATGTTGTTCAGGCCGCGATCTACAGCGGCGGCCGCTACCACGTCGAGCATTTGTTGGGACAGGTCGTAGGCCACCACTTCTTTTACCAACGACGCCACTTGGAAACTCACATGCCCGGCACCGCAGCCTAAATCCAGCAGTCGTGCAGCGCCCTGCCCGGCCAGTTCGGCCTGGAGCACCGCGAATTCGGTGCCTTGGGCGTGCACGGCACTGCTCAGGTAGGCCGAGGCTTGCTCGCCGAATTGTTTTTGCACGACTTGGGTGTGGGCGGTGCTGGTCATGGTGAGCTTCCTTGAGACTTGCGTTGTTTGTACTGCCGTCTTCGCGAGCAAGCCCGCTCCCACATTCAACCGAGTTCCTTCAGTTGAAATGCGATCAAATGTGGGAGCGGGCTTGCTCGCGAAGGGGCCAGTCCGGTCTACATAGAATCACGCGTCGCGAAACAACCAGGGCTGGCTGGCCCGGTGCCTGGTTTCAAACGCGGCAATCGCATCGCCGTCCTGCAAGGTCAGGCCGATGTCATCCAGGCCATTGAGCAGGCAGTGCTTACGGAAGGCATCGACTTCGAAGTGATACACCTTGCCGTCCGGGCGCGTAACGGTCTGCGCAGCCAGGTCGACGGTCAGTTGGTAGCCCACATCGGCTTCCACTTGCTTGAACAGCTCATCCACTTCGGCGTCGCTCAAGATGATCGGCAGCAAGCCGTTCTTGAAGCTGTTGTTGAAGAAGATGTCGGCGTAGCTCGGCGCGATGATGCTGCGAAAGCCATATTCTTCCAGGGCCCACGGCGCGTGTTCACGGCTGGAGCCGCAACCGAAGTTCTCGCGGGCCAGCAACACGCTGGCGCCTTGGTAACGCTCGGCGTTGAGCACAAAGTCCTTGTTCAGCGGGCGCTTGGAGTTGTCCTGGTAGGCGTAGCCCACGTCCAGGTAGCGCCACTCATCGAACAGGTTGGGGCCAAAACCGGTGCGCTTGATCGACTTCAAGAACTGCTTGGGGATGATCTGGTCGGTGTCGACGTTGGCACGGTCCAACGGCGCTACGAGACCTGTGTGTTGGGTAAAAGCTCTCATCGGGTTTTCCTCAGATCAATTCGCGAACGTCGATGAAACGACCGTTGACGGCAGCTGCAGCGGCCATGGCCGGGCTGACCAGGTGAGTACGCCCACCGGCGCCCTGACGCCCTTCGAAGTTACGGTTGGAGGTGGACGCGCAATGCTCGCCCGATTCCAAACGGTCCGGGTTCATCGCCAGGCACATCGAGCAGCCCGGCTCACGCCATTCAAAACCGGCCTCGAGGAAGATCTTGTCCAGGCCTTCGGCTTCGGCTTGCGCTTTGACCAGGCCCGAGCCTGGCACCACGATGGCTTGTTTGATGGTCGAGGCGACTTTACGGCCTTTGGCGATCACCGCCGCGGCGCGCAGGTCTTCGATCCGCGAGTTGGTGCAGGAACCGATAAACACGCGGTCCAACTGGATGTCGGTAATCGCCTGGTTGGCTTTCAAGCCCATGTATTTCAAGGCGCGCTCGATGGAACCGCGCTTGACCAGGTCGGCCTCTTTAGCCGGGTCCGGCACGTGCTGGTCGACGGCCAGGACCATCTCCGGCGAGGTGCCCCAGCTGACTTGCGGCTTGATCTGCGCAGCGTCGAGCTCGACCACGGTGTCGAACACCGCATCGGCGTCGGAGACCAGGTCTTTCCAGGCTTCGACGGCGGCATCCCAATCGGCGCCTTTCGGTGCGAACGGACGGCCCTTGACGTATTCAACGGTCTTTTCGTCCGCCGCCACCATGCCCACGCGGGCACCGGCTTCGATGGACATGTTGCAGATGGTCATGCGGCCTTCAATGGAGAGGTCGCGAATCGCGCTGCCGGCGAACTCGATGGCATGGCCGTTACCACCGGCGGTGCCGATCTTGCCGATCACGGCGAGCACGATGTCCTTGGCAGTCACGCCAAAGGGCAATGTGCCTTCGACCAGGACCAACATGTTCTTCATTTTTTTGGCGACCAGGCACTGGGTGGCGAACACATGTTCCACCTCGGATGTGCCGATGCCATGGGCCAACGCGCCGAACGCACCGTGAGTAGAGGTGTGGGAGTCGCCGCAGACCACAGTCATGCCGGGCAACGTCGCGCCCTGCTCCGGGCCGATCACGTGAACGATGCCTTGGCGCACGTCATTCATCTTGAATTCGGTGATGCCATATTCGTCGCAGTAATCGTCGAGGGTCTGCACCTGAAGGCGCGACACAGTGTCGACGATCGCGTCGATGCCGCCCTTGCGCTCAGGGGTCGTCGGTACGTTGTGGTCCGGGGTGGCGATGATCGAGTCGACGCGCCAAGGCTTGCGCCCGGCCAGCCGCAGGCCTTCGAACGCTTGGGGCGAGGTCACTTCATGGATGATGTGACGGTCGATATAGATCAGCGACGAGCCATCGTCGCGCCGTTTCACTTCATGGGAATCCCAAAGCTTGTCGTAAAGCGTTTTGCCGGCCATCAGTCGGTCCTCATCATCGGTCTTTCTATGCCCCGGGCCTTGAGACATTCAATAACCCTTTGGCTTGTGAGGCTGATGGTATGGCGCTACATTAAATAACTCAAATTCATATTTTTTATGCTTTGGATTACCAACTGGAATACCACAATGGACTTGGCCAACCTCAACGCTTTTATTGCCATCGCCGAGACCGGCAGCTTCTCCGGCGCCGGTGAACGCCTGCACCTGACCCAGCCGGCCATCAGCAAGCGCATTGCCGGCCTGGAACAACAATTAAAAGTGCGCCTGTTCGATCGCCTGGGCCGTGAAGTCGGCCTGACCGAGGCCGGACGGGCTTTGCTGCCGCGTGCCTATCAGATTCTCAACGTGCTGGACGATACGCGCCGTGCCCTCACCAACCTGACCGGCGAAGTCAGCGGTCGGCTGACCCTGGCCACCAGCCACCATATCGGCCTGCACCGCCTGCCACCGATCCTGCGCACCTTTACCCGCCAGTACCCCAACGTGGCGCTGGATATTCAGTTCCTCGATTCGGAAGTGGCCTACGAAGAGATTCTGCATGGCCGCGCCGAAGTGGCGGTCATTACCCTGGCGCCTGATCCGCACAATTTAGTCCGCGCCACCCCGGTGTGGGATGACCCCCTGGATTTCGTGGTGGCACCGGAGCACAGCTTGACCGGCAACGGCACTGTCAACCTGGCCGATATTGCCAGGCACCCGGCGGTGTTTCCGGGCGGCAACACCTTTACCCACCACATCGTCAGCCGTCTATTCGAGGCTCAGGGCCTGACGCCGAACATCGCGATGAGCACTAACTACCTGGAAACGATCAAGATGATGGTGTCTATCGGCCTGGCCTGGAGCGTTTTGCCGCGCACCATGCTCGACGATCAGGTGGCAAGCATCGCTTTACCGGGCATACAGCTCAGTCGCCAGCTAGGCTATATCGTGCACACCGAAAGGACGCTGTCGAACGCTGCGCGGGCTTTCATGAGCCTATTGGATGCACAGGTCGATCTGCCAGGGATACCGGCATGAAGCTGTGCGACCCCAAGGTCTGAAACACGCCGCGCCGACCGCCCATTGAGCCAAGGCCCTTTGATAATGCGCAACCCCGTCGACTCCGTGCCGCCCCTGCCCCGCATTTACGCCCTGGACCCTCAAGAGGCGGAACAAAGCTGGGACAATGCCCCGCAATTGCTGGCAGCCCTCAATGCTGCCCGGCTGGGCGCGTGGAGCTGGGAAATCGACACCGGCAGAATCAGTTGGTCAAGGGGCACTCAGGCGCTGTTCGGCTACGATCCTCGGCAACCTTTGCCCAAGGACCTGGAATACCTCGACCTTCTCGCCCCACAGGATCGTGAGCGGGTCGTGCGCGCCTTTCATGCGGTGCTGGCGGGAGAGCCGTTCGAGCAGGCCATGCACCACCATATACAGTGGCCGGATGGCAGCGATCACTGGCTGGAAATCAATGGCAGCCTGATGCCGGACAAGGCCGGTCGGCGCCGCATGATCGGCGTGATCCGCGAGACCACCCGCCAGCGCGAGCGCGAGCGCGCCCTCATGCAGTCGGAAAAACGCTTCGCCACGCTGTTTCACCTGTGCCCCAACATGGTCCTGCTGACCCGTCAATCCGACGGCCTGATCAGCGAAGCCAACCAGTATTTCGAGATACACTTCGGTTGGCCCGTGGCCCACGCGATCGGCCGCACCACGCTGGACCTTGGCCTGTGGCGACAGCCTGAACAACGTGCGCTGTTGGTCAAGGCCACGCAGCGCAAGGGCGAACCCATCACCATGGAAGTGCAGTTCTGCGCCAGCAACGGCCAGATCCACGATGGCACCCTCAGCGCGCAGAAAGTCGAGCTGGAGGGCGAGGCTTACCTGATCAGCACCTTTCTCGACACCACCGAGCGCAAAAACGCCGAGCAAGCCCTCAAGGACAGCCAGGAGCGCCTCGACCTCGCCCTGGATTCGGCGCAACTGGGCACCTGGGACTGGCACATCCCCACCGGCATGCTCTACGGCTCGGCCCGCGCCGCCCAATTGCACGGGCTGCCGCCCGAACCCTTCCACGAGTCGTTCGATGCGTTTTTTGATGGCATGTCGGATGACGACCGCGAAGGCATGCGCAATGCCTATCGCAGCTTGCGTGAAGGCCAGGACGGCAACTATCAGTTGACCTACCGCGTGCTGACGGAGGACGGCAGCCCTCGCTACCTGGAAAGCCGGGCACGCCTCTATCGCGACGAATCCGGCAAACCGCTGCGCATGGCTGGCACCTTGCTCGATATCACCGACCAGGTGGAGCGCGAACAACGCATCACCGCGTCCGAAGAAAAATTCGCCAGCCTGTTCCAGGCCAGCCCCGACCCGATCTGCGTCACGTGCCTGGACAGTGGCGCCTTTATCGAAATCAACCCCGCCTTCACCCAGACCTTTGGCTGGACAGTTGCCGAGGTCATCGACAAAAGCGCTGAGCAGATTGGCCTGTGGGATGAATCGAGCAAGCGCTTGCAGCGTATCGAACGGGTGATCCGCGAGCAGGCGCTGAGCAATGTGGCCATCGTGGTGCACCACAAGAATGGCCAAAGCTTGACCTGCATGATCTCCAGCCGGCTGATCACGGTCGGAGCCCAATCCTGTATCGTCACCACCCTGCGCGATATCACCCAGCAACAACGCTCGGAGGCCGCGCTAAAGGCCAGTGAAGAAAAATTCGCCAAGGCTTTCCATTCCAGTCCCGACGCCATTTCCATTACCGAACGTGACACTGGCCGCTATGTCGAAGTCAACGACGGCTTTTGCCGCCTCACCGGCTATCGCGCCGAAGAAGCTATTGGCCTCACGCTTTACCAGATTGGCATCTGGGCCGATGAAAACCAGCGTGCTGCGCTCTTGGCCGAACTGCAGATCAAAGGTCGTATCCATCATCTGGAAATGCTTTGGCACAACAAACGTGGCGAGGTGCTGGCCGTCGAGGTTTCGGTAGAACCGATCACCCTGAATGAAATGCCGTGCCTGCTGCTGACCGCGCGGGACGTGAGCCTGCTGAAAAACGCCCAGGCGCAGATTCGTCACCTGGCCTATCACGACCCGCTGACCAACCTGCCCAATCGCGCGTTACTGATGGATCGCCTGAGCCAGCAGATCGCCCTGCTCAAGCGCCACAACTTACGCGGCGCGTTGCTGTTCCTCGACCTCGACCACTTCAAGCACATCAACGATTCCCTCGGCCACCCGGTGGGCGACACCGTGCTGAAAATCGTCACCGCGCGCCTGGAAGCCAGCGTGCGCATGGAGGACACGGTAGCGCGCCTGGGCGGGGATGAATTTGTGGTACTGCTCAGTGGCCTGGAGGGTACGCGGGCGCAAGTCAGCGCCCAAGTGCAGGAGCTGGCCGATACCCTGCGCGAATTGCTCTCGGAGCCGATGTTCCTCGATGGGCACCGCTTGCAGGTCACGCCCAGTATTGGCGTGGCGCTGATTCCCGACCATGGCTCCACGCCGGCCGACCTGCTTAAACGCGCCGATATCGCGCTGTATCGCGCCAAAGACTCGGGACGCAACACCATACAAATGTTCCACAACAGCATGCAGAAAACCGCCAGCGAGCGCCTGCGCATGGAGACCGACCTGCGCCTGGCCCTGTCACGCGGAGAGTTCAGCGTGCATTACCAGCCCCAAGTGGATGCGCGCGGTAACAAAATCGTCGGCGCCGAGGCGCTGGTGCGCTGGCAACATCCGCAGCTGGGTGCGCAGTCACCGTCCGAATTCATCAAGGTCCTGGAAGACAGCGGCTTGATCCTGGAAGTCGGCACCTGGATTCTCGATCAAGCCTGCGGCGCATTTGCGCAACTGATTGCCGACGGGCTGGTGGACCCACTGAATTTCAGCCTGTGCGTGAACATCAGCCCCCGGCAGTTTCGCCAGAACGACTTTGTGGAGCGGGTGGAGCACAGCCTCAAGCAGTACCATCTGCCCCACAGCCTGCTCAAACTGGAAATCACCGAAGGCATCGTGATCCAGAACCTGGACGATACCGTGGCCAAGATGCGCCGCCTGAAAAAGCTCGGCGTGAGCTTTGCGATGGATGACTTCGGCACCGGCTATTCGTCGTTGACCTACCTCAAGCGCCTGCCGGTGGATGCGCTGAAGATCGACCAGTCCTTTGTGCGCGACGCCACCCATGACCCCAACGATGCAGAAATCATCCGCGCCATTGTGGCCATGGCCCGCAGCCTGAACCTGGACGTGATCGCCGAGGGCGTGGAAACCCCGGAACAACTGGCGTTCCTGCAAAAGCTGGGCTGCCATTTGTACCAGGGGTACCTGCACAGCCGGCCGTTGCCGATCGAGGGGTTCAGGCGTTTGTTGATGTGAGGCACATCCACCTCAAGGCCTGTATCGGTTAATACGGGGCCGTCAAACTATCCAGCGGCAACCGGAGGGGGCACGCCCAACAAACGGCCGACCTGTTGCAAGTCGGTTTCCCGACGCATCGCGGTGAACAGCTCCACGGCCTCGGGATAATTGCGTGTCAGCATGGCCAGCCACTGTTTTAAACGACCCGGCGCCTGCTTTTCGGTCAACTGCGCCACCGATTGGCGCCAGAACTCGTGGAGCATCGGCTGCATTTCTGCCCAGGTCATTTCCACCACCTCTTCACCCGCCTTCGCCGCCACAATCTGCCGCGCCAGGTCAGGGCGCGCCACCAGGCCACGGCCGAGCATGATGTCGTCGGCCCCGCTGATTTCGCGGCAACGCTTCCAGTCTTCGACGCTCCAGATATCGCCATTGGCGAACACCGGCACCTTGACCACGTCCTGCACGCGCGGGATCCACTCCCAGTGAGCGGGCGGCTTGTAACCATCGGCCTTGGTCCGTGCATGCACCACAATATGTGCCGCACCGCCTTCAGCCAGGGCCGTGGCGCACACCAGCGCACCGTCCGGGCTGTCGAAACCAAGGCGCATCTTGGCGGTGACCGGAATATGCGCGGGCACTGCGCGGCGTACATGCTCGACAATCTGGTTAAGCAGCTCCGGCTCCTTGAGCAAGACAGCACCGCCACGGGATTTGTTGACGGTCTTGGCCGGGCAACCGAAGTTCAGGTCGATCACCTGCGAACCCAGCTCACAGGCCAACGCGGCGTTTTCCGCCAGGCAGACCGGGTCGGAACCCAGTAACTGCACGCGCAACGGCACACCCGCTGCGGTGTGGGCACCGTGCAGCAGTTCCGGAGCGAGCTTGTGGAAATAGGCCGGAGTGAGCAGGCGGTCGTTGACGCGAATAAATTCGGTCACGCACCAGTCAATACCGCCCACGCGGGTCAACACGTCCCGCAGGATGTTGTCGACCAACCCCTCCATGGGCGCCAAAGCAATTTGCATGGAAAACACTCAACAAAAATCGTGGCGCAGTTTACTGGGTTTCCCAGCGTAACCGTTAACCCCCTGTCAGGGCGGGACCATAGCCGTCGAGAAACTCAGCCGGCATGCGCTTGGGCTTGCCGCTGGACAGCTCGATGCAGACAAAGGTGGTTTGCGCCCGCAGCAAGGTCGCGCCGTCGCGGGGGCGAACCAGTTGGAAGCGGCGGGTCATTTTCAGGCGTTGGTCCCAGTCAACAATCCAGGTAGCCAGTTGCAACTCGTCGCCCTTCTAGCCTGCCGCCAGGTAGTCGATCTCATGGCGCACCACGGCCATGGCTCGGTCCAGGCGGCGGTACTCGGTGAGGTCCAGCCCCAAGCGCTGTGAGTGGCGCCAGGCGCAGCGCTCCAGCCAGGACACGTACACCGCGTTATTGGCGTGCCCCAGGCCATCGATGTCTTCAGCGGCGACCTGCAGATCAATGATAAACGGCGTTGCCAAATCCCAGCCCATGCCTTGCTCCAGTCGATTAATGTCGGCGGGAGCAGTGTATCAGGCGGTTTGCCGCGCCTGTAAACGGCGGCCGGCCAGGAGCGTCAGTACGCCGTCGATCACCCGCGGGTCGGCCAGCACTTTCTGGTGGCCGCCTTGCTCCAGGCGTAGTAGACGGCTGTCGAACCAGGCGTCATGAATGGCTTGAGAGGCTTTGACCGGAACAAAGGTGTCGTCTTCGGCGTGCACGATCAGCCCCGGAATGTTCATCTGGTAGTGAGCGACATCCAAGTGCTTGAGCGGCATGCCGAAGGTCAATTCGACTTCGCGGATGAATGCTGCGCGCGCACGCGCCGGCAACCCCACCCTACCGGCAAAACCACGTAGCACATCGAGGAAACGCGACGGCGCCGCAATGCTGACCAACGCCTCAGTACGCAACCCCAACTGAACCGCCAGCATCGCACTGGCGCCGCCCATGGAATGCCCCACCACTGCATGCAGCGGCGGCAACTCAGCGGCGGCTTCGAGCATGGCGCGAGCAAACAGCAGCACATGCGCTTCACGCCCAGGCGAACGGCCATGGGCCGGCCCATCCAGGGCAATCACCGAATAACCGTTATCCACCAGCGCGGTGATCAAGCTGGCGAACTGCGTGGGGCGCCCTTCCCAACCGTGCATCAGCAACACGGCGGGCCCTTGCCCCCAGCGCAGCGCCGACAGACCGAAACGCAAGGTCATGCGCTCCGATTGCGCCAGCAGCGGCAACTCCCAATCACGCGGCGGCAGGTTGCGAGGCGTCATGAAAGCGCGGCGCAACTTGCTCGCCACCGTGCGCGGCGCCAAGCGGCCGACAGTGCCATTGAAACCACGAATCCAGGTTAATGCGCCCACCCTGCGACTCCTCTTTTTAACGTACCGCCGACTTGGCAGCGCGTAAGACGCGGTCCGACAATTCGCCCGGGCCAAGGGCTCGCGCCAACGCCAGGCCGCCGATCATCAGGGCCATATCCGCCAGGGCTTTGTCGGTGTCTTCCGGGCTGGCAGCCAACTGGGCGGCCATCAACTCCGTATGCTCGTTGAGCGCCAGGCGAAACTCATCCGGCAGGCGGCTCATCTCGCCCACCGTTGCCGGGATCGGGCAGGCCTGCTCCGTCGAGTCGCGGTGTTTGCGCGACAGATAGAATGCTGCCACCAGGCCTCTACGCTCCTCGCCGGTCAGTCGTGCGTCCATATCGTCAATGGAGGCACGACGCCGGGCCAGCAACTGCGTGAAAGCTTCCAGCATCAGCGCATCCTTGCTTTCAAAGTGCGCGTAGAACCCCCCGACCGTGAGCCCAGCCGCCCCCATGACTTCACCGACACTCGGCTCGGCCGGGCCGCGCTGGATCAACGCCGCGCTGGCAGCCTGCAAAATGCGTTCGCGGGTTTGCGCTTTTTTATCGCTCATCGTTGCCTCCGTCGCTCATGGGTTAAATATTATTACCATAATAATATTTCGCAAGCCACCCACATGACCACTGGTCCGAGCAGGACAGATGAAAACAATGGAATAAAGCACCTGCCGCAGCCGTTCGCGATGCAGCGAGCCGAGGCCAGATCGCTGGAAGCCTTGCGCGCCAATGACTGGGTATTCGATGCGGGTATTGGAGGGGGAGACGTAAAAACCCAAACGCCAGACAAACAAAAGGGCCATTCAATAATTGAATGACCCTTAAAAATCCCGCAGAGCGGGTAATCGTGGCGTCCCCTAGGGGACTCGAACCCCTGTTACCGCCGTGAAAGGGCGGTGTCCTAGGCCACTAGACGAAGGGGACACAAACCTTCTATACAACGTGATCAGGCTGAGTCTGATCAGTTCAAGGACGGTGTGGCCGGAACCTTGAACGTGTAAATTGGTGGAGCTAAACGGGATCGAACCGTTGACCTCTTGCATGCCATGCAAGCGCTCTCCCAGCTGAGCTATAGCCCCGGATTTTTCGCCTCGCGGCGCAGCAGACCTTGCGAGCTGCTTGTTGAAACTGGCGTCCCCTAGGGGACTCGAACCCCTGTTACCGCCGTGAAAGGGCGGTGTCCTAGGCCACTAGACGAAGGGGACAAAACCTTCTGTACAACCTGATCAAGCTAGGCCTGATCAATTCAAGGACGGTGTGGCCAGACCTTGAACCTGTAAATTGGTGGAGCTAAACGGGATCGAACCGTTGACCTCTTGCATGCCATGCAAGCGCTCTCCCAGCTGAGCTATAGCCCCTCATCGGTGAGGACGGGGCGAATCTTAATGGCGGTTTGGAAGTGTGTCAAATTTATTTTCAACAATTTCCAAAATTTTTTGCCGGGATAACAATCACTTACCGCCCAAACCCCGGAAAACCGGGGTTTGACCGTTACAACCCGTTGCTTAGCCGATAGCGCCCAGCAACTTTTCCCACTCTTTGTTTTCTTTCTTCGACACACCCCCAAGCAAATCAAGGGCTTGGCGCAGACGGAAACGCGTGAGGTCCGGGCCGAGAATTTCCATCGCATCGAGTACCGATACCGAACTGGCCTGCCCGGTAATGGCGGCAAACATCAGTGGCATGGCATCGCGCAACTTCAGCTCGAGGGACTCGACCACGGCCTGGATCGTCGCGGTGATCGCCTCTTTTTCCCACTGACGCAGGCTTTCGAGCTTCCACAGGATCAACTGCATCAACTGGCGAACCTGGTCACCCGAGAGCTTTTTGGATTCAAACAGCTTGGCATCCGGGTTCACGCCACCGGCAAAGAAGAAACTGGCCAACGGTGCGACCTGGCTGAACGTCTCCACCCTGCCCTGCACCAGCGGTGCGATCTTCATCATGTACTCGGGATTCAATGCCCACTGCTGCACGCGACTGGCGAACTCTTCCACCGGCAGGTCACGCAGCCACTGGCCATTGAGCCACGACAGCTTCTCGATATCGAAGATCGGCCCGCCCAGAGAGACGCGGGACAGATCGAAGTTATCGACCATTTCCTGCAGCGAGAACTTCTCGCGCTCGTCCGGCATCGACCAGCCCATGCGGCCCAGGTAGTTGAGCATCGCCTCGGGCATGAAGCCCATGCGCTCGTAGAACGTCACCGACGTCGGGTTCTTGCGCTTGGACAGCTTGCTCTTGTCCGGGTTACGCAGCAGCGGCATGTAGCACAACTGCGGTTGTTCCCAGCCGAAGTACTCGTACAGCAGAATCAGTTTAGGCGCCGACGGCAGCCATTCTTCGCCGCGCAGCACGTGGGTGATGCCCATCAGGTGGTCGTCGACCACGTTGGCCAGGAAGTACGTCGGCAGGCCGTCGGTCTTCATCAGCACCTGCATGTCCATGCGGTCCCACGGGATCTCGACGTCACCGCGCAGCATGTCCGGCACCACGCACACGCCTTCGCTCGGCACTTTCATGCGGATAACGTGAGGCTCGCCGGCAGCCAGGCGCTGGGCCACTTCTTCTTTCGAGAGCAGCAGCGCGCGGCCGTCGTAGCGCGGGGTTTCGCCACGGGCCTGTTGCTCGGCGCGCATCTGGTCCAGCTCTTCGGCGGTGCAGAAGCACGGGAACGCATGGCCCATGTCGACCAATTGCTGGGTGTACTGCTTGTAGATCTCGCTGCGCTCGCTTTGGCGATACGGGCCGTGCGGGCCACCGACGTCCGGGCCTTCCGCCCAGGTAATGCCCAACCAGCGCAGGGCATCGAAAATCTGCTGTTCCGACTCACGGGTCGAACGCACTTGATCGGTGTCTTCGATCCGCAAGATGAATTCACCACCGTGCTGCTTGGCAAAGCAGTAGTTGAACAGGGCGATGTAAGCAGTACCGACGTGGGGATCCCCAGTAGGCGATGGCGCAATGCGCGTGCGGACGGTGGTCATGGCAGGTCTCGAATGGGCGATAAAACTGAAAATTGAAACAAGGGGGGAATGGTAACAGCCTGGGGTGGTTGGGCTCCAGCGTGGGTGATTCTGGTGGACCGCGGTGCCGCCATTCGCGAGCAAGCCCGCTACCACATTCGACCGCATTCTCATGCTGGAAATCGGTCACTGTGGGAGCTGGCTTGCCTGCGATGAGGCCACCACCGTCACCGCAAAATCAAACAGCCAACAACCGCTCCCGCAACTTGCCGATCTCATCCCGCGTCTGCGCGGCCGCTTCGAACTCAAGATCCCGCGCCAGCTGGTACATCTTCTCTTCCAACTGCCGAATCCGCTTGGTGATCTCACTCGGCGAGCGCAGTTCGTTTTCGTACTTGGCGCTTTCTTCGGCAGCCTTGGCCATACCCTTGCGCTTCTTGCTGCGCGAACCGGGCACGGTGGCGCCTTCCATGATGTCGGCGACGTCCTTGAACACGCCTCTCGGGATGATGCCATTCTCCAGGTTGAAGGCAATCTGCTTGTCACGGCGGCGCTCGGTCTCGCCAATTGCCCGTTCCATGGAGCCGGTGATGCGATCCGCGTAAAGAATCGCCCGGCCATTGAGGTTGCGCGCCGCACGGCCGATGGTCTGGATCAACGAGCGCTCGGAACGCAGGAAGCCTTCCTTGTCGGCATCGAGGATCGCCACCAGTGACACTTCCGGCATGTCCAGGCCTTCGCGCAGCAGGTTGATCCCCACCAGCACGTCAAAGGTGCCCAAGCGCAGGTCGCGGATAATCTCGACGCGCTCCACGGTGTCGATGTCCGAGTGCAAATAGCGCACGCGTACGCCGTGGTCGGCCAGGTAGTCAGTCAAGTCTTCGGACATGCGCTTGGTCAGCGTGGTGACCAGCACCCGCTCTTCCAGGGCCACGCGTTTGGTGATCTCCGAGAGCAAGTCATCGACCTGGGTCAGCGCCGGGCGGATCTCGATTTGCGGGTCCACCAGGCCGGTCGGGCGCACCAGTTGCTCAATCACGCGTCCCGCATGCTCGGCTTCGTAGTTACCCGGCGTGGCCGAGACAAAAATCGTCTGCGGGCTGATGCTTTCAAACTCGTCAAAACGCATCGGCCGGTTATCCAGCGCCGAAGGCAGGCGGAAGCCGTATTCCACCAAGGTTTCCTTACGCGAACGGTCACCTTTGTACATCGCCCCCACCTGCGGCACGCTGACGTGGGACTCGTCGATCACCAGCAAGGCGTCGTCCGGCAGGTAATCAAACAGGGTCGGCGGCGCCTGCCCGGATTCGCGCCCCGAGAGGTAGCGCGAGTAGTTTTCGATGCCGTTGCAGTAACCCAGCTCGAGGATCATCTCCAGGTCAAACCGAGTGCGCTGCTCCAGGCGCTGGGCTTCCACCAGCTTGTTGTTGGCACGCAGGTATTCCAGGCGCTCGGCCAACTCGACCTTGATACCCTCGATGGCGCCCATCAGGGTTTCGCGCGGGGTCACATAGTGGCTTTTCGGGTAGAAGGTGAAGCGCGGCAGCTTGCGGATCACCTCGCCAGTCAACGGGTCGAAGGCCGACAGGCTCTCGACTTCATCGTCGAACAGCTCGATGCGGATCGCTTCCAGGTCGGACTCCGCCGGGTAGATGTCGATCACATCACCGCGTACGCGGAAGGTGGCGCGGGCAAAGTCCATGTCGTTGCGGGTGTATTGCAAGCTCGTCAGGCGCCGCAGCAGCTCGCGCTGGTCGAGTTTGTCGCCCCGATCAACGTGCAACACCATCTTCAAATAAGCTTCCGGGCTGCCCAGGCCGTAGATGCACGACACCGTGGTGACGATGATCGCGTCCTTGCGCTCCAGCAGCGCCTTGGTCGCCGACAGCCGCATCTGCTCGATGTGGTCGTTGATCGACGCATCCTTCTCGATAAAGGTATCGGAGGACGGCACATACGCTTCGGGCTGGTAGTAGTCGTAGTAGGAAACGAAGTATTCCACTGCGTTGTTCGGGAAAAACGCCTTGAACTCGCCGTAGAGCTGCGCGGCCAGGGTCTTGTTCGGCGCCAGCACCAAGGTGGGCCGATTGGTCTGCGCAATCACGTTGGCGATGCTGAAGGTCTTGCCTGAACCGGTCACCCCGAGCAGCGTCTGGTGCGCCAGGCCGGCTTCGATGCCTTCAACCATCAGGCGAATGGCTTCGGGTTGGTCGCCGGCGGGTTCAAAACGGGTGACGAGCTGGAAATCCGACATAACGTACCTCGTGAAGTCACCCCAGACTCAATACCGCCAGGGACGAAATAGCTCAGCAACCCGCGAATAGTCATCGCAGGTTGCAGGAAAAAACCATGATAGCTGTAGAAGTGGTGGCGAATGTGACGGGTTTCAAGGCAATCGTCCTACCTGCCGTCGCTGGCCAATGTTGCAATAAGACTAACGGTCGGCAAATAAACCGAAAAACATGGCCGAAAACCCGTTTCGGTTGTCGCCCTCAGCCGGGATGGCCTCTATACTAGCTCCCCGTTTGTGCACCGCTCTAGTGCATTCGGCTGGAGCGCGACACGTCCCTCCATTCCCCCATAGAGCTGCCGCAAAAATGAGCCTGTTCTCCGCTGTCGAAATGGCACCACGCGATCCAATCCTGGGCCTCAACGAAGCATTCAACGCCGACACCCGAACCACCAAGGTCAACCTTGGCGTGGGCGTTTATTGCAACGAGGAGGGGAAGATTCCACTCTTGCGTGCCGTTGCCGAAGCGGAAGCCGTTCGCGTGGCGCAACACGCCGCCCGTGGCTACTTGCCGATCGATGGCATCGTTGCCTACGACCAGGCCGTGCAAAAGCTGCTGTTCGGCGCTGAATCGCCGCTGCTGAGCGCCGGCCGTGTCATCACCGCACAAGCGGTTGGCGGCACCGGCGCGCTGAAAATCGGTGCCGACTTCCTCAAGCAACTGCTGCCCAACGCCGTCGTCGCCATCAGCGACCCGAGCTGGGAAAACCACCAGGCGCTGTTCGAAAAAGCCGGCTTCCCGGTGCAAACCTATCGCTACTACGACGCCGCCACCCACGACGTGAACCGTGCAGGTCTGCTCGAAGACCTCAACGCCCTGCCGCCGCAGTCCATCGTGGTGCTGCACGCCTGCTGCCACAACCCGACCGGCGTCGACCTGAGCCCGGCCGACTGGCAAAACGTGCTGGATGTGGTCAAGGCCAAGAACCTGGTGCCGTTCCTCGACATGGCCTACCAGGGCTTCGGCGACGGCATCCACGAAGACGCCGCAGCGGTGCGCCTGTTCGCTGAATCGGGCCTGACCTTCTTTGTGTCCAGCTCGTTCTCCAAGTCGTTCTCGCTGTACGGCGAGCGCGTGGGCGCGCTGTCGATCGTCAGCGAATCCAAGGAAGAAAGCGCGCGCATCCTGTCCCAGGTCAAGCGTGTGATCCGCACCAACTACTCCAACCCGCCAACCCACGGCGCGGCGATCGTTGCGGCAGTGCTGAACAACCCTGAGCTGCGCGCCCAGTGGGAAGCCGAACTGGCTGAAATGCGCCTGCGCATCCGTGGCATGCGTGAACAGATGGTCGCTGAACTGGCCAAGGCAGCGCCAGGCCACGACTTCAGCTTCGTCGGCCGCCAGCGCGGGATGTTCTCCTACTCCGGCCTGACGGTTGAGCAAGTCACCCGTTTGCGCACCGAATTTGGTATCTACGCGCTGGACACTGGCCGCATCTGCGTAGCAGCGCTGAACCAGTCCAACATTGATGCGGTAACCAAGGCGATTGTTCAGGTTCTATAAACCTGACGGTGCTGAACGAAGGGAAGCCGCGGCTTCCCTTTTTTAATGCCTGTCGCAAAACACCCCGCTCCCCTAGACTGAACGTCGACTGCCCCTTTGCTGTGAGAGCCTTATGAGAAACGACGACCTGGACCTGCGCGCCGACCGCGACGAATTGCATGACTACACGCCCCGCGCCCCGCAAGCCAAGCGCCAGAAAAGCCTGGTACTGCAAGTGGCCCTCGGCGTGTTCCTCGGTGGGCTGGCCTTGTGGCTGGTGCAGTTGGGTGCGACGGCGATCATGGCCAAACTGGCGATGGGCACCTTCCAGTTCGGCGGCTAACAAAGATCACCTGGGGGAGCTGGCTAGCCTGCGATTGCGTCAGGCCTGCCGATACCTCTATCACTGATACCCCGTTATCGCAGGCAAGCCAGCTCCCACACTGGATCTACTTCGCTTGCAGAGCGCGCTCTTCCAACAACTTCACAAAACTGTTCAAACTCTGCGACACCGTGCCCCGGCGCCAGATCAGCCAGGTATGCAGAATGCGGAACGCGTCGCTCAACGGCCACACACTCACCGCCGTAAACCCTGGCATGCTCTCCAACATGCTGCGCGGCATCAGCGCCAGGCCGGCGCCGGCGCTGACGCAGGCGAGCATGCCGTGGTAGGACTCCATCTCGAAAATCTTGCCCGGCACCGCGCCATCCTGTGAGAACCAACGTTCGAAGTGATGGCGATACGAGCAGTTCGAGCGAAAGGTGTAGATGCTCTCCCCTGCCACATCCTGCCCGCGGGTGATCGGCGCGTGATGCAGCGGCGCAATCACCACCATTTCTTCTTCAAACACCGCCACGCCCTCCAGCGTGGCATGCAGCACCGGGCCGTCGACAAACGCCGCCGCCAGGCGCCCCGACAACACGCCCTCGATCATCGTGCCCGACGGTCCGGTGCTCAGGTCCAGCTCGACCTTGGTGTGCTTCTGGTTATACGCCGCGAGCAACGCCGGGATACGCACGGCGGCCGTGCTCTCCAGCGAGCCGAGGGCAAACGCGCCCTGGGGCTCCTCGCCCGCCACCGTCGCGCGGGCTTCTTGCACCAGGTCGAGAATACGCCGCGTGTAGCCGAGGAAATTCCACCCGGCCGGTGACAGACGCAGGCGGCTTTTCTCGCGGATAAACAGCTCCACGCCCAAGTCCTGCTCCAGTTGCTTGATACGCGTGGTCAGGTTCGACGGCACGCGATGGATCAACTGCGCGGCGGCGCTGATGCTGCCTTGCTCGGCAACGGCCTTGAAGATTTCCAGCTGCACCAGATCCAAATCATTCTCCAATCGTGAACGTATTGCTTAATATTATTCAGTTTCCATAAAACATGCATCCCCGTAGGCTGAACCCATTCCACTCATTCAGCCGGACGGTGCCATGAACGCGATTACTCAGCAGACTCACGCCTTGTCGATCAACCCCGCCAACGGCGAAACGGTCGGCAGCTACCCTTACGAAACCGAGGCGCAGCTGGACGCTGCTCTCAACCGCGCCACCGGCGCCTTCCGCACCTGGCGCTGCCAGCCAGTCAGCCAACGCGCCGAACGGCTGCTGGCGCTGGCCAGTGCCCTGCGTGACCAAGCCGAAGACATGGCGCAGATGATCACCCTGGAAATGGGCAAACCCATCGCCCAGGCCCGCGCCGAAATTGAAAAATGCGCACAACTCAGCGAATGGTATGCCGCCCACGGCCCGGCCATGCTCGCGCCGGAGTCAACGCTGGTAGACAACGGCAGTGCCCAGATTGAATACCGCCCGCTGGGCCCGATCCTCGCGGTGATGCCGTGGAACTTCCCGGTCTGGCAAGTGCTGCGCGGCGCCGTGCCGACGATGCTCGCCGGCAACACCTACGTGCTCAAACACGCGCCAAACGTGATGGGCAGCGCCTACCTGATGAAAGCGGCGTTCCAAAAAGCCGGTTTCGCTGATGGCCTGTTCGAAGTGATCAACGTGACCCAGGACGGCGTCTCCACCGCCATCGCCGACCCACGCATCGCCGCCGTCACGCTCACCGGCAGCGTACGCGCCGGCATGGCCATCGGCTCCCAGGCCGGTGCCGCGCTGAAAAAATGCGTGCTGGAACTGGGCGGCTCCGACCCGTTTATCGTGCTCAACGACGCCGACCTCGACGCCGCCGTCCAGGCCGCCGTGATCGGGCGCTTCCAGAACAGCGGCCAAGTCTGCGCCGCCGCCAAGCGCCTGATCATCGAAGACGGCGTGGTAGAAGCGTTCACCGCTAAATTCCTCGAAGCCAGCCGCGCACTGGTCATGGGCGACCCCACATTGACCAGCACCTACGTCGGCCCGATGGCGCGCTTCGATCTGCGCGACGAGCTGCACGGCCAAGTCCAGGCCACCTTGGACGAAGGCGCGAGCCTGCTACTGGGCGGCCACAAAGTACCCGGCGCCGGCAACTACTATGCGCCCACCGTACTGGCCAACGTCACCGACCAGATGACCTCGTTCAAACAGGAACTGTTCGGCCCGGTGGCCTCGATCATCACCGCCCGCGATGCCGACCACGCCGTGGCCCTGGCCAACGACAGCGAGTTCGGCCTGACGGCGAGCCTCTTCACCACCGACTCAGCCAAGGCACGCGACATTGCCAACCAACTGGAAACCGGCGGGATCTTCGTCAACGCCTTCAGCGTCTCGGACCCTCGGGTAGCCTTTGGCGGCATCAAGAAAAGTGGGTTTGGGCGGGAGTTGTCGCACTTTGGCGTGCGCGAATTCTGCAACGCGCAGACGGTGTGGCTGGATCGCAAATAAGCCTCTTAGGCAGGCCTTTATATTGGGGGCAAGCAAACGACCTGTGGCGAGCGGGCTTGCCCTAATGCCGTTCAGTTAAGCGAACGCAATGCTAAAAGCAGCGAAGATCAAATGTGGGATCTGCACTTAACAAAACGGCATTGGGGCAAGCCTGCTCTCCACAACAGGCCCGCTCACCGCAGCGAATGTGGAGAGCCGGCAGGTCAGTGAGACAAGGGCAATGTCACCACAAACTCGCTGCCACGGCCCTTGCCTTCGCTTTTGGCAGTGACCTTGCCGCCATGCGCTTCAACCAGCTCGCGAACCACCGTCAACCCGATCCCCAACCCCGAACCGTTGAAACCAATGGCGTGCTCGTCCTGCACGTAAGGGTCAAAGATGAGCGGCAGCGCCTTGGCCGATACGCCGATGCCATTGTCACAAATGCTGATCCTCAACTCGTCCGCCACGCTGACCGACAGCACGATCCGGCCGCCCACCGGCGTGTACTTGGCCGCGTTGGCCAGCAGGTTATGCAGGATTTGCGAAAGGCGCCCAGGGTCGCCACTGAACATCAAGCTGCCGTCAGGCAGATGCGCATCGAATTGCTGCTGTTTTGCCCGCATCACCGGGCCGCACGCATCAATCGCGCTTCTGAGGATCTGCAGCATGTCGACATCACTTCGCTCGATACGCAGCTTGCCCGTGCTCACGCGGGACACGTCCAGCAAGTCGTCAACCAACTGTGAAATATGCTGCACCTGCCCCTCGATCAGCTCACGCATGCGTGGTAACTGGTCGCTCGGCAGGCGCACCATGCGCTCGGCGATCATGCTGATCGGCGTCAATGGGTTGCGCAGCTCATGCGCGACCATCGCCAGGATACTTTTCTGCTGGCCCAACGCACGCTCGGCTGTCGCCTGCAGGTCTTGCGCGCTGAGCGCCGCGATCACTAACTGGGCGTTCGCCTCGCGAAGCTCCTGGTACAAACGTTGCTCCTCCAGCGGCGGCGGCTTTGCAGCGTCGGATTGCGCCAGGAGGATCGCCAGTACCAATTGCTGATTGGCCTCGATCACCTGCTCGACGTGCTGGGTATCCACCAGACGGCTGCTGGCATCAGTCAGTTGCTGCTGCAGAGCGGCGAGCACGGCACGCGCCTCAACGGTTTTTTGGCCGAGCAGGAACAGTTCGTGAGCGGCACTGGTCAGCTCACGTTCATTCTTGCCGCCGCTTTCACTCATGAGTCGGGCTCACACATGTTTGTCTCCTGCTGAAATCTGTTTGGTCGGTCGACCGCCCAGCAACCCCTCCTGCTCAGGCAGCATGTCGCGAATCTGCAGGCCGTGATCGTCGATGTGGTACTGGCGTAGCTGATCGGAGTGCGCACTGGCGCGCACCTTGACCACCGCCATGATCCGCAACAAACGGCTCTCGACTTCGATATACCGCTGCACGATGATCGCGTCAGTCAGGAACGCCGTGCCGTAAGGGCTGAAACGCAGGTCGGTGTAGCGGTCTTCCAACTCGGAGGTCATCAAGACGCTGACCCCGGCAGCCGTCAGCGCGGTGACCATGCGTGACAACGATTCGCGAAAGTCCGCGCGAAAGGTTGGCGCCAACGCCAGCTCAAAGCCCGACAGCGAATCAATCACCACGCGGGTGGCTTTTAAACGGTCGATCTCGCCCAGCAGCAATTGCACGATTTCATCGATGGACAGGTCCGGCGAGCGGCTGTCCACCAGGCCAACCTGCCCGCTCTTGATTAACTCGGCCAACTTCGGGTTTTGCGAATGGTTGGGGCGTTGCTCGAACACCGCAATCACCCCGGTTTCACCGTTGCGTGCGCCTTCGGCCAGGAAGGTCGCCGCCAAAATGCTTTTGCCCGAGCCCGATGGCCCGGCCACCAGCAGCGAATAGCCGCGAGGCAGGCCGCCACCGAGCATCTCATCGAGGGCCGGCACGCCCATTTTCAGACGCGTGATCGGGAACGTCGACGGCGCGTCAACC
Organism: Pseudomonas antarctica; assembly: GCF_001647715.1. Lineage (NCBI taxonomy): Bacteria > Pseudomonadati > Pseudomonadota > Gammaproteobacteria > Pseudomonadales > Pseudomonadaceae > Pseudomonas > Pseudomonas antarctica. The sequence goes on from NZ_CP015600.1 coordinate 4,304,629, forward strand.
GAACGATTGATGGCGGCCGGTGGGAACACCCTGATCCCCGAGGTGGCGATACGGAAGGTGTGCAGCCCCGGCAACGTCGGCTGGCCGCGCATCTTCATGATCTCCATCTTGCGCACCATCGAGTTGCGCTCGACGCTTTGGCGCAGCCAGATCAGGCCGTCGGCCACGGTAAAGATCGGGTTGGAGTCGGTTTCGGTGAAATATTCGCCGATCAGGAAAGTCGTCGCCTGCCACGTGGTCATCAACATACCCAGTTGCTGGACGAACTGCGGCAGGTTGTTATTCGGGTTGTGCTGGGTCTGGCTGGCCAGCACCACGGAGCGGAACGAATCGACAAACACCAGCGACGGCGAATGTGCCTCGACCTCGCTGACAATTCGCCGCAACACTTCGTCCAGATCGCCGGCCAGGGTGTGGTCGGCCAAATTGATATAGCGAATCGACTGGTTAATCGCTTCGTTATCGAAAAAATCGAATTGCTGCTGATAGCGCAGCATCTTCAGCGGCGGCTCACCGAGCACGGTAAAGAACAGCGCCGGGCGCTCCGGCGTGGCCAGGGCAAACATCATCTGGTGCGCCAGGGTGGTTTTGCCACAGCCCGGCGGGCCTGCAATCAGGTTGAACGAAAACTCCGGCAGGCCTCCGCCCAGGACCTCGTCCAGTCCTGGCACACCCGTGGCCAGACGGTTGATAGTCACTTTGGTGCTCATGGCGAAATTTCCTGCGCAGAGGTGTCGCTCGAAGAAGGCTGCCACACGTCAACCAGCAGACGTGCAGTGAGTGAGGGCCCGATCAGCGTAGTCAGAAGTTCGTAGAGGGTTGTCAACAACACCTCACCGAAGAACAACGCGTCGGTTTCGTTCTGCTCGACGAGTACGGATTTGAGAGCAATCAGATCCATCGCAGCCGGCACACTGTCATAGGTGCCGGCCAGGCGTGGGTGGGTCGAGACGCACAGGTGGAAGCTGCGGCGGTACAGCGCAACAACGCCCTGCTGGCCAATAATGGGCGTCAATGCTGCGCCCATATCCTGCAAAATCGAAACAATCGCCTCGGCGATGCTTGCAGTGTCAGCGTGCTGGCCAACACGGTGCGCCAGAGAAGCTACGATCCGGCGGCTCTCTTCGCTATGCGTGGGCATGTCTGACTAATATCTGATGAACAAAAGCTGATGGTACACCCTATATCGGCAGATAGAGACCCCATCGGCTGCGGCTGGCCAATTGCGCGCGGATCAGGCTCCCGCTGCCCGCCACGATCGACTACCATACCGCGCCGGTTCCCAAATGGGACTAATAGGGAATTCGACGCGCGGCACATCGCGCCAATCGAAACTGCCCCCGCAACTGTAGGTGCCGAGCCTGCTCCACATCGCCACTGGGCATTGCCCGGGAAGGCCGGAGCGTGGCGACGACGCATCAGTCAGGAGACCTGCCGGCCCAGTAACTCACTAACCGGCGGGGTGTCCGGGAAGGACGTCCTCGCCTGCCTGAACCGCAGCCTTCGAGGGGGTGTTTCCGAACCGTACCGCTCCAGTTCCACGTACGGTCCATACGGAGATTGCCCCATGCTGCCACGCGTCACCGCCCTGCTCACCGGCTTGGGCTTCTGCGCCCTGGCCCACGCGGCCCCCACTCATTACCCGCTGACGGTGCAGAACTGCGGTAGCACGCTGACCTTCGCGCAGGCACCCGCGCGCAGCGTGACCATCGGCCAGGCAGCCACTGAAATGCTCTATGCACTGGGCGTGGCCGACACGGTGGTCGGCACCTCGCTGTGGTTCAACCGCGTATTGCCCACGTTCAAGGCGCAGAACGACACCATCGAGCGCCTGGCCGATAACGAGCCAAGCTTCGAAGCCGTGATCGCCAAGCGCCCGCAACTGGTGGCCGCCGAGCTGGAATGGGTGGTCGGCCCGCAGGGCGTGGTTGGCACCCGCGAGCAATTCCACGAGCTGAAGATTCCCACCTACCTGCTGCCCTCCGACTGCGAAGGCAAGGACAACCTGGTGGGTGCCGACGGCACGCGGCTGGAGCCGTTCCGCATCGACACAATTTACAAAAGCATCCGCCAACTGGCCGAGATCTTCGATGTACAGGATCGCGGCCAGCAACTGAACGACGAGCTCAAGGCGCGCCTGGCCAACTCCGTCGCCACCGCGCAGAGCAAAGGCCTCAAGCAGGCCAGTGCGCTGGTCTGGTTCTCCAGCGCCGAGATGGCCAGCGACCCGTACGTCGCCGGCCACAAAGGTGTCCCCGAGTTCATGCTGGAAACCCTGGGCCTGCACAACGTCGTGCAGTCCGATGAAGAGTGGCCCGCCGTCGGCTGGGAAACCCTCGCCAAGGCCAACCCGACCTTCCTCGTGATCGCCCGCATGGACCGCCGCCGCTACCCAGCCGACGACCATGAAAAGAAACTCGCCTTCCTGCGCAGCGACCCGGTAACCCGCAACATGGACGCGGTGAAACACAACCGCATCATCGTCCTCGACGCCCTGGCCTTGCAGGCCAGCATCCGCACGTTCGATGGCCTGGAACAACTGGCCCACGCCATCGACGGCTACGACCTGCCCAAATGATACGCACCCTGCTCGCCCTAGCCCTGTTACTGCTCGCCGTGCTCGCCGGTGTGGCCATCGGCGAAACCGCCATCTCGCCGCAGGTCGTGCTCCAGGTGCTCGCCAATAAACTGTGGGCGGAGGGTTACGTGCTGGACCCGATCGACGAAGGGGTGGTGTGGAACTACCGTCTGACCCGCGCCCTGGTCGCCGCGGCGTGCGGGGCCGGGCTGGCTACGTGCGGGGTGATTTTGCAGTCGTTGCTGCGTAACCCGTTGGCTGACCCGTACCTGCTGGGCATCAGCGCCGGCGCGTCCACCGGCGCGGTATTGGTAGCCCTGATCGGCGTGGGCGGCGGGCTGATTTCGCTGTCGGCGGGTGCATTTGTCGGGGCCATGGCGGCCTTTGCACTGGTGATCCTGCTGGCGCGGGCCAGCGGCTCGTCCAGCGGCACAGGGCAGATCATCCTCGCAGGCATCGCCGGCTCGCAGCTGTTCAATGCCCTCACCGCGTTCCTGATTACCAAATCCGCCAGTTCCGAGCAGGCGCGCGGCATTCTGTTCTGGCTGCTGGGCAACCTCAGCGGCGTGCGCTGGCCATCGGTGTGGCTGGTGGTGCCGGTGGCGGTCGCAGGCCTGGCGGTGTGCCTGTGGCACCGTCGCGCGCTGGATGCGTTTACCTTTGGCACGGACTCCGCAGCGTCCCTGGGCATCCCGGTGCGGCGCGTGCAGTTTGTGCTGGTGGGCTGTGCCGCGCTGGTCACGGCGGTGATGGTGTCGATTGTCGGCTCTATCGGCTTTGTCGGGCTGGTGATTCCCCACGCCGTGCGCCTGCTGGTCGGCACCGGGCATTCGCGGTTGCTGCCGGCCAGTGCCTTGGGCGGCGCGCTGTTTTTGATTGCGGCGGATGTGCTGTCGCGCACGCTGATCAAGGGGCAGGTGATTCCGGTCGGCGTGGTGACGGCTTTGGTCGGCGCCCCGGTGTTTGCGCTGATTTTGATCGGCCGGAGGAATGCGCGATGAGCGTGCTCAGTTGCACCGGCCTGGGCTTCAAGGTGCGCGAGGCCGAGTTGCTGCGTGATATTCACCTCGAGGTTCGGTTAGGCGAAACCTTAGGCATCGTCGGCCCGAACGGCTCCGGCAAATCCACCCTGCTCAAACTGCTCGCCGGTTTGCGTGTGCCCGCCAGCGGCGAAGTGCGCTTGAGCGGCCAACGCTTGAGCGGCCTGTCCCGCCGCGCCATCGCACAGCAGTTGGCCGTGGTGGAGCAACAAGCCGACACCGACGACGCGATCCGCGTGTTCGATGCCGTGGCGCTGGGCCGCACACCGTGGCTGTCGGCATTGAGCCCGTGGTCCGCTGAAGACCACGCCATCGTCAACCAGGCTTTGCATGACGTCGACGCCACCCACCTGAGCACGCGCGCCTGGCGCAGCCTCTCCGGTGGTGAACGCCAACGCGTGCACATCGCCCGCGCCCTGGCGCAACGGCCGCAGATTCTGTTGCTGGATGAGCCGACCAATCACCTGGATATCCAGCATCAGTTGGCGATTTTAAAGGGCGTGCAGGCGCTGCCGGTGACCACGTTGATTGCGCTGCACGATCTGAATCAGGCGCTGACGTGTGATCGTTTGGCGGTGCTGGATCGCGGGCGGTTGGTCGCGCTGGGCAAGCCGCTGGAGGTGCTCACGCCGCAGCGCTTGCAGGACACGTTTGGCGTGCAGGCGCATTACCTGACGGACCCGTTTGATGGCGCGCAGATTCTGCGGCTGCGCTCAAACTGACAGGCGAGTCACCGCTAAAAAGGGGGAAGCTGGCTTGCCTGCTCCCACATCAGGTCGGCGGCGTTAGAGGTGTCGCTGCATATGCGTCGTCCGCCACACCGGGTCCGCCTCGACATCCACCACCTCAAACCCCTGGCGCACCCAAAAATCAATCGCCCCCGGCAGAAACGGATGGGTATGCAGGTAAACCACCTCCACACCTTCCGCCCGAGCCTTCGCCTCCAGTACGCGGTACAACTCGCCTGCCAGACCAGAACGGCGAAAGGATGGCAGTACGAACAGGCGCACCACTTCCACCGTTTTAAGGCCTTGGTAATTCAGCTGGGGGAAACGGCCGTCGTAGGGCAAGTAGCCGATGGCGGCGACGATTTGGCCTTCAGCGCGGGCGATCAGGAACTGGCCGTCGCCATGAAGGTAGACCGCTTCAAATCGCGCCAGATCGTCCGGCATGCCGGTTGCGCTGAGCGTGGGGAAAAGCTCGGCGCGGGCCTCCAGGACGAAGGCCAGTACTGCTGGAACATCGGCGCCGGTGACGAACTGAAGGATGGGACTCTCGTTCATATGACCTTGATCTGGCGGATGCCTACCACCTCTGCCTGTTCCAGAATCTCCTCGGGGGCTGCGTCCGCTGTGGGCATGATCAACCCGTTTTCTGCATCGCCAAAATGCAACGCCAGCAAGTGCATTGCCGCTTCATGCCGGGGCAACTCGAGCTGTTTCAATTCAAACACGTGGGTGCGGGGCTCGTCGTTGAACAGGTAGTTCAGGGTGTATTCGCGCATGGTGGGGTCCTGTGATGGGAGAGGAGTGACTGTTTATCCTGACCAATCGATCAGGTTTTAAGTTCCTGCTGCTGCCAATCGCTGGGTTATCCAGGCCTTGGTGTGCATCAGCACATGGCCCGCCATCGCCACCGGAAAATGAATAAACCCATGGGCAGATTCCGCTAACAGGTGCGCTTCAACCTGCGTCTGCGCGCCCCACCGCTCGGCGATCAACAGCGTGTCATCCTTGAGCGGGTCCAATTCCCCGACAAACATCAACGCCGGCGGCAACCCGCTAAAATCGCCATACAACGGTGACAACGGTGGCTGTCGGCGCTCTTCATCACTCAGCCCCGGCGTGAGCATGCGCAACGCCTCGACCATACCCGGACCGTCCAGCAACAACGTGTCCGGCCCGGCTGCGCGCACGCTGGGCGTGCCAGTCAAGTCATAAACCCCGTAATACAACACCGCCCCGCTCACGCGCTTGAGCAGATCCGGCCATTGCTTGAGCGCCAGCAACGTCGCCACTGCCAGGTGCCCACCGGCGGATTCACCCACCACAAACACCGGCAAGTCGGCAAACTCCGGGCAGTCGCCCAACAGCCAGCGCGCGGCCGCCAGGCAGTCCTCCATCAGCCCTTCAACCGGCGTGTCGACCGCCAGCCGATAGTCCACCGACACCACCGCCACATCACAGGCCCGCACCATGCCCAGGTTCAGGTCGTCATCCATCTGTGCATTGCCGATCACCCAGCCGCCGCCGTGGATATCCAGCAGCACGCCCTTGGCCTTGCCCTCGGGCCGCAGGATGCGCACGGGTACGCCAGCCACGCGCCGAGTTTCAGCCGCAGGTGCCTTTTTGACCCGTTGACTGGCCACCAGCAGCGCCTGGATCAGGCGCGGGGTAATGCGGTTGCGGATTTTGAAGCGCGGCAGCCAGGCGAGCTTTTTATTGAAACGGCGCATCTCGGCCAGCTCTGGCGCGCTGGCAGGCCACAGTGAATGAGCCATCAGCGGTTATTACGCAAAATCGAGAAATTCAATGCCGCCGCCACACTCAACCACGCCAGGTAGGGAAACAGGATCAACCCGGTGATCAAGTCCAGACGCAACGCCATCACCACCAGCGCCGCCACCACCAGCCACAACAGCACGATCACCACCATCCCGGCGAAAAGCTGATGCGCACCAAAAAACACTGGCGTCCACAGCGTGTTCAAGGCGATCTGCGCCGCCCACAGGCCCAAGGCCAATTGGCTGCCGGGGATCAGGGTGAGGCGATAGCCCGCCCAGGCGAGCAGCAAATAGATGACCGTCCAGGCCACTGGAAACAGCCAGTTGGGCGGTGTGAAGCCGGGCTTGACGAGGGACTCGTACCACTGACCGGGTTTAAAAATAATGCCTGTGCTGGCGGCGGCGCCGCAGGCAATCAGGAAAATAAGGAAGATCATGGTCTGTCCTTAGCTGAAATCAGCTGTGAGGGGTGAGAGGGCCTTTTTCCATGCCCCTTAAATGACTCAAACGCGCGCGTATAAATTCAATCCAGCGGAGCAATTTTCGCGAACAACCGCCTCTTCTTCGCGTCATCGAAATCCGCTAGGGTGCCTCTACACTTTAGCCCGTTTTGCCTTCATCGAGACCCTGCGCCTTGGCCACTTCCTCCGCTGATCACCGCGCCAGCCCCTGGTCGGTATTCCTGATCTTCCTGCGCCTGGGGCTCACCTCCTTCGGCGGCCCGGTGGCGCACCTGGGTTACTTTCGCGACGAGTTCGTCACCCGGCGGCGCTGGCTGAGTGAGCGCAGCTACGCCGACCTGGTGGCGCTGTGCCAATTCCTGCCCGGCCCGGCCAGCAGCCAGGTGGGCATTGCCCTCGGGCTATCGCGCGCGGGCTACGGCGGCGCGCTGGCGGCCTGGCTCGGGTTTACTTTGCCGTCGGCCCTGCTGCTGACTCTGTTCGCGCTGGGCCTTGCACAACACAGCAGCGCCATCCCGCCCGGCGTGCTGCACGGCCTTAAAGTGGTGGCCGTCGCCGTGGTCGCCCAGGCCGTGTGGGGCATGGCGCGCAACCTGTGCACCGATGCTCCGCGCATCACCTTGATGCTGATCGCCGCCTGTGTGGCCCTGCTGCAAACTTCGGCCTGGGGCCAGGTCGGCGTGATCGGCGCCGCAGCGGTGGCGGGCCTGTTGTGGCTCAATACTCCGCCGTCCGCGCCCCATGACGCCCTGCCCATCACGCTAAGCCGCCGCGCGGGGGCGATGTGGTTGGCGTTGTTCCTGCTGTTGTTGGCGGGCTTGCCGCTACTGGCCGAGCTGGCGCCCAGCCAAGGCCTGGCGCTGATCGACGCGTTCTACCGCACCGGTTCGTTGGTGTTTGGCGGCGGCCACGTGGTGCTGCCCCTGTTGCAAGCCGAGGTCGTGCCGACTCACTGGATGAGCAACGATGTATTCCTCGCCGGCTACGGCGCCGCCCAAGCCATGCCCGGCCCGTTGTTCACCTTCGCGGCGTTCCTCGGCGCGTCCATGCAGCAGGCGCCGACGGGCTGGCTCGGCGGCCTGCTCTGCCTGCTGGCGATCTTCGCGCCATCGTTTTTCCTGGTGATGGGCGCACTGCCCTTCTGGGAAACCCTGCGCCGCAGCCCCCGCACCCAGGCCGCGTTGGCAGGCGTGAACGCGGCGGTGGTCGGCCTGTTGCTGGCCGCGTTGTACCAACCGGTGTGGACCAGCGCGATCTTCAACGCGCGGGGTTTCGGCCTGGCCCTGGTCGCACTGGTGGCGTTGATGGTGTGGAAGTTGCCGCCGTGGCTGGTGGTGATCGGCAGTGGCGGGCTGGGGTGGCTATTGAGCGTTACGCTGGGATAGGGCCAGGCGCGACGATTTTGAGCCACGGCCAGCGCGCCTGATAACTGAGCGCCTTTTGCGCAAACAACTCGGGCTCGCGGTGCTGCGGATTAATCCGCAGTACGCCCTGCTCCACATCCGCCAGCCCATACGGCGCGTACACCTCGCCCGTTGCAATCTCCAGCCCGATGCACGTGCCCGCCACCAAGTAGCGATCCACGCCTTGTCTGGCCGTGTGCAATTGCGGATACGGCCGGCCAAAGCGCTCGCCATACCAGAGGTGAACCCGCGCCTGGTTCTTGACCTCGACGTTGACACCCAAGTCCTGAAACAGCCGCTCGGCCGCGCGTATGACCCTGTCCTCTGCTTCGTAGGACAGGTCCGTATCGAAGTAAAAAACGTCGTAGTCCTTCACGTCTTGAGCGACCGGACGGTTGGATTGATGGTTCCACACCGCCTGGAACAGGCAGCCCGCGGTCAGCATGCACTGATCCACACCGAGGTCAGGCAGGCGCGCGGTAATTTCGGCGTTGATCGGGTTGGCCATGGCGATTTCGAGCAGGGTTTTGACGGTCAATGTCATGTTGAATCCTTAAGAAGCGGGCCGGTTGCAGAGGCCGACTTTACAACAGCGCGGCGTCTGATTGATGAATCGCAGCGTAGGCAAACGCTCTGGTGTGCGCAACGAAACGTCGCCGCCTTGCTCCATTGCCTACGCTTACGTCAGAATCCGCCGGCTTGTGCGCTGGGGTGGCCGTCTCTAAGGTTGCTCGGTCGCTGAATTGTTCAGTGATCGGGTTTAGTAGCCCAAGGTTTAACCTAACAAGTGCATAAGCTTCATCTATCAGACGTTCCTGTCTGTGCTTGATGGTGGCTGTGCGTAGGGCACCCTTGGGTGCGCCGGTTTTGTTAGGTTCCACCGGTCTACTAACCTGCGTACAGCTACCGCCTTTTCGTTTAGTAGCGATGAGGTTGTGGCCCAAGCAAGGAACTTAACAATGGTTAACGTCAAACCGGATTCAACTGCTCTCTTCACCGTCGTTCCCGACGCCAGCACCGAAACCCTCATCACCAACAGCTACGAAACCTTCGCCTGCGTCAGCACGCTATTGCTCGACCTGTCCGAAGACCTGTGCGGCAAACACCGTGACATCGCGCTGGCCATCCACCAACTGAGCGAACTGGGCGTGCTGCTCACGGCCAAATTGCTCGACCGCGAAGCACCCTGCCCTGGCTGATGGTTAGCCCTTCACCTCACCCGCCGAATTGGCGAGTGATGGCCGTGTGAGCGGCAGCGCCGCCGATGGCGCTGCCTTCAATTAGCGCCAGGGTAGTGATCTACGTACTGAATGGTGAAGTCGGGGTAGTGATCGACAATCTGGATCTTGTAGTCCGGGTAGTGATCGACGGTTTTCCATTTGCCGGCTGAGTCAGGGTAATGATCGACCTTCTGAACCTTGAGATCGGGGTAGTGATCGACAACCTGAACCTTGTAGTCAGGGTAGCTATCGACGAACTGGATATTGCCGTAAATCTTCGACACATCAACACTCGTACCCGCCGAAGCGCAGAAGGTACAGGTCAGCAACACTGACGCCAGAGCAACTTTAAACATGACAGCCTCATCCTGAGAAATCAAAGGCGCCATTCTAACGACCCTCGCGCAAAAAATCGCACAGAGAAACGCGCTGCCTGGCGAATGATCAGCCCTTCAACTCACCCGCCCGATTACTCGCCGCATCGTCATAAGCCACATACAGCGACTCGGCGATTTGGCTTTTGATGGCTTTGGCGGATTCCAGACCCAACACAAAACCTTCAGCCTTGCCGCCAGCGCGGTTGAGTTCTTCATAGGTGGAGGCACCGGTGATAGCGTCAAGCAGCTTGGCGGCGTGAGGGCCTACGCCTTTTGGAAGGGAGATTTGGTCGATGGACATTGCGATACCTTTAAGAAGAGTGGTCGGTAGCGCGTGGAATCACTGCCGGGGGTGGCATGGTAGACCGGTTGGCAAAGAAAGGGGGGCTTTCGGCCAAAAGCGGACACCAACAGCGTCTACGAAAGCCGGGGCGATTCACGCTCGGCTGAAAGCAGCCTGTCAATAAAGGGGAAACTCCCTAAAACCGCATCCATCCGTCACATCCCACCTCCAGCCCCCACCCTACCTGCCGATAACCCTACTAATCGCATGCCTATCCCTGCCCACCCTTGATCGAGTCCACCACATGAACCCACTTTCCCTTCTAAAAAAAGCCCGGGCCGATCGTCAAGGCACCGCCACGCTCACCAGTACTGCCAACGACCTGGACGCCGCACTCACCGCCTTACGCATCACCCCCACCCTGATCACCGGCTTTATCTCGCCGCATCTGGACATCGACGTAATCGCCGCCAAGCTCAAACGCCGCTTCCCCCAATCCACCATCAGCCTCTGCACCACCTCCGGCGAACTCTGCAATGCGCCCAATTCGTTGTATTGCGCCACCGGCGATCGCTGGGATCGGATCGTGTTGCAGTTGTTCGACGACAGTCTGATCGCCTCGGCCGAGGTGGTGATGGTGCCGTTGGAGTGTGAGGACATTCGCGGTGGCGGTAAGCGGTTGGGAATGCAGGAGCGAATTGCCAAGTTGGTGGCCAATATCAAGCGAGTGCAGGTACGCACATCGATTGATCATCGCGATACGTTGGCGTATGTGGTGTTCGACGGGTTGTCGGCGTCGGAGTCGTTTTTTATGGAGGCGCTGTATGAGTCGGGGCGGTTTCCGTGTTTGTTTGTAGGGGGATCGGCCGGGGGTAAGTCGGATTTCCAGAAGACGCTGATTCATGACGGTCAGCGCAGTTATCAGAACCATGCACAGATTGTGTTCCTGAAGACGGCGGCGCATGTGCGATTTGGGGTGTTCAAGAGCCAGAACTTTAAACCGGCGGATTTGACCTTCAGTGTGCTGACTGCGTCGGTTGAGGACCGCACGATTGACCAGGTGATCGACAGCAACGGCAATATCAAGAGCATGGTGCAAGCGCTGTGTGATGCTTTCAGTTGCGCGCCCCAGGCGCTGGAGTCGAAGCTGGCGGACTATTCGTTTGCGATTCGGGTGGGCAGTGAGTTGTTTGTACGATCCATCGCCCGTATCGATTATGAGCAGCAGATCGTGCAGTTGTTTTGCGACGTGGCGCCGGGCGAGGAATTGGTGATGGTGCGGCGTACGCCGTTGCGTGAGGCGACGCGCCTGGACTATGAGCAGTTCCTGCGCGGCAAGGGTGGCCAGCCGGTGGCGGGGATTTTGAATGACTGCATTTTGCGCCGGCTGAACAACGGCGCCGAGCTGGGCAGCATGGCCGGCATTTTTGGTGATGTACCGTTGGCGGGTTTTTCGACCTTTGGGGAGATTTTGGGCTTGAACCTGAATCAGACGTTGACGGCGATTTTCTTCTTTCGGGTGGCCAAGGGTGCGAGTTTCAGTGATGAGTACGTGGACAATTTCATCGCCCATTACGGCGAGTTCAAGGCATTTTTCCTACGGCGCCAGGTGAAGAAGTTGGCGGGGTTGAACCATGTGGTGGTCAAGCAGATTACCGCGTTCAAGAACAATGACTTCAGCAATACCCTCAATACCCGTGGGCTGGACCGCAATATCCTGCCGGTGTTCGAAGGCTTGGCAGACTTAGGCATGGTGTTGGCCCATGCCGAGCGTCAGCAGGAGGACATCGCCGCGCAGCTCAAGCATTACTCGGGTGAGTTGCACGCGTCGATGGATGAACTGGTGGGTACGATCGACCAGCAGAACGCCGTGTCTGCCCAGGCCGGGACAACGGTGGAAGGGCTTTCCAGCCAGGCGGATGTGGCGGTAGAAGGTGCGCGCACGCTGGCCGGGTCGAGTTTGCGTATCCAGTCGATTGTGCAGGTGATCCAGCAGATCGCCGGGCAGACCAACCTGCTGGCGCTTAACGCCGCCATTGAAGCGGCGCGCGCGGGCGACCTGGGCCGGGGTTTTGCGGTGGTGGCGGATGAAGTGCGCAAACTGGCGGAAATCACCCGTAAGAATGCGGCGGAAATCGGCGTGGATATTGACCTGCTGTCCAGTGAGATCCAGCGCGTTGCCCAACAGATCGAAGACCAATCCACCGGCGTCGGCGCGTTGCGCGAAATGCTCGATGCACTGGAGGCGTCGAGCCGCGCGACCGAGGGTACGGCGCAACGCACTAAAACCATTGCGGATACGTTGACCGGGCTCACCCATGCGTAGGCGCAAGCCGAGTCGCCAGGGCTACAACGCTCATCCGCAATAAAGCGTTTTTACACACTCTGGGTCGATCGCAGTCGTTCATGACAGGCTGCAATCGGCCAAAAGTAGACATTAACGTCGGAGATAACTGGCGGCTGATAAGCTGGCAAAATCGACCAATCAGACGTTCATGTCGATCAATCCGCTAGTCCCTCTCATGCTCACCAGCCGGCATGAATGTCCCGCAAGTGGGCAGTCAACGCCATGGCTCGCCATTTGCCTAACCCCCTCGCCGCACGTTGGGCAAACCTGCCCCGCCATCTCGCATGCAGATCCGAGAATGAACTCGCCCTCCCCCATAACCGGGAGCCATTTCTCGCAGCAATGCGGCTCGCGATGAAACGGCAACAGCCCTTAGCGCAGCGCAGGCTCACAATTAGCGCGCCCTAGCTCCCCCCCTACAAAATACTTGTACAGAAATAGCGCTACGCATTTTTACAGCGCTCGCAGGATTCTATCGGCCCAAGGATGGCCTTGGGCTGTATCGCCGCCAAACACCAGTCAGCCCGATAGCCAGGCCTCTATTTCTCGCGCCTGCCAGAAACAGGAGGTCACTGACCGTTCATCTGGATTAGATGATGTCATGACGACATCACCCCAATATAGTTGTACAAGACTTGTACAAGTATCAGCGCCTGTACAAGTTTTACCCAGACAGGAAATAACGCCGCTACTCGTTGCCGTCGAACAAAAGAATACCTGCGCAGGATGCGGACAAAGGGCGAATACATACCCTTGCAGGTGTCCCTAAATTGCTCCTCCCATTACGCAGGTACGCCATGCCATCGCACACTCCCCGGCTCTCTACACGGACCAGTCTCTATGCCGGCTATGCCAGCCTGCTCGCGTTTATGTTGCTGATCGCCGCTATCTCGCTGTACGCCCTTGCAAACAGCAATAAGGACTTTTTTCTCTACGTTAATGGCATTGATGCACGCACCCGCCTGGCCAACACACTAAACGACGCCGCCGCCCAGCGCGCGATTGCCCTGCGTAACATCGCCTTGAACAGCAATGTCACCGCGAGAGGACAGCAGCGGGGCGCGATTGCCGCCAACGAACAAATGGTGGCCAGCAGCCTCGCCGCGCTACGCCAGGCAATTGATAACCATGATGATGTGTCGCCCAAAGCACGTGAACTGTTCTCAACCATCGAGCAGGTCGAGAGCCGCTACGAACCGGTAGCGCACACCATTGCCGAGCACCTGTTCAAGGGTGAAAACGACGAGGCCCTGCGCATGGTCAGCGAGCAGTGCACACCATTACTGGCCGAGCTGACCCAGGCAATTGGCCAATACCTGCGCTACACCAACCAGAAGGCAGACCTGCAGGTCAGCGAAAATGACGCACACTATCTTTCTCAACGCAACCTGCTGCTCGTCATTACTGCGCTGGCCATCTTACTAGCAGCGGTACTGGGCTACGTCATCAGCCGCAACCTGCTGCGCGCGCTGGGTGCCGAACCGAGTGAACTCAACCAGCTCGCCCAACGGGTTGCCCAGGGCGACCTGCGCGCTAGCGAGCGCACGATTGAGCCACCACAAGCCAGCATCATGGCCGCCCTGTTGAGCATGCAGGAGAATCTGCGGGACATGACCAAGGGCATAAACCTGTCCTCACAGACCGTGGCCGATTCCAGCCAGGAGCTTAGCCAATCGAGCCTGAGAAACGCCGAAAGCGTGGCCATGGCACAGGGCGAGGTCGAGCAGATCGTCACCGCCGTTCACCAAATGGCCGCCACCGTGCAGGATGTCGCGCGCAATGCCGAATCAGCCGCCAGTGCCGCCAGCGAGGCCGATAGCGCGGCCCTGTACAGCCAGCAGAAGGCCAAAGATGCCGTCAACATGATCGGCGAGCTGGCCGAGACAATAGAACAGTCCAACATGGCCATGGTCCGGCTGAAGGATGAAACCGGCAATATCGGCGGCGTACTTGAAGTGATCAAGTCGGTGGCCGACCAGACCAACCTGCTGGCCCTCAATGCAGCCATCGAAGCTGCCCGTGCTGGCGAGGCCGGACGCGGCTTCGCAGTGGTAGCCGACGAGGTGCGCAGCCTGGCAAAGCGTACCCAGAAGGCCACCTCAGAGATTGAGGGACTGATCGCCAGTCTGCAGAAAATTGCCGACGAGACCTCGCAGCATATGCAACGCTGCAAACGCTCCAGTGCGCAGTCGGTGTCCGGCGTTTCCGAGGCCGGTGACGCGGTAAGCACAATCGTAACCATGATCGAGCGAATCAACGGCATGAACCACCAAATCGCCGCTGCCGCCGAGCAGCAGAGTACCGTTGCCGAGCAGATCAGCCGGGGCATCGTCACCGTCAGCGAAAGCGCCGAGCAATCCGCTGCAGCCTTCCGCAGCGCTCAGCAGGAAAGCGAAGGACTGGCACGCACCAGCGTGACATTGCGAGAGAACATCTCGCGCTTTCAGCTTTAGGGTCTGTTGCCGTTTCATCGCGAGCCGCGTTGCTGCGAGAAATGGCCCCCGGTTAGGCGCAGGACGCATAATGGTCCGAGTCCTGCAACAACAGCGGGGCCATATCCCTCGCAACCCTACGGGCCGGGCAAGCGTTTTGCGCGATGCGGTGTTACTCGATGGCTCATTTAGCCTGCCAAACTTCGCATCTCGTGCCTTGCCTCGCGCAAAAACTGGCTTCGGCGTGGCCGCGAGTGAAACGGCAACAGCCCCTACTGCTAGCAGGCCGTAGGCATTAGGTGACAGACGACTAACAGGAGAGATTAACCGTGGTCTGTCCCGGATTATTTTCGGATTATTTTCTTATCCGCATGCTTGGCCAAAAGGGCGTTCGAAAGTCAGGCTTTCTTAGCCTAGTCGCTGCTACTACCCATCAGAATCCATCTTTTCCCGTGGCCCTGGATATCGAAAGAGAAGTCCCAGAACACAGGGTACGCCGGATGGCCTTTTGTTAGCCAAAATGATGTTATGGCGCTGGCTTGGTCGAGCTGCACGTAAGTGAATAGGGCCTCAAGGAGGGTCAGGATTTCTAAGCGCTTTGCCGTTAGATCCAGTGGACCATAACCGCCATCCCCCACGTGCAGCAGTTGCTCAGTAATCTCGCTGCGGGCTTCGCTCGCAGTCACGCAGGACTGGCCACCGATGATTACTTCGTTACCAATGGAATGGAACAGTTGCTCCTCAAGCGTTCTACTTAGGTCAAAAGGTCCGTAGGTGTTAACCCAGGCGGTATAGTTGAAGCCCTCCAAGAGATGCTCAAGCCTGAGGATTTCGTCTGAGCGGAAATCTTGGGCGATACGCATGTTGGCTCCATTGACCAGCGTTTAGGCCTATATCGTGATCTAAAACCTAAAGAAACGGTAGGGCGTCACAAATCTTGCTACGGTCTCAACCGCTGAGGAGCCCGATAGGTTATTCAAAAAAAATCCACTTCTGGCCCGATAGCAGCAGACTTTGACAGGTCGCCGCTGATGTCTCAAAGCTGGGCAATCCGGTGACAGCACAGCGGTAAAAAGGAGTGGTCATGTTGGAAGTTGGCATTGATCGAGAGACCGTTCATGCAGGAGATGATCTGGGAAGCCTTGCTACGTCGATCTGACTTGATCCTCTAGATTTCTAAGGGTCAGACCACGACAACAAATCGCAGCCTCTCCAAAAACGCCACTACTCCCCCACTCCACGCATCAGCGACCCAAACAACTCCCCCCGCGGCATCTCACTCACCGCTACCCCCGCATCCTCAAACCACTGTTCACCCGCCTCCGGATGCGGCCCGCTCAGCACCACCACGCCCTTCTCATACGTATACCGCGCCGCCGCCACGTCACCGTTGTGATAGGTCGCAATGGTTGTGTAAGGCGACGCCCCATCCGCTTTGGGAAAGTACGGCCCGTCCTGATAAAACACACTGTCGGCCTTCCCCTCCCACACAACCCGCACCGCCGCATCCGCAATGCCCGCCACTTCAAACCCGGGCCTGCCCGCTTCGGAATCAAGGTCCTGGGGTATCAGGCCAAGGTTGCTGTTATCCGCCAGGTACGCGCCCATGCACAGCCCCAAATAGCGCCCGCCCTTGGCGACGTAGTCGCGAATGGCTTCAGCGCGCGCCTTACCCAGGCTGTCGAGGGCGGCGGGGATATCCTGGCCGCCGCCCGGTTGCACATAGAGGTCATAGCGCGCCAGGTTGTGTGGCGTGATGTCGACGGATTCATCGGCGCCCACAAAGTCGATCTGATAAGTCGGGCTGAGCCGCTGCAATGCTCTTTTCACGCTCTCGGAACAGTCATCGCAGCCTGCCGGGCCACGGTAGATGGCGACATGGGTGATGGGCGTGGCGGCATGTACGAAAGGCACTTGCAGCGTGGCAAACGCAAGAAGCGCAGCGGCGGTGGCGGGCAGGTGCATGGTAGTGGGCTCATTAAACAGGGCTGATCCAGACGTGCCCGCCAGAGCCTATCTCGAATGCTGTTTTGAATACGTTAACAGTTGTAAATCGGCTACTGTCGCGTGTACCCACATGCGCCAGAGGGCAAGCAATGGATCTGAAATTCAGTCACGTCGACGTGCTGGTCGAGAACCTTGAGGCGACGTGCGCCTACTACGCGAAGATTCTCAACGCCAAAATCTCCAGCACCCAGGTGTGGGAACGCGGCGGCCTGCATGTGCGTTTTGCGATTGCGTTGATGGGCCAGGAGCGGTTCATGTTGGTTCAGCCGTTGGCGGGCAACCTGCGAGAGCTGTTGGACGCCCATGGCGAAGGGATGATTTATCGGCATTGCTACACGACGCCGGACATCGAGGTGGCCTATGCCGAATTGGTCGCCTCCGGTGTGCAACCGGAGGATGAAAACAGCAGGCCGTTGAGCCTTGAGGACCTGCGCTCGCCCTCCGGCAAACGCATCATCTGGTTGCCCAAGCGCTTTGGGCATTTCTCTATCGAGATTCTGGAGGAGAAGGGGCTGGAGGCATTTATCGTCGCGGCGTTTGCCTGAAATGACGTTGCATTGCCCCAAGACATGAGGATAACTGTACGCCGAGCCCTATTTCGAGATAGCCCGCCATGTTTGAACTCGCCTCCCTCGTCACTTACGTCGCCGTGGTGATTGGCCTTTTCCTGATCCCTGGCCCCTCTGTGTTGCTGGTGCTCACCCGCACGATTCAAGGCGGGCGCAGGGTCGGCATCGCGACCGGGCTGGGGGTGGCTTCGGGCGATCTGATTCACACCCTGTGCGCGGCGCTGGGTTTATCGGCGATTCTGATGACTTCGGCGGCGGCGTTTAACGCGGTGAAATGGGCGGGTGCGGCTTATTTAATCTACCTGGGCGTGCGGGCGTTCATGGCCAAAACCGGCACACATGCACGGCTTGAGTTGCCTGCGGTGACACCGCGTCAGGCGTATTTCCAGGCCGTGGGCGCAGAGGTGCTGAACCCGAAAACCGCGATCTTCTTTCTGGCGTTCCTGCCGCAATTCGTTCATCCGGAATCAGGCTCGTCGCTGGTACAGTTTGCGCTACTGGGCTTGATCTTTTCGGGGCTCAGCGCGGTTTACACCAGTTTGCTTGCCATCGCCGTCCGCCCGTTGAGCCGAGGGTTCAAAGGGCTTTCCAGGCTGCGCCAGTGGGAAGGCAAAATCATCGGCACGCTGTTTATGGGCCTGGGGCTGAAAATTGCGCTCCAGCAGCGATAAGGACACCTTGGATGATTCATCTTCTCGCACTCTCGGGAAGCCTGAGAGAGGCTTCCTCCAACTCGATGCTGTTGTCCGCCGCTGTCCGGCTTTGCCCGCAGGGTGTTTCGATCACCTCCTACGACAGCATCGGCCAGTTACCGCACTTCAATCCGGACCTGCTGAATACGCCGGGCGCGGCTGTTCTGGATCTGTACGACCAAATCAGCCGGGCCGATGGCCTGCTGATCTCTTGCCCGGAATACGCACGGGGAATACCCGGATCGTTCAAGAACATGCTGGACTGGCTGGTGAGCCTGGAGGCGTTTGCGGGCATGCCCGTTGCGCTGTACAACGCCTCCCCCAGGGCCAGCGCTGCACAGGCGGCTTTACGCCTGGTGCTGGAAACCCTGTCAGCCGTGATCGTGGATGACGCGTCATTCACGGTGAATTTGCTGGCATCAAAAGCCTCGCTTGATCAGTTGGTGCAAGATCACGAAGTCAGTGAGTGCATCCGGCTGTCCCTGGAAAACATGGCGACGCATATTGATTCACGGATGAGCGTTCTTTAGAACACGCTCAGAACACTCTTCAATCATTGCCCTCACCCGAGTTCCTATGCCCTCAACCAAACGCGACAACGCCCGTATCGAACGCCGCCTGGTCGCCACCCTCACCGAAGCCTGTGAAATCGCCAAAGCCGAAATTCCAGGCTTCGACTGGCTGACGCACACCGTGGACTACGCCACCTTCCCTCAAAGCCTGCGGGTGATTTGGGTGTTCGACACGCGGGCCAACCTGGACCACGCCCTGGCAACCGGAGCCGAGCAACGCATGCGGGAACTGACCGCTGCTGCGTTGCACGACGCCGAAGTGGCTCCGGTGCCAATGGAGCGCTGCGTACGCTTCGATTCAGAAGAGGCCTGCAGCGCCCAGCATGGCGGCGATTGGCGCCGACGCCTGGCCTGAGCCTCCACTCATCCATGAAGGAGCGCGCGCGCATGCTCAAGCGAAGTGCGACGATGAAACTGCATACCGAATCAGCGTAACTATTGCGAAGATGAGCCGACAAACGATTCGACTTTGCAAGCACAGGGGATTCTGGAAAGTATTCGTGTTGCATCACGAACGACGCAGGTGAGGCCGCTTCGATGTTTCCACGCCTTGAGTGTCTATTAGGAAAATCCAGCCCCTCAAGGCCAGCCCCAATTTTCATTGTTTTTCTTGCACATTCCCCTCAACTGTTCGCCTCCCCATACGCGAGGATCAACCTTGGAACGCTATGAATCATTGGTCATCGGCCTGGGCGCCATGGGTGCCGCCACGGTCTACCAACTGGCGAAAGCCGGTGTAAACGTCGCGGGTATCGACCGTCATCACCCGCCCCATACGTTTGGCTCAAGCCACGGCGACACTCGCATCACGCGGCTGTCAGTCGGCGAAGGCGCGCAATACGTGCCCATCGTGCGCAATTCGCACCGTATATGGCGCGAGCTGGAAGCGGCGTCGGGAGAAGCACTGTTTGAGCAGTCTGGGTTGCTGGTGCTGACGTCCAGCGATGACGTTGACCCCCACGATAAAACCGACTTCACCCTGCGTACGATTGACCTGGCGCAAACCTATGGCATCGACCATGAAGTGCTGGATGCCGCGCAGATTCGCCAACGTTTCCCCCAATTCGCCAAGGTGGCGGACAGCGCCATCGGCTACTACGAGCCGGGCGGCGGGTTTGTGCGCCCGGAGCGCTGTATTGAGGTGCAACTCAAGCTGGCCGAGCAACACGGCGCCACGCTGTACAAGGGCGAGACGGTGACTCACATCAGCTCCGACGCGCACGGCGTGACGGTGACCACCGACCGGCGCACGCTACAGGCCGACAAGCTGGTGGTGAGTGCGGGCAACTGGGCGGGAGGTTTGCTCGGGGCGCCGTTTGATCGGCTGCTCAGCGTCTATCGGCAACAGTTGTTCTGGTTTGAGCTTGAGCCGGACGCGGATCTGGTGGGGAAATCACCCACGTACATCCTCACTCACGGCCGGCGCGAGGATCAGTGCCACTATGGCTTTCCCGCGCAGCCCGGCGAAGGCAGCTTGAAACTTGCCACGGCGCAATATCACACCACGTCCACCCCCGAGACACTGGACCGCACGGTCTCGGCGGCGCAAGGGCAGGAAATGTACGAACAGCAGGTACGAGGTCGTATCGCCGGGGTCACGGCCAACGTGGTCAAGTCGGCGGTGTGCGCCTACACCGTGACACCGGATCATCACTTCATCATCGACGAACACCCTTCGCTGCAGCACACCCTGGTGGTCTCGCCATGTTCGGGGCACGGCTTCAAGCATTCGGCGGCGCTGGGCGAGGCGTTTGCGCAATGGTGCATACGCGGCTCGAGTGACCTCGACCTGTCGTCGTTTTCGTTGAAGCGCTTCGAAGGTCGGTAGGCACAGGGAATGGGGGCACACCGGCCCCCTGACCTGCTTTATTTGGCGAACGCGTATTCCCCACCTTGCTCCACCGCCTTCTGGTAAGCGGGGCGTGCCTGGAAGCGTTGCACCCAGGCTGCCAGGTTCGGATAGGCTTGCAACTTGCCTTGCGCCTTGGCGATTTCGCCGATAAAGCTCATCTGGACATCCGCGCCACTCAGCTCGTCACCGACCAGGTACGGCGTATCCGCCAGCACGTCGTTCAGATAGCCCAGGTAATTGGCCAACTCCGATTCGATACGCGGATGCAACGGTGCGCCCGCCTCACCCAATCGGCCGACGTAGAGGTTAAGCATCAGCGGCAGCATGGCCGAGCCTTCGGCGAAGTGCAGCCATTGCACATATTTGTCGTAGGTGGCGGTAGCAGGATCAGGTTGCAGGCGGCCTTGGCCGTGGCGACGTATCAGGTAGTCGATGATGGCGGCAGATTCGATCAAGACGAGGGAACCGTCTTCGATGACCGGGGATTTGCCCAGTGGGTTAATTGCCTTGAGCTCAGGCGGCGCGAGGTTGGTTTTCGGGTCGCGCTGGTAGCGCTTGACCTCGTAAGGCAGGCCGAGCTCTTCGAGCAACCAGAGGATACGTTGCGAGCGGGAGTTGTTGAGATGGTGAACAGTGATCATGAGGGGCTCCGTTGGGCAAAAACCAGGGTGTGTAAGAGCAGACTACACTGGCAGCAGGGAGTGCCCTCAAGAGAATGTATAACCGGGATCAACGCCGACGCGGTGACGAGCGGGTTTGCCCCGCTCGCCCCAATAAATACACCGTCAGCTCGGGATGGGGGATCAGACCAGCCGGAACCGCGCGGTATTTTCACTCAACGCCTTGCTGCCTTTGCTCAGCGTATCGGCGGCTTGGTTGACTGCACGTGCGCCGTCAAGCAAACGCCCTGCGGCCTGATCGACTTGCTGGATATTGCCGCTCACTTCATCCGCCGTCGCCGCCTGTTCTTCCACCGCCGCCGCAATCTGCGCCAGGGTGTCGGTGACGTTTTGCACCGCGCCGGCGATCTCGCCCAGGCGTGTGCCCAGCCCGGTGACCGACTCAGCGTCGGTCAGCGCCTGTTCGCACGCGGCGCTCATCAGGCTCACGGCCTGGCTCACGGTCGCGCGCAGGCTGTCCACCGTGCCGGCGATCTGCGCCGTGGAGGCCTGAGTGCGTTGCGAGAGGCTGCGTACCTCATCTGCCACGACGGCAAAACCACGACCTTGTTCGCCGGCGCGCGCAGCCTCAATCGCGGCGTTGAGCGCCAGCAGGTTGGTCTGTTCAGCAATGCCGCGAATGGTGTCGACCACTGATTGAATCTGCTGGCCCTGCTGGCTCACTTGTTCCAGCGCGTTGGCCGTGTCGGTCAGGCGCTGGTTGAGTTGCTGGATGCTGGCCGTGGTGCGCTGGCTGTCACGGCTGCTGTCTTCGGCAATGCGCCGAGTCTGCTGCGCGCTGCCCGACGCCTGTTCGCAGCTTTTGGCGACCCCCATCGAGGTGGCTGCCAGTTGCGTCGCGGCGGCCGCAATCTGGCTGATTTGGTGCTGCTGGTCCTCGACCTCGGTGAGCGTGCTGCCCGATTGCGAGTTAAGGGTGAGTACGGTTGAACCCAGTTGCTGGGTCTCGTGGTTAACGCCCAGCAGGCTGGTGCGCAGTTGCATCACCGCGACGTTGAGCGCGGTGCTGATCGCCGCCAGTTCGTCACGCCCTTCTACCGCCACCTCGACGCACAAGTTGCCGTCGCGCAACGACTCGGCAAGCGTGGTGATGCCACTGGCGCTGCGCCGGATCGAGGCTTGCAGGCAGCTGAACAAGTACAGCGCCGCCAAGGCCAGCAGGCTGAACGTGGCCACCACTGGAATAAACTGCTTGAGTGAGCGGTCGTGGTAATAACTCAAGCGCTCATCCAGTGAGTGCAGCGACTGGCTGCGCAACGCACCCAACGCGCCCAGCATGCCGTCGACACTGCGATCAAAGGCGGCGGTGTCGAGCTTGATCGTGCCGCCAAATACGCCGTCGTCCAGGGACTTGAGTTCGTTATCCAGCAACTGCAGGCTGTTTTCGTATTGCGCCGTCCACGGCTCAAGCCCCGCGTATTGCTTGGCTTTGAGCGAAGCGGCGGCCTTGACCAACTGGTCCCGTGCATCGCCGATACGGCCACGCAGGTCACGCATCTGCAAACGGCTTTGCAAGGTGAACTGGCCGGACGCGATGGACGACTGCCCGACGCTTGCCGTGCGACCGATGCGCTCGATCAAGTCCGGCGTGTGCTGGCTGGAAATCTGCATCAGCAGGTAGGTTTCCAGCCAGGGATCGAGGATCAGGCCCGTGTCCAGGGTGATCTGCTCGCGCAGGGTTTGCATGGCGGTCAGGGCAGCGGTGAAACGGTCGTAACCGTCCGGCCACCAGCCCACGGTGCGCAGGGACTGAGTGTCCATCCCCTTGACCGTCGCCTGCAACGCCTCGAAACGCGCCAATGTGTCGACACTGGCGTTCTGGGCCTTGAGCGCATCACCCAGGGTTTGCAGGCTTTGCATAATGACGGGATTGCCGGCATCCACCTTGTCCATCGCGGCCTGGGCGGCGGGCGTCGGGGTGTGCAGGATGTCCAGGGCTTTCCAGCGGGCCGCCTGGTTGCGTTGCGCGGTCAGTTGGCCATCGAGTGCATCGAGCGCCAACAGTTGGCGAACGCCGGACTGCTCGCTGGAAATCACCGCGAGTTTGTCGCGGTAGTCCTGGCCGATCATCCACAGGCTCCCGGCCAGGGGCAGCATGAACAGGAAGAACAGCACCTGGAACTTGCGCGCGAAACCGAAACGGCCGAGCAAGCGGATACCGGGTGATAGAAGAGTGTGCATGACTGACCGCTCCCGAAAACAACCTGGAAATGACTAGAAGCAAAATGCCATGTCATTGATTAAGTTGGCTCAAGCAAGATACGGGCCGTTGGTGCAGAGGCCGCAGCTAGGCCGTGCGGCGAGGAGAATATGCGCGGGCGTGCGCGAAAATGGGGCGAAAGCACTCAATGGGAGAGTGAAACGGTAACTCGACCCGCCATCACCCAACGCTCGCCCCGGTACGCGTCATTTAATCCGTTGCTTTAACCAGCATGTACTGACTGAAATTATTAATGTGATCGTCCAGATTATCCTCGAGCATCATCCGGTACTGATCACAGAAATACTTCAGCATCGCTTCCCGTGCCTCGGCCATTTCGGCGCCGGACTTGAAATTGCGTGCGCTGGCCCAGGCGTTGAAGCGGGTGGTGCCGAACATCATTGAGGCGCTGACCTCGCCGAGGTTTTCGCAGGTTTTGAGCTGTTCGTTCGACAGTTCGATATGGGCGTCTGCACGGTCGTAGAAGGCTTGGTCGGTGGCGTCGGCCATGATCGGGTTCCTGGAGGGCAAATTAGGCCGCTATTGGAGCATATCCGGCCGCCGCCGAGGAGACGCCTCCGGGGAGACGTCTTTGAACATCACGCCAAGGCGAGCACCAACCGCTCAAGGCCGATGCCGAAACCGGCGCCCTCTCGATAAGCGCCGCCGCCCACGACCTGCTGTTGCGCACCCAGTGTCGGGCAGCGCACTTCGAAGCCATTGCCTTGCAGGTAGTAACTCAACCCGCGCTTCACCGCCAGGTTCAGCTCATAGTCGAGCCCGAGCGTATTCAGAAACCCGGTGCAAAGGGCTTGGCTGCGCTGCAACGCCAACGCAGGATCGGGGCTGAGAATCTCCAACCCCAGCTGGGTGAATTCGCGATAGCGACCGGCTTGAGGCCGCTCATATCGGTAACACCGCGCCACGTAGAAAAACATCGCCTCTGCTCGCCCATTCAGCAAAACGGCACTGCGCTCCTGGAACAGCGCGGTGGCCTCCGGGATCAGGCAGCACTGGCGGCCCGCCTTGTCATCGAAGGCCCACATCTGCCCGATGATTTCACTGCCGCCGGCTTTTTCGATAAACGTGTCCTGGCCCCACAGTGCCGGCACGATGGCTTCTTCAGCGCCCGCTTCGATGAAGATAGCTCCGGAAACGGCCCTCTGTCTCACGCATCATTTGCGCTTCTTTACCCGTCACAATTCGCGTTCCGCGCAGCATGGTCATGTGTTGAATCTCCATTTTTTCAAGGCAATAAAAAAGGCGCCGTGGGCGCCTTGGGGGTGGTTCATTGAATGATCAGAGGTTCTGGTCAATCAGTGAGCGCAAGCAACCGCGGCACCTGAGGGAAGGTCCGTGGTGGTGATGGCGGTTGCTTTGCGAAAATTCAGTCATGGGCTGATCTTTGCACAGCCCTGGGAAGGGTTACAAGCCAACAGCTCAGTAATCCATCGCGTGTGCCGGGCGATCTCTTGCCGCTTTTGCTCCGGCACGGCCTGGCGCGCCTGCTCAAAGCCGGCCAAGGTCTTCTGCTTCTGGCGCAGCATGCGCTGCCATTTGGCCAGGAACACCGGGCTGCGGGCCTGCATTTGCAGCGGGCCGAAGTACAGCTGCTCGGCGGTATAGGTAACCGGCTCGGCGCGCTCGGCGACAATAATCTCGTAGTAAAAACGGTTTTCCCGCAGCAGCTCTTCGTGCAGGATCTGGTAGCCGTTGTCCATCAGCCACTGGCGCAAGGGTTGTTCGCCGCCGTTGGGTTGCAGGACCAGGCGTTCGCGGCCACTCAAGTGCGAAGTGCCGCTGTCGAGGATGTCGCGAATGGTCTCGCCGCCCATGCCGCAGAGGCTGATCGCCGTGATGCCGTCACTGGGTTCGATGGCCGCCAAACCATCGGCCAGGCGCACGCTGATGTGCTGTTCCTGGCCGTTGTCGCGCACCGTGCGTTCGGCCGCGTAAAACGGTGTGGTCGCGACCTCCCCCGCCACCGCCGCCGTGATCACGCCACGGCGCATCAGCGCCACCGGCAGGTAGCCGTGATCCGAGCCGATATCGGCCAGGCGCGCGCCCACCGGCACCTGCGCCGCCACGCGCTCCAGGCGCATGGACAATGTGTGTTCGTTCAACGGTTGTTCCTTATCACCACAAGTTTACTCACCCGAAAACCGGTCCCGGCTGTTGGTCAGGTGCAACACCATGGCAGCCCGCGCCGCGTCGGGGTCCTGACGCTTGATCGCATTGAAGATCGCCTCATGCTCCAGGTTTGCCAACTGCCCCAGCTTGGCGAAATCGGCCCCGCCGCGTTCGACGCCCTTGACCTGAGTGCGCGGGATCATCGCATTGCCCAGGTGCAGCATGATCTCGGTAAAGAAGGTGTTGCCGGTGGCCTCGGCGATCAGTTGATGAAAGCGTTTGTCCTCCTCCACGCAACTGTCGTTGTTGGCGAGCGAGGCCTGGTAGTCGTTCAGCGCCTCGCGCATGCGCGCAAGTTGCTCGTCACTCCTGCGCAGGGCGGCCAGCGCCACGGCCTGCACCTCAAGGCCCAGGCGCAGCTCGAGCATGTTACGCACGCTGGCGACGGTGTCCACATGCAAACGCAAACCCTGCTGGGCATGCGGCTCCAGCACAAAGGTGCCGATGCCGTGACGCGTCTCTACCAGCCCGGAAGCCTGCAGCTTGGAAATCGCCTCGCGCACCACCGTTCGGCTCACGCCGTGCTCAAGGACGATGGTGGATTCCGACGGCAGTTTTTCACCGGGTTTGAGTTGCCCGAGCAGGATGCGCTGGGTCAGCGCGTCGACCACGCCCTGGGCCAGGTTATTGGGACGTTTACGCACAAGGCTTGGGTTTTCAATGGGCATCATCAGGGTCCACGGGGTTGGGCTGATGGGAGCTTAACACCCTGTTTGGCGGCGACGTTGGCTAGATTAAAGAACCACCCATCTTGTATGACAACCAACCTTTTCGAGTCACACCTCTTTTTCTGTACGTGAAGGTACCAGCGCACATAAACCTTCTCAAAAAAGGCGGCCAAACCCTTTATATATAGGCTAATAACCAATAAACCCAGTTGGCTGACGGCCTTATAAGAACAAATACATCACCCACCGGATTGCGAAGCCAAGAAATCAACTTGTATGATGTCTATCAACAAAACACGCAAACCCGCATAAAAATAAATCAGGGGGAGTTTTGAATTGTGAACAATTCAAGCCATGCATCTGTCGCTTCAGAACGTGATTCGGTCCTCGCGCGCGCCGTGAGTAAAGTGAAGGGCCATGTGCTCCCGCTGTTCGTGATCATGTTCATCCTCAACTACATCGACCGGGTCAATATCGGCTTCGTGCGTACGCACATGGAGCATGACCTGGGCATTGGCGCGGCCGCCTACGGCCTGGGCGCCGGGCTGTTTTTCATCGGCTACGCGCTGTTTGAAGTGCCCTCCAACATGCTGCTGCAAAAGGTCGGCGCGCGAATCTGGCTAACCCGCATCATGTTCACCTGGGGCATCGTCGCCACGCTGATGGCGTTCATCCAGAACGAAACCCAGTTCTATGTCCTGCGCTTTCTGCTGGGCGTGGCCGAGGCCGGCTTTTTCCCTGGGGTGATCTACTACTTCACCCGCTGGTTGCCCGGTGTGGAGCGCGGCAAAGCCATTGCGATCTTCCTCAGCGGCTCGGCGGTTGCGTCGCTGATCTCCGGCCCATTGTCGGGCGCCTTATTGCAAATCGAAGGGTTCGGCTTTCACGGCTGGCAGTGGATGTTCGCCCTTGAAGGCCTGGCCTCCGTCGCACTGGGGTTCTTCGTGTGGTTCTGGCTGGACTCCAAACCCCACGACGCCAAATGGCTGACCCGCGAAGAGCAAGACACGCTGGTGGGCGCCATCGACCAGGAACAGCGCGAGCGTGAAGCGCTGACCAGCGTCAAACCGACCCTCGGCAAGCTGCTCAAGGACCGCCAGATCCTGCTGTTCTGCGCCTTGTATTTCTGCATCCAACTGACGATTTACGCCGCCACCTTCTGGCTGCCGAGCATCATCAAGAAGATGGGCGACCTGAGTGACGTGCAGGTCGGCCTCTTCAACTCGATCCCCTGGCTGATCTCGATCATCGCCATGTACGCCTTCGCTGCGCTGTCGGGCAAGTTCAAGTTCCAGCAAGCCTGGGTGGCCGCCGCGTTGTTGATTGCCGCAGTCGGCATGTTCATGTCCACCACCGGCGGGCCGATCTTCGCCTTTGTCGCGATTTGCTTTGCGGCCATCGGTTTCAAATCCGCTTCGTCGCTGTTCTGGCCGATCCCCCAGGGCTACCTGGATGTGCGCATCGCCGCCGCCGTGATTGCGCTGATCAACTCCATCGGCAACCTGGGCGGCTTCGTAGCCCCAACCACTTTCGGCTTTCTGGAACAGACCACGGGTTCGATTCAGGGCGGCCTTTACGGCCTGGCCGGCACCTCGGTGCTCGCCGCAATCCTGGTGTTCTTTGCCAAGACGTCGCCCTCTGCGGTGTTGACGCCACACAGCGGCGTGCCCACGGGCGCCCCGCTCAGCAAACCTCTTTAAGCTTATTCAGGAATTTGCCATGACCACGTCCAAATCACCCGTCGTCACCCACTTCCACGTCATCCCGGTGGCAGGCCACGACAGCATGCTGCTGAACCTGAGCGGCGCACACGGGCCGTTTTTTACGCGCAATATCGTGATTCTCAAAGACAGTTCCGGCAATACCGGTGTCGGTGAAGTACCCGGTGGCGAGCGCATTCGCGAAACGCTGGAAGACGCGCGCAGCCTGGTGATCGGCCAACCCATCGGCCAGTACCAGCGCATCCTGAACCAGATGCGTACCACCTTTGCCTCAAGGGATGCCGCCGGCCGTGGCCTGCAAACCTTTGACCTGCGCATCACCATTCATGCCGTCACCGCCATGGAAGCCGCCTTGCTCGACCTGCTGGGTCAATTCCTCGACGTGCCGGTGGCCGCCTTGCTCGGCGAAGGCCAGCAGCGCGACGCGGTAAAAATGCTTGGCTACCTGTTCTACGTGGGTGATCGCACCGCCACCGACCTGGCCTACCGCAACGAGGCCGACGCGGATGACGCGTGGTTTCGTTTGCGTCACGAAAAAGCCATGACGGCCGAAGCGGTGGTGCGCCTGGCCGAAGCCGCCAAAGACAAATACGGCTTCAACGACTTCAAGCTCAAGGGCGGCGTATTGAGCGGCGACGAAGAAATCGAAGCCGTGACGGCACTGGCCGAACGCTTCCCGGATGCACGCATCACCCTCGACCCGAACGGCGCGTGGTCATTGAAAGAAGCCATCCGCCTGTGCCGCGATCAACACCACGTGCTGGCTTACGCCGAAGACCCGTGCGGCGCGGAAAATGGCTACTCGGGCCGCGAAGTCATGGCTGAATTTCGCCGGGCCACGGGTTTGAAAACCGCGACCAACATGATCGCCACCGACTGGCGCGAAATGGGCCACGCCATCCAGCTGCAATCGGTGGATATTCCGCTCGCCGACCCACACTTCTGGACGATGCAAGGCTCGGTGCGTGTGGCGCAGATGTGCAATGACTGGGGCCTGACCTGGGGTTCGCACTCCAACAACCACTTCGATATTTCCCTGGCGATGTTCACCCAGGTGGCGGCGGCGGCGCCGGGCGACATCACCGCCATCGACACTCACTGGATCTGGCAGGACGGCCAGCGCCTGACCAGGGAGCCACTGAAAATCGAAGGCGGCTACGTGAAGGTGCCGGCCAAGCCGGGCCTGGGCGTGGAGATCGACATGGACGCGGTGGCCAAGGCCCATGAGCTGTACAAAGGCATGGGCCTTGGGGCACGGAATGACAGCGTGGCGATGCAGTTTTTGATTCCAGGCTGGGTCTTCAACAACAAACAGCCTTGCCTGGTACGTTGAGCCCTTCGTTCATGGCAGCCAAGGCCAGCTTCACCAGCTCCTTGCGCTGCATGGCGCGCCCCAGCACCGCCTGTGCACCTTGCCAGTTGAGCGACAGCAGCAGACTCAGCTTTTGCTGGCTGAGCAACGGCCCTGCCAGCCAATAGCTTTTGCGCTCGCGAATGCTGATGGCGTTCAACAGCCAGTCCTCACCTTGCGCCGCCAGCCATTGTTCAATGGCTGCGCGATGCCGCTGGACCAACGCCTGTGCATCCCACACCGTCATTTGCGCGATAAGCCACGGCAAGTTGCGTGCGGCACTCATCTGTTTCATATCGGCTGCCAGGGCGTTCAGCAGGTCGGCCTCGATCGCGGCCTGACATTCGCTGAAATAGCGCACCGGCCAGTCTGCAGACAAGCCCGCCCGCTGCGCGAGCACCTCGTATGCCCAGATATCCAGGGCTGTGGTCATTTTCCCGGTGAAATTCAGGGTATTGTCCAGAATCGCCGTGGCCAACAATGCCGCGCTGTGTCGGCTGATCTGCGGCATCAGTCCGGATTTTTCCCAACGCTGGAAGACCAGTGTCGCCGCTGCGCCGATTGGGCGGATATCGGCACCCGCGCCAAGCTTTTGCGACCAATGGATTTCAAAGCCGGGATGATGGTCGATGACTTCCCGCACCTGATCGAGCACCACGCTCGGGTCGAAGTGATGGTAGTCGGAGACGTCCACCAACACGAACTCATCGCCGGCCATGGGCAGGTAATCGTCCAGCGAAGCGTTCCAGTCGAGCACGCTCCTGCAAATACTGAAATTCAACGGTGCGCTGCTCACGGCACGCGCCTCAATGCCCTGGTGATTAAGCAGTTCGGCGTACGCAATGCAGCAGGCGTACGCATCGATGTCCAGATAGGCCGAGCCGGAGGTCACTACCCTCATGATTGAATCTCCTTGAAGTGCGGCTCAAGCGCAGTCAGTTGCTTTGTTTTTTCGGGGGTGAGGGAAAATCGCATGAGCGCGTGACAAGAACATGACGGCAGGCAGAAAGATACGGTGACCCTTGCCTTTTGCTGGCTATTGCCCGTTTTGCCGTGGCAATTTTTTAAGTGCGCTCGTTGCAACAGGTTGCACAGTGAGCTCCACGCCCAACGCCAGCATCAGCTTCTTGATGGTTTCAAAGCGCGTTTTTGAGCCGCCCTTGAGGGTTTTATACAGACTCTCCCGATTAACCCCTGCTGCCTCGGCAACCTTGTTAACGCCTTGGGCCTTGGCCACTTCGGCGAGCGCCTTCATGAGTATCTGCGGGTCTTGGGACTTAAGGCTTTGCGCCAGGTAAGCACTGATGATTTCGGGGCTGTCCAGGAAGCGCGAAGCCTCATAGACATGAGTGCCTGATGTGTCGAGATCGAGGATCGGCATGTCCTCGGGTTTGAATGTCGATTTGCTCATTTCATTGACCTCTCAGGGCATCGAGTATCTCTTTTGCCCGCTTGATTCCTCGCCTCTGATCGGTTTTATCGCTTCCCCACAGCATCAGGTAAGCGGTGATTCCCGTGCGCACAAAGTACACCCTGTAGCCGGGCCCGACGAAGACACGCATTTCACTCAACCCATCGCCTACGGGTTCGCAATCGCCAAAATTGTTTTCCTCGGCTCGATCCAGCCGGGTCAGAATTGCAGTTTTTCCCCAAACATCCCTCATACCGTCGAGCCATGTATCAAACTCCGGCGTCCTGCCGATCAAATTAGTCACGTTTCACCTGTAGCCTACTGGCTACTCCTTGCTGATGCCAGTGATTTTTTATCCCGGCGCTAACCGGAATAAAAAACCCTAGCCCAGCCCCCGTGCCATCAGGCGGTCAATACTATTAGCGCTTGTTTCCCTCGTGTTTAAAGGGCCCGATCAAACAACGGCGTCACGTCATACCGCTGTTTGAGCATCTGCGCATCCACCAGGAAATCCGCCGTGGCCTGGGCCTCGCTGACAATCGTCGGCGAGATCGGCAGCACCTTGATCGCGTCACGCTTGAACCACACCTTGGCAATGTCCGGCGAGGACTGGTTGGCCTTCGACCACGCCTCGGCATACTCATCAACGTGCGTGTTACTCCAGACCCGAGCACGCGTCAGGCGCGCGACAAAGTCTTTGATGATCGCGCTTTTTTGCGCCAGCGCCGGTTCATACGCAACGATGTAGGTCGGTGCGCTCATCAAGCCCTTGGCATTGCGGATCAGCGTGCTGCCTTCTTTCTCTTGCAACGACACATAGGGTTCCCAGGTGCCAAAGGCATCAATGTCGCCTTGGGTCAGTGCCAGGCTGGCTTCGGCTGGCAACAGGAATTTGAAGGTCACGCTGTTGCGCGGTACGCCGGCTTCATCCAGCGCTTTATAGGCCAGTTGCTGGCTCCACGAGCCGTTCCAGATCGCGACGGTTTTGCCTTTCAGGTCGGCCACCGAATGGATGCCTTTACGCGCGACGATGCCTACACCGTCAAGACTGGTCTGGGTGCTGGCCACCACTTTCACCGGCGCCCCATTGGCGGCAAGGCTGATCACCGGCGTGTCGCCGACAATGCCCACGTCGAGCGCACCACTGGCAACCGCCGAGGCCACCGGCGAACCGGTGTTAAAGCGCTTGAAGTCGATTTTGTACGGCAAGTCTTTGAGCTCGCCCGACAGTTCCAGGACGATGCGATTGGAGAAAAACTGGTCGCCCACCGTCAGGGTCTGGGGCTCTGCCGCCCACGCCGAAGGGCCGTGCAGCGTTAGCGAAGCCAGGCCCAGCAGGGCGAGCATTGTTTGACGATTGATCATGAAAGGCATCCACACGGTTAATGGCTGACTCAACCATCTGTGCGCATGCAGTCTGGTGATGAGGGAGGGTTTGATCGGTCGCCAAGTGTGGCGCCCCTAGAAGCTAACGCAATAAAGGCGCAGTGATTAATACTGTTGAGCACTATCGATAGAACTGCGGCGCAGCTCGATAGGTTTTTTCCGTATTAAAAACTTTGCCCTCCCTGAGTTAGGGTGACGCCACCAGACCACTGGACCCCGCGCCTGAATCCCTTTCTGCAAGGTCCATTGCATGTCGACTCCCGCTTTGAATATCTGGGGCTGCGCGCCCTCCGCCCGTTACGAACAACTGGCCGCACCGTTTCGCCCACTGTTTGCGCAGATCCTTGCCCAAGCCGCCGAGGCTGATCAAACCCGCGCCAGCCTCACTAACGTTATCCAGCAGCTGAATAAACTGGGCTTGCCCCGTTGGCGCTTACCCGTGAGTGAGGGCGGCCAGGACGCGACACTGGTTGAACTGCTCGCGCTGCTCACCGAGTTATCCGCCGCCGACTCCAACATCACCCAGGCCCTGCGCGGGCATTTTGGTTTTTGCGAAGACGTACTCTGCGCCAAAGACCTCGACTGGCGCGCCAAATGGCTGCACCGACTCGGCCAGGGCGCGCTGCTCTCCCCCGGCAGCACGGAAGTCGGCAACCAGACCCGGGGTGATTTCGACACCCGCCTTCACCGTGATGCACAGGGCACGTTGCGCATCAGCGGCAAAAAGTTCTACACCACCGGCGCGCTCTACAGTGACCTGATCAACACCATCGCCACGGGCGAAGACGGCACGGTGTACAGCGTGGTGGTCGACCTCAAAGCCCCTGGCGTTCAGATCATCGACGACTGGAACGGCTTCGGCCAACGCCTCACCGCCAGCGGTACATGCGTCTTTGACAATGCGCCGGTGGAAGACGACCTGCGCCCCACACACCAGCGCTTCGGCTACGGCCAATCCTTCTTCCAGATCTACCACCTCAGCACCCTCGCCGGCATCGCCCGCCGCGCTGCGTTGAGTGGTGCGCAAGAACTCAGCCAGCGCGCCCGGACCTTCACCACCGGCAATGCCGACACCGCCGCGCACGACGTGCAACTGCTGCAAGTGATCGGCGAAGTCGCCAGCCAGGCGTATGCCGCGCAAGCCATCAGCCAGCAAGCGGCGCAGCGCCTGGAGCAGACCGCGCAGTATGTGATCGCCCACGAGCAGCCGTTGCATGACGATGACCCGCACGTGGCATTGGCGGAATTGGAGGTGTGCCTGGCAGTCAACCCAGTGGTGGATGCCACACTCGCGGCGACCACCGCGCTGTTTGACGCGCTGGGCGCCAGTGCAACGGCGAGCAACAAGGCGCTGGACCGGCTATGGCGCAATGCGCGCACGTTGGCGAACCATAATCCACGGGTGTACAAGTCGCGGATTGTGGGTAATTACCTGGTGAACGGGTTGCTGCCACCGGCGCAGTGGCGAGTGGGCGTGGCCAAGGGCTGAGCGTTGCCCGGTTGAAGCCACAACACCGGGCAAAGGCGGGAGCGGGCGTGCTCGCGAATTCGGTGGGCCAGTCAATAGAGTGGGTGACTGACACGACGCCTTCGCGAGCACGCCCGCTCCCACAGGGTTACCCGCGCATGGCTTGGGACAGGTGTCGGTGTCACCGCCTCACAAACTCCACCACCCGCGCCAGCATCCGATCACACGCCGCCAACTGTTCCAGGCTGATGAACTCATCCGGCTTGTGCCCCTGCTCCATACTGCCCGGCCCGCACACCACCGTCGGGATACCGGCCTGATCAAACAACCCGCCTTCAGTGCCGAAGGCCACCGTGCCGTACGCCGGCGAACCACAGAACTCGGCAACCCAGGCAGCCGCCTGGCTTTCGGCCGAAGTGGCCAGGCCCGGGTAGCTCGACAGTTCGCTGAAGCTGATCGCGCACTGCTCGCTCACGGCCTGCATTGCCGGCAACAAGGTGTGTTCAGCGTAGCCGCGTAACGCGTCCGCCACTTGCCAGGGGTCCTGGGCCGGCAGCGAGCGCACTTCAAAATCAAACGTGCAATTTTGCGGGACGATATTCAGCGCCTTGCCGCCGCTTATCACGCCGGTTTGAACCGTGGAAAATGGCGGGTCAAATCGCCCGTCAAGCTGCTGCGGCGCCTTGAGCGTTTCACCGAGCCGCACCAGTTCACTGATCAACCGGGCGGCGTATTCGATGGCGTTGACACCGGACGGCGCATAGGCCGAATGGCACGCCGCGCCATGCACTTCGCAGCGCATCGCCAGCTTGCCCTTGTGACCCAGCACCGGCTTGAGTTCGGTCGGCTCACCGATCACACACAGCAGCGGCTTGACTGGTTGCGCGTGAAACCTCTCGATCAACGAACGCACGCCCAGGCAGCCGACCTCTTCGTCATAGGACAGCGCGATATGCACCGGCATCCGCAACGGCGCTTGCACCAGCGACGGCACGCTGGCCAGTACACACGCGATGTAGCCCTTCATATCGGCGGCGCCACGGCCATACAACTTGCCGTCCTGTTCCGTGAGGTCGAACGGCGCGACCGTCCAACGCTGGCCATCCACCGGCACCACATCCGTGTGGCCGGACAACACAATGCCGGGCAGCCCGGCCGGGCCAATGCTCGCCAGCAGGTTGGCCTTGCTCTTGTGCGCGTTGAACACCAGCTCACAGGCCACCCCGTGGCCTTGCAAATAGGTGCGCACGAAGTCGATCAAGGCCAGGTTGGATTCACGGCTGGTGGTATCAAAGCGCACCAGTTGCGCGAGTAACTCACGGCTGTTGCTCATCGGTCATCTCCCGGCACCGCATAGCCCGGTGCGTGTTGCGGGTTGATGGCGCGGTCGATGTAATCCTGCAGTTGGCCGCGATAGGCCTGCCAGAGTTGGTCGAGGGCGCCGATCGGGTCTTCATCGGCCCAGTCCACCCGCAAATTGACGATGGGCCACAGCAGGTCATCGACCACCACCAAGGCGGCCGAATGCACCGGGCCTGCCTCGCCGCCCCTGGCCTGCCCGGCGTGCAGCGCGGCCAGCAAGCGTTCGGCAAGCTGCCCCGGCGCACGTTCGAAAGCACGCACCATGGCTTCGATCACACTGGCGTCAGCCAGCATATTGCCCGCCGCCACGCACTGCTCACCGCTCTGCGCCGCATGAATGCCCAGGGTCTGTGCGCCGCTGAAATGTGCGGTGCGGCCCTGATGATCAATCACGGTGACCTGGCGATATTGGCTATGCGCCTGAGCGGCTAATACCTCTGCCAGCGCCTCACTCGGCGCCACGCCCTGCCCGAGCACGTCGAGGATCTGCGGGCCCAGGCTCGGCAAGGTGATGTTCTGCGACGCCACCGCGCCCACACCGGGGCGCAGCCACGGGCAACGCGCGCCAACGGCAATGCTTGAAGAGCTGATCGCAATACCCAACTGGCCCGTCTCGGCGCAGCTAGCCACAACGGAAAACGTCATAAAAAGCCCTCAGTCGAGCACCGAAGGATCGGCGTCGATCATCATTTGCTTCATTTCTTCAAAGTGCTGCTGCGAAAAATCCGCGATGCCTTCCCAGCCCCGCGCGGTTTTTTCCGCCACCTCATCCGACAGCACCCGCAGCGGCTGGCCGGTGGACCACGCCGTCACCAGAATCTGGCAGGCGCGCTCCAGGGTCCAGATGTCGTCAAAGGCTTCACCGATGGACGCCGCCGTCACCATCACACCGTGGTTCCCCATCAACAAGCGACGCTTGCCATCAAGCAACCCGGCCAGGCGCGCGCCTTCGGCTTCGGTGTCCGCCATACCGCCATACAGTTCGTCCACGGCCACACGGTTGAAGTACCGCGCGGTGTTCTGGTCGATCGGCGGCACATGCGGTGTGGCCAGGCAGGCCACTGCCGTGGTGTACACCGGGTGCAAGTGCAACACCGCGCGGGTTTGCGGCAACAGGCGGTGAATCTGCCCGTGGATTGACCAGGCGGTGGCGTCCACATTCGGGTGGTCGGCGCTGGCGGGGTCGTCGGCGTTCAACAGCAACAGGTCACTGGCGCGGATACGCGAAAAGTGCTTCCACTTCGGGTTGAGCAAAAACTGTTTGCCATCGGCCGACACGGCGGCGCTGAAGTGGTTGGCCACCGCTTCGTGCATGCCCACATGCGCAATGATACGAAAGGTCGCCGCCAGGTCGATGCGAGTCTGTTCTTCAAGGGATAACGCCATGAATCGGTCTCCGCAAGGCGCGACCGCAGGGCTGCGGCCGCGCGATAGGCTTACTGGGGCATCAGCGCTGCGATGTCGGCGTCGGTCGGGGCCTCAAAGTTGTACTTCTTGAGCAAGGCGGCGTATTCCGGGGTGGCGCGGTATTTTTCCAGCCCGTCGAGCAGGGCTTTCTTCACCGTGTCATTGCCCTTCTTCACGCCAAAGCCGTTAAGCACCGGGTAGATCAGGGTGTCGGAAGAAATCACCACGCGGCTGCCCAGCTTGTCGACCACACCACGGGCCACGGCGGCGTCGGTGATCTGCGCTTCCACGGCGTGTGCGAGCAAGGCCTGGGTGGTTTGCGGGTCGGTGCTGTATTCGCTGATCTGAATCGGCTTCAACCCCTTGGCCACGCAATAATCAGCCGACAATTTGTTCATCTGCGCCAGCCAGGAAGTGGCGCCCATGGAGCCGATCTTGTGGCCGCAGAATTCTTCCGGAGTCTTGGGCTGGAAGGCGCTGTCCTTGAGGGTGAGGATCGACTCGCCGCTTTTCAGGTAAGGGATCATGTCGATGACTTTGACCCGCTCTGCAGTGATGTACATCGACGAGTTGGTCAGGTCGAACCGCCCGGCCTGCAGGCCAGTGATCAGGTTGGGAAAGCGTGTATCGAGGGTCTCGACCTTGCGGCCCATGACCTTGCCCAGGCCGTCCATGAACTCGATATCAAAGCCTGCGGGCTTGTTGTTATCCATGTACTCATAGGGAAAAAACGTCACATCGGAACCGGCGATGAGCTTGCCTTCCTGCTGGAACGCCGAAGCCGCCAACGAGGTCAGTGCAACCGCAGCGCCCAGCAGGCACACGGCAAGAGGGCGAACACTTTTTTTAGACGCTGTCATGGTCATTACCTGCAAGGGTTTTAGGGGGTTAGGCAGTCGCGGAATCTTGGCCGGCCTGTTGCACGAAAAAGGACGCGCCACGGGGTTTCTGCGGCAAGCGCAGATGGTTGTCCGTGGAGCGCACCAAGCCACTTTCTTCACCGGCCACCAACACGCCGGCGTGTGCACTGGGCAACGGGTTTTCACCGAATGGCAGCGCGTCTTCAGCGGCGTATACGCTGATAAAAAGAGTGCGCGGCAGTTCGGTCTCGTTAGGGCTCGAAGCATGTAACAGGCGCGTGTGCATGAAGCACACGGAGCCGGCCGGGCCGTAACAGGCGACCGGTTGCTGGCAGTGTTCTTCGACCACCGCATCCTCTACCGAACCGGTGAACCGCTGGTTCTGCCAGTGCGACCACAGCGGGCCTTTGTGGCTGCCGGGGATCACATTCAGAGGGCCGTTTTGCGGGGTCACTTCACTGACCATCAGCAAGGCCGTCACGATGTCGTCGTTGCTGTGGGGCGTGAACAGAAAGTCCTGGTGCCACTTCACCTGGGTCGCGGTGTGCGGCAGTTTCGAATTGATTTTGCTGTGATGAAAACGCGCGCCGCCAGCGCCGATCAACTGCGCAGAAATCGCCGCCATCCGTGAGTGCAACGCCACGCGCTCGTACACCGGGGAAATCTCGGTGGGCGAACTCACCCGGCGCAACGACGGGTGATCCGGGCGGTGGTCGCCCTCCAGGTCAAAGCGTGCGCGCCCGTCCACCGTGGCACCCCAACCCTGGTCGTGGCGGCGGCTCTCTTCCACCCACTGGTCGAAGTCGTGTTGCAGCGTGGCCACTTCGTCCAGCGACAGCACGCCTTCTACCACCAGGAATCCGTCGCGCTGGAACTGTTCGATTTGAGCTTGCTCGATCATATTGTTGTGTCCTGAACGTAAAAGAGATCACGCCAGCGAGACGTCCTTGAGGAACGCCTCCACGCGTGGGTTGTGGCCGCTGCGCAAAGCCTGCGGGGTGTCGTCGCACACCACACGGCCCTTCTCCATGAACACGATGCGGTCGGAGACCTTGAAGGCGAAGTTCATCTCGTGAGTGACGATCACCATGGTGATGCCCTCCCCGGCCAGGGCTTCGATGACCTGCAGCACTTCGTTGACTTTTTCTGGGTCGAGCGCCGAGGTGGGCTCGTCGAACAGCATGATTTGCGGGCGCATCATCAAGGCGCGGGCGATGGCCACGCGCTGTTGCTGGCCGCCGGACAACTGGTGCGGGTACTTCCAGGCGTGGTCGAGCATGCCCACCTTGTGCAACAGCGCGTAGGCCTGTTGCTTGAGCGCGTCAGTACGGCCGAGGCGATGGTATTTCGGCGCCATCAGCAGGTTGTCGAGCACACTCAAATGCGGGAACAGGTTGAAGCTCTGGAACACCATGCCGATGTTCAGGCGATGCTCGGCGTGCTCGACGTACTGCGGTTTCTGCGCGCCGACCTTGTTGAGATGTATGAACGGCTGGCCGTTGATCGTGATCTCGCCGTTGTCCAGCTGTTCAAGGCCATTGAGCAGGCGGATCAGCGTGGTCTTGCCTGAGCCGGACGGCCCGATCACCGACACCACTTCACCCGGCTGAATCTGCAAATTGACCGAGCCCAGCACTTCAATATCGTTGTAAGCCTTGTGCAACCGCGTGGCTTGCAGCGCCGATGCACCGGTGCTCGCCGGGCGCTGCAACGCCGTGCGCTGTTGCGTGGCCAGGGCCAGCACCGCCGCGTCCGGCACGCGGGACACGTTGCGCTGGTTGACGTCGAGAAAGCGCTCCAGGCGCTTGAGCAAAAAATCGAACACGGTGACGATCAACACATAGAAGAACGCCACCGCCGCCATGGTTTCGATCACCAGGAAGTTCTGCGAATACAGGCGCTGTCCGACCATCAGGATTTCGGTCAGCGAGATCACCGACACCAGCGAGGTGAGCTTCACGATCGAGATGTATTCGTTGGCCAGCGACGGCAACGCCACGCGCAAGGCCTGGGGAATGACCACGCGCCACTGGGTGCCGAAGAACTTCAAGCCCAGTGCGCGCGCCGCTTCGCCCTGCCCTTTGGGAATTGAGAGCAAACCGCCGCGATGGATCTCGGCCACATAGGCCGTTTCGCAAATCACCAGCGCCAACAGGCCGGACCAGAACGGGTCGGCCAGCACCGCCGACGTGCCCGGCAGCGCCTGGGGCAAGTTGTAGATAAAGATCAGCAGCACCAGCAGCGGCAAGCTGCGGAACAACCAGATATAGCCACGGGCCGGCAGGCTGAGCAGCGGCTGTTTGGATTGCTTGGCCAGCGCCAGCAGAAAGCCCAGGGCAATGCTCAAGAGCCAGGTCAGGGTGCTGAGTTTGATCACCGTCCATGTGGCTCGCCAGAACTCGGCGTCGCCGAGCAAACCAAACATGTAGTTCCAGTCGAATGTCATCGTCGCGGTGCCCTGAACAAAAAAGAAGTTGATCTGCATCGATGGGATGAGAGTCGTGGCGGGAGGCACTTGGGGTCAATTCGTAAAACCCGGCCCACTGGGTAGGCAGAACCTATGCAGCCAGGAAACACTGAAATTCCAATGTGGGAGCTGGCTTGCCTGCGATGGCATCACCTGGGTGGACCTGCCACACCGCGGTGCCTGTCTCGCAGGCAAGCCCGCTCCCACACTGAACAGGTGGTGCTGGAAGCTTTACGCCCTGACCGAAACAGTGCACGCCTTGATGCGCCACACCGAACCCGCCACCTTTTGGTGCAAGCTCAGCTCACACCACTCAGCACCCGCACCGCATGCGGGTCAAAAAAGCTCGGCGGGGCCATGCCGGGGATGTACTGGTCGGACACAAACATCCGGCAGCGCTCGGCAAACGCCGACACCACGCGCGACAGCTGAGTGTTGCTCGCCGTGGCGTAGCCCAGCCGCATCGGCCGATGGGCGCCGGCCAGGCGCAGGCGAATCACGCGCTTGCCATCCTGCGACATGTTCGATTTGGGCCGTGCATTGGCGAAGGAGTAGCCAATGCCATTGCCCACCATCGCACGCACCGTTTCGAGGTTGGTGGAGCGCATGATGATGTTCGGCGTGGTGCCCGCCTGCATGAACAGGCTGAGGAAATAGTCGCGGCTCCACGGCGTGTCGAGCAGCACCACCGGGTACGCCTCAAGGTCCTGCATGCTCACCGCCGGCAGGTTCGCCAGCGGGTGATACTCGCCGACCATCACATACGGCGGCAGGTGCGCCAGGGGTTGGAAGTCGATATCCGGGCTGGTCACCAGGTCGTAGGTCAGGGCGATATCCAGCTCGCCGCTGCGCAGTTTTTCCAGCAGTTCCTCGTGGTTGCCTTCGGCCTGGGTCAGCCGCACGCCAGGAAACGCACGGCCAAACCCGAACACCAATTCCGGCGTGATCATCGGCGCCAGCGACTCCAGGCAGCCCACCCGCAACGGCCCGCGCACGGTGTTCAACGACTCCGAGGCAATGGTGTAGAGGTTGGTCATCTGCTCCAGAATCAGCTTGGCCTCCTGCATCACCTGGCGCCCCACCGCCGTGAGGGAAATGCCCTGCGCGTGGTGCCGAATAAACAGCTGAATGCCCAGCTCGGCCTCCATATGGGTGATGGCCGCCGAGATGGAAGGCGATGACACGTGAATGCGTTCAGCCGCAGCACTGATGCTGCCTGCCTCTCCCGACGCCACAAAATACTCCAGTTGACGCTGAGTAATACGACTGAGCATTACGCCTGCCCCTCAACAATGACTGTGTGGGTCGCGTTGCAGGGTTCGTGCCGGGTCATCGCCGGCCCTGCGCTGTGCCGATGAGGGGCACAGGCTTCGGTTTTTCCTAAGCACTACCCCGCGCAAATGCTGGTTTCGCGAGAACGAGGGCGATGTGAAGCTTGTTTCATCCCGCTTGCGATGAGTAGCCCGCCATGCCCACCCACACCCGCATCCGCATGTTCAACACCCGACAGACCTACCCCAACCAGGCGCTGGACAACGACCTGTGCCAGGCCGTGCGCGCCGGCAACACCGTCTATGTGCGCGGCCAGATCGGCACCGATTTCGACGGCAACCTGGTCGGCCTCGGCGACCCACGCGCCCAGGCCGAACAGGCGATGAAAAACGTCAAGCAACTGCTTGAAGAGGCAGGCTCCGACCTGTCGCATATCGTGAAAACCACCACCTACCTGATCGACCCGCGCTATCGCGAGCCGGTGTATCAGGAGGTGGGTAAATGGCTCAAAGGCGTGTTCCCGATCTCTACCGGCCTGGTGATTTCCGGCCTGGGCCAGCCGGAATGGCTGATGGAAATCGATGTGATCGCCGTCGTGCCGGATGACTGGACCGTATGAAAGCGGTGATTGCCCGCGAGCCGGGCGGGCCTGATGTGTTGCACCTGGTAGAGCGCCCGGTGCCGACGCCCCAGGCAGGCGAGGTGCTGATTCGCGTGGCGGCCGCTGGCGTGAATCGCCCGGACCTGATGCAACGCAGCGGCGCGCCGATTCCCCCTGGCGCCACCGATGTGCTCGGCCTGGAAGCGGCGGGCACCGTGGTTGCGGTGGGCAGCGGTGTGGACGAGTTCGCACCCGGCGACGCCGTGATGGCGTTGCTTAACGGCGGTGGCTACGCCGAGTATTGCCTGGCCCACGCGGCGCATTGCCTGCCGGTACCGGCGGGATTATCGCTGCAACACGCCGCCGGGGTGCCGGAAGCAGCCTTTACCGTGTGGCACAACCTGTTTGAACTGGGCCGCCTGCGCACGGGCGACACGCTGTTGATCCACGGCGCCGCCAGTGGCGTCGGCAGTTTTGCCGTGCAGTGTGCGCAGGCGGCCGGCGCACGGGTGATCGCCACCGCGGGCGGCCCGCAGAAAGTCGCGATGCTGCAAACGCTGGGCGTGTGGCGAGCGGTGGACCGTCACAGCGAAGACTTCGTCGACGTGGTGAACCACCTCACCGAAGGGCGTGGCGTGGACGTGGTGCTGGATAACGTCGGCGGCGCTTACGTCGCGCGCAACCTCGCCGCCCTGGCAATGGGCGGGCGACACGTCAGCCTGGCGTTCCTGCAGGGCGCCCACATCGAGTTGGACTTGCAGGTGCTGATGCGCAAAAACCTCAGCCTCACCTCCTCCACCTTGCGCCCCAAAAGCCACGCCGAAAAAGCCCGGTTGGCGGTGTGCATCCGCTCGCGCTTTTTACCCTGGCTGGCCTGCAGTGCGGTGCGCCCGCAGATCCACGCGCAGCTACCGCTGCTTCAAGCAGCCGAGGCCCACCGACTGCTGGAAGCCAACGCCAACGTCGGCAAAGTCCTGCTGACCGTCGCTAAATAACGGGAGAGCCCCATGCCCCACCGCGTGTTTTTCCTCAATGGGCCCAACGCCAACCTCTACGGGCTGGATAAAAACGGCACCTACGGCAGCGAGAGTTTCGCCAGCATCGAAGCCCGCTGCCAGCACCACGCCGCCGGGCTCGGCCTGGCCCTGGACTTTCGCCAAAGCAACCACGAAGGCGTGCTGGTGGACTGGATTCAAGAGGCCCGACTGAACGCCGACGCCATCGTGATCAACGCCGCCGGGCTCACCTACAGCTCCGTGCCGATCCTCGACGCACTGCTGGCGTTCGACGGCCCGATCATCGAAGCGCACATGAGCAACATCTGGAAGCGCGAGAGCTTCAGGCATCACTCCTACGTGTCCAAGGCCGCCACCGGCGTGATCGCCGGGTTGGGAGCGTTGGGTTATGAACTGGCACTGACGGCGGTGGCCGCGTTGCTCAAACCTTAAATACAGGCTCGAAAACACAGCCACTCGAATGTAGGAGATGGCTTGCCTGCTCCCACACTGGATCTTCGGTGTTACAGACAACCTCTTACTCTCAGGAAACGCCAATGACCGTCGAAACAATCAACACCCTGGTAGTCGGCGCAGGCCAGGCCGGCGTCGCCATGAGCGAACACCTGTCCCTGATGGGCGTGCCCCACATCGTGCTGGAGCGCCACCGCATCGCCGAACGTTGGCGCTCGGAGCGTTGGGATTCGCTGGTCGCCAACGGCCCGGCCTGGCACGACCGCTTTCCGGGGCTGAAATTCGAAGGCATCTCCCCCGAAGCCTTCCCGCCCAAAGAGCGCATGGCCGACTACTTCGAAGCCTACGTTCAAAAATTGCAGGCCCCTGTGCGCACCGGTGTGGAAGTCCAGCAAGTGGAACGCCACGTGGGCCGCCCCGGCTTCAAAGTCACCACCTCCGCAGGCGTGATCGAGGCCAATAATGTCGTGGCCGCCACCGGCCCGTTCCAACGCCCGTCGA
The DNA here is from genome assembly GCF_001647715.1 of Pseudomonas antarctica. Classification (NCBI taxonomy): domain Bacteria; kingdom Pseudomonadati; phylum Pseudomonadota; class Gammaproteobacteria; order Pseudomonadales; family Pseudomonadaceae; genus Pseudomonas; species Pseudomonas antarctica. The sequence continues at coordinate 4,347,979 of NZ_CP015600.1, forward strand.
TGCCGACTATCGTTCCCGCCACTGCGCCGTTGCATCAACTGCATTCATCCTCCTACAAAAATCCTGCTCAGTTGCCCGAAGGCGCGGTACTGGTTGTAGGCGCCGGCGCCTCCGGTTCGCAAATCGCCGAAGAACTGCAAAAGGCCGGCAAGACCGTGTACCTCTCCGTGGGCGAACACTACCGCCCGCCCCGCGCCTACCGCAGCCGTGACTATTGCTGGTGGCTTGGCGCCCTGGGCTTGTGGGACGAAGTCAAAATACAGCCGAAGAAAAAGCACGTGGCCTTTGCCGTCAGCGGCTACGAAGGCGGTAAGACCGTCGACTTCCGCCGCCTGGCACACCAAGGCATCAACCTGGTAGGCGTGACGCGCAGCTGGGACGACGGCGTGATGACCTTTGCACCGGGCCTGGCCGACAACGTGGCCGAAGGCGACCGCGCCTACTTTGATGTACTGCGCGACGCCGACGCCTATATCGAAGCCAACGGTTTACCGTTCCCCCTCGAACCCGACGCCTGGGAACTGCTGCCAGACCCGGAGTGCCTGGTTAACCCTATCCTCAGCCTGGACCTGGCCGCAGCGGGCGTGACCACCATTCTCTGGGCCACCGGCTTCACGTTCGATTTCAGCTGGTTGAAGGTCGATGCGTTTGACGAAAAAGGCGAGCCGTTCCACAAGCGCGGGATCTCGGCACAGAGCGGGATTTACTTCCTCGGCCTGCCGAACCTGGTGAACCGCGCGTCGTCGTTTATCTATGGGGTTTGGCACGATGCGAAGTACGTGGCCGATCATATTGTTTTGCAGAATGAGTACATGTCCTACAACAAGCCCTGAAACAGCAAAGTTCGAGGCGACAGCGCCTTGCTCCCTTGCCTACGCTTGCGTCAGAATCCGCCGGCTTGTGCGCTTGAGTGGGCGTCTCTAAGGTTGCTCGGTCGCTGAACACTCAGTGATCGGGTTTAGTAGCCCTTGGGTCAATTACACTTAGTGCATGAGCTTCATCTATCAGACGTTCCTGTCTGTGCCTGATGGTGGCTGTGCGTAGGGCGCCTTCGGGTGCGCCGGCTTTGTGTAATTCCCCGGTCTACTAACCTGCGTACAGCTGCCACCCTCTTTGTGTAGTAGCGAAAGGGTGTCGGCCTCATTCAGGAATTACACCATGTTCAAAGTTACGCCCAACCCTCCGAACGAACCGGACCTGAAACTCAATCAGGCTGCGCATCGTTCGATTGATCATTATCTCAATCCAGAAACCGCCCCACCGTCATCACCGCCGGGTTTGTTCAGCGTTGCCGCCGACGCCAGCAGCGAAACCCTGATCACCAACAGCTATGAAACCTTTTCCTCAGTCACCGCCTTGCTGCTCGACCTGTCGGAGGACTTGACGGGGAAACAGCGCGATGTGGCGCTGGCGATTCACCAGTTGAGTGAATTGGGGGTTTTATTGATAGATAGGCTGATGGAGCGCGAGGCCGCTGTAACAGGCGGCTAAGCGTTCAACAGCACGACCCGAAAAATCGCCGATTCGTCGCAATGCCCTTGATGACGAATCGGCGCTTTTTTGTGGCTTTACTGGGTTAGTGTCCGAGGGCGTCTAATTCACATGCCCTGCTGAAAGTCGCGGGGTGAAAGACATGAAAAAACAGGACTGTATTGGGTCATTCATTTATGGCGGTGAAAGGTCGATGTTGGCCAAGAGTTGCCGGTCGCGAACGGCAGCAACCGGCCCAGAGTGTGTAAAAACGCTTCGCCAAAATTGAAGTATGCGCGTCTACGTTAAATCTGAAATTTATCGGCACGTCTGCAGATGTGGATTTCGCTTAGAAACGCGATTTCCAGTCCGGTTTTGAGCACTTGGCGCGCTCAAAAACGTTTTTACACAGCCTCGGCCAATTACTGCCGCCGTCGAGCTTTTGTTAGCGGCTATTCCGTTTTTTAAATCACGGCCCGCGTTTTTAGGAACGCGAAATACTTGGGGTCGTCGTTGTCAAAAATCTCATCTCCAGCCGCCATGTATGCTCGCATAAGTTCATCGGCGGCTCGATCAGTTTCCTCTTTCTCGTAAAGTGCTTGGCCCAAACGCAAATGCAAAAATGGATTGCCGACTGCATCGGGACAAGTCATCGCATACTCAAGGGCCTCTTTTGCGGAGGTAAAGAATCCTCCCTGAAAACAGGCATCGCCGATAGCGGCAAGCACCCATGTCGCCGCTTCCCAGTTATTTTTGGGTTCTGGAATCAACTCCCACGCTAGGTTGTACTGACCGATGGCAGCCTTGAAATCACCGCCTTCCAGATGTTCATCACCCAATTGGCAAAACGCCTTGATCTGCTCATGGGTCAAGTCATCCAATTCGAAAGTTTCCATCTGATCTCCCTGTCTATAAGGTTCAACCGCGTGAGCCGCCGATTTTGCAACCCAGCTGGGCGATAAACAATCGTAAAGATCACGACGATATATAGGCCAGCTAACGGCCGATGGCCGCCTGTCGTGAGGGGCAGGGCGTCGCTGCATGGACTCATGTCGGTACAAAATTGGTACGCAGCTATCGGGTCGGCTCTGTCGGGTAAGTAGTACGTGGCCTACAGGATTAGCAGTTCCAATCCATCACCGAAAAGGCTGATGTTTTTCGCTCATGACCGGCAGCAGTCGACCCAAAGCGGTCGTTTTCTAACGGCAAGCTAGGGATGGTCTGACGTACTCGACTCCTGAGCCTCAGCCGGCCTGAAATAAACTAGCGAGAAAAAGGCCGCAATCAGAATGCTTAAGAATATAATTCCAGAACGGATCCAATTTGCCACCTTGGACGGTAATCAACTCAGACGAACGTATTCACCTTAGAGTCAGATGTTCAACTGGGAATTCATAAAGTACAGCACACTTCCATCATCGAGCTTGACCTCATCTCCAAATGCTCCCTTAAGCAGGGCAACACTCCGACTGTCAACTTTTAAACCTTCTTGTGACAAGTAGTGATAAAATGACCGATGATAGTCCAATCCTTCGCGAAAGCGGTAAGGATCATCTTTGGTTCCAACTCCAAAAATATCCCTTCCAGATTTCAATTTTTGACCTTCAAGTATTCGCGTCGCCTTGATACTTTCTCCGAGGTCAGTTGATTCTTCTCGCTGCGAGTCGAGCCAAGATCCGGTCAGCATAGAGGCTACTTGGCGATCCATCATCGCCCCAATCCCACATAGCGTTGAAAGCATAAGTGTCAATTGTGCCAGAATTTTCTTATGGCCTGACTTCCATCCTTCACCCCCTCCTCCCAAAAGATCACCTCCGGTAGCAATTGTACCGTGCGCAACATGGGACAAGAAACCGTACAGGCTGAGCACCCCTGGTTGTTTTGAATTCATTGTCCCTAGTGGAGTTAGAATGTTATACGGCTTTTTGATAGACTCTCGCCAAAGCTGCCTCCACTCGGACGTTCCACTTGACAAGTTCGAGCTTCCCGCAAGAACTCTTGCCAATTGTTTCTCAGCGTTCGCCAATAATTTCAAAACTCTTTCGGAGTTAGGAGCAGACTTTTCCACTTCACTTATAGCTTTGGTTAATTTCTCCCCTAACTCGAATGCCAATGCATGATGCTCAAGCATTGAGCGCACGAGTAGCGCCACCCCGAGAACGCTGTCTGCGTTAACAAGTCTCGCCGATTGATGAGCCATAGACCACATTTTGTGCTCAATTACATAGATGCTGAAGCTCAGGCTCGAAACCAGGATCGCGAGCTGCTCATTACCCTCATACGAACCATTTGGTATAGGTAAAGAATTAGCAGCTTGAGCAAGTTGAAGTTCCTGTTGAACTAAGAACGAATATCGATTCCGCCCTGAAATTGTCTTAAGCGATTCAGGCCAAAGACTTGGTGAAAGCTGGCTCTCTCTCAAAGCCTTGATTGCCTCAACATCTGTTGGCCAACTCGGCGGAGTACCAAGAGCGCTTTCCCAGTTAGACTCGCAGTTAGCAAAATGGCGAAAAGCCCCCTCTGCGTCCTTCCAATCTGCTTCTCTATGTCCCGTTTCCACAGAGTAAATATTTTTGAGGATGGGTAAAGTTACATCCGCCAAGATACTGAAAGGATCATTTGAGGATATCTGATTCAAAGGTGAAAAACCAATATGATTGTAATTGTCATTTTTAACCCATGGTAATTGAAAAAACGCTTCATAAATTACGATAAAAGCGTCAGCTACAATAGTTGCGGCCTCAATAGAGTGAGGCCTCACAGATAGAATGTGGCTACCATAGTTGGGATGGACATATTCACTAAGTTGGTTGAAAGCCAGCTTCAAACTTTCATGACGCTTATCGGCTATCTCTTTGTCTGAGGCCTGATCAGTCAGCTCCTCACTATTTTTTAATTCCAGCCTAGGTAAGACCCGACTTTGGAGAAAACGAATTTTTTCCGCCACAGCCTCACTGTCAAATGGAGTCTTTTTGCCAAGCTCAAAGAGTTCCGCGACGGCATTTAATGCATCGAGTTCTTCGATCTGGGTTCGAAGCGCTAGAGCAGCCAAGTGGAGGTCACCTGAGGTGGTGGCGTGGTCTAACGCTTCTTCCAGTAGCAACCAGCGTGGCCAGACACATGCCAAAAGTAAAGGTTCGATTTTTTGGTGCAATATCTCAGGGGAGTTCAATCGCGCCCGTGAGAAATGAAGAGCAGCAAGGACTAGGGCGTGATCACTCAGGCCCTCAAGTGCTGGAGGTCTTTGACGCCCTCGCTGCCTCTGCGCGGCAATAGCATCAAGCTTAATCATCTTATCGCTGAGTTGAGTATCCCAAATCGAGCGCCATGGACGGAACACTGGAATGGTAAGCATAGTTAATCCTTATTTCCTTATAATATTCTGCGCAAATCAATTTAAAAATTTATTAAGCATGCGCATTAGCAAGACAAAAGTTTCTTAACTGAAGCCCCACTTTGTGTAAGTATACTATAGCCCGATGCGTGCCAGCTTCTGAAAAAGCTGACCTATTTCGATAGCGGCGGGTGATAGCCTAAAAGACATGAGTTGCCCATCATCGGTATCAGCCTTAATGCATGCTTTGCGTGCCTTATCCGTATCACTATCACAAGCAGTGCAAGCAACGCAGGCGGTGTCATCTACATTATCGCCTCCCTAGCCGTAAACTCCAGTCCCATAATACGTAAACCACCATAAAAGAGCTTAAAGAGGCGAAGCAAGTGAATGAAAAGCCGAGAAGGAGGCAATTGGGACACTCCAAGTTGCCCGGCTCCGCCGGAAATACCCACGTGGTCAGGAGATTGAACGCATGGCGTCCCATGTCTATATTCTGCGCGATCTAAAGCATCCCAGATTCAAAATCGGCAAAGCGAACAATATCCTCGCCAGGGCGCGTAGTTTTAGGTGGGGGTCCATCGATTTCCAGCAATCGCTTGGCCTTCGGTTGGCATCTGAGGCCGATGCGTACATCTTGGAAAAAATCCTACACCGGTCATTTCGCTTTGCTGGCGTGGACCCTCTTGAAGTGATTGCTAGCGGAGGTAGCGCAGATGGGGCGAGTGAATGGTTCAGTACCAGTTGCTGGCCACGTCTGGTGAGATATCTGAGGGATAACCAAGACCTGCATCCCCACGAAGCGGTAAGTGGAGGAGAGCTTGCAGCCCTGTTCGAAAAGCAACTAGAACCTTCCCAAGCAGTTATCGCCCGCCAGCATCTGAAGAAAGAAAAAGATGCACGCCGCATCGAGCGGGAAATGGACCTAGTCGAGCACCGACGCACCAAGCGGGAATCCCTGCGAGCTAGCTTGAATACAATTCTTCCAACCATAGCCGACGAGTTGGACCGCCTCAAACTGAACGGCAACATCGCCGGAATCTGCGATACGAGTTTGGGATCCAACCTTGTGATTGCCGATAGCGTGCCTGTGCCTTCAGGTGCCTTGCTTTGGAGCCTGAAACCGCTATCAACGCACTACGACTACCCAGGTGGTGCCGGTTCCATAATGAGCAGCTTTAGCCAGGTGACCTGTCTCGGGGGTACAGTCTCTAAAGTGGATTTGCCCAATTCGTACGTGAGTGGCGCGTCGTTCTCGGATAAGGATGAAATTATCGGTGAGGTTTTTCGGGAGAAATTTGAATGGCTCAGGCAGCTACAACGCATTCCTGAAGCATGGATCAGCGTAATTTTTCCTCTTGGCGGACTCTTCTCCCCACCTTCAGACTCACACGAGTGCGAGTATGCAATAGCAAAGGTAATGGAGTTCTTACCTAAGTCTGGTAGCTGACTACTGCCCTTGACGAGAGGCAGAAAACGGCCAAGAGCAGTCGCTCGTGGCGGCGTAAAACGACCAGACCGCGTTATTGCTCTTCACCATCAGACAAGGGAATCAAAAGCCGGGAAAGTAGTCTTTAGGGAAAATCATCAGTACGCTACGCGGCTCTCAAATAGTGTGCCGCAAGGAAGAAAACTATGTTTCTTAATCGCTGGAGTTACATCCTAGCAGGGTGCCTACTATCACAGTTGTGCATGGCCGGCACGTTTCATATCGATCCTCGCAGTGAGAGCCTATATCAGCAGGCCGTCCCGTATCTACAACAGGCGAATAGCAAGCTCGAAGCAGTACCGGCTAACACTCCTACAGCAAGCGCAGAAGAGAAGACGCGCTCCTGGGCCCTGATCGATGAAGCTGGCGCACTGTTAAAGCCAGCGATCACTCTTCTTGAGCAGGCAGCCGCCCTTGATCATCCCGTGGCCCAATATCGTCTCGGACTGATCTATGTGATGCTGTATCCGAGCGAAGTCATAAAAGAGAAAGCTTGCCCCTTGTTTGAAAAAAGCCTTGCTCATGGCTTTGCTCCACCGGCACTTGAGATTTCATCCTGGTGTTTGGCGTACACCGACACGCCCCTGTACCAAACAGCATTGCAGGCCACAGAGACCAGCATGCCAATCTATGAAAAATACTTTCCACAGCCTGTTGTGAGGCTTGAGTGCAAGCGGGAACAACCTGTGGGCCTTGCTATGCAGTGGGGCAGCAGTCGTGACTACCAAGCGGAGATTTACCGGTTACAGGGGGACAGTAACCGCGCACAACGCTCGAAATACTATCAAAAGGCTCTCGATATTAATGACTGTTACAGCGTGAAAAGGCGCATGGGGGATCGCAAGTAACCTCACGCGTGATACTGGCTCCGATGCATGCTGCTTGTTCCGTCGCGAGCGTCCGCTTCTGGCCGATTGCTGCCGGTCATGTCTCCACTCATCTTGCCGGTCAAAAATGATGCATATAAAGGGTTAAGTCGAACGCACATGGGAGCGTCAGGCAGGGTGAAACTTCCCACTAGAGCGTCGGTAGCCGATCCTGCGCACAATTGCTCTCCATTTTCGGCTCATTGGCCATGGGGACACGCACGCCCGAATCGACATTGAATATGTCAATGTAACAACGGCTTAGCGAGCCCGGGATGTCGACAATCCCGCCTTTGATCACGTAACGTGCGCCCGGTGCAAATTCGCTGACAAACGATATGCTGCACGAGCGATTGGCATTGGCCGCGCCGCGCAACTCCAAGTGCAGCGGCTTGCCAGCTTCAATCGGAAAAAAGCCCTCCGGCGTCGATACATTCTTGTGAACGGAAACCAGCTGCTTGCCCTCCCCCGACGCAGTCGCCACGGGTTTGCCGTATTTGCAGCCGATGGCATCCGCCTCGACCAGCGACACACCGTTTCGATAATTCTCCATCGACACCAATTCGCTGCGGATAAGCGCGTGAGGCGCCCCCGCGGGCACGAGGTATTTCGGCGCTGGGGCGCAGCCTGCCAGCAGCAGAATTGAACACAGGTAAAGAGGCTTCATAATTTCCTTATTAATGTCGATAGAGGGCGGAATTAACCCGTTTGATAAATCAGGATGGGTCAAGCAATAAAGAGTAAGCGTCAGACCACGTTTAATATAATTGATCGGCTAAAGACAGTTAGCGAGGCGCTTTGTCGGGCACAACACTTCCACCAACTCAAATTCTTCTGCCACAAGTTCCATAGCCTCGTCGAACGCCCCCTCTCTTTGGAAAAAACCTTTATGACCCTGCTTCCAGTACCTGAGGCTGAGATCCCCTTCGCCTTCCTTCCTGGCTAGGTCTTGATCGACGTCGCAGTAACGAATGATACGCATCGAAATAACTCTAATGACACATACCGGTTCGCCCTGACTGTTGAGGACGATACTGTAACCGCCAATAGTGGATGATTCATCTTCATGTTTGAATGATGAGAGCGAGCAACAGGTGGCTGTTTTTATGCCTTTAGCAACCCGTTCGGCGAGCTCATCGGCCATTTCTGGAGTATCCCCAAATGACCATGCCGTGGCGCCGGGGTACCTGACCTTTAAATCATCAGCTATGCTCATAACTAAATCCCTTTAAATCATGTCATTGGCGATAGCCATATCACCCATTAATCGTCACGGTCAAGGCCCATGCGAAACTCAGTCGCTAGCATTCTTTATGCTGGACTAACATCGACTCTTCGGGACAGGTACTGCGAGCAACCTCTTGGGTGCGAAGAATAGTGGTCAGACCAAGGTTGAAATAATGGTGGTCAGCCCACAATTTTCCCTTGATATGCCAAGCCTGGTCCCATCGCCACAGCTGCGCCCACCACAGCGGTTGCGAAACGTTGACCTGGCGTAGATTCATAGCGTGCATGTTTGGCTTATTAAGCCCATATTGACTCGGTATTCTGATCGTGGTGGGTATGCTCAACCTGGATTGATGAATTTTAGAAAATTCACTGGAAGGTCCAGCACGCCCACACTCTGACGAGGCCCATGAAAACCATAACGCTAGTGTCTGGTCGATTATCACCTAAAGCTCTTTCTGTGGGCCTGATAGCTTTCATCTTCCTGGTCTGTGTCACGCTCGTTTCTGCATTTGCCTGGCAGTTAAAGCAATCGGCGGACGAACGCTTGACGAATGCCCAAGTTGCCGTGAATAACATTGTTCGGGCTTCCGAGCAGCAGGCTCAGGACACCTTACGTCAGGCTGAAAGTATTCTCAGCAACCTTGCAGAGCGCGTTGAACATGACAAACCTAGCGACGAACAGAGGGTTCGATTATCCAAAGTAATGGCCGACAACGTTGAGACAACCGACGGCATTCAAGGCTTGTTCATTTACGACCAGAATGGCGACTGGGTCGTCAATTCGTTCTCTTCAGAGACGATCGCAAAGAACAATAGCGATCGATCCTATTTTATCTACCACAAGAACCATCCTGACTCGGCCATCCACATAGGCCAAGTCATCTTGAGCCGCACCACAGGCGACATGATCATCCCGGTCAGCCGCCGCACTCAATACCCCGATGGCCGCTTCAGCGGCGTGGTGTTGGCCACATTGCCCGTCGCCTACTTTCAACATTTCTTTGAGCGTTTAGACGTAGACAAAAAAGGGGTGATACTGCTTGCACTCAATAACGGCGATTTGCTCGCCCGCCGCCCCATGATTGACGCGCTAATGACGACTAATATCGCAAAGGGAGAACTGTTCAGTCGATACTTAATAAACAGTGATGAAGGAACAGCCAACCTGACATCGGTTGTGGACGGCGTAGAACGCGTCTATGCCTATAGCCGCATACGGGGCCTTCCGATCGTCGCTGCAGCAGGACTGTCGTTGGATTCAGTATTTGCAACATGGTGGACGTACGTCTATCAGGCATCGATTATAGTAGGGCTTATCATTTTTGTACTGATCAGCCTCGGCGTACTCTTTTACCGACAAATCCAACGTGTGTTGGTGGCAGAAGAAGAGTTGCATATTGCACATCGTGATTTAGAGCATATTGCCAAGACCGACAGCCTCACGGAGTTGCCTAACCGTAGGTGTTTCGACGCTACACTGGCACACGAGTGGTCTAGAGCATGCCGCACTGGAAATAGCGTAGCGATCATACTGATCGATATAGATTGGTTTAAGCAGTACAACGATCATTATGGCCATGTTCTCGGCGACGAATGTTTAAAGCAAATCGCCCAGTTAATAAGCAAACATACAAATCGTCCAGCCGACCTGGCTGCCCGGTATGGTGGGGAAGAATTTGTAATTTTGCTTCCAGAGACAGAACTGGCAGGTGCAGTGAAGATCGCTGAGGATATGCGCTCAGCAATAGAGGCTGCAAACATTGAACACAGAGGCTGTACGGCAGGCATTGTCACCATCAGCGCAGGCGTCACGGCCAATCACCAGCGTGGCGTAATCGTAGCGCTTGATTTGCTGGAAAAGGCCGACAGTCTTCTGTATCGCGCAAAAAAACTGGGGCGCAACCGAGTTGAGCATCAGTTGCGGGAAGTCATCGAAACATAAAGCCTCGCCAGCATCTTCCATGGCCCGATCCAGGATCTGAATCGTAAGTGCGTTATCCGCTTCGAAATCCAGCGCCGGATTGAAGTATTCCGAGGTCAGCTATCGGCCAAAAACGGACGGTCGGTGACCTGCAAGCACGGCAACGAATCCTGTGCCCTTTAACGGTGATTCATCGCTCTAGCTACCCCGCCGCCGCTCACCGGTTCAGGAACTTGATGACAGCACTGGCGAACAGTTCTGGCTGATCAAGCATGATGAAGTGAAAACTGCCGTCAATGCGCCTGAAGCTAATGTTTGGGGTCGAGACATAGGCGTTATGGAACATTGCATCAATGTGGGACGCCTCTACGCCGTAAAGCGGGTCGTAGGCATAGACGACCTCGACAGGCACCTTGATGCGTTCAAGCTCAGGCCGGAGGTCGGTGACCATCAGTTCATACATGGCATCGGCCATCGTCTTTCGGTCCGAGTTCATCCCCGCTGCGACCAGGCCGGGCCTGACTGCTTCAGTTTTAGCGAGACGGGCGATGGCGGCCTGCTGCATGGCGTGCGCTTGCTCAGGCGTTGCCGCCAACATCGCATCGCGCATCGCAGCAGCATGCGGGGTCGCCGTCTCACTGGTCGCGGAGGGGTCAAAGAGCAACGTATAGAAGGGCATCGCATCGACAATCATCAGGCGTCCCACGTGATCGGGATGACGCGCACCCAGCATCAGTGCCACCTCACCACCCAACGAATGACCGATGATGACCGGCGCCTCGATGCGCTGGCTGCGGATGTATTCAGCGATCGCCTCGACCGTCGGCGCGACGAGTCTCCCGTCTGGATTGGATACGGCAGGCGAGCCGGCAAAGCCAGCTACCTGCACGAGATGGAGACGGTGGCTGTGCCGTAATCTGGAGGCCAAATCAGCCCAGACTTCGTAGGACGACGCAAATCCTGGGATTAAGATGATATCTGTTCCCGAGCCTTGTACCAGCACTGAGATACCACCCTGGTTGACAGTGACTGGCGGCAGGGGCGCAGGCTGGGCTGGCGATGCAGACAACAGCGCCAACGTGGTGCCAATCCCGGCAAGGATCACACCTGCACGCATGGCGTTCCCCTTTTCGCGCAATGCGACGTGACATTTACGGTGTCACGGTCGCCAATTACACCGACGGGTAGGCCGCTTAGCGGGTTCATAGTCATTCCTTTGACCGAAAAAGTATTGCCACTATACGGCGCACAAAGGCATCAGGAAACTCTCCCCGCCGGCAATCCTTGGCGTCCGCTTCGGGTCGAAAGCAGCCTATTTCCCGCTCACCACGAATCGTCGCCCACCCCATTGCTCGCTTGCACTGCTCACCCTCAAGCCCGCTTCGGCAACTTCCAATTCGGCCGTATGAAATGGCAGGTATAGCCGTTGGGTATCCGCTCCAAATAATCCTGATGCTCCGGCTCCGCCTCCCAGAACGGCCCCGCGGGCTCAATCTCAGTCACCACACGGCCTGGCCATAACTTCGACGCATCAACATCCGCAGCGGTGTCTTCGGCGATGTCGCGTTGTTGTTCACTCAGGTAATAAATCGCCGACCGATAGCCCGGCCCGACGTCATTGCCCTGCCGGTTGGGCGTGCTGGGGTCGTGTATCTGGAAAAAGAACTCAAGGATCTGCCGGTACGTTATCACTGCGGGGTCAAACACGATTTCAATCGCTTCCGCATGATTGCCATGGTTGCGATAAGTGGCATTCGGCACATCGCCGCCGGTGTAGCCGACTCGGGTGCTCAGCACGCCGGGGTAGCGGCGCAGCAGGTCCTGCATGCCCCAGAAGCAGCCGCCGGCGAGGATGGCGGTTTCGGTTTGGTTGGTCATGGTGTGTCCTTGCGCTCAATGGATACAACAATAGTTATGGGGCTGTGTTGGCCAATACCAAGGTTCAACGGCAGTTAGTTGTGGTTCTCTCCCAAAACTGTAGCGGCAAAAGGTTCTACACTCTCGCGCCTATCCTGCTCGGAACCGCGCCATGCGACGTCATATCCCCTTGCTGCTGTTATTTCTCCCTGGGCTGGTTTACGCCCTCCCCGCCCTCAAAGACACCACGCTCTACACCACCACCGCCCAAGACTGCCACGATGTGGACCTCGCCACCTGGCAGCACCCGACCCGCACGTTGTTGGAGAAAAACAACTTCCAGCTCGAACGCATCCAGCTGTGCAACGGCGGCCACTACCCGATTTTCCAGGTGCAAGCGCCCTACGATCCACGCGGTCAGACCAAGGACTTTTTCCTGCCGCTGTACGAGGATATGCGTAAGGCCAACGGTAAATGGCCCTACGCGCTGGTCGTCAGCAGCGACGCGGTGGTGGTGTATGTCAGTTACCCGAAGGCCGACCATATCTCCCTGGATTACGAGGGTTTCGCGGCGCCATAGGCGTGCGTTCCAACGCAGTCAGAACAGGTGGTGTGCTTCCTGGGAGGGATGCATTGCGACAGGATTTCAGGTGATGATGCGCCACCCCAATCAAGGAAGATAAAAACAATGAAAACAGTGCTGCGTGCCCTGTTCCTGCTGTGCCTGGCGACACCCGCCTTGGCTGCCGAAAGCCCCGTCGGTTTCAAAACCGCCACCCTGCCGGATACAAAAAGCCAGCGCCCACTGGAACTGGCTGTCTGGTACCCCGCCGCCGCCACAGCCAAACCCGAGCTGATCGCCGACAACGCGGTCTTCATCGGCGCCCTCGCCGTGCCCGATGCAGCGCCGGCTGCCGGCGAGCATCCGCTGGTGGTGCTTTCCCACGGTTACGGTGGTAATTGGGGCAAGCAGGTGTGGCTGGCCAGCGCATTGGCGCACAAGGGTTACATCGTAGCGGCGGTCAACCACCCGGGCACCACCACCAAGGATCGCAGCCCAAAAGCCGCCGCCCAGTTATGGCTACGCCCGGCCGACCTGAGCCGCGCCATTGACGCGGTGCTGGCTCAGCCGAAACTATTTGGCGCGGTGGCGGAACATCAGATTGCGGCAGTGGGCCACTCCCTCGGCGGCTGGACCGTGCTGGAAATCGCTGGCGCGCGTTTCGACCCCGACCTGTTCAACCGGGACTGCGCCGAACACCCTAAGTTGGGTGGCTGCATCGGCTACCAGGAGATGAACCCCGCCGGCACGCCAGCCGGCAAGGCACAACTGGCCGCTGATTTGAGCGACAAGCGCGTCACCGCGATTGTGTCTTTGGACCTGGGCCTGTCACGCGGCCTGACCAGTGCAAGCCTTGCCGCATTGCCGGTACCGGCGCTGGTGATTGCGGGTGGCGTGCCCACGGAGGACATGTCCCCCGAATTAGAGTCCGCCGACATGGTAAAGCGTCTGCCAAACACATCGACGCAGTATGTGGAGATCAGCGACGCCACGCACTTCAGCTTTATGTCGATCTGCAAGCCGGGCGGGATGGCGTTGATTGAAGAGAGCTCACCCGGCGATGGCATGATTTGCCGGGACGGTGAAGGCGCTCGGCCACGGGCGGTGATTCAGCAGCAGGTGGTGGCGCAGATCAGCGAGTTTCTGGCCAGGACCAGCCTACCGGGTCAAAAAACCACCGAACGCTGACAGACCGACGTCGCCACGACCCTCCCGCGTTTAAGCACCATCAACCGCGCGGGCAAGTCGAGAATCACATCACCCACCGAACGCGTATCCAGCAACACCAAATCAGCAGCCTTACCCGGCGCCAACCCATAATCCTTCAGCCCCAGCGCTTTCGCCGGACTTGTGGTGAGCATCGACAACACCGTGGCCTGGTCATCCGCCCCGCCCAGGTGGCAGGCAGGAATGGCCAGTTGCGCAATGTTGAGCAAATCGCCGGTGCCAAACGGGGTAAATGCGTTGCGGATATTGTTGGTGGCCAGGCACACGTTTACGCCGCCATCGCGCAGGGCGCGTACCGGCGTCAGGGTGCGGCGCACGTTATGGCCGTCGCCGCGCGCGCCCAGGTGCAAGTCGGTGGCGGGCAGGCACATGACGCTGATGCCGGCCTCGCGAATCAGCGCAATAATCTCGTGCTGTTTATGCAGCGGCACGGCGCCCAAGCTGGTCAGATGGCCGACACACACGCGGCCTTGGTAGCCTTCCTGAATCGTCTTGCGCGCGAGGTATTCAATGCTCATGTGGTCGGCGTCGTCGGCAAAATCCTGGTGGAAGTCGATGTCCTTGCCGTAACGCTTGGCCAGGCTGAACACGTAGTCGATGTGTTCATGCGGCGAGTCATCGTTGTAGGGAATGCCGCCCACCACATCGGCGCCTTTTTCCATGGCCTCGACCATCATTGCCTGCATGCCCGGTAGCTTGAGGATGCCTTCCTGTGGGAAAGCGACCACTTGAATATCAATCACGTCGCGAAATTTTTCGCGCAGTTCCAGCACCACATCGAACCCGGTGAAGCCTTGTACGGGGTCGAACTCGGCGTGGGCGCGCACGTGGGTGGTGCCGGACTGCACCAGCGCGCGCAGTACCTGGGTAGAGCGTTCGAAGATGTCATCGCGGGTCAAAGTGGGTTTGAGTTCAGCGGTGACCGCTATCGCCTCTTTTAAGGTGCCGGAGCGGTTGGCTTTGCGGTGCATGACATGGGCTTTTTCCAGGTGCAGGTGCCCTTCGACAAACCCCGGTATCAGCACGTTGCCGTGGCCCTGGATTTCCTGCCGGGCCCGGGCTGCGATGTTCGGCGCAACCTCGACGATGTGGCCGTTGTGCACCGCCACGTCCATCAGCGGTTGTGCGTCATCAATGCGTACGTTGCGAAAGATTAAATCCATGAATCCGACCCTCAATGTTGCGGCCCTCAGGCGCACCGGGCGCAACGGTAAAAAACAAACAATGGACGGCTCAACCGTTGGAGCAGCCGTTACCCATCACGTGGTATTCGAGAATGTGCTGCTGGCCCTTGGAGTCTTCGTAGGTCATACGCACGGGCACCACCGCGCAGACGTCCGGCACTTCGCTGGTGGAAATCACGCGGGCGATGTCCAGGTGCTGGGCATAGCTGTATTGCTCGACCGGGAGTGGCTCTTCGGCCATCGCCGCGCCGCAAAACACGCCGAGTATCAGTACAAGTAACGCTTTCATTTTCAGATGACCTCTTCGGCATCGTGAGGAAAGTCGAACCCGGCGCCTGTGCAGCGCCGGGCTCATGGGTAGCGGGATCAGAACGGTTTGGTCGGCAGGTATTTGCCATCCAGGGTGATCACGGCGCGGGAGCCGCCGTCCGGGTCGTCGACCTTTTTAATGTCGAGCTTGAAGTTGATGGCGCTGATGATGCCGTCGCCAAATTTCTCGTGAACCAGCGCCTTGAGCGTGGTGCCGTAGACCTGAATCATTTCGTAGAAACGGTAGATGGTCGGGTCGGTCGGGATACCGTTGCCGATGCTGCCGCGCACCGGAACGGTTTGCAGCAGGAGCACGGCATCGGCGTCGAGACCCAGGGTGTCGGCAACCACTTGGGCGGCGTTGGCCGGCAGTGGGTGCTGGCCGAGCAAGGCGGCGGTGACGAAGGCTTCGTGCAGGCCGGTGCCTTCGGCGATCTGGGCGAACGACAGGTCTTTGCGGGCTTTGGCCAGGAGGATGACGTCGGCCAGGGCAAGGCGAGTGTTTTGGCTGATTTGTGACTGGATCATGGGGTTATCTCCGTGGGTAAACAGTAAGGGTGAAACGGCTAGTGCCAATCGGGACAGCGCCGAAGATCAAGTGTGGGAGCTGGCTTGCCTGCGATGCAGGCAACTGGGTGTGCCAGGCAGACCGGGTGGATGCCATCGCAGGCAAGCCAGCTGCCACCTTCAACTTTCTTCGCTTGCAGGGTCAGTACGAAACAGCGCGTACGGTCGGGTTGTCGGCCAGGGCCACGAACTTGCCGGTGCGGCCATCGAAGGCCTGGATGCAGCCGCTTTCGATGTCGTAGACCCAGCCATGCAGCGTCACGCGCTTCTCTTCGAGGGCCAGGCGTACCGAAGGGTGCGTCTGGATGTTGGCCAACTGCGCGATGACGTTTTCGCGGACCATGGAGGCGACCTTGGCGTGCTGGTCGACATGCTGGCGGGCCTCGTTCACGACTCGGCCGGAGTCGGCGTAGCGCAACCAGCCAGCCACGGCGGGCATGTGGTCCAGGCATTTGCAGGTAGCGATGGCGGTCATCGCGCCGCAGTCGGAGTGCCCGCAAATCACGATGTCGCTGACTTGCAAGGCGGCGACGGCGTATTCCACCGAGGCCGACACGCCGCCCGGCTCGGGGCCGTAGGACGGCACGATGTTGCCGGCGTTGCGGATGACGAACAGGTCACCGGGCTCACGCTGCGTGACCAGCTCTGGCACCAGGCGGCTGTCGGAGCAGGAGATGAACAGCGCCCGTGGGCTCTGTTGGTTGGCCAGGTCTTTGAACAGGCCGGCACGCTCGGGGAAGGCGTTACGTTGAAATTTCAGGAAACCGTCGATGATGTCTTGCATGGGTGACTCCATTGGTTCGCGATGCGATGGAGCAAAGGTTACGTAGCCCGTGCAATAAGGTAAAAGTCTCATATATGATCCAGCACATTAGATAATCTTATGGATGCAAACATGCTGGCACGACACATCCAGTACTTTCTCGCCGTCGCGCAACATCAAGGTTTCACCAAAGCCGCAGCGGCCCTGCATGTCTCGCAGCCGGCGCTGTCGCAGCAAGTGCGACAACTGGAGGAAAGCCTTGGCGCGCAGTTGTTTGATCGCTCAGGACGCAAGACGCGCCTGACCGATGCTGGGGAGGTTTACCTGCGATACGCGCTGCGGGCGGCGCAGGAACTGCAAGAAGGCAAACGTGCGATCCATGACGTCGGCGACTTGAGCCGGGGGACGCTGCGGATTGCAGTCACGCCGACCTTCACCACGTATCTGGTCGGGCCACTGGTCGAGGCGTTTCACCGCCGTTACCCGAACATCACGCTGAACGTGCGTGAGGTCGCCCAGGAACAGATGGAGCTGCAACTGCTGGCCGATGAGCTGGATGTGGGCATCGCGTTTGATGAGGTGCATGCCCAGGATATCGACGCCTATCCCCTGCTGGTCGAAACACTCGCGTTGGTGGTGGGTAATCAGCACCCGCTGGCCGAGGCGCAGGCTATCGGGCTGGAGGCGTTGAATGCAGAAACACTGATTCTGCTGAGCGCCGAGTTCGCCACGCGTGAGCAGATCGACCGCTATTGCAACCAACACGGCATCCGCCCGCGCGTGGTGATGGAGGCGAATGTGATTGGGGCGCTGACCGAGGTGGTGCGCAGGACCACGTTGTCGACGCTGCTGCCGGCGGCCATTGCGCGAGCGCATCCTGAGTTGGTGGCGATTGAGCTTGGGCCGGAGCGGCTGCAACGGACGGCGGTGCTGATGCAGCGCAAAGGGGTTTATCAGTCTTCAGCGTCTCGGGCGTTTGTGCAGGTGGCGAAGGAGGTCGCTGTGGCGCTGGGGGAATGAACCGCGCCTGGTCTGCCTTCGCTGTTGTCTCGAAGTGGAAATCCCCAACCTACTTGGCGGGGTTCCAAACGATAGCCTGAGCCACCACGACGTGTTCGCCATTGAAGGTGGCCGCGGGCGAGCCATACAGCTGGTAGCCCAGCGCGAGGGCTTCGGAGACTCGATGACAGAACGATGCGTCATCTTTACCGGTTAGTAACCGGTAAACAGGTAAGCCTTCGGGAGGAGTGGTTTGCATGGGCGTGCCTTCCTGGATCGACATGAAAATGATGAAGCCCAGGCTCGCCTTAAGGCAACCGGGCGAATCGACTGTAGCATCCTTGCAATGTCAACGAGCGGCACGACAATGTAGGGCGACGACAAGGGTGAACATGTGCAGGTATCAACGCCTTAACGCCGAGACCTGAGTCAGTGACTTAAGCTGATATCATTCAAGCAATTACCCGCTGAGTAGCACGTCATGAATCGCCAGAAAAAACTCAAGCAGCTCTTTAAGGCCAAAGCCAAAAAAGCCAGCGCCAAATTGGCGCCGAAAAGCAAAGATAAGTACATCAGCAAAGCCGACCGCGCGAAACTGGACGCTGAGGCTGATCAAGCCTCAACCAGCGCCGGCGACACGCCCAGCTGAAGGCGTCCCCGCTTCATATTTGCCCCAGATGCGCCGCAGATGGCGCGCCGAACCAAAGCCTGCGCGCTCGGCGACGGTTTCAATGTCCAGGGTCGACTCAACCAGTAACTCACGGGCCACGGTTAACCGCAGCGTGTGCAGATAGTCCAGCGGACTGATGCCGACATGCTCGTGGAACAAACGCGCCAGGTGCCGGCTACTGGTGCAGGCCAGGCTGGCCATGCGCGTGACGGTCCACACCTCACACGGCGCAGCGGCGATTGCGTCCTGCACCCGGTGCACGGCCGGGTGCAGGTGGTTGCGCCCGGCTATCCACGGCGAAAGCTGCGGATCGGCGCCGCTGCGACGCATGTACACCACCATATCCCGCGCGACGGCGCAGGCCAGCCGGGGCCCGGCCAGCTGAGCGACAAGGTGCAGCATCAGGTCGATGCCCGCTGTCACACCGGCACTGCAACTGACCGGGCCGTCGGTGACGTAAAGGCGGTTTTCCAACACCCGGGCCTTGGGGGCCAGGGCTTGTAACGTCGGGCATAGCGCGTGGTGCGTGGTGCATTGGCGTCCGTCGAGCAGGCCTGCACGGGCGGCACTCAAGGCACCTGCGCAAACGCACACCAGCCGCTCACCCGACGGCGCGAATACATTTTGCAGCCACTGGGTCAGCGTATTGCTGGCCGACTCGAACGCCTGCCGGCGCTGCGGCGTAACCTTCGAGGTCGAGCCCACCAACACCACCAGCGTGCCCGGCGCCAGGGTTGACGGAAGCGGCGCCAGTCCCGTCAGGGGCAAGCCGATGGACGTTTGCAGGGATTGCACCGGGCTGACGTACTGTAAATCGAAGTCGATGGCCGCCGGGTCCTCGACTTGAGCGGCAAGGCGCAGCACCTCGGCAGGGCCCGCCAGGTCCAGCATCAGCACGTTGGGCAAGAGTACGAACAGCACCGGCACCGTCATGGATTCACCCCTCCAACGCCTGGGCCACCGTCACGATGCGGGCAAAACGCCCTTCCAGTACCAGTTCAGTGCGCTCGCGAATCTGTGCCGGGGTGTAAACCCGACCGCTGCGGGCGTGGGTCATGGGGAAGGTCAACGTCGCCTCGCTGACGAAATCCACACTGAGGCCGCTGTCCGACGCCTGGCGCGTGGTGGTTTCACAGCACTGTTCGGTCCGAATGCCACTGATGATCACCGTGGTAACTCCCATCTCCGTGAGCCGGGCCGCCAGCGGCGTTCCAGCGAAGGCGCTGTGGTAGCGCTTGTGGATGATCAAGTCGGGGTTGATCGACAACTCGCTCAACGCCCTGACATTGCCCGACGCCAGCGAGAAATGCCCCTGGTCTTCGACATGGAAGACTTGTATCACCGGGATGCCTTGTTGAACACACCCGTCGATGAGCGCCTGTTGTTTTTCAAGGTAATCCGGCAGGTCATTTTCGGACCAGTAGGTTGAATGGCGAAACGAATGTTGCGCATCGATTACGACAAGGGCTTTGCGGCTCATGATGTGTCCTCTGGGCTTGCATTACGGTGAGTGATGCAAGCCATGGTAGGCACACAAGCGAATGAGCAACAGACGCGTGCCGGACCACTTAAGGACCGATTCGGACATCAATTACAACCGGCAACGCGTGTGCAATTACTTGGCGAAGAGCTGGCTCATGTCCTTGAACGCCTTGAACTCCAGCGCGTTGCCGCAGGGGTCGAACAGGAACATGGTGGCCTGCTCACCCACCTGGCCCTGGAAACGAATGTAGGGCTCGATCACAAACCGGGTTTCACGCGCTCTGAGCCGATCCGCCAAGGCTTCCCACTGGTCCCAGTGCAGGATGATGCCGAAATGCGGGACCGGTACGTCGTGGCCGTCGACCGAGTTGGCGTGCACCGATGCCTGGGATTCAGTCTTGGGGTGTTCGTGGATAACCAGCTGGTGGCCGTAGAAGTCGAAATCGACCCATTGGGCGCTGGAACGGCCTTCGGAGAGCCCGAACACGTCGCCGTAGAAGTGGCGAGCGGCGGCGAGGTCGTAGACGGGAATCGCTAAATGAAAGGGCGAAAGGCTCACGGTGACTACCTGCAGGTTCTGTGGGTTAGAACACGATTCTTCACCAGAACGACGGGGTGATAAAGCGGATATCTTTCACCCTGAGCCTCAATTTTTTCGATGCTCGCGCCCTACT
Organism: Pseudomonas antarctica; assembly: GCF_001647715.1. Classification (NCBI taxonomy): domain Bacteria; kingdom Pseudomonadati; phylum Pseudomonadota; class Gammaproteobacteria; order Pseudomonadales; family Pseudomonadaceae; genus Pseudomonas; species Pseudomonas antarctica. Next base: position 4,368,583 of record NZ_CP015600.1, read on the forward strand.
TCGCAGCGTCCAGCACTTCCATGACGCACGCCCTGAATAACTCGAAGAGTGGCAGTTGGCGCTGGGTGTACTTGGTCAGCAGCACGATTTCACGAAAGAACGTGAGTTTGTCCAGGCGCAATACCCGCACGTCGCTGTCGTGCTCCAGCCACAAGCCGGCCATGGGCACCAGGGAAACGCCGAGGCCGCTGCGGACCATCTTGACGATGGCATCCAGCTCGTCGAGTTCGAGGGTTGGTTGCGTGTGTAGCTTTTGCTCCTTGAGAAACTGCGTGACCTGACGCCCGCCGAACGAGCCGCGGTCGTAACGCACAAAGGGCTGCTCGCGAAGGATTTGCAACGGGTCCTCGCCCTGCACGTCCCTGGCGGTGATCAGTACGAAGGGCTCGCGGGCAATGACTTCGACACTCAGGTCTTTGGGCAGGTTGAACGGCGGGCGGATCATGATCGCCAGGTCCAGCTCGCCGGCGTCGACCTGGCTGAGCAAGTTCAGCGAAACGCCGGGCACCAGGTTGACCTCAATGAACGGCGCACGACGCTTGAGGGCCACCAGCGCCTGGGGCAGGAGGCCGGTTTGCACACTGCCGATGGCACCGATACGCAACGAACCCTGAAAGTTGTTCGCGCTGTCGGGGGTGCCCATACGCGAGAAGATATCGAGGATCTCCTCCGCCAGCGGCACCGCACGCTGCCCCGCGGAGTTGAGCGTGGCAGAGCGGCCGGTGCGATCGAACAGCTTGACCCCGAGCGCGTCCTCAAGGTGCTTGATCTGCGCGCTCACGGCCGATTGCGTCAGCCCCACGTGCTGGCCGGCAGCGGCAAAGGTGCCGCGCCGCGCAGCGCTCACAAAGGTCCTTAGTTCTCGAATCATGCGGGTACCCTACTGGTTGTTTTGCGCTCAGCAACCGCTCAACGCCACCTGCGGCCGCTCGCCCGCAAAGAACCATGGCCGCAACCGCACGCCCACGCTGTTACCGATAAACGCCGCCACCAACCATACCCAGCCATGCAGGCTGCCCGAGGCGATACCGCTAAAGTACGCGCCGATATTGCAACCGTACGCCAGCCGCGACCCGTAACCCAGCAACAAGCCACCGATCACCGCCGCCACCAGCGAGCGCGCCGGGATGTTCAGGCTGGGGGCGAAACGCCCGGCCAGGCCTGCCGCCAACAGCGCACCAAGAACGATGCCGATGTCCATCACGCTGGTGATGTCTTCCCATACCGGCGCGGCGAGGGCCTTGGCATTGCCCGGCATCTGCCAGAACGCCCAACTGGCCACATCAACCCCCAACCCGCTCGCCACCTTGGCCCCCCACAGCGCGAACGCCGAAGTAATGCCCCACGGCCGCCCGGCCAATGCCAGGGTCGCGTAGTTGAGCAGTGCCAGGCCAATCGCGCCCCACACCAATGGCCATGGCCCGCGCAGGAAGCGGCGCAGACCGATGTGTTCGCTGGTTACGCCCGCCTCAAGCTGGCCATGCCGGCGTTTTTCCAGGCGTACGGTGATGGCGGCGATAAGGCCGAACGCAGCCAGGCTGACGACCAATGCCGGCAACACGCCGAAGCTTTTGACAATTGAAACCGCCGGGAACGCCGGCAACGCAAACCACCAATCAACATGGTGCGTAGCGATCAACGAACCGCAAATAAAGAACAACAGTGTCACCAGCATGCGCGCATTCCCGCCGCCCACGGTGAACAGCGTGCCCGACGCACAACCGCCGCCCAACTGCATGCCGATGCCGAAAATAAACGCCCCAAACACCACCGACACGCCGGCCGGCGCCACCAGCCCAACCACCGGCTGACCGAACAACGTGCCGGCCCCCAGCGCCGGGAAAAACAACAGCACCGCCACGGCCAGCATCACCATCTGCGCACGCAAACCGGCGCCGCGCCGATCATTGATAAACACACGCCAGGCCGAAGTGAAGCCGAAGGCGGCGTGGTACAAGGTCAAGCCCAGCGCGGCACCGACCACCAGCAACAACACTTGGCGCGGGCCAACGCTGTTTTGCAGGAACACGGCGCCGACTACCAGGACGATAAAGGCCACCAGCGGCGCGAAGGGCTTGCGCGCGGGCGTCAGGGGAAGCGAGGTGCTCATGGCGAATCTCAGTCTGTTTGAATCGGGTGGGTTGGATGACGGCAAGTATAAACCCAGACTGGTACCATTCAGGGCATGGCTCCTACGCTTGCAACGTTGAATGAACACCTGTCGCCCCAGGCACACGACGAACTCGCCGCTGCGATGAAATGGCTGGAGCGCTTCGCTGATTTTTGAACGACCTGATTGAGGAAATAGCATGGCTGCCACCTCGCTGGACGCAACAATTGCTCTGATCATCGAAGCGCACGCCTACAGCCTGCAACACGTATTGCCCACGCCGGGCGAATCGGGCACGGCGCAGACCCTCCTCGGGTTGCTCAAAAAAAGGGGGAACTGAAGCCGTCATGAGTTTCCTCGGTACTTTCCGCTCCCTGCGCAGCCCCAACTACCGCATCTGGGCCGCTGGCGCATTGGTGTCCAACGTCGGCACCTGGATGCAGCGCACCGCCCAGGACTGGCTGGTGCTCACCCAGCTCACCCCGCACAACGCCGCCGCCGTGGGCATCGTCATGGCGTTGCAGTTCGGGCCGCAGCTGTTGTTGCTGCCCTGGACCGGTTTTGCGGCCGACCACTACGACCAACGCAAGCTGCTGATTACCACCCAGGCGGTCATGGGCGTACTGGCGCTGACACTGGGGGTGTTTACCATCACCGGCTTCGTGCAGCTCTGGCACGTGTACGTGTTTGCGTTTTTATCAGGGTGTGCCTCGGCATTCGATGCACCGGTGCGGCAGATTTTCGTGGCGGAGCTGGTGGGCGAGAAGGACTTGTCCAATGCCATCGCACTCAACTCAACGTCATTCAATATGGCGCGCATGATCGGCCCGGCGGTGGCGGGCGTGACCATCGCCTCGGTCGGCACCGGCTGGGCGTTCCTGCTCAATGGCTCGAGCTTTTTTGCGGTGCTGGCGTCACTGTTTTTCCTGCGGGTATCGGGCCTGCATGCCAAGGCGCGCGCCCCACGAACCAAAGGCAGCCTTACCGAGGGCATGCGTTATGTGTGGGCGCGGCCGGACCTGAAGGCAATCTTGCTGATGCTGTTTCTGATCGGCACCTTCGGCATGAACTTCCCGATTTTTATCTCGACCATGGCCGTCAGCGTGTTCAATGCCGATGCGCGTGGCTACGGCCTGCTGACGTCGACCCTGGCCATCGGCACCATCGCCGGGGCGTTGATTGCCGCGGGCAGTGAACGACCGCAGTTCAAGTCACTGTTGACCGGTGCAGCGGTGTTCGGGTTTGGCTGTTTCCTGGCGGCCCTGGCGCCCAATTACTGGATGTTCGCGATTGCGCTGGTGATCATCGGCGTGGGCGCGATGACGTTCAGCAACACCACCAACAGCTTGATGCAACTCACCACTGAGCCGGCCATGCGCGGCCGGGTGATCGCCCTGCGCGTCGCCGTTGCACTGGGTGGCACGCCGATTGGCGCGCCCATCGTCGGCTGGGTGGCCGACCATCTGGGCCCGCGCTGGGCACTGGTGGTCGGCGCGGTGTCCGGCATTCTGGCGGTTGGCGTGGCGCTTTACACCCTCAGGCGCCAGTTGGATAAGCCCAAGTAGCCGCCTTGAGAACTTCGCCGCAGCCGCCACGTTGCATAGGGGGGCGGGGTATGCAATGATCCGCCCCCTCATAGGTAGGGGGGGTATATTGTGGGCCACATCGCCGCAAACAAAGACAGCTTGATCAAGCGCGTCAAACGCATCGCCGGGCAGATCCAGGCGGTTGAAAGAGCGCTGGAGTCGGACCTCGACTGCGCCAAGACGCTGCACCTGGTGGCCGCCACACGCGGCGCCATCAACGGCTTGATGGAAGAAATTATCGAAGACCATGCCAGGGCGCATGTGGCCGATCCCGCCCTCAGCGAGGAAGCCCGCGCACGCGGCGTTGAAGAACTGCTGGAAGCCATTCGGCGGTACTCCAAATGAACGCCCTCCCTAGTGCTCACACGCACGAACATGTCTTCCTCGGTTCGGCCCATGACGAAAACGCCAAACGCACCCTGTGGGTGGTGATGCTGACGGTGGTGATGATGGTCGCGGAAATTGCCGCCGGGGCCTTGACCGGTTCCATGGCGCTCATGGCGGACGGCTTTCACATGGCTACCCATGCGGCGGCGCTGGGCATTGCCGCTGCGGCCTACGCCTACGCCAGGCGCAATGCGAGTAACTCACGCTACAGCTTCGGCACCGGCAAAGTCGGCGACCTGGGTGGCTTCGCCTCGGCGCTTATCCTGGCGCTGGTGTCCTTGGGCATTGGTGTCGAGTCGGTGATGCGCTTGCTGCAGCCGGCTGAAGTGCAGTTTGGTACAGCCACGCTGATTGCGGTGGTGGGGCTGGCAGTAAATGTCATCAGCGCGCTGTTGCTGGGCCACGGTCACAGCCACGGGCATGATCATGACCACGACCACGACCACGACCATCATGGCCACGACAACAACATGCGCTCAGCCTACGTGCATGTGCTCGCCGATGCGCTGACCTCTGTGCTCGCCATCGCCGCGTTGCTGGCCGGCCGTTATCTGGGCTGGGTGTGGCTGGACCCGGCGATGGGTATCGTCGGCGCGGTGGTGATTGCGCGGTGGTCCTGGAGCTTGATGCGTACGACCGCTGGCGTATTGCTGGATCAAACCGATGAACACGTCGCCGCAGAAATTCGTGAACTCGTCGAACAACCCGGTGATGCGACGATTACCGATCTGCACGTGTGGCGCGTCGGCCCCGACGCGCACGCGGCCATCGTCAGCGTGGTGGGCCGCTCGACCACCGATGCCGAAAGCATTCGCGAGCGCCTCAAACCGGTGCATGAAGTGAGCCACCTCACCGTTGAATTTCGTGCGGCCTAGCCGCGCGCCCCACTAGCAAACCCAGGTGAACCTTTGGCTAAAGATATCGAGAACCCCTGCATCTCCACCTGCCAGCTCAGTGGCGATCTATGCGTCAGCTGTGGACGGAGCAAGGACGACATCCGTAAGTGGAAGCGCATGAAACGCCCGGAGAAAATGGCCGCCGTACAACGCGCGACGTTGCGGTTGAAGGCGCTGAAGAAGGCCAAGTAAGGCTGGCGGTTCTGCCAGCCTTGGGGGTGTCACATCACGTGCGCCCCACCGAGCCTGTGACCGGAAGATTACCCAGCAACTTGAGCCCGGTGCTTTTCACGAAGGTGTCGTAGTCCATCGGCTTTTGGATACGGGTTTCAGCATTGGGCAGCACGTAGGCCCAGGCGCGTTTCGACGAAGCGTCGTAGACCAGTTTGAACAGGCGCGTCGGTACCCAGACCTTGTTGTCACCGACGGTGCTGTAGCCCGCGTCAAACAGCGGCCCGGTAAACACAAACACATCGCCGCCGGCTCGCACGGCAAACTTGCGCACGTCCGCCTCGACCTTGCTCCAGATCTTGCGGTTGTTGGTGGGGTCTTGCGGCACCATGTTCGACAGCGCGAAAGACTGGGCCATGGCATTGGCGTTCGGCGCATCCGCAGCCGGGGACTGGTGGCCACGATCCACAGCCGGTTGCTGGCCGCGGTAGTCGCTCAATTCCGCGCGCGCGCCTTTGGGAATGCGCGGGTCCGGGTAGAACTGGTTGGTGCGCTCCTCGCCTTTGGCATCCTTCAACTGGGCGGCATTCAAGCGTTCGACCACCACCAGCGGCGTCTTGCTGGTTTGCGAGTAGAGCACCGCAAAGTTGTCGGAACACAGGGCCAGGGGTTTCATCGTGGCGGGCACGGTGGCCGTGTTGATGGGCGTGGCGCCTGGGAACAGGTCGACGCAGCCGTCGAATGAAGGCTGTTTTTCTTTGCTGGAATAAAGGTCGAGGGCCGCGTGCTGGCTGATCGAGCCGGAGCGAGAGGCGTGTTCCGGGGCGGGTAACTTGATAAGGTCCAGCAGGCCACGGGCTTGTACCCCAGTGGAAAGCAAAACAAGGGCCGACAGCCCAACTGCAATTTTGCGCAGGTGCATGCATTACTTCTTCGAAAGGGAGTGAGGCGGCAGGCTCCGAAAAACGGAGCCAAGTGAATGATCTTACGAGGTTTATTGACCGTCGCAAGGCCTATTAGTGCTGCCCCCTTCCCACTCTTTAATGACTTAGTGCCGACGTCTCAATGCTTCATCATCGGCGTCGGTAATGCGAAGGCCACCACGTAGTCGCCTTTGCGTGCGGTTGCCGAATTGCCGCCCGCGCTGATGACCAGAAACTGGCGCCCGGTCTTGGGCGAAATATAGGTCATGGGGGTCGCTTCTGCGCCGACCGGCAAACGGCCCTTCCACAGTTCGTTGCCGGTACGCACATCCAGGGCGCGAATGTAAAAGTCCTGAGTGCCAGCCATGAAGACCAAGCCACTGGAGATAGTCACGGGGCCGCCGCGCGTGGGCATACCGATGGGCATGGGCAGGTGGGTAGCAATGCCCAGCGGCCCGGTTTGTTCAGTGGTGCCCAATGGCATCGACCAGACGACTTTGCGCGTGGCCAGGTCCAACGCGCTGATGGTCCCGTAAGGCGGGGCCTGGCACGGGATGCCCAAGGGCGACAGGAAGCGTCCTTGTTCGATGCCCCATGGCGTGCCGGCCTGGGGCGCATTGCCTTCGTGACCACCACCGCTGAGCGCTTTTTCATCATAAACGGCGCGCGGGATCATCCGGCTCCAGGTCGCTACCCGCGTATCGTTGACGATCATGTAGCCGAGGTTCTCGGCGATCGAAGCGGAGCCCCAATTCATGCCGCCCAGCCAGCTCGGGTACTGCAGAGTCCGTCGTTCGCTGGGGGGCGTGAACTCGCCCTCGTAGCGCGACTGGCGAAACTCAATGCGGCACACCAACTGGTCCAACGGTGTGAGCCCCCACATACGTTTCTCACTCAACGGCTGTGTGCCGATGGAAGGCATTCCCACCAAATACGGCTGGGTCGGCGAGGTCCGGTCGTCAGCCATACCCCCTTGGGGAACAGCCTGCTCCTGCACCTGCGCAATCGGCGTGCCGGTGCGTCGGTCGAGCATGAAGATCTGTCCGCGCTTGGTGGTCTGGATCAACGCCGGCAGCGTTCCGCCGTTGCCATCCGGCACGTCATACAGCGAGGGCTGCGACGGCACATCGTAATCCCACAGGTCGTGGTGCACGGTTTGGAAACGCCAGCGCTCGCGGCCGGTGGCAATGTCCAGTGCAACAATAGAGGATGAGTAGCGGTCATCGGCTTCGGTGCGATGACCACCCCAAAAGTCCGGTGTGGCATTGCCCGTCGGTAGATAGATCAGGCCCAGGGCCTCATCGAAAGCTGGCGTCGACCAAACATTCGGCGTACCCGCCGTGTAGGTTTGGCCCTCGGGTGGCTCACGCGTAATCGCCGGGTTGCCCAAATCCCAAGCCCACACCAGTGCTCCGGTGCGCACATTGAAAGCGCGAACCACGCCGGAGGGTTCGCCGGTTTTCTGATTATCCCAAACCAGCCCACCCACCACCACCAGATCACGCACCACGGTCGGTGCTGCGGTGGGGAAATAAAGGTCTTGATCGGCATTGCCCATACCGATGCGTAAGCTGACGCTGCCTGCTTCACCAAAGCCATCACACGCTTGCCCGGTTTGCGCGTCCACTGCGATCAGGCGCGCGTCAACGGTGGTCGCAATCACCCTGCGCGTGCAGGCTTCATCCTGTTGAGTGGGCGCATCGTGCGTCGCGTCGTAATACCCCACGCCACGGCAACGCGGGTAAACGTTGTTCGCCTGTACCTGCGGGTTGTGATGCCAGATTTCCTGACCGGTGTCGGCATCCAGGGCGAACAACTGGCTGGACTGCGTGCAGCCGTAGAGCACACCATTCACATGCAGCGGCGTGACCACATGACCTTGCCTGCCAGTTGGAATTTCACCGGTCCTGTAGGTCCAGGCCACTTGCAGCCCGGCAACATTCTGCGGGGTGATTTGGTTTATCCGCGCATGCCGGGCCCCCGAAGGCGTTTGCCCAAAGTAACGCCAATCCGTCGCCGGCTCTACGCGACCGACCGCCCTTCCGGCGAAGGGTACGGACACGCCCTCCGCCGTCTGGATCGGCTGTGGCTGCAAGGCCATGTAGACCGTGGCCGCCAGGCAGAGTGTCAATACCGCCGCACCGGCGTAGGCGGCAGGTCGAACATTCCTGCGCAGAGGCGCACTGACAACGAGTACCAACACAGCCAAGACCGCGAGCGCTACCAGCCGTGAAAACAGCGGCCAGAAGTCCAGGCCCACCTCCCATAACGACCAGACGATGGTGACGATAAACACGCCCAGATAAACCACTGCGCCTTGCGGGAGGCGACGCATCAACAGCACGCCGCTGACCGTCAGGCCGATGCCCGCGAGCGCGAAGTACCAGGAACCACCAAGGGCCATCAGATAGGCGCCGCCGCCTAACAGGCACAGCCCGCCCAGCAACAGGAACAGTCCAAGCACGCACAACAGTAGCGAGGCCGTTTTGGAAAGGACGGGCTGGGGCATCGAGTCGGTACTCCTTGTGGTGCAATGGCGGGCGCTGCAATTGCGGTTTGAGGCCTGCCCTAACGCATGACAAAACCACCGTCCACCGAAATGGACTGTCCTGTGACATAGCTGGCAGTGGAGCTGCTGAGCCAGAGCACGGCGTCCGCGATTTCTTCGGGGCGACCATGACGGCCCATGGGGATGCTCTTGACCATGTCCTTCAGCGCTTCGCCTTGACCTGCAGCGACCATCTGGTCGGCCATGGGCGTCCAGATCAAGCCGGGGCACACCGCATTGATGCGGATGTTTCTCGCGGCATATTCAAGCGCCGCACTTTTGGTCAATCCAATCACGCCGTGCTTGGCCGCATGATAGTTGGCCCGCTCCGCCCCCCCCACCAACCCGCCCAAGGACGAACAGTTGACGATGGTGCCGCTGCCCTGTCGACGCATCTGTTCCAGTTCGAATTTCATGCAACTCCAGACGCCGCGCAGGTTGACCGACATTACCCGGTCGTAATCCTCAACGCTGGCATCGGCGATTTCTGCCAGCACGTTCTGGATCCCTGCGTTATTAAATGCCGCGTCGAGCCGGCCAAACGTGGCGACGGTCTCTTTGACCATAGCGTGCACCTGATCAATGTCCGAGACATCGCAGCCGATACCGATCGCTTGATAACCCGCGCCCACCAACACCTCGGCGGCGGCGCGTGCAGCCTGCGCGTTGACGTCGGCAATGGCGACGGCTGCACCGGCGTGCGCAAACGCCTTCGCTGTTGCCAAGCCGATCCCGGACGCTCCGCCAGTGACCAGCGCGACTTGATCTTGGAATGAAACGCTCATGAGTATTTCCTCGCTAAAACATTGCGTCACGCTAATGAACGCAGCGAAGGATGAATACCGGGTGAAATCGGGATGTACTGATGAGTGCTGCTCAGCAATTACTGTAGAGGTGGGGCACCCTGTGCTGATTTACGCGCCCAGCGGCTGCATTTCTCGGATCAGCTCGATCAGCAGTCGCAAGCCCATCGGCAATTGCCGGTGGCTGGAGTAATACATATAAAACCCGGGCGCTACGCTGGACCAATCATCCAGCACCCGAACCACCTCACCACGCGCCACCAGAGGCGCCATCGCCGGTTCGGGCGCATACATCAGCCCTGCTCCGTGGCGAACCAGCGACAGGCCGACACGCGTTTCATCCAGGGTGATCGGGCCGGGCACCGCAACGGCCAATTGCTCGGTGCCTTTCTCGAACTCCCAGTCGTACATGCAGCCATTGCCCAGGCGAATACGCAGGCAGCGATGGTTGAGCAGGTCATTGGGATGCTGCGGCACACCAAACTGCTGCAAATACTCGGCAGAACCCGCCACCACCCAGCGAATATCTGCAGACAACCGCTGGGCGATCATATCTTCCGGCACCGTACCGCCGTAGCGGATACCCGCGTCATGCCCTGCGCCAATCACGTCGACGAGCAGGTTGGTGACGGTAAGGTCGACCTGGATGTCGGGATAACGCTCGTTGAACACCGGCAACACCGGACCGAGCAGCAAGTCAGCGGCATCGCTGAGCAGGTTCAGGCGGATGCGCCCGGTGGGCTCGTCGCGATAACGATTGAGCGCTTCCACCGCTTGGCCGATGTCATCCATAGGCTGACTGATGACGCTGTGAAGCTCCTCACCCGCAGCCGTCAACGTCACGCTGCGCGTGGTACGGTTCAACAAGCGAACACCGAGGCGGGCTTCCAGCCCCTTGATGGCATGGCTCAGCGCGGATGCACTGATCCCCACCTCCAGGCCGGCACGACTGAAACTTTGATGCCGGGCAATGGCCAGGAAGAGCACGAAGTCGGCAAGGTTGGCGCGGCTGATCTGCATGTCAGTGTCCTGGGCGGTGGTGACGTCTGCCCGGAAGTTTACCGAGTTTTTGGCAGGTTATTGATGAGCTGTGCTCAGCAACCGTATCAATGGCCTTCCACCACTGGCTTGCCGGTACCACGAGCTCCCGGTTTGAAACCATGTTCACTGGACCACCAGGCAATCGCAAACGACAGCGCAATCAGTACCACCATGGCCCATGGAAAAGCTGCGACACCCCACGTATCAAGTAACACCCCTCCCACTATGCCGCTGCCGGCAATCGCACTGTTCCACGCCACCACATTCAGCGACAGCGCCACATCCGCGCCATCCCCGGCGGCATCCGCCAGCGCGGTTTGCAGCAGCGTGGCAGCACCGCCGAAGCTCAAGCCCCACACAGCCACGTCGAGGTAAATCACCCAAGGCACGCTGCCCGACACACCGAACACCACAGACACCAGCGCGAATGTCGCCAGGCTCACCAGTACGGTCTTGCGCAATAGCGGCTCGACCAATTTTGCCGTCAGCCAAATCCCCACCAACGCAGCGATGCCAAATACCAGCAGCACCAGATCGACCCGATCGGCCAATCCCGCAGGCGCCACGAACGGAGCGATGTAGGTGTACAGAATGTTGTGCGCCAGCATCCAACTGATCACTACCGCCAGCACCGGCCGCACGCCGGGCGTGGTCAGCACTTTACCCAGCGACAAACGCTGATGCGCCGCCTGCGGCGGATAGTCCGGGACTTTCGCCAGCACCCACACAATCAGCACCAAGGTTAGCGCCGACATGAGGCCGAACGTCGTGCGCCAGCCCACCAGCCCCCCCAGCCACGTGCCGAGCGGTACGCCCAACGACAGCGCAATCGGTGTGCCGACCATGGCCAATGCGAGCGCCCTGCCCTGTTGCTCCGGCGCGACCATACGCCGGGCATAACCCGCCAGCAGGCTCCAGGCCAAGCCCGCCGCCACACCGGCGAAGAAACGCGCCACCAGGGTGACGCCGTAGTGGGACGACAGCGCAGTGATGGAGTTGAACAGCAGGAAGCCGACAATGGTCAGCAACAACACATTACGCCGACGCCAGCCCCGGGTGGCAATCGTCATGGGGATCACCGCCAGCACGGAGCCCAATGCGTAGGCGGTGACCATCTGCCCGGCTGCCGAAGGGGAAATCGACAGGCCTTCGCTGATCAACGGCAGCAGGCCGGCGGGCAGGGTTTCAGTGACGATGCAGATAAAGCCGGTCATGGCCAGGGCGAGCAAGGCGCCAATGGGCAGGCGCTCGGACGACGCGGATAAGCTGAGTGAGGGGGTCACGGGAAACTCCTTTTGAGCCACTTAAATACTGATCGATACAACTGTTGCAGGTAGGCGTGATGCATTGTCAACGACTTATGTATCGACTAGTATTTATCTCGTAATCCAGAGGACTCTTGAAATGGCACAGATGGGCCGCCCGCGTAATTTTGACCGTGACCAGGCCGTGGAGCAGGCCCTGCACTTGTTCTGGGAGCACGGCTACGACGCCACCTCACTCGCCCAGCTCAAGGCCGGCCTGGGCGGTGGTATCTCCGCGCCGAGTTTTTACGCGGCGTTCGGCTCCAAAGAGGCACTGTTCGATGAATGCGTGCAGCGCTACCTCGCGACCTACGCCCAGGTCACCGAATGCCTGTGGGACGAAAACCTGGCTCCACGCCAGGCCATCGAAACCGCGCTGCGCCAGTCGGCACGCATGCAGTGTGAGGACGGGCACCCCAAGGGCTGCATGGTGGCGCTGGGCGTGATGAGCGCACCCAGCCCTGAAAATGCGCGGGTGGCGGATGCCTTGACGCAATCGCGCGCACGAACGCGGGCGGGCATCGTGGCGTGTGTTGAGCGCGGAATCCGCGCCGGGCAACTCCCGGACACGCTTGAAGCACCGGTGATGGCGACGGTGTTTGACAGCTTCCTGCAAGGCGTTTCGATCCTGGCGCGCGATAAAGTGACACACACCACCCTTGATGCCGCGATAACACAGCTAATGCAGACGTGGGATATTGCTTCTGCGATGGTGGCGAGCAGAGTCGAAGACACCGGAACCGTTTAAACGGTTGCTATGCGTATGCACTGGCGCACTGTCCCACCGGGCGCCTGTGCCGACACATATTTTGGTGGCACTCCAACGGTTAATGAAGGCTTTGCCTGGCCCACCTAAAAGGGCTGCGCGAGCCGATACAATTTAACGCCCTACCCCAACAACCTTGCCGTTCAATCAACAGAGTGGCATTGGCTATTTTGATCGATCGCTTAGACGCTTCACTTGATCTAGTTGCTCCTTCAAAAAGAACGCTAACTGAAGTCTGGTTCTTTCGGAGCAATCAATGACATGACCGCCATTATGTTCTATCACCAAGGGCCTCTTAAAGAGGGCCGACACCTCGTAGGAATAACGCAGCGGGACTATAAAATCCGCACGCCCAATTATGTGCACCGAAGGAAGGTCGTAACTGTCTTTTGCTTCATAGAGACTCTGTAGAAGCGGGTCATTGGCGAAAAAACCACCCACCAAAATTGCAAAATTAAAAGCAAGAGGATATTGCGCCCCAATAATGCCGTCCGGCGCGCGAAGCCCAACCAATAAAGCAGTAAGCGCCGCCCCTTGGCTAAAACCCAGAACCCCGTCAAATGGCCCATTGTCTCTAAAAAACGAGACTATATGTTCATAGGTTTTTGCCCACCCTTTATAACTCACCGGTGTGGAATGCACACCGGCCCCCTTAACCTTATTACTTGCCTCTATAGCATGCCACCAACCGTGGTCACCCTCAGCAAGGCTGGGGGCATCCAAATAAATAAAGTCAGCCAGTTCTTTCAGCTCGCTTACCAGCGAATTAGATTGGTTTTGCATGATATCGGCGCTTCCGTGATAGCCATGCAAGCAAAGAATTCGAAGCTTTTTCATTACATTGTCCATATAAAAACGTAAAAAATCAGCTAAGCACCAGCATGACTATAATCCTGGTGCGCAGCTGATTTGCTTTAGCTAAAAACAGATATCGACGCCGACGTCTTACTAGCGACCATAGTAAGCAGTGAAACTAGCCTTACCTAAAACTTTGTCACCTAGCCCTTTATTCAAAAAGAATGAATGAATCGCTGGGCTCGCTGTTTTTGGAATGCCTGCGGCTTTTTCGATATCATCAACAGACAAGGCGTAAGCCGTGAAAACGTAAGCATGTGGTTTGTCCCCCAGCGGTGGGCATGGGCCGCCGTAGTTTCCATTCGCACCTGTAGCGCCGGTATCAACAAAATCGTTAGTACCATTTGACGCGGGCACTGGCAGCTTGCCACCAGCGCTACCAGCACCCCGGGCAAGCCCTGTTTCTGAGGCAGGAATGTTGTACACCGCCCAATGCCAGAAACCACTACCCGTAGGCAAATCCTTATCTTGGACTTGCAGCGCGACAGACTTTGTTCCGGCCGGCAGATTTGACCACTGGATTGCTGGCGAAACGTTGGAGCCCGAGCAACCAAAGCCATTGAGCAGATAGGCTTTGTCGAATTGGCCCGACGCCAAGTCAGGACTTGATACCGTAAAGGCAGATGCGGCTGACGCTAACGTGCTTAAGCTACTCATCACCATAAACGCTGCCAACGCAGCGCCACGGGGAAAAGCCGACAAAAAAGTTTTATCGTTAGATCTTTTAGTGTTTGAGAAAATGGGCATGTTTGTTCCTTCGAATTCATTATTTTCGTTTGCGATGCGGGTCGTTTCTCTAGAGCTCATGGGGTGGCACCTCGTGATTGGGTGCATTAAAAGTATCGATAAAGAGGTGACCGTTCTATATGAAAACGCTCAAGAGATCATTGCAAAAAACGAAGGAGTCGGCACTACAAAGAGCGCACAACACCACTTTCTTAACCATGGCAATTTAATGAAGTAACAACGCCCCATCCAAAATGTGCTACCGCTGCAGTACAGGGTTGATTATTTACATTTGCGATGGCATATGCTGAGATGGACAATTACTTATGAAATACTGAGGTGCTCGCGCTGATCCCCCGCCCCAGAACACAGGCTGATACTCAGAAACATAAATAATAAATGCGCCACCCTTGAGGCTTCGTTTATAAGATCTGGACGCCATGAAGCAGGGCAGGATGATTTGAAAAAACAGACTGCAAACAACCGAAAACAATTCGTCGTCTTAAGAGCTTGCAAGAAAAATAGGCATTTGACCTAAACTGAGCGCTCTAATCAAAAACGAGATCACCCGCGTCGGCTCTAAATACGCAGGTACGTCAATCGATGGGTGAAAACGTCTGTGATACGTCATTGCTTCGATCCTAAGAAGGCCATGCTGGACCGTCTTAGGATCGGACGATCACGGTTTAACGGTGGCGGAAAACAGGCGCACGCTTACTCAGAAATGCTTGCATGCCTTCTTTTTGTCCATCCGTTGCAAAGGCGGCTTGGAAAAGCCTTCTCTCGTGCAATGCACCTTCGGTCAAACCGACCTCTAGCGCACGGTTGACTGCCGCTTTGGCCATGCGTACCGCGGGCAAATTGTAGCCCGCGATTGTATGTGCCGCTTCTAACGCTGTTTGCAGCAACTCCGAGGAAGGTACGATTCTTGACACTAATCCAGCGGCCTTCGCCTCCAGTGCATTTATAGATCGGCCCGTAAGTATCATATCCATCGCCAATGCCTTACCGACCGATTTGGTGAGACGTTGAGAGCCGCCAATACCGGGGAGTATCCCGAGTTTAATTTCAGGCTGGCCAAAATGAGCGTCCTCCGCTGCAATAATGAAATCACACATCATTGCTAACTCACAACCTCCACCCAGCGCGTAACCACTGACAGCAGCAACGATAGGTTTACCAATAGAAAGTAGTTCTTGCCAGGCCGCAAAAATATCTTGATTTTGCAGGTCGACCATTGTTTTGTCAGCCATCTCTTCAATATCCGCACCCGCAGCAAAAGCTCGCGGACTGCCCACAATGACGATCGCTCCCACGTTTTCATCTGCGTCAAAACCTCTCAATGCTGACACCACCTCTTGTGACATTAGCACGTTGATCGCATTCAAACTTTTCGGCCGATTTAAGGTAATTATTCCGACACGCCCACGGCGCTCAACCAAAATCGTTTCATACTGGAGCTTAGAAAAAGCGTCAACGTTACTTCCCGCCTCATTTAATGGCGCGGACACGTGAAGCGGTGATTTTTTACCAGTCGACACACTTGGAGTTGATGAAGTTGACATTTCTAGTACCTCGTTAGCAATAAGTAGACTTCGAATATCAGTCATGGCACTTAAACTGACTTCTTTAATTAACGTTGACCTTGAATTTAAACAGCAGGGGCATAGTCTCCGGTCTGCGACATGAGTTCAGCCAGTATTTTTTCTCTGTGCTCGTCCAGTGCTGGAGCCCTTATTGGAACTGAGCCATCAATATCCCTATAACCGCTGAGCTTTATCGGATTCCCCGCAGTCCTAACAGGGCGTCCCGCAGCGCCCTGGACTTTAATAATCATATTTCGCGCGTCTAATTGAGGATTATCGAAGAGTTGATCAATCGTATTGAGCGGTGAACAAGGAACGCCCGCTGCATTCAAACGCTCACTCCAGTGTGCAATCGGTGAGTGGGCCGTAATCGCTTCTATAGCGGGTACCAACAAATGACGATTACGACAGCGCAGGTCATTCGTTATGAAGCGAGGGTCCAGCGCCAGCTGTGGATTTCCCAGTGCATCTGCCATCAGCAGAAAAAGTTGATCATTTCCCGCAGCAATAACAAAACGACCATCGAGCGCGGCAAAGGTCTCAAAGGGTGCGAGTGATGGATGGCTATCACCCGTCCGCGTAGGGACCTTACCTTCCGTATCGAATCGTGCAAGTGCCGTTTCTAGAAGGGCGGCTTGGCAATCCAGCATGCCGATATCAACACGCACTCCTTGAGCATTCTGAGTTCTTTTATAAAGCGATGACACAATGCCGATAACAGCGAATAAAGCGGCACTCAGATCACCAAAACTTGTACCTACACGCGCAGGTGACGCATCAGGCCACCCTGTTAGACTCATGATTCCACCCATCGCCTGAACCACCATATCGTAGCCAGGCAAACTGCTGAATGGTCCTGTTTGTCCGAAGCCTGAGATAGAGGCATATATGAGATGTGGATGAGTTTGCGCTAAGCGTTCGGCGCCATAGCCCAATCGCTCCATTACGCCTGGCCGAAAGTTTTCAACTAGCACATCTGCCTGTCCCAGTAGACGCTCAAGCAGGTCACGGTCTCTCGGGCTTTTAATGTCTAGCGCGATACTTTCCTTGCCGCGGTTGAAGCACATGAAGTAGACCGACTCCTGCTCCAAAAAAGGCCCAAACGCTCGTGTGTCATCTCCTGTAGCCAACCGCTCTATCTTGATCACACGAGCACCTAGATCGGCAAGGACCATTGTGCAGTATGGGCCTGCCAACACGCGTGAGAAGTCCAGGACGGTGATGCCGTCCAGAGGTCCTTTTTTGGGTGGAATACTGTGTGGGGTTTCCATTTTTATTCTTACCTCTGCTGATAGTTCGTGGCCGGCGTTTGAGTATTTCTTTCGTTGCCCAGCTCATGTGTGGCAACCGGTTGATCAGGATTAGCTCGAAATGCGCTCGCTGGGATTGGCGAACGCGTAGCCAGAAGCTAGATCACCCGCACGCTGAGTTTGATAGCGTGGAATTTTATTAGACCTATCGTCTATAAAACGGTAAAAAAACAACACTTCAAGCACCTGAAACGTATCTGCAGCAGCGGCAGCGGCTCGGCAGCACCCAGCACACGATCCAGACGTACATCAATTTAATACTTGAAAATTTCACATGAGGTCATCACAGCTCATGGCTCCACTCAACCAGACTGACCTTTTAGAGACCGTACCGATTTGAGTATTTCGGCAACTCCAGTTGCCTACACCCTCTACTCCATGAGGGCAGCAGCAGGGATAAGCGTGATTCGCGTTTCTCGTTAACCCGCATCGATCGTCAATGGGCAGCCTCGCTTGCGAGGAAAGGCTGCCGAGCCTGCCGTTTAAAATTAATAGACTGGGCGTCTATAAAAGTCAACAAGAAGCTTTCTGCCACATCGCTCACACTGAAAAGTATCAATAAATTCATAACGTTACAGATGCTATGGCAACATTACTGGTTCAGCGCCAAGCCTGTGACTCATCAAAAACTCTAGACACTGACCTTCCTTGACGCCACAGACGCATCCCCGAACACCAGCATCAGAGCTATACATACTCTCCAATTTTATCTTTCATAAACTCAATGAATGCTCTAACTCGCTTGGGAACATATACACGGGAGGTATAGAGCAGCCAAAGTACGTTATCGAAGTCCGTGGGCGTGGCTTCTATGTTCGGAAATAAGTTAATCAACTTTCCGGCCGCCAAATCCTCTTTGACAATCCAATCGGCAAGCAACGCAGGCCCTTGATGATCCAATGCCGCCCGATGCATTGCCAGTGAATTGGAAACGACTAACCAACCATCTACGCTCACTTCCTGGACCCTTCCCGATGCGTCACGAAATTTCCACGGGGAAAGATGACCGTGAACCGAACAGCGCAGACAGTTATGTACGGCAAGTTCAGAAGGCTGAATAGGTCGACCGTGGCGATTAAGGTATTCAGGACTGGCGCATACGTGATAGCGAATTTTAGCCAGTCGCGTGCCAATCATTGAGGTGTCCGTCGGCTGGCGCAGACGTAGCGCAATGTCGACACCTTCACCGACCAAGTCAACCAATGTATCGGACAGCAACAAATCCACCTCAATTTCCGGGTATGACTCCCTCAGGGCAGGCAACAAAGGAATTAAAACTCTGTAGCCAAATGTCACTGAAGCAGTCACGCGTACTATACCCGCTGGGCTGCCCACTACGTCTCGAGCTTGATCACTGGCGTGCGCCAGATCTTGAAGCAGTTTTCGTGCATGTTCGTAGTAAATTTTACCTGCCTCAGTCAAAGCTACTCGACGTGTAGTCCTCTCAAGTAAGCGTAAACCTAAACTTTTCTCCAACGTCGTGACGGCGCGAGTAACGGCTGAAGGATCGATATCAAAACTACGGGCAGCAGCGGCAAAACTACCCTTCTGGGCTGTTTCAACAAACAGAGCAAGATGCGATGTGTCCATCGGTTATACACTCAAGTAGTGTCCGATACTAGCACCGGTAGTGCCTACCCAGTCTAGCCAGCGCTGACGACGAAACAGCACAGAATTGATTTGCCGGGGTGGCCACCTCGAATCATCTGCAACAGCCGTACGATCAAAATTTCTTGTTGTGTCAGTGCCTTAGCCACAGGTAAATAGAGGCGAAAAGCTCATGATTTTCAATTTTCTATTGAAAGTGAATCCTGATTTCGTAGGTTCAATTAGCCCCACCGAACGCTCAGCATTCCTGTGTCTAAAGCGCAATCGACCCAGCTAGCCTGATAACCACTGCCCAATTCGCGGAAAACGGAATGCGATTAAAAGCTGAAGCTTTAGAAACACGACCCACTAATCAAATTCCTTTTCGTGGACGAAACCGTTAAGGACTTAACTCTGGATTCCAAGGGCATGAAAAAAAATTTTAGTTCCTCTTACGTAGGCTTGATTTCCATCGCAATAAGCCTTGCTGCTGCAACTTCTGCCTGCGCGACAAGTAAGCGCCCTTCACTAGAGGTAGCCGTAGAAAGCAACCAACAGATTTGGAATGCTGTTGTTCACGTGGGGAATAGAACATTTATGTCTGGTCCACGCTGGACTGGGTCAACGGGCCCTCAGCTAAACGTGATAGACAAGAATGGGGAGCGTGGAGCGTTTCCAAATCTTGAATGGAACAATTGGATCACAGGAAAAGATGCTAGCCACTCGTTTGTAAACATTAATGCGCTGCGGCTGGAGGGAAACAAATTATGGGTGGTCGATACGGGTTCACCTGATTTCGGTGGCAATCCCGTTAAGGCCGGAGCTAAGCTCGTGTGCATTGACCTGGTTGAAAATCGAGTGGTCCACACATACTACTTCCCGACAAATGTGGCTAAACCCGGCAGCTATGTAGATGACGTTCGCTTTCACAAGGGGAAGGCTTTCCTCACGGATGCCGGTCACGGTGGAATAATTGTACTTGACCTTGAATCGGGCATATCCCGTAGGGTTCTTGAAAACCATCCATCTGTCACTGCATCAACTGAAAGAAACATTGTACTCAGCCACAAGGTCGTCAGATTACCAAACGGCTCTCCATTACGAGTCAACTCCGACCCGCTGGAAATCAGCCAAGATGGGTACTGGCTTTACTTCGGCGCATTACAAGGGCCTTGGTACAAAGTGCGCACCGATGACCTCGTGGATACAACGCTTTCACCACAACGCCTTGCGGCAAGTGTTGAACCTTTTGCCGATATACCACCCACAGGTGGATCTGTAATGGATGCAAAGGGAAACTTGTACTTTTCGGATCTGGCAAACGACGCATTTCGAGTTCGCCACGTTGATGGAACTATTGAAACGCTGATCGTGGACAAACGCTTACATTGGGTTGACGCACCCTTTTTAGATCGAGAGGGAGGGCTTTGGCTTCCCACGCCTCAAATGGACAGAACAGCCCTCTTCAATAATGGAAAATCGCAACTTCAGTGGCCGATTCGAATTTATCACCTTGCACCCTCTACAAAACCTTAACGGGCCAATGCCAAGGGACTGTGAATTAGAAGAGCTGAACACGCTAGAGTACTTATATGAAAGCACTAAGAAGCGCCAACGTTCAAATGACGAGCGATAGAGTCATAAAGTTAGGTGTCATCGATCTATCATTCCATCGAGCGACAGCGGCGGTGGTCACTAAAATATTTGAAATCTTAGGATTTACTGTCGAACGTAATTTTGCCCTTCATGAAGAGACATTTCGGCAATTGAGAGCGGGTGATATTGATATGGTTGTCTCTGCTTGGTTACCCCACAGCCACGGTAACTACAAGAAAGAGGTAGAGCAGCGCGTTGCCACGGTCGAGCTAGGTACCCATTACGAACCGTTCGCTTATTGGGGGGTTCCCTACTACATCCCCCAACAGTGTGTAAATTCAGTCGAGGACCTACGCAAACCTGACGTCAAAGAAGGGCATAAGACTATGGGGCCGAGAGAGAATTCAAACGGTTGATTGCAGAGGCCCAAAAACTCTTGTCCGAAGCCTAATGTTCATTAGGGTTTGGACAAAGCTCATCAACCGCCCCTGCCCCCTCCAAGACGCAAATGGACATTCGCTCGCCAATCGCGCTATTTACACATCGGTTTGGTACTGAATGAAACGTGCCACCGCTGGCCCTTAGGCTCATCAAAAATATATCCGCAAACACCCGTAAAGGCGCACCACTACGCTCTAGCTTCGCGCGCAGAACAGCACCTTCCCAGCCAATCCAGAAATACGCCGCGAAGCGTGCGCAATCCGTATCGTTGGAGATTTCGCCAACTGCCTTGGCTTCGTCCAGACAACGTGCGATCCGGGACTGCCAATCCAGTAATACATCAGTAAGTTGAACTCGAAAGGATTCCGGTAGGGATCCCATTTCCTGCCCCAAATTACCGACGAGGCAGCCACGGCGGAAATCGAATCGCTGCATGCCACGCTCCGCTACCTCGCAGAACGCTTCAATGCGCTTAAGCGGTGTCAGGCTGTCGTCAAGCAGACAGTGGTCGAGTTTACGCACGAAATAACGGGCGTACTGCGTGATCAGTTCAAGGCCGTAAGCTTCTTTGCTCTCAAAGAAATGATAGAAAGATCCTTTGGGCACTCCAACCGACTTCAATATTTCGTCAATGCCAGTGGCCGAAAATCCCTTCTCTGTCAAAACGGCAACGCCAGCACGACACAGCGTGTCACGCGTCTCTCGGTAATCGCCTGCGGCTTTCGCCGGACGACCGCGCTTGCGGGGGGCAGCTGTAATGTTCTTCATACGTCGATTATTAGACTGCTCGTCTTCATCAAGCAACTCATTCCTCACGCCCGCATCCTCTTTTCCGGAGCAGCGGCCTATTCGGCGGTAGGCATCACCCGTTCGACACCGTTTCCAATACTTTTCAGCCAGCGGTACAGGGTGGATTTTTGCTTGATATATGAGCAAACGACTTACTCGCCAAATTCATGACCGCTCGCTAACTGCAATGCGTTGGCGGAATCAGGCACGCGAACGCAGGCAAGCACTGGACCGAAGATTTTCTCTTCGCACGCCAGCGCCAGGCATTACCAGTCTGAAGTTCTTCACACCCCCTAGACCAGTAAAAGTTTGCCATGGCGAGCACTGGCCTCGTAGATACAGCTGGCAATTAGAGCGGAACGACTGAAATGACTTTCATGGGCTTACTTCTGAATCGAAGGTATAGAGACGGTGTCATACTGTGCGCTTTGATCGCACGGCCAAATCCAAGCCAAAAAAAAGCCTGCATCTCTGCAGGCTTTTCTTTATCTGGCTCCACGACCTGGACTCGAACCAGGGACCCAATGATTAACAGTCATTTGCTCTACCAACTGAGCTATCGCGGAATGCACCGTATGTTACTGATTAAAAAGAAGAAGTCAAGCATTACGATGTAATTCGGCCGAAAACCCGCACAGACGGTGTCCTTCACTGCACAGGGCTGGCCATTTCTTTGGCCAGGTCCAGCCATGCGCGGGCTGCGGGTGGCAGGTGGGCACTGGCACGCCAAGCCAGGGCGATGTGCCAATCGGTGTGCGGCTCGTCCAGGGGGATCAAGGCAATGCCGGCGTGCTGATGTTTGAGCGCAAGCATGCGCGGCAAAAAGGCGACGCCCAATCCGGCGGAAACCAGGTCGACGATAAAGTCGATTTGCCCGCTACGCGCCGTTACTCGTGGCGTGACGCCCTTGCGCTCACAGGCGGCGAGGATCTTGGCGTTCAGGGCGAAGCCGGCTTCGAACAAGATGAACGGGGAGTCGGCGAGGTCAGTGAAGTCGATGCGTTTGCGTCGGGCCAGTGGGTGGCTCATGGGTAACACAGCCATCAGCGGTTCATTGCGCACGGGCTGGTAGTCGAACCCTTCATCCGCTGGCAGCAGCAGGGCCGCGAGGTCGACCTCCCCGGCTTCCAGGCATTCGCGCAGCCTTTTGCTGCCGTACTCGGTGAGTTCGATTTCGATGTCGGGGTAGCGCGTGCGGTAGGCCGCGAACATCGCCGCAAACAGTACGCCGCAGCCTACCGGCGGCAAGCCTATGCGCAGTACACCGCGCTTGAGACCGCGCAAATCATTGATCTCAGCCACCAGGTCGTTTTGCTCGGCGAGCAACACCAAGGCGCGGCGGTAAGCAATTTCCCCGGCGGCTGTCAGTTCATTCTTGTGACCCAGGCGGTTAAGCAGCGGCGTGCCCAATTCATCCTCCAGCGTCTTGACCGCCTTGCTCACGGTGGATTGAGTCAATGCCACCACGTCAGCCGCCTGGGAGAAGCCGCCCTGGCGCACCACTTCAACAAAGGCACGCAATGTTCGCAGGTTCATTGGTATTCCTTTAGCGACTGGATGCTAGTAATAAAAGTTGTTTTTATCATGCCAGCTTTTTGCTTATGGTGGGGTGACCAAGCTCTGTGGAGAACCCGTTCATGATCATCTCGTCCGCCTCCGACTACCGCGCAGCCGCCAAACGCAAGCTGCCGCGCTTCCTGTTCGACTATATCGACGGCGGCGCTTACGCCGAGCACACGATGCGCGCCAACGGTTCGGACCTGGCCGAGATCAGCCTGCGCCAGCGCATCCTGCGCAATGTCGACAACCTGAGCCTCAAGACCACGTTGTTCGGCAAGGAACAGGACATGCCGATTATCCTCAGCCCGGTTGGCCTGACCGGCATGTATGCGCGTCGTGGTGAAGTGCAGGCCGCCAAGGCCGCGGCCAACAAGGGCATACCGTTCTGCCTGTCGACCGTGTCGGTGTGCCCGATTGAAGAAGTGGCGTCGCAAAGCCCGCAGTCGATCTGGTTCCAGCTCTATGTGCTCAAGGACCGCGGTTTCATGCGTAACGCGCTGGAGCGGGCCCAGGCTGCCGGGGTGACGACACTGGTGTTCACCGTGGACATGCCGACGCCAGGTGCACGCTATCGTGATGCTCACTCCGGCATGTCCGGGCCGTACGCGGCGTCACGCCGAATGCTGCAAGCCATCACCAAGCCACAATGGGCATTCGATGTGGGATTGATGGGCCGCCCCCACGACTTGGGCAATATCTCCAAATACCTCGGCAAACCGACCCACCTGGAAGATTACATCGGCTGGCTGGCGAACAATTTCGACCCTTCGATCAGTTGGAAAGACCTGGAGTGGATCCGCGAGTTCTGGAAGGGCCCGATGATCATCAAGGGCATCCTTGACCCACAGGACGCCAAGGACGCGGTAAGTTTCGGTGCCGATGGCATCGTGGTCTCCAACCACGGCGGCCGTCAGCTCGATGGCGTGTTGTCTACCGCCAAAGCGTTGCCGCCGATTGCCGAGGCGGTGGGCGATGACCTGACAGTGCTCGTGGACTCAGGCATTCGCTCCGGGCTCGACGTGGTGCGCATGCTCGCCCTCGGTGCCAAGGGCTGCCTGCTAGGGCGCTCGACGGTGTATGCCTTGGCCGCCGCCGGCCAGCACGGCGTGGAAAACCTCTTGGATATTTTCGCCAAGGAAATGCGCGTAGCCATGACCTTGACTGGCGTTACGTCGATTGACCAAATTGACCACACCACGTTGGTTCAAGCAGCCAAATAACTGACGCAGTTATTCAGCGACCGATTTTGCCTTTAAAAACGGTCGTTGATTTATAAGGCTTTTTATTAAGTTGAGCAAAGTGGCATGAATCTCGCTCTATTACCATTGAAGCAGGTAAAGCGATGACAAGACGTGTGGCACGGTCCAGGGGTTATAACCCATGGTAAAGCGGTTTAAACTGTTTCCAATGTTTTACGGAACTGAAGGAACAGTAAGACGCTTGGCATTTGCCACTCTCGTGCAGCCTGTAGGACAGTTATGTGCTTAGAGGCCGTCAGCTTATGAAATCACCTACCCAGACCAACGCAATTGACTTCGACAGTGCCAAATTGCAACGCCTGGGGTTTGGTCAGCCAGCTCTCCTTCCACGCCGTCCAGCCACCCTTGCCCAACTTCATCAGCAACTGAGCCAGCAATTGCAAACCAGCCTGGAGCCGGAGCGTATCCTGGCCTTGTTCTTTCGTGAAGTTCAGCGCCTGGTCCCTCTGGACGCTCTGCAATATCGCCATGAAGCCAGCGACTTGCGCCTCGAGTTCGGCCACCGCGGGCACCACTCGGTGAGCTATACCTTGAGCCATGAAGGCGAACACTTGGGCGAGCTGATATTCCGTCGCAACCAACGCTTGATGGAAGATGAGCTGGGCCAACTGGAGTCCCTGCTTTCAACCTTGCTTTACCCGATGCGCAACGCCCTGCTCTATCGCGCCGCCACTCGCAGCGCCCTGCGTGACCCATTGACCGATACCGGTAATCGCATTGCGATGGACCAGACCCTGCAACGGGAAATCGACATGGCCCGGCGACACCTGAGCCCGCTGTCCCTGTTGATGCTGGACATCGATCACTTCAAGAAAATCAACGACACCCACGGCCATGCAGCAGGCGATATCGTACTGCGCGCCGTGGCCGGTTCGATCAAAAGCCAGTTGCGCAACGTAGACATGGTGTTTCGATTTGGCGGGGAAGAGTTTCTGATTTTGCTGTCGAACACCGGCCGGGACGCGGCTGGGATGGTCGGCGAACGCCTGCGCCGGGCTGCGCAGGTTCAGGATTATTGGGCCGATGGCAAGCGGATCGAGCTGACGGTGAGCCTGGGCTGCTCGACCTTGCTGGCTGCCGAGTCTGCCGAAAGCCTGTTGCGCCGGGCCGACAACGCCTTGTATGTGGCAAAGCGCGAAGGTCGCAACCGCTTGGCAATGGCGGGGTAATCACCCCGCCATCACGCTTACATCACGCCTCGCTGGCGACGCGAACCGGGCGTTCGCGAACGGCAGCTGACGCCTTTGCTTTTTCATTTTCCAACTGCATGCAACTTTCCAAAAACAGGTACATGTAGTCATAGCTCTTGCACACGGCCTGGCGCAGCTCTACCTGCAGCGCTTTGCTCGGGTTCATCCCGGCCAGGGTGCAGATGATTTCCAGGGCTTCCCAAGGGTGTGCGTCGTCGTACTGGGCGTGCATCTTCAACCACTTCATCGCGCGCTTGCGGTCCTCCTCAGGGAAGGCTGCCGCGTACACACCGGTCGAACACACCACGGCAGACCACTCCCCAGTCGCCCCCTCGATCGCGTAGTTGGTCGCGGCAATCGCCACGATCAACGCATCGGCCGAGCTGGTGTGCCAGCACCAGTGACTCAGTGCGTGCAATTCAGGCGGTACGTTTTGCGCTTGCAGCTCTTCCAGGCTAACGCCATGCGCGCGAGCCCAATGTACCCAGTAATCGGCGTGGTTGAGCTCCACACGAATATTGCGCATCAGCCACCGACGCGCCATATCCTCCCCAGGATGGCGGGCAAACTTGGTCTTGGTGAGGTTCTGTGCCATGTACAAGGCAAACTGCTCCACCACTGGCCAGCCACCGATCAGGTAGTGGCGCATGGTTTTGGCGCTGAGCGTGTTATCACGCATGCGCTGGTACAGTTCGTGTTCGACAACTCGGCGCTTGCTCTCGCTACAGTCCTGGATCAATTGCTGCGCCCAGGCTGGGTAACTTGAGGCTTCCATAAGCGGGCCGGTTCGATTGAATGTGTCGATCACTGTAGGGCTCCTTTTTTAAGTGTGATTGTACAGACCAGCAAATGTTTCAGCGGAATGTGCCGGGCGCCTTGAATAACAGAGGCTGCGGCCGCACAGGTCGACACTGCAAGCTATCAAAGGTAAACAGTTGCGGGCGTTCAATCAGGTAGCCCTGAGCGTAATCCACACCGATCTCAAGTAAAGCCTGTTCGATCTGCGGTGTTTCAACAAACTCGGCAATGGTGCGTTTACCCATGACGTGGCCGATGTGATTGATCACTTCGACCATGGCGCGGTTAATCGGGTCGTCCAGCATATCCTTTACGAAACTTCCATCGATCTTCAGGAAGTCTACAGGTAAATGTTTCAGATAAGCGAATGAGGACATTCCGGCGCAAAAGTCATCAAGGGAAAAATGGCAACCTAACGCTTTGAGTTCATTAATAAAGCGAATTGCACTGCCCAAATTGGCTATAGCGCTTGTCTCAGTTATTTCAAAACAAATCATTTCCGGCGGAATGCTGTAAGCCTCGAATTTCTCACGTAAAAAACCGAGAAAATCATCATCTCCAATAGTTATGCCTGACAGATTAATCGCACACATGGCCATAGGTCGCCCGGCCCGTTCGTGCATACAACCGGCGATGATCTTGAATACGTTTTCCACCACCCAGCGATCCAGCGACGTCATCAATCCATAACGTTCGGCTGCTGGAATAAAACTGTCGGGCAGAATGATGCGGCCCGCCTCATCGTGCAGCCGCAACAGGATTTCAATATGGCCATTACCGCCATCAGTGTGGCCCAGCGGGGAGATTTCCTGGGAGTAGAGGCAGAAACGATTCTCCTCCAATGCCATGTGCAAACGCTGTACCCAGGCCATTTCGCCAAAACGCAGGGACAATTCCGAATCATCGGTATGGTAGACCTGCACACGGTTACGGCCCTTTTCCTTGGCCATGTAGCACGCCATATCGGCAGCGCGCAGCGACGTTTCCAGGGTGGTCGGGGACTGCGAGATATGCACCAGGCCAATACTGACGGTGGTCATGAACGGTCGGCCCTTCCACACGAAATGCAGGTTTTGCACCGTATGGCGCAGGTTCTCGGCAATCTTTTCCGCCACCGGCGCCGGGCAGTTTTCCAACAGGATGCCGAACTCGTCGCCCCCAAGGCGCGCCAGGGTGTCGCCTTCGCGCAGGTCCGACTGCAGCAGCGCGCAGATATGCCGTAACAGTTCATCACCCGCCGCATGCCCGCAGGTGTCGTTGACCAGCTTGAATTGGTCCAGGTCGAGAAACATCAAGGCATGGCGTCCGCCTTTCTGGCGCCCCACGTTATGCAGCACCTGTTCCAGGCGGAATTCGAACTCGCGGCGATTGGCCAAACCGGTCAAGGCATCGTGGGTGGCTTGCCACGACAGATTGGCAATGTACTGACGCTCCTGCGTCATGTCGTGCAGAACCAGCACCGCGCCGCTGACCTTGCCGGCGCTGCGGATCGGCGCGCCTACCAGGGTGACCGAGACCGTGCTGCCATCCAGGCGCTGGATCAGCTTGGAATGCTCGCTGCCACCACTGAGCCGGCCTTTGATGATGTGCTCGAGCAGGGTGAAGCCGTCGGGTTCGGCAGCCTCATCAAGCAGATTGAATAACGCCGCCAAGGGCAAGCCTTGGGCCTGGGCACTCTTCCAGTGGGTGAGTGCCTCGGCGGCCGGGTTCATGTAGGCGATGGCTCCGTCGACGTCAGTGGTAATCACGCCGTCGCCAATCGACTCCAGGGTGATCTGTGCCCGCTCCCTCTCGGCTTGCAAGGCCGTGGCGAACGCGTGGCGCTGACTCAGCAGCTTGTGGGTACGCAGCAACGCCAGGGCAATCAGGCCCAGGGCGGTGGCCAGGTTAGTGACCAGCAACAGCCGCAGAATCATCCGTGAACCTTCGCCCAAAGCATCGCTGAACGCTTTGGCAGACGGCGTGACGCCGTCATTGATGGCAATGATGCGTTCTTTCCACTCGTTTATATCCCCAGGGCTGACGTGATCACTGCGGATCGCCCGGTGCATTGCCTGGGCCAGGTCATCGAGTTGCACCAGGTAGCCATCGCCCACGGTCCACAGTTCGATGGCTTTTTCCAGGTAACTGAAATGGCGGAAGTTGAGGTACAGCCAAATCAGGCTGGAAACGTCATCGGGGTGGTTGCCGCCCTTGAGGATACCCAGGCGCGCAGCAGTGAGGTCGGGGCTGGAACGGTCCAGGGCGACGCGCAGTTCGTGCCCGCCCTGCGGGACGGCAATGGCTTGCTGGTACTTGAGGAAAGTGGTTTCGTCGCGGTTATCGGCGTAAAGCGTCAGGTAGTAGATAGCGTCTTTCTGACCCTTGGACCAAAGACTCTCGCCAGCCACATAGCCCCGCACCGCCGACAGCACATAGAGACTGACGCAGCCTAACAATGCCTGGAACAATACGACGGCGATAAAGGGCCAAACGATGCCCAACAGCCGTGGCGTTCCGAGAGTCCGCTTTTGCTTCATGAAGTCCCTTACACATGCACAGCTGAATACGCACGCGAAAATCCAATCCCGATAGCACAGACTAAGCTAAATCAACGCACTTGTTGCAGGTGTCCGTACAACTTGGCGTACAGCCCACCGTCAGCAATCAACTGCTGATGGTCGCCATCTTCGGCGATACGCCCGCCATCGAACACCAGCACCCGGTCAGCCTGCTTAACTGCCGAAAGCCTGTGGGCGATGATCAGTGTAGTACGCCCACTGAGAAACCGCGCCAATGCCTGGTGCAAGTTGTACTCGGTGGCGGCGTCGAGGGCGGAGGTGGCCTCATCCAGAATCACCACCTTCGGTTCGGCCAATACCATCCGGGCGATGGCCAGGCGCTGGCGCTGGCCGCCGGAGAAGCGCACGCCAGAGCGCCCCACTACGCTGTCCAAGCCCAAAGGCAGTGCCTTGACGGTAGCATCCAGCTGCGCAATTTCCAATGCCTGCCAGCAGGCCTGGTCCGTGCGTGTGCGGCCCATGGTCAGGTTGGCGCGCACGGTGTCATTGAACAGCGCCGGGTGTTGCAGCACCACGGCGACGTTCTCGCGAATGGTCGCAAGACCGATTTCCTGCTGGGTTGCACCACCGAAACGAATGCTGCCGGCCTGCGGCGTGTAGAGCCCCAACAGCAGTTGCACCAAGGTACTTTTGCCGCCGCCACTGGCGCCAACGATCGCGACCTTCTCGCCCGGCGCAATGGTCAGGTTCAACTGGTCGAGCACCAAGTCTTCGCCGTAGCCGAAGTTGAGCCCGCGCACCTCGATACCAACGGTCTCATGCCCGGTGAACGGGTCTTCGCCCCCGGCATATTGCGGCTCATCGGCACGCGCCAGCAGCTCGTTGATCCGCGTCAGCGCGCCGCCGGCCGCGTAGTAGGCATATTGCAGGTTCAGCAGTTGCTCCACTGGGCCGATCATGAACCACAGGTAGCTGAACACCGCGAGCATCTGACCGATGGACAGGTCGGAAAACAACACGGTGAGCATCGCCGCCGCGCGAAAGATATCGATACCGAACTGGAACAACAGGCCACTGGCACGGCTGGAGGCGTCGGTTTTCCATTGGGAATGAATGGCGTAGTCGCGCACTTCCTGGGCACGCTGGCCAAGGCGCCCAAGGAAAAACCCCTGGCGATTGCCGGCACGCACTTCCTGGATGGCGTCGAGGGTTTCGGTCAGGGCCTGGGTGAAGCGCGAAGTGCTGTCGTTCTCAAGCTTCTTCAAGTGTTTGACGCGCTTGCCCAGCTGTACCGTGGCGTAGATCACCAACGGGTTGAACAGCAGGATCAGCAACGCCAATTGCCAGTGCATCCACACCAGGATTGCCGAGGTGCCGACCAAAGTCAGCATGGCCACCAGGAAACGGCTGAGGGTTTCGCCGATAAACTTATCCAGCGTATCCAGGTCCGTGACCAGGTGCGTGGTGACTGTGCCGCTGCCCAGGCTCTCGTATTCGCCGAGGGAAATACGCTTGAGGCGTTCAATCAGGCGCACGCGGATGCGATAGACAATGTCCTTGGCCAGCCGCGCAAACAGCCGCGCCTGCACGACGTTGAACACCAACGCGCCGCAACGCAAACACAGGGTCACCAGCAGCATCAGGCCGATATACCCGGCGGCCTTCTGCCAACCCAGGGGCAATGCGTTATTCATCACTTTGAGCGCGGCGTCGCCGTGGCCCAGCAGCACTTCGTCTACCAGCAAGGGCAACAGCAAAGGGATGGGCACGCTGCACAGGGTCGCCAGCACGGCAACACCGTTGGCGATCCACAGGGATTTCTTGTGACGCAGGGCCAGGCGGCGAATTTCCGCCCAGGTCAGGCGATCTGTGCGTTTGGTCGGTTCGGAAATGTCGGGCTGATCATACACAGGTGGCTCGCTCCAACCAGCGGGCAAGCAACGGCGACAGCTCGGACAGCGGCTGGTAGCCGTTGGTCAGCAAAGCCAACTGGCCATTACGTTCGGCCAGCAAGGTCGGGAAACCGGCAATCCCCAAATCCTGCACCCAGGTGAAATCGGCGGCCGTCGCGGCGTGCTGCTCGGCACGGTCGAAGGCACCGGCAAACTCGATACGCGGTATGCCGGCTTCTTCAGCCAGCTCTACCAACACGCTGGCGAGGGTCACGTCCCGGCCTTCGACATAAAACGCGCGCTGGATCAACCCCAGCAACGTCCAGGCGCAGTCCGGCGCCAGGCTGCGTGCAGTGACGATGGCGCGGCACGCCGGCTCTGTGTCGTAGACGAAACCGTCGGGCAATGCACCTTCACGCTTGAACGGCTGGCCGGTGGCCTCGGTGACTGCCTGCCAATGCTCCAGAATGTAGCGCCGGGTCGTTGGCTCCAACGCCGCGCCACTGCCGGTGCGCAAACCGCCCACCACCAGGTGCAGCTCCACGCCGGCCGCCTGGGCCTGCTCAACCAGCGCCTGCGCCACCGGGGCAAAGCCCCAGCACCAGGAACACATCGGGTCCATCACATAGAGCAGGCGCGCGGGCATGGGTCAGGCCTCGGAGGGGGTTTGCTTGTAGTTGAAGCCAATCGGGTGCGGCAAATTGCGGGCCTTGGCCAGCTCGATCTGCTTTTGCCGGTCAATCGCGCTGCGGCGGGTCTTCTCCGGCAGCTTATCCCAGCAATGCGGGCAACTGATGCCAGCCACATAATGCTCGGACGCGCGGTCTTCTACGCTCACCGGTGTACGGCAGGCATGACATTGATCGTAGTCGCCTTCGCTCAAGTCGTGGCGCACGGTGACGCGATTGTCGAACACAAAACAGTCGCCCTGCCATTTGGTCTCTGCCTGCGGCACCTCTTCGAGGTACTTCAGGATGCCACCCTTGAGGTGGTAGACCTCATCGAAGCCTTCGCTGAGCATAAAGCTGGAAGCCTTCTCGCAACGAATGCCGCCGGTGCAGAACATCGCGACTTTCTTGTGCCTGGCCGGGTCGAAGTTGGCTTTGATGTAGTCGGGGAATTCGCGAAAACTGGTGGTCTTCGGGTCGATCGCGCCTTCAAACGTGCCGATGGACACTTCGTAGTCGTTGCGCGTGTCGATCAACAGCACTTCCGGGTCGCTGATCAGTGCGTTCCAGTCTTGTGGGTTGACGTAGGTGCCGACCTTTTTATTCGGGTCGACGCCTTCGACGCCCAGGGTCACGATCTCTTTCTTGAGCTTGACCTTGGTGCGGTAGAACGGCTGGTCGTCGCAGTACGACTCTTTGTGATCGATGTCGACCATGCGTGGGTCGTTCTTCAGCCAGGCCATCAGGCCATCAATGCCTTCGCGGCTGCCGGAAACGGTGCCGTTGATGCCTTCTTCGGCGATCAGCAAGGTGCCCTTGATGCCGTTGTCGACCATTGCCTGCAGCAGGGGCTCGCGCAGGGCGACGTAATCTTCGAGAGTGACGAACTTATACAGTGCCGCCACGACAATCGGTTGGGTCATGGGTGTTCTCTCCAGGTGGCTACCCTCGTAAGGGGTGAACCGGATGCAAAAAAAACGCGCCGGCTAAGCGGCGCGTTGCGGATTCTAGCAAATGCGAGGTGTCAGAGACACCCGTGCGTCAGCTATGCCCGCCGGCGCAGGTCGGCGAGGCCGGGGCTGCGTCGATTTTCGCCCATTCTTCGGGCGTGTAGGTATGCAGCGCCAGCGCATGAAATTCGCTCATCAGGTCACCCAGGGTGGCATAGACCGTCTGGTGGCGCTTGACGCGGTTAAGCCCCTCGAACTGCTGGCTGACCAGCACGGCCTTGAAGTGGGTCTGCAACCCACGGCTGTGCATGTGGCTTTCATCCAGCACGCTCAAGTGTTGCGGGCTCAGGGCGGCGAGCGCCGTTTCGATACGCTGTTGCATGGTCATTCCTGCTTACTTCTTCTTGGCCGGTGCGGCGGCTTTAGGCGTCAGCTCGTTGGTCATGTCTTCCAACAGCTTGTTCACCACCGGTACGGCGCTTTCCAGTTTGGCCTGGGTCATCTGGGCCGATTGCTGGGTCAGTTGCGGCATTTTTTCCAGGACTTTCTTGCCCAGTGGGGACTGGTAGAACGCAACCAGGTCCTTGAGCTCGGATTCGCTGAAGTTGGTGGTGTAGAGCTTGACCATGTCCGGCTTCAGCTTCGGCCAGCCAATGGCTTGGTCCAGAGCAGCGTTGGCCTTGGCCTGGTAGCTGTCCAGTACGGACTGCTTGGCGGCAGGCGCCTTGGTCTGTTCGAAACGCTGGGCGAACATTTGCTGCACTTGCATGTACACCGGGGTACCCAGCTTGTCAGCGTGGGCCAGGGTAAGGAAGGCTTCGGCACTGGCGTTATGGCTGGCGGTATCGGCAAACACTTGGCCGCTGGCGCAAACCAGAGCAACCGCGGTACAGATGGCACGAAGACGAGTCATCGAGTTTCCTTTTCTAGCAGGCGAGGTAAGACCCCAAGGGCGACCATTCTGCGCCTAAAAAACCTTGCGGCTCAACCCCGGGCCTTGTTCGGCCGGGATTTGCGGGACTTGCATCCGATGAAAAGTCTTTTATGGAACCCCACGGGCCCATCACGGCCTAAACTGCGCAAACGAACCTGAAGGAGTGTGCCCGATGAGCCGTATCGAAACCGACAGCCTGGGAGACGTTCAAGTCCCGGATGACGCTTACTGGGGCGCGCAGACCCAACGTTCACTGGTGAATTTCGCCATCGGCGAGCAACGCATGCCCCTGGCGGTACTGCACGCCCTGGCGCTGATCAAGAAAGCCGCCGCCCGGGTCAACGACCGCAATGGCGACCTCCCCGCCGACATCGCCCGCCTGATCGAACAGGCTGCCGATGAAGTGCTCGACGGCCAGCATGACGACCAATTCCCCCTGGTGGTCTGGCAGACCGGCAGCGGCACCCAAAGCAATATGAACGCCAATGAAGTCATCGCCGGCCGTGCCAACGAGCTGTCGGGCAAACCCCGTGGCGGCAAGAGCCCGGTGCACCCCAACGATCACGTCAACCGCTCCCAGAGCTCCAACGACTGCTTTCCCACCGCCATGAGCATCGCGGCCGTGCAAGCCGTGACCAAGCAACTGCTGCCGGCGATCACTTATCTGTCCGGTGGCCTGGCGGAACTGTCGGCACGGCATATGAAGCTGGTGAAGACCGGCCGCACTCACATGATGGACGCCACGCCCATCACCTTCGGCCAGGAACTCTCGGCGTTTATCGCCCAACTGGATTACGCCGAACGCGCGATCCGCAGCGCCCTGCCCCCGGTGTGCGAACTGGCCCAGGGCGGCACCGCCGTCGGCACCGGGCTCAATTCGCCCCATGGTTTTGGCGAAGCGATTGCTGCTGAATTGGCAGCCCTGTCGGGGTTGCCGTTTGTCACCGCGCCGAATAAATTCGCCGCCCTCTCGGGCCATGAGCCGCTGGTGACCCTGCACGGCGCGCTGAAAACCCTGGCGGTGGCCTTGATGAAAATCGCCAATGACCTGCGCCTGCTGGGCTCCGGCCCGCGTGCCGGGCTGGCGGAAGTCAAGTTGCCGGCCAACGAGCCAGGCAGCTCGATCATGCCCGGCAAGGTCAACCCTACCCAATGTGAAGCGCTGTCGATGCTGGCCTGCCAGGTGCTGGGCAACGACGTGACCATCGGCATTGCCGCCAGCCAGGGGCACTTGCAGTTGAACGTGTACAAACCCGTGATCATCCACAACTTGCTGGAGTCGATCCGCCTGCTGGCCGATGGCTGCAATAATTTCCAGGAGCATTGCGTGGCAGGCCTGGAGCCCGACGCCGGGAAAATGGCCGAGCACCTGGAGCGCGGGCTGATGCTGGTGACGGCGCTCAACCCGCATATCGGCTACGACAAGTCGGCGCAGATCGCCAAGAAGGCTTACGCCGAAGGGCTGACGCTAAGGGAAGCCGCACTGGACCTCGGCTACCTGACCGACGCAGAGTTCGATCAGTGGGTTCGCCCGGAAAACATGCTCGAAGCCGGGCACTAGTACGTCGTCGAAACCATCCGCGTCTACTGTCAGTTGTCACAGTTACGTGCGCCCGTCCTCCAGAGGTTCAATGCATAACAAACCTCTGGACGGACGATCATCGCATGAAGCGAAGCAGCCTGTTTATCCTCTTCATGGTGACAGGGCTTATGGGGCTGGCAGCCTGGTACCCGGCCGACAGCTCCGCGTTGCGGGCGTTTCCCGTTATTCTGCCGCCCCCCTCGACAGCACCCGCCATGAACGAGCTTGTCATCTTCTACTCCGGTGACGGCGGCTGGGCACCCTTGGAGCAGGCCATCAGCCACAACCTTAACGAACGTGGCTACGGCGTGTTGGGCATCAGTACACTGGCGTATTTCTGGCATGAACAACCCGTGGCAGACTCGGCCGCACAGTTGGACGCCCTTATCACGGTTTACCGCAAGGAATGGGGTGCGCCCAAGATCTGGTTAATTGGCTTTTCTTTCGGGGCCAATGTCCTGCCATCACTCATCAACCAGCTTAAACCCGAGAACCGTGTGCGCATCTCGCAACTGACATTGCTGGAGCCTACCCAGGATGTGTTCCTGGAGATCGAACTGGAACACTACATCACCGTGGGCTGGCTCAACCGGATCACCCAGGCCTACCGGCATCTGCGCGAGCCGGTTACCCACCACGACCCATTACCGGCACTGTTTCAATTGAAAGGGCTGATGCCTGTTACCTGCTTGCATACCTCCGAAAATAGCACTGGGTTATGCCGTCAGCCCTCGCTTCCCGAGTGGGTAAGCGCAGCAGAAATCCCCGGCACTCACTCTTTCAATGGGGACTTCACCCACTTGACTCGACGCCTTATCGAGCTACACCCAACCGCAGCCGCCGGGCCTTGAGCCCGGCGAGCAATGACGGCGCCAAGGCAACCATCGCCGAGCCCAGCACGACCACCAACGCCCCGGCATAACCGATGGCGTTGATCTCTTCGGCCTGCACAAAGTCCGGCCATAGCCACGCCGCCAGCGCCACGGCCACAAAGGTCACCAACGGCGTCAGCGCCAGGGTCGCACTGACCCGCGAGGCTTCCCAGTGCGCCAGCGCCTCGGCAAACGCCCCATAAGCCACCAGCGTATTCATGCAACACGCCAGCAACAGCCAGCCTTGCAACGGGCTCAGTTGCAGCGCCTCCAGCGGATGTGCCCACGGCGTGAGCAGCACGGCGCACGACAGGTAGATCACCATCATCACTTGCAGCGAGTTCCACACCGTCAGCAACTGCTTCTGGCCCAGGGCATAGAACACCCAGATAGTGGTGGCGAGCAGGATCGTCAGCACACCGGCCGTGTAAGTTCCCAGCGACGTCAACAGTTCCACCAGACGCTGATTGAAGAACAAGCCGAAGCCGATGATCAACACCACCAGGCCCATGCCCTGTCCCAGGCTGAAGCGCTCCTTGAACACAAATACACTGGCGACCATCAGAAAGATCGGGCCCATCTGCACGACCAATTGTGCGGTGCCGGGGCTGAGCATTTTCAGGCCGACCAGGTACAGCACATAGTTGCCCACCAGGCCACACACGGCCATGGCTACCAGCCAGCCGCCCTTGGGGCCGAGCACTTTGCGGCTAGGCAGGCGCCTGGTCGCGGCGAGGTAGAGGAACAGGCAGCCGCCGGCAACGGTCAGGCGAAACCAGGTGACGGTGATCGGGTCCATCACCTGCAGCACCTGCTTGAGCTTGATCGGCAGAATGCCCCAAAGAAACGCGGTCAGCAGGGTCAAGCCAAAGCCATAGACCCAGCGGCCGGAAGAGATGTGCATGAGTGCCCCGAATGCCTGAGGAAGTGGAACAGCCATTCTAGGGGGACCAAGGGGTGCCTTGGCGAGCGATATTTTCCAGCACACACAAATCAAAGCTAGGGCGTGTGTGGGAGCTGGCTTGCCTGCGATTGCATCACTGCGGTGTGACTGACACACCGCAGTGCCTGCATCGCGGGCAAGCCCGGCTCCCACATAAGCCAGCGCCCACGTTGATCCAGTATTCCCAATAAAAACCTAGCGCACGGCTTCGAATAATCCGGTAGCGCCCATACCGCCGCCCACGCACATGGTGACGATGCCGTAACGCAGGTTGCGCCGCTGCAGCTCCCGCACCAAATGCCCGACTTGTCGCGAGCCGGTCATGCCAAACGGGTGCCCGATGGAAATCGAACCGCCGTTGACGTTGTACCGGGCATTGTCGATTTCCAGGCGGTTGCGCGCGTACAAGCACTGGGACGCAAACGCTTCGTTGAGTTCCCACAGGTCGATATCCGCCACCTGCAAGCCCTTGGCCTTGAGCAGCTTGGGCACCGAAAACACCGGGCCGATGCCCATCTCGTCAGGCGCACAACCGGCCACGGTAAAGCCTCGGAAAAACGCCTTGGGCTTGAGCCCCAGCTCGAGGGCTTTTTCCAGGCTCATCACCAGTGTCATAGAGGCGCCATCGGAGAGCTGCGAGGAGTTGCCCGCCGTCACCGAACCGTCTTCGGCAAACACCGGCTTCAACCCGCTGAGGCTGGCCAGGGTGGTGTCAGGGCGGTTGCAGTCGTCGCGCTCAACCACACCCTCCAGCACCTGCACCTCGCCGGTGTGCTTGTCCTCGACCCTGTACTTGACCGCCATCGGCACAATTTCATCGTCGAACAAACCGTCGGCCTGAGCCTGGGCAGTGCGCTGCTGGCTTTGCAAGGCGTACAGGTCCTGGTCTTCGCGGCTCACGTGATAGCGGCGGGCAACGATTTCGGCGGTCTGGCCCATGGGGAAGTAGATGCCCGGCACCTGCTCTTTAAGCAGCGGGTTGATCAGGTTGTCGGTATTCACGCTTTTCAGGGTCAGGCTGATGGACTCGACGCCCCCGGCGATGATGATGTCGCTGCAGCCCGACGCGATCTGGTTGGCGGCAATCGCGATCGCTTGCAAGCCCGAGGAGCAGAAGCGGTTGAGGGTCATGCCGGCCGTACCGGTGCCCAGTTGCGAGAGCACCGCCACATTGCGCCCGATGTTGTAACCCTGGGCGCCTTCGTTGGAGCCGGCGCCGACAATGCAGTCCTCGACAGTCGCCGGGTCGATACCATTGCGGGTCAGCAGCGCATTCACACAATGGGCCGCCATGTCATCGGGGCGGGTCTGGTTGAACTTGCCACGAAAGGATTTGGCCAGGCCGGTTCGCACGCTGTCGACGATCACTACTTCACGCATGGGCTACCTCGATCTTGTCGTTGTTGGGAGATGGATCGAGGATAGATCCAGGCCCTCCCAACCGCGACGATCATTCACCCCATAGATAGGCCTACTTCTTCTTGCCTTTCTTGTCGTGCTTGTCGGACTTGGCGAACGCCTCTTCCAACGCGAGGTTGATGGTGCGCAGCACCTTGACCCGCGCCCAGCGTTTGTCATTGGCTTCCACCAGGGTCCATGGCGCAACTTCGGTACTGGTGCGGTCGACCATGTCGCCCACGGCGGCGCGGTAGTCATCCCACTTGTCGCGGTTACGCCAGTCGTCTTCGGTAATCTTGAAGCGCTTGAACGGGATTTCCTCGCGGGCCTGGAAACGCTCCAACTGGGTCTGCTTGTCGATGGCCAGCCAGAACTTGACCACGATCACACCCGCATCGCGCAGTTGCTCTTCAAAGTCATTGATCTCGCCGTAGGCTCGCATCCAGTCCGCCGGAGTGCAGAAGCCTTCGACGCGTTCCACCAGGACGCGGCCGTACCACGAACGGTCAAACACCGTGAACATGCCGCGCGCCGGGATCTTTTGCCAGAACCGCCACAGGTAAGGCTGGGCGCGCTCGTCTTCACTCGGCGCAGCTATCGGCACGATATGGTACTGGCGCGGGTCCAGCGCCGCCGCGACACGCCGGATTGCCCCGCCCTTGCCCGCCGCGTCATTGCCTTCGAATACGGTGACCAGCGCGTGTTTGCGCATGCGCTTATCGCGCATCAGCCCGGAGAAGCGTGCCTGTTCGGTGATCAGTTGTTCTTCGTAATCGTCCTTTTCCAGGCGCAAGGTCATGTCGAGGCTGTCCAGCAGGCTCTTGTGATCCACCGACGCCAGCAACGGCGCGGGGTTCATGCCGCTGGCCTTGCCTTTGGTCTGCTTCAAGGCGTTTTGCAGGCCCTCCAGCAGAATGTTGCCCACAGTGAGGCTGCGGTAATGCGCGTCGACCCCTTCAATCACATGCCACGGCGCGTAGTCACGACTGGTGCGGCGCAGGATGCGCTCACCAAAATGCACAAACTTGTCGTAGGTCTTGGACTGCTGCCAGTCCAGCGGGCTGATGCGCCAGCTGTGCAGCGGGTCGTCGGCCAGCGCCTTGAGCCGCGCCTTCATTTGCTTCTTGGACAGGTGGAACCAGAACTTGAAGATCAGCGCGCCTTCGTCGCAGAACATCTTCTCCAGGCGTTCGGCACCGGCGATAGCCTGGTCCAGGCGGGCATCCTTGATGTCACCGTGCACCCGGCCTTGCAGCATCTGGCTGTACCAGTTGCCAAAAAAGATGCCCATGCGGCCTTTGGCAGGCAGTTGCCGCCAGTAACGCCACGCCGGCGGGCGCGCCAGTTCTTCGTCGGTCTGCTGGTCGAAGGTGCGCACCTCGATCAGGCGTGGGTCCATCCATTCATTGAGCAGCTTGACGGTCTCGCCCTTGCCGGCCCCTTCGATGCCGTTGATCAGGATGATCACCGGGAAGCGCTTCTGCTGTTGCAGCTCGTACTGCACCTCCAGCAAGGCTTCGCGCAAGGCCGGCACTTCGGCGTCATAGGTGTCTTTGTCGATGGCGTGACCGATTTCGGCGGATTCGAACATGGGCAGCTCCGTTTCAAGATGGCTCAAGACTAGCGGATTGGGCAGCACGCCGGTCAAGGAATTCCTACCGGCTTGCCGTGGATCAATCAGCGGGGCCGATGGCTAATTCCCGGGAACATGGCAAATGCCCAGGTCCTGCTGTTTCAACATCTGCTGTGTCAGGCGCTCCACTACGTCAGTGATTGCCTGCCCGCGAGGCGATCGCAGGGCTTCCATTTGCTTGAGGTACTCGCCGTCGGTGAGGTTCTGGCTGTTCTCGAAGAGTGTTTGTTGCTGCGCATCAAAGGGCGCCGTCGCGGACTGGAATGCCCCGGGAAATTGCTGTTCCAGGTGGATTCGCCAGAACGCCAATTGGGTAATAAAGCGCAAGAATGCGGGGGACAACTCTGCCGTGCGCACTTGGGACTGCGCCACCTCCAGCCCATCGCTGGTCACATTGGCAAAAAATGCAAAATTCATGTGCTTGGGCTGCCCCGGTAGTTCCAGGGCCTGGGCCAACCCGACCCGGAATGCCAGGCTGACTTCCAGGGGGTCCAGGGAGAAGTGCTCGACAGCGTAAGTCGCGGCAATCTTTTCCAGTTCACTGAGGCGAAACAAACCACGGCCCAGGTTCAACAACGCGCCGGAGTTGCTGTGTGAGCGACCGGCCTGAAGAGTCGCTTTCTCGACCTCCTTCAAGACCTCTATCTGACTGAATATCTGTGCCGTCCCATCTGAACAGTTCGTCGGATGAGCCGCCAGTTGAAACACCCGCTCGCGCAGCCCGACGCTGTCATGGGTCGCCTGCAACACCTCCCAGACGCGCCGGGTCAAGTCCTCGCGCACGTATTGACTGTCCGCAGTCCCGGTCAATTGAGCCAGCAACTCGAACAACGGTGTCGATTCCGGATCATCGCGCAGGTTGGCCCAAACCGTACGCTTGTGAATATCCCGGGTGGCCGTTTCCTGCGGCAACCATAATGCCCTGGCCCTCAACTCGGTCCTGCGTGGTTGATCGTCCCTCACGTAGCCCATGCCAATACCGACATCGTCGCGATAACGAAGGAGTGCCGTTACCGTCGAACTGGATAACGGGTTACCGCCCAGGTTAATCGACTGACTGAAACTACGCGGCGTCGCAAACAACCACTCGGGCAACACGGTAATCGCGTTGTCGCGCAAATCCATTTGCTCAAGCCGGGCCAGCCGCCCCAGACCTACGGGCAGGTCGGTGATTTTTGTGTCCTGCAATAACAGCGTATGCAAGTCACGCATCTTGCCGATATCCACCAGTTTTTCCAGCGGGTTATGGCTCAGGTCCAGCAGGCGCAACGCACTCAGGTCCGCCAGTTTCAGCCGCGTGTAGTCAGTCAGCGCCAACCGGTTATGGGGCATCGACAAACTCTCAAGTTCAAACATGCGTGAGAGCACTTCCGGTAACCGGGTCAGGTGGTTTCGGTCCAGGTCCAGACGCCTCAGCCCCTTGAAACACTTCAGGAAATAAGCGACGTCATCACCCAGCTGCATATTTTTGAGTGACAACTGTTGGACATGGTCGAAACGAATCTCGGCCGGCAGCGTCGGCAACGAACCAATGCGCATCCCGTCCAGGTTCAAACTGGCGACGGAGGTCTGGTGCTCGTCCAGAGCAAAGCTTTGACGCCGCCAACAGGCTTCAATGCGCTCTGCCACCTGCTGGCGGCTAATACGAATGTCACTCAGGCCCGGCTGTTTCTCCAGGTCCTGGACATCGTTCTTCCAATGCTTGAGCAGCGCTCGCAGATGCCCCAGCTCGGCCTTCAAACGCTTTACCGCCCTGGCCCGCGAAAGAGGCTCAGCGCCCAGCGACATCAGCAGTGAAGACACTTGTGCGTCACTGAACAAGGGGTACAAGCGCTTCACCTTACGCACCAGCGCGCGCGGATGCACCAACGGCCCCGTCGGCGAATCGGCCATTTCACAGGGAACCCCCTCTGCCAGAGGTTCACTGACCCTGCTGGAAAACGCCTCGCCAGCCAGCTCCCGCTCCCCCTTGGCCTGCGAGCCGCTCATGTAGCGCAGGCGCCAAATGTTACTGGGCTCCGTCAGAGGTAATCCCAGTGCTACTCGCTGGCTGGCCGTCAGCGCTGAATCGATCGCCTCGAACAGTCCGTCCGGTCCGGCATAAGGCCCACCGAGGCTCAGGCCATGGTCATCAAACGCTTCGAACCCGGCGTTCGACCTGACCACTGCGCGCCGCACCCCAGCCCCGTTGAACGCGCCCAAGGCCAATAAGTCGCCCTGTGGCGAATCCTGGCGCAACTCGAGGCGCAGCGCCCTGCCCCACCCGGCCACGCGCGGCATGACTCGAACCGCGACCCGCGCGGTATCGAGGCTGGCCAATTCTGGC
Organism: Pseudomonas antarctica; assembly: GCF_001647715.1. NCBI lineage: Bacteria > Pseudomonadati > Pseudomonadota > Gammaproteobacteria > Pseudomonadales > Pseudomonadaceae > Pseudomonas > Pseudomonas antarctica. The sequence continues at coordinate 4,410,514 of NZ_CP015600.1, forward strand.
TGATCAAACCCCATCAAGGCGCGGTCCAGACGTTGTTCCCCAAGGGCACGCTGCACTGACTCGGCCAATGCCATGGGAATTCGTTGGTTATCGCGCAGGGACTCACGCTGCACGGTTGATGTCTCGGCCATCAATTCGCGCATCAACGTGCAGGGCAATTGGGGATAGGTGCGCCTGAGCAACGCCCATTCGGGTGGTACGGGTCCGTCATAAGACTGATACAACTGCTCAAACAACGGCTTGCGATCGGCCTTCAGATACGCGAGCAACTGACGCTCCAGAACAGCGTGCTCCTGATCGGCCGCAATGCCCTCTCCCAGCAGGCCAGTCTTCTGTGCCTCATCCAACCCGGACAACAGCGCATCAAACACTTTCCCGTCACTGAGCATCTGCTCGGTGACCGTCAAACGCTGGCCTGCAGCGTTAACCGTTGCGCTGGCGGGGTAGCGTGCCTTGACGTTGCGCCGGGCATCCAGCACCTCAAAATAGCGTCCCACGGGCCAACCTTTTAACAGGGGCAAGGCGTGCATCTGCAAGCTCGAGTTTTCGACGCTGGGGGAGGCACCGCTTTCCAACTGCCAGATAAAATCGCGAATGGACTGATCCAGCTTGAAACGCTCGTACAGATCGCGAAAACGTGCGGGAAAGGGCAAGCACTCCTGCGCCTGATAAACGCCCCAATCATGGGGCTTATCCATAATGGCCTTGATCTGTACAAGTTTGCCGGGATGGAGCGAGGAACCTGGACCTGTCGGCTTCAAGCGTGAAAAGAGATACTCCTGAGCCTCCCACTCGTCAGGCTTTTCGAACGCAAAACGCCAACATCCTTCGCCGTTATGCAGCAATTGCGGGCGATAAGCCGTGTGCCGCGACAGGTGACTGGCCCGCCATTGATCCAGTTTCGAGTCGAACGAAACCCGATGGACACGATCATTGACCTTGACGTAGGAATGACCACCCACGTTGTAGATTCCCGAATCATCCGCGACTTCGTCGTCGACAACGCTCTGATCATGGACGTACGGCGTGATATCCGGGCGCCACAGCCGCAGGTTGCCATCCGTGGGGCGTACCACTTCAAACTTGCTAAAGAAACTATCCAGGTTAAGACCGCTACGGCTCATTGCCGAACCGACAACCTTGCTGCCTGCCGCGAACACCACCATCGAGGTGATATTTTCCGCTACCACCGCCAACTGCTTGAACGCCTCTTCCTTGTCACCACGGCGCCAGTCTTCAATGCCCTCATAGAGTTCACCGAGCATCTGGCCCACCGCCACGCCGGTCATCAATAGCCCCAACTCGGGGACGACCAACCCGGCGAGGTTGAGCACCGTCAACCCGGCGTCCAAATACGCCTGCAAGCGCTGCTCGCGAACCTCCTCATCCACATCGGCCACCGGCACCGCCAGGGTCCGCGCGTCGGCTTGCAGCTTTGCTGCGTAGGTATCAAAAAAATGCCTCGCGAGGCTGACCGTAAGCAGGTTGGCGTCCAGCATCCCCAGGGTACGGGCTTGATCAAAACGGCTGAAGAACCCGACCCGGTCGCCCTGGCTCAGGTACCGGGTAAAGAAGGCCCGATACGCGGCCACTTCAAGCTTGCCCTTGAGGTAGACCTGAAAGTCATCCAGCGAGGAATACTCAAAAAATGGCCGTTCCGGCTCATTGGGCATGTAAACCACACAGGGTTCCTGCGGGTATTGCGCAATCGACCGGCTGGAAAACACCAGGATGCTCCACAGGCAGCCGCCCTGTGTGTTCAGCCCTTGCCAAGTGACCGGCCGCCCTTGAAACACCACCCCTGCGGCCTGAGCCTGGGACGGTGTCAGCTGGCGGTCCAGCAGCGTGCACACCATCTTGTAGGTGTCCTGTGAAATATCTCCCCGCATCAAGGCAATGTGAGAGTCGATTTTCACGTCCAGGGTTTTCATCCGGCCGATATCGCTCGCAACAGCATTGACGTAGGGCTTATCGCTTGTGAGGTTACTGTCCAGTTTGAGCACTTCACTGAGGTGCTGCTGATACAAGCGGCCAAGGTCCAGGGCACGACAGCCTTGGGCAAACTCGAGGGGCGTAATGCCCATCACCCCACGAGCGCCGGACCCCGACTGCAACAGCGAGCCGGCCGGAAAGTATTGCGCCCGAGCCTCATCCTCGGAGAAATTCTGCATCGCCACCTGCAGCAGGCTGTCCTGCACCAGCCTCACGGTTTTCACGTACTTCAATGGCAAGACTTCTTTCTCGTATTCGTTGACCGCACGAATAAAAAGATCTTTTTTCGGTTCCACGGTCAGTTGCCATCGTGTCAGGCAATAGTCCTTGAGCCGCTCATTGCAAAACTCATCCAGCGCCCGCAATGGCTTCAAGCACTCGGCGACGGTTGCCTGGGCATCTGCCACCCGTGCGGCATCTCGGGTCAGTGCATCCAACACACCCGGCGGCGCGTTGACCATCCAGCCCGGCAGCTTCTTTTGCAGTACCTGGGCCTTGTCCAGATCACCCGTCATTTCCAGTAAGGCCGCTTGCAACTGGCTCTGGGTCAACTGGTTCAGCTTGTTGTTCAAATCATCCTGGGTGCGCATCAGCAATATCCTTTATTGCCTATAAATCAAGGCATTACGATACCGCGGCCGCCTGCACGGAATTAACGCTGATTGTTGATGGGTGGAAGGACGCGCGCAGCAGTTTTTTCCATGTAAAAACTATGGGGCTACCCCCTTCGGCTAGAATGGCCACCTTGCCTTTGCCCGCTTTTATTTTATGAGCCGCCCATGAACCCCGTAACCCACGCCCAGCTCGACTGGGATGACCAAGGACGCCCGCACTCGCGGGTCTTCGACGACGTGTATTTCTCCGACAAGTCGGGCCTTGAAGAAACCCGCTACGTGTTCCTTGAGCAGAACCGCTTGCAGGAGCGTTTTGCCGCCCTGCCCGAGGGTGGCAGGCTGGTGATCGGAGAAACCGGGTTCGGCACCGGCTTGAACTTCCTCTGCGCCTGGCAGCTGTTCGAGCAACACGCAGTGGCCGGTGCGCGCCTGCATTTTGTGAGCGTGGAAAAGTACCCACTGAGCCCAACCGACCTGCAACGCGCCCTGGCCCTCTGGCCGGAACTCAGTGCCTTCGCCGAGCCCCTGTTGGCGCAGTACATCGCGATCCATCAAGGCTTCCAGCGCCTGGTACTGGATAACGGCCGTGTCACCCTGACCCTGCTGGTCGGCGACGCCCTGGAGCAATTGCCGCAACTGGATGCACAGATCGACGCCTGGTTTCTCGACGGCTTCGCCCCGGCGAAAAACCCCGACATGTGGACCGCCGAGCTGTTTGCCGAACTGGCGCGCCTGGCGGCTCCGGGCTCGACCATCAGCACCTTCACCAGCACCGGTTGGGTGCGCCGCCTGATCAATGCCGCCGGGTTCAAGATGAAACGCACGCCGGGCATCGGCCACAAGTGGGAGATCCTGCGCGGTGAGTTCCTCGGTTGGCCCGAAGACACGCCACCGCCGGCCAAACCCAAACCCTGGTTCGCCCGCCCGGCGACTATCGAGGGCGAACGCCATGCGATGGTCATCGGTGCCGGCCTGGCCGGTTGCGCCACCGCTGCGAGCCTGGCCGCACGTGGTTGGCGTGTCAGCCTGCTGGAGCGCCACGCCGGCCTGGCCCAGGAAGCGTCGGGCAACCCGCAGGGCGTGCTGTACCTCAAGCTTTCGGCGCATGGAACGGCACTGTCGCAGCTGATACTCAGCGGTTTCGGTCACACCCGGCGCCTGCTGGAACACTTGCACCGAGGTGTTGATTGGGATGGCTGTGGCGTGCTGCAACTGGCATTTGACGCCAAGGAAGCTCAGCGCCAGGCGCAACTGGCCGAGGCCTTTGCGCCCCAATTGTTGCACCTGCTGGACCGTGAGCAGGCGCAACAACGGGCCGGGGTCGACCTGGCTCAGGGCGGCCTGTTTTTCCCGGAAGGCGGCTGGGTGCATCCACCGGCGCTGTGCCAATGGCAGGCGGCACATCCACTGATTGAAGTGCTCACCCATCACGACGCCCTTGCGCTGCACCGGGTCGATGATCAGTGGCAGGCGCGCGACGCCGACCGCGTGCTGGCCAGCGCGAGTGTGGTGGTGCTCGCCGGCGCCGCCGAGATCAAGCGATTCCCCCCCAGCGCCGACTTGCCGCTCAAGCGAATTCGCGGGCAAATCACCCGACTGGCGCAAACGGCAGCGAGTGAGGGGCTGGCCACGGTGGTCTGCGCCGAGGGTTATGTCGCACCCGCCCGGCTGGGTGAACACACCCTGGGCGCGAGTTTTGATTTCACCAATGAAGACCTCACGCCCACCATCACCGAACATGCCGGCAACCTTGCGATGCTGCGGGAGATTTCCGAAGATTTGCTGCAACGCCTGGGCGCCGATCACCTGGCCCCTGAGCAACTGGAGGGTCGGGCGGCATTTCGTTGCACCAGCCCTGACTACCTGCCGATCGTCGGGCCGTTGGCCGATCACGAAGCATTCCAACAGGCGTATGCGGTACTCGGCAAAGACGCCCGGCAAGTACCGGATACGCCTTGCCCCTGGCTGCCGGGTCTGTACATCAACAGCGGCCACGGCTCACGCGGTCTGATCACGGCGCCCCTGTGCGGCGAGCTGATTGCGGCCTGGCTGAATGCTGAGCCGTTGCCGGTTCCGGCCAGTGTGGCCGAGGCCTGCCACCCGAATCGGTTTGCGCTGCGCGCGTTGGTGAAAGGCAAGTCAGCGGCAAGCAAAGGGCGGCTTTAACGCCATCACGGCTATTTGCCTTATAACTTATCGGTCTAAAACTCCACGGATAGCACTGGGTCAGTTTCTGGGTACGCGCCCTTTTGGCGCATTGAATATTGACCCCTCCCCAACGGAAAAACCGGTAAGGAATTTATGTGCGGATTAGCTGGAGAATTACGTTTCGATGCCCAACCTGCCGACTTGGCGGCCATTGAGCGCATCACCCATCACTTGGCCCCACGCGGTCCCGACGCCTGGGGCTTCCACGCCCAAGGGCCGATTGCCCTGGGCCACCGGCGCCTGAAGATCATGGACCTGTCGGACGGCTCGGCCCAACCAATGGTCGACGCCCAGCTTGGGCTGTCGCTGGCGTTCAACGGTGCCATCTACAACTTCCCGGAATTACGCGAAGAGCTGGAAGCCCTGGGCTACGCCTTCTATTCCGGTGGCGACACCGAAGTGCTGCTCAAGGGCTACCACGCCTGGGGCGAAGCACTGCTCCCCAAGCTGAACGGCATGTTTGCCTTCGCGATCTGGGAGCGTGACGCCCAGCGCCTGTTCATCGCCCGTGACCGTCTGGGCGTGAAGCCTTTGTACCTGTCGCGCACCGGCCAGCGCCTGCGCTTCGCCTCGGCGTTGCCGGCACTGCTCAAGGGCGGCGATATCAACCCGATCCTCGATCCGGTGGCGCTCAATCACTACCTGAATTTCCACGCCGTGGTGCCTGCACCGCGCACCTTGCTGGCGGGCATTGAAAAGCTGCCGCCAGCGAGCTGGATGCGCATCGACGCCAACGGCAAGACCGAACAGAAAATCTGGTGGACCCTGCCCTACGGCCCTCGTGAGGATGAGCAAAATCTCACCTTGGAAGACTGGACCGACCGCGTACTCGACAGCACTCGCGAAGCCGTGGCCATCCGCCAACGCGCCGCCGTGGATGTCGGCGTGCTGCTCTCCGGCGGCGTCGATTCGAGCATGCTCGTCGGCCTGTTGCGTGAAGTCGGCGTGCAGGACCTGTCGACCTTCTCGATCGGTTTTGAAGATGCCGGTGGCGAGCGCGGCGACGAGTTTCAGTACTCGGACCTGATTGCCAAGCACTACGGTACCCGTCACCACCAACTGCGCATCGCCGAAAGCGAAATCATCGAGCAACTGCCGGCTGCGTTCCGCGCCATGAGCGAGCCGATGGTGAGCCACGACTGCATCGCCTTCTACCTGCTGTCGCGGGAAGTGGCCAAGCATTGCAAGGTGGTACAGAGCGGCCAGGGTGCCGACGAGTTGTTCGCCGGTTACCACTGGTACCCGCAGGTGGATGGCGCCAGCGATCCCTACGCCGCATACCGCGATGCATTTTTCGACCGCAGCTACGACGACTATGCCGCCACCGTCGCGCCGAAATGGCTGACTGCCAATGACGCTGCCGGTGACTTTGTGCGTGAGCATTTTGCAATGCCAGGCGCAGACGCCGCCGTGGACAAGGCCTTGCGCCTGGACAGCACGGTGATGCTGGTCGATGACCCGGTCAAACGCGTGGACAACATGACCATGGCCTGGGGCCTGGAAGCGCGCACACCGTTTCTCGATTACCGCCTCGTCGAACTGTCGGCACGCGTGCCGGGTAAATTCAAATTGCCCGACGGCGGCAAGCAGGTGTTGAAAGAGGCCGCGCGCCGGGTCATCCCCAGCGAAGTCATTGACCGCAAAAAGGGCTACTTCCCAGTGCCGGGCCTCAAGCATTTGCAGGGCGACACCTTGAACTGGGTGCGCGAGCTGCTGCTGGACCCGAGCCAGGATCGCGGCCTGTTCAACCCCGCCATGCTTGATCGCTTGCTGACCGACCCGCAAGGCCAACTGACCCCGCTGCGCGGCTCCAAGCTGTGGCAACTGGCGGCGCTGAACCTGTGGCTCAGCGAACAAGGAATCTGATTGATGAAACCTCTTGCAGCGGCTTACAGCCAACGCTTGCTGAAGGGCCAGGCGCCGACCTACGAACGCCTGCAAGCCCGCCTGGCTGAAGATGGCAGCCCACTGGGCGCCGAGCCGATTGCCGTGCATTGCGGCTGGGGCCGGTTGTTGATCGGCCACACGTTCCCTGACCCTGCCAGCCTGGCCGAAGAGTTGCTGAACGAGCAGGCTGGCGAGCGCGATATCGCGCTGTACGTGGCGGCGCCCCAGCAGATCCTCGGGATTGATCCGCAACAGTTGTTCCTCGACCCGTCCGACACCCTGCGCCTCTGGTTCAGCGACTACCGGCCGGCGACTCGGGTGTTTCGCGGTTTTCGTATCCGGCGCGTACAAAGCGAGGCCGATTGGGCCGCGGTCAACGTGCTCTATCAAGGGCGCGGCATGCTGCCGGTCGACGCAGAACGCCTGACGCCCCGCCACCAAGGCGGCCCGGTGTATTGGTTGGCGGAAGACGAAGACAGCGGCGCGGTGATCGGCAGCGTGATGGGCCTCAATCATCAAAAAGCCTTTCACGACCCGGAAAATGGTTGCAGCCTCTGGTGCCTGGCCGTCGACCCGCAATGCACCCGGCCCGGCGTGGGTGAAGTGCTGGTGCGCCACCTGGTAGAGCACTTTATGAGCCGTGGCCTGAGCTACCTTGACCTGTCGGTGTTGCACGACAACCGCCAGGCCAAGAGCCTCTACGCCAAGCTGGGTTTTCGCGCGCTGACCACCTTTGCGATCAAGCGCAAGAACGGCATCAACCAGCCACTGTTTCTCGGCCCGGGGCCGCAGGCGGGGTTCAACCCCTACGCGCGGATCATTGTCGAAGAGGCCCATCGACGCGGCATTGATGTGCACGTGGACGACGCGGGTGCCGGCCTGTTCACCCTCAGCCATGGTGGACGCCGCGTGCGTTGCCGTGAATCCTTGAGCGACCTGACCAGCGCCATCAGCATGACCCTGTGCCAGGACAAAAGCCTGACCCACAAGGTGCTCAAAGCCGCCGGTTTGAAACTGCCGCAACAACAATTGGCGGGCAGTGCCGACGACAACCTGGAGTTTCTCGACGAACACCAGCGCGTCGTGGTCAAGCCGCTGGACGGCGAGCAAGGCCAAGGCGTGGCGGTGGATTTACAGACGATCGAAGACGTGCAGAAAGCCATCGAAGCGGCCCGCCAGTTCGATAGCCGTGTGTTGCTCGAAAGCTTTCACGAAGGCCTCGACCTGCGCATCCTGGTGATCGGCTTTGAGGTGGTCGCCGCCGCGATTCGCCGTCCTGCCGAGGTGACCGGTGACGGCCAGCATTCCATCGGCGCCTTGATCGAAGCCCAAAGCCGTCGCCGCCAAGCCGCTACCGACGGCGAAAGCAAAATCCCGCTGGACGCCGAAACCCAACGCACCCTGCACGCCGCCGGTTACGACTACAGCAGCATCCTGCCGCGCGGTGAAACCCTGGCCGTGCGCCGCACCGCCAACCTGCACACCGGCGGTTGCCTGGAGGACGTCACGGCGATCCTGCACCCGACGCTGGTGGACGCCGCCGTGCGTGCCGCCCGCGCCCTCGATATTCCCATGGTGGGCCTGGACCTGATGGTGCCCGCCGCCGACCAACCCGAGTACGTATTTATCGAAGCCAACGAACGGGCCGGGCTGGCTAATCACGAGCCGCAACCGACTGCGGAGAAGTTTGTGGACTTGTTGTTTCCGCATAGCCAGCCGACTGCTCAATAACCCTGTGGCGAGCGGGCTTGCCCCGCGTTGGGCTGCGCAGCAGCCCTGACCCATGCACCGCAGTCTTTCAGCCAGAACTCATTGGCAGGTTTGGGGCCGCTTCGCGACCCAACGCGGCGCAAGCGCGCTCGCCACAACAAACCTGCTCGCCACACTTCATCAGGAGTCTTTATGAGCCGAACCATCCCCGAACCGGATCTCAACTACCTGCAAAAAGTGCTGCTGGAGATGCTCGCCATTCCCAGCCCCACCGGGTTTACCGACACCATCGTGCGCTACGTCGCCGAGCGCCTGGAAGAACTCGGCATCCCTTTTGAAATGACCCGGCGTGGCACCATTCGCGCGACCCTCAAGGGCCAGAAAAACAGCCCCGACCGCGCCGTGTCCGCACACTTGGACACCATCGGTGCCGCCGTGCGTGCGATCAAAGACAACGGCCGCCTGACCCTCGCCCCCGTGGGTTGCTGGTCCAGCCGCTTTGCCGAAGGCAGCCGCGTCAGCCTGTTCACCGATAACGGCGTGATCCGTGGCAGCGTGTTGCCGTTGATGGCCTCCGGGCACGCGTTCAACACCGCCGTGGATGAAATGCCGGTGAGTTGGGACCATGTGGAATTGCGCCTGGACGCCTACTGCGCGACCCGTGCCGATTGCGATTCCCTGGGCATCAGCATCGGTGACTATGTCGCCTTTGACCCGCTGCCCGAGTTCACCGAAAGCGGGCATATCAGCGCCCGGCACCTGGACGATAAAGCCGGTGTCGCGGCCCTGCTCGCCGCGCTGAAGGCCATCATCGACAGCGGCGAACCGCTGCTGATCGACTGCCACCCGTTGTTCACCATCACCGAAGAGACCGGCAGTGGTGCCGCGGCGGCCCTGCCCTGGGATGTCAGCGAATTTGTTGGCATCGACATCGCCCCGGTCGCACCCGGCCAGCACTCCAGCGAGCATGCCGTGAGCGTGGCGATGCAGGACTCCGGCGGGCCGTATGACTACCACCTGTCCCGTCACCTGCTGCGCCTGGCTTCGGATAACGACCTGCCCGTGCGCCGCGACCTGTTTCGCTATTACTTCAGCGACGCCCACTCTGCCGTAACCGCCGGCCACGACATTCGCACAGCCCTGCTGGCGTTTGGTTGTGACGCCACCCACGGCTACGAGCGCACGCACATCGACAGCCTGGCGGCGCTGAGTCGCTTGTTGAGTGCCTACATTCTCAGCCCGCCGGTATTCGCCAGCGACGCGCAACCGGCGCAGGGTTCGCTGGACCGCTTCAGCCATCAGATCGAGCATGAGACACAGATGGAGAGCGACACACGCGTGCCGTCGGTGGACAGCCTGGTCGGCCAGAAGTCCTGACACTGGCAACTACGGTCCCGGCGCAGTAGGATCGCCGGGTTCCTACCTCTGAGGCTTGTATGCTGATTCCCTACGACGCACTTGAAGTCGACACCCTCACCCGCCTCATCGAAGACTTCGTTACCCGCGATGGCACTGACAATGGCGACGAAACACCGCTGGAAACCCGCGTATTGCGCGTGCGTCAGGCGCTGACCAAGGGCCAGGCGCTGATCGTGTTCGACCCTGAAAGCGAGCAATGCCAGTTGATGCTCAAGCACGACGTGCCCAAGCATCTGTTCGACTGAGCGGGGTTCAGGGATTGGGGACTGCCACCGGAGGGGTGGCGGTGCCTGGGCGGTCGAGAATCTTCTGGTAAACCTCGGAGCGATGGACGTGCACCCCAGCCGGCGCGTCGACGCCGAATTTCACCTGGGAACCGTTCAACTCGAGGATGTGCAACGTAATGTCATCGCCGATGGAAATGACTTCGCCCAGGGCGCGGCTTAAGACCAGCATGGCGGGGTATCCTTTTGGAGTGACAGGACGTTGACCATGCGTGATCGGCTGGGGAGCAGCAATGGCTTGCCTCTAAATCAGGCGAGACCTACATAAACGGGTAACTTGCCTGACAGACCACATAAAAATCCCAAGCCAAATACGCTTAAACAGGCGGGAGGGGGCTTGCTCCCGATAGCGGTGATAGGTTGACGATCACTGCGCCATTGGGCGCAAGCCCTCTTTCACATTTGGACCGGCATCAGCCCTTAACCGCCTGTGCCTTGGCCCGCATCTTGTCGGCCATCTGCGTCATCTCGTCATACAACAACTGCGGATTCTTCTGCTTCAACGCCCATGCCATGCGCCCCTGCTCGTGAGGCAAGATCATGAACTCGCCTTCAGCCACGCGTTGGTAGATGTAATCGGCGATATCCGCCGCCGAAATCGGCGAGCTCTCAAGCAACTTACCCACCTGCGCCTTCATCGCCGGTGTAGGCCCGCGAAACGAATCCAACAGGTTGGTCTGGAAAAATGACGGGCACACCACGTGCACGCCCACTTCCTGCTGCTTGAGTTCCACCAGCAAGCTCTCCGACAACGCCACCACACCGGCCTTGGCCACGTTGTAGTTGCTCATCGCCGGCCCCTGCATCAATGCGGCCATTGAGGCGATGTTGATAATCCGGCCCTGGCTTTTCTCCAGCAGCGGCAGGAACGCTTTGCAGCCCTTGACCACGCCCATCAGGTTGATCGCGATCTGCCAGTCCCAGTCTTCCAGGGACAACTCAGCAAAGAAGCCACCCGAGGCGACGCCGGCATTGTTGACGATCACATCAATGCCGCCCAGCTTCACCTCACAGGCCTGGGCAAAGGCCGTGAGCTGGCTGTAGTCGCGCACGTCGCAGCGTTGGACAAACCCATCGCCACCCGCCTCGCGCACGAGCTTGAGGGTTTCAAGCAAGCCCGGCTCGCTGACGTCCGACAAGGCCAATTGCCAACCCTCGCGGGCCCAGCGCAGAGCGATTTCGCGACCCAGGCCGGACCCGGCGCCGGTGATCATCATGCGATTTTGCATAGGAGAGCTGCCTTGTGGTTCACGGAAGAAGTGATCGGCAGTGTAGCGAAGGTTTTTCCGCGACCCACGCACCATCCAATTGATGAATGCCTCGGGCAAACTTGAGGCCGGGTACGAGAGCGACTTATTGCGTAAGTTCAATCTTTTTCAACTAATACGCTGCAGGTGTGAACGCATTAAAAGAAATAAGCCGGTTTGCAAAATGCTTTAAAAAAATACGGAATCTTTTACCCCATGGCACAGTCGGATTTTATAAGGTGTCTGTCTTTAAACTGACAGGCCTACTGTTTAATCACCGGTCTTTTCAGAAGGCCTATAAGGAAAAAAACTATGAGCCTCATTCTGATCATTATCCTGATCCTGCTGTTGGTTGGCGGCCTTCCGGTATTCCCGCACTCGCGTAACTGGGGCTATGGCCCGTCGGGTATTCTGGGTGTGGTACTGGTGGTGTTGCTGGTGCTGCTGTTGCTTGGCCGGATATAAACACCGGACAAAAAAAGAGGCCTCACTGAGGCCTCTTTTTTTATGCCCGACTTATTAGTCCGGCTTGCCGTCGACCACACCGGCGGTGTTATCCAACAGGCTCTTGGTCGCCGTCTGCAGGAACGACTCGAGTTTCTGTTTCAGCGCTGCTTCGTCCGGTGACTCGGGAATCACTTTACCGGTCGGCTCAGCGCCCAGTTCGTACTCCCACAGCTTCGGTGGCATGTCCTTGGGCAGTACCAGAATGCGGTCTGCGGTAACCAACGCTACGGTCTGGTCACTGCCCGACGGCTTGATCACGCCAAAGCCCTTGTCGCCTTCCGGCAGGTTCAGCAGGTCACGGCCCCAGCACTGGTGCAAGGTATCGCCACCCAGGCGGCCCATGATGGTCGGCACGATGTCGATCTGGGTGCCAACGGTGTGATCACGCTCGCCGAACTTCTCCTGCATGCCCGGTGCAATCATCAGCATCGGTACGTTGAAGCGGCCCAGGTCCATTTCGGTGATTTGCTGTTCGTTGCCGAAGCCGTGGTCACCCACGATCACAAACAGGGTTTCCTTGAAGTAAGGCTCTTTACGGGCCTTTTCAAAGAACTGGCCCAAGGCCCAGTCGGAGTAGCGCATGGCCGTCAAATGCTCGTTGAGGCTGCCACGGTCGGTGACTTTCTCGACCGGCAATGGCGTCGGCAATGCGTACGGCGTGTGGTTGGACAGGGTTTGCAGCAGGGCGTAGAACGGCTTGCCGCCTTCGCGGGCTTTGAGTTCTTCCAGGCCACGGTTGAACATGTCCTGGTCGGACACGCCCCACGTCGGGTCGGAGAACACCGGGTTGACGAAGTCGTTACGCCCGATGAAGTTGGTCATGCCCTGGTTGCTGAAGAAACCCGACTGGTTGTCCCAGGCGAAATCGCCGTTGTAGACATACACGTCGTCAAACTTGCGCGCACTGAGCAACTGCGGCAGGCCCGACAGCTTGTGGCTGCCTTCCGGGGTCTGCATCAGGTATTCGAAGCCCGGCAGGTTCGGGAAGCACGCCATGGTGGCGAACATCCCCTGGTGGGTGTGGGTGCCGTTGGAGAAGAAACGGTCGAACAGCAGGCCTTCCTTGGACAATTTGTCGAAGTACGGCGTGATGTTGCCCGGGCGGCCTAATGCACCCACCGAATGACCGGCGAAGCTTTCCATCAGGATCACTACGACGTTCTTGATCGGCAGGGTTTTTTCGGCAGGTGGCGTGTAGTCCCGGCGAACGGCAGCCGACTCCGTGTCCACCAGTTTCTCTTGTGGCAACACCAGCATGTCACGCACGGTCTGGGTCGCCAGCGGCTGGTCCAGGGTGGCTTTCCAGATGTTCGAACGCTCTTCGGAGAAGCGCGCCTTGGCGGCGGCGATCAGCGACAGAGTGCCGTTCAAGCCCAACTGGTTGGCGAAGTTCGAATCGGTGGTGTAGACATCACCCCAGCGCAGCGGCGGGCCCTGGCGCAGGGTGCCACGGATGGCGACCACGGCGATCAACAGGCAGACCACGAATACGGCGATGCGGGTGTACCACGGCGCCACCTGGCGGGTGCCGACGGTGCCCCCGCTGAACGGGCCACGTGGGCGCGTCGCACGGTCGGCGCCTTTAAAGGCCATGCTCAGGATCAGCGTACCCACGGCCCAGGCCAGCAGGTACCGCACCACCGGGAAACCGTACCAGAGCATGCTCATCACGGTTTTCGGGTCTTCCTTCACATACTGGAAGACCAGGCCGTTGAGGCGCTGGTGGAATTCGCGGTAGAAGTCCATCTCCATCAAGCCCAGGAACAGGGCAATACTCGACGCGACGGTCAGCCACAAACGGAAAAACCCGCGCGCCGCCATGGCCCGAACGCTGAACAAGGCCAGCAGCATCGGAACCAGCGCGTACATCACAAAGCGTATGTCGAAGCGCGTGCCGTTGACGAACGCTTCGAGGAACGTCGAGGCCGGCGTGTCGAGGATCATCTCGCGGTTGTAGACCAGCAGCGCCAGGCGCAGCAGGGAGAACATCACCATCATGACCAGCGCGCAAAGCAGCGTGTATGCCAGATGGGATTTGACGGTCGGTTGCAGCAGGCGATTAGAAGCTCGCTGCTGACTCAGGGCGTCCGGGTTTGCCATGTCGTTTCAGGACCCATTGGAAGTTTAAGTTTAGAAGTAATGCAGTGGCGCCCGTCCCTCGCCCAGGCTGGCTGGGGTAGGCGGTTAGCGCGGTGGCGCAAATGGTGCCCGATCAACGGCATCAACGCTATTAATTACTGAACATATGCCACGGCCATGCGGTTAATGGCACTGGATAGAGAGCCTTGGCAGTGCCTTAAAAACCGGCGAATTGTCTTGGACGAGGTGTGAAAATTTCGTGCACCGAATAATCTCGACACACAAATCTCTGCATACGCTGGAGACAAATAGGGAGCGGGCTTGCTCGCGAAAGCGCTGCGTCAGTCAATACATCAGTGACTGAACCACCGCTTTCGCGAGCAAGCCCGCTCCCACATTTAGTGCAGTGCCTACTCCGGATTGGAGCGGGCCCGGTGATCAGATCCGCACATTCCCGCGCGGCCCGGCAATTGCCCAGATAATCAGGCCGAGTACCGGCAGCAACAGGATCAGCAAGATCCACAACACCTTGGCGCCCGTGCTCGCGCCGCTTTTGAACACGTTGATAATCGCCCAGATATCCAGCGCAAGGATAATCAGGCCAATCAGACCATTGAAAGTCGAACCCATGGTGTCGCTCCTAAAGTGAGGGCATGCCTCCTTAGGATAGTCAGCCGTGGCGCCGGTTCCGTTTTATTTCAGACGTGCACCGCAACACGCAGCGCTTCCAGGGACGGCTCAGCCTTGATGCCAACGTGGGCGCACAGTTCCAGCACGCGCGGCAGGTCGTTGCCGTACACCAGCACGCACTGGATCTCGTCATCGAGCAATTGGCTGAAGTTGAGCAGCACATAGCCGCCCTCTTCCGGGCTCAGGGCGCTCATCTGGATCTGGATGCGATTGAGCGCAGTGAGGTCTTCGGTCTTGGCCAACTGCTTGGGCTTGAGGTTGAACGCCACGCCCGGGCCGAAGGACGCGACGATCTGCGCAAACAGATCGCCATAGGTGTCGGCCTGGAACAGGACGGTGTCCGGCAGGCTGCCCACCACCACCCACTCACCCAATGGAATAGGGAACGAGTCGTCGTAGTTGATATCCGGATTGGCTGCCAGAAAGGCCGCAGGGTCCGCGTAGGCCTGGGCCGCTTCTTCGGCGATGCGCGCCACCTCGTCCTCGCCCATGACGCCGGCGCTGATTTTGCTGATGAGTTCGACGAGGGCGGTTTTCATGGGAAGGTCCTGTGGCGGGCTGGTTTTTGAGGGCGCGTAGCCTACACCAGTTTTTGCAACTGCGCCGCCGTATCCGCCGCGCCCATGGTTTGCGCTGCTGCTAACGCCGTCGCGCCCTGGGCGTCAGTCGCCTTGGGATTGGCACCTTGCCCAAGCAGGTAGTCGACCATTTCTACGCGGTTGAACATCGCCGCCATCATCAGCGCGGTACGCCCATCCGACGATGATGCATCAACCGGTGCGCCACCTTCGATCAGCGCCGTGACCACGGGCAGGTTGCCCTTGAATGCGGCACCGGCAATCGGCAGTTGGTTTTTGTCATTGGCGATCTGTGGGTCAGCCTTGAATTCCAGCAGCACTTTTACCGCATCGGCGTGGCCGTGGTAGGCCGCGAGCATGAGCAAGGTGTCGCCATTATGGTTGCGCAGATTGGGCGGCAAGCCTTTGGCCAGCAGCGCAGCGAGCATGGCGGCGTCGCCTCGGCGAGCCACGTCAAAGACCTGTTCGGCAAATTCGGCAGCTTCGTCTTCGGTCATTTGTTTGGGCTGGTCTGACATGTGAGGGCTCCTTGTCTGGTGTGCTTTATAGGCGCCCAGTGTCGCGACGGAGTTCCCCACTGTCATGCCTTTTTTGCCAAAAGCGGCCATAGCCAGAATCAATAACGAAACTGCCCGCCCTGGATCTGCGCCAACAGCTGGCCGGTGACCGGCACATAGCTGTCCGACCCAGGAAGCCAAACGTAGACCGGGTCATTACCGGCTTTTGCCGGGTCAAACGCTTCCTCCTTGAGCTTCACCTTCTGGTATTTGAAGGTGCCGGTGGTTTCCATCTTCACTTTGATGCGCAGAAACAACGGCACCGCGTAGTGCGGCAGTTGGCCGTGGGCGAACTGGAGCAATTCACGCATGTCCAGGGACGCCAGGGATTCGCTCGGGGTGATGGCGACCATCCCCGCCCGGCCGTTGGTATTTTCGATCTCGACGCCATAGGCCACCACTTCGGCGATCTGCGGGTGTTGCAGCAGGACGTTTTCAACTTCGGTGGTCGAGACGTTCTCCCCCTTCCAGCGATAGGTATCGCCCAGGCGGTCAACGAACTGAGCATGGCCAAAGCCGATACTGCGCAACAAGTCGCCGGTATTGAAATAGCGGTCGCCCTTCTCGAACACATCCGTGAGCACCACCTTGCGGTTCTTTTCTGGGTCGGTGTACCCGTCGAAGGGTGATTTTTCATCAATCCGGGCCAATAGCAGCCCCTGCCCGCCCGTTTGCACCTTGCGCATCAAACCATCGCTGCCACGGATCGGTTCACCGGTGTCGTGGGCGTATTCCACCAGTGCCCAGTGCTGCAGGCAAAAGCCGATGGTGTTATCGAAATTCAGCACATTGGTGAAGCCGATATTGCCGTCACTGGCAGCGTACAGCTCGCAGATATGCTCAACGCCATAGCGTTGCTTGAACTGCGCCCAGACGCCGGGGCGCAGGCCATTGCCGACCATCTTGGTCACGCGGTTATCACGGTCCTGCGCGCTGGGCGGCTGATCGAGCAGGTAGCGGCACAACTCCCCGACATAACCCAGGGTCGTCGCGTTGAATTTGCGCGCATCGTCCCAAAACTGGCTTGCACTGAATTTACGCCGGATGGCGAACCCCGACGCGCCGACAATCGCCGAACCCCAGCACACACACAGGCCGGTGGCGTGGTACAGCGGCAGCGTGCAATACAGGACATCTTGCGGCCCCATGTCCAGGGCGATGCTGCCGAAACTCACAGCGGTTTTGGTCCAGCGGCCGTGTTTCATGATCCCGGCCTTGGGCAAGCCCGTAGTGCCGGAGGTGTAGATATAGAAGCACGGGTCGTTGAAAAAGATGTGCTCGGTGCTGGTGGGGTTGCTCACCGCGCATTCGGCGCTGGCCACCATCAGGTCGATGTAACCTTCAGGCACCGCACTTGATGGTTGATCGGCGACAAACCAGGTGCGGTCGGCCTTGATCGCGACGTGCTCACGCACCGCAGAAAAGGCAGGCACCAACTCCGCCCCCACGACAATGGCCACCGGGGTCACCAGATTCAGGCTGTGCACCAGCGCCGCCTGGGTTTGCGAGGTATTGAGCATTGCGCAGATACCACCCAGCTTCGCCACGGCCAATACATTGAGCAGTAATTCAGGCCGATTCTCGATAAACAGCGCAACCACATCACCCTTGCCGATGCCCTGCGCGTGCAGATGATGAGCGATACGATTGGCGCGCTGGTTGGCTTCGCTGTAGCTGAGCACACTGTCGCCGTACAACAACGCAGCACCGTCGGGATTACGCAGCACAGCCTGCTCGAACTGCCACCCGAGGCCGCAAGGTTGCCCCGGGTCAGTGACATTCGCGGCACGCATCCCGCTTACCACGCGCGGCAGGGCGCGAACAATCGCGGGCACCTTTCGCAGCATTTTGCCCCAAGTGATCATGTCGTCTTGCGGATGGCTCATGGCGGAACGTCCTTTTTTCTTGTTCTTCGTATGATCCAGGAACAGCGGTGACGCAGTAGGCGGCACGCCGAATACCTTGCAGGAAAATACGCCTGCCATTCTTTGGCTGTACATGCAGGATTTGAAAAGTTTTGTATCCCGTGCCGGCGGCCACAAAAAAGGAATTTTGCGCAGCTATCAAAGTCATTATCAGTAATGAAGGGCTGAAACGGGTGGCCCGAACAACGCAAAATGCAGGATGCACGATGGCCATTCATGCATTTTGCACGAAACTGAAAATCTTGAAAATTTTTAAACTGTTGATTTACAACGATTTTTTATAAATCTGAATACTGGCACAATCACTGCACCTATCTCTCCATGCTTGCCAACTTGAGCCAACGGAGCTGATAGACATGAGCCTGATCCAAGATAAATTCGCTTCTGTATTCTCCCAATACGACGTCACCACTCAGCCACGTCCTGACGGCGGTATCCTGCTGACCCTGCGCAACAGCGAAGGCAAACAAGTCAAGCGCTCGATCTCATACCAACAGTTGCACACTGCTGACCAACTGACGTGGGTGATCAGCGCCATTCGCCGCGACTTGGCCGAACAAGCCAGCGATTTGCCCCAGATTTCGATGCTGCAAAGCCAGAACCGCTTTGCCCTGCCGACTTACCATTCGGCATAAGCAACACCGAAGCAACACCGATAAAAAAAGGGCCGCGACGCCATTAAGCGTCGCGGCCCTTTTTTATACGTTCAGCACAGCCTTTTATACGTTCAGCACAGCCCCTGGCGCGTCGCTTCATTTATCGCCTGCACGCGGTTGGTGACGTCCAGCTTGCCGTAGATATTACGCAGATGGAATTTCACCGTGGCTTCAGAGGTGGCGCGAATCTGGCTGATTTCCCAAACCGTCTTGCCTTCAGCAGCCCACCGCAGGATTTCCAGCTCGGTCGGTGTGAGGGGTTTGCCGCCCAGGCTCAGACGTCTTCTAACGCCCACAGGCTCGGTCACCGGCGTACGACACGACTCCTCTCGGCCACTCATTGATCTCTCTCCTGTAGTAGTGGATGCCTTATCACCTTTCGGATTCCTGCTATTGACAGGTGATATAAACATCAAGTCAGGAGAGAGTTACATAACGAATGGAATCAAGGCATAAGTCGCCGCATAAACAGCGATGCCTTACAGATAATTAGGCTTATTCCCACAGCAACTTCCAAATTGTCGGGATTGCATATTTAGATACGTGTATTTAGTCGTCCAATCCGGGAATACGAGCAGCCATATCGCTGCCGGTGAATTCAGGCACTGCGCCGTCAGCGCTGTTGAACAGGCGCAATGTCACACAGTGCGGATTTTCGCCCATGTCGAACCAATGGGGCGTTCCGGCCGGGATCACCAGCAGGTCATTTTTCTCACAGCGTACGGCGTATATGTACTCGCCCACGTGCACAGCAAACAGGCCTACGCCGGCGATGAAAAAGCGCACTTCGTCGTCGCTGTAGCGGCGCTCCTCAAGGTACTGGGCACGCAGCTCGGCTTTCTGTGGGTGGTCGCTCGTCACGCTGAGCACTTGCACAGAGGCGTAACCCAGAGCATTGATCTGCTCCTGGTAGGCAGCGATCATTTCAGCGTCGCCGGCGCCCTTCTCGATGGGGCTGGGCTGCCAACGTTCGAACCGCACGCCATGCTCGGCCAGGGCCGCAGCGATATCGTCGAAATGGGTCAGGACCTTGTTCGGGGTGTCCGGTGTGGCGACGTGGTAAACAGCTACATAACTCATTGCACGGTTCCTTGGTTCGGCTCTTGCAATCGAAGGCCAATGATAACGGCGGCGGCCAGGGCCGCGATGCTGGCGATGCTGAACGTCAGGGTCGGCCCCAGCAGATTCCAACTGTAACCGGAATACAGGGCCCCCAAGGCGCCCCCGGTACCGGCCAAGGCAGCATAGAGCGCCTGGCCCTGGCCTTGTTGTTTATCGCCGAAACTACGTTGCACAAAAGCAATGGCCGCCGCATGAAAGCTGCCGAAGGTGGCGGCGTGCATCACCTGCGCCAGCAGCAGCACCCAGAAGAATTCAGCGAATGAGCCCAGCAGCAACCAGCGTACCGACGCCAACAGGAAACTGGCCAGCAGCACCCGTCGCACCGAAAAGCGCGTGAGGATGCGGCTCATGGCCAGGAACATCAGCACTTCCGCCACAACGCCCACTGCCCAGAGCAGACCAATCACGCCACGGCTGTAGCCCAAATGCTCCAGATGCAGGGTCAGGAAGGTGTAATACGGGCCGTGGCTCATTTGCATCAACGCCACGCAGGCATAAAACGCCAGGACACCGGGGCTGCGCAGCTGCTTGAGAAAACCGTCGCCGGCCAAACGATTGCCATGGCTGACAGGCTGCGCATTCGGCACCCACAGGCTGGCGCCGATGATGCCGGCCATGATCACCACGACCACCACCGGGTAAATGTCCAGGCTCAGCCAGTCGAACAGGCGGCCCATGATCACCACGGTGAGAATGAAACCGATCGAGCCCCACAGGCGGATCTGACTGTAGCGCGAGGTCTGCTTTTGCAGGTGCGCCAGGGTAATCACTTCAAACTGCGGCAACACCGCGTGCCAAAAAAACGCGTGCAACGCCATGACCAACGCCAGCCAGGCATAGGTCTTGCTGACAAAAATCAGCGAAAAACTTGCCAGGGTGCACACCGCGCCAAATCGCACGATGGCCAGGCGTCGGCCGGTATGGTCGCCCAACCACCCCCACAGGTTCGGCGCCACGCAGCGCATCAGCATGGGGATGGCCACCAGTTCGCCGATACGCGCGCTGGAGAACCCCAGGTGATCGAAGTACAGCGCCAGGAAAGGGGCCGTCGCCCCCAGCAGGGCGAAGTAAAACAGGTAGAAGCTGGAGAGTCGCCAGTACGGGAGCGCTGTCACGGTCAAGCCGTCACAGCTGGCCCAGTATCGGAGTGCTCACGCGCACATCGGCATTTTGCCCACGGTTGCGCAGCAGGTGATCCATCAACACGATGGCCATCATCGCTTCGGCAATCGGCGTGGCACGGATACCGACGCACGGGTCGTGGCGGCCCTTGGTGATGACGTCGACCGGGTTGCCGTTGACATCAATCGAACGGCCCGGCGTGGTGATGCTCGACGTTGCCTTGAGGGCCAGGTGCGCCACAATCGGCTGGCCGGAAGAGATACCGCCGAGGATGCCACCCGCGTTGTTGCTGAGGAAACCTTGCGGTGTCAGCTCATCGCGATGCTCGGTGCCTCGCTGGGAGACACAGGCAAAACCGGCGCCGATTTCCACACCCTTGACCGCATTGATGCTCATCAACGCGTGGGCCAGTTCGGCATCCAGACGGTCGAAGATGGGCTCGCCCAGGCCAGGCTTCACGCCTTCGGCGACTACCGTGATCCTGGCACCGACCGAGTCCTGATCGCGACGCAACTGGTCCATGTAGGCTTCCAGCTCCGGCACCTTGTCCGGGTCGGGGCTGAAGAACGCGTTGTCATCCACACTGTCCCAGGTCTTGAAAGGGATCTCGATCGGGCCCAACTGGCTCATGTAGCCACGGACAACAATGCCCTGGGTGGCCAGGTATTTCTTGGCAATGGCACCGGCGGCCACACGCATGGCAGTCTCGCGGGCCGAGCTGCGGCCGCCGCCACGGTAGTCGCGTTCGCCGTATTTGTGGTGGTAGGTGTAGTCGGCGTGGGCCGGGCGGAACAGATCCTTGATTGCCGAGTAGTCCTTGGACTTCTGGTCGGTATTGCGGATCAGCAAGCCAATGGCGCAACCAGTGGTGCGGCCCTCGAACACGCCGGAGAGAATCTCGACTTCGTCGGGCTCCTGGCGCTGGGTCGTGTGGCGGCTGGTGCCGGGCTTGCGGCGATCGAGGTCGCGCTGCAGGTCTTCCAGAGACAGCTCGAGGCCGGGCGGGCAGCCGTCGACAATGGCGACCAACGCCGGGCCATGGCTTTCGCCCGCGGTGGTGACAGTGAACAGCTTGCCGAAGGTATTGCCGGACATGCAGGGCGCTCCGTGAAATCAGTTGAATCAAGTCAACCGTAATAACTTAAGGCCGCCAGTATACGCAGGCTAACCGACTAGTTCATCCTCGAAACCTTACCGGTAGACGTTGGTCCAACCGGCACCTTCCCAATGATGGCGCGATGATGCTGCGAGTTTTGCTTTTGACCCTTACCCTGTTTTCCAGTATTGGCTTCGCCGCCTCCCCTGTCGTGCTGCAACGGCCTATCAGCCTGGACACCGGCAGCGGCGAGCTGTTTGGCTCGCTCTTGCTGCCCAAATCCGACAAACCCGTGCCCGTCGTGTTGATCATCGCCGGCTCCGGCCCGACCGACCGTAACGGCAACAGTGCAGATGGCGCGCGTAACGACAGCCTCAAGCGCCTGGCCTGGGTACTGGCCCGCAATAACATCGCCAGCGTGCGCTATGACAAGCGCGGCGTGGCCGCCAGCCTTGCTGCCACCCCCGATGAGCGCAACCTGACCCTGGATGCCTACGTGGCCGACGCCGTCGCCTGGGGCAAACTGCTCAAGGCGGATATCCGGATGGGCCCGCTGATTGTGCTGGGCCATAGCGAAGGCGCGTTGGTAGCGGCCCTCGCCGCACCGCAACTCGACCCGGCTGGCGTTATTTCCCTGTCCGGCAGCGCACGACCGGTGGACCAGGTGATTCGCCAGCAACTGGCCGATCACCTGCCCCCTGCCCTGTTGCTGCGCAGCAATGAAATTCTCGACCACCTCAAGGCCGGCCAGGTGGATGCCGATGTACCGCGCCCGCTGGAAGGTATTTTCCGACCCAGCGTGCAGCCTTATCTTATTAGCCTGTTTCGCGCCGATCCGTCGGCTGCCTTCGCCAAACTGAGCATGCCGGCGCTGATTATCCAGGGTACCAACGACATTCAGGTAGGCGTGGCCGATGCCCGACAACTGAAAAATGCCAAGCCGGACGCGCAACTGACGGTAATCGAAGGCATGAACCATGTGATGCGCATCGTGCCCAAGGACGTGAAGGAACAACTGGAGTCCTACAACGATCCGAAACTGCCCCTCGCCGCTGAGTTGGGCCAGCGCATCGTGCGCTTTATCGACGGACTTCAACCCCATTAAGCGACTATTTGCCTCCAGTCCTGCAGAAAACGGCCGATAAGCCCAGGGTCAACAGTAAAAAGACTGTCGACTCGCAGGGCTTGGACAGGATCGCGCCGCATGACAACCACCGAAGCAACACCCGAATCGACCGCCGACACCCCGGCTGAACAAACCGAGGCCGTCGAGGCAGCGGCACTGCCGTGGGCGGACGTACAGGCCGAACATTTCAAGATGCTGCGCCTGGCGCCCCTGGCCACGGATCGCGCCACCGGCGTGCGGCCGTTGCGTTTCGTGCAATTCGGCTATGCCGAGCGCAATGATAAACACCACAGCCTGTTGCGCATGGTCATCCAACTGCCAGGCCAGCGAGTACGTCGCGAGCAGAACCACCTGGATATCTGGGTCGATCACGATACGCACCGCGTGCATTTCGGCCCGGGCAACAGCCTGGAAATCGAACCGGCCAACCGGGGTATCGGTCGTTTCCTCGTCGCACAAGGCGCGGCGTGGGCAAAAAAGAAATGGTCACATTACCGCGTCGACGGTGTGGACCTGGCTAACAAGGATGCACTCAACGAAGCTACGCGCCTGCGCCGCGATCACTTCCTGCGTATCCAGGGCTTTGATGTGGCTTATGCCGATGTACAGCACCTCAAAGGCAATGTGCAGCCGGGCAAGGTCAGCGAAGTGCTGGACAGCTGGAACACCGAGAAGGTGCAGTTCGTGGAAATCCTCGAAGCTGCGCAAATGCTCCAGCAAGCTGAACAGAACCTCGCCGAGCAGGAAGTAAAGCTGCGCAAGGAAGAGGAAAAGGTCACCAAGTTCAAGCGTGAGGACAGCGGTTTGCGCTTTACCATCACCTGCCTGGTGGCGTTTACCGTGTTTCAGGCCGGGTTGCTGATCTGGATTGCGACACACCGATAACAGGCTGGAATGCAAACAAACAGGTGGGAGCTGGCTTGCCTGCGATGGCGGTGGGTCAGTTAGCACTTGTGCCACTGATATACCGCCATCGCAGGCAAGCCAGCTCCCACATTGATCGTGTTTCTTCAGCCGATTTTGGTTAAACCCGCGCAGCAAACACTGCCTGATGTTCCCGGCACTGTTCAGCCGTCAACATGAACACGCCATGCCCACCGCGCTGGAATTCCAGCCAGGCAAAGTCCACTTCCGGGTACAACGTCTCAACGTGGACCTGGCTGTTGCCGACTTCGACAATCAGCAAGCCTTTCTCGGTCAGGTGGTCTGCGGCCTCGGCCAACATGCGTCGAACCAGGTTCAAGCCATCATCACCGCAGGCCAGGCCCAGTTCCGGCTCATGCTGATATTCATCCGGCATGTCGGCGAAGTCCTCGGCATCCACATACGGCGGGTTGGACACGATCAGGTCAAAACGCTGGCCCGGCAGACCGTCGAAGCCGTCGCCCTGCACGGTGTATACGCGCTCATCAACGCCATGGCGCTCGATGTTCTGGTTGGCCACTTCCAGCGCTTCGAAGGACAAGTCGCCCAGCACCACTTCAGCGTCCTGGAACTCATAGGCACACGCGATGCCGATGCAACCGGAGCCGGTGCACAGGTCGAGGATGCGCGCCGGCGGCTGGGCCAGCCACGGTTCGAAGCGGTTTTCGATCAGTTCGCCGATCGGCGAGCGCGGGATCAACACACGCTCATCGACAATAAACGACATGCCGCAGAACCAGGCTTCTTTCAACAGGTAAGCGGTAGGCACGCGCTCATGGATACGGCGGTGCAGCAAACGCTGCACGTGGGAGATTTCTTCTTCTTCAAGGTTGCAGTCCAGGTAGCTGTCGGCGATTTCCCAAGGCAGGTGCAAGGCGCCGAGCACCAATTGCCGGGCTTCGTCCCAGGCGTTGTCGGTGCCATGGCCGAAAAACAGGTCTTCCCCATGGAAACGGCTGACAGCCCAACGGATGTGGTCGCGCAACGTGCGCAGGCGGGATGTGATCACGGGGGCAAGCTCCTGGAAAAAACGACTGGCGATTCTAACAGCCTTCGCCTGTACCGACGATGGATGAAAACCCTTCGCCACCCGTCGGAATTCATCCAATTTGCCATCGTTGCACTAAACAAGCCGCCCACTTGACATGGCTGTGAGCCAACAACGGCGTACCTTACGATGGTAGCGATTCACAGAACCGCTCAGCCAGTGGACAATGTCACAAAAGCCCCCCTCACAGGAGCCCCAGAATGTCCGTTCCAAAGACGATGTTTCAACTCAGCGGTCGCGGTTATGCAGCAGCCAACCTGAACCATGCGACCCTCGTGATCATCGACGCCCAGAAGGAATACCTCAGCGGCCCACTCGCCCTCTCAGGCATGGACGCAGCGGTCGCCAACATCCAGCAACTGGTCGCCGCAGCGCGCAACGCCGGGCGCCCGATCGTGCACGTACGTCACCTGGGCACCGTCGGTGGCCTGTTCGACCCGCAGGGCGAGCGTGGCGAATTCATTCCCGGCCTGGAGCCGCTCGGTGACGAAACCATTATCGGCAAGCTGCTGCCGAGCGCTTTCCACGGCACCGGCCTGGAAAAGCACTTGCAAGACCTGGGCTCCCTGGACTTGATCGTCTGCGGCTTCATGAGCCACTCCAGCGTCAGCACCACCGTGCGCGCGGCCAAGAACCTGGGCTTTCGCTGCACCCTGGTGGAAGACGCCTGCGCCACCCGCGACCTGCCCTACAAAGGCGGCATCCTGAGTGCCGAGCACGTACAGCAGACTGAGATGGCCATCATGGCTGACAACTTCGCTACCCTCGCGTCAACCAAAGATCTGATCTGATCGCCCCTCGGATGAGCGGCGCGGCGTGTTTATTGCCCCGCTCATCTGCAAATGCCTGTCATTTGCTGCAATTGCCTCAGGCACAGGAACAACCTGTGTATCTTCCGGTCGAAGGGCCGATACCCTGGAGGAAAGGTCGGAATGAAGATATCCGATGGTTTTGATGCTCGTCGCTTGCGCCCAAAGGGGCCGAGCAACTGGCGTCTGCGCTTGGTGGCCGGCTTTGCCGCGCTGCTGGCAATTGTAGGTCTGCTGCTGGCGGGTGCCGGTGGCGCCGGTTTGTTTGGTCATTCGCCGGCCCTCGGCGAGCTGAATGCCAGCCCGGGCGGCTCGGCTATTCTGTTGGGAATCGGGCTGCTGGTGCTGTGGTTGGGCGTATGGTTGTGGCGTCGCAGCCGTCGGCGCATGCGCCAGCCGTTGTCGCTGAACATCGCTTCGCACCTGATGAAAAAGCACGACTGATGGCGCATGGATAGCGTTTCCTGCGCCCTGGCCGCCGCGATTTAGGTAAACTGCCCGCCCTTCGCGGAGGCTGACATGCAAGACGACGATTTTTCCCTGTTCAAAAACGAGCTGCGCGGCGTCAAGCCGATCAAGCACGACCGCGCCGACACCGGCAAACCCAAGACCGACCGGGCACAGATCGCCAAACTGCGCCAGGCTGCGACCGTGCGCACCGATGCCACTACTGTGGACGGCCTTTCGGACCAGTTCGTGATCGACGTAGGCCCCGAAGATGAGCTGATGTGGGCCCGCGACGGCGTGCAGGAAAGCCAGATGCGCAAGCTCAAGATCGGTCAGATCCCGTTCGAAGGCAGCCTCGACCTGCACGGTATGAACGTGGAAAAAGCCCGCGAAACCCTCTGGGCCTTTCTGGCCGAAGCAACCAAATTCGAAATCCGCTGCGTGCGCGTTACCCACGGCAAGGCCGTGCGGCTGGATGGCAAGCGGCCGATGATCAAAAGCCACGTCAACACCTGGCTGCGTCAACATGCCCAAGTGCTGGGTTTTACCTCATGCCAGGCCCGCCACGGCGGCGCCGGTGCGGTGTACGTGATGCTCAAGCGCACCATGATGGAAGGGCGTGACGAGTAACAAGGCCATCGTCAGGCTTGCAGCGATGTGTCCGCCACCGTAACCATGCGCCTTGCGAGAATCCCACAGGCAGTTTGGTGTCTCTGGAACAGAATTACACCGTGATTCTAAAGGGGTAAGGCAAAGTAACAATAGTTAATTAATCCGGGGACTTGCTTACTCCAGTGTTACCCGGTCTTGACCTAATTTACACGGTCATTGGTACAAAAACTGATACGAGATCCATCCCCTCTCCGGCATCCTGCCGACCGAACACCCAACAAACTAAATCGCATCAGCTGGTACCCTGTTCACTCCTTGGAGGAACACCGCTGCCTAACTCAGATCTGATCCCTTCCCTCCTCTCGAAACTCTACGAAAACCGACTCGCCCTCTAGGCTTCCATCATGGAGCTATCGAACTAGGTAGAGCAGCGCGGTTCCGCTGAAGTCGCAGAGAACATACGCGACGCCCTGCACACCATCGACGAGAACGAGGAGTTCATCAAGCTGACCCTGGCCGTCCTCATGGCGCCTGACTGGCCGTCAAATACCACCACTACCTACAGGCCACCGACCAAAGCTGATGCAGCCGAGGCGCGTAACTCTGGATCGGAGACCTGTTCAGCGATTCCATAGGGAGTCTGCAGTCGATCGTCGAGGGCCAGAGGTGCCAGAGGGCGGACATGCTAGAGTCTTAAAATGAGCCGGAGCAGCGTAGGGCTTTATTGAAAGGTATCGATCTAACCCACAATTAAGTCGTCAATTGAGCTGTTCACTACTGACAGAATCTGTCACTAGGGGTATGTATAATTTCTTTCAACCCGACATTCGGGAGCAAAACGAAGTGGCTTCACCGCCCCTCCAAACCCTATATTAAATAAAGGAACCCAAAACAATGGAACCACTAAAATTCACTGCTTGCTTGGCAGTACGCGACGTTACTGAAACCCTCGATTTTTTTGAGCGTATTGGCTACGTTGTGACACGTGAGAGTATCGCGCCGCCCCACAGCATTCACATGATACTTGATGGTGATAATCCGCTATTCATGATCCAACCCGAGCATGAGGTTAAGGAATTCATGCCATTTCTAGCGGGTTATCCAGTTGGCGGAAGTGGCTTTTTCTACATAAACACCGAAGAATTTGATGTAACTGTTGCCCGCATTAAAGGAAAAGCAGAAGTCCTGAAAGAATCAAGCGAAGGCGGCTACAAAATATTCTACTTCAAAGATCCTAACGGGTACGTCTTTGGAATAAACGAATTGATTAGCGAATAAAGTACTGTCTGAAATCTTCTACTTAAACGTTGCTGCGTGGAAACCAGCAGTGTGTAGCGAAAGTGAAGCTGAACGGAATCAGGAAAACTCGAACACGTTCTCATATATGCTGAAACACGCTTTTGCCACAGGACCGCTAAGGATCGCGCCGTGCCGATCAAAGCGCGCGTCGAGGAGGTGGCCCACGGCCCCTTTCACAGTAGCGGAGACGGATTTGATCTCGGGCACCTGTACGAGGTGCTGACCGACTCAATGCGGATTCACGCGGACTATTTTGAGTTCGCGTTTTACACCGGCATGCGGCCTGGGGAGATAACCGCGTTGCGCTGGATGAGGTGGACATAGATGGACGTGTCGCCAACGTGTGCAGAATCGTGACTGACTATAAGATCGAGGCGCGCACGAAAACCCGTGAAGCACGGCGATTCATGCTAAATAGCAGGGCATTAAATGCCGTTGAAATGGCCAAGAGCGTGGCCGGTTTGAGGGCGAAACAGAGCAGGCGTCAGCACAAGCAATCGCCGTAGGTCTTCCCGCCTACCAAGAACTTCGAGTTCATCCAACAGGCCAGCGTGACTGACAAGCACTTCAAGGCGGCGCGGGTCGCGTTGAAGATCAGGGCCAGACGGCAATACAACTGCCGCCACACTTACGCTACCATGTGCTTAATGGCAGGCATGAACCCTGGGTTCATTGCTAATCAGCTCGGTCACAGCGTGCAAATGCTGCTGACGACTTACGCCCGGTGGATCAACTCCAGTGAAGATTGGAGCGAAGTCGGGAAGCTTGAGCAAAGCCTGAATGGTACAAAATTGGTACAGACTGAAACCGTACCCCTCTAGAACCCATACGGAATAACGCTCTGTGACATTGGAACAGAATTACACCGCGATCCTCGGCCAGCTCGGCGAGGACGTTTCCCGCGAGGGCCTGCTCGACACGCCAAAGCGTGCCGCCAAGGCGATGCAGTACCTTTGCCGCGGCTATGAACAGACACTGGAAGAAGTCACCAACGGTGCCTTGTTCAGCTCCGACAACAGCGAAATGGTGTTGGTAAAGGACATCGAGCTGTACTCGCTGTGCGAACATCACCTGCTGCCGTTTATTGGCAAGGCTCACGTCGCGTATATCCCGAGCGGCAAAGTGCTGGGCCTGTCGAAGGTTGCACGTATCGTCGACATGTACGCCCGCCGCCTGCAGATCCAGGAAAACCTCAGCCGTCAGATTGCCGATGCGGTCCAGCAGGTCACCGGCGCCTTGGGCGTTGCAGTGGTGATTGAGGCCAAGCACATGTGCATGATGATGCGCGGTGTGGAAAAACAGAATTCGTCAATGATCACCTCGGTGATGCTGGGTGAGTTCCGCGAAAACGCGGCCACCCGCAGCGAATTCCTCAGCCTGATCAAGTAACAGGCTGCGTAGGAAAAAGCCGGCGTTCATCGCCGGTTTTTTTTCGCCTGCAGAATTAAGGTAAGCTGCGGCCCCTTCTGTCATGGGCAAGAGGTTTCAGCCATGTTCGTCAAAGCACTTCGAGTGGGCCTCGGCCACGTCATCATCGCGGGCGACTTCCTTACCCGCCCACGCAAAAAGCAGCGCCCTGCCGAACAACAGGCGCAAGTCAACGCAGCGGCCAAGGACCTGACCCTCTATCAGTTCCACGCCTGCCCGTTCTGCGTGAAGACCCGCCGTACGCTGCACCGCCTGAATGTGCCGGTGGCGTTGAAGGACGCGAAGAACAACGCGCAAGACCGCCAGACCCTGCTGGAACAAGGCGGCAAGATCAAAGTGCCGTGCCTGCGCATCGAAGAAAATGGCCAGACCACCTGGATGTATGACTCCAAGGTAATCATCGACTACCTGGACAAGCGGTTTGCTGCGATCTGACAAACACAGGTATCCCTTGTGGGAGCTGGCTTGCCTGCGATGCAAGCGACTCGGTCTCTCAGGAGTACCGAGGTGATGCCATCGCAGGCAAGCCAGCTCCCACATTTGCTCTGTGGTGTTTTTAAGTGTGGCTTGTCACATCTAGATCCAATAAAGCCGAGCCCAGGCACTTGCCATGGGCATCCAACGCCAGCGAACGGGTAACGCCGCCGCGCAGGATTCCGGGCAACACAAAGTTCAGCGCCTGCACGTTGGGCAACTCATAGCGCCGCACTGGCGCCGCGCCGGGTTCACGCAAGCCGGCAAAAAACTCGGCGACGCGCTCGGCCGTCAGCTGTTCACACAGCAGTGGGTAGTCTTCAGCGCGATAGGCAATGATCGAGATGTTCGAGGTGTCGCCCTTATCGCCAGTACGCGAATGGGCCAGCGTGTGCAATTTCATGCTTCGATCCTCGGTTTTACAGCGCTACGCGCCAGCAATAACGACGCCACCGCCACCACTTGCCGCACGCTCTTGCTCGCCCCACCGCCGCCGGACGGGCCGTTGGTGTAGAGGGTTTCCACTTCATTGCCGACCCGCACCGCCTCGCTGCGTGCTTCACAGCGAGCGGCCACGCGCAGGCGTACTTCCCAAGGTTCGACGTTACTGCGTGGGCCGTGGAGCGAGTCCATGCCAATCAACTCGGCGCGCACGTCCTGCATGTTGACGCCCATCAACGCCAGGCGCTTGAGTACGACATCCCGTGCCAGTTGCGCCCGTGCAACAGCACCCGGTCCACCGTAGGACATCTGCCCTTCGCCGATCCAACCGTCCAGATAACCGACACTGACCTTCAACTGTTCGGGCCGCGCACGGCCGCCCGCCCCTTGAGCGCGCACGCGATCAACGCCCTCCTCGACAAACCCCACCTGGGAAAAATCGGCCGTTACGTCCGGCGTGAGGTAAGCCGCAGGATCGTGAACTTCATAGATC
The DNA here is from genome assembly GCF_001647715.1 of Pseudomonas antarctica. Lineage (NCBI taxonomy): Bacteria > Pseudomonadati > Pseudomonadota > Gammaproteobacteria > Pseudomonadales > Pseudomonadaceae > Pseudomonas > Pseudomonas antarctica. The sequence continues at coordinate 4,441,308 of NZ_CP015600.1, forward strand.
AATTGTTCTGTACAGGTAGCACGGCTGACCCGCCCGCCCGAACCTGCCACCTTGGTGATCAAGGCTGCGCCGTCGGCATTCACCTCAGCCAGGGGAAAGCCCAGCCGCGCCAAATCCTCCACGTCCTTGAAACCAGGGTCTGCGAAATAGCCACCGCTGACCTGACCCGCGCACTCAAGCAAATGCCCGACCAAAGTACCCTGGCCCAGGCGCTGCCAATCATCCGCCGCCCAGCCGAACTCAAACATCTGCGGCGCCAGGAACAGCGACGGGTCGGCCACACGCCCAGTGATAACCACATCGGCTTCGGCGTGCAGCGCCTCAAGAATGCCGTCGACACCCAGATAGGCATTCGCAGAAATCAGCCGCTCGCCCAGGGAACCCAGGGTCTGACCGTTATCCAGCAATTGCTCGGGCTGCAAGGTCGCCAACACGTCATCGCCCACCACGGCCACCACCTTGAGGTTCAGGCCCAACTCACTGGCAATCCGCCGCGTTTCCATGGCCGCCGACACCGGGTTGGCCGCGCCCATGTTGGTGATGACGCGCAAGCGGCGTCGACCGTCAGGCCGGCCGACAAAGGGCAACACCCGGCGCATGCGCTCACTCAGCAGCGGGTCGTACCCGCCCTGTGGATCACTGATGCGCGCCTGTTGCGCCAAGGCGATGGTGCGTTCGGCCAGGCATTCAAACACGAGGTAATCCAGGTCACCCTGCTCGGCGAGTTCCACGGCAGGCTCAATTCGGTCGCCGGAATAGCCGGCGCCAGAACCGATGCGTAGGGTTTTCATCTCAAATCACTCCCAGGAGCAACGCGGTCAGGGTCATCAACACCGACGCGGCAAATAGAAAAGGAATGGTGAAGCGCTGATGATCGGCCAGTTCGACCTTGCACAGCCCCACCAGCAGGAAGGTCGCGGGAGTCAGCGGGCTGACCGGAAACCCGGTGGTGTGCACACCCAGCAACGAGGCCTGGGCCACTTGCAGCGGGTCGACGCCCAGGGCCTTGCCGACTTCGGCAATCACCGGCATCACGCCGAAATAATAAGAGTCAGGGTCAAACAGCAGGCTCAGCGGCATGGAGATGAACCCGACAACCGCCGGGATCAGCTTGCCATGGCCGGCCGGAATCTGCGCCACCGCCACTTCGGCCATGGCCTTGAGCATGCCAGTGCCTTGCATGATGCCGGTGAATACCCCGGCGGCGAGCAGGATGCTGGCCATGGTCAACGCCGTCTTGGCATGTGCGTCAATGCGTGCGCGCTGCGCGTCCACATTGGGGTAGTTGATGCACAGCGCGACCACGGTGCCGAGCATGAACATCACCACCGGATCGACCCAGCCGGCAATCATCACCACCATCACCAGCACGGTCAGCATCAGGTTGACCCAGAACAGGCGTGGGCGACGCAACTTGATGTCATCGGCGCTGAGCACCCGTTGCGGCACCGCATCGACCGTGGAACCGACCCCCAGGCCCAGGCGCTTTTCTTCGCGATGGCCCAGCCACCAGGCACAGGCGAATACGAAGATCAGACCGACGATCTGCACCGGAATCAGCGGTTGGAACAGGTCGGCCACCGGCACATGCAGCGCCGCCGACGAGCGCAGCACCGGGCCGGTCCACGGCAGGAAGTTGACCCCGGCAGCCATCGCGCAAACGCAGGCAAGGATGCGTTTGTCGATGCCCAGCCGCGTGTACAGCGGCAGCATCGCCGGCACCGTCACCAGAAAGGTCACCGCGCCGGAGCCGTCCAGATGCACCAGCAACGCCAGGGTCGCGGTACCGACGACAATCCGTGTAGGGCGCGTCCCTACCGTGCGCAGGATGCGGTCAATGATGGGGTCAAGCATGCCGGCGTCCGTCATGATCCCGAAAAACAGAATTGCGAACACAAACATGCCCACCACAGGGGCGACGTTTTTGATGCCGGTAATGATGAAGGCGCTGGTTTGCAGGCCAAATCCGCCGAGCAACGCAGCGATGATCGGCAAGGCGATCAGGGCCACCAGCGGCGAGAGCCGCTTGCTCATGACGGCAGCGAGCAGGCACAGGATGGTAATGACACCCAGGGTAGCGAGCATGGGTTACTCCAGAGCGGCCTTTGTGGCCGGTTATTGTTTTCCCTGGAGTATTGGAAGCGCGTTAGTCTTTGTAAATTGGAATATTCAGCCGTCCAAGTTCGTAAAAACAAAACGATCGGATAACCACATGAAAAACTCGATCCAGCATATTCAAGCGTTCCTGGCGGTTGCCCGCACCGGCAGCTTTACCAAGGCGGCCAACGAACTGCATCTGTCGCCGTCGGCACTTACCGTACAAGTCCAGCAACTCGAAGATTGGCTGGGCGTCGCCCTGCTGGACCGCAGCCCGCGCCATGTCAGCATCACCGCTGCCGGAGAAGACGCCCGCGCACCCATGGAAAAACTGCTGCTGGACCTGGACAACATCGTCACCGGTTCACGCGACCTGGCCGCCTTGCGCCGAGGCGTGGTCACCATCGCCGCGCTGCCCTCGGTGTGCGCCGGCGCCCTGCCCCCGGCCTTGCGTCTGTTTCGTGAGCGTTTTGCCGGGATCGAAGTACGCCTGCATGACGTGGTGGCCCACCGCATTCACGCGCAGGTGCGGTCCGGCGAGGTGGACTTCGGCCTCGGTGTGCGGGCGCGGCTGAGCCATGGCCTGGAGTTCGTGCCGGTGTTGAATGATCGGCTGTGCGCGTTTGTGCCGCTGGAGCATCCCCTCGCCCGCCATCGTCAACTGACCCTGGAGCAATTGGCGGCGCAGCCGATCATACTCACCGGGCGCGACAGCAGTGTGCGAGAGCACGTGGACGCATTGTTTGATCAGACGCGGCTGACGATGAATGCGGGAATGGAAGCCAACTATATGTCGACCGTCCTGGCGTTGGTGCGCCAGGGCTTGGGGATCAGTGTATTGCCGGAGTCGGCGGCGGACAGCCTGGAAGGCTTGAAGCGCATCAACATCGATCATCCCGGGGTGAACCGGGAGATCGGGTTGATCAGTCGCAGCGGGATGCGCTTGAGCCCGGCGGCGCAGCGCTGTTTCGAACTGCTGAATGCGCAACTGTCAGGCAGACCGCCAAGCTGAAGCGGGGCACGGCCCATCCGGGAGCTGGCTTGCCGGCGATGCAGGCAACTCGTTTGGCCAGATGCTGCACGGTGACGCTATCGCAGGCCAGCCAGCTCCCACCATTGATCGGTGTGAATCAGTCCAGCATCGCCACATGCTTGGGATGGCTGGCCACGCGCTTCAACCACGCCTGCACGGCCGGATAAGGCGTCAGGTCAAAGCCACCCTCATGGGCCACATGGGTGTAGGCATACAGTGCGATATCGGCAATCGAATATTGCTCGCCCACCAGGTACGGCGTGGCTTGCAATTGACGCTCCATCACCTTCAGCGCCTTGTAACCGCCCTTATGCGTGGTTTTGTATTCTTCAAGACGATCTTCCGGCATGTTCAGGTAGAACTGGATAAACCGCGCCACGGCGATATACGGTTCGTGGCTGTATTGCTCGAAGAACTGCCACTGCAACACCTGAGTGCGCAGGCGCGGCTCGGTCGGCAAAAACTCGCTGCCATCGGCCAGGAAGTTGAGGATCGCGTTGGATTCCCACAGGCACGTGCCATCTTCCAGTTCCAGCACCGGGATCTTGCCGTTAGGGTTCTTGGCCAGGAATTCAGCGGTCTGGGTGTCACCGTTGAGGATGTCGACATCGATCCACTGGTACGCGATGCCCAATAGATTGAGCATCAATTTGACCTTGTAGCAGTTGCCCGACCTGTAATCGCCATAAACCTTGTACATGAGGCTCCCCTTATGCCGCTTGCGCGTGCTGTGCTTGACGGACCACCGCGGCCAGGCGCTTGAGACCTTCGTCCAAACGGGCCGGGTCGATATGGCTGAAATTGAGCCGAAACGAGCCAAGGTGCTGGTCCGGCTCGGAAAAGAACGGTTCACCGGGCATGAACGCGACGTTCTGATCTAATGCTTGCGCCAACAAGGTGCGGGTGTCGAGCGGTTGTTTCAAGGTCAGCCAGAAGAATAATCCGCCCTGGGGCGTTTGCCAGTCGGCCAAATCACCGAAGTGGCGCTCGAGAGCGGCCTGGAATGCATCGCGGCGTTCGCGGTAAAAGCGGCGCAGTTCCACCAGATGTTGCTGGTAGCGCTCGGTGCCGATCCACTGCATTGCCTGCCACTGGCCAACGCGATTGGTGTGCAGGTCCGCCGATTGCTTGAGCTTGAGCAGGTGCGGGAACAGGTCCGGGCTGGCGATCAGGTAACCGACGCGCAAGCCTGGCAACAAGGTCTTGGAGACCGTACCGGTGTAGATCCAGCTGGCTTTCTTCAGGCGGCCGGCAATCGGCTGCGCACTGCCGCCATCGAAAGTCAGCTCGCGGTAGGGTTCGTCTTCGATCAGGGTCACGCCGAACTCATCGAGCAAAGCGGCGACAGCCTCGCGCTTGGCCTCGCTGTAGCGCACGGCCGACGGGTTCTGGAACGTCGGAATCAGGTAGATGAACGCCGGACGCTGCTGTTCAAGCGTGGTCCGCAGCGCCGCCAGGTCCGGACCGTCGGCCTCCAGTTGCACGGTGAGGCAATCGGCGCCGAACAGTTGGAAAATCTGTAGCGCGGCCAGGTAGGTCGGGCCTTCCAGCAGGATCTGCGTGCCCTGGTCGATGTACAACTTGGCCGCCAGGTCCAGGGTTTGCTGGGAACCGCTGACCACCAGCACCTGGCTGGCCTGGCAGGGCACGCCCAGTGCGCGCGCCTCGGCGGCGAGCAATTCACGCAAGTGCGGCTCGCCTTCGCTCATGCCGTATTGGCCGATGTTGAGCGGCATGCCGTCCCAGTTCAACGCGGGCAACATGGCTTCGGCCGGCAGGCCGCCGGCGAACGACATCACTTCCGGGCGCTGGGCCGCGGCGAGGATTTCACGGATCAAGGAGCTTTTGAGGCGCGTAACACGTTCAGAGAAGGCCATAAGGTCACCGGTGGCAAAGCGCGCAGGAAATACGTCAAACTACTTGACCGAAATTACGACGACCTGGGTAGATACGTCAATATGCTTGACCTTAAAAACCAGAGCAGCCAGCAGCAAGCCATGGAAGCCTTCTTCTTCGGCTATCAGGCGTTCACCGCCAAGGCCGATGAAATGCTGGAGCGCCGCGGCCTGAGCCGCGTGCACCAGCGCATCGTGTTTTTCATCGCGCGCTACCCCGCCTTGAGCGTGACACAACTGCTGGAATTGCTCGGCGTGAGTAAACAGGCGTTGAACATGCCATTGCGCCAATTGCAGGAAATGCACTTGGTCAACAGCGTCGCGTCCGAGACCGACAAGCGCAAACGCCTGCTGGAATTGAGTGAGGAAGGCGTGCGTTTCGAGCAGTCACTGCGCCGCGAACAAGTGAAGTTGTTGCAACGCGCGTTCAGCGAAGCCGGCGAAGACGCGGTGGCGGGATGGCTGGCGGTCAACCAGGCGCTGAGTGCCGCGAATTAGCCTTTCATCCCCTTTTGCGCACATAATAGAAAACATTATTTGCTTTATTTGTATACAAAAGCATAATTCGCTTCGTGCGAGTTCCTGACCTTATGGTCAACAAAACCCGCCAGTACCTCAAAGCGCCGTTGCCCACTCATGTGACCGGCGCTGGAAATAACAATAAAACTCTTGAGGAGTACTCGCTGTGGAAAGCCGCAAATCCGAAGCCCCAACGCTGGACCTGGCCGCACCGCAAGGCGGCTGGCTGGAACGCCTGTTCAAACTGAGCTTGCATGGCACCACAGTGAAGACCGAGCTGATTGCCGGCCTCACCACCTTCATCACCATGGCCTACATCATCTTCGTCAACCCCAACATCATGGCCGACGCCGGAATCGATCATGGTGCAGCGTTTGTCGCCACCTGTATCGCCGCCGCACTGGGTTGCCTGTTGATGGGCCTGTACGCCAACTGGCCAGTCGGCCTGGCGCCGGGCATGGGCCTGAACGCGTTTTTCACCTATACCGTGGTCGGCACCATGGGCTATCACTGGGAAACGGCGCTGGGTGCGGTGTTTATCTCGGGCGTGCTGTTCATGGGCCTGACCCTGTCCCGCGTGCGTGAATGGCTGCTCAACAGCATTCCAGTGAGCCTGCGCCACGCCATGGGTGCCGGTGTCGGGTTGTTTCTCGGCGTGATTGGCCTGAAAACAGCCGGCATCATCGTCGACAGCCCGGCCACGTTGATCAAACTCGGCTCACTGCACGAGCCCGCCCCGCTGCTGGCGGCGGTGTGCTTTTTGCTGATTGCGATCCTCAGCTACCACCGGGTATTCGGCGCCATCCTGATCAGCATCATCGCCGTGACCCTGGCCGGATGGGGCCTGGGCCTGGTGCACTACAACGGCATTCTCTCTACCCCACCGAGCCTGGCACCGACCTGGATGGCCATGGACGTGAAGGGTGTGTTCAATGTCAGCATGATCAGCGTGGTGTTTGCCTTTTTGTTTGTGCACATGTTTGATACCGCCGGCACCTTGATGGGCGTTGCACAACGCGCCGGCCTGGTCGGTGCGGATGGCAAGATTCATAACCTGTCCCGCGCGTTAAAGGCCGACAGCGCTTCCAGCGTGTTCGGTGCCATGGTCGGCGTGCCACCCGTGACCAGCTATGTGGAAAGTGCTGCCGGTGTAGCCGCCGGCGGTCGCACCGGGCTGACCGCCGTGACAGTGGGCGTGCTGTTTGTGGCCGCTATGTTCTTTGCGCCGCTGGCCGGCATGATCCCGGCTTATGCCACTGCAGGCGCACTGATTTACGTGGCGATGCTGATGATGGCGAGCATGGCCCATATCAATTGGGATGAAGCCACCGACAGCATTCCGGCGATTGTCACGGCAATCATGATGCCGCTGACCTTCTCGGTCGCCGACGGTATCGCCCTGGGCTTTATCACGTACGTGGCGCTCAAGGCCGGCACCGGCAAGTACCGCGAGATTTCCATCAGCCTGTGGGTGTTGTGCGCGATTTTCATCGCGAAATTCATCTTCCTGTAGTTCGGGAATGGCTGAAAACCGCCTCACCTTCGGGTGGGGCTTTTGCACGAATGGAGGACTGTAAATGACCCTGGAAACCTGGCTGCTGTTCAGCGGCGCTGCTTTGATCGTGATCCTGATTCCCGGCCCGCTGTCGCTGCTGATGATCAGCAACAGCCTCAACTACGGCCTGCGCCGCGCGTACCCGGCGTTTCTCGGCGGCGTGTTTGCCTCAATTTGCTTGTTGAGTGCTTCGGCTCTGGGCCTGGGCGCTCTATTGCTGGCGTCGGAGCAGTTGTTCAGTGCCTTGAAGATCGTCGGTGCGCTTTACCTGTTTTATCTTGCCTGGCAAAGCTGGCAGCAATCGCGGCAACCGGCCCACGCTGCCGAAGTCCCGCAAGCACCTGCGGTGCCGCGCTTCAGCGCCTTGTTTGGCCGTGCCTTTGTGCTGGGCGCCAGCAACCCCAAGGACATCCTGTTTTTCGCCGCCTTCTTGCCGCAATTTCTCAACAGTCAGCAGCCGTTCCTGCCGCAGTTGCTGATCATGATCGCCACCTGGACCGTGCTCGACCTGCTGTGCAAGCTGACCTATGGCCTGGGTGCCCATGGCGCGGCGCGCTATTTGCGCAGCGGCGCCGGCCAGAGCTGGTTCAATCGGGTCAGCGCTGCGTTGTTCAGTTGCGCCGGTGTGGTGTCGCTGCTCAAGGCGAAGGCGCCAATTTAATGAAATAAACGGTTGGCGAGATGTCGCCTTTGATAGGCCACTGGATGCCCGCCAGGATCCGAACCAGGCGATTTTCCTGCAGCGCTTTGCTGACCGTAACCGCCAGCGCAGCATCTGTGTAGGACTTGAACCCTATATAAAACCAGCCATTCTTCAATCTGGTGTTCAAGCGGACATGGCCCATCTCGACCCATTCATATGAAATGTAATAGATGCGATCTGGCGAATTGGGATGAATAGCAACCGATTCATGAGTGGGCCTCATTCGGTAACGTTTAACCTGGAGGTCCTGAACAGTGAAACCCTGCTGCTCCAAAACAATTCGGACTGCCGCACGCTGCGCGGTATTTCTATCCGCCCTAACAGGTGTCCCACCTCGATGAAGCCTGGGCTGCAGCATGACCGGTGGCAGAAAGTCCATGCGTTCAAAACCCGGTGCCGCACCTTGGTAGCTGACAAGTGTTGAATGCCCCCCTCTTTGAATTGGCCGTAACATCCTCAGCAAATCATCCGTTTGACCCCGCCTGGCAGGGGCCGAGGGTAACCACCCGTCCAGCGTCGCACGGATGCCAAGCATGTGACTTGCCGTTACCGGGCGTCGCGGACCTGACAGCTCAATCATCCTCCTGACCGTAAACTCCCGTGTTCTGTTCGTCATGGTGGGAAAAGCCTCGCCCACATATTGCTCCAAAGGCCTGTCGAACAATGCCGGATGGTTTTGCCATCCACCTGTCGGGGTGCGTGATACTGGAATGGGCTGGTCGAGAATATCAGTGCTTGTCCAACGCACGATATCGACCTCAGCCAATGACACCAGGGGCTCATTTCGGGTGATAAACGAGATATCGGTCGACAGTGCTTGATGACTCTGGGGGAGCATCCTGTAAAAACCACTGTCCGGATCCAGGATGGAGGTATTAGGACGAGCCACGCGCAAGAACCTGGCATTGAGCCCAGACCCTGTTGGTGCCATACCCACCTCAAATACCCCGGGAGTCGGGGAGTTCACTATTTGATTGGGATGAACTTGAGTACGCCAATCCAGCCAACGGGTATCCGTAGTGCGCGACTGAAGAATCCGCGGCTCAGTCGCCGTACGCGGGTCAGGTGGTTGCCAATCCGGCAAGGGAGCGCGCCATGGGTTAAGTACTCCTGAGCTCGGCCCCGGTTGCGGTGCGTCCGCTGCGAGCAACCACTCCCTGGGCTGGTGGATGTTCAGGATCAGTTCGTCTTGCCCCGGTGCCTGCTTGTTTTGCAGGCGAAACGACTGTTCGTTCCGGCGCCGATAAAGTGGGTAATGGTGTGTGTCATCCGCCACAAATGGCTCGGCATTTTTCACGTAAACACCGTTCTTACCCGGCCCTTTCAAGGCTACAGCCCCCTCAGGCACACCCTTGATTTTAAATGGCGCCAGGGCTTTGAGTTGAGGCACGGCTGACTGCGTTTGGTGAGGAACCTCGCTCGTCGTCATACGAAAACGGTGTATTCGCCCCAAGGCTGGCCTCAGTGCAGGCCGCGCAATGCGAGTCGCACCACCGCCCACCTTCTTGGGGCCAGGTACAAAGTTCGATAACAAATCAGTCGCCAAAAAGGCGCTCATAAAGCCCACATCGACCGCATCGTGGGGGTCTCCATAGCGGTGATAACGCCGCGCCACCAGCAACAGCTCATAGACGTCATTTAACAGCCCGAAAAACGGACTGAAAAAACCGACCAACCTGCGTTTGGTGGCGTCGTGCTGTTCGCCAAGGCGGCGGACCCGGTATTCCTCAAGCGCCTTGCCGGAATGGCTGGCAGCCTGGGTTCGGCGTTGCAGTTCAAGCACGCTGGCGTGGTACAGCAACGCCTGAGCATTGCTGTGGGGCGTGGCGACAATCGCCAACCAGTCCTGCGGATCACTGGCAATCTGCTCAAGGGTTTGCTTTTCGATCTCATCAGCAAGCGCCGTCGGCTCCAGATGCTTGATGCGGAACGAGCGAATGAACTCAACCCCCTGCCAAATCCCTTTCACCAGAACATTGGTAGGCGTGAGTATATTCCAGGCCGGGACGCCCTCGTCGACGTTAGCCAGAGGGTAATTGAGCACCTCAAATGCCCAGCCGGGTGCAACCTGCCGCGCCAGCGCCCTGGCATTATCCGGCAATGCGCCGATACGGTTCAATTCAGCATGGGCCTGTTGCAGGCTGATGTACTCGGTGAGGATCAACGCGTGCGTGGCCTGGGGCCAATAGACAAGGCACAGCCCGGAACGCTTGTCGTGCATCAGCACTATCCCTGCGATATAGCGATCATGCTGCATCGTGTGACCCACCAGATGAACCACGTACAGTTGCAGTTCATGCTGGTTTTTCAGCAGGTCTTGCGGCGTTCGGGCCGCCATCGCGGTGCTGAATACGCTTTGTGCAGCCGCCGTCAGCCCGCGTTGAATCGCCGAAAAAAGATGATGCGCAACGCCGGCTTGCAACGCGCGATTCAACAACTCGGGAATACGCCCTTCGCTGAGCGTGTAGTTGGCGCCAATACGCGGATAAAACGCCTGGTTGATCAACGCGTCGTACTGGCCGCCGATATCCAGCGAGGACACCATACGGATCAGATAAGCGGCGTTGAGTTGTTGTTGCGCGTCAGGTTGCAGAAAGCGCGCGCGGTTCAATCGCCACTGCGTCCAGGGCGCCAACGGGTCCAGGTTATGCAGCAACAATTGCAGCAGACTGAAGGTTGTACGCGTAGGGCTCGGGGTCAGTATTATTTTGTTATCGCCCACGGGACAGGCGCTTGCTCCCCCACAAAAGCTGCCTTGAACATCATCAGGCATATCAATAAAGGGTTGGTCAATATCCCATTGCGGCGAGATACCGTCCTGACTCAAACGGGCGGTCAAGGCGCAGCGGGCGAACGTCTCCAGGTCGGGCAGATGTTGTTCAAGCCGGTTTTTATAGGCGAATACGCTACTCAGATAAAGACGCTGCGAGCGCCTGAAGTTTTTACGCTGGGCACGCGTTGCATCCGGCAACCATGCCGGCCATTTTTTCGCTTCAGACGCAGCCTTGCGCAGCAACTCAATATTGGCCTGGGCCTGGCTCAGGGCACTATTGACGGGAGCCTTCAGCTGTTCCTCCAGCTCAACTGTCAGCAGCGCGCGGCTCAGCTCGGCGTCCTTGACCTCACTGAAAATTCGCGTGATGTCCTCAGTGCTTTCGTGCAAGCGAGTGTAGGTCCCAAGCATTTTCTGCACAGCGGCCAGCGCGGGCTTGCGCTCAATGGGCAAGTAGCGCACGGCCAAGGTGTCACGCAACGCATGTGCGCGTAAGTCGTTACGTTTATCGCGCTCGACACAGCCCCACAGCACGGAGTCATCCCGACTGCTCAGGCTTGCCTTGATGCTTCGAGTCAATGCATCCAGCCCGGAAAAAGCCTGCACCCCACCCTTTACCCCGAAAGCGTACAGGACCACCGGACGCTGGCGGGTCGGAACCCTCACTGCCGCGGCTGTCGTCACCACCCACACGTTATGGAGTGAGTAGAAAGCGTCTGGCTCACTGCCCACCGCGATCCATAACACCTGGGTTTCACTGCCTGGGCGTTTAGACGGCAAAGGCTGTTCCACCACCTCCATAACCAAGTCCCGATGGGCTGCGCTTAACAGCTTGAGCCGGTGTTGCAACTGAACCTCACAGCGCAGCGCTTCGGTTTGCGCGTTCATGAACAGGGAGCCACGCCTGAGCGTGCCCGCGCCACCGGGGCGCTCAGTCCAAAAAGCCAAATCGAGCAGCCGTGTCTGCGTACCCTGCATCAAGGTATCCAATGCCTGGGCATGGACCTTGAGTTGATTCACCAGCGACACGAATTCCTGATACGCAGGCGTCTCTGCGCTGGGGTCATCCGGATTCAGCAGCGCAAGCAGACCTTTTTCGTAACACTTGACCTGCTGCTCTGTGGTGCGCAGGGCCAGGCCGGGCGCCGTGCTGGCAAAAATGATTTCTTCGCTTCGCCGTTGCTGGTCCCATTTGAGCAATTGCTCCCGAAGGACGCCGAGCCGCGCGCCACCGACCAGTTGCTTCCTGGCCTTCTCCACGTGCGCGAGAAACGACACGGCCTCCAACGGCTGAGGCCGAGGCCGTTGTTTAGAAAATACGTGGGCGTGATTGATCATCACGGCACAGGCCAATTCGTTCCCCCATTGCTCACTCAGCAACGCCTGCGCGCCTAACGCCAGCGCATCACCCTTGATCTCCAGACCGCGGACAACACTGAGCGCCGGGGACAAGTCCGCAGGCCGGCATAACGCATTGCGACGACTTAACGGCAGGCACTGCCAGAGATCACGGAACAGCAACCGGTTCAGCGTCAGCACGCCACATTGAAGCAAGACGAAGGATGGGTACTCATAGAAGTGACGGGCCACACCCGGCAGGTAAACGACATGAGGCACACCGTCAGGGTCGCCCTCACGGTAAAAATGCAATGCACCGGGGATCGCCACCGCAGGCGTACCGGGCCACATCACCTGGCCTACCCGCACGCAGGCCCACTCCCCACCTGCACGCTGGCGCGCCTCAGCGGTCGGGGCATCGATCACTGCCTGGACCAGGGCCATTCCCGCACTCGATAGCTCGTTCAGTTGCCGCGCCAGAAAGGCGCGGTCAGCGAAGAGTTCCGCGTGCAACTCACTCCAACGCTCCCGGCGTGTACGCCAGGAACCCTGCGCCAGCGTGTCCCAATGCTCGGTATGCGCGCGGGCCAGCCGGTCAAAAAGCGTCAACGCGACAACGCGCTCCAGTGCTTGCAACGGTGTATAAGGCAACCGACGACTCGGCTCGCCCTTGACACTCAAGCCAGTGAATAGATTGGTATTAATAGGCACCCAGGGCTGAACCAGCAGCAACAACGCTCGATCGGTCAAGCTGTCGACTTTCTCGGATACGCCTGGCGGGTTGGAGGGGCTGTGTTCGGTAAACAGCAGGCTGTCGGGGTCAATCTCAAATGCGTTGCGCAGTTCGGTACGGATCACCGTCAAGACTTTTGGCGAGCGCCCTATCAGGCGTATAAGCGCCTGTGTCGACGCGTGGCAGCGCCAGTCGGCAAGGCCGATCTGATTGATCAGGCGACTGGGGTGGGTAGACACATTAACCCGCTGCCTTAACTCATCACGAATGCCCTGCAACGCGGCTTCGGCAGCGACGTCAGCGTCGGCGTTGTCAGATGAATCGTCGGGATAATCTTGGGAAGAGGTCATGGTGTTTTCTCTCGATGAGGAAAACACCCAGCCTAGGCACCACCGAGGGTCCATTGGCACTAGATAGTTGCACGGGAACAGGCAAAAAAAAGCCCGCAGTGTGGGCGGGCGAAAAACCAACGAAGAGCTTTGGGGGTGTGAAGCGAGGTGACGCTCAGCTACCGCGATAGGTGGAGTAGCTGTAAGGCGAAATCAGCAGTGGCACATGGTAGTGATCCTGTTCGGCACTGATGCCGAAGCGCAGCACCACCACGTCGAGGAACGCAGGTGCAGGCAATTGCACCCCACGGGCGCGGTAGTAGTCGCCGGCGTTGAATTGCAGCTGATAGACACCGCTGACGTAATCGTCGCCTTGCAGCAGTGGCGCATCACAACGGCCGTCGCTGTTGGTAGTGGCGGTGGCAACCAGCTCCAGCTGCGCGCCTTCGACGCGGTACAGCTCGACCTTGATGTGACTGCCGGGGCAGCCGTGTGCGGCGTCCAAAACGTGTGTGGTCAAACGTCCCATGGCGTCTACGCGCCTCCTGAAGTCAGTAGAAGAGAAACCTGCACTTTTTCGGGGCATCGAAAAAGCCGGCGATGGCTGATTAAGACACTTTTTAAAAAAATTGTACACAATAAAAATCACAAACTTTGCGATCCTCCCGGTGGGGTTAATCGGTAGGGCAATTGATGGGTAATCCTTGCTTTCAAACGACCTTTTGTCCATTAGCTGACCAGTTAGGCAAGTTTCTTGCTACGCCATATTCAACGAACGCTGCAGAAAAAATGCAGAAATTCGGGCTTACAAAGTTAGCGATAAGTTGTATACAATCACTCATCGCTGTGACGCCACCCAGTCTTTTCACTGCCCGGACGCCACACACACCGCTACCACGCACAAGAAGGAAGACTGCAGTGAGCGCTGACTACCCACGCGACCTGATCGGTTACGGCAGTAACCCTCCTCACCCACACTGGCCGGGCAAGGCGCGCATCGCGTTGTCTTTCGTACTGAACTACGAAGAAGGCGGCGAGCGCAATATTTTGCACGGTGACAAAGAGTCCGAAGCCTTCCTCTCGGAAATGGTCTCGGCCCAACCGCTGCAAGGCGAGCGCAACATGAGCATGGAGTCGCTGTACGAATACGGCAGCCGTGCCGGTGTGTGGCGCATCCTCAAGTTGTTTAAAGCATTCGATATCCCGCTGACCATCTTCGCCGTGGCCATGGCCGCCCAGCGCCACCCGGATGTGATCCGCGCGATGGTCGCCGCCGGTCACGAGATCTGCAGCCACGGCTATCGCTGGATCGACTACCAATACATGGACGAGGCCCAGGAGCGCGAGCACATGCTCGAAGCGATCCGCATCCTCACCGAACTGACCGGCGAGCGCCCACTGGGCTGGTACACCGGGCGCACCGGCCCCAACACACGGCGGCTGGTGATGGAGGAAGGCGGCTTCCTCTACGACTGCGACACCTATGACGACGACCTGCCCTACTGGGAACCGAACAACCCCACCGGCAAGCCGCACCTGGTGATTCCCTACACCCTGGACACCAATGACATGCGCTTCACCCAGGTCCAGGGTTTCAACAAGGGCGACGACTTTTTCGAGTACCTCAAAGACGCCTTCGACGTGCTCTATGCCGAAGGCGCTGAAGCCCCGAAAATGCTTTCCATCGGCCTGCATTGCCGCCTGATCGGCCGCCCTGCCCGCCTGGCCGCCCTGAAGCGTTTTATCGAGTACGCCAAAAGTCACGAACAGGTGTGGTTCACTCGCCGAGTCGACATTGCCCGTCACTGGCACGACACCCATCCGTACACGGGAGCGGCGAAATGACTGCGTTCCAAACCTTGAAACCGTCGACCCTGAGCCGCGATGAATTCATCAACGCCTTCGCCGACATCTACGAACATTCGCCATGGGTGGCCGAAAAGGCCTTCGACCTGGGCCAGGACGCCTCGATCGATGAGATCGAAACCCTGCACCAGCGCATGAGCGACATCCTGTTGAGTGCCGATCATGCCAGCCAGCTGGCGCTGATCAACGCTCACCCGGACCTGGCCGGCAAAGCCGCCGTCCAGGGCGAGTTGACCGAAGCCAGCACGAATGAACAAGCTGGCGCCGGTATTCACCAATGCTCGAGCGACGAGTTTTCGCGCTTCACCGAGCTGAACGACGCTTACAAAGCCAAGTTCAAGTTTCCCTTCATCATGGCGGTAAAAGGCAGCAACCGGCATCAGATCCTGGCCGCGTTCGAAACGCGCATTCACAACCCGGCAGACGCCGAGTTCCAATGCGCGCTGGCCGAGATCAATAAAATCGCGTTGTTCCGATTACTGACCCTTTAGCAGACCGGGCCCGAGCGCTCATGACGCCCAGGGCCTGGCGAGCATCCCAAGCCACCTAACTCAAGGCAGACAAGAAGAATGAAAGCTTACGCCGTACCTTTCGAGAAGTTCGTCAACCTGGCCGACGCCCGTCTTGGCACCAAGATTCTTTCGGTGACCGATGACTGGTTCGCAGACGCCAACCGCCTGTTCCAGCCGACTCCGGCCGTGTGGAAGGAGGGCGTTTTCGATGACAACGGCAAGTGGATGGACGGCTGGGAGTCGCGCCGCAAGCGCTTCGAAGGCTACGACAGCGCGGTGATCCGCCTGGGCGTACCGGGCTCGATCAAAGGCGTGGACATCGACACTTCATTCTTCACCGGCAACTTCCCGCCGTCGGCCTCCCTGGAAGCCTGCTTCCTGGCCTCGGGCGATCCTGACGAAAACACCCAGTGGGTGGAAGTGCTCTCGGCCGTCGAGCTGCAAGGCAACAGCCACCACTACCACGAGATCAACAACGACAAAGCCTTCAGCCACTTGCGCTTCAACATCTACCCGGATGGCGGCGTGGCCCGTCTGCGTGTGTACGGTGTGCCGTTCCGCGACTGGTCGTCGGTGGGTGACAACGAACAAGTCGACCTGGCTGCAGCCTTGAACGGCGGTCGTGCCCTCGCTTGCTCCGACGAACACTTCGGGCGCATGAGCAACATCCTCAACCCGGGCCGTGGCATCAACATGGGCGACGGCTGGGAAACTGCCCGTCGTCGTACACCGGGCAATGACTGGGTGATCGTCGCGCTGGGCCACCCGGGTGAGATCGAGAAAATCGTGGTCGACACCCTGCACTTCAAGGGCAACTACCCGGACACCTGCTCGATTCAGGGCGCGTTCGTGAAGGGCGGCACCGACAGCCAGATCGAAACCCAATCGCTGTTCTGGCGCGAACTGCTGCCGGCGCAGAAACTGGAGATGCACGCCGAACACACCTTCGCCGAGCAGATCAAGGCACTGGGCCCAATCACCCACATCCGCCTGAACGTGTTCCCGGATGGTGGTGTGAGTCGCCTGCGAGTCCTGGGCAAAGTCGCCAAGTAAGCGGTTAACCCGATCGCAGGCAAGCCAGCTCCCACAGGGTTACGCGGTCAAATGTGGGAGCAGGGCTTGCCCGCGATAGCAATAGACCAAACAACACAGCATTCGGATAAGAAGACAGCCATGCGCACACTGATGATCGAACCCCTGACCAAAGAAGCCTTCGCCCCTTTCGGTGACGTTATCGAAACCGACGGCAGCGATCACTTCATGATCAACAACGGGTCGACCATGCGCTTTCATAAACTGGCGACGGTCGAAACCGCGACGCCTGAAGACAACGCCATCATCAGCATCTTCCGCGCCGACGCGCAGGACATGCCGCTGACCGTGTGTATGCTGGAGAGACACCCGCTGGGCAGCCAGGCTTTCATTCCGCTGCTCGGCAACCCCTTTCTGATCGTGGTCGCGCCACTTGGCGATGAACCTGTATCGGGCTTGGTCCGCGCCTTCGTTACCAACGGCAGGCAGGGCATTAATTACCATCGCGGCGTCTGGCACCACCCGGTGCTGACGATCGAAAAGCGGGATGACTTCCTGGTGGTTGATCGCAGTGGCACCGGCAATAACTGCGATGAGCATTTTTTCAAAGAGGATGAGCGGTTGATCCTCGCCCCCCACCAATAAGAGAAGGTCTGATCACTCGACAACAGAGTGACAGGCGAGAGGTAAAGACTGTGGAAGCACATTTGATGGAATGGCTGAACCTTAGCGTGCGCTGGGTTCACATGATCACCGGCGTCGCGTGGATCGGCGCTTCTTTCTACTTCGTCTGGCTGGAAAACAACCTCAATCGCGTCAACCCCAAGGACGGCCTGGCCGGCGACTTGTGGGCGATCCACGGTGGCGGTATCTACCACCTGGAGAAATACAAACTGGCCCCACCGACCATGCCGGACAACCTGCACTGGTTCAAATGGGAAGCCTATTTCACCTGGATGTCCGGCATCGCGCTGCTGTGCGTGGTGTTTTACGCCAACCCGACCTTGTACCTGCTGGCCCCGGGCAGCAGCCTCAGCGGTCCGGAAGGTGTATTGCTGGGCCTCGGCTCGCTGTTGGCCGGTTGGTTCATCTACTCCTTTCTCTGCGATTCGGCACTGGGCAAGCGCCCCGCCCTGCTCGGCTTGATCCTGTTCGTGCTGTTGATTGCCGCTGCGTACGGCTTCAGCAAAGTGTTCAGCGGCCGCGGTGCGTACCTGCATGTGGGCGCCGTGATCGGCACTATCATGGTCGGTAACGTGTTCCGCATCATCATGCCCGCACAGCGCGCGCTGGTGGCGGCGATCGCGGAGAACCGCACACCCGATCCGGCGTTGCCGGCCAAGGGTTTGTTGCGTTCACGTCACAACAACTACTTCACCTTGCCAGTGCTGTTCATCATGATCAGCAACCACTTCCCGAGCACCTACGGCAGCCAATACAACTGGCTGATCCTGGCCGGTATCGCCGTGGCGGCCGTGTTGGTGCGTCACTACTTCAACACCCGTCACAACAGCCAGAAATATGCGTGGACCTTGCCGGTTGGCGCGCTGGCGATGATTTGCCTGGCATACGTGACCGGCCCGAAACCTGTGGCAACTGCACCGGATGTCGCCAAGGCGCCTGCCGCGATCGAATACCAGCCATTGCCCGAAACCGCCTTGGGTGGCGGCTTGAAACCTGCCGCACCGGCAGCGCCTGCCACACCTGCCACACCTGCCGCCGCACCTGCGCCCGCCCAGGCATCGATTGATTTCGACAAGGTGCATGGGGTGATCCAGGAACGCTGCGCCGTGTGCCATTCGGCCAAGCCCACCAGCCCGCTGTTCAGCACGGCACCGGCTGGCGTGATGTTCGACACCCCGCAGCAGATCCAGCAAATGGCGCCGCGCATTCAAGCGCAAGCCGTGGCCAGCCAGATCATGCCGCTGGGCAACATCACCCAGATGACTCAGCAGGAGCGGGATTTGATTGGCACCTGGATCAATCAGGGGGCTCGCACCAATTAACTGATTCACAGAGCTCCAATGTGGGAAGGGGCTTGCTCCCGATACCGGTGGTTCATTCACCGATATGTTGAATGAAACATCGGTATCGGGAGCAAGCCCCCTCCCGCAGGGGATTTGTGGTGCTTTGAAGATTGCGTTCCACCCGGCAATTGACTGCCGAACAACACAACAATAAAAAGATCCGAGGTGTTGCATGTCCCAGTTAGAACCGCAGACTCCTGCTGCGCCCGCCATGGTGCGGCTGCCCCTCTTGCAACTGATTCTGGTAGGCCTGCAACACGTCTTGCTGATGTACGGCGGTGCCGTCGCCGTCCCCCTGATCATTGGCCAGGCCGCTGGCTTGAGCCGTGAAGAAATCGCCTTTCTGATCAACGCCGACCTGCTCGTCGCCGGTATCGCCACGCTGGTGCAGTCGTTCGGTATCGGCCCTGTGGGCATTCGCATGCCGGTGATGATGGGCGCCAGTTTCGCCGCCGTCGGCAGCATGGTCGCCATGGCCGGCATGCCAGGGATCGGCTTGCAGGGCATCTTCGGCGCGACCATCGCCGCCGGGTTCTTCGGCCTCGTCATCGCACCGTTCATGTCGAAGGTTGTGCGCTTCTTTCCACCGTTGGTAACCGGCACCGTCATCACTGCGATCGGGCTGTCGCTGTTTCCAGTGGCCGTGAACTGGGCCGGTGGCGGCAGCGCTGCCGCCACCTACGGCTCGCCGATTTATCTGGCGATTGCCGCGCTGGTACTGGCGACCATCCTGCTGATCAACCGCTTCATGCGCGGCTTCTGGGTGAATATTTCGGTGCTGATCGGCATGGCACTCGGCTACGGCCTTTGCGGCATGATCGGCATGGTCGACCTCAGCGGCCTGGCCCAGGCACCGTGGGTGCAAGTGGTGACGCCGCTGCATTTTGGCCTGCCTAAATTCGAGTTGGCGCCGATCCTGTCAATGTGCCTGGTGGTGGTGATCATCTTCGTCGAGTCCACCGGCATGTTCCTCGCCCTGGGCAAGATTACCGGCCAGGAAGTCACGCCGAAGATGCTCCGCCGTGGCTTGTTGTGTGATGCCGGTGCGTCGTTCTTCGCCGGTTTCTTCAACACCTTTACCCACTCCTCGTTCGCCCAGAATATCGGCCTGGTGCAGATGACCGGCGTGCGCTGCCGCTCGGTGACGATCATGGCCGGGGCCTTTCTGATTGTGCTCAGCCTGCTGCCCAAAGCCGCGTTTCTGGTGGCATCGATTCCACCGGCAGTATTAGGCGGTGCGGCGATTGCCATGTTCGGCATGGTCGCGGCGACCGGCATCAAGATCCTGCAGGAAGCCGACATCGCCGACCGCCGCAACCAATTGCTGGTGGCGGTCAGTATCGGCATGGGCCTGATCCCCGTGGTGCGCCCGGATTTCTTCGCGCAACTGCCGCTGTGGATGAACCCGATAACCCACAGCGGGATTGCCATGGCCACCCTCAGCGCGTTGTCGCTGAATGTACTGTTCAACATCCTCGGTGGCTCTGAACGCCCTGTGGCCGCCCCTACGCATTGATTCCTTCCTGCTCTTGATAAGAACAACAAAAACAATAACGAACAGGGAACACCCGCATGCACACCCTTCACCTGGGGCCGGTCACACGCCGCGCCCCATTCTTGCCCCACGCGCTCTTTTACAGCGCACTTGAGCCAAGGCTTGTGAGCCAGTATTCTCCGCGCCCGCTCGAATCGACTCAAAAAAAAACAGCCAATGTAAAAGCTGACTGCAAGGCCAACTTATCCCGGCCCCGCAGCAGCTGCCAACGTGCGCAAAAACCCTCTGAATTCGACTGCATCCGATGCAGCCGACGGGGATTTTTTGGCTTTTTAAACACCTTGGCGCAGCTCTTGCTAAAAGCATTAAAGCTGACCGAACAGACGATTTTTGCAGCGAACCAAAAGGCGCCACACCAGAGCGTCTGCGTAGAAGAAAAAACCATAAAACTTTAACTCGGGAGCAACCGAATGAAACCTATGTTCAAAGGCCTGATGCTGGCGGGATCCCTGCTGGCCGGTAGCCAGGCAGTGGCCGGTGATTTGTTGCAGTGGCAGAACAACAGCCTGACGTATCTGTATGGCAAGAGCTTCACCATCAACCCGTCGATCCAGCAAACCCTCACGTTCGAACATGCCGACTCATGGAAGTACGGCGACAACTTCCTGTTCGTCGACCGCATCTTTTACAACGGCAAGGAAGATGGCAACTTCGGCCCGAATACGTATTACGGTGAGTTCACGCCGCGCTTATCGTTCGGCAAGATTTTCGACAAAGACATGTCGTTCGGCCCGATCAAAGACGTCTTGCTGGCAATGACTTACGAGTTTGGTGAGGGCAATAACAATTCCTACCTGATCGGCCCAGGCTTTGACCTGAATGTGCCCGGCTTCGACTTCTTCCAGTTGAACTTCTACCAGCGCCACCCGGCAGGCGATCGCCCTGGCAACAACATCTGGCAGATCACCCCGGTATGGGCGTACACCATTCCCGTGGGCAGCTCCGATGTGCTGATCGACGGTTACATGGATTGGGTCGTCGACAACGACAAGAACCCGCGCGGCACCTACCACGCCAACCTGCACTTCAACCCACAGGTTAAATATGACCTGGGCAAGGCGCTGCATTGGGGCGCGAAGCAGTTGTACGTCGGTTTCGAATACGACTACTGGAAGAACAAGTACGGGGTTGAAGACAGCGGCGCGTTCAGGACCAACCAGGACACCGCGAGCTTTTTGGTCAAGTACCACTTCTAACAGTTGACCGCCACTCCCTGTGGGAGCTGGCTTGCCTGCGATAGCTATACGTCTGTGCCGAATGCATTGACTGACACACCGCTATCGCAGGCAAGCCAGCTCCCACATTCAGCTCGGTGCCAGGCCCAGGAATCGTGACAGCTCCTCACGCTTGGCCAACGCATCTTTGCGCCCCAACTCAATCAACTCGCTGCAATACCCTGCCTCGAACAGCAAGTAACTCAACACCCCTGCCCCACTGGTCTTGGTCGCCCCCGGCCCGCGCAAGAACAGGCGCAACGCCGCCGGCAGCTCTTGCCGATGCCGCGCCGCGATTTCATCGATCGGCTGGCTGGGCGCAATTACCAGCACGTCCACCGCCGACAACCCGGGCGCGTAATGGCTGAACGGGTTCAGACGCTCAAGCAGTTCGATATCACCTTCCAGGCTGTCAATGAACGTGCTGTTGAGCATGTGCCCACCGATCTGCGCCAGGGTGGGTTGCTGGCCGGTGTAAGTGCGTTGGGTCGACGGTTCATTACCCCGTGGGTTGCCACTCACCCCCACCACCAGCACCCGGTTTGCGCCCAAATGCAACGCTGGGCTGATGGGCGCCGACTGCCGCACGGCCCCATCGCCAAAAAACTCCTGGTCGAGTTTGACCGGCGCGAACAGCAAGGGAATCGCGGAGCTGGCCAGCAAGTGCTCGACCGTCAGTTGGGTTGGCAAGCCGATACGCCGATGACGCAGCCAGGCATTGATGGTGCCGCCACCTTGGTAAAAGGTCACCGCTTGCCCGGATTCGTAACCGAACGCCGTGACCGCCACCGCATGCAGGTGTTTTTTGCGGATGGCTTCATCGATACCCTGCAGGTTCAACCTGTCGTTGAGCAAATCCCGCAACGGCGCACTGTTGAGCAATGCGACCGGCACTTGGGCGCCCAGGCCCAGCAGACTGTGGATAAGGAAACGACTGGCTTGGTGGATGACACCTGGCCAGTCGCTGCGCAACACCAGGTGGCTGCGAAAGCCCTGCCAGAAGGCGGTGAGGCGCTGGATGGCGGCGGTGAAGTCCATGGCACCGCTGGCCAGGCTCACCGCATTGATCGCGCCGGCCGAGGTGCCGACAATCACCGGAAAAGGATTCGGCGCCCCCGGTGGCAGCAGTTCGGCAATAGCCGCCAGTACCCCTACTTGATACGCCGCTCGCGCCCCACCGCCGGAAAGAATCAAACCTGTGACCGGTTCGGCTGGGCGCATAGCGTCACTCCATGGGGGGAAAGGTAGTGTTACCGACGGCGCTTTTCGTACAGCTTAGCCTCACCCGGTGGCCGGCTCTTGAAGCGCCGGTGGGTCCACAGGTATTGCTCGGGGCATTCGCGTACCGAGGCTTCGACCCACTGGTTGATACGCAGGCAGTCGATCTCATCGGTTTCGCCAGGGAAGTCGGTCAACGGCGGGTGGATCACCAGGCGATAACCACTGCCATCGGCCAGGCGCTCCTGGGTAAACGGCATCACCAGTGCCCTGCCCAGGCGCGCAAACTTGCTGGTGGCGGTCACGGTAGCCGCCTGAATGCCGAACAACGGCACGAAGATACTTTGCTTGGCGCCGTAGTCCTGGTCCGGCGCGTACCAGATGGCTCGGCCCGAGCGCAGCAATTTGAGCATACCGCGCACGTCGTCGCGTTCCACCGCCAGGGAATCGAGGTTATGCCGCTCACGGCCACGGCGCTGTATAAAGTCGAACAGCGGGTTGCCATGCTCGCGGTACATGCCATCAATGGTGTGCTTCTGCCCGAGCAGGGCCGCGCCGATTTCCAGGGTCGTGAAGTGCAAGGCCATCAGGATCACGCCCTTGCCGTCCAGATGCGCCTGCTTCAAATGTTCAAGCCCTTCGACATGGGCCAGGCGCGCCAGACGCGACGTAGGCCACCACCAGCTCATGGCCATCTCAAAAAAGGCGATGCCGGTGGACGCGAAGTTTGCCTTGAGCAACTGCTTGCGCTCTTGGGCGGACTTTTCCGGGAAGCACAGCTCGAGGTTGCGCGCGGCGATGCGGCGGCGATCACCAGCCACGCGGTACATGCCCGCACCAAGCAATCGACCAATGGTCAACAACGCCCGGTAGGGCAACTGAGTGATCAGCCACAGCAAGCCGAGCCCCAGCCATAGCAGCCAAAAACGCGGGTGAAGAAATACAGCTCGAAAACGCGGGCGATCCATTACAGATTCCGGTAAAGACAAGGGCCGCGCATTCTACAACGGTTCGACTCGGCTTGCGGCCCGTGGATGTTCTCGTTATAAGTCTCGACACTTTTCGTGACAAGCCGCTTTTGCCGACCATGAGCCAAACCGAACCGCTAGACCAAGATCCCGTGTTCCAGCTGAAAGGCAGCATGCTCGCCATCACCGTGCTGGAGCTGGCCCGCAATGACCTCGACGCCCTGGACCGCCAACTGGCCGCCAAGGTCGCCCTGGCGCCGAATTTTTTCAACAATGCCCCACTGGTGCTGGCCCTGGACAAACTCCCGGCCGGCCAAGGCGCGATTGATTTGCCCGGCCTGATGCGCGTGTGCCGCTCCCATGGCTTGCGTACCCTGGCAATTCGCGCCAGCCGTATCGAAGACATTGCCGCGGCCATCGCCATTGAACTGCCAGTACTGCCACCGTCCGGTGCCCGCGAGCGCCCGCTCGACCCGACGGAAGGTGAAGTGAAGAAAAAACCGGAAAAACCGCCGGAACCCACGGTCAAGCCTACAAAGATCATCACCTCCCCCGTACGCGGCGGGCAGCAAATTTACGCCCAGGGCGGCGACCTCGTGGTGATCGCTCCGGTCAGCCCGGGTGCGGAACTTCTGGCCGATGGCAACATCCATGTATACGGCCCGATGCGCGGACGTGCCCTCGCCGGCATCAAGGGCGATACCAAGGCGCGTATTTTTTGCCAGCAGTTGACCGCTGAGCTAGTGTCGATCGCAGGCCAGTACAAGGTTTCAGAAGATTTGCGCCGTGATCCGCTGTGGGGGGCCGGGGTACAAGTCAGCCTGTCGGGCGATGTGTTGAACATCATCCGTCTTTAACGGATACTGCCGCATTTTCCAAGCATCTCTAGACTCTGATAGCACAGCGAAACCGGCAAGACTTACGTAGGAATAATTAGAAGTTGGCTTTCCTTTTCGGGAACCACATCTTTTTCCTACAAAGGCTGTCCGCCTGCAGCGAGTTCCAAGAGATGTTTTTCAGGGACCGAAAAGTCCTTTTTCCTTAGGGGTGAAACACCTTGGCCAAGATTCTCGTGGTTACATCCGGCAAGGGTGGTGTGGGTAAGACCACCACCAGCGCCGCTATCGGTACCGGCCTCGCTCTGCGCGGCCACAAGACAGTCATCGTCGACTTCGACGTCGGTTTGCGTAACCTCGACCTGATCATGGGCTGCGAACGCCGCGTGGTGTACGACTTCGTCAACGTAGTGAACGGCGAAGCCAACCTGCAACAGGCCCTGATCAAGGACAAGCGCCTTGAGAACCTGTACGTGCTGGCCGCCAGCCAGACCCGTGACAAAGACGCGCTGACCAAAGAAGGCGTAGGCAAAGTTCTCGCCGAACTGAAAGAAACTTTCGAATACGTGGTGTGCGACTCCCCGGCCGGTATCGAAACCGGTGCTCACCTGGCGATGTACTTCGCCGATGAAGCCATCGTGGTGACCAACCCGGAAGTGTCCTCGGTACGTGACTCGGACCGCATGCTCGGCCTGTTGGCCAGCAAATCCAAGCGCGCCGAAGATGGCCAGGACCCGATCAAGGAACACCTGCTCCTCACCCGTTACAACCCGGAGCGCGTCAGCAACGGCGAAATGCTCGGCGTTGAAGACGTGAAGGAAATCCTCGCCGTGACCCTGCTGGGCGTGATCCCGGAATCCCAAGCCGTGCTGAAAGCTTCCAACCAGGGCGTGCCGGTGATTCTTGACGACCAGAGCGACGCCGGCCAGGCGTACAGCGATGCCGTAGATCGCTTGCTGGGCAAGACCGTGGAACATCGCTTCCTCGATGTAAAGAAGAAGGGATTCTTCGAGCGTATCTTTGGAGGCAACTAAACAATGAAATTTCTCGACTTCTTTCGCGCCAACAAAAAGCCAAGTACCGCGTCGGTAGCGAAAGAGCGTCTACAGATCATCGTGGCGCACGAACGCGGCCAACGCAGCACACCGGACTACCTGCCAGCCTTGCAAAAGGAACTGGTCGAGGTGATTCGCAAGTACGTCAATATCGGCAACGATGACGTGCACGTCGCCCTGGAAAACGACGGCAGCTGCTCGATTCTGGAACTCAATATCACCCTGCCTGATCGTTAATCGAAAAGGCGGCTGCCACGGCGGCTCGGTCACCTTGATCCCTTTGCGGGAACCGGGTGAGCGAGCCGCCGTTGGCGTTTGTTACGAGGCTGTTTAATGCCGCTGTCCAATATTCATATCCTGCATCAGGACGATGCTGTCCTGGTGGTGAACAAGCCGACCTTGCTGCTCTCGGTGCCCGGCCGCGCCGATGACAACAAGGACTGCCTGATCACCCGCCTCCAGGAAAACGGCTACCCCGAGGCCCGCATTGTCCATCGCCTGGACTGGGAAACCTCAGGGATCATCCTGCTCGCGCGGGACGCCGACACCCACCGCGAACTGTCCCGTCAGTTTCACGATCGCGAAACCGAAAAGGCCTACACCGCCTTGGCCTGGGGCCAGCCGGCACTGGACAGCGGCAGCATCGACCTGCCCCTGCGCTACGACCCGCCGACCAAACCACGCCATGTGGTCGACCATGAGTTCGGCAAGCATGCGCTGACCTTCTGGAAAGTACTGGAACGTTGCGGTGACTGGTGCCGCGTCGAGCTGACGCCGATTACCGGGCGTTCGCACCAGTTGCGTGTGCATATGCTGTCGATCGGCCACCCGCTGTTGGGTGATGGCTTGTACGCCCACGAACAAGCCCTGGCCGCCTGGCCGCGCCTGTGCCTGCATGCGAGCATGTTGAGCTTTACGCACCCGCAAAGTGGTGAGCGGCTGCGCTTTGAGTGCCCTGCCCCTTTCTAAGTTGGCAATGCATTAAAAATGTGGGAGGGGGCTTGCCCCCTCCCACATTTGTAATGTGCACTTCTGGCCATCGAACGGTAAACTCCGCGCATTGCTGTCTGGAGCTATTTATGCGCGAAGCGTTGAATCAAGGCCTGATCGACTTCCTCAAGGCCTCCCCTACTCCTTTTCATGCCACTGCCGCCCTCGCCCAGCGCCTGGAAGCGGCCGGTTACCAGCGTCTCGACGAGCGCGAAACCTGGGCCACCGAGGCCAACGGTCGCTATTACGTGACCCGTAACGATTCCTCGATCATCGCGTTCAAGCTCGGCCGCCACTCGCCGCTGCAGGGCGGGATTCGCCTGGTCGGCGCCCACACCGACAGCCCGTGCCTGCGGGTCAAGCCCCAGCCGGAGCTGCAGCGCCAGGGCTTCTGGCAGTTGGGTGTGGAAGTCTACGGCGGTGCGCTGCTGGCCCCATGGTTCGACCGCGACCTGTCGCTGGCCGGCCGCGTGACCTTCCGCCGCGACGGCAAGGTCGAGAGCCAGCTGATCGACTTCAAGCTGCCCATCGCCATCATCCCCAACCTGGCCATTCACCTGAACCGTGAAGCCAACCAGGGTTGGGCGATCAACGCACAGACCGAGCTGCCGCCGATCCTGGCGCAATTCGCCGGTGACGAACGCGTGGACTTCCGCGCTGTGCTCACCGAGCAACTGGCGCGCGAACACGGCCTGAACGCCGACGTGGTACTCGACTACGAGTTGAGCTTCTACGACACCCAAAGTGCTGCAGTGATTGGCCTCAATGGCGACTTCATCGCCGGCGCCCGCCTCGACAACCTGTTGTCGTGCTACGCCGGCCTGCAAGCCTTGCTCACCAGCGAAACCGATGAAACCTGTGTGCTGGTGTGCAACGACCACGAAGAAGTCGGCTCCTGCTCGGCCTGCGGTGCCGATGGTCCGATGCTGGAACAGACCCTGCGCCGCCTGTTGCCGGAAGGTGATGAATTCGTACGTACCATTCAGAAATCACTGTTGGTGTCGGCGGACAATGCCCACGGTGTCCATCCAAACTACGCCGAGAAACACGACGCCAACCATGGCCCGAAACTCAATGCGGGCCCGGTGATAAAGGTCAACAGCAACCAGCGCTACGCCACCAACAGCGAAACCGCCGGCTTCTTCCGCCACCTGTGCATGGCCCAGGAAGTCCCGGTGCAGAGTTTTGTGGTACGCAGCGACATGGGCTGCGGCTCGACCATCGGCCCGATCACCGCCAGCCATTTGGGCGTACGCACCGTGGACATCGGCCTGCCGACGTTTGCCATGCACTCCATCCGTGAACTGTGCGGCAGCCATGACCTGGCGCATTTGGTGAAGGTACTGGGTGCGTTCTACGCGAGCCGCGACCTGCCCTGAATTTGCAGGGCAACTCGGTCAAAAATGTGGGAGGGGGCTTGCCCCCGATAGCAGTGGGTCAGTCAACATTTTAGTGACTGATAGACTGTCATCGGGAGCAATCCCCCTCCCACATTGGGTTTTGTGTACACCTGGCCTGCAAACTGACCTGCATCATCTGCACTTCTGATAATCCGACCTAGACTTGTCAGTATTCCCACTCTGACAAGGCCGTCGCCCCATGATCTCCATGTCCTCTTTCCACGCCATGCTTATCCCCATCCTGATCGGCATGATCCTGCTCGCGACCGGCTTCAACTTTCGCGACAAGCCCGTCGGCGTGTTTGGCATGTGGGTCGGTATGCTGCTGATCCTGGGAACCGTGGTTTACAAAATCCTCGCCAAACTGGCGGAATGACAAATGCACTCGCATTGGGCATAACGGCCTCGTACACTCGGTCAATTCGTCGTTTCCAAGGTTGACCGCCTCGTGCTTTCCCGTCTTCGTGCCCTGCCCTGCTGTTTCCTGATCGCCCTGCTGATGCTGCTGCCGCTCACGCCTGCCCAAGCCGTGGGCTTGCCCGGCTTGCTGGGCAGCACCAACAAGCCCCAACCCCAGGCCGATGTACCGCTGGGGCAGTCGCTGGACGAGGTCATCAAAACCCTGGAAAACGACCGGCAGCGCACTCAGTTGCTGAGCGATTTAAAGAAGCTGCGCGAAGCCACGCAAAAGGCCCAACCCGCCGCCGAACAAGGCGTTCTCGGGTTGATCGGCGGCACCCTGGCCGGCCTTGAGGCACAGTTTTCCGGTGCAGACAGCCCGCTGGGGCGCTGGTCCAACGAAGTTGACCTGGCCAAGGATGAACTCGGCGCGCTGATGATGCCGGCCAGTGAATGGCTGCCGATCATTTTCGGCTTTGCCGTGATCCTGGCGGTATGGAGCCTGCTGGCCGCCGCCCTGATCTGGCTCAGCCACCGCGTACGCGAGCGTTTCGGCTTGCCCGAGGAACTGCCGCAACACCCACGTACCTGGGACATGCTGCGCTTCGCCCTGCGCAAATTGGGGCCATGGCTGATTGCCCTGGTCATCACGGTTTACCTGAGCTATGTGCTGCCCTCGTCCCTGGGCAAATCCCTGGCGATGGTGCTGGCTTACGCATTGGTGGTCGGCACCTGTTTCTCGGCGATCTGCGTGATTGCCTTCTCCGTACTGGACGGCCCGCACCGCCACCGCGCGCTCTACATCCTGCGTCGCCAGGCCTTCCGCCCGCTGTGGCTGATCGGCAGCTTCGCCGCCTTTGGTGAAGCGCTGAGCGACCCGCGAATGATGCAGGCCCTGGGTCAGCACCTGGCCCATACGGCGGCGACCGTCGCCAATGTGATGGCGGCATTGTCCACCGGCGTATTTATCCTGCGTTTCCGCCGGCCGATCGCCCACCTGATCCGCAACCAACCGCTGTCCCGGCGCCTTACCCGCCGCGCCATCACCGACACGCTCTCGATTATCGGCAGCTTCTGGTATTTACCGGCGCTGCTGCTGGTGGGCATCTCGTTGTTTGCCACCTTCCTGTCTGCCGGCGACACCAGCACCGCCCTGCGCCAATCTCTGTTATGCACGGTGTTGCTGGTGTTGTGCATGGTGATCAACGGGCTGGTGCGCCGTCATGCGCTCAAACCGCTACGCGGGCACAAGCGCCACGCGCTCTACTCCGAGCGCCTGAAAAGCTTCGTGTACACCCTGGCTCATTTGGTGGTGTGGCTGGCGTTTATCGAATTGGGCTTGCGCGTCTGGGGCCTTTCGCTGATTCGTTTTACCGAAGGCGATGGCCATGAAATCAGCGTCAAGCTGTTCGGCCTTGGCGGCACGCTGCTGTTTGCCTGGTTGATCTGGATCCTCAGCGACACCGCGATCCACCACGCCCTCACGCGCTCGCGCAAAGGCCTGGCCAACGCGCGTGCGCAGACCATGATGCCGCTGATTCGCAACGTGCTGTTCGTGACCATCTTTATCATCGCCGCCATCGTCGCCCTGGCGAACATGGGCATGAACGTCACGCCACTGCTGGCCGGTGCCGGTGTGATCGGCCTGGCCATCGGTTTTGGTGCGCAATCGCTGGTAGCGGACCTGATTACCGGCCTGTTCATCATCATCGAAGACTCCCTGGCCATCGATGACTACGTGGACGTTGGCGGCCACCTCGGTACCGTCGAGGGCCTGACCATCCGTACCGTGCGCCTGCGGGACATCGACGGCATCGTGCACACCATTCCGTTCAGCGAAATCAAGAGCATCAAGAACTACTCGCGGGAGTTCGGCTACGCGATCTTCCGGGTGGCGATCCCCTACAACATGGAAATCGACGACGCCATCAAGTTGATGCGCGACGTCGGCCAGAAAATGCGCAACGACCCACTGCAACGCCGCAACATCTGGTCGCCGCTGGAAATTCAGGGCGTGGAAAGCTTCGAGTCCGGCAGTGCGATCCTGCGCGCGCGCTTCAAAACCGCGCCGATCAAGCAGTGGGAAGTGTCGCGGGCGTTCAACCTGTCGCTCAAGCGCCATCTGGATGAGGCCGGGCTGGATTTGGCCACGCCGCGCTTGAGTGTGCAGGTGGTGACCGCCGGCAGCGTGCAGGAGAAAGATCAACAACAATAAACTCAGGAGAGGTCTTTATGCGTTTGAATGGTCTGACACACCGATGGGTTTTAGGCGTGCTGTGCGGGGTCGCCAGCAGCGCGGTGATTGCCGCCAGCAGTGGCCAGGACAGCGCCCGCGAGGAAATCGCCACCCAGGCCAAGGCGCTGGAGCCGAGCCTGCTGGAAACCCGCCGCGATATCCACGCTCACCCCGAATTGGGCAATACCGAGACACGCACCGCCGAGCTGGTCGCCAAACAACTTCGCGACCTCGGCCTTGAGGTGAAAACCGGCGTGGCCCGCACCGGCGTCGTCGCCATCTTGAAGGGTGGCCTGCCCGGCCCCACCGTCGCCTTGCGCGCCGACATGGATGCGCTGCCGGTCAAGGAAGTCGCCGACCTGCCCTTCGCCTCGAAGGCCAAAGGCACCTACCTGGGCAAAGAGGTCGACGTCATGCACGCCTGTGGCCACGACGCCCACACCGCGATCCTGCTGAGCACAGCGAAAATTCTTACCGGCATGCGTGACCGCCTGCCCGGCACCGTGGTGTTTTATTTCCAGCCGGCCGAAGAAGGCCCGAGCGACTTTATCCCCGACGGCAAGAACACCTGGGGCGCGAAAATGATGGTGCAGGAAGGCGTGATGACGGCACCCAAGCCGGATGCCGTGTTCGGCCTGCATGTCTGGGCCGGCGTACCGGCCGGGCAGATCACTTACCGCCCGGGCCCGACCCTGGCCAGTTCCGATGACCTGCGCATCAAGATCCTCGGCAAACAGACCCACGCCGGCCGCCCGTGGGACGGCATCGACCCGATCACCGTTGGCGCGCAAACCATTGTCGGCCTGCAAACCGTGGTGAGCCGGCGTACCGACATCTCGTCGTTTCCGTCGGTGGTGAGCATTGGCACCATCAACGGCGGCACGCGCTACAACATCATCCCGGAGTCGGTCGACATGAGCGGCACCATTCGCTCCTACGATTACGGCATTCGCCAGAAGCTGCACGCGGATGTGCGCCAGACCGTGGAAAAAATCGCCGAGAGTGGCGGTGCCAAGGCCGAAGTCACCATCATCGAGAAGTACGACCCGACCATCAACAACCCGGCGCTGACCGAGAAAATGCTGCCAAGCCTGCGCTGGGCGGCCAAGGATGATGTGGTGCAAGGGCCGCTGGTTGGCGGTGCCGAGGACTTCTCGTTTTATGCCAAGCAAGCGCCAGGACTGTTTGTGTTCCTGGGGGTGACCCCGAGGGATCAGGACATGAGCAAAGCCGCGCCGAACCATAATCCGGGCTTCTTTGTGGATGAGTCGGCGTTGGTGGTAGGAGTGCGGACACTGGCGTCGTTGGCGACGGATTATCTGTATACCAACACACCGCAATAGGGCTGTTCTGTGGGAGCGGGCTTGCCCGCGAGAGTGGTGTGTCAGTCGACGTAGTTGCAAACTGACACTCAGCTATCGCGGGCAAGCCCGCTCCCACAGTTTGGGGCAGCGGTGTGTCAGCTGGCCAGCGCAGCAGCGTCCATCTTCTGACGCAGGCTCAGCGGGCGCATATCGGTCCAGACTTCTTCGATGTAAGCCAGGCACTCTTTCTTCATGCCGCTCTTGCCCACGGTGCGCCAGCCTTCCGGTACGACCTTGTAGTCGGGCCAGATGGAATACTGTTCTTCGTGGTTGACCACTACCTGAAACAGGATGTCGTCGCGGTCAAATACTGAGGTCATTGCTGTTCTCCATCGCTAAAAAGGCTGGCTGCGCACCACGCGCAGCGCTGATATCTGTAGAAACGTACCAGGCTTGCGAAAAATTAGAGGCTGGCGACCGCTGCCGCCAAGGCGCGACCGAAGATCTCCGCAACCCGGTCGACTTCGACGGCCGTAATCACCAACGGTGGCAGGAACCGCACCACGCAGCCATGCCGACCGCCCAACTCCAGGATCAGGCCACGCTTGAGGCATTCACGCTGAACCAGCGGTGCCAGTTGGCGATGCACCGGCGGGTGTCCCTGAATATCCAGGGTGCCGTTCGGGTCCACCAGCTCCACGCCCAGCATCAAGCCACGACCACGAATATCCCCCAGATACGCGAAGTCTCGCTGCAGGATGCGCAGGTGTTCGCCAAGGCGCTCGCCCATGGCGGCTGCATGACCGGCCAGGTCGTGCTCCTTGAGGTAGCGCATCACCGCCGAACCCGCCGCCATGGCCATCTGGTTACCACGGAAAGTCCCGGCATGCGCGCCCGGCAGCCAGGTGTCGAGCCAGTCGCGATACACCACTACCGCCAGCGGCAAGCTGCCGCCGATGGCTTTGGACATCACCACCACATCCGGGATGATGCCGGCATGTTCGAAGGCAAACATCTTGCCGGTGCGGCCGAAACCGCTCTGGATTTCATCAACGATCAACGCCACGCCCGCCTGCTCGGTGATGCGTCGCAAGCCACGTAGCCAATCAAGGTCGGCCGGAATCACCCCGCCCTCGCCCTGCACCACTTCGACAATCACCGCCGCCGGCAGCAACACCCCGCCTTCCGGGTCGTTCAACAGATTTTCCAGGTAATGCAGATTGACCCGCACTCCTTCCGCGCCGCCCAGGCCGAAGGGGCAGCGGTAGTCGTAGGGGAAAGGCAGAAATTGCACGCCATTGCCGAGCAAGGCGCCCAACGGTTTTTTCGGCCCCAGGCTGCCCATCAGGCTGAGTGCGCCCTGGCTCATGCCGTGGTAACCGCCCTGGAACGACAACACCGTGCTGCGACCGGTGGCCGTGCGCACCAGCTTCAACGCGGCTTCCACCGCGTCGGTGCCGGTGGGGCCGCAGAACTGGATTTTCGCTTCCTGCGCAAGCGCTGCAGGCAACAGGCCGAACAGGTCTTGTACGAACTGGTCCTTGACTGGCGTCGTCAGGTCGAGGGTGTGCAGCGGGAGCTCGTCGCTGAGTACCTGCTGGATGGCTTCGATCACCACCGGGTGGTTGTGGCCCAGCGCCAAGGTGCCTGCACCCGCCAGGCAGTCGATGAAACTGCGGCCTTCCACGTCTTCCACGTAGATCCCCTTGGCACGCTTGAGTGCCAAAGGAATACGCCGTGGGTAGCTGCGGGCGTTGGATTCCTGCTGGCGTTGGCGGGCCAACAGTGGGGTTTCTTCAAATTGGTAGAGCGTTTCCGCAGGTGCCGGGTTGGCATACACCGGGGCGTCTTCGATACGGCTGGTAGCGACTGACATCTCTCGATCCCTCAATACGCGGGTGGGGGTGACCAAACTGCCGATCCGTGGTGCGCACGGATTTCATGTTCTGGAGACGCACCAGCGGTGGGGGGATTTAGGCTTGTTATGGTTTTTGATTGGATTCGCGAGCAAGCCCGCTGCCACCGTTGGATCTCAGTGCATCAGGTCGATGGGCTGCTCCGACCACTCGAGCTCACACCGCCCGATACCGCTCATTCAACGCATACAAAATCGCGCACGTCTCCCCATCCAGAACCCCAGCATAATCCCGGCTCCGAAAGTGCATCTGAAACGCCCGCGTCCTTAACTCAAAGGCCCTGCGATTCTGAGCCGGCTTATAGCCATATCGCTGAAACGCCCGCTCTATCTCAACCTCTGGCGGCAGCCCCAAAGAAAATCGCCGCTGATACATCACCCGCGTCGACTCATCAAACCAGGCCCCGATACCGGCCTCGAACAAACACCGCCAAGGTAGTCGAGGCCCCGGATCACTCTTGCGCCAATACGCCACATCCGAATGCCCAAGAATATCAGTCGGGCCAATCTGCGGGTATCGCGCGAGTAGGTCGCGCACCAACGCAATCAACACCTCAACCTGCTCCTCACCGTAGGCAGGAAAGGTCAATACGCCCCCATCATCGCGCACCAAATTGACTATCTCGATGCCAATGGAGCGGCTATTGAGGTTATCGCGCCCACCCCAATGGCTCACCCCGGCATGCCAGGCGCGCTGGTCCTCGTGTACCAAGCGAAACGCGCGTAACTCTTCGTATCCGAGTGCCTGGTAGCCACTGTCATCGGGGTCCGGCACCAGATAATGAGCACTGACGCCATCCTGGGTGAGGGTACGCAGGGACGAGGCAAAGGGCGCCGCCGTGTAATGCAGGACCACTTGCCGCACGGTTTCACCGTCGCGTTGATTGAAATCCATGGCGGGGAAACTGCTGTCGATCACCAACATAAGAACCGTCCTTTTCAGTACAGGCCGAGTCATTCAGCCCGTTCAAGCGCAAAAAATTACCGCCATCCTGAACGTATGAAATCCAGGAGGGCGGTAACTATTTTTGCCACTTGAAAAAAAGTGATCAGCGCCGTAATGGCATGCCCAGGTCGACCCGCAGACCATCCGGCTGGCTGTCGAACTTCAAGGAGCAAGAGCAGCGTTGCACGATCGCCTGAACGATCGCCAGCCCCAGGCCGCAGCCTTCGCTGCTGCCATTGCGCCAGAAGCGTTGGGTCAGGTATTGCAGGTCTTCGCTGGAGATTTGCTTGCCGTGGTCACGCACGCGGAACACTACTGTGTCGGCCGTGGTGAACACATTCAACTCCACACGGGTGTCGCCCGGGGTATGGCGCAAAGCGTTGTCCAACAAATTGCGCAGGGCTGCAACGGCCAAGGCTACCGGCATTTCCACCGGGGTTTGCGTGAGGTTCTCCGCCAGGACCAGATCGATGCGCCGATTGTCGCCGGCATTCGCATCCTGGATCGCCAACCGCGCGACTTGTTCGGCACTCGATTGCAGGCCGTCGTCGAACGACAGGCTGCCCTCCACCCTCGCCAACAGCAGCAATTGCTCCAACGTACGATGCAAGCGGTCGGCGCCTTCTTCGGCATGGGCCAGGGACTGGTCGCGCGCCGCGCCTTCGGTCATGCGCGCCACTTGCAGGTGGGTCTTGATCGCCGTCAGCGGGCTGCGCAGTTCGTGGGCGGCGTCGCCGGTGAGGCGGCGCTCACGCTCGATGGTCTTGGCGATGCGTTGCAACAGTTGGTTCTGGGTATCGAGCAGTGGTTTCAACTCGCTGGGCAACGGGTGAATCTGCAGCGGTTCGAGGGAATCAGCACTGCGGCGCATCAGCGCATCGCGCATGCGGTTGAGCGGCAACAGGCTTTGGCCGATGCCCAGCCACAGCAGGCACAGGCAGCCCAGCAGCGCCACACCCACCGGCACCGAAGCGGCCAGCAATATCGACAGGTTCAACGCCTCGCGCTCCACCTGGCGGTCGGCGGTGGTGATCAGCAAGTCGCCACGGGACAGGGTGAAACTGCGCCAGCTTACGCCGTCGATCACCTGATCGCGAAAGCCACTCTTGCGCGACTCAAGGCCTTCATCCGGGGTCATGTGACTGCGTGCGAGGATTTCCCCACGCAGGGAGCTGACCTGGCAGGCCATGCCGCCCGGCACGTTCAGTTGCTCGGTGCGCAAATGCGTACCCGCGCTCACACTGGCCAGGCCCGGCATCTGCTCGGTCAGCCCCGCCACCATACGCGCCGACGCCACCAGGCGCTGGTCGAGCGAAAACATCATCTGGTTACGCAGATCGTTGAGCATCCAGGCCGCCGCCAGTACCCAGATCAGCACAAAAGCAGCGCCCAGCTTGAACGTCAGGCGCAGGCGCAGGCTCATCACGAAGCGTTGTCTCCTTCGTCAGCCACACCACCATCCGCCGTACCCAGGCGATAACCGAGGCCGCGCACGGTCTCGACGATGCCGTTGCCCAATTTGCGTCGCAGGTGGTGGATGTGCACGTTGAGGGCGTTACTTTCCAGTTCGTCGTTGAAGCCGTAGACACTGTCCTTGAGCTGCTCGCTGGAGAGCACCCGGCCTTTGTTATGCAGCAGGGCCTGCAACAGCGCTTGCTCGCGACGGGAGAGGTCTACCGGCTGGCCGGCCAGGAAGGTTTCGCGACTGCTGGGGTCGTAGGCCAGATGACCGTGTTCGATCAGGTTAACCCGGCGCCCTGCTACTCGCCGCAGCAGGGTTTGCAGGCGTGCGGCAAGTTCGCGCAGGTCAAAGGGTTTGAGCAGGTAGTCGTCGGCACCGGCCTGCAGGCCATCGACACGGTTGGTCACCGAATCGCGCGCCGTGAGGATCAGCACCGGAATTTCCAGGCCCTGGCTGCGCTGTTGTTGCAGCAACTTGAGGCCGTCTTCGTCGGGCAAGCCAAGGTCGAGCACCATGATGTCGAAGTTGGCCGCCTTGAGCATCGCGCGTGCGGCAGCGGCCGTGGCCACGCGCTCGACGGTAAAGCCCTGGGCACCGAGCCCGGCCACGATGCCGCTGGCGATCAGTTCGTCGTCTTCACAGACCAGTACGTGCATGGTTAACCCTTCATGAATGATGGGGGGATTAAAGGTCCAGCGGATTAAGTGCCGATTATGCCGTGAAAAGAGGCGCGCTCAGCGCTTCCCTTCACTTTAGAATAGCGCCCGGTTAATCATCGGTTAATCAACACCACACATTGTGTGCCTAACTTGCATCGAACTAAGGCTTGACCATGCGGTATCTGTTTACCTTTCTGCTGGTGTTGTTTGCAGGGTTCGCCCAGGCCGCGCCGGGCAATCCCTTCGAGACCAAACCCGATTTCCTCCCGGTGGGCAAGGCCTTCACCTTTACCTCCGAGCGCCTGGAAACCGGCGAGACCCAGCTGTATTGGCAGATTGCCGACGGTTATTACCTGTACCAGCAGCGCATGAAGTTCGACGGCCTGGCTGAAAAACCGGTATTGCCCCAGGGTGAAGCCCATAGCGATGAGTTCTTCGGCGAGCAGCAAGTGTATCGCCAAGGCCTGGAAGTGAAGATCCCCGCCGGTGCCACCGGCCAGGTCAAGCTGGGCTGGCAGGGTTGCGCCGATGCGGGCCTGTGCTACCCGCCACAGTCGATTACCGTGGATCTGGGCGGCACCCCGGCCATAGCGGGCACTGCGCAAGTGCAGGCCCAAGGCCAAGCCCAGGATCAAAGCCTGGCCAGCGGCCTGCAACAGCGCAGCCTGGGTTGGAGCCTGCTGGTGTTCTTTGGCTTGGGCTTGCTGCTGGCGTTTGCCCCTTGTTCGTTGCCGATGTTGCCGATCCTCGCAGGGCTGGTGGTGGGCAGTGGCGCCAGCCCGCGTCGCGGTTTTGCCCTGGCCAGCAGCTACGTGGTGTGCATGGCCCTGGTGTATGCGGCGCTTGGCGTAATGGCCGCGTTGCTGGGCGGCAACCTCGCAGCACTGCTGCAAACGCCCTGGATTCTCGGCAGTTTCGCCGCGCTGTTTGTGCTCCTCGCCCTGCCCATGTTTGGTTTCTTTGAACTGCAACTGCCAGCCTTTGTGCGTGATCGCCTGGACAATGTCAGCCGCCAGCAAAGCGGCGGCAGCCTGGTAGGTGCCGGCATTCTTGGCGCACTGTCCGGCCTGTTGGTGGGGCCGTGCATGACCGCGCCACTGGCCGGCGCCCTGCTGTATATCGCCCAGAGCGGCAATGCGCTGCACGGTGGTTTGATCCTGTTCGCCATGGGCATCGGCATCGGTATTCCACTGTTGTTGCTGGTCACCGTGGGCAACCGCTTCCTGCCTAAACCGGGCAGCTGGATGGACGTGCTCAAAGGCGTTTTCGGTTTCCTGTTCCTCGGCACTGCGGTGCTGATGATTCGCCCGGTGGTCGGCGAAAGCCTGTGGATTGGCCTGTGGGGCGCATTGGCGCTGGTGATGGCTTACTGCGGCTGGACACTGGCCCGCGAGTACGGCCTGGCGGCCAAAGTGTTCGGCGCCGGTTCCCTGGTGCTGGGCCTGTGGGGCGCAGTGCTGATGGTGGGCGCGGCCGGTGGCAGTGACGACCTGTGGCAACCGTTGAAGGTCTACAGCGGATCAACAGTGGCGGCTGCGCCGAGCGCCCACGACGCCTTCATGACCATCAGCGACCCGACTGTGCTGCAAAGCCAACTCGACAGCGCCAAAGCCCAGGGCCAATGGGTGCTGGTGGACTACTACGCCGACTGGTGCGTGTCGTGCAAGATCATGGAAAAACAAGTGTTCGGCAAACCCGAAGTGATGGCCGCGCTGAAAGACGTGCGCCTGCTGCGCCTGGACGTCACCGCCGACAACGCCGCCAGCCGCGAACTGCTCGGCCGCTACAAGGTGCCAGGGCCACCGAGCTTCGTGTGGATCGGCCCGGACGGTGAAGAACGCCGCGCACAACGCATCACCGGCGAAGTGGATGCCGCCGCCTTCCTGCAACGCTGGACGCAAACCCGAGACGCACGCTGATGCTGACCCTGACCATCGGCACCTTCGCCATCGCCCTGAATCACATCCTGCTGATCAGCGCGCTGATTCTCGCCACGCTGGTGGGCTGGCGCGTGGCCAAGCGTGGCGGTGAAAACCCGGAATCGGTGCTGTTCAGCCTGTTTCTGCTGGGCATGCTGGTCGCCCGCGTCAGTTTTGTACTGATGTATTGGAGCGATTACAGCCGCGACCCATTGCAGATGGTTGACCTGCGCGACGGCGGTTTTCTCGCCTGGCCCGGCGTGATCGCACTGGTGCTGGGTGCCCTGTTGTACGGCTGGCGCCGCCCGGCCTTGCGCAAACCGTTAAGCGCCGGTGTGATCACCGGGCTGGTGTTCTGGGGCCTGACCAGCGTGTCCCTGAGCCTTTACGACAAAGGCGCGCAACTGCCGGATATCACCCTGCGCAATGCCAATGGCGACGTGGTGCAACTGGCCGATTACAAAGGCGGCCCACTGGTGATCAACCTCTGGGCCACCTGGTGCCCACCGTGCCGCCGGGAAATGCCGGTGCTGGAGCGCGCGCAGCATCAACGGCCGGACGTGACCTTCCTGTTCGTCAACCAGGCCGAAAGCATGCAAAGCGTCAGCACCTTCCTCGCCACCCAAGGCCTGACCCTCGACAACGTGCTGTTTGACGCCAGCGGCCGGCTCGGCCAGGCCGTGGGCAGCATGGCGTTGCCGACCACCCTGTTCTACCAAGCCGATGGGCGCCTGATCAACAGCCACTTGGGCGAATTGTCCCAGGCCAGCCTGGCCCGCGCCATGGAACCCTTCGACACTGCCCCTGCCGCCACAAGGAAACCGACATGCCTCGACTCCGCCACCTGCTGACCCTGCTGCCGCTGACGCTCGCGGCCACCCTGGCCCAGGCCGAAGACTGGCCTGCACCGATCAAGCAGATTGAAGCCAAGGGCGCCAAGATCCTCGGCAAGTTCGACGCACCCAGCGGGCTCACCGGCTACGCCGCGCAGTACCAGAACCGCGGCATGGCCCTGTACCTGACTGCCGACGGCAAAAGCGTGATCGCCGGCAACCTGTACGACGCCGAAGGCAAAGACCTGAGCAGCGCGCCCCTGGAAAAACTGGTGTACGCGCCGATGGCCAAGGAAGTCTGGGGCAAAATGGAAAACAGCAGCTGGATTCAGGACGGCGATAAAAACGCGCCACGTATCGTCTACCTGTTCAGCGACCCCAACTGCCCGTACTGCAACATGTTCTGGGAACAGGCACGGCCGTGGGTAAAAGCCGGCAAGGTACAGTTGCGCCACATCATGGTCGGTATTATCCGCGAAGACAGCCCAGGCAAGTCGGCCGCCCTGTTCGCCGCCAAAGACCCGCAGAAAGCCCTGGAAGAACATGAAGCCGCCGGCAAAGGCAGCAAATTGCAGGCGCTGGACAAGATTCCGGCGGATATCGAAGCCAAGCTCGATGCCAACATGAAGTTGATGGAAGAGCTGGAATTGTCGGCAACGCCAGCGATTTTCTATCTGGATGACAAGGGCGGCTTGCAGCAACAGCAAGGCGCGCCATCGCCGGACAAGCTGGCGAAGATTCTGGGGCCGAAGTAATCGGCGTTTCCCTAAGAATGTTTCAGGCTTGCCTAACAGAAAGCGAGCACAACAATTCATAGAAACCTGGATGAAGGTTTGAGCTTGACGCAGAAAATCCGATGCCCAAACAGGCATCGGATTTTATTTCATGAAGCCAACGATCAGATCATAAACATAGCTGTTTGAGATCAGGCACGTCTGCCAGATGTCTCTTTGCGCTACCGCCGATTGGCGACTTCGAGATCCGCCTCATCCTCACCGAGGCCAGAGAGGTGAGTGCCTTTGATCAACGGCCCATAACGGCGGCTGAATTCCCCGTTATAGGGCACGTGGTCTTTGCTGATCCCGCGGTCCCAATTCACCGACCATGTCATCAGGCCCTTGATCGACAACCCTTTGTCGTACAAACGCTTGAATGCATTGGTCACGGCTGCGGGGTTGATCACATAACCGGTGGCGGCTGCATCGACGTTAGCCGGTAGGCCAATGACGAACTTGTCCGCCGGGATTTTAGTAAACCCTCGCGTTCCGCTCACCAGACTTTCGGTCAGGTAAAACAGGAAATCCTCTTTCATTGCGTCGTTGTTCTGGGCAATCCAGGCACCGTTGCCGTTGTTGACCTCCTGCACCCAGATCCCGTCGCCCCCCTGGTTGTAATACTGCGGGGCAATGAAGTCGTAATAGCCTTCCAGCGCCTGGATGTAACCGACGTATTTACCGGCGGTGGTCAGGTAAGGAAACTCCGGCGCCATGCTGATAATGAAGTGTTTGCCTTCACCGGCGTAATGGTCCTTGACCAGTTTCAACGCAGCGGGCAGGACAGTCTTGTTGTCGGCGAAATCAATCGCGCTCTGCTCAAGATCGATGTCCAGGCCATCAAAGCCATAGGTTTCCACCAGGCGGATAATCTCGTTGGCCAATGGCTGTTCGTTGCCTTTATGCAACTCGATGTGCGCATCGGCGCCGCCAAGGGAAATCAGCACCGCCCTGCCCTGGCTGTTCAGCACGCCCACCTGGCGGCGGAACTCGGCGTCGGAAAGGTTGTACGGCTTGAACGTTGGGATACCGTTGCCTTTCATGAAGGCCACGGCCACCACGTTGTAATCCGTCGGCACGTCCGCCAGGTTCATGTTGGCAAATTGGCCACGCTGGTAGCCGTCGCTCGCGCCGGCAGGCCAGTTGTGCCAGAAGCCCATGAGGATCTTTTTGCCGGCAATGCTCGGCATCAGCGAAGCGACATCGTTCAGCGGCGATTTCAGTAAGGTGAAGTCAATCTTTGACATGTTCTAATCCTTCAGAACGTATGGGTTTAACGGCGCGGGCTTATTTGAAGTCCACGTCGAAGGCTTGATAGAAAGCGTTGCCGGTGTTGGCGACGATCCACATCAACACGATCACATGCTTGCCCTTTTTGTTGGCCGGCAGTTTCACTTCGTGATTGACCTTGGCCTTCAGTTCACCTGGATGACTGAAGTACGGCACCTGGGTATAGAAGTCTTCGGCGAACGGCTGGGGTTCCAGTTGTGCGCGGGTGATGCGCTGTTTCGGATCCCAGCCATCCTTGGTGATCAGCCAACGATAGCCACGGGTGGTGTGCGGTGCGGTGTATTCCCAGGTGACCTTGAAGGTCTGACCCGGGTCGACATTGAGCAGCGGCCAGGTGAAGGCGCGGTTGAGTTTCTTGGCCATTTCCTCGTTGGTGAAGTTGATGCAGTCACGGGCATCGGTCTTGCCGCCGCTGAGGATGAAGCCGTCGGCTGGTGGGGTGACGCTGTCACTGTCGGTTTGATAAGGCGCCGGGAACGGACCGGCAATCAGTGCCGGAAAGTTCTTGCCGCCTTCCATTTCATTGACTTGCCAGGTAGCCAGCAGGCCGAGATCCACGGCGACTGCGCCACGGCTGGAAGGGGATGTGACACGACCATGGCGAAGAGGTGTCTGGGTTTGTGGTTTATTCATTTGTTACTCCATTGCTATTGATTAAGAACTCTCCTTTCTTGAAGGAGAGAATCTCAACCTAACGGAGTTGCTTTTTTTTTCCACAGGACCGTTTTTCACTCATTTTCTTTTCAGGAGACGATAAACCCTAAAACACTGTATATAAAAACAGTTAAATGGAAATCACGTACACCACCGGCGGTCAATTTCCTACAATTCAAGGCGCAAATAAGCACAGCTACTCTCGTAAATCGCCTTATCCCGTTCGTAAGTGATGGCCCTCTGCATGTGATGAGGTATTGGCCTGGCGGCGAGAAAGAATTTCCAGGGAGCGTTCTCAATCAATCAGATGTGCCGAAAGCCACCTTCACCACCTGACCCGAGCCACGCATGAGCATAGGTATCTACACAACTTTTTTTACGGGTTGAGTACTGTGGTTGACGCGGGGCCGCTGGGTACATATCCGTTATTTGGATCACGGCTGCTATGGGTTCCGCCCTTACGGCGACTCACTTTTGAACAGCGCAAAAGTAAGCAAAACGCTCTTGCCCCACCACTCGGCACCTCAGATCAAGATCAAAAGCAAAGCTGAGGCGGCCTGACAGCCGGCCTGATCTCTGAAGCTGAACTCAATCAAATGTGGGAGCGGGCTTGCCCGCGAAGGCGTCGGCTCAGCAAACATTGAAGTTGACTGACCCACCGCTTTCGCGGGGATGTGGCGGCCTTTCAAAGTTGTGCAGATACCTGCACGCATGAGCCAGATAAGCTTCTCCGACTTCGAACGGTTACTTACAGGAACAAGATCTGCCCCCGCGCCAGGGCACCATCGTCGATGCCACGATTATTCATGCTCCCAGCTCAACCAAGAACGAGGAAGGTCAGCGTGATCCTGAGAGGCACCAGCCCCAAAAAGGTAACCCGTGCCACTGTGGAATAAAGGCCACTATCGGCGCCGATGTGGGTTGTGCGTTAAGCAACGCTGAAAGTCGTTTTCGTTTCGACTAACAGCGCGCTCACCGCCAGTTGTTCCAGGGTTCCTTAAAGCCCTTCCAACTCCGCCATCAAATCACTCAACCGATCCACCTTCTCGGCACTGATCTCATTCGCCGCCAACCCATCAATGTACTCAGCCAACTCCGCCACCGTGCTGCACTCGAACATCGCCCGTAGCGGCACATCGCGTTGCAGGGTTTTCTGCACGCGGGAGGCAATCTGCGTGGCCAGCAACGAGTGCCCGCCCAGTTCGAAGAAGTTGTCCTGTACCCCCACCCTTTCGACTTTCAGCACCTCGGCCCAAATCGCAGCCAAGGTGGTTTCCAGCGCGTTGCGCGGTGCCAGATAGTCCTGGCTGTGCAACTGGCCGATCTCCAGTTCCGGCAGGGCCTTGCGGTCCAGCTTGCGGTTGGCGTTCAGCGGCAGGCGGTCGAGCCATAGCCAATGCAGCGGCACCATGTATTCCGGCAGCTCGGTGCGCAGGCGTTGCTTGATGCGGTCCAGGCGATCACTCGGGTTCAACGCTTCATCAGCCGCCACCAGATAGCCGACCAAGTGCTTGCCGTTAACGCCTTCCTGCACGCCGACGGCCGCGTCACGTACTTCCGGTTGCTCATGCAGGCGCGCTTCGATTTCACCCAACTCTATGCGATAGCCGCGAATCTTCACCTGATGGTCGATACGCCCCACGTACTCC
Organism: Pseudomonas antarctica; assembly: GCF_001647715.1. Lineage (NCBI taxonomy): Bacteria > Pseudomonadati > Pseudomonadota > Gammaproteobacteria > Pseudomonadales > Pseudomonadaceae > Pseudomonas > Pseudomonas antarctica. The sequence continues at coordinate 4,484,995 of NZ_CP015600.1, forward strand.
AGTACGCCATCGCTGCGCCGACGTGCGAGGTCGCCGGTGCGGTACAGCCGATCGCCGGGCGCACCGAACGGGTTCGGCACAAAGGCTTGCGCCGTGCGCAGCGGGTCGCTGACATAACCTCGGCCGACACCGGTGCCGGCCACGCACAACTCGCCAACGGCGCCCTGTGGCACCAGCTCCAGCGCACCCTCGAGCACGTACAAACGGTTGTTATCCGTGGGCGTGCCGATCGGCAGGTAGGTACCCCGGGTCGACGCCAGGTCGACGCGGAAGAACGCCACGTCATCCGAACACTCCGCCGGCCCGTAGGCATTGACCAAACCAATCTCTGGATAGCGCAACAACCATTGGTGCGCCAGCTCAGGCGGCATCGCCTCCCCCGTCGGCAACATCCAGCGCAGGCCATCCAGGCTCATGCGCTCCTGGGCCAGCATGCCCTGGATCAGTGACGGCACGCTTTCCAGCACGGTAATGCCCTGGGCCTGCACATGCGCCAGCAAACCTTGCGGATCATGGGCAATGGTGTTCGGCACGATAGCCACCCGCGCGCCGAACAGCGGCGCCGCCAGGAACTGCCACACCGAAATGTCGAAGCTTTGCGAGGCCGTCTGGGCGATCACATCGGTCTCGCTCAGTTGCAGGTACGGCACCTTGCTCAACTGGTTGTTCAGCATGCCGCGCTGCTCGACCATCACGCCTTTGGGCAAGCCGGTGGAGCCCGAGGTGTAGATCACGTAGGCAAGGTTGTCGGGGCCGCTGTAGACGCCCGGGTTTTCGCCACGGCCAGGCACGTCTTCCCACACCAGCATCTGGCAGGCGGTGCCCTCCAGCAACTCAATCGCCTGTTCGCGGCATGCCTCGGTGCACACCAGCAATGGCGTACGGCTCAGGTCGATGATGCGACTCAAGCGCGAGCGTGGCAGGCCCGGGTCCAACGGTAAGTAACCGGCACCGGCCTTGAAGCTGCCGATGAGCATGCCCAGCAAGTCGAGATTACGTTCGGCCAGCAACGCCACCGGTTGATCCAGCCCGACGCCCGCAGCGATCAGCGCGTGGCCCAGGCCGTTACTGCGGCGATTCAGTTCGTCATAGGTCCACTGTTGGTCGAGGCAACTGGCGGCGATGCGTTGCGGATGCTGCGCCACCTGCGCTTCGAACAACTCGATGTAACTGCGCTCCAGCGGGTAGTCATGCTCGCTCTGGTTGCAGCCTTGCACCAGGAATTCACGCTCCTGTTCGCCGATCAGCGGCAGTTCGGCCATGTCGCCATGAAAGCCCTGCACCAGCGCCAGCAGCAGGCGTTTGAACTCAGCGAGCATGCCTTGCACGGTGGTTTCGTCGAAATAGCGCTGGTCGTAGGACAGGTGCAGACCGAGGTCGTCGCCCGGGTAGCACACCGCCGTCAGCGGGAAGTTGGTGTGGGTGCGACCGGAATCCGAGGTGGCATTCAGGCTTTGCGCATGGTCCAGCACCGAGACTTCCACCGGCGCGTTCTCAAACACAAACAGGCTGTCGAACAGCGGCTGGCCCTTGGGCAGTTCGCTGTGCTCCTGGATAGTCACCAACGGCAGGTATTCGTACTCGCGCAGTTGCATGTTGCTGTCGAGCAAGCCGCTCAGCCACTGGCGCACACTGCAACGCTGGTCGTCCTCGGGCAGTTTCACCCGCAGCGCAATGCTGTTGATAAACAGGCCGACGGTACGTTGCATCTCCGGCATTTCCACCGGGCGCCCGGCCACGGTGACGCCGAACAAGACGTCACGATCCCCGCTCACGCGGCGCAGCACTAACGCCCATGCCGCTTGGGCGAAGGTGTTGACGGTCAGCTGATGGGCCTGCGCCAGTTCACGCAGTTGCGCGCCGTCACGGGCATCGAGGCGCGTGTAACAGTCGCCCACCACCATGCCACCGCTATGACCCGCATGCTCACGCAGGAACGGCCGGTCGCTGGGGATCGGCGTAGTGCGCTCGAAGCCTTGCAGGTTCTGCTGCCACCACTGGCGCGCTTCGGCAAGGTTCTGGCGTTGCAGCCAGGCGATGTAGTCGCGGTAGCGCGGCGGCGTGGCCAGTTGCGCATCGCGGCCTTCGCCGAGGGCCATGTAGATCTCGAAGAAGTCATTCATCAGCAGCGAACGACACCAGGCATCGATCAGGATGTGGTGGTTGCTCATCATGAACCAGTAGCGCGCTTCGCCGACGCGGATCAGGCGCAGGTGGAACGGCGCCTGGTTGAGCAGATCAAAACCGGCTTCGCGCTCCTGCTTGAGCAGGGCTTGCAGACGCGGTTCCTGTTCGCTTTCTGGGTCAGCGCGCCAGTCCAGATATTCAATCGGTGTACTGCCCGGTTTATGGATCACTTGCAGCATGTCTTCGCCGACGTTCCAGCAGAACGACGCACGCAAGGCTTCATGCCGCGCGATCACTGCCTGCCAGGCCTGCGCAAAACGCTCGGGGTCCAGCGCGCTGTTGATGCGGTAGCGGTCCTGCATGTAATAGAGGCCGGTGCCCGGCTCCAGCAGGGTGTGCAGCAGCAAGCCTTCCTGCATCGGGGTCAGCGGGTACACGTCTTCGATGGCGCTGGCCGGAACCGGTAAGGCGTCGAGTTGGGATTGGTTCAACTGCGCCAGCGGGAAGTCGGATGGCGTGAGGCCACCGGCCTCGTCGTTGAGGCAGTGTGCGATCAGGCTGTGCAATTCGCAGAGGTAGGCATCGGCCAATGCGCGGATGGTCTGCTGATCGTGGCGTTCACGGCTGAAGGTCCAGCGCAGTACCAGTTCACCGCCATAGACTTGGCTGTCGACGCTCAACGCATTGGGTAACGTGGCCTCCGGGTCATGGGCCAGGCCCGCCGATTCATCCAGCGGGTGGAACAGCGCATCGGCGCCGAAGCCCTGATCAAACTGGCCGAGGTAGTTGAAGGTGATGTCGGCGCTTGGCAGTGCGGCCAGGGTCTGCTTGCACAGGTCATCCGCCAGGTAGCGCAGCACGCCATAACCCAAACCTTTGTGCGGCACGCCGCGCAGTTGCTCCTTGATGGCCTTGATCGAGTCTCCCGGCCCGCCTTGCGGCGTCAGGCGCAGTGGATAAGCGCTGGTGAACCAGCCAACGCTGCGGGTCAGGTCGATGTCATCGAACAGGGGTTCGCGGCCATGGCCTTCCAGCTGGATCAAGGCCGAATCGTGGCCGCTCCAGCGGCACAGCACGCGAGCCAGGGCCGTCAGCAACAGGTCATTGACCTGGGTGCGGTAGGCGCTCGGCGCCTGTTGCAACAACTGACGGGTGTGTTCGGCATCCAGGCGCACGCTGACGGCGTCGGCATCGCGATGACGCAGCGAACCCTGTGGCCGATCCATCGGCAAGGCCACGTTCGGCCCGGCCAACTGGTCTTGCCATGCGCTCAGCTCTTCGCGCAAAGATTCGCTGCTCGCATAGGCCTGCAAGCGCGCGGCCCAATCGCGCAACGCGCTGGTCTTGGCGGGCAGGCTGACGGATTGGCCGGTGCTCAGCTGGCGGTAAACCGTTTGCAGGTCCTCAAGCAACACGCGCCACGACACGCCGTCCACCACCAGGTGATGGACCGCGATCAGCAGGCGTTGCTGACCTTGCGGGCCGTCCACCAGCAAAGCGCGCAGCAGCGGGCCGTGCTCGAGGTCAAGGCTGCGTTGGGTGTCGGTGAACAGCGCGGTGCATTGCTGCATATCACGCACTTGCGCCTGCATCAGCACGCCGCCTTGCGGGACGGCCAGATGCTCGGCATGCCATTGAGCGTCGCGTGGGGTAAAGCTCAGGCGCAGGGCATCGTGATGTTCCAGCACCGCCAGCAACGCTTGCTCCAGGCGATGAGGCTCCAGCAATTGCAGCGGTTTAAGCACCAACGCCTGGTTCCAGTGCTGACGATTCGGGATATCGGTATCGAAGAACCAATGCTGGATCGGCGTAAGGCCGGAGCTGCCAGTGAGCACACCTTGTTCAGCCGTGACCAGCTCGGAGCGGGTCGCAACGGCCGCCAGGGTTTGCACGGTCTGGTGCTGGAACAGGTCGCGAGGGCTGAAATGAATCCCGGCCTGTCGCGCACGGCTGACAACCTGGATCGACAGGATCGAGTCGCCGCCCAGCTCAAAGAAGTTATCGTGCAAGCCGACTTGCTGCACGTTCAGCACGGCGCACCAGATTGCCGCCAGGGTTTGCTCGCGCTCGTTGCGCGGCGCGACGTACTGTTGGCGGTTGGCTTCGGGGTCCGGTTGCGGCAAGGCGCGGCGGTCGAGCTTGCCGTTGGCGGTCAGCGGCATGCTGTCCAACACGATCAGGTGCGCGGGCACCATGTAGTCCGGCAGTTGCGCCTTGAGGTGCGCCTTCAGCCCGTCACGCAATGTGCCGTGGTCTGCGTCGCTGACCAAATAGGCCACCAACTGCTTGCCACTGGGCGAATCCAGCGCCAGCACCACCGCTTCGCGCACGGCTGCGTGTTCCAGCAGACGGGTTTCGATTTCGCCCAGCTCGATGCGGAAACCGCGAATTTTCACTTGATGGTCGATCCGGCCCAGGTATTCCACCAGGCCGTCGGCGCGTTGGCGCACCAGGTCGCCGGTGCGGTACAGACGGCCGCCATTCCCACTAAACGGGTCAGCGACAAAACGCTCGGCCGTCATGCCCGCACGCTCGTGATAGCCTTGGGCCAAACCGGCTCCGCCGACATACAACTCGCCGGTCGCACCTTGCGGTACCAGGGCCAGGTCGGCGTCGAGAATGCAGGCCACGCGGGCGCCGATGATGCTGCCGATGGGCACGCTGGCAGCGCCCTCCTCCAGGCACTCCGGCGCCAGACTGGCCAGCGGCATCACCACGGTTTCGGTCGGGCCATAGGCGTTGAAAAACACCTCCGGCTGGAAGGCTGCGCGGATACGCTGCAAGTGCTCGCCGGTCAGCGCTTCGCCACCGGTGATGCACATGCGCACCGGCAACGTCTGGTGCTGGGTGGCCAGCCATTGCGCCAACTGGCTGCCGTAGCTCGGGGTAAAACCAAGCACATTAATGCGATGGGTGCGGATCAGCGCGCAAATTTCTTCGGCATCCCACTGGCCCTGGGCGCGCAACACCACCTGCGCACCGCTGAGCAACGGCACCAGCAAACGTTCGGTGGCGGCGTCGAAATTGATCGAATAGAAGTGCAGCTCGCAGTCGTCCGGGCGCATGCCGAAGCGCTCGATCACGGCTTGGCAATGCATGGCGATTTCACCGTGGGAGACCACCACGCCTTTGGGCTTGCCGGTGGAGCCGGAGGTGTAGATCAGGTACGCCTGGTGTTGCGCCAGGCTGATAAACGGCAGCGCGTCGGCCGGGTAATTGGCCAGCACCGGCAGGTCATCTTCCAGGCACCAGCAAGCCACGGTCGCCGGCAATTCGCCGAGGGCCTCGAACATGGCTGCATCACTGAGCAGCAGGCCGATGCCGCTGTCTTCGATCATGTAGTGCAGGCGGTCCAGCGGGTATTCCGGGTCCAGCGGCACATAGGCACCACCCGCCTTGAGGATCGCCAACAGGCCGATGACCATTTCCAGGGAGCGCGGCAGCGCCAGGCCCACGCGTACCTGCGGGCCGACGCCACGCTCGCGCAGCATCCACGCGAGGCGATTGGCGCGGGTGTCCAGTTCGCGGTAACTGAGGGTTTCCCCGGCGAAGGTCAAGGCAGCGGCATCGGGACGGGCTGCTGCCTGTTGGCTGAACAGTGAATGCAGGCACTGGTCGAGGCGATGCACGCCGGGCTCGACGCCCAGGCTGTCGTGCAATACGCGCTGCTCGACGGCAGTCAGCAACGGCAGTTCGCTGAGGCGCTGTTCGGGGCTTGCGATCAACGCCTCCAGGAGGTTGCGCCAATGTTCAGCCATGCGCGCAATGCGCGGTTCGTCGAACAGGTCGGTGCTGTAGGTCAGGCAGCAACCCAGGCGATGGTCGAGGTCGGTGACTTCCAGGTTGAGGTCGAACTTGGTCGCACGCGCATCGTTGGCCAGGTACTCGACGGTCATGCCGGCCAGTTGGCGGCTTTGCTGGAACTCCCAGCGCTGCACGTTGCACATCACCTGGAACAGTGGGTTGTACGCCGCGCTGCGCGGAGGTTGCAGGGCTTCCACCAAGTGGTCGAACGGCAGGTCCTGATGGGACTGGCCTTCGATCACGGTGTGGCGCACGTGCTCGAACAACTCGCCAACCTGCATCTGCCCATTGAGCTGGCAACGCAGCACTTGGGTGTTGAGGAACGCACCGATCAACCCTTCGCTTTCCGGGCGAATGCGGTTGGCCACGGGCGCACCGATGCGCAGGTCGGTCTGGCCGCTGTAGCGGTAGAGCAACACTGCCAAGGTGGCGGTCATGGTCATGAACAGGGTCAGGCCACGCTCGGCATTAAAGGCACGCACGCGAGCGGCCAGATCGTCGCTCAGGTCGAAGCGGTACAACTCGCCCTGATGGCTTTGCACCGGTGGCCGTGGGCGGTCGCCGGGCAGTTCGAGCAATGGATGCTCGTGACCCAGTTGTGCGGTCCAGTAGTCGAGTTGACGCTGGCGCTCACCCGACTCCAGCCACTGGCGCTGCCACACGCTGTAGTCGAGGTATTGCACCGGCAGCGGCGCCAGTGGTGAGTCGCGCTCGTCGATAAAGGCTTCGTACAACGCGCTGAGTTCACGGGCAAAGATGTCCATGGCCCAGCCTTCGGTGACGATGTGGTGCAGGGTCAGCACCAGGTAGTGCTCTTGCTCCCCGGCTTTGACCAGGCATGCACGCAGCAGAGGCCCGGTTTCCAGGTTGAATGGCGTGTGGGCTTCCTGATCGGCCAGATGTTGCAGACGCTGCTGGCGCTCGGTGTCATGCAGCGCCGAAAGATCCTGCCAGTCCATGCGCAAGCCGGTTTGCGGCGCGACCTTCTGATAAGCCACCCCGTCGATGCTCGGGAAAGTGGTGCGCAGGGTTTCGTGGCGCATGATCAGCGCTTGCAACGCCGCCTCAAAACGCCCCACATCGAGCACGCCACATAGGCGGGCCATGCCGCCGACGTTGTAGGCAGGGCTATCCGGCTCCATCTGCCAGAGGAACCACATACGCTGCTGGGAATAGGACAGCGGCACGGGCTGGCGGCGGTCGACCTTGGCGATGGCGGTTTGCTGGTTGCGCTGACCCGAGGCCTGGATAAGGCCGACTTGCTCGGCAAATGCGCCCAGCTCACTGGCTTCGAACAAGGTGCGCAACGGCAACTCGACGTCGCAGGCCTGGCGGGTGCGGGAGATGATTTGCGTGGCCAGCAGCGAGTGGCCGCCGAGGGCGAAGAAGTCGTCGTGCAGCCCGATACGTGGCAAGCCAAGCACTTCGCGCCATATGGCTGCAATCTGCTGCTGCAACGGGGTTTGCGGCTCAACGTGTTCGCGGGTCTGCCACACCGGCTCGGGCAACGCGCGGCGGTCGAGTTTGCCGCTGGGGCTCAAAGGCATGGCATCCAGGCGCATCAACAGCGCGGGCACCATGTACTCCGGCAGCTCAGCCGCGAGGGCCGCTTTTACGGCCGGCTCGCCCAACTCGGCATGGGCGGTGTAATAGGCGATCAACTGTGCATCACGCACCAGCACCACCGCTTGGGCGATGCCGTCCAGCGCCAACATACGGGCTTCGATTTCTTGCGGTTCAACACGGAAACCACGCAACTTGACCTGCTGATCCAGGCGACCGAGGTATTCGAGCACGCCATCGGCGCTCCAGCGCACACGGTCACCGGTGCGATACAGGCGTGCGCCCGCCTCGCCCAATGGGTCGGCAACAAAACGCTCTGCGGTGAGCCCGGCACGGCCAAGGTAACCGCGCGCCAGGCCGATGCCGCCGATGCACAGTTCGCCGGGCACACCGGCCGGTAACGGGTTGAGCTGCTCGTCCAGCACGCGGCAGATCACATTGCCCAGCGGCCGGCCAATCGGCGAACGCTCGCCATCTTCCGTGCGGCAATGCCAGTGGGTGACGTTGATCGCGGTTTCAGTCGGGCCATAGCGGTTGTGCAGTTGCACCGCCGGCAACGTCGCCAAGACGCGATTACGCAACTCGGCGGGCAAGGCTTCGCCGCCGGAGAACACCCGACGCAGACTGGTGCACTCGGCCACCAATGGTTCATCGATAAACAGCTGCAACAGCGGCGGCACGAAGTGCAGCGTGGTCACGCCATGCTCTTGCACCAACTGCGCGATGCGGTGCGGATCGCGATGCTCGCCTGGCCCCGCCAGCACCAGACGGCAACCGGCAATCAGCGGCCAGAAGCATTCCCACACCGACACGTCGAAACTGATCGGCGCCTTTTGCAGCAGCACATCGGTGTCGTTCAGTTGATAGGTGGCCTGCATCCACTGCAAGCGTTCAGCCAGGGCTGCATGGGTATTGCCCACACCTTTGGGCTGGCCGGTGGAACCGGAGGTATAAATCACGTAGGCGAGGTTGTCGCCATTGAGGTGCAGGCCCGGTGCCTGGGTGGGCCAGCTGTCGAGGTGCAGGCTGTCCATGGCGATCACCCCCACGCCCTCGGTCGCCGGCAGTAGCGCCAGCAGTGAGGTTTGGGTCAGCAGCAGGTGCACGCCACTGTCCTGGAGCATGTAGGCCAGGCGGTCGGCGGGGTAATCCGGGTCCAGTGGTACATAGGCGCCACCGGCCTTGATGATTGCAAGCAGGCCGATCAGCAGTTGCGGTGAACGCTCGGCGGCGATGGCCACGCACACATCCGGGCCGACGCCTTTGTCACGCAGGTAGTGGGCCAGGCGGTTAGCCTGGGTGTGCAGTTGGGCGAAGGACAGGCTGGCGCCCTGCCAAACCAACGCGGTGTTATCCGAGGCCTGGCGGTCGAGCAACTCGGGTAACCAGCGTTGTGCCGGGGTGCACGGGGCTTCACTCCACTGAAGCGCTTGGTCTTTTTGCATCAGCATCAGGTCGCCGATGGCCTGCTCGGGTTGTTCGCACACGGCTTGCAGCAGGTTGATGAAGTGCTCGGCGAGGCGTTGGATCGTGTGGGGCTCGAACAGCTCGTCGGCGTAGTCGAATGACAGGCTCAACCGCCCATTACGGTCTTCTTCACTGTGCAGTTGCAGGTCGAACTTGGCTTCGCGGCTGTGCCACGGCAATTCATCGGCGAGCATGCCCGGCAGGCGGCGCAAGGCACTCAGGTCGCGCTGCTGGTGGTTGAACATGACCTGGAACAGGCCTTGCTCACGGGCTTGCGGGAAGGCTTCCAGGAGCTGTTCGAACGGCAGGTCCTGATGGGCCTGAGCCCCCAAAGCGGCCTGGCGTGTTGCCGCCAACAGTTGGTTGAACGGCAGGCGCCCGTCCAGCTCGGCGCGCAGTACCAAGGTGTTGATGAAAAAGCCGATCAGGCCCTGAGTTTCCTGGCGCGGGCGGTTGGCACTCGGCACACCGATGCGGATGTCGCGCTGACCGCTGTAGCGATAAAGCAGGCTTTGGAACGACGCCAGCAACAGCATGAACGGGGTGGATTCATTGGCGTGGGCGGTCTGGCGAATCGCTGCGCTGAGGCTTGCCTCCAGGCGCACGCTGTGGCGCGAGGCGCTATGACGCTGCTGCGCCGACCGTGGATGATCGGTGGCCAGGTTCAGGGTCGGATGCTCCTCGCCCAGTTGCGCTTGCCAATACGCCAGTTGGCGCTGGCCTTCACCCTCGGCCAGCCATTGGCGCTGCCAACTGCCGTAGTCAGCGTAGTGCAGGGCCAGTGGCGGCAACGCCAGGGTTTGGCCTTGAATCGCGGCGGCGTACCGCCGCGAGAATTCGTCGATCAGGATATTCAGCGACCAACCGTCGGCGATGATGTGGTGCAGCGTCACCAGCAGTTGGTGGTCCTCATCGTCCAGGCGCACGAGGGTCACCCGCAGCAGCGGGCCCTTTTCCAGGTCGAACGAGGTGCACGCGGCGTCTTCGCGGAGCTGTTGCGCACGGGCTTCACGTTCGGCGGCGGGCACGTCGCCGAGGTCAATGACGTGCAGGTCGAACGCTACATTTGCATCCACACGCTGGAAGGCTTGGCCATCGTGTTCATAGAAGCGTGTACGCAACGCTTCGTGGCGCTGAATCAATTGCTCGAAGCTGGCGCGCACGGCGTCTTCGTCCAACGCTCCGCGTAAACGCAGGGCGCCGGGAATGGTGTAGGCGCTGCTCTGCGGGTCGAGTTGCCAGGTGATCCACAGGCGGTTTTGCGCCAGCGATTGCGGCAGGGCTTCGCGGCGTGACAGGGTATTGATCGCACCTTGGGCGACGCCGCCGTCTTGCTGCAATTGCGCGACATTCGCGGCAAAGGTCGCCAGGGTCGGCGCTTCGAACAGCATGCGCAGGTTCAGCTCCAGCCCCAGGGTTTCGCGCAGGCGCGCAACTACTTGGGTGGCGGTGATGGAGTTGCCGCCGAGCAGGAAGAAATGATCATCGCCCGTGACAGTTGCGACGTGCAACTGCTCGCACCAGATCGCCGCGATCCGGTTTTGCAGTGCGGATTCCAACGCCGCGTCACTCGCCTGCATGTGCAGGCCCGGAAACTGCGCGTAGCTGTCGAGGCTGCCATCGGCGTGACGAATGGCACACGCCGAACGCTGCACCTTGCCGCTGGACGTCTTCGGCAAGGCGCCAGGGTTGAGCAACACCACCACGCTCGGGGCTTGTTGATAAGCCTCGGCCACCGCTTGGCGGATCGCCTTGATCAGTGCTTCGGGCGGCAGGATTTTCTGCACGCTGCGGCTGATTTCTGCAGCAATGCCGATGCCTTCCAGGCCCTGGTCATTTACCGCAAACGCGGCGACGCGGCCCTTGCGCACCACTTCCACTTCGCGCTCGATGGTCTGTTCGATGTCCTGGGGGTACAGGTTGTGCCCGCGCACGATCAGCAGGTCTTTCAGGCGGCCGGTGATGTACACCTCACCGTCGCGAATAAAACCCAGGTCACCGGTGCGCAGCCAGGTGCGGCCAGCGTGTTGCACGAATGTCTTGGCGGTGGCTTCGGGGTTGCGCCAGTAGCCATGGGCGATGCTCGGGCCGGTGGCCCACAGCTCGCCGACCGTGTTATCGGCCAGTTCACTCAGCGTATGGGGATCGGCGATCAGCACTGCGTGTTCCGGCTGGCTGGTGCCGCAGCTCATGATTGCACTGCCCTGCCCAGGCTCGGCGCGGTTGGCGGCGAGGGCCTGTTCGTCCAGGCGCAAGGCCGGGATGCCACGGCCACGGGAGCCGCCAGCGACAAACAGGGTCGCCTCGGCCAGCCCGTAGGAGGCGAAGAAGTTGTTCGGGGTGAAACCGCAGGCCGCGAACTTCTCGGCGAAGCGTTCCAGGGTGTCGAGGCGGATCGGCTCGGAACCCGAATACGCTACGCGCCATGCGCTCAAGTCCAAGCGTTGCAGGGCAGATTCGCTGACCCGCTCACTGCACAGGCGATAGGCGAAATCCGGACCGCCGCTGATGGTGCCGCCGTATTCGCTGATTGCCTCCAGCCAGCGCAACGGCCGACCGAGGAAGTACGCCGGCGACATCAACACACACGGCACGCCGCTGAAAATGGGTTGCAACAAGCCGCCGATCAGGCCCATGTCGTGGTACAGCGGCAGCCAGCTGACGATCACGTCATCCGGGTTGAGGTCGATGCCGAAACCGCGACGGATCAGCACTTCGTTGGCCACCAGGTTGCCGTGGCTGACTTGTACGCCCTTGGGCAGCGCGGTGGAGCCCGACGTGTATTGCAGGAAGGCGATGTGGTCGGCGTGCAGCTCGGGTTCGATCCAGCGATCGGCAATCAGGGTGTCCAGGGTATCGACGCTCAGCACCGGCGGCGCGTTCTCGATCTGCGCCAGGCCATCGCCCAGGCTGGCGATGGTCAGCAGCAGGCGTGGCTCAACATCGGCAATGATCGACAGCAAGCGCTCCTGGTGATGGCGACGCGTGGACTCCGGCGGATAGGCCGGCACCGCAATCACGCCGGCGTACAGGCAACCAAAAAACGCCGCCACGTAGTCCGGGCCGCTGGGGAACAACAGCACCGCGCGATCACCCAACGCCGCGTTGGCCTGCAAGGCGGCGGCGATGGTGCGGGCGCGTTGGTCCAGGTCGCGGTAGCTGAGCACCACGTTGTGCTCGGCCGACTCGGCAAGAAAGCGCAGGGCCACCTGGTCCGGGGTCTGCGCGGCGCGGCGTTGAAGGGACTGGACCAATGTGCGGGGAAGTTCGAAGGCGTCCATCATGGGGTTCCTGCCTGAAATCGGCTTACGGGAAATCGGGAAATAGGGTGCTTTCAGCTGGCAGCCCGCGGCCGCGCCGCGCCATTGCGCCAGCGGGCCAGGTGCTCCTCGGCGTAGCGCCGCAGGCAGCGCAGCACGGCGCTTTCGTGCTGCACGAGAAAGAAGTGGTGGCCGTCGAACATGTCGAGGGAAAAGCCGCTGGCGGCGTCTGCCTGCCAGTCGAGCAACTGGTCGACGCGCACGCTGTCTTGCTTGCCGCCGAACACGTGGATCGGCATGCCCAGCGGCGCGCGCTGGCCGTAGGTGAAGCTGCCGCACAGGAGGAAGTCGGCGCGCAGGATCGGCAGCATCAATTGCATCAGCTCGGGGTTGGCCAGGGCTTCTTCGGCGGTGCCCTGCAATTCGCGCAGGCGGGCAATCAGTTGCTCATCCGACTTTTCGATGGCGTACTCGCTGACATCACGGCGTGCCGGGCCGGCGGTGCCGGAGGCAAACAACGCGAGCGGTGCGGGCACGCCACGTTCACGCAGGGCGTGGGCCAGCTCGAACGCCAACAGGCCGCCAAGGCTGTGGCCGAACAAGGCATACGGGGCATTCAGGTCACGACTGATTTCATCGGCCAGCTGCGCAGCCAGGGCTTTGATGTAGCGCTGCAACGGCTCATCCATGCGCATGCCGCGCCCTGGCAACTCCAGCGGGCACACCTGCAACCAATCAGGCAACGCCCGGCGCCAACGCGCATACACCATGGCACTGGCCCCCGAATAAGGCAGGCAAAACAGGCGCAGTCGAGTCGAGACACTCATCGAATGAGGGCTCCAGACTTGAACACGCTGTATGCACGATAGAAACCCATGTCGTCCTCCTGCGGGCGCTGATCCCTGGCCGTTTGTTAACGGACCTGTCACCCATGAGAACGGACGGAGCGGGCAAATAATTAGTCGGTGGGGAGGAGCGAGACAGGGTTCACACCTTCAAGAACCACGCAAGATTAGTTCGTCTTCTCATTTGACAATCATTATCATTAAGAATAATTTGTTGCACGATGTGCAGGAGGCCCCAGCACGGACGCCCTCCCCTACCTCTTTTGCGACAAGGTGATTTCCATGACGGAACAAGTATCCACAGGCAGGTGCGACTCACCCCTTCTGCAGGCGTTTGTCGACAATCGACTGATTCTGGTGAAGATCGCTGCACGTATTACCGGCTGCCGCTCGCGTGCCGAAGACGTTGTGCAAGACGCCTACTTCCGCCTGCAATCGGCGCCGACGATCACCTCATCGTTCAAGGCGCAATTGAGCTATCTGTTCCAGATCGTGCGTAACTTGGCAATTGACCACTACCGTAAGCAGGCCCTGGAGCTCAAATACTCGGGGACGGAAGAGGAAGGCTTGAATGTGGTGATTCACGGCGCTTCACCGGAAACCTCCCACATCAACTTCAATACACTGGAAAACATCGCCTGCGCCCTGACGGAGCTGCCACAGCGCACCCGCTACGCGTTCGAGATGTACCGGCTGCACGGCGTGCCGCAAAAGGATATCGCCAAGGAACTGGGCGTATCGCCAACCTTGGTGAACTTCATGATTCGTGATGCGCTGGTGCATTGCCGCAAGGTGTCGGGCAGCCACAGCGATACGTTTGCACGGCGGATTTGAAAACGGTGCCATTCCACCGTTTGATCTCTGTGCTGACTTCAGCGCACCGCGGTTACATCGATACGATACGGCTCAAAGATCTTCAACATCTCCCCACTGTCACGCAGCCGCTTGAGCAACCCGGCAAACGCCGCGCCGGTAATCGGCGCCTTCGGCCGCACTAACGCATAGTGGTGATACACCTGGTCGATGCGCTCCGAGACCAGGAACTGCCCGGCCATGTCGGCATTGCGCACCATGAAATCACTCAAATACGAGCGTGTGACCAGCGCAATATCGGCCCGCCCGCGCGCAACCATCAACAGGTTGCTGTCATGGGAATAGGTCAACGTGGCGTTGAAGTGTTCGGCCATGTACTTGGGGTCGGGGTTGAAGTTGGCGAAGGCGTAGTGATAACCGCTGAACACCGCCAGCCGCTTGCCGGCGAGGTCGGCGAAATAGCTTTGGTCGCGACCGGGCTGACGCTCGGCGACAAAGATTTCCGCATCTTCCAGGCCCATGTCGACGCTGGTATGGGGAATGTCCTGCCAGCCCCAACTGGGGTTTTCAAAGATCGCCATGTCGACCCGGCCTTGTTCGAAATCTCGAAAGCGCCGTGGGATGGACGTAGGCACCAGCACAAACTGGTAGTCGGTTTGCGAGGCGTTCAGGGCTTCCACCAGTTGCGGCAGCAGACCGGTGTCGGCACCCTGCTCAGGCCGCACCGTGTAGGGCGGAAAATGCGCGGCGCCAATCCTCACCAATTGCCCAGCCGAAGCCGGCACCCACCACGCGGTGCCCAATGCCCATAGAGTTAGTCCTGCAGCCAGCCGCCATGGCGAAAACATTGAGGCACGCACCGTTCAACACGTTGATGGCAATAAGCTAGGCGTTTTTGTCAGGTGAGACAACTTTCCACCGAAAAATTAATAGCTTGCGCCTCAATCGGCCTTCAGAACCATCAACAGCGCTTCTTCGGCCAGTTGCTCGAGTGTGAGGCTGCCTTCGGCGCGGAACCACGTGGTGGTCCAGGACAAGGCGCCGGTCAGAAAGCGCCGGGCGATAAACACATCGCCCTTGATGTAACCGGCGGCCTTGGCCTCGCCCAGCACCTGCAGCCATATATCTTCGTACACATCACGTAGCGCCAGCACCTGGGCCTGGCCGTCGGCCGACAGCGAACGCCATTCGTAGACCAGCACCGCCATGGCTTCGCCGCTGCCGCCCATGATTGACTGCAATTCGCAGCGAATCAGCGCCAAAACACGTTCACGCACCGTGCTCGCTTCCTCAAGCGAGGCGCGCATCATCGCGGTGTTGTAGTGGATGGTTTCCTCCATTACCGCCCGCAGGATCTCGTCCTTGCTCTTGAAATGATGAAAGATGCTGCCGGACTGGATGCCCACCGCACTGGCCAGGTCACGCACCGTGGTGCGCTCAAAGCCCTTGTTGCGAAACAGGTGAGCCGCGGTTTGCAGCAACTTGCCCCGTGCACTGTCAGGGTCGGTCAAATGACCGCCGTCGACCATGGTGCGCATCACCCGCAGGGCTTTTTGCTCATCCATGCTGCTCTCCTTCATTTCTACTGACGTCTTGGGCGGCAATTTAGGCCGTGGCCGCCACCCAAGCAAGCGCTTGGGCAAAACTTGTGAGCGGAGTTTACAAACCAAGCGCTTGCTTGGTAGTCTCGACACCAGCCATTCGAGGAAGGATTTCTCATGAGCAAGACGGTTCGTATCGGCTGTGCCAGCGCCTTCTGGGGCGATACCTGCACCGCCGCCGCCCAGTTGGTGCACGGCGGCACACTGGATTACCTGGTCTTCGACTACTTGGCGGAAGTCACGATGTCGATCCTTGCCGGCGCACGAATGAAAGATCCCCAGGCCGGCTACGCCACCGATTTCGTCGAGGTGCTCACGCCGCTGCTGGGCGATCTCCAGCGCCAGGGCATCCGCGTGATCAGCAATGCCGGCGGCATAAACCCCCAGGCTTGCGCCGCCGCACTGCAAGCAGCCTGTGACAAGGCCAACATTGCGCTGAAAATCGCCGTCCTGCTGGGCGACGATTTGCAACCCAGACTGAAACAACTGCCGGGCATTACCGATATGTTCAACGGCGCGCCGCTGCCGCCGATGTGCGTTTCCGCCAACGCCTACCTCGGTGCGCCAGGCATTGCCAAAGCCCTGGAGCTGGGCGCCGATATCGTCATCACCGGCCGCGTGGTCGACAGCGCCGTGGTCAGCGCTGCGCTGGTGCATGAATTCAACTGGTCATGGCAGGACTATGACCGCCTGGCACAGGCTGCACTGGCGGGGCATATCATCGAATGCGGCGCGCAGTGCACCGGCGGCAACTTCACCGATTGGCGCGACGTGCCGGACTACGAGCAGATCGGTTTTCCGATCATTGAGGTCAGTGCCGATGGCCAATTCACCGTCAATAAAGTCGACGGCAGCGGCGGGCTGATCAGCGAACTCAGCGTGGCCGAACAGCTGTTGTATGAAATAGGCGACCCGCGCGCCTACCTGCTGCCTGATGTGATCTGCGATTTCAGCCAGGTGAAACTGCAACAGCAAGGCAAACACCAAGTACGCCTGCACGGCGCCAAGGGCTTGCCACCTACCGACCAATACAAGGTCAGCGCCACCTACCCCGACGGGTTCCGCTGCACCGCCAGTTGCCTGATCGCCGGGATCGACGCAGTGGCCAAGGCCGAGCGGGTCAGCCAGGCGATCATCAATAAAACGTCGGCACTGTTCAGCCAACGTGGCTGGGCGCCCTACACCGAAGTCAACATCGAATTGCTCGGCAGCGAAGCCACCTACGGCACCCATGCCCAGCGTCACGACTGCCGCGAAGTGGTGGTGAAACTGGCGGTGCGGCACCCGAGCAAACAGGCGCTGGTGCTGTTCGCCCGCGAGATTGCCCAGGCAGCCACCGGCATGGCGCCGGGGTTGACCGGGATCGTCGGTGGGCGACCAACGGTGTACCCGCTGATTCGGCTGTTTTCATTCCTTATCGATAAATCATCCTGTGAGCCGGTGATTGGGTTCCAGGGCCAGCGCCATGCCATTGAGCTGCCCGTGACTGCCCACCTGCTTACACCGACCGCTGCCGTCGAGCCACCCAAACCCCAAGGCCGTGCGGATGCCAGCGTGCCGCTGGTGAAACTCGCCGTGGCACGCTCCGGCGACAAGGGCAACCACAGCAATATCGGCGTCATCGCCCGCCACCCCGACTACCTGCCGTGGATCGCCGAAGCGTTGACCCCGGAAGTGATCGTCGACTGGATGAACCACGTGCTCGACCCGCTGCACGGCCGCGTCGAACGCTGGTACTTGCCCGGCAGCCACAGCCTGAATTTCCTGCTGGAAAACGCCTTGGGCGGCGGCGGCATCGCCAGCCTGCGCATCGACCCCCAAGGCAAAGCCTTCGCCCAGCAACTGCTGGAAATCCCCATTGCCGTGCCGCAACACATCGCCGATCAACTCACCTAAAGGACTGTCGCCGTGGCCTTCGATTCGATCTTCAAAGCCGACCTGTTCCAGGGGCAAACCGTGATTGTTACCGGTGGCGGCAGCGGCATCGGCCGCTGCACCGCCCATGAACTCGCCGCCCTTGGCGCCCGGGTCATCCTGGTGGGACGCAAGCCGGAAAAGCTTTCGAAGGTGGCCGCCGAAATTGCCGAAGACGGCGGCACCGCCCATTGGCAGGCTTGCGATATTCGCGAGGAAGACGCGGTGAAAGCGCTGGTGACGCAGCTCATTGATGACCATGGCCCGATCCATGGACTGGTGAATAACGCCGGCGGTCAATACCCGTCGCCACTGGCCTCGATCAACCAAAAGGGCTTTGAAACCGTACTGCGCACCAACCTCGTCGGCGGTTTCCTGATGGCGCGGGAAGTGTTCAACCAGTCCATGAGCAAGCACGGTGGATCGATCGTCAACATGCTCGCCGACATGTGGGGCGGCATGCCCGGTATGGGTCACTCCGGCGCGGCGCGGTCGGGCATGGACAACTTCACCAAGACCGCCGCCTTTGAATGGGGCTATGCCGGCGTGCGGGTCAACGCCGTGGCGCCAGGGTGGATTGCCTCCAGCGGCATGGACACCTACGACGGCGCGTTCAAGGCGGTGATCCCGACCCTGCGCGAACACGTGCCGCTCAAGCGTATCGGCACCGAATCGGAAGTCAGCGCGGCCATTGTGTTTCTGATCAGCCCCGCCGCGGCGTTCATCAGCGGCAGCACCCTGCGCATCGATGGCGCCGCCAGCCTGGGCAGCCGGGCCTGGCCGCTGCCCAAGGCGCAACCACCGAGCGAACCCTTCAATGGTTTCCACCGCGCCTACCTGCCGGATGTGCTCAAGGCGGAGCAATAACCTATGCCGCTCATTGAAACGCAGATCGACAGCCACAGCCCACAGTTCGCGCAAAACCGCGAAGCCATGTTGGCGGCCATCGCGCAATTGCGCCAACTGGAACACAACCTGCTGAGCAAGGCGCAGGAAGCCAAGCCCAAGTTCGACAAACGCGGCCAACTGCTGCCCCGCGAACGGCTCAACCTGCTGCTGGACCCCGGCGCGCCGTTCCTGGAATTGGCCAGCCTGGCCGGTTACAAACTCCACGACGACAAAGACGGCAGCGCGGCCGGCGGCGGCTTGATCGCCGGCATCGGCTACGTCAGCGGCGTGCGCATGCTGGTGGTGGCCAATAACAGCGCGATCAAGGGCGGCACCATTTCCCCCTCCGGCCTGAAAAAGTCCCTGCGCCTGCAACAGATCGCCATGGAAAACAAACTGCCAGTGGTGACCCTCGCCGAAAGCGGCGGTGCCAACCTCAACTATGCGGCCGAGATTTTCGTCGAAGGCGCACGCAGCTTCGCCAACCAGGCGCGCATGTCGGCCATGGGGTTGCCGCAGATCACCGTGGTGCACGGCTCGGCCACGGCGGGCGGCGCGTATCAGCCGGGGCTGTCGGATTACGTGGTGGTGGTGCGCGGCAAGGCCAAACTGTTCCTTGCCGGGCCGCCGCTGCTCAAAGCGGCGACCGGCGAAGTGGCGACGGACGAGGAACTGGGTGGCGCCGAGATGCACGCGCAAACCGCCGGCACCGCCGAATACCTGGCGGAAAACGATGCCGATGGCGTGCGCATCGTGCGCGAAATCGTCAGCCTGTTGCCGTGGGATGATCGCCTGGCGCTTGCGCCAAAACGGCCTTATACCGAACCGCTGCACCCCATCGAAGAGCTCTTGGGGCTGGTCCCTGACGACCCGAAAAAACCCTATGACGTGCGCGAAATCCTCGCGCGCCTGGCGGACGGTTCCAACTTCCTCGAATTCAAGGGCGAGTTCGATGCCCACACGGTCTGCGGCCATTTACACATCCAGGGCCGCGCTGTCGGCGTGATCGGCAATAACGGCCCCATCACGCCCAAGGGTGCAAGCAAGGCCGCACAATTTATCCAGCTGTGCGACCAGAGCCGCACGCCGCTGCTATTCCTGCACAACACCACGGGTTTCATGGTGGGCACGGAGTCGGAGCAACAAGGCGTGATCAAGCACGGCGCGAAAATGATCCAGGCCGTGGCGAATGCCCGTGTGCCTAAACTGACCGTGGTGGTTGGCGGCTCCTACGGCGCCGGCAACTACGCGATGTGCGGCCGAGGCCTGGACCCAAGGTTTATCTTCGCCTGGCCCAACAGCCGCACGGCGGTGATGGGCGGCGCGCAGGCAGGCAAAGTGCTGCGCATCGTCACCGAGGCCAAGCAACTCAAAGACGGTTTGGTGCCCGACCCCAAGGTGCTGGATATGCTGGAACAGGTCACCGCGCAGAAGCTCGACAGCCAGTCCACTGCACTCTATGGCAGCGCCAACCTGTGGGACGACGGGCTGATTGACCCACGGGATACCCGCACCCTGCTGGGGTTTGTGCTGGACATCTGCCATGAGGCCGAGGTGCGGCAGTTGCAGCCCAACAGCTTCGGTGTGGCGCGTTTCTAACAGGAGAACAAGAACAATGATCTTTACCCAGGAACATCAGGAACTGCGCCGCACCGTCCGCGCCTTCGTCGACCGCGAGATCAACCCGCATGTGGATGAATGGGAAAAAGCCGGACGTTTCCCCATCCACGAGATCTTCCGCAAGGCTGGCGACCTCGGCTTGCTGGGTATTTCCAAGCCGGAAAAATTCGGTGGCATGGGCCTGGACTACAGCTACTCCATCGTTGCTGCCGAAGAATTCGGCACCATTCGTTGCGGCGGCATCCCCATGTCCATCGGCGTGCAGACCGACATGTGCACCCCCGCCCTCGCCCGCTTCGGCTCCGATGAATTGCGCGACGAATTCCTGCGCCCGGCCATCAGCGGCGAGCAAGTGGGCTGCATCGGCGTCTCGGAAACCGGCGCCGGCTCCGACGTGGCCGGGCTGAAAACCCATGCGCGCAAAGACGGCGACGACTACGTGATCAACGGCAGCAAAATGTGGATCACCAACTCGCCCAGCGCCGACTTTATCTGCCTGCTGGCTAACACCTCCGACGACAAGCCGCACATCAACAAGTCGCTGATCATGGTGCCCATGAACACGCCGGGTATCAGCGTCAGCCCGCCCCTGGAAAAGCTCGGCATGCACAGCTCCGAAACCGCCCAAGTGTTCTTCGATGGCGTGCGCGTACCCCAGCGCAACCGCATCGGCCACGAAGGCGCGGGGTTCATGATGCAAATGCTGCAGTTCCAGGAAGAACGCCTGTTTGGCGCGGCCAACATGATCAAGGGCCTGGAATACTGCATCGACAGCACCATCGACTACTGCAAGGAACGCCAGACCTTCGGCAAGGCACTGATCGATAACCAGGTCATTCATTTTCGCCTGGCCGAATTGGCCACCGAAATCGAATGCCTGCGCGCGCTCGTCTACCAGGCCACCGAGCAATACATCAAAGGCCAGGACGTGACCCGCCTGGCGTCGATGGCCAAGCTCAAGGCCGGGCGCCTGGGCCGCGAAGTCAGCGACAGCTGCCTGCAATACTGGGGCGGCATGGGCTTTATGTGGGACAACCCGGTAGCCCGCGCCTATCGCGACGTGCGCCTGGTGTCGATTGGCGGCGGCGCCGACGAAATCATGCTGGGCATCATCTGCAAACTGATGGGCACCCTGCCCGGGAAAAAATCATGAACACCCTGCTGCTCGAACCGCATAACGGCGTGCTGCACATCACCCTCAACCGCCCCGCCAATCGCAATGCCATGAGCCTGGAAATGGTTAATGAGCTGCGTGCGGTACTGGCGCAATTGGACAGCCAGGTGCGTGCGCTGGTGATCAGCGGTGCGGGTGGGCACTTCTGTGCAGGGGCGGATGTGAAGGACATGGTCACCGCAGGCGGCAAGACGCAGTTGCAGGCGCTGAACCGCGCGTTCGGCACCTTGCTGCAGGAGGTGGAAGCGGTGCCACAAGTGGTGATCGTGGTACTGCAAGGTGCGGTGCTCGGCGGTGGGTTTGGGCTGGCCTGTGTGAGTGATATTGCGCTTGCCGACCATCAGGCGCAGTTCGGCTTGCCGGAAACCAGCCTGGGCTTGTTGCCGGCGCAGATCGCGCCCTTTGTGGTCAAGCGTATCGGCCTGACCCAGGCGCGACGGCTGGCGCTGACGGCGGCGCGGTTTGACGGGGTTGAAGCCCATCGGTTGGGGGTGGTGCATTTTGTGGAGAACGACCCTCAGGCCTTGGCAGAACGCTTGGACGATGTGTTGGGGCAAGTGCTGCGGTGCGCGCCGGGGGCGAATGGCCGGACCAAAGCCCTGCTGCTCGCCAGCGCAGAGCAACCACTGGGGCCGCTACTGGATCAGGCTGCCGAGTGGTTTGCCGAGGCGGTGACGGGTGTAGAAGGAATAGAGGGGACCCAGGCTTTTGTGCAGAAGCGTAAACCGGGGTGGTGCAAATGACGCCTTCGCAGGCAAGCCAGCCCCCACATTTTGCAACGCATTCCCCCTGTGGGAGCGGGCTTGCCCGCGATGAGGCCCGAGCACATACCCCATACGCCAAGGGATAATCCAATGCCCGTATTCAGCAAAATCCTGATCGCCAACCGCGGTGAAATCGCCTGCCGTATCCAGCGCACCGCCCATGCCCTGGGTTACCGCACAGTCGCCGTCTACAGTGATGCCGACACCCAGGCCCTGCACGTTCAAATGGCTGATGAAGCCGTTAATATCGGCCCCGCTCCGGTCAATCAGTCTTACCTGAACATCCCGGCCATCCTTGAGGCTGCCCGCAAAACCGGCGCCGACGCCGTGCATCCCGGCTACGGCTTCCTCTCCGAAAACGCCCAATTCGCCAACGCCTGCATTGACGCGGGGCTGACCTTTATTGGCCCAAGCGTTGAGGCCATCGAACTGATGGGCAGCAAACGTCTGTCCAAACTCGCCATGCTCGACGCCGGCGTCCCCTGCATCGCCGGCTACCAGGGCCACCGACAAGACGACGCCACCTTGCAGCAGGAAGCCAACCGCATCGGCTACCCGCTGATGATCAAAGCCAGCGCCGGCGGTGGCGGGCGCGGCATGCGCCTGGTGCACGACAGCACCCAACTGCTCGACCAACTGCGCACCGCACGCTCTGAATCCCTGAACGCCTTCGGCAGCGACGAACTGATCCTCGAACACGCCCTGATCGAACCGCGCCACGTTGAAATCCAACTGTTCGGCGACAGCCATGGCAACCTCATCTACTTGGGCGAACGCGACTGCTCGATTCAGCGCCGCCATCAGAAAGTCATCGAAGAAGCGCCCTGCCCCGTGATGACACCCCAGCTGCGCCAGGCCATGGGTGAAGCGGCGCTGAAGGCCGGGCGCGCCGTCAATTACGTGGGTGCCGGCACCGTGGAGTTCCTGCTCGACCGCAACGGCCGCTTCTATTTCCTGGAAATGAACACCCGCCTGCAAGTGGAGCACCCGGTCACCGAATGGATCACTGGCCTGGACCTGGTGGACTGGCAACTGAAAGTCGCCGCCGGTGAACCGCTGCCCTTGAAACAGGCTGAGGTGACCCTGACCGGCCATGCGATGGAAGTACGCCTGTACGCCGAGGACCCCGCCCAGGGCTTTCTGCCGCAAACCGGCAATGTGCTGCGTTGGGAACCCGCCGCCGGTGTGCGGATTGACCATGGCGTACTGGAAGGCCAACGCATCAGCCCGTTTTATGACGCGATGCTGGGCAAAATCATCGCCCATGGGGCCACTCGCGAAGAAGCCCGACGCAAACTGCTGCGGGCGGTGGAGGACACTGTGCTGCTGGGGCTGACGACCAATCAGCAACTGCTGGTGGACCTGCTCAGGCAACCCGACTTTATCGCAGGCGATTTCAGCACCGGTTTTATCGCCGAGCACTTCAATGAAATTAACCGCCAGCCGGCGACGAACGAACAGGTCGCCCTGGCGGCCGCGCTGTTTTATCAATCCAACGCCAATGCCCACCGTCAGGGTTTATCGGGATGGCGCAACAATGCCAGTGTGCCTTGGACCTATCGCCTGGACATCAACGATGACGTCCGCGATGTCGCCGTCAGCGTGCTGGAGAACCATCGTCTGCACGCCAACGGCATCGACATCAGCCACCTGAGCACCGACGGCCGCTGGGCCACCCTGGTGATCAACGGCGTTCGCCGTCGCATCGCCTATCACCTCGACGACACCCAGCTCTGGCTACCCGGCTTGAAGGTCATTAACCGCACTCAACAAGTCGCCAGCCGTCAGGCGGACGCCAGTACCGGCATCGTCAAGGCGCCAATGGACGGCGCGATTGTCGACATACGCGTGAGCGTCGGTGAGACCGTCACCAAAGGCCAGCTGCTGTTGGTGCTGGAAGCCATGAAAATGGAGCACCCACTGACCGCCGGCATCGCCGGTGTCATCAAAGGTATGCAGGTGGTTGCGGGTGACCAGGTGCGTAATCGCCAGGTTCTGCTGGAGATTGAGTAAGGCGCGGGTTGCATGAAAAAACAGCGCGGAACTACACAGTCGCGCTACGCTCTATCCCCAACAGGAAAGGACGAGTACGGGAACCTGCACGATGCCTCATTGGCTGATTATTGACCTTGAAGCCACAACGGATGAAGGCGGCTGGCCCGTGACGGAGATGGAAGTCATCGAGATCGGCGCAAGCCTGGTGAACCGCCAGGGCCGCGAGCTGGATCACTTCCAGCGCTTTGTGCGGCCGCTGCGTCGCCCATTGCTGACGCCTTTCTGCCGCCAGCTCACTCACATCACCCAGGCCAACATCGACGCTGCTGCGCCGATTACCGAGGTATGGCCGCTCTTCGAGCGCTGGCTGGGCCAACATCACTCACGCCTGGAAGGCTGGGCCAGTTGGGGTGACTACGATCGGGCACAGCTTGAGCTTGAATGG
The DNA here is from genome assembly GCF_001647715.1 of Pseudomonas antarctica. Classification (NCBI taxonomy): domain Bacteria; kingdom Pseudomonadati; phylum Pseudomonadota; class Gammaproteobacteria; order Pseudomonadales; family Pseudomonadaceae; genus Pseudomonas; species Pseudomonas antarctica. The sequence continues at coordinate 4,509,275 of NZ_CP015600.1, forward strand.
CAACGCCATGGCCTGGCCAGCGCGCTTGCCCAGACGCCGCATGTGAACCTCAAGCAGCGCTTCGCCAAGGCCCGGCGCCTGGACAAGCCGCTGGGGCTCAACGGCGCGCTGCAATTGGCGGGGATGCAGTTCCATGGCCAGCAACATCGGGCGCTGGAAGATGCGCGCAACACCGCACGCCTGCTGCCGTTGATTTTGCCGGTCTAGGCAGCTCCCCTCGCCTTGGGCATACTGGCCAACCTTTCCAGCCCCTTTCTTCCGAGGATTCCCCCATGTTCAAAGTCAACGAATACTTCGACGGCACCGTCAAGTCGATCGCTTTCGGCACCGCAGAAGGTCCGGCGACCATCGGCGTGATGGCCCCGGGTGAATACGAATTCGGCACCGCCCAGCGTGAAATCATGCACGTGGTGTCCGGCGCCTTGAGCGTCAAACTGCCTGACGCCAACGACTGGGAAACCTTCGCCGCCGGCAGCCAGTTCAATGTACCGGCCAACAGCAAGTTCCATCTGAAGGTCGCTGTAGACACGGCTTACCTGTGCGAATACCGCGGCTAAGCGTTCGCCCGGACAAAAAAATGCCCATCTCGCAGGAGACGGGCATTTTTTATGGGCGAATGAATTACTCGAGAATGGTCACCGGCATACCCACTTCCAGGTGCCCCAGGCCGTCGTTGACCAGGTTCTGGCCAAACATCACATCGCCGTCCTGCTCGCGGTAGGTCTTGAGCGTGGTCAACGGTTCGCGGTCGGCACTGCGCTCGCCGCTGGATGGGTCAATGGTGGTGAGGATGCAGCGTGAGCACGACTTGACCACGCGAAAAGCTACATCGCCAATGCGCACACGCTTCCAACCATCTTCGGCGAAGGCCTCGCTGCCTTCTATCACCAGGTTGGGGCGAAACCGCAGCATCTCCATGGGGCGGCCAATGCGCTGGGACAAGTCATCCAGGGAGGCCTGGCCGATCAACAGCAGCGGGAAGCCATCGGCGAATCCAACTTTGTCGTCATCCTTGCCGTAGCCATCTTGAGTGGTTCGCGCGCGCTCCACCGGCACTTGCACCAACCGCGTCGGCTTGCCGATAAAGTCGCTGACCCAGGCCGCCGCCGCGGCGCCCGCATCCGGCACGCGCAAGGTGTCGCGCCAGATAGTCACGCCGCGCAATTCGGCGTCGCTGCTCGGCAGGGCCACGTCCAGCGACGCAAAACCAGGTGAACTCAGGGTCAGGCCACCGGCACTGTTCCACAACGCCGACAACTGGCTCATCTTCGCCACCGCCCGCTGCGTGAGGAACCGCCCGCTGCCTTCGTCCACCAGCATCCAGCGTCGATCACCGGCCAGCCCGAGTTTATCCAGGCCGATGTGCGGCAAGGTTTCGGCCTTGCCGGACTTCAAGGGATAACGGTAAAGCGCGCTGAGACGAAGCATGGGCCTGCATTCCTGAGGGGCAAAGCGTCACCCTAAGGTCATGCGGGCACTTCGTCCAGCATCAGTCGCTGGCGCACCACATCCACCAGCTTGTCCGGCTGGAATTTGGACAGGAAGTTATCGCAACCGACCTTCTTCACCATCGAGTCGTTGAAGCTGCCCGACAACGAAGTGTGCAACACCACGTAAAGCCCACGCAGGCGCGGGTCGTTGCGGATTTCAGTGGTCAGGCGGTAGCCGTCCATCTCGGGCATTTCAGCGTCGGTGAAGATCATCAGCAATTTGTCGGTCATCACCTGGCCGGTGTCGGCCCAGGCCTTGAGCATGTTCAGTGCCTTGAGGCCGTCACTGGCGATATGCATCTTCACGCCCAGTTGCCCCAGGGTGTCGCGCAGTTGCGAGAGGGCCACATTGGAGTCGTCCACCAACAGTACTTCACGGCCACGGGCGCGTTCCAACACCGGGTCTTCGAGTTTTTCACGGGAGACTTTGGCGTTATAGGGCACGATTTCAGCGAGGACTTTTTCCACGTCGATGATTTCCACCAACTGGTCATCGACCTTGCTGATGGCCGTGAGGTAATGCTGGCGCCCGGCGCTGGCCGGTGGCGGCAGGATGGCTTCCCAGTTCATATTGACGATGCGGTCCACGCCGCCCACCAGGAAGGCCTGCACCGAACGGTTGTACTCGGTGACGATAATCGTGCTGTTGGGCCCCGGCACCAGCGGGCGCATGCCGATGGCCTGGGACAGGTCAATCACCGGCAGGGTCTGGCCACGCAGGTTGACCACACCGCACACAAATGGATGCCGCTGGGGCATCAGGGTCAACTTGGGCAACTGCAAGACTTCCTGCACCTTAAACACGTTGATCGCGAACAGCTGCCGTCCCGCCAGGCGAAACATGAGAATCTCCAGGCGATTCTCACCCACCAGTTGCGTGCGTTGATCTACCGTGTCGAGAATGCCGGCCATTGAAAGCTCCTGATGTGGGATTGTGCAGTTCACTACGCTTGTTATCGGCGGCAAGCGCCAGACCTTGACCCTTGTAAAATGCCATGTAAATTCATTGATGTCACACTGACATCATGGTTTACTGCAACCGCCTCTCCAAACGGCAGTACACCCACGTTGCGCGACCTAAAAATCGACGCGAGGTTCCGCTGTGTAAGGGATTCCCCTACGCACAATCAGGCCCAACCTGATATTCGCGATATCTAATAGCCATTAATGTGACGCCATTCTCATTGCATGAATGGAGTCAGGCTTTTGTTTGCCATCCCAAGCCCTCGGCCCACGGGTCTTCCAGACGTATACGTGGCGGCAGCCAAAGTTGTGCAAGCGGCCCGAATGACGAGGGCGTTCTACAGCTATCGCGATCATTCAAATAACGGTCCTACTGAAATTTCAGAACCAGGCTACAGATCTCAGTCATATTTCAGCGGTAGTTTTACGCCATTCACCCGGTGCGACATCTCACCACCCGACCTTATGTTGCGGAGACTTGCATGATGAACAATGCAAACGAATGGCAAACCGCACTTCCCGAATTTCTGCTCGAAGCCGAAATGCTCTTGGAAAAATCGCAAGAGTGCTTGAACCACCTGCATCTGATTCGCAATGACAGCGACGCCATCGACTGCATGAAAAGCAGCCTGGCCAACCTGGCTGAAAAAGCCGAAGGCCTGGCCCTGCAGGCGATCAGCGAATTCTCCCGGCATATTCAATACCTGATTGCGAATGCCGCGAGCCCCATGGAGTTGCATGACCAGGCGCTGAATGCCCTGCATGACTGCCTGACACTGCTGGCGTGGCAACTGGAGCTGATCGACACCCGCACCGGCGAACTGGCCCTGGATAAAAGCGAACAAACCACACTGATTGCGACGGTAACCTTGCAGATCCCACAAAAAGACTTCGCTAATAAACCGCAGCAGCGTGTGCATCACGCGTCTTGAGCGCTGACCAGGTCGTATTTGTCGCCAAGTTATCTAAAAACGACCGTTCCTTTAGCGGTCGATAAAGGTACGCGGGCAAAAACATATCAATTAGCCATCAACGCAGTAACGATACCCGCCAACTTGATTTATATAACTATCCGTTTTTAACCTAGGGGTCCTTTGAACTATAGGACCAAGGCGCGGCGCATTTGGCCGGTTATTAAACCCGCCAGCGTGCGGCGCCAGGCGACCAACGGTAATAGTGGTGATACTATGCCCCGCTCGAAGTGACTCAACTTCATCATGTATAAAAAAACGTTTCTGCACCGTATTCCAAATAGAGCCCTGTCAGCCGCCGTGACCGGTCTTCCCGCAGCGAACCTTCATTGGCTCCATCCGCTATGTACGCCAGCCTAAAGTCACTCATCGCAAGGTCCGTGTCCCGCAGCAATACACGTCGCTTGGTCCTCGCCCTGTGCCTTTGCTCACTGCTGGTCAGCCTGTGGGCCTACAGCCGCTCCGCGCCGTTGCCGTTACTGATTCTGCTGCTCAACCTGGCCACGCTGGTGGTGGTGGGCTTGCAGCAGTGGGGCTCGCGCAAGTCGATAAAATTCCAGCCACAGGAATTGGCCGACCGCCTGCTGCAAGTCCAGGAAAACGAACGTCACCGCCTCAGCCGCGAACTGCATGACGACATCGGCCAACTGCTCACCGCCGCCAAACTGCAAAGCGAATGGCTCAAGCGTCGCCTGCCGGACGACCTGCAGAGCCAATGCACAGTGCTGTGCAACACCTTGAATGAAACCCTGGCCAAAGTGCGCGACGTGTCCGCCATCCTCAACCCTCGGCAGCTGGCCAGCCTGGGTTTAGAGGCGAGCCTGCGCGCGCATTTGCTCAAGACCCTGGAAAACACCCCGATCCACTGGAGCCTGGAATGCCAGCAACGGCTGACCGGTATCCCGGAAGAAATGGCCGTGGCAGCGTTTCGCATCACCCAGGAAGCGGTGACCAATATGCTTCGCCATGCCCAGGCGCACAATTTGCTGGTACGCCTGCAACGCCTGCCCGAAGGCCTGTCGCTGATGATCTGCGATGACGGCCGGGGCTTTTCGCCCGCCATCAACCCGGGCCGGGAAGGCCAACGAGGCATGGCCGGCATGTCCGAGCGGATCGATCAACTGGGGGGCGCTTTGACGGTCAGCAGCCAGCCAGGCAAAGGAACACGGATCGATGCGCTTTTCCCCTGGGCGCCCCGCGCCCTCGATCGGGCCAGTTCCCCTAAGGTTCTCGAGTGACCTGCACTTTACTCCTGGTGGATGACCACGCACTGATCCGGGCCGGCGTACGCGCGCTGATCCAGGATATGCCCGGCTATACCGTAGTCGGCGAGGCCAGCGATGGCGCGCAGTTGCTGGAGAAATTCAGCACCCTGCAACCGAATATCGTGCTGCTGGACCTGTCGATGAAATACACCGGTGGCCTGGACGCGTTACAGCAACTCAAGGCGACCTACCCCAAAAGCAAGGTGCTGATCCTGTCGATGCACACCGATCCGGAGCTGATCATGCGCGCGCTGGAGTCCGGCGCCCATGGCTACCTGCTCAAAGACACCACGGCCAACGAGCTGGAACACGCCCTGATGGCCTTGCGCAACAACGAGCGCTACCTCAGCCCCGCCATTGCCCACACGGTGATCAATCAGGCGCTGATCCGCAGCCAGGGCCCCATCGGCGCCGTCGCGGACAGCCACAACCTCACGGCACGCCAGCTGGAGATTCTGCGCTTGATCGTGCGCGGCAAATCCACCCGGGAAATCGCCCAGGGCCTGGGCTTGAGCATCAAGACCGTGGAGGCGCATCGCTCGCAGATCATGAAACGCCTGCAGATATTCGATGTGGCGGGCCTGGTGTTATTCGCCGTTCGCGAGCAGATCATCAGCCTGGACGACTAACGGCGACGCCAGTGGCAAGTGAACGCGCAGGGCTTTGGGCAATGCACTGAAGCGCAAGTCGTCACCTTTCAAGGGCTCACCATCCAGGTTGATGTACAGCCCTTCGGCCACCTTGATCTCGACCCACGGCAAGCGCGCCCGCACAAACATATTGTCCAGGCCCCAACCATCGCTCATCAGGGTGAGCAGCGTGCCGACCACTTCCTGGGGCGCCGGCAGGATGCTGATGTCCAGCAAGCCGTCATCGGCCAACGCGCCAGGGCACAACACATGCCCACCGCCCGCCTGGCGACCGTTGCCGATACCAAGGGCGAGCAGGTCACCCTTCCAGTGAAAGCCCGGCCCTTCCAACTCGCCATAAGCGGCCTTCAATTCGCTGAAACGCGTCAGGCCGGTGAACAGGTAGGCCGCGCCGCCCAGCACTTTTTTCAGGTCTTCGGAGGTGTTGGCGGTGACCTGGCTGCCAAAACCGCCAGTGGCCATGTTGAGGAATATTTGCCCACCGGCCTGCCCGAGGTCGATCGCCCTTGGCGGCACATCCAGCAGGGCCAGTGCGCGGGCAGGATCCAATGGCACACCGGCGGCGCGGGCGAAATCATTGGCGGTGCCCAACGGCATCAGCACCAGGCTGGCCTCGGTCTTGGCCAACGCCATGGCCTCGGCCACATCGCGCAAGGTGCCGTCGCCGCCGCCGGCAATCAGGTGGGTATAGCCGTCAGCCAGCGCCTCATTGACCAGGCGCTGGGCGTCGCCGCCCTCCCACGTGACTCGCACCGCCAGCTCCCAGCCCAGTTCGCGCCGGGCCTGCACGGCGGCGCGCACATCCTCATTGAGGGCTTGCTTGCCGTGCAGAATCAGCAGTGCCTTGTGGGTGGTCATGTGGGGATCTCCTGGGTTTAAAGGTACTTGAAGGATGTTGACCTTTGCCGGAGAGAAAAAAGCCATCGGGGACGCAAATTTATTGCCTGTCTAGAAGTTATCCATCGCGTTGCACATCGATACCTTGCCCTTGGGCACAGGTTCTACGGCGTCCCATTGCTTGCCGTCCGCAGACAGCTCATGCAACTGGATTGAACAGTCCGCATAAATGGTCGCCTGCACCCTGTAGTCCACGCCAGGTCGAGGCACGAAGGTCATGCTGCTGAAGCATTGCCGGGCATACTGCAATTGCCCCAGGTAATGCAGCGCGATCGGTTGGTTCGCAGGCACCACCAGCTCCGTGGTCACCGCACCGTTCCAGGTATACACCGGCCCGGGCATGTTAAGGCTTTCGCCATTGTGGTCGGGGAAACCGGATTTGCTCGACACCATCACCCCGGCGCCCGGCACATTCCAGTCCAGGCAGTCACGCCCCGGCACTGCGCGCACCAGGCCATCGGTGATCAACCGCACGCGGGCGGTCTCGCCGGAATGCGGCGGGATATAGCCGGTGGACAGGGAACGGATGTTCGCCACCTGGCCGCACCCGGTCAGCAGCACCAGCAACGCAACGGGCATAACACGCAAACCGGTCATTTGCATTCACTCGCGGAGAAACAAAGGGCCGTTACGGCTGGCGGCAATTCTGGTTTACCGACAACAGCGGCGCCGGATCGTACTTCACGCGCTGCAAACCATCGGCGCCCTGGAAGATGAAATACTTGATGCGGCAATCCTTGAACATCGTCGAGTAGCCTTCCGCGCGAAAGCCCTGGCCATCGACCTGCTTGATCACGGTATTGTTGCGGCTCACTACCGCGAGCACCTGTGCGTAGCTGTCCCCCATCTTCACCCCGGGCTCGCCGGTCTCGGTCATCGACGAAGCGCAACCGCCCAAACCTGCCACTGCCAACACCAAAGCGGCGCCGTACACTCCATTGCGTGTGGTGCTCATCCCTGTTTCCTTTTGATTAAGCGTTAACGGCGGCCTTCGCACACCGGTGATTCACTGATGCGCCCGGTCTTGCACAGGTCGAGTTTGTCTTTGCGGTTGAAGCCCGCGTCCTTCATGCAGTAGAAGCGCGTCAGCCTGATATCGACAGGCGATCGGTCTCCCGCACCGTCCAGGTTGGTGTACCCGCAGGCACGCATGGCGGTTTTTACGCCGTCAAGGGATACACCGGATTTGTACCATTGCGAGAAGTCTGGGGGCGGCGGTTGAAAGGGGGTACAGGCGCTGAGCGCAAAAGCGCAGATGAGGACGCAGGCAGCAGCGCAAGACGGCCGCAAACCAAGCGTTTTTATTCCAACGAGCGCGTGGAAAGACATTCTTCATCCTTGTGAGTGAACCGTCCTACAGGTGCAGGATTGGTCATCACACAGACGAGAAAGTGCCCTGACTGTGCGAGGCACTTGTGACACGACCCGCAACGTCTCGGTCAACCGTGGGAGCTGGCCACAGGAAAGTCAGCCAGCAACGTCGGACAGATGCAGCAACCTACGTCAGCTCTTGTGCAATTTACTCATCAACTGCGCCTCAGCCTGGGTCAACCCACACGACTGCGTGAGCTCATCCACGGTCGCGCCCATGCCCACCAGCTTCGCCGCCTGGGCAAATGACAGGCTCGACGGGTCGCGCTGTTCGATCTGCGCCAGCTTGTCCGGCAACGGCCCGAGGATCGCGCGCAGTTCGTGCACCTCGTCCCCGACCTTCACCGCACTCTGCTGGAAGTGATCCACGCGCTTGACCAGGTCCAGAATGCGCCGGTCGCGCACGCCGTCGCGCTCGGCCTGTTGCAGGGCCAATTCGCGCTGCTGGCGCATATAGCGCAGCAGGAAAGCCAACGTCCCGGCCCACAACAGGGCCAGGACAATCACCGCCGCTTCAAGAAACAATCAGATGTTCTCCAGATCCGACCACTCTTCTTCGCTCATCATCTTGTCCAGCTCAACCAGAATCAGCAGTTCGCCGTTCTTGTTGCACACGCCCTGGATGAACTTGGCCGATTCCTCGTTGCCCACGTTCGGCGCGGTTTCCACTTCCGATTGGCGCAGGTAAACCACTTCGGCCACGCTGTCGACCATGATCCCGACCACTTGCTTGTCGGCTTCAATGATGACGATTCGGGTGTTGTCGTTGACTTCGGTCGGCGCCAGGCCAAAACGCTGGCGGGTGTCGATCACCGTCACCACGTTGCCGCGCAGGTTGATGATGCCCAGCACGTAGCTTGGCGCACCCGGTACCGGCGCAATTTCGGTGTAGCGCAGCACTTCTTGCACGCGCATCACGTTGATGCCATAGGACTCGTTGTCCAGTTTGAAGGTAACCCATTGCAGGATCGGATCATCCAAACTTTGTGCGGACGCTGACTTATTCATACCCCTGACCCCTTCAAATGCCGTTGTACACGGCGTGTGTGCTTCGCTGACCGCACTTGCATGCGGACCTTATTGTTCAATCAACTGCGTTTGTTCTGCGGCATCGCCTTGACGGCGCCACTGGCGATCAACTCGGCCAGTTCGGCGACGTCGAGCAAGGCGCACATGTGCTCAATCACGGTGCCCGCCAACCAAGGCCGCTGGCCTCGGTGACTGCGCCATTTGATTTCGTTCGGGTCCAGGCGCAACGAGCGACTGACTTGATGCACCGCCAGCCCCCACTCGTAGCCCTGCACCGAGATCACGTACTGCAAACCCTGGCGGAAGTCATCGCGGTAGCGGTCGGGCATCACCCAGCGCGCGGTGTCCAGCACCTTGAGGTTACCGGCCTGGCTTGGCAGGATGCCGAGGAACCACTCCGGTTGCCCGAACAGCGGTGTCAGCTCCTGGCCTTCAAGCGAATAGATCGAACCTAGGCACACCAGCGGCACCGCCAGGGTCAACCCGGCGACGTCGAACAGCAGGCATTCGAACGGCTCGGCGGCCCATGCCGGGCGGTCATCACCGCTCACCGGCGGCGGCGTGATGCTCGGCGGCAGGTGGACTTCCACCACCGGCTCGACCACCACGGGCGCCACAACTACTGGAGCTACCGGTGCGACAACCGGTGCGACCACAACGTGGGCATCACGCGCCTGTTCTTCCAGCACAGCCAGCTGGAATTCATCCAGCGTGCTTTCTGCTTCTACGACCGGTTCAAGTACCAGAATCGGTTCCGGCAGTTCCTCCTCGGTCGCATCCTGCAGCAGGGCATCCAGGTAGGATTCCAGTGCCAGTTGCGGCCGAGTCTTGAGTTTGACGGGACGGTTCATCACGCCACCTGCGCCACAAGCTGCTGCGACAGCAGATGCTTGAGCAAGGCGCGGTAGGCCAGCACGCCACGGCTTTTGCCGTCGAACTGCGAAGGCGTCAGGCCTGCACGGCTGGCGTCACGCAGGCGCGTGTCCACTGGAATGTAGCCTTGCCAGATGGTCTCCGGGTAAGCATCACGCAACACACGCAAAGTGCCGAGGGAGGCCTGGGTGCGGCGGTCGAACAAGGTCGGCACGATGCTGAATGGCAGCGCCTGTTTGCGCGACCGGTTGATCATCGCCAGGGTGCTGACCATGCGTTCCAGGCCTTTGACCGCCAAGTGCTCGGTCTGTACCGGGATCACCAACTGCTGGCTGGCGGCCAAGGCGTTGACCATCAGCACACCGAGCAACGGCGGGCTGTCGATGATCGCGTAGTCGAAGTCTTGCCACAGTTGCGCCAGCGTCTTGGCGATCACCAGGCCCAAACCGCTCTGCCCCGGCGACTGGCGCTCAAGGGTGGCCAGGGCGGTGCTCGACGGCAGCAGGGAGATGCTGTCGTTACTGGTGGGCAGCAACAGCTGCCCGGGCAAATCGCTCGGCACGCTGCCCTTGTGCAGGAACAGGTCGTAGCAGCTGTGCTCCAGCGCATCCGGGTCGTAGCCGAAATAGCTGGTCATCGAGCCATGCGGGTCCAGGTCGACCACGACCACACGCTTGCCCGCCTCGGCCAGCAAGCCGGCTAAGGCGATGGAGGTGGTCGTCTTGCCGACTCCACCTTTTTGATTGGCAACTGCCCAGACTCTCATTCGGTTGGTTCCTCCCGGCAGGCGATGGCGCGACCGAGACATTGCATAAAGTTATTGAGCCGGTGACGGAGAATTGACGGCGCTCTGACGAACCGACGGCTTAACGGTTGGCGGTGCAGTTTGTGTGCCAGCCCGCTTCAAGGCCGCATCCGGTGTTGCATTGGCGGTACCGGTGCCGGTCAGGCTGCGGCGTACATCCAGGTTGCGTGACACCACCAGCACCACGCGGCGGTTGCGCGCTCGGCCTTCGGCGGTGGCGTTATTGGCCACCGGCTGGAATTCACCATAGCCCACCGACGCCAGGCGCCCAGGGTTTATGCCCTGCATCGCGAGCATGCGCACGATGCTCGACGCCCGGGCCGACGACAGCTCCCAGTTGGTCGGGTACTGCGCAGTGCTGATCGGGAAATTGTCGGTAAAGCCTTCAACGTGAATCGGGTTTTCAAACGGTTTGAGTATCGCCGCGACCTTGTCGATGATGGTGAACGCCTGGTCGCTCGGCAATGCGTCGGCGCTGGCGAACAGCAGGCTGGAGTTCAGCTCGATTTCGACCCACAACTCATTGCCGCGCACGGTCATCTGGTTGGATTTGATCAGGTCGCCAAAGGCGGCGCTGATGTCATCGGCGATGCTTTTCAGCGGGTCGCTGGTGCCACCGATGCCGGCGGCGATTTCATCACTGTCGTTGACCAGCGGCTTGGCCGGGGTCACGGTCTTGGGCCGCTCTTCGCCAATCGGAATCGGTTTCAGGGCACGGTCGGTGTCATTGAACACGCCGATCAGGGCCTGGGAAATGACTTTGTACTTGCCTTCGTTGATCGACGAGATGGAATACATCACCACGAAAAACGCGAACAGCAAGGTGATGAAGTCCGCGTAGGACACCAGCCAGCGTTCATGGTTGACGTGTTCTTCAGGCTCGCGACGGCGACGGCTCACACTCAATACCTCCCATCAGTCCATGAAGCCCTGGAGCTTCAATTCGATGGAGCGCGGGTTCTCACCCTCGGCAATCGACAACAGACCTTCAAGCAACATCTCGCGGTAACGCGACTGGCGCATGGCAACCGACTTGAGCTTGCTCGCCACCGGCAACAACACCAGGTTGGCACTCGCCACGCCATAGATGGTGGCGACAAACGCCACGGCAATGCCGCTGCCCAACTGCGACGGGTCGCCCAGGTTGCCCATCACGTGGATCAGGCCCATCACCGCACCGATGATACCGATGGTTGGCGCGTAGCCGCCCATGCTTTCAAAGACTTTGGCGGCGTTGATGTCGCGGCTTTCCTGGGTGAGAAAATCCACCTCCAGGATGCTGCGAATCGCTTCCGGCTCGGCGCCGTCCACCAGCAACTGCAAGCCCTTGCGCGCGTAGCTGTCGGGCTCGGCATCGGCCACGCCTTCCAGGCCCAGCAGGCCTTCCTTGCGTGCGGTGAGGCTCCAGTTGACCACGCGGTCGATACCACCGGGCAGATCAACGCGCGGCGGGAAAATAATCCAGATCAGGATTTGCATTGCGCGCTTGAACGAACTCATGGGCGACTGCAACAACGCAGCGCCCACGGTGCCGCCAATCACGATCAGCGCAGCCGGGCCGTTGGCCAAGGCGCCGAGGTGGCCGCCCTCGAGGTAGTTGCCGCCGATAATTGCGACAAACGCCATGATGATGCCAATCAGGCTCAATACATCCATCAGAGGCAGGCCTCCACCAGATGCTTGCCGATATCGTCCAGGCTATACACGGCGTCGGCCAGGTCCGCTTTGACGATGGCCATGGGCATGCCATAGATCACGCAGCTGGCTTCGTCCTGGGCCCAGATTGCACTGCCGCCCTGCTTGAGCAGGCGAGCGCCTTCACGGCCGTCGGCGCCCATGCCGGTGAGCACCACCGCCAGAACTTTGTCGCCGTAGGACTTTGCCGCCGAACCGAAGGTGATATCCACACACGGCTTGTAGTTCAGGCGCTCGTCACCCGGCAGGATTTTGATCGCACCACGGCCATCAACCATCATCTGCTTGCCGCCCGGGGCCAGCAGTGCCAGGCCAGGACGCAGGATGTCACCATCCTCGGCTTCCTTGACGGTGATGCGGCACAGCTTGTCCAGGCGCTCGGCGAAGGCCTTGGTGAAGGCCGCGGGCATATGCTGGATCAACACGATCGGCGCCGGGAAATTGGCCGGCAGCTGGGTCAACACCCGCTGCAGGGCCACCGGGCCGCCGGTGGATGTACCGATGGCAACCAGCTTGTAGGCCTTGCGCTTGGGCGCTGGCGAATGCGCGCTCGGCGCAGAAGCGCGCACCGGCGGCGCCACAGGGCGCGCCACTGGCGCAGGCGCTGGGCGAGCAAACGACGAAGTGGGCGCAGTGGACGCCGCCGGCGCCGCAACCGGTGCAGGCGCCGGCGCACTGAACAGGCTGCGACGGTTACTGCGCGAAATGCTGTGCACCTTCTCGCACAGCATCTGCTTGACCTTCTCGGGGTTGCGCGAGATGTCTTCGAAATTCTTCGGCAGGAAGTCCACCGCACCGGCGTCCAGCGCATCCAGGGTCACCCGGGCGCCTTCATGAGTCAGCGAGGAGAACATCAACACCGGGGTGGGGCAGCGCTGCATGATATGCCGAACAGCCGTGATGCCATCCATCATCGGCATCTCGTAGTCCATGGTGATCACGTCCGGTTTCAACGCAATGGCTTGATCAATCGCCTCTTTGCCGTTAGTGGCCGTACCGACCACCTGGATGGTTGGATCGGCGGAAAGAATTTCCGAGACGCGGCGGCGGAAGAAACCCGAATCGTCCACCACCAGGACCTTGACTGCCATAAACACTCCGTTAGGCGGGGCGGGCAAACCGCCCTGCCCCGCCAGAATCAAATACGCCGTGCGGCGTAACGCTTGAGCATGCTCGGAACATCGAGAATCAGCGCGATCCGACCGTCACCGGTGATGGTCGCACCCGACATGCCCGGGGTTCCCTGCAGCATTTTGCCCAAAGGCTTGATGACCACTTCTTCCTGGCCGACCAGTTGATCGACGACAAAGCCGATCCGCTGGGTGCCCACGGAGAGAATCACCACATGGCCTTCGCGCTGCTCTTCATGCTTGGCCGATGCCACCAGCCAGCGCTTGAGGTAGAACAGTGGCAACGCCTTGTCGCGTACGATCACCACTTCCTGGCCGTCCACCACGTTGGTGCGCGACAGGTCGAGGTGGAAGATTTCGTTGACGTTGACCAGCGGGAAAGCGAACGCCTGGTTGCCCAGCATCACCATCAGGGTCGGCATGATCGCCAGGGTCAACGGCACCTTGATGACGATCTTCGAGCCCTGGCCCTTGGTCGAGTAGATATTGATCGAGCCGTTGAGCTGGCTGATCTTGGTCTTCACCACGTCCATGCCGACGCCACGGCCGGACACGTCGGAAATCTCGGTCTTGGTCGAGAAGCCCGGGGCGAAGATCAGGTTGTAGCACTCGGTGTCGGTCAGGCGGTCGGCGGCGTCCTTGTCCATCACGCCACGCTTGACTGCGATATTGCGCAAGATCGCCGGGTCCATGCCCTTGCCGTCATCGGTGATCGACAGCAGGATATGGTCGCCTTCTTGCTCTGCCGCCAGAATCACCTTGCCGTTACGGGACTTGCCCGAGGCTTCGCGCTCTTCCGGGGTTTCGACGCCGTGGTCGACGGCGTTGCGCACCAAGTGGACCAGCGGGTCGGCCAGGGCCTCGACAAGGTTTTTGTCGAGGTCGGTTTCTTCACCCACCAGTTCCAGGTTGATTTCTTTCTTGAGCTGGCGTGCCAGGTCGCGAACCAGACGCGGGAAGCGGCCGAAGACTTTCTTGATCGGCTGCATCCGCGTTTTCATCACCGCGGTCTGCAAGTCAGCAGTGACCACGTCGAGGTTCGACACGGCTTTCTGCATGGCTTCGTCGCCGCTGTTCAGGCCCAGGCGCACCAGGCGGTTACGCACCAGCACCAGTTCGCCGACCATGTTCATGATGTCGTCCAGGCGTGCGGTATCAACGCGCACGGTGGTTTCGGCTTCACTGGCAGGCTTCTCGGCCACGGGTGCCGCTGCGGCACGTGCAGGCGCCGGGGCGGCTGCAGGGGCTGGAGCGGGCTTGGCGGCAACCGGCGCGGCGGCTTTGGCCGGCGCAGGTTTCGCCGCGACAGGCGTGGCGGTCGCCGCAGCAGCCGGGGCCACTTCGGTGAACTTGCCCTTGCCGTGCAATTCGTCCAACAAGGCTTCGAATTCGTGATCGGAGATCAGCCCGTCAGCGGCAGGCTCTGCGCTGGCGGCAGGCACGGCAGGCGCGACGGTGGCCGTGGCCGCGACTTCCGGCAAGGCTTCGGCCGCAAAGGTGCCTTTGCCATGCAACTGGTCGAGCAACGCTTCAAATTCGTCGTCGGTAATGTCGGTGCTGGCGCTGGCGCTGGCAGCCGGAACTTCCGGCGTAGCGGCAGGTGCCACCGCGTCGGCAGCGAACTGGCCTTTGCCATGCAACTGGTCGAGCAGGGACTCGAATTCAGCGTCGGTAATGTCTTCGCTGGTCGGCGTTGCAGGCGGGGCGACCGCTTGCGGTGCTTCAGCTTCGGCCTTCACCGCACTGAGGGAGTTGAGCAACTGCTCGAACTCGCTGTCCGTCACGTCCGCTTCCGGCTCGGCCACAGGCGCCGCTTCCACCACCGGGGCAACCGAGGTGTCGGCAGGTTCTGCCAGGCGCGCCAGGGCGGCCAGCAGTTCCGGCGTGGCCGCCGTGATCGGTGCACGTTCGCGCACTTCACTGAACATGCCGTTGACCGCATCCAATGCTTCGAGAATCACGTCCATCAGTTCCGAGTCGACGTGTCGCTCACCCTTGCGCAGGATGTCGAATACGTTCTCGGCGATGTGACAGCACTCCACCAGCTCATGGAGCTGGAGGAAGCCGGCGCCCCCTTTTACAGTGTGAAAACCGCGAAAAATTGCATTGAGCAGGTTCGCATCATCCGGGCGGCTTTCCAGCTCGACCAGTTGCTCGGACAGTTGCTCTAAAATTTCGCCGGCCTCTACAAGGAAATCCTGAAGGATTTCTTCATCGGCGCCGAAGCTCATGTGGGTGCTCCTTAGAAGCCTAAACTGGATAACAGGTCATCTACGTCATCCTGACCTGACATAACGTCTTCACGTTTATCGGCATGAATCTGCGGACCTTCACCCTTGGCGAGATGTTTTTGTGGATCTTTTTCCGAGAGGATCGCTTCGCGGTCATGTTCGATGCCGGCAAAACGATCAACTTGGCCAGCCATGAGCACCAATTTGAGCAAGTTGCTTTCCACTTCGGTGACCAACTGGGTCACGCGTTTGATCACCTGACCGGTGAGGTCCTGGTAATCCTGGGCCAGCAGAATGTCATTGAGGTTGCTGGCAACCTTGCGGTTTTCCTCTTCGCTGCGCGACAGAAAAGCGTCGACCCGACGCGCCAACTCACGAAACTCTTCAGCCCCCACTTCCCGACGCATGAAACGGCCCCAGTCAACGCTGAGGGCCTGCGCTTCGGTCGCCATGCCATTGACCAGGGGCGTGGCGTTTTCCACCAGGTCCATGGTGCGGTTGGCCGCCGCCTCAGTCAGCCTGACCACATAGGACAGGCGTTCGGTGGCATCGGTGATTTGCGAGATTTCTTCGGCCTGGGGCATGTGCGGGTCAATCTGAAAATTGACGATCGCACTGTGCAGCTCGCGTGTGAGCTTGCCCACTTCCTGGTACAGGCCGCGGTCACGGGTCTGGTTAAGCTCATGGATTAACTGCACCGCGTCGCCGAACTGGCCTTTTTCAAGGCTTTCGACCAACTGGTGAGCATGCTTTTTCAGGGTCGACTCAAAGTCTGCCTGCGATGATTCTTTATGCTCCATAGCTCCCCCGTGGTGGCATCAGCCGTGGATGCGTTCGAAGATTTTTTCGATCTTCTCTTTCAAGGCCAATGCAGTGAATGGCTTAACCACGTAACCGTTAACCCCGGCTTGGGCGGCTTCGATGATCTGTTCACGCTTGGCTTCGGCGGTCACCATCAGCACAGGCAGGCTGCGCAGTTTTTCATCGGCGCGCACGTGACGCAGCAAGTCGATGCCGGTCATGCCCGGCATGTTCCAGTCGGTTACCAGAAAGTCGATGCTCCCGCTGTTGAGGATAGGAATCGCCGTCAGGCCGTCATCCGCCTCGACCGTGTTGGTGAACCCAAGGTCACGCAACAGGTTTTTTATGATCCGCCGCATCGTTGAGAAGTCATCAACGATGAGGATTTTCATGTTCTTGTCCAATTCGACCTCCAAGCAGTCTTAAACGCGCCCAGCACCTGGACGCGCCATTTCAATCAACAGGCGTTACACAAAAAGGACTGCCAGGGGTACCACGGAACGAACCCGCGAAAGGCTTTTCACCTCTCGCCTAATTGCGCTGCAGTATCCCCACACTGCCTGTCAGCGCGCGCGCCACTCTCCCAATCGCCCCCGCAAGCGGGCTGCGCACTGGCTATGCAGCTGGCTGACACGCGATTCGCTGACCCCCAGGACCTCACCGATTTCCTTGAGGTTCAGCTCTTCGTCGTAGTACAGCGCCAACACCAGTCGCTCACGCTCAGGCAAATTGGCAATCGCTTCCGCCAACGCCCCCTGGAAGCGTTCATCTTCCAGGTCGCGCGACGGTTCGAGATGTGCACTCGCGCCGTCCTCGTGCAGCCCTTCGTGTTCGCCGTCCTGCAACAGGTCGTCGAAACTGAACAGGCGGCTGCCCAAGGTATCGTTCAAAATCCCGTAGTAATCGTCGAGACTCAATTGGAGTTCGGCCGCAACTTCATGATCTTTAGCGTCACGACCTGTTTTTGCTTCAATTGCACGAATTGCGTCACTGACCATTCGCGTGTTGCGGTGTACCGAACGCGGCGCCCAGTCCCCTTTACGCACTTCATCGAGCATCGCACCACGGATACGGATACCCGCATACGTCTCGAAACTCGCGCCTTTGCTCGCGTCGTATTTGGTCGACACTTCGAGCAGGCCGATCATGCCGGCCTGGATCAGGTCTTCAACCTGTACACTGGCAGGCAGGCGTGCCAGCAAGTGGTAGGCAATGCGCTTGACCAGGGGCGCATAGCGCTCGATCAATTCGCCTTGGCTGTCACGTGCCGAGTTTTTGTAAAGGTTATAGCCGCTGGCTGTCATAGCACCGGTCCTGCGCTCGTCTGATGCACCAATCGCTCGACGAAAAACTCCAGATGCCCGCGCGGGTTGGCGGGCAACGGCCAAGTATCGACCTTCTGGGCAATAGCCTTGAACGCCAATGCGCACTTCGAACGAGGGAACGCTTCATAGACTGCACGCTGCTTTTGCACAGCCTTGCGCACACACTCGTCATAGGGAACTGCGCCAACGTATTGTAAGGCGACATCGAGGAAGCGATCCGTGACCTTGGTCAACTTGGCGAACAGGTTTCGCCCTTCCTGCGGGCTTTGGGCCATGTTGGCCAGCACACGGAAGCGATTCATGCCGTAGTCACGGTTAAGCAGTTTGATCAGGGCGTAGGCATCGGTGATGGAGGTGGGCTCATCGCAGACCACCAGCAGCACTTCCTGGGCAGCGCGCACGAAGCTGACCACGGACTCGCCGATCCCGGCGGCGGTGTCGATCACCAGCACGTCGAGGTTGTCGCCGATGTCACTGAACGCCTGGATCAGGCCGGCGTGCTGCGCCGGGCTCAGATGCACCATGCTCTGGGTACCCGAGGCCGCCGGCACGATACGAATGCCACCGGGACCTTGCAGCAGCACATCGCGCAGCTCGCAGCGGCCCTCGATCACATCGGCAAGGGTGTGTTTGGGTGTCAGCCCCAGCAGAACGTCGACGTTCGCCAGCCCCAGGTCAGCATCCAGCAGCATGACCCGACGGCCAAGCTCTGCCAGGGCCAGGGACAAATTCACTGACACGTTAGTTTTTCCGACGCCACCTTTGCCGCCGGTCACCGCGATCACCTGTACGGGATGCATGCTGCCCATTTTATTTCTTTACCTTGTCTTGCTTAGACGCAGGCTACATGGCTTGGCCGCGTGAATCGCTTGCAGACCATCGATGTAGATACTTTTCACGGTGTTCATCCTGCCCTTCAACCCACCCGCTTTGCCGGGTTGTGGTAAAGGTCGGCGAACATGTCGGCCATCGCTTCCTCGCTAGGCTCTTCTTGCATTTGCACGCTGACAGCACGGCTGACTAACTGATGACGGCGCGGCAGATGTAAATCATCCGGAATCCGCGGCCCGTCGGTCAGGTAGGCGACCGGTAATTCATGACTGATGGCCAGGCTCAGCACTTCACCCAGGCTCGCCGTTTCGTCGAGCTTGGTCAGAATGCAACCCGCCAGGCCGCAACGCTTGTAGCTGTGATAGGCAGCGGTAAGAACCTGTTTCTGGCTGGTGGTTGCAAGCACCAGGTAATTTTTTGACTTGATGCCACGCCCAGCCAGGCTTTCCAGCTGCATGCGCAATGCCGGATCACTGGCTTGCAGGCCGGCAGTGTCGATCAGCACCACACGCTTGCGCAGCAACGGGTCGAGCGCGTTGGCCAGGGACTGGCCCGCGTCGACGTGGGTCACCGACACATTGAGGATGCGGCCCAGGGTCTTAAGCTGTTCCTGGGCGCCAATACGGTAGCTGTCCATGCTCACCAGCGCGATATTCTGCGCGCCGTACTTGAGCACATAACGCGCAGCCAGCTTGGCCAGGGTGGTGGTCTTGCCCATGCCGGCAGGGCCGACCATGGCGATCACACCGCCCTCTTCCAGGGGTTCGATTTCCGGCGTGACGATCATGCGTGCCAGGTGGGCCAGCAACATGCGCCAGGCCTGGCGAGGCTCTTCGACTTCAGCAGTCAGTGCCAACAGGTCGCGGGACAACGGGCCGGACAGGCCGATACGTTGCAGGCGACGCCACAGGTTGGCCTGGTGCGGTTTGCTGCCTTGCAGCTGGTTCCACGCCAACGAGCCCAATTGCACTTCAAGCAGCTCACGCAGGCCATTGAGTTCAAAACGCATCGAGTCAAACACGCGCTGGTCGACTGCGGCAGCCGGGGCTGGCGCTGCAGGACGCGGCGGTTCTTTGAATGTCGGCTCAACCAGCGGTTCGGCGGCGGTCAGCGGCAGGCCGGCGAACAACTGGCGACTGCTGGTGGAATCGCTGTCGCCACGCATACTCAGCTCAGCCTGGGCCGAGACAATGCGCGAAGCGGTCTTGCGCAGCTCGTCCTCAAGCTCCATGTTCGGCACGCGCGGCGCCAGCGCCGAGGGGGTGTAATCCAGGGCAGCCGTCAGCTCGACACCGCCGGCAATACGGCGGTTTCCAATAATCGCGGCATCGGCGCCCAGCTCATCACGTACCAGTTTCATGGCCTGACGCATATCGGCGGCGAAAAAACGCTTAACTTGCATATCCCACTACCTCAGCCGTTGGGCCCTACTGTCGCGACAATAGTCACTTGCTTGTTGTCAGGAATTTCCTGATAAGCCAAAACGTGCAAATTCGGCACTGCCAGACGTCCAAACCGCGACAACATCGCTCGGACCGGGCCCGCCACCAGCAGAATCACCGGGTGACCCGCCATTTCCTGACGCTGCGCGGCTTCGATCAACGAACGCTGTAGCTTCTCAGCCATGCTTGGCTCCAGCAGAACGCCCTCTTCCTGGCCTTGCCCTGCCTTCTGAATACTATTGAGCAATATTTGTTCCAACCTTGGCTCCAAGGTGATAACAGGCAGCTCAGACTCAACCCCTACAATGCTTTGCACGATTGCACGGGACAATCCGACGCGCACCGCAGCCACCAGCGCGGCAGTATCTTGACTCTTGGCGGCATTGTTCGCGATGGCCTCGGCAATGCTGCGAATGTCGCGCACCGGCACCTGTTCGGCGAGCAAGGCCTGCAGCACCTTGAGCAACTGCGACAGCGACAGCACGCCGGGCACCAGTTCTTCGGCCAGTTTTGGCGAGGCTTTGGCCAGCAACCCCATCAATTGCTGGACTTCCTCGTGGCCGATCAGCTCGTGGGAGTGCTTGTAGAGAATCTGGTTAAGGTGGGTAGCGACCACCGTGCTGGCGTCTACCACGGTGTAACCCAAAGACTGTGCCTGGCTGCGCTGGCTGACTTCGATCCACACGGCTTCCAGGCCAAAAGCCGGATCTTTGGCGGTTATGCCGTTGAGTGTGCCGAATACCTGGCCGGGGTTGATCGCCAGTTCGCGGTCGGGGTAGATCTCCGCTTCGGCGAGGATCACGCCCATCAGGGTCAGGCGGTAGGCACTGGGCGCCAGGTCGAGGTTGTCGCGGATGTGCACGGTGGGCATCAGGAAGCCCAGGTCCTGGGACAGCTTCTTGCGCACACCCTTGATCCGCGCGAGCAGTTGGCCACCTTGGTTGCGGTCTACCAGCGGGATCAGGCGGTAGCCGACTTCCAGGCCGATCATGTCGATCGGGGTGACGTCATCCCAGCCAAGCTCCTTGGTTTCCTGGGCGCGGGCCGGCGACGGCAGCAAGTCCTGCTGGCGGGCGATTTCCTGCTGGGCCTGGACCTTGACGAGGTTTTGCTTGCGCCAGAACAGATAAGCACCGCCGGCCGCCATGGCCGCCATGCTCAAGAACGAGATATGCGGCATGCCGGGCACGATGCCCATGATCGCCATGATGCCCGCCGCCACGGCCAGCGCCTTGGGCGAAGCGAACATCTGCCGGCTGATCTGCTTGCCCATGTCTTCGGAGCCCGAAGCACGGGTCACCATGATGGCTGCAGCTGTAGATAACAACAGTGATGGCAATTGCGCCACTAAACCGTCACCGATGGTCAGCAAGGCGTACACCTTGCCCGCATCGCCGAAGGTCATGCCGTGCTGGAAGATGCCGACTGCCATGCCGCCGATCAAGTTGATGAACAGAATCAGCAGGCCGGCGATGGCGTCGCCGCGTACGAATTTGCTGGCACCGTCCATGGAGCCGTAGAACTCGGCTTCCTGGGCCACTTCCAGGCGGCGGGACTTGGCTTGGTTCTGGTCGATCAGGCCGGCGTTGAGGTCGGCGTCGATCGCCATTTGTTTGCCGGGCATGGCGTCGAGGGTAAACCGCGCACTCACCTCGGAAATCCGCCCGGCGCCCTTGGTCACCACCACGAAGTTGATGATCATCAGGATCGCGAACACCACGATACCGACCACATAGTTACCACCAATCACCACTTCACCGAAGGCCTGGATCACCTTACCGGCGGCGGCGTGGCCGTCCTGACCATGAAGCATCACCACCCGCGTAGACGCCACGTTCAGCGCCAGGCGCAGCAGGGTCGCAATCAGCAGGATGGTCGGGAATACCGCAAAATCCAGCGGCCGCAGGGCATACACACAGACCAGCAGCACCACGACGGACAGGGCAATGTTGAAGGTAAAAAACACGTCGAGCAGGAACGGCGGCATCGGCAACATCATCATTGCCAGCATCACCAGCAACAGCAACGGCACACCCAGATTTCCCCGCGACAGGTCAGTCAGGGTGCCACGAGCCGTGCTGAGCATTTGAGAGCGATCTACCACCGGTATTCCTCGTGTTCCTTGAAGCAAAGTTTTGACGCTGGAGGGCGTCCTGAAGGCGGTATTGCAAGAAGCCTTCCAACTTTTGCTCTGAGGCTCAGATGACCGCACAAGCGACCGCGCCTACCGGGTGTAAATCCATTCAAATGTGGGAGGGGGCTTGCTCCCGAAGGCGGTGGTTCAGCGAGTACATTGCCGACTGACACATCGCCTTCGCGAGCAAGCCCGCTCCCACATTTGGATCTGTGTGAACTCACCGCCACTGAGGAGATTTCCGACAGGGTTTTAAGGTTGCCCCTAGGAAACCCGCTCTCTAGTCTCCGTACACCGCTGCAAATACAGTGGTCGGGCGTCGCGGCTCGCAATATCAAGGAGAACTCTTATTCCTTCCAAGGAGCGACGCCATGTCCAAAGCCACACAAAATTCCCCCGCCGCGCTTTTCACCGTCATCGACGGCATCAGCACCGAAGACCTGCTGGTCAACCTCACCGAAACCCTGGCGTCCGCCCACGCGCTGGCCTGCGACTTCGCCTTTGATCTGGAAGGGTCGCGGCGAGAAGGCGCGCTGGGCATTGCGCAGTTGATTGAGGTATCACGGTTGTTGGCTGAGCGAGCGCTGGATGACATGGGGCCGCCATCCGAGTCAGAACCCGGCAAATTCTAGGCAGAACATCAGATAAGAGATCGTTCCCGCAGGTGGGAACGATCAAGTGAATCTTTACGCAACGCGCACATTCACAGCCTGGAGCCCTTTCAGGCCTTTCTCAACCTCGAACTCCACCTTTTGGTTTTCCGTGAGCGTCTTGAACCCCTCACGCTGAATCGCCGTAAAGTGAACGAAGACTTCAGCGCCGCTATCATCCGGAGAAATAAAACCAAACCCCTTACTGTCGTTAAACCACTTAACAGTACCTGTCGCCATTGCCGTTCTCCTGACCTCTGGGTCGATGAGCCACAGAGGTCGCTAGATAATTTTGATGCTGGTCGCAAAAATACCCGCAGGACGATGGATCCTCGCAAATTTCACCCGCTGCCCCTTTTCCAGCCAAATTCCGGCCGTACTCTTGAGATCGACACGCACGGGCTCGTCACCGTCATCAAGGGCAATCACGCCTTCCCCGGTTTTTCGGCAATAAGATTTGATCGTACCCATTACCGCTTCCATCACTGCTCCCTCTGCATCTCTTAACTACCTGTGTGCAGTGTGGTGCCATGGAACCGCGGGAAGGCGGCGCTGACTACTGTCAGAGTTGACAGGTAGACGGTGATTAGCGACGAGTGGTAATGATTGGATCGCGGCTTAATTGTGGTAAGCGAGTTCGCCAAAGGAAGCAGTTCACCACCAGCCCAGGATCAGGAATCGCGGCGCAAATCCGGTGGAATCGGCAGGTCTTTGAGCGGATCAGGCCGCTTGCCCTTGCCCGCGCGGTATTGGCGGATTTGATAGACATAAGCCAACACCTGCGCCACGGCCAGGTACAGCCCCGCAGGAATTTCCTGATCGAGGTCGGTGGAGTAGAAGATCGACCGCGCCAGCTCCGGCGACTCCAGCAAGAGGATGTCGTTGGCCACGGCAATTTCGCGGATTTTCAGCGCGGTAAAGTCGCTGCCCTTGGCCAGCAGCATCGGCGCGCCGCCCTTCTCCGGGTCGTACTTGAGCGCCACCGCGTAGTGCGTCGGGTTGGTGATGACCACGTCGGCATCGGGCACCGCCGCCATCATCTTGCGCTGGGACATTTCGCGCTGCAGCTGACGAATACGCTGCTTGACCTCGGGGCGGCCTTCCTGGTCCTTGTGCTCGTCGCGCACTTCCTGCTTGGTCATCAGCAGTTTCTTGTGGCTTTCCCACAGCTGGATCGGCGCATCCACGGCAGCGATGATGATCAGCCCGCAAGCCATCCACAGCGCGCTCCAGCCCACCACCTGCACGCTGTGAATGATCGCTGACTCCAGCGGCTCATGGGCAATGCGCAGCAAGTCGTCGATGTCGGACGACAACACCGTCAGTGCCACAAACAGGATCAGGATGAATTTCGCCAGCGCCTTGAGCAACTCCACCAGCGCCTTGGCGGAAAACATGCGCTTGAGCCCGGGCCCGGGGTTCATCCGGCTGAATTTGGGTGCCATGCTGCCGGCGGCAAACAACCAGCCGCCGAGGGACACCGGCCCGATCAACGCGGCCAGCAAGAGCGTGATCAGCACCGGCTGCACCGCCAGAATCGCGATTTTGCCCGAGTGCAACAGGTATTGGCCCATGGCGCCGGGGCTGAGCAGCACTTCGCGGGGCAGTGAGAAGTTGAGTTTCATCAACTCCATCATGTCCAGCGCCAAACCACCGCCGTAAATCAACAGGCCGCCGGAGCCGGCGAGCATCACGGCGAGGGTATTGAGCTCTTTGGAGCGGGCAATCTCGCCCTTTTCCCTGGAGTCCTTTTTGCGTTTCTCCGTGGGGTCTTCTGTTTTGTCCTGACCACTCTCGCTCTCGGCCATGGCTCAGCGCGCTCGTGCCAGGTCACGTAAGAACTGCAAGGCGTCGGTCGCCAGCGGTTGATACTGATTGAGAATGTCGGCCATGCCGATCCAGAAAATCCCCATGCCCAACACCAGGGTCAACGGGAAACCAATCGAGAAGATGTTCAGTTGCGGCGCCGCGCGGGTCATCACGCCAAAGGCGATGTTGACCACCAGCAAGGCGGTGATTGCCGGCAAGACCAGCAACAACGACGCGCCCAACACCCAACTGAGGCGCCCCACCAGCTCCCAGAAGTGACTGACCACCAACCCCGAGCCCACCGGCAGGGTGGTGAAACTTTCGGTCATGACCTCGAACACCACCAAGTGGCCGTTCATGGCCAGGAACAGCAACGTCACCAGCATGGTCAGGAACTGCCCGATCACTGCCACCGACACGCCGTTGGTGGGGTCGACCATGGAAGCGAAGCCCATGCCCATCTGGATCGAGATGATTTGCCCGGCAATCACAAACGCCTGGAAGAACAACGTGAGCGAGAAGCCCAGCAGCGCACCGATCAGGATCTGCTCGGCAATCAGCAGCAATGCACTGAGGTCCAGGGCATTCACCGGCGGCATCGGCGGCAGCCCGGGCACGATCACCACGGTGATGGCGAAGGCGAAATACAAACGGATACGCCGCGGAACCAGGGTAGTGCCGAACACCGGCATGGTCATCAGCACCGCTGTGACGCGGAACATCGGCAAGATGAAAGACGCCACCCACGTGCTGATCTGGGTGTCGGTCAATGCCAGCACAGATTGCATGGGGTCAGCCGATCAACTGCGGAATACTGCCGTACAACTGCAGGATGTATTCCATGAAGGTTTGCACCAGCCACGGGCCAGCGACAATCAGGGTGATCAGCATCACCAGCAAACGCGGGAGGAAGCTCAAGGTTTGTTCGTTGATCTGCGTCGCGGCCTGGAACATGGCCACCAGCAGGCCGACCAACAGGCTCGGCACCACCAGCACGGCGACCATCATGGTGGTCAGCCACAACGCTTCACGAAACAGGTCGACGGCGACTTCTGGGGTCATTGGCCTACACTCCGCCGAAACTGCTGGCCAGCGTGCCGATAATCAGCGCCCAGCCGTCCACCAGCACAAACAGCATGATCTTGAACGGCAACGAGATAATCAGCGGCGACAGCATCATCATACCCATGGCCATCAGCACGCTCGCCACCACCAGGTCGATGATCAGGAACGGGATGAAAATCATGAAGCCGATCTGGAACGCGGTCTTCAACTCGGAGGTGACGAACGCCGGCACCAGGATGGTCAGCGGCGCCTGATCCGGGGTGGCGATGTCGGTGCGCTTGGACAAACGCATGAACAGCTCAAGGTCGCTGGAGCGGGTTTGCGACAGCATGAAGTCCTTGATCGGGCCCTGGGCCTTGTCGATCGCGTCCTGAGCCGTGAGTTTTTCCGCCAGATACGGTTGCAGCGCTTGCTGGTTCACCTTGTCGAACACCGGTGCCATGATGAACAGCGTCAAAAACAGCGCCATGCCGGTGAGAATCTGGTTCGACGGCGTCTGTTGCAGGCCGAGGGCCTGACGCAAAATCGAGAAGACGATGATGATCCGCGTAAAGCTGGTCATCAGCATCACAAACGCCGGGATAAAACTCAGCGCGGTCATGATCAGCAGGATCTGCAGGCTGACCGAATATTCCTGGGCGCCGGCAGCGTTGGTGCCCAGCGTGATCGCCGGGATCGACAACGGGTCGGCCGCCAACGCCAACGGCGCCGCCAGCAACAGCATGAGCGTCAATAAAACGCGCATTACTTCTTATCCTTCTGATCCTTGCCCAGCAACTCCATCAGGCGCTGGGCGAATTCTGGCGTGGCGGCCTCGGTCCTGGCCACTTCGACCGGCGACTTGAGCACGTGCAGCGGGGTGATGCGGCCAGGCGTGATGCCGAGCAGAATCTGCTCCTCGCCGACTTGCACCAGCACCAGACGGTCACGCGGGCCGAGTGCACGCGAGCCGATCATCTCGATCACCTGGCCATTGCCCGGGCCGATGCGCTGCACGCGGCGCATCAACCAGGCCAATACAAAGATCAACCCCACCACCAGCAACAGACCGAGCACCAACTGGGTCAATTGCCCGCCGATGCCACTGCTGACTACGGGCGCCGCAGCCGCCGCTTGCGCGACCGGCTCAGCCGCCAGGGCGCTCAATGGCAGCGCCAGAAACAGTCCCGCCATCGAATACTTCATATCAGCGCAACTTCTTGATGCGTTCGCTCGGGCTGATCACGTCCGTCAGGCGGATGCCGAACTTCTCGTTGACCACCACCACCTCGCCATGGGCGATCAGCGTGCCGTTGACCAGCACGTCCAGTGGCTCGCCGGCCAGGCGATCAAGCTCGATCACCGAACCCTGGTTGAGTTGCAGCAGGTTACGGATATTGATTTCGGTGCTGCCGACTTCCATGGAAATCGACACCGGAATGTCGAGGATCACATCCAGGTTCGGGCCGTCGAGGGTCACCGGGTCGTTGTTCTTCGGCACACTGCCAAATTCTTCCATCGGCAGGCGGTTGCCGGCCGGCGCACTGGCGGCGTCGGCGGCCAGCAGCGCGTCGATATCGTCCTGGCCAACATCGCCGGTTTCTTCCAGGGCCGCAGCCCACTCGTCAGCCAGGGCCTGGTCTTCGGCGGAAGTGTTTTCGTGTTCGGTAGCCATTACATGTCCTCGGCGGAGCAAACATTCATCAAAAAATAGGGGCGGATCAGCGACGGTTGATCGGTTCGATCACTTGCA
Source organism: Pseudomonas antarctica (assembly GCF_001647715.1). Lineage (NCBI taxonomy): Bacteria > Pseudomonadati > Pseudomonadota > Gammaproteobacteria > Pseudomonadales > Pseudomonadaceae > Pseudomonas > Pseudomonas antarctica. The sequence goes on from NZ_CP015600.1 coordinate 4,536,434, forward strand.
ACGCCAGGTTGCCCTTGTGGGAGCCGAGCTTGACCTTGAACGATGGCACGCCATTGGCGCGCATGATCAGTTCTTCCGGCAATTCCACCGGAATCACGTCCCCCGGCTGCATGTGCAAAATATCGCGCAAACGCAGCTGGCGACGGGCCACGGTGGCGCTCAAAGGTACGTCGACGTCGAGCAGGTCTTCGCGCAGCGCCTTGACCCAACGCTCATCCTGGTCGTCCAGGTCGGACTGGAAACCGGCGTCGAGCATCTCGCGCACCGGCTCGATCATCGAGTACGGCATGGTCACGTGCAGGTCGCCGCCACCGCCATCGAGTTCGATGTGGAAGGTGGACACCACAATCGCTTCGCTGGGGCCGACGATGTTGGCCATGGCCGGGTTCACTTCCGAGTTGATGTACTCGAAATTGACTTCCATGATCGCCTGCCAGGCTTCCTTCAAGTCGATGAAGGCTTGCTCCAGCACCATGCGCACCACGCGCAATTCGGTCGGGGTGAATTCACGGCCTTCAATCTTCGCGTGACGGCCGTCGCCGCCGAAGAAGTTGTCCACCAGTTTGAACACCAGTTTGGCGTCGAGGATGAACAGTGCGGTACCGCGCAACGGCTTGATCTTGACCAGGTTGAGGCTGGTGGGCACGTACAGCGAGTGCACGTACTCGCCGAACTTCATCACCTGCACACCGCCCACCGCCACGTCCGCCGAACGGCGCAGCATGTTGAACATGCTGATACGGGTGTACCGGGCGAAGCGCTCGTTGATCATTTCCAGCGTCGGCATGCGTCCACGGACGATGCGATCCTGGGTGGTGAGGTCATAACTTTTGACGCTGCCGGGCTCGGCAGCCAGTTCGGTCTGTACCAGACCATCGTCGACGCCATGCAACAGCGCGTCAATTTCATCCTGGGACAGCAGGTCTTGCACGGCCATCTCGTGATCCTACTGCAATACGAAGTTAGTGAAGAGCGCCTGCTCGACCACGACTTTGCCAAGCTCTTTCTGGGCCACTTCCTGCACACTGGCAGTGACCTTCTGGCGCAGCATTTCCTGGCCGACCGGCGTGGCCAGGCTTTCGAAGCTCTGCCCGGAGAACAGCATCACCAGATTGTTGCGGATAACCGGCATGTGCACCTTGAGGGCATCCAGGTCCGCCTGGTTACGCGCCAGCAAGGTGATACTCACCTGAAGGTAGCGTTGACGGCCGTTCTGGTTGAAGTTGGCGACAAAGGCCGGAAGCATCGGCTCGAATATTGCCGGTTGTTTGGCGTTACTGGCGGTTTCGGCGGCGGGGGCCGGTTTGCTTGCACTGCTGTGCATGATGTACCAGGTACCGCCCACCGAAGCGCCGATGGCCAGGAGCAGGCCCAGCACAATCAGCAGGATAAGCTTGAGCTTGCCCTTGCTTGCGGGGGGTGTTGCTGCGTCGTCGCTCTTCGCCATGCCAATAATCCGTCACTATTCGGGAATTCATAGATCTACGGAAAGGCAAGAGCAAGTGTTATGCCAGAGTTGTCTGGTAATTCAGGAAGAGCGAACACCACAAAACAAATGTGGGAGCTGGCTTGCCTGCGATGGCGGTGGGTCAGTTGGCATTTCTGTAACTGATACACCGCCATCGCAGGCAAGCCAGCTCCCACACTAAGCGGATTCAGGCTGGAATCAGGCGTAGTAATCAACGGCACTGGAGCCGACGATGGTCTGGGTCACCGGCGCGACGGCCGCAGCCACTTCAGCATGCTCACCCGCGTCACCACCCTCACTCCGCCCACCGCTGCCACTCACGCCGCGAGCCTGGTTCTGCTGCTGTTGCTCCTGCCCTTGCCCCTGCCAACCACGGGACTGATCGGAGACGTTAACGTCCACCTGCCCCATGCCCTGCTGGGCAAACATTTCGCGCAAACGCCCGGACTGGCTTTCCAGCGCTTCGCGCACCACGGCATGACCACTCATGAACGTAACCTGGGCCTGCTGGTCCGCCGTCATGTTGACCTTGATATCCAGGCGCCCCAGCTCAGCCGGCTGCAATTGGATCTCTGCCGACTTGAGGTTGGCGCTGGACAAGTACATTACGCGGTTGACCACTTCGTCGGTCCAGCCGCTCTGGTGCATGGCCAGTGGCGCATTCGCGACCGGCGGCAAGGCATTCGCCGTTTTCGGCGTGGCAGCCTGGGTCAACGCGGCCAGACGGCTGGCGAAGTCATCGACACGGGTGTCACTGCTGGCGTCTTTCAAATCCTTGAGCCCACCTTCGATCAGCCCGCTGAAGGCTTTGTCGCCGCCTTGGTCAGTGCTGTCCTTGGTGGCTTGCTGGTCAACCATATTTGCCAGACCGGCGGCAAAATTCTGCGCGGAGGTCAGTGGGTCCTGAGTCGTCGGGGCGGTTTTCTGCGGTGTCTGGCTGCTGGCCGAGACGTGACCGCCCTGCTCCATCGCCAGGCGCACGGCCGGCATCGAATCCAGCGGGTCGGCTGCAGGGTCGAACGCGGGTTGCTTGGCCTCATCCGTGGCCGCAACCGGTGCCGCGACGACAGGCTGGGCATTGTCGTCCTTGGCGGCCACAGGCGTCGGTGCTTCCACGGGGACAGGCACGACAACCGGCGTGACCGTGGCAATCAATGCCGGATCAACGACAGGATCAACCGGGGGTTGCTGCGCCACGGACGGGTCGGTGGGTTTGTCGTCTTTGCTGCTGGTGTCGGTACTGGTGCTGGCGTCGGACGTGGCGGCCGGCTTGGCAGGCAAGGGATTGCCGCTATCGGCAACGGCTGGCGAACTGACGGCAGGCTTATCATTACCGGTCACAGGCTTGGTGCTGGTGTCGGAAGACTTGTCACGCGTGGGTTTGGCCGGCGCGACGTCGATCTTCGCCGTCGGTTTCGCACCTTGATTGGCAAACACTTGAGCGAAGCCAGGGCCCTTGTCCCGTGGGTCCGCAGCCACCACCGGGGGTGCGGCGGCAGGCGCTTGAGGCTTGGCCACTGGGGCAGCCTGAAGGAGCGAATTCGGGGCAACTGGCATAGGTAAAGGTCTCCACTGCATTGGGGGTCGAGGATGCAGTCAGAGGTGATATAGCAAGAGTCGGGCCACGTTTTCCGAGGCCCTTCAGTCAAAGCTGAAACCGCTGGCGCTCATGCTCGTACAACGGCCGGACCAGAGCGAACTCCTGGTCAATCTCATCGATCAGTTCACCGAGGTCCACGCGAAAGGGTTCGGCAGAGCCGTCTTCCAGCCGGCGGCAAAGCTCTGCCAACCGCACCGCGCCCAGATTGCCGCTACTGCCCTTGAAGCTATGCGCAATCCGCCCCAGCGCCTTGGCATCATCACGCGCCTTGCGCAACGCCTCGACACGCTTTTGCGAATCGTCAAGAAAGGTATCGAGCAGCTTGGGGTACTCGCTCTCCATAACTTCTTGCAAACCCGACAACACATCAGGGTCCAGATGAATCTCAAGCACTTGTTCGCTCCTTGATCAAGAATCGGCGGATTATGCCAGAGCCCCCCAGCAAAACTCCACGCAGACACTGCGCCCGCCATCCGACCAGCGTACATCGCTGCTCAGTTGGCGCACCAGACTCAAACCGCGGCCAGACAGACGGTCGACATCCAGCGGGCGCGCCAGCACCTGCTCCACGTCAAACCCGGGGCCGCTGTCGTCGATGCGCAGCGTCATTTTGCCACCCATGGGGGTCGGCACCACCAGCACGTGCACACGCACATAACCACTGTTCAATTGCACGAGGCGCTCATTGCGCAGGTGGTAATACTCGGCAAAACCCCGTGCATCACGCTTGAGTCGCGAATCCAGCCCCAGCACGCCATGCTCCAGCGCGTTGGAATACAGCTCGGCCATCACACTGTAGAGCGCCCCGCTCTGCTCACGCAGGCCATGGATCTCCAGCAGCAATTGCAGCAAATACGGCAGCGGGTTGTAGCTTTTAAGGGTCTGCGCGCGAAATTCGAAACTCACCGACCAGTCCAGCGGGCTCGACTGGCCGCTGTCGGCATACATGGGCTCCGCCGCACGCAGCGGCTGGCCGGCCTGCAAGGTGATCTCGACCATGCTGACGTCATCCCGCGCCTGACCCCGAAATGCCGCCAGGGCCTGTTCGATATCTTCAAACAGGCGGTCAGGCTTGCGGTTGGTGGCGAACACCTGCTGCAAGCGCTCGGCACCGAACAGTTGGTCATTGGCGTCGGCGGTGTCCAGCACGCCATCGGAAAGTAAGAATACCCGGTCGCCCAGGACCATGGGCCAGACTTCCGTGCTGTCATCAAACGCCTCGGCCGACAGCACGCCCAACGGCAGATGCCGCGATACCAACGGTGTGCGCTTGCCCGTGGCGACCTCATGCACATAGCCTTCGGGCATGCCGCCGTTCCACACCTCCACCACACGCCGCTGGGCACTCAGGCAGATCAGTGTGGCGCAACAGAACATGTCCACCGGCAGAATACGCTTGAGCTTGGCATTCATCTCCCGCAGGGTTTGCGCCAGGCCGTACCCCTTGGCCGTCATGCCGTAGAACACTTCCGCCAGGGGCATGGCGCCGACGGCTGCGGGCAGACCATGGCCGGTGAAATCGCCGAGCAGCACGTGCATGTCACCCGACGGGGTATACGCCGCCAACAGCAGGTCGCCGTTGAACAGCGCATAGGGCGATTGCAGGTAGCGAATATTCGGCGCCGCGTTGATACAGCCGGAGTGCGCCACCTTATCGAACACCGCCTTGGCCGCCCGCTGCTCATGCAGCAGGTAATCGTGGTGCCTGGCGATCAGGTCACGCTGGCGCAGGACCGTGGCCTGCAGGCGGCGCAGACGGTCCATGGCATTGATCTTGGCTGCCAGGATCAGTGGGTTGTAAGGCTTGGGCAGGAAATCATCCCCCCCGGCGTCCAGGCACCGGGCCAGGGCTTCACTCTCACGCAAGGAGGTGAGAAAGATGATCGGCACCAGCGCCTCCCCCGCCAGCTGTTTGATTCGGCGCGCCGCTTCGAAGCCGTCCATCACCGGCATCAGTGCATCCATCAACACCAGCTGCGGGCGCTCGCGGGCAAACACGTCGACGGCTTGCGCGCCGTCAGTCGCCGTCAGCACCTGATGGCCCTGACGCCGGATGATGGTCGACAGCAACAGCAAATCGGCGGCACTGTCTTCGGCGATCAGGATCGTCAGCGGTTCAAGGACGGGGGCCAGGCTGCTCAACTGATGTCGAACAGTTTGTCGAAGTTGGAGATACCGAGGATCTTGCGCACATCGGAGTTGCTGTTGACCACCTGCACCTCGGCAGTATCGCCACCGGCATGGTCACGTAACAGCAGCAGCATGCCCAGGGCCGAGCTGTCCATGTAGGTGGTGTCTTTCAAGTCCACCACGTAGACCTCGGGCACCTTGTAGAAGCGCTCGTACGACTCGCGAAATTTCTGGTGGCTACCGAAATCGAATCGGCCCTTGACTGTAATCGTCAACTTCGTCCCATCCAGGGATACTTCTGACTCAACTGACATGCGACTGCTTCCTTGTCATTGGCTATGTGCAACAAGGTTTAGCAGGTGAACCAGAAGTGAGCAACATCGAGTACTAAATGTGGGAGCTGGCTTGTGTGGGAGCTGGCTTGCCTGCGATAGCATCACCGCAGTGTCACTGGTACACCTCATCGCCTGCATCGCGGGCAAGCCCGGCTCCCACACAAGCCGGCTCCCACAGTGGGCCGGTGGTGGCCGTTAGTACGGCGATTGACGGGGAAGACGTTGTGATAGCTCATCGAGCAACTTTTGCTCGCGCTTGTCTTCAATCGCCCGCGCTTCGTCGATATAGCGCTGCACCAGCTTGCGCAAACCTTCCACACGGGCAAATGCCGCCTGCCAGCTCTCGCGGGCTTTATCGAGGTTGTTCTGGTGCCAGGCCAGGCTCTGGCGCTGCTGGCCAACGGCAGTTTCCAGCTGGTTGAGAAAGCCCTGGTAGCCCATCAGCCACTGGCCGGAAACGCCCTTGCTGCCGCGGTCGATCCACTGCTGCTGGTATTCGCCACGAAAACGCTCCAGGTCGCCCAGCTTGCTTTCCGCCAGGCGTACCTGGCCCTGGAAGTAACCCAGGCGCTGGACAGCGGCTTTTTCGGCTTTTTCAGCCATGTCCACCACCGGCGCGAGGCGCGACGAACGGGTACTGGCCATGGCTTAGCCGCCTGGCGCCGGGGCGAAGATCGAGCCCAGGTGCGCTTCGCTTTCACCCATGCTGATCTTGTCGTTGAGGCCCTGGCGCAGGTAAGTCACCAGTTGCGGTTGCAGGGCAATCGCCAGGTCGGTTTCGCGATCGCCACCGGCCACGTAGGCGCCGACGCTGATCAGGTCGCGGCTCTGCTGATAACGCGACCACAGCTGTTTGAAATGTTGCGCGCGGGCCATGTGCTCCGGCGTGACCACGGCCGGCATCACCCGGCTGATCGATGCTTCGATATCGATGGCTGGATAGTGCCCCTCCTCCGCCAGCCGCCGCGACAGCACGATGTGCCCGTCGAGCACGCCCCGCGCCGAGTCGGCAATCGGGTCCTGCTGGTCATCGCCTTCGGATAACACGGTGTAGAACGCCGTTATCGAGCCGCCCCCGGCCTCGGCATTACCGGCGCGTTCCACCAGCTTGGGCAGCTTGGCAAACACCGACGGCGGGTAGCCTTTGGTGGCAGGCGGTTCACCGATGGCCAGGGCGATTTCACGCTGGGCCTGGGCGAAACGCGTGAGCGAGTCCATCAGCAACAGGACATTCTTGCCCTTGTCGCGAAAATATTCGGCGATGCGCGTGCAGTACATCGCGGCGCGCAAGCGCATCAGCGGTGCATCGTCCGCGGGGGACGCCACCACCACCGAGCGCTTGAGGCCTTCTTCACCGAGGCTGTGCTCGATGAATTCCTTTACTTCACGGCCCCGCTCACCGATCAGCCCGACCACGATGATGTCGGCCTCGGTAAAGCGCGTCATCATGCCGAGCAGCACGGACTTACCCACGCCAGTACCGGCAAACAGGCCCAGACGCTGGCCGCGACCGACCGTCAATAAACCGTTGATGCTGCGAATGCCCACGTCCAGCGGCACGCTGATCGGGTTGCGATTGAGCGGGTTGATGGTCGGGCCGTCCATCGGCACCCAGTCTTCGGCCTTCATGCCGCCCTTGCCGTCCAGCGCGCGACCGGCGCCGTCCAGCACTCGGCCGAGCATGCTCATGCCCATCGGCAGGCGGCCGGTATCGGCCAGCGGCACCACACGGGCACCGGGGGCGATGCCCGCCAGGCTGCCGACCGGCATCAGGAAAATCTTGCTGCCGGAAAAGCCCATCACTTCGGCTTCGACCTGCACCGGGTGGTAGCTGTCGTCGTTGATCACCAGGCAGCGGCTGCCCATGGCGGCGCGCAGGCCTTCGGCTTCGAGGGTCAGGCCGACCATGCGCAACAGGCGCCCTTCAAGAATGGGATGGCCAGGCAACTCGGTGGCCTCGGCGTAGCCGCTCAGGCGCTTGGCGAAACTGGTGCGATCAAGGCGCATCGGGGGCGTCCAGGTCCACGCTCAAGTCTGGCTCGGCCGGGTGCAAGACCTGTTCATGGAGTTGATCGAAGAGCTTGGCCATGATCTGGCTGATACGGGTTTCCACCGTGGCATCGATGCGGCTGTGTTCGGTCTCGACGCGGCAACCACCGGGCTGCAACGCCGCGTCCTCGACAATGCGCCAGGTTTCTTCATGGCGCTCGCGCAGGGCTTTGACCTGTTCGAAATCCTGGGGATTGATGTACAACCGCACATTGCCAACACCCAAGGGCAGCAGCTTGAGAGCTTCGCGCATCACGCTTTCGATTTGGCTGGACTCGAGCAACAGCTCGCGCTGGATCACCTGGCGAGCGATGTGCTCAACCAGGCCGACCATGGATTTTTCCAGTTGCGAATCCTGTTCGGCGATTGGGTCGAACAGGCTGCCCATCAAGCGTTCCAGGCTGGCCAGCTTGACGCTCAAGGCCTCTTCGGCTTCCTGGCGCACCTTGAGCGTGGTGCTGCGAAAACCGTCTTTTTCACCCGCTGCGAAACCTTCGTTGTAGGCCTCCTGACGGATGGCTTCCAATTCTTCAAGGGTCAGTGGCTGGACTTCATCCAGCGGCACTTCTTCCATTTGCGCAGGCGATTCTTCGACCAGCTCTGGTTCCGGCACCGGCACATGCGGGTCGAAACTGGGCAACGACCAGATGTCGAACCCGCCGACATCCCGCGCGCGAATCAGATCGCTGGGCGTCTCATCTTTGTTCGACATGGGAAGCGCCTTAGATCATTTCTTCGCCGCCCTTCCCGCCGAGAACGATTTCTCCGGCTTCGGCCATACGGCGGGCAATGGTGAGGATTTCCTTCTGGGCGGTTTCCACGTCGCTGACGCGCACCGGGCCTTTGGCTTCCAGGTCGTCGCGCAACAGTTCGGACGCGCGCTTGGACATGTTCTTGAAGATCTTCTCTTTGACACCTTCGTCCGAGCCCTTGAGGGCCAGTACCAAAACGTCGGACGACACCTCACGCAGCAACGCCTGGATGCCACGGTCGTCGACATCGGAGAGGTTGTTGAACACGAACATGAGGTCTTCGATCTGGCCGGACAGGGTGTCGTCGATCTCGCGGATCGAGTCCATCAACTGGCCTTCGACCGAGCTGTCGAGGAAGTTCATGATGTCGGCCGCGCGCTTGATGCCACCCAGGGTGGTACGCGAGGCATTCGAGTTGCCCGAGAACTGCTTCTCGAGAATCGTGTTGAGTTCTTTCAGCGCGGCCGGCTGCACGGTGTTCAGCGACGACACGCGCAGGATGATGTCCAGGCGCACTTTATGGTCGAAGTGGCCGAGCACTTCACCGGCCTGGTCAGGGTCGAGGTAGGCCACCACGATGGCCTGGATCTGCGGGTGCTCGTAGCGGATCACATCAGCCACGGCGCGCGGCTCCATCCATTTCAGGCTGTCGAGGCCACTGGTGTTGCCGCCGAGCAGGATGCGGTCGATCAGGCCGTTGGCCTTGTCTTCGCCCAGGGCCGAGGTGAGCATCTTACGGATATAGCTGTCGGAACCGACGCCCAGGCTGGTCTGGTCGCCGACAATCTCGACGAACTCGCTCATCACCTGCTCGACTTGCTCACGGTGCACATTGCGCATCTGCGCCATGGCCACGCCCACGCGCTGAACCTCTTTGGGGCCCATGTGGCGCAGCACTTGTGCGGCGTCGGTCTCACCCAAGGACAGCAGCAGGACTGCGGCTTTATCGACTTTGGTGAGCTTGGCAACAGCGGCTCGATCATTCATCTGCGTTAATCCACTCTTTCACGACCTGAGCCACACGGCCCGGGTCTTCTGCTACCAGACTCTTGATTGCATTCAGCTGAGCGTCATAGCCTTCGCTCGGGCTTGGCAACAGAATACTTTGCGGGCCGCCCAGGCTGACGCGGTCGTTGGCCAGTTCGCCGTCCAGGCCGCCCATGCCACCCAACTCGACGTCGCTTCCTGCAAGAGCAAGCTGCTTCTTGCCGTGGCCGGTGATGTTGTTGAGCACCGGACGCAGCACGCCAAACACCAGCACCAGGATGAACAACACACCCAGCACTTGCTTGACGATGTCCCAGAACCACGGCTGCGTGTAGAACGCAGGGTCAGTGATGACTTCGCCACGCTCGACCGAGAACGGCATGTTGATCACGCTGACGCTGTCACCCCGGCTGGCGTCGAAACCAACGGCGTCCTGTACCAGGCGAGTGAAGCGCGCCAGTTCGTCGGCACTCCACGGCGCACGGGTAACAGCGCCGTCAGCGGCGTTGACCTTGACTTGGTCATCGACCACCACCGACACCGACAGGCGATTGATTTTGCCCTGCTGCTGCTTGGTGTGGCTGATGGAACGGTCGAGTTCGAAGTTCTTGGTCGACTGGTTACGCTTGTCCGCCGGGTATGGCGCGAGCATCGGCTGGCCGGTGGCCGGGTCCATGATCTGCTGACCGTTGGCGTCCAACAATGGCTGGCCAGGCTGGATCGCACCGGCGGTCGCAGCGGCGCCACCGGTGGTTTGCGGCGCCGAGGCCGGCGCCGGTGGCTGGTTGCTCAGGGCACCCGGCACACCTTGCGGGCCATTGCTGGCGGTGCGTTGTTCGCTGGTGGACTGCTCGCTGCGCAGGGCCGGCTGGTCCGGGTTGAACTGTTCAGAGGTCGATTCGACCGCGCTGAAGTCCACGTCGGCAGACACTTCAGCCTTGTAGCGGTCGTTGCCCAGCACCGGCTGCAGAATGTTATGCACGCGCTGGGTGAGCATGCTTTCCATGCGGCGGCTGTAGTCGAACTGCTTGCCGGCCTGGGTCAGCGCGGAATTTTCCGCCATGTCCGACAGCAGGTTGCCCTTCTGGTCGACCACGGTAATTTGCGATTTGCTCAATTCGGGAACGCTGGTGGCCACCAGATTGATGATCGCCAGAACCTGGCCAGGCTCCAGGGAGCGGCCGGAAAACAGTTCCACCAGCACCGAGGCGCTCGGCTTGCGTTCATCACGCACAAACACCGAACTCTTCGGAATCGCCAGGTGCACGCGGGCGCCTTTGACGTTATTGAGGCTTGAGATGGTGCGCGCCAGTTCGCCTTCCAGGCCACGACGGTAGCGAGTGGCTTCCATGAACTGGCTGGTACCCAGGCCCTGGTCCTTGTCGAGGATTTCAAAACCGATATTGCTGTCGGACGGCGTCACGCCGGCGGCGGCCAGCTTCATGCGTGCACGGGCGACGTCATCGGCCTTGACCAGCAAGGCACCGGAGTTGGGTTCTACGGTGTAGGCGATGTCGGCGGCGGCCAGGGTTTCCATGATCTGCTTGGAATCCATGCCGGCCAGGCTGCCGTACAGCGGGCGGTAATCAGGTTGCTGCGACCACAGCACCACGGCAAAACCAATCGCCACGCTGGCAGCCAGGCCGACCATCAGGCCCACCTGACGCAACATGGTCATCTCGGAGAGGTTTTCCAGGAACGACAAACCAAACAGCGGCGGCTTGCCGTCTGTCTTGGCGGGTACGTTGTCCACGACTGCTTCTGCCATGACTTAAATCTCGTCCTTAAACCGGCATCTGCATGATGTCTTGATAAGCCTGAACCAGCTTGTTACGCACTTGGGTCAAGGCCTGGAAGGAAACACTGGCCTTTTGCGAGGCGACCATCACATCGGTGAGGTCCACGCCGCTTTTGCCGATTTCGAAGGCGGTCGCCAACTGGTTCGAGGCTTGCTGGGTATCACTGACTTTGTTGATTGCCTGACCGAGCATGTCGGCAAAACTGCTTTGGCCCAATTCCGGCGCTGGCGCGACGGATTTCGGTTGAGCCATGGCATCCATTTGCATGGAGCGCATATCCAACATCAACCGATTGAACTCAATACCCTGGCTCATGACCTTCTCTCTCCGACGACCCGCAATTTTTTGACACTACGCAGCGGTTACTAGAGTGGTAGCAACAAGGGTGCCAGATCCGTGGCGATTCGTAAGAAAAGGCGACAAACCCTGTCGGCCTAGTTGTAAGGCGCGGTTGTCAGGTCGCGAAAAGGTAGGCTTCCACATCCATCCCGGCATCGCGCATCTGCGCCAGCTTGTAGCGCAAGGTGCGCGGGCTGATGCCCAGGCGTTCGGCCGCTTCTTTGCGGCGGCCGCGCTCGGCACGCAGGGTGTCGATGATCATCTGGAATTCGCGGCGCCGCAGGTCATCACCCAACGCACCGCCGGACTCGGCTTCGGCAACCGCCACAGGCGACGGCGCAAGGCTCGGCAAGGGTGCCGCGCCACTGCCCATGGCGAGGCAGAAGTCTTGGGGCTGGATCAAACCGCCCTGCTGCAAAATCAACGCACGCTGGATCGCGTTGTCCAGCTCCCGCACGTTGCCGGGCCATGGGTAGCTGATCAGGCAGGCCTGTGCTTCAGCCGACAGCCGTGCCTGAGCGTGCTTCATTTTTTTGACGTGGTTGTTCAGCAGGCGTTCGGCCAGCGGGATGATGTCCGCCGGGCGCTCACGCAATGGGCGCCAGGCCAGAGGAAAGACTGACAGCCGGTAAAACAAATCTTCCCTAAAGCGCCCGGCCGCCACTTCGCCCGCCAGGTCACGGTTGGTGGTGGCGACCACGCGGATATCCAGCTGAATCGGCTTGCGCGCACCGACGCGCTCCACTTCACGCTCCTGCAACACCCGCAGCAGCTTGGCTTGCAGACCCAGGGGCATTTCCGAGATTTCGTCGAGCAGGATGGTGCCGCCGTCGGCCTGTTCGAACTTGCCGGCCTGGGCCGCAATGGCGCCGGTGAACGAGCCCTTCTCGTGACCGAACAAGGTGGCTTCGAGCATGTTGTCGGGGATGGCCGCGCAGTTGATGGCGATGAAGGGTTGCTTGGCGCGACCGGACTGCTGGTGGATATAGCGTGCCAGCACCTCTTTACCGGTGCCGGACTCGCCGGATATCAGCACGGTTGAATCACTGCGCGCCACACGGGCGGCCAATTCCAGCAACTGTGCGCTGGCAGGTTCGAAGGCAATCGGGCCTTCGCCTTCGGCAGCCGAGACCACGCCCAGGGCATGCCGGGCGACCAGCTCGATCAGGGCTTTGGGTTCAAACGGTTTGACCAGGTAATCCGCCGCGCCCTGGCGCATGGCATCCACGGCCCGCTCCACGGCGCCATGGGCGGTCATCAACAACACCGGCAGTTGCGGCTGGCGCACGCGCAGCAGGCCGAGCAACTGATGGCCGTCCATCCCGGGCATGTTCACGTCGCTGACCACCAAGCTGAAGGACTCCTGATCAACAGCCTCCAAGGCCTCCTCGGCAGAACCGACCGCCCGGTAGTCATGGCCCGCCAACAGCAGCGTGTCAGCCAATGCTTCACGCAGGGCGCGATCGTCTTCCACCAATAAAACCTTGATAGCCATAGTCCTTTTACTCCGCGCTTGCCGCGCTGGAAAACAGCGGCAAGGTCATCAATGCACACGTGCCACGCCCCAACCGGGAATGCAGTTGCAATTCTCCCTGATGGGCCCGTGCCACCGCCTTGACCACGGTCAGGCCGAGGCCAGTGCCGTTAGTCTTGGTGGTAAAAAAGGGTTCGCCCAGGCGTTGCAACACCACCGGGTCGATGCCACTGCCGCTGTCGCTGATACACAGGCGCAAGGTTTGCTCGCGGCTGTACAGGTGCACCTTGAGGCGTGCACCCGGGCCGCTGGCCTGGGTGGCGTTTTCGATCAGGTTGAGCAAAGCACCGACCAGCGTGTCGCGATTGCACAGCAACTCGCCGAGGTGGCTGTCGCACTGCCAGCGCACATTGGCATCATGGATATGGGTAGCCGCCGCCGATTGCAGCGACTGCAGCAACTCGGACGGCGTGATGCGGTCGGTCAGCGGTAGTTCGCCGCGGGCAAACACCAGCATGTCGCGTACCTGGTGCTCCAATTCGTGCAGGCGCTCCTTGAGGCGGCCGGCAAATCGTTGGTGGGTGGCGGCCGGCAGTTGCTCATCAGTCAAATGACTGGCGTAGATCAACGCCGCCGAGAGCGGCGTACGGATCTGATGCGCCAAAGAAGCGACCATCCGCCCCAACGACGACAAACGCTCATGGCGCGCCAGCTGGTCTTGCAGGTGACGGGTTTCAGTCAAGTCGTTGAGCAGCACCAACTGGCCGGGCTCGGCGTCCAGGGAGCGGGTGGCGATGGACAGGCGACGACCATCCTTGAGGGAGATTTCGTGACCGTCGTCCTCACGCGGTGCGAAGCATCGAGTGATGACGTGGCGCCACAGTTCACCTTCAAGCGGTTCGCCCAACAAGTCGCGCGCGGCCGGGTTGGCTTCGCGGACATGGCCCATTTCATCAATGACGATCACGCCACCGGGCAACAGGTCGAGGAGATTTTGCAGGCGGTTGGCCAGACGCTCTTTCTCGGCCAGCTCTTCCATGCGCTGAGCGCTCACCACCGCCAGCTCGCCTTTGAGCTCGGACACCCGGGCTTCCAGCAAGCTGTAGGAGTCAGTCAGTTGACTCGACATCTGGCTGAACTGCGAGAACGCCTGCTCAAGACCCTGCCGGGTAAGCGGCTCTGCGGACGGAACGAGCCCCGGGATAGCAGGGGCTGAAGAAAGTTGGGCGGCGTGGGGCATCATGCTCTCTCGCTTGGCTGACCGTCAGTTAAACGGAACGTTGCGAGGGCTGTAGCAATACCCGTGCCTAAAATAATAGACTTATTTTTCAGTCACTTGAAAAACAGGCGTCAATCATCCGCCTGTTCATCACCTTCTCGACGGCTCATACCGTACTTGCGCATCTTCTCAACCAGGGTCGTGCGACGGATGCGCAGGCGCTCGGCGGCGCGCGCGACGATACCGTTGGCATCGTCCAGAGCCTGCTGGATCAGGCCCTGTTCCAGGCTACCGAGGTAGTCCTTCAGGTCCAGGCCTTCCGGCGGCAGCATGGCGGTGGAACCGAAGTCCGGCGTGTGGCCGTTAATGGCGACGCGCTCTTCGAGGTCGGTGCGCAGGCTGTCCACCAGTTGCTCGTCTTCGTCATCGACGTAGCGGAATTTCTTCGGTAACTCGACCACGCCGATCACGCCATAGGGGTGCATGATCGCCATGCGCTCCACCAGGTTGGCCAGCTCACGGACGTTGCCCGGCCAGCCGTGACGGCACAGCGACATGATCGCGGCGGAGTTGAAGCGGATCGAGCCGCGCTTTTCGTGCTCCATGCGCGAAATCAGTTCGTTCATCAGCAACGGGATGTCTTCTACGCGCTCACGCAGCGGAGCCATCTCGATTGGGAATACATTGAGGCGGTAGTACAAATCTTCGCGGAAGCTGCCGACCTCGATCATGCTTTCGAGGTTCTTGTGCGTAGCGGCGATGATGCGCACGTCGACGCTCTGGGTCTTGTTGCTGCCCACGCGCTCGAAGGTGCGCTCCTGCAGTACACGCAGCAGCTTGACCTGCATCGGCAGCGGCATGTCGCCGATTTCATCGAGGAACAGCGTACCGCCATTAGCCAGCTCGAAACGCCCGGCACGGCTAGTGATTGCCCCGGTAAAGGCGCCCTTCTCGTGGCCGAACAATTCGCTTTCCAGCAGCTCTGCCGGGATCGCCCCGCAATTGACCGGCACAAAGGGTCCGTCGCGGCGCTTGGAGTGATAGTGCAGGTTGCGCGCGACCACTTCCTTGCCAGTGCCCGACTCGCCGAGGATCAAAACACTGGCGTCGGTATCGGCCACTTGTTGCATCATCTGGCGCACGTGCTGGATCGCACGGCTGGTGCCGACGAGGCTGCGGAACAGGTTGGGTTCACGATGACGGCCACGCTCGCGGGCCTGGTCGTACATCTCGCGATAGACCTGGGCACGGTGCAGGGAGTCGAGCAATTTGCTGTAGCTGGGCGGCATTTCCAGGGTGGAAAGCACACGGCGGCGCTGGTCTTCCGGCAGGTCCACAGAAGAAATATCACCCATCAGCAACACCGGAAGGAACTCATCCCAGGTCGACAGTGTCTTTAACAGGCCTAGAACTGCGCCAGGAGCGTTTACCGTCCCGATCAGCACACAAATGACTTCACGGCTCGATGACAACGAGCTGACCGCCTGCTGCCAATCATGGCTGCCGCAGGGCAAATTTTCTTCGCCAAGAAAATTCAAAATTACCGCTAAATCGCGGCGGCGGACGCTATCGTCATCAATCAGCAGAATTTTGGTTTCACGCCACATGCAATAGCAACTTCCCTAGTAAAACGCTCTGCCCCAGAGTGAGGGCAATCTAGACGCCTGTAAGACTTCTTACATTACTAGACGTCTGAAATCTGAAAACAGCACTAGTTAAGTCAAAAATGCTGGCACAGTCAAATATATGACGCGCCGTTCGGATTAACTGAGCCCATTCAGCCGAACAGATGGTAAACCTTTGACGCACTTTGCGCTCGATTGATCTGCGACATCTCTTCGAAAATCGCCTGGCGCTCGCCCGTCGTTACCTCAAGCAACTGCTGATATACCGCCAGCAGACTCTCCAGTTTTTCCCGCAGGGCGTCTTCGTCCAACGGCGCATTATTGAGCGCCTCATCGATCACCGCACGGCAACCCAAATCCAGTTCGCCGATAGCGTCCCAGTTACGTTTGGCCAATGCATCGACCAAGGCTTCGCGGGTCTCGTCAATCCGTTGCAGGGCGTGGCTCATGACATCATCCTCAGGCCCAGAGGCCTACAGCGTTGCAATACCGTCCCAGCCTTCCTTAAGCGTAATCATCAGGCCGGCTACTTCGTCGATCATGGCGACATCGCTTTTGCTGTTTGCTTCCAGCAAGCGCGTGGTCATGTAGGCATACAGGTTATCCAGTTGCTGCAACGCGGCCGGATCATCGGTTTTTTCCGGGTTCAGGCCGTCACGCAAACCGATCAGAATGTCGATCGCCTTGCCCAGCAACAGGCCTTTTTGCGCGATATCACCACGAGCCATGGCGCCCTTGGCCTGAGCCATGCGATCCAACGCGCCTTCCATCAGCATCTGGACCAGACGGTGTGGACTGGCCTCGGAGACCTGGGCATGGGAATTGACCTTCTGATATTGGCGAAGGGCTCTCATGGGATTCATGTTTCTACCTCGTGACAGGCAACACTAAAAGAATGGGTTCTGACTATTATGTCGACGGCGTCGCAAAAAACTTTAAGCCGGTGGTCTTGCGAAGGTCACGCCCGACAAAGTTAATCACCTCGCCGGGCGGCCTCATTGAGGATCAACTGGTCTTCGGATTATTCAGCGCGTTAAGCGTGGTCATGACGCTGGAACGTTGACTGGTGAGCTGGGCAACCAAGTTGTTCATCGTGGTGTATTTGGCGGTCAGGCTCGTCTTCAATGCAGCCATGCGCGCAGTCAGGGTGTCCTGCTGGTTTTGCAGGTCCTTGATGTTTGCCGACAGTGTCGACGTACGCGTGGCGAGAACCCCGGTGCCACTGAGCGCATAGCTGTCGGTCGCGGACTTCATCCGAGCCAGCAGCCCCGTGTCACCGTTGAAAATGCCGCCAATGTCAGTGGGGTTGGTCGCGATCGCGGCACTGAACAACTTATCGTCAATGCTGAGCTTGCCGGTCTTCTGGTCAGTGTTCACACCAAACTGGGCCAGGGACTTCAACGCCCCCGTACCACCCAACGCGTTCAGCTCGCTACGAACGGCCGAGGACAGGGTACGCAGGGTAGCGTCGCCCGTCAGCGCAGCAGACGTCGTGGAACCATCGGCATTGGTGGTCACGGCGGTCTCAGTGTTCATCGCCGTCATCAAGGCGTTATAAGTGTCGACAAAGCCCTTGACCGAACTCTTGAGGGTGTCAGTGCTTCGCGCGATGGTAATGGTCGAACTCAGGCGCGTAACGGTGGAGCCTGCGGGCAGCGGATCTGTAGAACCGGCAGGCAGAGGCGACACAGCCGTCAACTTGATACTCACGCCACTGATCGCGTCGCCCAAGGTGTTGCTCTTGGATTCCTGAGCGGTGCCGTCAATGGTGTACTGTGCATTCTTCGGCACGGTCACGACCGAGGTTCCGGCTTCCAGGCCAGAGTTACCGCCAAGGGTAATGTCGGTACCGACGCCGGTATTGGTCGACGTCATGACCAAGCGCGAACCGGTGGCGTCAGTCAGGATGTTGGCACTCAAGCCTGCACTGCTGTATTGCGCGTTGATCGAGTCACGCACCTGCTGCAACGTCGCACCTGGCGGAACGCTCACACCATAGCTCTGGCCCGACTGGGAAATTTCCAGGGTGGTCGACGTAGTGCCAGTATTGACGACAGCCTTCGCCCCGGCTGCAAAAGTCTGGGTAGCCACCTTCGAGGCCGTCGCCAACTGGTTGACCACCAACTGATAGCTGCCCGCGGAGGCACCGGCCCCCAGGGTGATGGCCGATACGTTGTTATCCGAGGTCGTTGCCGACAAACCGCCGATACTGGCGTCTTTGGCCATGTTGTCCATGGCGCCGCGGAACGCATCCAATGCCGCTTGAATCTTGCCGATCGAGGACAGCTGGGCGGTCGACGTTTGCGTCTGCTTGTTGATCTGCGACTGCTTGGGTGCCTGTTCCGCGTTCACCAATGCCGTCACGATCGACTGGGTATCGATGTTCGTAACTGGGCCGCTAACCGTAATATCACCCATGACTGTTCTCCTGATCCGGGGCTGGCGCTTTCTTGACGTACGACGCCTCAAGCAGCTTCAGCAACAAAATTCATGCCAGCTCAGACTTTGGCGTCAAACAACACGCTGCTGGCGTCGTGAAGGCTTTGTGCGAGTTTCAACGCAGTTTCCGAAGGGATCTGCCGAATCACCTCGCCGCTGTCGGTCGCAATGACCTTGACTACCACCTGATGGGTGGTGTCATCAATGGAAAAATCCAGGTTGCGCTGGGCAGCCTGGACGAATTTGCGAATATCCGTGACCGCCTGTTCAAGGTCGGACGGCTTCGAGTCCTGCTTGGGTTGGACCGTGGCGACCGTAGGGTCCACCTTGGTTTTCTGCGGGTCGGTACTTACGGGAGCAGGAGCACTTTGCGGCGCCGCTGCCGGATAAGACAGGTTCAACTTGACGCTCATGTCCATGTCCAGTCTCCTCATCACGCAAAAGACAAAAGGGCACGTAAACGCGCCCTTCCGTCAGTCATCTACCGATGGCTATTACTGAAGCAGCTTCAGTACAGCGGAAGGCAGTTGGTTGGCCTGGGACAGGATCGCAGTGGAAGCCTGTTGCAGGGTTTGTTGCTTGGTCAGCTGAGCAGTTTCTGCAGCGTAGTCAACGTCCTGGATCTGACCGCGAGCGGCGGTGGAGTTGTCTGCAATGCTCTGCAGGTTGGCAACGGTGTTGTCGAAACGGTTTTGTACAGCACCGAGGCCGGCACGCTGGGAGTCGATGTCCGAGATCGCCTGGGTGATCACGTCGATCGCGTTTTGCGCGTTGGCAGCGGTAGTAACGTCGGTGTTGTTGACGGTGGTTTTGGTGGAGTTGGCAGCGGTAGCAGCACCGGCAGCGAACACACCGGCTACACCAGCGCCGTTCAGCGCGTAGCTGCTGGAGGAGTTCAGCGAAACAGCACCGGTAGCAATGATCGCGGTGGCGGCCAGTGCAGTAGCAGTACCGTAGGTACCGGTGCCGTCTTTGGTTGCAACCGAGATACCAGCAGCACCGCCGTCACCAGCGTTGAAGGTCAGGTTCTCACCGGTGTCAGACTTGACCGACAGAGCGTTGGTCGACGAATCGTAGTTAACGCTGATGCCCAGCTTGGCAGCGTTGGACTTCAGTTGGTCAGCCAGGTCGGACGTTTTGGTCACGCCAGTGAACTGAACGGCTGCACCGCTGCCCACTTGCAGGGTGAAGTTAGCGTTCGGAGGAGTAGCCGCACCAATGGTAGCCGCGTTCACGGTGAACTGAGCTTCGGTGCTGGCGGTAGCAGCCAGGCCGCCGACAGCGCCGTTCATTTGAGCAGCGATCTGCTTGGCGGAAGCGCCAGCTGCCAGGGTAACGGTTGCAGACTGGCCACCACCGGTAACGGTGATCGCGCCACCAGCAATACCTGTTGCCGAAGGCGTCAGGGATTGGGATTTCAGCTGCTGCGAACCAATGTTGTTGGCGGCAACGTTACCGATGCTCATGTCGATGGTCTGGTTGGCGTTGGCGCCGACCTGGAACGAAGTGGTACCGAAAGAACCGTCCAGCAGGTTCTTGCCACCGAAAGTAGTGGTGGTAGCGATACGGGTCAATTCAGCAGTCAGTGCTGCGTATTGAGCCTGGTTCGACTTACGGTCGTCAGCGCTTGGCGAGCCGTTGGCGGATTGCAGAGCCAGGGTACGCATGCTTTGCAGGATGTTGGTGGACTGCTGCATGGCGCCTTCAGCGGTCTGAGCAATCGAGCTGCCGTCGTTGGCGTTTTTGATCGCAACGCCCAGGCCGTTGATTTGGCTGGTCAGACGGTTGGAGATTTGCAGGCCGGCCGCATCGTCTTTGGCGCTGTTGATACGCAGGCCGGAGGACAGACGCTGCATGGAGGTTTGCAGGGCGCCGGAAGCCTTGTTCAGGTTGTTCTGAACGGTCAACGAAGCAAGGTTGGTGTTTACTGTTAATGCCATGACGAAATCCTCGTGGGTGGTGTACTGCGGCTTCCGGCCCTGGCAACCGCCGGGTGTGGCCTAGAGAACCTTCGTAATAGTTATCGTCGTGAATGCAAGTTGCTTGAGGACTTTTTTGATTTTTTTTACTAGCACGGGGCCACCCTTTGTAATTCAAGCGTTTACGATAGCTCAATGCCCAGCAAATGCTGGGTTTTTTGGCGCCAAATAAAAAACGCCCAGGCTTTTTCAAGCCTGGGCGTTTTTTGTGCAACCTATCAAGGCATCACGGGCGATAGAGAATCGCCGAACCCCACGACAGGCCCACACCAAACCCGCTGATGGCAACCCGCTTCCAGTCGCCATCCATCATGTGCTTTTCCAGCAGCAGCGGAATGCTCGAAGACACCGTGTTGCCGGTCTCGACCATGTCCTTGATGAACTTCTCCACGGGCGCATCTTCGAAACGCCGCGCGACGGCGTCGACAATCGCCGCACTGCCCTGATGGATGCAGAACGCGTCAATTTCGTCAGCCTTGAGGTCAGACTCATTGAGCAGCTCGTGCAAATGCGCCGGCACCTTGAGCAACGCGAAGTTGAACACTTGGCGACCGTTCATGAAAAACACGCCGTCGCTGACCTTCAAGTGCGGCGCGCCGGAACCGTCGGTACCGAACTTCGACTTGCCCAGCAACCAGGGCGCGTCTTCACCCATCCAGGTGGCGGTGGCGGCATCGCCGAACAGCATGGTGGTGTTGCGGTCTTCCGGGTCCACGATCTTCGAATACGGGTCGGCGGTGATCAACAGGCCGTTTTTCAGGCCGGTGGCTTCCATGAAGCCCTTCATCGCATAGATGCCGTAGACATAGCCGGAGCAGCCCAGGGAGATATCGAACGCAGCTACGTGGGTCGGCAGGCCCAGCTTGTCCTGAACAATAGCGGCGGTGTGGGGCAAACCCTCTTCGTCGCCGTTTTGCGTCACGACGATCAGCGCGTCGATGGATTCGCGCTTCAAATCCGGGTTAGCCGCAAACAAGGCGTTGACCGCCTCGACACACAGATCAGAGGTTTCCTGCGCAGCATCCTTGCGCGGCAGGAACGCCGAACCGATCTTGCCGATGATGAAATCTTCATCCTTGGCGAATTTGGCGCCCTGGGCGTAGTTATCAACCCCGTCTGCCGGCACGTAACTGGCGATGCTTTTTATGCCAATCATTGTGGCTTCCCAATACTAAATAGCTGGATAACGCCCCTCGGGCTACGCCGGGAGCGCTGACAATAAAGGGGATAACCCCATAAAAATATCGCTGAAAGCCGCCGCGTAAAGACCCGAAGACGACTTATCCTTTTCACACGATACAGTGAAGATGCGCTTTATGACTCACAGGTCACTCAATTTTGTGCGCTTTGTGCAAAACCCTGCAACATTCCCGGCAGCAGAAACGACAACGGCCCACCCTGCTTCCAGGGTGGGCCGCTTGCGCTGCCGCCGATTACATCCGGCTGAACAGGCTCAACTGGGAAATCTTCACGAAGGCCAGTTGTGAGGCTTGCAGCATGGTCTGTTGCAACGTCAGGTCAATGGCAGCCTGGCCCATATCGACGTTGGCCAGCGATGACATGGTGGAGGTGTTGGCCAAGCCCAGGCTGGTGTTTTCCTGGCCCTGAATATCCAGCGCATTCTGGCGCGCACCAATCGAACCACGCACTTGGTCAATCTGCGCCGAAGCGTTCGTCAGGTTGCCGATGGTGGTGTTGATAACGTCCTTGAGGTTGTTCTTGGCGACCTGGTTGCCATCGGCCGGCGTTAGCAGCGCCTGGCGCAACTGGCTCAGGGTATCCAGGGCGTTCATGTTCTTGTTGCTGGTGGCGCCGATGGAAAACTGATCACCAGCCCCCGGCGTACCGCTCACATCGAACGTCACCCCGGCAGCGGTAATCGACGTCGCGCCTGCGGCCATGGTGCCCGAGGCAATCGACTTGCTGTTCGGCGTGTACGGCTGGGCATACACGTCGTAGGCACTGCCGCTGGTGAACTTGATCACCGCCCCCGAGTTGGGAAAGGTACTGGCGTAGCTCGCCTGATCCGTGACCCGGCCGCCGGTCAGTTGCGCCGTGGACGGATTACTGGCGGTACGCGAGCTGCTGAACGTATCCGGCTTGCTTTCCAGGGTAACCGCCTTGCCCGCTACCAACGCATCAGAAGGAGCACCCGATGCGACGTCCGGACCGAGGTTCAAGCTGATGTCAAACTTGACCCCGCGCAGGTTGACGCTGGCGGCGCCTTCCTTGGTGGAGTCAAACGTGCCGTTACCGGTGATCTCGGAGGTAACGTCGTTACCGTCCTTGTCGCTCACGCTATATTGGGTACTGCTGGAGAAGGTCAACTTATAGGGCTGACCATCGGAAAAACTCTTGGTGTAAGCGGTGCCGGAGGTGATCAGGCCCGCCGAGATCGCAACCTTGCCGTCATTCACCGCAGGCGGCAACAAGGTAGCCTGGGTGCGACCGGTATTGGAGGAACTTTCCAGCAACGTCTTGCCGGTATCACCCGCAGAAATCGTCAGGTTGCTCGACACTTGCAGGCTCAGCGGCGTCTCATCACCCTGGTAGGTGTAGGTGCCATCGTTGTTACGGCTGTAGGGCGGCGTGTCGGTCTTGGTCCCGGAAAACATGTAGTTGCCGCTGGAGTCCTTGGTGTTGAGCAGGCCCAACACCTGGTCTTCAAGCGCACCTATCTGGCTGGCGATTGCCTTGCGGTCATCATCGCTGAGCTTGAGGTTACCGGCCTGCAATGCCAGGCCCTGCGCGCTTTGCAGGGTGGTGTTGATGCTCGCCAGGACACTTTCTTCGTTGGTCAGCGAGTTTTGCAAGGTCGTGATGTTGCCGTTGTATTGCCCCAGCATGTCTTTCTGCTGTTGCAACAGCAGCAATTGGGCGGCGGCTACCGGATCGTCCGCTGCGGTCTGCACACGCACACCGGAACTCGCCTGGTCCTGGGCCTTCACCACACCCGAATAGTTATCCTGATACTTGCTGGAGCTGGTGTCGAAATACTGCTGTGTAGAGATACGCATCGTTCCAGACTCCTTTAAAGGGCGTTCATCAGTGTGCTGAAGGTTTCTTGCGCGGCCTTGATGATCTGCGACGACGCGGTGTAGTACTGCTGGAACTTGATCATGTCGCCCGCCTCCTCATCCAGGTTGACCTGGGACACGGAGTTGCTGGCCGCCTTGTTCGCCGCCAGCAAGGCGCCGGTGGCGGTGCTGTCGGTGTTGGCCTGGGCCGCCTTGGAGCCCACCTGCGACACCAACCGGCTATTGGCACTGACCAGGCTGACGCCCGCGTTGCCATCCACCGCGCCGACCGTCGCCTTGGTCTGCAACCCCAGCAATTGCTGGGCGTTACGGCCATCGGAGGTCGCACCGCTGTTGAACGAAAAGGTGGTGCTGTCGCCATTGGCGGGCGCACCGGACACCGTGGTATCAAAGCTGAAGCTCTTGCCTGGGATCAACGTACCAGTGGCATCGCGCATCGGCACATTGATGGTGACCTTGTTGCCCTGCCCCGGGATGATACTGCCGGTGCCGATCGCGTTGCCCTGGGCATCGTTGACCGTGTAGGACTGGGTGCCATCCGCCGCAGGCTTGCCGAACACCATCTTCACCGGCATCGAGTTTTCGATCCCGGCACGCAATTGAGCAGTGGCGGCGCCGCCGTTGATATCAATCGGCACGGTCAATGTCGGTTGCGTAAACGCGCCGGTGCCGGTGTTGGTTTTGCTGGCATTCCCCGCCAAGGGTGCAGCGAACGCGAGTTTGTTCGGGTCTTTGAGATCGACGCTAATGTTGCTCGCACCCGTGGCGGTCGGGCTGACCTTGAAGCTGTCACCGGCAGCGACCGGCCCCTTGCCATTCAAGGCCAGGGTGAAACCGTCAATCACCGGCGGCGGCGTGGTGGTGGTGTCGAACGAACCCATGGCTTTGCCATCGGAACGCACCACGTTGTACTGGTTGCCGCTGGTGAAGGTGACTTTGTAGTCGAAGGTCGACAGCTTGCTGCTGTCGGCAATCGTCACGTTCAGGTTGCCGGAGCCTGCGCTGTTACCCGAGGCGGCCTGGCTACGTTGAGTAATCGCTGCCGCACTGTTGATGTCGCTGAACAGCGAAGAGCCGAAATCACTGTTGAGGTCCAAACCCTGACCCAACTGGCTGTTGACGCTGTCCGCCGTGGCGATGGCGATGCGGCCCAGGTCGTTGATGGCCGGCATCAGCGCATCACTGCGGTAACGCAACAAGCCGCCAATGCTGCCGCCGGAAACGACATTACCGATGTCCATCGGTGTGTCGCCCATGTTCAGCTGGATGGTGTACTGGCTGTTGTCGGTCTTGCTGGGCACGGCTGAAATCGTGTTGGCGACATTGCCCTCGACGAGCGACTGCCCCGTGCCAGTGGTGATGCTGACCTGGCCGTTCTTCTCGGTGGCCGTGACACCAATCAGTTCATTGAGCGAACGTACCGCCTCGTTACGCGCATCCAGCAGGTTGGCCGGCGCGCTGGTCGAGGAGCCCTGGGCCTGGGAAATCTGACCATTGAGCGACGCAATCGACGACGTCAGCTTGTTGACCTGATCGCTCATGGTGGTCAACTGGGCGTTGATGCCTTCTTTCTGCTGAGTCAATTGCGTGGAAATCGCGTTGAAGCGGTTGCTCAAGGTCTGGGCACTGGTCACCAGCAGTTGCCGGGCGGACACGTCGCTGGGCGTCGCCGCGGCGGTCTGCAGCGAGGCAAAAAATGCGCTGAGCACCGCAGACATGCCGGTGGATTTGTCCGACAAGGTCTTGTCGATCGCTGCGGCCTGGCCCGCGTAGGCAGTGGCATCGCTATTGAGCGCCGTGCTGCTCTGGTAGGCGGCGCCCAAAAAGTCGTTATAAATGCGGCGCACATCCGCCAGCGTCGTGCCGCTGCCGATAAACACGCCGCCATAGGGGTTGCTGGCATTGGCGTTCTGAGTGGTCTGCTGACGCGAGTATCCCGGGGTGTTGACGTTGGCAATGTTGTTACTCAAGACCGACAGCGATCCTTGAGCGGCGTTGAGCCCTGACATCCCGATACTGAGCAAACTCATGATTCAGACCTTATAAATGTGTGGTAGCGCCAGCGGCTGCGTAATTCTGGTAACTGTTCATCGTTTTGGCGATCTGCGAAATCTTGCTGGCGTAAGCCGGATCGGTTGCATAACCGGCTTTCTGCAACTCGCGTACAAACTGCTCCGGGTTGTCGGCTGATTTCACAACTTCTTTATAGCGATCATTGCTTTGCAGCAGTGTCACCAGGTCATGGAAGCTGTCTTGGTAAGAGTTGTAGGAACGGAAATGCGCCGTCTCCTTGACCATCGCCCCATCGCGAAACTCACTGGTGATTGCGCGGGCCTGGGCACCCTGCCAACTCTGACCGGCTTTGATACCGAACAGGTTGTGGCTGCTGCTGCCGTCTTCGGCGCGCATCACCGACTTACCCCAACCGGTTTCCAGCGCGGCCTGGGCCACCAGGTACTTCGGATCGATACCGATACGCGCGGCGGCCGCCTTGGCCATCGGCAGCATGGTGGCGACGAATTCATCCTGCGAGCTGAAGGCCTTCTTCGCCGGTGCCAAGGGTGGCTGGGCAACGGCGCGACCATAAACCTGCATGCGCCCGCTCGGTACGGCAAAGCTGCGCGCCGCGCTGTTGATCACCGTGTCGGCGGCGACACTGTTACGCAGTGGCGCGCTTGCCGGGGTGGTGGCAGCGGTAGCGTTTGGCACGATGCCAATGAGCAGGCGATCAGTCAGCTTGCTCGGCAAGGAGATACGGCGCTGGTTCATCAGCGCCACGTCGTTGGCATGAGTGTTGGTGCCTTCAGGGACCGCCACACGGAACGCCCACAGAGGCCGCTGCCCATTGGAGCGACCCAGCGGCCCATTCGCCTTGGTACCCGCCGCGATTTCCGTCGGCACATCCGCTTTCTTCACCGGCTCGGCAGCCGCCGGGCCTTGCAAGGTAGCGGCCTGGGCGTCCACTGGCTTGTTCTTCTGCATCTGGCGCATCAGCACGTCGGCCAGGCCGATACCGCCGCCTTCGCGGGACATCGAGACTGCCAGTTGCTGGTCGTACATTTCCTGATATTGCTTGGCCGCCGGGGTGTTCAGCGGGTTGTCCTTGCCGAGGGCCTCGGTGGCCGAGCGCATGGACTTGAGCATTTCGCTCAAGAACAGCGACTCGAACTCCTGCGCCACTTTGCGCATGTTGCCGTCGCTGTTCTTGTCGGCACCGACCTTGAGCTGATTAAGCCGGTTCAAGTCGGAGTAAGACCCCGAGTCTGCCGTGCTGCTGATCCCGCTCTTGCGCATGTCCATGGCGATGGCCTCAGATCACAATCAGGTCGGCTTGTAAGGCGCCGGCCTGTTTCAAAGCTTCGAGGATCGCCATCAAGTCGCCTGGGGCCGCGCCCACCTGGTTCACCGCACGGACAATCTCGTCCAGGGTAGTGCCGGGGCCGAACTTGAACATCGGCTTGGCTTCTTGCTGAGCATTAACCCGCGAGCGAGGTACCACCGCCGTCTGGCCATTGGACAACGGCCCAGGCTGGCTGACGATAGGGTCTTCGGTGATGGTGACAGTCAGGCTGCCATGGGTCACCGCTGCCGGCGACACTTTGACGTTCTGGCCGATCACGATGGTGCCGGTACGCGAATTGATGATGACCTTGGCCACCGCCTGGCCCGGGTCGACCTCAAGGTTTTCCAGGATCGACAGGTAATCGACACGCTGGCTTGGGTCCAACGGTGCCGTCACACGGATCGAGCCGCCATCAATGGCCTGAGCCACGCCAGGGCCGAGCATGTCGTTGATCTTGTCGACCACGCGCTTGGCGGTGGTGAAGTCAGAACGGTTGAGGTTCAACGTCAGGCTGTTGCCCTGGTTGAAACCGCTGGGCACGGTGCGTTCCACCATGGCGCCACCCGGAATCCGTCCGGCAGACGGCACGTTCACGGTAATTTTCGAGCCATCACGGCCTTCGGCATCAAAACCACCCACGACCAGGTTGCCCTGGGCGATGGCATAGACGTTACCGTCGATACCCTTGAGCGGCGTCATCAACAGCGTGCCGCCGCGCAGGCTTTTCGAGTTACCGATGGACGATACGGTGATGTCCACCACCTGGCCCGGCTTGGCGAACGCCGGCAAGTCAGCACTGATGGACACGGCCGCGACGTTTTTCAGCTGCACGTTGCCCGAACCCGCCGGCACCTTGATGCCGAACTGCGAGAGCATGTTGTTGAAGGTCTGCAGGGTGAACGGGGTTTGGGTGGTCTGGTCACCCGTGCCATTGAGCCCTACCACCAGGCCGTAACCGATCAACTGGTTGGAACGCACGCCGGAAATGCTGGCGATGTCTTTGAGGCGTTCGGCCTGGGCGACAGCGCTTAAGGAAAGCAGGAGTGCCGCCGCCATCAGCTGTTTGAATTTCAAAGTGGTCACCTAGAAAGGGAACAGCGGGCTAAGGAAGAAACGGTCGAACCAGCCCGGCTGACTGGCATCAGCAAACGAACCCGTACCCGAGTAGGTGATGCGTGCATCGGCAATCCGCGTCGACGGCACAGTGTTGTCAGTGGCAATGTCATCGGCCCGCACCATCCCGGCAATACGCACCAACTCATCACCGGTATTGAGGGTCATCCACTTTTCGCCACGGATGGCGATGATGCCGTTGGGCAACACATCCGCGACGGTCACGGTGATCGAACCGGTGAGGCTGTTACCCTGCCCCGCCGCGCTCTTGCCATTGGTGGCGCGGTCGCCGCTGTAGCCGGCATTCAAGCTCAGATCACCACTGCCCAACGGGTTATTGGTATTGGGGACGCCACCAAACAACGAGGTCAAGCCAATGCTCGTCTTGCTGGTCTTGCCCACCTGCGAGTTGGCGTTTTTGCTGGCTTGGGTCTTCTCGTTCAAGGTGATGGTGATGATGTCACCGACCCGGAACGCCTTGCGGTCGCTGTACAGGTTCTGTTCGAAACCGGCCTGGTAGATCGAGCCATTGTTGGCCGCCGCAGGCAAGGGCGTGCGCGGCAGCACCGGCGCGTAGTACGGGTCATTGGGTTTTGGCGTCGGGGCGACACAGCCCGCGAGCACGGCGATCCCACTCAATGCCAGAACAGAAACATAGCGATTCATGACCCTTACCTCACGGTGTTGCAGGCGCCGTCGAAGGCGCCCCATAGACTTGATTACAGATTCTGCGTTACGAACGAAAGCATCTGGTCGGCGGTGGAAATCACCTTGGAGTTCATCTCATAGGCGCGCTGGGTGGTGATCATGTTGACCATCTCCTCAACCGTGCTGACGTTGGACGTTTCCAGGGTGCTTTGCAGGGTGGTGCCGAAACCGTTCAGGCCAGGGGTGCCGATTTGCGGCGCGCCACTGGAAGCGGTCTCCAGGAACAGGTTGTTACCAATGGCTTGCAGGCCGGCCGGGTTGATGAAGTCGGCGGTTTGCAGGTTGCCGATCACTTGCGAAGCCGGGTTGCCGGCAACGGTGATGGACACGGTGCCGTCGTTACCAACGGTGAAGGTCTGGGCGTTGGCGGGTACGACGATCGCCGGTTCCAAGGCAAAGCCGTTGGAGGTAACGACCTGGCCATTGGCGTCCAGGTGGAACGTGCCGTCACGGGTGTAGGTGGTGGTGCCGTCCGGTTGCAGGATCTGGAAGAAACCTTTGCCGTTGATGGCCATGTCCAGCGGCTGCCCGGTTTGCTGCAGGTTACCCGCGGTGAAGTTCTTCTGGGTGCCGACGATTTGCACACCGGTACCCAGTTGCAGGCCCGACGGCAGTTCGCTGTCCTGGGTCGACTGGGCACCTGGCTGGCGCTTGATCTGATAGAGCAAGTCCTGGAACTCGGCGCGGTCACGTTTGAAGCCCGTGGTCGACACGTTCGCCAAGTTGTTGGAAATGGTGGTCAGGTTAGTGTCCTGGGCGGACAAACCTGTTTTGGCAACCCATAGAGCCGGAAGCATGCTGTTCTCCTTCGTGCGCCTGTTTGTTGGCGCTGCGCTGCAAAATTAGTGTTCAGTCAGGGACGGCTATCAGCTCATCGCCAATACGCGGGTCATGGCCTGGTCGTCTTCTTTAGCGCTGTTCATCATTTTGATGTGCAGCTCGAACTGCTTGGAAAGCGACAGCACTGCGGTCATTTCTTCAACGGCATTGACGTTGCTCGCCTGCAGGAAGCCCGAGGTCAACTTCACGTTCGCGTCGGCCTGGGCGGGTTGGCCATCCTTGGTGTGGATGGTGCCGTCCAGACCTTTGGTCATGTTCTTGAGGTCCGGCTGGACCAGCTTGATGCGGTCCACTTCAGCCATCACCCGTGGGCCTTCGCCCATCGCGCGGATGCTGATGGTGCCGTCGGCACCCACTTCGATTTTCTGCTGGGGCGGCACGGCAATCGGGCCACCGTTGCCCATGATCGGCATGCCGTTGCCGGCACGCAGCACGCCCAACGCGTCGACGTTCATGCTGGCGCTGCGCACGTAGGCTTCGCTGCCATCCGGCGTTTGCACGGCCATCCAGCCATTGCCGTTGACCGCCACATCAAGGTCACGACCGGTTTCGATCATGGCGCCCGGGGAGAAATCGGTGGCTGGTCGTTCGGTCATGGCAAACGCCCGCGCCGGAAAGCTGTCACCAAACACCGGCATCGAACGCGCCTGCTCCAGGTCACGCTGGAAACCGTTGGTGGAAATGTTCGCCAGATTGTTGGCATGGGCCTTCTGCGCCAGTGCATTCTGGCTGGCGCCGGTCATTGCCACATAAAGGTACTTGTCCACGCTCTATCCTCTCTCTGACGGACGCTTGCCGCCCACCGCTGTACTGATAAGGCTTAAGCAATTTGCGAACCAACTTTTTAAAAGAGGGAAAAGTCCAGACAGCGCGGGGGTTTGCGGGGAGGTGTGAGGATTTCAAGGCTGGGAGAGAGTCGAAAAAACGGCGGACTACTGCCGCCTGCGGCAAGCACAGGTCTTGAAGATGACAAATAACAAATGTGGGAGCTGGCTTGCCTGCGATGGCGTAGGGTAAGTTGGCTTATGTGTCACTGATACACCGCCATCGCACGCAAGCCAGCTCCCACAGTTTTAAACCGTGTTTAGCCTGGTGCCTTATTTATCGCTCTTAAGAATTTCGTAATCGCGCAACTTATTGGCGATGGTGGTGTGCGACACGCCCAGGCGCTTGCCTAATTGACGACTGCTCGGGTGCTCGGCATACAAGGCTTCCAGAACCGCCTTTTCGAAACGCCCGACGATGTTTTCCAACCCGCCCTCCAACGAAAAATCGCCAAGCGGCTGACGCACCCTGTAATCCGGCAAGCGAATATGCTCCGCCTTGACGGTGCCGCCCTCGCATAACGACACTGCCTGAAACAGCACGTTTTCCAACTGCCGCACATTACCCGGCCAATGGTAATGACTGAGCCGATCCATTGCCGCCGGTGCCAACCTGGGCAGTGGGCAGCCAATCTGCCGACTGGCTTGATCAAGAAAATGCTCAACCAAAGGCGCCAAACCATCCAGGCATTCACGCAAGGGCGGGATGTGCAACGACAGCACATTAAGGCGGTGATACAGGTCTTGGCGAAACTCGCCCCGGGCGCACAGCTCGGACAAATCGACCTGGGTGGCGCAGATCACCCGCACATCCAGATACACCTCCTCATCACTGCCCACCCGGCGGAAGCAACCGTCCTGCAGAAAACGCAGCAACTTCACCTGCAACCGCGCGCTCATTTCTCCCACACCATCGAGAAACAACGTACCGCCCGCCGTCAGTTCCAGCAGCCCGAGCTTGCCTTCCGCGCGCGCGCCTTCAAAGGCACCCGGGCCATAACCAAACAGCTCTGTCTCAGCCATCGACTCTGGCAGCCCGGCGCAGTTAAGCGCCATCAACGGCGATTGCCCGCGCGGGCTGGCCAGGTGACAGGCGCGCGCCAGTAACTCTTTGCCGGTGCCGGTTTCGCCTTCTATTAATAGAGGCGCATCCAGGGGCGCCATGCGCCGTGCCTCACGAACCACCGCCGCCATGACCCTGGAGCTCTGGAAAATACTGTCGAAGCCGCGCAGTTCCTGCTTGCGCACATTGTAGATACGCTCACCGACGCGGTCGGCGCGGTGCAGGGTCAGCACTGCGCCGGCCATGGCTTCGCTGTCATCGTGCTCGGAGGATTGCAGCGGCGCGATGTCCGCCAGGAATACGTCGCCCTTGACCTTGACCCGCAAGCCATTGATCCGCGACTTGCTCGCGCGCACCAGCTCCGGCAGATCGAAGTCCTCGGCATAACGCGACAACGGAATCCCCGGCACCTCGTCGACCCGCACCCCAAGCAACTGCGCCGCCGCACGGTTGGCGGCGACGATGGAGCCGCCCATGTCGATGGAGAGCACCGGAAACTCCAGCGCACCGAGCAACGCATTGAGCTCCATATGCCGACGCTCGCTGGGCATCAGCCCTACTCGCTTGACGCCAAACACCCCGGCAATCGCCTCGAATTTCGGGCGCAATGCCTGGAACTGCATGTTCACCAAATTGGGGCAAAACAGGTAAATCGCGTTGCCATGCTCGCCGCCAACTTCGCCTTTGGCGACGTTGACGCCGTACTCCACCAACAGGTTGAGGATGTCCCGCAGGATGCCGATGCGGTTCTGGCAGTGCACTTTGATACGCATGAAAAGGCCCGAAAGGTGGGAAGGCGCCGCGTCTTTTTGCCGCTGGGCGCAGATAGTCGTCAAGATTATGTGACAGAGCGCGCGCTTTTCACAGCCCAAGACACAGAAGAACCGGGCGATCGTAACGAATACTTTACGAAAATCGGTAACTTTTCCTACGCGACCAAGTCAGGGCTGGATGGAATCCGCCGCCTTCCGCGTTATCAATAGGCCATACGCCGAACATAACAAGAACGAATGCCTAGCAGGAGAGCCGTATGAAGCAGACGCAATACGTGGCCCGCGAGCCCGATGCGCAAGGTTTTATCCACTACCCGCCCGAAGAACACGCGGTGTGGAACACCCTGATTACTCGTCAGCTGAAAGTCATCGAAGGTCGCGCCTGCCAGGAATACCTGGACGGCATCGACAAGCTCGGCCTGCCCCTGGACCGCATTCCGCAACTGGGTGAAATCAACAAAGTGCTGGCCGAGACCACCGGCTGGCAAGTCGCCCGCGTGCCGGCGCTGATCCCCTTCCAGACCTTCTTCGAATTGCTCGCCAGCAAACAGTTTCCCGTGGCGACCTTTATTCGTACCCGTGAAGAACTGGACTACCTGCAAGAGCCGGACATTTTCCACGAGATCTTCGGCCACTGCCCGCTGCTGACCAACCCCTGGTTTGCCGAATTCACCCACACCTACGGCAAGCTCGGCCTGGCAGCGACCAAGGAGCAACGGGTGTACCTGGCGCGCCTGTACTGGATGACCATCGAGTTTGGCCTGGTGGATACGCCACAAGGTCGGCGCATCTACGGTGGCGGCATTTTGTCGTCGCCCAAGGAGAGCGTGTATTGCCTGTCGGATGAGCCGGAGCATCAAGCCTTCGACCCGCTGGAAGCCATGCGCACGCCGTATCGTATCGACATCCTGCAACCGCTGTACTTCGTACTGCCCGAGC
This sequence comes from Pseudomonas antarctica, assembly GCF_001647715.1. NCBI lineage: Bacteria > Pseudomonadati > Pseudomonadota > Gammaproteobacteria > Pseudomonadales > Pseudomonadaceae > Pseudomonas > Pseudomonas antarctica. The sequence goes on from NZ_CP015600.1 coordinate 4,569,270, forward strand.
TCAAGCGCCTGTTCGAAGTGGCGCAGGAAGACATCATGGGCATGGTCGAGCGCGGGATGCAGTTGGGTCTTCACGCGCCCAAATTCCCACCCAAACCCAAAGCGGCTTGAGCCTTACGTTTTGACGCCAGGTGAGTCTGTTCCCTGGCCCCGCGTTGCTTTAGGGTGACGCTACTGACGACCGTTTTTCAAACACTCGAATTCAGGACACACACATGACCACCTTGAACCAAGCCCACTGCGAAGCCTGCCGCGCCGACGCCCCGCAAGTCAGCGACGAAGAGCTGCCGGTACTGATCAAGCAGATTCCCGACTGGAACATCGAAGTCCGCGACGGCGTGATGCAGCTGGAAAAAGTTTTCCTGTTCAAGAATTTCAAATTCGCCCTGGCCTTTACCAACGCCATGGGTGAAATCTCCGAAGCCGAAGGCCACCACCCAGGCTTGCTCACCGAGTGGGGCAAAGTCACCGTGACCTGGTGGAGCCACTCGATCAAGGGCCTGCACCGCAACGACTTCATCATGGCCGCGCGCACCGACGAAGTGGCCAAGGACGCCGAGGGCCGCAAGTAATGCATTTCGATGCCATTGGCCGCGTGCCCGGCGACCCGATCCTCGGGCTGATGGACCTGTATGCCCAGGACAGCAACCCGAACAAGTTCGACCTGGGCGTGGGTGTCTACAAGGACGACCAGGGCCTGACCCCGATTCCGCACTCGGTGAAACTCGCCGAACAGCGCCTGGTGGACACTCAAACCACCAAAACCTACATCGGCGGGCACGGCGACGCAGCTTTCGGCACGTTGATCAGCGAACTGGTGCTCGGCGCCGATTCAGCGTTGATCCGCGAACGCCGTGCCGGCGCGACCCAGACCCCAGGCGGCACCGGCGCCCTGCGCCTGAGTGCCGACTTTATCGCCCACAGCCTGCCCGGCCGTGGTGTATGGCTGAGCAACCCGACCTGGCCGATCCACGAAACCATCTTCGCCAAGGCCGGCCTCAAGGTCAGCCATTACCCGTACGTGGACGCTGACAATCGCCTGGACGTGGCGGCGATGCTGGCGACACTCTCCACGGTACCGAAGGGCGACGTGGTGTTGCTGCATGCGTGCTGCCACAACCCGACCGGTTTCGACCTGTCCCGGGATGACTGGCGCCAAGTGCTGCAAATCGTACGCGAGCGCCAACTGCTGCCATTGATTGACTTTGCCTACCAGGGCTTCGGCGACGGTCTGGAGCAGGACGCTTGGGCGGTACGGCTGCTGGCAGCCGAGCTGCCGGAAGTGCTGATCACCAGTTCCTGCTCGAAGAACTTCGGCCTGTATCGCGACCGTGTCGGTGCGTTGATCGTGTGTGCGGCGGATGCCGAAAAGCTCACGGATGTGCGCAGCCAATTGGCCAATATCGCGCGTAATTTGTGGTCCACACCGCCGGATCATGGCGCCGCAGTGGTCGCGACCATCCTCGGTGATGCCGCGCTTAAGCAGGTGTGGAGCGACGAAGTCGAAGCCATGCGTTCGCGGATCGCACAGTTGCGCTCCGGGTTGGTGGAGGCGCTGGCGCCACACGGGCTGTCCGAACGGTTTGCGCATATTGGTGCACAGCGCGGGATGTTTTCCTACACCGGCTTGAGTGTCGAGCAGGTGAAGCAACTGCGGGAGAAGCACAGCGTGTACATGGTCAGTTCGGGACGGGCTAACGTCGCAGGTATTGATGCGACACGCTTGAGCCTGCTCGCCCAAGCCATCGCCGACGTTTCCAGCTGAAGCAGCCGGAAGTAAAGGCAGGAGCGGGCTTGCTCGCGAATGCGGTAGATCAGTCGTCAGATGCATCGACTGACACACTGCATTCGCGAGCAAGCCCGCTCCCACATTTGGATCGGCCCGGCTTTAGCCCGCGACCATTTCCGCTTTTAGCTGTGCCTCTTTTGCCTGCGCATCCGCCAACCGATACAACTCGATATGCCCATCCCAGTGCTCGATCAACGCCGTGCACGACTCCACCCAATCCCCGCAGTTGAGGTAATCCACCTCACCGACCTTGCGAATCTCCGCATGGTGGATATGCCCACACACCACGCCATGCAGCTCACGCTTGGTCACTTCGTGGGCGATCGCCTCTTCGAAATCACTGATAAAGCTCACCGCCGTCTTGACCTTGTGCTTGAGGTACGCCGACAGCGACCAGTAGCCATAGCCATACCGCGCACGCCAGTGATTGAGCCAGCGGTTCAGCGTCAGCGTGAACTCGTAAGCCGAATCCCCGAGAAACGCCAACCAGCGATGGTAACGGGTGATCACATCGAATTGGTCGCCGTGAATCACCAGCAGGTGGCGGCCATCAGCGGTGACGTGCACAGCCTCGTCCACCAACTGGATATTACCCAGGATCAGCTTGGAATAACGCCGTAGAAATTCGTCATGGTTGCCGGTGACGTAGATCACCTCGGTGCCGCGCTTGGCCATGGTCAGCAGCCGGCGGATCACGTTGGTGTGGGCCTGGGGCCAATACATGCCGCCACGCATCTTCCAGCCGTCGATGATGTCGCCGACCAGGTACACCTTGTCGGCGTGATAGCCCTTGAGGAACTGTGACAAGTGCTCGGCCTGGCAATCCCGGGTGCCCAGGTGCACGTCGGAAATCCACAGGGTACGCACCCGTTGCTTACGGCTGGGCTTGACGAACTCGGCACTGGTCATGGGCATCCCTCGACGGTGTTTTCGCGAGCTTGCACCCTTGCGATTAATAGCCCATGACAGGCGTGCGTCAGTCTGATGACAGCGTTTGCTGGCCGCAAAGCGTTGTAGACTGGCGCCATGCTGCCCAGGAGACCGCGATGAGACCGACCCTCACGCTGCGCCACTACATCGAAGCCCCCCTCGCCCACAGCCATGATCATGCGCAGTTGGTGTTCGGACTGTCCGGGCACCTGGACCTGGAAGTCGACGGCCATGGCAGCCAGGTGCACGAAAGCAGCGTGATGGTGCTGCCCTTCTCCGCCCACCATACCTGCGGCAGTCGCGATGGCAGCCGCTGCCTGGTGCTGGATGTGCCCACCGAACACTGGGTGGTGCAATCCTTGGGAGACCATGCCGACGCCAGCCGCCGCCTGCTCAATCAACCGGCACGCCTGGCCCTGGACTCCCGGCAAAGCCAGTTGGTGCAATGGCTGGCGCACAGCCCGGTGGATGATCCGCTGATCGTGCAGCAAGGCGCAGTGTTGTTACTGGCCAGCCTCAATCACCCGCTGGCCCGCCCGATGCAGGGCAAGCGCCTGCCCTATGCGGCATTCAACGCGCACATCGAGCGGCACGCCGCGCGCCCGCTGCAGGTGGCCGACCTGGCACGGATTGCCGAGCTTTCAGTGGCGCGCCTGCATGCACGCTTTATGGCGGAGTGCGGACAAACGCCGATGGACTATCTACGCAGCCGTCGCTTGCACATGGCGCTCGGGCTTCTACGTGAGACACCCCTGGCCATTGGCGACATCGCCGAACGCGTCGGCTATGCCTCGCAAAGTGCATTCTCTGCCGCCATGCTGCGCGAATTCGGCGCCTCACCCGGGGCGTTGCGGCGGGCGGCCTGACAAGAGCCTTGCGTTAATCACCGCGAGCGTCGCGACAGACACCGACGCCCTCGACCCTCTAGACTGCGATGCTGACACTCCGTTGTTTCAAGGATCGCAATGACTCCCCGTTCAGCCCTCGGCGCCCTGCATATCGGCGCATTGATGTTTGGCCTTACCGGCGTATTCGGCAAGCTGGCGGCCGCCTCGCCCGCCATCATTGTGTTTGGCCGCGCCGCCTTTGCCGTGCTCGCCCTGGCGGTGTTTGCCCGATTCGCCAGCAATACCACCTGGAAAAAACTGCAGATGCGCGACTGGCGTCGGCTGCTGGTCAGCGGCGTGTTGCTGGCAGCGCACTGGGTGACCTTCTTTATTGCAGTCAAAGTCGCCGGGGTCGCCGTCGCCACGCTCGGCTTTACCGCATTCCCGGCCTTTACCGTGATTCTCGAAGGGCTGATCTTCCGTGAGCGCATTCGCGCCAATGAAATCCTGCTGGTGGTACTGGTCAGCATCGGCCTGGTGTTGGTGACTCCAGACTTCAACCTTGCCAGTGCCGCCACCGGCGGCTTGCTGTGGGGCATCGCCTCAGGGCTGCTGTTTTCACTGCTGTCGCTGAACAATCGCGCCAGTTCTGGGCGCATCCCGGCGGTGCAGGCAGCACTGTGCCAGAACGTCGTGGTTGCGGCCTGCCTGTTGCCCGTGGCAGCGCCGGGGCTGGCGGATGTGCGGGCCTTGGACTGGTTGTGGATCGGGCTGCTCGGGGTTTTCTGTACGGGCCTGGCCCACAGCCTGTTTGTCGCCAGCCTCGCGGTGATCAAGGCACGCACGGCGTCGGTGGTGTTTGCCATGGAGCCGGTCTACGGCATCACTGCGGCGTGGCTGCTGTTTGCCGAAACCCCGACGTTGCGCATGATGCTGGGGGGCGCACTGATCATCGTCGCCATCGTGCTTTCGGGGCTGATGGGCAGTGCCAGCCAGGCCAAACAGCCCGCTGCAACGGCATGACCTTCAGGCGTTACGATCGTTGTGACCCAAATCCCGCTGCGGGTCGATCTGATCGCGCACGCGCTGTTTAAGCACTTTGGCTTCAGGGAAGCCACCGTCCGCCTTGCGCTCCCAGATCTGCACGCCGTCACAGGTGATACGAAACGCGCCACCGGTGGCCGGTTCCAGCGTCACGCGCCCGAGGTCGTCGCAGAACGTGCTCAACAACTCCTGGGCCAGCCATGCGGCGCGCAGCAGCCACTGGCACTGGGTGCAATACGTAATGACGATCTCGGGTTTGCTTGCAGACATAATTTGAGAGGTTCCTGGCGTAACGGGCTCGGAGGATCGAGTGGCTATAATACCGGTCTTTATCGCCCAGCCCGAGATACATGATGCGCCGCCTGTTGTCCTGCCTTTTCCTGTGCCTGCTCCCGCTCCTTGCCAACGCCGTTGAAACACCACGCCCCAAAATCGGCCTGGTGTTGTCCGGCGGCGCCGCCCGTGGCCTGGCGCATATTGGCGTGCTCAAGGCCCTGGAAGAGCAAGGTATTCAGATCGATGCCATTGCCGGCACCAGCATGGGCGCGGTGATTGGCGGTTTGTACGCCTCGGGCTACAAAATAGATGAGCTGGAAAAGCTCGCGCTGAATATCGATTGGCAGCAGGCGTTGTCCGATGCGCCACCGCGGGAGGATGTACCGTTTCGACGCAAACAGGATGACCGGGATTTCCTGGTCAAACAAAAACTCAGTTTCCGCGACGACGGCAGTCTGGGCCTGCCGCTCGGCGTGATACAGGGCCAGAACCTGGCCCTGCTGCTGGAAAGTATGTTCGCTCACGCCAGCAACACGCGTAATTTCGACAAGCTGCCGATCCCGTTCCGCGCAGTGGCCACCGACATCACCACCGGCGAAAAAGTGGTGTTCAACAAAGGCCACCTGCCCCAGGTGATCCGCGCCAGCATGTCGATCCCCGCCGTGTTCGCCCCGGTGGAGCTGGACGGACGGCTGCTGGTGGACGGCGGCATGACCGACAACATCCCGCTGGATGTGGCCCGGGAGATGGGTGTCGACATCGCTATCGTGGTGGATATCGGTACGCCGCTGCGTTCACGTAAACAACTGGCGACAGTGGTAGACGTGCTCAACCAGTCCATCACCCTGATGACCCGACGCAATTCCGAGGAGCAACTCAAGGCCTTGCATCCGAAGGACGTGCTGATCCAGCCGCCCCTGGCTGCCTATGGCGTTACGGACTTTGGCCGCGCCAAGGACATGATCGACGCCGGCTACCGCGCCACCCGCGCGCTCGATGTACGCCTGGCACATCTGCGCCCCGCAGAGCCGGTCGACCCGCAACTGGTGGAGGCACGCACCCCTGGCGAACGCACGCCGATAATCACCGCGATCAAAGTGGAGAACGACTCGAAAGTCAGCGATGACGTGATCCGCTATTACATCCGCCAAACCCTGGGCGAGCCGCTGAACCTGGACCGCCTGCAAACCGATATGGGCACGTTGTACGGCCTGGATTACTTCGAGCAGGTGCAATACCGCGTGGTGAAAAAGGGCCCGGACAACACCCTGGTCATCAGCGCACGCGGCAAACGCAGCGGCACCGATTATCTGCGCCTGGGCCTCAACCTGTCGGATGACATGCGCGGCGACAGCGCCTACAACCTCGGCGCCAGTTACCGCATGAACGGCATCAACCGTCTCGGCGCTGAATGGCTGACACGGGTACAGATTGGCGATCGTCAGGAACTGTACAGCGAGTTCTACCAACCGCTGGATGTGGGCTCACGTTACTTCGTCGCGCCCTATATCAGTGCCCAGGCGCAGAACGTTGATCTGGTTCTGGACAGCGACCCCATCGCCGAATACCGCCTGGAGCGCTACGGTTTTGGCCTGAATGTGGGGCGACAGATTGGCAACAGCGGCGAAATTCGCTTCGGCGTCGGCGAAGCCTGGGGCAAGGCGGATGTGCGCATTGGCGAGCGCGACCTGCCAAGCGTGAGCTTCAGCGAGGGTTTCTATGAGCTGAAATACTCCTTCGACTCGCTGGACAACGTGTACTTCCCCCACACCGGCGAAGACATCGGCCTGGCCTTCCGCGAGTTCGCACCTGGCCTGGGCTCGGACCAACGCTACCGCCAGTGGGAGTTCAAGCTGGACAAGGCCATGAGCCACGGCCCGGACACGCTGATACTGGGCGGTCGCTACGGGCGCACGCTGGATAAATCCGACGTGGTAATTTCCAGCTTCCTGCTCGGCGGTGCACGGCAATTATCGGGCTTTCGCGAAGACTCGATCTCGGGGCAGAACATCGCGCTGATGCGTGCGGTGTACTACCGCCGCCTGACACCGCGCTCGTACCTGCCACTGGATTTCCCGCTGTACCTCGGAGCCTCGTTGGAACGCGGCCGCGCGTGGAACAACGACAATCAGTTCGACAGTGGGTATATCAATGCCGCGAGTATATTCCTCGGGTTTGATACGCCGCTGGGGCCGCTGAATTTCAGCTATGGGTTCAATGATGATAAGCAGCAGGCGGTGTACCTGAACCTGGGCCAGACCTTCTAACGCTCAACACACATCAAATGTGGGAAGAGCTCGTGTGGTGAGCGGGCTTGCCCCGCTCGCCACAACAACCCTGCCCGACATTAGTCAGGCGCTACCTCAGGGCTTTTCCAGATTCGCCAAAATATGCCCGTGCACACGCATGCACACGCGCAAATCCTCTTCATCCACGCCCACAAACAACTCGTGGCGCAAGGCCGTGGCAATGGTTTCAATCTGCTCGATCAAGGGGCGGGCGGTGTCGCACAGCAGAATGCGCTTGGCTCGCCGGTCTTCCAGCACGGCTTGGCGTTGCACCAGGCCTTGGCCTTCCAGGCTGTCGAGCAGGCGTGCGAGGGTCGGGCCTTCTACCCCAACACTTTGTGCCAATTCGCGTTGGGTGGGTGCTTCCTCGAAACGGGCCAGGTGCAACAGCACCAGCCAACGCGCCTGGGACAAACCCAGGCCCGCCAAACGGCGGTCCAGCTCGGCGCGCCAACCTCGGGACATTTGCGCCAACTGCATGCCAAAGCGGTGTTGATCGGTTAAAGGCATAAAAAACTCGTGGGTTAGACTGAAAATAAAGTGTGGCTAATTATTAGTCAGCTAAGCATGAGCCATGCCATGAGGCAAGAGTTGCTATGTTCTGATTCGTTACATTGTCGTAATTGGCACATTAAATTTCGAATTCCGACTGTAAAGCGGCACGCACGCAATACAAAACACCTTCCGGAACACGCCCGGTAAACAGCGGCGCGATCTCCGCAACAGGTGGCAATTCGCCTTCTCCGTCGAGGAAGGCGTCCTGGATTTCACCGAGCAGATCTTCCGGCAAATCAAGGGCCTGCTCCAGCGACAACTGCTGCTTGCCAATGGATTCAGCCAGCAAGGTGTAGACGTTTTTTTCCGAGCATTGCAGTTGGCCGGCGATCTGGATCGGAGTCATGCCGGCACGCGCCAGGCTGATCAGTTCGTGGCGAATATCGGCGACTTCCTTCGGCGCTTCGGCCTGGCCGCCGAGCACTTCAAGGAAGGCCTGCCCGTAGCGTTCCAGTTTGCGTGCACCCACGCCACTGACCCTGCCCATTTCTGCCAGGGTGGTCGGCTGTTCGCGCAGCATCTCCAGCAAGGTGGAGTCGGGGAAAATAACGTAAGGCGGCACACTGTGCTCTTGCGCCAGTTTGCGCCGCAGGGTGCGCAAGGCTTCCCACTGCTCGCGTTCTTCGCCACGCACCAACTGGCTGGCCTGGCTGGTGCTGCTTTTGGCGGTGGTCTGCGGCTTGAGGTCGCGACGCAGCTCAAGGCTCACTTCGCCCTTGAGCAAAGGCCGGCAACTGTCATTCAGGCGCAGGCCGCCATAACCTTCCAGGTCGATATCCACTAAGCCGCGCGCCACCATCTGCCGGAACAGTGACCGCCACTCGCCCTCTGCACGGGCCTTGCCCACGCCGTAGACCGAGAGTTTTTCGTGGCCGAAGCTGCGTACCTTTTCGTTGTCCTTGCCCAGCAATACATCCACCAGATGGCCAACGCCATAACGCTGGCCGGTGCGGTAGATGGCCGAGAGGGCCTGACGCGCCGGCTCGGTGGCGTCCCAGGTCTGCACACCATCCACGCAGTTGTCACAGTGGCCGCACGGCTCGGGCATGTCCTCGTCGAAGTAAGCCAGCAATGTTTGGCGGCGGCAGCGGGTCTCTTCGCACAATGACAGCATGGCGTCGAGCTTGTGCTGCTCAAGGCGCTTGTGACGCTCGTCGCCTTCGGAGTTCTGCAGCATCTGCTTGAGCATCACCACGTCTTGCAGGCCATAGACCATCCAGGCATCTGCGGGCAGGCCATCACGGCCGGCGCGACCGGTTTCCTGGTAGTACGCCTCAAGGGATTTGGGCAGGTCCATGTGCGCCACAAAACGCACGTTGGATTTGTCGATGCCCATGCCGAAGGCGATGGTCGCGACCATGATCAGGCCTTCCTCGTTGAGGAAGCGTTTCTGGTGCGCAGAGCGCGTTTCATTCGGCAGGCCCGCGTGGTACGGCAGCGCCGGGTAGCCTTGCTCGCAGAGGAACGCGGCCACTTCATCCACCTTCTTGCGCGACAGGCAATACACAATGCCCGCATCACTGCGCCGCTCGGACAGGAACGCCAGCAACTGCTTGCGCGGCTGTTCCTTGGGCACGATGCGGTAGAAAATATTCGGCCGGTCGAAACTCGACAGGAAGCGCTCGGCATTCTGCAAATGCAGACGCTCGACGATTTCTTCACGGGTCCGTTTGTCGGCGGTGGCTGTCAGCGCGATACGCGGCACGTCAGGGAACAGCTCGGCCAACTGGCCCAGTTGCAAATATTCGCGACGGAAATCATGGCCCCATTGAGACACGCAGTGGGCTTCATCAATGGCGAACAGCGCGATCTCCAGGCTCTGCAAGAAGGCCAGCATGCGCGGCTGCACCAGTCGCTCGGGGGCCAGGTAAAGCATCTTTACTTCACCGCGCTTGATTCGCGCGGCCAGGTCGCGCTGTTGCTCAGCGCTGAGGGTGGAGTTCAAGGCCGCCGCGGCAACGCCGAGTTCCTCAAGGGTGGCAACCTGATCGTCCATCAACGCAATCAGCGGCGACACCACCACGGCCAAGCCATTACGCAACAGCGCCGGCACCTGGAAGCACAGCGATTTACCACCGCCGGTAGGCATCAGGACCAGAGCATCACCGCCACTGGCCACGCGCTCAATGATCGCACCCTGGCGGCCACGAAAACTGTCGTAGCCGAAGATGTCCTTGAGGACGCGTTGAGCCTGCTCGAGCATGTAAAACTCCAAAATGGTGCCGAAATCCCTCTGTACAGGCTGGCCGAAAAAACGCGGGGGCACGGGAAATAATCCGTAAGCGAAGTTTTCTCGGGTTGGCGCTTGGCCTGCAGGGGCATCACAAAACGCGGCAGTATACCCGAGCGTTACCTCGCAAAGGGCGCCGCTGACGAATAGCGGCCGCTATCTAAAACCTGGCAAATATGCAGTGTGGCTGGCCTGGGCGCTCAAGAAAGCCTAGAATTCAGCATCGTTTATTCCCAAGGTAGCCCTTCAATGTCCTTCGCTGAGCAACTAACCCGCCTGCAAGCCTTCCTCGACGCCGATGAGCTGCATGACGAGGCGCTGGACTACGTGGCCGCTCACGGCTACCTGACCGCCTTGTCGATCTGCTCCGAAGTCGTGCCTGACCGTGAATGGATCGACGCGCTGTTCGCCGAAGAACCTCACTACGCCGACGCCGCCCAGCGTGAGGAAATCGAATCCACCCTGCTGGCCCTCAAGGCCCATATCGGTCGCCAACTGGCTGCCGATGAGGAATTCGAACTGCCCTGCGACCTCGACCTGGGCGAAGAGCCGGATGATTCCGACCTGCGCGGCTGGTGCATCGGTTTCATGGAAGGTGTGTTCCTGCGCGAAGCCGCCTGGTTCGAAACCGCCGAAGAAGAAGTCAGCGAAATGCTGCTGCCGATCATGGTGGGTTCGGGCCTGTTCGATGACCAGCCGGAATTCGCCGACATCGCCGCTGACGCCAACCTGATGGACGACATGATCGTACAGATCCCGGAAGCCCTGACCGCCTTGTACCTGCTGTGCAACGCGCCTGACGAAAAACCGGCGATCCTCAAGCCACGTCACCACTGAGTCGTTTGCCCGTGGCACCCATGGGCAACCGTTCGCTGCTCCTGCGTTACGTGCTGCTGGCCATCGGCTGGCTGAGCGTAGCGCTGGGGGTGATCGGCATATTCCTACCGGTCTTGCCGACCACGCCCTTCCTCTTGCTCGCCGCCGCCTGTTTCGCTCGAAGCTCCCCACGTTTCTACCACTGGCTGGTGGAACACCCGCGCCTGGGCCCATGGACCAAAGACTACCTGGACGGCAATGGCATTCCGCTCAAGGGCAAGGTCTATGCAATCGGCTTGATGTGGCTGAGCATCGGCTTCTCCTGTTACCTGGTGCCACTACCGTGGGCACGCGGGTTTATGCTGACCAGTGCCATTCTTGTAACGCTCTATATCTTGCGTCAGAAAACCTTGCCACCGCGATAACGGTGGGCGCTGGCTTGTGGGGGGCCGGGCTTGCCCGCGACAGCATCGCCAGGCTGTAAGTGTATACACCGCGGTGCCTGAATCGCAGGCAAGCCAGCGCTCACATAAGCCAGATCCTACACACGACCTTGGTCGACACTGACTAACCCCGAGCATCATGCGAGACTGTCCAACCGGGCCTGGAATGCCCGGGTGTTTTTATGCTCGGAGTTACCATGACGCTGTCCAGCGGGCTGATCGCCGCCGTTGCCTTGGCCTATATGGCCATTATGTTTGCCATCGCCTTCTACGGTGACCGCCGCCACGCGCCGCTGCCACCACGGGTGCGCGCCTGGGTGTACAGCCTTTCTCTGGCCGTCTACTGCACCAGTTGGACCTTCTTCGGCGCTGTAGGCCAGGCCGCCGAACAACTGTGGGCATTTTTACCGATCTACTTGGGACCGGTCCTGCTGCTGGTGCTGGCACCGTGGGTGCTGCAGAAGATGATTCTGATCAGCAAGCAGGAAAACATCACCTCCATTGCTGACTTTATCGCCGCGCGCTACGGCAAGTCCCAGTCCCTGGCGGTGGTGGTGGCGCTGATCTGCCTGGTTGGCGTACTGCCCTACATCGCCCTGCAACTCAAAGGCATCGTGCTCGGCGTGAACCTGTTGATCGGTTCCGGCCCCGACACCACCGGCACCCGCGCTCAAGACACCGCGCTGATTGTGTCGCTGGTTCTGGCGCTGTTCACCATCGTGTTCGGTACCCGCAACCTCGATGCGACCGAACACCACCGAGGCATGGTGCTGGCGATTGCGTTTGAATCCCTGGTCAAACTGTTCGCCTTTCTCGCCGTCGGCGCGTTTGTGACCTACGGCCTGTACGACGGTTTCGGCGACCTGTTCAGCCAGGCGATGCTCGAACCACGCCTGGAGGAATACTGGAAAGAAACCATCAACTGGCCGTCGATGGTGGTGCAAACCGGTGTGGCGATGATGGCAATCATCTGCCTGCCCCGGCAGTTTCACGTCACCGTGGTGGAGAACATCGACCCGCAGGATTTGCGCCTCGCCAAGTGGGTGTTCCCGGCGTACTTGATCCTCGCCGCGCTGTTCGTCATTCCCATCGCACTCGGCGGCAAAATGCTATTGCCTGGCTCGGTATTACCGGACTCCTACGTCATCAGCCTGCCCATGGCACAGGCGCATCCAGCCCTCGCTGTGCTGGCATTTATCGGCGGCGCATCGGCGGCTACCGGCATGGTGATTGTCGCGAGTATTGCGCTGTCGACCATGGTTTCCAACGACATGTTGCTGCCCTGGCTGCTGCGGCGCTCCAGCGCTGAGCGGCCGTTTGAAGTGTTTCGCCATTGGATGCTGTCGGTACGCCGGGTCAGCATTGTGATCATCCTGTTGCTGGCCTACGTGAGCTATCGCCTGCTTGGCTCCACCGCGAGCCTGGCGACCATCGGCCAGATCGCTTTCGCCGCCGTGACCCAACTGGCCCCGGCGATGCTCGGCGCGCTTTACTGGAAGCAGGCCAACCGGCGTGGCGTGTTTGCCGGATTGGCGGCCGGCACCTTTTTGTGGTTCTACACATTGGTCCTGCCGGTGACGGCGAAAAGTCTCGGCTGGTCGTTCAGCCTTTTCCCCGGGCTGACGTGGATGCATTCGCACCCATTTGGTTTATCCGTTAACTCGCTCACGCTGGGCACCGTGTTTTCCCTGGCGGGTAACTTCACGTTGTTTGTCTGGGTCTCGATGCTGTCGCGCACACGCGTTTCCGAGCATTGGCAGGCCGGGCGTTTTATCGGCCAGGAAATCAGCCAGCGCGCCAGTGCTCGCTCGATGTTGTCAGTGCAAATCAGCGACTTACTCAGCCTCGCCGCACGCTTTGTCGGTGAAGAACGCGCCCAGCAGAGTTTTATCCGCTTTGCCTATCGCCAAGGCAAAGGGTTCAACCCCAACCAGAATGCCGATAACGATTGGATCGCCCACACCGAACGGCTCTTGGCCGGTGTGCTCGGTGCATCGTCGACACGCGCTGTAGTAAAAGCCGCGATTGAAGGGCGGGAAATGCAGCTGGAGGACGTCGTACGGATCGCCGACGAAGCCTCCGAGGTGCTGCAGTTCAACCGTGCGCTGCTACAGGGCGCCATCGAAAACATCACCCAAGGCATCAGCGTGGTCGACCAGTCACTCAAGCTGGTGGCCTGGAACCGGCGCTACCTGGAGCTGTTCAACTACCCGGAAGGTTTGATCAGTGTCGGGCGACCAATTGCCGACATCATTCGCTACAACGCCGAACGCGGCCTGTGCGGGCCGGGCGAAGCCGAAGTGCACGTAGCCCGACGCCTGCACTGGATGCGCCAGGGTCGCGCCCACACGTCCGAGCGCTTGTTCCCGAATGGGCGCGTGATTGAGCTGATCGGCAACCCGATGCCCGGCGGCGGGTTTGTCATGAGCTTCACGGACATCACCGCATTCCGGGAAGCCGAGCAGGCACTGACCGAGGCCAACGAGGGCCTTGAACAACGGGTGACCGAGCGCACCCATGAACTGTCTCAACTGAATGTGGCGCTCACCGACGCCAAAGGCGTGGCCGAATCCGCCAGCCAGTCGAAGACGCGCTTTCTGGCAGCGGTGAGCCATGACCTCATGCAACCGCTGAACGCCGCACGGCTGTTCTCCGCCGCCCTCTCCCACCAGAACGACGGTTTGTCCAGGGAGGCGCGGCAGTTGGTGCAGCACCTGGACAGCTCGCTGCGCTCCGCCGAAGACTTGATCAGCGACCTGCTGGATATCTCGCGCCTGGAAAACGGCAAGATCAACCCGCAGCGACAGCCTTTTGTACTCAATGAACTGTTCGACACCCTGGGCGCGGAATTCAAGGCGCTGGCCCACGAGCAAGGCCTGCGTTTTCGCCTGCGCGGCAGTCGTCTGCGGGTGGACAGCGACATCAAATTACTGCGCAGGATCTTGCAGAATTTTCTGACCAATGCATTCCGCTATGCCGACGGCCCAGTGCTACTTGGAGTCCGCCGGCGCAAGGGCGAACTGTGCCTGGAGGTCTGGGACCGTGGCCCTGGCATTCCGCTGGATAAACAGACGGTCATCTTCGAAGAATTCAAGCGCTTGGACAGCCACCAGACACGCGCGGAAAAAGGTCTGGGCCTGGGCCTGGCGATCGCAGACGGCCTGTGCCGTGTTCTGGAACATAAACTGAGCGTGCGCTCGTGGCCGGGCAAAGGCAGCGTGTTCAGCGTGAGCGTGCCACTGGCGCGCAACCAGGCCAGCCCGCAGGTCAAGACCGCGCAGGACAGTGGGTTGCCACTCAGCGGTGCGCAGGTGCTGTGCGTGGATAATGAAGAGAGCATTCTGATTGGCATGCGCAGCCTGCTGACGCGCTGGGGTTGCGAAGTGTGGACCGCCACCGACCAGGCGCAGTGTGCGGCGCTGCTGGCCGAAGGCATACGCCCACAACTGGCGCTGGTGGATTACCACCTGGACCACGGCGAGACCGGCACCGAGCTGATGGGTTGGCTGCGGGCGCAATTGGCGGAGCCGATTCCCGGGGTGGTGATCAGCGCGGACGGACGGCCGGAGATGGTGGCCGAGGTGCATGCGGCGGGTTTGGATTACCTGGCCAAGCCGGTGAAGCCTGCGGCGTTGCGTGCGCTGTTGAGTCGGCACCTACCTCTGTAGGAAGCCTGAACACAATAACCTGTGGGAGCTGGCTTGCCTGCGATAGCAGTGGATCAGCCGCCCCCACTACCGCAGGCACGCAAGCTCCCGCATCAGCCGGGCTCTATTCCGGCAGATGCGCCACACCGTCTGCATCCGTCATCGCCCGTTCAAGCAAATCAGCCGGCAGGCTTTTACTGGCGCGCGCGCCAAGCAACCTTAATTGCTCAGTACGACTGACGAGGTTTCCGCGTCCATCTGTCAGCTTGTTCCGTGCTGCACTGTAGGCTTTATCCAACTGTTGCAGACGGTTGCCTACCTCGTCCAGATCCTGGATAAACAGCACGAACTTGTCGTAGAGCCAGCCGGCCCGCTCGGCGATTTCCCGGGCGTTCTGGCTTTGGCGTTCCTGCTTCCACAGGCTGTCGATCACCCGCAGGGTGGCCAGCAAAGTGGTCGGGCTGACGATGACGATATGGCGGTCGAAGGCTTCCTGGAACAGGTTCGGCTCAGCCTGTAACGCGGCGGAAAACGCCGCCTCGATAGGTACGAACAGGAGAACGAAATCCAGGCTGTGCAGGCCGTCCAGGCGCTTGTAATCCTTGCCGGCCAAGCCCTTGACGTGATTGCGCAGGGACAGCACATGCTGCTTCAGCGCTGCCTGGCCAATCACATCATCCTCCGCCGCAACGTACTGCTGATAAGCCGTGAGGCTGACCTTGGAGTCGACCACCACCTGCTTGTCGCCGGGCAACATGATCAACACGTCCGGCTGGAAACGCTCGCCATCCGGGCCTTTGAGGCTGACTTGGGTCTGATACTCGCGGCCTTTCTCAAGCCCCGCATGTTCCAGCACCCGCTCAAGGATCAGCTCCCCCCAATTGCCCTGGGTTTTCTGGCCCTTGAGGGCGCGGGTGAGATTGGTGGCTTCGTCGGACAGACGCAAGTTCAGTTGCTGTAGGCGTTCAAGCTCTTTGGCCAGCGAAAAACGTTCACGCGCCTCATTCTGATAGCTTTCTTCCACACGCTTTTCGAAGGACTGAATTCGCTCCTTGAGCGGATCGAGCAACTGGCCCAGGCGTTCTTGGCTGGTTTCGGCAAAACGCTGTTCGCGCTCGTCGAAGATCTTCCCGGCGAGCTCGGCGAACTGCGCGCGCAGTTCGTCACGCGAGCCCTGCAGGTCGGCAAGGCGTTGTTGATGGCTTTCCTGCTGTTCGCGCAGTTCGGCGCGCAAAGCCGCTGACAACGCGTCGAGCCGACGCAGCTCGGTTTCTTTGGCGCTGCGGTCAAGGTTCCAGGCGTGTGCCGCGTCGCGAGCGTTGTCGCGGTCGATCTGGAGCAGTTCGACCTCACGGCGCACGGCGGCCAGGTCAGCTTGTTTGGCAGCGTTGGCCTGGCTGAGGTCACTGATCTCGTCGCGGCTGGCGTCGAGTTGCGCCGCCAGCCCTTCCTGGGCCAGTTGCGCAGTGGCCAGGCGCTCTTCAAGCAACTCCCAGCCCGTCATGCGCACGGTCAGCCGCCGTTGAATCTGCCAGCATACGGCCAATAAAGGCACTGCAGCGCCAGCAAGACCCAAGGCAATACTGGTCCAGTCAAAAGCCATAGCCATTTCTGCCATCACCGAAAAAGAGCAAGGTTAACCAAGCGCAGGGCTTGAGGACAGCTCAGTCTTCGACCTGCCCCAGTTCGCGCTGGGCGCCGCGGTCACCGGCGCGGGCGGCCAGCCGTAACAAGTCGTGGCCGATGCGACGGTCGCGGGCGTTGCCGCACTCACGGCACATCAACTGTCCCAGGCGGCTCTGTGCGGCGACCACCCCTTCACGCGCCGGCTGCTTGAGTAAGCACCCGGCAAAGTGCTTGACGCTGGTGTTATGCCCCAGGCGCGGGCTGTCGAGCAGCCACAAGGCAACTTTCAAGGAGAAACGCTTGGGTGTGGTAACAGTTTGAGGGGTGTCGGTAACAGAAGGTGATACTGAGCGAAACTTCATAAAGCACTGTGGGACAGAACGGAAGGCGCGCCACTCTACTCTTTTTTTCGCAGACGTAAAGCCAGAAAAAACTCACACGCCCGTTCTAGAGCAAGCGCTTGGGACAATCCACAGAAGCTGTGGATAACTCAGTGGACAACCCGCCTTGAACTCGCTCAAAGCCCCATGGAACGGGGGCCGCAGTCAAACTGACGATTTTTTCACCAATAAAAAAAAGCGATATTTTTCATTGACTTAAATTTCCATTACAGGCAAACGCCGGTGCCCCAAGGCAGTTGACCGAGTGGTTACACACCTCGCAACTAATGTGCACAAGTACCGACCCATTGGCTATATCGCGGGCGTTTTTTGCTTCAACCCGCCAAAAAAATGTTACCGACAGGCCAAACCAGTGGCCTTTTCAAAAGTGCCCGGGCTCGCCACACTGCTCGACCCAGGACGCAACCATCAGGTAGGGGCAGATGAAAGGAATCCTGTTATTCGCCTTATTGCTGCTCGCCATCTGTGCGACTTCATTGGGAATCAATGCGGCCCTGCCCTCCCCCGATGGTGCTTTGTTTGCCATCGCTATCCTGTTATCGGCAGCGTTTACCGCCGTGAGCCTGTGCATCGAGTTGGGAGAAGGCAGGATCAATGACATGCGTGACGTGGTGAAAATCATCGAGACCGGCCGCTCCTGGCGCCTTACCCTGGCGGCCTACGGGCTGGGCTGCTCACTGGCGGCCGCCGCAACCGTGCTGGTGTATCGCGGATGGTCAGGCGGCTGATTAAAGTTTTTTGGCTAGCACACTTCCCTTCCCTGCTTCAATCCGTTACTATCCGCGGCGTTAGTACCAAGCTGAAAGTCAATTCTGGTCGAACAACTCCCTTGAACAACACGGGATCGACCACCTCGATGGTTTCCAGGTATTTCTTGCGACGGCACTGCCTTTGAACAAGCAAAGGGTGTCGCGAAGTTTCAATACTCTGACCGAACCAACCTGCAAATTGATCAGGATCTTCACCCCGGGCCCAGAACCTTTGCCCTTGTTGTGTTGCCTGCCCTCCTAAGTACCTACCTGCCAGCCCAAGCGCGCCTAACTTATTAGCGCTTCAAACTGGCTGCTTTGTTCCAGTCGGGTTCTTCGTTCGATCAATGGTGATCGACGTTACTGGAACGTTTTAACGTTGCACGGTTCTTATCCGTGTCATTTGTAGGAACACCAATAATATGTCCACTCAAATCCACACTCAGGATGCCATCCGCACCCTCACTAACGCTTTTGCACCAATGAACTGCCTGATCATGGCCGCTCGCAAAGGCTGCTTCAGCTTCACCCTGGTCAACGAACACGGCATCGCTCGTCACAGCGAACGCCTGTACCCCGATCAATACTCCAGCGCTGAACCGCTGCAGGCTGTGATCGAGCGTACCCGTCAGGCACTGGTTGCCTGATCGACCCGAGTCGCTGAAATACAAAAACCCTGTTTAAAAAGCAGGGTTTTTTATTGCCTGGCTTTTAAGTCCGGGCGTTTTGACTAAGTACGAATAGATATAAACGTTATAACTAAATGAAGAAGATGTTTTAAAAACAGTCCTTTACATCGTGAATATGACACTACACTTCAACTCAAGCGGCATGATCCGCTTGCGACGAGCCTGAGTCCGATTCACCGCTGCCAAGCTCCCCCTCTCAGGTTTCGTCGACCACTTTCATGGATTGAGGCCTGTATGGGTATCGCCGCCAGCGAATTGTGTCGTTATGTGATCAGGCCGACCTTGATTTACCTCGGCCGCCATCATCCGACCGCCGAATCCCTGCTGCTGGGGATTGCCGCCAGCCAATCGGAACTTGGCTCCGCCCTGCATGACAGGCGCGGCCACGGCCTGTACAGCATCACCGAACCTCGCCACCGCGCCCTCTGGGACGAATACCTCGCTCGCGACCCCGAGCGCGCCAGCCTGGTGCGCGGCCTCGCCAGCCAGCATGCATTTCTGAGTGCACCCCAGTTGGAGCTTACGGTGAACCTGCGTTACGCCACCGCCATCGCCTGGCTGCTGGTAGAACAGCATCGCACCACATTGCCACAGCCGGGCGACGTACTGGCCATGGCGCGTATCTGGAAGGAAATATTTCACCCTCAAGGCCGGCTGCGAGATTTCACTCAAGCCTGGCAAACCTGTGTTTCACCCCAGAATCACGTCACTTGTTGATCAGGCTTTTTGCAAGATTCGGCTAAAAACGTTGATTTTGGTCGGATTGTCCTACAAAACCGCTCTATCTCCTACGTTACAACCTATAGCGCTAACTTAAAATTGTTGATACTTTCCGCAGCGGTGATCACCACGGAGTTCTAATAATGAAAAAAGTAATGCTCAAGACCACACTTAGCCTCGCCGTTACCATGGCATCCTCCCAACTGTTCGCAAGCGGCTTTGCCCTGAACGAACAAGACGTCGCCGGCATGGGTACGGGTTTCGCAGGCCGCTCTTCTTCTGCCGATAACGCAAGCACCGTCTATGGTAACCCTGCCGGTATGGCTCGCCTGGAAGGCCAGCAAATCACTGGTGGTGTTGCAGCGATCGATGCAACAACCGACATCAAAGACGCCAGCGGTCGCTCGCGCGGCAGTAACAAAGGCGACATGGTCCCGTTCACCGCGGTCCCTTTTGGCTTCTACACCAATAAACTTAACGACCAGTGGGCAATCGGCTTCGGTGTTTACGCACCGTTCGGCCTGAAGACTGACTACGAACGTGGCTTCCAGGGCCGTGCTTTCGGCAGCAAAAGTGAAGTGGCGGTCATTACCTTCCAGCCGACTGTCAGCTACGCCTTCAATGACAAGGTGTCGATCGGTTTTGGTCCAACCATCAACCGTATTTCCGGCACCCTTGAGTCGCAGCCAAACCTGGGCTTGCTGCCGCTTCCTGGGCTGGCAGGCACCGGTGACAGCAAAGTCAAAGTCAAAGGCGACGATACCGCCCTTGGCTTCAACGCCGGTATCCTGGTGCAAGCCACCGACACCACCCGCGTTGGCCTGACTTATCACTCGGAAGTGAAATACAAGCTCGAAGGCCACACCGACGTAACCCCGGGCACTGGCGTTCCAGCTGCCTATCTGGGTGCAGGCCGCTACGATGCATCGCTGAAAGTTGACACCCCTGAATCCTGGGATGCTTCGGTCACTCAAGACCTGAGCGATGCCTGGAAGGTCTACGGCGGTGCAACCTGGACGCGCTGGAGCCGCCTGAAAGACATTACCGTCAACAACGAAGGCGTGACCCGAGCCGGTGGTGCACTCGCACCTCAGATCGTCGGTCAGATCCAAGAGCCGCAAAACTGGCACGACACCTGGGCCTACGCCCTGGGTACCTCGTACCAGATCACCAAACAAGTGGTACTGCGTACCGGTCTGACCTTCGACCAGTCGCCTACCAACAACACTGATCGCTCGCCGCGTATTCCTACCGGTGACCGGACGATCTTCAGTGTCGGCTTGGGCTACGCGGTGATGGATAACATGACCGTCGACCTGGCTTATTCCTACCTCAAGGAAGAGCCGGTCAAGGTGAACAAGCAGAACGCGCTGGGTCAGACCTACGCTTCCAAGTACGAAAACAGCGCCAACGGCTTCGGCCTGGGCGTGACGTACAAGTTCTGATTTAAGCCGTAAAAAAAGCCCCGCGTTCCTGCAAAGGAAGCGGGGCTTTTTAATGGCCGACGATCAAGGTTTGGAGGCCAACGCCTCTTCCACTGCCTTGATCAGATCCGGGCTGTCGGGTTTGGTCAAACTGGAGAAGTTGGCAATCACCTTGCCCTGGCGATCCACCACGTACTTATAGAAGTTCCACTTCGGCGCGCTGGTCTGCTGCGCCAGAATCTTGAACAGGTGCACCGCGTCCGGCCCTTTGACTTTTTGCGGCTCGGTCATGGTGAAGGTCACGCCGTAATTCACATAACAGACCTTGGCGGTCTCCTCACCTGTCTTGGCTTCCTGTTTGAAATCATCGGACGGCACGCCGATCACTTCCAGCCCTTGGCCCTTATAGCGCTGGTACAAGGCTTCGAGGCCTTTAAACTGTGGCGCGAACCCACAGAAGCTGGCGGTATTGACGATCACCAGGGGCTTGCCGGCGAAGCGCTGGCACAAATCAATGGATTCCTTGGCCCGCAGCTTGGGCAACTCGCCCGCCAGCAACGGTGGGCAATCGGCGGCCATGGCAACACTGCCAATCGCCATCAAGATGGGTACTGCAAGCCAGCGCATCTGCATGTCGTGGTCCTTGAAAGTTTCCAGATTACGAACTTAACAGATCGACATACCCAGTTGCATCAACGCCAGCCCGCCGCGCTGCCAACCCCACCACGCCAAAAGCAGCAGAAGCGTCACCGCCCCTGCCCCGCCAAGCCAGTACCTGTTGAAACTCATGCCGCCTCCATCTGCGTCTGCAATCGCGCCACTGGTCGCTCGCGCACCGGCCAGTTGAGGGCCGCAGCGAGCAAGCTCAACAGCACCGCCACCTGCCAGATCAAATCGTAATTGCCGGTTCGATCATAGACCACCCCGCCCAACCAACCGCCGAGGAACGAGCCCAGCTGATGGAACAGGAACACAATGCCGCCCAGCATCGAGAGGTTTCGCACACCGAACAAGGTCGCGACGGTGCCGTTGGTCAGCGGCACCGTCGACAGCCAGAGGAAGCCCATGGCCATGCCGAACAGGTAAGCCGTGACTTCAGTGACCGGCGCCCACAGAAACAACACGATCACCACCGCGCGCAACAGGTACAGGCCGGTCAGCAAGCGCGGCTTGGACATGCGCCCGCCGAGCCAGCCGGCAGTGTAAGTGCCGAACACGTTAAACAGTCCGATCAAGGCCAGCACTGTAGTGCCTACCGTCGCTGGCAAATGCTGGTCGACCAGATACGCCGGCAGGTGCACACCGATAAACACCACCTGAAAACCGCAGACGAAAAAGCCGAACGCCAGCAGCCAGAATCCAGAGTGGGAACAGGCCTCCTTCAATGCTTCGCGCAGGGTTTGCTGACCCGCCATCACCGGCAGCGGCTTGTCCTTGAGCATCGCCACCAGCGGCAAGATCAACGCCACCATCAGGCCCAACGCCAGCAAGGCGGCGGACCAACCCAGCCAGCCGATCAACCCCAAGGTGCCCGGCACCATGGCGAACTGACCGAAGGAACCTGCAGCGCTTGCGATACCCATGGCCATGCTGCGTTTTTCCGGCGGCACGGCGCGGCCGACCACACCGAGAATCACCGAAAACGAGGTGCCCGAAAGGCCAATCCCGATCAGCAAGCCAGCACTTAGCGACAACGACCACGCCGAATCGGACATACCCATCAGCACCAGCCCCACGGCGTACAGCACGCCACCGACAAACACCGCTTTGGTAGCGCCGAAACGGTCGGCCAAGGCGCCGGTAAACGGCTGTGCCAGGCCCCAGATCAGGTTCTGCAGGGCGATAGCGAAGGCAAAAGTCTCACGACCCCAGCCGAATTCGTTGCTCATCGGCGCCAGGAACAGGCCAAAGCCATGCCGCACGCCCAAGGACAACGCCAGGATCAGCGCACTGCCCAAAAGAACCCAACCACTGGTGCGCCACATCGAGGTCATTTCTTATTCTCCGCTCGCGGGTATATACCCGCGTGTAGTCAAAAAGAACCCGCGCTCAGGCGAGTTCATCCAGCAAGGCCAACAACGTTTCGCGCTTTTCGACACCTAACCGATCAATCAACTTCTGCTGCGCCGCTTCCCACGCCGGCAAGGCGGCAGCCAGTCGTTCTTCGCCGGCTTGCGTCAGCAGCACCAGGCGGTTGCGCAGGTCATCACCCTCGACCAACAGCACCAGCCCCTCTCCCTCCAGCACCCGAAGGTTACGCCCCAAGGTGCTGCGATCCAGCCCCATGGCTTCGGCCAGGCTGGAAATGCTCGGTTGGTCGAGGCGCTGCAAGTTGCACAGCAAGGAATACTGGGCGACGTTGATCCCGAAGCCGTCGAGAGCGCCGTCGTAATGCCTGCTGACGCCACGGGCGGCGCGTCGCAGGTTGGTGCATAAGCATTGGGAGGCAAGCATAGAGCGTGTATATACCCGGGATTGAGGAAATGCAAGAAAGTGTTACAGCGCCAAGCCAACCAAAACCGCGACTTCCAAAAGCTCCAACAGCGCGCCCGCCGTGTCGCCAGTGGTGCCGCCGAGCCGATTGACCATAAGCTGGCGCAGGCCGATAAAGCAAAGCGCAGCCAGCAAAACGGCAATACCGCCACTGAAACCGCCGATCAGGATGCAGGCCAGACCGCTGAGGATCAGCACCTGTTGGCCGACTATCCTTGGTAAATGATCCGACAATGCCTGGCCCAAACCACCTGCACGCACGTAGCGCGTAGTGAGGAACAGCGCCAACATCGAAGCACGCCCAATCAGCGGCGCGAGGATCAACGCCGCGCCGTTATGCTGCTCGATCAGGGCCACCAGCGCCGTGAACTTGAGCAACAACACCAAGCCCAACGTAACCACGGCAATTGGCCCGCTGCGGGGGTCTTTCATGATGCTCAGCGTGCGCTCGCGATCGCCGAAACCTCCGAGCCAGGCATCGGCGCTGTCCGCCAGGCCATCCAGGTGCAGGCCGCCACTGAGCAGTACCCACGCCGTCAACAGCAGTGCCGCATGCAGCAACAGCGGCGCGCCCATCAACACGGCATTCAGGCCCCACAACAGCACCCCGAACAACACGCCCACCAGCGGATAAAAAAGCAACGAACGCCCCAGTTCCTGAGGCTGCGGCATGCCCGGCAAACGAATCGGCAGACTGCTGAGAAATTGCAGGGCGATCCAGAACGGCAGCATCGTCAGATTCCTTCCTTCAACACACCATCGGCAGCGACCTGCAGGCTGAACAGCCCACCGTGACCGACCTCGACATTCAACAGTTGCTCGCGCGGCAAACCGCGCGCCCGAGCCAGCAGCAGGCGCATCACGCCACCGTGGCTGATCAGCAACACGCGCTCACCGGCATAAGCCTGATGCAAGCGTGAGACCGCGCCTAGAACACGTTCGGAAAACTCGCTGACAGGCTCGCCATCAGGCGGCGTGAAACTGTAGGGATCGGCCCAGAACAAGCCCAACCCTTCAGCGTCGGTTTCCATCAACGCCGCTGCACTTTGCCCTTCCCAGGCGCCGAAGTGCAGTTCCTGCAGAGCCTTTTCCAGGCTCACCGGCACATTGAGGCGTGCGCCCAACTCACGTGCGAACAGCGCGCAACGTTGCAACGGCGAGCTGATCAAGCGATCCCACGGCCCCTGCTCCGCCACGGCGGCGCGCATCTGCTCCCAGCCCTTGGCGGTTAACGCATCGTCCAGGCTGCCGCGCAGGCCGCCGCCCAGTTCGGTTTCGCCGTGACGCAGCAGGTCCAGGTGCAACGTCATGCCGGGCGATCTGCCACGGCCGCTTCTGCGAACGTCGCCATCTGCCCGTGCAACGCGCACGCCAGGCGCAGTAACGGCACCGCCAGCGCCGCACCACTGCCTTCGCCCAGGCGCAGCCCCAGTTCCAGCAGCGGTTCGGCGTCGAGGCTTTGCAGCACATGCCGATGACCCGGCTCAGCACCTCGATGGCCGAACACCAGCCATTCGCGGCACGCCGGGTTCAAGCGTGTGGCGACCAGCGCGGCGACGGTGCAGATAAACCCATCCACCAGCACCACGATGCCTTCCTGGGCACAGGCCAGATAGCCGCCGACCAGCGCGGCGATTTCAAAACCGCCGAGGTTGAACAAGGTTTGCAGCGCGTCGCCACGTTGCCCTGCATGCAGCGCCAGCGCGCGCTCGATGACAGCCACTTTGTGGCTGACGCCCTTGGCATTCAAGCCGGTGCCCGGGCCAGTCAGGTCACTCACCTTGCAATCGAGCAACGCACACGCCAACGCACTGGCGGCAGTGGTGTTGCCGATCCCCATCTCGCCGCCGATAAACAGCTGCGCGCCGCTTTGCAATGCACGGCGCGCACTGTCTCGACCGGCTTGCAAGGCCAGGCGCCCCTGCGCCTCAGTCATCGCCGGGCCGTTGACGAAATTCGCCGTGCCCGCGCCAATGTTCAGGTGGCGCACACCCGGCAAGCTCAGCGACGGCGTCACGGTGCCAAGGTCGACCACTTCCAGCTGCGCGTCCAGCTGTCGCGCCAACACACTGATAGCCGCGCCACCCGTCACAAAGTTATGCAGCATTTGCCCGGTCACCTCCTGGGGAAATGCCGACACGCCTTCAGCGACGACGCCATGGTCGCCGGCAAAAATGGCGATCCACAGCTGCTCCACCGACGGTTTGACCTGGCCTTGCAGGCCGGCCAATTGCACCGCCACGGCTTCCAACTGGCCGAGCGAGCCGGCCGGCTTAGTCAGTTGCTGCTGGCGAGCCAGGGCGTGTTCGTACGCCGCAGCGTCCATGGCCTTGCAGGGGTTGAGCCACCAGGTGTCAGTCATAACGCAGTACCTTTCAAAGTCAGGGGCAGGCCGGCAACCGTCAGGACAACACGCTGACACCGCTCGGCCAAGGCTTGATGCAGCCAACCGGCTTCATCCACATAGCGGCGAGTCAATTCGCCCAGCGGCACGACACCCAAACCGGTCTCGTTGCTGACAAAAATGATTTCACCCGGCAGCGAGGCCAGGGTTTGCAGCAGGTATTCACGCTCAAGCGCCAGGCGTGCCGGGTCTTCGAGCATCAACAGGTTGGTAAGCCACAGGGTCAGGCAATCCACCAGCAGGCAGCGATCGGACGACGCGTTTTCACGCAGTACGCGCGCCAGTTCGATGGGCTCTTCAATCAGGCCCCAATGATCGGGACGGCGCTGGCGATGAAGGGCGACGCGCGCGTTCATCTCACCGTCAAGCGGTTGGCTGGTGGCGATATAGATGACAGGCAACGCGCTGTCAGCAGCGAGCTTTTCGGCAAGGCGGCTTTTGCCGGAACGGGCGCCGCCGAGGATCAACTGATGCATGGAAAACCACCTCTTTCGGTCGGCGGATATTTTGATGCAGGCCCGCGCTCACATTTGGACGGCGTGCACACCGTTAAACCCCACATAACGTGCGCAATAAATCGGTGTCCAGATGGTTCTCCACCAGGTCCGCCAAGCGCTCGATATCGCGCTCGCGCAGCGCGTGGTAATCGACTTCCTGCACATCCTGCAGCCCCGCCCAGCGCAACAAGGCACTGCAAGCGGCCGGGGTCTCGAACAGACCATGCAAATACGTGCCGAAGATCTGGCCGTCCTCACTCTGGGCACCGTCACTGCGGCCGTCATCCAGCAGCACGGCGGCTTTCGACAGCGCTTCGCCGGAGGTCACACCCGCGTGGATCTCATAGCCACTGACCGGAGCGTCCTCCAGCAACAAGCGCCCACGCACATTGCGCAACTGTTTCTCTTCGGCAAGCGTCGTACTGAACGCCAGCAACCCAAAGCCTTCGCTTGACCCTGCCGGCCCTTCCAGCCCAAGCGGGTCATGCACCTGCTCGCCGAGCATCTGCAACCCGCCGCAAATCCCCAGCACCTTGCCGCCGTAGCGCAAGTGCCGAGCCACAGCGGTGTCCCAGCCATTGGCGCGCAGGTACGCCAAATCGCTGCGCACACTTTTTGAACCCGGCAGGATAATCAGGTCGGCGGCCGGAATCGCCTGGCCCGGCCCGATGAATTGCAGATCTACCTGAGGATGCAGGCGCAGCGGGTCAAAATCGGTGTGATTGCTGATTCGCGGCAACACCGGCACCACCACGTTTAACACCTGCGCCGCCTTGTCGATCTGACGCGCGTCGATGCCGTCTTCGGCCTCCAGGTGCAGGTCCATCACGTAGGGCAACACGCCCACCACCGGTTTGCCGGTGCGGGCTTCCAGCCAATCCAGGCCGGGTTGCAACAAGGCGATATCGCCGCGAAAACGGTTGATGATGAAGCCCTTGACCCGCGCTTGCTCCGTGGGCGAAAGCAACTCCAGCGTGCCGACCAGGTGGGCAAACACGCCTCCACGATTGATATCGGCAATCAACAGCACCGGGCAATCCACCGCTTCGGCGAAACCCATGTTGGCGATGTCATTGGCGCGCAGGTTGATTTCCGCCGGGGAGCCCGCGCCTTCCACCATCACCACCGGGTAGGCCTCGCTCAACCGCGCGTGGGAGGCCAGCACCGCTTGCATCGCGATGGCTTTATAGTCGTGATAGGTCACGGCGTTCATGGTGGTCACGGCTCGACCATGGATGATCACCTGCGAGCCGGTGTCACTGTTGGGTTTGAGCAGCACCGGATTCATATCGGTGTGAGGCGCGAGATTGGCCGCCTGGGCTTGCACCGCCTGGGCTCGGCCGATCTCACCGCCCTCGGCAGTCACGGCACTGTTGAGGGCCATGTTCTGTGGCTTGAACGGCACCACCGCGACGCCCTGGCGAATCAGCCAGCGGCAGAGCGCGGTCACCAGAGTGCTTTTACCCGCGTCGGAGGTGGTGCCTTGCACCATCAGCGTACTCATATGGCTTCCTTGTAGGCGGCCAGGGCTTCATCGAGTCGCAGCCAGTGCGCCTCGGTGTCGGGCAAACCGAAGCGCAGGCTGCTGTCGTGGACAAACAGGCGCAGCAGGATGCCGCGCTGAGCCATGAATTCGTGCATGTGTTCGGCGTGCGGTGTAATCAGCCACTGGAACAAGGCGCAGCCACCGTGGGGTTGAAAGCCATGGCGCTCAAGCAGGTCAAACAAGCGTTGGCCCGCTTCGATACAGCGCTCACGCTGGCGGGCGTGCCCGGCCATATCGCGCAGGCATACTTGGCCGAGCACCCGTGTCGGCCCGCTGACCGACCATGGGCCGAGCTGTTCGGCGAATAGCTTGAGCAACTTGCGTTCGGCCAACACAAAGCCCAAGCGAACACCGGCCAAACCAAAGAACTTACCGAACGAGCGCAACACAATCAGGCCGACTTGATGGGCGTGGCTGGCCAGGCTTAATTGCGGGGTGACGTCCATAAAGGCTTCATCCACTACCAGCCAACCGCCGCGCTGGGCCAGCCGCGCATGCCACTCCAGCAGGCGTTGCGGGGTCAGGCTAAGTCCGGTGGGATTGTTCGGATTGACCACCACCAACACGTCGAGGCCATCGAGAAAGAAGTCGACTTCCTGCTCCTGCACTTCGCGCACCACGTAACCTGCGCGACGCCAGGCTTCGGCGTGCTCGGCATAACACGGCGACAACACCCCGACCTTGCCGGAGCGACGCAAGCGCGGCAGCAATTGGATTGCTGCCTGGGAACCCGCGACCGGCAACACATGGGCGGCGCCGTAATACTCGCTGGCAGCCTTTTCCAAGCCGTCATCGGTTTCCGGCAAACGCGCCCAGGCCCGCAACGGGATCTCGGGGATCGGCCAGGGCCAGGGCGCCAGGCCGCTGGACAGGTCGAGCCAATCCGCCTCGGCGATTCCGTACTGAATCACTGCCTTACGCAGGCGACCACCGTGTTCAAGCATAAAATTGCGCCCCCGCGCAGAGGATCAGCAGCCATAACCATACGCCGCGCTGCACCAGTTGCCAGCCTCGATCAATAGAATCGGCATCGGCTGGCGGGCCTTCGCCCAATGACGGGCGCTGATGTAACTCGCCGTGATAAATCGCCGCGCCACCCAGTTCGACACCCAGTGCGCCCGCGCCAGCCGCCATCACCGGGCCGGCATTGGGGCTGTCCCAGGTTGGGCCCTGGGTGCGCCAGCATTTAAGCGCCAGGCGGGTTTTGCCCAGCACGGCGTAGGTCAAAGCCACCAGCCGCGCAGGGATGTAGTTGAGTACATCGTCGATCTTGGCAGCCGCCCAGCCGAAACGCTCAAAGCGTTCGTTGCGATAGCCCCACATGGCGTCGAGGGTGTTACTCAAGCGATACAGCACCACGCCCGGCACACCGGCGACCACAAACCAGAACAGCGCGGCAAACACCGCGTCGCTGCCGTTTTCCAGCACCGACTCCGTGGCGGCGCGGGCGACTTCGGTGCGGTCCAGCTCGCTGGTCTGGCGGCTGACCAGATAACTCACGCGTTTGCGCGCTTCATCCAGGTCATCACTGCGCAACGCCTGGGCCACCGGGATCACGTGCTCACCGAGGCTGCGCATACCCAGCGCGCAGTACAGCGCTAAAATCTCCAGCACCCAACCGATATAAGGCGCCCACGACAACGCAGTGGCCATCAGGGTCAGCGGCACCACCGCGATAACCCACGCGGTCACGCCGTGGCTGCGCCAGCCACGGCCTCCGGTATTGAAACGTTGCTCGATGCGCCCGGCGAAATTGCCGAATGCCACCAGCGGATGCCAGCGCCTGGGCTCGCCCAGCAGCGCATCCAGCGCCACCGCAGCGACACACAGCAAGGCCACACTCATTGACTCACTCCCCACACATTCTCATACAACATGTCACTCAGCGGCCGTGGTTCGGCCCAGCCTTCGAGCTGCAACATCGGTGCCGGATAGAACCCGGCTACCGGCCCCAGGCATAGCACCGCCAAGGGTTTCGCACCGGCCGGCAAACCCAGCAGGTCGGCCAGGGCCTGCGGCTCGAACAGCGAGACCCAGCCCATGCCAAGGCCTTCGACGCGGGCTGCCAGCCAGAGATTCTGGATCGCACAGGACAACGATGCCATGTCCATTTCCGGCAAGGTGCGACGGCCAAAAATGTGGCGCTCGCGATCATCCATCAGCGCTGCCACCAACACTTCGGCGCAGTCATGGATGCCTTCGACCTTGAGTTTCATGAACTCATCGGAACGCTCGCCCAACGCCTCGGCGGTGCGCACGCGCTCTTCTTCCACCAGGTGTTGAATCTGCCCACGCAACCGGCGGTCACTGATACGGATAAACCGCCAGGGCTGCATCAAGCCGACACTGGGCGCCTGGTGCGCAGCCTGGAGCAGGCGGTGCAGCAGTTCTGGGGCAACCGTGCCGCCGATAAAGTGGCGCATGTCGCGGCGTTCGGCGATGGCGCGATAGACGGCCTGGCGGTCGGCTTCAGGAAAGGCGTTGTCGGTCATGGCTTCTTCGCGAGCAAGTCGAATCGTCGCACCGCCGCTTCCACATTGTGATCGGTGAACCCGGTCGATGAGGGCGCTGGCTTGCCTGCGATAGCGGCCTGATGGCTCGGCGCAAACAATGCGGCCACTGCCGTCGGGTTGGACGGGAAATAGAAGTGCACGTAGGAAGCCGTCATCCGCCCCTGGCGGTACACCGCTTCGGCACCGCGCCCGCCGTTAGGGCTAAGGCCACGGGCAATCGGCTGCCACTCGGTGCTGGTCAGGGAGTGGTGATAGGTGTGACCGCGCAGTACGCCTTCCGGCAACTCGACGCTTTGCAGGGCCAGGGCCGCGAGCTTCTTCTGCATCACCGCATCCCCCTGCAGCAAGCCAACCAGTTCGGCACGGGTACCATCGACATCGGTGAGCGAGTCCAGCAGGTACAGCATGCCGCCACATTCGGCGAGCAACGGTTTACCCGCCGCGTGATGGGCGCGAATAGCGTCGAGCATCGAAGTGTTTTCAGACAATGCCCGGTGGTGCAGTTCCGGGTAGCCGCCCGGCAGGTACAAGCTATTGGCTTCGGGTAATTGGCGATCATGGATCGGCGAGAAGAAGCGCAATTCGGCGCCCATCGCCCGCAGCAGGTCAAGGCTGGCGCCGTACGTGAAGGCAAAGGCCTCGTCGCGGGCCACCGCAATGCGCACGCCGGCGAGCAACGGTTCGGCCTCGATCACTTGCGGGGCGGCGAAGGTCACCGGCGGCGGCAACGCGACTTCGCAACTGCTGCCCAGGGCTTCGGCAGCGGCGTCCAGGCGCACATCGAGGTCATTCAGTTCGCTGGCTTGCACCAGGCCCAAGTGGCGACTGGGTAATTCAATTGCGGTTTCGCGAGACAACGCGCCATACCAGCGCAGGCCTTCGGTGAGGCTGCCTTCCAGTAACTGTGCATGGCGCAGGGTGCCGACGCGGTTGGCCAACACGCCAGCGAACGGCAAGTCCGGCTGATAGCGCGCCAGCCCCAAGGCCAGGGCGCCGAAGGTCTGGGCCATGGCGGTGCCGTCGATCACACCGAGCACCGGCACACCGAAGTGCCGCGCCAGGTCGGCACTGGAGGGCGTGCCGTCGAACAGGCCCATCACGCCTTCGATCAGGATCAGGTCCGCCTCGCCCGCCGCTTCCCACAGCAAGCGGCGACTTTCCTGCTCGCCGACCATCCACATGTCCAACTGATACACAGGCGCACCGCTGGCACGCTCATGAATCATGGGGTCGAGAAAGTCCGGCCCGCATTTGAACACGCGCACCTTGCGCCCCAGGTTGCGGTGCAAACGCGCCAACGCAGCGGTCACGGTGGTTTTGCCCTGGCCGGACGCCGGTGCGGCGATCAGTACGGCCGGGCAATGACGGGGCTGATTCAAAGTTCGACGCCCTTCTGTGCCTTGATACCGGCCTGGAACGCATGCTTGAGCATGCCCATTTCGGTGACGGTGTCGCCCATTTCGACCATTTCAGGCTTGGCGCCACGGCCGGTGACCACTACGTGCTGCTTCGGTGGGCGGGCTTGCAGGTCGCTGAGCACTTGATCCAGGTCGAGGTAACCGTGCTTGAGGGCGATGTTCAGTTCGTCCAGCACCACCAGGCCAATGGACGGGTCTTGCAACAATTCGCGGGAAACCGCCCAGGCCGCTTCAGCGGCGGCGATGTCGCGCTGGCGGTCCTGGGTTTCCCAGGTAAAGCCTTCGCCCATCACGTGGAAGCGCACTTGCTCTGGGAAACGGCGGAAGAACAATTCTTCGCCCGTGCTGTGGCGCCCCTTGATGAACTGCACCACGCCGCACTGCATGCCGTGGCCCATGGCACGGGCCAGCATGCCAAATGCCGAACTGCTCTTGCCTTTACCGTTGCCGGTCAGTACCAGCAGCAATCCGCACTCGTTCGGGGAATTGGCGATGCGCTCGTCGATCACGGCTTTTTTGCGCAGCATGCGCGCCAGGTGGCGTTCGTCGCGGTCGGGGGAATCAGTCATGGCAGCTCTCCGTTGGGGCTGGACAAAAACGGCGGGCAGGAAAAAGAAAAAACAGACAGCCAAGCATCGCCCACCGTGATGCTGTTGGATGATCCAGGCCGGTCTCCGGACTCATAAGTGGCGCTCTTGCTCATCGAGCGAGCAGGCCAACGGCGCGCCTTCCCATATCACGCGGATACAGTGGCAAAAGGCACCGTTTTGACTCATTTACCGTTGCGGGGGCAGCGCCGGGATCGCGGCAGCACTGTGTACAAGTGCGCTCACTCACCGGCTTCCCTGTTTCACTCTGTCGGCGTATCCGCCACAGAGCACCTGGAACAAGCCGCGAAGGTTAGTGGGTTGGGGGTGGAGCGTCAATTAAAGCTGGCCTTGCACTTGAACCATCGGACTATCTCACTCCTCTACCCTTACAGGTATTAAGGAGAAAACCATGCATAAAACCAGACTCGCCTTACTGATCATGCTGGCAGGCACCCTCGCCGCCTGCGGCGAAAGCTCCACGTTGAAGGTCTCCGATGGCACCGGGCCTTCGCCCAAACTGCCGGAGCCGAACAAAACCCTGATCCCCACCGTAAACATTGCCCCGGCCATCGGCTGGCCCGACGGCGCGAAGCCAACCGCCGCCGCCGGCACTCAGGTGTCGGCGTTTGCCGAAGGCCTGGACCACCCGCGCTGGCTGTATGTTTTGCCGAATGGCGATGTGCTGGTGGCGGAAACCAACGCCCCGCCCAAGCCGGATGATGCCAAGGGTATTCGCGGCTGGGTGATGGAGAAGGTCATGGGCCGCGCAGGCGCAGGCGTGCCAAGCCCGAATCGCATCACGCTGCTGCGCGATGCCGACCACGACGGCGTCGCCGAGACCCGCACGGTGTTCCTGGAGAATCTCAATTCACCGTTCGGCATGACGCTGGTGGGTAACGACCTTTACGTCGCCGATTCGGACAAACTGCTGCGCTTCCCCTATCAGCCAGGCGAAACCTCGATCAAGCAAGCGGGTACCACAGTGGTCGACCTGCCGGGCGGCAGTATCAACCACCACTGGACGAAAAACGTGGTGGCCAGCAAGGACGGTCGCAAGCTGTACGTGAGTGTCGGCTCCAACAGCAACGTGGGCGAGAACGGCCTGAAGGCAGAAGAAGGTCGCGCGGCGATCTGGGAAGTCGACCGCTCCACAGGCCAGCACCGCATTTTTGCTTCCGGGCTGCGCAACCCGAACGGCATGGCCTGGGAACCGCAGAGCGGCAAGCTGTGGACGGCGGTTAACGAGCGCGACGAGATCGGCAGCGACCTGGTGCCCGACTACATTACCTCGGTCAAGGATGGCGCATTTTACGGCTGGCCCTTCAGCTACTACGGCCAGCATGTGGACGTACGCGTCTCACCGCAAAACCCCGACCTGGTCGCCAAGGCGATTGCACCGGACTATGCCGTAGGGCCTCACACCGCGTCCTTGGGGCTGACGTTCGCAGAAGGCAGCAAACTCCCCGCGCAATTCAGCAACGGCGCATTCATCGGCCAGCATGGCTCGTGGAACCGCAAGCCGCACAGTGGCTACAAGGTGATTTTCGTACCGTTCGAGGGCGGGCAACCCAAAGGGCAACCCGTGGATGTGCTGACCGGATTCCTCAACAGTGACGAGAAAGCCATGGGCCGGCCGGTGGGCGTGGTGATTGATCAGCAGGGCGACTTGCTGGTCGCGGATGACGTGGGAAATAAGGTGTGGCGGGTGTCGGCGGCTAAGTAGCCGGCCTCAAAAACAGCGCAAAACCAAATGTGGGAGGGGCTTGCCCTCTCCCACATCTTATTCTCTGTTCAGCCTTAAGGATTGCGCGCCAGATGCTCAGCCGGCAACACGCGCTTGGCGCTCAGGTAGGCGTTCTGCCAATAGGCTTTGGACAGCGTATCCAGTTTCACCGTACCACCGGTTTGCGGGGCATGTACGAATCGCCCTTCGCCGACGTAGATCCCGGCGTGGCTGACCCGCGAACCGCCACCGGTCGCAAAGAACAGCAAGTCACCGGTTTGCAGGTTCTGCTCGCTGACATCCTGCGCACGCATCACGATCAGTTCACGCGTGGTACGCGGCAAGGAGATGCCCGCGGCGTCGCGGTATACAAAGCCGATCAGGCCACTGCAATCAAACCCGGAATCCGGCGTATTGCCGCCCCAGCGATAAGGCGTGCCGACCAGGCCCAGCGCTCGGAAGAGTACGTCTTCGGCAGCAGGCGAGAAACTTTGGCTGGAATAGTTGAACACCGGTTTCGGCTTGACCGCTACCGGGGCAGGCGGCGGTGGACGGCTTGCGCAGGCGCTGAGGAGCGCGGCACAAACAAGAAGAATGAGGCGGGCTGAGGTCGACATGGGCAGAACAATCCTGATCTGGATGCGGCTTTCGCTGCCGAACGCTGAAAACCAGAACGCGCAAGCAAAGCTCGCGCGAACGGATTACAACAATATCCAGAGATTCTAGCGCTTACACGTCAAACTTCAAGTATCACTTTAACTTTACTTGCTGGCGGTAACGGTAGTCGGGGCCATGGCGAGTGCACGCTTGGCTTCGATGAAGGTTTTGCTCCAGTAGCTGTCACCCAGGTTGTCGACTCGAACACCGCCACTGCGACGACTGCTGGAGTGAATAAACTGGTTATCGCCCAAGTAGATACCGGCGTGACTTACGCGACCACGACCTGCAGTACTAAAGAAAAGCAGATCGCCGGGCTTGAGGTTATTGCGTGCGACCAACGGTGCATCCACGTTGATCATTTCGCGTGTCGAGCGAGGCAGGTTCATGCCGGCTTCTTCGCGAAACAGGTAGCCGATGAAGCCACTGCAGTCGAAACCGGCTTCAGAGGTACCGCCGAAACGGTAACGGGTACCAATCAGGGACATGCCGCGTTCAAGGATGCTGTCGGCCAGAACTGGAAGCTGGTAAGGCTTGCTGCCGGAGAAGTCGGCCAGTTCTTTTTCAGTTGCGAGTTCTTCCTGGTAAACAGAGGAAGACTGCGATGCAACGAACTTTGCCTGGGACTGTTGTTGAGTCTTTTGCTGCTCAGCCACGTTTTGAGTGTGGGTGGCGCAACCAAACAACAGGGTAACGAGTGCGAGAGGCACGAGGGGTGCGAAGCGATTTAGCATGGGCACGACCGTGGCTGATGTGTAAAGAAGTCGAGACTATGCCCTCTATCACATCGATTTGCAAATTCAATCGTGATCGATGTGACTTCTTGTTTCGACGATGACATCTAAGCCCTTAACACCCCATACATGCCTTTTGCGTGGCCAAACCAGCCCACACGCAGGTTTTCTGGCGCCTGAAATTTGCCGAGAGCCGCGAAATACAAGGGCTGGCTACCAGCCGAGAGTTTCCTTGAGGAAAGGAATGGTCAGCTTGCGCTGGGCCTGCAAAGAGGCCTGATCGAGCTGTTCCAGCAAATCGAACAACGCGCTCATGCTGCGGGTGCCGCGCGTGAGAATAAAGTGCCCGACTTCATCGGTCAGGTGCAGGCCGCGACGGGATGCACGTAATTGCAGGGCGCGTAATTTGTCTTCGTCAGACAACGGGCGCATCTGGAAGATCAGCGCCAGGGTCAGGCGTGACTTGAGGTCGGCCAGCTTCACCGGCAGCTCTCGCGGCGACGTGGATGCGGCGATCAACAGCCGTCGTCCGCTGTCGCGCAGACGGTTGAACAGGTGAAACAAGGCTTCTTCCCAATCCGCCTTGCCGGCAATCGCCTGCAGATCGTCCAGGCAGACCAGTTCGTACTGCTCAAGGTGGTCGAAGATCCCGATGCCACGGTCCATCAACTCAGCCAATGGCAGGTAAACCGCCGGCTCGCCCATTTGCTCGAAGCGCAGGCACGCGGCCTGCAACAGGTGGGTACGCCCCACGCCGTGCTTGCCCCACAGATAGATCAGGCTTTCAGTCCACCCGGCGTCGGCTTCGCAGAGCCGCTCGACATAGCCGAGTGCAGCGGCATTGGCGCCTGGGTAGTAATTGATAAAGGTGGCGTCGTCACGCAGACGCACACCCAAGGGCAGCTGAATCGGTTTCATGCTGACTGAACGGCTCCAAACGAACCGTTAGTGGCCTCTGTGTAAAGTTTGCAAAGTTTATACCCGTGACGCCGGGCGCACAATGCAGCAGACCACAAGCAAAATCAAAGGTTTGCGTTAGCTTGGGTCAATTTTCGAAAATTGTTTGACACCACGGCTGCATAAACAACAAACCCGGCCTGAGCCGGGTTTGTGACGAAGCGGTTACAGATCGGGGTCTTCAACCCCGGTGTACACATCCGAATCCTTATAAAGATCGTGAACATGGCGCACCAGTACCATGATCACTGCCGCCACCGGCAGTGCCAGCAGGATGCCAGTAAAGCCAAACAGCTCTCCGCCCGCCAGGATCGCAAAGATCACCGCGACCGGGTGCAGACCGATCCGGTCACCCACCAGCAGCGGCGTCAACACCATGCCTTCCAGGGCCTGGCCGACCATGAACACCGCAACAATACCCAGCATCGGATACAGATCGCCGCCAAACTGGAACAGCCCGGCCACGAGTGCCGCGCCGATACCAATCACGAAGCCCATATACGGCACGATCGCAGCCAGACCGGCGATCAAGCCGATCAACAGGCCCAGCTCCAAGCCAATCGCCATCAGGCCGGCGGCATAGATAATCCCCAGGGCCAGCATCACCAGCAACTGGCCTCGCACGAATGCGCCGAGCACCTCATGGCACTCCTCCGCCAGAGACACGATGCGCTCTTCGCTGTTGCGTGGCAGCAGGCTGCGGATCTTGGCCATCATGATGTCCCAGTCACGCAGCAGATAGAACGCTACCACCGGAATCAGCACCAGGTTGGTCAACCAGCCGATCAGCGCCAGGCTGGACGCCGTGGCCTGGCTCAGGACAACACCGACGATATCGGTGGTCTGGCCCATATGCTCACTGATCGCCGCCTTGACCTTGTCGAACTTCCAGAAACCATCCGCCAGCCCCAGCTTGGCCTGAGCCCACGGCATCGCCGTGTGCTGCAACCAGTCGAGCATCTGCGGCGCCAGTTCATACAGGCGAAACAGTTGCTTGGCCAACATCGGCACCAGCACCAGTACCAACGCGGTGATGATCAACGTAAACAGGGCAAACACCGTCACTACGCCCAAGGTGCGCGACAGGCCGGCTTTCTCCAGGCGATCCACCACGGGATCGAATAAATAGGCCAGGAGCAACGCCACCAGAAACGGCGTCAGGATCGAATGCAGCAAGAATACAAACACGCACAGCAGGACAATCCCGCCAAGCCACACCCAACGACGCGTATCCGCCATAAACCACTCCATCTGTTATTTGCTACCTTCCTTCTATATAGAAGAAGAAAGAATATTTACCAACGAAAACGCAACTGCGCCTGGGGCTCAGGAGCAGCGGCTGGTTGTGTACCACCCTCCACCGGCGGCGGCACCTGCGTTTCACCAGCAGGCACTTCCTGCAACTTGGCCAGACTCAACTGCGTACGCAATTGCTCGGCACTGCCGTTGACGCGATACACAATGCGATTGCCATCAACCCGCTGCGGTTGGCCACCAAAAGGTTCAAGCAGATGACCAAGGGCAGCGTAGCGCTCCAGGTTCATGCCCTGCACTTCGAGCAATTGCTCGCTGCTCACACCGGGCTTGACGGCAAAGCGTGGCGCCAGCTTTTGGCTGACCGCGAGCAATACGGCATCGGCTACCGCTGCGGTGTCTGCGCCCTGGGCGGTGCCCTGCTCACTTTTGTCGCCCAGCCACAGGCGCCATTTGGCCTGCCATTGGTTGCCTTCCTGGCGGGCGTGCACAGCGAGCAAAGCGTCGGCGCCATAGCGCTCGGAGGCTGCACGCAATGGCGTGGCGTCGGCGCTTTCGAGATTAGGCGCAGTCGCAACCACCTGTTCATCCAGATCGCCCAGCGGCAGACGCAGCGGCAAGCCTCGGTGTTGCGCCGCCCTACGCAGCGCGCCGGCGACCGCTTGACCATCACCGACCAGGCTGCTGCCTTCGGTGGAGTCGTTCAGCCACCAGCCAAGAATTGACGGCCGGTTGCTGCCCCACATCGACAGACCCGCTCCACGCAGGGCGCGGTCGGTGCTCACCGGGTCGAAGTCGACTTGCAGGCTTTCCGGTGGGCCGGCGTCATAGCCATACTGGCTGATGATTTGTTGCGGGTCTTTGCGAATTGCCGCCAGGCCCGGGCCGTCGGCGGCCTTGGCGTCGCCGGTCAGGCGGATCACCAGGGTTTGCACGGCGCGTTGGGTGGCAGCGTCGCGCTCTTGAGGCGATTGGCTGCTGACCGGTTCAAGCACTTGATAAAGGCCATTGAGGGTTTCGGCATGACTCGCCAGGCTGACCAACGACAAGCAGCCTACAAAGAAGAATTTACACAGACGCATGAAAGATTCCCGAACGACAAATTTAGCGGCTGGAACAGACCGCGTGAACTCGGCTTGGCAAGGCTGTGACCACAGCGACCGGTAAAACATTCACAGGGCCTTGGCAGTTTTTGTACTGTCATAACGATAGCGGGTTAAAGGCTATACCTTAATACACCCCATAACAGGCCCGATTAGCATTTTTTTAACACCATATGCCCCTGCCCGTCGGCCCGAGGATGGCCGCTGCCCCTCAAGCCTGATAAAATCGCGCGCCTTCGCAGACCGTCAACGGCAAGGCCTTTTACCCAAAGCCCCTGCCCGCTCGGTCGTTACCCCTGAATCCCCCCTAAAGGCCTGGATCATGAGCAAGCAACCCTCCCTGAGCTACAAGGACGCCGGTGTAGACATCGACGCCGGTGAAGCATTGGTCGAACGCATCAAGAGCGTCGCCAAGCGCACTGCGCGCCCCGAAGTCATGGGCGGCCTGGGCGGTTTTGGCGCCCTCTGCGAAATCCCGGCCGGCTACAAGCAGCCCGTATTGGTCTCCGGCACTGACGGTGTGGGCACCAAGCTGCGCCTGGCACTGAACCTGAACAAGCACGACACCATCGGCATCGACCTGGTTGCCATGTGCGTCAACGACCTGGTGGTGTGTGGCGCAGAGCCGCTGTTCTTCCTCGACTACTACGCCACCGGCAAGCTGAACGTGGACACCGCGGCACAAGTGGTGACGGGTATCGGCGCTGGCTGCGAACTGTCGGGTTGCTCGCTGGTGGGCGGCGAAACCGCTGAAATGCCAGGCATGTACGAAGGCGAAGACTACGACCTGGCCGGCTTCTGCGTTGGTGTTGTCGAAAAAGCCGAGATCATCGACGGCTCCAAAGTCGCTGCCGGCGACGCCCTGCTGGCTCTGCCGTCCTCCGGCCCGCACTCCAACGGCTACTCGCTGATCCGCAAGATCATCGAAGTGTCCGGTGCCGACATCGAGAACACCCAGCTCGACGGCAAGCCGCTGACCGACCTGCTGATGGCCCCAACCCGTATCTACGTGAAGCCGCTGCTCAAGCTGATCAAGGAAACCGGTGCCGTTAAAGCCATGGCCCACATCACCGGTGGCGGCCTGCTGGACAACATCCCGCGCGTACTGCCAAAAGGCGCCCAGGCGATTGTCGACGTGGCCAGCTGGCAGCGTCCTGCGGTATTCGACTGGCTGCAAGAGAAAGGCAACGTCAACGAAACCGAAATGCACCGCGTGCTGAACTGCGGCGTGGGCATGGTCATCTGCGTGGCCCAAGAGCACGTTGAAACGGCGCTGGACGTTCTGCGTGAAGCAGGCGAGCAGCCTTGGGTCATCGGCCAGATCGCCACCGCTCCGGAAGGCGCGGCCCAGGTTGAACTGAAGAACCTTAAGGCGCACTGATGCCTGCAACCTGTGATGTCGTGGTGCTGCTTTCCGGCACCGGCAGTAACTTGCAGGCCTTGATCGACAGCACGCGCACCGGCGACAGCCCGGTGCGCATCGCTGCGGTGATTTCCAACCGCGGCGACGCATACGGCCTGCAACGCGCCCGGGACGCTGGTATCGAAACCCGCTCTCTGGATCACAAGGCTTTCGAAGGCCGTGAGGCCTTCGACAGCGCCTTGATCGAACTGATCGACGCCTTCAACCCCAAACTCGTGGTCCTCGCCGGTTTCATGCGCATCCTCAGCGCTGACTTCGTGCGGCACTACGAAGGGCGCCTCCTCAATATCCACCCTTCCCTGCTACCCAAGTACAAAGGCATGCACACGCATCAGCGCGCGCTTGACGCTGGCGACAGCGAGCACGGCTGCAGCGTGCACTTTGTGACCGAGGAACTCGATGGCGGGCCTCTGGTCGTACAGGCAGTGGTTCCGGTAGAGTCTGCAGACTCAGCGCAGACACTTGCGCAACGGGTTCACACCCAGGAACACAGGATTTACCCGCTGGCTGTTCGCTGGTTTGCCGAGGGACGATTGATTCTCGGCGAACAGGGTGCATTATTGGACGGTCAGTTACTCGCGGCCAGCGGCCACTTGATTCGAACCTAGGAGATTTTATGCGTCGCGCCTTGCTCTTCGCTTTTGCGCTGTTCGCCTTGCCCGCCGTGCAAGCAGCAGACCTTCACCCGTTCTCCGCCAGCTACACCGCCGACTGGAAACAGTTGCCCATGAGTGGTTCGGCCGAACGCAGCCTGACCAAGAATGACAACGGCTCGTGGACCTTGAATTTCAAGGCGTCCATGATGATTGCCAGCCTTACCGAGACCAGCGTGATCAGTTTGGACAAGGACACCCTGCAACCGAAGAGCTACACCTTCGAGCGCGGCGGTCTGGGCAAGGCGAAAAAAATCAACCTGGATTTCGACCACGCGACCAACAAGGTCACTGGCTTCGAAAACAAGGACCCGGTCAACGTCACCCTCGAAAGTGGCATGCTCGACAAGTCGACCTACCAGCTTGCCCTGCAGCGTGACGTCGCCGCCGGCAAGAAAAGCATGAGCTACCGCGTAGTCGAGGGCACCGACGTCGACACCTACGACTTCCGCGTAATCGGCCCTGAAAAGGTCCAGACCAAAGCCGGCGCCATTGACGCGATCAAGGTTGAGCGCGTGCGCGACCCGTCGCAGAGCAAGCGCATCACCCAGATGTGGTTTGCCAAGGACTGGGGCGGCATCCTGGTTGCCCTGCGTCAGGTAGAAACCGACGGTAAGGAATACAACATCATGCTGCTGGACGGCACCGTTGACGGCAAGGCTGTCAAAGGTAGCTGATAGGCTGATGAGCTGGAAAAGAGCCTCGCTGAATGCGGGGCTTTTTTTCGTCTGCAGGTTTTGTGCTGGACGCTCTACCGCTATCGCAGGCAAGCCAGCGCCCACATTGGAATGAATTTCAACGGTGAGAGCTGGCTTGCCTGCGATGACATCAGCACGGCTGACCTAAGCTTGAAAGCCATCTGAAACATGAAACTTTTGTCATAAAACTCAGCACCCTGCGACGCAATGCCGCGGTTTACGCGGCCTGCGGGAATATTGCGTTTCCTGCAAAGAATTGTTGCGCGCAAAATCAGTTTACTTAGCAAGCTAACAAAACATATAAAAGAGGCCTGCGACGACTTGCCGCAGATCAACCAGAGATTGGAGCAAGCAGATGACTGTAAAAGTAACTGAACGCGACGATGCACACATGTCTCATGAAGCACTGGGCCATGGGATTCACATCTGGGATGTACATCAACAAGACCAACTGGTCGGCATGTTCCACGACGAGAGCGAAGCCCACAATTATAAAAACGAGCTCGAAACTCTTGAGATGAAACGCCAGGCACAAAGCTCCTGAAACTCTGATATCGCGTAGACGCCCGGCCCCACGCAGCCGGGCCGCCTACACAGAAAACCCGCCCACCTGGCGGGTTTTTTGCGTTTCATAAGCAGCGACTTCCCCTGCGCCTCAGCGCTCGTACAAAAGCAGACACATCCTACAAAGCACCAGCGCGTTTACTACAGGCCATTCCAAACCCCCAGAACTCGCCTGTTCTAGACGCCTCCAGGCCATCTCACCGCGCCTGACTGATCACCTTACTCACGCGCAAACCCCGCCTTCCACCTTGCTTGAATAAACGTTTGTGCAAAAAGCGTAACAACAAATAGACATCTGGTAATAGTTCTCGATACCATTCGCGCGCCTTTCACCCAGGACCGCGGATAAGGAATTCGACTTGATGCATGGACACAACAGCACGCCGGAAAAATCACTGCTTGAGCGCTGGAGTGAAGCACTGGCCACGCCGCAATTCCTGGCCAATCACCTCACCCTTGATTCCCTGATCAACACGCTGGCGCCCGCCGCCGAACGCAGTTTCCAACGCTTGATCCAGGCACTGTTTCGTGAAGGCCTGCTGGCCCCCAACACTCGCAGCTATGACGAACTCGGCCACTGCTGGCTGGCACTGCCTGACCAAACCCGCCTGCGCTTCGATTACCTGCGGCCCGGCCGCATGGGCAGCTGGGACCTGCGTGGCCAGGTCACACTGCTACGTAACGACCAGACCGAGCAGAAAATTCAATTCCCGTCGCAATTACTGACGCTGCTTAACAACAGCCTCGAATCATCGGCCGATCTGAACGTCTTGGGCCGTCTCAACAGCGAAATCGATGACAGCTTTGTCAACGACACGCTGTGCCTCGCCTTTCACGAGCAGTGGACACTCAAGCTGCACGCAGCAATGGACCCGGCACATCAGAACAATCTGCTGAGCCACCTCAAGAATGATGCGAGCGTCACCAACGCTACGTCCGTGCTTGAACAATGGGGCACGCTGGGCCACCCATGGCACCCCAACTACAAGACCAAGTTGGGCTTGGCTACCGACCAGGTCATCGATTTCTCACCGGAGTTCGAAGCACGCTTCCCGGTATTCCTTTGCGCGCTCCACCGCCAATACGCGCATGTCGAAGTATTGGCCGATAGCGCAGATTACTGGCAGTGGTGGCAGCAGCATTTTCCACAGGCTGCCAGGCAATTGACCGTAGCGCTTGCAGCGCAGGGGCTTGAGGCAGCTGACTATCTACCGCTGCCTGCTCACCCTTGGCAGGCACGCCAGGAGCTACCGCAACTGTTCGCCAACGAAATCGGTGACAAGCTGCTGGTGCTGACCGATATCGTCGCGTTTACCGCCCACCCGACCATGTCGTTCAGGACCGTGCTGCCTGAAGGCAGCTGCGACGCGCCGATGGTCAAACTCCCGGTCTCACTGCGCCTGACCAGTGTGCAACGAACTGTTTCACCACGCTCGGCGCGCATGGGCCCGCGGATCAGCCATTTGCTGCTGACGATCCTTGAGCGCGAGCCCGCAATTCAGCGAATTCTCAGCATCGTCCCCGAGCGGATAGGCGTGCATTTCAAACCCCAACCGGCCAATGATGAGCACTCCCGCCACCTGGCCGTTCTCTACCGCGACAACCCGCAGAGCCTGCTCCAACCGGGCGAAATGGCCGTGCCGGTAGGCAGCCTGTTTGCCATCGACCAGCACGGCCAGCCGCTGCTGAGGCAATGGGTACGCCTGAGTAAAGGCCTGGACGACGCCGATGCCATGCTTGCGTTCTTTCGCGACTATGCCGCGATCGCCGTACCGGCACTGTTGGGTATGTACCTGCGCTATGGCGTTGCCTTCGAGGCCCACCAGCAGAACTCGTTCATGGTCATGGCCGCAGACGGCCAATTGAGCCGCCTGTTGTTGCGTGACTTCGGTGATATTCGAATCGACCGCAAGACCTTGCACGCCCATGGTATGGATATCGAACTGCACGACCCCAAGATGACGCTGTACGACGACGCGGGCTTTGTACGTGACAAGCTGCTGCACACCGTATTCATGTGCCACCTGGGCGAACTGGTATTGCTCAGTGCCCGCCACTTCGATATCCCCCAGGCGCTGCTGTGGAATGAACTGTCGGCCCACGTCAGCCAGTGTTTCGACGACTTGCGCAGCCAGGTCGAACCACAGCGTTGGGCAACCGAGCGCGAAGCCCTGCTGGAACAGGACTGGCCGGCCAAGTCGTTCATGCGCATGCGCCTGCTGGAAAGCCATGCCGATATCGTCGGGCGGCTGCCCAACCCTTTGAGTGCCGCCGCCAATGGCAGCTAACCACACCGCCCTGCGGCTGCTGGTGGTGATTCAGCTGGTGTCGATGGGGGCCATGGAAATGAGCGGCCCCTTCTGGCCCTTGCAGATCCAGAAGCTGCTTGGCGTGGCCAATGCCCAGTACACTGGCCTGCTGTCTTCGCTGGTGTATGCCGGGCCGATGATGGCAGCGATGATCCTGACGCCAATGTGGGGGCGCCTGGGTGACCGTACCGGCCACAAGCCGATGATCATTCGGGCGCTGCTGGCGTTGGCGGCGTGCCAGGCGCTGGCCGCTATCACCTTCGATCCGTGGCTGCTGGTGGCGATCAGAGTGGCGCAAGGCGCGCTGGCCGGCTTTATCGCAGCGGCCCAAGCCTACGCACTGGCCTGCTGCGGTGATGGTGGGCGCGGGCACATTCTGGCGCGACTGCAATCGGCAACCGCGGTGGGGTCACTGGCTGGGCCGGTGTTGGGCGGCTGGCTGATGGATGTCTCGGG
Source organism: Pseudomonas antarctica (assembly GCF_001647715.1). NCBI lineage: Bacteria > Pseudomonadati > Pseudomonadota > Gammaproteobacteria > Pseudomonadales > Pseudomonadaceae > Pseudomonas > Pseudomonas antarctica. Next base: position 4,613,715 of record NZ_CP015600.1, read on the forward strand.
CTTCGCACTGCTGTGCTACAGCGCCACCGCCGTCTGCCTGGGCTGTGCCGTGATCAGCGTGTTCCTGCCCAGCGATGCACCGCGCTCGCGGCCAGCGCGCACGTCCACACCCGCCGCACTGCCCAAAGGCTGGCTCGGCGCAATGCTGGGGATCATCGTATTGATTCAGGCTGCCAAGATGATGCCTCAGCCGTTTTACGCCTTGTACGTCGCCGATATTTTACAGGCGCCCGCCTGGTTGATCGGCGCCAGCTATGCCGCCAGCGCACTCACGCTGGCACTGTCCGCCCCGCTTTGGGGGCGGCTGTTTGACCGACATCAACCTGCACACACACTGCGCATTATCGAATGGGTCACGTGGTCCTGCGCCTTGACGCTTGCCTTCACAGCGATGGCCAACGAATGGCTGGGCTTCCTCGCCAGCCGGTTGCTGTGGGGCGTGTGGCAAGGAGCCCTGCTGCCCGTCGCCTACACGTTGATCGCCAATACCGTTGCGCCCAGCCAGCAGGGTTTTGCCTTGGGCATGGGCAATAGCGCCGCCAAAGCCGGCGCGCTGTGCGGCGCCTTGATGGGCGGCATTGGCATGGGAATGGTGGGCTTGGCGCACAGCTTTTGGCTGGTCGCGCTCACTTATGCCTTGGCTGCCCTGGGTATCCGCGCCATCCGTTCGTTCACCCGAACACCCGATTCATCCGGTTTTTCTGTCAATACTTCTAATAACTGAAAGGCAAGGTCATGAACAAATTGCAACTGGCAGCCCTGCTGCCCCTGCTCGGATCTATGAGCGGCCCAGCCTGGGCCGATCAAGTTGAAGAAACCCAAGCAGCGCCTACCAACCTGCAATTACAGGCAACGGTGGTTTCGGCCACACGCAATGAAACCAGTATCGCGGCGATTCCAGGCTCTGTGCAGGTCATCAGCGAAGACCAGATCCGCCAGCAGACAGGTGCAGGACGCCGGGTTGCGGATATCCTCGGGCAATTGGTGCCGGGCATTGCGCCCTCCAGTGGTGGCATGAGCAACTTCGGCCAGACGCTTCGCGGGCGCAATACGCTGATCCTGATCGATGGCGTGTCCCAGAACGCCACACGCGATAACTTCCGCCAGCTCAACAGCGTGGCACCGGAAAGCATCGAGCGCATTGAAGTGATTTCCGGCGCCAGCAGTGTCTACGGCGCAGGTGCGTCAGGCGGCATCATCAACATCATCACCAAGCGCAACAAAGGTGAAGACCTCGCCTTCAGCAGCAAAATCGGCATGACCGCCGGCAACAACCTCAGCCACAAAGGTTTCTCCTACGAAACATTCCAGAGCGCGACGGGCCGTCAGGGCCCTGTGGACTGGTATCTTTCCGGCAACTACGTACAACGCAACGATCAGTTCGACGGCAACGGAAAACGCATTCCCCAGGACACGTCCCAGGGCAGCAACATGGACACCGACACCTACGACCTGCAAGGTCGCTTCGGCTACGAGCTGGATGACGACAAGAAGATCAGCCTGTCACTGCAAGACTACAAAGACGAACAAGACACCCGTTACACCAAGGACCCACGCAACACCAATAGCGCCGTCGCGGTGAAAGGCCTGGACCTGGATGACCAACCTTTCACCCACAACCAGGCGGTCAACCTTAACTATGCCGACAAAGATTTCTACGGCCAGGGCTTGCAGGTCGAAAGTTACTGGCGGCGTGCCGACGCGCTGTTCTTCCCGGACCTGTCGCGTGGCCGCGCCGGGGTATCCGACAACAACAGCGTGCAGGATGTCTACGGCCTGCGCGCGGCGATCGATACGCAAATGCCGGACATCGGCCCGGCCACCGGCAATCTGGTGTGGGGGGCGGACTATGACCATGAAACCTCACGCCAGCGCGGCGACCAATACCGCGTCAACGGCCTGAACTACACCAAGACCGGCACCACGTTCGAATTGGGCCCGGACATCGCGACCACCACCAAAGCCATCTTTGGGCAACTGTCCTACGACATCGATGACTGGACCTTGCGTGGTGGCGTACGCCGCGAGTGGATCGAAAGCGAGGTTTCCGACAGCATCGCTTACGGCGAAATCGTCCAGACCGGCAATCGCGCGATACTGCCGGGTGGCACGCTCAAATACGACGACACCCTCTATAACCTCGGTGCGGTGTATCACCTGAGCGAAAACCAGGACGTGTTCGTCAACTTCAGCCAGGGCTTTTCCCTGCCGGATATCCAGCGTTTCCTGCGTGACGTGAACAGCAAGTACGACATTCAAAACCTGAATGCCCAAGCGCTGAAGGTCGACAGCTACGAGCTGGGCTGGCGCGGCAATTGGGACAAGTGGCTGGCCAGCGTCACGGCGTATGAAAACACCTCGGATGTCACCCAGTTCTATGACGCCAATGACCGTGTACTGCGCCTGATCAATCAGAAAGAGCGTGTGCGCGGCGTTGAAACCAGCCTGACGTACAACTTCACCGATCAATGGTCGGTAGGGGGTACTTACGCTTACGCCAAAGGCGAGACCCAGCAGAACGGTAAATGGATCGACCTGCCTGCCACACGCATCTCTCCCTCAAAGACCACCGCCTTTGTCGGCTACGACCGTGGTGACTACAGCCTGCGCCTGCAAGGTATGCGCCTGGCCGACTATGACGCCGCGTTCAAAGACAACAACGGCCGCGACATCAAAGGCTACACGCTGGCCGACCTATTGGGTTCGGTGAGGTTGCCGGTAGGTCGCCTCGAAGGTGCGGTGTACAACCTCACTAACCGCAACTACCAGAACATGTTCGCCCAGGCCAACGCGCGTGCACCGTACCCGAATGCCGAAGGTCGTACCTTCACCCTGAGTTACGCAGTGGACTGGTGAGCGGCTGACGCTACTGGTTAAAACACAAACCCCGCCTTTTGAGCGGGGTTTGTGTTTTCTGGCAGGGGCAAGCCCTTCACCACAGGGATGTTTTTTACAGCCTTACCACATCAGATCATCCGGGATCTGGTAGGCGGCGTACGGATCATCCTCATCCGGCACCTGGCTTTCGGTGAGGATGTTGAGCTGCACGATGCGCTCCGGTGCACGCTCCTGGATCTTCAACGCCGCCTCGCGCGGGATGACCTCATAACCGCCGCCGTGGTGCACGATCGCCAGGGAGCCGTTGCTGAGCTTGTTGCGCATCAACGTGTTGACCGACAGGCGCTTGACCTTCTTGTCGTCCACGAAGTTGTAGTAGTCCTCGGTGGTCAACTTGGGCAGGCGCGAGGTCTCGATCAGTTGCTTGACCTGGGCAGTGCGGGCCTTGGCTTCGGCTTTTTCCTGCTGCTGACGGTTCAGTTCCTGGTCACGCTTGACCTTCTCGGCCTGTGCCTCAGCGGCCAGGCGTGCCTGGGTGTCATCCACCTCGGCCTGGCCTTTGTGGACCAAGCGCTGCTGCTTCTGTTTCTCTTTGCCGACCTGCTTGGCCTGCTTTTGGTTGACCAGACCTGCTTTAAGCAACTGGTCGCGAAGGGAAATGCTCATGGTGCTTACTCACTTAGGCCACTGCTCAACCGCAGCTGGACAGATTCTTTTCCTGACGTTTGGCTTCGCCCCACAGGGCGTCCAACGCTTCGAGGGTGCAATCTTCTATGGATTGGTGCGTGTCGCGCAATGCCTGTTCGATAAATCGGAAACGTCGTTCGAACTTGGCATTGGCGCCACGCAGCGCAGTTTCCGGGTCAACCTTGAGGTGACGTGCCAGGTTGACTGCAGCAAACAGCAAGTCACCGACCTCATCGGCAATCGCCACCGAATCGTTATCCGCCATGGCTTCGAGCACTTCATCCAGCTCTTCGCGCACGTTGTCCACCACCGGCAACGCGGCAGGCCAGTCGAAACCGACCTGGCTGGCGCGCTTTTGCAATTTGGCAGCACGGGACAATGCAGGTAAGGCCGCAGGCACATCGTCCAGCAGGGAAAGTTGCTCCGGCGCGTCGGATTTCTCCGCACGCTCCTCGGCCTTGATCTGCTCCCAGCGCGCCTTGACCTGCTCTTCGCTCAACTGCGGGATATCCAGCGGCGCATACAGATCCCCGGTGGGGAACACATGAGGGTGGCGGCGGATGAGCTTGCGGGTAATGCTGTCGATCACCCCGGCAAATTCAAAGCGCCCGTCTTCCCGCGCCAGTTGGCTGTAATACACCACCTGAAACAACAGGTCACCCAACTCGCCTTGCAGGTGATCAAAGTCGCCACGCTCGATGGCGTCGGCGACTTCATAGGCTTCTTCCAGGGTGTGCGGAACGATGGTCGCGTAGGTTTGCTTGATGTCCCACGGGCACCCGTATTTGGGGTCGCGCAGACGGTTCATCAGGTGCAGCAGGTCTTCAAGTGAATACATCAGTCAATCTCTGCCCATTGTCTGGAACCGCTGAAGATCTAATGTGGGAGCTGGCTTGCCTGCGATAGCCTCGACTCGGTCTATCAGACAGACCGAGTCGCCTGCATCGCGGGCAAGCCCGGCTCCCACAGAAAGCAGTCCACAGATATTTTCAGACCGCATCAAGGTGTGCGATTACGCCGCGTCTCGATGATGTTCGGCAACTGGGAAATCCGCCCCAGCAACCGCCCCAACGCATCCAGCCCCGGGATCTCGATCGTCAGGGACATCAACGCCGTGTTGTCCTCTTTGTTCGAGCGGGTGTTGACCGCCAGCACGTTGATCCGCTCGTTGAGCAGCACTTGCGACACATCACGCAGCAACCCGGAACGGTCGTAGGCGCGAATGATGATGTCCACCGGGTAGGTGAGCACCGGCACCGGGCCCCAGCTGACCTGGATGATCCGCTCCGGCTCGCGCCCGCCCAGTTGCAGCACCGAGGCGCAATCCTGGCGGTGAATGCTCACGCCACGGCCCTGGGTGATGTAACCGACGATGGCGTCGCCCGGCAACGGCTGGCAACAACCAGCCATTTGTGTCATCAGGTTGCCCACGCCCTGGATCTGGATGTCGCCGCGCTTGCCCGGTTTGTAGCCGGTGGCTTTGCGGGGAATCAGTTCCAGTTGCTCGCTGCCGCGCTCCGGCTCGACCAACTGCTGGGCCAGGTTGACCAACTGCGCCAGACGCAGGTCGCCGGCACCAAGTGCCGCGAACACGTCCTCGGCGATCTTCATGTTGGCCTTTTCGGCCAACTTGTCGAAGTCCACCTGCGGCAGGCCCAGACGCGCCAGTTCCCGTTCGAGCAAGGTTTTACCGGCCGCGACGTTCTGGTCGCGCGCCTGCAATTTGAACCAGTGCACGATTTTCGCCCGGGCCCGCGACGTGGTGATGTAACCCAGGTTCGGGTTCAGCCAGTCGCGGCTCGGTGTGCCGTGCTTGCTGGTGATGATCTCGACCTGTTCACCGGTCTGCAAGCTGTAGTTGAGCGGCACGATGCGCCCATTGATCTTGGCGCCCCGGCAGTTGTGGCCGATTTCGGTGTGTACGCGGTAGGCGAAGTCCAGCGGCGTAGCGCCCTTGGGCAAGTCGATGGCGTGGCCGTCGGGGGTGAAGATATAGACCCGGTCCGGCTCGATATCCACCCGCAGCTGTTCGGCCAGGCCGCCGATGTCGCCGAGTTCTTCGTGCCACTCCAGCACTTGGCGCAGCCAGGAGATTTTCTCTTCGTACTGGTTGGACCCGGCCTTGACGTCGGTGCCCTTGTAACGCCAGTGCGCGCATACCCCCAGCTCGGCCTCCTCGTGCATGGCGTGGGTGCGGATCTGCACTTCCAGCACCTTGCCCTCGGGACCGATCACTGCGGTGTGCAACGAGCGATAGCCGTTTTCCTTGGGGTTGGCGATGTAGTCGTCAAACTCCTTGGGAATGTGCCGCCACAACGTGTGGACGATACCCAGCGCGGTGTAGCAATCGCGCATTTCCGGCACCAGTACGCGTACCGCGCGCACGTCGTAGATCTGGCTGAACGCCAGGCCCTTGCGCTGCATTTTGCGCCAGATGGAGTAGATGTGTTTGGCACGGCCGCTGATGTCGGCGTCGACGCCGGTGGCTTGCAACTCGGAACGCAACTGGCCCATCACGTCGGTAATGAAGCGCTCACGGTCGAGCCGCCGCTCGTGCAGCAGCGTGGCAATCTGTTTGTATTGATCGGGTTCGAGGTAGCGGAAGGACAAGTCCTCCAGCTCCCACTTGATATGGCCGATACCCAGGCGGTGCGCCAGCGGCGCGTAGATGTCGAACACCTCGCGGGCCACGCGGTTGCGCTTTTCGTCATCGGCAGTCTTCACCGCACGGATCGCGCAGGTGCGTTCGGCCAGCTTGATCAGCGCGACACGCACGTCGTCGACCATCGCCACCAGCATTTTGCGCAGGTTCTCGACCTGGCCCTGGGTGCCCAGCACCAGGGACTGACGCGGGCTGAGGCTGGCGCTGATGGCAGCCATGCGCAGCACGCCGTCGATCAACTTGGCGACCACGGTGCCGAAACGCTGGCTGACCAGCGGCAACGCAATATGCCCTTCACGTACGCCGCGATAAAGCACGGCGGCGATCAGCGAATCCTGGTCCAGCTTGAGATCGGCGAGGATTTCGGCGATTTCCAACCCGGTGCGAAAGCTTGACGTGCCCTCCGCCCACAGGTTCTTGGCGGCATTGTCTTGCTGTTCAGACTCACGAGCGAACTCGCAGGCCGCTTTCAAGGCTTCACGGTCCAGTGCCGGGTCGACACTGACGGCATGATCCAGCCATGCCTCGAGATTGATACTGCCGTCGGTGTTGATCGGCTGGTGTGCTCTCACCTGTACCATCTTGCTTACCTTCCCTACGACGCACCTTTAATGCGCCAAAAATCATCGCTGACCTGCTGCGCAACCCTAGTTTTGCAACCCTAGGCTACGTACAACTCCCTGACAGGTCACGGCCCAGGAGACTACAGGCCAGTCGGATTAAACGGGCATCCTAGCCCGCTTCAAATAACGCCATGGCCTCGACATGAGCTGTCTGTGGAAACATGTCGAGGATCCCGGCACGTTTTAGCCGGTAGCCTTGCTTGACCAACTCAACCGTGTCCCGCGCCAGCGTGGCTGGGTTGCAGGACACATACACCAAGCGTTTGGCTCCCAGCGTGGCGAGCTTGCGCACAACCTCCAGGGCACCATCACGGGGTGGGTCCAAGAGTACCGCAGAAAAGCCCTGCTTGGCCCACTCCGCGTCAGTCAAAGGCTGGGACAAATCGGCCTGAAAAAACTGCACATTATGCAAATTGTTGCTGACGGCATTCTGCGCCGCCCGGTCCACCATGGTCTGCACGCCTTCTACCGCGACCACTTCGCGCACCTGGCGCGCCAGTGGCAAGGCGAAATTGCCCAGGCCACAAAACAGGTCCAGCACCCGATCGTCGGGCTGTGGCGCCAGCCATTCCAGGGCTTGCGCGACCATCGCTTCGTTGATGCCGGCATTGACCTGCACAAAGTCGCCGGGCCGATAGGCCAGCTCCAAGCCCCACTGCGCCAACCGATAACCGAGGGCCGTATCCGCCTCGACCGGTTCCGGCTGGCCTTCGCCATGCAGCCATAATTGGGCTTCATGGAAAGCGCAAAATTCTTTCAACACCAGCAGGTCCGCCTCGGACAGCGGCGCCATGTGCCGCAGCAGCACAGCAATGGAGGAGCCACTGAACAACTCCACATGCCCCAACGCCTGTGGTTTGCTCAGGCGGCGCAACATATTCGGCAAACGCTGCATGATCGGTTGCAAGGCCTGTACCAGCACCGGGCAATCGTCGATGGCGACGATGTCCTGGCTGGCCACGGCGCGAAAACCCACTTCGAGTTTTTTCGCCTTGGCATCCCAACGCACCGCGACGCGGGCGCGGCGGCGGTAGCCGAATTCCGGCCCACTCAAAGGGGCAGCCCACTCTTGCGGTTCGACACCGGCCACGCGGGACAGTTGCTCGGCGAGCATGCGCTGTTTCAGGGCGAGTTGTTCGTCGTGGGGCAAGTGCTGCACGCTGCAACCACCGCAACGGCCAACGTGTGCACACGGCGCAGGCCGGCGCAGTTGACTGGCGGTGAAAACGCGTTCGGTACGGGCCTCGACCACTTTACCGTGGGCGCCCAATACTCGCGCTTCGACTTCTTCGCCAGCCAGCGCGCCATTCACGAACCAGGTACGGCCTTCAAAGAACACAATGCCCCGGCCATCGTTGGCCAGGCGCTCGATGGTCAGGCGTTGCTTCTTGCCCACCGGAATCTGCGGGGCCCGGCTGCCGCCCGTCGGTTGGAAGCGCAGGCCTCTCTCGTGCTTGGCCATCAGTTGGGTTCGTCGAAGATGCCGGTCGACAGGTAACGGTCGCCTCGGTCACAGATGATCGCGACGATCACCGCGTTTTCCACTTCTTTGGACAAGCGCAACATACCGGCCACGGCGCCACCGGAAGACACGCCGCAGAAGATGCCTTCTTCGCGCGCCAGACGGCGGGTAGTGTCTTCGGCTTCACGCTGGGCCATGTCGATGATGCGGTCCACGCGCGTCGCGTTGTAGATCTTCGGCAGGTACTCTTCGGGCCAACGGCGGATGCCTGGGATGGATGCGCCTTCCATCGGTTGCAGGCCGACGATCTGGATCGCCGGGTTCTGCTCCTTGAGGTAGCGCGAGTTGCCCATGATGGTGCCGGTAGTGCCCATGGAGCTGACGAAATGGGTGATGGTGCCCTGGGTCTGGCGCCAGATTTCCGGGCCGGTGGTGGTGTAGTGCGCCTCGGGGTTATCGCCGTTGGCAAACTGGTCCAGCACCACGCCACGGCCTTCGGCGGCCATGCGCTCGGCAAGATCGCGCGCGCCTTCCATGCCTTCTTCCTGAGTGACGAGAATCAGCTGCGCACCATAGGCGGTCATCGCCGCCTTGCGTTCGGCGCTGCCGTTGTCGGGCATGATCAGCACCATCTTGTAACCCTTGATCGCCGCGGCCATGGCCAGGGCGATCCCGGTGTTACCCGAGGTGGCTTCGATCAGGGTGTCACCGGGCTTGATCTGCCCGCGCAGCTCGGCGCGGGCGATCATCGACAGCGCCGGGCGGTCCTTGACGGAACCGGCCGGGTTGTTCCCTTCGAGCTTGAGCAACAGGGTATTGCTGGTTTCACCCGCCATGCGTTGCAAGCGGACCAGGGGCGTGTTGCCGACGCAATCGGCGATTGTAGGGTACTGCAAGGTCATGGCGTATTCGCAATCCAGACTGCGGGGGCGAACATCATACCGGGAAAGGCCGGCGGGCCATATCACGCAAAGTGCGGTGCTTATGGCTTATAGGAATAAGCGAGTGATGTGTTGATCGGGAGGACGCTCTCGCGGGCAAGCCCGCTCTCACATTTGGCCTTCAGTGGTCCCGTGTGGGCGCTGGCTTGCCAGCGACAGCAGCACCTCGGTGAACCTGCTAACCCAACGGTCCATCGCCATGATTTCGCTGAAACACCTCATCCCCCATTGCCGCGATTTGCCCCTCGATCAACGCTTCGAATGGCTTGAGCAAAGGCTCAAAGGATGTCGGCGCTTCCAACACCTGCAATGCCTGCACAATGGCCTCTACCGTCGACAACGCCCCTGGCCCCGGTGCCTTGCGCAGCCGATAGCGCGAAACGCCACCCTCGGCCAAGGTTACCCGGGGCAATGCAGCCAACAATGGATTGAGGTGCAACAATTTGCGCGCCTTGCGCCAGGTGCCGTCGGGCACCACTAATAACAGTGGCGGGTCCTCAGGTGCATACACTTGCAAAGGCTGAGCGTCATCAGCGGGAAACAGCAGGCGCGCTTGATAACCGGGCGGGTTCAACAACGTGGCCAAGTCCTCGAATACCTCGCCAACCACCAATTGCGCATTGTTCAGCCCCAACGCCGCCAACCGCGCGGTATTGAGCGCGTGGTTGACCTCGCTTGGGTGCTGCAACAGCAACACGCGGGTGCGGCTGTCGAGGCTGGGGATCAGCGGGCACAGGCAATGGGTGATGGGCCTGAGGCACCGGGAACACTGGGGTCTGGACATGATTTTCAGGCCTGGTTGAGCTGGGCTTTGAGTAGGTCGCGGAAGGTCTGGATCAGCGGTTCTCGGCTACGCCCCCGGCGCATGATCATCGAGAATGGCGCCTGGTAGCCGAAGGTCGCCGGCAGCAGTACACGCAATTCGCCCTTGTCGGCCCAGGCCTGGGCGTAGTGTTCGGGCAGGTAGCCGATATAGGCGCCGGACAGCACCAGAATCAACTGCGCCTCCATACTTTCCACCGTCGCCGCGCTGTGTTTGAAGCCGTGACGCGCCAGTTCGGCCTGGCTCCAGTAGCCACGACCGACCATGCGTTGCTGGGTAATCACTTGTTCGGGGATACGCCGTTCGTTGAATAACGGGTGTCGCGTGCTGCAATACAGCCAATGCTGCTCGCGGTACAGCGGCATGTAGATCAACCCACTCATGCGGTTGGAAAAGGCGCCGATGGCCAAGTCCAGCCGGTTGTCCTGCACGCCCAGTTGCAATTCGTATGGGCTCATCACCGACAAATGCAGGTGCACGGCCGGGTGTTCCAGGCTGTAGGCGCCAATGACTTCGGCGAACGGCAGGGCCTTGTCGCTGACCGTGGAGTCGAGCACGCCGAGCTTGAGGGTTCCGCGCAACTCGCCTTTGAGCGCGGCAGCATATTGCTCAAAGCCTTCGAGCTCGCCGAGCAGACGCAAGGTTTCCTGATGGAACAGCTCGCCCTTGCTGGTGAGGCTGAAACCGCCGCGACCGCGATGGCACAACACCAGCCCTAACGCTGACTCCAGCTGACTCATATAAGTGCTGATGGCCGACGTCGACAGGTTGAGTTCGTGCTGGGCGTTGGCGAACCCCTGGTGCCGCACGACGCTGACGAAAATGCGCAGGAGTTTCAGGTCGGGCAAGGCGTTGGCCATGGGTTCTCCAGATTCAGCTAATGCGCCGCGATCCCACATTTGGACGGCGTTCGTCAGGAAGGATCGGTCAATCCCAGCACAGACAGAGGAGTTTACCTCAGGCATTAGTTTAGAAAAATCTGAACTAAGTATTTGCGCCTGCCGATTCTTCCTGCCCCGGGCTTTTCGCAGAATCGGCCCCTAATAAACAAAACAATGATGAGGCAATCCCGTGGACAAGATTTTCCACCAACCACTGGGCGGCAACGAAATGCCGCGCTTCGCCGGCATCGCCACCATGATGCGACTTCCCCACCTGCAAACGGCCAAAGGCCTGGACGCCGCCTTTGTCGGCGTGCCGCTGGACATCGGCACCTCGCTGCGCGCCGGCACCCGCTTCGGGCCGCGTGAGATCCGTGCCGAATCGGTGATGATCCGCCCCTACAACATGGCCACCGGCGCCGCGCCGTTCGACTCGTTGTCGGTTGCGGACATTGGCGACGTGGCGATCAACACCTTTAACCTGCTCGACGCCGTGCGCATCATCGAGGAAGCCTACGATGAGATTCTTGAGCACAACGTGATCCCGATGACCCTGGGCGGCGACCACACCATCACCCTGCCGATCCTGCGGGCGATCCACAAGAAACACGGCAAGGTCGGGCTGGTGCACATCGATGCCCACGCCGACGTCAACGACCATATGTTCGGCGAGAAAATCGCCCACGGCACCACCTTCCGCCGCGCGGTGGAAGAAGGCTTGCTCGATTGCGACCGTGTGGTGCAGATCGGCCTGCGTGCCCAGGGCTACACCGCCGAAGACTTCAACTGGAGCCGCAAACAGGGCTTTCGCGTGGTCCAGGCTGAAGAATGCTGGCACCACTCTCTCGCGCCGCTGATGGCCGAAGTGCGTGAAAAAGTCGGCGGCGGCCCGGTGTACCTGAGCTTCGACATCGACGGCATCGACCCGGCCTGGGCGCCCGGCACCGGCACCCCGGAAATCGGCGGGCTGACCACCATCCAGGCGATCGAAATCATCCGTGGCTGCCAGGGCCTCGACCTGATTGGTTGCGATCTGGTAGAAGTTTCGCCGCCCTACGACACCACCGGCAACACCTCGCTGCTCGGTGCCAACCTGCTGTACGAGATGCTCTGCGTACTGCCCGGCGTGGCGCATCGTTGATGAGCACGCAAGCCGTGCTGCAAGCCGCGGCCGACCTGGTGTCAGCCTTCGCGCGCAATGACCGCGCCGCCTATTTCGGCGCGTTCACTGTCGATGCCAGCTTTGTGTTCTACACCCTCCCCCAGCCGCTGCTCAGCCGCGATGCCTATCAGGTGTTGTGGGACAGCTGGCGTCGGGACGAGGGGTTTGAGGTGCTGTCCTGCACCTCAAGCAACGCCTTTGTCAGCCTGCAGGGTAACGTGGCGGTATTTATTCATGACGTGGCCACCGAGCTGCGCATGAACGGGGAGCAATTTTTTAGCCAGGAGCGCGAGACCATTGTCTTCACACGGCAAGGGCGACGCACAGAACAACAAGAAGGCCTGTGGCTGGCCTGTCACGAACATTTGTCCGCTATGCCGGAAGGGCTGCCGCCCCCTTAGCCAATGTGATCGGAGCTGATCATGAATAATAAAAACAACGAAAACAGTATTCGCAAAATAGAAACCAACGGGGTCGAACAGATCCCGGACCATGAACGCACCGCCAGCCCCAAGGATCTGTTCCGACTGATCTTCGGCGGTGCCAACACCTTTGCCACCGCCGTGCTGGGCGCGTTCCCAGTGCTGTTTGGCCTGTCGTTCCAGGCCGGCGTCTGGGCGATCGTGCTGGGCGTGCTGGTGGGCGCACTGATCCTGGCGCCCATGGGCCTGTTCGGGCCGATCAACGGCACCAATAACGCGGTGTCTTCCGGTGCGCACTTTGGTGTGCACGGGCGAATTGTAGGCTCGTTTCTGTCGCTGCTGACGGCGATTGCCTTCTTCTCACTGTCGGTGTGGAGTTCGGGCGATGCGCTGGTCGGTGGTGCGAAACGTCTGATCGGCCTGCCGGAAACCGACCTGACCCTGGGCCTGGCTTACGGCGTGTTCGCCATGCTCGTACTGACCGTGTGCATCTACGGCTTTCGCTTCATGCTGTGGGTTAACCGCATTGCGGTATGGGCGGCGAGCCTGCTGTTCCTGCTGGGGATCTTCGCCTTTGCACCGGCGTTCGACAGCCACTTCGCCGGCACGGTCGCCATGGGCCAGACCGGTTTCTGGGCCGCGTTCATCGGCGCAGCACTGGTAGCCATGAGCAATCCGATTTCCTTCGGCGCGTTCCTCGGTGACTGGTCGCGCTATATCCCGCGTGAAACACCGAAAATGCGCATCATGTTGGCCGTGGTTGCCGCCCAGATCGCCACCTTGATCCCGTTCCTGTTCGGCCTCGCCACCGCGACCATCGTGGCCATCAAGGCGCCGGACTACATCGCGGCCAACAACTACGTCGGCGGGCTGCTGGCCGTCGCGCCTACCTGGTTCTTCCTGCCGGTGTGCCTGATTGCGGTAATCGGCGGCATGTCCACCGGCACCACGTCGCTGTATGGCACGGGGCTGGACATGTCCAGCGTGTTCCCGCGCCTGCTGTCACGGGTCAAGGCCACGTTGCTGATCGGGGTGATGTCGATTGCCTTCATCTTCATCGGACGTTTCGCCGCCAACCTGGTGCAAAGCGTGTCGACCTTTGCCGTGCTGATCATCACCTGCACCACACCGTGGATGGTGATGATGATCATCGGCCTGATCGTACGCCGAGGCTTTTACTGCCCGGATGACCTGCAGGTGTTTACTCGCGGTGAAACCGGCGGCCGCTACTGGTTCAGCCATGGCTGGAACTGGCGCGGGCTGGGCGCCTGGATCCCGAGCGCACTGGTGGGCCTGTGCTTCGTCAACCTGCCGGGGCAGTTTGTCGGGCCATTGGGCAACCTTGCCGATGGCATCGACATCAGCTTGCCGGTGACGCTGGGGCTGGCCTCGGTGGTGTACCTGACCTTGCTTCGCATGTTCCCGGAACCGGCTGCCGTCTACGGCCCAGCCGACCCTCGCAGCAAGCGCATGGATGCGCGCGTTAAACCGGCGCTGCAACAAGCCGCCTGATCGCCCATAAAAACGATAATCGGAGACCCGCCGTCATGGCTTTGGATTTATTCGTCGTACTCATCTACGCCGCCGGCATGCTCGTGCTCGGCTATTACGGCATGCGCCGCGCCAAGACCCACGAAGACTACCTGGTAGCCGGTCGCAACCTGGGCCCGTCGCTGTACATGGGCACCATGGCCGCCACCGTGCTGGGCGGTGCATCCACCGTCGGCACTGTGCGCCTGGGTTATGTGCACGGCATTTCCGGGTTCTGGCTCTGCGCCGCGCTGGGCGCCGGGATCATTGCGCTGAACCTGTTCCTGGCCAAACCGTTGCTGAAGCTGAAGATCTTCACCGTTACCCAGGTCCTGGAAAAACGCTACAACCCCATGGCCCGCCAAGCGAGTGCGGTGATCATGCTGGCCTACGCGCTGATGATAGGCGTGACCTCGATCCTGGCCATCGGCACCGTGCTGCAAGTGCTGTTCGGCCTGCCGTTCTGGGTGTCGGTGCTGTTGGGCGGTGGCGTGGTGGTGGTGTATTCGACCATCGGCGGCATGTGGTCGCTGACCCTGACCGACATTGTGCAGTTCGTGATCAAGACCGTCGGGCTGATGTTTATCCTGCTGCCGATCTGCCTGTACCGCGTCGGCGGCTGGGACCAACTGGTGGCCAAGTTGCCCGCGTCGAATTTCAGCTTCACCGAAATCGGCTGGGACACGATCATCACCTACTTCATGATCTACTTTTTCGGCATCCTGATCGGCCAGGACATCTGGCAGCGGGTATTCACTGCCCGTGACGAAAAGGTCGCCCAGTACGCAGGCACGTTCGCCGGTTTCTACTGCATTCTTTACGGGCTGGCGTGCGCGTTGATCGGGATGGCGGCGCATGTACTGCTGCCGAACCTGGACAACGTCAACAATGCCTTCGCCGCCATCGTCAAAGCCTCGTTGCCGGATGGCATTCGCGGCCTGGTGATTGCTGCCGCACTGGCCGCGATGATGTCCACTGCCAGCGCCGGCTTGCTTGCAGCATCGACTGTATTGACCGAAGACCTGCTGCCGCGTTTGCGGGGTGGCAAGCAGTCCAGCCTGAATATCAACCGTCTGTTCACGATGTTGACGGGTATTGCCGTGCTGGGTATCGCACTGGTGGTCAATGATGTAATCAGCGCCCTGACCCTGGCCTACAACCTGCTGGTGGGCGGTATGTTGGTCCCGCTGATGGGGGCAATTTTCTGGAAGCGTGCAACAACGTCGGGGGCTATTGCGTCCATGACCTTGGGCTTCGTGACCGCGCTGGTGTTCATGTTCAAGGATGGGCTGGATGCGAACACGCCGATCTATTACAGCCTGGCGGCCGGGCTGGTGAGTTTTGTGGTGGTGAGTATGTTGTCGCCACGGCCGGACGCATCGGTGGCTCGGGCGGTTTGAGCTATAAAATAATTTAGAGCGGTTTCTTCAGCGGGTGCGACGTCGGATGTCGCACCCGTTTTTTTATTCAACGCTGGACTTTTAGCTATCCCGGCCTTTAAGCGGGCGCTCTTGCGCAGATGAGTTCCTGGACCAAAGAGGCCCATACCAATCCCTGTGTTGTGCCTGCGGCATACGTCGCCCCAGCCACAATTCGATTGTAAGCGGACCAATAAACGATTGAGAGCCCATCTACAGTGCCGGGCCTGGCACATTCGATAACTTGCAGGTCGCCCCTTTCGATTGCCCTGCGGTAGGCGTTTGGAAAGTGCCGAGCAACAGCGGCCAGACAGGCCGCCAGTATTGACGCCTTATTCTCCGGTGAAGAATCGGCCGGCACCTGCCCGCCTGAGACCAGAATGAATTCCCCGTCCAAGCGGCAATTCATGACGCCGATTGGCAGATCGTACTGCAGCTTGAGCCCGCGTATGCCGGCACCTTCATCACCCACAGCGCGCAGCTTGAAAAACCAGCCAATGATCGCGACCGCCTCCGGCTCCTCGACGCCCATGGCAGTGACGACGAAGTGTTCTCGGCTCAGATCAGCAATTTGAATCGGGTTCAGGCGCTGGGGCAGGAATTGAACCCCCGAGCGCTGCAAAAGCGCCTCTATTTCATCTTTTAGCGGGACAAATTCCAGATCGTAACCCGATACCTCAATCGCTCGACCGATGCCAGGCATTGCGTAACGTGCCTGAAATTGCAGTTGATTAATCTCTGCAAGTTCACCTCCCGGCTTGCCACTCGGCCAGGGTCTGTTTTCAATATCGCGTTGCTCGCGGATAGCGGCCTCTATACCCGTGGCGTCGTCCCTATAGGCTCGTACAATCCGCGACCGCGCGAATCGTGCCAGGGACGGGTTGTCGGCCAGGAGCTTTTCAAACAATTCAATGCCTGCGCGATTGCACTCGACGGCCAAATACTGATTACCGGGCGTTAGATAATCGTTATTCAGCGGCTTTGCGGTGGTCTCCGTTGCTGACAGATGGCGCATGTTCACCTGCTTATGACTGGCGCCATCGCTCTGCTGATTCCCTCCGAATACCGTGACCTGATAATTGGCCAGGCGAAGCATCACGGCTTGGAGAAGGCCGTTGATACCTCTGCCGATGATCGACACCCGTGGCGCCCCGGCATACACCTGCTGAGAGGGGATCATCAGAGACTGTGCAAGCTTGCGGCTGACCAGGCCACGCAGGGCAATCAGGCTCAGCTGAACCGCGACCGCATAGTCAAGGTCGCGATTGCAGGCTTGCGTGGTTGCTGCCTGTGTAGTCAGTGTCGCCGGCTTGCACCACGTGGAGACACTACAACCGAGTGCTTGTGTGCGAATCCGAAACGCATCCAATGTTGCAGGCCCGTAGTCCAATACGAGCTGGATGTCTTGCGCCGTTGCCAGCGCCTGCAAAGCATCATCGCTAAAGACACCCGGCTTGGCGACACAGACCAGGCGAGCTTGTTTGTGCATGCACTGGATCAGCGCCCGATCAATACGATGAGCGGATTCGTCATTCAGGGATACGCATACGGCGACAGCACAAGCCCCTTGCAGCGCCTCAAGCCAGTCTACGAAAAACGACACTCTGGATTCGGAACTGGCGTTCCCGACAGTGTCCGGCGTTCGACCGAATCGCCCCAACACCTTAATCCGAACATTCGGGTCTCGATCAAGTAACAACTTGACGAGCGCCTTTCCCACATTGCCGTACCCCAGCACACAGACTTCATGGGGTATGGAGCCATCAGACATTGTCAGCCAGTGTGCGATATAGGCAGCAACATGCGGTGCATTGACCCCTGGCGTATTAACTACCCGAATGTTATTGGCGTGGCATAGATCCAACCGCACCTTATCCAAACTCGTCCCTCTGCGGACCAGATAGAGCTCCCCAAAGGGATGGGATGTACGCCATTGGTCAATAACCTCTGCATCGATAGTCTGGTCTGCGACGATGAGCATGGATGGCCGCAGGAGCCCGATCTGTAAGAGCAGAGCTTGCCGGGTTAATGTCGGAGGGAAGAACACCACGTTGCGCGGGGCGTCCGCCTTCCAACCTTTCGACACCGGTGCGATATGTAAAATAATCTCGGTGGTGGCGATGAGCGACGTGGTAACTGGCGGAACGGAAGAGAGCACCATGCTTGTCTCCAACAATTCTGACTTAGCGCCTCGGGCATCTAGATCTTCACAAGTAAAAAATCGCAAAAACCCTGAAGTTTGCTATTCATGCTTGGGTACTTTTCAGGAGAGGGTAGAAACGCAAACGCTACAAATATTCCCCTGTCGGAGCTCAACCTACGCGTATGTTTAGAACTAAATAAGCCAGCCGTTTCTGATAGCCACGCAGTCCAATTTCCACACACGAACGCAATGCCTGACTGACGTGCGAGTATTGGACGACCGTGTGGATCACCCTGGCGATTGAATTGGCGATTTGGTTGTCGCGCCGGCCAGCAGTGTCGGTGGCGCAGGCGACTTGGGGGATACGGGATTTAGAGCGATTTCTACAGCGGGCGCGACGCGAGATGTCGCAGCCGTTTTCTGTGCATTGCGCAAAAATACTGTGGGAGCGGTCTCAATCGCGAATGCGGCGCACCAATCAACTTTTTATCGACTGATACAGCGGATTCGCGAGCAAGCCCGCTCCCACACTTAAGCTGAGTCGGCCGAATGCTTAGCGGCGACGCGGACGGCGCTGCTCGTCATCCGTGCGAATTGGCACCGGTTGCAGCGGAGGCTCTATCAAGCCGAGCGCGACGCCAACGTCATGGAGCCAGTTCTGGATTTTCTCTTTCATGGTTGCCCCCTTTGCGGGTAATGCGGGTCGGCGGGAATTCTGTCGCCTTTTCCTACAGTGATAGTAGCCCTAAGTCCTACGTAATGCTTGAACGAAACCACAACGAACTATTACTGAATTGATCCAAATCATCCCGGATCGTTCAAGCAATCGCGCGCGCGTCCTGCAAAAACCCGGCTTTACCTTCCTGTTGCAGGTCAATCCACGCATTGAGGTTAGCGCCGAGCATACCCTTTCGCCACATCAGCCAGGTCGTCGCAGTAGCAAAAGGCCCTGTCAGCGGATGAACGGACACGCTGTCCTTGCCCGGCAAGCTGTCGAGCATGGATTCGGACATCAATGCCACGCCGGAGCCCGCGATCACACAGGCGAGCATGCCTTGGTAGGACTCGATCTCGATGGCCCGCCCCATGGCCACGCGCTCGTGGGAAAACCAGGTTTCCAGGCGCGTGCGGTAGGCGCAACTGCGTCGGAAAGTGAACACCGAGCGGCCGGCAACATCCTGCGGCCCGCGCACGGGTGGGTGATCGGCTTCGCAAATGATCACCAGGCGCTCTTCGCACAGCGGCACCCCGTCCAGCGTGGCGATGGTCAGCGGGCCATCCACCAACGCCGCGTCCAAGCGCCCGGTAATCAAGCCCTCCAGCAGTTCACCACTGGGCGCCGACTGCACTTGCAGGTTCACCATCGGATAAGCCTTGTGATAGCGCGCCAGCAACTTTGGCAAATGAATCGCGGCGGTGCTGTACATGCTGCCCAACACAAAATCGCCGGCCGGCTGACCGCCTTGAACGGCGCCATGGGCCTCATCGTGCAGCGCGATCAGACGGGTGCTGTAGTCCAACAACACTTTGCCGGCAGGAGAAAGCTGCAACCGCTGGCGCTCGCGCACAAACAGGTCCACGCCGAGCTGCTCTTCCATTTGCTTGAGCCGTGTCGACAGGTTCGACGGCACACGGTGCAGGCGCTCGGCCGCACGGGTGATGGAGCCCTCTTCCGCCACGGCCTGGAAAATGCGCAATTGACTGAACTCCATACCTTTCTCCAAAACTGAACAAGTTACTCACTATTATTCATTTTTACAGAAAGTCAATCCGCTTTAGCCTGAAGGTCTTCGCTTCCTTGCAGGAAACCTGAACATGTCACCGCTGATTCGCTTACTCGCCAGCTTTATCGCCCTGATGATGGCCATGGGCATTGGCCGTTTCGCCCTTACGCCGCAGATGCCGCATTTGCTCAGCGAGGGGCAGATCGACCTGACCGGCGCCGGGCTGATTGCCGCTGCCAACTACCTGGGCTACTTCGTCGGTGCGGTGGATTCGATTTTTGCCCGTAGCCATCATCATGTCCGCGGGCGTCTCTATGGCGGGCTGTGGTTGTGCGTACTGCTGACGCTGGCGTCGTATTGGGCGCATGGGTTCTGGCCCCACCTGCTGCTGCGCTTCGGGACGGGGGTCGCGAGTGCCTGGGCGCTGGTGATGATCACCAGTTTGAGTCAGCCGCTGGCGATTGCCGCCGGGCGCCCACGCCTGGGTGCCTTGGTATTTGCCGGGCCGGGGCTGGGGATTTTACTGACTGGTTTGCTGGCCCTGGGCTCGAACTTGCTGGGGCAAAGCTCTGCCACGCTGTGGCTCGTCTATGGCGTGGTGGCACTGGTCATGCTGCTGGCAATTCTGCCGTTCTTGCCTCAGCCGACTACCACGGTTGCTCCCACCTCCAGCACGGGCAGCAACGAAAGCATCGCGCATTTGTGCTGGATTTATTTCCTGTACGGCCTGGGCTACATCATCCCGGCGACCTTTCTGTCGCAGATGGCCAGCGCGCAATTCCAGGGTGCGTGGCAAGCCGATCTGTTCTGGCCGTGCTTCGGCCTCGCTGCCGCAATCGGGGTCGTGGTGGTGAGCTTGCGCCGGCATCACCCACACACCACCCGTCGATGGCTGATGACCACCCTGTGGCTGCAAGCAGCTGGCGTGTTCGCCTGCTTGCTGGGCAATGGCTGGGGCCTGGCGCTGGGAGTATTGCTGTGCGGTACGCCGTTCCTGGCGTGCATGATGCTGGTGATGCAACGCTTGCGGGACGTCGCGCCCCACGGCTACCAGCGCAGCACCGGCTTGCTGACGGCGAGCTTCGCCATCGGTCAATTGAGTGGGCCGTTGCTGGCCTCGGTGAGCAGTCATCTGAGCGGCGGCCTGCAACCGGCGCTGGTGATTGCAGGTGCAGGCCTGTTGGTGGCGGGCGCGGTGTTACTGCGCCCTGCCGCTGCTGTCAGCCAGCAACCATTGGCGCGGGCAGGCGAACCTGCTCTCGCCGCGCCAGGATCAGGAAAAACAGCCCACCCAGGAAGCAACCGGTAAACCAGGCAAAGTTGGCCATGCCCTGCAACGCCGGCGTGAACGTGATCGCAACGCCCACCAGCGTCGCCGCTAGCAGCGCTTTGACCGCCGTCCAGTTCACGCCGCCATCGAAGTAATAGCGCCCGCTCGGGCTGTCATCAAATAGGGCATCCACATCGATTTTCTGTTTTTTGACCCAATAGAAATCCACCAACAGGATTCCAAACAGCGGCCCGATAAAGGCGGCGAGGATATCCAGGGTGTAGTGGATCATCAGCGGGTTATTGAACAGGTTCCACGGCGTGATAAAGATCGAGGCCACCGCCGCGATCATGCCACCGGCACGCCAGCTGATTTTGCTCGGCGCAACGTTGGCAAAGTCAAACGCCGGAGAAACGAAGTTGGCGACGATATTGATGCCGATGGTCGCCGTCACGAAGGCAAAGGCACCGAGTAGCACAGCCATGCTGTTGTCGATGCGCGAAACGGTGGCAATCGGGTCGTGCAGCATTTCGCCAAACACCGGCAAGGTGCCCGAAACGATTACAACCGTCACCAGCGAGAATGCCAGGAAATTCACCGGCAACCCCCAAAAATTGCCGCGTCGCACGTCCTGCATGCTGCGGCAGTAGCGGCTGAAATCACCGAAATTCAGCGTAGGCCCCGAGAAGTAAGACACCACCAGCGCCGTCGCCACAATGACTTGGCCAAAAGCCTGCCAGCCTGACAGGGATTTTTCCGCAAGGGTAAAGCTGATATTCGCCCAGCCCGCCTTCCACACAATCCAGCCAGCCAGGGCAAACATCACCGCATAGACCACCGGCCCCGCCCAGTCGATAAAGCGGCGGATGGATTCCATGCCGGCCCAGAACACAGCGGCCTGCAACACCCATAAGCTGAGGAAACCAAACCAGCCCAAATAGGACAGACCTGCGAAATGCGGTTCTGCGTACACCGCCATTTGTGGGAAGAAGCGCAGCACCACGATGATCAAGGCACTCGACGCCAAGTACGTTTGAATCCCGTACCACGCCACTGCGATCAGGCCGCGAATCACCGCCGGAATGTTCGCACCGAACACCCCAAAGGCCAGCCGGCAGATGACCGGATACGGCACTGCAGCTTGCTGGCTCGGCTTGGCAACCAGGTTGGCGATCAGTTGCACAATGCAAATACCCGCGAGCAAGGCGATCAACACCTGCCAACTGGCCAGCCCAAGGGCGAACAGGCTGGCGGCGAATACATAGCCGCCGACGCTGTGCACGTCGCTCATCCAAAAGGCGAAAATGTTGTACCAGGTCCACTTTTGCGGCAGTGGGCCCAAATCCTGGTTGTACAGGCGCGGGCTGTAGCCGTTGGGCAATTGTTCGGTCATCGCTGGGCTCCTCGAAATACCGGCCTGCGCTTCCGTAACACGGTGCATACGGAAGGCGGCATGGTTTGTATACGAGGCATTCAGCAGAATGCGTGCCAATGGCACACAATCCCTCTGAAATTGCGTCCCAAAGGGGTTCAGCGTGGATTAAAGACGGGGACTCCGCTCAGCAACGGTGCACATAAATCCTGTACACAATCAGTGGTGCACCCGATGTGCACACAGGTAGCCGACAGTGCAGCATGCGGCCGTCAGAAACATGCCCCAGGCCATGTCCATGATCGCCAGGCCCGCGGACCAGCCTTGCAACGTGGCCCAATTGCTCAAATCGTAGGTGCCATAGGCGACCAACCCAAGCAAGGCACCGAGGCGCGCAGCACGCTGCCAACTGGCGCTTGGCAGGACTACAAACACCACGCAACCGATGACATAGAGCAGATAGAACAACACGGCGGGCAACAGGCGCGGCTGATCAAGCATCAGCGAACCCAGCAGGGACTTGTAGGTCGGGCCCATGAGGACGCCGAGCCAGAAGCCGTCGAGCACCAGGAAAGCCAGCAAGGTGCCGAGATAGGCGAACAACGATTTTTTGGACATTCACACCACCTCTGCAGGAGCACATTTGCTCCTACAGAAGAGCAAACCCCACTCAGCTTAGTTCAATGCGGTCGGCATGAATCACAATCTGACCCTGCTTGTAGAGCGCACCAATGGCCTTCTTGAAGTTGCCTTTGCTGACGCCGAACAAGTTGCTGATCACTGCCGGGTCGCTTTTATCGCTGACCGGCAAGGTGCCGTTGTTTTCACGCAATTTGGCGAGGATTTTCGAGTTCAGGCTGGAGGCCGCTTCCTGGCCGACCGGCTGCAGACTCAGGCTGATGTTGCCATCGGCACGAATCTCTTTGATAAAGCCTTTCTCTTCCTTGCCCGGGCGCAGGAACTTGAACACTTCGTTCTTGTGGATCAGGCCCCAGTGCTTGTTGTTGATGATCGCCTTGAAGCCCATGTCCGTGGCTTCAGCCACCAGCAGATCGACTTCCTGGCCTACCTGGTAGTTGGCAGGCGTCTTGTCCAGGTAGCGGTCCAGCCGTGCAGTGGCGGTGATGCGCTTGGTGTGCTTGTCGAGGTAGACATGCACGACGCAATATTCCCCGGCGGTCAGCTGACGTTTTTCTTCCGAATACGGCAGCAACAGATCCTTGGGCAAACCCCAGTCGAGGAATACGCCAATGCTGTTGACTTCGACTACTTTCAAACTGGCAAATTCGCCGACTTGAACTTTCGGCTTCTCAGTCGTCGCGATAAGTTTGTCATCGCTGTCCAGATAAATGAAAACGTTAAGCCAGTCTTCATCTTCACTGGGAATATCTTTTGGGATATACCGGTTGGGCAAGAGGATTTCGCCATCTTGCGCACCGTCCAGGTACAAACCAAAGTTAGTGTGTTTAACCACTTGCAAGCTGTTGTAGCGCCCGACTAAAGCCATTTCCAAATACCCTCGTTACGTGGGCAGCATTCTACCCGAGTTGCGCTCGGCACGCGCGTTCCCCTGAAAAATCGAGGGCTGGCGTGGCGTTTTACTGGCAGCGCCCCGCTCGTCTGATCAATCATTTCAATTTCATCGGGGACGAGCGGCCATCCGCCCTATGGTTTCCAGTTAAAACAGTAAGTTAGGGGGTTATTTCAACGCCAAACTTTGGCTGAATATGAGCGCACCCATTATTCCCGGGGGATATTTACCAAGCAATTGTCAAGTATTTCCTGTACGATGCCTGGCCAAGTTAATTTTCTACAGGTTAGTGGCCGCCATGCGCGTAAAAGCATCCAACAGCAAAGCAAAGCCAGCTCCAGCCGTTGAAACCAGCGAATCGATCAACAGCCAGATTGCTGCGTTCCTCAAGTCCGGCGGTGAAATCCAGCAAATTGCCAAGGGCGTGAGCGGCCAGACTTTCGGCCCGTCCAAGCAGATCAGCCTGGGCAAGAAGTAACACCCGCGCATTACACCTGGTCCCTAAGCGTCTTGTCCTCAAGGCGCTAGGACTAGAGCCCGAGACACCCTTTCTGCATCACACCGTATTGCGCTAATCGACGAACGGGGCTCACCGCCCAGCTTTCGCCGGTATGCTTGCACACGTCTAGTACGGGCATCTGCCCGATTTCCTCTGTCACTGCTCCTCGCTTTTCATGGAGTGAAGCATGCTCAAGCCCTGCTTTTTTCTGATCGCTGCCCTTGCGGCCAGCCCCTTTGCGCAAGCGCAGATTTTTCAGCGCGAGTTAGGCGATTTCGACCTGAAATTGGGCACCACACCAAGCCGCAGCATGGCCCAGGGTCTGGTCAAACCCACCTCGCCCGGTAGCGATTCGTTCCACGGCGGGTTGGACCTGAGCCACAACAGCGGCGTGTATTTCGGCCAATTCTCACCGAACATGGGGCTGTCATCAGCCAACAACCTCGAAGTCGATTCCTACATGGGCTTCAAACACCCCTTCGACCAAACCCTGGGCTATGAAGTGGGCATGATCCACTACAGCTACCCCAAGCTCAGCCCTCTGGACAGCCAGGAGTTCTATGGCGGCCTGAACCTGCTGGGCAATCGCTTCGGCGCCTCCTTCAGTAACGACCCAGACCGCCAGGACAGCACGCTCTTTGCCGATCTCGGCGGTACGCAACCCTTCGGCATCGGCGTCAGCATGAAGTACACCACTCATCAACTGGGCACCCCGGCGTCGGTGGAGGGTGGCTCCATCAGCAGCTTCAGCGACTGGTCGGTACAATTCTCCCGCGCCTGGAAGGGTGTCGACTTGGACTTGATCTACAGCGACTCCAGCCTCAGCGGCGGAAGCTGCTCAGCCTACTCAGGACACAATTCGCAATGCGATGGCCTGTTGACCTTGAAGGCTGTGCGGTCGTTTTATTGATGGGCTGAACTGTCGCGCACCGCGCAGGTTCACATGCACTAACCCCATCTGCGCAAGGACCTGCCCATGCTGCGTCGGCTCAAACTTCTGGTGGTACTGCTGACCTTGAGCCTGGTACTCGCCGGCTGCAATCGTGTAGGCCTCGCCTACCGCAACCTGGACGTGATTATCCCCTGGACCCTCAGCGACTACCTGGACATGCATGCCGGGCAGAAGAGCTGGTTCAACGACACACTCAAGCAACACCTGGCCTGGCACTGCACCACGCAATTGCCAGGCTACCTGGACTGGCTTGATCGCCTGCAACAGATGGTCGACAACAACCAGGTCACCGATGCCGCGCTACAGGCCCGTACCGTCGAAGCCAAAGAAGCGATTGCTGAAGTGGCGCGGCAAATCACGCCGTCAGCGATCGAATTGCTCAAAGGCCTGGATGATCAACAGGTCAAGGACATGAACGACGCCCTGGCCAAGGACCTGCGCAAACGCCAGGACGAATACCTCAAGCCGCCACTGGAACAGCAGATCAAGGAACGCGCCCAGCGCATGAGCAAACGCCTTGACGCGTGGATGGGCCCGCTCAGCGCCAGCCAGCAAAACCGCGTCACCGCCTGGTCGATTGCGCTGGGTGAGCAAAATGAGCAGTGGATCGGCAACCGCGCCCGCTGGCAGGCGCAATTTATCGCCGCGGTGCAGCAACGCCAGAGCGCCGACTTCCCACAGAAAATTGAGCAATTGCTGGTGGATCGAGAGAGCCTCTGGCCCCCGGAATACCGGGTCGCCTATGCCCAGACTGAAGCAGCGGCACGCAGCCTGATTGTGGATTTGATGGCTGAAAGCACCGTGCAGCAACGGCTTAAGCTGACACAGAAGATCGATAGCGTACGCAACGATTTCAAGGCACTCAAATGCCTCAAGGCTACCGCCATTTAAAATGTGGGCTTGCTCGCGAAGGCCGTTGTTCAGTCGATCTATCGTGTGACTGATTCACCGCATTCGCGAGCAAGCCCGCTCCCACATGGGCCTGCGTAGTGCCTTTAAGCAATCTGCGCCTTCGAAGCTACTTCATCAAACGTCGCCGGCTCCAGCGCATCCGCCTGCTCATCCAACACCTGACGCGGGTGGTCATTGCCCGGAATCGAACTGTCGATCAGCGCCAGCAGTTGCGCACCTCGCGCAGTCAAAATGAAGTTCTCACCGTTGCCGCCCTCTTCCTCGGGGCGCGATTCAATGAACTCACGCTTGAACAACAACGCCTCATAGTCGGCAGCGGTCTTTTTAAGCGTGTCCAGATTGCCGGTGGACTCGCCTGCAGTCGCCTTATCGGCAGCCTCCTGCTCGGCATATTTGCGCGGTGCAAAGCTGCCCTCGCCATTCTGCACTTCATGCAGCAGACGTTCGATCAAATCCCAGTTGTAAGTCGTCATCCTGATTCCTCCTGCAGGCCGTTGGAAAAGTAGCCCGTCTAAAGGTGTGACATGCCCCGTGACTGGCCGTTCAGCCGAATGGACGGGCGTCATTTCTCTGAACTTTCCAGACGTTCGCCCCCTCAACTGAACACCACTGCCAAGGACGTCCGACCATGAAAACCCTGAAGAACCTGGCCATCGCCGCCACGTTGATGACCGCCCTGCCCGTTTGGGCGTGCACACCGGAAGAGGCCACGGCGAAACGCGAGCAACTGGCACAGGAAGTGACCAAGCTCACGAAGCAAAACCCCACCAAGGCCAAAGAAATAAATGCAGAGCTGCAGAAAATGGATATGGACACGACCGCTGCCGATTTACCCGACAAATGCCAATTGATCGATCAACGCCTGAAAGACCTCGACGAAGCCGCCGCCAAGACAAAAAACTGAAGGCATAAAAAAACCGGACATCGTCCGGTTTTTTCATATCAACGCAACCTTACTCGGCAGCAGGCGCTTCTGGCTTGCGACGCTTGAGCGGCGCCATGCCGTCCTTGCTGACGAGCGACAGGTTGTCGGTCTTCGGCCGATTGGCGATCTTGCGCTTGGTCGGCGACTTGGCGCCGGCCTTTTTCTTGTCGCCCTTGGCATCGACTTTTTTCTTCTTCACGCCGACGGCTTTGCCCGACGCCTTGACCTTCTTCGGCCCGGTGTAAGTGCCTTTGACTTCCTTGATGGTGCGGCGCTCGAACGACTGCTTGAGGTAGCGTTCGATGCTCGACATCAGGTTCCAGTCGCCGTGACAGATCAGCGAGATCGCCAGGCCATTGTTGCCGGCACGCCCGGTACGGCCGATACGGTGCACGTATTCGTCGCCGCTGCGTGGCATATCGAAGTTGATGACCATGTCCAGGCCATCCACGTCCAGGCCGCGGGCAGCAACGTCGGTGGCCACCAGGATTTTCACGCCGCCGGCCTTGAGACGGTCGATGGCCAGCTTGCGATCCTTCTGGTCTTTCTCACCGTGCAGCACGAATGCCTTGTAGTCCTGCGCGACCAAGCGACCGTAGATACGGTCGGCAGCGGCGCGGGTATTGGTGAATACGATGGCTTTTTGATAGGTCTCGTTGGCCAGCAGCCAGTTGAGGATCTGTTCTTTGTGCACATTGTGGTCGGCCATGACGATCTGCTGGCGCGTGGTCGCGTTCAGATCGCTGACGTTGTTGACCTGCAAGTGCTCAGGATTGTTCAGGACCTTGGCAACCATGTCGCGCAGGGTCGAACCGCCGGTGGTGGCGGAAAAGAGCATGGTCTGCTGGCGATTGACGCACTCGGCCACCAGGCGTTGCACATCGTCGGCAAAGCCCATGTCGAGCATGCGGTCGGCTTCGTCGAGTACCAGTACTTCGACTTCCTTGAGGTCAAGGTTGCCGGCATTGAGTTGCTCGATCATGCGGCCTGGGGTGCCGATCAGAATATCTGGCACTTTGCGCAGCATCGCGGCCTGGACCTTGAAGTCTTCGCCGCCGGTGATCAGGCCGGACTTGATGAAGGTGAACTGCGAGAAGCGCTCCACTTCCTTCAAGGTCTGTTGGGCCAGCTCACGGGTCGGC
Organism: Pseudomonas antarctica; assembly: GCF_001647715.1. Lineage (NCBI taxonomy): Bacteria > Pseudomonadati > Pseudomonadota > Gammaproteobacteria > Pseudomonadales > Pseudomonadaceae > Pseudomonas > Pseudomonas antarctica. The sequence goes on from NZ_CP015600.1 coordinate 4,641,634, forward strand.
AGCAGGATCAGGGTCTTGATGCTGACACGGACTTTGGCCGGGCCAATCAGGCGGTTCAGAATCGGCAGGACGAAAGCGGCAGTCTTGCCACTCCCGGTTTGAGCCGTCACCCGCAGGTCACGCCCTTCGAGCGCGAGCGGGATGGCCGCTGCTTGCACAGGCGTAGGCTCGACAAATTTAAGCTCGGCCACGGCTTTGAGCAGGCGTTCGTGCAGGGCGAATTGGGAAAACACGGGTGCTACCTCGAAGAAATACAAAATATCAGCTGCATAGGGTAACGGTTTCGGGCGTCCAAACCGAGTTTCTTTACGCGAACAGCGCGAATCAGCTGCTTTTTTGTTAAGACATTTGTCCGTAAAACCAACTTTGTTGCACTTAAATGCTCTAATCGGCCCGTGTTGTCTTACAGAAGAATCGGTTTCACCCATGGATATCAAACAGTTCTGGCTCAACCTCCAAGACCTTTGGGGCGCCCTCGACCAACACCCGTTGCTGCATTCCGGCCTGGGTCTGCTGGTTTTGCTGGTGGTGGCCCTGCTGCTCGGACGGGTAGCGCGGTACCTCATTCTCCACACCGTCAAATTACTCGGCCGACAGCCGGCGCTGCATTGGCTCAATGACCTGCGGCACAACAAAGTCTTTCATCGCCTGGCGCAGATGACGCCGTCCCTGGTGATTCAGTTCGGCCTTTACCTGGTGCCGGGACTGAGCAAAACCGCCACGTTGTTTATCGGCAATGTGGCGCTGGCGTTCACCATCCTGTTCATGACGCTGGCGGTAAGCGCCCTGCTCAACGCCTTGCTGGATATCTACGCACGCACCGAGCATGCCCGCACCCGCTCGATCAAGGGCTATGTGCAACTGACGAAAATGGTGCTGTTCGTGTTTGCCGCGATCATCATCGTCGCCACCCTGATCGACCGCTCGCCGTTGTTGCTGCTGTCCGGTTTGGGTGCGATGTCGGCGGTGATTTTGTTGGTCTACAAAGACACCCTGCTGTCATTCGTCGCCAGCGTGCAACTGACCAGCAACGACATGCTGCGGGTCGGCGACTGGATCGAAATGCCGCAGGTCGGCGCCGACGGTGACGTGGTGGACATCACCCTGCACACGGTGAAGGTGCAGAACTTCGACAAGACCATCGTCTCCATCCCGACCTGGCGCCTGATGTCCGAGTCGTTCAAGAACTGGCGCGGCATGCAGGCGTCCGGCGGGCGCCGCATCAAGCGCAGCCTGTATATCGACGCCAGCGGCGTGCGGTTCCTGCGCGACGATGAAGAAGCCCGCATGACCCAGGTGCACCTGCTCACTGACTACATCAGCCGCAAGCAGGCCGAACTCAAGGCCTGGAATGAAGCCCAAGGCAACAGCGCGCAACTGTCGGCCAACCGCCGCCGCATGACTAACCTCGGCACTTTCCGCGCGTATGCCCTGGCGTATCTGAAAAGCCACCCGGACATCCAGCCGAACATGACCTGCATGGTGCGCCAGATGCAAACCACCGCCCAAGGCGTGCCGCTGGAAATCTACTGCTTCACCCGCACCACGGCGTGGGCGGATTACGAGCGTATCCAGGGGGATATTTTTGATTATCTGCTGGCGGTGTTGCCGGAGTTCGGCTTGAGCGTGTATCAGCAGCCGAGCGGCAATGATTTACGCGCAGGTGTTTTGCCCGCGGTGTTGGGGGCCAGTCATTTGCCCGCACTCGAACGCAGCGCTGTATAACGCCACCCTTCTCCTGTGGGAGCGGGATTGCCCGCTCACACAGGCGGTCAGCGGTGGATCGCTTCCTTGCGTACACCCAACCGACTGATCCACACCGCCCCCAGAATCACCAAGCCACCCAACGCCAAGCGACCCAGCGGCTCGTGCTGGTTCCAGATCAGCAGGTTCAGCAACAGCCCCACCGGCACATGCAGGTTGTTCATGACCGCCAGGGTGCCACCATTGACCAGGCAAGCGCCCTTGTTCCACCAGTACATACCCAGCGCGGTGCTGACCAACCCGAGAAACACCAGCACGCCCCATTGCAGTGGCGCTTGCGGCAGGAAGTCGGCTTTGCCGAACAGCAGGAATGCCGGCAACACCACGATCAATGCGCCCAGGTAGAAGTAGCCAAACCGCCGATAATGCGGCAAATCACTCGGATAACGCGCCACCAGATGCTTGTACATCACCTGCCCGGCGGCATAGGTGAAGTTGGCCAGTTGCAGCAGCAAGAAGCCGCCAAGGAAGTGCGGGGTGATCTGGTCGAAACGGATCACGGCCGCGCCGCCCACCGCCACCAGTGCAGCGACCAGCGCCCAAGGATTGAAGCGTCGATTGAGGGCATCTTCGATCAGCGTCACGTGCAATGGCGTGAGGATGGTGAACAGCAACACCTCCGGCACCGTGAGCACGCGAAAGCTCAGGTACAGGCACACATAGGTCACGCCGAACTGCAGCGCGCCAATCACCAGCATGCCGCGCATGAACCTGGGTTCTACCGAACGCCAGCGGGTCAGCGGGATAAACACCAACCCGGCCAGCACCACGCGCACCAGCACGGCGAAGTAGCTGTCGACATGACCGGCGAGGTATTCGCCGATCAAGCTGAAGGAAAATGCCTGAATCAGGGTGACAACCAGTAGATAGCCCATGCGCGCCTCGTTTCGAATGGGCGCGACTTTAAGGGTTTTCGGTGTTTGACGGAACTCGGCGCAAAAAAAACCCGACCTCGCTATAGCGGCAGTCGGGTAGGAGCACTCAGGAGCAACAAGTGCAAAGGGAGGTTCGATACGCGTACTTGAAGGGTTTGCGTGAAGCGATATAAACACCCCGCGATTATGTGACGATTAAACGTTTACTCGGCTCATGCCACGAGTTGCGCCAGCAGCGCTTTGGCGTGGTTAATGCCTTTTTCCTGGAAGTCACCGCTCAAGTTCACCCCTTCGGCATGAATGAAAGTGACGTCATGAATCCCGATAAAGGCCATGACCTGGCGCAGGTAAGGTTCCTGGTGATCGGAGCTGGCACCGGTATGGATGCCGCCGCGAGCAGTCAGCACAATGGCGCGCTTGCCGTTCAGCAAACCCTGTGGGCCAGTGGCGGTGTACTTGAAGGTCACACCGGCACGCAACACGTGGTCCAGCCAGGCTTTGAGGGTGCTGGGGATAGCGAAGTTGTACATCGGTGCAGCCATTACCAGCACGTCGGCGGCGAGCAATTCGTCGGTCAATTCGTTGGAGCGGTCCAGGGACGCCTGTTCGATAGTGCTGCGCTGTTCGGCGGGCTTCATCCAGCCGCCGAGCAGGTTGGCATCCAGGTGCGGCACGGGGTTGAGCGCCACGTCACGCACGGTGATCTGATCCGCAGGGTGAGCATCCTGCCATTGGCTGATGAACTCTTGGGTCAGCTGGCGGGAGATCGAATCCTGCTGGCGGGCGCTGCTTTCGATGATCAGAACGTTGGACATGGCTAGGTAGGCTCCATCTGCAAATGCTGTAAGGCGATGGAGAAAAGATTAGCCAGGGCTCATTCGATAAAAAAGCGCAAAAAACTGCTATAACCAATCTATAAATTTGTTTATAAGCGGAGTATTGCCGTGGGCATGCTCCGCTGCTGCTTTATTTTGGAACGCAGGTCAGCTTGATGCGCATTTTGATAATGCTCCGGCTGAAATTGACCGTGGTGTTGGTGCTTTTGCCCGCTTCGACCGTGACTTTACGCGCACGCGGCGCCTCCGGGCCGTTGGTGAAGACCATTTTGCATACCGCGTCGTTGGCCCCGTAGTTGGTCAATCGAATCGAACTGATATTGCTGTCGATGTCGGACGCGCTGTAATCGATCTTCACCCCCTGAATATCTTTGGAAACATCAGTGGTATAGGCAAACGCGGTCAATGGCAGCAGCGCCAGCAGCACACAACAGAATTTTCTCATTCGGCAGTCTCCAATAAGGACTGCCAGCTTAGGACAAGAGGAGCTCATCTTGAAAGCGCCCCGCGTTACCCTCGATCAATGGCGCACGCTGCAGGCCGTGGTCGACCATGGTGGCTTCGCCCAGGCGGCTGAAGCACTGCACCGTTCGCAGTCCTCGGTGAGTTACACCGTGGCGCGCATGCAAGACCAGCTCGGCGTGCCGCTGCTGCGCATCGACGGGCGCAAGGCCGTACTCACTGAAGCCGGTGAAGTGCTGTTACGGCGCTCCCGACAACTGGTGAAAAACGCCAGCCAACTGGAAGACCTCGCCCACCATATGGAACAAGGCTGGGAAGCCGAAGTACGCCTGGTGGTGGATGCCGCCTACCCCAATGCGCGCCTGGTGCGCGCCCTCACCGCCTTTATGCCGCAAAGCCGTGGCTGCCGCGTTCGCCTGCGCGAAGAAGTGCTGTCAGGCGTTGAAGAGCTATTGATGGAGGGCGTGGCCGACCTGGCCATCAGCAGCTTCATCATCCCGGGCTACCTGGGCACGGAATTGAGCGATGTGGAGTTTATTGCCGTGGCCCACCCCGAGCATTCCCTGCATCGCCTGAACCGCGAGTTGAGTTTCCAGGACCTGGAGAGCCAGATGCAGGTGGTGATCCGCGACTCCGGCCGCCAGCAGCCGCGGGATGTCGGCTGGCTCGGCGCCGAACAGCGCTGGACCGTCGGCAGCCTGGCCACCGCCGCCGCCTTCGTCAGCAGCGGTCTGGGCTTTGCGTGGTTGCCCCGGCACATGATTGAACGCGAACTCAACGAAGGCCTGCTCAAGCAGCTACCCTTGGAAAAGGGCGGCAGCCGCAACCCGACGTTCTACCTCTATGCGAACAAGGACAAACCTCTGGGCCCGGCCACGCAGATTCTTGTGGAGTTGCTGCGCACCTTTGACACCGCCCCTCTGGATGCGCCTTTCGCCGCCCCCCAACAAGCCTGAAACGGAGTTCGTGCATGGCCTGGTTCGACCATGAAGGATGCAGCCTGCATTACGAGGAATACGGCCACGGCACCCCGCTGATTCTGATCCATGGCCTGGGTTCCAGCAGCCTGGACTGGGAGCTGCAAATTCCAGTGTTGGCCAGGCATTACCGCCTGATCGTAGTGGATGTACGCGGTCACGGTCGTTCCGACAAACCGCGCGAGCGCTACAGCATCAAAGGCTTCACCGTCGACCTGATCGCCTTGACTGAACACCTGAACCTGCCACCGGCCCATGTGGTGGGCTTGTCCATGGGCGGCATGATTGCCTTCCAGTTGGCCGTGGATGAACCCGGCCTGGTCAAGAGCCTGTGCATCGTCAACAGCGCGCCCGAAGTCAAAGTGCGCAGTGCCGATGACTATTGGCAATGGGCCAAGCGCTGGAGCCTGGCGCGATTGCTTAGCCTGGCGACCATCGGCAAGGCGTTGGGCGACCGATTATTCCCCAAGCCGGACCAACACGACCTGCGTCGCAAGATGGCCGAGCGCTGGGCAAAGAACGACAAACGTGCTTATCTCGCCAGCTTCGACGCAATTGTGGGCTGGGGCGTGCAGGAACAACTTTCCAGAATTACCAGTCCAACCCTGGTCATCAGCGCCGACCACGATTACACCCCCGTGGCGCAGAAAGAAATCTATGTAAAACTGCTGCCCGATGCGCGGCTGGTGGTGATCGAGGATTCCCGCCATGCCACGCCCTTGGATCAACCCGATGTCTTTAACGCTACCTTGCTCGATTTTCTAAAGACAGTCGAAACCACTACCCAGGATCACTGACCCATGCTGAAAAAAATCGCCTTCTTTGCCGGCTCCGTACTGTTCGCGGCCAACCTGATGGCTGCCGAGCCCGCCAAGGCCCAGCACGTACTGATCACCACCACCAATGGCGACATTGAAATCGAACTGGACCCGGTCAAGGCGCCAATCAGCACCAAGAACTTTCTGGCCTACGTCGACAGCGGTTTCTACACCAACACGATCTTCCACCGGGTAATCCCGGGCTTCATGGTCCAGGGCGGCGGGTTCACCGCGCAGATGTCGCAGAAGGAGACCAAAGCGCCCATCAAGAACGAAGCCAGCAACGGCTTGCATAACGTGCGGGGCACTTTGTCCATGGCGCGCACCAATGACCCGAACTCGGCCACCAGCCAGTTCTTCATCAACGTGGCCGACAATGCGTTCCTCGACCCGGGCCGTGACGCCGGTTATGCCGTGTTCGCCAAAGTCGTCAAAGGCATGGACGTGGTAGACGTCATCGTCAACTCGCAGACCACCACCAAGCAGGGCATGCAAAACGTGCCTATCGATCCTGTTGTGATCAAGTCGGCGAAACTCATCGACTGAGGTCTGCAGGTAGTTCCGTGCGGTGCTCACAAGGCACCGCGCGCATTTGAACAGGAGAGCCCGCCAGGCGGGCGTCAACCTAATGCTCTATCGTCGCTTTGAACAACTGATCGATATCTTCCGCGACGCCCCCAGCGCCGCCCCTCCCGACAAAGTCCTGCCCTTCTACCTCTACTACCTGCGCCAGGTGTGGCCAAGCTTTGCCGCCTTGCTGGTGGTGGGCCTGATCGGCGCGCTGATCGAAGTGGCATTGTTCAGCTACCTAAGCCGCATCATCGACTTGGCCCAGGGCACGCCGCCTGCCAACTTCTTCCAGATCCACAGCACCGAGCTGATCTGGATGGCCGTGGTCGCCCTGTTGCTACGCCCGATCTTCAACGGCCTGCATGACTTGCTGGTGCACCAGACCATCAACCCCGGCATGACCAGCCTGATTCGCTGGCAAAACCACAGCTACGTGCTCAAGCAGAGCCTGAATTTCTTCCAGAACGATTTCGCCGGGCGCATCGCCCAGCGCATCATGCAAACCGGCAACTCGTTGCGTGACTCGTCGGTGGCGACGGCGGAAGCCATCTGGCACGTGTCGATCTATGCGATCAGTTCGCTCGTATTGTTTGCCGAGGCCGACTGGCGGCTGATGATCCCGCTGATCAGCTGGATTATTTGTTACAGCGTTGCACTGCGCTACTTCGTGCCCCGCGTGAAGGAACGCTCGGTGATCTCCTCCGAGGCGCGATCCAAGTTGATGGGCCGTATTGTCGATGGCTACACCAACATCACGACCTTGAAGCTGTTCGCCCATACGCAGAATGAGCAGGAATACGCCAAGGAAGCGATCATCGAGCAAACCGAAAAAACCCAACTGGCCGCACGCGTGCTCACCAGCATGGACGTGACGATCGCCATCTTGAACGGCCTGCTGATTGTCACCACCACCGGCCTGGCCTTGTGGCTGTGGACGCAGTCACTGATCTCCGTCGGCGCGATTGCCCTGGCCACCGGCCTGGTGATTCGTATCGTCAACATGTCCGGTTGGATCATGTGGGTGGTCAACGGCATCTTCGAAAACATCGGCATGGTGCAAGACGGTCTTAAAACCATCGCGGCGCCGCTGGCGGTGACCGACCGCGAGAATGCCCCCCGCCTGAACGTGCCGCATGGCGAAGTGCGTTTCGAGCAGGTGGATTTCCACTACGGCAAGAAGAGCGGGATCATTGGTGGCCTGAACCTGAACATCAAGGCCGGGGAAAAAATCGGCTTGATCGGCCCGTCCGGTGCAGGCAAATCGACGCTGGTCAACCTGCTGCTGCGCCTGTACGACCTGCAAGGCGGGCGTATCCTGATCGACGGTCAGAACATCGCCGAAGTCGCCCAGGAAAGCCTGCGCGCACAGATCGGCATGATCACCCAGGACACCTCGCTGCTGCACCGCTCGATCCGTGACAACTTGCTGTACGGCAAGCCGGATGCCACCGACGATGAACTCACCGCCGCCATCCGCAAGGCCCGCGCCGATGAATTCATCCCGCTGCTGTCGGACGCCGAAGGCCGCAACGGCCTGGATGCCCACGTGGGTGAGCGCGGCGTGAAGCTCTCCGGCGGGCAACGCCAGCGCATCGCCATCGCACGGGTACTGCTCAAGGACGCGCCGATTCTGATCATGGATGAAGCCACTTCAGCGCTGGACTCGGAAGTGGAAGCGGCGATCCAGGAAAGCCTGGAGACCCTGATGCAGGGCAAGACGGTGATTGCAATTGCGCACCGGCTGTCGACCATTGCACGGATGGACAGGCTGGTCGTGCTGGAGAAAGGCCAGATCGCCGAGACGGGCAGCCATGCCGAGCTGCTCGCCCATGGTGGGCTGTATGCCAGGTTGTGGCAGCATCAGACTGGCGGGTTTGTCGGCATCGATTAATGCGTTGGGGCTCAGCCAAGCCCCTTCTGCACGAATTCAGCCCTGCCGATAAGGCAGGGCTGCCCTCGCCTCTTCGGCATACGCCAGAATCCCCACGCGCTCGCGCTCCAGAAAATCCTCGACAGCACTCTTCAAACCCGGATGGCGCAGGTAGTGCCATGAGCGCGTAATCACCGGCTCAAACCCGCGAATCAACTTATGCTCGCCCTGGGCGCCGGCGTCGAAGCGTTGCAGGCCTGCGGCGATGGCGTAATCCATACCCTGGTAGAAGCAGGTTTCGAAATGCAGGCGGTCGAACTCCGCCAGGCAGCCCCAATAACGTCCGTAAAAGCTGTCGCCACCGATCAGGCTGAATGCCATGGCCACCGGGCGTGACCCTTGTTTGGCCAGCACCACGCGAATCGCCTCGGGCATACGCTCGGCCAGCAGGCTGAAAAATGCACGGGTCAAGTAGGGCGATTGGCGGCGCACCGCGTAGGTGTTGGCGTAGCAGGCGTAGACAAAATCCCACTGCGCTTCGCTCAGTTCATGGCCTTGCAGCCATTCGAAGTCGATGCCCTGCCCCGCCACTTGCTCGCGTTCTTTGCGCATCTGTTTGCGCTTGCGCGAACTCAAAGCGTCAAGGAAGTCCTGAAAGTCGCGGTAGCCCCGATTTTGCCAATGAAACTGGCAGCCCAAACGTTGCAACCAGCCCGGTTGTTGCGACAACGCATCGTCGGCCAACGGGTCGGTGAAATTGATGTGGGCGCTGGAGAGCCCTTCGATTTCCAGGTAGCCCGGCAGGCTGTTGAGCAGTTCAAAACCGTCCTCGACGTTCCTCGCCAGCAAGCGCGGCCCGCTGACCGGACTGAACGGCACCGCCGTCAGCAACTTGGGGTAGTAATCAATGCCCGCGCGCTCACAGGCATCCGCCCAACCGTGATCGAACACGTATTCGCCGTAGGAATGCCACTTGCGATAACTAGGCAGTGCCGCCACCAGGTGATCGCCCTCCCAATGCAGCAGATGCTCAGGTTGCCAGCCCGATTGCGGGCCGAGGCTGGCGCTGTCTTCCAGGGCACTCAGGAATGCATGCCGCACAAAGGGCTGCGCCTGCGGCACCAGGGCATCCCAAACATGGGGGGCGATTTCGGACAGGTTGTCCAGGCGTTGCAACGGCATCGGCATCCTCACTGTTTGTTGGCGTGAAAGCTTCGCGAGTATCGCCTATCACAGCGCTGGGCACACCTCGAACCACGCCGGACAAACCCAGAAACAATTGGTTCCGTTATTAAATAATTTGTCATCTGCGTGACATCACTTAGCCACTGTCTCGTCATGAGTGATCGCGATACTGACGCCTGTTTTTTAGAGCGCCTGGTTCTAGCAGGCGGCTATTTTCCGTCCGTCATCGGTCGGTTGTGTCCTGGATGGTTTGCCATCCCTCCTCACTTTCGGAGATTGATATGCGTCTTGCTTCCACTAAAACTGCGGCGGTCCTGTGTGGCGGCCTGTTGCTGGCCCTCAGCGTTCCGGTCAGCGCTGCAGTCGACGCTAAATTGCTCGACATGCTCAAGGCCAACGGCCAGATCACCGCTGCGCAGTACACCGAACTGCAAGCGGAATTGGCCAAAGACCAGAAAGAAAAGCAGATCGCACAGCAAGCTCAACAAGAGACCAACGAACAGATCGCGGCCACCGCGAAAAAAACCAACGACCTGAGCGTGTTCGACCAGAAGCTGGCGTGGGCCGCCCGCACCCAACTCAAGGGTGACGTGCGCTTCCGTCAGGAAACCGTGAAGATTCAGGGCGAATCCAACAACGGTGGCCGTGACAAGGACCGCCAGCGCATCCGTGCCCGCCTGGGCGCGTACACCGAAGTCAACTCGCAAGTGGACACCGGCATTCGCATTGCCACCGGCAGCAGCGACGACGCGCGGTCCACCAACCAGGACCAGGACAACTACTTCGACAAGAAGTCGATCTGGCTGGACCTGGGCTACATCGACTATCACCCGGATCAGATCAAGAACCTGCACGTGATCGGCGGCAAGATGCTGCAGCCGTGGGTGAACATGGGCGATGTGATCTGGGACAGCGACATCAACCCGGAAGGCCTGGCCCTTACCTACAAATACCCATTGGGCAGCAGCGCAGAGCTGTTCGGCAGCCTGGGTAACTACAACCTCAAGGACAACGTCGACGGCGACGGCGTGCAATTTCGCCACGACCTGCGCCTGACATCCGGCCAGTTGGGGACGCGTTTCTCGGTCACCGACAACCTGAAAATGACCCTGGGTGGCAGTGTCTACGCCTACCAGAACGACAAGGACAGCCGGTGCACGACGACCACTACGCCTTGCGCACTGGCAGTCAACGGCAACTCGGCCGACAACCAATTCCGCCTGTATGAAGGTTTCGCCCAGGCTGACATCGGCGGCCTGGCAGTGCCCCTGGCGTTCTACGGCCAGTACGTGAAAAACAACGATGCCGTGACCGATCAGGACACCGCGTGGTTGATCGGTGCCAAGTCCAAGGTGTTCGGCTTCAACCTGGACTACAACTACCGTGATATCCAGCGTGACGCCGTGGTTGGCGCCTTCACCGACTCGGACTTTGCCAACGGCACCACCGGTTCGCGCGGTCACAAGATGAAGGTCAGCTACGACATCGACAAGAACTTTGCCCTCGGCGCCACGTACTTCCTGACCAAGGCTGACTACGCCAGCCGCACCCAGCGTGATGCCAACACCAACACCCTGCAGTTGGATGCTGAAGCCAAGTTCTAGAAAAACAGCGTTGAGCGGCAAGTGGCAAGCTTCAAGAAGAGGCGCGCCACTTGCAGCTTGTAGCTTAAAACTTGTAGCCGCTTCACTTCCCTTTCAGGCGTTCGGCCGCCAACTGCTCAGCCAATGCATCAGCATCCTTCACCGGCGCCTCCGGCATGATTTTCAGCGTCGCCTGCATCAGGCGCATCTGGCGGATAAATCGCCGGCAATTAGGGCAGAACATCAAGTGATGACGCACCAGCAGACGCTCACGAAAGGTCAATTGCCCATCGAGATAGTCACTGGACCGCGCCACTTGCTCTTTACAGGTCAACATTCGCCCGTTTCCTCAAAATGCTCCACCGTGGCGAAGACTTTAAGCCGTGCTCGATGCAACAGCACACGAACATTGGAGAGCGAGAGCGTCAGAAGATTACAAATCTCCTCCAACTCCAAACCTTGGCGCTCACGCAGCACCAGCACGCTGCTTTGCAACTCCGACAAACTCAGCAACGTATGCTCCAGGCATTTGCGCAGCTCATCCTCGGTCAGCAGGGCTTCCGGAGTGTCCTGGTGCCAGGCGTAGGGGGCGACAGCCCAGTGCCCATCGTCGGGGACGAAGCGATCGTCACCGATGGTGCCATGGGGTGAGGGCAAATCGTCGAGCAATACTTCCCGTCGATTTTGTTTATAGCGGCCCTTGGCCGAGTTGGCCGTGATGGTCAGCAGCCAGGTCTTGAGGCTGGAGCGCCCTTCGAACTTGGCCAGGTTGCGCACCACCGACAGCCAGGCGTCCTGCACGACTTCGTCGGCGTGACGCTGGCCGACAATCGCATAGGCCACCGCGCGCATGGCGCTCTGGTAGGTCGTGACCAATTCTTTATAGGCCCGCTGCTCGCCTTTGAGCAGCCGTTCAAGCAGGTGCGCGTCGTCCGCTGCCGCCATTGGAACCTCTATTTCAAAGTGCAAACCCAATCAGTGTGGCAAACCCGATGCCACATTGACCACGTTTAGCGCTTGCGCAGGATCACGCTGCCGATCGAATAGCCCGCACCAAACGAACTGAGCACTGCCACGGAGCCTTTGGGCAAGTCATCCTGGTAGGTGTGGAACGCAATCACCGAACCGGCCGAACTGGTGTTGGCGTAGGTGTCGAGAATCACCGGCGCCTCTTCCACCGAGGCTTCACGGCCCAGCAGTTTTTTTACGATCAGGTGGTTCATGCTCAGGTTGGCCTGGTGCAGCCAGAACCGCTTCACGTCGGAGACATTCAACTGGTTTTCTTCAAGGTGCACAGCGATCAGTTCGGCGACCATCGGGCAGACATCTCGGAAGACTTTGCGGCCTTCCTGCACGAACAGTTTGTCTGGCGCGCCGATACCCTCTTCCGCCGTGCGGTTGAGAAAGCCGAAGTTGTTGCGGATGTTGTTGGAGAACTTGGTCAGCAGCTTGGTGCTCACCACGTCGAACTGATGCTCGGAGGTCGCCAGGTCGGCGCGCTCGAGGATCACCGCAGTGGCCGCATCACCAAAGATGAAGTGGCTGTCGCGGTCGCGGAAATTCAGGTGACCGGTGCAGACTTCCGGATTGACCATCAGGATCGCCCGCGCCTGGCCCAGCTGGATGCTGTTGGCGGCGTTCTGGATACCGAAGGTGGCCGAGGAGCAGGCCACGTTCATGTCAAAACCAAACCCCGCGATGCCCAGGGCTTCCTGGACTTCGATGGCGATGGCCGGATAAGCGCGTTGCAGGTTGGAGCAGGCAACGATTACGCCGTCGATGTCGGCAGCCGTCTTGCCGGCGCGCTGAAGGGCTTGCTCGGCAGCACCGATGGCCATCTGGCAGAGTACCGACCACTCATCATTGCTGCGCTCGGGCAGGCGCGGCGCCATGCGCTGCGGGTCGAGGATACCGTCCTTGTCCATGACAAAACGGCTCTTGATGCCGGACGCCTTTTCGATAAAGGCCGCACTGGACTCGGTCAGCGCCTGCACGTCACCGCGCTCGATAGCGGCAGCGTTGTCGCTGTTGAACTGCTGCACGTAGGCGTTGAAAGACTGCACCAGCTCTTCGTTGGAGATGCTGTTGGCCGGGGTGTACAGGCCAGTGCCGCTGATGACGACGTTATGCACGGTCGTTCCTCTAAATCTGTCAGGCAGAAGATATTGGTACCGTCGTACCAAACTTTAAGTCGTTCGATCCCGTCCAGCGGGCATCAAACTGGCAACGCTTTATTCCATCGCGCCGCGGCTGCGCACCAGCCCATTACGACGATCCCGGCATTTATAACCGCGAAGTTTGCCACAACCCTGGGGATTTGGCGCCATTTGCCGGATAAACCCCCGATTCATCTGTAGGAACTGGCTTGCCTGCAATGGCATCGACCCGATATCAATCAGACACGGTGGTGTCAGCATCGCGGGCAAGCCAGCGCCCACATTGGATGGGGTGTGTCCGGTTAGCCAAGAACCACGTCAAGCCTCCACCAGGCTCCATTGCTTGCTCAAACGCTTGTCGGAAATCGGCACTTTGGTGCCCAACTGCTGGGCAAACAACGACACCCGATATTCCTCCAACCACCAGCGATAGAGTGCCAGCTGGGGGTCGCGCTTGCCTTCCTGGGCGTGTTTGTTCAGCCGGCTCTGGTACTGCGCCCACAGGCCGCCCAGCTCAGAGCTCCAAACGCGATCTTTTTGCACCTGGCTTGGCAACTTCTCCAGGCGCAGCTCGATGGCCTTGAGGAAACGCGGTAACTCCTTGAACCACTGCGCCGGCGTTTCCCGGACAAAACCGGGATAAACCAGGTTGCTGAGCTGTTGCTTGATATCGTTCAACGCCACAGCCTGGGCCAGGTCGATCTTGCCTTTGAAACGCTTCTGCAAGCCGTGCCACAGTTTCAGCACCTCCAGGGTCAAGCGGGCCAGGCGCTCGGCGTGTTCGGTCCAGCTGCCACGCTTGCGCTCGGCCAGGGCGGCCAGGCCCGCGCCGTCTCGCGGCAGGCTGGCTTCGCCGTCCAGTACGCAGGTGTCGAGGCTGGCCAGCAAAATGTCTTCCACCAACGCGTCAATGCGCCCCAATTCGCGGTACATCAGGCCCAACTCGGTCAGCCCGGGCAATTTGCCACGCAGGAACTTGGCCGGTTCCGCCAGTTGTTGCATCAGCAGGCGTTGCAAGGCGCGGCGGTGCTGGAACTCGGCTTCGGCGGCCGTCGAAAAGCGCCCTTCCTTGACCGTAGCGTTCTCTTCGACCAGCGCCGGGTAGACCGTCATCGACAGGCCGGCGATCTTTTGCTGGGTCTTCTCCGCCACCGCCGCGAACACCTTGGCTTCCACCGGCTGCTGGCTTTTCGCGGTTTGCGGCACGGCCAAGGCAGCCTGGCTGGCCTCGGCAAAGCGTGCAGTCAGCTCGGCCAAGTCGCGGCCTTCGCCGAGGAACTTGCCCTGGCCATCGACCACTTCCAGGTTCATCTTCAGGTGGTTTTCCACCTGCTGCGCCGCTTCGGCCCAGGCTTCATCGCTGACCCGTGCGCCCGTCATGCGCAGCAATTCGCGCCCGAGCGCCTGGGGCAGTGAACCCTGGCCAAATTCGATACGTTGCAGCGCCGCCTTGACGAAATCCGGCACTGGCACAAAGTTTTTGCGCAGCGCCTTGGGCAAGTTGCGCACCAGCGCGATGCACTTGGCTTCGATCACCCCCGGCACCAGCCAGTCCAGGCGCTCCGGCGGCAGCGCCGGCAGCAGCGGCGCCGGCACGCGCAGGGTCACACCGTCGCGCGGGTGGTTGGGTTCAAAGTGATAGCTCAGGGCCAGGGCCAAGTCGCCCAGGTGAAGGGTGTCCGGGTAATGCGCGGCGGTGACTTCACTGGCCTCGCGGGCCAGCACGTCTTCCTCGCGCATGATCAGCAATTGCGGGTCTTTCTGACTGTTGACCTTGTACCAGCTGTCGAAGGTGGCCGTCTGGTGGATCTCCGCCGGCAGCCGCGCGTCGTAGAAGGCGTAGAGGGTTTCTTCGTCCGCCAGAATGTCGCGACGCCGCGCCTTGGCCTCCAGTTCATCAAGCTGCTCCAGCAGTTGCTGGTTCGCCGTCAGGCACTTGGCCCGGGATTGAATCTCGCCCCGCACCAGACCTTCGCGGATAAACAGCTCGCGCGACACCACCGGGTCAATCGGCCCGTAATGCACCGGCCGCCGCCCGACCACAATCAACCCGAACAGGGTGATCTGCTCAAACGCCACGACCTGGCCGCGCTTCTTCTCCCAGTGCGGTTCGAAGTGGTTTTTCTTGATCAGGTGCCCGGCCAGGGGCTCGATCCAGTCCGCATCAATTTTCGCCACCATGCGCGCATACAGCTTGGTGGTTTCCACCAGTTCAGCGGTCATCAGCCATTGCGGGCGTTTTTTGCCGATGCCCGAGGACGGGTGAATCCAGAAGCGCCGCTGACGCGCGCCGAGGTAATCGCCGTCTTCGGTCTTCTGGCCAATTTGGCTCAACAGACCGGACAGCACGGCTTTGTGCAGTTTCGCAAAGTCCGCCGGCTCTTTGTTAACGGTCAGCTGCATATCGCGGCAAATCAGGCTGAGCTGGCGATGAGAATCGCGCCACTCGCGCAGCCGCAGGTAATTCAGGAAGTTCTTGCGGCACCAGTTACGCAACGGGCTGGCGGTGAGTGCCTGGCGCTGTTCTTCAAAACCACGCCACAGGTTAACCAAACCGGCGAAGTCGGAATCCACATCCTTCCACTGTGCGTGGGCCTGATCGGCAGCTTGCTGACGCTCGGGCGGGCGCTCGCGCGGGTCCTGGATCGACATCGCACTGGCGACAATCAACACCTCCTGCAAGCTGCCGAGCTTGGCAGCTTCGAGCAACATGCGCCCCATACGCGGGTCCACCGGCAGACGCGCCAATTGGCGACCCAGCGGCGTCAGTTGGCTGTTACGGTCTACCGCCGAGAGTTCTTGCAGCAGGTTGAAACCGTCGCTGATGGCCTTGCCATCCGGCGGCTCGATAAACGGGAAGTCGGTGATTTCGCCGAGGCGCAGGTGCAGCATCTGCAGGATGACGGCAGCAAGGTTGGTACGCAAAATTTCCGGGTCGGTAAATTCCGGGCGCCCAATAAAATCCTCTTCGCTGTACAAGCGGATGCAGATGCCCGGCTCTACACGGCCACACCGGCCTTTACGCTGGTTGGCGCTGGCCTGGGAAATCGCTTCGATCGGCAGGCGCTGCACTTTGGCGCGATAGCTGTAGCGACTGATACGCGCGGTGCCGCTGTCGATCACATAACGAATGCCCGGCACGGTCAGCGAGGTTTCCGCCACGTTGGTCGCCAGCACTACACGCCGACCCGGGTGGGACTGGAAAATACGCTGCTGTTCGGCCGGTGACAGCCGCGCATACAGCGGCAGAATTTCGGTGTGTTTGAGCTGGGCCTTGCGCAGCATGTCGGCGGCGTCGCGAATCTCGCGCTCACCCGGCAAAAACACCAACACATCACCGGGGCTGCGCCGTTCGCTGCGCTCATAGGCGGCAATTTCATCAAGGGTGGCGAGGATTGCCTGGTCAACGGTCAAATCGTCCTCGACACGGTTGCCCTCCTCGTCCTGCTCCAGGGTCAGCGGGCGATACCAGGTGTCCACCGGGAAAGTGCGGCCCGAGACTTCGACAATCGGCGCATCGTCGAAGTGCTTGGAAAAGCGCTCCAGGTCGATGGTCGCCGAGGTGATGATGACTTTGAGGTCCGGACGACGCGGCAGCAGGGTTTTCAGGTAGCCGAGCAGGAAGTCGATGTTCAGGCTGCGCTCGTGGGCTTCGTCGACGATGATCGTGTCGTAGCGTTCCAGGTAGCGGTCGTTCTGGGTTTCGGCCAGCAAAATACCGTCGGTCATCAGCTTGATCAGGGTGTTGGAGTCACTCTGGTCTTCGAAGCGCACCTGATAGCCAACCAGCGCGCCCAGCGGCGTCGCCAGTTCTTCAGCGACACGGCTGGCGACGCTGCGCGCCGCAATTCGGCGCGGCTGGGTATGGCCGATTAAACCGTACTGGCCCCGACCGATTTCCAGGCAGATCTTCGGCAACTGGGTGGTCTTACCCGAGCCGGTTTCGCCCGCAATAATGAGCACCTGATGCTTGAGGAGTGCCTCTTTGATCTCGTCGCGCTTGGCGGCAATCGGCAGGCTGTCGTCATAACGAATCACCGGCAGGCTGGCACGCCGCGCCGTCACCTGGGCGCAGGACGCCTGCATGCGCGTAACCCATTGCGCCAGCTTCTCCTCATCGGGTTTCTTGCGCAGCTCGAGCAACTGGCGCCGCAAGCGGTGGCGGTCGGCGAGCATGGCGTGATCGAGGTTTTTCAGCAGTTGGTCGATAGCGGGCGCTTGGTCAGTCATCAGGTACTTTGCAGGTCGTCTATTTATGCACGGCCGGCAAGTGTGGCAGAAAAGCAGCTATTAGCGTCAAGCTTCAAGCGGCAAGTAGAAGCAAAACCGCTTACTTGTGGCTTGCCGCTTGAGGCTTACAGCTGCTCTTTTCTGCGGTACGGGAACACGTCGATGACCTTGCCGGCGCGAATCGCCTCCTGCAGGCCTTTCCAATAATCGGCGTTGTACAACTCGCCATGCAGCTCATTGAACAGCTTGCGCTGGCCGGCGTCGGCAAACAGAAAGGGCGGGAATTCCTCGGGGAACACGTCCAGTGGGCCGATGGAGTACCAGGGCTCCGAGGCCATTTCATCCTCGGGGGTACGCGGTGCGGGGATATGCCGAAAGTTGGCCTCGGTGAGGAAGCAGATTTCGTCGTAGTCGTAGAACACCACGCGACCGTGTCGGGTAACGCCGAAGTTCTTCAGCAGCATGTCGCCGGGGAATATGTTCGCCGCCGCCAGTTGCTTGATGGCCAGGCCATAGTCCTCAAGGGCTTCGCGCACCTGGGCGGCGTTGGCGTTGTCGAGGTAAAGGTTGAGCGGGGTCATGCGCCGTTCGGTCCAGCAGTGGCGGATGAGCACGCTGTCGCGCTCCACTTCCACCGTACCGGCAGCGACTTCAAGCAGCTCGGCCAGGCACTCGGGCTCGAACTTGCTCAGGGGGAAACGGAAGTCGGCGAACTCCTGGGTGTCGGCCATACGCCCAACCCGGTCGACGCTTTTTACCAGGCGATACTTCTCGATCACCGTGGCGCGATTGACGTTTTTCGACGGTGAAAAACGGTCCTTGATGATCTTGAACACGGTGTTGAAGCCCGGCAGCGTAAACACACTCATGACCATGCCGCGCACGCCGGGTGCCATGATGAATTGATCATCGGTGGTGGCCAGGTGGTTGATCAGCGCGCGGTAGAACTCCGACTTGCCATGCTTGTAGAACCCGATGGAGGTGTACAACTCGGCGATGTGCTTGCCGGGCAGGATGCGCTTGAGAAAGCCGATGAATTCCGCCGGCACCGGCACGTCGACCATGAAATAGGAACGGGTGAAAGAGAAGATGATCGACACATCGGCTTCGTCCGTGATCAGCGCGTCGATCTGGATGCCGCGCCCTTCGCGGTGCAGCAGGGGAATAACCAGCGGCCATTGTTCGTCGCGGGTATAGATGCGCCCTACGAGGTAGGCGCCTTTATTACGGTAGAGCACCGAGGAAAACAGCTCGACGTTGAGGTCCGGGTCTTTGCATACCCAGTCCGGCAGGTTCTCGCGCAGTTGGGCTTCGAGCCGGCGCAAGTCGGCCGCCAGGTCCGCATAGGGTTCGCTGAAACGGTAATCGGCGAAGATCTGCGCCAGCGTCAACGCCAGGTCGCCCGTCGGTTTATAGGTCCGGGTCTGCGCCGCACGCGCACGGCGCAGGCTGGGCCGTGTGGTGTGGATGAACATGCAGCCATCACTGATCAGGTCATGGCTGAACAGGCCGCAGAAGATCGAGTTGTACCAGGTCTCGGACAACTCATCGTCAAAGCGCAGGTCGATCAGGCCGATATACGCGCTCTTGACCAGGGGCCATGTGTCGATCTCCAGCAAGGCAGCCTCGTCGAAGCCGGCCCGCAGGCGCGCCGTCACTTCAGCCACCTTGTCTTCATACAAGTTGATACGCGCCGCCGAAGCCGCCTGCCCCTGCTGCCACTGGGCCTTTTCGAAACGTTCGCGGGCGCCGTCGGTGATCTGGCGAAAGTGCTCACGGTAATCGTCGAAGCCATCGAGGATCATGCGGGCGATGGCGAGGGCGGATTGCGACATGCGGGAAACCTCGAACGGGCATCTGGAAGCCCTGAGCTTAGCCAGTGAAACGAGGCCGGAGAAGGATGATTTTCAGGGAGTATCTGTACACCTTCGCGTGACTTGTACATTTATTTTCAAATTTCACAACTCGACCAAGCGGTCAGTAAATACACCGAAAAGTCCCCTGGCACACCGCTGTAGACCCATAACCGCGTGGCTTGGCGCTGGCGCTGGAAAAAACCTGTGCTGTCACAGATTCACAACACCTGTAACCGCTTTGATACACCGTAAGGGAAACCCTGATTACCACCTTGATGGCACTTTGATATATAGCGCGCCCTCTCCCACCCTAACAAGGTCAGAAGACCGATCCGGGAACAGATTCTAATCGCCTAAGGAGCACCAAGATGTCATTGAGGAATATGCGAATCGGTCTGCGCGCCAGTCTGAGTTTCGGGGTTTTGGCCAGCATGCTGGTGATTGTCGGTCTGTTTGGCCTGGGCCAGATGGCCAAGCTGCGTGAAAGCGCGCTGATCATCGAAGAGTCGTGGATGCCGAGCATCGAGAATATCCACGACGCTGCTGCCTGCATTGCCAGCATCCGCCTGGAATCCATGCGCATGGCGACTACCGACGAGTCCCGGATCCGCGACAACAGCAAAAGCCTGATCGCCAGCCAACGCAACGAACTCAAAACCCTGCTTGAACACCACGAAAGCCTGCTCAGCGGTGATGAAGAACGGGCGATGCTCAAGCAGCTCAACGTTAACGTGAACACCTACAACAGCATCGTCAGCCAGATGGTTGAACAGGTCGACAAGGACCAGCAGCAAGACGCCATTGACCTGCTCACCACCCGCCTCGGTCCCCAGGGCACCGTCCTCAATAAAAGCCTGGAGGACATGATCACTTTCAACCAGAAAGGCGTGGAAGCCGCGGCCGACTCGGCAGCGCAGATGTACGCCAGCGCGCAATGGGTGGTTGGCCTGATCATCGTGTGCGCATTGATTGCGACCTTATTACTGGCCTGGCTACTGACCCGCAGCATCACGGCACCGCTCGGCCAGGCGCTGGCTGTGGCGCGCACCATTGCCGGTGGCGACCTGAGCCGGCCGATTGTAGTGAAGGGCAGCGACGAGCCGGCGCAATTGCTGACGGCCCTGGCCACCATGCAGGACCAGCTTAAAACCACCATTCGCGGTATCAGCGAGTCGGCGCAGCAACTGGCCTCTGCCGCCGAAGAGATGAGCTCGGTGATGGAACAGAGCACCCGTGGCCTGCAAGCGCAGAACGATGAAATCGAACAGGCCGCGACCGCCGTCAACGAGATGAGCGCAGCCGTGGATGAAGTGGCGAACAATGCGGTGTCCAGCGCCGAGGCGTCCAAGGCGTCGGACGAAGACAGCAAGCACGGCCACTACCAGATCAGCGAAACCATCAGCGCGATCCAGAACCTGGTGGACGAAGTGCTCGGCGCGTCGAACAAGGCCGAGGGCCTGGCGGTCCAGGCCCAGGACATCAGCAAAGTGCTGGAAGTGATCCGCGGTATCGCCGGGCAAACCAACCTGCTGGCGCTCAACGCCGCCATCGAAGCTGCTCGCGCAGGCGAAGCCGGGCGTGGTTTTGCGGTGGTCGCCGACGAGGTGCGGTCACTGGCGCAACGCACACAGGATTCCACCGAAGAAATCGAGCAGATGATCAACGGCATCCAGCAAGGCACCCAGGGCACCGTCGACGCGCTCAACAGCAGCGCTGAACACGCCGGCCAGACCCTGCAACGGGCCAATAGCGCCGGCAGCGCCCTGGAAAAAATCACCGCCGCCATTTCGCAGATCAGCGAACGCAACCTGGTCATTGCCAGCGCCGCCGAACAACAAGCGCTGGTCGCCCGTGACGTCGACCGCAGCCTGGTGAACATTCGCGACCTGTCCACCCAGACCGCCGCCGGTGCCACCCAGACCTCGGCGGCCAGCCAGGAGCTGTCACGCCTGGCAGTGGACCTCAATGGCCTGGTCACGCGGTTTGCCCTGTAATTAGCGATTGTGTCAGGCAGGCCTCTAGGCAACACTCGCCGCCTTATTGATGTAGGAGTGTTCCGTGAGACCTGTCGACACCCTGTACCTGTTGGGGCTGGCTGCCATTTGGGGCGCGAGCTTCCTGTTCATGCGCATCATCGCGCCGGAAATCGGCACGGTGCCGACGGCGTTTTTTCGCGTCTCGATTGCAGCGGCGGGCTTGCTGGTGATCCTCACGTTGATGCGCGTGAACTGGGACTTCCAGGGCAAATTCAAGACCGTCCTGCTGCTGGGGGTGATCAACTCCGGGATTCCCGCGACCATGTACTCGGTGGCGGCCCAAGTGTTGCCGGCGGGTTATTCGGCGATCTTCAATGCCACCACGCCGTTGATGGGTGTGTTGATTGGCGGGTTGTTCTTCAATGAACGCCTGACGCCGTCGAAAATCGCCGGGGTCAGCCTGGGCTTGTTTGGCGTAGGCGTGCTGACGCGCGCGGGGCCGGTGGCGTTTGATCTGGAATTATTGATGGGCGCATTGGCCTGCCTGTTGGCCACTACCTGCTATGGCTTTGCCGGCTTCCTCGCACGGCGCTGGCTCGATCAACGTGGCGGCCTGGACAGCCGACTCGCGGCGTTGGGCAGCATGCTGGGCGCTACCCTGTTTTTGCTGCCGTTCTTTGCCTACAGCGCCATCACCCACCCTCCAGCAAGTTGGGGTGGCTGGCAGGTGTGGGCGTCACTGCTGGGGTTGGGACTGGTGTGCACGGCGTTTGCCTACATCCTGTACTTCCGCTTGCTGTCATCCATTGGGCCGGTCAAGTCGATGACGGTGACTTTCATGATTCCGCCATTCGGGGTGTTGTGGGGGGCGTTGTTATTGGATGAGCCGTTGTCGATGGCGCACTTGTATGGCGGGGTGTTGATTGCGGGGGCACTGTGGCTGGTGTTGCGGCCGGGGAAACTATTGGTCGGCGAACGCCGCTGATTGCGTTGGCAACGTCAGCGGCGTAACTCACTGGCAGCAATGGCTGGATCGCACGCAGCTGCGGCCATCAAGCCCCAGTAATCAGCGTTTTGAACTCGTCGTAATTGCGAATGTAATCGGCAGCATCATAGTGGTGCGAAGCGAACACCATCAGTACCGCGTCCTGGGAATAGCGGTACTGAATACCCCAGGTCATCGGCGGTAAATAGACGCCCTTGTTCGGCCGATCCAGCACGAACTCTTCGCGGTTCTTGCCATCATCGGCAACCACGTGCACCGAACCTTTCACCGCCACCAGGAACTGATGGCAGACCCGATGAGCATGTTCGCCGCGTGTTTCTGCAGTAGGCACGTCATAGACCAGGAAGTAACGCTCTGACTTGAACGGTACTGTTCGCTCGAACTCGCCCGCAGACAGACTGCCGCGAATGTCGGCGACCTCCGTCATGGTGTGCAACGTGACGCCGTTGACAGAGGTTGCGGCCGCCCCTGGCGTGCCGGCGACTTTTTCAGCCCCATCCTGTGTTGCATCGACGGGTTTAGCATCAACATAGCCAATGATTTTGGCAGGGTTACCGACAACGATTGCGTTAGGCGGAATAGACCGTGTGACGACGGCGCCGGCACCAATCATTGCATTGGTGCCAATCGTCAGACCTGGAAGGATGGTGCAGTTGGCACCCAGCGACGCGCCTTTTCTAACGATCGTGCGGGCAAAGGTCTGCGGATAGACCTTACTGCGCGGAAACAGGTCATTGGTGAAGGTTGCATTCGGCCCAATAAAAACGTCGTCTTCAAGGGTGATGCCATCCCACACTTGCACGCCGCACTTGAGTGTTACGCGGTCGCCTATGATCACATCGTTTTCGATGAAAACGTTGTCGCACACGTTGCACTCACTGCCTAACGTGGCCCCCGGCAGGATGTGCGCGAAGGCCCAGACACGCGTGTCTTTACCGATATTTTCGGACTCGCACAGCGCATGGCTGTGGACGAAAAAATTCTTGGTGCTGCTCATTCTGGTCTCCAGGTCGGCTTGATTCTTCACGACAGGCCCCTCAAAAAATCTTCTCAAGCAACACACGCTTGAGGTATTGGCCGTAACCGTTTTTGAGCAGCGGTGCGGCCAGGCGCTCCAGCTGCTCTGCATCGATCCAGTTCTGACGGAAGGCGATCTCTTCAGGGCAGGCCACTTTAAGGCCCTGGCGGTGCTCAAGCGTGGCAATGAAGCTGCTGGCTTCGAGCAAGGAATCGTGAGTGCCGGTGTCCAGCCATGCGTAGCCGCGGCCCATGATCTCGACCGACAGCTTGCCGCGTTCCATGTAGATGCGGTTGAGGTCGGTGATTTCCAGCTCGCCACGCGGCGACGGCTTGATGCTCTTGGCGATTTCAACCACGTCCTGGTCGTAGAAATACAGACCGGTAACGGCGTAGTTCGACTTAGGTTTGAGCGGCTTTTCTTCCAGGCTGATCGCCTTGCCCTGGGCATCGAACTCGACCACGCCATAACGCTCAGGATCGTTCACGTGGTAGGCGAACACACTGGCGCCGTCCTGACGCTGCGTTGCGCTTTTGAGCAGCTCGTTGAAATCATGGCCGTGGTAGATGTTGTCACCCAACACCAGCGCCGACAGATCGTTGCCGATAAAGTCTTCACCGATGATGAAGGCCTGGGCCAGGCCATCCGGGGAGGCCTGTACGGCGTAGGAAAGATTCAAGCCCCAGTTGCTGCCGTCACCCAGCAGCTGTTCGAAGCGCGGGGTGTCCTGCGGCGTGGAAATGATCAGGATGTCGCGAATACCCGCCAGCATCAGCGTGGTCAGCGGGTAGTAGATCATTGGCTTGTCGTAAACCGGCAGCAATTGCTTGGAGATAGCCAAGGTTGCAGGGTGCAGGCGTGTGCCCGAACCACCGGCCAAAATGATTCCTTTACGTTTAAGCATGTTCATTTCTCTAGAATTTCTTTAAGCATCCGTGCCACGCCGTCCTGCCATTCAGGCAGGCGCAGTGAGAAGGCATTCTGCAGTTTTTGAGTGTTGAGTCGGGAGTTGCCAGGGCGCTTGGCCGGCGTCGGGTAGGCCGCGGTGGTGATCGCGCCCACGTTGACCGGTTCGACCTTGAGCTGCACACCCGCCGCTTGCGCCTGTTCGAGCACAAAGCGGGCATAACGATGCCAGGTGGTCTCGCCCGCAGCCGCGAGGTGATACACCCCGCTCAACTGCGGGTTTGAGCCCAGGGTGCGGATCGCGTGAGCGGTGACGTCGGCCAGCAGGTCCGCCCCGGTGGGCGTACCGAACTGGTCGTCAATCACGTTCAGGCTGTCACGCTCGATGGCCAGGCGCAGCATGGTCTTGGCGAAGTTGTTACCGCGTGCTGCGTAGACCCAACTGGTGCGAAAGATCAGGTGCGCACAACCGCTGGCCTGGATGGCCTGCTCGCCCTGCAACTTGGTCGTACCGTAGACGCTCAGCGGGCCGACCGGGTCGCTTTCCAGCCAGGGTGTGTCGCCGGTGCCGGCGAACACGTAGTCGGTGGAATAGTGCACCAGCAAGGCATTCAGCTTGAGCGCTTCGGCCGCCAGTACCGCCGGGGCTTCTGCGTTGACACGCAGGGCCTGGGCGGGCTCGCTTTCGGCTTTGTCGACGGCGGTGTAAGCGGCGGCGTTGACGATGACGTCAGGCGCAAACCGCTGCACAGTCGCGGCCAAGCCCTGCAGATCGTTCAGGTCGCCGCAGTAGTCCTGGCTTTTCGAGTCGAGCGCAAGCACTTGGCCCAAGGGCGCCATACTCCGTTGGAGCTCCCAGCCCACCTGGCCATTTTTACCCAGCAATAGAATCTTCATGCCAAACGCTCGGAATAGTTCTTCTCGATCCATTCGCGGTAAGAGCCGGACTGGATATTGATGACGGGTTCATCCGTCCAGACGATTAATTCGCGAGCAACCTGCCCCACCGCCCCGATTCAGTAAGACGACAGTATAGAGCCGCAACCACGGCAAGGTGGGCCTGCATGGACATTTAACGTTTAGCCAAGGCCGACGCGAACCCAATGGCGGGCCAACACCGCGCCACGAAACGCGTCGCGATTTGCATAAAAAACAAAAAACAAGCAACGACCCAATAAAAATAATGTAATTTACGAATATCGATAGATTAATTCGCAAAATGCGACAAAGGTCATAATGCCCAACCCAGACTTTTTCGGATTGGATGCGCCCATTGTTTGGGATACGCACTCAGCCTACCAGCACCTTCACGCACTCGAACAAGCCGACACCAAGCGCACGGCCGAACGAAGACTGCACGAACTTGGCCTGCTGCCCGCCGAGCTGACGGTGCAAAACCTGGAGGATGAGTTGGGGCGCCCACCCACTCACGCGGTCCTGACCTGGGACATTGAAAGGGCCCGCGCCAAGCGCAGGCTGGTGATATTCGCGCAAGTGTTCCGCACCGCGGACGGGCAAGACTTTTTGCACGCCAACGACGCCCGAGGCGCACGCTACTGGCTGCCTCTCGGCGCCGAACCGCTCGATGCGCAGGCGCTGACCATCGCCCTGCAACGTTTGCAAACACATATCGCCAAATTCATCGTTATTTTTCCAAGCGGGCGCCTCACCGCTGTGTGCAGGCACACCGACGCACCCGCCAACGTAGAGTTCGGACTGCTGAGCTATGCGCCGGTATTGGACGAAAGCACGTTCAACGCGTCACGGGCGCGTACAAGCCCCCTTGCGCCTCATCTCAAACGGCTTGAATCGGAGAGCGTGCAAATCATCCGCGAAGCCGTGGCCGAGTCCGAGAACCCGGCCATGCTGTATTCCATGGGTAAAGACAGTGCGGTCATGCTGCACCTTGCCCGCAAGGCCTTTTACCCATCGCTGCCGCCCTTTCCATTGCTGCATGTCGACACACGCTGGAAGTTTCAGGAAATGTACCTGTTCCGCGACTACATGGCGCGTGAGAGCGGTATGGACCTGCTCGTGCATATCAACCCTGATGCGGTCAGCAAAGACATTAATCCCTTCGACCATGGTTCTGCGCTGCACACTGACCTGACCAAAACCGAAGGCTTGAAGCAAGCCCTGGATAAATACAAGTTTGACCTGGTATTCGGTGGCGCCCGCCGCGACGAAGAAAAATCCCGCGCCAAGGAGCGCATTTTTTCGTTCCGCAGCCAAAGCCATCAATGGGATCCAAAAAACCAGCGGCCAGAGGTGTGGAACCTCTACAACACACATAAAAACCCTGGCGAGAGCATTCGCGTATTTCCGTTGTCCAACTGGACAGAACTCGACATCTGGCAATATATCCACCAGGAAAACATCCCATTGGTACCTCTGTATTTTGCAAAACAACGGCCTGTCGTCATCCGTAACGGCGTGGCACTCATGGTGGATGATTCACGCATGAAGTTGCTGCCGGACGAAAAAATTGAAGCGCGCAACGTCCGTTTTCGTACCCTGGGTTGCTACCCACTCACCGGCGCGGTGGAGTCGAACGCCCTCACCGCTGCCGATGTATTGCTGGAGCTGGCTGGGTCCACTCGCTCGGAACGCCAAGGCCGAGCGATTGACAGCGACTGCGCGTCGAGTATGGAAAAGAAGAAAAAGGAGGGCTATTTCTAATGGCACTCGAATCACTTGCGCCCTCTACCGATCCAACGATCGAAGACTATCTCGCGCAACAGCGTGACCAGGACCTGCTGCGCTTCATCACCTGCGGCAGCGTGGACGATGGCAAAAGCACACTGATCGGACGCTTGCTGTGGGATGCACAGCAACTGACCGACGACCAGTTGACGGCTTTGCAAATCGACTCGAAAAAACATGGCACCCAGGGCAAGGATCTCGACTTTGCGCTACTCGTCGATGGCCTGTCCGCAGAACGTGAGCAAGGCATCACCATTGATGTTGCCTACCGCTACTTCTCCACCACCAAACGCAAATTCATCGTCGCCGACACCCCTGGCCATGAGCAGTACACGCGCAACATGGTGACAGGCGCGTCAACCGCCGATGTGGCCGTGATTCTGATCGACGCCCGCCAGGGCGTGCTGACACAAACACGTCGGCATGCGTACCTGGCGTCGCTGATGGGCATTCGCCAAGTTGTCGTGGCCGTGAACAAAATGGACTTGATCGGGTTCGACGAGACGGTTTTCCGCCAAATCACCGATGAGTTCCGCCAGTTCTCGCAAAGCCTGGGCTTCGACAAGATCATTGCGATCCCACTCAGCGCGCTGAAGGGTGACAACATCACGCAACGCTCTACCAACACACCGTGGTACAGCGGCCCCACCTTGATGGGCTGCCTGGAAACGCTGGAGATCCCTTCCTCTGAATCCAAGCGCCTGGTATTCCCCGTGCAAGGGGTCAATCGACCGGATGCCTCGTTCCGAGGGTTCAGCGGGTATGTCGCCGAAGGGCAGGTACGCGTGGGTGACGAGATTCGCGCAAGCCTTTCTGGGCAAACAGCGGCGGTCACCGACATTATCGGCATGGATGGCTCGGTACAGTCCGCCGCAGGCGGAGATGCCATTACCCTGAAGTTGAACAAGGAAATCGACGTCTCGCGCGGCGACACTCTCTCCCTGAGCCAAAGCCCGCTGGAGGTGAGCGACCAGTTTGAAGCGGTGCTGATCTGGATGAACGAAGACGCGGGCCTGAACGGGCGCAGTTATGACATCAAGCTGGCGACACAATGGGCGTCCGCCTCCATCACCAACATAAAATACCGCATCGACACCAACACCCTTGCCCGTGACGCCAGCAGACACCTTTCGCTGAACGACATCAGCGTGTGCACCCTCGCGACCAGCAAGCCCTTGGTATTCGATAGCTATCAACAGTCCAAAACACTGGGCAGCTTTATCCTGGTCGACCGCGTCACCCACGCCACCGTCGCGGCGGGCATGATCAATCACAGCTTGCGACGGGCGCAAAATGTGCACAGGCAAGCGCTCTCGATTGCCCGGGAAGACCGCGAAAAGCTTAATGGCCACAAAGGCAAAGTCATCTGGTTTACCGGGCTGTCAGGGTCGGGCAAGTCAACGCTGGCCAACGCGCTGGAACTGGAACTGCACGCCAAAGGCTATCGGACCTATATTCTGGACGGCGATAACGTGCGCCAAGGTTTAAACAGAGACTTGGGCTTCACTGACGCCGACCGCGTGGAAAACATCCGGCGTATTGCTGAAGTGGCCAAACTGATGATGGACGCAGGGCTGATCGTCTTGACGGCGTTTATCTCACCGTTCAGAAGAGAGCGCGAAATGGCGAAGGAACTGATTGGGGCGGATCGGTTTGTCGAGGTGTATGTGAGTACAACACTTGAAGTGTGTGAGGAGCGGGATGTGAAGGGCCTGTATAAAAAGGCCAGGGCCGGGCAATTGCCGAACCTGTCTGGCGTGGGCAGCCCTTATGAAGCGCCCATCGAAGCGCACCTTGAAATCGATACGGCGCACACCGAC
Organism: Pseudomonas antarctica; assembly: GCF_001647715.1. Taxonomy (NCBI): domain Bacteria; kingdom Pseudomonadati; phylum Pseudomonadota; class Gammaproteobacteria; order Pseudomonadales; family Pseudomonadaceae; genus Pseudomonas; species Pseudomonas antarctica. The sequence goes on from NZ_CP015600.1 coordinate 4,670,245, forward strand.
CTTGAACAGGCACTCACACGCCTGCTGGACATTATCAAATAACCAACGTGGTACAACGTGGACAACACCTACCTTGCGGGTCACAGGGTAGGTGTTTTTCCCGGTCACTAATGCAGACATCATTAACGACGAAGGCTCACAAGCAGCTCAATGCCCGCTTGTGTCTGCAGCTCAATCCACTTTCAAACCGAGCTTATTTAGCCGCAATTTTGAACTTGGATGGGGAGGTGCAGTTGTAACGGAAGTTGCCTTCCTGCTGGATGACTTTGATCGAGTAGGTACCCGCTTCCAGCTTGCTGATGTCGAGCTTGGCGATAAAACCAGAGTTCGCCAGGTCAGGCTTGTCGAACGCTTTGGCAACGTCTGGACGAGGAGCACGGGTTGCCGGCGTCGTCAGGACAACATCGTTTTTAGCGTTGATAATTTGCAGAGTCACGTCTTTAGGGACAGTGCCCGCCACAACGTTATACGCCCAGCCCCACGGCTCGAACGGAACGTTGGACAGTACTTGGGTGCCCGTCGCAGGGCTGTCCAGCGAGCATGAGTTATTCGACGCAACATCTTTCATCTTGTCTGCATCACAGCCAGCAAGAAGACCTAGGAGAGCAACAGCGGGTAGATAGAGAGAACGCATAAATCTTCCTTTTTAAATTTCTATTTTCAAACCAGTTAAGAGTTGAAAAGCTTCACATACAGACTTTTCAACCCCGCGATTTTATTGCCAATCACTGCCAAAATTTTCGGGCGCAGCACGTCAACATCCTGCATCTTGCGATGATACCAACCGGCATCAATCTTGTAGTCCCTTGCCAGCACTTCTCGATGCCCATCCAGGCTGAGAAGCCGATTGAGCTCGAGAATACCTACCATCTCATATGCCTTGCCCAAGGCTCTGTTCGGCACGAAAAAAAGCAGCGCTTTCTCGATATCAAGATGCATGTCACCAGGGACATCAGGATATCTCAGTAGGTCAGAAAAGCCATCCTTGAGTGCTTGAGCCCCGACGTTCCGAAAGAAAGAAGTGGCAATCAAGTAATGCTCATTCATCGTGCGCACAGCGTTAGCCACCGTATGGCTACTGGCGCTTTGCCCCGGCAACACGCGGAAGCTGATCAGTTCACGCTCAGAGATATGAATCTGGAATTTTTTTACCAGTCGAACCCACATATCAAAGTCAGGCAGCTGTCGAAGGTTATTATCGTAGACACCGACCTCATCATAACATTCACGCCGGATGAGCACCGTTGGGTGACAAATACAGTTGCCCTGCTCGAAAAAAAAGCGCAACCACTCACCTTGCGACCGATTCTGCTGGTCGAACACCGCACCATAGGTCAACCGATTCTTGCTGATGACGTCGCCGTGCTTATCAATGAAACGGGCTCGACCGAAGGTCGCCCCTAACTGGGGATTCTCAAGCAATATCTGCAGTTGATAAGCCAGCTTGTCGTCGTCACACCAATAATCATCCGAGTTGATCAGCGCAATAAACTGCCCCTTTGAACGCGCGATCAACTCGTTGGTAACCGCGCAGGCACCACGGTTTTCCTGATGGGGGAAAAAACGGATCCTGGGGTCGACAATCGACTCAACGACCTCCCGAGTACCGTCAGTGGAACCGTCGTCTGCGATCAAAAACTCCAGTTCAACGCCGCGCTGCTTCAATACGCTGGCGATGGCTTCCTTGACGTAACTCGCATGGTTGAAGGTCGCCATTATCACGCTGATCAAGGGGCTGCTCATAACCCCTCTCCACGGCGGATGATCCTCAGGAATATCTTTTTAATAACCGGAGGCATCAGCGCGTCGAAAACCATGAGCACTACGGGCGGTATGAACTGCTCAATGTTGGCCGCACTCCATGCCGCAACTCTGCCTAACGATGGGCCGCGACGCGAGAGCACTATCGCTCGGCGCAAGCGGCGTTCCAGCTTCATGAAGCTGGCATGAAACAGTTGATTCGTGAGCTGGTCATACGCGGGAATCAAGCTGAGCTGCAGTTCCAATTGCCCGGTATGGGCAACGTGAGACCAGGCGCCTCCCGAATGCACGCGATAAACCGACATTGGCTCTTCGAGAAAGCCGATCAGGCTGTTTCTCGCCACGCAGATATTGACGATCCAATCATAAGACTTGAGTTCGAACAATTCGGCCGGCAGCGCTTGCAACGCTGACGCCCTATAAAGGCAGGTGGAGAAGTTACCCACCAGATTATCGGCAATCAGTTCGCGCGCGGTTAACAGCCGATAGCCGTCACCGCGCTCGACCCGGCTGACAACGCTGGCATCATTTTCATTAAAAACGAAGTAGTTGACAGAGCAAAGGTTGCATTCCCAATGTTCATCGAGAAACGTGACCTGGCGCGTGAGTTTATAGGGACTGCTCCAGTAATCATCACCTTCGAGCACCGCGACATAGTCGCCGGAACAGGCGGCAAAACCGCGTTGATAGTTCCGGGTAATCCCCAAGTTCGCCGACTGCGAGAGGTACTTAAAAGTAAACCGGGCGTCTGTACCTTCATAACGCTGGATACATTTTAGCGTGGTATCCGAGGAGGCATCGTCAGCAACAACCAGCTCGACAGAGCCACAGAAGTCCTGACTGAAAAGCGAGTCCAAGGCACGCTGTATATACAGCTCATGATTATAGGTAACCAACAGCACCGATAAGTCGAAGCGCGAGCTCGCGTCGGACATTACTTCACCAACAGCCTGGCAGGGTTGCCCACTACCGTGGTGTAGGGCTCAACATCTTTGACAACCACCGCGCCCATGCCAACCACCGCTCCCGCACCGATCTTTAACGGAGCCCCGTGCCTGCCTTGCTTGATCAGAGCGCCAGCGCCGATGTATGCATGGTCACCAATCGTGACGTTTCCATTACATTTCACACCAGGCCCGAACGTTACAAAATCACCGATGACGCAATCATGGGAAATATTGCATTGGTTATTGACCTGAAAAAACCGACCGATTTTTACATTCGAGGTAATGATCGTCTGCGCGGAGATCATGACCCCTTCACCGATCTCGTTACTGTCCAATAAAATCGCGCTGGGGGCGATTAACGAAAACGGCGAGATGTCACGGGCCATGCAAACATCCGCAATCCTCTGCCGTGCCTTGGAGTCACCAATTGCGATGTTGAATCGCTTGATGCCATCGAGCTCGAAAAAGGCCTGCAGGCTGATCGCGCGATACCCGTTGATCTGCGTTGGCGCGTCAAGGTTTTCTACGACGAATAATAACTCAGAGTTCGATTCGGCCGGCGTGCCCTTGATCATTGACCGCAGCATCGGCATCACTTCCCGGCCGTGTCCACCTGCGCCAATAAGACCAAAAAATGTTTTCATAATGCTCTCTGAAAGATTATCCGCTGTCTCGACAGACGCGCGCTGATGCGCGCGCCTGCCTGTCTACTTTTAACCTGATGGCCCTAAGCGCTGATACGCTGCAGCTCTCGGCGTAAACGGCGCACTACGCGTTTTAAAAAGTAGATAAAACGGCCCTGGACCGAAGTGTTCGCACCCGCCCCTTCCACCGAGATCGGCGCGGGAACAGAAGCATAATGGGCGGCCATCAAGTAATGCCCGAACCCGCTTTGGCCGCTTATCCGGTAGAAATCAAAAACCGAAAACATGTACTCATCGCGTAGCACACGCTCGAATTCAGGATCCGCACACCGCTTGATAAACACGGACAGTGCCGCCGCTCTACCGGAGGCGGGTACGAAAGCACTGTCTAGCAGCAAAAAGAACTTCTCGGCTTCCAGCCTGGCCTGCGTGGCTGGCACCCCTTTGAGCCGGAAGTGTTCAGAAAACCCGTCAATGAAGAGCTCATCCGAAAGCGATTCAAAAAACGAACCAAATATCTCAACCAGTTCGGTCAAGTTTCGCGCTGAGTTTTCCGGGGAGACCGCGCTGGTATTATTCCCGTCTCGTAGATGCCCAACCAGATTCTCTTGAATGACATGAATCGGAAACTGTTTGACCAGCCGGATCCACATATCGAAATCCGGCAACTGCCTTAGGCCAGGGTTGTAATAGCCGAGCGTCTCAAACACTTCCTTACGCGCCAACATGCTCGGATGGCAGATGCAGTTGCCCTTCAGGAAGAAGTGCTTCAACCATTCGCCTTGCGTACGGTTAGGCTGCCTGAACACATCATTCCAGATCGCCTCAGGACCGGAAATTTCCTGCCCCGTACCGTCCACCAAATCCGCCCACGTAAAGCAAGCCCCCAACTCGGGTTGAGCGTCGAGGACTGCTACTTGCTTACCGAGTTTCGACGGGTACCAAGCATCATCGGAGTTTAGCAGGGCAACATATTTGCCCCGCGCCTGCTGGATCAGAAATACCAGGTTGCCGACAGGCCCAAGGTTTCTCTCCTGCCGAAACGTCCGAATACGCTTATCCGTGAAGCTGGAAATCACTTCCCAGCTAGTGTCCGGCGAGCAGTCATCGGAAATCAGCAATTCAAAGTTAGAAAAGCCCTGGCCCAATACACTGTCAATGGCCTTGCTGATATGTTTTGCGTGGTTATAGGACGGCACCACAACACTGACCAATGGCAGGTCATCAGTGCCCGGTACTGTATCCACTTTCTCAAGAGACATGGCGAGCCTTCCAAAGGCGATACACTTTTTTGATCGGCTCAGGGCAGCACTTACGCAACGTACTCAGTCTGCCGCGCGGCCCTGGCGCCACCGATTGGGAGGCCACTTCTTTCACGCTTTCGCTCGCAGGCTCTACGTTTTGCATGACCAGCGGCAACGGGTCGACGCTGGCCGACGTAATCACAGGGTTACTGATGACCTGACGCAGCAATTCGATCCGTGGCGCAAGCTGTGCCTCATGGCTGTAAAGCGCTCGAACACGGCCAATACCCGCCTCGCCCACCGCTTTCAATGCCGCAGGATCGGCACGGTACTTCTCAACCAATCTGACGATATCCCACAGGTCGTACTTGAGCAGTACGATATCTTCGCCGTCGGTGAAGCGGCCCTGCGCGGAGTTGAATTCGTCATACGCGAAAATCGCAGTACCACGCAGTGCAGCTTCAGTGCAGCTTGCAGTAGGGAAACCATCAAACGAGCCAGGGAAGATTTTCCCACTGATATTCGGCGACATGATGATGTCCATGTCCTGGAAGAAGTCATCAAACTCCTCCGGGTTCAGTGAACCATGGAACGTGATCCGGTCACTGAACGTACCGACATCAATCACCGACTTGTTGTAGGGGCCAACCACATGGAAGAAAATGTTGTCATAGCGCTGGCGTAGAATACTCGCCGCGTTGATAAAGACGTCATAACCTTTGTCTTCACCATACGTCGTGTATTTATGCGCCATGAAGCAAACATCCAGACGATCCTTGCCAAACCCCCAACGGTTTTTCTTCAGCGGTGGTCGTTCATTGGCCATTTCAGGCATCACCACGCCGAAAATCATCTCGATCTTGTCAGCCGGGCACAGGTGCTTTTCAGTGATGTAGTTGTAAATCACTTGCTGGGTAACGATGACTTTCTGGAAGCAAGGAGAATCAAAGATGCGCTTCAGCTTCTTGTCACATTCGATACTGTTCAAGGCAAAGCCGCCACCTGGATACAGTGTGAAGACGAACGGAATATTCAATGCTTCAGCAGACGGCAACAGCGCGTAAGCGTTGGAAATGAAGGTGACATACAGCAGCTTGCCAATGGCCAGCGGGAATGCCTCATTCTTGAGCATGACCCGGTTACCCAACTCTGGGTAGGTGTGCTGGTATTCGCGAATCACACTGTTGATCGATGCCGTTTCAAGCACGTGCAACGTGGCGCCGGTGGTCAGCACCAACGAACGCTTGAACGCTTTCAGGTACGCAGTGAACTCAACGTGACGGAAACCACTTCGACGCGAAGGGAACACGTCATCGACGATAATCAAATCAAGCTTTTCAAAGCTGTCGGCGTATTTGCCGTCTACCCAGGAATACAACTCAAAGTTGTACTTCTGAAAGCCTTCGTCGTAGTTGAAATCGATAAATTCGTTGTACTGATCGATCAAGTCGATCAGGGTTGTTGCCTTGTCCAGCTCTTTACGCGCACTCCATTCGCCGCCGACATGTTGACGGTAGACCGACAGCGGCTGCTTGAGATGAGCAATACTGCCAAACTGTGCGCAGTAAATATTAAAGAACCAATCCACCGTGTAAATATCGAATATTTCGGCGGGGATAACGTCCAGTAACGGGCCGCGATAGAAACACGCAGTAAAATTCCCGATGAGGTTATGTTCGGCCATTTCAAGGCCGGTGATCGTGTCACGCTCAAGATTTTTATGTACCGAAAAAATCTCGCGCGAAGATCCATCAGACACACACAGCTCAATCGAGTTGAACGACATCACCGACTCCGGGTGCGTCGCCAGCAAATCAATATGTTGTTGAATACGCGTGTCTGATGTCCAGAAATCGTCGCCCTCACAGAACGTCAGGTAGTCACAGCCTTTGGCAAGCTCTACCGACGTCGCCAGGTTCCCTACAACGCCAACGTTCTTTGTGTTCGCATGGAACTCAATGGAGATACGCTCGTTTTGCTGATTTTCGATCGTGGACCGAACAACCTGCGCCGTGTTATCGGGCGACACATCATCAATCACGATAATGCGCATGCGGAACGCACCTTGCTGGCGCAGTACCGAATTGATGCATTCTGCAATGTAAGCTTCATGCTTGTATGTCAGGACGACCACTGTCACCAATGGCAGGTGCTCAGGCCCCTTGCTAATCAAGCAACTTTTCTGGAAGTGCAGCTTCCTGAGATACAGATCAACTCGATAGCGCGCGCTGCGAATCGAACACTCACCACCGGGTTTGGCGAAGATCGAAAAGCCCGGCACGATCAGTACCGGTTCGAATGCATGGTGCAGGCTCTTCAGCACTGCGGGCGCGACATCTTTTGATTCGATACAGACGAGCCCTCGCCCCGAGAGCAGATTGAAAAGCTTAGCCACGGCAGCGTCGGACTGTTGCGCAGGAATCGAATCCAGTAGCAGCAGGTCAATTTTTTTCCCGCGCAGCGAATACTGCTTGGCGATGAACCGGGCCGACAATGCAACGTCGGCCCCTTTCAACACGAGTGGCTGCTGAAGACCGAACTCCTGCATGAGAAAATTCAGCAAACCGAGCTTATCCTCGTCACTGAAATGATCACGTTTAAAGAATCCAGTACCACTCACGTTCGTGTCCCCGCCTGCGTATTCACTAGTATTTACAGCCATTTTAAATGTCCCTATTTACACAAAACTGCTGGTCACGACAGGTCTTGTTTTACCAGCCGACAAATCATATCCACCTCTTCCAGAGAGAGGGAGTGATACAGCGGCAAGCATAGAATTCTGTGGGAAATGTCTTCTGCGATGCTCGCACTCTGCCCGTGTACATAAGGCAGTTTTGTCAACGACGGATAGAAATAACGACGCGGGTAGATACTGTTCAGGTTGAGAAAATCAATCAGCTTCAATAGCACTGCTTCGCTCTCGAATATCACCGGAAAATACGCGTGGTTATATTCGGTCTTCGGCAGGATTTTCTGGAAGGTAACCGGCAGGCCTTCCAGGTTTTGTACATAACGCTCGCACAGCTGCCGGCGTACCTTCAGGATGTCGGGTACATGCTTGATGTTGCACAAGCCCATCGCCGCGTGAAACTCCGAATTCTTGCCGTTGATGCCAACGTCGCCGAAATCGGTGGCCGAGGAGTGGCCGAAGTTTCTCATCATCGCCATGCGCTTCGACACATCTGCATGCGGGCTGATCACTGCACCGCCTTCCACCGTGTGGAAAAGCTTGGTGGAGTGGAAACTGCAAGTCGATACGTCACCGTAGGCCAGCAGGGATTTGCCCTTGTGCTGAGTGCCAAAGGCGTGCGCCGCATCGTAGATCACTTTCAAGTTATGCTTTTTGGCAATAACTGCAATCGCCTCTACGTCGCACGGGTTGCCAAAGACATGCGTCGCAAGAATGGCAGTGGTCTTTTCAGTGATGGCCTGTTCGATCAGGTTCACGTCAATGTTCAGCGTGTCCCGGCAGATATCGACCATCACAGGCTCGCAGTGCTCCCAGACAATGCTGGAAGTGGTCGCTACGTAACTGAACGGCGTGGTGATGATCTCGCCCTGGAGCTCAAGGGCGCGGATTGCAATCTGCAGCGCAACGGTGCCGTTGCTCAAAAACAGCAGATTATCAACCGACAGGCATTCTTTGAGCTTGATTTCCAGCTCGTTCAGGAGAGGGCCGTTGTTCGTTAACCACTCGCGAGACCATATACCAGCCAGGTAGCTCTGATAATCGGCGTACGGAGGCATAAAGGGTTTGGTGACTGTAATATTCATGAAGTTCTCAAGCGAAAATTAATAACATCTCATTTAGAGAGACGTTTTCTTAGGATTCCATACCACGAACGCTCAAATTCATTAAGACGGCCTTCCAAATCCTCGATCAATAGTTTCTGATCGGCGATTTCCTGAACGAGTTGGGAGTTCGTATTAGCACTGACAACACCATCAAACATAAGCTGCTCGATTTTTTCTGCCTGTTGCTGACTCGTTGAATTTAATGCTTCAACAGAAGCCGTCAGTTGTTGAATCAAAGCCTCTCGGGTAGCGAGATACTTTTCGGCAACGTCGGACTGCTCTATCTGTTCGGCCAGTAATCGTTCAAGCACATTGATGCGCTCGCCACGATCTGCACTGTCTTTCTTCAAAGCCTCATTGGCTTCGCCTGCCTGCTCCAGCAAGTGTTCACGTGCCTGCAACGCTTGCTCAAGTACCCTGTGCTGCTCTGCATGAGCCGTCAGGGCGTGCTCAACCTGCAGTACCTGATTCGTACGATTATCAATTTCTTGTTTCAAACCGTCTATCGTCTGCCCCAGCTCGTTAGACTCACTTTGCTGAGCGGCAAGTGCTTGCTGTAATGTCTCGTTCAGTTCAGCACCGGACGCAAGCTCTCGCTCCAGCGCTTGAAACTTCTCGCCCAACTCGTCAATCAACTCACCACGCGCTTGCCACTCGTCTTTGATAAACGAACCGTGTTCAACGTGTCCCGCGAGCGTTCTCTCCAGGGTGAGAATTTTTTCGAAGCGCTCGGCATTTTCCTGTTCCAGCGCATGAATGGTGCCGGCCAATTGCTCCAGCAACTCACCGCGCGCAGCCCAGTCATTAGCCACCACGCTGGCGTCGCCTAAATGCTGAGTGCAATCGGCAACCGACTGCTCCAGCGCTTGAATGTAGTGAGACTTCTCGAGATTTTCCTGTTCCAACACATTCAGGTTGTACTCGCGAAGTTGAACATTTTCCGCTTCGGTGTCATCTGGTGTCTCGACCGGGTAACCGTAATGAGTCAACCAATTGGAGATCTCCGGCGGCAGGCTCTTATCAAAAGCGCCGTCATTTTTACGCCAGGCTTCAACGCTATCGGTGAATACGGTTTTACTTTTTTGCTTGCGCCATGCCGAGTAAGCCTGCGACGACACCAGGCCGAGGTCGAATTTACAGAACTGGTCGTAATCGATGAACGCCTGGGGGTCCAACATCGTCGGGTCGAAATCGACACCGAGGAATGTGCAGATTTTTTTCAGCTCTGCAGTCGTGTCCGCCACCAGGTTTTCATATTTGACTTCCAGGTAAGCCTCGGGCTTCAGCAAAAGCTTTGCATCCAGCGCAATTTTTTTGATCTCCCGCTGCCATCTTGAGAGGTTCAAACGCGCGGATCGGTGCCACCACATCGTACGTGAGAACGACAATGCGACATCACGCCCATCCCGCACCACATGAATGAACTTTGCATCAGGAAACAAAGCTGTCACTAAATCGAGGCGTTGCCCGTACCACGGTGTCTGCTCGATAAGCCAGCGTTTACCGTGGCTTTCAGCAACCGCTGCATAGAAGGCGGTGACGAACTCACGAAATGAACGCTTTGGTGTACTGTCCTGACGGCAGAACTCGGGGTAGTCAAAAAACTGGTCGAGGTTGTGCGGACAGCAGCGCTCAATGATCGAGATCAATTGATCACTGTCGAGCCCCTGCTCGTTGGCGAGCAGGTACTCTTCATGCAGCCGGTTGCCATTGCTGGAATATTCGAACAACAACTGAATTTCCGGAGGCACGCAAAGCACCGGATTGCTGTTCAACATCTGGGCAAGCCAGGTGGTGCCACAGCGTCCGGTACCGATGATAAAGGCCTGTTTGATTTTTTCGCTCACAGCAGCTCCTCAACCCTCAACTCTGCGAACTGATGGACTTGGGACCAAATCCGGGCCTTCTCCCAACGAGCAACACGGAAAACGACGGCATCATTGATCAAGTCAATAAACTCTGCCGATTCGTTTTCAATAATTACCGACGATATATTGATACGCAACGAGTAGTGGCCTTCCTGCAAAGGCATCTTGAACAGGTACTCGGCAACGTATTTGCCTCCCGGCTTCGTCAGCAGGTAAGGCTGATCGACATGCTGGAAGCCACAGCCGGTAATGTTGTTCTTCTTCTCGTCAAAAACACTGACATTCAAAGTAACGGATTTCTCGGCGTAAGCCTCGAAATTCACCCTGATCTTGACCTGCTGGTTGAAATCAAGAAAAGTCGTGGGCTCATCGTTCATATCCAGCAATTCGACAGAGCGCGCCCTTACCTCGCCCGTACCGTAACGGAATTGAGCGACTCGTGCTTCGAACGCGTGATCGATCTGGAAGACCTTTTCCTCGACGACCGGCAGGCCCAACGGCGGCTTAACCGGCTCGGCCGTCTCGGCCGTCTCGGCCGTCTCGGCCGTCTCGGCAAACGGTTTGGAAACGCGCGAAAACTTGCGATGTTCCGCGTTCATCTCCTCGCGCATCGAACGCACGTATAGCTCAGTCACATCGGCCGATGGACCAACCGCAACCACTTTACCGCCGTCAAGGTACACACAGCGCGAACACAGGCTTTTAACCGTGCCCACGTCGTGACTGACAAACAGAATCGTCGCGCCACGCTCTTTGATCTGCGTCAGCGCCGTCATGCACTTGGCCTGGAAATTCATATCGCCGACGGAAAGCGCCTCGTCGACAATCATGATTTCAGGGTCAGACATGATGTTGCAGGCAAAAGCGAGCCGCACGAACATACCGCTGGAGTAGGTTTTCACCGGCTGTTCGAGGAACGCTCCGATATCGGCAAATTCCGCGATTTCGTCAAAACGATCTTCGATTTCCTGCCGGCTCAAGCCCAGGATCGCACCGTTCATGTAAACGTTTTCGCGCCCGGTGAACTCCGGGTTGAACCCGGAACCCAGCTCAAGCAGGGCGGCGATACGCCCATTGGTCTGGATAGATCCCGCGGTCTGGCTGAGCGTTCCGCAAATAATCTGCAACAGTGTGGATTTGCCACTGCCGTTACGACCGATGATGCCTATGGTCTCGCCTTTCTTGATGTCGAAAGACACGTCCCGCAACGACCAGAACTCGTTGAAGTACTGCTTTCTCTGCATGCCGAAAGCCCCTTGAATACGGGGATAAAGCGACTGCTTCAAGCGGTCGTGTGGCTTAGCGTAAATCTGAAAGCACTTGCTAAGATTTTGTACTGAGATCGCGGTATCAGAGGACATCTGCAAACCCTTTGCGAGTTTTCTGGAACCAAGCAAAACCCAGCCATGCAATAAAGAGGGAGCCGACAAAGTAAATGGCAATGAACTTCAAATCAGGCACCACACCCCAGAACAGTACGTCACGCCCACCTTCCACAACGGAAGTGAGAGGGTTAAGCAGCAGCAGGATCTGAAACCGCTCAGGCAGAGCACTCGCCGGAAAGAAGATCGGAGACAGGAACATGGACACCGTGGTCAGGATGGCGACGAACTGCGTGACATCTCGCAGGTAGACCCCCAAGGAAGCCAGGAACCAAGTCACCCCCATGATTAGAAACAGTAACGGCAGCACCACAATTGGCAGCAACAGCACCGTTAAATGGGGCACTCCAAAAAGGATCACATAGGCCGTCAGCCAGACGATAACGCTCACTGCGGCATGGAACAGTGCGACCCCCAATGAGACCCATGGCAGCACCTCAAGCGGAAACACCACTTTTTTGACGTAATTGACGTTCGCCAAAATGAGCGCAGGGCCTTTGTTGACGCATTCAGCAAAAATGTTGAATACGATCAACCCCACAAACAGGACCATGCCGAATTCCGTCACCGAGGTACTGCCCGAACTCCAGCGCGCCTTGAAGACCACGCTGAAGACAAAGGTGTACACCGCCAACATCATGATCGGAGTGATGAATGACCAGAGCACGCCCATGATCGAACCCCGATAGCGCCCCAATACGTCGCGCTGAATCAGGGTCCGGATCAATTGGCGATTACGCCACAGGCTCCCCACCATCTCCCGGGGAGACACAGAAAAATTCTGCATCAGTCAAACACCTCGGCAGCCGACAACAACTGCCCTTTGGTATCTTTTTCCGAAAGTGTCGGGGTGCCATCGATTGGCCACTTGATCGCCAGGCTCGGATCATCCCAGGCGAGGCAACGCTCGTGAGCCGGTGCGTAGTAATCAGTGCTCTTGTAAAGCAGTTCCGCTGACTCGCTCAACACCACAAAACCGTGAGCAAAGCCTTCCGGGATCCAGAGCTGACGCTTGTTTTCTGCGCTCAGCACTTCACCTACCCACTGACCGAACGTCGCGGAGCCTTTACGGATATCGACAGCCACATCAAAAATCTCGCCCGACACCACACGAACCAACTTCCCTTGTGGCTGACGGACTTGATAATGAAGACCACGCAATACGTTTCTCACAGAGCGGGAGTGATTATCTTGAACAAACTTGACCGAGCGGCCTATGGCGCTCTCAAACTGCTCTTGATTGAAACTCTCAAAAAAGAACCCACGTTCGTCGCCGAAAACTCGGGGCTCGATTAGAACGACGTCTGATATCGCTAGCTCTGTGTGCTTCATTAATAAATCTTCTCGGTCAACAGACGTTTCAGGTATTGGCCGTAACCGTTTTTGAGCAGCGGTGCGGCCAGGCGCTCCAGCTGCTCTGCATCGATCCAGTTCTGACGGAAGGCGATCTCTTCAGGGCAGGCCACTTTAAGGCCCTGGCGGTGCTCAAGCGTGGCAATGAAGCTGCTGGCTTCGAGCAAGGAATCGTGAGTGCCGGTGTCCAGCCATGCGTAGCCGCGGCCCATGATCTCGACCGACAGCTTGCCGCGTTCCATGTAGATGCGGTTGAGGTCGGTGATTTCCAGCTCGCCACGCGGCGACGGCTTGATGCTCTTGGCGATTTCAACCACGTCCTGGTCGTAGAAATACAGACCGGTAACGGCGTAGTTCGACTTAGGTTTGAGCGGCTTTTCTTCCAGGCTGATCGCCTTGCCCTGGGCATCGAACTCGACCACGCCATAACGCTCAGGATCGTTCACGTGGTAGGCGAACACACTGGCGCCGTCCTGACGCTGCGTTGCGCTTTTGAGCAGCTCGTTGAAATCATGGCCGTGGTAGATGTTGTCACCCAACACCAGCGCCGACAGATCGTTGCCGATAAAGTCTTCACCGATGATGAAGGCCTGGGCCAGGCCATCCGGGGAGGCCTGTACGGCGTAGGAAAGATTCAAGCCCCAGTTGCTGCCGTCACCCAGCAGCTGTTCGAAGCGCGGGGTGTCCTGCGGCGTGGAAATGATCAGGATGTCGCGAATACCCGCCAGCATCAGCGTGGTCAGCGGGTAGTAGATCATTGGCTTGTCGTAAACCGGCAGCAATTGCTTGGAGATAGCCAAGGTTGCAGGGTGCAGGCGTGTGCCCGAACCACCGGCCAAAATGATTCCTTTACGTTTAAGCATGTTCATTTCTCTAGAATTTCTTTAAGCATCCGTGCCACGCCGTCCTGCCATTCAGGCAGGCGCAGTGAGAAGGCATTCTGCAGTTTTTGAGTGTTGAGTCGGGAGTTGCCAGGGCGCTTGGCCGGCGTCGGGTAGGCCGCGGTGGTGATCGCGCCCACGTTGACCGGTTCGACCTTGAGCTGCACACCCGCCGCTTGCGCCTGTTCGAGCACAAAGCGGGCATAACGATGCCAGGTGGTCTCGCCCGCAGCCGCGAGGTGATACACCCCGCTCAACTGCGGGTTTGAGCCCAGGGTGCGGATCGCGTGAGCGGTGACGTCGGCCAGCAGGTCCGCCCCGGTGGGCGTACCGAACTGGTCGTCAATCACGTTCAGGCTGTCACGCTCGATGGCCAGGCGCAGCATGGTCTTGGCGAAGTTGTTACCGCGTGCTGCGTAGACCCAACTGGTGCGAAAGATCAGGTGCGCACAACCGCTGGCCTGGATGGCCTGCTCGCCCTGCAACTTGGTCGTACCGTAGACGCTCAGCGGGCCGACCGGGTCGCTTTCCAGCCAGGGTGTGTCGCCGGTGCCGGCGAACACGTAGTCGGTGGAATAGTGCACCAGCAAGGCATTCAGCTTGAGCGCTTCGGCCGCCAGTACCGCCGGGGCTTCTGCGTTGACACGCAGGGCCTGGGCGGGCTCGCTTTCGGCTTTGTCGACGGCGGTGTAAGCGGCGGCGTTGACGATGACGTCAGGCGCAAACCGCTGCACAGTCGCGGCCAAGCCCTGCAGATCGTTCAGGTCGCCGCAGTAGTCCTGGCTTTTCGAGTCGAGCGCAAGCACTTGGCCCAAAGGGGCCAAGCTGCGTTGAAGCTCCCATCCCACTTGGCCATTTTTGCCAAGTAGAAGGATCCTCATGCCGAACGCTCGGCGTAGTTCTTTTCTACCCACTCGCGGTACGAACCCGATTGGATATTGCTCACCCAATCCTGGTTGTCCAGATACCACTCCACGGTCTTGCGAATACCGGTCTCGAACGTCTCGGCCGGTTTCCAACCCAACTCACGCTCCAGTTTGCGTGCGTCGATGGCATAACGGCGGTCATGGCCAGGGCGATCCGTCACGTAAGCGATCTGGTCGCTGTAAGGCTTGCCATCCGCTTGAGGGCGCAGCTCATCGAGCAAGGCGCAAACGGTGTGGACGATGTCCAGGTTTGGCTTTTCGTTCCAGCCGCCCACGTTATAGACCTCACCCACAGTGCCGGCTTCCAGTACACGACGGATAGCGCTGCAGTGGTCTTTTACGTACAACCAGTCACGAATTTGCTGACCGTCGCCGTACACCGGCAGTGCTTTGCCTGCCAGTGCGTTGACGATCATCAACGGAATCAATTTTTCCGGGAAATGGTACGGGCCGTAGTTGTTCGAGCAATTGGTCGTCAGTACCGGCAAGCCATAGGTATGGTGGTAGGCACGTACCAGGTGGTCGCTCGCAGCCTTGCTCGCCGAGTAAGGGCTGTTAGGCTCGTACTGATGAGTTTCGGTGAACGCAGGATCGTCCTTGGCCAGGGAGCCATAGACTTCGTCAGTCGACACATGCAGGAAACGGAAAGACTGCTGTGCATCAGCGTCCAAACCTTTCCAGTAGGCGCGCACCGCCTCCAGCAGACGGAAGGTACCGACGACGTTAGTCTCGATAAAGTCCTCCGGGCCATGGATAGAGCGGTCAACGTGCGACTCGGCGGCGAAGTTCAGGATAGCGCGCGGCTGGTGTTCAGCGAGCAAGCGCTGGACCAACTGGGTATCGGCGATATCGCCCTGTACAAACACGTGGCGCTTGTCACCCTCGAGCGAGCTGAGGTTCTCCAGGTTGCCGGCATACGTCAGCTTATCCAGATTAATGACCGGCTCATCCGCCTGGGCTACCCAGTCCAATACAAAGTTTGCACCGATAAAGCCAGCACCGCCGGTTACTAAGATAGTCATTGAGTCAGATCTTTTTCAGTAGTGTTGCAAGAATTAGCCCGAGGTTACCCATGAACGTCTGCCGATATAAACCGGCCGACCGGAACCCCAGCACTCGTCTAAATAACGTTTGACTCCGCGCACCTTTAAAGCGCGCAAGGGTCGTTCGATGCTCTTCGCAAAGACGATGCTGCATGGCTTCGAGTGCACGAATGTTCTGTTCGTTCCACTCGTAAAAACGTCCTTGAAAGATCATCCGTAGCCGAACCAGGCGAGCTGCCCAGCTGGAGTTGCTGCCAATCAGATTTTCATCATGCTGGCGGTACTGCATTCTAGGCTGGGGATCGTAGTGAACGACGCCTCCCGCACCCGTGACGAGCTGATACGCCCACCAATCATGAGAAGGGACTACGACATCCAGCCCCGCCTCCATGATCAACTCGCGAGCCGCCTGGTTGAACACCATCGTATTGCCGCCCGCAATGCTCTGAACGAGCGCGTTCGAGAAGTGAGGAGGCAACGTGAATAGCGGCGAATAACCAAGCGTGACACCCGAGTCACTGACCAGTTGAGTACGGCCACAGTAAAGGGCCGGAACATCTGAGGGCTGGGTCTGCAACCACTCAATGGCCACCTGCAGCTTCTCGTCATTCCAGATATCGTCCTGATCGCACCATGCAAAATAATCTGCCTGGATATCGGCGCGACACGTGAGCGACAGAAAATTGGCGACAAAGCCTTTTTGAGGACCCGCCACGACGCGCAAGCGGTCGCTGCCCCAACGATTGCAGTACTTCTGGAAGATCTGCGAAGTACCATCTTTGGAACCGTCATCAGAAATGACTAATGTCCAGCCGCTATGGCTCTGCCGTTCAATGGAGTCGAGCTGTTCAGCAAGGAACGCTTCACCATTGTACGAGCACATCAATACCGCGACGTTTGCCAGGCAAACATCGTTCGGCAGAGCATTGGAAAGGCTACGCGATGCGAAAATAGACACAATATCCCTTTGCGAGCGTACTACATATCCTGTAGGGAGGTAGGATATAGGCCACAATAAGGTCGGAATTATTACAGCATTACATGGTAAGAGCAATCTTACTGGTGACCAACGGTCGACGGCCTCGCCCCCCTCAAAGGCTCTAGTATGAGGTGTTGCGCCTCTAGACCGGGGGTTAGTAACGTTACGCTGCCTAAATAGCTGGATGGCATCAATCCCACACCCGTCCGACATGACGAGCTAATGTGAGTGCGCCATCGACTCATCAGCCCAACAGCAGCGACTTGTCCCACACGCAGCGACCGGAAAAACCTATTCATCCCAGGCGCCCGGGCTGCAAACGCCGAGGAAGGTATAGTTCATATTCAGCTATGATGCGTCGACAACGCCTATCGGGACTGCGACTGATCTATATCAACGAACGCTGAATGGCCGCAGTTGCACACTGGATGACGAACCCGATCCACTTCATTATCACGCTCATACAATCCATCGGTCGACTCTACACATCACTTATCGGCTCTTATTCAACAAGAGCAATAGAACAACTTTGTCAAATGAAAAATGAGCAGCGTTGAAACTGGAGCTGGAATGAATACCAAGACCCTCGCGATTATCGGCGCAGGCTTCTGCGGCTCGACGCTGGCCGTACATTTATTGCGCTACCCGCCGGTCACCCCTTTGAAAATTCTGTTGATCAGCCGGCCTGGCACTATGGCCCGGGGTGTCGCCTACAGCACCCGTGCCCGCGCGCACGTACTCAACGTGCCCGCAGGCAGAATGAACGCCCTCGCCGGCGAAGACGACAGCTTTTATGACTACGTCAAACGCAGCACCCCAACGGCTACACCCGGCTCCTTTGTAGAGCGGCGTGTGTATGGCGATTACCTGGAAGCGCTGCTTAACGATGCAACCCGCCGCGCACCGCTGGGCTGCGAGCTGCAAGAAGTTATTGGGGAAGTGGTGAAAATAGTTCCCCAGCCCAATGCACAGAGTGCACTGCTCTTGATGGATAACGGAGAGCATTATCGGGCCGACACTATCGTTTTGAGCATTGGTAGCTGTGCACGCCAAGCACCTTCTATTGCCCCCCGATATCGACAGTTCTACGAAAGCCCGCGCTACGTGCATGACCCATGGCAACCCGGCGCACTCGATGGCATCAGTGCAAATGACCCTGTCTTCCTGATCGGTAGCGGGTTGACGATGCTGGATGTCGTGCTCGACTTACGTGATCGGGGCCACAAAGGCACTATTCAGGCCGTCTCACGCCGTGGCCTTCTGCCACAGCCCCACCGTGAGTTGAATGCACATCCTGCTTACGACGAAGGGCTGTCACAGCACATGTTGACCGATTGCAGGGTGCGTCATTACGTGCGCGCAGTCCGTGATGCGGTCAGGCTACACGCCCAAACCGGAGGAGACTGGCGCGACATCATCGGTGGGTTGAGGTCTGCCACCCTGCAGTTGTGGCATGCATTGCCGCTCGATGAACGCCGGCGATTCTTGCGGCATATACGCCCCTACTGGGATGCCCATCGGCATCGTTGCGCGCCCCAACCGGGAGCCCGCCTGCACGAAGAACTTGCCAGCGGACAGCTCAAGCTGCTGGCCGGGCGCATCGTCGGCTACGCGTCCAATCCTCAGAGCGTAAGCGTGTCGGTACGTCGTCGTGGCGCAAGCACCGAGGAACATCTGGAGGTCAAAGCGGTGATCAATTGCACGACGCCGGCACTGGACCTTCGCCAATTGGACGACCCCCTGCTCAAATCCCTGCGTGCAGATGGGCTGTTAGTGCCTGACGCACTCGGAACGGGTATGGCTATCGCACCGTCAGGCGCACTGCTCGATTGCAATGCAGTGCCGTCAGACTGGCTGTATTACGTCGGCCCCTTCCTCCAGGCGCGTGACTGGGAAGCCACCGCAGTGCCTGAATTGCGCGAGTATGTGAAAAGCATGGCGCAGACGCTGACGACTGCACTCACTCAACAATAGATCGCAGGCCTGACGGGCGCCCGTTTTGGCAGGCTCCCGTCAGGGTTGATTCAGCGCTCAGCGCCACACTCAACGTCTACGAAACACAAACCCCAACCCTATGATGATCAACCCCATCCCCAGCACGCTCAACAGCGCGAGCCGATTGCCAAAGATCAGGTAATCCATCACCGCCGTCACCGCCGGCACCAGATAGAACAAACTGGTGACATTCACCAGATTGCCGCGCGCGATCAGGCGGTACAGCAGCAGCGTCGCCAATAACGACACCACCAGCCCCATCCACAGCACCGGCAGGTAAAAGCTGGCGCTTTGCTCAAAGTGAAAAGGCTGGAACGGCACAAACACGGCACACAGCAGCAGCCCCGCCAGGTACTGCACGGGCAACGTCCCGAGAGGGTTGTCGGTGATACGCTTTTGCATGATCGAGCCGAACGTCATGCTCGCCAGCGCCAGCAAGCCGAACACCATCCCGGCCAGGGACATGCCCGACACTCCAATGCCCTGATAGACCACCATGATCAATCCCGCCAGCCCCAGCCCAAGACCGAACATCCGGCTTAACGAACGCTGACGCTCTACCAGTACCACCGTGAGTATCGGCTGCACGCCCATGATGGTGGCCATCACCCCTGGCGTGACTTTGAGATCCAGCGCCAGCAGATAGAAAATCTGATACGCCCCTAGCAACACCAGCCCCGTCGCCGCCGCATACAGCAGGGGCTTGCCGGGACGTGGCAGTTTCAACCTGAGGATCGGCACCAGAACCACCAACCCCGCCAGGGCGATGGCAAAACGAATCAGCAGAAAGGCAAAGGGCGAAGCATGGGCCAGACCCCACTTGGAGAAAATCGCCCCGCTGCTCCACAACAGGACAAACAGGCTCGTCGAGGCCGCCGCGGCCACGGATTGTTTCGAAAGAACAGACATGGTTACCACCTGTCATCAGGCAAAAAAGCCAATTCAGCCAAGGCTGAAACTCAGTAGGTTTTTTTCAGGCGGGCACAGGGCACAGCGATTCGCTGATCAGCCCGTAATGCCAACACCCGGCGGTGATACGACTGCGTACACCGGCGTGCGACTGACAGGTGGGGGGTAGTGACTGATCTGCGCAGGCTGCTTATTCCCGCACGGCACGACCACAGCGTTGACCGCTGAATCGACTACCGCTATGCGCAGGGAAGCTGGCATGTGCTGATCTTTTTTGAAGGGATAAGGACGCGACGACTATAACCAGCCGCCTTGCAGTTATGCAATCACTTCCACCAGGCGCTGT
Source organism: Pseudomonas antarctica (assembly GCF_001647715.1). Lineage (NCBI taxonomy): Bacteria > Pseudomonadati > Pseudomonadota > Gammaproteobacteria > Pseudomonadales > Pseudomonadaceae > Pseudomonas > Pseudomonas antarctica. The sequence continues at coordinate 4,690,318 of NZ_CP015600.1, forward strand.
GCGTGGAAGAGTTTTCATGCCTGCGAACAAGCTCGGTCGCTATAATGCCGGCCAGTTTTTTTGAAGGATTTCACATGATCGCTTTGCCCTGGCTGTACCTGGTGCTTCTCTCAATTGGCTATGTTCTGGCCCTGACCTACGGGCAATTGGGCATCCTGGCGGTGGTCTCCGTGGCCATGCTGCTGATCGCCGGGTACGCCGTACGCCAGCAACGCAGCCCTTGGGCGCGCTACCTCGGGCATGGATTGTTCGTGGTGCTGGCATTGGGCCTGGCGATGCACTGGCTGCCGGGTTTCTACAACGGCCGCGGCATCGCGCCCGAGCGCCTTACACCGGACTCGGTGCCGTTCTCGATGTACCTGAACCAGGACAAACCGCTGATTGGCTTCTGGCTCCTACTCGCTTGCCCATGGATTGTGGCGCGGCGTTCGTTGCGCCTGTCGATTTATGTCGCCGCCCTGGCGGTGACCCTGACGGCGGTCGCGGCCTTGGGTGGCGCCGCATTGCTGGGGATGATCAGTTGGGCACCCAAATGGCCGGAACAGGCGTGGCTGTGGGTGCTGAATAACCTGCTGCTGGTGACCCTGGTCGAAGAGGCGCTGTTTCGTGGCTATATCCAGGGCGGCCTGAGCCAACGCTTCAAACACCTGCCCTACGGCGAGAACCTGGCACTGCTATTGGCCGCGCTGTTATTCGGCCTGGTGCACCTGGGCGCAGGCTGGCATTGGGTGCTGCTGGCGAGCATCGCAGGCGTCGGTTATGGGCTGGCCTATCGCTTTGGCGGCTTGGGTGCAGCAATCACCACGCATTTTGGCTTGAATCTGCTTCACTTCGGGTTGTTTACCTACCCGATGCTGGCGGGCTGATTGTTGCAAAAATAAGTTAAATAAATGCCCGCAATGGCCGACAACCCATGAAAGCCTTGCGGATTGAACAATCATGCGTAATAACCAACCCGTTACCCAGCGCGAACGTACCTTCCCCGCTCAGCAACGGTTGATCTCCACCACAGACGCCAAAGGCGTGATTACCTACTGCAACGACGCCTTCGTCGAAATCAGTGGGTTCACTCGCGACGAGCTTATCCGTGCCCCGCACAACCTGGTGCGTCACCCGGATGTGCCACCGGCCGTGTTCGCGCACATGTGGTCCACGCTCAAACAAGGCTTGCCATGGATGGGCATCGTTAAGAACCGCTGCAAGACGGGCGATCACTACTGGGTTAACGCCTACGTGACGCCGGTCTTCGATGGCAACCAGGTGATCGGCTACGAATCGGTGCGCATCAAGCCCACCGCCGAGCAGATCCGACGGGCCGAAGCGCTCTATCAACGCATCAACCAGGGCAAGTCGGCCGTGCCTCAGCGGGACAAATGGCTGCCGGTGCTGCAAGACTGGCTGCCGTTTATTCTGGTCAGCCAGTTGAGCTTCATGATCGGTGCTTCGCTCAACTCCCACTGGGGCTTTGCCCTTGCGGCGGGTTTGTCGGTGCCGCTGGGCCTGCTGGGCCTGAGCTGGCAGCAGCGCGGCCTCAAGCGCTTGTTGCGCCTGGCTGAGCAGACCACTTCCGACCCGTTGATCGCGCAGATGTACACCGACAGCCGTGGCGCACAAGCGCGGCTGGAGATGTCGATCCTCAGCCAGGAGGCGCGTTTGAAGACGTGCCTTACACGTTTGCAGGACACTGCCGAGCACCTTAACGACCAGGCGGCGCAGTCCAACACCCTGGCGCACAACAGCTCCAGCGGCCTGGAACGTCAGCGTGTAGAAACCGAACAGGTGGCCACCGCAGTCAACCAGATGGCGGCGACCACCCAGGAAGTCGCCAGCCATGTGCAGCGCACCGCCGACGCCACTCAGGAAGCCAATCGCCTGACCGGTCGCGGCCGCGACATCGCCGGGGAAACCCGCGAGGCGATTCAGCGTCTGTCGGTCGCCGTGGGCGAAACCGGTGTGACCGTTACGCAATTGGCCAAGGACAGCGATGAAATCGGCGGCGTAGTCGATGTGATCAAAGGCATCGCCGACCAGACCAACCTGCTGGCGCTGAACGCCGCCATCGAAGCGGCGCGGGCCGGTGAGATGGGCCGCGGTTTTGCGGTGGTGGCCGACGAAGTCCGTCAACTGGCACAGCGCACCGCTGAGTCCACCGGGCAGATCCATGCCCTGATCGCCAAGCTGCAGCAGACCGCCGCCGCTGCGGTGCAAACCATGGACGCCGGGCATCGCCAGGCCGAAGAAGGTGTGGCGCGGGTGATGGAGGCGGATCAGGCGTTGGTGGGCATCAGTGAGGCCGTGGCCAATATCACCGAAATGACCACCCAGATCGCCGCTGCCACCGAGGAACAAAGCGCGGTGGCCGAAGAGATCAGCCGCAACATCAGCACGATTGCGCTGTTGGCGGATCAGACCTCGGAACAGGCGATGAACTCGGCGCAGTTGAGTGAAGAGTTGACGCATACCGCCAATACCCAGTATTCGCTGGTAGAGCGTTTTAACCGGTAGACCGCTATCGCAGGCAAGCCAGCTCCCACATTTGACCGCGTTGTTCTGAATGAACATGGTCAAAATGTGGGAGCGGGCTTGCTCGCGAAGGGGCCCTAACAGGCACCCAGAAACTCAGCGATTTTCACCGCCGCAGCCTCCAAATGCTGCTCATGACTAAACCCCGACGCCTTCAACGGCTTCAAGTCATGATCACCCGCCACCAGCCACATTATCTCGATGCTCGGCGACAGCTCATACCCCTCCACCGCCGCTCGATTGCCCAAGGCATCGCGCTCACCCTGCACAATCAACGTCGGCGTCTTCAGCTCGGCCAGATGCGCAACCCGGGGCTTTTCCGGCTTGCCCACCGCGTAGAACGGATAGCCCAGGCACACCAACCCATCGGCGCCCAACTCATCGGCCAAAATACTGGCCATGCGCCCGCCCATGGACTTGCCGCCAACCGCCAATTTCCCAGCGACATGACGTCGCACCTCGGCATACACCTGATGCCAGGCTTCCAGCAGTTTCGGCGCCGGGTTCGGCGGGCGTTTGCCACCGTCCAACCGGCGCTGAGCCATGTACGGGAACTCGAAGCGCAACACGTTCACGCCGTGCCCGGCAAGGCGTGCAGCCATGTCGCTCATGAAGGATGAGTCCATCGGCGCACCCGCGCCATGAGCCAGGATCAGCGTCACCGGCGCACGCGCGATAGACCCGGTCGCGGCATCCCACAACCAGCCATGCTCCCGCACACACTGCGCCCATTGATCCCCGTCAATACTGGCCTTGTGCTCTTTGCCCATGCTTGCCTCGCTTTTTAGTCTGCCTATAACTCCAGCCCAAGTGCCGCATTTGCTTGGGTTGAACCGTGGATGGGGAACCATGAACACTACTTTAAGTACCGCCTATAACTACAAGGTGGTCCGCCAATTCGCCATTATGACGGTGGTGTGGGGCATCGTCGGCATGGGGCTCGGGGTTTTTCTCGCCGCCCAATTGGTTTGGCCTGCACTCAACTTCGACTTGCCCTGGACCAGCTTCGGCCGCTTGCGCCCGCTGCACACCAACGCGGTGATCTTCGCCTTCGGCGGCTGCGCACTGTTCGCCAGCTCCTTCTACTCGGTGCAACGTACCTGCCAGACACAGCTGTTCGCACCGAAAATTGCCGCGTTCTGCTTCTGGGGTTGGCAATTGGTGATTGTGCTGGCGGCCATCAGCTTGCCGCTGGGCTACACCACTTCCAAGGAATACGCCGAGCTGGAATGGCCGATCGCTATTCTTATCGCCATTGTCTGGGTCGCCTACGGCATCGTGTTTTTCGGCACGGTGATGAAGCGCAAGACCAAGCACATCTATGTCGGTAACTGGTTCTTCGGCGCGTTTATCATCACCGTGGCCATCCTGCATATCGTCAACCACGCCTCCCTGCCGGTGAGTTGGACCAAGTCCTACTCGGCCTATGGCGGCGCGACAGATGCCATGGTGCAGTGGTGGTATGGGCATAACGCGGTAGGCTTTTTCCTCACCGCCGGCTTCCTCGGGATGATGTACTACTTCGTACCGAAACAGGCCGAGCGGCCGGTGTACTCCTATCGCCTGTCCATCGTGCACTTCTGGGCCCTGATCACCCTGTACATCTGGGCCGGCCCGCACCACCTGCACTACACCGCACTGCCGGACTGGGCACAGTCGCTGGGCATGGTGATGTCGCTGGTACTGCTGGCACCGAGCTGGGGCGGCATGATCAACGGCATGATGACCCTGTCGGGCGCCTGGCATAAGTTGCGCAGCGACCCGATCCTGCGCTTCCTGGTCGTCTCCCTGGCCTTCTACGGCATGTCGACGTTCGAAGGGCCGATGATGGCCATCAAGACCGTCAACGCCCTCTCCCACTACACCGACTGGACCATCGGCCACGTGCACGCCGGCGCCCTCGGTTGGGTGGCGATGATCTCCATCGGCGCGCTCTACCACATGATCCCGAAAGTCTTCGGCCGCGAGCAGATGTACAGCCTCGGCCTGATCAACGCGCACTTCTGGCTGGCCACTATCGGCACCGTGCTCTACATCGCCTCGATGTGGGTCAACGGCATCGCCCAGGGCCTGATGTGGCGTGCGATTAACGAAGACGGCACGCTGACCTACTCCTTCGTCGAAACCCTGGTGGCCAGCCACCCTGGCTTCATCGTGCGACTGGTGGGCGGGGCGATCTTCCTCAGCGGCATGTTGCTGATGGCTTACAACACATGGCGCACCGTGCGTTCGGCGTCATCCCTCCAAACCGCCGAACACGCCACCGCTGCGCAGATGGCCTGAGGAGTCAGTGATGAAACACGAAACGATTGAAAAGAACGTCGGCCTGCTGATGCTGCTGATGGTGCTCGCCGTGAGCATCGGCGGCCTGACCCAGATCGTCCCGCTGTTCTTCCAGGACGTCACCAACAAACCGGTGGAAGGCATGAAGCCCTACACCGCGCTGCAACTGGAAGGCCGCGACATTTACATCCGAGAAGGCTGTGTGCAGTGCCACTCGCAGATGATCCGCCCGTTCCGCGCCGAGACCGAACGCTACGGCCACTACTCGGTCGCCGGCGAAAGCGTATGGGACCACCCGTTCCTGTGGGGCTCCAAGCGCACCGGGCCGGACCTGGCGCGCGTCGGCACGCGCTACTCGGATGACTGGCACCGCGCGCACTTGTACAATCCGCGCAACGTCGTGCCGGAATCGAAAATGCCGGCCTATCCATGGCTGGTCACCGCCCCCGTCGACAGCAGCCACACCGAGACCAAATTGCACGTAATGCGCACGCTCGGCGTGCCGTACACCGACGAAGACATCAGCGGTGCAGTCGCCAGCCTCAAGGGCAAGACCGAGATGGACGCGCTGGTTTCTTACCTGCAAGTGCTCGGCACTGCCATCAAGAGCAAGAGGTGAGCCATGGGATTTGAATTCGATGCGGGCACCATCCGCGGCCTGGGCACGCTGGTGGTCGCCATCGCCTTTATCGGCCTGTCGCTGTGGGTGTTCAACAACCGGCGCAATGAAGAGTTCGAGCAGGCACGCCTGCTGCCTTTCGCCGATGAACCTTCCCCATCCGACGCTCAAGAAGAGCCTGCAACAAGGAGCACTCGCCCATGACTACCTTCTGGAGTACATGGATCTGCGTACTGACCCTCGGCAGCCTGATCGGCCTGACCTGGCTGTTGATCGGCACCCGCAAGGGCGAGACCAAGGGCAGCGTCGACCAGACCATGGGCCACGCCTTCGACGGCATTGAGGAATACGACAACCCGCTGCCCCAGTGGTGGTTCATGCTGTTCGCCGGCACTTTGGTGTTTGCCGTCGGCTACCTGATCCTCTACCCGGGCCTGGGCAACTGGAAAGGCGTGTTGCCGGGCTATGAAGACGGATGGACCTCGGCCAAGGAATGGGACAAGGAAATGGCCAAGGCCGATACCAAGTTCGGGCCGATCTTCGCCAAGTTCGCCGCCATGCCGGTAGAAGAAGTCGCCAAGGACCCGCAAGCGCTGAAGATGGGCGGTCGCCTGTTCGCCTCCAACTGCGCGGTGTGCCACGGCTCGGATGCCAAGGGCGCGTATGGCTTTCCGAACCTGGCGGACAACCTCTGGCGCTGGGGCGGCTCGGCCGACGCGATCAAGACGACCATCCTCAATGGTCGCCACGCGGCGATGCCGGCCTGGGGCGAGATATTAGGCGAGGACGGTGTGAAAAACGTCGCCGCCTTTGTGCGCCACGACCTGGCCAAGCTGCCATTACCCGCTGACAGCACCGCGGATCTGGCGGCCGGTCAAGCCGCCTTCAACACCACCTGCGTGGCGTGCCACGGGCCACAAGGCCACGGCACGGAAGCCATGGGCGCGCCGAACCTGACCGAGCCTGCCGGCTTTATCTACGGCACCAGCCTGGCGCAGTTGCAGCAGACCATCCGCCATGGCCGCCAAGGCCAGATGCCGGCGCAGGACGCACTGCAAGGCAATGACAAGGTGCACCTGCTCGCCGCCTATGTTTACAGCCTGTCCCACAACGCTGATGGCGCAATGCCAGAAAGCCAGGCTCAGTAACCTTTGACTGCCGCCCCCATTCGGGGCGGCAGCTCTACCGTTTTACGCGACCAAGTGTCGCACCCTTCTCGACCCCAACTTTCCCCTCCTGCCATTCGGGTCTACGCTTGTTCCCACAGTGGATCGGTATTGACCGGTCGACGGCCGATTTGCACTCGATGGGTTGAACATTTTTGCAGGGTGACAGGCGCAAAGGCTGGCAGTGACCGGCTATCGTGCCACTGACCACTCGTCACCTCGAGAGCGTGTTTACACACACCAAGTTACAAGTCCCCGCCAGCAATAAAATTTCTTGTCCACTCGATCAGCTTTCTATTTCCGATTTTGTCCTTACGCAAAACATGGAAAGGGCGCAGAATCTGGCGTGGAACGCATTGATACAGGTCAGCCATTGCGTTGCAATGGCCCCTCGCTTTCTACATACTTGCGGCCGTTTTATACCTATAAAAAAACCTAAACCGTGGAACCTTAGAATGAGCACAGCAATCAGTCCGACTGCTTATAACTATAAGGTAGTCCGCCAGTTCGCCATCATGACGGTGGTCTGGGGGATCCTTGGCATGGGGCTCGGGGTGTTTATCGCCTCGCAACTGGTTTGGCCGGAATTGAATTTCGGTTTGCCATGGACGACCTTCGGCCGCCTGCGCCCGCTGCACACCAACCTGGTGATTTTTGCCTTCGGTGGCTGTGCGTTATTTGCCACTTCCTACTATGTCGTGCAGCGAACCTGCCAGACGCGACTGATCTCCGACGGCCTCGCGGCCTTCACCTTCTGGGGTTGGCAAGCCGTCATCGTCGGTGCGGTCGTGACCCTGCCGCTGGGCTACACCACCACCAAGGAATACGCCGAGCTGGAATGGCCGATCGCCATTTTGCTGGCCATCGTCTGGGTGACCTACGCCGTGGTGTTCTTCGGCACCATCGTCAAGCGCAAGACCAAGCACATCTATGTCGGTAACTGGTTCTACGGTGCCTTCATCCTCGTGACGGCGATGCTGCACATCGTCAACCACGCGTCCCTGCCGGTCAGCCTGTTCAAGTCCTACTCGGCGTATGCCGGTGCGACGGACGCGATGATCCAGTGGTGGTATGGCCACAACGCCGTAGGCTTCTTCCTCACCACCGGTTTCCTGGGGATGATGTACTACTTCGTGCCGAAACAGGCCGAGCGCCCCATTTACTCGTATCGCCTCTCTATCGTGCACTTCTGGGCGCTGATCACCCTGTACATCTGGGCCGGTCCTCACCACCTGCACTACACCGCGCTGCCGGACTGGGCGCAATCGCTGGGCATGGCGATGTCGATCATCCTGCTGGCCCCGAGCTGGGGCGGCATGATCAACGGCATGATGACCCTGTCGGGCGCCTGGCATAAGCTGCGCACCGACCCGATCCTGCGCTTTCTGGTGGTGTCACTGGCGTTCTACGGCATGTCGACCTTCGAAGGGCCGATGATGGCGATCAAGACCGTCAACTCCCTGTCCCACTACACCGACTGGACCATCGGCCACGTACACGCCGGCGCCCTCGGTTGGGTGGCGATGATCTCCATCGGCGCGCTGTATCACATGATCCCCAAACTGTTCGGCCGTGCGCAGATGCACAGCGTCGGGCTGATCAACACCCACTTCTGGCTGGCCACCATCGGCACCGTGCTCTACATCGCCTCGATGTGGGTCAACGGCATCACCCAGGGCCTGATGTGGCGTGCGATCAACGATGACGGCACCCTCACTTACTCCTTCGTCGAAGCGCTGCAAGCCAGCCACCCGGGCTACATCGTCCGCGCCATCGGCGGTGCGTTCTTTGCCAGCGGCATGCTGTTCATGGCCTACAACGTCTGGCGCACCGTGCGTGCTTCCGACCCGGTAGAAGCCGAAGCCGCCACCAAGATCGCCGTTGTGGGAGCTCACTGATGAAGCATGAAGTAGTCGAGAAGAACATCGGCCTGCTGGCCTTCTTCATGGTCATCGCCGTGAGCATCGGCGGCCTGACCCAGATCGTTCCGCTGTTTTTCCAGGACGTGACCAACAAACCCGTAGAAGGCATGAAGCCGCGCCCCGCGCTTGAAGTTGAAGGCCGTGACGTGTTCATCGCCAACGGCTGTGTGGGTTGCCATTCGCAAATGATCCGTCCGTTCCGCGCCGAAACCGAACGCTACGGCCACTACTCGGTTGCCGGTGAAAGCGTCTGGGACCACCCGTTCCTGTGGGGTTCCAAACGTACCGGCCCGGACCTGGCCCGCGTCGGCGGTCGTTACTCCGATGACTGGCAGCGTGCGCACTTGTACAACCCGCGCAACGTGGTGCCTGAGTCGAAAATGCCAGCGTATCCGTTCCTCGTGGAAAACAAGCTCGACGGCAAGGACACCGCGAAGAAACTCGAAGTCCTGCGCACCTTGGGCGTGCCCTACACCGATGAAGACATCGCCGGTGCAGCCGCCGCCGTGAAGGGCAAGACCGAAATGGACGCACTGGTGGCCTACCTGCAAGGCCTTGGCACCATCATCAAAAGCAAACGGTGATCTTCATGGATATCGGGATGATTCGAGGCCTGGGCACCGTTGTCGTGATGGTGGCCTTTATCGGCCTGGCGTTGTGGGTGTTCAGCCCACGGCGCAAGTCGGAGTTTGACGACGCGACCATGCTGCCCTTTGCAGATGATCCCGAAGCCATCAAGCACGTCGAGCAAGCGTCTAGGAGTAACAAAGAATGACTACGTTCTGGAGTCTGTACGTCACAGTCCTCAGTCTGGGTACCATTTTCGCCCTGACCTGGTTGCTGCTGTCGACCCGCAGGGGGCAGCGCGCCGAGCAAACAGACGAGACAGTCGGCCACTCGTTCGACGGCATCGAGGAGTATGACAACCCGTTGCCGAAATGGTGGTTCATGCTGTTCGTCGGCACCATCATCTTTGCCCTTGGCTACCTGGCGCTGTACCCCGGCCTGGGTAACTGGAAGGGCTTGCTGCCGGGCTACAACTACCTCGACAACGACAAGCAAACCCCATTCGCCAATGGCCAGACCGGCTGGACCGGCGTGCACGAATGGGAAAAGGAAATGGCCAAGTCGGACGCCAAGTTCGGGCCGATCTTCGCCAAGTTCGCCTCAATGCCGATCGAAGACGTCGCCAAAGACCCGCAAGCCTTGAAGATGGGTGGCCGCCTGTTCGCCTCCAACTGCTCGGTATGCCACGGTTCCGACGCCAAGGGTGCCTACGGTTTCCCTAACCTGACCGACGCCGACTGGCGCTGGGGTGGTGAGCCCGCCACCATCAAGGAAACCATCATGAAAGGCCGCCATGCAGTGATGCCGGCCTGGGCCGAAGTCATCGGCGAGCAAGGCGTGGCCGATGTGGCAGGCTTTGTGGTGACCAACCTCGACGGCCGCAAACTGCCCGAAGGCGCAAAGGCCGACGTCGCCAACGGCGCGAAACTCTTCGCCGCCAACTGCGTGGCCTGCCACGGCCCTGCCGGCAAAGGCACCCCAGCCATGGGCGCGCCGGACCTGACCCACCCGGGTGCATTCATCTACGGTTCGAGCTTTGCGCAACTGCAGCAGACCATCCGTTATGGCCGCCAGGGCCAGATGCCTGCGCAGGAACTGTTGCAAGGCAATGACAAGGTGCACTTGCTGGCAGCGTATGTTTACAGCCTGTCCCATGGCGATAAGCAGGCTGAAGCGCAGTAAGGCAGACGCCAATAGAAGGAGGCTCTGTCAGCCGTCGCTGACAGGGCCTTTTTTCTGCACACACTACAGATCCAGTGTGGGAGCGGGCTTGCTTGCGAATGCAGTGTGTCAGTAATGAATAAGGTGACTGACACCGCGAATTCGCGAGCAAACCCGCTCCCACATTCGAACTGTTTGTTGTTAGACCTCGGTCTCTTGGGTGGAGGGCTTTAAGACTCGCACGACCACCACAACCGCCAAAACCGTCCATACTTGCCAAGTCAATTGATCCAGATCACGTACACCATCAATTGATTTCCCCCAACGCGACCAAAGGTCGCACCCTTTGAGCAGGACCGGAGGCGTATCATTACGCCACTGCAAGACCCTATTTTTGACCCCGGTTGGCACGTACTGGCCGAGGCAAATCTCCACCGCCGTGGGATGCAATGATGAGCAACCAGATACCGGTAAACGACGTTACCCCGCCTGCCAAAAACGCCAGCAACACGGTCGACCTCTATGCGTCGCGAGAGAAAATCTACACCCGCGCTTTCACCGGCCTGTTCCGCAATTTGCGCATGCTCGGTGGTGCCGGTTTGTTCCTGCTCTACTTCGGCACCGTGTGGCTGAATTGGGGTGGCCACCAGGCCGTTTGGTGGAACCTGCCGGAGCGTAAATTCTTCATTTTTGGCGCGACCTTCTGGCCCCAGGATTTCATCCTGCTGTCGGGCATTCTTATCGTTGCCGCCTTTGGCCTGTTCTTTATCACCGTGTATGCCGGGCGCATCTGGTGTGGGTATACCTGCCCGCAGAGCGTGTGGACGTGGATCTTCATGTGGTGCGAAAAGGTCACCGAAGGCGACCGTAACCAGCGTATCAAACTGGATAAAGCGCCGATGGGCGCCAACAAATTCCTGCGCAAATTCAGCAAACACACGCTGTGGCTGTTGATCGGTTTTGTCACCGGCATGACCTTCGTCGGCTACTTCTCGCCGATCCGCGAACTGGTGTTTGATTTCTTCACCGGCCAGGCCGATGGCTGGTCGTATTTCTGGGTCGGTTTCTTCACCCTTGCCACCTATGGCAATGCCGGCTGGCTGCGCGAACAGGTGTGCATCTACATGTGCCCGTACGCGCGGTTCCAGAGTGTGATGTTCGATAAAGACACCCTGATCGTGTCCTACGACCCGCGCCGTGGCGAAGAGCGCGGCCCACGCAAAAAAGGCATCGACTACAAGGCCGAGGGCCTGGGGGATTGCATCGATTGCACCATGTGCGTGCAGGTGTGCCCCACCGGTATCGACATCCGCGACGGCCTGCAAATCGAGTGCATCGGCTGCGCCGCGTGTATCGACGCTTGCGACAACATCATGGACAAGATGGACTACCCGCGCGGCCTGATCAGCTACACCACCGAGCACAACCTGTCCGGGCAGAAAACCCATAAGTTGCGCCCGCGTCTGATTGGGTATGCCCTGGTGTTGCTGGCAATGATCAGCCTGTTGGCCGGCGCATTTTTCATGCGTTCGCTGGTGGGATTCGACGTCAGCAAGGACCGCGTGCTGTACCGGGAAAACGCTGAAGGGCGCATCGAAAACGTCTACAGCCTGAAAATCATGAACAAGGACCAGCGCGACCACACCTACGTGCTCGACGCCTCGGGCCTGCCGGACCTCAAACTGCAAGGCCGACGCGAAATCAAGGTCGCCGCCGGAGAAATTTTCAGCATGCCGGTGGAGCTGTCCAGCGCGCCGGAGCAACTGCCGTCGAGTACCAATGAGGTGAAATTCATCCTCAGGGATGCCGATGATGACAGCGTCCACATTGAAGCCAAGAGCCGATTCATCGGCCCACAAGTCCGTTAAACATAAAGTTCGCTAACTAGAGAGCACAACAATGCCCGTAGCTACTGCCGCAAGCCCTTGGTACAAGCACCTCTGGCCCTGGATCATCATTGGGATCCTGACCTGCTCGGTGACCTTGACCTTGTCCATGGTGACCATTGCGGTGAAGAACCCGGACAACCTGGTTAACGACAACTACTACGAAGCCGGCAAGGGTATCAACCGCTCCCTGGACCGCGAACTGCTGGCCCAGACCCTGCAACTGCGGGCCAACGTGCACCTGGACGAACTGACCGGTGAAGTCGAGTTGCACCTCACCGGCAACAGCAACCCGAATACCCTGGAGCTGAACCTGATTTCCCCGACCCAGCCGGAGAAGGACCGCAAGATCAACCTGACCCGCAGCGACAGCGAGCCTGGCCGCTACGTCGGCCAGGTGACCGACAAGGTCGAAGGCCGACGCTTCGTGGAACTGCTCGGCGTGGAAGGCGACAAGACCTGGCGCCTGTTTGAAGAAGAACAGGTCAGCCACGATAAGGACTTGCTGCTGGGGGATGAGCCGTTGCAAGGTGCGGAAGACCTGAAAAAGTAAGCAACCTGCGCTTCGCGCATCGCGGGCCAGCCCGCTCCCACAAGGACACCATGATCCAATGTGGGCGCCGGGTTTGCCCGCGATGAGGCCCTCCCAGCCATCAAAGATCCAAATCATGACCAGCCCAATTCCCTGCTACCACTGCGCCCTGCCCGTCCCTCCCGGTAGCCGGTTTACCGCCGTGATCCTCGGCGAACGTCGCGAACTGTGCTGCCCAGGCTGCCAGGCGGTGGCCGAAGCCATCGTGGCCGGCGGCCTGGAAAGCTATTACCAGCACCGCAGTGAAGCCTCGGCCAACCCCGAGGCGCTGCCAGTGCAGCTGGTGGACGAGTTGGCGCTGTACGACCGCGCCGATGTGCAAAAGCCTTTTGTGCGCCACGACGGCGAGCTCGCCGAAACCACGCTGCTGATGGAAGGCATCAGCTGCGCTGCCTGCGGCTGGCTGATCGAGAAACACCTGCGCAGCCTGCCCGCGGTGGCCGAGGCACGGTTGAACCTGTCCAACCATCGCCTGCAGGTGCGCTGGGCCGACGGGCAATTGCCGTTGAGCCAACTGCTCGCTGAGCTGCGCCATATCGGCTATGCCGCCCATCCTTACCAGGCTGATCGCGCTGCCGAGCAACTGGCCGGCGAAAATCGCCTGGCTTTGCGCCAACTGGGCGTGGCGGGGTTGCTGTGGTTCCAGGCGATGATGGCGACCATGGCCACCTGGCCGGAATTCAATATCGACCTGAGCCCGGAGCTGCACGTGATCCTGCGCTGGGTGGCGATGTTTCTTACTACACCCATCGTGTTCTACAGCTGTGCGCCGTTTTTCAAGGGCGCCCTGCGCGACTTGCGCACGCGCCACCTGACCATGGATGTGTCGGTATCCCTGGCGATTGGCGGCGCGTATTTCGCGGGTATCTGGACGGCCATCACCGGCGTTGGCGAGTTGTACTTCGACGCGGTGGGCATGTTCGCGCTGTTCCTGCTGGCCGGCCGCTATCTTGAGCGCCGGGCGCGGGAACGTACGGCCGCCGCCACCGCGCAATTGGTCAACCTGTTACCCGCCTCCTGCCTACGCCTCAACGCTGACGGCCAGAGCGAACGCATCCTGCTCAGTGAACTGGCGTTGGGTGACCGGGTGCTGGTGCATCCCGGCGCGGTACTGCCGGCGGACGGAGTGATTCTTGACGGCCAGTCCAGCATCGATGAATCCCTGCTCACCGGTGAGTACCTGCCACAGCCTCGGCACAGCGGTGATGCAGTCACCGCCGGCACGCTCAACGTCGAAGGCGCACTGACCGTCGAGGTCCGTGCCCTGGGCCATGACACGCGCCTGTCCGCCATCGTGCGCCTGCTGGAGCGCGCCCAGGCCGAGAAACCGCGCCTGGCACAAATCGCTGACCGTGCCGCGCAGTGGTTCCTGTTGTGTTCACTGATTGCCGCCGTATTGATCGGCCTGGTGTGGTGGGAACTGGATGCCTCGCGGGCATTTTGGATCGTGCTGGCGATGCTGGTGGCGACCTGCCCGTGCGCGCTGTCACTGGCCACACCGACCGCCCTCACCGCCGCCACCGGCACTCTGCACAAACTCGGGTTGCTGTTGACCCGTGGCCATGTGCTGGAAGGCTTGAATCAAATCGACACTGTGATTTTCGACAAGACCGGTACGCTGACCGAAGGCCGCTTGGCGTTACGCGCGATCCGCCCCTTGAGCGCACTGAACAGTGATGAATGCCTGAGCCTCGCCGCCGCCCTGGAAAACCGCTCCGAGCACCCGATTGCCCGGGCTTTCGGCCGAGCGCCGCTGGCCGCCGATGAAGTCCTCAGCGCCCCGGGGCTCGGCCTGGAGGGTCGCGTAGGCGAACGCCGGTTGCGCATCGGCCAGCCCGGTTTTGTCTGCGAATTGAGTGGCTGCCCGATTCCCGATTCGCCGGATGAGGCCGGCCAATGGCTGCTGCTGGGCGACCGTACTGGCGCCCTCGCCTGGTTCGTGCTGGACGACCGCCTGCGCAGTGACGCGCCAGCACTGCTGGCCGCGTGCAAGGCGCGGGGCTGGCGTACGCTGCTGTTGTCGGGCGACAGCTCGCCGATGGTTGCCAGTGTCGCGCTGGAGTTGGGCATCGACGAAGCCCATGGCGGCCTGCGTCCCGACGACAAGCTGCAGGTGCTGCAACAACTGCACAGGGATGGCCGCAAGGTGCTGATGCTCGGCGATGGCGTCAATGATGTGCCCGTGCTCGCCGCCGCCGATATCAGTGTGGCAATGGGCTCGGCCACGGACCTGGCTAAAACCAGCGCCGATGCTGTGCTGCTGTCCAACCGCCTCGACGCGCTGGTGCAGGCGTTTACCCTCGCGCGGCGCACACGCCGGGTAATCATCGAAAACCTGTTGTGGGCCGGGCTGTACAATGGCCTTATGCTGCCGTTTGCCGCCCTCGGCTGGATCACCCCGATCTGGGCGGCGATCGGCATGTCCCTCAGCTCGTTGACCGTGGTGCTCAACGCCTTGCGCCTGACTCGCCTGCCGAGCGCGCAGGCTAAAAGCGCCGCCTTAGTAACCCGCCCGCTGCCGGCTTGAGCCGCACAGGCATGGAGTGCAGATGCCAGCTCTATACGTGATGATTCCGGCGGCGCTGCTGTTAGTAGGCGTAGCCATTTACATCTTCTTCTGGGCGGTGGACAGCGGCCAGTACGACGACCTCGACGGCCCGGCTCACAGCGTGCTGTTCGACGACCAGGACCCGAACCACCTGGCCGCCGTCGACGAAGCCAACGGGCCCGAGCAACCGCCCGCGCCAAAAGAACCACCCCATGCTTGAACTGGCGCCACTGCTGGTCTCCGCGCTGATCCTCGGACTGCTCGGCGGCGGCCATTGCCTGGGCATGTGCGGCGGGCTGATGGGCGCGTTGACCCTGGCCATTCCAAAAGAGCAACGCAGCCGCCGCTTTCGCCTGCTGCTGGCGTACAACCTCGGCAGAGTGCTCAGCTATGCCACCGCCGGGTTATTGATTGGCCTGGCCGGCTGGGCGGTGGCCAACAGCCCGGCGGCGATGTTCATGCGCGTGCTTGCCGGGTTGCTGCTGATCAGCATGGGGTTATACCTGGCCGGCTGGTGGAGCGGCCTCACCCGTATCGAAAGCCTCGGGCGGGGCCTGTGGCGCTACCTGCAACCCGTCGCCAACCGTTTGCTGCCGGTGTCCAGCCTGCCCCGCGCTTTGCTGCTGGGCGCGCTATGGGGCTGGTTGCCGTGTGGGTTGGTCTACAGCACCCTGCTGTGGGCCGCGAGCCAGGGAAATGCGCTGGACAGTGCATGGCTGATGCTGGCTTTCGGGCTGGGCACCTGGCCGGTGTTGCTCGCCACCGGGCTGGCGGCCGAACGTGTCACGGCGTTGCTGCGCAAACGCAGCGTGCGCGTGGCCGGGGGGTTATTGGTGATTTTCTTCGGTGTCTGGACGCTGCCCGGTCCGCATCAGCACTGGTTGATGGGCCACTAAACGCCCATGTGGCATAGCGCCGCTCCCCGTTGATACAAGTCAACATGCCATTGCGGCCATGCCCCTAGACTCGGTCCACTAGCCTATCCGGGGGACCACCCGCATGCTCGACGCCATTCGTTGGGACACAGATCTGATTCACCGTTACGACTTGGCGGGGCCGCGCTACACGTCCTACCCCACCGCCGTACAATTCGACAGCCAGGTCGGCACCTTCGACCTGCTCCACGCCCTGCGCGACAGCCGCAAGGCCGTGCGCCCGCTGTCGCTGTATGTGCATGTGCCGTTCTGCGCGAACATTTGCTACTACTGCGCCTGTAACAAGGTCATCACCAAGGACCGTGGCCGCGCCCAGGCCTATCTGCAACGACTGGAGCAGGAAATCCAGCTGGTGGCCTGCCACCTCGACCCGAAACAGCCGGTGGAGCAACTGCACTTTGGCGGCGGCACCCCGACCTTTCTCAGCCACGACGAACTGCGCCAGGTAATGACAAGCCTGCGCCAGCATTTCAATTTGCTCGATGATGACTCCGGCGACTACGGCATCGAAATCGACCCGCGTGAAGCCGACTGGGCGACCATGGGCCTGCTGCGTGAACTGGGCTTCAACCGCGTGAGCATTGGCCTGCAAGACCTCGACCCCGAGGTGCAACGGGCGGTCAACCGCCTGCAAAGTCTGGAAGAAACCCGCGCAGTGATTGATGCAGCGCGCACCCTGCAATTTCGCTCGATCAATGTCGACCTGATCTACGGCCTGCCCAAGCAGTCGCCGTTGAACTTCGCGCGCACCGTCGAAGAAGTCATCAGCCTGCAGCCGGATCGCCTGTCGGTGTTCAACTACGCGCACCTGCCGGAGCGTTTCATGCCTCAGCGGCGGATCAACGCCGACGACCTGCCCTCCCCGGCAGAAAAACTGCTGATGCTGCAAACCACTATCGAGCAGTTGACCCGGGCGGGCTATCGCTACATCGGCATGGACCACTTCGCCCTGCCGGATGACGAACTGGCCGTTGCCCAGGAAGAAGGTAGGCTGCAACGCAATTTCCAGGGCTATACCACCCACGGGCATTGCGACCTGATTGGGTTGGGCGTATCGGCAATCAGCCAGATCGGCGACTTGTACTGCCAGAACAGCAGCGACCTCAACCACTACCAGAACGCGCTGGCCGGCGCGCAGCTGGCGACCAGCCGTGGCCTGGTATGCACCACGGATGATCGATTACGGCGGGAGGTGATTCAGCAGTTGATCTGCAATTTCAGCCTGGGGTTCGAGCGGATCGAACAGGCTTTCAACATCGATTTTCGAGGTTATTTCGACGAGCTATGGCCGCAACTGGAGACGATGGCCGCAGACGGCCTGATTGAACTGGACGCCTGTGGCATTCACGTACTGCCCGCCGGGCGATTGTTGGTGCGCTCGGTGTGCATGGTGTTCGATGCCTACCTGGAGCACCAGAACAGGCAACGATTCTCGCGGGTGATCTGAGCGCCGTTACTTCATCGCCAGGCTCATGGCTTCCAACTGAGCCGCTGGCGGCTCGCCCTTCATGGACTTGCCCAACTGTGTCTGGGCCGTGGTCAGGCCAGACTGCAATGTCATCACATCTCCCTGCAGTCTGGCTATCTTGGCCTGCCGCGCTTCCGGGCTCATGGAAGTGTCAGCCATGGCCGCGGACAGTTCGGCCATTTTCTCGGCAAGCTGCTTTTTCAGTTGGCGGATCATTTTCAACAGTTGCTTGACGCTGTCGCTCAAGCTGCTGTTGTCAATATCGCTGTTGGACGATTGCTCGGCCTTCGATGCGTCCATCCCCGCACCGGAAATGACGACCTTCACGCCTGCGGTGGCCGCAGGCTCAGCAGCCTTGGCTTCGGTTGGCGCCTTGGTGGTGGCGTCTTTATCCTTCGCCGCATCGGCGGACTTCCAAACCGATACCGCCGCCACGTTGATAGTCGGGTTTTGGATCGTACTGACTGACATGATCTGAGCTCCGGCTCATGGAGATATCTGCATGTATCGGCGCTGATACACAAACCTTTATACCGTTGCTGCTTTTTTGCACACGCTGGCCTCACTGCCCCCCAGTGCGTTACCCTTACGTCTTATGTGTGTTTTCCCACAAGGATTTAAGAAATGTCCGAGCCAGTCAAACTGCGCGCTCACAGCCAGACTCACTGCAAGGATTGCAGCCTGGCCCCGCTATGCCTGCCACTTTCATTGAATTTGGAAGACATGGAAGCGCTGGACGAAATCGTTAAACGCGGTCGCCCGCTGAAAAAAGGCGAGTTTCTGTTTCGCCAGGGTGACAAATTCGATTCCGTTTATGCAGTACGTTCGGGAGCGTTGAAGACGTTCAGCCTGAGCGACGGCGGCGAAGAGCAGATCACCGGTTTCCACCTGCCCAGCGAGCTGGTCGGGCTGTCCGGCATGGACACCGAAATTCATCCTGTGTCGGCCCAGGCGCTGGAGACGACATCAGTCTGCGAAATCCCCTTCGAGCGCCTGGATGAACTGGCTCTGCAATTGCCGCAACTGCGTCGCCAGTTGATGCGCGTGATGAGCCGCGAGATTCGTGACGATCAACAGATGATGTTGCTGCTGTCGAAAAAAACCGCCGACGAGCGCATCGCCACGTTCCTGGTCAACTTGTCGGCACGTTTCCGCGCCCGGGGGTTCTCGGCCAACCAGTTCCGCCTGAGCATGTCGCGCAATGAAATCGGCAATTACCTGGGCCTCGCGGTGGAAACCGTGTCCCGCGTGTTCACCCGTTTCCAGCAGAACGAATTGATTGCCGCCGAAGGCAAGGAAGTGCATATCCTCGACCCCATCCAGCTGTGTGCGCTGGCCGGTGGTTCGCTGGAAGGTTGATGCAGAGGCTTGCGGTTGCGCCAATCGGCGAGGCCGCAGGTATACTTCGAGTCCGTTTTCAGCCCTCAGGACTCTTCGACGATGACCTTCGATTCGTTCGACATCAAATCCCTGATTCGCCCCGTCATCGACTTCCCCAAGCCTGGGGTGATCTTTCGTGACATCACGCCCCTGTTCCAATCGCCCAGGGCCCTGCGGCTGGTGGCAGACAGCTTTGCCCACCGCTACGTCGAGGCCGACTTCACCCACATCGGCGCAATGGATGCACGCGGGTTTCTGATCGGTTCGATCATCGCCTACCAACTGAACAAACCGCTGATCCTGTTCCGCAAGCAGGGCAAGCTGCCGGCCGACGTGCTGGCCGAGGGTTACCAGACCGAATACGGCGAAGCCTTCCTCGAAGTGCACGCCGACAGCCTGTGTGAAGGCGACTCGGTGCTGATGTTCGATGACTTGATTGCCACCGGCGGTACCTTGATCGCTGCCGCCAATCTGGTGCGGCGCATGGGCGCAACCATCTTCGAAGCGGCAGCGATCATCGACCTGCCGGAGCTGGGTGGCTCGCAGCGCCTGGAAGACATGGGAATTCCGACGTTCTGCCTGACGCAGTTTGCGTTGACCGAACGTTAATCATTGCTTGAACCGGCCTCATCGCGGGCAAGCCCGACTCCCACATTGGTATGCGATCACCTGTGGGAGCCGGGCTTGCCCGCGATGGGGCCTGTGAGACACCCCACCTCACAACCCCATCTGCTTGCTGATGATTTCATTCATCACTTCGCGGGTGCCGCCACCGATGGACAGGATGCGGTTGTCACGATATAGCCGCTCCACCAGGCAGCCGCGCATGTAACCTTGGCCGCCGAGGATCTGCACCGCGTCGTAGGTAACACGATCGGCGGTGTCTGTGGCGAGGTTCTTGGCCATGGAGATCTCCTTGATCACACTCATGCCCGCAGCCATTTTCGCTGCCTGGCGATACGTGAATTCCCGCGACACCTCCACCGCCGTCGCCATCTCCGCCAGCCGATGCTTGAGCACCTGGAATTTACCAATGGGCTTGCCAAAGGCTTCGCGCTGGGCGGCCCACTTGAGGCTTTCCTCCAGTGCCAACTGCGCGGTCATATTGGCCATCAACGCCAGGGCCAGGCGCTCACTTTGGAAATTGCCCATGATGCAGGCAAAGCCCATGTTCTCGACACCGATCAGGTTGCCCACAGGCACCTGGCAATCGTCGAAGAACAACTCAGCCGTGTCCGACGCCCACCAGCCCATTTTCTTCAACGGCTGACCGACCGTGAAACCGGGGGTGTCTTTTTCGATGAGCACTAAGCTGATACCGCCAAAGCCCGGCCCGCCGGTGCGGACGGCTACGGTGTAGAAGTCGGCACGGATGCCGCTGGTGATAAAGGTTTTGCTGCCGCTCACCCGGTAATGCTCGCCATCACGCACAGCGCGGGTTTGCAGGTTGGCCACATCGGAGCCACCACCGGGCTCGGTAACGGCCAGGGCGATGATCTTCTCGCCGGCCAACACCTGCGGCGCGACACGTTCGCGCACCTCGGGCCGCGCCCATTTGACGACGGGCGGCAGGCCGATATCCAGCGAACCCAACCCCGCCACCACACCACCGGAACCACACCGCATCAACTCTTCGCTGGCGGCAACCTTGGCAAACAGATCACCTTCGTGACTGCCGCCCAGGCTCTCGGGGTAACCGATGCCGAGAATCCCCGCAGCGCCTGCCTTGAGGTACAGCTCACGGGGGAAGCTTTCCGCCTCCTCCCATTGCTCGATGCCCGGCAACATCTCGCGCTCGACAAAACGGCGCACGCTGTCGCGGACCAATTGGTGGCTGGGGTCGAAGTAGTCCTGGTAGGCAGACATCGGCAAGCTCCACGGTGAGGTGGAACGAAATTACCAAGCGCTTGCTTGGTTATCAAGCTGTGCGGATTTCACAAAAACTGTGGAAGCTGGCTTGCCTGCGATAGCGGGGGGATTTTTGGTGACTGTGAGGGCGTCTTCGGGAGCAAGCCCCCTCCCACATTTTGATGTGTGAACCCAGTCAAATGTGGGAGCTGGCTTGCCTGCGATGGGGTGTCAGTCAGCAGATGTATTGACTGAACCAGCGCATTCGCGAGCACGCCCGCTCCCACATGTTGAGCTGTGATGGTCTTTAAAGGGCGATCGGTTTGCGACCTGCAAACGAATGCGCCAACGTGCCGCCATCGACCAACTCCAACTCACCACCCAGCGGCACACCATGGGCGATACGCGACGTCACAAGGCCTTTGTTGCTCAACAACTGGGCGATGTAATGCGCGGTCGCCTCACCTTCCACCGTCGGGTTGGTCGCCAGGATCACCTCGGTAAAGGTGCCCTGCTCTTCAATGCGCGCCACCAGTTGCGGAATGCCGATGGCTTCCGGCCCCAGCCCATCCAGCGGTGAGAGGTGCCCTTTAAGCACAAAGTAGCGCCCGCGATAGCCGGTCTGCTCGACCGCGTACACATCCATCGGCCCTTCCACCACGCACAGCAACGTGTCGTCGCGGCGCGGGTCGGCACATTGCGGGCAGAGGTCTTCTTCGGTAAGGGTGCGGCACTGGCGGCAGTGGCCCACACCGGTCATGGCCTGGCTCAAGGCCTGGGCCAACCGGGTGCCGCCACTGCGATCCCGCTCCAGCAGTTGCAGCGCCATGCGCTGGGCGGTTTTCTGGCCCACACCCGGCAAGGTGCGCAGGGCGTCGATCAGTTGGCGAATCAGAGGGCTGAAGCTCATGGGGCAATGGTCCGACAAAACAACGAGACGCGGTTTATACCCGCGCCCCGGATTAGCGTCAAATGGTCAATCCTGCGCGACGCGCACCACCAACTTGCCGAAGTTGCGCCCTTCAAGCAAACCAATAAAGGCTTCGGGCGCCTGCTCCAGGCCCTCGACCACGTCTTCGCGGAACTTGATCTTGCCATCACGCACCCACGGCGCCATGGCGCTGAGGAATTCAGGCTGGCGATCACCGTAGTCATCGAACACGATAAAGCCCTGGATGCGCACGCGCTTGGTCAGCAAGGTGCGTTGCAGCGCCGGCAGACGGTCAGGGCCACTCGGCGCTTCATGGGCGTTATAGCCGGCGATCAAGCCGCACAGGGGAACCCGCGCTTTGGGGTTGAGCAACGGCAACACGGCGTCGAACACCTTGCCGCCGACGTTTTCGAAGTAGATGTCCACACCGTTGGAGCAGGCCAGGGCCAGCTCATTGGCAAAATTGGCGCTCTTGTGATCGATGCACGCGTCAAAACCCAGCTCGTCCACCACGTAGCGACATTTGTCCGCGCCACCTGCGATGCCCACCACCCGCAAGCCCTTGAGCTTGGCCACCTGGCCCACCACCGAGCCGACGGCGCCGGACGCTGCGGCAACCACCAGGGTTTCCCCTTCCTTGGGCTGACCGATATCCATCAGGCCCATGTACGCGGTCATACCCGGCATGCCCAGCACACCCAGTGCCATCGACGGGCTCGCCAGGCCATTGGGCACCGGGATCAGATTTTGTCCATCGGAAACGCTGTGGCTCTGCCAGCCGGTGGAGCCAACTACCAGGTCACCCACTTCGAATTTCGGGTTACGCGATTGCTCGATACGGCTGACAGCGCCACCGGTCATAACCTCGTCGATTTCAACCGGAGCGGCGTAGGACGGTGCGTCACTCATGCGGCCACGCATATAGGGATCGAGGGACAGGTACAGCGTTTTCAATAGCACCTGGCCGTCCGCCAACTCGGGCAAGTTCACGCGTTCCAGGCGGAAATTTTCCGGGGTCGGTGCGCCTTGAGGGCGCGAGACCAGCACGACGCGCTGGTTCAAAATCGGTTCTTCAGACATCAGGGAACTCCTTTATCGAATTCATCGGTATAGGGTGCAGACCCTATATGCCGCGCCAGGGTTCATATTGAACGCAGTGCGTCCTCGCGGTATGACGTTACTGCCCAGCGGACGATGACGGCACACACAAAAATGCAAGGCTCGATGCCTGGCATTTTTATTAAAGCAAACGCTCACCGATCAGAACGGCAGCTTCATGCCCGGCGGCAGTTGCATGCCGGCGGTCACGCCAGACATTTTGTCCTGGCTGTTGGCTTCGATCTTGCGCACGGCATCGTTGACGGCCGCCGCGAACAGCGCCTCAAGCATTTCCAGGTCATCTTCGCTGGCGCCTGGCAACACGCTTGGGTCAATGCTCACGCGCTTGATGTCGTGACGACCGGTCATCACCACGCTGACCATATCGCCACCGGCTTTACCGGTGACTTCGGCGTTGGCCAGTTCTTCCTGCATCTTGGCCATTTTTTCCTGCATCTGCTGCGCCTGCTTCATCAGGCCGGCCATGCCACCTTTCATCATGGGAATCACCTCAAAAGTACGTGGATCAATAAGTAGCCCGGTTTTATGACGCTTGGGGCACCGGGGCGTCGACAGGTTCAATAGTATCTTGGCGCACGACCGCACCAAACTGTTGCATCATTTGCTGGATGAGCGGATCAGCCTGGATCGAGTTTTCCGCTTCTTGCTGACGGTTGATGCGTCGGCGTGTCGCGGCCTGGGCCGGGGTTTCCTGCTCGGGTTTGATCAACTCGATGGCGATGGTCAGCGTGCGCTCATGGTACTGGTTCAGCGCATCGTTGAGCCGGCGTTGCTGGGTCGCGTTGAACAGCGCGCTGTGGGCCGGGTCCAGGTGCAACAGCCAATGGTCGCCATCGATGGCGATCAAGGTGCAGTTGGCCGCGATGCTGCCGGTCATGCCGGAGATCGGCAATTTCGGGAACAGTTCCAGCCACTGTAACGCCAGGCCGGTGGCCGGGGCCGCAGCGGGTTCCGCCTCGGGCTCGGGCGCCGGGTCGGCGGTGTGCTCGCTGGCCAGGTCATCCAGGTAGCTGTAGGCCGAATCCATGTCCGGCTCGATGTAGTCTTCGTCCAGTGGCGGCTCGTCGTCGAGGTCGATGCCCGGAGTTGCAGCGTCGACTTGAGCGACAGTCGGCTCGGGCACCGGCGCAGACACCCACTCGGGCGCGGCTGGCACAACACTGTCCGGCGTCGGTGCAGGCATCGGCGTCAGTTCGGGCTGCTCGCCGGTGGTTTCCAGTACGGGCTCCACGGCAGGCTGTAGCTCGACTTCAGGCTCGGCGTCTACCGGATCATTCCAGGGCAGGTCGACCTCCGGGGCGGGTTCGGGCTCAGGTTCGATCACAGGCGCAGGCTGCGGCGCTGGCTCGGCCACGGGCGCGGCAACCAATGGCGCAGGTGCCGGAACAACCGGCGCAGGCGCAGCAACCACTGGCGCGGCCACCGCTGCGCCAGCCACTGGTTTGGCGGAATCAACTGTGGCCTGGCTGATCCCCACTGGCTTTAGCGGCTGTCTCGGTGCGTCTGCCGTATCGGCGGGCCGGAAGGCCAGCATCCGCAGCAGGACCATTTCAAAGCCACCACGCGGGTCCGGTGCCAAGGGCAAGTCCCTACGGCCGATCAGGCCCATCTGGTAGTAAAACTGTACGTCTTCGGCCGGCAACGCCTGGGCCAGCGCCAATACGCGGTCGCGGTCGCCATGGCCGTTGTCGACACCTTCAGGCAAGGCCTGGGCGATGGCGACGCGGTGCAGCACATTGAGGATTTCCGAGAGCACACCGTTCCAGTCCGGCCCTTGCTCCGACAAGTGGCGCACGGCTTCGAGCAAAGCCTTGGCATCACCTTCGATCAGCGCGTGCAGCACGTCGAAGACCTGGCCGTGGTCGAGGGTGCCGAGCATGGCACGCACATCGGCGGCCATGACCTTGCCTTCACCAAAGGCGATGGCCTGGTCGGTGAGGCTCATGGCATCGCGCATCGAACCATCGGCAGCACGGCCAAGCAGCCACAGTGCGTCGTCTTCGAACGGTACGTTCTCGACGCCCAGCACGTGGGTCAGATGCTCGACCACTCGCTCGGGGGTCATGTTTTTCAGGGAGAACTGCAGGCACCGCGACAGAATCGTTGCAGGAAGCTTCTGCGGGTCGGTGGTGGCCAGAATGAATTTGACGTAGGGCGGCGGCTCTTCCAGGGTTTTCAACAGTGCGTTGAAGGAATGACTGGACAGCATGTGCACTTCGTCGATCAGGTAGACCTTGAAGCGGCCACGGCTCGGCGCGTACTGCACGTTGTCGAGCAGCTCGCGGGTGTCTTCGACCTTGGTACGGCTCGCGGCGTCGATTTCGATCAGGTCGACAAAACGCCCTTCGTCGATTTCCCGGCACACCGAACACGTGCCGCAAGGCGTCGACGTGATGCCGGTTTCACAGTTCAGGCATTTGGCGATGATGCGCGCAATGGTGGTCTTGCCCACCCCCCGCGTACCGGTGAACAGGTAGGCGTGGTGCAGCCGTTGGCTGTCCAAGGCATTGATCAGAGCCTTGAGCACATGGGTCTGGCCGACCATTTCGCGGAACGAGCGCGGACGCCATTTACGTGCAAGAACCTGATAACTCATCGAAAACCGTCGCAACTGGGAAGCGGAAGCCGGTAATGCTAGCGGAGCAAGGGGGAAATTGCATCCGGCACGCTCGCCTAATCTGACTAAGCTTGCGTGACTGGCCCCACGAAGGCCTCAACCCGGAGAGTGTATGCGCGGAATCCTGGGCGCTTTATGGATGATTTCCCTCACCTGCCTCGCGGCACCCGCGCCGTTGCGCTTCTCGATTTCCGACAGTTGGGCAATGCCCATGGCCGAAGTCGAAAACAACCGGCCCACCCAGGGCATTTTGTATGACTTGATGTTGAGCCTGGCCACTCAGGTCGGGCGCCCGGCCGAGTTCCACGTACTGGCCCGTGCCCGCATCGCCGGTGCCATGGCGCACGGCGACATTGACGTGCGCTGCTATGTCGCCCAGGACTGGGTCGATAACCTGTCCGGCGACTACACCTGGAGCGTGCCCCTGATGGTGCAACGCAATGTGATGGCGAGCAGTCCTGCAGCGCCGCAACCGGTGCACGTGAGTGAGCTGGCACCCCAGTCGATCGGCACGGTGCTTAACTACCGCTACGCCGTCCTCGACCCGCTGTTCGCCAGCGGTCAGCTGACCCGTGACGATTCCCGCAGCGAGGCGCTCGTGCTGCAAAAGTTGGTCGCCGGGCGCTTTAAATACGCCGTCATCAATGAATGGGCCCTCGACCGCTTCAATCTCAACCTGCCTGCGAGCCAGCAGTTGCACAAGGGCGCAGTGATCGACGAGCAAAGCCTGGGCTGCATTGTGCGCAATGATCCGAACGTGCCGGTGCAGCGGATCTTGCGCACGCTGCTGCGGATGAAAATGTCGGGGGAGATCGATGACATCATCAAGCTGTACACCGGCGAAAATGCGCAACCGCTGCCGACTCCTGACAAGAACTGACAGGGCCCTCCCCTAGACTGGCCTCACTCAACCGCCCGTTCTCAAGGAGCCTGCATGAACAGCGTCGCCCATTACTTCCTGCTGTACGTAGACAGCCCGGCCACCAGCGCCAACTTCTATAGCCGCCTGCTGGACAAGCCCCCGGTGGAGCTGAACCCGACGTTTGCCCTGTTCATCCTCGACAACGGTGTGAAGCTGGGGTTGTGGTCGCGGCACACCGTCGAGCCGGCGGCCCAGGTCACGGGCGGCGGCGGTGAGGTGGGCTTTTCCCTGCCCGACCATGCCGCTGTCGACGCCCTGCACGCTCAGTGGGTAGCGCGCGGCGCGACGATCATCCAGTCACCGGCCACCCTGGACTTCGGTTACACCTTTGTCGCCCAGGACCTTGATGGCCACCGGCTGCGCGCGTTCAGCCTGAGCGACTGATCGCCAGCGGCCCTCCAGGCTGATGGCAGCGACGCTGGTCAACACAATCACGCCGCCCAGCACTACCTGCACGGCAATGTGTTCGCCCAGCAGCGTCGCGGCCATCACCATGGCGACCGGCGGAATCAGGTACATCGCCACCGAGGCGCGGCTGACCTCGATGTGTTTCAACACATAACCCCACGCCAGATACGCCAGGGCACTGGGAAAAATACCCAACACCAGCACCGCCAGGTTTTCCGGCAACGGCGCCTGTCCGACGGCATTGGCCAAGCCCGGCAGGTTCACGCAAAGCATCAGCGTGCCCGCCCACACCATGTAGCACGCCATAGTCAGCGGGCTATAGCGGTGGGCATAGTGTTTCTGGATGGCGAAGTACACGCTCCACGAGACAGCCGCCAATAGAATCAGCAAACCGCGCGGGTCGATGCCCCCTAAGCCATGATCGCCCCAGATCACCACCAGCACGCCGATCAACCCTAATAGCACGCAGCCCCAACGCCAGGCACTGACCCGCTCCTTCAAGCCAAAAAACGCGAGCAGCACACTGAACAGCGGCGCCGACTGCGCGAGCACACTGGATGCCGCCGCCGTCACCCATTGCTGCCCATAATTGAGGCTGGTGTGGTGCAGGAACACCCCGAAAAACCCCAACACCAGCAGCCACGGCAGATCCTGCAAACGCGGGCGGGCAATGCCCACCACCAAGGCCACACCCGCCATGAATATCGACGCGATCAAGAACCGCAGCAGCGCCAACTGACCAGGGCTATAGCTGTGCAGGCCCATGTGCACGCCAATCGGCGAGTAAGCCCAACAGAGGATGACGCCGGCGATGACTAGCGTAAGCTTTAAGGATGACGGGGTATTCATCGACGGCGCCCAGAACTGAGAAGGAATGCCGTCAGTCTTGGCCTGGGCAAGGCGTAGGACAATTAACCGTTTCTGACTTCTGAAATCACTGGAACTGAGCAATGGAACTGGCCCAACTGAAAATGGTGCGAGCCGTGGCGCAAACCGGCAGCGTGGCCCAGGCCGCTCTGCAATTGCACTGCGTACCCTCCAACATCACCACACGTATCAAGCAGTTGCAAGGCGAGTTGGGCACGCCGCTGTTTATTCGTGCGGGCCGTGGGCTGGCGATCAGTGCCGCCGGTGAAATTTTCCTGGACTACTGCGAGCGCATCCTGGCGTTGGTGGACGAGTCCAAACGCGCGGTCGATGCCAACGCCATTCCTCGCGGCACCTTGCGCATCGGCGCGGTAGAGTCCAGCGCCAGCGGCCGGCTGCCGCCATTGCTGGCGGAATACCATCGCCGCTACCCGGACGTCA
Organism: Pseudomonas antarctica; assembly: GCF_001647715.1. NCBI lineage: Bacteria > Pseudomonadati > Pseudomonadota > Gammaproteobacteria > Pseudomonadales > Pseudomonadaceae > Pseudomonas > Pseudomonas antarctica. The sequence continues at coordinate 4,718,521 of NZ_CP015600.1, forward strand.
CACTTGAGCTGGTCACCGGCGCCTGGGCGCAACTGCTGGACGACCTGCAACACCATCGTCTCGACGTGGCGTTGGTCGCCTCCGGCGGTAAACGCGCCAAGCTCGAACGCAGCGTGGTCTACAGCGAGCGCCTGGTGCTGATTTCCAGCGCGTCCAGCGCGCCGATCAACAGCGCCGAAGACCTCGCGGGCCGCACGCTGCTGGTGTGGCCACCCGGCTGCCCGTATCGCGCCGCGCTGGAAAACTGGATCAAACCCCATGACTTCAAGCCAAGCATCGCCAGCTATGCCAGCTGGGGCACGATCATCGGCTGTGTCAGCGCAGGCATTGGCGTGGCCCTGGCACCGGAAGGCATCCTGGCCCGCTATGAGCAGGCGAACCAGCTGACGTCCTACCGGTTCGAGGCGTTGCAGGCCGTGGACAACCTGCTGTTCTGGCACACAGACACCCAACGGCACCTGGCGCGGGATGCGTTTGCCGAGCTGCTGCGGGAGGCTTTCGGCTAACCCAGGCGAGCCCGTTTAAGCTATTCTCCGGCGAAATTAATTCAAAATGTAAGGGACTACCATGAATTACTTCCGCCTATTGCTCGCGGCGGCCGCCCTGAGCCTGCCTGCCGCACTCGCGTTTGCCGCCACTACGCCTGCGCCCGTTGAAGCCAGCGCACCGGCCGAAACCGCCGAGCACTTTCTCGCTTCACTCAAGCAGAAGACCGGCACGGTTACACTGCCCAGTGGCATTGCAACCCTCAAGCTTAACGACGAGTTCTACTACCTTGACCCCGCCGACACCGAGCGCCTGCTGACCGATGGCTGGGGCAACCCGCCAGGCTTCAAGACCCTGGGCATGATCGTGCCAAAAGCGGTGAGCCCACTGTCGGAGCGCGGCTGGGGTGTGATCGTCAGCTACAAGGCAGACGGTCACGTATCCGACGAAGACGCCGCAAAAATCGACTACGCCGAACTGCTCAAGCAAATGCAGGAAGATGACGACGCGGATAACAAAGAGCGTCAGAAACAAGGCTACGCCGGCCTGCACTTGTTGGGCTGGGCCGAGCCGCCGCGCTACGACGACACCACCCACAAAATGTACTGGGCCCGCGAACTGAAAGCCGACGACGCCCAGCAGACCACCCTCAACTACAGCATCCGCGTATTGGGTCGTGAAGGGGTTCTGGAGCTCAATGCCGTCGCCGCCATGGCCGACCTGCCGACCATCAAGCAGGAAATGCCCAAAGTCCTCGCCTTTACCAACTTCACCGACGGCAACCTGTACACCGATTTCAACCCGAAGACCGACAAGCTTGCGACTTACGGCCTCGCGGCGTTGGTTGCCGGCGGGATCGCCGCCAAGGCCGGGCTGTTCGCCAAAATCGGCATATTCCTGCTGGCGGCGAAGAAGTTCCTGGTAATCGGTGTTGTGGCGCTGCTCGCCTTGATCCGCAAACTGTTCAACCGCAACAAGGCCTGAACCGCGCACATAAAAACGCCGCGGTGTGCCTGGCACACTGCGGCGTTTTTATGTGTGGGATAACTCAGGCTATCCGTGGCATTGCTCAGCTTTTGGGCGCAGACACACGGCGGTATTGATCCTGGCTGATCCAGCCAGTGAACGAGCGGCCCTTGGCATTGGTGAACTCAACCTTGGCCGAACCCTCCTTGTAGGCCAACACACCGACCACATCATTCTTGACGATATACGGGCGCTTGGCAGCGTCGGCGCCTGGGGTTTTCAGCAGGTAAGCCTTGTCGGCAGTCACCGTCACGAGGCCGATCCATTTTTTGTTGGCTGTTTGGGTCAATTCCAGGCCCGTCGCGATTTCCGGCATCAGCACGCTGATACAACCAGGATGCTGACGCCCCTGCTCCACCGTCAGGGTGACGCCGTCGGATGAGGCCACCACACTGCCTGGGTAAGCATCGTCGAGCCAGGTGGTAAGCGCCTCTGGCTTGCCCTGCAGATAGAACGTGCAACTGCGGGTCACACCCTCGCCGAGTGCTTCCGAATAATAGCCTTCGACCTGATGCTCGGGCGTGACCGCGAGCATCAGCCCTTCGTACGTGCCCGAGTGCAGTTCAGTAGCGCCTGCCCATACAGGCAAGACAGCGCACAACGACAACACGGCGATCGCTGAAAAACGGCTCATCTTATTTTTTCCCTTCCAGTGCGTCGTAGGCTTTTTTAATAAGCACGTCATAGTTGCCATAATCATCGCCGTTATAGCCTCGCGCCATGCCAACATAATCCTTGTTTTTCATGGCCTTCATCATTGAAGGGCTTTGGCTGCAAAAGGACACGAAGGCTTTCAACTGGTTACCGGCATTAATCTTTAAGGCCGCGACGAACTCAAATACTGTCTTGTAGCCGCACGATCCAAAGTTGAACCCCATCACCTGAAACATGCCCCAGGAGGCCGACATCAACGCCGCCTCCTGATCCAGGGCAAATGCGGTCGCCATGGTTTCCCACGCTTTGACTTGATCCTTGTTATTGACCTGCCACTGCGGCCCGGCCTTTCTCACATAGGGGTACGACAGCAACGGGTGCGCCTGGTCGTAGATCTTCTTGGTGTACTTGCGAAAATGATGCCCTTCAAACGCGATCACCGGCAATTTGGCCGGCCCGAAACCGAAACGCCCACCGGACTCCACAGTGGCGAACGCCCTGATGATGTTCACCGAAATACCGTTGCCCAACTGTGTGGCTGCGTTCTGAAAGTCGGTATCGGTGAGCGTCATGCCGCCATCGCAGGTGGACTGGAGCATTAATTGCCGATTACGCCGCTCGGCCTCGACCATCGCGCGCATGCGGTCCAGGTACACATTGACCGTGGCTTGCACCGCATCGCCACTGTTATTGCCGAAGACGTTGAGGAAGCTCGGAATACGCATCGTCGGGTACGCCTTCACCGGCACCTTCACTGCTTCTTCGATCAAGCTGTTGAAGGTACGACCGGTGGGGTCGATCACACCATCGGGGTGCGCGTACTTGAGATGACGGAACTGATACTGACTGATGCACTGCACCAATTGGCCGTCGCACTTGCCATTTTCAGCCAGCGCAAAACCCATCTTGGGAATGATCAAATTGAATAAATACTGGATGCACTGAACATCGGCGGGCAAGTTACGCGCTTTACCGGGCGCACCGACCGAAGCACTGATAAGACGGGGCAACCCTTGCAGGCTTTTCATCACAGACATCCTTGTTAGTTAATGAAGTGATGGCACTTCAACATCAAACCAGCACACTTTTCAAACCCTGAAACGAGCGGCAGGCGGAAACTAACAAGATGGTTTTGGGTTGTCCAGTAGGCGCTACTGAACATTGTGAGGCAGCCATCATGCGCTGCTATTTTTTCCTTTCAAGCGCATCAAAAGCCTTTTGGATTCGCTTGTCGTAGTCGCCGTAATCCTTACCGTTGTAATGGGAGGCCATGCCCACATAGTCCTTACTCTTGATCGCCTTGACCAAGGCCGGGTTTTTACTGCAAAAACCGACGAATGCCTTTAATTGAAGACCAGCGTTGGTTTTCATCGCAGTGACGAAGTCGAACACGGTCGTGTAACCGCAGACGGCAAAGTTGAAGCCCATGATTTGAAACATGCCCCAGGACGCGGACATCAACGCCGCCACGGGGTCCAGCTTATAAGCAGCGACCAGCGTCGCCCAAGCCGTCGTCTGGTTCTTGTTATTGGCACGCCATTGCGGGCCAGCCTTTTCCACGTAAGGGTATGACAAAAAGGGGTGACTTCTGTCGTACTTCTGCTGAGTGTACTTGCGGAAGAGGTGCCCTTCGTAAGCAATCACCGGCATTTTGGCCGGGCCAAACCCGGAGCGCCCACCCGACTCCACCGTGGCGAACGCCTTGATAATATTCACCGAAACAGCGTTGCCCAGCGCTGTGGCGGCGCTCTGAAAATCGGCCTCGGTGAGGATCACTCCACCGTCACAAGTAGCCTCGGTTATCCATTGCTGCCGGTCTGGCTCGGCGGCCGGAGTATCAGGATTTGCCTTGCGAGTATCCTCGACCAGGCTGTTGAACGTGCGGCCTTGCGGGTCAATCACCCCGTCGGGTTTGGTGACCTTGAGACGATTCAACTGATAATCGCTGATGCGCTGAACCAACAGAGCACCGCACTTACCGTCTACCACCAGGAGCGAACCAGATTTGGGCGCAATCAGATTAAACAGACACTGAATGTATTCAACGTCAGCAGGCACATTACGCGCCTTGCCTGGGGTGCCGACTGAAGCACTGATAGGTCTGGGTAAACCTTGAAGGTTGGTCATGGCAATTATCCTTATTGATCAAAGGAGTGCCATCACTTCTTCACTACTCCAGCACGGGGTCGCTTGCATGATTGAAGCTAGCAGGCGGCGTGGCGTTGTCCAGCCGCGAGATAAAGAGTTGTGAAAGGCTCAAGGTTCTTCACAACCCAACAGCCTTGCCCCCCTTTCGCCTCACAGTAACCAGGTATTTTTCGAGGGGCGGTAGATCGAACACGCTTCATTAAATAAGCGCATTCAGTCACCTATTGAACTACTGTTTCTTGCGCAAGATGTCCCTTTCAAATATTCAAGGATTGAAATGAAAGCCTCCCTGCTCATCCTGTCGGTCCTGGTTCTGCTATCCGGTTGCGCCTGGACGTCGAGACCTGCCAACCCTGTCCTGCCGCGCCCCTCGGTTGCTGAAACCAAATCGCTCATATTCGCGGGCAAAACGTTCGTCCTGAAATACCAGACTGACGGCCAGATTCCACTGAAGGAATACTTCCTGCCGGAGGAAAGCGTTGATGCCTGGAGTGACATGGCGGATTTTCGCGTCGCGCCGCCACTCCTGAACGATCTTGAGCCGGTAGACCTCGCCAACCGAGCCGCCCTGCTTCATCAACAAGATTACCCACAGATGACGGTGCAGCTGAATACCGATGAAAAAACCGGGGTCACGACCCTGATGCTGTTTTACCCCTCCTCCGTACGCAAGGACGGGCGGTTCTCCGAATTCAGCATCTTCAAGTTTTACAAGGACAGCGCAACGGGGCAGAACATCACCTTTCACTTCGCCCGAAACATACCGGTAGCGACGCCTGAAGCAGAGCGCGACCTGGAAAAAAACTTGAGGAAGTTGCAGCAGGAAGTGCTGCCGGCGATGGCAAGGTTCCCGCTTTACCGGCCGTAATGCTGTTGAGCGAGCAGCAGAAATCGATTCGCAGGCAGTGATTGCCGGCAAAACATCTATAGCTTGGGATTTTTTTGAGCTTCAGGAAGAGCGTTATGGAGGCAACCCCACCAGCCACACCCCGGCACACAATGTTCCCGCTGTGGCTGCTGCCTTCCGGCTCTGACCAGGTTCACGGGTAATCGTTGCGGGGGGACCGATGGGGTCACCATAACGACGCTGGCCTCTCGGCAAGCCGCGCCATTGTACCGATCTCATCGGAAGTTACAACCGTTGGTGCAGGATTAAAATATGAAGGGGCTCAAGCACTTGCCATAACCTTCAGCGTCACCCCTGTCCCATGTGGGAGGAGGCTTGCTCCCGAAAGCAGTCTGCCCGCCAGTCAGGCCGGTGACTGATCCACGCCGTTGGCAGTAAGCCCCTCGCACATTTTGATCATTGTGCCTTCAGGACGTCATCGGCCCTGCCACCCTCTTCCTGGATCACCAGGTGAATAAAGTGCAGCTTGGCGATCACTGCCGGCGGCAATACAAAGGGATAAAAATCCGGTTGGCCCATGCTGCGCGACAGTTCGTTGAGCATGCCGGCCAGTTCGATCCAGGCGTTGACGAACGACAGGAAGGCTGGCCCGCCAGGGTGCTCGGGGTCGTAGAGCGTGGTGAGCGGGAACGGTTGATAATCCAGGTCCATCTCACGGGCGCTCATGCCAAAGCCCAGCGCGGTGTCGACGGCGTCCATCATGTGCAGGTAATGGGCCCAGGTCTCGGCCCAGTCTTCCCAGGGGTGCATGGTGGCGTAGGCACTCACGCAGGTTTGCTGCCAGTCGGGGCGTGGGCCGTTTTGGTAATGCTGGTCGAGCGCCTCGGCGTAACTGGCGCGCTCGTCGCCGAACAGGCCGCGAAACGGTTCAAGCCAGTGGCTGTTGGCGATCAGTCGATCCCAGTAGTAATGGCCGACTTCATGGCGAAAATGGCCGAGCAAGGTGCGGTAGGGTTCACGCATCTGCACACGGATTTTTTCGCGGTGCGCGTCGTCGGCTTCCTTGATGTCGAGGGTGATCAGACCGTTGGCATGGCCGGTGGTGGGCGCGTTGCCTTCCAGGTCGATGCCGACGAAGTCGAAGGCCAGGCCGGTGTCTTCGTCAACGCTCTTTGGCACAACTTGCAGGCCCAGGCTGATCAGTTGTGCCACCAGCCGGCGCTTGGCTGTTTCTACCTTGCGCCAGCGTTCGGGGTTTTCCGGTACGGAAAGGTCCGGAATGGTGCGGTTCAGGCTGCACGCCACACACAGCGGTGCGGTGCTGTGGGCGGGAATCAGCCAATTGCAGGCGGCCGCAGTGTCGAGGTTGGCGCAGCGGCGGAAGGTGCCGGCGTCGAGGTTATCGTCCTGCAGCCAGGTGTCGGCGACGGGCCCGGGTTGTAGAGACGACAACCGGCTTTGTTGCGGTTGGTAGCCCAGCAACGCCTGACAGGCCAGGCATTGGCTGTTGCGAAAGAACAGCGCCTGGCCGCAGCGGCATTGCCACACCTTGCTGTTGCGCGAGGATCCGGCCATGAACGGTGCGGCGATGCGCGAACTGAGTTGCTCGAAGTAGCGGAACATGGCGATCTCTCCCTGGGTGCTTGCCAATACTAGAGCATCGCCAGGAAGAGATCGTTCAGTCCAAATCAGACCGTAATGTTGTGCTTGGCCAGGAACGCGACAAATGCCTCCTCATCCAGCACTTTCAGGCCCAGTTCGCTGGCCTTGGCCAGTTTCGAACCGGCGCCCGGCCCAGCCACCACGCAGTGCGTTTTCGCCGACACCGAACCGGCCACCTTGGCGCCGAGGCTTTCGAGCTTGTCCTTGGCCACATCGCGGCTCATCAGCTCCAGTGAGCCGGTGAGCACCCAGGTATGCCCCGCCTCCGGCAACCCTTCGACCACCTTCTTCTCGCTCTGCCAGTGCATGCCAAAGTCCTTGAGCTGCTGCTCGATGGCCAGGGCGTGGTGGGCATTGTCGGGGTTATCGAAAAAGTCGCGCACGGCCTTGGCCTGCTTCTCGGGCAGCGCCTGGCGCATATCCAGCCAGTCGGCCTTGATCACGTCTTCCAGGGAGCCGAACTTGTCCGCGAGTTTCTGTGCGGCACCCGGGCCAACGCTGGGTACGTGCAGCTTGTCGAGCAGGCCGCCCAGCGTGGTGCTGGCGGCAAACTCGGCGCTCAGGTCGCCCTGATCCTGCAATTGCAGCGCGCATTCGTCCGGTGACAACAGGGCGCCAATCACGTCCTGGTTATGGCTGTCTTCGAAGAAGCTGTGAATCTCGTGCGCCACTTCCAGGCCCACGTCCGGCAGATATGTCAGCACTTCCGGCAGAGCCTTCTGCACCCGCTCCAGAGACGCCAGCGAGCGCGCCAGCACCTTGGCGGTCTCCTCGCCTACGTCCGGAATACCCAGCGCGTAGATGAAGCGCGCCAGGGTCGGCGTCTTGCTGTTTTCGATGGCGGTGATCAGCTTCTTGCTGGAAATATCGGCAAAGCCTTCCAGGTCGATGACCTGCTCGTACTTGAGCTTGTAGAGATCGGCCGGCGAACCGATGAGCTTTTCATCCACCAGTTGCTCGATGGTCTTGTCGCCCAGGCCGTCGATGTCCATGGCGCGGCGCGAAACGAAATGGATAATCGCCTGCTTGAGCTGCGCCCCACAGGCCAGGCGCCCGACGCAGCGGTACACCGCGCCTTCGCTGACGGTTTCCTTGCCCTTGCTGCGCTTGACCAGCTGCGTGCGCTCCACGTGGGAACCACACACCGGGCAGCGCTCGGGAATCTGCACCGCGCGGGCGTTTTCCGGCCGGCGCTCGGGCACGACGGAAACGACTTGCGGGATCACATCACCGGCCCGGCGGATGATCACGGTGTCGCCGATCATCAGGCCCAGACGCGCGACTTCGTCCATGTTGTGCAAGGTGGCGTTGGACACGGTGACACCCGCAACCTTGACCGGTTTCAACCGCGCCACGGGCGTCACGGCGCCGGTGCGGCCGACCTGAAACTCCACGTCGAGCAACTCGGTAAGCTCTTCCATGGCCGGGAATTTATGCGCGATCGCCCAACGCGGTTCGCGGGCGCGGAAGCCCAGTTCACGCTGCGAGGCGATGCTGTTGACCTTGAACACCACGCCGTCGATTTCATAACCCAGGCTGTTACGCCGCTCGCCGATATCGCGGTAGTAGTCCAGGCATTCCTGGATGCCTTTGGCCAACTTCAACTCGTGGCTGATCGGCATGCCCCACTTCTGCAACTGCTTCAAGTTGCCGATATGGGTGTCGCTGATATCTGCGGTCACTTGGCCAATGCCATAGCAGCAAAACTCCAGCGGGCGACTGGCGGTGATCTTCGAATCCAGCTGGCGCAGGCTGCCGGCCGCGGCATTGCGCGGGTTGGCGAAGGTCTTGCCGCCGACTTCCAGCTGCGAGGCGTTCAGCCGCTCGAAACCGGCTTTGGACATGAACACTTCACCGCGCACTTCCAGGGTGGCGGGCCAGCCAGTGCCCTGCAGCTTCAGCGGGATATTGCGCACGGTGCGCACGTTGACGCTGATGTCTTCACCCGTGGTGCCATCACCCCTGGTAGCACCGCGCACCAGCTCGCCATCTTGATACAACAGGCTGACCGCCAGGCCATCCAGCTTGGGTTCGCAGCTGTATTCCACCGCCGCGCCACCGCCAAACAGATCGCCCACCGGCAGGTCGAGGCCTTCGGTGACCCGGCGATCAAACTCGAGCATGGTGGTTTCATCAAAGGCGTTGCCCAGGCTGAGCATCGGAATTTCGTGGCGTACCTGGGTAAACGCCGACAACGCCGCACTGCCGACCCGCTGCGTCGGCGAATCACGTGTCACCCATTCCGGGTGCTCGGCCTCAAGGGCCTTGAGCTCATGGAACAACCGGTCGTACTCGGCGTCCGGAATGCTCGGCTCGTCGAGGACGTGGTAACGGTAGTTGTGCTGATCCAGTTCAGCGCGCAGTTCGAGGATGCGGGTGTGGGCGGCGGTCATGGGTGTTCTCTCATAAAGCAAAAGAGCAGCCGAAGCTGCTCAATATGTTAGTGCACGGATTCTACAGACAACGCTTAAGATCGAACCTCAGCGTTTCTGTGTCAGGGCGCGACGCTCGAACTCGACGATGCGCTGACGGTAGTGTTCGATGGTCTGGGCCGTGAGGACGCTGCGTTGGTCGTCCTTGAGCTCGCCGTTGAGTTCCTGGGACAGCTTGCGGGCGGCGGCCACCATCACGTCGAACGCTTGTTTCGGGTGACGTGGGCCTGGCAAGCCGAGGAAGAAACTCACTGCCGGGGTGCTGAACAGGTCGATATCGTCCAGATCGAAAGTGCCCGGCTTGACCGCGTTAGCCATCGAGAACAGCACTTCGCCGTTACCGGCCATGCTTTCGTGACGGTGGAAAATATCCATCTCGCCAAAGCGCAGGCCGCTTTCGAGGATGTTCTGCAGCAGCGCGGGGCCTTTGAAGCCGGCGGCGTCGCGGCAGATCACGCTGATCACCAACACTTCTTCGGCGGCCGGCTGATCGTTTACCGATTGGCGTGGCGCGCTTTTGGTCGGGGTCTCGTCAGGGAAGTCGTCATCGCGGCTGCTGAAGCTCGGGCCTTCATCGACGTCGAGGTTCAGGTCGCCCTGATGCGGCTCGGCCACCGGCGCACTGCCGCGCTTGCCACGCTTGGAGGACGGCTCCCGCGCTTCACGCATTGGCGCGCTCATCGACGGTAAGTCGTGCTCGTCCAGCTGCGGCTCTTTATGAGTATCCAGCACACGGGGCGGCCCCAGCAGCTCGGCGCTGCCGTCGTCGTCGGGCAAGTTGGACAGGTTACGGTCCAGGCGGAATTTGAGCTTGCCCTTGCCACCGCGCATGCGGCGCCAGCCATCAAAAAGAATACCGGCAATGACAATAATGCCGATGACGATCAGCCACTCGCGCAGACCGATTTCCATGTAATCCCGTGCCTCTAATAAAAAATGCTGAAAAATAAGGGGTTTAGCACCGTGCAAACCGCTTTAAAACGTGGCGCCAACTCTATGTTCTGACTGACGTTTTGCCCACGCATACGAAAAATTGACATTAAATTAGCACAGTTGGCGAAAGATGTATTGGATTGGCATCTTCGCTCCCCAATAGCATTTTCACACGCTAGCGCCAACTGTGAGCTACAAGCTTCAAGTGACAAGCCTCAAGCTCAAACCCACTCACTTGAAGCTTACAGCTTACAACTGAAAACTACGCCGCTAGGCGTCCACCATCGCCATCGCTTCCTCGACATCCACCGCCACCAATCGCGAACAACCCGGCTCGTGCATCGTTACACCCATCAATTGGTCCGCCATTTCCATGGCGATCTTGTTGTGGGTGATATAGATGAACTGCACGGTCTGGGACATCTCTTTCACCAATCGAGCGTAGCGTCCAACGTTAGCGTCATCCAGCGGGGCGTCAACTTCGTCGAGCATACAAAACGGCGCCGGGTTCAACTTGAAGATGGCAAATACCAGAGCCAATGCGGTCAGGGCCTTCTCGCCACCGGACAACAAATGGATGGTGCTGTTCTTCTTGCCCGGAGGCCGCGCCATGATCGTTACCCCTGTATCGAGTAGATCTTCGCCCGTCAGTTCCAAGTAGGCGCTGCCTCCACCGAAAACTTTCGGGAATAACGCCTGTAAACCGCTATTAATCTGATCAAAGGTATCTTTGAAGCGATTACGGGTTTCCTTGTCGATCTTGCGAATCACGTTTTCCAGGGTGTCGAGGGCTTCCACCAGATCGGCGTTCTGAGCATCCAGATAACGTTTACGCTCGGACTGCTGCTGGTACTCGTCGATGGCCGCAAGGTTGATCGCACCGAGCCTTTGAATACGCGCAGCAATCCGTTCAAGTTCTTCTTCGGCGTCTTTTTCGTTGGCCTGGGCGGTCAAGGTATCGAGCACGCCGTGCAGGTCGTAGCCGTCTTCCAACAACTGGTCTTGCAGGGTCTTGCGGCGCACGGTCAGGGCTTGCCATTCCATGCGTTGCTGTTCGAGTTGGCCGCGGATCAATTGGGATTGCTGCTCGGCCTGGGTCCGACGTTTTTCTGCGTCGCGCAATTCGCGGTCGGCGTCCTCCAGGGCGATCTGCGCAGTCTTGAGTTCTTCGTCGACGGTCATGCGCTTGTCGAGCAACTCTTCGAGCTTGAGCCGCAACTCTTCCAGCGGCGCTTCGCCCTCCTCCAGGTTGAGGCTCAGCTGCTCGCGCTTTTCGGTGAGGCGCTCGGATTGCATCTCCAGGCGCTCAAGGGCCTGGCGCGTGGAATCGTGCTGCGCGCGCAAAGAGCCGAGGCGCACCGCCAATTGGTGGGCGTGGTCCTTGTGCTGGCGGGCTTCCTGACGCACGCGGTCGAGGCGCTCGCGCAGGCTGTCACGCTGGGCCAGCAGCAGTTCGCGCTGCTCGGTGTCGAGGGCCATGCTGTCGAGGGCTTCTTGCAATTGCAGGCGCGCTTCGCCGATTTGTTCGTGTTCCAGGGCACGCTGCTCGCCCATCTCGACCACTTCGTCGTCGAGGCGGGAGCGGCGCAGTGTCAGTTGCTCGGCCTTGGCCTTGCTCGCCGACAGCTGGGCTTTCAATTCACCTTGCTGGCGCGCCTCATCCTGCAACAGGCGGCGCAAATGTTCGCGACCGGTCTCTTGCTGGCGCTGGGTAGCGCGCAAGGTTTGCAGTTCGGTTTCCAGGCGTTCGAGGGTGGCTTCGCGCTCCTCGCGCTCGGCGGTCAGGTTGACGATTTCCTGGCCACGGGCCAATACGCCGCTTTCCGCTTCGCTGGCACGGCGCACCCGCAGGAAGTGCCGACCAACCCAGTAACCGTCACGGCTGATCAGGCTTTCACCGGCGCCCAGCTGACCGCGTTGGGCCAGGGCCTGCTCCAGGGAATCCACCGGTTTGACCTGGCCCAGCCAGGGCGACAGATCAATCGCCGCCTCGACCTTGTCCAGCAGACTACCCGGCACGCGGGTGCCATCGGCCGCCGGGCTGAGTAAGCGCAGATCGCCCTGGGCAAAACCGGCCAGGTCGAAGCCGCCAAAATCATCCACCAGCACGGCTTGCAGGTCGGCGCCGAGTACGGTTTCCACCGCCAGCTCCCAACCGGCCTCAACCTTCAAGCCTTCGGCCAGGCGCGGGCGCTCGGCAAGATGCTGGTCGCGCAGCCATTCGGCGGTGCCGGTGCCCGGGTCCAGTGCGGCTTGCTGCAAGGCTTCAAGTGACGCCAGGCGACCGTTGAGCCGCTGCAAGTCGCCCTGGGCCTGCTGCTGGGCCTGGGTCGCCTGTTGCAACTGCTGACGCAATTGCTCCAGGCGCTCCACTTGTTGTTCTTCGCTGGCTTCCAGCTCTTCCAGCGTCATTTCGCTCTCGGCCAGTTGCTCGCTGAGTGCCATGATCGCCGCGTCTTCCGGGTCGGCGGCAAGCAACACACGTTCTTCCTGCAGACGGCGCTGGCGCTCGGCCAGGCGTTCCATGCTGGTTTCCAGCTGCTGGATACGCGACTGCTGCACCTCAGCCTGACGGCGCGGCTCGGCGGATTGCAGGTTGAAAGCGTCCCACTGTTCCTGCCAGCCGTGCATGGTGGTTTCGGATTCTTCCAGCGCAGCGGCCGCTTCTTCGGCGGCAGCGCTGGTGATTTCCTGCTCGGGGGTGAGCATGTCGAGCTCTTCGCCGAGGGTCAGCAACAAGGTGCGGTCATGGCCCAGGTGCGATTCGGTTTCCAGGCGCGCGCGTTCGGCTTCCTTCAAATCATCCTGCAACTGGCGCAGACGCTGCTGGCCGTGCTGGATGCTCTGCTCGACCCGGGCGATATCACCCCCCACCGAGTAGAAACGGCCCTGCACCAGGTTGAAGCGCTCGGACAGGTCATGGTGCCCATCGCGCAGGCGCTCAATGCTGGCGTCGGCATTGCGCTGCTCGGCCACCAGCGCTTCAAAGCTGATTTCCTGGGTGCCAATGATCGCTTCGCGCTGGCCGACCTGATCATTCAGCGCCTGCCAACGCAGGGCCGACAGTTGCGCCTTGAGCTGACGCTCCTCGCCCTTGTATTCCTGATACTTCTCGGCGGCCTGGGCCTGGCGGTGCAGGCGCTCCAACTGGCGCTCCAGCTCTTCGCGCAGGTCGGTCAGGCGGGCAAGGTTTTCATGGGTGCGGCGAATACGGTTTTCAGTCTCGCGGCGGCGCTCCTTGTACTTGGAGATGCCGGCCGCCTCTTCGATAAAGTTGCGCAGGTCTTCGGGCTTGGCTTCGATCAGCTTGGAGATCATGCCCTGCTCGATGATCGAGTAGCTGCGCGGGCCCAAGCCGGTGCCGAGGAAGATATCGGTGATGTCACGGCGCCGGCACTTGGTGCCGTTGAGGAAATAACTGTTCTGGCTGTCGCGCGTCACTTTGCGGCGGATCGAGATTTCCGCGTAGGCCGCGTATTCACCGACCAGGGTGCCGTCGGAGTTATCGAACACCAGTTCGATGCTGGCCTGGCTCACCGGCTTGCGGCTGGTGGAGCCGTTGAAGATGACGTCGGTCATCGACTCGCCACGCAGGTTTTTTGCCGAGCTCTCGCCCATCACCCAGCGCACGGCGTCGATGATATTCGACTTGCCGCAGCCATTGGGCCCGACCACCGCCGCCATGTTACTGGGGAAGTTCACCGTGGTCGGGTCGACGAAGGATTTGAACCCCGCCAGTTTGATGCACTTGAGCCGCACGCTTAGGCGTCCGCCAACGCAGCGATCACCAGCGAGGAACTGCGCTGGCCATAGGCCGACAGCACTTGGCGAATCTGCGCCAGGTCACGGGCCAGCACGGCGGCGAGCAGTTGCTCGAACAATGCCAGGTACTCGCTCATGGACGCCTTGCGTTGATCCAGCGCCAGGTAGTACGCGCGGTTCATCGCCGGCTGCAGGTTCTCTACGGTTTCCTGCAAATACGGGTTGTTGGCGAAGGGGTACGCGGCGCGCATCACGTTGAAGCTTTCTTCGACGAAGGCACGGATGTCCTCGCGTTCAAAACTGGTCACCAGTCGCTGCTGGATTTGCAGGAACGGCGCCATGTCGGCCTGAGTCCGCCAGCCATCCGCCACTGCATTACCGAGCAGGATGTACAACTCGCTCATCAACGTACACAGGCTCTGCACCTTGTGCGCGGTGAGTTCGGTGACGTGGGCGCCACGGCGCGGCAGGATCGCGATCAGGTGGCGGCGCTCAAGGATCAATAAGGCTTCACGCACGGAACCACGGCTGACATTGAGCGCCAGCGTGACTTTCTGTTCCTGGATCCGCTCCCCAGGCTTGAGATCGCCGCGAATGATACGTTCGGCGAGGTGGTGAGCGATTTGCTCGGCGAGACTGTCCGGCGCCTTGAACGTCATGTTTTTCCTTCAAAATCGTCTATCGGTACAAGCGCGGCAGTGTAGCGCATTGGCTAGCTGATGGCGCTACGCCCACGGTGGCGAATTTGGCACGAAATAAGCAACGATGAACAGCCAGAAGCCGCCAAAAACGCCGGTTCCAGAAGACTGGACCATAATTGAAAGTGTTGCGATCGCATTTTCTTGACCTGTAGGTCAGAAAACCATTGACCGAAAAGTCAGATATGACTAGATTCGGCGCAAAGCGGTTAACAACAATAATGAGTCTGCGAGGCCTTCCGTGATCCAGTTTTTACTTAACCAGGAACTCCGTAGCGAGCACGCCCTGGACCCCAATCTGACCGTGCTCAACTATTTGCGCGAGCATGTGGGCAAACCCGGTACCAAGGAAGGCTGCGCCAGCGGCGATTGCGGTGCATGCACCGTGGTGGTCGGCGAGCTGCATACCAATGAGCAAGGCGCAGAGCAGATTCGTTATCGCAGCCTCAATTCGTGCCTGACCTTCGTATCGTCGTTGCACGGCAAACAACTGATCAGCGTCGAAGACCTCAAGCATCAAGGCCAGTTGCACAGCGTGCAGCAAGCCATGGTTGAGTGCCACGGCTCGCAATGCGGCTTTTGCACGCCGGGTTTCGTGATGTCGTTGTTTGCCCTGCAAAAGAACAGCGACGCCCCCGACAGCCAAAAAGCCCACGAAGCCCTGGCCGGCAACCTCTGCCGCTGCACCGGCTACCGCCCGATTCTTGCCGCAGCCGAACAGGCCTGCTGCAATAAACCGGTGGACCAGTTCGACAGCCGCCAAGCCGAGACCATCGCCCGCCTCAAAGCCATTGCGCCGACGCAAACCGGCGAGCTCAACAGTGGTGATAAACGCTGCCTGGTGCCGCTGACCGTTGCCGACCTGGCCGACCTCTACGACGCCTACCCACAAGCCCGGCTGCTGGCTGGCGGCACCGACCTGGCGCTGGAGGTCACCCAGTTCCACCGCACGCTGCCGGTAATGATCTACGTTGGCAATATCGAAGAGATGAAGCGCATCGAAAACTTCGACGACCGCCTGGAAATCGGCGCTGCCACTGCGCTGTCCGATTGCTACAACGCGCTGCATCACGAGTACCCGGACTTTGGCGATCTGCTGCACCGCTTCGCCTCCCTGCAAATCCGCAACCAGGGCACCCTGGGCGGCAATATCGGCAACGCCTCGCCGATTGGTGATTCGCCGCCGCTGCTGATCGCCCTCGGTGCGCAGATCGTGCTGTGCAAAGGCAATACCCGCCGCACCCTGGCGCTGGAAGATTACTTCATCGACTACCGCGTTACCGCGCGCCAGGACAGTGAGTTCATCGAGAAAATCATTGTCCCCAAAGGCCATTCCCTGTTCCGTGCCTACAAGGTCTCCAAGCGCCTGGACGATGATATTTCCGCCGTGTGCGCCGCCTTCAACCTGAAGATCGAAAACGGTGTGATCAACGAAGCACGCGTCGCCTTCGGTGGCATGGCCGCCACGCCCAAACGCGCCAAGAGCTGCGAAGCCGTGTTGGTCGGCGCCACCTGGAACGCCGCCACCGTGGAGAAAGCCTGCGCCGCACTCGCCGAGGATTTCACCCCGCTGTCGGACTTCCGCGCCAGCAAGGAATACCGCCTGCTAAGCGCACAGAACCTGTTGCGTAAATACTTCATCGAGCTGCAAACACCGCACATCGAGACTCGGGTGACCGCTTATGTCTAACCATCACGCCGTCGTTAAAACCCAGGCCGAACTCGCCGCGCTGTTTGCCCAGGACCTGACCTCCGGCGTCGGGCGCAGCGTCAAGCATGACAGTGCCGCCAAGCACGTCAGCGGCGAAGCGCAGTACATCGACGATCGCCTGGAATTCCCCAACCAGTTGCACCTGTATGCGCGCATGTCCGACCGCGCCCACGCCAGAATCATCAGCATCGACACCGCGCCCTGCTACGCGTTTGAAGGCGTACGCATTGCTATCACCCACGAAGATGTACCGGGTCTGAAAGACATCGGCCCGCTGATGCCCGGCGATCCACTGCTGGCCATCGACACGGTGCAGTTCGTTGGCCAAGTGGTACTGGCCGTCGCCGCCCGCGACCTGGAAACCGCGCGCAAAGCCGCCATGGCGGCCGTGATCGAATACGAAGACCTGGAACCGGTGCTGGATGTGGTCGAGGCCTTTCGCAACAAGCACTTCGTGTTGGACAGCCACACCCACCAGCGCGGTGACTCGGCCGGTGCGCTGGCCACGGCGAAAAACCGTATCCAGGGCACGCTGCACATCGGCGGCCAGGAACACTTCTATCTCGAAACCCAGATCTCATCGGTGATGCCCACCGAAGACGGCGGCATGATCGTCTACTGCTCCACGCAAAACCCCACCGAAGTGCAGAAACTGGTGGCCGAAGTGCTGGACGTGTCGATGAACAAAATCGTCGTGGATATGCGCCGCATGGGCGGTGGTTTTGGCGGCAAGGAAACCCAGGCGGCCAGCCCGGCGTGCCTCTGCGCGGTGGTCGCGCGCCTCACCGGCCAGCCGACCAAGATGCGCCTGCCGCGCGTCGAAGACATGCTGATGACCGGCAAGCGCCACCCCTTCTATATCGAATACGACGTGGGCTTCGACGACAGCGGCCGCCTGCATGGGATCAACCTGGAACTGGCGGGTAACTGTGGCTGTTCGCCGGACCTGTCGAACTCGATTGTCGACCGCGCGATGTTCCATGCCGACAACTCGTATTACCTGGGCGACGCCACCGTCAATGGTCATCGCTGCAAGACCAACACTGCCTCCAACACGGCTTATCGAGGCTTCGGTGGCCCGCAAGGCATGGTCGCCATTGAGGAAGTGATGGACGCCATTGCCCGCCATCTGGCGCTGGACCCATTGGCCGTGCGCAAGGCCAATTACTACGGCAAGACCGAGCGCAACGTCACCCACTATTACCAGACCGTCGAGCACAACATGCTCGAGGAAATGACCGCCGAGCTTGAGGCCAGCAGCCAATACGCCGAGCGCCGCGAAGCGATTCGCCTGTACAACGCCCACAGCCCGATCCTGAAAAAAGGCCTGGCGCTGACGCCGGTGAAGTTCGGCATCTCGTTCACCGCGAGCTTCCTGAACCAGGCGGGCGCCCTGATCCATATCTACACCGACGGCAGCATCCACCTGAACCACGGCGGCACCGAGATGGGCCAGGGCTTGAACACCAAGGTCGCGCAAGTGGTGGCCGAAGTGTTCCAGGTGGAAATCGACCGCGTACAAATCACCGCCACCAACACCGACAAAGTGCCCAACACTTCGCCGACCGCGGCCTCCAGCGGCGCCGACTTGAATGGCAAGGCTGCGCAGAACGCCGCCGAAACCATCAAGCAACGGCTGGTGGAATTTGCCGCGCGCAAGTACGACGTGAGCGAAGCGGACGTGGAATTCCACAACGGCCATGTGCGCGTGCGCGACCAGATCCTGACCTTTGAAAGCCTGATTCAGCAGGCGTATTTCGCCCAGGTCTCGCTGTCGAGCACCGGGTTCTACAAGACGCCGAAAATCTTTTATGACCGCAGCCAGGCAAAGGGTCGGCCGTTCTATTACTTCGCGTTCGGCGCGGCCTGCTGCGAAGTGATCGTCGACACCCTGACCGGCGAATACAAGATGCTGCGCACCGACATCCTCCACGACGTGGGCGCCTCGCTGAACCCGGCCATCGACATCGGCCAGGTCGAAGGCGGCTTCATCCAGGGCATGGGCTGGCTGACCATGGAGGAACTGGTATGGAACAACAAGGGTAAGTTGATGACCAATGGCCCGGCCAGTTACAAGATCCCGGCCGTGGCGGATATGCCGCTGGACCTGCGCGTGAAGCTGGTGGAAAACCGCAAGAACCCGGAAGACACGGTGTTCCATTCCAAGGCTGTGGGTGAGCCGCCGTTTATGCTCGGGATCGCCTCGTGGTGTGCGATCAAGGATGCGGTGGCGAGTTTGGGTGAGTATCGCCATCAGCCGAAGATCGATGCACCGGCCACGCCGGAGCGGGTGTTGTGGGGCTGTGAGCAGATGCGGCAGTTGCAGGCGGCGAAGGCTGTTGAGACTGACGCCGAGATGGCTTCGCTTTAGGACCGAGGTGCTGCCATCGCGGGCAAGCCAGCTCCCACATTTGACGGTGTTCACACTCAAAAAAGTGGGAGCGGGCTTGCCCGCGATAGCGGCCTCACAGACACCACAAGAGGTGACTATGAACAACTGGATCAGCGCCCTCGCCGACCTGCAGAACCTAGGTGAACCCTGCGTGCTGGTGACCATCATCGAAGAGCTCGGCTCCACGCCGCGCAATGCCGGCTCCAAGATGGTGATCAGCGCCGCGCAGACCTTCGACACCATCGGTGGCGGGCACTTGGAATACAAGGCGATGCAGATCGCCCGCGACATGCTCGTGCGTGGCCAGCAGAACACCCATCTGGAGCGCTTCAGCCTCGGCGCGAGCCTTGGCCAGTGCTGCGGTGGCGTGACCGTGCTGCTGTTCGAACCCATGGGCCAGGTACAGGCGCAGATCGCCGTATTTGGCGCCGGCCATGTCGGTCGCGCGCTGGTGCCACTGTTGGCGAGCTTGCCGTGCCGGGTCCGCTGGATCGACTCCCGTGACCAGGAGTTTCCGGAACATATCCCCCAAGGCGTGCGTAAAATCGTCAGCGAAGAGCCGGTCGACGAAATTGCCGACCTGCCGGCAGGCAGTTACTGCATCGTCATGACCCACAATCATGCGCTGGACCTGGAACTGACCGCGGCACTGCTCAAGCGCAATGACTTTGCTTACTTCGGCTTGATCGGTTCAAAGACCAAGCGGGTCAAGTTCGAACACCGCCTGCGTGACCGCGGCTTCGATACCGCACAGTTGCAACGCATGCGCTGCCCCATGGGCCTCACCGAGGTGAAGGGCAAATTACCGGTGGAGATCGCCATCTCCATCGCCGGCGAAATCATTGCCACCTATAACGCGAATTTCGGCCAGCACACCGCGAGCGCCGAACCCATTGCCAAACTGCTGCCGGTATCACGCCGCAGCCAAGCTATCAGTTGAGATGACCATGCCTTTGACTCGCAAAGCCTACCGTGCCGCCATCCTGCACAGCATCGCCGACCCTGCTGAAGTAGGGATCGAAGCCTCCTACGAGTATTTCGAAGACGGCCTGCTGGTGATCGATAACGGCCAGATCAGTGCCTTGGGCCATGCCAGCGATTTGCTGCCGACGCTGCCCGCCGATATCGACGTCACCCATTACCAGGATGCGCTGATCACACCGGGCCTGATCGACACCCACATCCACCTGCCGCAAACCGGCATGGTCGGCGCCTATGGCGAGCAACTGCTGGATTGGCTCAACACTTACACCTTCCCGTGTGAAAGCCAGTTCGCCGATAAGGCCCATGCCGAAGAAGTCGCGGACATCTTCATCAAGGAACTGCTGCGCAACGGCACCACCACCGCGCTGGTGTTCGGCAGCGTGCACCCGCAGTCGGTGAATTCATTCTTTGAAGCGGCCGAGAAACTCGACCTGCGCATGATCGCCGGCAAGGTGATGATGGACCGCAACGCACCGGACTACCTGACCGACACCGCCGAATCCGGCTACCAGGAAAGCAAGGCGCTGATCGAGCGCTGGCACGGCAAGGGCCGTTTGCACTACGCGGTCACGCCGCGCTTCGCACCGACCAGCACCCCTGAACAACTGACACTGGCCGGGCAACTGCTGGGCGAGTACCCGGACCTGTACATGCAGACTCACATCAGTGAAAACCTGCAGGAAGTGCAGTGGGTGAAGGAGCTGTTCCCGGAGCGCAAAGGCTATCTGGATGTGTACGACCACTACAAACTGCTGGGCGAGCGCTCGGTGTTTGCCCATGGTGTGCACCTGTGTGACGACGAGTGCGCGCGGCTCGCAGAAACGGGTTCGGCCGTAGCGTTCTGCCCAACGTCGAACTTCTTCCTCGGCAGTGGTTTGTTCAACCTGCCGATGGCCGAGAAGCACAAACTGAACGTGGGCCTGGGCACGGACGTGGGCGGCGGTACCAGCTTCTCGCTGCTGCAAACGTTGAACGAAGCCTACAAGGTCATGCAGTTGCAGGGCGCGCGGTTGAGCCCGTTCAAGTCGCTGTACCTGGCCACGTTGGGCGGTGCGCGGGCACTGCGCCTGGAAGACAAGATCGGCACTTTGCAGCCGGGCACCGATGCGGACTTTTTGGTACTGGATTACAACGCCACGCCGCTGCTGAGCTATCGCTTGAAGCAAGCCAATAATATTGCCGAGACGTTGTTTGTGTTGATGACGCTGGGGGATGATCGGGCGGTGTTGCAGACGTATGCAGCGGGTCAGCTCGTGCACCAGCGCTAAGTTCAGGGCCGCCATAAATCAATGTGGGAGCTGGCTTGTGTGGGAGCTGGCTTGCCTGCGATAGCATCACCGCGGTGTAACTGATACACCTCGGTGACTGCATCGCGGGCAAGCCCGCTCCCACATTTTTAGTCCCAGGCGAACCTGGAAAATTACAGTTTTACTGAAGAACGCCCTGGCTTCTTGGTCTGCAACAAATGCGAGAACACTGCATGCAAATCATCCGACGCGCTTTCCTCATCGAGGTTGAGCTTGCTGTCGATGTGATCCATGTGATGCATCATCAGATTCACCGCCAGCGTCGCGTCCCGTGCTTCGATCGCATCGATCAGCTGAGTGTGCTCATCGTAGGAACAGTGCGAGCGGTTGCCGCTTTCGTACTGGGCGATGATCAACGATGTCTGGGAAACCAGGCTGCGCTGGAAGCTGATCAGCGGCGCATTCTTCGCCGCTTCGGCCAGCTTGAGGTGGAATTCGCCGGAAAGACGGATACCCGCACCGCGATCACCGCGTGAAAAGCTGTCGCGCTCGTCGTTGACCATCTGGCGCAACTCGGCCAGTTGCTCAGCCGTGGCGTGTTGCACCGCCAATTCAGTGATCGCCCGCTCGACCAGACGCCGGGCCAGGAACACCTGGCGCGCTTCTTCTACACTTGGGCTCGCCACCACCGCGCCGCGATTGGGCCGCAGCAACACCACGCCCTCATGGGCCAGGCGCGACAGCGCGCGGCGAATGATGGTGCGGCTGACGCCGAAGATTTCGCCCAGTGCCTCTTCACTCAATTTGGTTCCGGGCGCCAGGCGTTGTTCGAGGATCGCCTCGAAGATATGCGCATAGACGATATCGTCCTGGGTTCCGCTGCGACCGGCCTTGCCGGCTCGCGGTTGTTTCTTGAGAGGTTGCAACTGTTCGTTCATGGGCACTCGGGTAGGGAGAACGGCGGCGAATTAACGGTAATACGGCAACAGCGTGTCGCTGGCAAGTATCACCTAAAAACAGGGCACATTGTACACAACCGAGTGCGCCAACACACTGTACGGCTGTTTGCGGCCTCGGCTGTATTGCAATGAGTCGTTACGTTTGAGTTTAGGCTTGAATCCGGGCCTTCACCGGCAAACACCCAGGTAAAAGGAACACCCCCTCCATGACTGACGCCATCCAAGCGCCCTTGCGCCCGCTGGCCGACACTTCAACGTCGGCCGTCGTCGCCGGCTTCATCGCCATGATGACCGGCTATACCAGCTCCCTGGTGTTGATGTTCCAGGCCGGACAAGCCGCCGGCTTGACCACCGCGCAGATTTCCTCGTGGATCTGGGCCATCTCGATCGGCATGGCGGTGTGCAGCATTGGCTTGTCCCTGCGTTATCGCACGCCCATCACCATTGCCTGGTCGACCCCCGGCGCGGCGCTGCTGATCACCAGCCTGGGCGGCGTGAGTTACGGCGAAGCGATTGGTGCCTACATCACCTGCGCGGTCCTGGTGACGCTCTGCGGGCTGACCGGCAGCTTCGAAAAACTGGTCAAGCGCATTCCCGCCTCATTGGCGGCGGCACTGCTGGCGGGGATTCTGTTCAAGATCGGCAGCGAGATTTTCGTCGCCGCGCAACATCGCACCGGCCTGGTGCTGGGGATGTTTTTCACCTACCTGCTCATCAAGCGCGTGTCGCCACGTTATGCCGTGCTGGCCGCGTTGGTCATAGGCACGCTGCTGTCGGGCCTGATGGGGCTGCTGGACTTCAGCGGTTTTCATCTGGAAGTGGCAACGCCGGTCTGGACCACCCCGCACTTCTCGCTGGCGGCGACCATCAGCATCGGCATCCCGCTGTTCGTGGTGGCGATGACCTCGCAGAACATGCCCGGCGTCGCCGTATTGCGCGCCGACGGCTACACCGTGCCCGCCTCGCCGTTGATCACCGCAACAGGCCTGGCCTCGCTGGTGCTGGCGCCCTTCGGTTCCCACGGGATCAACCTGGCAGCGATCAGTGCGGCCATCTGCACCGGGCCGCATGCCCATGAAGACCGCAACAAGCGTTATACCGCAGCCGTGTGGTGCGGGGTGTTCTACGGGATTGCCGGGGTATTTGGCGCCACGTTGGCGGCGTTGTTCGCAGCCTTGCCCAAGGAGCTGGTGCTGTCGATTGCGGCCTTGGCGTTGTTTGGCTCGATCATCAATGGCTTGAGCATCGCCATGAATGAGCCGAAGGAACGGGAAGCGGCGCTGATCACCTTTATGGTCACCGCGTCAGGCTTGACGTTGTTTTCCATCGGTTCGGCGTTCTGGGGGATTGTGGCGGGGGTGTTGACGCTGCTGATTCTGAATGGGCGCAAGGCTTGATTGTTTAAGACCGCGCAACGAAAAAGCGACCCGGGAGGGTCGCTTTTTTTATGACATCAGACTGCCGGATTGATCGGCTTTTCTGGATGCCAAGCGTCCAACAGGGCGCTGACTTCAACGCGGGTCAGCTCTGGACGAGCCTTCAGCCACGCTTCAACAGCTGCACGCTGCTCTTCGTTGACCGAACCACGGGTGGCTTTGCAAACCAGACCGAAGTCATCGCCGCCGACGTAGTCCAGGCCGTTGCCGTCCATTGCTTCAGTCAGGAATGCTTCGAGGAAAGCGTCTACCGCTTCATCGTCCAAACCTTCTTTGAAGTCCAGGTTCAGTTCGAAACCCAGCTCTTGAAATTCATCAACGCACAGTTTTTTGCGCAGACGCCGGGAACGGTTAGTCGCCATTGGAACAATCCTCATAAGTAATAACGGGCGGCACTTTAGCAGTTTAAGGCGGCAATTGCCCGACTCTCTGGGACAGGCGGCTATGCGCCAGTTAAAAAAACGCCGATTACCAGCTATCGTTGAGCTACAAGTGGCTCCAGGTTGGGGCATAATGCCGACACTTTCGTGACCAATGAGGGATTTTCTTCCATACCCCTCGCCTTTTTCACCCTCCTCTACCGTAGGGTTTTATTCCTTATGATCAACTCTTTTCGTTCCCATTCTTTACGTTCAATGTTGTTTGCCGGTTTTTTGCTGCCACTGGCCTTTTCCGTTACCGCTGCGCCGATCAATAACACCCTGCCACCCAATGTTCAGCAAGCCCTCCAAAAAGCCAAAATCCCCAATACTTCGCTGTCCCTGGTGATGCTGCCGCTGACCGGCCCCGGCACCCCGACCGTGTTCAACGCCGATGTTTCGGTAAACCCGGCGTCCACCATGAAACTGGTCACCACCTATGCGGCCCTGGAAATGCTCGGCCCCAACCACCAGTGGAAGACCGAGTTCTACACCGACGGCACCCTCAGCGGTGGCGTGTTGCGCGGCAACCTCTACCTTAAGGGCGGTGGCGATCCCAAGCTGAACATGGAAAAACTCTGGCTGCTGATGCGCGACCTGCGCGCCAACGGCGTGCAACAAGTCACCGGCGACCTGGTGCTGGACCGCAGCTTCTTCAACCAGCCGCAATTGCCCGAATTCAATGACGACGGTAACGACGAGAACAAGCCGTTCCTGGTCAAGCCCGACGCCCTGCTGGTCAACCTGAAGGCCCTGCGCTTTGTTACCCGCAATGATTCGGGCCGGGTGATCGTGTCGGTCGAGCCGCCGATTGCCAGCATCCGTATCGACAATCAGGTCAAGGTGTCCAACGCCAAGCAATGCACCGGCGATGTGCGCTACAGCCCCGTAACTGCCGCCGATGGCAGCGTCACCGTGACCGTCAGTGGCCAGTTGGGCGATGGTTGCAGCTCGCAGACTTACCTGTCGCTGCTCGACCATGCCACTTACACCGCCGGCGCCGTGCGCGCGATCTGGCAGGAGTTGGGCGGCACCATCCAGGGCCGTGATATCCAGGCGCCGGTCCCCAAGGACGCCAAGGTGCTGGCCCGTGCATTTTCGCCGGACCTGGCGGAAATCATTCGCGACATCAACAAATACAGTAACAACACCATGGCCCAGCAGTTATTCCTGAGCCTCGGCGCGCAGTTCCGAAACGATGCCGATGGCGATGATGCCAAGGCCGCACAACGCGTAGTGCGTCAGTGGCTGGCGAAGAAAGGCATCACCGCACCGCACCTGGTGATGGAAAACGGTTCCGGCCTGTCCCGCGCCGAACGGGTCAGCGCCCGCGAGATGGCCGCCATGCTGCAAGCCGCCTGGAAAGGGCCGTATGCGGCGGAATACATCAGCTCGCTGCCGATTGCCGGCACCGACGGCACCATGCGTAAACGCCTGAAAACCACCGCCCTGCGCGGCGAGGCCCACGTCAAGACCGGCACCCTGAACACGGTGCGCGCCATCGCCGGGTTCAGCCGCGATAACAACGGCAATAGCTGGGTGGTGGTGGCGATCCTCAACGACTCGAAGCCTTGGGGTGCTTCGTCGGTGCTGGATCAGGTGCTGCTGGATTTGTATCGCCAGCCTAAGCTGACGGCGGCGGCGCCGGTACTCTAAAGGCAACACAGATCAAGTGTGGGCGCTGGCTTGCCTGCGATAGCGGTGTATCAGTATCAGATGCATCGACTGACACTCTGTAATCGCAGGCAAGCCAGCCTCCCACCTTCAGGCACGCAAGCGCTCGGCTTCCACCCGGTCGCGCCCCGCCTGCTTGGCCACATACACCGCCGAATCCGCGCGCAGCAGCAGCTCATCTACGCCTTCATCGACCCGCCAACTGGCCACCCCGAAACTGGCGGTCACGACCCCCACGGGGTCCATCGACGTAGTGCGCAGTGACTGCCACAACTCCATCGCCAGGCTGTAAGCCTGATCACAATGGGTGTGCGGGCACAGCACCACGAACTCTTCGCCACCCAGGCGACAGAACACGTCCGTGCGACGCAGGCGCTGGCTGATGCGCTTGCACACTTCCTGCAGGGCACCATCCCCCACCGCATGCCCATGCTGGTCGTTGATCCGCTTGAAGTGATCGATATCGAACATGATCAACGACAGCGCCCCTGCAGTGCGGTTGAGCCTGAGCATCTCGGCCTGCAGGCGATCCTGAAAATAGCGTCGGTTATAAATCCCCGTCAGCGAGTCGGTAATGGATAACGCGCGCAGTTCCTCCTCTACCCGCTTGAGATCGGAAATGTCCGAAACGTAGCCGTGCCACAAGGTGCCGCCGCCGGGTAACTCCTCCGGCGTGGCTTCGCCGCGAATCCAGCGCAGACCCCGTTGCGGCAATACCACGCGATACTCTTCGCGCCAATGGCTCAACTGCAACGCCGACAGCCGCATCGAGAGTCGTACCCGCTCTACGTCCAGAGGGTGGATACGTTCAAAAACCTTAGTCGCGTTGTGCTGCAAGACGCCGGGTTCGATTTCATAGATATCGCGCATGCCATCGCTGGCGTAGATAAAGCGCCCGTTTCCCTGGGGGTCCAGGGTGAACTGGAAGATTCCGCCGGGCACGTGGGCACTGAGTTTTTTCAGTAAGCGGTCACGCGCGGCCAGCGCTTCGTAGGCGCGCTTCTGCTCGGTGACATCCAGGTATATCGCCAAGTGCCCGACCCACAGGCCATAGTCATCCAGTAATACAGTGGTCAGCATATTCACCGTCAAATGGCTGCCATCCTGGCGCAACAGTGTCCATTCCCGCGCCTCGAGCAGGTTGTCCGGACTTTCCACCAGCATCGCCTGACTCGGCGCAATACGCTTGCCCAAGGCCACACTTAAACTGGCGGCGCGGGTTTCGAGCTCCAGGGTCAGGTGCAGGCTCTCAAGCGTCAGCCGCCCCACAACTTCGTCGGCCTTGAACCCAAGCATCTGCTCGGCACCGGCATTGAACGTGTTGATCACGCCTCTGAGGTCAGTGGCAATGATCGCAACCTGGGTGGCGGCATTGAGCACGCTGCGCAATTGCCCATGCGCCCCACGCAACTCCAGCTCACGCAGGCGCAACTGTTCTGTGCGTTGCTCCACCAGTTCCAGCGCGCGTTGGCGCTGGCTGACCAGCACATACAACAAAGCACTCAGCAGCAGGCTGAGGAGCACGCCCATGGTCAGGATCGTGCTCTTCGAAGAATGGTTAGCCTGGTCGAAGACCTGGCTGGCGCGAATACTCAGGGCGTACACATGGTCGCCAAGGGTCAGACGGCGCGCGGCAATCAGATCACTCTCGCCTACTGCATTGCTGGACGCGTACAGCACGCGCTGTTGAGTGTCGGAGGTGTCGATGATCTGCATCACCAGGTTGTCCCGCTTCGGCTTGGGCAACCCATCGGCGACCAGCTGGCGCATGCTGATCACCGCCATCACAAAACCGAAAGGCTCTGCGCCAACGGGCTTGCTGACGGGCGCCACCAGCAACACACCGGCAGCATAAGCCGGCTCCACGCCCACCAGTTGCATGGGTTGAGACACCGCCGGCTTGCCGCTTTTTTGCGCACGCTCAAGCGCCGAGCGACGCAGCGGCTGGGCCAACAGGTCAAAACCCAAGGGTGAGCCCAGCAGGCTTTGAGTCTGGCTGTACAGCACCGGCACGTATTCATCGCGCTCCGCGGCAGGCGCCAGCTCACCCGACGCATTCAATTCACGGATCGCGAAGGGCACGCCTCGCTGGCGGGAAATTTCCTGCTCAAACGAGCTGCGCTGATCGCGCGATATCCATGGCGCCCAGGCATAGGCGCGGGCGCGCAACAACAAGGGTTGGGCGAAACCATCAAACTCGGCGCGGGAAACACCACTGGAATTGACGAAGAAACGTTGCAGGCTTGCCAAGCGTTGCTCCTGGTCTTCAAAACGTTCCTGAAGGCGGGCGTAGCGCTCATTGACCAGCAACTGGAAACGCTGGCGAACCTGCTGCTGATAAAGGTCGGCAGCCCCCCAGGCAACGATGATCGTCAGCGTGCAACCTGCCAGTAATACCGCCAATGCCACCAGCCAAGCCGACGCCTGCTCACTGATAAAGCCTAGGATTTTCGGGCGAACAGCTTGTAACGTCATAGGCAACACTCACAACGCCAGCGTGCGGGGGTGTCACTTTGGCTAGGCGTTAAGTTATAGCCATGAGGCCGGTATTTGACCAGCGCAAAAAAGCCGCAAGCCCGGTTTAATCCAGGCTTGCGGCTTTTTGGTGCAACGTGATGCGTCGTGGTGCAGCGATCAGCGCGCGGTGATTTTCCATGCACGGTGGATCTTCGCATTACGCGCGAAATCCGGGTCGAGGGTCTTGTCGCTGATTTCCTCTACGGCATAGCGTTCACTGAGGTTGTCCTCAAGCACGAACTTGCGGAAGTTGTTCGAGAAGTACAGGACGCCACCCGGTGCCAGGCGGGCCATGGCCAGGTCGAGCAACTGCACGTGGTCGCGCTGCACGTCGAAGATGCCTTCCATGCGTTTGGAGTTGGAGAAGGTCGGCGGGTCGATGAAGATCAGGTCGAACTCATCGCGGCTGGCTTCCAGCCACGCCATCACGTCACCCTGCTCCAGACGGTTCTTGTCGGAAAAACCGTTGAGCGAGAAGTTGCGACGCGCCCAGTCCAGGTAGGTTTTGGACAAGTCCACGCTGGTGGTGCTGCGCGCACCGCCCTTAGCTGCGTGCACACTGGCGGTGGCGGTGTAGCAATACAGGTTGAGGAAACGCTTGCCGGCCGCTTCCTTCTCGATGCGCATGCGCATTGGGCGGTGGTCGAGGAACAGACCGGTGTCCAGGTAGTCGGTGAGGTTGACCAGCAGCTTCACGCCGCCTTCGCTGACCTCGGTGAACTTGCCCTGGGCACTCTGGCGCTCGTACTGCTTGGTACCGCTCTGACGCTCGCGACGCTTGACCACGACGCGGCTCTTGTCGACGTTCAGCGCCTGGGGAATGGCCGCCAGCGCATCGAACATGCGTGCGGAGGCTTTTTCCGGGTCGATGGACTTCGGCGCAGCGTATTCCTGGACGTGAACCCAATCGTGGTACAGGTCGATGGCCATGGAGTATTCCGGCATGTCGGCGTCGTACACACGGTAGCAATCCACCCCTTCACGCTTGGCCCACTTGCCCAGCAGCTTGAGGTTCTTCTGCAAGCGATTGGCGAACATCTGCCCGCCTTCGCTCAGGCGCGCCTGCTCGACCACCGGAGCCGGTGCTGGCTTGATCGGGTTACCGTTCTTGTTGTACTGGCGCTCTTGCGGCTCGGTCGGGGCTTGATCGTAAGCGGCTTGCTCACGCTCGGCCTGACGCTGTTCCGGGGTACGGCGCTCGCCGGTGACGAACTGGTCCGGGTTGACCTTGATCAGCAGCAATTTGCACGGCAACGCGCCGTTCCAGAACGAATACTGTTTGTGGCTGCGAATGCCCATGCGCTTGCCAAGGTCCGGCGCGCCGGTGAACACCGCCGCTTCCCAACCCATACACGCCTGGCGCAGACGCTCGCCAAGGTTCTGGTAGAGGTACAACAGGCTGGCTTCGTCACCCAGGCGCTCGCCGTAGGGTGGGTTGCAGATCACCAGGCCTTTCTGGTTCTGGTCCGGGCGCGGCTCGAAGGTGCCGACTTCGCCCTGGTACACCTTGATCCAGTGGCTCAAGCCTGCGCGTTCGATGTTGTTGCGGGCTGGCTGGATCAGACGCGGGTCAGCTTCGTAACCACGGACCCACAGCGGCGGTTTGTTCATGCCGATGGCGGCACGCTCACTGGCTTCGGCGTGCAGTTTCTTCCACAGCGCCGGGACGTGACCGAGCCAGGTGGTGAAACCCCACAGTTCGCGGTTGAGGTTGGGTGCCATGTCGGCGGCGATCATTGCGCCTTCCACCAGGAAGGTACCCACGCCGCACATCGGGTCCGTCAGCGCGCCGCCTTCGGCAGCAATGCGCGGCCAGCCGGCGCGAATCAAAATCGCGGCGGCCAGGTTTTCCTTCAACGGTGCCGCGCCCTGCTGCAGGCGGTAACCGCGCTGGTGCAAGCTGTGGCCGGACAGGTCGAGGGAGAGAATCGCTTCGCCACGGTCGAGGCGCAGGTGGATACGCAGGTCAGGGTTGATTTTGTCGATGGACGGGCGTTCGCCGGTCGGGGTGCGCAGCTTGTCGACAATCGCATCCTTGACCTTCAGCGCGCCGAAGTGGGTGTTGTCGATGCCCGAGCCGTGACCGCTGAATTCTACCGCCAGGGTGCCGTCCGAGACCATGTGGTCAGCCCATTCGATATCCAGCACGCCGTGGTACAGGTCTTCGGCGTCCTTCATCGGGAAGCGCTTGAGCACCAGCAATACGCGGTTGGCCAGGCGCGACCAGAGACACAGGCGGTAGGCAGTTTCCATATCGGCCATGCCGCGCACGGCCGAAGTGTGCTCGCGGGCTTCCTCAAGGCCAAGCCCGACGGCTTCCTCGATCAGCAGGCCTTCGAGGCCCTTGGGGCAAGTGAGGAAGAGTTCAAAACGGTCCGACATGGGCATTCCAGGCTTTTCAGCAATAAATGAACGGGCGACGCATCGCCGGCTCGGTTTTCAATCAAGCACTTTTCTTGAAGAGTGCTCGCGTGGCACGAATGTGCCGTTCCACCCCGGCTGCCGGGCCTTTCGGCCAAAATTTCCGGGGCAGATAAACAATTGTTTGCAACAAAAAGAAATATTGCGACCCTTCGTCGAATAATAACCGACTGCAACGAGCGGGCATTCTCACTAAAGGATTAAACCCATCCTCTTTGCAAGGCACATCATAGCTGGCTTTGCCCAATAAATGGGGCGAAAAGCCATCCCAGCTTATGGCTATAGCATCGTTATCGTTACGTGCTTATGACAAAACGATCATTGAATCCATGTGACCTATTGGTTAGAACTCAACACAGGTTGGCGCCGTAACGACGCCGACACATTGGCTCGCCACGCCGGCAGCGAGCCCACCAACGGCAGAAAAACTCTGCCCGGCCTCAGACGAGGCCGAAGGATATCTACACAGTCAACAAGTGAGGGAAACACCCTATGAGAAGACTTAAGCGTGATCCGTTGGAAAGAGCATTTTTACGCGGATATCAGTATGGCGTTCATGGCAAATCCCGTGAGCTTTGCCCATTTACTCTACCGTCGGTACGCCAAGCCTGGATCAACGGCTGGCGAGAAGGACGCGGCGACAATTGGGACGGTATGACCGGCACTGCGGGGATACATAGACTCAACGAACTTCACGCCGTCGGCTAACACAGGGCACTTAATCCGACATACCACCTAGAAGATTATGTAACGACTTAACCACGCACGTCCTATCCGGGCGGCGGGCTTCGGCCCAGGGGGCTCCTAATGGAGCCCTTTTTAATGGCCGATACTTTCAGGCCTTCGGCAACGCGGCAATCGCATCCACCGACTCGCGAATCAGCGCCGGGCCCTTATAGATAAAGCCGGAGTACAACTGCACCAGGCTCGCGCCCGCCGCAATCTTCTCGGCGGCGTGCTTGCCTTCGGTGATGCCGCCTACCGCGATGATCGGCAAACGCCCCGCCAGCTCAGCGGCCAGCACCTTGACGATATGGGTGCTCTTGTCACGCACCGGCGCACCCGACAGGCCGCCCGCTTCATCACCATGCGCCAACCCTTCAACGCCGACACGGCTGAGGGTGGTGTTGGTAGCAATCACCGCATCCATACCCGAATCGACCAACGCCTGGGCAACCAGAACAGTTTCTTCATCACTCATGTCTGGAGCAATTTTGATGGCCAACGGTACGCGCTTGCCATGGCGCACCGTCAAGTCTTCCTGGCGCTGACGCAAGGCTTCGAGCAATTGCTTGAGGGAATCACCAAACTGCAGGCTGCGCAGGCCCGGGGTGTTGGGTGAACTGACGTTGACCGTGACGTAGCTGGCGTGGGCGTAAACCTTGTCCAGGCAGATCAGGTAATCATCGACGGCGCGCTCTACCGGGGTATCGAAGTTCTTGCCGATATTGATACCGAGAATGCCCTTGTACTTCGCTGCCTGAACCCGCGACAGCAGGTGATCAACGCCCAGGTTGTTGAAGCCCATGCGGTTGATGATCGCCTCGGCTTCCGGCAAACGAAAGATGCGCGGCTTAGGGTTGCCCGGTTGCGGCCGTGGCGTCACGGTGCCGATTTCGACAAAGCCGAAACCCAGTTGCGCAAAACCGTCGATGGCCGCGCCATTCTTGTCCAGGCCGGCAGCCAGCCCGACCGGGTTGGGGAAATCGAGCCCCATCACCGTCACCGGCATCTTTGCCGGTGCCTTGCATACCAGGCCATTGAGCCCCAGGCGACCACCGGCACCGATCAAGTCCAGGGACAGATCGTGGGAGGTTTCCGGAGAGAGTTTGAACAACAACTGGCGGGCCAGGGTATACATGGGCGGGCTAGACTCGGATGGCGGCGAAAGGTGGCGCCGATTATAGCCGGGGTGGCACGCCAGGTGCGAGGCGTGCCGTCCAATCGTCATTGGCGTTGCGCAACCAGCACCTCATACCGAGCCCAGATCTTTTGTGCATAACGTAAGCGCAACGCCTCACGCTCAGGCGCAGCCCCTGCGTTGTATGAGCCAATTGCTGTCCAGTTGTAACCGAAGCGCTGGATGAACTCGGCGAGGATCGAGGCGCCCACTTCAATCGACAAACAAGGCTCACTCAGCAGCCGCTCCTGGGTAATCCCCTGCTTGAGCAAGCGAGGCAAGTGCATGCTGTTGATTTGCATCAAGCCAATATCCCGGGAGCCATCGCTGTTGCCCACGTTCAAGGCTTGCGCCTGGTACCCCGACTCCACGGCAGCAATGGCCTGCAACAGTTCCGGTTCGATGTCGTAGCGACGGGCTACTTCATCCCAGCAACTTGCCCAGGCTGGAAGACTGCCCATCAACAGGCTCAACAGTAAACTTTTGCACAGGCGCCTAATCATGTCTCACCTGGCCACAAGCCGAACAGATGCGCTGCGAACGTCCCTGCCCTGTCTGTCGAGGTTCGTGTTGCCGGACGTTCACGGCACAGGTAAAGCGATAGCCCCTGCCATAGATCGTCTTGATAAACCGCTTGTCCATCTTCAAGTGTTTGCGCAACGCATAAATGCAGCGGGTGAGCGACTCTTCAGCAACCTCTCCACGTGGCCAGACCCACTCAAGCAAACGATCCTTGGTGATCAGTGCGCCATCGGACGCCAGCAACAGCCGCAGCACCTGCCACTCCTTGGGCGGCAACTGAATGTCCACACCATCGCCGGTCAACCGTCCATCGCCATGCAAGGTCCACCCGGCAAAGACCGATAAGGCCGTCGGCCCTTCATTCGTGAGGGTCATACACACCTCTGCATCCAACTACTGACATTGAATTCCTTGTTTCAAGAAACGGCGAAACGCCAACCCCGCGACTATAAAAACCTGAACCTGGGACAGCGCTAGGAAAAGACCGATGCATTCGACGCTTTCGGCGGGTACCGCGTAGGATTTTTCGCCGCTACGGTCAACAAGCGTGCTTAAACGGCTATCTCATTCAGAGACATCATGGTTTTGGCGCACAAACGCACGTTGCACGCGCTCATATTGGGTCTGCGTCAGCGGCGGCGGCCCCACAGCGCCGGCCAACATCCTGGGCTCACTCCCAACCGCACGCGCCTGGATTACAAACAACCGGACCTCGGCGCGTCGCCCGCGACCCGCCCCCTCGTCATCACGTCGAAAACCGCCCAGCCACAGGCGTTTACCCTGCGCCACGCGCACCACCGTGCTGATTCCCACTCTGCCTGCCGCCCCTGCGGCGCCAGGCGTGGTTTTACCTGCCATCTGGCGGCCATCCTCAAGACTCAGCAGCATTTCGATCTGATTCGCTTGAGCAAAGCGCGGTAGCACACTGGCTTCGGTGCCATAGCGTACGGGCTGCCATTCGCCTTTATTGTCACCGGGGTTGGGCAGGTAGAACGTGTGCTGATCCTGGAACACCGCCGGTACATTTTCCTGGGTGAGTATCACCGGATACGCTGTGATCCTGGCTTTGCGGCGACGCTCCAGCGCATTGAGTTGCACCATCAAGCGGTTATCGTCCAAGGGTTCCATGACGCGCGTCACGGAAGCCACGCCGTCGGTTTCCCGGGCCCAGGCTGCGCCGAGCTTCTCGAGTTCGTCGCGGTCCACATCGACCTGCCACAGTGACACTTCAATCGGACGTTTGGGCTTGTCCAGCTCCGCCACCAGGTCTTCAATCACCTTCACCTGGGCAGGCTTGCCCTTGATCAACAAACTGTTGGAGTCAGGATAGGCAATCACTAACAAGCTCTTGTCAGCCAGTAAACCCGGCTGGCGCTGCGTGGCATCCTTCTGCTCGATCGCCAGCAGGTTTTCGATTATCGAGGCCATACCCGGCACATTGACCTTGTCGTTACCCATGGCGTATTGACGGTCCGCCACGTGGGTATTGAATACCTGCACCACGCCGAAGATCTGCTTGCCCATGCGCACCTCGGTGCGTTGCCTGTCCATCAGCCGGGCCAGGTGCAACACCTGATCCACATAATTGGGTGGCCCGGCCACGTAGAACGTCCGCCCATCGGTCTCCCTCAGGGGATAACGTGATTCATCTAGCCCCGAACGGCGCATGAACCCTCGCAACCTGTCGACAGAGATATGCCGCAGCGCCACCGCAGAGCTTTTTGCTTCGCCGGCGTCATACAGATAAAGCACCTGCCCGTCGCTGTACCAGATCAGACCTTGTTGCGCGGCGACCGCCTCCAGGGTCAGCTGAGCCACCCCCAAATCGAACTCCCCGGAGATACGCTTGCGCGCCACGTCGCGGCTGACGACGACGGGCAGGCCCAAAGGCACCGATAACGCGGTAAAAAAGGTATGCAGGCTTTCATCCCGCGCCTGGTAGCTTTCCCCCAGGGCGGGAGCGTTTGCCAGCAACAACGTAAGGCACATCAGCCAGGGGCACAGCCTGTGGAAACTCATCATTGCCGGGGGTTCGATATACACGCAGGGGTTCCTGGCAGTCTGGCGCAAAGAAGCGGCCATACTGAAAGGCCGTCGACTTTCAATCTTGATGGAAAGCTGACGGCAGGCCACCTCTATCTGCCCGTGGCATGTGCCTTGCTATGGACTTTGCATAAGAGCGCGCACCAACGTCGGAGCGTGCCTACAGACAAAGGCGTCGTTACCCCGCAATGGCCTGCGCAGGCATCACCGCGCTGCCATCTAAGGAAACGACGCTTTTTTTTGACAGAAAAGGTAGGTATTGATGAACGATTCGGTCGGCAACAGCCCGGTGAACAATGCGCTGGCCTGGGTAAACGGCAGTGACGCCCCGGAAAAGAGCAGCCTCGACCTGGGCTTCATGGCGCTGACCGATTGCGCCTCGCTGGTGGTCGCCGCCACCCAGGGCTTCGCTCAGCCCTACGGCCTGACACTGAACCTCAAACGCCAATCATCCTGGGCCAACCTGCGCGACAAACTGGTCAGCGGTGAGCTGGACGCCGCCCACAGCCTGTACGGGCTGGTCTATGCCGTGCACCTGGGCATTGGCGGCGTAGCCTCTACCGATATGGCCGTGTTGATGGGGCTCAACCAAAACGGTCAGAGCATCAACCTCTCCCACAATCTGCAACAACAGGGGGTGGTCACTCCTGATGCACTGGACCGTCACGTGCACCAAAGCCGAACAAAGCTGACCTTCGCCCAGACATTTCCCACAGGCACCCACGCCATGTGGTTGTATTACTGGCTGGCCAGCCAAGGCATTCATCCATTGCAAGATGTGAATAGCGTGGTGGTGCCACCGCCGCAGATGCTCGCGCACTTGCAAGCCGGGCGTATCGACGGCTTTTGCGTCGGAGAGCCCTGGTGCGCCAGCGCAGTCAAGCAAAACCAGGGGTTCACGCTGGCGACCACGCAAGCGATCTGGCCGAACCATCCGGAAAAAGTACTCGGCTGCACCCAGGCGTTCGTCGATCAATACCCGAACACTGCCCGCATGCTGGTAATGGCGATTCTGGAGGCCAGCCGCTTTATCGAAGAAAGCCAGGAAAACCGCCGCTCTACGGCGCAATTGCTCAGCGCCCGCGACTACCTCGATACGCCGCTCGACTGCATCGAGCCACGCCTGCTGGGCGCTTATGACGATGGCCTCGGCAACCAGTGGCAAGACCCGCATGCCTTGAGGTTTTTTGCCGATGGCGAGGTGAACCTGCCGTACCTCTGCGACGGCATGTGGTTCATGACCCAGTTCCGGCGTTGGGGCCTGCTGCGCGAAGACCCGGACTACCTCGGCGTTGCCCGCCAGGTGCAGCAACTGGACCTGTATCGTCAAGCGGCCGCTGCCGTCGGCGTTCCGGCAAACGGCCAGGACATGCGCAGCAGCCAGTTAATCGATGGCAAAATCTGGGACGGCTCCAACCCCGCCGCGTATGCCCGCAGTTTCCGCCTGCACGCCATGGCCGACCCTTCCAGCCGACACGCCCAGCGCTGACAGGAGGAACCACGATGTTGCGAATCCTGTTGATCAACGATACCCCGCGCAAAGTCGGGCGCCTGAAGGCCGCGCTGACCGAAGCAGGATTCGAGGTAATCGATGAGTCCGGCCTGACCATTGACCTGCCTGCGCGCGTCGAAACGGTGCGACCGGACGTGATCCTGATCGATACCGAGTCGCCCGGCCGCGATGTGATGGAGCAAGTGGTGCTGGTCAGCCGCGACCAACCCCGGCCGATCGTGATGTTTACCGACGAGCACGACCCGAATGTGATGCGCCAGGCAATCAAATCCGGTGTCAGCGCCTACATCGTTGAAGGCATTCAGGCCCAACGCCTCCAGCCCATCCTGGACGTGGCCATGGCGCGTTTTGAAAGCGACCAGGCCCTGCGCGCGCAGCTCCAGGCCCGGGATCAGCAACTGGCCGAGCGTAAACGCATCGAGCTGGCCAAAGGCATGCTGATGAAAATGAAGCACTGCAATGAGGAAGAGGCCTACACCCTGATGCGCCGCCAGGCCATGAGCCGCCAACAGAAACTGATCCAGGTGGC
Organism: Pseudomonas antarctica; assembly: GCF_001647715.1. NCBI lineage: Bacteria > Pseudomonadati > Pseudomonadota > Gammaproteobacteria > Pseudomonadales > Pseudomonadaceae > Pseudomonas > Pseudomonas antarctica. The sequence goes on from NZ_CP015600.1 coordinate 4,755,436, forward strand.
GGAGCAGATTATTGCGATGAGCGAGTTACTCGGCTGAACTGGCGCAGCTCTTGCTAAAGAATCCTCACAGGTAACCAACGGCGGTTGCCCCTTCTACGACAAAGACGTCGCCCACTCGGTTTGCCCTCGCAAACCCGGTGGCGGCGTTTTTTTGTTTTGGCCCCAGAACATGGGGCCGGTGGGGCGGCCCTAAACGGCTGTTCCATCACCAGGCCTTCTTACAAGACTCCCAACCGTTGAGGTGCGTGATGAAATCAAGCTTCTGGAAATCCGGGCACACCCCGACCCTGTTTGCCGCGTTCCTGTATTTCGACCTGAGCTTCATGGTCTGGTACCTGTTGGGCCCGCTGGCGGTACAGATCGCCGCCGACCTGCACCTGACCACCCAGCAACGTGGCCTGGTGGTGGCGACGCCGATCCTGGCCGGCGCGGTACTGCGCTTTTTAATGGGCATGCTGGCCGACAAGCTGTCGCCCAAGACCGCCGGCCTGATCGGTCAGGTGATTGTGATCGCAGCATTGTTCGGGGCCTGGAAGCTTGGCATCCACAGCTACGAGCAAGCCCTGCTGCTCGGCGCGTTCCTTGGCATGGCCGGAGCGTCCTTTGCGGTTGCCCTGCCCCTGGCGTCCCAGTGGTATCCCGCTGAACACCAAGGCAAGGCCATGGGCATCGCCGGCGCCGGTAACTCCGGCACCGTGTTTGCCGCGCTGCTGGCACCGGTGCTGGCCGCTGCGTATGGCTGGAGCAATGTGTTCGGCTTCGCGCTGATTCCGCTGATCCTCACCCTGATTGTCTTCGCCTGGCTTGCGCGCAATGCCCCTGAACGTGCGAAAGCCAAATCCATGGCTGACTACTTCAAGGCCCTGGGCGACCGCGACAGCTGGTGGTTCATGTTCTTCTACAGCGTGACCTTCGGCGGCTTTATCGGACTGGCCAGCGCCCTGCCCGGCTACTTCAACGACCAATACGGCCTGAGCCCGGTGACCGCCGGCTACTACACCGCCGCCTGCGTATTTGGTGGCAGCCTGATGCGTCCGTTGGGCGGCGCCCTGGCTGACCGTTTCGGCGGGATTCGTACCCTGCTCGGCATGTACAGCGTGGCGGCAATCTGCATCGCTGCGGTCGGGTTCAACCTGCCAAGTTCCTACGCTGCATTGGCGCTTTTCGTCTGCACCATGCTCGGCCTCGGCGCGGGTAATGGCGCGGTGTTCCAACTGGTTCCCCAACGTTTTCGCCGCGAGATCGGCGTGATGACCGGCCTGATCGGCATGGCTGGCGGTATCGGCGGCTTCGCCCTCGCTGCGGGTATGGGTGCGATCAAACAAAGCACTGGCAGTTATCAGATGGCCCTGTGGTTGTTCGCCAGCCTCGGCGTGGTGGCCTGGTTTGGCCTGCACGGCGTCAAACGTCGCTGGAGAACCACCTGGGGCTCGGCCGCCGTGACCGCCGCACGCGTCTGATGAGCCTGCAACTGAGCATCGCCCACGCCAGCGCCATCGGCCCTCGAGCGGAAAACCAGGATGCCCTGCGCGTGGTCACCCCGGTGGCGGAACTGGCCGCAAGCAAGGGTTACCTGTGCGCCATGGCCGACGGTGTCAGCCAATGTGCCGACGGTGGCCTGGCCGCGCGCTCGACCTTGCAGGCGCTGGCGCTGGACTACTACGCCACGCCGCAAACCTGGGGCGTAGCACAGGCGCTCGAACGTTTGCTGCTGGCGCAGAATCGCTGGCTACAGGCCAACGGCGGCGGCCAGCCACTGTTGACCACCCTCAGCGCCCTGGTGTTTCGCGGCCAACGCTTCACGCTCGCACATGTCGGCGATTGCCGGGTCTATCGCTGGCTGGACGGCGAATTGCAGCGCATCAGCGAAGACCACGTGTGGGAGCAACCGGGCATGCACCATGTGCTCAAGCGCGCCCTTGGCCTGGATCAACACCTGGTACTGGATTTTCTCGACGGCGAATTGCGTGAGGGTGAATGTTTCCTGCTGCTCAGCGATGGCGTGTGGGCCACCTTGGGCGATCAAAGCATCCGGGCGATTCTGCGTGAGCAAACCGACCTGGATCTGGCGGTCAACACCCTGGTCAACGCCGCACACCTGGCCGCCAGCCAGGACAATGCCAGCGCGCTGCTGGTGCGTATCGACAGACTGGGTGCCGCCACCCTTGGCGATACGCTGGTGCAGTTGCAGCAATGGCCGCTGCCACCGGCCCTGAAAGCCGGGCAACACTTTGAGGGCTGGCAGGTTGAAAGCGTGTTGGCGCAGAGTCGCCAGTCCTTGTTGTACCGCGTACGCGATGCACAGCAGCAGCCTTGGCTGCTGAAAACCTTGCCGCTTAACCGCGAGGATGACAACGATGCGGGCCAGGCGCTGCTCTCGGAAGAATGGTTTCTGCGGCGAGTGGCCGGGCGGGCGTTTCCTGAAGTCCACGCGGCCAGTGGGCGTCAGCATTTGTACTACGTGATGCGTGAATATCCGGGGCACACCCTTGCAGAACTGTTCCAGCATCAGGGCCCGTTGCCCCTGGCGCAGTGGCAGTCCATCGCCGAGCGCTTGTTGCGGGCGGTAGGCATGCTGCATCGGCGGCAGATCCTGCACCGGGACATCAAGCCGCAGAACGTATTATTGGGTGACGATGGCGAACTGCGCGTCTTGGATTTCGGCCTGGCGTATTGCCCGGGGCTCTCCGAGGACCGCGCCCATGTGCTGCCCGGCACGCCGAGTTTTATCGCACCCGAGGCTTTCAGTGGCGAACCTCCTACGGCGCAACAAGACTTATACGGCGTCGGTGTCACGCTGTATTACCTACTGACCGGGCATTACCCCTACGGCGAAATCGAAGCCTTCCAACGACCCCGTTTCACCCAGCCCGTCAGCGCCAGCCGCTATCGCCCCGACCTGCCGGACTGGTTGCCCCTCAGCCTGGAACGCGCAGTGGCGGCTCACCCCGCACAACGCTATGAAACAGCCGAAGAATGGCTGCTGGTGCTGGAGCAGGCCGACCGCCGTGAGTTGAGCGTGCGGCCCAAACCGCTGCTGGAGCGCGAACCGCTCAAGGTCTGGCAAACCGTGGCGCTGGCATCGCTGCTGGTCAATCTGGTGCTGGCTTACTGGCTGTTGCACCACTAGAGGGCGAATAAACTCAGGGATATCGGCACTCTCCCCAATAAAACCGGGCGCTGGGTAACTTGGCACAACCACTGCATTAACTTTTTCAACAACACACATATAGCCGCTCCTTCAACGTCGAAGGGCCGAGCTTCCCGAGAGAACGGGACCAGGACAAAGGCGTCCTCGCTAGCTAACTAGCGGGGACGCCTTTTTTGTTTGCGCGTGATTTGTCGAGCCATTACGGAGAACGACATGAAAAGACTCAAATTGGTGATGATCGGCAACGGCATGGCCGGGGTTCGCACCCTCGAGGAATTGCTCAAGCTGAGCAGCGACCTGTACGACATCACCGTGTTCGGCGCCGAGCCCCACACCAACTACAACCGAATTCTGTTGTCGCCGGTGCTGGCGGGCGAGCAGACGTTCGAAGAGATCGTGCTCAACGATCTCAGTTGGTACCTGGATAACAACATCAAGTTGTTGCTCAACCGCAAAGTGGTGCAGATCGACCGCATCAAACGCATCGTTATTGCCGAAGACGGCAGCGAAGCCGAATACGATCGCCTGCTGATCGCCACCGGCTCAACGCCGTTTATCCTGCCGATCCCCGGCAACACCTTAAAGGGTGTAATCGGCTACCGCGACATCGCCGATACCCAGGCCATGATCGACACCGCCAAGACCCACACGCACGCCGTGGTGATCGGCGGTGGTCTGCTCGGCCTGGAAGCCGCCAACGGTCTGATGCTGCGCGGCATGCACGTGACTGTGGTGCATATCGGCGAATGGCTGCTGGAGCGCCAGCTGGACAAGACCAGCGGCCAGTTACTGCAAACCGAACTGGAAAACCGTGGCCTGGTGTTTCGGCTGTGTGAACAGACCCAGGCCCTGCACGACGCCGGCAATGGCCGCGTTGGCTCCGTGCAATTCAAGAATGGCGACATCATCCCCGCCGATCTGGTGGTAATGGCCGCCGGTATCCGCCCCAACACTGAACTCGCGGAAAAGTCCGGCATCCCCTGCAACCGTGGGATTCTGGTCAACGACACCCTGCAAACCTACGACCCGCGCATCTATGCCATCGGTGAATGTGCCAACCATCGCGGGATTGCCTACGGGCTGGAGGCGCCGCTGTTCGAGCAAGCCAAGGTCTGCGCCAATCATCTGGCCCAGTTGGGCTTTGCGACCTATAAGGGTTCGGTCACTTCGACCAAATTGAAGGTGACCGGCATCGACTTGTTCTCGGCTGGCGACTTTATGGGCGGCGAAGGCACCGAGACCATCACCCTCTCCGACCCGATCGGTGGCGTTTACAAGAAACTGGTGATCAAGGACGACATCCTGGTCGGCGCCTGCCTGTACGGCGATACCGCAGACGGCGGTTGGTATTTCCGTCAGATCCGTGAGAACCACGCGATTGGCGAGATCCGCGATCACTTGATGTTTGGCGAAAACACTCTCGGCGATGTAGGCCATCAAGGCCAGGACAAGGCCATGAGCATGGCCGACAACGCCGAAGTCTGCGGATGCAACGGCGTGTGCAAGGGCACCATCGTCAAGGCGATTCAGGAACATGGGCTGTTCAGCGTTGACGAGGTGAAAAAGCACACCAAGGCCGCCAGCTCCTGCGGCTCGTGTGCCGGGCTGGTGGAACAGATTTTAATCAACACCGTGGGAGGCGCTGCGGACGTCAAACCGAAAAGCGAAAAAGCTATTTGCGGTTGCAGCGACCTCAACCACGGGCAAATCCGCCAGGCTATCCGCGAACAGCATCTGCTGACCATCGCCAGCACCATGACTTACCTGAACTGGCGCACACCCAATGGCTGTGCCACTTGCCGCCCGGCATTGAATTACTACCTGATTTCCACCTGGCCCGGCGAAGCCAGGGATGACCCGCAATCGCGCCTGATCAACGAACGCGCCCACGCCAATATTCAGAAGGACGGCACCTATTCTGTAGTCCCCCGGATGTGGGGCGGGGTGACCAATCCCTCGGAGCTACGGCGTATCGCCGATGTGGCCGACAAGTACAACGTGCCGATGGTCAAGGTCACCGGCGGCCAGCGTATTGACCTGCTGGGCATCAAGAAACAGGACCTGCCCGGCGTCTGGAAAGACCTCGACATGCCGTCCGGCCATGCTTACGGCAAATCCATCCGCACCGTGAAGACCTGCGTCGGCAGCGAGTTCTGCCGCTTCGGCACTCAGAACTCCACGCAGTTGGGCATCGAACTGGAGCATGACCTGTTCAATATGTGGTCGCCGCACAAGGTCAAGCTGGCAGTGTCGGGCTGCCCACGCAATTGCTCGGAAGCGGGCATCAAGGACGTAGGAATTATCGGTGTCGACTCCGGCTGGGAGATGTATATCGGCGGCAATGGCGGGATCAAAACCGAAGTCGCAGCGTTCTTCGTCAAGCTGAAAACCGCCGAAGAAGTCCGCGAATACAACGGCGCTTTCCTGCAGCTGTACCGCGAAGAAGCCTTCTACCTAGAGCGCACCGTGCATTACCTGCAACGGGTGGGCATGGAACATATCAAGAAGGCCGTATTGGAAGACCCGGCCAGGCGCCAGGCGCTCAATGAGCGCCTGCAGTTCTCACTGTCATTCGAACAAGACCCTTGGAAGGAACGCCTGGAGCAGCCGCTGCTGAAAAAGGAGTTCGAGGTTATTCCCGTCAAGCAACTGGAGGTGCAGGCATGAACTGGCTGGATATTTGCGCCCTCGATGAAATCAACACTCTGGGTTCGCGCATCATCAATGGACCCAAAGGCGATATCGCGATTTTTCGTACCAGTGATGACGAAGTTTTCGCCCTCGACGACCGCTGTCCGCATAAGGGCGGGCCACTGTCCCAAGGTTTGATCTATGGCAAGCGCGTGGCCTGCCCGCTGCATAACTGGCAGATCGACCTGGCGTCCGGCGAAGCCCAGGCACCGGATATTGGCTGCGCCCATCATCACTTCGCCCGCGTGGAAAACGGCCGAGTGATGTTGGCCCTGCGGGACGCGGGTTGATGAACCGCCAGACCACTGCATCCACGTGTTGTTATTGCGGGGTGGGTTGCGGCGTGCTGATCGAGCATGACGGCTCGCAGATCCTGGCCGTGCAAGGCGACCCGAACCACCCGGCAAACTTCGGCAAGTTGTGCAGCAAAGGCGCCAGCCTGCACCTGACCGGCGACCTGGCTGCCCGCGCCTTGTACCCGGAGCTTCGCCTGGGCAAAGGCCTGGCCCCTGCCCGCACCGACTGGGACACGGCTCTCGAACACGCGGCCAACGTGTTCGCCGACACCATCGCCGAGCACGGGCCGGACAGCGTGGCGTTCTACATATCCGGGCAATTGCTGACAGAGGACTATTACAGCTTCAACAAGCTGGCCCGCGCGGTGGTCGGCACCAACAATATCGACAGCAACTCGCGGCTGTGCATGTCTTCGGCGGTGGTTGGCTACAAGCGCAGCCTGGGCGCCGATGCACCGCCGTGCAGTTATGAAGACCTGGAGTCCAGCGACTGTGTGATGATCGTCGGCAGCAACATGGCCTACGCCCACCCAGTATTGTTCCGACGCCTGGAGGAAGCTAAATCCCGGCGTCCACAGATGAAAGTCGTGGTCATTGACCCCCGGCGTACCGACACCTGCGATTTGGCTGACCTGCACTTGGCGATCTTGCCGGGCACGGACGTCGCGTTGTTTCACGGAATTTTGCATCTGTTGCTGTGGGAAGACTGGATCGACCGCGACTTTATCCAGGCGCATACCGATGGGTTGGCCGAGTTAAAGCGACTGGTGCATGACTACACACCGCAAATGGTCACGCAGTTGTGCGGGATCAGCGTCGAGCAACTGCGCCTGTGTGCGCAATGGGTCGGCACGTCCAGCAGTTTTCTGTCGCTGTGGTGCATGGGGCTGAACCAATCCACCGCCGGCAGTGCGAAAAACAGCGCGCTGATCAACTTGCACCTGGCGACCGGCACGATTGGCCGACCGGGCTGTGGGCCGTTTTCCCTGACGGGTCAGCCCAATGCGATGGGTGGACGCGAGACCGGCAGCTTGTCGAATTTACTCCCAGGGCACCGCGAAGCGGCCAACCCCGAACACCGAGCGCAAGTCGCCGCCTATTGGGGAGTTGAATCGTTGCCCGCGACAACCGGACTAACGGCGATCGAACTGTTCGAGCAAATCCAGGCCGGCAAGATCAAGGCATTGTGGATTGCCTGTACCAACCCTGCGCAATCCCTGCCGGACCAGAACAGCGTCCGTGCGGCCTTGGCCGCCTGCCCGTTCGTGGTCTTGCAGGAAGCCTTTCGCACGACCGAAACTGCTGCCTATGCCGACCTGCTGCTGCCTGCCGCCAGTTGGGGGGAGAAGGAAGGCACAGTGACCAACTCCGAACGGCGTATTTCCCACGTGCGCCGCGCCATCGTCCCACCAGGAGAAGCGCGTCCCGATTGGGCGATTACGGTGGATTTCGCACGGCGGCTGGAGCGTCGCTTACGGCCGGGATCGACCAGCCTGTTTACGTTTGAACAACCTGCGCAGATTTTTGATGAGTACAAAGGACTGACCGGCGACCGCGACCTAGACTTGTCAGGCCTCAGCCATGCCCTGCTCGATCAGATCGGCCCGCAGCAATGGCCATTTCCCGTGGGCGCGCAAACGGGAACGCCGCGCCTGTACACCGATGGCACCTTCCCCACCGAAACCGGCCGCGCGCACTTTATCGCCGACCCTTACCGCGCCGCCAAGGAACAGCGGGACGCGCGCTTCCCGCTGACCCTTATCACCGGCCGCCTGCGCGACCAGTGGCACGGCATGAGCCGCACCGGCACGGCGGCGCAGTTGTTCGGGCACGTCAGTGAGGCGTTACTGAGCCTGCACCCGGAAGAGTTACGCCGCCATCGCTTCAAAGAAGGTGACCTGGTCAGCCTGAAAAGCCGTCGCGGCAGCGTGATCGTCGCCGTCAGCAGTGACGACAGCGTGCGTCCAGGCCAGGCGTTCTTGCCCATGCATTGGGGCGATCGCTTTCTCAAAGGCGGCGTCAACGTCCTGACCCCACCGGCGTTCGATCCCCTGTCAAAACAACCCGAACTCAAGCACAGCGGCGTGCGCCTGGAGCCAGTGCAACTGCCATGGCAGCTGTTCGCGCTGATCGAAGGAAATATACAGCAACACTTTGAGGCCCTGCGCCCGCTGTGCGAGGGCTTTGCCTACGTCAGCCTCAGCCTGGCCGGGCGCGAAAGGCCGGCGCTGCTGGTGCGCGCTGCGCACACCGAAGCGCCCGACCTGCAACTGTTGACCCGAATCGACGAACTGCTGGGCCTGAACGACGGCCCTGTCATGGCCTATGACGACCCCCGTCGCTCAATCGGCAAGCGCGTCAAAATTGAAAAAGGCCGCATTACTGCGCTGCGCCTGGCAGGCGAAACCCTGGCCCGGCACTGGCTGCAAAACCTCTGGCAGGAAGGCCGGGCTGACGAACAACTGCGTCGCTGGCTGTTGGCGCCGCTCAGTGCTCCACCGGGTGGCACGACAGCCAGCACCAAGACTTTGTGCAACTGCAAGAACGTCAGCGAAAGCGCGGTGTGCGCCGGTATCGGCCGTGGATTGGACCTGGACAGGCTCAAACAGGAACTCGGCTGCGGCACTCAATGCGGCTCCTGTGTACCGGAAATCAAACGTCTTTTGGCCAGCAACCCGCAGCCAATCGCAATGCGTGTGTGAGGGGAAAATATGAGCGCAAAGGTTTGGCTGGTGGGCGCAGGGCCGGGTGATCCGGAGTTGTTGACCCTCAAGGCGGTGCGGGCCCTGCACGAAGCCGATGTGGTGCTGATCGATGATTTGGTCAACCCGGCAGTGCTGGAACACTGCGTCAACGCGCGGGTAATTACCGTAGGCAAGCGTGGGGGTTGCCGTTCGACGCCGCAGGATTTCATTCACCGCCTGATGCAGCGTTATGCGCGCCAGGGCAAATGCGTGGTGCGACTTAAAGGTGGTGACCCGTGCATTTTTGGTCGAGGCGGCGAAGAGGCGACGTGGTTGCGTGAGCGCGGGGTGGAGGTGGAATTGGTCAACGGGATTACAGCGGGGCTGGCGGGGGCAACGAATTGCGATATCCCGCTGACGTTACGTGGTGTCAGCCGAGGCGTAACACTGGTCACGGCGCATACCCAGGACGACAGCAGCCTGAACTGGCGCGCATTGGTCGAGGGTGGCACGACGTTGGTGGTGTATATGGGCGTGGCGAAACTTGAGGAGATTCGTCAGCAACTGCTGGAAGGCGGAATGGCCGCGGATATGCCGGTGGCGATGATCGAAAACGCATCGCTGCCCCAGCAGCGCGAATGTCGCAGTCATCTGGCGTCTATGCATGCGGATGCGCAGGCGTTTGCCCTGAAGAGCCCGGCGATCCTGGTGATCGGCCCTGTTGCCGCCACTGCACAGGCGATCCGGGTTGCGGTCTCAGCCAGCATTTGAGGCAAATCACAGGCGAAAAAAAGCCCGGCCTAAGCCGGGCTTTTTTCTACCACTCAGTAATTACTGAGCAGCTTGAGCTTCTACCGAGGCTTCTACGCGACGGTTGATAGCGCGGCCAGCTTCAGTTGCGTTGTCAGCAACTGGGCGGGATTTGCCATAACCAACCGAGCTTACACGGTTAGGAGCGATACCGTCTTTGACCAGAACTTGCTTGACCGCGTCAGCACGACGCTGGGACAGCTTCTGGTTGTAAGCGTCAGGACCGACGGAGTCAGTGTGACCTTCAACAACGGTGGTGGTCTGTGGGTACTGTTTCATGAAGTCAGCGAGGTTTTTCACGTCGCCGTAGCTGTTAGGCTTAACAACCGACTTGTCGAAGTCGAACTTCACGTCCAGCTCAACACGAACAACCTGAGCAACTGGAGCTTCTGGCTCTGGAGTTGGCTCTGGAGCTGGTGCTGGGGTAGGAGCTGGAGCAACTGCGCCAGCGTTACCGCCGAAGTTCACACCCAGGCCGACCAGTGCGGAGTAATCCCACTTGCCGTTGTCCAGTGCGTAGTCAGCTTCAACGCCAGCACGTGCGAACAGGTTGTTGGTGAAGTAGTACTTCACGCCAGCGCCAGCGATAGCCAGGGTCGACTGGTCACGACCAGTGTGACCGTCAGCAGCAACGTTGGTACGGCTCTGGTGACCGAAACCACCTTCAACGTATGGACGCAGGGAGTCAACACCGGCCTGACCGAAGTGGTACTGAGCAGTCACGCTGCCAGTGTCACCTTTGATCTTCTGGTTGCCAGTACCGCCGTTGGAGCGGGTGTGGTTGGTCGTGTCGTAGTTCAGGTTGATCGACACATCGTCGGTCAAGAAGTAACCGATGCTTGCGCCAGGGTTGAAGCCGTCTTCGATGTGCTTAACGCTATCGTTGTACTGCTTCTTGTAGAACAGCTGGCCTTCAACTGCGCCTTGGCCTTGTGCCAGAGCGCCGAAAGAAGTGGCAGCAATAAGAGAACCAATGGCAAAGCCCAAGGTGTTTTTCAGTTTCATCCGTTAAATCCCCATCTGGTGATTGTAAAGCAGTCCCACAAACCGGGGGACAACTCGGCGACAAGTCTAACAGAACTTGCCTACACGTAAGAGATATTTGCACCGAACTAAGTTTCAGTACTGCCCGCAAATTTCTCACGTAATTTATCAAGAGCACGTTTGTAACGCATTTTTGTAGCACTCAAACCCATGTGCATGATGTCAGCAATTTCCTGAAACTCGAGCTCTGCGACAAATCGTAGCACCAGAATTTCACGGTCAATTGGATTCACATACACCAACCAACGGTCAAGTCCGCCCTTCTCCTCGGGTGTCGGCGCCTTTTCTTCAGACGCTTCCTCAAGGGGGTCCAGACTCAAAGCGTCCATCAAGCGACGCTTCCGCCGTTCCTTACGATACTGCGTGATGCACTCGTTGTACGTGATGCTGTAGAGCCATGTCTTGAACTTCGATTTCCCCTCGAAGTTCTTCAGGCCGTACAGCACCTTGAGCATCACTTCCTGACAGACATCGTCCGCGTCTCTATCGTTCCCTAAATACCTTGAACAAACGTTGAACAGAGTGCGTTGATACCTGCGCATCAATTCTTCGTACGCGCGTGTTACGTGAAACAGCTCCGTGTGCGAGCGCGCGACCAACTCCTCATCAGAGAGCTCACGGGGGTCATAGCGCGTAGACAGCGTTTGGGCTTTATTCAAAACAAGTCGTGCCGACAGTCAGGTCAATGTCCGCTACAGCCCGGTCACCCGGGTTTGCGGCGGCGTACATTAGCAGGGTTTACCGGGTTAGCGGCTACTGACCTGCTGCTCCAGAAGAATCCGATTGGACAGTGACACCAGGTCACCGTCATCGGTCAGCACCGTCGTCTTGACTGTACCGATCTCTTCGATTTGCCCTTCGACCTCGCCCACACGGACCTGTTGCCCAACCTGATACAGCTCACGCACATAGATTCCCGCAAGAATCTGACCGGCAATTTCCCGGCTACCCAACCCCATGGCCAGCGCAACGGCCAGACCAACGGTAATCAAAACAATCACAATCACGTGGTTAAGAAGGTCAGTTTTGACCTCCAACTGGCTGATCGCGACGGAAATACTGATGATGATCACCAGCCCCTGGGCAATTCGCCCCAGGCCCGCAGCATAGTCCAAGCCCACGCCTTCGGCTGCCCCACGCACCAGACCGTTGGCCAATTGCGCCAGCAAAACGCCTACCAGCAACACCAGCGCGCCGCCGAATACTTTCGGCAAATACAGCGCCAGCATGTCGAGCGTAGCTGAAACTCGCTCAAGTCCAAGGGATTGAGCCGCAGAAACCAGAAAAATAAGTAAAACGAACCAGTAGACGATCTTCCCGATCAGGGTAGAGATCGGGACTTGCAGCCCGGCACGGCCCAATAGTTTGGTCAAACCGGTGCCCGCCATCAAGCGATCCAGCCCAAGCTTGGCGAGTAATTTGGACAGCAAGGTGTCGAGCAACTTGGCCACGACAAAACCCAGCAATACCAGGACCAGAGCACCAAACAGGTTGGGAATGAAATTCGCCACCTTGGTCCACAATGCGGTCATCGCGGTGACCAGGCTCTGGGTCCAGAGATCAAGTTCCATATTCAATCAGCCTTATCAGCAGTGCGAGCAAGAGGTTTACGACGGGAAACCGGCGATACATGGGCCGAACCATTGTTCAGGGCCATCATCAACGCTGGCAGCCAACGACCGAGCAAACCGAACAGGTCACCCGCCCCTACCTGACGGTTGGCGGTTTTCAACACGCGGCCCAGGCAAGCGTCGTCGTCACGGTTGGACGGCGAAGCATTGAGCATGTCACGCAAAGACTGTTCGAACGGATCGTGCATAAAGACCTCTCGCAAGTATTTTAAAAGACGAGGGTTAAATTCTTGGGGTCACATGCGACCCTTCCTGTGTTCAGGTCATATTCAGGTCAAACCCAGCGCAATCGTCGAAATAGCCACCATTGCCCGAGCGCGACAGCCACCATCATCAGGCAGGCAATCGCGAATCCGTAGGGGTCACCGGAGAAGGGTATTCCGCCCACGTTTATACCCAGCAAACCGGTCAGAAAACTCATCGGCAGGAAGATTCCCGTGATGATCCCAAAGCGATACATGGTGCGATTCATGCGCACGCTCAAGCGCCGGTCTTCGGTCTCAAGCACAAGCCCCACGCGCTCCCGAGTCAATTCGAGCTCTTCCAGGTAACGGGTCAGGCTGTTGTTCAATTCGTTCCAATAGTCAGCATCATCGTTACAGAACCACGGCAATTTGATCCGCGTCAGCTGGGCAAAAATATCCCGCTGCGGCGCCAGGAATCGCTTCAGCCCAGCCGCTCGTCGACGGATCTGCAAAACATTGCCATGTTCCGGAGTATACCGTTCGTCGGCATCAAGTTTTTCTTCCTCGAAATCGACGATTTCGGAAAGATCGGTCACCAAATCCTGCACTTTATGGGTCAGGTACTGCGCCATATAAAGGATGAGTTCAGACGAGGTTTTTGGGCCTTTGCCCTCCGCCAGTTGCACCAGCAACTCATCAGTGGCGCGCAGCGGGCGCAAGCGCAAGGAAATCACGCGACTGGCCGCAGCGAAGATACGCACCGAGACCATGTCTTCCGGCTCGGCCCCCGGGTTGAGGTTGACCCCTCGCAGAAACAGCAGCAATTCGTCGTCCGGCAGCGGCAACAGGCGCGGACGGGTGTTTTCCTCCAGCAACAAGTCGCACGCGAACTCGCTCAAGCCGCTGGATTTACGCAACCAGGTCTGGGTCTGCGGATGGCTGCGATCCCAATGCAACCACAGGCTTTCCTGGGGCTGCAGTTGCAAATCGTCGAGCTCAGTCCGGGTAATCGAACGCGCACCGCCTTTACCGTCCAGTACCAGGGCATGCACCAGCCCCCACTGCGCGTTTTCTTCCTCGAACATCCTCACCCCTATGGCTACAGCAGTTTATTCAGGCATTTTCAGCGGGCTTGGCGAGACGATCACACCATTATTGTCCGCATAGATGTATTCACCCGGGCGGAAGGTCACGCCCGCGAAGGTCACCACTACGTTCAGGTCGCCAATGCCGCGCTTGTCGGTTTTCATCGGGTGAGAGGCCAGTGCCTGCACACCCAGGTCAGTCTGGGCGATGACATCGACATCACGGATGCAACCGTAGATCACCAGCCCTTCCCAGCCGTTTTTTGCGGCTTTCTCGGCGATCATGTCACCCAGCAACGCGCGGCGCAGGGAACCACCACCGTCGACTACCAGCACTTTGCCGGCACCCGGCTGGTCGGCCTGCTCCTTGACCAACGAGTTGTCTTCGAAGCATTTGATGGTGACGATTTCGCCACCAAAGGAGTCTCGGCCACCGAAATTGCTGAACATCGGCTCAACCACCTGCACCAGGTCCGGGTAGGCGTCGCACAAGTCGGGCGTCACGTAATGGTTCATCGAGAAACTCCTGTCGTGAAAGAAGAGGTCGAACATCCCACGGTGTACATCAGAAAAACGCGTCGTGACAGGCAATCTTTACATGCTCACCCGTTGACGGCGGCCATGATCAAACCCATTTTGTCGCAACGCAATAGCCATTGCGCGACTGAATATGACCAGAAGCCCATAACGCGTCATATCTTAGCCGCAACCACACACAAGTGAAACGCCCTTGGTAGAGCGCTTGCGTCAAACCGTTGCGGCAATCTGCGATTGAGCCCCGAACAAAGGTGTGAGCGGATCGTTCAACCACTGCGCCACCAACGGCCACACTTCGGCCTGGGCGGCTTTACTGACCAGCATTTCAACATGCCCGAAATCCCCGGTAAAACCTTGCCCGCGCCCCAGGCACAGGTATTGGCGATGCACAGAGCCCACTTGCTCGAACAGTTTGCGACACGCCCAATCCGGGTCTTGCCGATCACCCGCAGCGCTCACCGCCAACAGCGGCACGTCAACGTCGGCCAAGCCCTTCCACCAGTCTTGCTTACCCTCGCCAAAGCGACCGAACAGGCCATTCCAGCGCATGGCCTCGATCATCACGCCCGCCGGCTCGTCCTCCGGACCGCGCTTGAGGCGGGAGCCGGATACCTCGCCAAAGCGCTTCAGAAGCAAACGCCCCGTCCACTCCAGCGGTGGAATTTTCAACGGCCAGTGGGTGCGGCTGACCTGGCAGCCAAACAGCGCGACTGAGGCCACTGCTGGCGCGCCAAGGTGCTGACCGCCCAAGGCTGCCGCCAGAGCGGTGCCACCCAGGGAATGCCCAATCCAGTGCGGGATTTGCGCACTTTGCTCACGCACAAACGCCCCGATGGCCGGCAAATCGTAACGCGCATAATCGGCGACGCGATTGCTGGCGTAGTTCTGATTGCGCTTGGACAGGCCATGCCCACGCATTTCCGGGATCCATACATCAAATCCCTGGCGCGCCAGGTAAGCGCCCAGGCCGATGCCTTTAGGCGAGTACCAGAAGCGCCGATTGGAAAAACTGCCGTGCACTAAAATTACCGGCATGCCCCGGTTTTCCGGGACATCCGCCAGGCCCAAACGGGTCACGGCCAACTCGACGGTGCCGTCCGGGCTGTTGCCGGGTTTGAGGCGGTACACATCTTCACTCAGGTCGCCGCGACGTTCAGCGCTGATCAGGGCGACGGGAAACAGGTTGCTACTGCTTTGCATAATGCTCTTGCACAAAAAAGGGCGGCGTCCGGAAGGAGTTCCGCCCTGCACAGATAAGAATGCCGGTCATCCTTAATGAGTGACCGGCACTTTTGACGTAACGACCTTATGCGGGCGCTTGGCCTTCCGCGAGGAAGAACCAGGTTTCCAGCACGGAATCGGGGTTCAGCGAGACGCTTTCGATGCCCTGCTCCATCAGCCATTTGGCCAGGTCCGGGTGGTCGGAAGGGCCTTGGCCGCAGATCCCGATGTACTTGCCGGCCTTGTTACACGCCTGGATGGCGTTGGCCAGCAGCTTCTTGACCGCCGGGTTACGCTCGTCGAACAAGTGAGCGATGATCCCCGAATCGCGGTCCAGGCCCAGGGTCAGCTGGGTCAGGTCGTTGGAGCCGATGGAGAAACCGTCGAAGAACTCCAGGAACTCTTCGGCCAGGATGGCGTTGGATGGCAGTTCGCACATCATAATGACGCGCAAGCCGTTTTCACCACGACTCAGGCCGTTTTCCGCCAGCAGATCAACGACCTGGCTCGCCTCGCCGAGGGTACGCACGAACGGCACCATGATCTCGACGTTGGTCAGGCCCATCTCGTTGCGCACGCGTTTGAGCGCACGGCACTCCAGCTCGAAGCAGTCACGGAAAGCTTCGCTGATGTAACGCGAGGCGCCGCGGAAACCCAGCATCGGGTTTTCTTCTTCCGGCTCATAGAGCTTGCCGCCGATCAGGTTGGCGTATTCGTTGGACTTGAAGTCCGACAGGCGCACGATGACCTTTTTCGGGTAGAAGGCCGCCGCCAGGGTGCTGATGCCTTCCACCAGCTTCTCGACGTAGAAACCTACCGGGTCGTTGTAGCCGGCGATGCGCTTGTCGACGCTTTCCTTGATCTCCAACGGCAGACCGTCGTAGTTCAGCAAGGCCTTGGGGTGCACGCCGATCATGCGGTTGATGATGAACTCCAGGCGGGCCAGGCCCACACCGGCGTTTGGCAGCTGCGCGAAATCGAAGGCACGGTCCGGGTTACCGACGTTCATCATGATCTTGAACGGCAGGTCTGGCATGGCGTCGATGGAGTTTTGCTTGATGTCGAAGCCCAGTTCGCCTTCAAAGATGAAGCCGGTGTCGCCTTCGGCGCAGGACACCGTCACACCTTGGCCATCTTTCAACAGTTGGGTGGCGTTGCCGCAACCCACCACAGCAGGGATCCCCAGCTCACGGGCGATGATCGCCGCGTGACAGGTACGCCCGCCGCGGTTGGTGACGATGGCGCTGGCGCGCTTCATCACCGGCTCCCAGTCCGGGTCGGTCATGTCGGAAACCAGAACGTCGCCTGGCTGGACTTTGTCCATTTCGGACACGTCCTTGATGATCCGCACTTTACCGGCGCCAATGCGCTGGCCGATGGCGCGACCTTCTACCAGCACGGTGCCGGTTTCTTTGAGCAGGTAACGCTCCATGACGTTAGCCGAGGTACGGCTCTTCACGGTTTCAGGGCGAGCCTGCACGATGTACAACTTGCCGTCGTCACCGTCTTTGGCCCACTCGATGTCCATCGGGCACTTGTAGTGCTTTTCGATGATCATTGCTTGCTTGGCCAATTCGCTGACTTCGGCGTCGGTCAGGCAGAAACGCGCGCGTTCAGCCTTGTCGACATCAACGGTTTTCACCGAGCGACCGGCCTTGGCCTCGTCGCCGTAGATCATCTTGATGGCTTTGCTGCCCAGGTTACGGCGCAGGATGGCCGGACGGCCTGCCTCAAGGGTGTGTTTGTGGACGTAGAATTCGTCCGGGTTGACCGCGCCTTGTACGACGGTTTCGCCCAGGCCGTAGGCACCGGTGATAAACACCACGTCACGGAAACCGGATTCGGTGTCCAGTGTGAACATCACGCCGGCGGTGCCGGTTTCCGAACGTACCATGCGCTGCACACCGGCAGACAAGGCCACCAGCTTGTGGTCGAAACCCTGGTGAACACGATAGGAAATAGCGCGGTCGTTGAACAGTGAGGCGAACACTTCCTTGGCTGCGCGGATAACGTTTTCCACGCCGCGGATATTAAGGAAGGTTTCTTGCTGGCCGGCAAAGGAGGCATCCGGCAAGTCTTCAGCGGTGGCAGAAGAGCGCACGGCGACGGCCATGTCCGGGTTGCCGGCCGACAAAATGGCGAAAGCAGTGCGGATTTCTTCGTTGAGCTTCTCGGGGAACTCGGCGTCCATGATCCATTTACGGATCTGGGCGCCGGTCTTGGCCAGGGCGTTGACGTCATCGACGTCCAGGGCGTCCAGCGCGGCGTGGATCTGAGCATTCAACCCGCTCAGCTCGAGGAAATCGCGGTAAGCCTGGGCCGTGGTGGCGAAACCACCGGGCACCGAAACACCAGCGCCTGCAAGATTACTGATCATCTCGCCGAGGGATGCGTTCTTGCCCCCCACATGCTCTACATCATGGACGCCGAGCTTATCGAGGGAAACTACGTACTCTACCAAGGTGATCTCTCCACTTTCTGTGTTGGAAAAGCTCAGGACGCCGGCTGCTCAGTAGGAGCAAACGCTGACGCTTGTGGCCTGGACCTGGAAAATAAGTGAGAATGCGGCCCACTGCGGGACGGCAAAATCGCGCCTATCATATCCAAGATTCGCCATCAGCTTAAGGCCCAGGGCTCAAATGAAACGATCTGCTTTCTTTATCTCCGACGGCACCGGCATTACAGCCGAAACATTGGGTCAGAGCCTGCTCGCGCAGTTCGAAAACATTACCTTCGCCAAATTCACGCGGCCCTATATCGACAGCGTGGATAAAGCGCGGGCCATGGTACAACAAATCAATCTGGCGGCCGAAAAAGACGGTTGTCGCCCGATCATTTTCGACACCATCGTCAATCAGGATATTCGTGAGATCCTCGCGACTTCCAATGGTTTCATGATCGACATCTTCTCCACGTTCCTGGCGCCGCTGGAGCAAGAGCTGAGTGAACACTCTTCCTATTCCGTAGGAAAGTCCCATTCCATTGGGCACAACTCCAATTATATGGAGCGTATCGAGGCGGTAAACTTCGCCCTCGACAACGATGACGGCGCCCGTACTCACTACTATGACAAGGCCGACCTGATCCTGGTGGGCGTATCCCGCTGCGGCAAGACCCCGACGTGCCTGTACATGGCCATGCAGTTCGGCATCCGCGCGGCCAACTATCCGCTGACCGAAGACGACATGGAGCACCTGACGCTGCCGGCCGCCCTGCGCGCGCACCAGCACAAGCTGTTCGGCCTGACCATCGACCCGGACCGCCTCACCGCCATCCGCAATGAGCGCAAGCCCAACAGCCGCTACTCCAGCTATGCCCAGTGCGAGTTCGAAGTGCGCGAAGTGGAAAATCTGTTCCGTCGCGAGAATATTGCGCACATCAATTCCACGCATTTCTCGGTGGAAGAGATATCGGCGAAGATTCTGGTAGAGAAAGGCGTAGAGCGACGCTTTAAATAATCTCTGTTGCTTGAACTGACGCCATCGCAGGCAAGCCAGCTCCCATAGCGGAATACACTGCAAATGTGGGAGCTGGCTTGCCTGCGATGAACGGTAACTCGGTTTACCGTCCTACAAATGAAACCTGTCCCCACCCTGCCCCAACGCCGTCGCCAGCGCATCAAACCCCGCCCGCAACAACTGGTCATCCCCCGACGTATTACAAATGCTCGCCCGAATAAACTGCGGCACTGCTGTTTGCCCCACGGCAAACGCCTCGGCGGTGGCGATCAGGTAATTATTCTGCTTGAGCTCCGCCTCAATTTCCGACGCTCGCCATGGCTCCGGTACTTCAATCCAGAAATGCGGACTGTTGAGGTGGGTGCGGTACTCCAAGCCGGTCAGCAGGTCACGCACCAGGGCTTTGCGTCGGCTGATCTCATTGATTTGTTGGCGTAACAGGTATTCCGCCGTGCCGTTTTCGATCCACTGGGTTGCCAGTTCCAGGGTCACCGGCGTGGCCATCCAGCACGTCGAGCGCAACGCTGCCGAAATACGGCTGACCAACGCCGGTGGCGCATGCACATATCCCACACGTAACCCGGCAGACACCGCCTTGCTCAGGCTACTGATCAAAATCGTACGCTCCGGTGCGAAAAAGCTTAGCGGTGGTGGGCGATCTTCCACCAGGACGCCGTGGGCTTCGTCTTCAAGAATCAGCAGATTATGCTCACGGCATACCTTAACCAAAGCCTCACGGCGTGCGACAGACAGCACCGCCGTGGTCGGATTCTGGATGGTCGGTGTGCAGTACAGCGCCGAAACCCGGTGATTACGACAAACTTCATCCAGCGCACCGGGCAGCACGCCTTCCTCATCCATCTCCAGACCGATCAGACGTACGCCGAGCATCCGCGCAGCGGTAATCAGCCCAGGGTACGTGAGCTGTTCAGTGACCACCGTATCGCCCGCCCGCAGCAGCGCCATCATGGCGCAAAGCAAGCCATGCTGGCCGCCATTGACACAGATGACCTGCTCGGGAATCGGGTGAAATTCGCGCTGCACCAGCCATTGCGCACCGGCCTCACGGTAGCGCGGCAAACCGGCGTCGGGTGTGTAGGCACTGATGTCTTGAAGGAACTTGGCATTGGTCGACAGGGTTTGGAAGCTCTGCGCGAGAAACACCGTCTCCTGCCCGGGAATATGCATGTTACGGCTCATATCGAAATAATGACGTGGCTCCTCGCTGACGTTGCGAAAGCCTTCATCACGCTGACGCTCCATCCCACGCTTGCGTACGAAAGTACCGTCACCCACCCGTGCCACCACTAACCCAAGGCGTTCCAGTTCGCCGTAGGCTCGGCTGATGGTGCCGATGGTCACGCCCAGATTGTCGGAAAGAACCCGATGGGGCGGCAGTTTTCGCCCCGGCTCAATCAAGCCTTCAAGGATGCCGCGTTCCATCACGTCAGACAGGCGCTTGTACTTCACGCCCTGACCGCTGGACAACCCCTCACGCATAATTGACACCATGTCAATATTTGTTTTGACAGCCATCATTCGCCCTAATAGTGTGCTTTTACGGGTTCAATCACCGAATGAAACAACTTAATACACAGTCAATATAGAGTTCAATTCCGGCTCAGGGAAGCAATAAACGATGCCAATGTCCGCCGTTCTTGAAAACACTACAAAAACAAAAACTCAGAAACAGTGGTTGGCCGGCCTGGTAACCAGCGTGATGTTTCTTATCGTGTGCCTGAGTTGGGGCACCACTTGGCTGGGGATCAAGATCGCCGTCGAAAGCGTGCCTCCGCTGACGTCTGCAGGCTTGCGCTTCCTGATCGCGTTTCCGTTGTTTCTGTGCTTTGCCCTGGTGCGCCGTGAACCGATCCTGTTCCCCCGAGAAAGCCGCTGGTTCTTCGTATTCGTAACCCTGTCCTATTTCAGCGTTCCCTATTACTTGCTCAACTATGGCGAGATGCACGTCTCGTCCGGCCTCACCGCCCTGCTGTTCAGCTGCATGCCCGTCTTCATCCTGATTTTCTCCGCGCTGTTCCTGCGCGAGCGCATCTACTTTTCCCAGGTGGTCGGCATCGGCATCGGTTTCGGCAGCCTCTACATGATCATCAAGAGCCAGGGCCTGCACCTGGACCACGCCGAGTTCTTCGGGGTACTGGCGATCCTGACCGCCGCGATCATGCATGCACTGTGCTATGTCATTACCAAGCAAAAAGGCAGCGCCATCAGCGTAATTACCTACAACACCCTGCCCATCGGCATTGCCGGGCTGATGCTGTTCGTCGCCGGGCTGTGGTTTGAAACGCCCACGTTCGAAAACATTACCCTGCGTTCCTGGAGTGCACTGTTCTACCTGGGGCTGGTGGCGTCGGTGGGCGGTTTTATCGTCTATTTCATGCTGCTAAAACGCTTGAGCCCGATCATTTTGTCGTTCGTGTTCATCATCTTCCCGGTGTTCGCGGTGATCATCGGCGCCTGGTACGAAGGCGTGGAGATTTCCCGTGACCTGATGCTGTACTCGGCCATCCTGCTGGCCGGCTTTGCGATTACCAAGTTGCCGGTTGAAAAACTGCTGGCCAAGAAAAATTGACTGTCCTGCCCCATCAACATCAGCCACGCGAGAGAAACATGGATGTCCTCCGCCCGACCGCCCTGGAACAGATCTACGCCCACGCCAGCCGCAGCTACCCCGAAGAGTGCTGTGGTTTTGTCTTCGCCGACGGCAGTGTGTACCTGGGCAGCAATATCCAGAATGAGCTGCACCGCAAGAACCCCGAGATGTACTCGCGCAGCGCGGCCAACGGCTACACCTTTTCCGTGGCCGACACGCTGCTGCTGAACAAGGCGTTTCGCAGCGATAACCCGGTGGTGGTGATCTACCACTCCCACCCGGACGTCGGTGCCTATTTCAGTGACGAAGACCAGGACAAGGCGCTGTTCCTGGGTGAGCCGATCTACCCCGTCAGCTACCTGGTGGTGGACGTTCGCCAGGGTAAGGCCCTGGGCTCAAAGCTGTTTGCCTGGGATGGCAAGCATTTCGCACTTCAACCCTTCAACGACCTGCACACGGAGTTGTCCATGAACGCTGTCTCTTTCCCCGATATTCTGGTTCGCGTGGCCAAGCTGCCGGAATCGACCCTTGAGGGCACTGGATCGACATTGCGCGAAGTCATTGAAAACCTCTGCAGCAGCCACCCACAGCTGCGCCCGCACCTGTTCCACGAAAAAAACAACCAGCTCAAGGAGCACTTTCTGTTCACCGCCGAAGAAGAACTGATCGGCGCAGATGACACATTGCCGGAAAAAGCCAGGATCGAAGTGCTGCTCGCGACCTCAGGCGGCATGGATGTCGACGCCCTGAGCAATGAAGAAGTGCAGCGTTACGTGCGCCACATCACGCTGCCGGGCGTCGGCCGCGAAGGTCAGTTGAACCTCAAAAAAGCCAAGGTCTTGATCATCGGCACGGGTGGCCTGGGCTCACCGATCAGCCTGTACCTGGCGGCAGCCGGCATCGGCACACTGGGCCTGGTGGATTTCGATGTGGTGGAAAGCAGTAACCTGCAACGCCAGATCGTCCACGGCAACAGCACACTGGGCATGCCCAAGGTCGAGTCCGCCAAGCAACGCCTACAGGACCTCAACCGGCATATTCAGATCAACGCCCACAACACGGCCCTGAATGCCGACAACGCGCTGGAACTGGTGGGCGCCTACGATCTGGTGATCGACGGCACCGACAACTTCGACACGCGCTACCTGGTCAACGACGCTTGCGTGCAGTTGGGCAAACCCTTGGTGTATGGCGCCATCTATCGCTTCGACGGGCAGATCAGCGTGCTCAACCATAAAGGCGGGCCGTGCTACCGCTGCCTGTTCCCCACAGCCCCGCCCGCAGAACTGGCCCCCAACTGCAGCGCCGGCGGCGTCATCGGTGTACTGCCGGGAGTGGTCGGGATGATTCAGGCCACCGAAGCCATCAAGTTGCTGATCGGCATCGGCGAACCGCTGTCCGGCCGCTTGATGCGTTTCGATGCGCTGGCAATGAAGTTCAGCGAAATCCGCTTCAAGCGTCGCGCCGATTGCCCCTGCTGCTCGGAACTGCGCCACAGCGAAACCGTGGCACCGGCGGTTTGCGCGGACGCCCTCCCCAGCCAACCTTCCCTGGCCGAAGAGCGCTACATCAAGCCGCGCGTACTCAAGCAACTGCTCGAACACCCGCGCAGCGCTGACGTGCTGCTGGATGTGCGCGACGCCAGCGAACTGGAAGTGTGCAAATTGCCAGGCGTTGTGCACATCCCCCTCGCCGAACTGGATGGGCAACTCGACAGCCTCAGCCGGGACAACACCCATTACCTGATCTGCTACGCAGGGACCCGCGCCGAGCAAGCGGCCAGCACCTTGCTGGCGGCCGGTTTCGCCAATACCAAAGTCCTGCAGGGCGGCATGAAGCACTGGGTTCGCGACGTCGAACCCGATATGCCTTTGTACTGATTCGGGGACAGCCTGATGTTGCATAACTCAATTCTCGACGTGATCGGCCATACGCCCATCGTGCGCCTGGAGCAGTTTTCCGAGGACCTCGGCATCGAGGTCTACGCCAAGCTGGAATCACTCAACCCCGGCGGCAGTCACAAGGCGCGCATCGCCTTGGGCATGATCCTCGACGCGGAGCGTCGCGGCGTGCTGATCCGCGATTCCGGGCAAACCATTATCGAACCCAGCGGCGGCAACACCGGCATCGGCCTGGTGATGGCAGGCAATGTACTGGGTTACAAAGTGGTGCTGGTGATCCCCGACAACTACAGCCCCGAAAAACAGAAACTGCTGCGCCTCTACGGCGCCAAGGTAGTGCTGTCGGACAGCCGTTTGGGCAATAACTCCCATGGCGAAAAGTGTATGGAGCTGCAGCTGGAAAACCCCAGCTTCGTGATGCTCAACCAGCAACGCAACGGCGCCAACCCACAAACCCACCGCGATACCACCGCGCCGGAAATCATCCGAGCCTTTGGTGAACAGCGCGTTGACTATTTCGTCAGCGGTATCGGTACCGGTGGCCACATCACCGGCATCGGCGAAACCCTCAAAGCCACGTGGCCGGCGATCCGGGTAATGGGCGTGGAGCCGGAAGAATGCGACCTGCTAAAAGATCGGCACGCGCCGCACCATATACAGGGCCTGTCGATTGGCTTGATCCCAAGCATCCTCAATGTCGAGGTGCTGGACGGCATGCTCAAGGTATCGCGCCAGGCGTGCATCGACATGATGAAACGCATCATGCGCACCGACGCCATCAGCCTTGGGTTGTCCTCGGCTGCCAACATGGTTGCCATCGCTCAGCTTGCCCCCGAACTTCCGCCCGAAACGGTGGTGTTGACCATGGTCTACGACAATGCTGACAGCTACCTGCCCAATTTCGAGTAACCCGTTTGCCAACCATCCAGAATGTGGGGGTGCCTCCATGGGGGGCTTTATCGACATGCAACAGCTGCACGATGAGTTGCTTACCCACCTCATCAAGACCCTGACGCCTACGCAGATGAAGCAGTTGGAACCGCACCTGGCGCCGCTGATCCAGAACGCCGCGCAGGCAGTGGCCGAAGACTTGATCGCCTATGCCTATCGCGACCCGGCTTCCCGAGGGCGTGGCGAGTTGATCCTGGAGTCCTATGCCTCGTTCAAGGCCGTGCTGTTCTATCGGCTTGCGCACCTGGTGTGGAATTTTCCCGACCAGACTAACGGCCTGTTTTCGCGCATCGCCCTCAAGCTCAGCAATCAGGGCAAAGTGCTCTCCGGCGCCGAGATTCACCCCGCCGCACGCATCGGCCGGCGCTTCGTACTCGACCATGGCTACGGCACGGTGATCGGCGAAACCTGCGAGATCGGCAACGACTGCTACATCCTCTGCGGCGTGACACTGGGCGCACGGGGTATCGCCAACAACCCGGACGGCAAGCGTCACCCGCGCCTGGGCAACAATGTCGAGGTGGGCGCCGGCGCGCGCGTGCTCGGCTATGTGCTGATCGGCGATAACGTGTTTATCAGCCCTTCCTGTGTAATTACCCAGGATGTGCCGGCGGGCACCAAGGTCAAGGTGGTCAATCAGATTCAGCTGCAGAAAAACGCCGAATCGGACCACAGCAACTACCTCGGTGCGTTCGCCCTGGATGAGCGTTTACACGTGGTCGGTGAGGTCAGTGCCAGCCACAAGGTCACGGTACTGGATGCTGACTTTCACCCCCTGCAGGGGCTGATGCTGGAGGCAACGGTAAAAGAGCGCCATCACCTGCAATTTCGCTTGCGTCGCCTCGATGTCGGCGACCACCTGCCGCGACTGCCGCTGAACCTGAAAGTCTGCGGGCCGGAATTTGAAATCACCCTGCTCTCCCCTCCTGGCTTGAGTGCAATGGTGCGCCACCTGCTGCAAGCCAGCCCACTGATCGTCGGAGGTTGAACATGTCCGTGCACACCATGGAAACCCTGGCGCTGTTTGACAGCGCGCCCTATCAGAACGCCTTCAGCGCACGGGTGATTGCCGTCAGCGAGCACGGTATCGCGCTGGAACACACGCTGTTCTACCCCACCGGCGGCGGGCAACCGGGCGACACCGGGCATCTGACCCTGGCCGATGGCACGCGGGTCGAGGTGATCGGCACCGTGCGCGACCCGGTGCTGCGCTCGATCATCTGGCACCAGGTTGAACACTGCCCCGAGCAATTGACGGCCGGTGTGCAAGTAGACGCAGGCCTGGACTGGCAGCGGCGTTACCAGCACATGAAGATGCACACCTGCCTGCACTTGCTGTGCTCGATCATTGATGCTCCGGTCACCGGTTGCAGCATCAGCGCAGACAAAGGACGCCTGGATTTCGACCTGCCGGAAATGACCCTCGACAAAGACAGCATCACCCGCGACCTCAACGCCTTGATCGAACAGGCCCACGAGGTAAAAACCCTGTCGATGCCAGCCTCCGAATATTCGACCCTGCTCCAAATCACCCGCACCCAGGCGGTGGCACCACCGGTCATCCAGGGTTCGGTCCGCGTGATCGAGATCGCCGGGATCGATATCCAGCCGTGCGGCGGCACCCACGTGATCAACACCGAAGAAATCGGCCGGGTGTTTTGCGAAAAAATCGAGAAGAAGAGCAAGCACAATCGTCGGGTGATCCTGCGCTTTGAGTGAAAATCGAGGCTGACCCGGTCCAGCATGGGGGGCTCACCCCACCCTGTCCGAAGCAGTTTTGCGCGCCCTATTTCTTTTGCTTGTCGGCTTTCTTGACCAGCGCCTCAATCTGCTGTTGAAGCGGTGAGATCAACGTGTGGTAGTAAGCAGTGGCGGGCATCAAGTCCGTCCTCAAGCGCCTGGTTTTCTTTCTTGAGCGCTTCAACGGTCCGGGCCCTCGAGGCTGTTGACTCATTCGCCGGGACAGACACTTGGTTTTGCCGGGAAGCGGGTGCTTCAGGCAGCACGTCGTCTGACGAACCCGGTTTGGCGGAGGCCGCCGTCCCTGTAGGTATCTGCCTTTGCGGGAGATCCATCGTGTCGACTCGGTGAGCCAGGCTCCCAACCAGCTGTTGCAGCCGTGTAAGCATCCTATGGAACTGCTCGAATGCCTTCTTGACCATATGGCGAAACTCATCGTTTTCACGGGTCAACGTATCAAGACTGCGCGACAGGCCTGACTCGTTCACCAGCGTGCCCTGCAGGAGGAAAGTTTCATCCTGTTCATCGAAGAGGCGGTAATACGGCTGACTGGCCGGTGCAACGGCAGAATCGGGAGCTGCTTTACCCTGGGCTTGCGGCTCAAACTTTTCCACCAGCGCGTTTAGTTTGGCGAGAAGTTGATTATTTTTTTGAGTCAATTCTGCCAGCAGGCGCGTTTCTGCGGTATCTGGCGGCTTCGGGTTGACGATTGCATGGTGGCTCGAAAACTGACCGCGCTGCTCGGGTGTCACAGGGTTGCGGGGAGGTGCCGCGTCGGGCCGTGTGTCGGATCTCCCGGAAGCTTCGGCGCCGCCTTCCGGGCCCGTGGGCGCAGGCGCCGGGGAGATTTCATGGCCGACAGTGCAGGGCGATGGTTGCCGAGTATTTACGCTAGTCATGGGGTGCCGTCTCAGATTCAGATCCTTAATACGTAACTGACGCGTGCCAGCAGCGCTGCAGTAGCCAGTCGTCTCACTACCTGATTGGCACTTTTCTGAAAGCAGTTCCGAGCCTGCATGACAGGTGGGTAGCTGATTGTGTCCGCTTAGAAAAACAGCCACACCCTGCAATTTGAATGATTGTTAAGCCTTGCCAGGGCAGTCGACACCCTGGCGGTGTTTTTTTACCTAAAACTGACAGTAATTTTATACGTTTGTAACATTTTGAAACGTACAATCCCGCCAGCGGCGAATCTCCCTCAGATTCGATGCGCCCCAGACTCACGGAGAAAGAGCGCCCGCCCATTCTCGGTGGGTGATTTGTATAGAAGCTAAGCTCACCCCCACCGCACCTCTTTGAACCTGAACGCTGCCGGACTGACTGCCTATGAACCACGGCCTATGAAAAAAGTATTCCGTCACTACCTACCAGCTTCCACGCTGCGTCTGCTGCCCAACCGCTGGGATTTGGTCGCACTGCCTCTGGTGATCGGCTTTTTGCTGTTCTTGTCCATCGGCGCCCGGGAAACCTGGGCCCCCATCGCCACGTTGCAAAGTGAGGTCATCTCCCTCGACCCGGCCAACCTGCCGGAATACGCCATGCGCACCACCTTGCGCATGCTTGCGGCAATGGTGGCATCGCTGGTTTTCACGCTGTTGTACGGCACCCTGGCCGCCAAAAGCCGGCGCGCCGAAAAACTGCTGGTGCCGGTGCTCGACATTCTGCAGTCGGTGCCGGTACTCGGTTACATCTCGTTTACGGTGACGTTCTTCCTGCTGATGTTTCCAGGGCGCGTGCTGGGAGCCGAGTTCGCGGCGATCTTTGCGATCTTTACCAGCCAGGCCTGGAACATGACGTTCAGCTTTTACCAGTCGCTGCGCATGCTGCCCCATGACCTGGTGGAAGTGTCCACCAACCTGCGGCTTTCCGGCTGGCAGAAGTTCTGGAAACTCGACGTGCCCTTCGCCATGCCCGGGCTGGTGTGGAACATGATGATGAGCATGTCCGGCGGTTGGTTTTTCGTGGTTGCTTCTGAAGCCATCACCGTCGGCGACAAGACCATCACCCTGCCAGGCGTGGGTTCATACCTGGCCTTGGCCATTGCCCAGAAAGACCTGCATGCGGTGGGGTATGTGATCCTGGCGATGATTGTGGTGATCCTGATCTACGACCAATTCCTGTTCCGCCCACTGGTGGCCTGGGCCGACAAATTCCGCATGGAAACCACCGCCTCCCAGGGCGCCGCGCCACAGTCCTGGCTGCTGAACCTGATCCAGCGCACACGCATCGTCCAGCGCATCCTGCGCCCTATCACCCGCACCGTCAGTCGCATCGGCAATAAGCGCTTCAGCCTAGCGGGCGGTGCGCTCAAGGCCTTGCCGGCAGAGACACCGGCGGCGTCAAAGGTGATCGACTGGGTGTGGGGCACTCTGATTGCGCTGATGGCGGCTTATGCGCTGTACCACA
Source organism: Pseudomonas antarctica (assembly GCF_001647715.1). Lineage (NCBI taxonomy): Bacteria > Pseudomonadati > Pseudomonadota > Gammaproteobacteria > Pseudomonadales > Pseudomonadaceae > Pseudomonas > Pseudomonas antarctica. The sequence goes on from NZ_CP015600.1 coordinate 4,783,838, forward strand.
TCGTGCAATACGTCGGCACCGAGGTGACGTTCGCCGAAGTCGGCCATGTGTTTGTACTGGGCCTTATCACGCTGCTACGGGTAGCCGGGCTGATTCTGATCGCCTCGCTGATCTGGGTGCCGTTGGGCGTGATGATCGGCTTGCGTCCCAGCCTTGCGGAAAAAATCCAGCCCCTCGCGCAGTTCCTCGCGGCGTTCCCGGCGAACCTGCTGTTCCCGGTGTTCGTCATTGTGATCCTGCACTACAAGCTCAACCCGGACATCTGGCTGAGCCCGCTGATCGTGCTGGGCACCCAATGGTACATCCTGTTCAACGTGATCGCCGGCGCCACGGCGTTCCCCAATGACTTCAAGGAAGTCGCCGCCAACTTCCGCATTCGCGGCTGGCTGTGGTGGCGCAAGGTGATGCTGCCGGGGATCTTTCCGTATTACGTCACCGGTGCGATTACCGCGTCCGGCGGTGCATGGAACGCCAGCATCGTGTCCGAGTACGTGTCCTGGGGTCAGGACAATGTGGTGGCCCACGGGCTGGGGGCTTACATCGCGCAGACCACGGCTGCCGGCGACTTCCCGAAGATCGCCTTGGGCGTCGTGGTGATGTCGATCTTTGTGGTGGCCTTCAACCGCGCGGTCTGGCGACCTATGTACGCCATGGCTGAAAACAAACTTCGCTTGAATTGACGGGATTCGCTGTGATGAATACCAACACTGAACACACTGCTGATACCCCCGAAATCTTCTCGCTGAAAAACGTGAATCGGGTGTTCGGCAAAGGTAAAGACGAACTGCAGGTGCTCAGTGGCGTGAACCTGAGCCTGCACGAAGGTGAAATCGTCGGCATGCTCGGCCGCTCTGGCTCGGGCAAGTCCACACTGCTGCGCATTATCGCCGGGCTTATTCAACCGTCATCGGGCGAAGTCCGCTACAACGGCGCGCCGCTGAACGGCCCGGCCGAAGGCGTGGCCATGGTGTTCCAGACGTTTGCGCTGTTCCCTTGGCTGACCGTGCTGGAAAACGTGGAGGCCGGCCTGCAAGCCTTGCAGGTCGAGCGCAAGGAAACCCGCAAGCGCGCACTGGCGGCCATCGACTTGATCGGCCTGGACGGTTTTGAAAACGCCTACCCGCGTGAGTTGTCCGGCGGTATGCGCCAGCGTGTGGGCTTTGCCCGTGGCCTGGTGGTCAACCCGACCCTGTTGCTGATGGACGAACCCTTCTCCGCCCTGGACGTGCTGACCGCCGAAACCCTGCGCACGGACTTGCTGGACCTGTGGAGCGGCAAACAACTGCCGATCAAGTCGATCCTGATCGTGACCCACAACATCGAAGAAGCCGTGTTGATGTGCGATCGCATCCTGGTGCTGTCATCCAACCCCGGTCGCGTGGTCGCAGAAATCAAAGTACCGTTCCCGCACCCGCGCAACCGGCTGGACCCGACCTTTCGGCAAATGGTCGACGACATCTACGCACTGATGACTGACCGGCGCAGCGCCGACGCCAGCCGAGGCCTGCCGGAGCTGAAAATGGGCAGCCTGTTGCCGGAAGTGTCCACCAACCTGATGGCCGGCTTGATCGAAACCCTGGCCGCCGAGCCTTACAACGGTCATGCCGGCTTGCCGACCGTGGCCGAGCGGCGCTTGCTGGAAGTCGACGACCTGTTCCCGGTAGCGGAGATGCTTGAGCATTTGGGCTTCGCTGAGCTCAAGGGCGCCGACATCACCCTGACCGACGCCGGAAAATTGTTCGCCGACTACGGCACCCAGGAACGCAAAACCCTGTTCGCCGAGCATTTGATCCGGCACGTGCCTTTGGCCGCACGCATTCATCAGGTGCTGCTTGAGCGCAGCGGGCACCGGGCGCCACGGGTGCGCTTCGAGCAGGAGTTGGAAGACTCGATGACCGAAGCATTTGTGGAGAAAACCCTGGAAAGCGTGGTGGCGTGGGGGCGCTATGCGGAGATTTTCTCCTATGACGACCACACCGAGACGTTCAGCCTGGATGATGTGGAAGGCAGTATGTAGCTCCTGAGCAAACGCTAATGTGAATGTGGGAGCGGGCTTGCTCGCGAATGCGGTGAGTCAGTGACAGATGAATTGCCTGACACTGCGCTTTCGCGAGCAAGCCCGCTCCCACATTAGTTTCGTGGTGTTGTTTAGATTACAAAATAATCAACGAAGCGGTTCACAGGCGTGGCCTCAAGCCGTGCCTGATCCTTGCACAACGCAAAAATCTGCGCACTGCGCTGCGCGGTAAACCGCGTGGCCAAATTGGCCTTGAACTTGTCTTCCAGCAACGGAATGCCATCCACCCGACGCCGACGATGGCCAATCGGGTATTCCACCGCCACCTGCTCGGTGCTGGAGCCGTCCTGGAAAAACACCTGCACCGCGTTGGCGATGGAGCGTTTGTCCGCCTCCAGGTATTCGCGGCTGTAGCGCGGGTCTTCGACAATGACCATCTTCTGGCGCAGCTCATCGATGATCGGATGAGCCGCATGAAACTCGTCCTCATACTGCTCGGCCACCAGGTTGCCAAAGGCCAAGGGCACAGCGGTCATGTATTGCAGGCAGTGGTCGCGGTCGGCGGCGTTGGCCAGTGGGCCGACCTTGGAGATGATGCGAATCGCCGACTCGTGGGTGGTGATCACGATGCGTTCGATTTCATGCAGGCGATGCTTGACCAACGGGTGCAACGTCACCGCCGCCTCACAGGCCGTTTGCGCATGAAACTCGGCGGGGAAGCTGATCTTGAACAACACATTTTCCATCACATACGTGCCATAGGGTTGTGACAGGCTGAAAGCCCGCTTGTCCTCGGGTTTGAGCGCCAGGTCGTTGTTGGTGTGGCTGAACAGCACGTCGTAAAAACCCCACTGCGGCGCGCTTAACACGCCCGGGATGCCCATCTCGCCACGCAGTGCGATGTCCGCCAGGCGCACACCACGGCTCGACGCGTCCCCCGCCGCCCAGGATTTGCGCGAACCGGCATTGGGCGCGTGGCGGTAGGTGCGCAGCGCCTGCCCATCGACAAACGCGTGGGACAAGGCGGCAAGCAGTTGCTCACGGTTGGCGCCCATCAGCTTGGCAGTGACGGCAGTGGAGGCAACTTTTACCAGTAGCACATGATCGAGACCGACACGGTTGAAGGAGTTTTCCAGGGCAATCACACCCTGGATCTCGTGAGCCATGATCATCGCGTCCAGCACCGCGCGCACGGTCAGCGGCGCGTCGCCATTGGCCACGCGCTTTTGCGAAAGGTGGTCGGCCACGGCAAGAATGCCCCCGAGGTTATCCGAAGGGTGGCCCCATTCGGCGGCGAGCCAGGTGTCGTTGTAGTCGAGCCAACGCACGATGCAGCCAATGTCCCAGGCGGCTTTGACCGGGTCCAGCCGAAAGGACGTGCCCGGCACGCGCGCGCCGAACGGCACCACCGTGCCCTCCACGATCGGCCCCAGGTGCTTGGTGCACTCGGGGAAGCGCAAGGCCAAAAGGCCACAACCGAGGGTGTCCATCAGGCAGTTGCGGGCGGTGTCCAAGGCGTCCCGTGAATCGATCCGGTAATTGAGGACGTAATCGGCGATGTCCTGCAGGACCTGGTCGTAGTCGGGACGGTTGTTCTGGTCGACGTTGGCGCTCATGGCAGTTCTCCAAAGTGGGTTAGGGTTGTTTCATCCTCAGGGTCAGGGTTGATCATGTGTGGCAGGTCTGATTGCCTGCTAATGGAGTGCGGATTGCGTTGAACCCCTGTGGGAGCGGGCTTGCTCGCGAAGGCGGCGTGTCAGCTATACATAAGTTGACGGGACCACCGCATTCGCGAGCAAGCCCGCTCCCACATAAGCCCGCCCCACCAGGTGACGGTGTAGGGTTTTAAAAGGCGTCGCCGGGAACGCGTACGAAGCCTTCCATCAGGACTCGCGCGCTGCGGCTCATGATGGCTTTTTTTACCACCCATTCACCGTTCACCTGGCGGGCTTCGGCGCCGACACGCAAGGTGCCGGACGGATGCCCGAAGCGCACGGCGTTACGTTCAACACCACCGGCGGCGAGGTTAACCAACGTCCCGGAAATTGCCGCCGCCGTGCCGATCGCCACCGCTGCCGTGCCCATCATCGCGTGGTGCAACTTACCCATGGACAGCGCACGCACCAGCAAGTCGACATCACAGGCCTTGATCGCCTTGCCACTGGACGCCACGTAGTCCGCAGGCTTGGCCACAAACGCCACCTTCGGCGTGTGCTGGCGCTGGGCGGCCTCGTCGAGGTGTTTGATCAGGCCCATGCGCAGTGCGCCATAGGCCCGCACGGTTTCGAACATCGCCAGGGCTTTGGGGTCGCTGTTGATCGCGCCTTGCAGCTCGGTGCCGGTGTAGCCAAGGTCTTCGGCGTTGATGAAAATCGTCGGGATGCCCGCGTTGATCAGTGTCGCCTTGAAGGTGCCGACACCGGGTACTTCGAGGTCGTCGACCAGGTTGCCGGTGGGGAACATCGAGCCGCCGCCGCCCTCTTCTTCCGCCGCCGGGTCCATGAATTCGAGCTGCACTTCGGCGGCCGGAAAGGTCACGCCATCGAGTTCGAAGTCGCCGGTTTCCTGCACCGCACCGTCGGTGATCGGCACATGGGCGATGATGGTCTTGCCGATATTGGCCTGCCACACCCGCACCACCGCTACACCGTTGTGCGGCACGCGGGCCGGGTCGACCAGCCCGGCGCTGATGGCGAACGAGCCCACCGCCGCCGACAGGTTGCCGCAGTTGCCGCTCCAGTCGACAAAGGGCTTGTCGATGGAGACCTGGCCAAACAGGTAGTCCACGTCGTGCTCGGCGCGTGTACTTTTGGCCAGGATCACGGTTTTGCTGGTGCTGGAGGTGGCACCGCCCATGCCGTCAATCTGCTTGTCGTAGGGATCGGGGCTGCCGATCACCCGCAACAGCAGGGCATCGCGGGCGGCACCCGGCACCTGCGCCGCTTCGGGCAGGTCCTTGAGGCTGAAGAACACGCCCTTGCTGGTGCCGCCACGCATATAGGTGGCGGGGATCTTGATTTGCGCTGTGTGTGCCATGGTTATCCTCTTCAGGCGGTCGCCGCCGATTCCAGGAAGTCCTGGGCAAAACGCTGCAACACGCCACCCGCCTCGTAGATCGACACTTCTTCAGCGGTGTCCAGGCGGCACGTCACCGGCACTTCGACACGTTCGCCATTCTTGCGGTTGATGACCAGGGTCAACTGCGCACGCGGGGTGCGCTGGCCGATTACGTCATAGGTTTCGCTGCCGTCGATGTTCAAGGTGTGACGGTCGGTGCCCGGCAGGAACTCCAGCGGCAACACGCCCATGCCCACCAGATTGGTGCGGTGGATGCGTTCGAAGCCTTCGGCGGCAATCGCTTCCACACCGGCCAGGCGTACGCCCTTGGCCGCCCAGTCGCGGGACGAGCCCTGGCCGTAGTCGGCACCCGCAATAATGATCAGCGGCTGCTTGCGTTCCATGTAGGTTTCGATGGCTTCCCACATCCGCGTGACCTGGCCTTCGGGCTCGATACGCGCCAGGGAACCCTGCTTGACCTTGCCGTTTTCAACCACCATTTCGTTGAACAGTTTCGGGTTGGCGAAGGTCGCGCGCTGCGCGGTCAAGTGGTCGCCGCGGTGGGTGGCGTAAGAGTTGAAGTCGACTTCCGGCAGGCCCATTTTCGCCAGGTATTCGCCGGCGGCGCTGTCGAGCATGATCGCGTTGGACGGCGACAGGTGATCGGTGGTGATGTTGTCCGGCAGCACCGCCAGCGGGCGCATCCCCTTGAGCGGGCGAGCACCGGCCAGCGCGCCTTCCCAGTACGGCGGGCGGCGGATGTAGGTGCTTTGCGGGCGCCAATCGTATAGCGGCGCGACTTTCGGGCCGGTGTCTTCGTGAATCGCGAACATCGGGATGTAGACCGCGCGGAACTGCTCCGGCTTGACCGAAGCCTTGACCACCGCGTCGATTTCTTCATCGCTCGGCCAGATGTCTTTGAGGCGGATTTCCTTGCCGTCGGCATCCAGGCCCAGCACGTCCTTTTCAATGTCGAAACGGATGGTGCCGGCAATCGCATAAGCCACCACCAGCGGCGGCGAAGCGAGGAACGCTTGCTTGGCGTACGGGTGAATGCGCCCGTCAAAGTTGCGGTTACCGGAAAGCACGGCAGTGGCGTAGAGGTCGCGGTCGATGATTTCTTGCTGGATCACCGGGTCGAGCGCACCGGACATGCCGTTGCAGGTGGTGCAAGCGAACGCCACCACACCAAAACCCAACTGCTCCAACTCGTGGGTCAAGCCCGCTTCATCGAGGTACATCGCCACGGTTTTCGAGCCGGGCGCCAGCGAGGATTTGACCCACGGTTTGCGGACCAGCCCGAGCTTGTTGGCATTACGTGCCAACAGGCCGGCGGCGATCACGTTGCGCGGGTTGCTGGTGTTGGTGCAACTGGTAATGGCAGCGATGATCACCGCGCCATCGGGCATTTGCCCCGGCACTTCGTCCCACGGGCCGCAGATGCCTTTGGAGGCCAGATCGCTGGTGGCGACACGGGCGTGCGGGTTACTCGGGCCGGCCATATTGCGTACGACGCTGGACAGGTCGAAGGTCAGGCCGCGCTCGTACTGCGCACCTTTGAGGTCATCCGCCCACAGGCCGGTGTGGCGCGCGTACTGCTCAACCAACGTGACTTGTTCGTCTTCGCGGCCGGTGAGTTTCAGGTAGGCGATGGTTTGCGGGTCGATGTAGAACATGGCGGCGGTGGCGCCATATTCCGGGGCCATGTTGGAGATAGTCGCGCGGTCGCCCAGGGTGAGTGCCGAGGCACCTTCGCCGAAGAATTCCAGCCATGCCCCCACCACTTTCTGCTTACGCAGGAATTCGGTCAGCGCCAGCACCATGTCGGTCGCGGTAATGCCCGGTTGCAGCTTGCCCGTCAGCTCCACGCCGACACTTTCCGGCAGGCGCATCCACGAGGCGCGGCCGAGCATCACACTCTCGGCTTCGAGGCCGCCGACGCCGATGGCGATCACACCCAGGGCATCCACGTGCGGGGTGTGGCTGTCGGTGCCGACGCAGGTGTCGGGGAACGCCACACCGTCACGCACCTGAATCACCGGGGACATTTTCTCCAGGTTGATCTGGTGCATGATGCCGTTGCCCGGCGGGATCACGTCGACGTTCTTGAAGGCCTTTTTGGTCCACTCGATAAAGTGGAAACGGTCTTCGTTGCGACGGTCCTCGATGGCGCGGTTTTTCTCGAACGCGTCCGGGTCAGCACCACCGGCTTCAACGGCCAGGGAGTGGTCGACGATCAGTTGGGTCGGCACCACCGGGTTGACCTGGGCCGGGTCGCCGCCTTGCAGGGCGATGGCATCGCGCAGGCCGGCGAGGTCGACCAGGGCGGTCTGGCCGAGGATATCGTGGCACACCACGCGCGCCGGGAACCACGGGAAGTCGAGGTCACGCTTGCGCTCGATCATCTGGCTCAGGGACGCATTGAGCGTGGCCGGGTCGCAACGGCGCACCAGGTTCTCCGCAAGGACGCGGGAGGTGTACGGCAAGGTGGCATAGGCACCGGGGCTGATTGCATCGACGGCCGCACGGGCGTCGTAGAAATCCAGGCGGCTGCCGGGCAGCGGTTTACGAAATTCAGTGTTCATCGTCAGGACTCGGTCACGGTAGTTACAAAAGAAGAGCCGAGGCAGATCCAGAATTGGAATGAGGTCAAAATGTGGGAGCGGGCTTGCTCGCGAAAGCGGTGGAACAGTCGCCGGATGTGTTGAATGACACACCGTATTCGCGAGCAAGCCCGCTCCCACATTTTTGATTCGGTTACCACGTCAGGATCGCCGGTCACTTCACTCAGCGACGTTCGATTGGCACGAACTTGCGCTGCTCAACGCCGATGTATTCGGCGCTCGGACGGATAATGCGGTTGTTGGCGCGCTGCTCGAACACGTGCGCGGCCCAGCCGGTGAGGCGCGAACACACAAAGATCGGCGTGAACAGCTTGGTCGGTATGCCCATGAAGTGGTACGCCGAGGCATGGTAGAAGTCGGCGTTGGGGAACAACTTCTTCTGCTCCCACATGGTCTTGTCGATGGCTTCCGAGACCGGGAACAACACGTTGTCGCCCACTTCGTCAGCGAGTTTTTTCGACCAGCCCTTGATCACTTCATTGCGCGGGTCGCTGTCTTTGTAGATCGCGTGGCCAAAGCCCATGATCTTGTCTTTGCGCGCCAGCATGCCAAGGGTGCCTTCGACGGCTTCTTCGGCCGAGCCGAAACGCTCGATCATTTCCATCGCCGCTTCGTTGGCGCCGCCATGCAGCGGGCCGCGCAGGGAGCCGATGGCGGCCGTGACGCACGAATACAGGTCGGACAAGGTCGAGGCACACACGCGGGCGGTGAAGGTCGACGCGTTGAATTCGTGCTCGGCGTAGAGGATCAGCGACACGTTCATGACTTTCTCATGCAGCGCGCTCGGCTTCTTGCCGTGCAGCAGGTGCAGGAAGTGGCCGCCGATGCTGGGCTCGTCGGTCACGCAGTCGATGCGCTTGCCGTCGTGACTGAAGCGGTACCAGTAGCACATGATCGCCGGGAAGGCGGCGAGTAGGCGGTCGGTGACATCGCGTTGCACGCTGAAGTCTTTCTCGGGCTCGATATTGCCCAGGAACGAGCAACCGGTGCGCATCACGTCCATCGGGTGGGCGTCGGCGGGGATGCGTTCCAGCACTTCTTTCAAGGCCTGGGGCAGATCGCGCAGCGTGCTCAGTTTTTTGCTGTAGGCGGCCAGTTCGGCTTTGGTCGGCAACTCGCCGTAGAGCAGCAGGTAAGCGACTTCTTCAAATTGCGCGTCGGCGGCGAGTTCACGCACGTCGTAACCGCGATAGGTGAGCCCGGCACCGGCCTGGCCTACGGTGGACAGTGCGGTCTGCCCGGCTACCTGACCACGCAGGCCGGCACCACTCAGTACTTTTGCTTCAGCCATGGTTCTTCTCCAATTTTGTAGTTATTCAGGGAGGCGCGTTCGTTACTTTTTCGCGGCGAACAGCGCGTCGAGCTTCTGCTCGAAGGTGTGGTAGTCGATGCGATCGTAAAGCTCCATGCGGGTTTGCATGGTGTCGATCACGTTCTGTTGGGTGCCGTCGCGACGGATCGCGGTGTAGACGTTCTCGGCGGCCTTGTTCATGGCACGGAAAGCCGAGAGCGGGTACAGCACGATGGAAACATCGGCAGATTTCAACTGTTCGGTGGTGTACAGCGGGGTTGCGCCGAATTCGGTGATATTGGCCAGGATCGGCGCCTTCACCCTTGACGCGAAGAGCTTGTACATCTCCAGTTCAGTGATGGCTTCCGGGAACACCATGTCGGCGCCGGCTTCGATGCAGGCGGCGGCGCGTTCCAGGGCGGACTCCAACCCTTCCACGGCAAGGGCGTCGGTGCGCGCCATGATCACGAAGCTGTCATCGGTGCGCGCATCCACGGCGGCCTTGATGCGGTCGACCATTTCCTGCTGGGACACGATCTCTTTATTCGGGCGATGCCCGCAGCGCTTGGCGCCGACCTGGTCTTCGATGTGGATGGCAGCGGCGCCGAACTTGATCATCGACTTGACCGTGCGCGCCACGTTGAAGGCTGAGGAACCGAAACCGGTGTCCACGTCTACCAGCAGCGGCAGGTCGCACACGTCAGTGATGCGGCGCACGTCGGTCAACACGTCATCCAGGCCGGTGATGCCCAAATCCGGCACGCCGAGGGAGCCGGCAGCGACACCGCCACCCGAGAGGTAGATGGCCTTGAAACCGGCGCGTTTGGCCAGCAGCGCGTGGTTGGCGTTGATTGCGCCCACCACTTGCAAGGGATGTTCGCTGGCGACTGCATCGCGGAAACGCTGGCCTGGAGTAGTTTTATTGTTGGAACTCATGACTCACCTCGCTGAGTGGCTGTCTGGGGCGCGCCGTCCGGGAAGTGACGGGCGATATTGCGTTTGGAGGCGCCGATATGCCGGCGCATCAACAATTCGGCCAGTTCACCGTCACGATCGGCAATCGCGTCAAGAATGCGGTGATGCTCGGCAAAAGCCTGGCGTGGACGATTGGGGGTGGCGGAGAACTGGATGCGGTACATGCGCACCAATTGGTACAGCTCGCCGCAGAGCATTTGGGTCAGCGTGCGATTACCGGCGCCTTGAATTATCCGGTAATGAAAATCGAAGTCGCCTTCCTGCTGGTAGTAACCGAGCCCGGCCTGGAACGCTTCGTCGCGTTCATGGGTGTGCAGCACTTGGCGTAGCTCCTCGATTTCCGCATCGGTCATGCGCTCGGCGGCCAGGCGGCAGGCCATGCCTTCCAGAGATTCGCGGATTTCATAGAGCTCGATCAGCTCGGCATGGCTCAAGGACACCACTCGCGCGCCAACGTGAGGCACGCGCACCAGCAGACGCTGGCCTTCCAGGCGGTGGATCGCTTCACGCAATGGACCACGGCTGATGCCGTAGGTGCGCGCCAGTTCCGGCTCGGAGATCTTGCTGCCGGGGGCGATTTCGCCTTTGACGATGGCGGCCTGGATACGCCGGAAGACGTTCTCTGACATGGTCTGGGAATCGTCTTGCGCTACCACTGGGGTTTCCAGTTGATCCAGCATATTGTCGACACCTTTAAAAGCAATGCCGCAAAAACTAGCCAATCAGACCTTATTAGTCAAAGAATAAATCAACATTGTCGACAATCGTCTAATAACCCCTTCTGCACGCTCTAGGGCATGGCCGCCTGCCAGCGCTGGCGCCAAAAAAGCATCATGTTAGAATGCCCGCCGCTTTTGCCTGACATCACTTGATGAAACGGCGCACTAGAGATTGCGCAGCAATGCCAGTCGCCTTGATGAATTGAACATCGCACTGCACCGCGTCAGGATCTATGAGACTCAAGCCCTTCCTTCTGATTTGCCTACTGTTCCTGCCGGGGCTCATGCCGGGGCTAAGTGCTGCCGCCGAGAAGACCGTGTATGGCCTGAATGAATACGCCAAATTGGCCGGCATTGACCTGGAAGTGGCGGCCAAACTCGACACCGGTGCCAAGACCGCCTCGTTGAGCGCCCGCGATATCAAGCGCTTCAAGCGCAACGGCGAATCCTGGGTGCGCTTCTACCTGGCTATCGACGCCGCCCATTCCCACCCCATCGAACGCCCGTTGGCCCGCGTCAGCAAGATCAAGCGCCGCGCCGGTGACTACGACCCCGATGAGGACAAGAACTACACCGCCCGCCCTGTGATCGCGCTGGAAATCTGCATGGGCAGCGCTTTACGCAGCATCGAAGTGAACTTGACTGACCGCAGCGCCTTCCAATACCCGCTGCTGATCGGCTCCGAAGCGTTGAAACGCTTTGATGCGCTGGTCGACCCCAGTCTTAAATACGCAGCGGGCAAACCTGCCTGCGCCGCCGACGCTCATACCGCCGAGTAAACTGAATGCGCTCTCTGACCCTGCACCTGAAAATCCTGATCACCATCCTGGTGGTGTTGGGTATTTCGGTCACCGCCTACCAGATTTTCGTGCTGGGGATTCCTGTCACCGAGGACGCCACCGACGACCTGTGGAACATCGACGCCAAGGTCGAGTTCGTCGCCAACCCCAAGGACCCGGTGAAAATCTCGATGTTCGTGCCGCCCCTGAGCCGCGACTTCGTCAGCCTCAATGAGAGTTTCATCTCCAATAATTATGGCGTCAGCGTCAACCGTACCGACGGCAACCGTAAGGTCACGTGGTCGGCACGCCGAGCCAAAGGCAAGCAGACCCTGTATTACCGACTGGTGCTGACCAAGCGTTACAGCGGTGAAAAGGTCAAGGTCAAGGGCCCGACCTTCCGCGACAGCATCGCAGTGGACGGCCCGGAGAAGATCGCCGCCGAAGCCTTGCTGGCGCCGATACGCCAGCACTCGGCGGACGTCGAGACCTTTATCGGCGAGGCCATCAAGCGCACCAACAACCTCAACGACGACAATGTGAAGTTGCTGCTGGCCGGCGATCCGTCGACGCCGCACAAGGCCAAGATCGTCGAACTGCTGTTGTCCATCGCCCACGTGCCGATCGAAAAGGTCCACACCATCCGCCTGGTGGCCGACCAACCGCAAACCCCCGAGCTGTGGCTGCGCAGTTTCAACGGCAATGACTGGCTGTACTTCAACCCGGAAACCGGCGAGCAAGGCCTGCCGTCCGACCGCCTGTTGTGGTGGACGGGCGATGAAAACCTGATCACGGTCGATGGCGGCAAGAAAGCCATGGTCACCTTCAGCCTGAACAACAGCGAAATGAACGCCATTCGCCTGGCCAAGCTGACCGACGAAAACACTGACGCCAACTTCCTCGAATATTCGCTGTACGGCCTGCCGCTGCAAACCCAGCAGACCTTCATGATCATGGTGATGATCCCGATTGGCGTGCTGGTGATTCTGATCCTGCGCAACCTGATCGGCCTGCAGACCCTGGGCACCTTTACCCCGGTGCTGATCGCCCTGGCGTTTCGCGAGACGCAGCTGGGCTTCGGCATTGTCCTGTTTACGATTATCACGGCGCTGGGCCTGTCCCTGCGCTCGTACCTGGAACACTTGAAGTTGCAGATGCTGCCGAGGCTATCGGTGGTGCTGACCTTCGTGGTGGTGCTGATTGCGGCCATCAGCCTGTTCAGCCACAAACTCGGCCTGGAACGCGGGCTGTCGGTGGCGCTGTTCCCGATGGTGATCCTGACCATGACCATCGAACGCCTGTCGATCACCTGGGAGGAGCGCGGCGCCAACCATGCGCTGAAAGTGGCGATCGGTACGCTGTTCGCTGCCTCCCTGGCGCACATCATCATGAGCGTGCCGGAGCTGATCTACTTTGTGTTTACCTTCCCGGCGATCCTGTTGATCCTGGTGGGCTTCATGCTGGCCATGGGTCGTTATCGCGGCTACCGCCTGACCGAGCTGGTGCGCTTCAAGGCCTTCCTCAAGGCTGACTCGTAATGTTCGGCTTCTGGAAGACCTGGAAGGCCCTCGAAGCGCGGGGGATCATGGGCATCAACCGGCGTAATGCCGACTACGTGCTCAAGTACAACAAGCGCAGCCTGTACCCGATTGTGGATGACAAGATCATCACCAAGGAGCGGGCGATTGCCGCCGGCATCCATGTGCCGGAAATGTACGGGGTCATTTCCACCGAGAAGGAAATCGACAAGCTCGACGAGATCATCGGCGGGCGCAGTGACTTTGTGATCAAACCGGCCCAGGGCGCCGGCGGCGATGGCATCCTGGTGGTGGCCGACCGTTTTGAAGGGCGCTATCGCACCGTGTCCGGCAAGATCATCAGCCATGAAGAAATCGAGCACCAGATTTCCAGCATCCTCACCGGTTTGTATTCCCTGGGCGGCCACCGCGACCGTGCGCTGATCGAATACCGCGTGGTGCCCGACCAGATCTTCAAGAGCATCAGCTACGAAGGCGTGCCGGATATCCGCATCATCGTGTTGATGGGCTACCCGGTGATGGCCATGCTGCGCCTGCCGACCCGGCAGTCCGGCGGCAAGGCCAACCTGCACCAGGGTGCGATTGGCGTGGGTGTGGACCTGGCCACCGGCCTGACCCTGCGCGGCACCTGGCTGAACAACATCATCACCAAACATCCCGACACCACCAACGCAGTGGATGGTGTGCAACTGCCCAACTGGGATGGTTTCATGCAGTTGGCGGCCGGCTGCTATGAACTGTGCGGGCTGGGCTATATCGGCGTGGACATGGTGCTGGACCAGGAAAAAGGCCCGCTGATCCTCGAACTGAATGCACGGCCGGGGCTGAATATCCAAATCGCCAACGACTGCGGCCTGACCCTGCGCACCCACGCCGTGGAAGCGCGCCTGGAAGAGCTGAAAGCCGCCGGCGTGACGGAAACCCCGCAAGAGCGCGTGAAGTTTGTGCAGGAAATGTTTGGGCATATACCCCACGTCGAAGGCTGATCCGGGCTTCAATCTGTCTATAGCCGACATCCCCTCTAGGACCAAATCCTACGGGGGACTACAATCGCCTCCCCACGCCAATCGCTGATCCGCCCCGCAATGTCGACCTGCTCCGTACACTCGCTGCCCTACCGGGCCAACCCCGCCGAATACTTTGCGGCGATTCGCCATGCCCCAGGTGCGGTGCTGCTCGACAGCGGGCGCCCGGCTGCCGAACGCGGGCGCTATGACGTGCTCAGCGCCTGGCCACAAGCAACCTTGACCGTAAGGCCTGACGAAAGCGGCAGTGATTTCCTGCAACGCTTGCGCGATAACCTGACGCAGCTGGGTGAGGCGGCAATGCCGGCAGGTGTGGAACTGCCGTTTGCCGGCGGCTTGATCGGCTATCTGAGCTATGACTTCGGCCGGCACCTCGAACAGATGCCACACCTGGCGACGGATGACCTGCACCTGCCGGATGCACGCTTCGGGCTGTATGCGTGGGCACTGATCAGCGATCACCAGGCACAGACCAGTCAGTTGGTCTTCCACCCGGCGCAGGCCGACAGCGAGCGACAACGGCTGATCGACCTGTTCAGCCAGCCTGCCCCACAAACATCAGCCACCTTCAAGCTCCACGGCCCGATGGCGCCCGACCTCACAGCCGAAGCTTATCGCCAGGCCATCGTGCGCATTCAGGACTATATCCAGGCGGGCGACTGCTATCAGGTCAACTTCGCGCAGCGCTTCCGGGCGCCGTGCATCGGCGACCCATGGGTGGCTTACTGCGCTCTGCGTGAAGCCTGTCCTACACCTTTCTCAGGTTTTCAAAGCCTACCGGATCACGGCGCGGTATTGAGCCTGTCGCCGGAGCGCTTCGTCAGGGTCAGCGAACGCCACGTCGAAACTCGCCCGATCAAGGGCACCCGCCCACGGGGTTTGACCGCCGAAGAGGATGCAGCTCACGCCGCCGAACTGCTGGCCAGCCCCAAGGATCGCGCCGAAAACCTGATGATCGTCGACCTGCTGCGCAACGACCTCGGTCGCACCTGCCGCACGGGCTCGGTGAAAGTGCCCGAGCTGTTCAGCCTGGAAAGCTACCCCAACGTGCACCACCTGGTGAGCAGCGTCACCGGCATCCTGGCCGACGACAAGGACGCCCTCGACCTGATCGCCGGCAGCTTCCCCGGCGGCTCGATCACCGGCGCGCCGAAGATCCGCGCGATGCAGATCATTGACGAGCTGGAGCCGACGCGACGCGGCTTGTACTGCGGCTCGCTGGTGTACCTGGACGTACGCGGCGAGATGGACAGCTCCATCGCGATTCGCAGTTTGTTGGTCAAGGATGGGCAGGTGTGCTGCTGGGGCGGCGGCGGGATCGTGGCGGACTCGCAGTGGGAGGCGGAGTATCAGGAGTCGCTGACCAAGGTGCGGGTGTTGTTACACACGTTGGAAAACCTCTAGCGCCGCGCTTCTTCTGGCGCTCAGACGCAGAGCCCAGTAGCCGAAAAAGCCTGAATCAGAACGGCCGTGGACGGCGTGTGAGTGGGAGGATAGCGTCCAGCCCCTACCGTCCACCCGCCGTTTGTGAAGGATCACATGAAGCGACTGTCTACTCGTCAGAAATTATTTCCGCGATTGCATATCCACTCAAGCATATCTATTATCTCCCGTATTGGGAGATTGCAACGATGCGGATAATCGCTCTTTCTACCTTACGAATATTCTGGGAAAGCCATCCCGCGTATATCGAGGCCAAAACGCCGCTGGTCGAGCTGTATCGCCACATGGAGAAGACTATTTACGCCACGCCGCAGGCACTCAAAGATGAGCTTAGAACGGCGAGCATTCTCAAGGGCGGCAGGGTTGTTTTCAACGTGGGCGGCAACAAGTACCGAGTGATCATGGCGATCGACTATCAACGACAGCTGGGTTTCATCCGTTTCGTAGGGACCCATGCGCAATACGACCAGATCAACGCGGAGACCGTGTGATGAACATCAAACCTATTCATTCCCAGGAAGACCTGACTGCGGCGCTCACACGCGTCGAGCAGCTATGGGGAGCGCAAGTCGGCTCGCCAGAGGGTGACGAGCTGGAAATCCTCGCCGTACTCATTGAGAAGTACGAGGCGGAACATTTTCCAATGCCGGCTTCGGACCCAGTGGAAGCGATTAAATTTCGCATGGAGCAGTTGG